>NZ_CP079742.1:4317500-4357928 GCF_020149575.1 Aeromonas rivuli | reverse complement strand
TCTGGACTCCCGTTTATTGATTAGCTAAAGACCGGCTATTCTACGTTTTTAGCCGGTGGATCTCTAGCCGCCAGCTCGCGGATCCAGCAAATAAGATCCTTGACTTTCAAGGATCCGACGGCTCAGGATCCCATTTCATCCCCAAACTTACCCACAGCATGAACGAGGCAGGATCCGGGGTGATTCAGGGTTATTTGATATAACCAAATATGATTTATTTTTCAGAACTTATTCCAATAACATTCACTCACTTTCAGTCATTAAAACTAGAAACACAGAACAACAGAGAGAGGTATACCCATGTCTTCATCTATCAAGCTGGTGTCCGGCGCCGCCATATTGTTGGCCATGCTCTCCGGTCAAGCCGTCGCCCAGGAGACCATCAAGGTCGGCATGTCTGGCAAATATTTCCCGTTCACCTTCGTCAAGCAGGACAAACTGCAGGGCTTTGAGGTCGACATGTGGAACCAGATCGGTGAGCGCACCGGCTACAAGGTTGAATTCGTGACCGCCAGCTTCTCCGGCCTGTTTGGCATGCTGGAAACCGGTCGGGTCGATACCATCTCCAACCAGATCACCATCACAGACGAGCGCAAGGCCAAGTACGACTTCTCCCAGCCTTATGTCTATGACGGTGCCCAGATCGTGGTTCGCAAGGGCAACAGCACCATCAATGGTATCAAAGACCTGGAAGGCAAGAAGGTTGCCGTCAACCTGGGCTCCAACTTCGAAGAGCTGCTGCGCAAGAACGATCCTGACCACAAGATGGACATCCGCACCTATGACTCCGCCTTCGAGCAGGATGTCGCCCTGGGCCGTATCGATGCCTTCGTGATGGACCGCGTCTCCACCGCTCAGCTGATCAAAGAGTCCAAGCTGCCGCTGCAGCAGGCTGGCAAGCCGTTCGAGACCATCGAAAACGCCCTGCCCTTCCTGAAGACGCCCAAGCAGCAAGCCCTGCTGGCCAAGGTCGATGAAGCCTTGACTGCCATGCGCAAAGACGGCGCTCTCAAGCAGATCTCCGAGAAGTGGTTCGCGGCGGACATCACCAATAAATAAATGATGGAATTCGATCTCGATTACACGCTGGGGCTGTTTCCGATCCTGCTCAAATACCTGGGCACGACCATGGAAATGGCCCTGTGGGGATTCGTACTGGCACTCGTCCTGTCGCTGATGTTGGCGATAGTGCGGGTGTTTCGCGTTCCCGTCATTCACTGGTTGGCCATGCTCTATATCTCGTTCTTCCGAGGTACCCCGCTGCTGGTCCAGCTGTTCCTGCTCTATTACGGTCTGCCGCAACTCTTCCCCATATTCGTGGGAATGGACGCTTTTACCGCATCCATCGTCGGCCTGACCCTGCACTTTGCCGCTTACATGGCCGAGTCGATCCGTGCCGCCATTCTGGGTATCCACAAGAGCCAGATGGAGGCAGCCCTCAGCATCGGCATGAGCAAGCTGCAGGCCATGCAGCGCATCATCTTGCCCCAGGCTGCCCGCATCGCCACACCCTCGCTGATGAACTACTTCATCGACATGATCAAGAGTACCTCCCTCGCCTTCACCCTGGGCGTGGCCGAGATCATGGGCAAAGCGCAGATGGAAGCCGCTTCGTCGTTCAAGTTCTTCGAGAGCTTCATGGCGGTGGCCCTGGTCTACTGGGTAGTGGTCATCTTCTTCACCCGCATCCAGCACCTGCTGGAAGTGCGCCTCAACCGCGCCTATTAAGGAGAGACAACTCATGATCAAACTGAGCGGCCTCACCAAGGCATTCGATGGCAATGTTGTGCTCAACAACATTGATCTGGAGATAAAGAAGGGCGAAATCGTGGTCGTCATAGGGCCGTCAGGCACCGGCAAGTCGACCCTGCTGCGCTGCCTCAATCTGCTGGAAACCCCGGATGCCGGCACCCTGGCCATCGACGATATCCAACTCGATCTGGCCAAGGCGAGCGAGAAAGAGGCGATAGAGCTGCGCAAGCGCGCCTCCTTTGTGTTCCAGAACTATGCCCTGTTTGCCAACAAGACGGCGCTGGACAACATCGCCGAAGGGTTGGTGACCGTCTGGAAACAGCCCAAGGCGGAGGCTCGTGCCACGGCGCTGGCCATCCTCAAGGAGATAGGCCTCACCGATAAGCAAGATGCCTACCCGGCATCGCTGTCCGGTGGCCAGCAGCAGCGGGTCGGCATCGCCCGCGCCATGGCCGCCCACTCCAAGGTCATACTGTTCGACGAGCCCACCTCGGCCCTCGATCCCGAATGGGTTGATGAAGTGCTGGGTCTGATGAAGCAACTCGCCCGCCGACACCAGACCATGGTGGTGGTCACCCATGAGATAGAGTTTGCCCGGGACGTGGCGGATCGGGTGATCTTCATGGAGGGAGGACGGATCGTCGAGCAGGGTCCACCGGATCAGATACTGGTCGATCCCAAGGATCCCCGTACCCGGGAATTCTTGCGCAAAGTGCTGAAGTAGCACACCACAGGCGGCCTGGCCGCCTTTTTTAATGAAGGATCCTTGTTTAACCAGGGCATGCCAGTATAATCCTGAGCCCGCGATCCTCCGGATCTTGTGTCGGCCCTCTACTTATTTTGCAGTTGGTGACCGATACCGGCTTAGGCGGATTGACTAAAAGCCGAACTCTGTTTAGAATTCGGCCTCTTTTGCTAGTCGTCACACGCTATAGCTGGCGCGTCGGCTCAGTGTGACAATCAAAACTGTACAGAAATACGGAATCTAATCATGAGTAAACGTACTTTTCAGCCGTCCAACCTGAAGCGCAAGCGCTCTCACGGTTTCCGCGCCCGCATGGCTACTGCCAACGGTCGTAAAGTTTTGGCCGCTCGTCGTGCCAAGGGTCGTGCCCGTCTGGCAGCTTAATGCCCACGCCGCACACCTTCGCTCGGGAGTTACGTCTGTTAACTCCCGAACACTTCAAACGCGTTTTCGCAGAGCCTGTCCGGGCCGCTTCCCCGCAAATAACGCTTCTCGCCTGTCCTAATACTCTCGAACATCCCCGTCTTGGTCTCGCTGTGCCCAAAAAAGCACTCAAGCGCGCCGTGTGGCGTAATCGTGTCAAACGAGTGGTACGGGAAAGCTTTCGTCTCAATCAAACCAACCTGCCCGCTATCGACATCGTCGTGATCGCCAAGGCCGGTGTGAAAGAGATGGATAACGAGGAACTCTTCAAGTTACTGGAAAAGCTATGGCGCACCCTGTCACGCCGTTGCAATGGGTAGCTATCAAACTGATACGCCTGTATCAGCTAATCATTAGTCCCCTGCTGGGGCCGCGCTGCCGTTTTACTCCAACTTGTTCCCAATTTGCGATAGAAGCTCTCCGACTTCACGGTTTCATAAAAGGCGTTTGGTTAGCCAGCAAACGTCTATTAAAATGCCATCCCTTATCCGAGGGTGGTTATGACCCGGTTCCGCAACCAAAGCGAAGAAACTGAAGACTATGCAATCACAACGCAATCTACTCCTGATCGGTTTGCTGTTCGTGAGCTTTCTGCTCTGGCAACAGTGGGAGTCCGACAAGGCTCCGAAGCCGGCCCCTGTGGCCCAAACTGAACATTTCGTGCCTGAAGCCGGTCAGACCGGTGATATTCCTCAGGTTTCCGAGCAAGCAGCCGATGCCAATGCCGCCCGCAAGCTGATCACCGTCTCCTCTGACGTGCTCAAACTGACCCTGGATACCCAGGGTGGCGATATCGTTTCTGCCCAACTGCTGGCCCACAAGCTGCAAGAAGGCATGGATGAGCCGTTCACTCTGCTGACCAGCCAGCCCCAGTTCATCTATGTCGCCCAGAGTGGTCTGGTCGGTCGTGATGGTCCGGATAGCCGACCCGAAGGCCGCCCCACCTACGAAGCCGCCCAGACCAGCTTCCAGCTGGCCGAGGGTCAGGATCAAATCGTGGTGCCGATGACCTGGACCGACAGCAAGGGTGTGGTCTTCACCAAGCGCTTCGTGCTCAAGCGTGGTGACTATGCCGTTGGCGTCGATTACCAGATCGACAACAAATCCGCCGAACCGGTGCAGGTGCAGTTCTACGGTCAGCTCAAGCAGACCGTGACCACGCCCAAGGATCAGGAAGGTCATGCCCTGGTGGCGAGTGCCTACCGCGGTGGTGCCTTCTCCAGCGAAGAGAGCCGCTACAAGAAGTACACCTTCGATGAGATGAAGGATGCCGACCTGAACAAGACCACCAAGGGTGGTTGGGTCGCCATGCTGCAGCACTACTTCGTCTCCGCCTGGGCACCGAACGCCAGCGACACCAACAGCTTCTATAGCCGCACCATCCCTGGCAAAGACCAGGCGATCATCGGCTACAAGGCGCCCATGGTTGACGTGGCTGCCGGCCAGCAGAGCGAAGTGACCAGCAAACTGTGGGTCGGTCCGAAATTGCAGGACAAGATGGCCACGGTTGCCGAGCACCTGGATCTGTCCGTCGATTACGGCTGGCTCTGGTTCATCGCTCAGCCGCTGCACTGGTTGCTGACCGTGTTCCACGGTTTCGTGGGTAACTGGGGTGTGGCCATCATCATGCTGACCCTGCTGGTTCGCGGCATCATGTTCCCGCTGACCAAGGCCCAGTACACCTCCATGGCCAAGATGCGCATGCTTCAGCCCAAGCTGGCCGCGCTCAAGGAACGCTTCGGTGACGATCGCCAGAAGATGTCCCAGGGCATGATGGAGCTGTACAAGAAGGAGAAGGTCAACCCGCTGGGCGGCTGTCTGCCCATCCTGGTCCAGATGCCGATCTTCATCTCCCTGTACTGGGCGCTGATGGAATCGGTCGAGCTGCGCCACGCGCCGTTTGCCCTCTGGATCACTGACCTGTCGGTCAAGGACCCCTTCTTCGTACTGCCAATCCTCATGGGCGCCTCCATGTGGTATCTGCAGAAGATGAGCCCGACCACCATCACGGACCCCATGCAGCAGAAGGTGATGCAGTTCATGCCCATCATCTTTACCTTCATGTTCCTCTGGTTCCCGGCTGGCCTGACCCTGTACTGGTTGGTGAGTAACGTCATCTCCATTACCCAGCAGACCATCATCTACCGTCAACTGGAGAAGAAAGGGCTGCACACTCGCACCTGATCTTCACAGCCATGACGAAAGAGGCGGCCTTAGGGCCGCCTTTTTTATTACAATGTCCGCAATGACAGAACCCGTTTCCGGATGAGTGAGCCCAAGCAAGATGACAACAGATACCATAGTGGCCCAGGCCACCGCCCCTGGCCGTGGCGGCGTCGGCATAGTGCGGGTCTCAGGCCCCGCTGCCGAACAGGTGGCCGAGATAGTACTCGGCAAGCGACCCCGGGTACGCTATGCCGAATACCTGCCATTCAAGGATGAGCAGGATCAGCCGCTGGATCAGGGCATTGCCCTGCTGTTCAAGGCCCCCAACAGCTTCACCGGCGAAGATGTGCTGGAGCTGCAGGGTCACGGTGGCCCCGTCATCATGGACATGCTGGTGCGCCGTATCTTGCAGATCAAAGGGCTGCGCCCCGCCCGCCCCGGCGAGTTCAGCGAACGCGCCTTCATGAACGACAAGCTGGATCTGGCCCAGGCCGAGGCCATCGCCGATCTGATTGAAGCCTCCAGCGAGCAGGCCGCCCGCAGCGCCATGCACTCCCTGCAGGGTCAGTTCTCCAGCAAGATACAGCATCTGGTCGAGAGCCTGATCCACCTGCGCATCTATGTGGAAGCCGCCATCGACTTCCCGGACGAGGAGATAGACTTCCTCTCCGACGGCAAGGTGTCGGGGGACTTGCACGCCATCATGACCGAGCTGGACGGGGTGCGCGCAGAAGCCAAACAGGGTGCCCTGCTGCGCGAAGGGATGAAGGTGGTGATCGCCGGTCGTCCCAACGCGGGCAAGTCCAGCCTGCTCAACGCCCTGGCCGGTCGCGAGTCAGCCATCGTCACCGAGATAGCCGGCACCACCCGCGACGTGCTGCGCGAGCACATTCACCTGGATGGCATGCCACTGCACATCATCGACACCGCTGGCCTGCGCGACACCCAGGATCAGGTGGAAAAGATCGGCATAGAGCGGGCCTGGGCCGAGATAGCCCAGGCAGACCGGGTGCTGTTCATGGTGGATGGCACAACGACCAATGCGATAGACCCGCGGGAGATCTGGCCGGACTTCGTCGATCGCCTGCCAAAAAACATCGGCCTCACCGTGGTGCGCAACAAGGCCGATCTGACCGGCGAAGACTTGGCCCCGAGCCAGGAGCTGGGTCACGCGGTCTACCGCATCTCCGCCAAGACAGAGCTGGGGCTGCCTGCCCTGCGGGATCACCTCAAGGCCTGCATGGGCTTCCAGGGCAACACCGAAGGGGGCTTCATGGCTCGCCGTCGCCACCTGGATGCCCTGGAGCGCGCCGCCGAGCGGCTGCTGGTGGCCAAGGAGCAACTCGAGGTCTATGTCGCCGGTGAGCTGGTGGCCGAGGAGCTGCGCCTGGCACAAGAGTCCCTGTCCGAAATCACCGGCGAGTTCAGCTCGGACGATCTGCTGGGCCGCATCTTCTCCAGTTTCTGCATCGGCAAGTAAGTCCCTGCCCCAGCCAACAAAAAGCCCAAGGCACTGCCTTGGGCTTTTTCATGGTAAAAAACTGTCATTCGCAACCTTAGAGCCGGCGCAGACACCACATAAAGTAAGCGCCCCCTAACAAGGTAGAGACCAGCCCGGCAGGGATCTCCATTGGGAAGAGCAGTTGCTGACCCGCCCAGTCCGCCAGCACCATCAACAGGGCGCCGCACAGGCTGGCGCCGAGCAGATGAGCACGTGCCCGCACCAATCCCATCAGCTTGGCCATGTGGGGGGCGAGCAAGCCGACGAATGAGAGTGGCCCTATCACCAGGGTGGCACTGGCGGTGAGCAGGGCCACCAGCAGCAACATAATCAGCTGAGCGCGCTGGGTGTTGACCCCCAGCGATCTGGCTGCCGCCCCCCCCAAAGGCAGAATATCGAGCCAGCGTCCCAGGGCCAGGGCTCCTGTCAGCATGATGCCTGCCAACAGGGCGAGTCTCAGCGCCATGGGGCTTGTCACGTAATAGGTAGACCCCGAGACCCAGGCCAGCAGCAGTTGCACCCTGGGATCGCCGTTGGCCAGGGCGATGCTCTGCACTGGCTCCAACATGGCGGTGATGGCGATGCCACATAGCAGGATCCGCTCGGGCTGAAAGCCACTGCGCCTGTTCAACGCCAGCAACAGCACGAGTACCAGCACAGCCCCGGCAACCCCCGCCAGCAACATCAGCGGCAGTGGCAAGGCGGGTAGCAGGAAGGCCGCCAGCAGTAACCCCATGACAGTGCCACCACTCACCCCCAGCAGCTCGGGACTCGCCATGGGATTGCGGCTGACCCTTTGCAGCAAGGTTCCCGCCAGCGCCAACAAGATACCGGCAGCGGCCGCCGCCAGGGTGCGGGGCAATCGCCACTCCCATTGCGCCTGCCAGCGAGCCAGCGATGGCCAGCTCCAGCCATTGACGCCCTGCCCCAGCGCCAGTGAGCCTATCAGGGCCAGCAGCAGCGCCAACCCCAGCCCCCACAACAGTCGGGATGGGTGAGGATGGCGCGGTATGGTCAGGGCGGCAGTCACCTTGGGTTGCTGCTTGTGCAGGGCGAGCCGGGGGATGAGCCAGAGCAACAGGGGGGCACCCAGCAGTGCCGTCATGGCCCCCGTCGGTATCATCAGTGGCCAGAAGCGACTCGCCCCCTGCAACAACAGATCCGTGAGACTGAGCAACAGGGCGCCCAACAGCGGGGCCCACAACAGACGTTGGCCGAGGGAGCGAGCCCCTAGCAATCTGACCATGATGGGGGCAGCCAGACCGATGAAACCTATGATGCCGACCACGCTCACCACACAGGCGGTGACAAATACCGCGACGCCCAATCCGGCGAAACGCAGCTTCTTGAGGGAGACCCCCAGGCTGCGAGCACTGGCATCGTCCAGCTCCAGCACAGCCAGGGGGCGAAGCAAGACGGCGGCCAGGCCCACCCCCAGCAGCAGGCGGGGCAGCAGATAACTCACCCCCTCCCAGCTATCCTGAGCCAGGGCACCACTGCCCCACACCAGCATGCCCTTGAGCTCTTCCTGATGAAACAGCAGCAGCGCCAGACTGATGGCCCCCAGATAGAGGTTGATCACCAGACCGGCGAAGACGATGACCAGGGGATTGAGATCCCGTCGCCAGGTGAGCATGAAGACCAGGGCCATGGCCCCTGCCCCTCCCGCCATGGCGATCCACTCCCGCGCCACCAGCAGGCCCGGGGCCAGCAAGGTTGCCAGCAGGAGCGCAAGCTGGGCCCCCGAGGCGACCCCGAGGGTGGTGGGCGAGGCGAGTGGATTGCGCAGCACTTGTTGCATCAGGACGCCAGCCAGCGCCAGCCCGGCTCCCGCCAGCAGCGTGACGGCGAGTCGCGGCAGCAGGCTAAAGTGCATCACCGCCTGACGGGCATCCCCATAATCCGGGTTCAGCATGGCCTGGGGCCAGAGGGAAAAAGGTAACCAGTGGCTCAATACCCACCCGGCGACCGCGCAGGTCAGCAGCAACAATACCAGGCAGAGCAAGGCCGCGGGGCCCGGTAGTACGCCCCGGTTCAGGGGACGTTGTGACAGGCTATTCATGGGGTACTCCGGCATCGGTGGTCAGAGCCAGGCTCAATTGCTGGGCGAAACGGCGAGCCGACAACACGCCACCGAAACTCCACACGGGAGGAAGATGCAGCGGCTTGGCGCGCTGTACCAGGGGCAGATGCTGCCAGAGTCCGGGGGCCGCCAGCTTGGCGGCCACGCCACTTGGCAAGGGGTCGACGATGACCAGCCGGGCTTCATCCATGGTGGCGAAGCTCTCTATGCTGACCGAGGCGAATCCCCAGTAATTGGTTGGCGCCTGCCAGGCATTGCGCAGCCCCAGCTTGCCCATCACAGAGTCATACATGCTGTGCTGCCCGAACACCCGCACGTGGCGCTCATCGATAAACTGCACCAGCAATAGCGGGGGCAGGTGTTTGGGCAACCCGGCCTTGAGTTCAGCCAACTCCTCATCCAGCCCGGTCAACAAGCTGTCCGCCTCCGCTGACTTGTCGACCAGGGCGGCAATGTCCCGGGTCGCGCCGGCGAGCTGAGCCCAATAATCCCCCTCCGGCGAGTAGAGGGTAATGGATTTGACCGGCGCTATCTGGCTCAGGGTGGGGGCCAAGGGGGCAGCCAGGGGCGAGATAAGGATGAGATCAGGTTCGAGTTCGGCCAGCAGCTCGCGGTTCGGTTGGGCCCGCAGACCGAGATCCACCACGGATGGCGGCATCACGGGCTCCGTCACCCAGGCGCCATAAGAGCCCATGTCCCCCATGCCCGCCGGGGTAATACCCAGGGCAAGCAGGGTCTCGGCGATGGTCCAGTCAACGGTCGCGATACGGGGTTCAGCCTGCACGAAAGAGACAAGCGAGGTCGGCAGGCAGATGAGCCCCAGCAAGGCGATGCCCAGCGATTTGAATCTGTTCACAACGACCTCACAATATGGCGATGGAGTGGCTCTGCGCCGGGTGACGCATCACAGCCATGGGAATGCCGTAGACAGACTCCAGGGTCTCGCTGGTCATGATGGATTCCGGCTCCCCTTGTACCAGCACCGACCCCGAGTGCAGCGCCACCAGATGATCGCAGAAACGGGCCGCCATGTTGATGTCGTGGATGACGATGATGACCCCCAGATCCAGCTGCTGGCAGAGGGTGCGGATCAGGGTCAGCACCTCCATCTGATGGGCCACATCCAGCGCGGCCAAAGGTTCATCCAGCAGGATGAAACGGCTCTCCTGGGCCAGCAACATGGCGAGCCAGACTCGTCCCCGCTCTCCGCCTGAGAGGGTATCCACCAGCCGATCGGCAAAGGCCTGGGTGTGGGTCAGATTGATGGCTTGCTCGACCTTCTCCTTGTCCTGCTGGCGATGACGGCCAAAGAGGCCACGCCAGGGATAACGGCCAAACTCGACCAGCTCGCGGCCCAGCAAGTTATCGGTACTCGGCAGGTGCTGGGGCAGATAGGCAACCTGGCGTGCAAACTCCTGATGACCCCAGTCGGCCAGGGGGCGGCCGTCAAAGCAGATCTCGCCGCCATGGTAATTCTGCTGGCGAGCCAGCAACTTGATCAGGGTCGATTTGCCGGAGCCGTTATGGCCGATGAGACCATAGACCTTGCCCTGCTCGAAGCTCAGGCTGGTGGGTTGCAGCAGCGTCTTGCCCTGAATGGCAAAACCGGCGGATTTCATCTCAAACATCAGCAGTCCCGTTGGTGATGGCGCCCCATGGCAGAGGCGCCCTTGACATCTCGTGGGATGGGCTCCGCTCGACACAAGCCCGGCATACCCGGGCGCAGAGCGGATCTGGTGCCCTCCCCTTTAGCTCTCTTGCGGCTCGGCCAGACGGCCCACTACGTCAAGGCTGACTCTGTCGCGCTCGGCACCGACCAGTTCGCTGAGCTGACCCTGGCGCATCTCCAGCAGGCGGTCAGCCAGCGGGAAGTAGTGATCGTCATGGCTGATGGCGATCACCGTCTTGCCCATGGCGTTGAGACGCGGCAGCAACTCGCGGTAGAAGATGCGTCTGAATTCCGGATCCTGATCCGCCGCCCACTCATCGAACAGCATGATGTCGCGCTGCTCGGCAACCGCCAGCAGCAGGGCGACCCGCTTACGCTGCCCCTGGGAGAGCTGGATATTGGTGACATGAGCCCCATCGAGCACCAGCTTGCTCTCCATCTGCAACAGGTGCAGCCATTGCTGGACCCGCTCGGGATCCGGCTCTTCACCGTCAGGCCCCATCAGGCGATCGAACAGGTGATAATCGGTGAAGATGGCGGAGAAGAGACCAAGATAGGTCTCCCTGTCGGTGACAGGCTCGCCATCGAGCAAGATCTCACCGCTGACCGGTCGATAGAGCCCGGTCAGCAGCATCGCCAGGGTCGACTTGCCCGAGCCATTACCGCCGATGACGAACAGCTGCTCGCCACGGTGGATCTCAAGGTCGATGGGACCGACGCTGAAACCGGCCCGACCGCCCTGGCCATCATGATGGAACACGACCTGCTTCAGGCTGAGGGTCTGCCACTGTGCCTGCCCATCCTGAGGCGAGACGGCACGCACCGCGAACTCGGGTTCATGGTCGGCCAGTTCCAGGGATCTGAGCTTGTTGAAGGCAACCTGAGCCGCCAGCAAGGTGGGCAAGGCGCCGATCGCCTGCAACAAGGGGGTACGCAGGAATAGCAGGGTCAGGGCATAGGTAGCCGCCACATTGGTATTGGCCCAGCCCAGCCCGTTCGCCAGGAAGAAGGCGAGGCCGATGGCCCCCAGCATCATGATATTCGACCAGTTGATGGCGCTGAGATGGAAGGTGTCGGCCCTGATGATGTGGTGGCGATAGTCGAGGGCGTTGGGTTCATATTGCTGCTGATAGAGATGACTGGCTCGGTCCCGGTTCAGGGCCAGCTCCTTGTTACCCTCTATCATGGCCTGATAGTCGCGATAGAGGCGATCCTCTGCGGCGCGCATCAGTCCCAGATGGCTATAAACCCGTTTGACCAGCAGCCAGCCGATCAGCATGGTGGCGCCGACCCAGAGCGCGGTCCACAGCAGCATACCGAGCGAGAGCCAGCCGAGGTAAATGGCCGATCCCAGGGTCAAAATGGTGCCCTGGATAAGCTCGGGCAGGCGCACGAAGGCGATGGTGATACTGCCAATATCACTGGAGAGGGAGGCGAGCAGCGGCCCCTGGCCGATGCGTTTGACCTGGGCGACATCGGTATCGAGCAGTTGCTTGAGCAACTTGCCACGCAGGTGATAAACAAAATGGTGACCGAGGGTGGTCAGTGCCAACTGCGAACTGAGCGTGACAACCATGAGCGCCAGGATAAGGCCGAGCAGCTGGAAGATAACGGAAACAGGATCGCCAACTGATTCAATCAGATAGCTATTGATAAAGGCGATGACCCCGATCCCGAGCAGGGCAGAGCCCAGGCTGAGCAGGGTAATGGCGATGAATGGCCAGCGATAGTGGCGATAGACGAGGTAGAGCAGCTCCATGAAATTCTCTGTCGGGTATGAAAGGGAAACGGGTTGCCCTGAGGGCAACCCGAGTCAGATTACCAGCGGTAGTTGACGCTACCTACCACACTGCGGGGCTCACCGTAGTAGCAGTAGTAGTCACAGCTGGCGACATAGGTGTCATCGAGCAGGTTGTTGACGTTGATCTGGGCACGCCAGTTCTTGGCAAAGTCATACCCGATCATCGCATCCCATACCGTCTGGGCTGGCACCTCGGCCGAACCGTAGATGGGGTTGTAGTTGGCATCCACGGCGCCTATGCCGACGCTGGAGCCGATATAGCGCACCCCGGTACCCACTTCCAGCCCGGAGACCGGGCCTTGCTGCACCTTGTAGTTACCCCAGAAGGAGGCCTGGTGACGCGGGATCAGGCTGGCGCGACGATCGCCATCACCGGTGTCATTGGTCTTGGCATCGGTATAGGTGTAAGCCCCGGTCAGGCGCAGCGCCGCGGTCGCCTGCACGCTCCCTTCCAGCTCTATGCCCTGGGAGGTCACCTCACCCGCCTGGGTCTGCTGGCCGGAACCGGTGGAGACCAGCGAGTTGGTCTGCTCCAGATCGAACAGCGCCAGATTGATGTAGCCATCGAGGAAGCTGGGGGCGTACTTGATACCGGTCTCGTACAACTTGCCTTCCAGCGGCTTGTAGGAGTTCTTGGTATTGGGATCGATGCCCGGCAGCACTTCAAATGACTCGGCATAAGTGAAGTAAGGGGAGAGACCATTGTCGGCCAGGTACATCAGGCTGCCGGAGAGGGAGAGGTTGTCATCATACTGTCTCTCGTTCTTGCTGGTCGCTTCGCTGATGTTGTGGGTCTCCACATAGTCGAAGCGGCCACCGGCGGTCAGCAACCAGCGATCATCCCAACGGATCTGATGCTGGGCATAGAGGCCGCTCTGACCCTTGGTGCTCTTCTGATAGGTGGCCGTTGACTCATCAAAGCCTGGGAAGTTGCCATGATCCGGGTGCATGGTATCGATGGATCCCATGCCGTAGTTGTCGGCCTCATCCCCTTCATTGACGTGGCGTTGCAGATCGACCCCCAGCAGCAGGGTCTGCTCGGTGCGATCCGTACTCCAGTAGCCCACCATCTGGTTGTCCATGTTGATACTCTTGGTATCGCCATCACGGTAGATCAGACCACGGTAAGCGGTGGTGCTGTCGTAGGTTGGGAAAATATAGGTCTGACGCAGCAGCAGATCGTTGTAGTTGAAGCGGACGTTCTGCTTGAACTCCCAGGTCTGGTTGATCTGGTGGGAGAGCTCATAACCGGCGGAAATCTGGGTGTTGCGGTTGCGATCGTAGTCCGGCTGGCTCAAGTTGGTGCTGGGATCGATCTGGCCCTCTTCGGTATTGAGGGTGCCATAGACAGGGAAGAAGCCGTTGGTGGGCACCCCTTCGTCATGCTGGAAGCTGGCCAGCAGGGTGAGACTGGTGCTATCGGAGATATCCAGGGTCACACTTGGCGCCACATAGGCACGCTCATTGTAGGTACCGTCCAGCACGCCATCACGCTCGTTGTAGAGCGCAACAAAACGATAGCGGCTGTCGTCGGTCAGCTGGTCGGAGACATCCACCCCCACCTGACGATGATCCCGGTCGCCCAGTTGCAGATTCACCAGCCCCTGCGGCGTGGCGGTAGGACGCTTGCTCATGGCATTGACCACGCCACCGGGAGGCGCCTCGCCATACAGAATGGAGGCGGGTCCCTTCAATAACTCCACACTTTCCAGGCCGAAAGGCTCCGGGGTCCACACATAGTAGCCGGTGCTGAACAGGCGGTTACCGTCCAGATAAGAGGCTGCATCGAAGCCACGCACCTTGAACCAGTTGGTGTTGTTATCCGAGCCATAGAGGCCGGAGAGCACGCCGGAGCGATAACGCAGGGATTCGTCGAGCTGCAGCACGGCATGCTGATCCAGCTCCTCGCGATCCACCACGGAAACGGCGCGAGGGGTCTCGGCCATCGGCACCTCGACCTTCATGGCGGTACCCGTTACCACCATGGTTTCGCTCGCCTTGGGCAGGGCTTCTTCAGCAATGGCTGGCAGCGCCCCAAACAGGCAGGCCAGGGGGATCAAGCGACCGAGAATGGATCGTTGAGGAGTAAAATGATTGGCTAGTAGTGTCATGTTTAAGTCTCAAGTTTTCTATGAGTCAGGCTTTGTTTTTATGGGTCGAGTCTGGGCTCGCTCTGCCGTCAAAGCGGCCAATAATGCAGCGTCATGCTACTACAGGAGGGTTTTCGAATCGATTCAATAATTGCCAATCATTTGCATCCGCATTGACATTAAACAAAGAGATCCTGTCGATTATTGATAAACAGGACACATAAGGGTCTAGGTAGAATCCCTCTATATAAAGGAGGGGGCCATGATGGGCCCCCTTCGATGATCCGGATCCGGATGCCGCCAAAAAATAAATGGCGCGAATCTCCCCGATTCTTATCCATTTTTATCCACATGCATTGGCGGTAGAATCCGGATCCTCAACGCATTCAAAAGGCATACCCCCATGGCCAAATTCAACCTCATCGTCGGCTCTATGTTAGGTGCTGCCGAGTACGTCGCCGACCATGTCGCCGATCTGCTCAATCAAGCCGGTCATCAGAGCGAGATCCATAATCCCGCCCGGCTCGCCGCCATAGCCGCCGAACCGGACGCCATACTGCTGGTGGTTACGTCCACCCATGGTGCCGGGGAGGTGCCGGACAACCTCCAGCCCTTCGTTAAAGATCTTTATGAACAAAAACCGGATCTTGGCGCATTTCGCTATGGTGTGATCGCACTGGGTGACCGCAGTTACGACACCTTTTGTGCGGGCGGCAAGACCCTGGATCAACGGCTGGCCGAATGCGGTGCCAGCCGGATCGGTGAACGGCTTGAGATAGACGTGACCCAGTACGAGATACCGGAAGATGCCGCCGAAGCCTGGATCCAGCCCTGGATGGCTTCGATCTCCTGATCAACCCGGGAGATCCCTTTTCAAAGCCGGATCTCCCCTGCCCCGCCTCGATTTACTATCCACCAGGTTATTCACAATCCGATCCCACTGACTTGTTCTACAAGGTTACCCACAACAACTGGGGATAATGTGGATAACTATGCTTGAAACCTATGTAAAACCTATAGTTATCCTATGTACCAGATCCGGGCGGTTGAGGGCCTGTGTATAAAAGCACTGGTTGTCCCCCGGTTCACGGGGCCAGGATCCAAGCTTTTCCACAGGCTGGGATCGCCTTTAAGATAATGATCTTTATGATCAAAAAGTGCTTATCAACAGAAACGCTGGATCCTAATAAAAGATCTAATAAGAGATCGATCTAAAGATCCTTAAGATCTACTAACGGATCCTGATCCCAGAAAGGACGCTAACTAGACGTTTCACTGATCACGGGAAACAGATAGAATGTTTGCCCCCTTAACCCGGGGATGAAGACGGCAAACAAACGATCTCAGGCGTGCAGATCAAGGTGATCCCAATGCAATACCATGAACAATTTGATGTGATCGTCGTCGGTGGCGGTCATGCAGGAACCGAGGCCGCAGCAGCATCTGCCCGTATGGGCATGAATACGCTGTTGCTGACTCACAACATCGATACCCTGGGCCACATGTCGTGCAACCCGGCAATCGGTGGGATCGGTAAGGGACACCTGGTCAAGGAAATTGACGCCCTCGGTGGGATCATGGCGCGAGCCATCGATCTTGGCGGGATCCAGTTTCGCACGCTCAACTCCTCCAAGGGCCCAGCCGTGCGAGCCACCCGCGCTCAGGCGGATCGTCTGCTCTACAAAGCGGCCGTGCGAGAGATGTTGGAGAACCAGCCGAATCTGAAGATCTTCCAGCAGGCTTGCGATGATCTGATCATGGACGGGGATCGTGTCGCCGGTGTCGTGACTCAGAGCGGGATCCGTTTCAGTGGCAAGACGGTGGTGCTCACAGTGGGTACCTTCCTGAACGGTTTGATCCACATCGGTATGGATAATTACAAGGGCGGACGGGCTGGAGATCCTCCCTCGATCGCTCTGGCCCAGCGTCTGCGTGAACTGCCGCTGCGCATCGACAGACTCAAGACCGGGACGCCGCCACGCATCGATGCTCGCAGTGTCGATCTCTCCGTGATGCAGGAACAGGCCGGCGACACCCCGACCCCCGTGTTCTCCTTTATCGGCGAGGCGAGCCAGCATCCGCGCCAGATCTCCTGCTACATGACGCATACCAACGAGCGCACTCATGAGGTGATCCGCAATAATCTGGATCGCAGCCCCATGTACGCCGGGGTGATCGAGGGCATAGGGCCGCGTTACTGCCCATCGATCGAAGACAAGATCACCCGCTTCGCCGACAAGACGGCGCACCAGATCTTCGTCGAACCGGAAGGCTTGACTACCCACGAACTCTATCCGAACGGCATCTCCACCAGCCTGCCATTCGATGTACAGATCCAGATAGTGCGTTCGATCCGGGGCTTCGAGAATGCCCATATCACTCGACCCGGCTACGCCATTGAATATGACTTCTTCGATCCCCGGGATCTCAAGGCGAACATGGAGAGCAAGTGCATCCCCAATCTGTTCTTCGCCGGACAGATCAACGGCACCACGGGCTACGAAGAGGCCGGTGCCCAAGGGCTGCTGGCCGGTCTGAACGCCGCGCTGCGGGCGCAGGACAAGGATGCCTGGCATCCCCGTCGTGATCAGGCCTACCTGGGGGTCATGATGGATGATCTCTCCACCCTGGGGACCCGCGAACCCTACCGCATGTTCACCAGCCGTGCCGAATATCGCCTGCTGCTGCGTGAAGACAATGCGGATCTGCGTCTGACGGCTGCTGGCCGTGAACTGGGTCTGGTCGATGATGACCGTTGGGCCAAATTCAATACCAAGCTGGAATTGGTGGAGCAGGAGCGTCAACGGCTGCGTTCGACCTGGATCCACCCCCAGCATGTCGCCGTACCCGGTATCAATGCCCTGGTAAATACCCCGCTCAGCCGTGAGCACAGTCTGGAAGAGCTGATGCGTCGTCCCGAGGTGACCTACGATGCGCTGATGGCGATCGAGGGGGTGGGGCCTGCTCTCGAGGATCCGGCCGCCGCGGATCAAGTCGAGATCCAGATCAAGTACGCCGGTTACATCGAGCGTCAGCACGACGAGGTGGAGAAACAGCTTCGCAACGAGAACACCCTGTTGCCGCTGGACATGAATTACCGCGACGTGAACGGCCTCTCCAACGAGGTGATTGCCAAGCTGAGCGATGCCAAGCCGCAGACCATAGGTCAGGCCTCCCGCATCTCCGGCATCACACCGGCGGCCATCTCCATCCTGCTGGTCCATCTCAAGAAAAACGGCCTGCTGCGTAAAACCGCCTAGAGGATCCCCATGCTGGAAAGATTGAACGGCCTGCTCGCGCAGGCCGATATCGTTATAACAGAGACTCAAAAGACCCAGCTAATCAAGCTGGTTGAGTTGCTGCACAAGTGGAACAAGGCTTACAATCTCACCTCGGTGCGTGATCCCGATGCCATGCTGGTCAAGCACATCCTCGATAGCCTGGTGGTGAGCCGGCACTTGCACGGTGAACGGTTCATCGATGTCGGTACCGGCCCGGGCCTGCCAGGTTTACCGCTGGCCATCATCAATCCGGACAAGCAGTTCGTGTTGCTCGACAGCCTCGGCAAGCGGATCAACTTCATCCGCCAGGTGATCCAGGAGCTCGGTCTCACCAATGTGACCCCTGTGCTGAGCCGGGTGGAAGAGTACAGACCCGAACAAGGCTTCGATGCGGTGCTGAGCCGGGCGTTTGCCTCCCTGGAGGACATGCTGCGCTGGTGTCATCATCTGCCGTCCGAGGAGGGCAGCTTCCTGGCTCTCAAGGGACAGTATCCCGCACAGGAGCTGGCCCAGTTGCCGGCCAATATCCGCCTGGTGGCATCCCATCAACTGGTGGTGCCTGAGCTGGAAGGCGAGCGTCACCTGCTGGAGTTTAAAACTATCTAGGCCCGCTTGGGCTGCCGTTTCATTGAGGGGATCTTGTGGGAAAAGTCATTGCCATCGCCAACCAGAAGGGGGGGGTCGGAAAAACCACCACCTGTGTGAACCTGGCGGCTTCCATGGCAGCCACTCGCCGCAAGGTGCTGGTGATCGATCTGGATCCCCAGGGTAATGCCACCATGGGCAGCGGCGTCGACAAATACGACGTAGAGCGCACCGCCTATGAGCTGCTGATCGAAGATATCCCGGTGCGGGACGTGATCGTCACCGAGACCTCGGGGGGCTATCACCTCATCGCCGCCAATGCCGATGTGACGGCGGCGGAGATCCGGCTGATGGAGTTCTTCGCCCGGGAGATCCGGTTGCGCAACGCCATCGCCTCCGTGCGCGACAAATACGATTACATCTTCATCGACTGCCCCCCCTCCCTCAACATGCTGACCGTCAATGCCATGGCCGCCGCCGATTCGGTACTGGTGCCCATGCAGTGCGAGTATTACGCCCTGGAGGGGCTGACGGCCCTGGTCGATACCATCAGCAAGCTGGCGGCCGTGGTCAATCCGGATCTCAAGATTGAAGGGGTGCTGCGCACCATGTTCGATCACCGCAATCGGCTGGCCAATGATGTGTCCGATCAGCTGAAACAGCACTTCGGAGACAAGGTCTATCGCACCATCATCCCCCGTAACGTGAGATTGGCCGAGGCGCCCAGCTTTGGTGCCCCGGCCATGCACTATGACAAATCATCGGTGGGCGCCAAGGCCTATCTGGCTCTGGCTGGCGAGATACTGCGCCGCCAGGAGCAGGAGTTCCAGCCGACCACCGCAGATCGAGAGAGCATATGACCCTGAAAAAACGTGGGCTGGGCAAGGGGCTGGATGCCCTGCTCAGCACCAGCACGGCTGCGCGCCAGAAGCAGGTGATGAGCGATCAGCGTACCGAACAGGCCATGGCTCCGGCCCCCCAGGGCGAGCTGCGCAAGCTGCCGCTGGAGTGGCTGCGCTCTGGCAAATACCAGCCGCGCAAGGATATGTCGCAGGACGCACTGGAAGACCTGGCCAATTCCATTCGTGCCCAGGGGGTGATCCAGCCGATCGTGGTGCGCCCCCTCGGCGAGCAATCCTTCGAAATCATCGCCGGTGAGCGGCGCTGGCGCGCCTCCCAGCTGGCCCGTCTCGAGGTGGTGCCCTGCATCGTCAAGGATGTGCCCGACGAGGCTGCGGTCGCCATCGCGCTGATTGAGAATATCCAGCGCGAAGACCTCAACGCCATCGAGGAGGCCGTGGCGCTGCAGCGTCTGCTGACCGAATTCGAACTCACCCACCAGCAGGTGGCCGAGGCGGTGGGCAAGTCACGCACCACAGTCACCAACTTGCTGCGCCTCAACCAGCTCAACGACGATGTGAAGCGTTTCGTGGAGCATGGCGACCTCGACATGGGCCATGCCCGCGCCCTGCTGGCACTCAGTGGCCCGGCCCAGTCAGAACTGGCCAAGCAGGTGGCCCAGAAAGGCCTGACCGTGCGTGATACCGAGCGCTTGGTGCAAAAATCGCTGGAACCGGTAAAAACCAAAGCCGACCCCGTTCGCGATCCACAATTTGCTTACATTGAACGCCAGATTGCAGAAAAAATTGGCAACAAGGTACAACTTCAACAAGGCAAACAGAATAGCGGCAAGTTAGTAATAAGTTACGAGAACTTGGCGGAATTGGACCGGGTATTGGGCTATTTTGGCCTATCAGAACAGTGATTTTTACGCTTTTTGTAGTAATAAAACATCCATTCCTTTCGATATGAACATAACCTTAATTTTGTGCGGAAAGCCGCAAAAATTAAGGGTTTTTGCCATGTTGCAATAGCCGTCTTCACGGGTATAATTTGACCGGCTTTTAGGGCTGTGAATTCGGGGTCTCTGGAACCCGATTTTTTACAGTTCTGTAATGTTCAGAGGTGAGTTGGTGAAACAGAAAATAGCCTTGGAAGGTTTAACACTGGCCTTGGCGATGCTCGTTTGTCAGCTCGTCCTGATCCTGGCGATAGCTTCAGTCTGGTTTTATCAGGCCGGGGCTCACGCCGGATATTCCTCCCTCTACGGAGGGGGGATGTATTGGGTTCCTCAGGCCTTGTTCACACTCTGGGTTCTGCGCCGCAAGGTGACGAAAGAGAGTGTGGGGCTGGTGTTGCGGGACTTTTATGGTGGGGCAGGGATTAAGCTCATTACTACAACAGGACTCTTCGCCCTGATGTTTGGTGCAGGGATCGAGATAAACACCATCTCCTTCTTCGCCACTTATATCCTCGCCCTCGTTGTACAGTGGATAGTCTCATTCACGCTTAACAACCACTATTAGGAAAACTCATGGCTGCAACCGGAGAAGTCCTGACTCCTCAGGAATATATCTCCCACCATCTGACCCATCTGCAAGTAGGGTCTGGGTTCTGGACAGTGAATATCGACTCTATGATATTTTCTGTTCTGTTGGGCACCCTGTTTATCTGGTCGTTCCGTCGTGTTGCCGTCAAGGCCACCAGCGGTGTGCCGGGTAAACTTCAGTGCTTCGTGGAGATGCTGGTCGAGTTTGTGAATGGTAACGTCAAGGACATCTTTCACGGTCGCAACAAGGTCATCGCACCTTTGGGGCTGACCGTGTTTGTGTGGATCTTCCTGATGAACTTCATGGATCTGATCCCCGTTGACTTTATCCCTCATGCTGCACAATTGATGGGTGTTCCCTATCTGCGTGTGGTTCCCTCTGCTGACGTTAACATCACCATGTCCATGGCTTTGGGCGTGTTCTTCTTGATCCTGTACTACAGCATCAAGGTCAAGGGTATCAAAGGGTTTGTGAAGGAGCTGACGCTTCAGCCTTTCAATCACCCTGCGGCCATCCCTGTTAACTTCATCCTTGAAACCGTCACGTTGATTTCCAAGCCAGTCTCTCTGGGTCTGCGACTGTTCGGCAACATGTATGCTGGCGAACTGATCTTTATCCTGATTGCGGGTTTGTTACCCTGGTGGTCACAGTGGATCCTGTCCGTGCCTTGGGCAATATTCCACATCCTGATCATCACCTTGCAGGCATTTATCTTCATGGTTCTCACCATCGTCTATCTGTCGATGGCGCAAGAAGACCATTGATGAAGCAACTCAAATAAAACTTTTTCAAACAACCAATTACCAAAAAATAAATGGAGATCCTCATGGAAAACTTGAACATGGACCTGCTGTACATGGCTGCTGCTTTGATGATGGGCCTGGCCGCGATCGGCGCCTCCATCGGTATCGGTATCCTGGGTGGTAAATTCTTGGAAGGTGCTGCTCGTCAGCCGGATCTGATCCCTGTGCTGCGTACCCAGTTCTTCATCGTGATGGGTCTGGTTGATGCGATCCCGATGATCGCCGTTGGTCTGGGTCTGTATGTGATGTTTGCGGTTGCCTAAGTCGTCACGACTCACGCAGAACCCATTAACTAACTTAAGAGGAAATCGGCTGTGAATATCAACGCCACCCTCCTCGGCCAAGCAATCGCTTTTTTCTTCTTCGTAGTATTTTGCATGAAGTACGTATGGCCGCCGCTGATCGCTGCCATTGAAGCCCGCCAGAAAGAAATTGCTGACGGCTTGTCTTCCGCAGAACGCGCCAAGAAAGATCTGGATTTGGCCAAGGCCAATGCCACCGATCAGCTGAAAGAAGCCAAGCGCCAGGCTGCTGAAATCGTCGAACAGGCTAACAAACGTAAAGCCCAGATCATCGATGAAGCCGCAGTTGGTGCCCAGGCAGAGCGGGAAAAAATCCTGGCTCAAGGCCGTGCCGAGCTTGAAGCTGAACGTCATCGTGCCAAAGAAGAACTGCGCAAGCAGGTTGCTGCTCTTGCCGTCGCCGGCGCAGAGAAGATCCTGGCACGCCACATCGACCAGGCTGCCAACAGCGACATCGTCGACAAACTGGTAGCAGAACTGTAACGGGAACGGGGCTATGTCTGAACTGACTACAATCGCTCGCCCCTACGCCAAGGCTGCTTTCGAGTTTGCCGTTGAGCACAAGGCGGTTGACCAGTGGCTGGAGATGCTCGGTTTCGCGGCGCAAGTCGTGGAAAACGAGACAATCCACACCCTGGTAAACGGCTCTGTGGCTGCCGAAGAACTCGCAAACCTGTTTGTGAGTGTCTGCGGTGAGCAACTCGACGAGCATGGCCAGAACCTGATGCGGGTGATGGCTGAGAATGGTCGCTTGGGTGTGCTGCCGGCGGTCGTGACCGAATATGTACTGCTCAAGGCTGAACTCGACAAAGAGATTCAGGCTGAGGTCATTTCGGCCCATGTACTGACCGACCAGCAGAAGGCCGCTATTCAGGCTTCTCTGGAGCAACGTCTCGCACGCAAAGTGAAGCTGAATTGCAGCATGGATGCGTCCTTGATGGCCGGAGTGCTCATCAAGGCCGGAGATCTGGTTATCGACGGCACTGTCCGCGGTAAGCTGGATCGCATGGCCGACGCGCTGCAATCTTGATTGGGGTATTAGAGCATGCAACTGAATTCCACTGAAATCGCCGAGCTTATCAAGCAGCGCATCGCGCAGTTTGATGTTAAGAGCGAAGCGCGCAACGAAGGCACCATCGTCTCTGTGAGCGACGGTATCATTCGTATCCACGGTCTGGCCGATGCCATGCAGGGTGAAATGATCGAGCTGCCGGGTAACCGCTTCGCTCTGGCATTGAACCTGGAGCGTGACTCCGTTGGTGCCGTGGTCATGGGTCCCTACGCCGATCTGGCCGAAGGGATGAAAGTAAAAGGGACTGGCCGCATTCTGGAAGTGCCGGTTGGTCGTGGTCTGTTGGGCCGGGTGGTCAACACCCTGGGTCAGCCTATCGACGGTAAAGGTCCCATCGACAACGACGGCTTCTCGCCGATCGAAGTTATCGCTCCGGGCGTTATCGAGCGTAAGTCTGTTGACCAGCCTGTCCAGACCGGCCTGAAAGCCATCGATGCCATGATCCCTATCGGTCGTGGCCAGCGTGAGCTGATCATCGGTGACCGCCAGGTAGGTAAGACCGCCATCGCCATCGACACCATCATCAACCAGAAAGACTCTGGTATTAAGTGTGTGTACGTCGCGATCGGTCAGAAGGCCTCCACCATCGCCAACGTGGTGCGCAAGCTGGAAGAGCACGGTGCTCTGGCCAACACCATTGTGGTCGTAGCCTCTGCCTCCGAAGCCGCTGCCCTGCAGTACCTGGCGCCTTATGCCGGCTGCTCCATGGGTGAGTACTTCCGTGACCGCGGTGAAGACGCGCTCATCATTTATGATGACCTGTCTAAGCAAGCGGTGGCCTACCGTCAGATCTCCCTGCTGCTGCGCCGTCCGCCAGGACGCGAAGCTTACCCAGGCGACGTCTTCTATCTGCACTCCCGTCTGCTCGAGCGCGCTTCCCGCGTCAACGTCGAGTACGTCGAGAAGTTCACCAAGGGTGCTGTGACTGGCCGGACCGGTTCTTTGACCGCGCTGCCGATCATCGAAACCCAGGCCGGTGACGTGTCTGCGTTCGTTCCGACCAACGTGATCTCCATCACCGATGGTCAGATCTTCCTGACCACTCAGCTGTTCAACTCCGGTATTCGTCCGGCGGTTGACCCGGGTATCTCCGTATCCCGAGTGGGCGGCGCGGCTCAGACCAAGATCGTCAAGAAATTGTCCGGTGGTATCCGTACCGCTCTGGCCCAGTACCGCGAGCTGGCGGCCTTCGCCCAGTTCTCTTCCGATCTGGATGAGGCGACCCGCAAGCAGCTGGACCACGGCCAGAAGGTAACCGAGCTGATGAAGCAGCAGCAATACTCCCCGATGAGTGTGGCTGCCCAGGCTCTGGTGCTGTTCGCCGCCGAGAAGGGCTATCTCTCCGACGTCGAAATCGCCAAGGTTGTCGATTTCGAAGCCGCTCTGCTCTCCTACGCCAATACCCAGCACGCTGAGCTGATGGCAGACATCAACGCCACAGCCGACTACAACGACGCGATCGTTGGCAAGCTGACTGCGTTGCTGGATGACTTCAAAGCAACCCAGACCTGGTAAGCGAGTGTGGCAGCGCAAGCTGCCACCTGAAGGAGAGTAAGAGATGGCCGGCGCAAAAGAGATACGTACCAAGATCGGGAGTGTGAAGAACACTCAGAAGATCACCGGCGCTATGGAAATGGTGGCAGCAAGCAAGATGCGCCGTGCGCAGGAACGCATGTCTGCCAGCCGTCCGTACGCTGAAACCATGCGCAAGGTGATCGGCCATATCGCCCAGGGGAACTTGGAATACAAGCACCCCTACCTCATGGAACGTGAGGTCAAGCGAGTGGGTTACATCGTCGTCTCCACCGACCGTGGCCTGTGTGGGGGTCTGAACATCAACCTGTTCAAGGCTGCCCTCAATGAGATGAAGGACTGGAGCGCGAAAGGTGCCAAGGTTGACCTGGCACTGATCGGTAACAAGGCTTCCGGCTTCTTCCAGCGGCACGGTGCCAAGGTGCAAGCCCATGTCTCCGGACTGGGTGACAACCCGAGCATCAGTGACCTGATTGGTTCAGTCAAGGTCATGCTGAAGGCTTACGACAACGGTGAGATTGACCGTCTGTACCTGGTGTACAACAAGTTTGTAAACACCATGGTGCAACAACCCCGAGTCGATCAATTGCTGCCTTTGCCCGTAACAGAAGACAGCAAGCTCGCCAAGAAACACCATTGGGATTACCTCTATGAGCCGGATCCCAAACAGCTGCTGAACACCCTGCTGATTCGCTACGTCGAGTCCCAGGTGTACCAGGGCGTGGTGGAAAACTTGGCCAGCGAACAGGCAGCCCGAATGGTTGCCATGCAAGCCGCGACTGACAACGCCGGCAACCTGATTAACGATCTGCAACTGGTGTACAACAAGGCCCGTCAGGCCAGTATTACCCAGGAACTGACAGAGATCGTATCGGGCGCTGCTGCGGTGTAAGGCAAGGGTTATCAAAGATTTAGAGGATTTGACATGAGTAATGGTTTCATCGTCCAAATCATCGGCGCTGTAGTGGACATCGAGTTCCCGCAGAATGCCGTACCCAAGGTGTACGATGCGCTGTGCGTCGTCAGTGAAGGTCAAGGCCAGGGTCTGGTGCTGGAAGTTCAGCAGCAGATCGGTGGCGGTGTCGTGCGCTGCATCACCATGGGTTCCTCCGACGGTCTGCGTCGTGGGTTGGAAGTAGTTAATACCGGCAAGGCAATCCAGGTACCGGTTGGTACCTCGACCCTGGGTCGGATCATGAACGTACTGGGCGAACCCATCGATGAGAAGGGTCCGATCGGCGAAGAAGAGCGTTGGTCCATCCACCGCGAAGCCCCCAGCTACGAAGATCAGTCCAACAGCAACGATCTGCTGGAGACCGGCATCAAGGTTATCGACCTGGTTTGCCCGTTCGCCAAGGGTGGTAAAGTTGGTCTGTTCGGCGGCGCCGGTGTTGGCAAGACCGTCAACATGATGGAGCTGATCCGTAACATCGCGATCGAACACAGCGGCTACTCAGTCTTTGCCGGTGTGGGCGAGCGTACCCGTGAGGGTAACGACTTCTACCACGAGATGATGGAGTCCAACGTACTGGACAAAGTATCCCTGGTTTACGGTCAGATGAACGAGCCGCCCGGAAACCGTCTGCGCGTGGCGCTGACCGGTCTGACCATGGCCGAGAAGTTCCGTGACGAAGGTCGTGACGTGTTGTTCTTCGTGGATAACATCTACCGTTACACCTTGGCCGGTACCGAAGTATCTGCACTGCTGGGCCGTATGCCCTCCGCAGTAGGCTACCAGCCGACCCTGGCCGAGGAGATGGGTGTTCTGCAAGAACGTATCACCTCCACCCGGACCGGTTCCATCACCTCCGTACAGGCCGTTTACGTCCCTGCGGATGACTTGACCGACCCGTCCCCGGCGACCACCTTCGCCCACCTGGATGCGACCGTCGTTCTGTCCCGTCAGATCGCGGCACTGGGTATCTATCCGGCCGTTGACCCGCTGGACTCCACCTCCCGTCAGCTGGATCCGCTGGTGGTTGGCAAGGAGCACTACGACACCGCTCGTGGCGTTCAGACCGTACTGCAGCGCTACAAAGAGCTGAAAGACATCATCGCCATCCTGGGTATGGATGAACTGTCAGAAGAAGACAAACTGACCGTATCCCGTGCCCGTAAGATCGAGCGTTACTTGTCCCAGCCGTTCTTCGTGGCCGAAGTATTTACCGGTTCACCGGGCAAATACGTGCCGCTGAAAGAGACCATTCGTGGTTTCCAGGGCATCCTGAAAGGCGAGTATGACGATCTGCCTGAGCAGGCGTTCTACATGGTTGGCGGTATCGACGAAGTCGTCGAGAAAGCCAAGAAACTGTAAGCCTCGATAGGAGGACCCATGGCTGAGATATCCTTTCACCTGGATGTGGTGAGCGCAGAGGGCAAACTGTTTGCCGGCCGTGTTCAGACCGTACAGGTTTCAGGCTCCGAAGGTGAGCTGGGTATCCACCACGGTCACGCGCCGCTGCTGACTGCCATCAAGCCGGGCCTGGTCCGCTTGATCAAGCAGAATGGTGGCGAAGAGGTGATGTACGTTTCCGGCGGCATGCTGGAAGTACAACCCGAAGCCGTGACTGTGCTGGCCGATACCGCAATTCGTGCCGACGATCTGGATGAGGCGAAAGCCCAGGAAGCCAAGCGTCGTGCCGAGGAGCGGATCAACAGCTCCCATGGTGACATCGATTACGCCCAGGCCGCTACCGAGCTGGCCAAGGCGATGGCCCAACTGCGGGTTATCGATATCGTCAAAAAGAATTACCGTTAATAGCGGTGATGCAAAAAGCGACCTTCGGGTCGCTTTTTTTTTATCCGTTGGATAGACTCCGCCGAGCATTTCCTCAAGTTTCAAAGGCTGGCTATGTCTCTCAACGTCGTGATCCTGGCTGCGGGTAAAGGTACTCGCATGCGCTCCTCCTTGCCAAAAGTACTGCACCCTGTCGCCAACAAGCCCATGGTCTCCCATGTCATCGACACCGCTCGCCAGATAGGTGCCGAGCAACTGCACCTGGTCTATGGCCACGGCGCCGAGTTGCTCAAGGAGCGGATCGCCGCGCCGGATCTGAACTGGGTGCTGCAGGCCCAGCAGCTGGGCACCGGCCATGCGGTGGCCCAGGCGATCCCGTTCTGGCAAGACGAAGACGACGTACTGGTGCTGTACGGCGACACTCCGCTGATCCAGCCCGAGACCCTGCAACGACTGCTGGTCGCCAAGGCCGATGGCGGCATGGCGCTGCTGACCGTGGTGTTGGACAACCCGACCGGCTATGGCCGTATCGTCCGGGAAAACGGCCAGGTGGTCGGCATCATCGAGCAGAAGGATGCCAACGCCGAGCAGCTCGCCATCCGCGAAGTGAACACCGGCGTGCTGGTGGCCAAGGGGGCGCAGCTGCGCAGCTGGTTGTCCCGCCTGGACAACAAGAATGCCCAGGGCGAGTTCTATCTCACCGACGTGATTGCCATGGCCCATGGGGATGGTTGCCCCATCGCCGCCGTCCATCCGGACAGCGCCATGGAGGTGGAAGGGGCCAACAACCGGGTGCAGCTTGCGGCATTGGAGCGCAGCTATCAGCAGATGCAGGCCGAGAGGCTGATGATCGCCGGTGTGACCCTGATCGATCCGGCCCGCTTCGATTTGCGCGGCGAACTGGAGGTGGGTGAAGAGGTGGTGATCGACGTCAACGTCATCATCGAGGGCAAGGTCAAACTCGGCAATCATGTGCGCATCGGTGCGGGTTGCGTGCTGAAAGATTGCGAAATCGGCGATCACAGTGAAGTGAAACCCTACTCCGTCATCGAGGGGGCGCAGGTTGCTGACCAGTGCTCGGTCGGCCCCTTTGCCCGCCTGCGGCCCGGTGCCGTGCTGGAACAGGATGCTCATGTGGGCAACTTCGTCGAGATGAAGAAGTCCCGGCTCGGGGTTGGCTCCAAGTGTGGTCACCTGACCTATCTGGGAGACACCGAGGTGGGTGCCAGGGTGAACATCGGCGCCGGCACCATTACTTGCAATTATGATGGGGTGAACAAGTTCCAGACCATCATAGAGGATGACGTCTTCGTCGGCTCCGACACCCAGCTGGTGGCGCCGGTGCGCATCGGCAAGGGGGCGACCCTGGGGGCGGGCTCGACCATCACCAAGGACGTGGCAGAGCACGAACTGGTGATCACCCGGGTGCCCCAGCGCCATATCCAGAATTGGGCGCGTCCGGTCAAGAAGAAGTGATGCCCGATCAATCCCTATCCATGAAATAAAGGAAACCGGCGCCTTGTGGCGCCGGTTTTTTTATGGCCTGGACTCCGTGCTCTCCATGACCCTGTACCAGTCCAGCTTGCGGGTCAGCATCATGATCAGCGCCAGTATGGCAAACAGCAGCAGGGCGCCGAGCAGTAACGCGCTCTGCTCTGCTTGCAGCAGGCCATAGAGGGTGGCATAGACAACCCCCAGCAGGGCCGCGAAGCCGAGCCCTTGCTTCAGGCCCCCCAGCACATGGCTCAGGTAGAAGCCATTGAGCGCCACGCTGGCCAGCGCCGCCAGCAGGTAGGCGAGGGCGAAGCCCAGATGCTCGGTCAGCGCCAGCAGTAGCAGATAGAAGATGACCAGCCCCATGCCGACCAGGGCGTACTGGATGGGGTGGACCCTCAGCCCTTTGAGCAGCTCGAACATGAAGAAGCTGATGAAGGTGAGGCCGATGAACAGCAGGGCGTACTTGGCCGCTCGCTCGTTGAGTCGGTATTGATCCACAGACTGCACCAGACTGACGCTGAAGGCGGGCAGTGCTTGCTCCTTGCCACTCATGCTGCGCAAGAAGCGGGTCTCCATGTCGGTGGCGAACCAGCTGGTCTGCCAGTTGGCATTGAAACCCGCCTCATCCAGTTTGCGACTGCCCGGCAGGAAATCGCCGATGAAGTTGGGATGAGGCCAGTTGCCGGTCAGTTGCAACCTGCTCTCCCGACCGAGGGGCACCAGCTCCAGGCTGTTCATACCCTGCAGGTTCAGCTCGATATGAAACTCACCCTGTTCGCCCGGCAAGGCGTCGAGCGGCGCGTGAATACCCGCCTGATCCTCTCCCAGCAGGGCACCGGGGACGAAGGGGATGTGGCGCTCTCCCAGTTGCAGCACCGGGACGCTGTTGATGCCACGGGCGTCGGACAGCACCAGGCTCAGATAGGGTTTACCCGCCACCAGTGCCGGATCGGCACCGTCAACGCGCAGCTCCGGGTTGCTGGCCAGCAGTGCCTTGTCCGTCAGGGTATCGGGCAGGCGACCGGACAGGGTGATGGTGGTGTGGTAGATCTGCGCCTGGTAGATGCCGAGCTTGCGGGGGGTGACCACCATGTTGGCGCGCATATCCAGCTGTTCCGGCAGCAGGTAGCGATAGAGCCGCTCCTGACGCACGAAGCGCTTGCCATCCTGCTCCACGGTAACGGCGCGGCTATAGGGTTGTACCAGCACTGGCCCCAGCAGCCGCTGCGGGCCGCTGCTGCTGGCCATCATGCTGCCGATGGCCTGACGCTGATAGTGCTGGCGCTCGTGATTGAGATCCAGAATGGATTGTACCGGCAGCATCAGCAGCAGGCCGAGCAGCAGTAGCAGGAAGATCTTGTGGGTGACAATCTGTTTGACCATGACGGGCTCCTTGTTATCGCAAGCCAGTCTCCCCGGGCTGGATGAAGGGGAGATGAGCCCCTGTGAAGTGAGGGTGAAGGAGAGAGAAAAAACCGACCTCCGCTGAGGTGGGGGGTGGGAGCCTGATAGATGTGTTCGCCGGTTGCCTGCCCGAGGCTTGGCTCAGGGGTTAACCATGGCTGGGCAGCCAGAGTTCGGCCAGTACCCCGCCTTGCTGCTCGTTGTGCAACGTCAGGCTGCCTCCATGTTGGCGGGCCACCTCGGCGGCGAAGCTGAGCCCTATGCCGCTGCTCTTGGCGCCGTTTGGCCTGGGCAGGGAGTAGAAGCGCTCGAAGATGCGCGGCAGGGCGAAATCCGGGATGCCAGGCCCCTGATCCTTGACCCGGAAGCGGTAACCCTCCTGCACCGGTTCGCCCTCTATCACTAACAGGCCTCCGCTTGGGCTGAAGTCGAGGGCATTGTCGATCAGATTGCCCAGCGCCTGTCCCACCAGCAGTCGATCCCAGCGTTGTGGCTGGGCTGGTTTGAGGCTGTGGCTGAGGGTGATGCCGCGCCTGTCGGCCACTATCTGGCGCGCCGCCACCGCCCCTTCTCCCAGCTGCATCGGATCCACCGCCTGACGTTCACGTTCCTGGCCCGACTCGAGGCGAGCGAGCTGCAACATGCGCTCGATCAGCTGCTGCATCCGGGTCGACTCCTGATTGATATTGTTGATGAATCGAGTCGCGACCTCGGCAGGGGGCGCCTCCGCCAGCAGCTCTCCCGCCCCGCGAATGGCGGCCAGGGGGCTCTTGAGTTCATGGGTCAGGCTGTGAACGTACTGCTCTATGTAACGCTTGCCATCGAGCTGGCGGCGCATCGTCTCGAGGGAACGCCCCAACCTGTCCAGCTCCAGACTGTATAGATGGGGCAACTGGGCCGGCTCCCCCTGGCTGACCGCCTGGGCGTAGCTTTCCAGCTTGCGGATGGAACGGTTGAGCCACCACACCAGCAGAGCGCCGATGAGCAGGGCGATGAATAGCATGAGGGCGGCAGCCTGCAATAGCTGGCGCTCACCACGCTCTATCATCGGCAGCAGGGTGTGATTGGGTTTGGCGACGGTGAGGGAGCCCAGTATCTTATTCCCTTCGCGCAGCGGCGCCGCCACGTGCATGACCGAGCTGGTGGGATCGTCCGGGTCGCTGCGGGTGCTGCGGGCACCATATTGACCGCGCAGGGTCAGGTGGACGTCGTTCCAGCGGGAGTAGTCTTTGCCCAGATCCTGGCCAGAGGAGTCGTAGATAACGCTGCCATTAGCATCAACAACATAGATGCGATACTCGGCCTGCTGCTTGAGGTGGCCGTCGATCAGGGCATTGATGGGGCTCTGGTTGAGGCGAGTGAAGGCATGGGCCAGTCGCCCATTGGCCATCTTGCCATCCTGCAAATCGTCCAGCGCCAGGGGGGCCAGTATCTGGGCCATGTCGACCAGGGTATCTTCGGCGGCGCTGCGCACCCCGGGCTTGATCTCCTCGACGAAGATCTCCAGTACAAACCAGGCGGCCAGGGCGAAGATGAGCAGCAGCCCGGCCAGCAGTTGCAGTCCAATCCTCATATCCGTCCCTGACGGCAAGCTAGTTGCCGTTCTATTGTGCTCATGGCAGATCCCGGTGGTCGGGCTGTTGCCGTTCAATGGTCATATTTCGTGTCTCATATTGCATGCCAGCCCAGGCTGCGCGGCAGTTGCAGTCCCATGCACATCGGTCATGCCAGCTCCAGGCTGTAACCCAGCCCCCTGTGGGTCAGGATCAGATTGGCATCGGGATCCCGCTCCCGCAGCTTGGCCCTCAGGGTCTTGATATGGGTATCGACGGTGCGATCCAGGCTATCTTCGGCCCCGCTCCACACCCGATCCATCAACTGCTGGCGGGAGTAAACCCGGCCCGGCGCCTGCATCAGCGTCTTGAGCAGCAGGTATTCATAGCGGGTGAGGCTCAGGGGTTGACCGTGGAAACAAATGCGGGCCCGCTCCTCATCCAGCAGCAAACCACTGGCCTGTGAGGGGGGCTGCCGCTCGCTGCGGCGCAAGATGGTGCGTACCCTGGCACAGACCTCCCGGGGCGAGAACGGCTTGGCCACATAGTCATCGGCGCCAATCTCCAGCCCGATCAAGCGGTCTATCTCCTCGCTGCGGGCGGTGAGGAACATCAGCGGGGTGTCGCTGTGCGCCCGCACCCGCTTGCACAGCTCGAAGCCATTGATGTCGGGCAGACCCACATCCAGGATCAGGAAGTCAGGTTGCGTCTGTTCCAGTCGCGCCAACATGGTCTCGCCCAGGTTGAACCAGATCACCTCGAACCCCTCGGTCTGCAGGGCATAGATCAGGGTGTCGGCGATGTTGGCTTCGTCTTCTACCAACCATATCAATCTCTTGTGCATGGGATCCTCTCACTCTCTGCCGGTCTATTTTGGCAGTTAAGTGATGGGGATCCTATTTTGTCCGCTTGTTTTTCCCGCAAAGCTTGCTAATATCCCGCCATTCTTTCGAATCGAAACTTAACGATGACAAAACGAAACACTCAACAGCGCCGCCACACCATAGTGACCCTGGTGCAAGAGCAGGGCGAAGTGAGCGTCGATACCCTGGCCAAGCACTTCTCCACCTCGGAAGTGACCATCCGCAAGGATCTGGCGGTGCTGGAAACCGGCGGTCTGCTGCTGCGTCGTTATGGGGGCGCCGTGCCGCTACCGAGCGAGATGGTCGTGACGGATAACCCGGAACAAGTTTCGAAGCGAAAGCTGGCCATCGCCCGTGCGGCTGCTGACCGGATCCGCGATCACAATCGCATCATCATCGACAGCGGCAGCACCACCAGCGCCATGATCCCCATGCTGGGCAACAAGCGTGGCCTCATCGTCATGACCAACTCCCTCAATGTGGCGGGTGCCCTGCGCGAGCTGGAGAACGAACCCACCCTGCTGATGACCGGCGGCACCTGGGATCCCCACTCCGAGTCCTTTCAGGGCCAGGTGGCGGAGCAGGTGTTGCGCTCCTATGACTTCGACCAGCTGTTCATCGGCGCCGATGGCATAGATCCCGAGCGGGGCACCACCACCTTCAACGAGCTGGTGGGCCTGTCCCGGGTGATGGCCGAGGTGTCGCGGGAGGTGATCGTCATGGTCGAGTCAGAAAAAATAGGCCGCAAGATCCCCAACCTGGAGTTGCCCTGGGCGCAAATCCATACCCTGGTGACGGACGAAGACTTGGCCGACGAGACCCGGCAACTACTCGAATCCAAAGGGGTGACGCTGATCTGCGCCCCCCTCGCAGGCTGACGCTCGCCTGCTCATCCCATTGTTAACAAGTCAATTTTAAGGAGAAGTCTATGTGTGGCATCGTCGGGGCAGTCGCCCAACGTGATGTGGCTGAAATTCTGGTGGAAGGCCTGCGCCGTCTCGAGTATCGCGGTTATGACTCCGCCGGTGTAGCCGTGTTCAGCAGCGAGCACCCGTTGCAACGGGTGCGCCGTCTGGGCAAGGTGGCCGAGCTGGCCAAGGCGCTGGACGAACAGTCCGTCCATGGCGGTACCGGCATCGCCCACACCCGCTGGGCGACCCACGGCGAGCCCTCCGAGCGCAATGCCCACCCCCATGTTTCCGAGCATATCGTTGTGGTGCACAATGGCATCATCGAGAACCACGAAGAGCTGCGGGCCGAGTTGCAGGGGCTGGGCTATGAGTTCAGTTCAGACACCGACACCGAGGTGATCGCCCATCTGGTGCACCACGAACTGAAATCCGCCCCCAGCCTGCTGGTTGCCATGCAAGTCGCGGTGAAGCAGCTGCGCGGCGCCTACGGCACAGTGGTGATGGACAGCCGTGACGACAGCCGTGTGGTGGTGGCCCGCTCCGGCTCCCCGCTGGTGATAGGTCGCGGCATCGGCGAGAACTTCATCGCCTCCGATCAGATGGCCCTGCTGCCGGTGACCCGTCGTTTCATCTTCCTGGAAGAGGGTGACGTGGCCGAGGTGACCCGCCGTGACGTGCACATCTTCGATACCCAGGGCAACGCCGTGGTGCGCGAGGAGCTGGAATCCGAGCTCTCCCACGATGCCGGTGACAAGGGCGAGTACCGCCACTACATGCTCAAAGAGATCTACGAGCAGCCCAAGGCCATTACCAACACCCTGGAAGGGCGGCTGGGCAGCGATCATGTGGTGGTCGAGTCGTTCGGCAATGGCGCCCGCGCCATCTTCGACCAGGTCGAGCACATCCAGATCATCGCCTGCGGCACCTCCTACAACTCCGGTATGGTGGCCCGCTACTGGTTCGAAGAGATCGCCGGGGTGTCGTGCGACGTGGAGATCGCCTCCGAATTCCGCTATCGCAAGTCGGTGGTGCGCCCCAACAGCCTGCTGGTGACCCTCTCCCAGAGCGGCGAGACCGCCGATACCCTGGCGGCCCTGCGTCTGGCCAAGGAGTCCGGCTACATGAGCTCCCTGGCGATCTGCAACGTACCGGGTTCCTCCCTGGTGCGGGAATCGGATCTCGCCTTCATGACCCGGGCCGGTACCGAGATTGGCGTAGCCTCCACCAAGGCCTTCACCACCCAGTTGGCCGGTCTGCTGATGCTGGTGACCGCCATCGGTCATTGCCGTGGCAACCTGAGTGCCGCCGCCGAGGCCGAGCTGGTCAAGGCGCTGAAGACCCTGCCGCAGCGCATCAAGGAGAGTCTGGCGCTGGCCAAGGAGATCGAAACCCTGGCCGAAGAGTTTGCCGACAAGCACCACAGCCTGTTCCTGGGTCGCGGCAGCCAATACCCCATTGCCATGGAAGGGGCGCTCAAGCTCAAGGAGATCTCCTACATCCATGCCGAAGCCTATGCGGCCGGTGAGCTGAAGCACGGCCCGCTGGCGCTGGTGGATGCCGAGATGCCCATCATAGTGGTGGCGCCGAACAACGATCTGCTGGAGAAGCTCAAGTCCAACGTCGAAGAGGTGCGCGCTCGTGGCGGCATTCTCTATGTGTTCGCCGATGCGGCCGCCGGTTTCAAGAGTGACCAGACCATGCGGGTGATGAACCTCAGCCATGTCGAGGAGGCGATCGCCCCCATCGTCTACACGGTGCCCTTGCAGCTGCTCTCCTATCACGTCGCCCTCATCAAGGGCACGGACGTGGATCAGCCGCGCAACCTGGCCAAGTCGGTTACGGTTGAATAAGCCAAAGATGATCCCATGAAAAAGAGCCGCAAATGCGGCTCTTTTTGTTGCTGCTGAACAGATTACGACAGCCGCAGGTTGGTGATGGTCACATCGGTCAGGGAGGGCACAATGATGCCGCTGGAGATCCCCTTGGCGATGGCCTGACTGCGGTTCTTGGAGTCCGTCTTGTTGGTCACCTGATTGAGGTGGAAATTGACGGTCCGTTCGCTGATGCCGAGTATGGTGGCTATCTCCCAGGAGGTCTTGCCCTCGCTGGCCCAGAACAGGCACTCCTTCTCCCGGTCCGACAGCTCGGTCAGATACTTCATCAGATCCGGTCTGGCCTTGATGAGGGTCAGGGCCGAGTTGAAGATGTAGCTGGCACAGAAGGAGAGCATAGGCACGTTGTCGAACATCAGCTCGGAATCGGATTTTTCCTTGGTAATAAAGGAGAGGATGCCGTGTTCACCCTGCGGGGTGTGCAGCGGAAAGGAGACACCGTTACGAACGCCGAAGTCGGCGGCCAGGTTCATCACTTCCTGACTGGCGCTGGGTAGCCAGGGAGAGGTGCAATCGAGCTGATTCCAGAAGATGGGCTGAGTCTGTTTGAGGCCAAGATGCACCACAGGATCCTGAGTCAGGAACTGTTTTTCCGTATAGGCATTGAACCAGCTGGTTGGGCAATTATTGAACAGAGCGACGTGGGATTTTTGCATGCTGATGGGAAAAATAATCAGCAAACGAAAATAATCGAAGCCCATCTGGTGGCTGAAACGTTCCAGAAGCTGCTGGATGTCGCTTGTTTTCTTGGCCCTGGTAAACCTGTCTATGTGTTCCCATATGGCGTCGTTAAACATCTTTCTCTCCTTTTTCGATCCCTATCTTGCTGATCGAAAAGATATTTTTTAGTTATAAATGTGGTGTTGCTTCTACCAACGCCAGTACATCCCGTGTTTGTCTAAAAATTATCCTGTTTTTTTCCCCCTAGGCCAAGGACTGATGTCGATTGCTACTGGTCCCATGATTTGAAATAATGAGAATAGTTATCATTGATAAGATCTATTTCATGAACAAGTTATGGTGTCTGGCCCTGTTGCCATTATCGATCTCCTTGTCAGTTTCTGCCGATGAACTGGTCAAGCCTGCTCTCAAGGCGAGTATTGCCGCCGGGCAAGCATCCCAGCTGCGGGTGGAGAAAGCGGCCGATGCCGCCCTCGCCGCTCGCCAGGAGTTGCAGAATGCCGAATTGCAACTGCGCGACCTCGAGGCTTACAACAGCTATATGCAGTCTCTGGTCGCCGATCAGCGCAAGGAGCTGACTCGCCTCAATACCCAGCTCGGCGCGGTGGAAGAGACCCGTCAGGGCCTTATCCCCCTGATGCTGAAGATGCAGAGCGACCTGGCGTCGCTGGTGCAAGATGACATTCCCCTGCGCAAGGAGGAGCGGTTATCACGGGTGCAGGGGTTGAAAGCGACCCTGGCGCGCAGCGACGTGAGCGAGGCGGAGAAATTTCGCCAACTGTTGCAGGCCTATCAGATCGAGGCCGAATACGGTAACCGGCTCGATGCCTATTCGGCCGAGTTGACCCTGGATGGCACGCCGCGCCGGGTCGAGGTGTTGGCCGTGGGCCGGGTGGCCCTGCTCGCCATGACGGCGGATCACAGCCTGGCCTGGCGCTGGTCGGCACAACAGAAAACATGGCTGGCGCTGGATGAACAGTGGCTGAGCCCGCTCGGCGAGGCATTCGCCATGGCAAAAGAGAAGGGCGTCCCCCAGTTGTTGCAACTGCCGCTCTCCGTGGCCCTGCAGGAGACCCAGTCATGAGACAACTTCCCCTTCTTGTCGCTCTGACACTGGGCATGATGCAGCCAGCGTTGGCCAATGAAGACTGGCAGGCACAGGAGCAGGCCCGCGAACAACAAGCGAGTCAGGATCTTGGTGAGGTCAGCAAGACCCTGGCGAGCGCCCGTGCCCGGCTGAGTGCCGCCCAGCAGCAGAGCAAGCAGCTGGCGAGTGAATTTGCCGACAACGAGAAAAAGCTGGGTGAATTGAAATCCCAGTGGCAGCAAGCGGCCAGTGACATGGACGAGGTCTTTGCCGTGGCCCGCCAGGGAGCAAACGACGCGACCAGGTTGCTCGGTGGCTCGGCGCTTCAGGGTCAATATGGCGATCGCTTGCAACCCTTGCAGCAGATGAGCAAGGAGCAGGATGTGCCGGACCGCACCGCCCTGGCTCAACTGCCAAGTCTACTGATGCAAGAGATCACCGGATCGGGCCAGATTGCCCGCTTCGACGCCAATGTGCTGGATGGCCAGGGTGCCGCCAGCCGCCAGCCGGTGACCCGCATCGGCAGCTTCATGTTGCTGGGGAAAGAGGGGTTGCTCCAGGTGGAAGCCGATGGCCTGACCCCTGTGCTCGGTCTGCCAGCCAGTCTCAATCGTGCCGCCCATGCATACCAGGGTCAGGAGGGCGAGGCCGTACCGCTCGATCCCTCCCATGGCGTCCTGCTTGCCATGCAGGCCCAGGCCCCTGGTTTCTGGCAGCAGCTGCAGCAGGGCGGAAAAGTGGGCGCCATCATCATATTGCTGGCCCTGATCGGCCTGGGCATCGCCGCGGTGCGGCTGTGGAGCCTCTCTCGCGAGCTGGGCCGGGTGCGTCGTCAGCTGGCCAGCGGTGACTATCATGCGGACAACGCCCTCGGCCGGGTTCTGCTGGTCGCGGACAAGCACCCGGAGATCGCCATGGAGACCCTGGAGCTAAGGCTGGATGAGGCCATCTTGCAGGAGACGCCGCGCCTCGAGCGGGGTCTGGGCATGGTCAAGGTGATCGCCGCCCTGGCGCCCATGCTGGGTCTGCTCGGCACGGTGACCGGCATGATTGGCACCTTCCAGGCCATCACCCAGTTCGGTACCGGCGATCCCAAGATCATGGCCGGTGGCATCTCGATGGCGCTGATCACCACCGTCATGGGGCTGGTGGCAGCCATACCGCTCATCCTCTCCCATAGCTTGCTGCAGTCGCGCTTCGTCGAGCTCTCCAATGTGTTGGAGCAGCAAGTGGCCGGCATATTGGCCGAGCGTGCCGAAGGCGAAATACGGGAAGGGCGTGCGGCATGATGCTCGACATCTGGCATCAGTTGCAGAGCTTCATGGGCCGAGGTGGCCCTGTGCTCTGGGTCATACTGGCCATGCTGGCGCTGATGTGGATCCTGATCATTGAGCGGTTGCTGTATCTCAATCTGGGCTATGGCGTATTGCAGCGCCGTCTGCAAGCCGACTGGCAGGCCAGAGCGGAACAAAGCAGCTGGCATGCCCGCGCCATCCGTGGTCGCTGGCTGGCTCAGGCCGAGCTGGAGCTCGGTCGCCATCTGATCATCATCCGCACCCTGGTCGTGCTCTGCCCCATGTTGGGGCTGCTTGGCACAGTGACCGGCATGATAGGGGTGTTCGACACCCTGGCGGCAGCCAACCGTTTTAATCCAGAGAGCATGGCCGGCGGCATCTCCCGCGCCACCATACCTACCATGGCGGGCATGGTCGTTGCCTTGCTCGGCGTATTGTTACTCAGTCGTCTCGACAGCAAGGCCAAACGGGCCTTGGCACAAACCCGGGACGGACTGCGCGAAGAGAAGGTATTACCATGAGACGCCAATCCAAGCGCGTGCGTGATGAAGTGCAGATAGACATGACCCCCATGCTCGACATCGTCTTCATCATGTTGATCTTCTTTATAGTGACCACCTCTTTCGTGCGTGAAGCCGGGCTCGAGGTCAATCGTCCCCAAGCGAGCAATGCCAAGGCCCAGAAGTCCTCCAGCATCATGTTGGCCATCGGTGAACAGGGTCAGATCTACCTGGATCGCAAGCCGGTAGACATAGAGCGGGTGCAAGCCAGCCTGGCGCGCATGTTGGCCGAACAGCCCGAGGCCAGCCTGGTGATCCAGGCTGACGAGCGTGTGCCCCATGGCAAGGTGGTGAGGGTGATGGATGAGGCCAAGGCCGCCGGGATCGCCAGCATAGCGGTAGCGGTGTCTGCCCCATGAAGTTCAAGCTGATGAGCCTGGGGCTGGGTCTGCTGCTCAGCCTGGGGATATTGCTGTTCATGGCCGCCCTGGTCGAGCCACCCCAGGAGCGCAGCCAGCGCGATGAACAGGATCCTATCGTCATCCGGATGCAGACGGAGCAGAGCGAGGTCGCGCAGCGAGAGCGCCCTGTCCCGCCGAAACCCGAGCCTCTGCCCGAACCCCCGGCCGCTCTCTCCCTGAGCCCCATGCCCACCCCGGTAACGCCGCCTCTGCCTTCGGTACAACCCAGCCTGGATCTGGTGGCTGATCTGAGTCCGGTGCAGGTTGCCGCCCCCGGTGTACTGGCCGCGCCAGCACCGGCTGCCGTGGCAGCGGGGAATCCCCATGGTCAGCTGGGCGGTGTTGGCAGCAGTGACATCTTGACCCCGCTGCAGCGCATCGAGCCTGCCTACCCCTACCGGGCGCAACAGGCTGGTATAGAGGGTTTCGTGACGCTGAGCTTCGCGGTCGATGCCCAGGGACGGGTACAGGATGTGACCGTGGTCGAGGCCAAACCCAGGCGTCAGTTCGAGCGAGCCGCCATCCAGGCGGTGAGCAAGTGGCGTTATCAGCCAAGACCCGGGGCGAGTGACAAGTTGCCCCAGGTGATCACCCTCAAGTTCAAGTTGGAGTCATGACTATGTTGCGGATCTGGATCTGCCTGTTGGCCCTGGTGAGCGCCGGCAGTTGGGCCATGGAGGTGAGCCCGCTCTTCTCCCGCCAGCTGGCCCCCGTGCTCAAGCTCTATCAGTCCGGCCAGTTCCAGCAGGCCCAGAGCCGGGCCCGCGACCTGAAACCAGGCTCAGAGGCTGAGCAGGCCTGGTTGGCTCAGCTCAATGCCTCCCTGGCTGCCAACTTGCAACAGACGGCCCAGGCGAGCCGCTATGTGGAGCAGGCACTGACCTATAAAGAGTGGCCGGAGCAACAACGGCTCCAGCTGCTGCGCCTGCATGGCGATATTCAAGCTCAGCAATCCAATTGGCGTGGCGCCATTGCCAGCTACCAGGCCGTGCTTGCCAAGCAGCCAAGTGACGAGCTCAGGTTGCGCCTGGCGGGTCTCTACTACCACAACAAACAGTACGCAGAGGCGGTTAGCCAGAGCGATCAGCTGCTCAAGAAGGGGTGGCAAAAACCGGTGGCCCTGATCCGGCTCTCGGCCCTGACTGCCTTGCAGCGTTATCCCCAGGCGGCCGACCAGGCCAGCGAGCTGATCCGCCGTGAGCCGACCGAGCAACGCTGGTGGCAACAGGCCGTGGCCCTCAATCTTTCCGCCAAACGGGGCGAGCAGGCCCTGGCGTTGCTGCAAACAGCCATAGACCGCAAGCTGATGGATGATGTGGATACCAGGAGTCAACTGATCCGCTTGTATGCC
>NZ_CP079742.1:4272500-4312500 GCF_020149575.1 Aeromonas rivuli | reverse complement strand
CCCGTGAACCTTTACTACAGCTTGGCACTGAACATTGAACCTACATGTGTAGGATAGGTGGGAGGCTTTGAAGCGATGACGCTAGTTGTCGTGGAGCCGTCCTTGAAATACCACCCTTGTATGTTTGATGTTCTAACGCAGGGCCCTGAATCGGGCTCGCGGACAGTGCCTGGTGGGTAGTTTGACTGGGGCGGTCTCCTCCCAAAGAGTAACGGAGGAGCACGAAGGTTGGCTAATCCTGGTCGGACATCAGGAGGTTAGTGCAATGGCATAAGCCAGCTTAACTGCGAGACGGACAGGTCGAGCAGGTACGAAAGTAGGTCATAGTGATCCGGTGGTTCTGAATGGAAGGGCCATCGCTCAACGGATAAAAGGTACTCCGGGGATAACAGGCTGATACCGCCCAAGAGTTCATATCGACGGCGGTGTTTGGCACCTCGATGTCGGCTCATCACATCCTGGGGCTGAAGTCGGTCCCAAGGGTATGGCTGTTCGCCATTTAAAGTGGTACGCGAGCTGGGTTCAGAACGTCGTGAGACAGTTCGGTCCCTATCTGCCGTGGGCGTTGGATGATTGAAGGGAGTTGCTCCTAGTACGAGAGGACCGGAGTGAACGAACCTCTGGTGTTCGGGTTGTCACGCCAGTGGCACTGCCCGGTAGCTAAGTTCGGAATCGATAACCGCTGAAAGCATCTAAGCGGGAAGCGAGCCCTGAGATGAGTCATCCCTGACCCCTTGAGGGTCCTAAAGGGCCGTTGGAGACCACAACGTTGATAGGTGGGGTGTGTAAGCGCGGCGACGTGTTGAGCTAACCCATACTAATTACCCGTGAGGCTTAACCATACAACACCCAAGAAGTGTTCTGAGACTTGTAGCAAGTGCGAGACTACTTACCTAATTCAGTGATAGCGACAAGCCAATAAGGCCAAGTCGTTATTCACGTCAGCTTTCCGGATGAAGTTTTTTGCCTGGCGGCCATAGCGCCGTGGACCCACCTGATCCCATGCCGAACTCAGAAGTGAAACGCGGTAGCGCCGATGGTAGTGTGGCATTCGCCATGCGAGAGTAGGACACTGCCAGGCTCCTAATTACAGTCACAGCGATGTGATTGGTCGTGTAACAACGTCAGGTTGTTGCGGACAACAGATTGAGATAACGCACACAGTGTGTTCTTTACCGGTTAGTGTGCTGATATGGCTCAGTTGGTAGAGCGCATCCTTGGTAAGGATGAGGTCCCCAGTTCGACTCTGGGTATCAGCACCAGTAAATTGAAAGGCCTTCCCAATCGGGAAGGCCTTTTTGCATTGACGATTTTGATGACCGGACCATCAATTCAACGAGATCGCCCTGGCATCCAGGTAGCACCTGACCTCGCCAGAAGGTGTTTTGGTGACCATGGCAGTCAACTTGTCTTCCCGCCGGTATTCCCAGTGGCTCTCTATGGCATCGAGTGGCGGCTTGCGGATCCCCAGACCCTGCAAATATTCGTTAAACAGGCCAATGCTGCCTATCTCTATCATTTTCTCTTTCATTTTGTTCCGTCCGGCTTCTGGTGATCCCTATCTCAGTCATGTTAACAGTTCTCGTATGAACCACACCCAATGGCTTCTCTCATTCGTTGATCCAAGTTAACTTGTTGTGAAATAAAGCCGATAGCATTTAGAGAATAGGGAGAGGCAGGATGTTGATCACCAATGTGAGGCTGGCGGGGCAGCAGGGTCTGTGGCAGATCCACTGCCAGAATGGATTGATCGAGAGTGTGACCCCCATGAATGGGATCAGGACGGATGATGACTGTCTGGATGGCGAGGGGGGGTTGGCCATGGCCCCCTTTATCGAGCCACACATCCATCTGGATACTACCCAGACCGCGGGTGAGCCGAGCTGGAACCAGTCCGGTACCCTGTTCGAGGGCATAGAGCGCTGGGCTGAGCGCAAGGCCCTGCTCACCCATGAGGATGTCAAAACCCGGGCCAGGCAGACGCTCAAATGGCAGATAGCGAATGGGATACAGTTCGTGCGCAGCCATGTGGACGTGTCGGATCCTGAGCTGATCGCCCTCAAGGCCATGCTGGAGCTGCGCGAAGAGATGAAACCCTGGGTCGAGTTGCAGCTTGTGGCCTTTCCCCAGGAGGGGATCCTCTCCTATCCCAACGGCAAGGGGCTGATGGAAGAGGCGATGGCCCTCGGTGCCGATGTGGTGGGCGCCATTCCCCATTTCGAATTTACCCGGGAGTACGGTATCGAGAGTCTGCATTATGCATTCGAGCTGGCGGAGCGATATAACGCCCTGATCGATGTACATTGCGACGAGATCGACGATGAACAGTCACGTTTCATCGAAACCCTGGCGACCCTGGCGCTGGAACGCGGTTGGGGGAAACGCGTCACCGCCAGCCATACTACTGCCATGCACTCTTATAACGGTGCTTATGCCTCCCGGCTGTTCCGCCTGCTACGCATGGCAGATATCAACTTCGTCGCCAATCCCCTGGTCAATATCCACCTGCAAGGGCGCTTCGACACTTACCCCAAGCGGCGTGGTATCACTCGGGTCAAGGAGATGCTGGAGGCAAATATCAATGTCTGCTTCGGCCACGACGATGTATTCGATCCCTGGTACCCAATGGGCACGGCCAACATGCTGCAGGTGCTGCACATGGGGCTGCATGTCTGCCAATTGATGGGGTATGAGCAGATCAACGATGGCTTGAAGTTGATCAGCAACCATAGCGCCCGTACCCTGCAGGTAGAGGATCGCTACGGTATCGAGGTCGGTAAGCCGGCCAACCTGCTGATCCTGCCCGCCGAGAACGGCTTCGATGCGGTGCGCCGTCAGGTGCCGGTACGCTACTCCATTCGTCATGGCAAGCTGATTGCCGAAACGACGCCTGCCAGGACTCACATTCATCTGACGCAACGCGAATTCATCGATTTTCGCCGCTGAGTTGAGGGAACATTAGGCCGACCATGACCCTGTCAACCACAGGGGATATTTTGCATAATGTCGGCTGAAACCCTTGGAGATTTACCATGCAAACCTGGTTATTTGTGGCCTGTGGTGGCGCCATCGGCGCCTGTCTGCGCTTTGGTATGACGGAGTTGATGGCCCTGCTACTGGGCCGTCACTTTCCCTACGGCACCCTGACCGTCAATGTGCTCGGCTCCTTCATCATGGGCATTGCCTTTGCCCTCATCAGCAATGGTCACGTGCTGGAACACCCTATGAAGCCGTTGCTGATGGTTGGCATACTGGGCGCCCTGACCACCTTCTCCTCCTTTGCGCTGGACACTGTGCTGCTGGCCCAGCAAGGTGCCTGGCTCAAGGCGGTGCTCAACATGGGGCTCAACCTCTTCCTCTGTCTGGCCATGGTGGTGCTGGGCATGCAGTTGGTCGGGAGCCGGGTTTAAGGTGTCCGGACGCTGGCGGCTCTGGTAAACTGGCGGCCATTGTTTGTTCTATGGGTGTTTGAGGGATGTCGGAACCGACTACAACTACGCATTTTGGCTTTAAAACCGTCGAGGCCAACGAGAAAGAGACGCTCGTGGCCGGGGTCTTCCATTCGGTGGCAGCCAAGTACGATGTGATGAACGATCTGATGTCGTTCGGCATTCACCGCCTGTGGAAGCGCTTCACCATTGATTGCTCCGGCGTGCGCCGTGGCCAGAAGGTGCTGGATCTGGCCGGTGGCACCGGCGATCTCACTGCCAAGTTCTCCCGCATCGTCGGTGAGACCGGGCAGGTGGTGTTGGCGGATATCAACGATTCCATGCTGAAAGTCGGTCGCGACAAGCTGCGCAATCTGGGGGTCGCCAACAATGTCTCCTTCGTGCAAGCCAATGCCGAGGCCCTGCCCTTCCCGGACAACCATTTCGATGTCATCACCATCGGCTTCGGCCTGCGTAATGTCACCGACAAGCAGAAGGCGCTGGCCTCCATGTTCCGGGTGCTCAAGCCGGGCGGTCGCCTGCTGGTGCTGGAGTTCTCCAAACCGGAGAGTGAGGTGATCGCCAAGCTCTATGATCTCTACTCATTCAAACTGCTGCCGAAAATGGGCGAGTTGGTTGCGAACGACGGCGAAAGCTACAAATACCTGGCGGAATCCATCCGCATGCACCCGGATCAGGAGACCCTCAAGGCAATGATGCTGGAGGCGGGCTTCGATCAGGTGGATTACTACAACCTCACCCAGGGCGTCGTCGCCCTGCACCGTGGTTACAAGTTCTAAGGGCCGAGTATGCCAATGGATGCCATGGTCACGGCCGTGATCGAAACCAGCCTCAACCAGCTGCTGCGCCTCGATGATCAGAGCCCGGAGCGGTTGCGCAAACTGAATGGCAAAGTGCTCAAGCTGGATCTGCGCGAGCTCAAGCCGCTCTGGTTTATCTTCTCGGAGCGTCGTCTCGATGTGCTGGCTCAGCATGAAGGGGAGGCGGATGCCGTGCTGAGCCTCTCCCTGAGCGCCCTGGGTCTGCTCAAAGACCCCTCCGCCCTGACGCGCTATATCCGAGAGGAGAAGCTGGACTTGCATGGGGATCCCCAGCTGGTGCAGGCCTTCAGTACTCTGCTTGGCGAACTCGATATCGATTGGGAAGAGCACCTCTCTCGTTACACCGGGGACGTGCTGGCGCACAGTCTGTTTCGCGGTGCCCATCAGGCGCGCAAGGCGATAGGGACCGAGCTGTGCCGCACTCAACGCCAGCTGGCAGAATATCTCACCGAAGAGGTTCGCCTCGCCCCGGGCCCGCTGGAAGTGGCCAGTTTCTCCGATGACGTCGATGCGCTGGCCCAGCGCCTCAAGGCCACCGAACTGCGTCTCGCCCGCCTCGAGCAACGGATCCCCTGATGACCCCCAAGGAGTTCAAACGTCTCTATCGCATCGTCGCCATCCTGCTTGAGCAGGGAATAGACGAGCTGGTGCCGGCCAAGTATCAACCCTGGCCTGGCCGCCTGGCCCGCCGTAGCCTGTTCTGGCTCAAGAATCGGCAGCAGGGCGAGAGTCGCGGCATGCGCATCCGCCTGGCCTTCGAGGCGCTCGGTCCCATCTTCATCAAGTTTGGCCAGATGTTGTCGACCCGGCGCGATCTGCTGCCCCCCGACATCGCCGAGGAGCTGGCGCTGCTGCAAGACAGGGTACCCCCCTTCTGCGGCCAGCTGGCCCGTAGCCAGATAGAGCAGAGTCTGGGGGTGCCCATCGAGGCGCTGTTCGATGATTTCGACGAGACGCCACTGGCCTCCGCCTCCATCGCCCAGGTGCACACGGCCCGTCTCAAGGAGAATGGCCGCGAGATCGTCATCAAGGTGATCCGCCCCGATATCGAGCAGACCATAGAGGCCGATCTGCGGCTGATGACTGCCCTGGCCCGGCTGGTGTCCCGCTTTGCCCCCTCCAGCGCCCGGTTGCGGCCAGTCGAGGTGGTTGCCGAGTATCGCAAGACCATACTCGACGAGCTCAATCTGATGCGCGAGGCCGCCAACGCCATCCAGCTGCGCCGCAACTTCCTCGGCTCGGACGCCCTCTATGTGCCCGAGGTTTACTCCGAGCACTGCCGTGAGCAGGTGTTGGTGATGGAGCGCATCTACGGCATACCGGTTTCCGACATTGCCGCCCTGGAAGCGAACGGCACCAACATGAAGCTGCTGGCCGAGCGCGGTGTCGAGGTCTTCTTCACCCAGGTGTTTCGGGACAGCTTCTTCCACGCGGACATGCACCCCGGCAACATCTTCGTGGCTCGCGAGCACCCGGAAAACCCACTCTGGATCGGCATAGATTGCGGCATAGTCGGCACCCTGAACAAGGAGGACAAACGCTATCTGGCCGAGAACTTCCTCGCCTTCTTCAACCGGGATTACCGCAAGGTGGCCGAGTTGCACGTGGAGTCAGGCTGGGTGCCTGCCGACACCAAGGTCGACGAGTTCGAGTTTGCCATCCGCACCGTGCTGGAACCCATCTTCGAGAAACCCCTGTCCGAGATCTCGTTCGGCCATGTGCTGCTCAATCTGTTCAACACCGCCCGGCGTTTCAACATGCAGGTGCAGCCCCAGCTGGTGTTGCTGCAGAAAACCCTGCTCTATATCGAGGGTTTGGGGCGCCAGCTCTATCCCCAGCTCGACTTGTGGCAGACCGCCAAGCCTTTCCTGGAAAACTGGATGCGCGAACAGGTCGGCCCCAAGGCGGTCTGGAACGCGATCCGCGACAAGGCACCCTTCTGGGCCGAGAAGTTGCCCGAGCTGCCCGAGCTGGTTTACGAGACCCTGCGTCAGGCCCGCAGCCAACAACGTCAGTTTGATCATCTGTTTGTCGAATTTCGCAGTCATAGTCGTCGTCAGGGTCAGGCTCGCTATCTGCTTGGTACCGGCGCGGCGCTGCTGTTGGCGGGTGTATTCCTGATTACCGAACAACATATTGAATGGGGTCAAGTCTCTTTGGGTGCCAGTGGCGTATGCTGGCTGCTCGGTTGGCTCAAGGCCCGCTCACACTAATCACAATGCGCGCCTGACGGCGCCAATTTCGGAGAGAAAATCATGGGTGGAATCAGTATTTGGCAGTTGTTGATCATCGCGGCCATCGTGGTGTTGTTGTTTGGTACCAAGAAGTTGCGCGGCATTGGCGGCGATCTGGGCGCTGCGGTCAAGGGCTTCAAGAAAGCCATCTCTGACGAACCCGATGCCAAACCGGTGCAAAAGGATGCGGACTTCGATCCCAAGCAGCTGAATGAATCGGCCAAGCAGGACGAGAGCGCGAAGCAGAAAGACAAAGATCAGGCCTAAGCCATGTTCGATATCGGTTTTTGGGAACTGATCGTGGTCGGCATCGTCGGCCTGCTGGTACTGGGCCCTGAGCGGCTACCGGTGGCCATCCGTACCGTCAGCGGCTGGATCCGGGCGGTGCGCAGCACGGCCAATGCGGTCAAGTCCGAGTTGGCGCAAGAGCTCAAGCTGCAAGAGCTGCATAACGATCTCAAGAAGGCCGAGCAACTGCAGATGCGCAATCTGAGCCCGGAACTGCAAGAGTCCATCGACAAGCTGAAGGAGGCGGCCGAGTCGGTCACTCATCCCTACGCCAAGGCTGCGCCTTCGGAGGCAACTATCGATGAGCCTGAGGCGCAGCCCGAGCCGGAAAACCGCATCTTGCCCGATGGCGCCGCCAGAGCGCAGCCAGTCAACGCGCAGGCTGCCGAGCCGCAGCAACCTGTGGCCGCACCGGCCAAGGCTGCATCGCCGGATCTCAATGGGGAGGCCAAGCCATGAGCCAGACCGAACAGCCGTTGATCGCCCACCTGGTGGAGCTGAGGACCCGCCTGCTCCATGCCCTTGGCGCCATACTGCTGGTGTTTGTCTGCCTGGTCTATTTTTCGAACGATATCTACAAGTTCGTCTCTGAGCCACTGATAAGCCAGCTGCCTGCGGGCACCAGCATGATAGCGACCGATGTGGCGACCCCCTTCCTGACGCCCATCAAGCTGACCATAGTGGTCGCCTTCTTCATCACCATCCCCTATCTGCTCTACCAGGCCTGGGCCTTCATCGCCCCGGGCCTGTACAAGCATGAGCGGCGGCTCATCATGCCACTGGTCTGCTCCAGCGCCCTGCTGTTCTACTCGGGCATGGCGTTCGCCTACTATGTGGTGTTCCCGCTGGTGTTTGGTTTCTTCACCAGCACGGCGCCGGCCGGGGTGACCATTGCCACCGATATCGCCAACTACCTGGATTTCGTGCTGACGCTGTTCTTCGCGTTCGGGGTGGCGTTCGAGATCCCGGTTGCGACCATATTGCTGTGCTGGACCGGGGTCACCACCCCGGAGAGCCTCAAGGCCAAGCGTCCCTATGTGGTGGTGACAGTGTTCGTCATCGGCATGTTGCTGACGCCGCCGGATGTCTTCTCCCAGACACTGCTCGCCATTCCCATGTGGATGCTGTTCGAGGTCGGGGTTTTCTTCGCGCGTTTCTATACCCGCAAAGAGCCACTGGCCGACGAGGAGACCGAAGAGGGGGGCTGAGCCCCCCTCTCTTTTTGCGCCTTGCCAGCGCAAGCCGGGGCGGTGGCTTGCCAGAAGGGAGGGCACAAGCTGAATGCCCGTTGGGGCATCGGCCCTTTTCATGGTCGGTCGCGGGGAGTATGGTAGTGGCCCTTGATGGCTTTCATCTGCATTTTTGAAGACTCCATGATAGACATAGGCATTAACCTCACTAGCCCCCAGTTTGCGGGGGAGCAGGACGAGTTGGTCGAGCGCGCCCGCGCCGCCGGACTCAGCGCACTGATCCTGACCGGTACCGACCTGGCGGGCAGCCAGGAGAGCGCCACCTTGGCCAGCCGCTGGCCCGGCTACTGTTTCTCGACCGCGGGGGTGCATCCCCATGATGCCAAGTCGGTGGACGAGCAGACCCTGGCCGCCTTGCGTGAGCTGGCGGCCCTGCCTCAGGTGGTTGCCATCGGCGAGTGCGGCCTGGACTACAATCGAGACTTCTCGCCGCGCCCCGTGCAAGATGCCGTGTTCGAGGCCCAGCTTGCCCTGGCCGCCGAGCTGCACATGCCGGTGTTCCTGCACTGCCGCGATGCCCACGCCCGTTTCATCGAGATCTTGAGTCCCTGGCTCCCCAAGCTGCCGGGGGCCGTGCTGCACTGTTTCACCGGCTCCGATGCGGAGCTCGATGAGTGCCTGGCCCTGGGGCTGCACATCGGCGTCACCGGCTGGATCTGCGATGAGCGACGAGGTCTCTTGCTGCGCGAGCAGGTGGCTCGCATTCCGGCGGGCCGGCTGATGATAGAGACGGATGCCCCCTATCTGGTGCCCCGGGATCTCAAGCCGCGTCCCAAACGCAACGAACCCGCTTTTTTGCCGCACATCGCCAAGGTGGTGGCGGCTTGCCGCGCGGAAGCGCCCGAGGCCTTGCTGGCCCATACCCGGGCCACTTCCGCCGCGTTTTTCCAACTGCCAATCCAGGAGTGACTCATGGCCACAACTCTTCCAGGTGCCTTCCCGGGCCGCCGCCTGCGCCGGGCGCGCAAGCAGGATTTCAGCCGCCGTCTGATGCGTGAGAATCACCTCACGGTCGATGATCTCATCTATCCGGTGTTCGTGCTGGAAGGTGAGGGCCAACGTGAAGCCGTGGTTTCCATGCCGGGGGTGGATCGCCTCTCCATCGATCTGCTGCTGATTGAGGCCGCCGAGCTGGTTGCCCTGGGGGTGCCCGCCATCGCCCTGTTCCCGGTGACGCCGCTTGGCAAGAAGAGCCTGCTGGCCGAGGAAGCGTACAACCCGGATGCCCTGGCCCAGCGCGCTACTCGCGCCCTCAAGGCGGCTTTCCCCGAGCTTGGGGTCATCACGGATGTGGCGCTGGATCCCTTCACCACCCATGGTCAGGATGGCATCATTGATGGCGACGGCTATGTGATGAACGACATCACCACCGAGATCCTGGTCAAGCAGGCGCTCTCCCATGCGCAGGCGGGGGCCGACATGGTGGCGCCGTCCGACATGATGGATGGCCGCATTGGCGCCATTCGTGCGGCACTGGAGGAGCACGGCTTCGTGCACACCCAGATCATGGCGTACTCCGCCAAGTACGCCTCCAGCTACTATGGCCCCTTCCGGGATGCGGTCGGCTCGGCCAGCAATCTGGGCAAGAGCAACAAGGCCAGCTATCAGATGGATCCGGCCAACGGTGACGAGGCCCTCCACGAGGTGGCCCTGGACATCCAGGAGGGGGCAGACAGCGTCATGGTCAAGCCCGGCATGCCCTATCTGGACGTGATCCGCCGGGTCAAGGATCAGTTCGGCGTGCCGACTTACGCCTATCAGGTGAGTGGCGAGTATGCCATGCACATGGCCGCCATCCAGAACGGCTGGCTCAAGGAGCGGGAGACCGTCATGGAGTCCCTGCTCTGCTTCAAGCGGGCCGGTGCTGATGGCATTCTCACCTACTTCGCCAAGCGGGTTGCCCAATGGCTGAAGGAAGATGCCCGGCGCTGATGGCGGCTTGCGGCTTGCAACAACGGCTCCCTCGGGAGCCGTTGTTATATCTGCATCTTGCGACTCGCTGCGCCGGGTTGGCCTGCGAGCATGTCCTTATCCCACACTTCCCCGGCGGCGAGGGGGGTTATGGGCAACTCTCAGGGCTTGAGGCCGAGCCGTCTGGCGAGCCGGTGCAGGTTGCCGCCGTCCAGCTCCAGCGCTCGGGCGGTGGCGGCCCAGTTGCCGTCCTGAGCCGCCAGGGTCTGCTCGATCAGCTGGAGCTGGAAGGCGTCGGTGGCGGTGCGCAGCCCCATGCCTGCCATTGGCTGCACCGCCTGTTCCACAGGGATGCGGCTGGATGAGGGGGCGCCGGTGGCCGCCAGGTTGAAGTGGTGGCAATCCAGCGCGGGGGCCTGGTTGCCCTGCTCGGCCCGCGCCAGCACGGCCGCCCGGTGGATGGCGTGCTCGAGTTCGCGCACGTTGCCCGGCCAGTCGTGACCCTCGAGCAGTGCCAGCGCTCCGGGCAGGATGCGCAGCCGCTCCAGCCCCAGGCTGACCCGGCAGCGTTCGCAAAAATAACCGGCCAGCAGGGGAATGTCGCCGGGACGCTCCCGTAGTGCCGGGGCGTGGATCGGGAAGACGCTCAGGCGGTGATAGAGATCGGCCCGGAACTGTCCCTCGACCACCGCCTGCTTCAGATCCCTATTGGTGGCGGCCAGGATGCGCACATTGACCTTGAGCGGGGTGTCGTCACCGATCCGCTGCAGATCGCCGTATTGCAGCACCCGCAGCAACTTGGCCTGCAGCGGCAGGGAGAGCTCGCCGATCTCGTCGAGAAACAGGGTGCCCCGATCGGCCAGCTCGAACTTGCCCGCCCTGTGGTGGATGGCGCCGGTGAAGGCCCCCTTCACGTGGCCGAACAGCTCGCTCTCCGCCACCGATTCCGGCAGGGCGGCGCAGTTGAGGTAGACCAGCGGCGCCTTGGCGCGCAGGGAGCCCTGATGCACTGCCTTGGCGATCAGCTCCTTGCCGACCCCCGTCTCCCCCAGGATCAGCACGTTCAGCTCCGAGTTCGCCACCACATCGATCTCGTGGCGCAGCCGGGCCATGGCGGGGGAGTGACCTATCATCTCCGGCTGCCCCTGGCTGGTATGGGGGGAGGGGCTGAGCGGCTCGCTGCTCTGGCGGGCGAGCCGCTCCAGCAGCAGGGCATTGCTGAGGGCGGCGGCGGCCAGGGCCCCCACCAGCCGCAACTCCTCGTCGCTGATGCCGTCGAACTGGGCCGGGTTCATGCCGTCTATGGTCAGGGCGCCGATCAGCGCCTGATCTGAAAACAGCGGCAGGCCGACGCAGGCGTGCACCCTGAAGTCGTCGTGATCCGGGATCAGGCCGTCATAGGGGTCGGGCAGCTTGCTGTCGGCGGGGAAGCGCACCACGTCGCCGGCGCGGGCTATGGCCTCCATGCGCGGGTGATCCTTGAGCGCGAAGCGGCGGCCCAGCACGTCCTGCATCAGGCCATCGATGGCCAGCGGGATGAACTGGCCCCCCTCGTAGCGCAGCAGGGCCGAGGCATCGGAGTGCAGCAGGCTGCGCACGCTCTGGATCAGGCGGTGAAATCTGTCCTGATGGGAGATGCCGAGTTGCAGATCGAGGGCGATGCGCGCCAGGCTGTCGGTCGAGATCACGAGGTATTGTCCAAATGACAGTGGTGTTGTGATTATGACTATATTTGGTGACTGTCTTAATGACAATGACTGTTATGCAAGTACATTTAAAACAATGAGTTATGAGTTGGCACGTCAACTGCAATAGCGAGTTCAGTCGAACATTCGCTATGGCATTCTGAGGAACCACCGCATGAGCATTCACGTCAAAAACAACATCCACTGGGTCGGCCAACGGGACTGGGAGGTGCGCGACTTTCACGGCACCGAGTACAAGACCCACAAGGGCACCAGCTACAACAGCTACCTCATCCGCGAAGGGAAGAACGTGCTGATCGACACCGTCGATCACAAGTTCAGCCGCGAGTTCGTGCAGAACCTGGCGGCGGAGATCGATCTCGCCTCCATCGACTATGTGGTGATCAACCACGCCGAGGAGGATCACGCCGGCGCCCTGACCGAGCTGATGGCCCGCATCCCGGGTACCCCCATCTACTGCACCCACAACGCCATCGACTCGATCACCGGTCACCACCACCATCCTGAGTGGAACTTCCAGCCGGTCAAGACCGGCGACAGCCTGGACATAGGCAACGGCAAGCAGCTGGTGTTTATCGAGACCCCCATGCTGCACTGGCCCGACAGCATGATGACCTACATGACCGAAGACGCCGTGCTGTTCTCCAACGACGCCTTCGGCCAGCACTACTGCGACGAGCACCTGTTCAACGACGAGGTGGATCAGACCGAGCTGATGGAGCAGTGCCAGCGCTACTACGCCAACATCCTCACCCCCTTCAGCCCGCTGGTGACCGCCAAGATCAAGGAGGTGCTGGGCTTCAACCTGCCGGTGAGCATGGTGGCCACCTCCCACGGCATCGTCTGGCGCGAGGATCCCACCCAGATCATCCTCAAATACCTGGAGTGGGCCGATCACTACCAGGAGGATCGCATCACCCTGTTCTACGACTCCATGTCCAACAACACCCGCATGATGGCCGACGCCATCGCCCAGGGCATCCACGAGGTGGATCCCGGCGTGGCGGTGAAGATCTACAACGTGGCGCGCCACGACAAGAACGAGATCCTGACCCAGGTGTTTCGCTCCAAGGGGATACTGGTGGGCTCCTCCACCATGAACAACGTCATGATGCCCAAGGTGGCGGGCATGCTGGAGGAGATCACCGGCCTGCGCTTCAGAAACAAGCGCGCCGCGGCTTTTGGCAGCTATGGCTGGACCGGTGGTGCCGTGGACCGGATCCAGACCCGGCTGATGGACGCGGGCTTCGACATCAGCATCTCCCTCAAGGCCAAGTGGCGGCCGGATGGCTCGGCGCTGGCCGAGTGCCGCGAGCATGGCCGCCAGCTCGCCCGCCAGTGGGCGCTGCACCCGCTGGAGGCGCCTCGCCCGATCACCACCACTCAGGCGGCCGTGACGCCTGCCCCGGTGATCGCCAAGGCGCCGCAAGCCGCACCGGCTGCCGGTGAATGGGATGACGACCAGGCCATGCTCTGCACCGTCTGCCAGTGGATCTATGACCCGGCCCAGGGCGAGCCGGATCAGCTGGTGGCGCCGGGCACCCCCTGGGCCCAGGTGCCGGACAGCTTCCTCTGCCCCGGCTGCGGCATCGGCAAGGAGGTGTTCGAACCCTGCGCGCTGGAGGCCTGCGTATGAACTCAGTCACTCCGAGCGAGGTCGGCACCAGCCGGGAGATTGTGGTGATCGGCAGCGGCTTCGCCGCCCAGCAGCTGGTCAAGAGCCTGCGCAAGCTGGACGGCGAGTGGCCCATCCGCCTCATCACCGCCGACAGCGGCGACGAGTACAACAAGCCGGACCTGAGCCACGTGGTGAGCCGGGGCTGCGCCGCCGCGGCCATGACCCGGCTGAGCGGCGCCGCCTTCGCCGAGCAGCAGCGCATCACGCTGCTGCCCCACTGCCCGGTGCTCGGCATAGATCCCGTCCGGCGGCTGGTGCTGACCGGCCAGGGGGAGTTCCCCTACAGCCAGCTGGTGCTGGCCACCGGCGCCAGCGCGGCGCGGCCCGATATGGCGGGAAGCGAATTCCTTGTCACCCTCAATAGCCTGCAGGAGTATGCCGCCGCCGAGGCATCGATCCGTCAGGCTCGCCGCATCCTGGTGCTGGGGGCCGGGCTGATTGGTTGCGAGCTGGCGATGGACATGGCGAGCGATGGTCGCGAGGTCACCCTGCTGGATCTGGCCGACAGCCCCCTCGGCACCCTGTTGCCCGCCGCCCTGACGCAGCCACTGCAGCAGGCGCTGCGCGCGCAGGGGGTGAGGCTGCAACTGGGGCTGGGCATCGCCGGGATAGACGCGCAGCCCGGCGATGGCTGGCGAGTGACCCTGAGCGACGGCCGCACCTGCGAGCAGGATCTGGTGATCGCCGCGATCGGCCTGCGGCCGAATCTGGCCCTGGCCCAGGGGGCCGGGCTGGCGGTGGGGCGCGGCATACTGATCGACGATCTGCTGCGCACCAGCGATCCCCATATCTTCGCGCTGGGGGATTGCGCCGAGTGGCAGGGGCAGCTGCTTCCCTTCCTGCAGCCCATAGTGCTGGGGGCCAGTGCCCTGGCCAAGACCCTGCTCGGCACCCCGACCCCGCTGACCCTGCCGCCCATGCTGGTGAAGGTGAAGACGCCGCGCTATCCGCTGCAACTGGCGGGCCGCACCCAGGACGAGGATCTCGCCTGGCAGTGCCACTGGAACCAGCACGGCATGGTGGCCGAGGCGCGCGGTGAGGATGGCGAACTGTGCGGCTTCGTGGTGGGAGGCGACAAGATGAGCGCCGCCTTCCCGCTGCTGCGCCAGCTGCCCCGCTGATCCGTCAACTATTCAAGGCCGGGCAGACCGGCCATTCGAGGAGAATTACCATGTCCATGCAGCTTATTCCTACCCACTGGGTCGTTCGTCGCTCCACCCCCTTCTTCACCCGCGCCAACGTGCCGCCGGCCCTGCTCAGCCATCACAACACCGCGGCCGGGGTGTTCGGCCAGCTCTGCGTGATGGAGGGCACAGTCACCTATCACGGCTTCGCCGACGAGCGGGCCGAACAGCCTGAGGTCAGCCTGGTGATCCACGCCGGCCAGTTCGCCACCAGCCCGCCTCAGTACTGGCACAGGGTCGAGCTGTCCGAGGATGCCCGCTTCAACATCCACTTCTGGGCCGAGCAGGCCGAGTCGGATCGGCCGCTGTTCCATAGCCGCAAGGAGTGAATACCGCGCTCTGCCCATGCAGATCAAAATAATCAACTCAGATGTTGGTTATTCTGAGCCCCTTATCCGAATGAGTGCTATGAGGGAGAAGCATGAGCCTGACCGAAGCCCTGACCCTGGCCGCTGGCCTGGTCTATCTGGCCCTGTTGCAGTGGCGGGCCGGGCCCGGCTGGTCGTGGCGCCTCTCCCTGGCGTTGCTGGTGGCCGCCTGGCTGATGGCGGCGGATCCCCTCCTCTGGATCGCGCTGGGGCTGGTGGTCGTCCCCCTCGCCCTGTGGCACAGATGCAGGCCGTTGCCGGCACTGAATGATATCGACAGTCAGCCGCTGCGGGCCTGGACCCGCCACCTGCTGCTGCTCTGCTGGGGGCTGGTGGCGCTGCAGTATGGGCTGCATCTCTGGCAGTTGGGGCAGGGGGAGACCCCCTGGCTGGTGCGCCCCGACGTGGTCGATGGCTTCCTGCCCATCGCCGGCGGGCTCGGGCTGCGGGCCTGGCTCGGCCAGGGCATTGCGGATCCGCACCATCCGGCGGCGACGGTGACAGTGCTGGTGCTCAGCCTGTCGGCCCTGCTGCTGGGGCGGGCGTTCTGCGCCTGGTTCTGCCCGCTCGGGCTGGTGGGGGAGTGGCTGCATCGTCTACGCAGCCGCCTGCTGCCGGGGGAGTGGACGCCACCAGCCTGGCTCGATGGGCTGCTGCGGACCCAGAAGTTCCTGGTGCTCGGTTTCCTGCTGTTTATCGTGCTGATCGCGGTGCCCGGCGCCGCTCTGCCCGGCTATCTCGCCAGCCCCTACCATCAGGCGGCAGACATGAAGATGGGGGCCTTCTTCTTCAACCTGAACCTGCTCTCCGGACTCTGCCTGGGCTGGGTACTGCTGCTGACCGCCGCCTTCCGGCAGGGGTTCTGCCGCTATCTCTGCCCCTATGGCGCCTGGCTGGCCCTGCTCGGCCTGCTGACCCCGCTGCGCATTCGCCGTGACCCGGCCCGCTGCCTGCGAAGCGCGGGCCATGACTGCGACAGGTGCAGCCGGGCCTGCCCGTCCCGCATCCAGGTGCACCAGCTGATCGCGGTGCAGAGCCTCGAGTGCAGCAGCTGCCTGAGCTGCGTCGCCGCCTGCCCCAAAAGCGCCGATGCGCTGCACCTGGGCAGCAAGGCACGCAGGCTGGAGCCCCAGTGGCTGCTGGGCCTGCTCTGCCTGTTGCTGCTGGTGCTGCCGTTGCTCGCTTACGGCCTGCTGGAGTTCTGGGTCAGCCAGACGCCGCTCGCCGACCGCTACGAGTTGCTGCAAATGCTGCCACAACTGGTCCATTGAGCGTCGATGGGCCAGTCGCAGCTAACCGCCCTGTGCGGAGAGCCTGATTGCCGGAGGATGCACCCGCATTTGATACCTGAGGGGTAGCAAGGTAAAGTCCCTTCCCCGACATGATGGCCCTGCTGCCATGTCGGGGCGGTAGCTAGCCCTGGTCGCGCCTTGCTTCGCTTTCGAAGCAGCAAGCGCCGGGCGCCGGCAGCATAGATGAGCGCGATCTACCATGACAACCGGCGTAGCAAATGCAACGGTCCGCGGTCGCGATCAGATCAACAATCGTCTTTGGAGAAGTAAATGGGACAGAAACCATCTTTGGTGGGCGGGGCATGTATCATTGCCGGCGTCTGTGTGGGAGCTGGCATGCTGGGGCTGCCGAGTGCCGGGGCGGGCGCCTGGACCATCTGGTCTATCCTGGCCATTGCCCTGACCATGGTGGTGATGACCATCTCCGGCTGGCTGCTGCTCGAATCCTATCAGGGCTATCCGCTGCGCGTCTCCTTCGATACCGTGACCCGAGAGTTGCTGGGGGACAAGGTCAATGCCTTGAACAACCTCACCGTTTACTTCGTCGGCGGCATACTGCTTTACGCCTACATCACCTCGGCGGGGCTCATCATAGATGGCATGACCGGCATCGGCAGCCAGTGGGCCTCTATCCTGTTCACCCTCTGCTTCTCGCTGCTGGTGTGGCATTCGACCCGGGCGGTGGATCGCATCTCCGTGGTGCTGGTCATCTCCATGGGGCTGAGCTTCGTGTTCGGCATCTCGGGTCTCTCCCTCAACATCAAACCGACCCTGCTGTTCGATACCCTGAGCCAGCACGCCAGCTATGCACCCTATGCGCTGGCCATGCTGCCGGTGGCACTGACCTCGTTCGGTTATCACCATTCGGTCTCCTCCATGCGCGCCTACTACGGTGAGGAGCGCCGCGCCCGTTACGCCATCCTCGGTGGCACCGCCATCGCGCTGCTGTTCTACCTGGTCTGGCTGGTGAGCGTGTTCGGCAACCTGCCGCGCAGCGAGTTCGGCCCCGTGGTGGCACAAGGGGGCAACGTCGATGTGCTGCTCAAGGCGTTGGCCTCGGTCATCGAGTCTGAGGCGGTGGCCAACGCCCTCAACCTCTTCTCCATGGCCGCCATCCTCTCCTCCTTCATCGGAGTGGGCCTGGGGGTGTTCGACTATCTGGCGGATCTGTTCAAGTTCGACAACAGCCGCCAGGGCCGCGCCAAGTCCTGGGCCGCGACCTTCCTGCCGCCGTTGCTGCTCTCCCTGCTGTTCCCGTTCGGCTTCCTGATGGCCATCGGCTACGCTGGCGCCGTGGCGACCCTCTGGACCTGCATCATTCCGGCGCTGTTGGCCTGGAAGGTGCGCAAGAGTGGCAAGAGCGACGGTTTCCGGGTGCCGGGTGGTTTGCCGGTGATAGCGGGGGTCTTCCTGTTCGGGGTACTGACCGCGCTGTTCCACCTGCTCAACATGGCGGGATTGCTGCCGGTCTATACCGGCTGACTCGATCAGTTCCGACGTCATCGGTTGGGATGCAGTAAAACGGCGCCTTGGGGCGCCGTTTTTATGCTGAAGTGCCATCGTCTGGCGTTTCAATCAGGACACCCACCTTTGAGGAGTACACATAACACGGACGTTTTAATCAGGACACCCACCTTTGATTGAGGAGTACACATAGCACGGAAGGGACCATTCACACTTTGGCGTATTCAGGGTCTGAAACGCATGCAGCAGCATAGTGGGATCCCGCCATGGGCCATGGTGAGGGTCAGGTGGCTATAGATGAGGGTGCTTCAACCTAGCGGTCAGTATTTATGACACGTAAGAGCCTGTTCCTCTAATCAAAAAGGACTGTGGCACGCTAGCGCAGACCCACAGGTATTAAAGATGAGGTTGGTGACATCGCGTCTGGCCACAGTGGGCGGCGTAGCGCTGGCAACAAACCTTGTCGCCAATCGCCCGGATACCCTGGCGCCGAAACAGGGTGACGTGCCCCAGCCACTGTTCCTCGTTCATGCCCAGGCGCTGGAGTACAGGTACGAGATGATGCGGGATATGGCCACGCTTATCCAGGCGAATGGCTCGTCCTGTCCAATCTACGAAAGCCAGGTAATCAGCAAAACTGCAGGGGAGTGTCTCAGGCTTTCCTTCTCTTGCAAAAGGCAGCAGCAAGGGGGTCTGTGTGGCTAGATCAGCTGTTTGCTCGATGCGTTGCTGGATGCTGGTGAAATCGCTCTCTTCCGGTGTGGCGGCGATACCTGCCCGTATGGGATTGAGGTCAACATAGGTCATGCAGGCCAGCAGCGCCGACTCGGTGAGCAGAGCCTGACTCTTGAAGCGTCCCTCCCAGAAGTGACCCTTGCAGCCATCTTCCTGATTGGCCTGGCGGGCCAGCGACTCGTTTAGCAAGCGCACCAGCCAGCTGATGGAATAGAGACGATCCCGCCACTGGGTTATCAGCTGATGCACTACCTCCAGCTCGGGTGCTATCAGTTCCTCCCCCTGATACCAGCGACGTACCAGTAGGGGCCACTGGAACAGACGGGACCAGCGCTCCGCCACCTCCCGCTCACTCCACTCATTAGCCATGTTGGCCTGCACCTTGAGTACCAGATGATAGTGATTGCTCATCACGGCATAGGCGCAGATGCCGATGGCAAAGACCTGCGACAGCTGACCCAGCTTGTCGGCAACCCACTGGCGCCTGTGCTCGTAGCTTTGGCCTGAGTGATCATCTTGGCCGCAAAGAAAGGCGCGCCGGACGCAGCGGCTGACCACGTGGTAGTAAGGTGTATCGGCGAGGCTGATCTGGCGTGAACGGGCGATGGTCATGGCTGCTCTCTCCTTGGGTCTCACGGTTTAAGGAAAGTGGAGGGGGAGTGAGTTGTCAAAGCAGGGATTAGGTGGGTGTCCCAGCTTTTGTGATGTCACCGATCCACGCCAGCAGATCGGTATGCTCACTTGGTGTGAACTGTGATATGAGTGTCTCTAAATCTCGATTAGGCTACGTTGATCTAACCTACGGGCTCTATCCCCTTCTCCCCTCGCGGGAGAAGGGTTGGGGATGAGGGGGGGGGGTAGTAATTTGTGGTAAAGGTTGAGCTTCGCTACGCACAGCCCAACCAGTTAGCTTTTCCACCATCCAGTTAGGTCAATAATTATTGGCATTTTAATGAGGTCTGCTTGGATTGCAGCGAGGAACATTATGACTATTGTGGCGAAAGTGATAACTTTCTGTAGGCGAATATTTTCTGCATGTTTTTCCTCTGCATTTTCATACGCTTCTAAGGTAACAATAGCTTTTCCTGTTAATTTGTAATTGATTCCTTGAGTTTTTATTATCTCTCCAGATTCTACAAAAGACTCAAGATATAGCTTCAGTAAAGAAGTTGCGGCATCCTTATCTGGATGATTAAAGTATTTACTAGAGTGTATATGCACCATAAGGGAAACGACATTAAATTCAGAGTTTCTAGATGCATATTGCTCTAAAAGAATTTTTAATATTTCTGTTCGTTTTTTGCTTTGAAGTGGGTGTTTATTAAAAGGTTTCTGGTTGAAGTTATGTATTCTTCTAACTATAAATATTTTAAAGTCAATATAATAAGTTATATCTTTTATTATAAAATTCAAGCCGTTGCGAAATGAGTAATCGTAAATCCCTTTGAATTTTTTAATGTATAGCTGAGATGAACGAATCATGCACAAGGGCAAATCCTGATAAATTTTTTCTTCAGTTTCTCCGTCAATTGTATAGCCTCTAACAAACTCCCTGTTAACTGACTCTGCCCATAAAATAGAGTTGTTTGGTAGAATTATACCACATAAATAACAGTTCATAGCCAGACCCTCTTTACCACTTCGTGGTACTGGGGATGGTGCTGGTCTACTCAATGCCTTTAATAAGCAAAGATAAATAATTATATTCCCCATAAAATAATCCATTTAAATGTTGTTATAGTGAGTGAATTTTATCGTAAAGTTTTTGAAATAAAAACGGCGCCTTAACGGCGCCGTTTTTATATCACTAACCCAACCAAGATCACTGCAGCAGGGAGATATCCGCTACTTGCAGGAACAGGTTGCGCAGGTTGTTTAGCAGCGCCAGACGGTTGGCCTTGAGGGCTTCGTCGTCGGCCATCACCATGACTTCGTTGAAGAAGGTATCGACCGGCTCGCGCAGGGCGGCCAGACGGGTGAGGGCAGCCTGATAGTCACCGGCAGCGAACAGCGGAGCCAGTTCGGCTTGCAAGGCAGCAACCTGAGTGGCCAGTGCCTGCTCGGCGGCGTCCTGCAACAGCTCCGGCTTGACCACGGTCGGCAGCTCGCCTTCCACCTTGGCCAGGATGTTGCTGACGCGCTTGTTGGCGGCAGCCAGGGCCAGGGCGGCATCCAGGCTGCGGAAGTGGCTGACGGCCTTGACGCGACGATCGAAGTCCAGCGGACGGGTCGGGCGGCGGGCCAGCACGGCCAGCACAACATCGGCACCTATGCCTTCGTCCTGATAGGCGGCGCGGAAGCGGCCCAGCATAAAGTCGACCACGTCGGTGACGACGGTCTTGTTGGTCAGCTTGTCGCCGTAGACGCGAACGGCTTCTTCCACCAGTTCAACCAGATCCAGATCCAGCTGCTTCTCGGTCATGATGCGCAGGGCACCGATGGCGGCGCGACGCAGAGCGAACGGATCCTTGTCACCTTTGGGCAGCATGCCGATGCCGAAGATGCCGGCCAGGGTGTCGAGCTTGTCGGCCAGCGCCACGGCGCAGGCTTCCAGTGCGGACGGCAGGGCATCACCGGCGAAGCGCGGCATGTACTGCTCGTTCAGGGCCACGGCCACCACGTCGTCTTCGCCGTCGTGACGGGCGTAGTGCATCCCCATGACACCCTGGGTGCTGGCGAACTCGCCGACCATGTTGGTCATGAGATCGCACTTGGAGAGCAGGCCGGCGCGCTTGGCCTGAGCCACGTTGGCGCCGATGCGCTCGGCGATAAAGCCGGCAACTGTCTCGATGCGCTCGACCTTGGCCTTGACTGTGCCGAGCTGTTGCTGGAACAGCACGGTTTCGAGGCGCGGCAGGCGTGAAGCCAGGCTCTGCTTCAGATCGGTCTTGAAGAAGAACTCGGCGTCAGAGAGACGGGGGCGAACCACCTTCTCGTTGCCGCTGATGATCTGGCTCGGGTCTTTTGACTCGATGTTGGTGACGAAGATGAATTTGGGCAGCAGCTTGCCGCTCTTGTCGTAGACCGGGAAGTACTTCTGGTCACCCTTCATGGTGTGCACCAGCGCCTCGGCCGGCACCGCCAGGAACTTCTCTTCGAAGTTGGCGGTCAGCACCACAGGCCATTCGACCAGGGCGGTGACTTCTTCCAGCAAGGCGTCGTCCAGATCGGCGACGCCACCGAAGGCGGTGGCAGCCGCTTCGACGTCAGCCTTGATCTTGGCCTTGCGGGCCATAAAGTCGGCCATCACCATGCCGCGTTCCAGCAGGATCTGCGGGTACTGGCTGGCGTTGTCGATGGTGAATTCCGGCTCGCCCATAAAGCGGTGACCGCGGATGGTGCGGGCGGAGTCGATACCCAGGATGGTGGCGGGCACCAGCTCGCCATCCAGCAGCAGGGTCACGGTGAACACCGGACGCACGAACTGGATGCTCTTGTCGCCCCAGCGCATCATCTTGGGGATGGGTAGCTTGGCCAGAGATGAAGCTACAAGCTCACCCAGCAGCTCGCGCGCCGGACGACCTTCAACCTTGGCGGTGTGGACCAGCCACTCACCCTTGTCGGTGACCAGACGCTCGGCTTGATCAACGGTGATGCCGTTGCCACGGGCCCAGCCTTCGGCAGCCTTGGTCGGCTTGCCATCGGCATCGAACGCCTGGGAGACGGCCGGGCCGCGCTTCTCGACGCTCTTGCTCGGCTGCTCGCCAGCCAGCGCGTGTACTTTCAGCGCCAGACGACGCGGTGAGGCGAACCACTCGACGTCACCGAAGGCCAGATCGGCCTTGGTCAGCTCGGCCTTGAAGTTGTCGGCAAAGGCTTCGGCCAGGGTGCGAAGAGCCTTGGGGGGCAGCTCGGCGGTGCCGATCTCTACCAGAAATGTATGTTGTGCCATGTCCGTTCCTTAACCTTGCTTGTTCTCAGTGCGCTTGCACATCGGGAAGCCCAGCGCTTCGCGGGAGGCGTAGTAAGCCTCGGCCACGGCCTTGGTCAGGGTGCGAATGCGCAGTATGTAGCGCTGACGCTCGGTGACCGAGATGGCCTTGCGGGCATCCAGCAGGTTGAAGGAGTGGGCGGCCTTGAGGATGCGCTCGTAAGCGGGCAACGGCAGGGGCGTTTCCAGTGCCAGCAGATGCTGAGCCTCTTTCTCGTACTGCTCGAAGCAGTGGAACAGGAAGTCCACATCGGCGTGTTCGAAGTTGTAAGTGGATTGCTCCACTTCGTTCTGGTGGAACACATCGCCATAGGTGGTCTTGCCCAGGGGGCCATCGGACCAGACCAGGTCATAGACGCTGTCCACGCCCTGGATGTACATGGCCAGACGCTCGAGACCGTAGGTGATCTCGCCGGTGACCGGCTTGCATTCGAGGCCGCCCACCTGCTGGAAGTAGGTGAACTGAGTCACTTCCATGCCGTTGAGCCACACTTCCCAGCCCAGACCCCAGGCGCCCAGCGTCGGGTTTTCCCAGTTGTCTTCCACGAAGCGGATGTCGTGGATTTGTGGATCCATGCCCAGCTCTTTGAGGGAGCCGAGGTAGAGCTCCTGAATGTTGTCGGGGGAAGGCTTGATGATCACCTGGAACTGGTAATAGTGCTGCAGGCGATTCGGGTTTTCACCGTAGCGGCCGTCGGTGGGACGGCGGGACGGTTGCACGTAGGCGCAGGCGATGGGCTCAGGCCCTAAGGCGCGCAGGCAGGTCATGGGGTGCGAGGTACCGGCACCCACTTCCATGTCCAGCGGTTGGATAATGGTGCAGCCCTGGCGAGCCCAATAGTCCTGCAGCTGCAGGATCAGGCCCTGAAAGGTTTTGACATCGAATTTTTGCATAATGTTCTTCGCGCGAAATGAGATCAGAGCAAGATTTGCTGAATATTAACCGAAGGAGTATACCGTCTGGCATGGTCGGATAATAGGCGAAATTGCAGTGGATTCATGGGGTGGCGCTGCGCCGGACCTGGTGGGGGCGGGATCTTTACTCGATGGCGTAACTGGTAGAGCATGGTCGGAGTAAGAGACAACTCACAGGGGATTGAGGGATGGAACTGCGCTGCGCCTGGGTGACCAAGGATCCGGAATATATTGAATACCATGACAAACAATGGGGGCGGCCGGTCCGTGACCCGCGCGAGCTGTTTGCCAAGCTCTGCCTCGATGGCCAGCAGGCCGGGCTCTCCTGGATCACCATTCTCAAGCGCACCGACAGCTACTACCGCGCCTATGCCGACTTCGATCCGGTGCTGATCGCCCGGTTCGACGAGCAGGATGTGGAGCGACTGATGCAAGACACCGGCATCATCCGCAACCGCCTCAAGGTGCAGTCGATCATCAGAAATGCCAAGGCCTATCTGGCGTTGGAGGCGCAGGGCATCGACTTCGCCGATTACCTGTGGGCCTTTGTCGGTGGCGCCCCCATGGTCAATCAACGGCAGGGCAATGGCGATATCCCGGCCACCTCACCAGAGTCGGATGCCATGGCCAAGGCGCTCAAGAAGCTTGGCTTCAACTTCGTCGGCAGCACCATCTGCTATGCCTTCATGCAGGCGGTAGGCATGGTGAACGATCATCTGGTCAGCTGTCCCTGCCATGGTGAGTGTCAACAGGGGTAGTGCGCCGCATTTCACCTATCTGTACAGTCCGGATACAGTGATGCCAGCTCAACATCGGGGTAATCATCACTAGGATACCCCCATGTCACTGAACTCATTTCGCCCCCGAACCCTTGGCAGCTTCATCCTGGCTGCGTGCGCCCTGATGGCGACCCTGCCCGCCGAGGCGGCCGATCGTCAGGACTCCCGTGATCTGCGTCAGGAGGTTCGCCCCGAGGTGCGCGACGCCAAGCAGGACTGCCGAGAGAACGATCAGAAAGATAACTACGAGTGTCGTCAGGACAAGCGTGAAGTGAAGCAGGACGTTCGCGAGAAGGCCCGCGACATCAAGCACTGAAACCCATTCCCTTGCCTGATGCCAGGGGGGCAATCGAGAACGCCTTCCTGCCGGGCTCGGCGTATAATTGAGGAGCGCCCAGCCGGTGCGTTCCAGCTATCTAAGGAGTTACCATGAAGAAGTCCGTATTCATGCTGCTTGCCGCCACTGCCTTGTTGACGGCCCTGCCCGCCCAGGCCACCAAGCAGGCTCAGGAGCGGCGTGAGGCGCGCGACACCCGCCAGGATACCCGCCAGGAGTCCCGCGATGAAAAGCAGGAGTGTCGTGAGGGCTTGGTCGGCAATGCCGATTGCCGTCAGGAGCACCGCGACAACAAGCAGGAAGGGCGCGACGAGGCTCGTGACATCAAATACTGATCCAGCGCCGACCATCAATCCGGTGGGGCTGAGCGGGTCGCTATCTCGATACAAGGAGGCTCAGGCCTCCTTGTTCATATTCAGAATGCGCGCGCGTCACACTCTGGCGCCTCTGTTTGATAGAATGCGCAACCATTTGGCTAGAACCGTTTTTTCAGAGGTTTTTTCATGCATTTCAAGAAGCTTGTCTCAGTCTTGGCGCTGACTGTTGCCATCTCTGGTTGTACTACCAATCCCTATACCGGTGAATCCCAGACCTCCAAAGGGGCCTGGGGTGCACTGGCCGGTGCCGCCACCGGTGCCGCCGTGGGCGCCTTGTCATCCAGCAAAGGTGATCGCAAGAAGGGTATTCTGACCGGCGTGGCCGCCGGTGCCGCCCTGGGTGGCGGTATCGGTTACTACATGGACGTGCAGGAGGCCAAGCTGCGCGAGAAGCTGCAAGGCACAGGTGTCAGCGTGACCCGCAACGGTGATGAGCTGATCCTCAATATGCCGAACAACGTCACCTTCGACAGCTCCAGCGCCCAGCTGAAAGCGGCCGGTGCCAATACCCTGTCCGGTGTCGCCATGGTGGTTGCCGAGTTCGACAAGACCCGCCTGAACGTGGTCGGCCACACCGACAGCACCGGCTCCCGTGACCTGAACATGAAGCTCTCCGCCCAGCGTGCCGACGCCGTTGCCGCCCAGCTGATCGGTCAGGGTGTGACTGGCTGCCGTATCGCGACCCAGGGTGTGGGCCCGGATCAGCCGGTTGCCACCAACAGCACCGCCGCCGGCAAGGCCCAGAACCGTCGTGTGACTATCACCCTGACACCGACCGCCTGATAGGGTTGCCGCCACCGGTTTGCGCCCGTTGAAGAGTGCAAACATCGCGTGCAAAAACAAGGCCCCGCCAATCTGGCGGGGCCTTGTGCTTTTTGGCGACCGATGAGGCCTTGGGTGGCGATGGCCAACCCCGGATTTATACGGCGGCGACCAGTTGCAGTTCGACACGGTAGCCGGGCTTGGCCAACTCGACCTGGACACAGGCCTGCACCGGCGCTGTGCCTACGCAAGCAAGCCAGGCATCCCCCGGATTTATACGGCGGCGACCAGTTGCAGTTCGACGCGGTAGCCGGGCTTGGCCAGTTCGACCTGGACACAGGCCCGTACTGGCGCTGTGCCAGCCGGGAGCCAGGCATCCCACTGCTCGTTGAAGGCGGCAATGTCGGCAATGTCTTTGAGGTAGATGTTGGCCATCAGGATCTTGTCGACCCCGGAGCCGTTGGCTTCCAGCAACTGCGTGAGGCTGGCCAGCACTTCGCGAGTCTGGGTGTGGATGTCGGCATCGACGCTGGTGGGCACCTCCACCACGTAGAGGGTGCCGTTGTGGATGACAACATCAGACCAGCGGGCCGTGGTGCCGATACGGGTAATCGTCATGGGGTGCTCCTGGAGAAAAGAGGGGCTTATGAGCCCTTGCGGATCAGATAGCGATAGGGCAGCTGTTCTGTCTCGCTGGCGATCAGGGTGTGATCCATGAAGCGGCAGAAGCTGGGAATGTCACGGGTGGTGGAGGGATCGTCGGCGCTGACCAGCAGGGTCTCACCCTGGGCCATCGTCCGGACGCGCTTGCGCACCATCATCACGGGTTCAGGGCAACGAAGCCCGATTGCATCCAGTTCATAGTTTGCATCGCAGAATAAATCACTCATCTATAGTCAACCTTCAACCTAATTCGCTGCCAATGATACCCAAGGCTAAAAAATAATCAAACCAGCAGCACTAATGTCAGTGGATGATACCAAAGTTCATCCTGACTCTATGCTGTGGTGGCCTGACGAGTAATATAAAAAATGCACCATATTCAACAAGGAGGTATGAATATGATCCAGTCACAAGGCAGATTGCAGGCCTATGCGGCCATGGGGTTCCTGGCGTTTTCCATGATAGTGCTGGGCAGCCCGATAGGAAATACCGGCACCTGGTTTGGCGCCATGGTGATGATCGGGCTGGGGCTCTGGATTGAGCTGAGCGATTACTACGAGGATGACGAAGAGGACCTCTGACTCGCTTCCTGACAGGGCATATCAAACAAGGCGAGCATGGCTCGCCTTGTTTATGTCTGCTGGTATCTAGCGTGCCGAGCGGATCGCCCGGGCCAGGTGCAGGGCCGTCTGCTCGGCATTGGCCCGGCCATCGTTGAAGTAGTTGCTCAGCACATCCATGATGGCCTGACGCATGTTGGTCGGGGTGGCCATGCCTTCCGCCATGCTGGGTAGCAGGGTGCCATTCTGTTCCGCAATCTTGAAATCCCGGTACGCCTTGATGGCGCAGCGATCGAACTGGCTCATGTCCGGCTGGATCAGGGCCGGGATAGAGCCCTTTATCCGGTTGAAAGTCTGTTGGAAGTGGGGCGTCATCAGCAACCTGGCGAGCTCCCCCTGGGCCTGGGTCTGGGCAGGATCCCGCTGCTTGAACATGGCGATGGAGTCCAGGTTGTAACTGAACAGCCCCTGGCTGCCGGGGCTCGGCAGACACTCGATATCTTCCCCCGGTCTGTAGTTGCCGGCACTCAGCTCCCCCTTCACCCAGTCCCCCATGATCTGCATGGCGGCCTCGCCGGTCTCCAGCTGGCCGGTGGCCAGGTGCCATTTCAGGCCGGTAAAGCGTTGCGGCACATAGGCGCGCAGCTGGTGGAAGCGTGACAGCACCCTCACCATGTCAGGGCCGGTCAGGGTCGCCTCATCCTGTTTGAGGAAGGCGTTGCGATAGAAGTCTACTCCGCCCTCGCCCAGCGCCACCGCCTCAAACAACACCGCCAGCTGCCAGGGCTCATTGCCTATGGCGAGCGGGGTGATGCCCTGCGCCTTGAGCTGCTCGGCCACTGCCATGAACTGGCTCCAGTCGGTCGGTGGGGTCAGATCGAGGCGTTCGAACACCTTGCGGTTGAGCCACAGCCAGTTGACGCGATGGATGCCGGTTGGCACCGCCATCAAGGCGCCGTTCTGGCTCAGGGTTTCGCGCACCATGGGAGGCAACTGCGGGTACCAGCCGAGGTGTTCGGCCATGGGGCTGAGGTCGCGCAAAAAGCCGAGCCCGGCCCACTCCTTGAGTTCATAACCCTTGAGGTGCGCCGCCTCTGGCGGGTTGGCGGCCAGGGCTCTGCTCTTTAATACCGTCATGGCGCTCTTGCCGCCGCCACCCTGGACGGCGAAGTCATTCCATTGATTGCCAAGGGCCGCCCACTCGGATTTGAGTTCGGTCACCGCCTTGGCCTCGCCGCCGGAGGTCCACCAGTGCAGGACCTCGACCTGGGAGGCGAGTGCTGGCAGGGAGATCAGAGTGAACAGAGAGAGAGAAAGCCACTTCATGGGATCATTGCCTTGGTAGGGAGAGGGTGGCTTGCAAGCCGCCCTGGGGACGATTTTCCAGCACCAGATCGCCGCCATGGGCGTGGGCTATGTTGCGGGCAATACCCAGCCCCAAGCCAGTACCAGCCTGATCCTGGCTGAGCCGGACATAGGGTTCGAAGATGCGCTCAAACTGATCTTCCGGTAGGCCGGGACCCTGGTCCAGGATGAACAGGATCAGCATCTCCTCGTCATCCATGACGATGATGCGTACCTGTTGGCCGTATCTGATGCCGTTGTCCACCAGATTGCCGATGCAGCGCTTGAGGGCCAGCGACTTGCCGCGATAAGGCCACTTGCACTGGCCCTCTATGATGAGGCGCTCCTCGTGCAGGTTCATGGCCTCGGCCATCTGCTCCAACATGGCGTTGACGTCGATGAGCTCGATGTTCTCGTGGATGTCGGTCTCTTTGACGGTCTGCAGCGCCCCCTTCACCATCAACTCCAGCTCGTCCAGATCCTTGTTGAACTTGGCGATCTGGGTCTCGTCATCGAGCAGTTCGACCCGCAGCCGCAACCGGGTGATGGGGGTCTTGAGATCGTGGGAGATGGAGCTGAACAGCCGCTCCCTGTCATCGATATAGCGACGGATGCGATGCTGCATGATGTTGAAGGCGCGGGTGGCCGCCACTATCTCGGAGGCCCCCTCCTCCTTGAGCTGGGGCTGATCGATGTCCTTGCCGAGGTTGACTGCCGCCTTGGCGAGACGGCGCAGGGGCCGGGTCTGCCAGCGCACCAGCAAGAAGGTGAAGAAGCAGAGAAACACCGTCATCAGGGCGATGAAGCGCACCTGGTTGCTCGGCATCACCGTATCGTCGAGGGTCATGTAGGGGGCGGGCAACAGCGCCGCCAGATAGAGCCACTCACCCGGCTCTATCTCGATCTGGGTCACCAGCACCGGCGGGTTGATGGGTTCCAGGGAGAGGGTGTAGCGGGCCCAGGAGGAGGGCAAATCCGCCAGCAGGGTGTCGTTGTTGAACACATGGAGGTCATCGGGGCGGGAGAAATCCACCTTGATCACCATGGCATCGGAGAGCTTGCGATTGAGCACCCCCTGCACCTCGCTGAGCACCAGCGTCTTGCGCTCGCTGTCCGGGATGGCGCTGATCTTTATCTCCTCTTCGTTCAATGAGACGAAGAAGCGGCTGCCCCCCATGTTGCGCAGCTGATCCAGGGCAATATGGCGATATTGCAGGGGCAGGGACTTGAAGAAGTTGACGGTCGAGGCCGCCGACAGGGCCAGGTTGCGAGTGGTGCTGAGCATGCCTTCCAGCTCCCGCTTCTGGATCTGCTGCATCCAGATGCCGGTGAGTATGGTCTGGGAGAGCAGGATGGCGAGCAGCAGCAATAGCAGCATGCGCGATAGCAGGGAGCGGGGCACCAGCACCCGCCAGAGTTGACCCATCATGACGTCATTCCAAGAGACGCGCGATCCGCCAGGGAGGCGGATCGCGGCGCAGGGGCCAGAGCACCCCTCATGGCAACTCGTGCACTTCGGCGATCAGCATGTAGCCGCTGCCGCGTATGGTCTTGATGATGCGCGGGCTCTTGCCGTTGTCACCCAGCTTCTGGCGCAGGCGGCTGATCTGCACGTCGATGCCGCGTTCCATCGGCAGACTCTCGCGGCCACGGGTGGCGTCGGAGATGGTATCTCTGTCCAGTACCTGGCCCGGCTGCTGCAAAAACATGTTGAGCAACACGAAGTCACTGCCGGAAAGATCCAGCAGGCTGCCATCCTCGTGGGTCAGCTGGTGGCTGAGAGTGTCCAGGGTCCACTCGGCGAACTGCAAACGGCGACTCGGCTCCTTCTCTTTTGCCGGCTGACGGAACTCGGCGCGGCGCAGCAGCGCCTTGATGCGGGCCTGCAGCTCGCGCGGGCTGAACGGCTTGGCGATGTAGTCGTCGGCACCGAGTTCGAGGCCGATCACCCGATCCGCCTCATCGGAGGCGGCGGTCAGCATGATGATGGGCACCTGGGAGTCGCGGCGGATCTGCTGGCAGAGGGTAAAGCCGTCATCACCGGGCATCATGATGTCCAGTATGATCAGGTCCGGGCTATGACGACTGAGCTGCTGACGCATCTCGTTGCCCTCCGCCGCCGTCAACACCTGAAAGCCGGCCCGGGTCAGGTATTCGTTGAGCAGTTCACGGATCTCTTGGTCGTCATCGACGATCAGCAGTTGTTTGCTCGTTGACATATGTATGTGCATCCACCCATTTTTTGTGCAGATTGAACCTGTCGGGGGGGCAAAAAGCAAGCAAACCCCCTATCTAATGTGAGGTTAGGGGCATTATCGCCACCGTTTGGTCGCATAAAACGAAAAAAGGCCGACCCAAACGGGGCGGCCAAGCGCATGGTTCCGACTGCTGGACGCCATCCCGTGTGATGGCGCCGCCGGACGCTACTTACTCATGGCGCCCGGGTGGCCCCGGGCGTGCTGTCTGCTTTACATCACACTCGCTCGAACACTGTCGCTATGCCCTGGCCCAGACCGATACACATGGTCGCCAGACCCAGGGTGGCATCCTTCTCCTCCATCAGATTGATAAGCGTCGTGGAGATGCGTGCGCCGGAGCAGCCCAGCGGGTGGCCCAGGGCGATGGCGCCGCCGTTCAGGTTCACCTTCTCATCCATCTGCTCGAGCAGACCCAGATCCTTGGCACAGGGCAGTGACTGGGCGGCAAAGGCCTCGTTCAGCTCGACCAAATCGATGTCAGCCATGGTCAGACCGGCACGTTTGAGCGCCTTCTGGGTCGCAGGCACAGGGCCATAACCCATGATGGCGGCGTCGCAACCCGCGATGGCCATGGAGCGCACCCGGGCGCGCGGGGTCAGCCCCAGCGCCTTGGCACGATCCGCGCTCATCAGCAGCATGGCGGAGGCACCGTCGGACAGGGCCGAGGAGGTGCCTGCGGTGACGGTACCGTTGACAGGGTCGAACACCGGGCGCAACTGGCTCAGGACATCGACCGTGGTCTCCGGGCGGATCACTTCGTCGTAGTCATAGAAGAAGCGGGCGCCGCTGGCGTCGTGGCCTTCCAGTCCGACGATCTCCTTGGCAAAGCGCCCTTCCACGGTCGCGGCATAGGCGCGGCGGTGGGAGCGGGCGGCAAACTCGTCCTGCTGCGCTCGGCTGATGCCGTGCAGCTTGCCCAACATCTCGGCGGTCAGCCCCATCATGCCGGAGGCCTTGGCCACCGTTTTGGCCATGCCAGGGTGGAAGTCGACACCGTGGCTCATGGGCACATGGCCCATGTGCTCGACGCCGCCGATGATGAAGATATCCCCATCACCCACCTGAATGGCGCGGGAGGCATCGTGCAGCGCCTGCATGGAGGAGCCACACAGGCGGTTGACGGTGACCGCCCCCACCTGCTTCGGAATACCGGCCAGCAGGGCGGCGTTGCGGGCTATGTTGAAGCCCTGTTCCAGGGTCTGCTGCACGCAGCCCCAGTAGATGTCCTCGATCTCGTTCGGGTCGAGGTTGGGGTTGCGCAGCAGGATGGAGCTCATCAGGTGCGCGGATAAGTCTTCTGCCCGCACGTTGCGAAAGGCTCCGCCCTTGGATCGGCCCATGGGGGTCCGGATACAGTCGACAATGACTACGTCTTTCATGAATGGATCTCCTTTGCGCAATCAGTAGAAGGTTTTGCCCTGGGCGGCCATCTCACGCAAGCGGTCGCTGACGCGGTAGAGCGGGCCCAGGTCGGCATACTGGTCGGCTTGGGCCACGTAAGCGTCCAGACCTATGGTGTCCAGATAGCGGAACACGCCACCACGGAAGGGAGGGAAGCCCAGCCCATAGACCAGCGCGATGTCCGCTTCCGCCGGGGTGGCGACTATGCCTTCCTCCAGGCAGAGCATCACCTCGTTGATCATGGGGATCATCATGCGGGCGATGATGGCTTCCTTGTCGAAATCCTGTTTCGGCTTGGCGATAGGGGTCAGCAGCTCGTAAGCAGCGGCGTCGGCCACCTTCTTCGGCTTGCCCTTCTTGTCCTGCTCGTAGGCGTAGAAGCCCTTGCCATTCTTCTGACCGAAGCGGCTGGCGTCATACATCACATCGATGGCGGTACGACCTTCCTTGCTCATGCGCGCCGGGAAGCCTTGCGCCATGACGTCACCGGCATGGTGACCTGTGTCGATGCCGACCACATCCAGCAGGTAGGCGGGGCCCATGGGCCAGCCGAACTCCTTCTCCATCACCTTGTCGACCGCAGCGAAGTCGGCGCCATCGGCGACCAGCTTGTTGAAGCCGAAGAAGTAGGGGAAGAGCACGCGGTTGACGAAGAAGCCCGGGCAGTCGTTGACCACGACCGGGGACTTGCCCATGGCGGCGGCGTAGGCCACCACGCGGTTGATGGTGTCATCGCTGGTCTGCTCGCCGCGGATGATCTCCACCAGGGGCATGCGGTGCACCGGGTTGAAGAAGTGCATACCGCAGAAGTTCTCGGGGCGCTTCAGCCCCTTGGCCAGCAGGGAGATGGGAATGGTGGAGGTGTTGCTGGCGAGTACGGCGTCTTCGCCGAGAACGGCTTCCACCTCGCCCAGTACGGCGGCCTTCACCGTGGGATTCTCGACCACGGCTTCGACCACCAGATCCACGTGCTTGACGCTGTCATAGCTGAGGGTCGGGGTGATGGCAGAGAGCACCTGGCCCATCTTGATGCCGTCGATGCGGCCCTTCTCGAGCTGGCCGTTGAGCAGCTTGGTGGCTTCGCCCATGCCAAGCGCCAGCGCTTTTTCGTTGATGTCCTTCATCACCGCGGGAATGCCCTTGCTGGCGGACTGGTAGGCGATGCCGCCCCCCATGATGCCGGCCCCCAGTACGGCGGCGTGGCTGGTGGCCTTGGCTGCCTGCTTGGTCGCCTTCTTGGCCAGCGCCTTGATGTGCTGATCGTTGAGGAAGATGCCGACCAGCGCCTTGGCCACGTCGGTCTTGGCCAGCTTGATAAAACCTTGCGCCTCGACGTTGAGGGCTTCGTCGCGGCTCATGCCGGCGGCGGCCTCGACGGTCTTCACTGCGGTCATCGGCGCCGGATAGTGCTTGCCCGCCACGGCGGCAACCATGCCGGCGGCTGTGGTGAAGCTCATCATGGCTTCCAGCTTGGAGAGGCGCAGCGGCGCTTTCTTGGCGGCGCGACGGCTCTGCCAGTCCAGCTTGCCCGCGATGGCGTCTCTCATCATCTGCACCGCAGCGCTCTGCAGCGCAGCGGGGGCGACCACGGCATCTATGGCGCCTACCTTGAGGGCGTCATCGGCACGGACATCCTTGCCTGTGGTGATCCACTCCAGGGCGTTGTCGGCGCCGATAAGGCGCGGCAGACGGACTGTGCCGCCAAAGCCCGGCATGATGCCGAGTTTGGTTTCGGGCAGGCCGATCTTGGCGGTGGTGTCAGCCAGACGGAAATCGGTGGAGAGTATGGTCTCGCAGCCGCCGCCCAGGGCGTGGCCCTTGATGGCGGACAGGGTCGGCACCGGTAGATCTTCGATGGCGCTGAAGATGTCGTTGGCCTTTTTCAACCAGCCGAGCAAGTCTTCTTGCGGCAGGCTGAACAGTTCCAGGAATTCGGTGATGTCGGCGCCGACGATAAAGGCGTCTTTGCCGGAGGTGAGGATCAGACCTTTTAGTTCACGTTCTTGTTTTAATGTGGCGATCGCTTCGCTCAGCGAGAGCAGGGTAGCGCGATCCAGCTTGTTGACTGAACCCGGGGCATCAAACCTCAGCTCGGCAATGCCGTGTTCGAGGTAGCTGACCGACAGGGTTTCGCCTTGGTAGATCATGAGAGTGTCTCCTTGTTCCCACGCGGTGGGGGGCTTGGCTCCTTTCTCCCCAGCAGGGGGCGAGGCTCACTATTGATCCAAAGAGTGACAATTTCAACACCTATTTAAAACATTTGTTTAACAGTGTTTGAGTAAATGCTCTTGGCCGTGATCCGGGTCTACATTAGGAAAAAAAGAGGCGCCATGACGGCGCCGCTACGGGGGGATAGGAAGGGTAGACTTGGCTAGCAGGCCAAGGTCGCCATGGATTCGGCCCCCGTACTCCTGGCGGAACAACCAGGGCTAGGGTCCCTAACAGGCGAGCTCCGGCCGGTTGCGATACTGATCCAGTACATCGGGATCGGCCAGGGCATGGGTGTTGTTGACGGGCCTGTTGTGCACCACCTCCCGCACCGCCAGCTCGACGATTTTTCCGGACTTGGTACGGGGAATGGCATCCACCTGCAGGATGCGGGCGGGTACGTGGCGAGCGGTACAGTGGTTGCGGATCTGCTGGCGAATGCGATCACGCAAAGGGTCGTCCAGCGTGAGGCCGGGCTTGAGCTTGATGAAGAGCACCACCCGCTCGTCCTGTTGCCACTGCTGGCCGATGACGATGCTCTCCTCCACCTCGTCGAGCTGCTCCACGTAGCGGTAGATCTCGCTGGTGCCGATCCGCACGCCACCGGGGTTGAGGGTGGCATCGGAGCGACCATAAAAGAGGATGCCACCAGTGTCGGTCAGTTCAATCCAGTCGCCGTGGCACCAGATGTTGTCGAAGCGATCGAAATAGGCGGCGTGGTATTTGTCGCCACTCTCGTCACTCCAGAAACCGACAGGTTGGGCCGGGAAGGGCTTGGTGCAGACCAGCTCTCCCTTCTCCCCCTGTACCGCTTGGCCCGCCTCGTTGAATACCTGTACCGCCAGCCCCAGGCCGCGTCCCTGGCTCTCACCCCGATAGACGGGGCTGATGGGGTTGCCGATGACGAAGCAGGAGCAGATGTCGGTGCCGCCGGAGATGGAGCTCAGTTGCACATCCTGCTTGATCCCCTGATAGACATAGTCAAACCCCTCCGGCGACAGCACAGATCCGGTGCTGCAGATGAGGCGCAGGTGCGGCAAGTCATGGGTATTGATCGGGGCATAGCCCTGCTTGTGCAGGGCATCCAGGTATTTCGCCGAGGTGCCGAACAGACTGACTTGCTCATCCCGGGCCAGATCCCACAGCACATTGCCATCGGGGTAGAAGGGGGAGCCATCATAGAGCACCAGGGTGGCGCCGGAAGCCAGCGCACTCGCCAGCCAGTTCCACATCATCCAGCCGCAGGTGGTGAAGTAGAACACCCGCTCCCCCGGCTTGATGTCACAGTGCAGCTGGTGCTCCTTGAGATGCTGGAGCAGGGTGCCACCTATGCCGTGCACTATGCACTTGGGTTTGCCGGTGGTGCCGGATGAATAGAGGATATAAAGAGGATCGTTGAAGGCCATGGGCTCGAAGCGCAGGCTGGCGCCCTCTTGGCTGGCGAGTAGCTGATGCCAGTCTTGGCGGGGGAGGGTGTCGGCCCCGGCATGGTTCGACGTCAGACCGAGCAGCGGGATCAGGATGAGATGTTCCAGACTGTCGAGCTGGCAGGCCACCTTGGTGACCTTGTCCTGGATATCGACCGCCTTGCCGTTATAGCGATAGCCGTCGACTGCAAACAGCACCTTTGGCCGAGTCTGGCCGAAGCGTTCCACCACGCTGGCTTCACCGAAGTCCGGGCTGGTGGAGGTCCAGATAGCCCCCAGACTGGTGGCGGCCAGCATGGCAACCAGCGCCTCCGGGATATTGGGCAAGTAGCCGGCAACCACGTCGCCCTTGCCAATGCCCTGACCCCGCAGCCACTGAGCCAGTCTGGCGACCTGCTGCCCCAGTTCACGCCAACTAAGCGTGCGGCGCTGGCTGCCTTCCAGGCTGGCGATGATGGCCGGACTCTCGTCCTGGCGACGCAACAGATTCTCGGCGAAGTTGAGCCGGCTGTCCGGAAACCAGCGTGCGTGCTGCATGGTCTGGCGGTTCTCCGCCACTATGTTGCCAAGCTCCCCCTTGACGCCACAGTGCTGCCACACCAGGGGCCAGAAGCGGGTGGTCTTCTCCACCGACCATTGATAGAGCTCGGCGTAGCTGTGCAGCTGCAGGCCATGGAAGCGATTGACCTCGCCCATGAACTGATGAAGGTTGGATTGGCTGATCCTGGCCTGGTCCGGTTGCCACAGGCGGCGGTTGTGCATTGAGTAGTCCCTGACTGCATATGTCTACCGGCAGTGTATTGAATTGTTTTTTATTTGTTAATGGTGAGTTTGCTTTTAATAACAAGTGCCCTGTCACTCATGCTTTACCTCACGAAGCCAAGGGTTGACGGGTCGAGGCACCTCGCGCTTGATGTTATGCTGGGTTAACAACCATGTCGGAGCAGGATGCCATGAGCAGTTACAGCCAACTTTTCGCCCAGCACATCGAGACCTTGCAGCGCCGTACCCGCGACATATTGCAGCAGCAAGGGCTCAGCGGTCTGGCCATACATGCCGGTCAGACCCATCGCATCTTCCTCGATGATCAGGATTACCCCTTCAAGGTGAATCCCCACTTCAAGGCCTGGCTGCCGGTGCTGGACAACCCCCACTGCTGGCTGCTGGTGGATGGGGTGAGCAAGCCCGTCTTGTTGTTCTATCGACCGGTGGATTTCTGGCACAAGGTGGCGGACTTGCCCAATGCCTTCTGGGTCGATTTCTTCGATATTCGTTTCCTGACCAAACCGGAACAGGTAGCTGACCACCTGCCCGCCGACAAGCAGACATGGGCCTATCTGGGGGGGCATCTCGAGGTAGCCGGGCTGCTGGGACTGACCCAGCCCAATCCAGAGGCCGTGCTCAACTATCTGCATTATCACCGGGCTTACAAGACTGACTACGAGCTGGAATGTCTGCGCGAGGCGAACCGGCTCGGGGTGCGTGGTCACATCGCCGCCAAGGAGTCCTTCATGGCGGGGGCGAGCGAATTCGAGATCAACCTGACCTATATGAAGGCGGTAGGACAGGGGGCCAATGAGGCGCCCTACGGCAACATAGTCGCCATCAACCGCAATGCCGCCATCTTGCACTATACCCAGCTCTCCCATCAGCGAGTGGCCGATATCGATCGCCACTCCTTCCTGATCGATGCCGGCGTCGATTTCCACGGTTATGCCTCGGACATCACCCGCACCTGGGCCTGGCGTCGTGGCGAATTTGCCGACTTGATCACCGCCATGGACGAGCAGCAGCAGGCCATCATCGACGAGATCAAGCCGGGACGCCGCTACACAGAGCTGCATCAGCAGATGCACCACAGGCTGGCGCGGTTGCTGCAATCGGTCGAGCTGGTCGACATGTCGGTGGACGAGATGATAGGCACAGGCGTCACCAATGTGTTCTTCCCTCATGGTCTCGGCCATTTCCTCGGCTTGCAGGTCCATGATGCAGGTGGCTTCATGCAGGATGAGCGTGGCACCCATCTTTCTGCACCCGAACAGTTCCCCTACCTGCGTTGCACCCGGGTGATGGAGCCGGGCCAGGTATTCACCATAGAACCCGGCCTCTACTTCATTGACAGCCTGCTCGAGCCCCTGCAAGGCAGCGAGCAGGGCAAGCGAGTCAATTGGCAGAAGGTAGACGCGCTGCGGCCGTTTGGCGGCATCCGCATCGAGGACAACATAGTGCTGAACAGTCATGGGGTGGAGAATCTCACCAGGCAGGCCGGGCTCTGATGGACTCGGGTTATCCGGTGCCGATGGCAGGGGTCGAGGTGAGCGAGGAGATCAAGAAGAGCCGTTTCATCACCTTGCTTGCCCATGCGCCAACGGTCGCGGCAGCCAAGGCCTGGATAGAGGTGGTACGCCGAGCCCACCCGGGGGCCCGCCACCACTGCTGGGCCTTCGTTGCAGGGGCCCCCAAGGATAGCCAGGTGTATGGTTTCAGCGACGATGGCGAACCATCGGGGACTGCGGGCAAGCCCATGCTGGCGCAACTGATGGGGTCCGGTGTTGGCGAGATAGCCGCCGTGGGGGTGCGCTACTATGGCGGCGTTCTGCTTGGTACCGGGGGCCTGGTCAAGGCCTATGGCGGTGGGGTGGGGATGGCACTCAAGGCGCTCACCACCCGGCACAAGGTAGCCCTGCGCCCCTCGCTCATCGAGTGTGACTATGGGGACATGGGGGTAATTGATGCCCTGTTGCTGAGTCATCATGGTCAGGTGTGTCAGTCGGATTACGGCCAGCGGGTACGGCTCGAAGTCGACTGGGCAAGCACGGATTGGCAGCAGGTCAACCAGATGCTGACCGATAGAACGCACGGGCGGGTATCTCTGCAGCCCATAGATGGCTAGAATCCATCGCTGTTTTATTGCCGAGACGGGGCCTGCATGCACATTCTGAGTATTATCCGCATCGTTGGCTTGCTGGTGGCGCTGTTCAGCTCGACCATGTTGCTGCCCGCGCTGGTGGCCTTTGGCTATCGGGATGGGGGCGGCTCCGAATTTGTCGGAGCCTTCTTCATCGCCCTGCTGCTTGGCCTGCTGCTCTGGTTTCCCAATCGGCATCATAAGAAAGAGCTGAGGTCGAAAGAGGGTTTCCTCATCGTTGTACTGTTCTGGACTGTGCTTGGCAGTGTGGGGGCTCTGCCCTTCATGCTGGGCGAAGTGCCGGACATGAGCGTGTCGGAATCCTTCTTCGAATCTTTCTCCGGGCTGACTACCACGGGGGCGACCGTGCTCACCGGGCTCGATGAGTTACCCAAGGCCTTCCTGTTCTATCGCCAACTGCTGCAATGGCTCGGCGGCATGGGTATCATAGTGCTGGCGGTCGCCATATTGCCCATTCTTGGGATAGGCGGCATGCAGCTCTATCGCGCCGAGATCCCGGGGCCGGTCAAAGACAACAAGGTGACACCGCGCATCGCCGAGACCGCCAAGGCGCTCTGGTACATCTACCTCTTTATTACCCTCAGTTGTGCCCTGGCCTATTGGATGGCGGGCATGACCATGTTCGATGCCATCTGCCACTCCTTCTCCACCGTGGCCATCGGCGGCTTCTCGACCCATGATGCCAGCATCGGCTACTTCAATAGCAGTGCCATCAATCTCATCACTGTGCTGTTTCTCATGGTTGCCGGGGTGAATTTCACCCTGCACTTCGCGGCCTTCGCGCACAGACCCATGCGCCTCTATGTCTATCTGAAGGACCCCGAGGTAAAGGTGTTTGTTGCCTTGCAACTGGGACTGACCCTGATCTGCTTCCTGGTGTTGATGCGCCATGTCAGCTATGACAGCTGGGGGGAGACCCTGGACCATGCGCTATTCCAGTCCGTCTCCATTGCGACCACGGCCGGTTACAGCACCACGGGGTTCTCCGAGTGGCCGCTGTTTCTGCCGATCCTGCTGATGCTTGCCTCCTTCGTGGGTGGCTGCGCGGGCAGTACTGGCGGTGGCATCAAGGTAGTACGGTTAATGTTGCTGCATCTGCAGGGGATGAGAGAGCTGAAGCGCCTCGTCCACCCGCGCGCCGTCTACCGGATTAAACTGGGTAACAAGGCGCTGTCCGAGCGGGTGATAGAGGCTGTCTGGGGCTTCTTTGCCGCCTATGCCACGATTTTCATCCTTTGCATGCTGGGCTTGATCGCAACGGGTATGAATGAGTTGACGGCGTTCTCCGCCGTGGTGGCCTCCCTCAATAACCTGGGCCCTGGCCTGGGAGAGGTGGCGCCTCATTTCGCCAACACCACGGATGCCGCAAAATGGATCATGATCATCGCCATGCTGTTTGGTCGATTGGAAATTTTTACACTTCTGGTACTGTTAACCCCTGCATTCTGGCGTAGTTGAGGTAGGTATGGATAAGATTTTGGTGCTTTATTCCTCACGGGATGGCCAAACCCGAAAAATCATTGATGTCATGCTGGAGGAAATGCCGGGATGTGAGGTCGTCACGCATGATCTGCACAGCTTGCCCATGTGCAACCTCAGCAAGTTCAAGAAGGTGTTGATCGGTGCATCGATCCGCTATGGCCATTTTCATCCCAGCCTGCTCAGCTTCATCCACGCTCACCATGAACAGCTGGAAGTGGCCAATGCGGCCTTCTTCTGCGTCAACCTG
>NZ_CP079742.1:4172500-4267500 GCF_020149575.1 Aeromonas rivuli | reverse complement strand
AAAGAGTAACGGAGGAGCACGAAGGTTGGCTAATCCTGGTCGGACATCAGGAGGTTAGTGCAATGGCATAAGCCAGCTTAACTGCGAGACGGACAGGTCGAGCAGGTACGAAAGTAGGTCATAGTGATCCGGTGGTTCTGAATGGAAGGGCCATCGCTCAACGGATAAAAGGTACTCCGGGGATAACAGGCTGATACCGCCCAAGAGTTCATATCGACGGCGGTGTTTGGCACCTCGATGTCGGCTCATCACATCCTGGGGCTGAAGTCGGTCCCAAGGGTATGGCTGTTCGCCATTTAAAGTGGTACGCGAGCTGGGTTCAGAACGTCGTGAGACAGTTCGGTCCCTATCTGCCGTGGGCGTTGGATGATTGAAGGGAGTTGCTCCTAGTACGAGAGGACCGGAGTGAACGAACCTCTGGTGTTCGGGTTGTCACGCCAGTGGCACTGCCCGGTAGCTAAGTTCGGAATCGATAACCGCTGAAAGCATCTAAGCGGGAAGCGAGCCCTGAGATGAGTCATCCCTGACCCCTTGAGGGTCCTAAAGGGCCGTTGGAGACCACAACGTTGATAGGTGGGGTGTGTAAGCGCGGCGACGTGTTGAGCTAACCCATACTAATTACCCGTGAGGCTTAACCATACAACACCCAAGAAGTGTTTCTGGCCTTGTAGCAAGTGCATGAACTACTTACAAATTCAGTGATAGCGACAAGCCACGAGCAACATCGTTATTCACGTCAGCTTTCCGGATGAAGTTTTTGCCTGGCGGCCATAGCGCCGTGGACCCACCTGATCCCATGCCGAACTCAGAAGTGAAACGCGGTAGCGCCGATGGTAGTGTGGCATTCGCCATGCGAGAGTAGGACACTGCCAGGCTCCTAATTAGACAACATTGTACGCAGTACGATGTTGGCCGAGAGGATAACACCTCGCTGAAACGGCAGAAGATTTAGCAAAGCGCTAGCCAAATTGCGGAGCGGTAGTTCAGTTGGTTAGAATACCGGCCTGTCACGCCGGGGGTCGCGGGTTCGAGTCCCGTCCGCTCCGCCAATAAATAGAGAAGGCCTTCCCAATCGGGAAGGCCTTTTTGCTTTTCCGTTGTCGCACCGCTGCATGCCCAGTCCCTTCTTCCGCACTATCACTCCCCTGCATGGCACGCCATCTCCTTTCCCCCAGCTATGCCCAGGGGCTTCCGATGATGGTTGCATCAGCTTTTACTTGGATTTTTTATGGCTGGCCTGCAGTCTGTTTCTAGGATCAAAGGGGGGGATGGCGAGTAATGGCAAGGATAAGCAGCCTTGATGCCCAGTTTTTGCTGAGCAAGGGACGGATTTTTACCTTAAATACGTTAGAGATTGCAGCAGGGGAGTGCTGGGCTTTCATTGGCAGCAATGGTAGCGGAAAATCGACCCTCGCCAGGATCCTGGCCGACAAGTGGATCCCCAAGGCGGGGGTGTTCGAGCATGATTTAGCCCCTTTGGCGCTCATCTCCCTTGAGCGGTTACAAGCCTTGTTGGCGGCCGACTGGCAGCAGCGCAATAGTGACTGGTTGCTGACCGAAGAGGAGGATGGCTGGCTCACCCGGCAGTTGATACAGGCCGAGTACAGGGATGCGGCACGTTGCGAGGCCCTGGCGGCACAATTTGGTATTGCCCATTTGCTTGAGAGACCCTTCCACTACTTGTCGACGGGGGAGACGCGCAAGGTCATGCTCTGCCAAGCCTTGATGGCGCAACCTCGCTTGTTGGTGCTCGACGAGCCCTTCGAGGGACTGGATCAAACCTCCCGCCGGCAGTTGGCGGACGCCTTGCTGGTACTCAAGCAGAGCGGTATCACCCTGATCCTTATCTTGAACCGCATCGAAGAGACGCCGGAGTGGATCGGATCCATGGGCTTGCTTGAGAACGGAACCTTGCTCACTCGGGGGTCACGTCAGGAGGTGCTGGCATCGGCTCGACTGCTGGCGGCTGCACGGCAACAGGCCCTGGCCAGCTTGCCTCTGCCGGAGGCCGACAGTTCCCCCGAGCCGCTGGCTGAGTCGCAACCTCTGGTGATACTGCGTCAGGGGCGAGTCAGCTACGGTGGTGAGGCGGTTATCGAGGGACTGGACTGGCGAGTGGCACCCGGAGAGCACTGGCACCTCTGTGGCGCCAACGGGGCGGGCAAGTCTACGCTGTTGAGTTTGGTGTGCGGGGATCATCCTCAGGGTTATGCCAATGATCTGACCCTGTTTGGCCGCAGACGTGGCAGTGGCGAGACCATCTGGGAGATAAAGCGCCATATCGGCCTGGTAAGTTCGAGTCTACATCAGGATTACAGGGTCAACTGTTCGGCGCTGACCCTGGTGTTGTCCGGCTTCTACGACAGCATAGGGTTGTATGAGCGGCCAACGGACAGGCAGCGCAAACTGGCGCTGGCTTGGCTGACGCTGCTTGGCATGGCGGAGTACGCGGATCGCTCCTTTCAGCAGTTGTCCTGGGGTCAGCAGCGTCTGTTGTTGATCGTGCGTGCCATGGTCAAGCATCCGGCCTTGCTGATCCTCGACGAGCCGCTGCAGGGGCTGGATGCGGTCAATCGTCAGCTGGTGCGCCACTGGATCAGCCTTCTGGTGAGTCAGAGTCCCAGCCAACTGCTGTTTGTCTCCCATCATCCGGAGGATGCACCGGACTGCATCAGTCACAGGCTCACATTGCGAGGTCTGAATGACTATCTCGTCGAAGTATTATGAGAGGGATCAGACACTGACGCTGGTGCAATGTCGTCTTCCCCCCTGTTCAGGCTGCACCCTGGGGATCAGGCAGGTATAATGACGGCCTTCAAACAAGGTGATGGTATGACTGCAGAGTATTTACAGCGATTCGGGGGCATTGCCCGCCTCTATGGCCAGCAGGCACTGGGTGCCTTCAGCCAGGCCAGGGTGTGCGTGGTGGGGATCGGCGGGGTTGGCTCCTGGGCGGCAGAGGCGCTGGCTCGGGCCGGCATCAACCAGATCACCCTGATCGACATGGATGACATCTGCATCACCAACACCAACCGCCAGATCCATGCCATGCAGGGCACGGTTGGCCGTCTCAAGACGGAAGTGATGGCCGAGCGCATTCGGGCCATCAACCCCGATTGCACCGTGACGGAAGTGGATGACTTCGTGACGGCGGACAACCTGGCCGAGCATATCAAGCGGGAATTTGACTATGTGGTCGATGCCATTGATTCGGTCAAAGCCAAGGTAGCGCTGATAGCCTTCTGCAAGCGCAACAAGATCCCCGTCATAGTGGCAGGCGGCGCTGGCGGCCAGATGGACCCGACCCAAATCACAGTGGCAGACCTGGCCAAGACGGTGCAGGATCCTCTGGCCGCCAAGGTGCGCTCGGACTTACGCCGGTTGCACAATTTCAGCAAGAATCCGGCGCGCAGGTTCGGGGTGGAGTGCGTCTTCTCCACCGAGCAGCTGAGTTACCCCGATGGCCATGGCGGCACCTGTCACGCCAAGGCGAGCAGTGACGGCAACATGAAGATGGATTGTGCCTCGGGTTTTGGCGCCGTGACACCAGTCACCGCCACCTTCGGTCTGGTGGCCGCATCCCGGGTGCTGAAGAAGATAGCCGAGCGAGGTGCCAAGGCTGACAGGATAGTGGCAGACTCGCAGCAATGAAGAGAGCGCCTCAGGGCGCTCTCTTTGTATCAGCAGTGCGCTTGGCGCTGTGACTCAGCTGGCGGCCAGGAGTCGTATCCCCTGCACTATGGCCCTGAGCCCGTTGCCCCGCGACGGGCTCAGGTGTTTCTCCAGCCCCAGCTCGCTGAAATAGGCTTCGATATCAAAAGCCTGGATTGCCTCTGCGCGTTGGTGATTGAAGGCTGCCAGTACCAGCACAATGAGGCCGCGCACGATGCGAGCATCGGAGTCACAGGCGAAGTGCCAGCAACCATCCTCACTCCGCTCCCCTCTCAACCAGGCCTGGCTCTCGCAACCCTTGAGGCGATGATCTTCCTGTTGCCACTCGGGCGGCAATACAGGCAGCTGCTTGCCGAGCTGGATGATGAGTCGATATTGGTTCTCCCAGCCATGGGCTGCTGCAAACTGCTGACGCAGGGTGTCGGCGTTTGGCTCAATGCCGATGGCGGTATAGCGTTCGAGAGTGTGCATGCCGGTCATCCGCCTTAAAAGAAGTCACTTAACTTGTGCAGCGCCGCCAGTAGGGCATCCACATCGTTCCGATTGTTGTAACAGGCCAGGGAGGCGCGCATTGTGCCGCTCAGTCCCAGGCTCTCCATCAACGGCATGGCGCAGTGATGGCCGACCCGCAGCGCTATGCCCTGCATGTCGAGCAGGGTGGCGGCATCTTGCGGGTGGATCTCTTCGAGCAGGAAAGAGACGGCGCCGGATCGCTGCAGCGGCTCACCGATGAGGCGCAGCCCCGGGATCTGTTTCAGGCCCGCGACCAGCTGCGCCATGAGCGCGGCTTCGTAGTGCGCTATGGCCTCCCTGTCCTGGGCGAGCAGAAAGTCGACGGCGGCGGCGAGGCCGATGGCGCCGGCGATATGGGGGGTGCCCGCCTCGAACTTGAAGGGCAGGCTGTTGAAACTGGTGCCGCTGAAACTGACCCTGTCGATCATCTCGCCCCCCGCCTGCCAGGGCGGCATCCGTTCCAGCAGGGCCGCTTTACCCCAGAGCACACCTATGCCGGTCGGGCCATAGAGCTTGTGGCCGGAGAAAACGTAGAAGTCGCAGCCAATGGCTTGCACATCCACCTCAAAGTGAGCCACCGCCTGGGCGCCATCGATCAGGGTCAGGGCACCGACGGTCTTGGCGGCGGCGACTATCTGTTTCACCGGGTTGACGGTGCCCAGAGCATTGGAGACATGGGCGACGCTCACCAGCCGGGTGCGCGGCCCCAGCATGGCCAGGTAGGCCAGCATATCCAGATCGCCACGCTCGTCCAGGGGGATCACCTTGATGATGGCGCCGGTGCGCTCGGCAACCAGCTGCCAGGGGACGATGTTGGCGTGATGCTCCAGGGTGCTGAGCACTATCTCATCCCCCACCTCAAGTTCGCTGGCCCCCCAGCTTTGGGCGACCAGGTTGATCGCCTCAGTGGCGCCGCGGGTCCAGATGATCTCGCGCTGATGAGGGGCATTGATAAAGCGGGCCAGGGTCTCGCGGGCCCCCTCAAAGGCGAGGGTGGCGCGACCGCTCAGGGCATGGGCGGCGCGATGCACGTTGGCATTGTCGGTACGATAGAAGCCGTCCATCGCGGCCAGTACGGCATGAGGCTTGTGGGTGGTGGCGGCATTGTCGAGATAGACGAGAGGGTGGCCATTGACCTGTTGGGCCAGGGCCGGAAACTGGTCGCGCAGCCGGGCGTGTTCTTGCAGGTTCATGCTCCCCTCGTCATCTCTTGGAAAAGTCGGCCATGATCCGGAAAAAGGCGGGCAAACACAAGGTGAAGTGTCGTGCCCATTTCGGTGGATGCGGCTATCTCTGCTACAATGCTGCCCCTCATCATAAGCCAAGAGATCCGGCCCATGAAGCTCAACCCCAATCAGAATGAAGCGGTCAAGTTTGTTTCCGGCCCTTGCCTGGTGCTGGCGGGTGCCGGATCGGGCAAGACCCGCGTCATCACCAACAAGATTGCCTATCTGGTGCAGCAGTGCGGCTATGACGCGCGCAATATCGCCGCCGTCACCTTCACCAACAAGGCGGCGCGGGAGATGAAGGCACGGGTCGGCCAGACCCTGGGTCGCAAGGAGGCGCGGGGGCTGATGGTCTCTACCTTCCATACCCTGGGTCTGGATATCATTCGCCGTGAGCACAAGACGCTGAATCTCAAGGCGAACTTCTCTCTGTTCGATGACACCGATCAGCTGGCGCTGCTGAAAGAGTTGACCGAGGCTGAGCTCGATAACGACAAGGACAAGTTGTCTGCCCTCATCAGCCAGATCTCCAACTGGAAGAATGACCTCATCTTGCCCCCGCGCGCCATGCGCATCGCCCAGGGGCCCGAAGAGGTGCTGATGGCACAGCTCTATGAGCGTTATCACCGCCAGATGGTGGCCTACAATGCACTGGATTTTGATGATCTCATCGTGATGCCGACCCTGCTGCTCAAGAGCAACGACGAGGTGCGCACCCGCTGGCAGAACAAGATCCGCTACCTGTTGGTCGATGAGTATCAGGACACCAACACCAGCCAGTACGAGCTGGTGAAGCAGATTGTCGGCGAGCGGGCCCGTTTCACCGTGGTGGGGGACGATGACCAGTCGATCTACTCCTGGCGTGGTGCCAAGCCCCAGAACCTGGTGCTGCTCAACGAGGATTTTCCCAGCCTCAAGCTCATCAAGCTGGAGCAGAACTACCGCTCCAAGCGGCGCATCCTGAAATGCGCCAACATCCTGATCGCCAACAACCCCCACGTGTTCGACAAGGCGCTGTTCTCCGAGCTCGATAACGGGGTGCCAATCAAGGTGTTGTTTGCCAAGAATGAGGAACACGAAGCGGAGCGCATCGCCGCCGAGCTGATGGGCCACAAGTTCATGAATCGCACCAGCTTCAAGGATTACGCCATCCTCTACCGGGGCAACCATCAGTCGCGCATCTTCGAAAAAGCGCTGATGACCAACCGCATCCCCTATCGCATCTCCGGTGGCACCTCGTTTTTCTCGCGCACCGAGATCAAGGACATCATGGCCTACCTCAAGCTGCTGGTGAATCCGGACGAGGACACGGCATTTTTGCGAGTGGTCAACCTGCCGCGCCGGGAGATCGGCCCCACCACCCTGGAGAAGCTGGGCCAATATGCCAACCAGCGTGGCAAGAGCCTGTTTGCCGTCAGTTTCGAGCTGGGCCTGGAGCAGCATCTCTCCGGTCGCGGGCTGGTCGCCCTGCAGGCCTTCACCAACTGGCTGGTGCGCCTGGGCGATCAGGCGCTGCGTGGCAATCCGGTGGAGGCGGTGCGGGACATGATCAAGGAGATCCACTATGAAGAGTGGCTCTACGAGACGTCGCCCAGCCCCAAGGCTGCCGAGATGCGGATGCAGAACGTCTCCACCCTCTATCGCTGGATCACCGAGATGCTGGAGGGGGATGAGTTGGAAGAGTCGATGACACTCGCCCAAGTGGTCACCCGACTCACCCTGCGGGACATGATGGAGCGTAACGAGGGGGAAGATGAGGCCGATCAGGTGCAGTTGATGACGCTGCACGCCTCCAAGGGGCTGGAGTTTCCCTATGTCTTCATGGTGGGCATGGAGGAGGGCCTGCTGCCGCACCAGACCAGCATAGATGAAGACAACGTGGAGGAGGAGCGCCGCCTCGCCTACGTGGGCATCACCCGCGCCCAGACCGAACTCACCTTCACCCTCTGCAAGGAGCGGCGCCAATATGGGGAGTCGGTGCGCCCCGAACCGAGCCGCTTCCTGCTGGAGCTGCCCCAGGACGATCTGGAGTGGGAGAATCAGAAGCAGGTGACGGCGGAGGAGCGCCAGCAGAAGGGGCAGATCGGGGTCGCCAATCTGCGCGCCATGTTCAAGAAGGATTAATCCGCCCCACCGCCTGACAACCTGCTCGCGAGTGGAGTCAATCCGCCTCCAGGTTGGTTTCTGGCCCCAGCAGCGGCGTGATGTCGTTGCCCGGCAGGGGGGGCGATATGTAGCGACCCTGGCCGAAGGGGCAAGCCAGCTCGATCAGCTGACGCAACTGGGCCTGACTCTCTATGCCCTCCACCACCAGGCTGAGATCCAGGTCGCGGCAGATGTCGCGCATGGCACGGATCAGCGCCAGGTCCTTGGGGGAGTGCAGCATGCGGTGAGTGAGGCCATCGTCTACCTTGACGTAGTCCACCGGGTAGTGGAACAGGGCACTGAGGGAGGAAAAACCGGATCCGAAGTCATCCAGACTGATCTGTATGCCCTTTGCCCTGAGCTCATGCAGGCTGGTAATGATATCTGCATGCTGGCGCGACAACTCCCGCTCGTTGAATTCGAAGATGAGGTAGCTGGGACAGACACCTTCTTCTTCTATGATGGCGAGCAGCGCCTGTATGGCGGCGGGACTGGCCAGATGCTGACCACACAGGTTGACGGCCAGCTTGAACTTGCGCAGGCCCGCCTGGGGTAGCCAGTGGCGCAGTTGCTGGCAGCTCTGACGCAGTATTTTGTGATCAAGGGCCTCAATCAGACCGCACTGCTCCGCCAGCGGGATGAAGTCGAAGGCATCCTTGAGCTCACCCTCCCGGGTGATCCAGCGTGCCATTACCTCCAATCCCACCAGACAGTTGTCCTCGAGCCGGATCACCGGCTGGAAGTAGGGGATGATGCGCCCCTCGGCCAGGGCGTTACTCAACAGGGCTTCCGGTGAAGACCAGGCCTGTTCCATACATTCGACCGAGTAGTGGACAACCCGGGCGCGGCCATTGCGCTTGGCCTGGTACATGGCGAGATCCGCCTGATGGAGCAGCTCGCTCACATCCAGACTCTGTTCGGACACGCTGGCCACACCCATGCTCACCGTCACCGTGACCTCTTTGCCCGCCAGCCTGAAAGGGTAATCGAGCCGGCTTATGATGCGGTTCAGCACCGGGCTGGTTCCCTCCTCTCCCATGCTGTTATCCAGATAGATGACGAACTCGTCGCCCCCGAGCCGCGCCAGCAGATCATTCTGGCGCAGGCAGCTTTGCAGGCGACGGCCCAGCTCCCTGAGCAGCAGATCGCCGTTGTTGTGACCGAGTTCGTCATTGATCTGCTTGAAGTGATCGATATCGAGGAAGATCACCGTGAAACCGACGCCACCATGACGTTGATAGTGGCTCATGGCGTGATGGAGGTGATTCATCAGCAGGCTGCGATTGGGCAGGCCGGTGAGGGGATCATGCAGGGCATCGAATTGCAGTTTGCGTTCCAGCTCCTGGTGCTGACGCAGCTGTTTTTGCAGGCGAAGATTGGCCTGACGTAGCAACTGCAGGCGGTGATTGAGCCGGTCTGGGGAGTTGAATTCGTTCAGTTGCTGACGGATCTGGCCCAGCTCCAGCAAGAGAGTGAGCTGGTTACGCAGGAAATCGAGGAAGAGGCGATCGTCGGTACCCAGGGGCGCCGAGGTCGCCAGCAGCAGATGGGCGAAGTAGTGCTGCTGCAAGCGCAGGGGCGTACTGCACCAGTGTTGGCCGCCCAGTTCCCGCTCGGTCGGATTGGTTTCGTGGCAGAGTTGGCGGATGACATCATCATCTCCCGGGTCCTGGCTTGGATAGAGGTGACTGATCTCGCTGCGCCCGAGGCGCACCAGCCGCAGCTGATGGGTGCCCAGAATGCGTTGCAACGCGGCATCCAGCTGGGTCAACAATGCCTGGGTTGGCAGGCTGTTGGCCAGACGCAGGATGCGGTTGATCTGCTCTATCTTGTGTTGCCAGGCGGGATCCCGGCCGATCAGCGGTGAGGCGGGTTCGGCCAGTCTGGCGTGAGCATTGGCCTCCGCCAGTCGCTTGGCCAGGCACTCGAGCAGCAATCTGAGACTGGCCTGGTCCTGAGGGTCGCCCTGCACCAGCAACCAGCGTGCCCGCCCCTCGCTGATGGGCAGCACACACCAGCCCAACTCGGCATCCAGCGCCATCAGGTGCTCGCTCAGTGCAGGCTCTTCCCGGCCGAGTTGCCCCTTGAACATGGGATCAAGGTTGTGCTCGAACAGCCAGACGGGGCCCTGGGTACCGAGACCGAGCAGGCCTATCTGATGCAGAGGGCAGAGTTGCTCAAGGTCATCAAACAGCTGATGGTAATCCGCCCTGCTGGCTTGTTCGGGTGGCGGGAAGGCGAGGATGGTGCTGACCAGCGCCAGCAAGGGATGGGCATCCTGATCGAGAGGGTTAGCGGACATCATGGACTCCCGGGTGACGCTACCCTACAAGGGTAGTCGCAAGCCATGATAATAAAAGGGCCGCAATAGCGGCCCTTTCAATGACTTAGATTTTATCTGTCATGAAGTGAATGGCATTCTCAATCTCTTCATCACTACAGCTGGCACAGGTACCGCGTGGCGGCATGACCCCATGGGTGCCAGTGAAGCCTTCGATGGCATGCTTGCGCAAGGTGTCGAAACCCTGAGCCACACGGGGTTCCCAGGCCGCCTTGTCACCACGCTTGGGCGCACCGGCGGCACCGGTATCGTGACAGGCGAAGCAGGCGCCCTTGTAGACAGTCTCGCCATCACGGGGACCAGACGAGGCGGTACTAGCGGTGGCCGCCGGGGCTATCCCTTCCAGATCCTTGGCGGTATAGACATCACCTACGGGCTTGATCCGTTCGGCGATAGCGTCGGGCGACATTTCGTCGGCGGCACTCTTTGCCGCAAGGGCGGCACCGGACAGGCTGGCAACCGCAATGCCGGCGACCAGTAAACAGCTCAGTTTTCTCAACACGCTCATGTACTCCCAGCAGGCTCTTATTATCCCTAGAAACGGCGGGATTATAACCGAATAGTTACAAGCATTTAAACGCTTGTGTGTGAAGTGTTAAGCAGTCTGTGCGCCAGATCTGCCTCCCTGCTCCCTGTGGTGGTTATAGCAGAAACCCGGCCGGGGCCGGGTTTCTGGATAAGAGGGGGCCTGGGAGAACATTAATCCCAGTTGAGTATCACTTTGCCAGACTTGCCTGACCCCATGGCTTCGAAGCCCTGCTGGAAGTCATCGACATGGAAGTGGTGGGTGATGATGGGGCTGAGATCCAGGCCTGACTGGATGAGGCTCGCCATTTTGTACCAAGTCTCAAACATTTCCCGGCCGTAGATACCCTTGATAAACAGTCCCTTGAAGATGACCTGATTCCAGTCGATCGCCATGGTGGAGGGGGGAATGCCGAGCATGGCTATTTTGCCGCCATGGTTCATCTTGGCCAGCATGTCCTGGAAGGCGGAGGGCACACCGGACATCTCCAGTCCGACATCGAAGCCCTCGGTCATGCCAAGATCTGCCATCACATCGGCCAGGGACTCCTTGCTGACGTTGACGGCACGGGTGGCACCCATCTTGCGGGCCAGTTCGAGCCGGTATTCGTTGACGTCGGTGATCACTACATGACGGGCACCCACATGGCGGCAGACGGCGGCGGCCATGATGCCGATGGGGCCGGCACCGGTGATGAGCACGTCTTCGCCGACCAGATCGAAGGAGAGCGCGGTGTGCACGGCATTGCCGAAGGGATCGAAGATGGCGGCCAGTTCATCGGGGATATTGTCCGGCAGCTTGAAGGCGTTGAAGGCCGGGATCACCAGATATTCGGCGAAGCTGCCCGGGCGGTTGACACCGACCCCGACGGTATTGCGGCACAGGTGGGTGCGGCCGGCGCGGCAGTTGCGGCAGTGTCCGCAGGTGATGTGGCCTTCGCCGGAGACGCGGTCGCCGATGGCGAAGCCACGCACTTCCTGGCCGATGGCGACCACTTCCCCCACGTATTCATGACCGACCACCATGGGCACGGGAATGGTCTTCTGGGCCCACTCGTCCCAGTTGTAGATATGCATGTCGGTACCGCAGATGGCGGTCTTGCGGATCTTGATCAGCAGATCGTTATGGCCGAGCTCGGGGGCGGGCACATCCGTCATCCAGATGCCGGGTTCGGATTTGAGTTTGGAGAGTGCTTTCATGACGGTTCCTCACGGGCCGGGCCCGGTGCAGAGGTGGAGCTATGGGTCTTTTAAAAAGGGGCCTGCTGGCCCCTCATATTATTGGATGATGTTCAGGTCGCGGCCGATGCGGATGAAAGCATCGATGGCCTTGTCCAGCTGCTCGCGGGTGTGGGCGGCAGACATCTGGGTGCGGATGCGCGCCTGGCCCTTGGGCACCACGGGGAAGGAGAAGCCCACCACATAGATGCCTTCGGCCAGCATGCGGCTCGCCATCTCGGAGGCCAGCTTGGCATCCCCCAGCATCACCGGGATGATGGCGTGATCGGCGCCTGCCAGGGTGAAGCCGGCGGCACTCATGCGCGCGCGGAAGTAGTCGCTGTTCTCTTTGAGCTGGGCACGCAGGGCATGGCCACTTTCCAGCAGTTCGAGCACCTTGAGGGTGGCCGAGACGATGGAGGGCGCCAGGGAGTTGGAGAACAGGTAGGGGCGCGAGCGCTGACGCAACCAGTCGATCACCTCTTTCTTGCCCGAGGTGTAGCCACCGGAGGCGCCGCCGAGGGCCTTGCCCAGGGTGCCGGTGATGATGTCGACTCTGTCCAGTACGTCGCAGTATTCGTGGGTGCCACGACCGTTTGCGCCGATGAAACCGACGGCGTGGGAGTCATCCACCATGACCATGGCATCATATTTGTCCGCCAGATCGCACACGGATTTGAGGTCGGCGATGACCCCATCCATGGAGAAGACACCGTCGGTGGCGATCAGCTTGAAGCGGGCGCCATCGGCTTGCGCCTGCTTGAGCTGGGCTTCCAGATCCGCCATGTCATTGTTGGCGTAGCGGTAGCGTTTCGCCTTGCACAGCCTGACCCCATCGATGATGGAGGCGTGGTTGAGGGCATCGGAGATGATGGCGTCTTCGGCCCCGAACAGGGTCTCGAACAGACCGCCGTTGGCATCGAAACAGGAGGAGTAGAGGATGGTGTCCTCGGTGCCGAGGAAGGCGGAGAGCTGCTGCTCCAGCACCTTGTGGCTGTCCTGGGTGCCGCAGATGAAGCGTACCGAGGCCATGCCGAAGCCGTGGCTGTCGAGGCCCGCCTTGGCGGCGGCAATCAGCTCGGGGTGATTGGCCAGACCGAGGTAGTTGTTGGCGCAGAAGTTCAACACCTGCTGCTGACCCACGGCGATGCTCGCCTGTTGCGCCGAGCTGATGATGCGTTCCTGCTTGTAGAGGCCCTCAGCTTGCACTTGCTCAAGCTGCTCGGTCAGGTGACGATAGAATCCGTTAGACATCCTCGATCCTCATTGGCTATTACAGCCTTGTATCAATATTGGGCAACATTTTACTGCAACTTCGCCGCATCAATTCAAATTTTTATGCTGATATTCAACATCTGTGAAACAGATCACCCGCCGAGTTGAGTCGGGGAGGCTCAGCGTCAGGGTTACGGAGGAAAAAGGGGTCAATTGGGTTGTGGTTGGCGAAGGGCCATCGCCGACCCTGGTCGGCGATGGAGAAACAGCTGACGGGATCGGGTGGAGGACGGATCCCTGACGCAGCCACCTGTCGGCGTCAGCGGGAGATGTTGCGCCGCTGCGGGCTAATCCAGAGCCTGTCACGCCGCGTCAGCCATCTACTGCGCTGGCTCAGCCATCTATCTGCGCCAGCTGACGGTAGTGTTGTTCGAGCTGCTGGATCTGTTCGCTGATCTGGGGCTGGACATAGGGTCGCAGCAGGAAGAGCACCCGCAGCACCCCCTGATAGAGCAGCGGCTTGGTGATGCGGGTATGGGGGGCCTGGGCTATCTGGAACGGGATCCAGCAGGTGACCACCATCTTGATGGTCTGGCCCAGATCCGGCAGATCCTGGTCGCTGACCGCTATGATGCCCCCCTCGCGCAGACTCTTGAGCAGGGCCTCCACGGCGGATCTCAGCTGCTCCTGGGCCTTGAGATATTTCTGCTGCAACAGTTCGTCGCGACTGAGGATATCCGGCAGGTTGGCGTAGAAGAAACGGAACTGCCACATCAGATAGAAGATGGCATCCAGGTAGCCCATCAGCTCATCGAGCTTGATCTCCTTGCTGCGTGCCGGGGTAAAGCTCTCGCTCAGGTGGCGGGCATACTGGTCGAAGATGGAGTGGATGATGTCTTCTTTATTGCGAAAGTGGTAGTAGAGGTTGCCCGGGCTGATACCGAGGTGGGCGGCGATATGGTTGGTGGTGATGTTGCGCTCGCCCTGGTCGTTGAACAGTTCGGTGGCGCTGTGAATGATCCTGTCTCTGGTTTTCATCGCTGGTCCCTCTGCCGGGCCCGCCTTGCGTCGAGGTCGTATCCCCTGGCGGCCCGTGATAAACTTTTCGGCAATTTCAAATTGGCTCACTATACACAGCTTTAATCGGCCGTCACACGTGAGCATCAACGCAGGCGAGGCAAACTCCATGATCGTAGTAACTGGCGGTGCAGGCTTTATCGGTAGCAATCTGGTCAAGCAACTCAATGCCATGGGGCGGACCGATGTGGTGGTCATCGACGATCTGACCGATGGCACCAAGTTCGTCAACCTGGTCGACCTGACCATTGCCGATTACATGGACAAGGACGAGTTCCAGGCGCGTATCGTCTCCGGGGATGAGTTCGAGGAGTGGGACGGCGGCATCGAGGTGATCTTCCATGAAGGCGCCTGCTCCGCGACCACCGAGTGGAACGGCAAGTTCATCATGGAGGTCAACTACGAGTACTCCAAGGATCTGTTCCACTACTGCATCGAGCGCGAGACGCCCTTCATCTATGCCTCGTCCGCCGCGACCTATGGTGGCCGCAATGACAACTTCATCGAAGATCCCAGGTTCGAGCAGCCCCTCAACGTCTACGGCTACTCCAAGCAGCTGTTCGACCAGTACGTGCGCCGCTGGCTGCCGGAGATCAACTCCCAGGTCGTCGGTCTGAAGTACTTCAACGTCTATGGCCCCCGTGAGCAGCACAAGGACGCCATGGCATCGGTTGCCTTCCACCTCAACACCCAGGTGAAGAAGGGCGAGAATCCCAAGCTGTTCGAAGGCTGCGACGGTTTCCCCGATGGCGGCCAGATGCGCGACTTCATCTATGTGGATGATGTCTGCAAGGTGAACCTCTGGTTCTGGCAGAACCCGCAACAGTCCGGCATCTTCAACTGTGGTACTGGCCGTGCCGAGCCGTTCCAGAGCGTGGCCGAGGCGGTGATCAAGCACCATCAGCAGGGCAGCATAGAGTACATCCCCTTCCCGGATCACCTCAGAGGCCGTTACCAGAGCTTCACCCAGGCTGATCTGACCCGCCTGCGCGGCGCCGGTTATGACGGCGAGTTCAAGACGGTTGCCGAAGGCGTTGCCGACTACATGGCCTGGTTGAACCGCTAAGTCGAGCGGCGTTGGATAATTGAAATTGCAGGGCGCCTGATGGGGCGCCCTGTCTATTTGAGCCGTGAGTTGAGGAAGGGAAATGACACAGTTACTGCATATTTGCCTCTCTAGCGGGTGGGGTGGCCTGGAGATGTATCCGCTACGGGTCGGCAGCGGCATGATGGAACGTGGCTGGCGGCTCTATGGCCTGGCGCTGCGTGGCAGCAAGGTGGCCGAGGGCATGAAGGAGCGGGGCTTCGAGGTGTTCGAGGTAGACTCCCGTGGTCAGGCCTTGTGTCAGCTGCTCAGCCTGCGGCGCTGGCTCAAGGCGCGAGCGATCCGGCTGGTGCATTGCCACAAGTCCGGAGACTTGTTGCTGGGGGCCCCGCTCAAGAGCCTGTTACCGTTGCGGCTGCTGTTCACCGAGCACATGGGGGTAACGCGTCCTAAGCGGGATCTGCTTCATCGCTGGATCTACGGCAAGGTGGATCTGGTGCTCTCCATCAGTGACGAGACTCGCCGTCGCAACCTCAAGGCGCTGCCGCTCCCCGCCTCGCGTATCGAGCGGCTCTGGCTTGGTACCGATCTGGCCACCTGCGAAGAGCTCCCTGCCGGGATCCGCGCCGAGCTGGGGGTGGCGCAAGATGCGCTGCTGCTTGGGGTACTGGGCCGGATCGGCCGTGGCAAGGGCCAGCGCGATCTGCTGGAAGCCTTCTTGCTGCTCGCAACCCGTTATCCGCAGCTGCATCTGTTGATCGTGGGGGGCACCTCGGCGAGCGAAGGGTCGGACGAGGCGGTGGTCACTGCGCTGCGTCAGCGGGCCGCCGAGGCCGGCATGAGCGATCGGGTGCTGTTCACCGGGTTTCGCCGCGATACCCCGCGCATGCTGCGGGTCATGGATCTGGTCGCCATTCCCTCCCATAACGAGGCGTTCGGCCTGACGGTGATAGAGGCGATGGCGGCGGGCAAGGCCATCGTCGGTGCCAGCACTGGGGCCGTGCCCGAGGTACTGGGGGAGGCTGGTCTGTTGGCGGTGCCCACGGATCCGGCCGCGCTGGCCGCCCAGATTGAGCGACTGCTGGTGGATGAGGCACTGCGCCAGCAACTCGGTCAGGCGGCCAGAGCGCGCGCCGAGCGGGAGTTCAGCATGAGTCACCATCTGGATGAGCTGGCTCGCCGTTACCTGGCATGATGCGGGGGTATCCTCCCGAGTGCTGTTCATCGTCTGCGCTGGCGACCATTGCTGCCCATGAAAAAGGCTTCCCTCGGGAAGCCTTTTTGTTGTGGGGCTATCACTGGGCGCTTTGCCCATCGGGCTCGGGGTCCAGGAAGCCTTTGACCCGGCTGTTGAGTTGCCAGCGCAGCAGGTCTGGCAGGGCCTGCTGACGCTGCTGCTGGGCCTTGTCGACCGGTTCTCCCTGCTCGGAGACCGTCAACTGCCGGTCATCTCGCCAGGGGTAGAACATCGGCTTGCCGCTCATGGGATAGGCGCCCTTGTCATCGATCCAGAGGGTGACGTTATAGCCAAAGGCCCGGCTGGGATCGTCGACCGGTGCCAGCATGTTGCGCCCGGCCAGGGTCTGGTAGGGGGTATCCGACAGGCTGAAGCTGTAGAGCGTCGGGAAAATGTCCTTGTGGGAACCGACACGCAACGGATCGAAGCGCCACTGGCTGTGGGCCAGTATCGGCTTGGGCACATAGAGGTAGAAGGGCACGGCCCGGTCCAGTACCTGTTCGCGGGGATAGAAGGCCCTGAGACGGCGCATCTGATGATCGCCACTGGCGGCGATCAGCGTCTTGTCACCCAGGGATGAACCCTTGATGGCGCTGACGAAGCGGCCAAGGGCATCGGTGGCGAACTGATAGGTCTTGAGGATATTGGTCTGCTCTATGCTGCCATCCTCGGCATGGGTCATGACCGCTGCCGTGGTGGCGATGGGTTGCGGCTGATAGCGGGCCGGCGTCTCATAAGGCGGGTGATTGGTGATGGTGAGAATGCTGATGAACAGCGGCTGGGTCGCCTCCTCCAAGAGGGTCTGCGCCAGACGGTAGGCGTAGTCATCGGGCACGCCCCAGGCGGTGATCTCCTTGGCCGCCTGCGGATAGCGCTTCATCAGGGCGTTCTGGTCATAGACCTCATCGACCCCCTGCACCGGCAGGTAGTTGACCAGATTGCGCCACATCATGTTGCCGGGGGAGATGAAGATCAGCTTGTAGCCCGCCTGCTTGTAGAGGGCGAAGGGGGTGCCGCTCAGGGTCTGGTGCTGGGCCGAGCTATGGCTGATGTTTTGCGCCGGACTGTGGAAGAAGAGGGCCGCCAGGGAGGGGGCCGTGCCGTTGTCCTCCGACAGGAAGCGCTTGAATACGAAATCCTCTTTGAAGTGCGGCCGCAGGCTGCCGAGCAGGTCATTCTTGCCCGGCTCATCGAAGGCCAGCATGTTGCTGCCAAAGCTCTCCATCAAGGCCATCACCACGTTGGGTTTGTGTTCGGCGAGCCAGGGGTTGTGCGGGGTGCGCGCCATCAGGGAGTCCAGGCCGACCTCGGCGAGCAGGGTCTCTCCTTCGGCATGGCTGACCGGGTTGAAGGCGATGTCCTCCTCCCTGTCCTTGATGGCCCAGTCAATGGCCATAAAACCGTTCGGGGTCAGCTTGTTGAGAGCGAGCAGATCCGAGACCTGGGCATTGCCACGGCGCAGCGGGAAGGTGCCTATGCTGCCACGGCTGATGACAAACAGCAGGGTCAGGGCGGCCAGCAGGTAGACGATGAAAACAGTCAACGGCCAGGGTTTGCGCTCCCGCTGCACCAGGGTGCGTCTGGCCCAGCGAGCCGGCAGCCAGCCCAGCAGCAGGCTCAGCAACAGGCTTTGAATGATGGGGTAGTCTTGCCACATATTGCCGAGCACGGCCTGAGTGTCATCCTCCATCAGGCCGAAGGCGAACACGTCTATGTGGGTATGGTAGGTCTGGTAGTAGTAATAGTTGCCGATGGCGACGGCACCGATCAGGAAGGCAATCACGCCCAGCAGGCGGGGGGCCCAGATCTGTACAGCGTGCCAACTACGCTCGCCAGCGGCCAGCACCAGCCCTGCCAGGGCGAAGGGGGAGAGCGCCATGCCGGCGATACGCAAGTCAAAGCGAAGCCCGGTTAGCCACATTCGCTGCACATCGTCGGCCCGGCTCTGCAATTGCCCGGGTTCGACGAAGTGGCTCAACATCAGATAACGGGCTGTCATCAGGATCAGCACCAGCCAGATCAGCTGATAGCCCAGGGTACCCAGCAGGGTGCGCAGTCGAGTTTGATACATAAGCATGTCCATTCACTATCAATAAAACCGGCCCCTGGGGGCCGATAGAATGCCTTGACGCCGACGCCCGGGTGCCCGGGTTGGAGTAACAGCCCGCCTGCTCATGGAGGCGGGCGGCGTCAGCCTCCTATGATAAGGAAACTCGCGGCGTGCCGTGAATGGTTTCTTGCCTCAGCGCTGTGACGGGCCGGATTCAACCCTGGAAAGGTTGATCCTGACCACCCAGCTTGGTGTACCAGTATTGCGCCAGCTTCTGACCCGCCTGTTTCTCCTTGGGTTGCAGGGCCTGTTCCAGCTCATCCCGGGCCTGGGAGGCTTCTGGCTCACCATTGGTGGCGGCGAGCAGGTACCAGGCATAGGCCTGGACCTGGTTGCGCGGTGCTCCCAACCCCTGCTCACGCATCATGCCCATGCGGTATTGGGACTGCTGGTGGCCCTGATTGGCTGCGAGTCGATACTCCTTGAGTGCGGCGCTGTAGTCCGCCTTGCCACCCTGGCCAAGACGCTGCATCTCGCCATAGGCATAGCGGGCATCCGCCTCGTTCTGGGCTGCGGCCCTGGCATACTCGCGCCGTGCAGCCTCGAGATCCCCGCTCTGCTGGCGCAGCTGACCCAGCTCATATTGGGCGCGGGCGACCCCGCCATCGGCGGCCAGGGTCAGCCAATGTTGCCGCTGGGCAGCCTCGCTCTGTTGCAAACTGAGTTGATATTCGGCCTGGTGATCGCCCTGTCCCGCGGCCAGCGTGAGCCAGTACTGGCCTTGGGTCGGGTTGAGCGGCAGGGGATCCCCCTTCATATAAGCCAGACCGAGCCAGAGCTGGGCCTCGGCGGATCCCGCTTCTGCCGCGCGCTGATAGAGCGGGGTAGCCTGTTTGGCACTGGCCTGTCTGGCAAGGATCAGCAGGGCATCGGGCTGCTGCTGGGCGGCGGCCTTGCGATACCACTCATCGGCGGTTGCCTGGCTCTTGGTTACCCCCACGCCCTGCTCATAGCGCTGGCCCAGCTGGTACTGGGCCTGGCGATCCCCCTGCTTGGCAGACGCCGTCAGCCAGCGCAGGGCATCTTCGCCCCCCTCGGGTTGGGCGGCATACCACTGTCCCAACAACAGCTGGGCCTGAACGTGACCCTCTTCAGCAGCCGGGGTCAGCCAGTCGAGACACTCTTGGGGCAGCTTGCCTTCATGTCGGCTCTGGCAATCGAGACCAAGTTGATAACCAGCGTCATCATTGCCAAGCCTAGCGGCGCTTTGCCACCACTCTCTGGCCTGAGCCTGGTTTCTGGGCTCGCCCAATCCGGCATGATACCAGTTGCCGACCTGCAGGGCCGCCTTGCCCCGCAGTTCACCATCGCTATTGAGGGTGCCAAGTTTGCTGGCTTGCTTCATCCAGTGCATGGCTGCTGGGTAGTCGGGCTTGGCGGCCAGTCGCTCGGCCAGCTCATATTGCGCCTGACCTTGGCCCTGCTGGGCGGCAGTTTGCAACTCGGCATCGGATAAATGGCTGGGCTGACTGGCACAGCCAGCGAGCAGTAATACAAGCAATACGGGGGAGCGTTTTTTCATGGTTTTTTATTGCGCTGATTTACGTTAATTAGGCTCTGGGCAATGATGGAGGGAATTATCGTGTGCATGATGGAAATTACATTCTTTGGCCACTAGCTGGCCATTTATGATGGTTTTTCATCATCTCCTGATCCCCATATTAACTATTCTTTATTTTCATAATACTTGTAAGGGCGGTAGCTAAATTCATTAATCCCAACATCCCCGTTGGGGTAGTGGTCTTCAATTATAGTGCTCTTATCCATATTGGAGCCTGTTATCTTCTTATACACGACATAATTCCCATCTATAGTTGGAGAGAAGTTTATTTTCCCTGATTGAATGCTTTGGTTAACAAACAGTGTATATTTTTTTTTCACTATACCTGCAGGTTCGACGAATAATGTCTTTAAGATAGTTGATTCAATTGGAAAAGAAAATGCGAATACGGGGTAGTATTTAGGGGTAATATTTATTTCTGTGCCTTTCATGTCTGAATTAGAGGTTGTAGGTAGCGAGACCGTTATGTATTTAGCTGATGTGTCAAAGCCTATGTAGCTATATTCCTTAGGCAATCCACCTGTAAATAGCTCTGCATTTTTAGGCTCAGTAAACAAAAGGATGTCGTAAAGTTGCCAGTCACAGCGACTTCCACCCTGTATCGCGACTCTATTTTCATAGGAGCCATCTGCCTGGGGCTGAATCGTCACTTCGAAGCCGGTCAAGTTATCCGTAGCACCCACGGTTCCATCCGACATGGCTCTCGGTTTCTTACAGACAGATGAGCGATATTTGGGATTAATAGTTGCAGTGACATTTGGCGGAATAACCCCCTTGATGGTGATCCATTGATTATTCTCTTGCGGTGGGTCTAGTGGTGCAGAGTCATAGGCACTGCTGCAACCGCTGGTTAATAGAGCGAAGCCAAAGAGCCCCAGTTTTACAATATTCATGTTTTCTCCTCAATATTTTCCCTGATTACTTAGCCAGAAACGCTCCAACCCATTGCTCAACGGTAATTCATCTGCCACCGGCAGGGCAATGCTCAGTCGCTGATCCAGCCAGAGCAACGCATTTTCCCGCTTGGCGACTTTGTAATACAGCTGTTTTTGATGTGCTGTCAGGGCTGCGAGATATTCCGATTTCTGCTCTACAGAGGGGTCTGGCAGCTGATGCTGCTCGGCCAGTAAGCCAGTGACTCGTTTGCGAATATAACCGGCATATTCGAGGCTGGAGTGGGCCGCCGGACCAAGCCCCACCTTGGTCTCCGGATTATCCCCCTCCGGAAATAACCCTTTCACCTCTGCCTGCTGCTCGGCTGCTTGCTCCCGCTCTTGCAACTCGGCTTTCTCCTGCCGGGCCAGTGCTGGCACCAGATAGAGTTTGACCTGCTTGGGCAGGGGTCGATAATCCTGCATCTGATCCCGATCGCCACGAGAGCCGCCCTGCCCCGGTAACTTGGGCGCCCTGTATCGAATATGGGAGCGATAGAAGTGCACCACCTTGCCGTGATGTTGGTAGGGATCTCCCTCGAAGGGGTTGAGCAGCGCCAAGGGGGCCGTGATCGGTGCCAGCACATAGCCCAAGCCGGGTACGGCGAAGGTAGGGTTATCCATTTCCCTACCAGGAGGGACAGAAGGGACAGGGTCCGCCTCGTTGATATGGGGATAGTGGATAATGCTATCGGTACTTACGTCAATTAGTGATGTAACAGAGTCAATATATTAATTTTTCTCATAGTATTTATAAGGTCTAAACCCATACTCACCCTGGGATTCATCCCCATTTGGATAATACTTTACCCTCTTAGCCGTTTTATCTCTCAACGAACCACTGTCGATAACATATACTGTGTAGTTATTATCTATGTTGGGGGAGAAGTGAATTAAGGTTGGATTTTTATTTGTGTTATTGAATGTGTATTTTTTTTTCACTATGCCTGCAGGCTCAATAAACAACATTCCATTCGTGTTATCCTTAACGGGGAGCTCTAACAAAAAAACTGGATAATATTTTGGATTAATATCTATTTTTGAGCTTGAAATATTACGATGATAAGATGTGTTGAGTGATACTGTTACGTATTTGGCCGATGTATCAAAAGTGGTGCTTTTGTATTTATTTGGCAACCCACCTTTAAATAGCGCTGCGTTTTTAGGCTCAGTAAACAAAAGGATGTCGTAAAGTTGCCAGTCACAGCGACTTCCACCCTGTATCGCGACTCTATTTTCATAGGAGCCATCTGCCTGGGGCTGAATCGTCACTTCGAAGCCGGTCAAGTTATCCGTAGCACCCACGGTTCCATCCGACATGGCTCTCGGTTTCTTACAGACAGATGAGCGATATTTGGGATTAATAGTTGCAGTGACATTTGGCGGAATAACCCCCTTGATGGTGATCCATTGATTATTCTCTTGCGGTGGGTCTAGTGGTGCAGAGTCATAGGCACTGCTGCAACCGCTGGTTAGTATAGGGAAAGTCAATAATGTCGACATTAAGAGTCTTGGTTTTTTATTTATTATCATAAAATTTGTAAGGCCGTAAATGATATTCTCCACCAACCATGTCACCATTTGGATAATAGAATGTTGTCTTATCCGTTCTCTCTATCTTTGAGCCACTATTAATCGTATAAGTAGTATATAACATATCAACAGTAGGAGAAAACATTATCGTTCCTAAATTACCATGCGCATTGATATTATAATCTATAGTATATTTTTTCTTATCGCTTGTTGGTCTTAAAAATAAAGTTTTAAAGGATTTTGTTTCTTCTGGAAGATAAAAAACAAAGTCAGGGTAATAGTTTGCCACCAATGAAATTGGTGGCCGATTATAAACAGTTTTTTCAGATTGAATAACTGAAACCTCAACACTTCGCCCTACTGAATCAAAGTCTATTTGTTGATACCTTTCTGGCAACCTATCTTTATACAAATTAATCTCATTTGGAAGAGTGAAAAACACTATTTTATATAATTTCCAATCACAACGGCTGCCACCATGCAGTGCTATTTTACCTTGATAACGGCCATTGGGATCAGGCTGCACTGATATTTTATATTTATTTATATTTTCAGTGGTTCCAATGGTTCCATCCGACATAGCCCTTGGCTTCTTACAGATGCTAGAACGATACTGTGGATAAATATTGGCGCTCACATGGGAGGGGATAACTCCCTGTACACTGATCCATTGATTATTCTCTTGCGGCGGTTCAATAGGAGCTGAGTCATAAGCACTGCTGCAACCGCTGACCAACAAAATGAAAAAAAATAAGGACAATTGAAATTTTGCTAGTAATTTAAAATTAATGAGAAATTTCATTTGTTGTTATCATAGAACTTATAAGGGCGTAGGCTAAACTCATTAATTCCAACGCTGCCATTTGGGTAGTGATTTTCTATCACTACATTATTAGTTATATTTTTCCCTGTTGACTTTTTATATACAACATATCTTTCATCAATGGTCGGGGAGTAGGTTATAAATCCCAATTCATGACTGACACTTTCATTATAATTAAATTTATATTTTTTACTTATTTTATCAATTTTTTCTATAAATAATGTCTTGCCAAGTCCATTTTTAATTGGCAGCTTGAATGAAAATACAGGGTAATAATTTTCTTGAAGTTTTATTGTTTGAGATATGTAGCTGTCATCAGTCTTTATAATAGGGACGTTGACACTCTCACCTGTAATTTTAAAATCAATGTTTCTGTATTCAATAGGTAGCGCATATATATATTTATCTATACTCTTAGGGTGGGTAAAGAAAACTATATTATAAAGCAGCCAATCACAATGGCTACCACCATACAGCGCAACTTTCCCTTGATAACTTCCATCAGTATCGGGCAAAACAGTGATCTTATATTCACTCAAGTTGTCGGTGGTGCCAACGGTTCCGTCTGACATGGCCCTAGGTTTTTTGCAGACAGTCGACCTATATTGTGGGTAAATATTTGCGCTAACATGAGGGGGGATGACTCCTTGTATAGTTATCCATTTATTATTTTTTTTCGGTGGGTCAATCGGTGCCGAATCATAGGCGCTGCTGCAACCGCTGGTTAATAGAGCGCAACCAAAGAACCCCAATTTCACAATATTCATGTTTGCTCCTCAATATTTTCCCTGATTACTTAGCCAGAAACGCTCCAACCCATTGCGCAACGGTAATTCATCTGCCACCGGCAGGGCAATGTTCAGTCGCTGATCTAGCCAGAGCAACGCATTTTCCCGCTTGGCGACTTTGTAATACAGCTGTTTTTGATGTGCTGTCAAGGCTGCAAGATACTCCGATTTCTGCTCTACAGAGGGGTCTGGCTGCTGATGCTGCTCGGCCAGTAAGCCAGTGACTCGTTTGCGAATATAACCGGCATATTCGAGGCTGGAGTGGGCCGCCGGGCCAAGCCCCACCTTGGTCTCCGGATTATCCCCCGCCGGAAATAACCCTTTCACCTCTGCCCGCTGCTCGGCTGCTTGCTCCCGCTCTTGTAGCTCAGTCTTTTCATGCTGCGCCAGGGCTGGCACCAGATAGAGCTTGACCTGCTTGGGCAGGGGTCGGTAGTCCTGCATCTGATCCCGATCGCCACGAGAGCCGCCCTGCCCCGGTAACTTGGGCGCCCTGTATCGAATATGGGAGCGATAGAAGTGCACCACCTTGCCGTGATGCTGATAGGGGTCTCCCTCGAAGGGGTTGAGCAGCGCCAGGGGGGCCGTGATCGGTGCCAGCACATAGCCCAAGCCGGGTACGGCGAAGGTAGGGTTATCCATTTCCCTACCAGGAGGGACAGAAGGGACAGGGTCCGCCTCGTTGATATGGCGATAGTGAATAATACTATCTGGTCCAATTTCTGTCAGCGCGGCTTTGGTAAAGGTGCGGGGCATGCCGTAGGTATAGAGGCAGGGATTTAATTCTTGCAATGTTGCGGCATGGATTAATGCCAGAGCACCGCCGAGGCTATGGCCTGCTATGAATAGATTTTTTCCATCTGCTTTTCTGTATATATCTTCATGGATTTTTCTTATCTTCAGGTCGGGGTGTGCGGCTATAGCGTTGTATTGATGGTAAAAACCTTGATGTACTTCACCGGCTTGAGTTATTTCGGGACAAGATACGGGCTGATAATTCAGATCGGTCAGCGCATCATAGCCACTGGCCGTGCCGCGCCAGCTGACCAGCAGCTCCCTCGGCCGTTCCACATAGAAGAACTGGGTATCAAATTTGAACTTGAACCAGGGCTTCTCTTCAAGCGCGGCATTGATAAATACAGGGGGGCGATGGCGTTCATCGAAGGGCACATCCCTGACCAGGGGGTTGGCCTTCAGGCCATTGACTTGATAGGGCTGGCGCGCCAGATCCTGCATCTGCTCGGTAAAGAAATGCTGGATTGAACCGCTAAAGGCCCCTGCTTCATTTTGTTCGCCATCGGCATAGGCCAGCGCCGCCATCAGCGCCAGATTGTGGGCATTGCCCAGGTCATAATCCGGACTATGGTTAAGCGCCAGCACCCAGGCCCGTAGCGGACATACCTCTACGGTCAGCTTGAGGGGGCCACCCGCCGTTGGCAGCAGGCCCAGCCTCATCCCTTGCAAGCCTCGCTCAGCATGGGGAAAGTGGTAAGCAGGTGGAAGATCGTCTTCCCAGTCAGCGATATTGGTTGGCGACTCGTCGACCAGTTCTCCCATGCGGGCATAGCGGTACTGCCGCCCCTGACCGAGCGCCTTGGCCCTGACCGCCGACTCCTCCTCCTTGCGAGACAGGCGCAGATAGCGATGCGGCTCTTGCAGGGTGGTTGCCAGCGGATCTGCCGCCAATACCAGCTTGACCGGCCCGGCTGGCAGCTCCTTCTCCTTGATACTGCCATCGCTGCCAGTGACTCCAGTACGGGGGGTAACCTTGCCGCCTATGCTGTCGCTGGCCATGCTCAGCGAATGATGCAGGGTGTAGGGGACATTGGCGATAGGTTGATCCAATTCATCCACTAGCAGTAGATCAACGCTGTGCTTAAGTTTCTTACAATCGACGCAACCTTCGGCGCTCATGATACGGAATTCCTTTCTGCTGCATTGTGAGTGTTTTCCAGCCAGGCCAAGGCTGCTGGCACACTTGCCTCTTTTACCCCGAGGCCCTGTTCAATCCGCTCGACTAACCATCCCCGCAACTGCACAGCCAGCGCTATGCCTTGGGCTTCCCAAGCCTCAGCCTGCTCTGGGGATTGCTCCCAGAGATCGGTGTGCAAGTTGAACACCTTGGCTTGAATGCCGATGTCGCTGTGGTGCCATGCCTCACTCAGCACTTCAGGAAGAACCCAGGGAAACTGTTCATTGATGAGTTGCTGGTCGCAGGGTCTATGGTAAAGAGCATGATTCGGCAGGCGAATATCTATTAGTGGTGCAAGCAACCCTTGCCAGAGATCCACATTGTGATGAGGCAGCCAGAGCCCAACGACCCTAGGATCTTGAAAGCGAACCGCTTTAAGGTCATCGTCAATGACGATACGTAGATACTGTTGCCAATGTTGGCGTTGGGCCTGCCAATCTTGTGTACTGGTATAAAGCCAGCCCCAGGAGCTATCCGGTACTTGCGCCATCAACCATTCCTGAATCTCGTTTACTTTCTTTAGATTGAGTCGCACTAACCAGGGGCTGGATTTGAGTACGGTGTCCAGGGGTGTTTGAATATAGAGAGGCAGATATTCGCCTACCCACTCCTGCTCAATCCAGGTAAGAAGTGGATTGGGCTCAGACAAAGGATTAAGGATGGCATAGGCTATGATGGGTTCCTGAAGGGCGCCATCTTGTATGACTGTCGTGTCAAACAGAGTTTGGATCATGGTTATTCACATTCATTGATAGACATGGCGGCATTTTGTTCAGCCAGCATGGGACAATACTCCCCACCTTTGAACGGAGGGGGGGGTGTATAAGTCGGCACCTCTACACCACCGGGTAGGATAGGTGTCTTGCCCGCCCAACCAGCGCCAGCGCCCGGGCTGCCGCCCGAATTCATCTTGATGGTGGGGCCGACCACTGTTACCCCGCTGGGGTCCACCTTGATAAAGCTGCCACCGACCTTGACGCTGATCTCGCTGCCCGCCTCCAGCACCACCTTGGCGCCCGCCTTGATATGTATCTGTTGACCCGCCTGATTCAACCAGCTCTGCCCCAGCTTCTGGTGCATGGAGCCATCCACGCTGAGCGACAGATCTCCCTTGATGTGATCGCGCTTCTCGCCATTCACAGTGAGATGGTCATTGGCCTTGATGCGGGCCACCCGCTCATGGTCGATGTCGCTGTGCTGGTCGTGTTTGATGTGCCAGGTCGCATCGTTCTCTATCAGCACATTGAGGTCTTTCTGACCGTGAATGTAGATCTCCTCCTGCCCGGCCTGATCTTCGAAGCGCAGCTCGTTGAAGCCCTCGCCCTGATGGGTCTCGGTGCGCAGCACGGTGCGGGTCTTGTGGGCAGGCAGCTCGTAGGGGGGCCGGTTGGTGGCGTGAAAGGTGCGGCCAGTGACGATGGGCTGATCCGGGTCCCCTTCCAAAAAGCTGACGATGACTTCGTGGCCGATGCGCGGGATGGCCATGATGCCGTACTGGCCGCCGGCCCAGCCCTGGCTGACCCGCACCCAGCAGGAGCTCATGTCATTGGAGCTGCCATAGCGGTCCCAGGGGAACTGCAATTTCACCCGGCCATGCTGGTCGCAGTAAATCTCCTCGCCTGCCGGGCCCACCACGAAGGCGATTTGCGGGCCATCGACCATGGGCTTGTGGGGGATCTGGGGGCGCCAGCTCTGCTTGGCGCGCACCACGGCAAACTGGTTGTAATAGACGGTGGGCTCGCTGCCACCCTCCTCTTCCAGGGCCTGGGGCTGCTTGCCGGTGTGCTGGATGCTGACCACTTGCCAGTCGTCGTTGAGGGCCGCGTTGGGGTGTTCGCTCAAGGTAAAACGCTGGCCCGGCTGCAGGGCGGCGCAGTTGGATTGGCCGCGGCCGGTCACGGCGTCATTGCGCAGGGCATCGAGCCGGTACTGGCTGAACGCCTTGCCGCTGGGGTCGGCCTTGAAGCGGCCCGGGTAGTCAAAATGCTGATAGGCATCCCGTTGATGGTCGAGGGCGCTGCCCACCGCCTGATGGGAGAGGCCATAGGCCGGGGTCTGGAAGCTGTAATCCTTGAGCTCCACATCGCTGGTGCGCACCGATTCGCGGTAGTGGAACTGGCGCACATAAGAACCCTGCTCCAGGGAGCGGTTGCCGAGATTGAAGAACAGCTCGGGGCCCGCCACAAGGGCGGCGGCATCGTCGGCGAAGACGATGCGGTGCTTGCCCTGCTCAAACTCGTGGAAGTAGAAGATGCCCTCCTCGGCGGCGAGGCGGTTGACGAAGTCGAGGTCGGACTCCCGGTACTGAACGCAATATTCCCGCTGGCCATGGTCATTTTTCAGGGCGAAGGCGTAGTCGGTGATGCCCGCCTCCTGCAGCAAGATGCTGATGATTTCATCGGGTTTTTGCGCCTGGAAGATGCGGGCGTTGCGGCGAAGGCCAAGGCGCCACAGGGCCGGTTTGACCTCCAGCTGGTAACGGGTGCGGCGAAAGCCGCTGTCTCCCTGGGCCGCGTCGCTGACCACACCGCTGACCCGGCGCTGCAATTCGCCGTTGTACCAGACCAGCAGCTCGCAGGGCTGGTCGAGCAGGTCGGCGAAGGGGAGATCGGCCTGATGGCTGGCGAGATCGAGCCGCAGGCTGAAGGGGCGACTCAGCTGCTCATCGAGGTTGAACTCGACCAGGGCGAAGGTGGATTCGGGCAAGGCCCCTACCTTGATGGTGAACTGAAGTCCTGTGCTGTCTGCCATGACGGTGAGCCTCTGAGGTCAAATTCCCGGGGTGAGTCGGGAAGGGGTAAGAGATGCGCCATCGGTGCCAGGTTTTCGGCGCCATGGCTACCGCACGCTTGTGACAGCGTGCGGCAGGGGGCAATGGTTATCTTTCTGTTGCTCGCTCTCGGGGCGAACGGGCAGAAGAAAGAGGCCAGTTGTTAAGCGAAAAGGGCCGGAGAGCCGGCCCTGGTATCAGGCAAGGTTGGTCTGGATGTAGCTGGCTATCTGTCGACTGCGGGCATCGCCGCGGGTTTCCAGCTCTGCGATCACTTCCCGGACAACGCCTCGGTAGACCAGGGAGCCATTGACCAGGGTTCTGTGGTTATGGCCGATATCGGTGAAGGTGGCGCCACCTCTGTGGAGATGGATGTGGGGTTCACCGACATCCGGGTAGAAAGATTCTCTTGGCATCATGCATCCTCGTTAAAGGGAGATAAGAGGGAGCCTATTCAGGCTCCCAAGTAGAGTGTTAGGCTTCGATCGGCGCGCGCCAGTCGTCAGCACCCGAGGTGCCAGCGACGGTGTGCTCCCAGTCGATCTTGCGGTAGGCCAGAGAGACCTGGATCAGCTGGGTGAAGTCGGAGTTGGCCGGGTCCTGGCAATGGGGCATCTGGCAGTCGATGTCGACGATGGTGGCGTCGGTCAGCACGGTAGAGAAGAAGTGCTCCTGCTTGCCTTCCACTGAGGTGCGATACCACTTCAGAGTCACGGTCGGCAGCATCTCGCCGGAGGCCAGGGAGTTGTACATCAGCGGCACGGCCTTGTTCAGGGCGACGGTGAACTTGAACGGCTTGTGGACACGCTGGCCAGCAGGCTGACCGGATTGCGGGTCGGTCGGCACGGTGACGACGTGCTGGAACTCTTGCACCAGCATCTCGTCTTCGTGACCTTGTATGAAGATGTTGCCGACGGAATCTGAGGTGAAGGCACCGGCAGTGATGTTGCCCTGGGTTTTACCTTCAATGCTGATATAACACGGAGTTGGCATGGTAATGCTCCTGGTTGATTGGATGGTGGCGGCGCCTGATGCGCAACCTGCCAAGCACTAAACCAAGAAGCGTGCCAATGGTTATTTTTAGATTAAATTGATAATTAACAATATGTTATATAAGAGTGGTGATGTGGTGCTGTGCAGGGTGCGCAACTAGTTGCGCATTGTAGTGATAATAACTGGCATAACTTGCAGAATGGTTATTCATGCTTGTTTTTGCGCAACTCATTGCGCTGAAAAGTTGATTTCTCTGCATGGGCGCCCATTCAAAGAGAGATTTCGCCATTGTGAGCGGACAACCTCGCGTGCGGTAGATCTCGGTGAGTGGGACGGGATCTGGGGGCCATGCAAGCGGTAGTGCTGTGGATACGAAAACCCCCTCATCATGAGGGGGTTGGGGCATACAGATAGAAAATGGTACTCACTCGATGTTCTGGATCTGATTGTATAACTAACTGTAAATGGCTATAAAAATCATAGCCATGATGTGATTTTTCTTATTTTTTTAGAAAAAACTACCCAAAGTACTACCCAGGCAATGGTCATAGCCCCCTGTTTATGCTGAACCATCCCGCGCTGGCTAAGTGGAGGTGGGAAAAGTGGGAAACCGGGAAAATTGGGCCTAGATATAAGGTTGCAATGGTTGGTGCTTATGTTTTGTCTCTGGCCAGGATTCGTTTCACTTGGTTGACTACAGAGTTAAACGCTGCGCTCTGGTGCTGAGCCCATCCAGAATCGAGTCCGCAATCTGGGCGGGAAATGTATCTGGTAACTGCTGACGGACGGCCGAGATCACTTCATCCAGACTACTGGCCATTTCGTTTAGGATCACTTCCATTTGAACCCTTTCAAATCCAACCGCTTTGGCAGTCTGATAGAAATGGCGAGGAAATATCTGCTCTATCGCATATTTCTTGCCCTTAGTCGCGGTCAGGCCCATCGCCAGCTTTGCATCGCGTGGGTGTAGACCTCGGCCGCCAAACACTGGATAGACAGATAGGATGTCGTAAAAAGGGGTCAGGCGAAAACGCCCTTCCGGTTCAATAAAGACCGAGAAGTTCTTTGCATGGCCATCGGTGGCCGCCAGCAGCCAGAACAGCACCTGAGATTTCATGAACAGGTAGCGATCCTGTTCTGGTGTCGCAGAGCCCAGCAAGGTTTTCATGATGTCAGTGATCCCCGGTCCTCCATGGCTCTCGTATTTCCGTGCTGACGGAACATTCAATACCTGACAGAAATCTTCTTGGGGAAGGCGCATGATCCAACTGCGATCGGCAGCGTAACGTCTGTCGAAGCGTTCCACAGCCAGTGCTTTGACCTGGCCAACCTGCATCATGAAGCAGTGGGGTACGGGTAGACCAAACTCCTTGGCAATCAGAGTGCAGAGATATTCGTTTTCTACGCTCTGGGAGAGGTCTATCGAGTAGGAGTGGCTTTCAATCTTGCCGATAGGGAGTTTGATAATGTGGGTTGTCGGCGTTGCGTTGAGTGGCAAGTACCAACGGCCATCGAGATAGAGCAGCGCAGTCTTTTCTTGCGCCCCGGCGATAGAGATCCGGAACTCCTCTTGCTCCCTGACCATCCCCAAAGGGATTCCTGATTTGTAGCTGGTCAGGATCTGCTCGAGCTCGTCATCGGAAAGTGCCTTGTAGTCGATTCGCCTGACATCTGGAACATCGTGCCCTTCGGTAACCAGCTGTAATGCCCCTACGCTATCCTGGCCAATGCAACTGAGCAGATCGAAGGGCTGGGTTGATGCCGCTTGATAGCGTGCTACAACCCTGTTCCTCACCTCCGTATTATCTGGCAGCAGGTTGTCGAAGAAGTTATAGGCTTCATCGCCCCGGTAGGGCTGATGGCGCAATGGCATGGAGAGTGAGATGGGACGGCTGCCTGGTTGTGCTAACCATGACCCATGGTACTGAAACTGATGGGCGCCGCTGGTAGTTTTGGTGAATGTGCCTACCCGATAGCCGTTCATGTAGACAGCCAGATTGGCCATTACCACTCCTCCTTCCAGCCTGATATAGGGCTGTCGGATGACTCATTGCGGGGTTTGATATCCAGTGACAACTCGAGTGCTGCGAGGATCTTGAACAGGGTCTCCAGCTTGGTGGACTCAGGGTTGAGCTCGAAGCTGGATACAGTGTCTTGCCTAATCCCCACTTTCTCGGCCACTTTACCCTGGGAAAGCTTTTGCGAAAGCCTGGCATCCTTGATACAGGCGCTCAGCTGCTTGGCGCTGGTTACTTTCATGATTCGACAACCTAGTAGCGTGCGTTCTTCTAATTTACACGCTATGACAGGTATATCAATATTTACCTGTTATAGGAGGTAAATATCATTTACACGCCATGGGCGGTATTTAACATTTATCCTCTATAGCGGGTAAGAGAACGGCAAACTTACCGATCCTGATTGAAGTATGTGGGTCTGTATGAAGCGTTCAAAAGCAACTCAAAAGCTACCTGTTGGTGCAGGTGCGGATTTGAAGTTTGTGTTCTCAGATCAAAAGGCTACCGAAAGGTCGTGTTTTGATGCTGCGCGGTAGTTTCAAAAAGGTATACCCCATAAAAACCACCTAATACCCTCTCGAAAATCATATTGAAACCACTTATATTGAACCAATAATTAGGAACCACTTTAAACAGACTGATGGAGGTTTCAATGTTCATACGGGCGTACTTACGTGCATCGACTGTGGAGCAGGATGCTGAGCGGGCACGAGAGCTGCTGATTGGTTTTGCTGCAGAGCATGGCCATCAGATAGCCAGTTTCTATGTGGAGAATGAGTCTGGTGCAACGTTGGACAGGCCTGAGCTTATGAGGCTGATCCGCGACGCTGCAGATCGTGACATTGTGCTGGTAGAGCAGATTGATCGTCTGGCCCGTCTCAATCAGACGGATTGGCAAACACTGAAGCAGTTGTTGGCCCAGAAACAGCTCTCCATCGTTTCTCCTGAGCTCCCGACTTCCTGGGTGGCATTACAGGGGGACAGCCGCTCCGAGTTCACCAGCGCCATCTTGCAGGCTGTAAATGGCATGTTGTTGGATATGCTCGCAGCTGTCGCTCGCAAAGACTATGAAGATCGCAGACGCAGGCAGCAGCAGGGTATTGCCAAGGCCAGGGATGAGGGGAAATATCGCGGTCGCCAGAAAGATGAAAAGAAGCGTCAGCACATCTCACTGTTGTTGAGCACCGGGCACAGCTACTCGGTGATCCAGGAGATGTTGGGCTGCTCCCGCCATCTGATTTCGTGCGTGGCAAAAGAGGTCCGTTCAGCAAAATAGCGGGTCATTTATCCGAGGCATCCATGTGACGCTTCTCGATATACAGCCACGCAGCAAAGGCGCCAAACCCTATCAGGAATGAAAACAGGAGGATCAGGATGACGATGCTGTTCATGGTGATGGCCTCAGGTGTAGCGGATAAATGATGCAATCAGGTGATCGTGTGACCAAACTCCATATCACCATGGACTCCGCTCAGGTAAAAATCAACAACCAACTGAAAGTATTGAATTTTGTACGTTAGTGACAAACATGGCGGTGTGGAATCTCGCAGGATGTGGGACCATGAAATGAGCCTTGTCATTCCCAACCAATTCCTATCCAGTTTCTTTCCACATAACTATCTATCTGGAAAAGTGGCGCGAATTTTCCACATAGTGGAATGCCAGTTCAGAACGAGTTATGTGGAATTCTGCTCGAAGACTTCCTATCTATCTGGAAACTTCGTGCCGTTTTTCTCTCTGGAAAATTGGTCATCTTGTTTGAAGGGATGATGGACCTTGGTGTGCTGGAATTGATGGGGGCAGATTCCTATCTATCTGGAATCTTGGCATTTGCATGCAACGAGAGCCAAACCGGCTGACTTGCTATGGAACTAACTCAAGCGATGCCCTTTAATACGCATTCAGCGCAACATTAAGGCGTCATTGCCAGACGTTTCCTTGACCCGAAGGCATGCCATCAAGAGCTGTACCCTATGTTGCTTTATGAGTCTGAAATCAATAAAACCCGGCTGATTTTATGAGAGAATCTTGAGCAATATTGTCCCCCGACCGGAAGAGTGCTCATGGCCGAGATCAACAAAGCAACCCTCACCGAAGCCGACATCATCTCCAAATATCTTCTGCCTGCCATCAAGGCGGCGGGGTGGGATGACCTGACCCAGGTTCGCCAAGAGGTGAAGCTGCGGGATGGCAAGGTGGTGGTGCGCGGCCAGATGGCAGCACGCAAGAAGGTCAAATCGGCCGATATCGTGCTCTATCACAAGATGGGCTTGCCACTGGCAGTGATCGAGGCCAAAGCCAACAAGCATGAGATTGGCAAGGGAATGCAACAGGGGCTCGATTATGCCCGTCTGCTGGATGTGCCGTTCACGTTTGCCAGCAACGGCGATGGCTTCGTATTTCATGACAAGACCAATCCGGCCAAGCTGGAATCCGAGATTGCGCTGGAGGACTTCCCCAGCCCGGGCCAGCTTTGGGACAAGCTCTGCGCCTGGAAGGGTTACACCCTGGCACAGTTGCCTGTCATCAGTCAGGACTATTACTCGGATGGCAGCGGCAAATCTCCCCGCTATTACCAGCTGCAGGCCATCAACAAGACCGTAGCAGCCATATCGAAAGGTGAGGATCGGGTATTGCTGGTGATGGCCACCGGCACCGGCAAGACCTACACCGCGTTCCAGATCATCTGGCGTTTGTGGAAGGCGGGCGCCAAGAAGCGCATCCTGTTTCTGGCCGATCGCAACATTCTGGTGGATCAGACCAAGATCAATGATTTTCAGCCCTTTGGCTCGGCCATGACCAAGGTCACCGGGCGCACGATCGATCCTGCCTATGAGATCCACCTTGCCCTCTATCAGGCGCTCACCGGGCCAGAAGAGTCACAGAAAGCCTTCAAGCAGGTCTCCCCTGACTTCTTCGACCTGATCGTGGTGGATGAGTGCCATCGGGGCAGCGCCGCTGAAGACAGCGCCTGGCGCGAGATCCTCGAATACTTCTCATCGGCCACCCAGATTGGTCTCACCGCCACGCCCAAAGAGACCGAAACCGTCTCCAGCACCGATTACTTCGGTGACCCTGTTTATACCTACTCCCTTAAAGAGGGGATCGAAGATGGTTTTCTTGCCCCCTACAAGGTGGTGCGGGTTGATATCGATGTGGATTTGCAGGGGTGGCGTCCCACCAAAGGGCAGATGGACAAACAGGGTAACCTGATTGAAGACCGCATCTATAACCAGAAGGATTTCGACCGCACCCTGGTGATCGACGAGCGCACCCAGCTGGTGGCCGAGACCATCACCAACTACCTCAAGAAAACCGACCCGATGGCCAAGACCATCGTGTTCTGCAACGACATTGATCATGCCGACCGGATGCGACGGGCGCTGGTCAACCTCAACCCGGAACAGATGGCCAAGAATGAGCGCTATGTGATGAAAATCACCGGCGATGATGACCTTGGCAAGGCCCAGCTCGACAACTTCATCAACCCGAAAAAGCCCTATCCGGTCATTGCTACCACCTCAGAGTTGATGACCACCGGCGTCGATGCCAAGACCTGCAAGCTGGTGGTACTGGACCAAAACATCCAGTCCATGACCAAGTTCAAGCAGATCATCGGCCGTGGCACCCGTATCGACGACAAGTACGGCAAGCTCTGGTTCACCATTCTCGACTTCAAGAAGGCTACTGAGCTGTTTGCCGATCCTCGTTTCGACGGTGAGCCGGAGCGCGTCATGGTGGTCAAACCGGCAGACATCAACAACCCGGATGAAGGCCTGGGCGATATCATCGACGGCACCGATCCACTGCCAACCGATGAGCCCGGCGATAATGACGATCCGTTTGCCCCCGGGGTCGATGAACAACCCGGCACTTACACAACCGGTAGTGATGGTGGCCAGAGTGGTGCAGGGGGCCAGGCCACAGGCCCGCTGGGTGGCCCCGAGCCCGGGGTCAGCAAGTATTATGTCAACGGCGTGGCCGTCAGCGTCATCGCCGAGCGGGTGCAGTATTACGATGCCGATGGCAAGCTGGTGACCGAATCCTTCAAGGACTACACCAAAAAGACTCTGCTCAAGGAGTTTGCCACCCTCGATGCCTTCACCAAACGCTGGCAAGCCGCCGAACGCAAGCAAGCCATCATGGATGAGCTGGCACAGGCGGGCGTGCTGTGGGAGGTGTTGCAAGAAGAGGTGGGCAAGGAGCTCGACCCGTTCGACCTTATCTGCCATGTGGTATACGATCAGCCGCCACTGACCCGCCGCGAGCGGGCGAACAACGTCAAAAAGCGCAACTACTTCACCAAGTACAACGACACCGCCCAGCAGGTGCTCACCAGTCTGCTCGACAAGTATGCCGATCAGGGCGTGACCGAGATTGAGACCAAGGATGCGCTAAAAGTCGCCCCCTTTACCGAGTTGGGTCGCCCGCTGGAGTTGGCCAAGAAGGGTTTTGGTGGCCCCAAACAGTTCGAGCAGGCCATCACCGAACTGGAGCAAGAAATCTATCGCCACCAAGAGCGTGAGCAGCAGAGCGCCTGACGCCAAGCCTGCAACAGCTCCACAGTGCGGCCATGGCAATCATGGCCGCCTGTTTTATCGATATTCCTGACGCATTCGCCCCTGTATTCGTCACCATTTTTGTAAAAAGCAGAGAATCCCATGTCATCCATCAGCTCAGTCATCAAATCCATTCAGGACATTATGCGCAAGGACGCCGGTATCGACGGCGATGCCCAGCGCCTTGGCCAGCTCTCCTGGCTGCTGTTTTTGAAAGTGTTCGACGCCCAGGAAGAGGAGCTGGAGTTTGAGCAGGATAACTACCGCTGCCCCATCCCCGAGCGCTTCCTGTGGCGCAACTGGGCGGCCGATAGCGAAGGGCTGACTGGTGATGCCCTGCTCGATTTCGTCAACAATGACCTGTTCGACAGCCTGAAAAACCAGCCTGCCAATATCGATCTCAACCCCCGTGGCTATGTGGTGAAAGAGGCGTTCAGCGATGCCTTCAACTACATGAAAAACGGCACCCTGCTCAAGCAGGTGATCAACAAGCTTAACGAGATCGACTTTACCGACAGCAGCGAGCGCCACCTGTTTGGCGATATCTACGAGCAGATCCTGCGCGACCTGCAAAGCGCCGGTAACGCGGGCGAGTTCTACACCCCACGCGCCGTCACCCGCTTTATGGTGAACCGCATAGACCCCAAGCTTGGCGAGCGGATCATGGACCCGGCCTGCGGTACCGGCGGCTTTCTTGCTTGCGCCTTCGATCATGTCAAAGAGCACTATGTCGAGACCTCAGCCGACCATCAGACCCTGCAGCAGCAGATCCTGGGGGTCGAGAAGAAGCAGCTGCCGCACCTCCTTTGCACCACCAATATGCTGCTGCACGGCATTGAGGTACCGGTGCAAATTCGCCACGGCAACACCCTCGACAAGCCGCTGTCGAGTTGGGACAGCGATATCGATGTGATCCTCACCAACCCGCCCTTTGGCGGCACCGAAGAGGATGGCATCGAGCAAAACTTCCCCGCCGATCTGCGCACCCGTGAAACTGCCGACCTGTTCCTGCAGCTCATCATTGAAGTTCTGAAAAAAGGCGGTCGCGCCGCCGTGGTGCTGCCCGATGGCACCCTGTTTGGCGAAGGGGTCAAAACCAAGATCAAGCAATTGCTCACCAGCGAGTGCAACCTGCACACCATAGTGCGACTGCCCAACGGCGTGTTTGCTCCCTATACCGGTATCAAGACCAATATCCTCTTCTTCACCAAGGGCCAGCCCACCAAGGATGTCTGGTTCTACGAGCACCCCTATCCGGCTGGCGTGAAGAACTACAGCAAAACCAAGCCGATGAAGTTCGAGGAGTTCGAAGCCGAGATCGCCTGGTGGGGTGATGAGGCGGACGGCTTTGCTGCCCGGCTAGAGAACGAGCAAGCGTGGAAGGTCGGCATCGACACCATCATCGAGCGCAACTTCAACCTCGATATCAAAAACCCCCATGTCGGTGAGCAGATAAGTCATGACCCCGACGAGCTGCTGACGCGCTATGCCACAGAGCAGGCTGAAATCCAGAGCCTGCGTGACCAGCTTAAAACCATTCTTGGCGAAGCCTTGGGTAAAGAAGTGGTCAAGCAGGGGGGGCAGGCATAATGGCGATCGAGAATCTGATTACCGACCATCTGGATCTCTGGAGTGCGGCGGTGCGCCCGAAAAGCAGTGCCGGGCGCGGCAGCAATAGCAAGCTGGAACTCACCGGCATCAAGAAGCTGCGCGAGCTGATCCTGGAGCTGGCCGTGCGCGGCAAACTGGTACCGCAAGATCCCAGCGATGAACCCGCCTCCGTGCTGCTTGAGCGCATTGCCGCCGAAAAGACGAGGTTGGTGAAAGAGGGTGAAATTAAAAAGCCAAAAACCTTGCCGGAAATTAGCGAGGAAGATAAGCCGTTTGGATTACCGGAAGGGTGGGAGTGGGTCAAGCTGGGGGACATTGGTTATGACCATGGTCAGAAGACTCCTGACTCTTCATTTACCTATATTGACGTGGGCGCAATTAATAAAGAAATGGGCTTTATTGATTCACCGACAGTAATGGCTGCTTCCGATGCACCATCTAGGGCTAGAAAAATTTTAAAGTCTGGAACAATTATTTATTCTACAATTAGACCCTATCTTCTTAATATAGCGGTTGTTGATAAGGATATGTATCCGGAGCCAATTGCGAGCACTGCATTTGCAATTATTCACCCATTTGATGGTGTTTTAAGTCGCTACGTATATAGGTATCTGCGTTCACCATGTTTTGTAACTTATGTTGAAAATGTTCAAACAGGAATTGCCTATCCGGCGATTAATGATAAGCAGTTTTTTAATGGAATAATTCCACTTCCTCCAACAGAAGAACAACACCGCATTGTCGCTAAAGTCGATGAGTTAATGGCCATCTGCGACCAGTTGGAGCAGCAAAGCGAGGCGCAACTGGCGGCGCACCAGACTCTGGTGGAGGCCCTGTTGGCGACCCTGACAGACAGCACCGACGCCGATGAGCTGGCCCAAAACTGGACGCGGCTAAGCGCTCACTTCGATACCCTCTTTACCACCGAGGCCAGCATCGACGCCCTGAAGCAGACCATCCTGCAACTGGCGGTGATGGGCAAGCTGGTGCCGCAAGACCCGAGCGATGAACCCGCCGCAGCCTTGCTGGAGCGTGTCGCCGCCGAAAAAGCCCAGCTGGTCAAAGAGAAGAAAATCAAAAAAGAGAAACCGCTACCTGCGATCAGCGAAGACGAAAAACCGTTTGAACTGCCGCAGGGGTGGGCATGGTGTTATCTGCAAGAGATTACTTTTCTGATAACGGATGGGAAACATGGTGATTGTAATAATTTAGATAATTCTGGATTCTATTTTTTATCAGCCAAAAACATCCAGAACGGCAAACTGGTTTACGATAATGCTAGGCAAATTGTTGAAGCAGAGTTTGCAGAGGTACATCAGCGAACCGACTTGGAAGCAGGTGATATTTGCATGGTAAATACGGGTGCTACAGTTGGTAAAATGGCTATAGCCCAAGATCATATTTATACAAGAAAAACCACATTTCAAAAGAGCGTTGCCGTAATTAAAGTTGCAAATAATTACATTTCAAATAGATATGTGGCATTATTTCTTGAGTCTGAGATCCCCAATCTATTAAAGCTATCTGGTGGCAGCGCCATTAATAACTTATTACTTGGCGATTTAAAAAGAAAACTATTACCGCTTCCTCCACTCGTAGAACAGCATCGCATTGTCACTAAAGTCGCTGAGTTAATGGTCATCTGCGAACAACTTAAATCCCGCCTGCAAACCAGCCAGCAGACCCAACTTGCCTTGGCCGAGGCTCTTGTAGAGCAGGCGCTTTAGTTATGGGGGACGTAACTTATCGGGTTCAAACCGTGGGGGCACTGCTTCAGCAGCGCCTTGCCATTCCTTCATACCAGCGCCCCTACAAATGGCAACAAAAACACGTCAATCAATTGATCGATGATGTGTTAACCCACCGTAGTAAACAGTGCTATCGCCTTGGAACAGTGGTGTTGCACAGGGATGCGTTAAAGCCATCTTATAAAGGTGAACTTAATATCGTTGATGGTCAGCAGCGCCTGCTGACCTTAACTTTGCTTTGTTCATTGCTTGACCATAGTTGTGAGTTTTCAACGCCGCTATTGGAACACGCTTTTGCGTCAAGGATCAGCATCAACAACCTTGAGCATAATGCCAAAGTCATTGAAAACCGCCTTGTGGGGCTAAAGGATGACGAACGTAAATCACTGCTGCACTTTGTGCTTAATAAGTGTGAACTGATCGAAGTGACGCTCGATGATTTGAGCGAAGCCTTTCAGTTTTTTGACTCGCAAAATGCCAGAGGCAAGGCACTCGCACCCCATGATTTGCTAAAGGCATACCATTTGCGCGAAATGATGGATGCCACAGAGCAAGCCGAACGACTACACCATGTCAGCCTGTGGGAGCAAGGGGTCAGTCCAGATGATGAGTCCGCTAACCTTCACATCATTATGGGCGAGTTCTTGTTCCGTCTGCGCCGATGGTTGGATGGTGATTATGGCGTTCAGTTCAGTCGCCATAATCTTGAGGTGTTCAAAGGCGTTAACCTGGCTACAGCTGATTATCACTATATACAGTCTATGCTCGCTCTGGATTTCGCTATTGAGCATTACAATACTGATCTTGCCAGGAAGTGGGATAAGCAAAGCAAACCTTATCCGTTTCAAGTTGATCAAGTGATGATTAACGGAAAGCGCTTTTTTGAGTATATCCAGCACTACAAAGCCCTTCATCACACCCTGTTTGAACGTGACAACGCGCGACTTGGCGAGTTTTTAACAAAATACACCAATTATGCTGGCAGTTCACGCAAAGGGGATATGTATATAAAAAATCTCTTTATGTGTGCGGTGATGGCTTATTACGACAAGTTTGGCGAGAAAGAGTTAGATAAAGCAGCAAGAGTCTGTTTTTGCTGGAGTTACTACTTACGGCTGCAATATCAAAAAATCGGCATGGATAGCGTTGATGGTTATGCGCGTGAACCTTGGGGGCTATTAAGAGTTCTCGGCAAAGCTGTTCACCCACAACAAGTACTAAATTTTCAACCACCGCGTTGTGAGAATATCCGCTTCAAAAATGCTAAACCCGTAGAAGATTCAATCGCTAAAATGCTGGGAGATGCTCATGCCACCGAGTAACGATTTAGCCTTGCTGACTATCGAAGAGTTATTTGGTGACAATAGTCATTATGTCATTCCCATTTATCAGCGTAACTATGCTTGGGGTGCATCAGAGATAGAGCAGCTGGTTCGAGATATAGCGGATGCTGCTCAAGCCGCCGATAATGCAGACAAGCCAGAAGAGTCTAAATACTTTTTAGGCAGCTTGGTGGTGTATGTTCGTGACAATAATGATGGCTTTCATAATAGAACGACGGTTTATGAAACCATAGACGGTCAACAACGGCACACCACGCTGTCGATTTTATTGGCGTATTTAAAACAGATTACTGACTGCAGTCAGCAGGATTTGACCCCGCTCAGCCTTAACCTTGATTTCGACAGTCGTCCTAAATCAGCGAGAACGCTGCAAAACCTATATCAACCAGTTCAGAGTGATGCACCAGAGGAGCCCTCAATCAGAGCGGCGTTTACCATTATAGAACGCTACTTTAAGACCCAAGCCATAGATATCTCCAAATTTTGCCAGCATCTGCTCAAGAACGTCACGATTTTGCGAGTTGCTGTGCCACAAGATACCGACCTCAATCACTATTTTGAGATCATGAATAACCGGGGAGAACAGCTAGAAAAGCACGAGGTGTTGAAAGCGAATTTGATGTCAGTTTTTAACGGTGAAGCTGCAGCAAGAAACTGCTTTTCTGCAATATGGGATGCTTGCGCCGATATGAGTCGCTATGTACAACTGGGCTTTAGCTCGGAGGCTCGCAAAGCGTTATTTGGCGAAAAGTGGTTAGGATTTCCTGCAGATTTTGAGTCGATCAAATGTGCGATAGACACCAATTGTGACACGGACGATAAGCCTACTCTTCTGAGTATTATCCAGAAGCGGCGCTTTCATCAGCGTGATGGCGATGATGAAAAAGCAAAGAAGCAGCGGTTTGACTCGATCATCGATTTTTCCAACTTCCTACTGCATGTGCTAAAAGTAACTGTGGATGACGCAGTCTCCCTAGATGACAAAAAGTTACTTCAAGCGTTTGAAATCATAAAAAGTGATAGGGAGAAGATCATTCTATTTTCCTTTAATCTACTGAAATTTAGAGCGCTATTTGACCGCTACGTTATCAAGCGCGATCAGGATGAGAAGTGGAGCCTGCTGACACTTGAGTATTATGACAGAGATCGGAATTCAAGTTTTAGCTATAACAACTCCTTCGACAAAGATGAACGCTCGGATGTTAACGAACAACTGGTGATGATCTTGTCGATGTTCCATGTCTCGCATCCTGCCTATGTGTATAAGCGATGGCTCAATCGTTCGCTAGCCATTTTGAATGCTCTGGCGTTGGACGAGCTGAACGTTGATGGAGCTACTTATCTCAGTGAGCTTGAGCAGCTCAGCCATGAATTCTTGACTGAAATTTGTGGTGAAAAGGAACAATTCAATGCCGAGGCTTTACATCGTGGTACCGGTGTACAGAACTTTGTGTTCAATTTGCTCGATTATCGTTTGTGGCGTGAGCTTGCTGCTGGCCAATCATTCGATGGTAAGGGGATTAATAATCCCGAGATTAAGAAGCACTTTGATGGCTTCCAATTTTCACCGAGTCGAACGTCGGTTGAGCACTATTTTCCGCAAACAGATCCCTCCGGTGCAAACAAAATGGGGGATGATGTCCATCGGTTTGGCAACCTGTGCCTTATCTCGCCAAGCAGCAACTCGAGACTTAGTAACTATTCCCCAGCAGATAAAAAAGCCTTTTATCGTGATAGCAACCGTGCTGAGAGCTTGAAACAAGCCATCATGATGAGCTATGACGAGTGGGGGCCGGAGGGGCAAGGCATCAACAACATAGAAAGCCATGAATGTGCGATGTTGACGTTACTTCGAGGGCGTTGATATATCTGCAATGTCCGTACTTGCTGAGCAAGCTCCATGATTTTCGTCACGAACAGGTGCAACCTTGCTGCGATTGCACCTGTTTAGGTATTAACTGAACTCTCGCCAAAATTTCACATGTGAAATTTTTTCCATTTCATCTGGCTCTACCAACCCCCTTCCTGTTTCCATCTTAAATTTCACATCCGAAAAATTTTCCAGAAAACGCTGTAAGTGCCCAAAACGGGCAGTTACAGAGGCGAGGCTGAACGAGTCTGCATCTTATGATCGCTCATGACACATCACGATGTTATGGGAGGACATATGAATGCTCATTTTCAGTTCACGACCGACAATCTTCTTACCTATGAGGAGGTTTGTGCGGTCACTAGACTGTCTCAGCCGACATTGCGCCGATATGTAAAAGCTGGGCGCTTTCCCCACCCGATCAAACCCAATCCATGAATCGCTCCGGCTTCTCTAGACACTTTTGAGCCGTTCGAAATATTGCTTTTCACACTCTACTGGCGATAGCCCGTTGTTGAAACTGTGCCGGCGTTTGGGGTTGTAAAACATTTCAATGTAATCGAACACATCCTGCCGGGCTTCCTCACGATCCACATAGGTTTTGCGACGGATACGCTCGCGTTTGAGGAGCTGGAAGAAACTCTCCGCTACCGCGTTATCATGGCAATTGCCGCGCCTGCTCATGCTGGCCTTGAGCCGGTTTTCCCGCAAAAAATCCTGCCAGTCATAGCTGCTAAACTGGCTCCCTTGGTCGGAATGAACCAGCACTTCTTGTTCGGGTCGCCGTCGCCACACCGCCATCAGTAACGCACTGATGGCCAGCTCTCGGTCGATCCGCTGCCCCATCGACCAACCAATGACGTGTCGTGAGAACAAATCCAATACCACAGCCAGATAGAGCCAGCCTTCATGGGTGCGAATGTAGGTGATGTCCGTTACCCAGACCTTATTGGGCTCGGTCACATCGAACTGACGTTCCAAATGATTCGGTGCAACCACCGTTGGCCGGCCACCATAATGGCCTGGACGGCGGTGATAGCCGGTTTGTGAACGTAACCCTTCATGTCGCATTAATCGCGCCACCCGGTGCTTGCCACAGGTCTCGCCCATTTCTCGCAGGTCATCCCGGATCTTGCGATAACCATAGACGCCCCCGCTTTCTAGCCAACATTGCTTGATCTGGCCCAGGAGGCGTTGATCCTCCTGGGCTCGGGTAGATAAGGGCTGCCGCTGCCAAGCGTAATAACCGCTCGGATGGACATTCATCATCCGGCACAGCCTGCGGACGGGATGCGTGGACTCGTGCTCCCGGATGAAGGCGTACCTTACCCTGACAGCTTGGCAAAGTACGCGGCGGCCTTTTTTAAGATATCTCGCTCATCGGTGACGCGGCGCAATTCGGCCTTGAGACGGCGGATCTCGGCTTGCTGGCTGGACTCATGCTGCTGCACGTCGGGTTGGCTATAGCGTTTGATCCAGGCGTAAAGACTGTGGCTGGAAACACCGAGTCGCTCGGCGACCTCTGCCACTGGGTAATGGCGCTCAGTCACCTGCTTGACGGCGGCCAGTTTAAATTCTTCCGTGTAACGTTGCTGCTTGCTCATAACACCTCCTGAATGACCTCAGTTTGAGGCTCTTGAGGTGTCTAGGAAAGTAGGGGCGATTCACCAGTTGGAAAAGCTGTGCGATTCCGAGCCGCCGACGTGCGTCGCTGGATGGCTGAGCTGTGATAGGGAGGCGGGATGGAGTTTCGATTGACGGATGATGGATTGGAGTGCTTGGACCGGGACCGATGGTTGCGTGTTGGTAGTTGGATCCGGGTGTCGGCCAGAACACGGGACGCCTCATATCAAAGGGGATTTGGCGCCTTGATCCAGTGGCGAAATCTGGATGGTGTGGTGCAGCAGGAAGTGATTTTCAACCGAGTGCTCTATGGGGAGCAGTCGCGACAAATCCGCGAAAAACTGGTCGATGCGGGTTATTGGTTGGAACCATATCCACAGAGCTGGCCTCGCCTGCAGCTCTATTTGATTCGAGAAATGGCAAAGGCACCCACCGGTATCTGTGTGGAACGCACAGGGTGGCATGAACGGGTATTTGTCACACCGGATTGGTCTGTGGGTTCGGCTGGGGAACCCTATTTTTATGCTGGCCAGCTGGGTGACGTAAGGCCGCAATGTTCAGGTTCATTGGCTCAGTGGCAGGCAAATATCGGTGAACACTGTATCGGTAATCCGATGATGATTTTTGCTGTGGGCGTGGCCCTGATGGCTCCTCTTCTGTATCCCGCGGGTTTGGAAAGCGGCTTATTTCATCTGGTGGGCCATTCATCCACAGGGAAAACGACCCTGTTGGCGGTCGCCGCATCAGTCTATGCAGGACATCAGTTTGTGAGAGGGTGGATTGCTACCGCCAATGGCCTAGCGGCAGTGGCCGCCGAACAGCATGACATGCTGCTGCCACTGGATGAGATCGGTATGGCTAAGCCTGAGGACGTGGATGTCATCATTTACCACCTTGTATCCGGGGCGAGCAAGCTGCGCGCCACGGAGAATGGTAGTCTCGCCAGATCAACCCATTGGCGCACACAGGCGTTGAGCTCTGGGGAGATATACCTGTCTGAGATTTTTGCGTCGTTGGGCAAAAGGCCGTTGGCCGGTCAGCAGACCCGATTGATCGAGATTCCGACCTTTGGCAGGTATGGTGCATTTGATGAATTGCACAACCTTCAGAGCTCACAGCAGTTTGCCGATCACATAAAGCTTCAGACAGGCCAATATCACGGAAGCCTGTTTAAAGAGTGGATATATCTGCTGACATCCACCGATGAGTTGGCTCGCTATGTTTCAGGGGAGACCCAGCGACTCACCGATCTCTGGCGTACAAGTCAAATGTCCTCCCAGGTTGTCAGAGTGCTGAGGAGATTTGCGCTGGTTGCAACGGCCTTGGGGTTGGCATCACGCAATTATCTGGTGCCCTGGGAAGAGGAGGAATCCATCGCATCTGTACGAGCAGTGTGGCAGCAATGGCTGGCTGCCAGAGGCCATGTGATGAACCTAGAAGAGCATCAGGTGTTGGCTCGTTTGAAGGATCTGTTACCGAAATGGGAGAGGGGATTGCAGGCATTAGATCAACATCGCACCGTTTCGTCGCTGGGATATACCCGCGAGGTCAGTGGCGAGCGGCAGTGGCTGATCGATAAAAATCAGTTTCTGCAGCAATTGGGCTTGCCTGGCCAGTACATGCGGGAGGTAATGCCGCTGCTGCAGCGAGAGTGGTTAGCTACCAATGAACCGGAACGGGCGACAGTGAAGATCATGATTCAAGGGAAATTCTATCGCTTCTTTGCCCTGTGGCCGGATCGCATTTATGCGGGAATGCAGGAGTTGGACGGCGATGAATGAATGTTTCCCACTTTCCCATTTTTCCCAGCGCTGTTTTGAGGTGTCATACCATGGATAAATCTCTATTTGCGGCTCCGAGTGATGAAATAAGGGCTCAGGTGCTTCACTGCTCTGGCCAATGTGAGCGGCTGGTTCGAGAAGCGGATCGTCGAGCCATTACTGGCGTTACTCGAACGCTGTGGTGGAAGATGGAGCGGGAGGGGCTGGCGCCAAAGCGGGTGAGATTGAGCATCCACTGTGTTGCATGGCGACTGTCTGATCTGCTGTGGTGGATTGAGCAACGCAAGGCTGCCTAGAGGTAGAGTTGAGCCCCTGTTATGGGGCTCTTGTATTAACTGACTTCATCAAGCTTGGCACCAGTGTAGTTGACCGGGCCATTGACGATGGGGGCCAACCATTCAGCGAGTTTTATGTGTGCCTCTGTGCGCTCTGCAAAGTAGGCATGGCGGTTGTAGATTTCATCAACACGACTCCCCGCTTGCTGGTTCAAGCAGCGTTTGGCGAGGGCATCATCAAATCCCATTTTGCCGAGCATTGTCCTCGCGGTACCGCGCAGGTCATGAACGCGTCGTTTATCAAACGAGAAGAAGTTCTGTTCGAACAACTTTTTGATTGCATGATTCAGAGTGTTTTCGCAGACATGGGGTGTTCGAGCCTGCTTGCTGATCCTCCTGGCCGGGAAAACCCACTCACTGCCACAGCTACGAATTTTCAGCTCTTTCAGCCAGGACATGGCAGGTTCACTGAGTGGAATGTCGATAGACTTGCGCTTTTTGGTGCGCTCTTTGGGGAGATGCCAAACCTTCTGCTCCAGATCAAACTCGCTCCATGGCGCAGCCAGCAGTTCCATTTTTCTGGTGCAGGTAGCGATCAGTAGGGCACAGGCCAGATAGTTTTCACGACTGAACTGGGCCGGGATCGCACGAAGCTTGGTGAAAAACTCGATCACCTCCGGTTCTGTCATTGGATAGTTGGCAGCCCGCTCTGGCCCACCTGCATCTCTGGGGCGGAATGGACTGGCAGGATTAAAGCGAGTGACATCCAGCTTCATACCATGATCAAAGGTACGTTTGAGCATACGCATCACATCATTCGAAATGGTCGGTCTTGGTGGTTTTCCGCCATATCCGTTGGTGATATCGCGCAGGATTTCACTGATATCCAGCGGCCTGATTTTATCTAGTTCAAGATGACCGATGCGCCCGGCGATCTCACGCTCATAGAGGCTGCGCTCTTTTTCATGTGAGGTTATTTCGCGTTTGCGTAACTGGTGATAATCCTCAAAGAGGTCGTTCAGTGTCTTAAACGGGTTCCTGTTGATCTTGAGGCGAACCTGAACCGGGTCAACACCATCGCGCTTGATGGCCAGCCGCAGCTTGGCCGCTTCGTCCCGGGCATCTGCTAGAGACCAGTCAGATACCTGACCTATGGTGTACTCTCGCCGAAGTTTTGTCGTGGGCGTGGTGTAGCGCAGCATCCAATAAGCTTCACCGCGAGCAGGGGTCATCAGGTATAGCCCGTTACCATCGGCATGCCGGACGGCGGATTTTTCCTTGATCAGTTTTTTGACTGTTTTGTCGTACAGCTTGCCCATTTTCCTGCCTTAAAAAATTGGGGAGTACAATTTCGCTAGCAAAACTATAGCGAGATTGAACTCCCCAATCTACTACCCACCACTACCCAAACTAAAATGCGTTTGGATGAATGTTGTGATTTTCAAAACAAGAAATCTCTTTGATTTTAATGTTGTTTTTATCCTTAAGGGATAAAGAAGACCATCATTCAATATTTTGGATCTGCTCGCGCATCTGCTCGATGAGCACCTTCAGCTCGACGGCGGACTGGGTCACTTCGGCGTTGATGGATTTCGAACCCAGCGTGTTCGACTCGCGGTTGAACTCCTGCATCATGAAGTCGAGACGACGGCCGCAGGCGCCACCCTTCTTCATGATCTTGATGGTTTCGCTGATGTGCATCTCCAGGCGATCCAGCTCTTCGGCCACGTCGATCTTCTGGGCCAGCAGCACGATTTCCTGCTCGATGCGGGCCGGATCCAGCTCCACCTTGGCCTCGGTCAGGCGGTCGGTGAGCTTCTGGCGCTGCCACTCGATGATTTGCGGCAGGTGTACGCGCACCTTCTTCACTTCCACCTGGATGCCGTCCAGACGCTGCTGGATCAAGGCCTTGAGGTTGGCCCCTTCGCTGGCACGGGAGGCGAGGAACTCCTCCATGGTCAGATCGAAACCACCCATCAGCTCGGTTCCTACCGCATCCATATCCTGTTCGGCAGCGGCCATGACACCCGGCCAGCGCAGCACGTCCACCGGGTTGAGCTGGCCCTGGCCCGCCTCTTTCATTACCCAGTTGGCGCTGTCGATGATGAGCCTGGCCAACTCTTCATTGATGTGCAGTTGGCTGGCGGCGGCTTGGGCTGCTTCGAATCGCAGGTTGCACTCCACCTTGCCGCGCTGCAGCTTGGCACGGAAACGCTCACGCAGGACCGGCTCCAGGCTGCGCAGCTGCTCCGGCAGGCGGATGTAGGTTTCCAGATAGCGCTGGTTGACCGAACGAATTTCCCAAACGGCTGTGCCCCAGTCGCCCTTGAATTCCTTGCGGGCGTAGGCGGTCATGCTGTGAATCATTGATTGTTCCGGGCTTGATGAAGTGTGCGGCCAGTATACTCAGCCAGGCTTGCCCCGTCAGCCATAGCGGTGGCTTTAGAACCTGTTCCGGCTGTGGCGGGGCCCAGGTCCGCCACGGCCCCGGCTCTTGTGGGTGATGGACGCCGGTTTCGATGCGGTTCCTCACCGTTGAGATGATGGCTCGCGACCAAGCATGACGGTTTCTTAGCGGCTGATATTTGGGGCGCAATCGCTTATACTTCTTCGCCAATTTGAGCCAGCCCAGAGGTCAGTCCCATGTCACGTCCCAGCGATCGCAGTGCCGCGCAAGTACGCCCGGTTACCATCACCCGCAACTTCACCAAGCATGCGGAAGGATCTGTGCTGGTGGAGTTCGGCCACACCCGCGTGCTGTGCACCGCCAGCGTCGACACCAGCGTGCCGCGCTTCCTGAAAGGCAAGGGCCAGGGCTGGGTCACCGCCGAGTACGGCATGCTGCCGCGCTCCACCCATTCGCGCATGAACCGCGAGGCGGCCGCCGGCAAGCAGAGCGGTCGCACCCTGGAGATCTCCCGACTGATCGCCCGCTCCCTGCGCGCTGCCGTGGATTTGACCGCGCTGGGCGAGCACTCCATCACTGTGGATTGTGACGTGCTGCAGGCCGACGGCGGCACCCGCACCGCCGCCATCACAGGTGCCTGCGTGGCGCTGGTGGATGCGCTGAACTGGATGGTCGAGAAAGGCATGCTCAAGCAGAGCCCGCTCAAGCAGATGATCGCCGCCGTTTCCGTCGGCATGTATCAGGGCGAAGCCATCTGCGACCTGGAGTACATCGAAGATTCCGCCGCCGAGACCGACATGAACGTGGTGATGACCGAAGACGGCCGCATCATAGAGGTGCAGGGCACCGCCGAGGCCGAGCCCTTCACCCACGAGGATCTGCTGGCGATGCTGGCGCTGGCCAAGGGCGGCATCGACGACATCATAGCGCTGCAGAAGCAGGCGCTCTCCTGAATTTCTGATTTGAAAAACGCGGCATTGACCGCGTTTTTTTATACCCCCACACCAGTCAACGACAAGCCAAGCAAGGAGCCAGAATGAAAGCCTACCAGCGTCAATTTATCGAGTTCGCCCTGGAGAAACAGGTTCTCAAATTCGGTGAGTTCACCCTGAAATCCGGCCGCAAGAGCCCCTACTTCTTCAACGCCGGGCTGTTCAACAGCGGCCGCGATCTGGCCCGCCTCGGCCGCTTCTATGCCGCCGCCCTGATGGATGCCGGCATCGAATTCGACGTGCTGTTTGGCCCGGCCTACAAGGGGATCCCTATCGCCTCCGCCACCGCGGTGCAGCTGGTAGAGCAGCACGACGTGGACGTGCCCTGGTGCTTCAACCGCAAGGAGGCCAAGGATCACGGCGAGGGCGGCAACTTGGTGGGCAGCTCGCTCAAGGGGCGCATCATGCTGGTGGACGATGTCATCACCGCCGGGACCGCCATCCGCGAATCCATGGATCTGATCCAGGCCAACGGTGCCTCCCTGGCCGGGGTGCTGATCGCCCTGGACCGTCAGGAGAAGGGCAAGGGCGAGCTCTCCGCAATCCAGGAAGTGGAGCGTGACTACGGCGCCCACATCATCGCCATCATCCAGATGAGCGACCTGATCGCTTATCTGGAAGAAAAGCTGGAAGAGAAGCAGGCAGAGCAGCCCGCGCTGGCCGAGCAACTGGCGGCCATGAAGGCCTACCGCGCCCAGTACGGGGTTTAATGGCACAATTTCTGGCCGTGCCATGGCGGCCGCTACCGCCTCCCGGTCGGCCACTTTTTCTGTCTAACGCGCCTGAGCCTGTTTGTAGGTGAGCTCGCCTTTTTCAATCTGCTCGACCAGGGCCAGTTTAAAAGTCAGCGAGTCATCGCACTGGGTTCGTTTCACAGCTTGTCCCATCGGGCTCTCCATTTATTGGGGGGAAAGGTGTAAACCATATTCAGGACGGGACAGCACCATAAAAAAAGCCGCTCAGTGAGCGGCTTTTTTGTTGCCAGCCTGTCAGGCTTGCGGTTTGTGCATGTGCAATGCCATCTGCGGGAAGGGGATCTCGATGCCCTCGGCGTCGAAGGCGAGCTTGACCCGCTCGTGGAAGTCAAACCAGACACCCCAGTAGTCGCCGGTCTTGACCCAGGGACGCACGACTATGCTGACCGAGGAGTCGAGCAGGGCGGCAACGGCAATGGTGACCGCCGGCTCTTTCAGGATGCGTGGCTCTTCGTTGACCAGACGCTCCAGTACCAACTTGGCCTTGCGAAGATCTGAGCCGTAGCCGATGCCGAAGGTCATGTCGACCCGACGGGTGTCCATGCGCGAGTAGTTGATGATGTTGCCGTTGAGGATGGCGGAGTTGGGCACCACCACCATCTTGTTGTCAGCGGAGGTGAGGGTGGTGGTGAACAGCTGTACCGACTGCACCACACCCGCAGTACCCGCCACTTCGATGAACTCACCGGACTTGATGGGGCGGAAGATAATCAGCAGGAAACCGGCCGCAAAGTTGGAGAGTGAGCCTTGCAGCGCCAGACCGATGGCCAGACCGGCGGCACCAATGATGGCAATGAAGGAGGTCGTCTGGACCCCAACGCGGCCCAGGGCGGCGAGCACCACGAACACCAGCAGACCGTATTTGAGCACGCTGCCGACGAAGTGGGTAATGGTGGCATCGAGGTTGCGGGCCTTCATGACCTTCTCGACACCGCCACTGATAAGGTTGGTGGCAATATAACCGAGCAGCAGGGTGATCAGTGCTGCGGTGATGTTGACGCCATACTCGAGCAGCAGGCCCTGATTGTTGACGAGCCAGGTCTGAGCACTGGTGAGCATTTCGGGTTCCATAACACTTCCTGTTGGGCGAATTAATCAAAACCACGGACTATAACAGCGCATTGCGACAGTTTGGGTCGTTGTGGTTCGCAAGATGTTAATTTTTGCCATAAAAAGCTGAGGAGGCCAAGTGCCTCCTCATCGTTTGGGTCAACTCTGCAGCAACTGGCTGCGGATGAACTGCCATTGATCTTCGAAGTCCGCGGTCGGTTTGAGCTTGAACTCGGAGCGAACGAATTGGCTGATCCGCCCCTCGGCATAGGCCAGCAGCAGGTTGGCCAACATGGTCTCGTCGAGCTGGAAACCCTGACCTTCTCGCAGCCGCTTCTCTCGCAGCACCTGTTTGAGCTGGGTCTCCAGCTTGTCGAACAGGATGCTGATCCGATCCCGCAGCCGGTCATGCTCACCCAGCAGCGCATCGCCGTTGAGGATGCGGGTGATGCCGGGATTGCGCTCCGCAAACACCAGGAGCAGCTGCAAAATGTGATGGCAGCGGGTCATGGTGTCCTTCTCGTCGGCCAGGATCATGTTGACCCGTGACAGCAGGGAATCCTCGATAAAGTCGATCAGCCCCTCGAACATCCGTGCCTTGCTGGGGAAGTGACGATAGAGGGCCGCTTCCGAAACGCCGACCTCGGCCGCGAGCCGGGCCGTGGTAATACGCTGACCCGGGCTGGTTTCCAGCATGTGGGCGAGCGCCTGCAGGATCTGGTCGCGCCGACTCTGTTTCTGATTACTGCTTGCCATGGATTCCCCTAAAAAAACAATGGCTTGGTTCTATTGTTAGCCACGCAACCAAGGCTGCGTTGGGTCCTGTTATTGGCGACCGGAAGAACCAAACCCACCTTCACCTCGTTCGCTCTGATCAAACTCTTCGACGAGCTGGAAGCTGGCCTGCACCACGGGCATGATCACTAGCTGGGCGATGCGCTCCCCTGGCTGAACGGTGAAACTGTCATTGCCACGGTTCCAGACCGAGATCATCAACTGGCCCTGATAGTCGGAGTCGATAAGGCCGACCAAATTGCCCAATACGATGCCGTGCTTATGACCGAGGCCGGAGCGGGGCAAGATAGTGGCACACAAGCCCGGATCCTGGATATGGATCGCCAGACCGGTAGGGACGAGTGTGGTATCACCCGGTGCCAGCGTGATGGCCTGGTCGAGCAGGGCGCGCAGATCCATACCGGCAGAACCTGGTGTGGCATAGGCAGGCAGGGGGAATTCGGTGCCGATGCGGGCATCCAGGATCTTCAGTTCTATTTGTGTTGTCATGAATCGTTAGCTTTCAATGGGTTCTTGTATGGACATCCAGGATCTTCAAGGCTATCCGGGTCGTCATGGATCGTTCGTCAGTTGGAATGGCCCCAAGGCTGGGGACTCAGGGTCGATAGTGACGCGCAATAAGGGCGACAAGATGACGAGCCAGCGTCAGCTTATCGGCCAGCGGCAGGGTGGCTTGACCCCCTTGCCAGAAGACGGTGAGGGCGTTGTCATCGGCATTGAAGCCTTGCCCGGACTGGGACACATCGTTGGCGGCTATCATGTCCAACCGCTTTCGCTGCAATTTGCCGAGGGCATATTGTTCCACATCCACGGTTTCGGCGGCAAATCCGACGGTGAAGGGCTTGTTCGGCAGCGCCCCCACGGCGGCGATGATGTCGGGATTCTTGACCAGGGTCAGCACCATCTGGTTGTTGTCGCCGGTCTTCTTGATCTTCTGGCTGGCCACCTGTTCGGGGCGGTAGTCGGCCACGGCGGCGCAGCCAATGAAGAGATCGCACTCATGAACTCGGCTCATCACCGCCTGATGCATCTGCAGGGCGCTCTCCACATCGACCCGCGCCACCCCGCTTGGGGTGGTCAGGGCGACCGGGCCGCTCACCAGCGTCACTTCTGCACCCGCCTCACGGGCGGCGCGGGCGATGGCGTAACCCATCTTGCCGGAGCTGTGGTTGCTGATGTAACGCACCGGATCCAGGGCCTCCCGGGTCGGTCCGGCGGTGAGCAGCAGCCTGACGCCTGCGAGCAGGGGATCGACGGTCAACTGTTGGCAGCAGCGTTCTACCAGATCGAGAGGGTCCAGCATGCGGCCCGGACCTACATCGCCACAGGCCTGGCTACCGGAGTCCGGCCCCCATAGCAGAATGCCTCGACTGGCGAGGGTCTGGAGATTGGCCTGGGTGGCCGGGTTGCGATACATCTGCTGATTCATGGCGGGGGCGACTACCACCTGGGCGGGGGTTGCCAGGCAGAGGGTGGTCAGCAGCTCGTCGGCCATGCCGGCGGCCATGCGCGCCATCAGATTGGCGCTGGCCGGTGCGATCAGCACCAGATCCGCCCACTTGGCCAGTTCGATATGGCCCATGCCCGCCTCGGCGGCGGGATCCAGCAGACTATCGGCGACAGGATTGCCGGAGACCGCTTGCAGGGTCAGCGGGGTAATAAACTCCTTGGCGGAACGGGTCATCACCACCCGTACCTCGGCCCCCTGATCCTTCAGGCGACGTATCAATTCGGCGCTCTTGTAGGCGGCGATGCCACCGCTGACACCCAACAGGATGCGTTTGTCGGCCAATCTCATCTGCTTTGCTTCCGGCTCGTTCTGACTGGTCGGCTAAGATAGCACAGCCTGAGGGTGACGACAGAGGCTGACATGGGGGACTTGTGGTCAGGCTCTCGTCAATCTTTGCTATGTTTTCTGTCAACAGTGCAGGTGGGGAAACATATGAGTATCAAAGAGTGGCCAGCGGAGGAGCGTCCCCGCGAGAAACTGTTGCTGCAGGGGGCGGCGGGCCTGTCCGATGCCGAATTGCTCGCCATCTTCCTGCGAACCGGGGTCAATGGTCAGAGCGCCGTGGATCTGGCCCGGCAATTATTGCGGGCGTTTGGTTCATTGCGAGCGCTGCTCGGTGCAGATCAACAGGCTTTCTGCGCCGCCCATGGCCTGGGGCCGGCAAAATATGCCCAGCTGCAGGCGGTGCTGGAGATGAGCAAGCGCCATCTGGCCGAGCAATTGCAACGGGGTGATGCGCTCACCTCGCCCCAGCTGACCCGGGACTATTTGCAGGCCCAGCTCAGGGACAGGGCGCGGGAGGTGTTTGCTTTGTTGCTGCTCGACAATCAGCACAGGGTGATCAAGTTTGTCGAACTTTTCTACGGGACGCTGGATTCGGCGAGCGTCTGGCCCAGAGAAATCGTGCAGATAGCACTCAAACATAATGCAGCGGCCGTGATTCTGGCGCATAATCACCCGTCTGGCGTGGCCGAGCCCAGTCGGGCCGACCGTCAGATCACAGATCGCATCATGGCCGCCTTGGCCCTGATCGATATCAGAGTGCTGGATCACTTGGTGATCGGTGACGGCATCACGGTTTCTTTTGCAGAGCGTGGTTGGTTATAACCGGGCTCTGGCTCTGTATTAGTTGATCTTTGATCACGGATGCTGTATAAAATGCCGCCTTCTGTTTGCCCCGCAATCGAAGGCCAGCGGGGCAGATATTTGCTCGAGCAATGAAGTAAGATTTGGAGAGACTGACATGTCTAGAGTATGCCAAGTAACCGGCAAGCGCCCGGCAGTTGGTAACAACCGTTCGCACGCTAACAACGCTACCAAGCGTCGTTTCCTGCCGAACCTGCACACTCACCGTTTTTGGGTTGAGGGTGAAAAACGCTTCGTGAGCCTGCGCGTATCCGCAAAAGGCATGCGTATCATCGACAAGCGCGGCGTTGAAGTGGTTCTGGCTGAACTGCGTGCCAGCGGCGTTAAGGTATAAGGAATTAGATCATGGCTAAAGGTATTCGCGATAAAATTCGTCTGAACTCCAGCGCCGGTACTGGTCACTTCTATACCACTACCAAGAACAAGCGCACCATGCCCGAAAAAATGGAGATCAAGAAATTTGATCCCGTTATTCGTCAGCATGTGATCTACAAAGAAGGCAAAATCAAGTAACCACTTGAATTTGTCTCAAAAACCCGGCTTCGTGCCGGGTTTTTTTATGGCTCAAATTCAGTACACTGCCGACTAGAACGGAGGCTTGCCATGTTGAAATTGAGTCGTAAAGGCTGGAACAACGTCATCATCATCGCGGTATTGGTGGTGATAGTGCTGCTGCATCGCCTTGAGCAGGCCCAGCAGGAGAATAGCGCCCAGCGCTTGCACAGCCTGTTGCCCGAGGGTGCCGTGGTGCTGACCTGGCAAGGGCCGAGCTGGACCCTGGAGCGATTGGGTCAAGGCTGGCGCACTGTGCCGGATCTGGGGTTGGATAACCTGGCCCTGACCCGCCATATGGAACAATGGCAAGGCTGGCAGTTGCCGCCGAGTGAGCCGCTGCGTGGCAGCCCGGTCGAGTTCAGGCTCTGGTTGGCCGGACAGGGAGAACCTCTGAGGCTGGCCCTTTATCAGGACAATGGCCGTTATGCCGTTCGCCTGGGTGAGGATCGCTGGCTGGCGCTTAGCGCGGAGCAGTATCGCGCCCTGCTCAAACCCACTCCCTGAGTCTGCGAGGATAAGATGCCCGAATTACCCGAAGTTGAAGTGAGCCGCCAGGGCATCTCTCCCTGGCTTACCGGCATCGAAGTGACCCGCGTGGTGGTGCGAGATGGTCGGCTGCGCTGGCCAATACCGGGGGAGATCCAGGAGTTGGTCAGTCTCACCATCCGCAGGGTCAGTCGCCGCGCCAAATACCTGTTGCTGGAGACCGATTTTGGCACCGCCATCCTGCATCTGGGCATGTCCGGCAGCCTGCGAGTGCTCAATATCGGCACCCCGGCCGAGAAGCACGATCATGTGGATATCGAGCTGGCCAATGGCAAGCTGCTGCGCCTCAACGACCCGCGCCGCTTCGGTGCCCTGCTCTGGACCCGCGAGCCCGCCGAGGCCCATGCCCTGCTCGCCAAACTTGGCCCTGAGCCCCTCACCGATGCCTTCAATGCCGATTATCTGCAGAGTCGGGCCAGGGGGCGCAGCATAGCGATCAAGACTTTCTTGATGGATAACCATGTGGTGGTCGGTGTTGGCAACATCTACGCCAACGAGGCGTTGTTTGCTGCTGGCATTAGCCCCAGGCGGGCGGCAGGCGAGGTGAGCGGCGAGCGCTTGGCAACCTTGGTCGCCGAGATCAAGCGGGTGTTGGCCGCCGCCATCGTGCAGGGGGGCACCACCCTCAAGGACTTCACCAGTGCCGATGGCAAACCCGGTTATTTTGTGCAGCAGTTGCAAGTGTATGGCCGGGGCGGCCAACCCTGTTATCAGTGTCAGCTGCCACTGACCGAGATCCGGATCGGTCAGCGCACCACAGTGTTCTGCAGCCACTGCCAGCACTAGGACTTATTTGGGGAAGTTGTAAGCAAGTGTTGCCAGTCGATTGAAGTGCCAGAGCGTCATCCCTAGGATCGCCCTCCATTCAGGCAGTTGGAGAGCAAGGTATGACCAGCAACTCGTTCGGTTGGGAGCAACTATCCCGTCAGCCCCATTACGGCGCGCTCGCCATGGCGCGTTACCTCTACCCGGATGGTGGCAGTCGCTTGCACTTCAAGCGCGGCAAATTCGTGCTGCGCAGTCTGTTTTACCGCAAATCCATGAGCCAAGTGTTTGAACTGTTTCGCAGCGAGCCACTCAAGGCCCTGCCAGGTCAATATCCAGAGCTGCTCGACAAGCCGCTGCGCCCCTATCGTTTTGCCTGCTCCAATGCTCGCCAGCGGGCAGCCATGCTGGTCGAGCACTATCGCCTATTGCAACTCTGCTACCCCGTGTTGATAGCCCCTCTCTATCTGGCGGAGGGAATCGAGTTGGGCCTCTATCCCCAGAGTGGCTGCCGCATCCTGTTGCGTCACGATGGCACCTTCAGGCGCGAGGCCGAGCTGGCCGTCTCTATCATTGATAAGCAGGGGCGGCGGCTCTATAGCTGCGCCTTCTCCTTTGCCGGACAGCCTGATGCCCTGCGTCTGGTGATTGGCTCGGTGCAGGGCCCCGAACCCGGGGTTGCGCAGGCACAGGACAGGGTGCGTGAGCTGACCAAGGAGGGTCATGGTCTGAGACCCAAGTCCCTGGTGGTGATGCTGGTGCTGGGGTTGGCCGAGGCGATGGGAGCAGTGCGAGTCGATGCGGTGTGCAAGCGGGCTCATGTGTTTCAGGCCAGGCGCTACAGCAGCAAACAGAAGGCAAACCTGCAGGCGGATTATGACGAGTTGTGGCAGGAGTTTGGTGCGCAGGAGCTGGATAGCAACTTCGTGACCCTGATGCCCGCTGGGCGCAAGCCGCTGCAGGAGATAGCCTCGAAGAAGCGGGCCATGTATCGGCGCCGTTATGAGTGGCTGGATACCCTGGCGCTATCCGGCCGGGCGCTGTTTTACCGGGGTGAATGAAAAAGAGCAGGCCTGGCCTGCTCTTTTGCGATGAATCTTGTGGTTTAGGGGGCCTGGGTCACGACTTGGCGAGCTTGGCGGCGATTGCCTGGCAGACTCTGGGATCGACAAATTGGTGAATGTCGCCGCCGTGCAGGGCGACTTCTTTGACCAGGCTGGAGGAGATGAAGGAGTTCTCCTCGGCCGGGGTCAGGAAGACGCTTTCCAACTCCGGCATCAGCCGGCGATTCATGTTGGCAAGCTGGAATTCGTATTCGAAGTCGGAGACGGCGCGCAAGCCACGGATCAGCACATTGGCATGTTGCTCCCGGGCAAAATTGACCAGCAAGCCGGAGAAACCGACCACGGTGACGTTGTCCAGATGAGACGTGACTTCACGGGCGAGGGCGACCCGCTCGGCCAGATCGAACAGCGGCCGCTTGCTGGGGCTGTTGGCGACGCCGACCACGACCTCGTCAAACAACTGGGCGGCACGGCCCACCAGATCGGTGTGGCCATTGGTGATGGGATCAAAAGTCCCCGGATAGATAACCCTGGTGCTCATGTGTTGGCGTCCTGCAACCGGAAAATTGGTCGCATTATAAGGTCGTCGCTTGAGAATAGCAGTGCATCAGGCAAGAATACCCCCATCGCGCATTCAGCCTCCCCGCTTTGGGTGTGGGGAGCAAAGGGATCTCTTATGAAACGCATTCTGGTCGTTCGCAATGACAAGATTGGTGACTTTATGCTGGCCTGGCCAAGTTTTGCCATGCTCAAGCACTCCATGAACTGCCATGTGACGGCCCTGGTTCCCGGCTACACGGCACCGCTGGCCCGGCTCTGTCCCTGGATTGACGAGGTGATCCTGGATCCGGGCGCCCAGGCCGACAAGGAGCAGCAGCGTGCTCTGCTGGCACGCATCAAGGCCGCCGCCTTCGATGCCTCTATCTGCCTCTTCTCCAATACCCGCAATGCAAAATTGGTGTGGAAAGCCCATATCCCTTACCGGCTGGCGCCGGCGACCAAGCTGGCGCAAGTGCTCTACAATCAGCGGCTGGTGCAGCGCCGCTCTCGCTCCCAGAAGCCGGAGTATGAATACAATCTCGACTTGATCCGTCACTTCCTGACCGATCAACAGGCGAAGGTGATTGAGCCACAAGCGCCCTACTTGCGCTTCGATGGCCAGTCCCTTGTGGAGGTACGCAGTCAGACGGCGCAAAAGCTGGGCCTCGATGTGACGCGTCCCTGGTTGATGGTCCATGCCGGCAGTGGCGGCTCGGCCAATAACCTCTCCATCGAGCAGTACGCCCGGCTCATTATCAAACTCAACCAGGCTTGTCCCGAGTTGCAGTGTGTGCTGACGGCAGGTCCGGGGGAAGAGAGCAAGGCGGAGCAGTTGGCGGCCGAATTGCTGGCCCATGGCGGCAATGGCTGGATCTATCGCTCGGATGAAGGCTTGCCCAAGTTTTGCCAGGTGCTGGCCAATGCCGCTCTGTTTATGGCCGGTAGCACAGGCCCTCTGCACATTGCCGCCGCCCTGGATGTGCCGACGGTGGGCTTCTTCCCGGCCCATCGCTCTGCCACGCCGCTGCGCTGGCGCCCCCTCAATCAAGAGGGACGCCACCTGGCCTTCAGCCCGCCGGAGGACAGCGATCATCCGGAGGACATGAGTCAGCTCGATCCCAAGACCATGGCCAGTGCCATCGCCCAATGGGGCAAGCCGCTCTGGCAGGCGAGCTGACCGGTGACAGAAATGATTCAGGGCCCATTATGGGCCCTGATGATAACCTGTTGGTCAAGTGGGTCGGTTAGACGACCGGGTTTTCCCAATCTTTCTTGGGCGGTTGCAGACGCTGCTGGCAGAAGTAGGCCTGACGGATCAGCTTGGAGGCCATGGTAATGCCGAGCATGATGAGGCCGCGTTTGCCATCGAGGAAGGCGCGCTGACGAATACCGTGACGCCATAGCACATCGACGATGCACCAGGCGAAGTCATACCAGCGGCCCCCTTTCATTTCCCGGCCAACGGCGCGTTCGGCGTAGCGTTGGGCCCGCATCACCGCATCTTTGATGTCGGCATAGGAGTCATGGCGGCAGATGCCCTTGAGTTTGCCGACCTTGCCGTCCGTGACCAGCTTGTCGTGATAGAGGTCCATCTTGCCCTCCATGCGCCACTGATCGCTGCGCACCAGGCGCAGACGCCATTCCGGCTGATACATGTGATGCAGCCAGCCGCCGAGGAACCAGATCTTGCGCTGGAATTCCCAGGCACTGATGGTCAGATCGTCTGCTTGCAGTACCCGTTCCATGTCGCTTCTGAGCTCGGGCTCGAGGGATTCGTCGGAATCGAGCAGCAGGATCCACTTGGCCGGAGCACACTGTTCCATGGCGAAGACTTTCTGCTTGAGCGGGCCGGGCCAGGGACGTTCGATGACGATGCAGCCGCGCTCGGTTGCATACTCGCGGGTGCCATCGGTGGAGCCTGAATCGACGACCACGATACGCTGCGCCAGCCCTTGCACACTGTCCAGTACCATTGGCAGGCAGCGCATGCTGTTAAAGGTGGTCAGGGCCACCGCCAGGGTGACAGCTTCTTGTTGTTCCATGGAAATAACCGGCAAAGGGAGGTGAGCCCCATTCTATCCTGATTCAAGTTTGGTGGGCAAAGTTTGACTTGCCGCAGGGGGTCACGGAAAATCGCCGGATATGATTTGCTCGCCAAGCATGAGTTGCGCAGATTTATGGCTGTGGCAATTAATTTTTTGGCAGCCAGGATGAATATTCACCCGGACCAGGGTGTTATTCACCCCTGTCGCAGGCAGCCCATCCGCGGGTGTGACTGGCTATAGGAGCACGGCTGACGGGTCGGCCGGCAGCCGACTCGGTTATCGATGTTATTCCTTGATGAGATGATGCATGAACTCCAAGCGTTTCGTATTCGTGATTGAAGATTTGTATGGTGGCGGCGCGCAGAAGTCTCTCATCAACACGGCGGAAGGGCTGCGTCAACGCGGTCATCAGGTGACTGTCTTCATACTGCGTGACCTGATCGAGCATCGTCTTCCCCCCGGCCTCGAGGTGATCAACCTGGCGCTGGTCAATGGCATCACCAAGGCCATCTCCAATGTGCTGGTCGAAAAAGGACAAGCCTGGTTCATCGCCCGGGCCATCCGCCGTCTCGATCCCCATGTGGTGCTCTCCTGCTCCTGTGACAAGATCACTCGCCATATCAAACACCCCAACCTCTGGTTCTGGGTGAAGAGCAACATGCTCGCCTCCCGCTATACCGCCAAGAGCAAGGCGAAAGCCAAGGCCAAGCTGCAGCGCTTCTACAATGGCCGCAAGGTGATCGGCTGCTCTCAGGGAGTGGTCGACGGTTTGCTGCAGGATGCCGAGCTCAAACCTGAGCGGATCCTGGCCATCTATAACCCCTATGAGCGAGATGGCTTCGTGCGCATGGCTGCCGAACCTGCCGCTGTGCCGACCGGGGACTATCTGATCAACGTGGGCACCTTTGAGCATCGCAAGCGTCATGATCGGCTGTTGCGAGCCTATAAAGCCAGCGGGGTGAGCACTCCCCTACTGCTGCTTGGCAAGGGCAAGCCGGAAGAGGAGGCGCGATTGCGAACGCTCATTCGTGAGCTGGATCTGGAGGAGCAGGTGATCCTGCCCGGCTATCAGACCAATCCCTATCCTTATATCAAGCATGCCAAGGCGCTGATCCTCACCTCGGATGGGGAGGGGTTACCCAGGGTATTGATCGAGTCGCTGTTTCTGGGTACTCCCATCGTCAGTGTCGATTGCCCCTCTGGCCCGAAAGAGATACTGACCGGCGAGTTGGCCGCTTTCCTGGTGCCATTGCAGGATGAGGTGGCGCTGGCCGATGCCATCGGCCGGATGGATGCCTCTCCTGTGACTATCACTGCCGACTATTATCAAGCCTTCCTGGCCGAGAGCGTACTGCCTCAGTTTGAGGCCCTGTCCCTGCCTGACCGAGCACCATAAATTGGATAAAAACATAATAAAAAGTCTGGATGGGCAATGGAGCAACGTCCCTGGGGAAGGGATGACCCCCTACTTGAGAATGCTGGGGGTAGCCTGCCTGCTTATCTATGCGCTCTGTCGTATCTGGTTCGGTGGCATAGGCAAGGCGATGGAAGTCGGCTTCCTTGCCATGACGCTGCTGCTGATGCTGAGCTCCCACAGGCGCATGGGTCTGGACGTCTACTTCAAGTTTGTGTGGCTGGCGTTGCTGGTCCAGCTGATCCCCTGGCTACTGGGCCTGCTGGAACCGACCGTCATTACCAGCTCAAACCCCCATCTCGATCGGCTGACCAAGATCTTCTTCTTCTTTGCCACCGCCGTGTTGCTGGCGGGCAGGCTGCGCAATGTCTTCTGGCTGTGGGGCATCGCCGCCTTGGGATTGCTGTTTACTGTGCTGGGTTCGCCAGCCGACTGGAGCACCTGGCAGCAAGGCTTGTCAGGGCAGAGAGTCGATTTTGGCATCCGCAACGCCCAGCATATCGCCATGTATTTCGGCACCCTGATGCTGGGTTGCCTCTGTTTTAGCCAGCGTTGGTTATCGGTCGGCGCACAGCGCTGGTGGCGGCTGCCGCTCTGGTTGGGGGGGCTGGGGGTGGCGGTACTGGGGATCATCGTGACCCAGACCCGGGCCATTTTCATCGCGATTTTCGCGGCTCTGCTGCTGGCTCTGGTGTTCTGGATCTGGCTCAAGCGACCGCGCTGCTGGGTGCTGGCGTTGCTGCTGATGGGCACAGCCCTGTTATTTGTCAGCTTGGGACAACGGGGTCTCTCCCATGTCGAGAAACGGTATGAGCAGGAGGCCCCTGTCATTCAGCAGCTATTGCATGGTGACTGGGACGATATCCCCTATACCAGTGTCGGCGTACGGGCCAACACCTGGAAAGTGGCTGCCGACAAGATAGCTGAGCGTCCCTGGTTTGGCTGGGGCTCCCAGGCCCGCAGTCGGGTCATCAGCCATTCCGATGTGTTGCCCGACTGGGTCAAACAGCAGTTTGGTCATCTGCACAACTACTTCCTCGAAGTTCAGCTCAGCTATGGCTTGGCAGGTTCGCTCATGTTGCTCGCCCTGGCCATTGTCATCGGCCGTGACTGCTGGCTTACCTGGCGAGCACGGCTGATGCCGACCGATGTACTGGTGTTCGGTTTCTGCTTCTTCGTCTTCTGGATCATTGTGAACAACTTTGAGTCCTATATGTCGTTTGGTACCGGTACCTTCGTGTTCAACATCATCCTCGGGGGTCTGATCACCCTCTGCTGGCGCCGCCGCTATCCGCAGGGTTGTACGGATCAAGTCAGATGAAGCGCATTCTGATCATATTGCGTCGCTTGCAGGCAGGAGGCATAGAGCAGGCCACTATCACGCTGGCCAACGCCATGGCAGCCCAGGGTCATGAGGTGCATGTCTGGGTGCTGCGTGGCGAGGCCAGACTGACGCCGGATCCCGCGGTGCATCTCCATGCAGGTGGTGATATCGAGCGGGCAGCCCGGCGCGGCTTGTTGGGGCTGAGTTGCGATCTGCTCGGGCGGGGTCTGCTCAAGCATCTGCTGCCTGGCTCGGGCTTCGTCTGGACGGGCTGGCGCACCAGCGCGCTGGCCAGACGCAGGATCGCCGAGTGGGAGGCGCAATATGGTGCCTTCGATCAGATCTTGATCCGGGGCCAGGGGGCATTCGAATTGTTGTGGGACTTGCATGACCCACGCTGCTGGCAACTGGTGGAGGGACCTTCTTCCAAGCTGCGCTACTATCGATTCGGCGGCTGGCTCGCCGCCAAGTTGTTCCAGGACAAGCAGGTGATCTGCGTTTCCCAGGGTATCGCCGAGGTGCTGCAACAGATGCTGTCACACTTCTCGATCCGGCCGGCACGACAGGCGGTGATCCACAATGGTGTCCCGCTGGCGCGGGTGCGTCGGCTGGCGCAGCTCGCTCAAGATCCCCCCATTACGGGACCTTTCCTGGTGCACGTGGCACGCCTGGTACCTGTGAAGGATCAGGCCCTGCTGCTGCGGGCCTTCAAGCGGGCTGAACTCGATTGCAAGCTGGTGATTATCGGAGAGGGTAGCGAGCGAGCCTCGCTGGAGCGGCTGATACAGACCCTGGCGCTGGATGGGCGAGTGATACTGCTCGGCCATCAAGCCAATCCCTATCCCTGGGTTGCAGGGGCCGAGGCCTTCATACTCAGCTCCAGGACCGAGGGACTTGGGCTGGTGCTTATTGAAGCCCTGGCCTGCGGCACCCAGGCCGTTGCCACCGATGTACCGGGTGGCATTCGCGAGGTGCTGATCGAAGAACAGACCCGCTTGTTGGCCGCCCATGATGAGGTTGCCCTGGCCGCCAAGATGCGTGAAGCCCTGGCTGACCCTGTCCAGATCCAGCCCCACTGGGTTGACCGGTTCGACGATGGCGAGATTGCCCGCCGTTTCCTCGCCCTCATTGAGGATTAAATCATGACGATGCTGGATCACCGTTACCCCCTGGCCCCAAGCTGGGTTTCCCCCGTCACGCTGTCGCCGGATGGCAAACTGGATGCGAGCGCCGTGGGTGAGCTGGTCAATCACACCCTGTTGTTGGAGTTTGGCTATGAAGCGACCCACAAACGGCGCCAGGGTCGCATCGGCATCACCGGGGCAGAGTCTGGCCAGCCGCAGTTCTTCGAGGCGAACCAGCGCGGCCGGCGTTTCCTCAATCTGACCGGCTTGACCCGGCTGGACGAGATAGCGCTGCAGGGACGGGATTGTCGCTGGCAAGCAGAGGCCCGCCTGTTGGCCTTTGCCAATCCGACACTGGACGATGGGCCCGTGCTTATTCTCTCCCCTCATCCGGACGATGCCGAGCTGGCCGCCTTTGGCCTCTACAGCGACTATGCAGAACGCAGCTGGATAGTGACTCTGAGTGCGGGGGAGAAGCTTGGCCGGCTGGATCGCCAATATATACCCGGCCTGGATGGTGACTTGGCGAGCGCCTCGGCGCGCAAGGGGATGATCCGGGCCTGGAACAGTGTGACCACGCCGCTGCTGGCTGGGGTGAGCGCCGCTCGCCTGTTTTGCCTGGGTTACTTCAATGACAGCCTGGCAAAGCTGGTAGCTGACCCGGACAGCCTGGTCGCCCATGCTCAGTTACCCGAACTGACACCGGCGCCGTTTCGGCGCTGGAATCCCCAACCCTTGCCGGGTGACGAGCAGGCTGCCAACCGCGGACGGTTGCTGGTGGCCGATCTCGCGGCGCTGCTGATGCGGGTGCGTCCGAGCAGCGTCCTGGTGACCCACCCCGAGGTGGATCCCCATGGCGACCACGTTGCCACTGCCCAAGCCTTGGCGCTGGCTATCCAGCAGAGCGGGCACTGCCCGTCCCGGGTGCTGCTCTATGCGAATCACCTGCGCAAGGTCCATGATTTCCCTTATGGCCCCGAGCATGCGGGCACCACCTTGCCCCCCTGGCAGAGTGAACACTCCAGGCTGGGGCCTTGGCACTGTTACAGCCACCCCCTGACGCTGGCGCGCCAAAAAGAGAAAGTGGTCGCCATGGAGACGATGCACGATCTGCATGCCAAGGACCGGCTGGAGAAGCGGTTCAAACGCTGGTGGGGCCGTACTGTCAGACGAGATGGTTATCATCACTATGGTCTGCACAGCTATTTTCAGACTCACATAAAGGCCCATGAGGTGTTCAGCTGGGTATCTGGCGACGACTTCGTGAGCGGCATGTTGCAAGACGCAGGAACAGAACAAGCATGAAGATATTGGTGATCGGCCCCTCCTGGGTCGGCGACATGGTGATGTCCCAGAGCCTCTACAAGGCGATCAAGGCCAACCACCCGGACTGTGAGCTGCATGTGATGGCGCCGGCCTGGTGCAGGGCTCTGCTCGAACGCATGCCCGAGGTGGACAAGGCGGTCGCCATGCCCCTTGGTCACGGTGATTTCAAGTTGGGGGAGCGGCGTCGGCTCGGCAAGCTGCTGGCTGCCGAGAAGTACGATCAGGCCATCATCCAGCCCAACTCCATGAAGTCGGCACTGATCCCCTGGTTCGCCAGGATACCGGTGCGCACCGGCTGGAAGGGGGAGCACCGCTTCGGCCTGCTCAACGACATGCGCAGCAACAAGTCTGCCTTCCCGCTGATGGTAGAGGCCTATCTGGCGCTGGCCTATCCCAAGGCGCAGATGAAGAGCCGGGCCGATATTCCCGCCATTCCCCATCCATCGCTCAATGTCGATCTGGTCAATCAGGGCAAGGCGCTGGAGCGATTGGGGCTCAGCAGTGCCCGTCCCGTGCTGGTGCTCTGCCCAGGTGCCGAGTTCGGTCCGGCCAAGCGCTGGCCGGAAGGGCACTATGCCGTGGTGGCGCAGAAGCATCTGGATGAGGGTTGGCAGGTATGGATCTTCGGCTCGGGCAAGGATGTGCCTGTGGCCAATACCATCCGCGAGCGGATCAACCCCCTGTCACGGCCCAACTGCCATGTACTGGCGGGTAAGACCAGCCTGTATGAGGCGATCGATCTGATGGCGCTGGCCGGGCGGGTCATCTCCAATGACTCCGGCCTGATGCACATCGCCGCCGCCCTCAACCGGCCGTTGATCGGGGTCTATGGCTCCACCTCGCCACTCTATACGCCACCGCTGGCAGACAGGGTCGAGATAGTGCACACCGATATCGAATGCCGTCCCTGCTTCAAGCGCACCTGCAAGTTTGGTCACCTCAAGTGCCTGATTGAGCTGATGCCGGAACAGGTGATAGAGGCGTGCAAGCGGTTGGAGTGCGGCGAGTCGGCGGCTCAGCCGATAGCGCTACAGCGGGTTGACCCACCGCATTTTGTTGCCAATGCGGGCAAGCGGTCGGAGCCGGAATAGCATGCTCTATCGGCTGCTCTACAACCTGCTGATCCATCTGGGCTTGCCGTTGGCGCTGCTGGCGCTCTACAAGCCGAAGCGAGGCAAGCCGGGGTTTGGTGCGCGCTGGGCCGAGCATCTGGGCCGCGTACCGCCGACCGGCCAGGAGGCGCCACTCTGGATCCACGCGGTCAGCGTGGGTGAGACCCTGGCCATCAGCCCTTTCATTCGCGCCCTCAAGGCCGAGCGGCCGGATTTGCCCATTCTGCTCACCACCACCACCCGTACCGGCGCCGAACAGGCGGCCAAGCTCGGGGATCTGGTGGTGCACCGCTATGCGCCCCTCGATTATCCCTGGGCGGTAGCCGCCTTCCTCAAGCGCTTCCAGCCTCGTGCCCTCTGGATAATGGAGACCGAGCTGTGGCCGAACTGGCTGCACGCCTGCGCCCATCATCACTTGCCTGTGACCATCATCAATGGGCGTCTCTCCGAGCGCTCCTGCCAGCGTTATGGCCGCTTTCAGGGGGCCTTTGATGCATTGAGTCGTCCGCTCAGTCTGCTGCTCTGTCAGCATCAGGATGATGCGGACCGCTTTCATCGGCTCGGCATAGGCAAAGAGAGGTTGGCGGTGACGGGCTCCATCAAGTTCGATATCCAGTTTGGTGATGAGGTGCAGAGCAAGGGCCACGCCCTGCGCCAGCAGCTTGGACAGGAACGGCCGGTCTGGATCGCCGCCAGCACCCATCAGGGGGAAGACGAGCAGGTGCTGGCCGCCTTCGATCGGGTGCTCAGGGCACATCCGTCTGCCCTGCTGATCCTGGTGCCGCGCCATCCGGAGCGGTTCGACAGCGTGGCGGCGCTGTGTGCCTCCTATGGCTGCGTGCGTCGCTCTCAGCATCAGCGTCAGGCTGAACGGGTCGAAGAGGGTGACAAGGTCTATCTCGGCGATACCATGGGGGAGTTGCCACTGATGCTGGCGGCGGCCGATCTGACCTTCGTCGGCGGCAGTCTGGTGAAGGTCGGCGGTCACAACCTGCTGGAACCGGCGGCCCTGGGCAAGCCCTGCCTGACCGGACCCGCTTACTTCAACTTCAGTGATATCACCCGTCAGCTAGTGGCTCAGGGCGGGGGCCTGGTGGTGGCCGATGAGCACGAGCTGGGAAACCGGGTGAGCGCACTGCTCGCCGATGGAGGCGCCCGCCGCACCATGGGTGAGCAGGCCCGTGCCGTGGTGCTGCGCAATCAAGGGGCACTGGCGCGCACGCTCTCCCGCTGTTTAGCCAGCCTGGACGGTGATTAAGCTGCAAGGCTAGAACCTGCCTGACTGGCAGCCTCCATTTTTCTGGATAGACTTTGAGGGCGGGTGCACTATCCAAGGAGAATGAGCATGGGTGGACACAAGCCGGATTACGAGCTCGACGATGACTGGGAGCCGGAATCCTGGGAAGAGCAGTTGGAGGAGTTGGACGACGACAGTTGGCAGTTTGACGACGACCTAGACGACCAATGATACCGGGTAGTACAAGTTCAGGCGGGCCAAGGGCCCGCCTGATTTGTTTGGCACCCGCAAAGCGGGCTTGGTGGTGGGGCATCGGCTCGTTAGAATGAAAGCCCGAATGACGCTCAAGGATGAAGATGCGCCCATTACTAATACTCTACGCCGCCCTGCTTGGCGGCTGCGTTTCCAACTCGGATGACCCCTGTGAAAAGCAGTGGGATCAGGTTGGCGAAGCCGATGGCAAGCTGGGGTTTACCGAACAGAGGGTCGAGTTCCATCAGACCCAGTGCGGTATCAAGGTCGATGAAGCTCTCTGGGAACAGGGCCGCAAGAGGGGATTGGCCTGGTATTGTCGCCCCGAGCACCTCTATCTGGCGGGGCGCTCAGGCGAGGAGTATCGCGGGGTCTGCCCCAATGATGCGCAAGCGCGCAAGCTGTTTGCTCAGGGGCGCCAGAGCTGGACAGATCAGTAGAGGTTCAGGGGGCATGGTGAGTTCATCCTGCCCATGACGGTGCTGACGAGGATAGTCACCGCCTCCTGCCGATCCGGGTGACAGGAAGGAGGCCGGGTGACTACTCCTTGAGGCGCAACGGCTGGCAGAGGTAGCTCTTGTCATTGGCGCTGCGGGCGCATTTTCCGCAGATGAACTTGGGTTTGCGCACTATCTTGCGCAGGGCCTTGAGATCGAAGGGGATCTCGTGGCGGCGCCACTCACAGAGGGTCTTGTTGCCCATAGGATCCGACCACCTTGGCTAATGTATCGCCGTATTCTAATCGATTTGCATTACTAATACAGTGGGCCCGCAACGGGTTCACTGGTAGAGGAATTTGGTGAAGATCAGCTCCTTGACCGCCTTCTTGCCCGTCTCACGCACCAGCAGTTCATTGACTCTGGCCTCGCACTCCTTGCGCAGCTCTTCGCGGCTAGGGAGAGACTTGATCTGTTCGGCAGTCTTGCTGCCCATCAGCCGTATGATGGCGTCACGGATCAAGGGATCATGGGTCTCCAGCAACTTGAGATCCCCATGGTTTTCGGCCATGAGCTCGACGGTGACCCGCACATAGCCCAGGGTCTTGCCCTCGCTCAGGTAGTTGGTGATGATATCCGGCTCCAGGGGATGGTAGGCAACCCCATCCTGTTGGGCGGCGGCATCGGTGGTGGACTCTTCTGCCCAAGCCGGGTTGGCCAGCAGAACAAGCAGCAACGTGGCGAGCTGGCGAGCGTGTTTCAGTACATAGGGCATGGTAGGGGACTCAGACTGGTGAGATGTCCCATTTTTGATGTTGCCTGCTGGGGCGTCAAGCACGGATTTCCTTACATTTTTCGATCGATTTACGGATAATAAACCGGATTTTAACCTGATAACGGAACTCTCTGGATGGTGATGCGGTGAAATCCGAGCTGACTGTTCCCCTCATGCGGATAAGCGACTGGCTGGCGCCAGCCAGTGCCATGCCGCCAGCCGAACTGGCCCCCTGGCTACTCGATACCGGGTCCATGACGGCGCGTCTGCGCCGCCACAATGCTCACTTCTCTCTGGAGCTGCTCGGTCACCACCATCAGGCACTGACGCCGGATGAACAGGATCTGCTCGGCGTCGTGACCGGACTGCGGCGGGAGGTGATCCTGCATGGGGATGGCGGGCCTGCCGTCCTGGGTTGGACTCTGTTTGCCGATGCGGCCCTGAGCGGAGCCGCACTCGATCAGCTGGGCGAACAGCCCTTGGGCGATCGCATTTTCGGGGTGGCTCCCGCTCAGCGTGACTGCCTGCAGCTGGCCCGTTTCGAGCTGATGGATGAGGCGGGTGAGGCTGGCGTGGTCTGGGGGCGACGCTCACGGCTCTATCTCAACGGCTGGCCCCTCTTGGTGCATGAGGTATTGCTGCCCGGATTGGGATGCGCGATGCAATCCTCCCCTCGACAACTGGGGTGATGGAGAGGCTCCGGTTGCCCCTGGGCCGAGGGCGTCAGCCCTCAGGCTGCCTTCTCTGTCAGCCTTGATTTTCCCGAATTTATACAAGGAGTTGCTGTGACTGTATTGACCAAGGAGCGTGGCCTGGCCTATGCCCAGCTGGCCCGGCTCGACAAGCCGATCGGCACGCTGTTGCTACTCTGGCCGACCCTGTGGGCGCTCTGGCTGGCGGCCGACGGCCTGCCCAATCTTGGTACCTTGCTGGTGTTCGTGATCGGGGTCTTCTCCATGCGTTCGGCGGGTTGTGTCATCAATGACTATGCGGACCGCCATTTCGATGGCCATGTGAAGCGTACCGCGGGGCGACCTCTGCCCATGGGCAAGGTGAGCCCGAGAGAGGCGCTGTTGCTGTTTGCTGTGCTGACTCTGCTCTCGTTTGCCCTGGTGCTGACCCAGAATGCGCTTACCATAGGTCTGTCGTTTGCCGGTCTGCTGCTGGCTGTCTGCTACCCCTTCATGAAGCGTTTTATCTCCATTCCCCAGCTGGTGCTCGGCCTGGCCTTCTCCTGGTCCATTCCCATGGCCTATGCGGCGGCGGCCGATGCGCTGCCGCCGGTAGCCTGGCTCATCTTCCTGGCCAACTTGCTGTGGACCATCGCCTATGACACCCAGTACGCCATGGTGGACAGAGATGATGACCTGCGACTCGGCATCAAGTCGAGTGCCATACTGTTTGGTCGCTTCGACAAGTTGATCATCGGAGTGCTGCAACTGGCGACCCTGCTGATCCTGCTGGGGATCGGCCAAATGATGGCGCTAGGCGCCAGCTATTACTGGTGCCTGCTCGGCGTCGCCATCCTGTTTGTCTACCAGCAGCGACTCATTCGCGAGCGCGACCGCGCGGCCTGCTTTCAGGCTTTTTTGAACAACAACTATGCCGGCGCCCTGGTGTTTGCAGGTCTGGTGTTGCACTACTGGTAAACCCTGGACGATTGAATGCAATGAAGGCCGCCCGTGCGGCCTTCATTGCATTGGTGTGGAAGGGCATGACGTCGCGTCATGGGGGCGCGGCATAGACAAGGGGCCCCGTGCTGGGGCCCCTTGGTTCTTGCTTTGCACTCCCATTCAATAAGCGGGTCTGGCTTACTGGTTGCCCGCCCGTATGGTGCGGCGGATCTTGTTGCTGAGCAGGGGCAGTATGTTGTCGGCCAGGGCCTGGAAGCGCCCGAGGTCGGGTTTGCTGCCCGAGTCCAGATACCCTTCGCTGCGCAGGGTGTGGATCAGGGTGCTGAACAGCTTCTGGTCGAAGAACTCGGGGGCATTGATGCCATGCAGAGTACCGAGTCGCTCCGCCATCATCAAACCGTCAGCCTCCAGCTGTTCAGCTTCTATGCGAGGCTGGGCAAGCATGCGAGTCAGCACTATGGCATAGCGCTGCAACGTCTCCTGGATGCTCTCGGCCAGCAACAGCAGGCGCATCTGGTTGCCGAGGTTGACCCAGTGACCACCATCGCGGGACTCGATCAGTTGCTGGCGTTGCAGCTCGGCCAGCAGGGCATCGATCAGACTGGGCAGCTCATCCTCTTCATAGCGCAGGAACAGCTCCGTCTTGAGCAGGGGATAGATGTCGATGCAGCGAGCCACTATCTCGTTGCGAGAGATCCCCTCGCAACGCTCGATCAACGCCGCCACCAGTGAGGGCAGGGCAAACAGGTGCAAGATATTGTTGCGGTAGTAGGTCAGCAGGATCGCCTGATAGCGGTCCAGGCTGATGATCTGCCCCAGCTTGTCTTCGCTGACCTGAAACTTGTTGAGCTCCATGGCCTGATCCAGCAGATCCTTGGCACCCGCTTCCGGCAAGGTGTTGTGCTCGCTGTAGGGTACCTGTTTGAGCAAATCCAGATAGGTATTGAGCTGGGCCTGCAACTCGTCGCGGGTCAGGGCATGACGCTCGGCGGCCAGCAGTGCCAGGGCGCTCAGGGTCAGGCCGTTGACGGCGGCGGCGTCATTGATGCGGGTCATCAGCAGCTCGGCCAGCCGGGTGACGGTGGGCGCCATCCAGTCCGGGCGTTCGTCCCGACCAATATCAGCCCTCCATTCGGGCACATGCTCGTTGAGATAACCATTGAGGGTCAGCGGCTCACCGAAGTTGACGAAGCCGCGGCCGTAGTTGCGCAACTTGCGCAGTATGCCCAGCACTTGCAGGAAGCTCTCCTTCTCCTTGCGACTGCCCTTGAGCTCGTTGTGGTAGGTGTTGACCTCCATCACGTGTTCGTAGCCCAGATAGACGGGAACCAGGGTCACCGGCCTGTCCAGGCCACGCATCATGGCCTGCAGCGTCATGGCCAGCATACCGGTCTTGGGGGGGAGCAGGCGACCGGTGCGCGAACGTCCGCCCTCGGTGAAGAACTCCACCGAATAACCCTTGGCAAACAGCAGGTTGAGGTATTCACGGAACACAGTGCTGTAGAGGGGGTTGCCCTTGAAGGTGCGGCGAATGAAGAAAGCACCGCCACGGCGGAACAGGGGACCGGCCGGCCAGAAGTTGAGGTTGATGCCCGCGGCGATATGAGGCGGCACCATGCCCTGGTGGTAGATGACGTAGGAGAGCAGCAGATAGTCCATGTGGCTGCGATGGCAGGGCACATAGACGATCTCGTGGCCCTCCTGGGCCAGTTGCCGCACCTTTTCGGCGCCATTGACCGAGAGGCCGCGGTAGAGTTTGTTCCAGAGCCAGCCGAGGAAGCTCTCCCCCAGCCGGATCAGCCGATAGGAGAAGTCAGACGCGATCTCATCCATGTAGTCATGGGCACGCTTCTGGGCCTTGTCGAGGCTGATATTATCGCGCTCAGCCTCTTCCTCTATGGCCTGCTGAATCACCCCGGAGTCCAGAAGCTGCCTGAATAGCAGGGTGCGATTAGGCAGCTTGGGGCCGGTCGCGGCCAGCTGCTGGCGGCTGAAGTGGATGCGAGCCACCCGCGCCAGCTTGTGGGCGATGGCCTGATCTGTGCCATGTTTGTCAGCCATCTGGCGCAGGGAGAGCGGCGGCGAGAAGCGCACCAGGTTTTCCCGGCCCTTGAGGATCACGATCAGCGCCTTCTTGAGCCGGTTGGGGGCCAGGCTACTGATGATGTTCCAGCCGGAGGCTTCCTCTCCCTCACGGCCTGGGGCGCGGCCCCAGAACAGAGTGATGGGCACTATCTGTACGTCCAGCCCGGCATCACGCTTATGCAGATCCAGTAACTGCTGAAACTCTTGCAGGAAGGGGAGTGGCTTGCTGCGAGCACCAAACAGGGGGGGTGGCCGGTCGAGGCAGACGTAGCGAGGTACGGTTTCTCCTCCCAGTGTCAGGGGGGTGAAAGGGCCTGGCAGGTCGAGATCTTCACAGCACTGCTGAAGGGTCAGCAGATCGGTGATTGAACTGGTTTTCAGGGCATAGACTATGGGTCTGGCCGGGTCCAGGTCGAGCTCTGCGATGGGATTTTCCGGCAGGCTCTTGTGATTGACCAAGCCACTGACTGGCCACTGCAGTATGGCTCTGGAAATTCTCTGCCCAAGGGACATATGCGTCTGCTCTCCAAAAAAAGGCGGCGTGAGCATAGCAAATCATGCCGTGCTTGTCGCCGAGAGGTACGATGAGTCCGCGTTAGGGGACGGGATCCGGGTTATTTGAGCTCAGAGCGCGACAATTGTCAGTCGAACCTTGCCTTGGTCAACACACTGTATATACTGCCAGTGTGCTGTATAAAAAAACAGGTGCCAATCTTATGAAACCCCTTACTCCCCGCCAGGCTCAGGTGCTGGATCTCATCAAGGCCAACATGAGCGAGACCGGTATGCCGCCGACGCGCGCCGAGATCGCCCAGAAACTCGGCTTCAAGTCGGCCAATGCTGCTGAAGAACATCTAAAAGCCCTGGCCAAGAAAGGGGCCATAGAGATACTACCAGGCACTTCCCGTGGCATTCGGCTCTTGCTCGACGATGTCGAGGCGGCAGCGAACGAAGATCAGGGTTTACCGCTCATCGGCAAGGTCGCGGCCGGCGAGCCCATCCTGGCCCAGGAACATATCGAGAGCCACTATAAAGTCGATCCCGCTCTGTTTCACCCGAGAGCCGACTTCCTGCTGCGCGTGCAGGGCATGAGTATGAAGAACATCGGTATCATGGATGGTGATCTGCTCGCGGTACACAAGACCCAAGAGGTTCGCAACGGTCAAGTCGTGGTGGCGCGCCTCGATGAGGATGTGACCGTCAAACGCTTCCAGCGTAAAGGTAGCCAAGTGTGGCTGCTACCCGAAAACGAAGAGTTACAACCCATCGCCGTCGATCTGGCGAGTCAGCATCTCACCATCGAGGGGTTGGCGGTTGGCGTGATCCGCAACGCTGACTGGATGTAACCCCGGGCCCCGTTGAGGGGCCTTGTTATTCCCGCCTGTTTTTTCAAATTCTTTTTTAACACTTTTTTCACACATTCTCATTTGCTGCTTTACTTAACCTGTCGATTGGCACCAAAGACCAATCTCAGGGAAGAAATGCCCGACAGGGCAGCGCTAAAAATGGGGGCAGAGTGAAAAGAGTCCTGATTACTCTCTCAATATTCCTGTGTGCCTGGAGCGGTGTTGCGCTCGGCAATGGTATGCGCTTCAACATGACGGAGGGTGTCAGCGCGGTCAGTCGTAACGTTTATGACTTGCACATGACCATTCTCATCATCTGCGCCTTGATAGGTCTGGTGGTGTTCGGGGTCATGTTCTGGGCCATCTGGCACCATCGGCAGGATAAGGGAGCGAAAGCCGCCCATTTCCACGAGAGTACCAGAGTCGAGATCCTCTGGACCCTGATCCCTTTCCTCATCCTCATTGGCATGGCCATTCCGGCCACTCGTACCCTGATCGCCATGGAAGATACAACCGATGCCGACCTGACTGTGCAGATAACGGGGTCGCAGTGGAAGTGGCATTACCGCTACTTCGATGATGGCGTCGAATACTACAGCCTGCTGGCGACGCCTCAGGCGCAGATCGATAACAAGCGCAACAAAGGAGAGAACTACCTGCTTGAGGTGGATCGCCCCTTGGTGCTGCCCACTGGCAAGAAGGTACGTTTTCTCATCACCTCCCAAGATGTGATCCACTCCTGGTGGGTGCCCGCTTTCGCGGTGAAGAAGGATGCCAACCCAGGCTTCATCAACGAGGCATGGACCCGTATCGATCAACCCGGTATCTATCGCGGCCAATGTGCCGAGTTGTGCGGCAAGGGGCATGGTTTCATGCCCATAGTGGTTATCGCCAAGCCTGAGGACGAGTTTAATCAGTGGTTGAGCAAGACCCGAACCGAGCAGCTGGCGGCCAAGGAGCAGGAGCAGAAACTGCTGGCCATGACCATGAGTCGGGACGAATTGATGAAACTTGGCGAGAAGATCTATCTGGGCCACTGCGCCGCCTGCCATATGGCGAATGGAGCAGGGGTGCCTGGTGCTTTCCCCGCTCTCAAAGGCAGCCCCATTGCGATGGGCCCCAAGGCGGATCACCTGGAGCGGGTGTTGCACGGCAAACCAGGGACGGCCATGCAGGCCTTCGCCAATCAGCTAAGCCTGCAGGAGCTGTCAGCCGTGATCACCTATGAGCGCAATGCCTGGGGTAATAACAAGGGCGATGAAGTGCAGGCCAAGGATGTAGATGCCTTCCTCAAGGGAAAAACCAGGTAGGAGAGAGCAAGATGAGTGTCGTCACGGATGTCGATCATCAGGCAGAACATGGCCATAAGCCCAGAGGCTTGCTGCGTTGGTTGCTGACCACCAACCACAAGGACATTGGAACCCTCTATCTCTGGTTTAGTTTCGCCATGTTTTTGACCGGGGGAGCCATGGCCATGGTGATCCGGGCCGAGCTGTTCCAGCCGGGATTGCAACTGGTTGAGCCCGCCTTTTTCAACCAGATGACCACGGTTCACGGTCTGGTGATGGTATTTGGCGCCGTCATGCCCGCGTTCACCGGATTGGCCAACTGGATGATCCCCATGATGATTGGGGCACCAGACATGGCATTGCCGCGCATGAACAACTGGAGCTTCTGGATACTGCCATTCGCTTTCCTGATCCTGCTGGGGTCACTGTTCACCGAGGGTGGGGGCCCCAATTTCGGTTGGACCTTCTATGCGCCGCTCTCTACCCACTACTCCCCTGACAGCACGGCACTGTTTGTCTTTTCCATCCATATCATGGGGATCAGCTCCATCATGGGGGCCATTAACGTCATAGTGACCATCTGTAACCTGAGGGCGCCAGGCATGACCTGGATGAAACTGCCTCTGTTCGTCTGGACCTGGCTAGTGACTGCCTTCTTACTGATCGCCGTCATGCCCGTGCTGGCCGGCGTGGTGACCATGGTGTTGACCGACAAATATTTCGGTACCAGCTTTTTTGATGCAGCCGGAGGTGGGGATCCCGTCATGTTCCAGCATATCTTCTGGTTCTTCGGTCACCCCGAGGTCTACATCATGATATTGCCGAGTTTTGGCATCATCTCGGCCATAGTCCCCACCTTCTCTCGCAAGCCACTGTTTGGCTATAGCTCCATGGTCTATGCCACCGCCTCGATTGCCGGGCTGAGCTTCCTGGTGTGGGCTCATCATATGTTCACCACCGGCATGCCGGTGTTCGCCGAACTCTTCGTCATGTATTGCACCATGCTCATTTCGGTGCCAACTGGCGTGAAGGTATTCAACTGGGTGGCTACCATGTGGCGCGGGTCGCTCAGCTTTGAGGTGCCCATGCTGTTCGCCATTGCCTTCATAGTGCTGTTTACCATGGGGGGATTCTCCGGGCTGATGCTGGCCATCACACCGGCGGACTTTCAGTATCACGATACCTACTTCGTGGTGGCACATTTTCATTATGTACTGGTGACAGGGGCCATTTTTTCCATCATGGCTGCGGCGTATTACTGGCTCCCTAAATGGACAGGGCACATGTATGACGAACGGCTCGGCCAGTGGCATTTCTGGTGTTCCGTCATCTCGGTCAATGTCTTGTTCTTCCCGATGCATTTCCTCGGTCTGGCAGGCATGCCACGGCGGATCCCTGATTATTCAATCCAGTTTGCCGATGTGAACAGCATCGTCAGCCTGGGGGGATTCGCATTCGGTCTGTCCCAATTCATCTTTCTCTACGTGGTGATCAAATGCATCCGAGGTGGCGCCGCCGCACCAGCCAAACCCTGGGATGGTGCCCAGGGCCTGGAGTGGGAAGTGCCATCGCCAGCGCCATACCACACCTTCACAACTCCTCCCGAGGTGAAGTGACATGCATGCAAAGCTCACCCTCAAACTGGTGCTGATCACGCTACTGATGTTCGGGTTTGGTTATGCGCTTGTGCCTTTGTATGACGTTCTGTGCCAGATCACGGGGATAAACGGCAAGACGGAGCCGGTGGCGGCTGCGGCAGCCAGCGGAGAGGTTGACCGATCCCGCACAGTGACATTGGAACTGGTTGCCTATCCCTTCCCGGGCTTCGAGGGCAAATTTGCCCCGATCGTACAACGGATAGAAGTGCATCCTGGCGAGCTGAGCAGCACCCATTTCATGGTCGAGAATCTGGCGGATAGTGCCAGGGTCTTGCAAGCCGTACCCTCAGTGACCCCCGGGCTGGGGGCCCGTTATCTGCACAAGACAGAGTGCTTCTGTTTTCAGCAGCAGCACTTGGCCATCGGAGAGAGAGCGGAGCTGCCGCTGCGTTTCTATATCGATCAGGCCCTGCCAGTCGAGATGCATACCCTGACACTCTCCTACACCCTGTATGACGTGACCAAGGCGATGGGGCAGGGTGGTCAGAATGGCTGAAGAGATCCCACATGACGAGGCCTCGAGCCCCGTATCGGAGGCGAGTATGGCGAATAGCTACTATGTCCCGGCGCAGAGTCCCTGGCCCATCATGGGGGCTGTGGGTCTGTTCCTGATGGCATCCGGAGCCGGTACCCTGATAAGTCATGGCAGCCCGGGAGGATGGCTGTTATTGGCGGGCATCTTGACCATCATAGTCATGCTGTTTGGCTGGTTTGGTCACGTCATCAATGAGTCCATGAGCGGGCTCTACAGCGAGCAGATGGACAGATCTTTTCGTCAGGGAATGAGCTGGTTCATCTTCTCCGAGGTGATGTTCTTCGGCGCTTTCTTCGGTGCGCTGTTCTATGCAAGGGTGCTATCTGTTCCCTGGCTGGGTGGGGAACATTTTCATCACCTCAGTACTCACGAAGTGCTCTGGCCTGATTTCAAGGCCATCTGGCCATTGGTGACCACTCCCGGCGGCACCCGTACTGAAGCCATGCCCTGGCAGGGATTGCCACTGGCCAACACGCTGTTACTGCTCAGCTCCTCGGTGACCTTGCAGTTTGCCCACCAGGCCCTGGAACAGGGACATAGGAATAGGGTCAAGGTATTGCTCGGCAGCACTGTCCTGCTCGGTCTTCTTTTCCTTTCATTGCAGGTTTTCGAGTACTACCACGCCTATACAGAGATGGGGCTGACCCTCAAATCCGGCATCTATGGCAATACTTTCTTCATGCTGACCGGCTTCCACGGCATGCACGTATTCCTCGGCTCCCTCATGCTCTTCATCATGTGGCTCAGGGTGATGAAGGGACATTTCAATGCTCATCAACACTTTGCCTTTCTGGCAAGCGCCTGGTACTGGCATTTTGTTGATGTGGTCTGGCTCTGCCTGTTTGTTTTCGTCTATATCCTTTAGAGAGCGCTCATAAAGGCGAAGGGTTGAGGGTCAACATGCCGCTCAGCATGGCCAGCAGTAACAGGGCGACGAGTAGCACGGAGAAGAGCACTCTGCGTCCCAGGTAGTGGCTTGCCGGCAGGTGAGTCTGGCCCTTGACCAGTTGGAACAGGGCCCTGAACAGGGAAATCAGTACCATGGCGAGCAGTGATAACAGGAGCAATTTGATGATCATGGTCGTTACTCTCCGGGCGATGACGTGATTATAGGTGGCTTTGCAGGGGCAAAAGGAAGAGTTGGTCTGCTAGTGCTGGCCTTTGCCATGGCGTTGCTCATGGTCTGGCTAGGCAGTTGGCAGCTGACTCGTGCAGCGCAAAAGCGCCAGTTGCTTGACCAGATGCATCAGCGTGGCCAAGTCGAACTGAGTCTGCAGGACCTGTTGGTCAAGGAGGACAGGTATGGCTATCAACTCTCAATGGAAGGGGGATTTGCCCCAGGGATCACCCTCTTCCTCGATAACCAGGTTTATCAAGGGCGGCCGGGTTACCAGGTTTTACGCCCTATGGTTACGGCACAGGGGTTATTGCTGGTCGATCTGGGTTGGCTGCCCCAAGGACAAGATCGTCAGGTTATACCAGCTGTTTCACAACCGGCAGGAGAGTACCGAGTTCGAGGACGGGTGGCTCGCCCCTATCGTCCCCCTCTGCACCTCGGCGACGCGGAGGAAGAGTGGCCACATCGGCTCCAGGCGATAGATGTTCCCTGGCTGGCTAAGCAGTGGCATCAGCCGGTATTGCCCTTCGTACTGGTGCTAGAGGAAGGAGGGGCCTGGCCTGAGTTGGTACATCGCCAGCCTGAGATGCCGATGGCACCATCCCGGCATATAGGCTATGCCGTGCAGTGGTTTGTCATGACGTTGACCCTGATTGGCCTGACTGTTTGGTGGTGGCGCAAGACAACCCACGAGGTTGAGGCTGAACATGCGCGCAGAGATAAGGAGGCGAAATGAAGGCGACACCACTATTGGCCATGGTGCTGGTGTTTTTGGCGTCTCCTGCCATTGCCTGGCTGGTGCTTAGCCAGCATTGGTTTCAGGGGGGGGCAACCGCCCAGGGAGAATGGGTGCAGGGCCAGGTGCCCCAACAGGGCCGCTGGCATCTGCTGTTGCCAACCGATACCGTTTGCGATGCCCGCTGCTCGGCGGGCGTCTATCTGTTGCACCAGAGCTGGTTAGCACTGGGCCAGGAGCGGGACCGGGTGGTTCCCATGCGCCTGGGCAGCGAGAGTTTGGATCCACTGATCAAGACTGCGGTGAATCAGACCGGGCTGGCGGAGGGTTACATCTATATCGCCGACCCCAGAGGACAGTTGGTCTTGCGTTATCCCATTGCCCTTACCGCAGGAAATGAACTGTCGGCCGGGGAGGCTCTGTTGGCAGACCTTCGCAAGTTATTGAAATTATCACGAATCGGATAAAAACAATAAACCATCTGGCCTCATGGGCCTTGGGGGTGATATGCGCTGGATCAGTCTGTGTGCCTTGTTGCTCACGGCCGTGGTAGTCGTACTTGGGGCCTATACCCGGCTGACGGAGGCGGGCCTCGGCTGTCCGGACTGGCCAGGATGCTATGGTTTTCACATGGTTCCCAGTCAGAGCCATGAGCTGACATTGGCCGAGCATCGTTTCCCTGATACCCCATTGCAGCCGCACCTCGCCTGGAATGAGATGCTCCATCGATATTGTGCCGGGGTGCTTGGTCTCGTCATCCTTGCCATGACACTGGTTTCCCTCCTCCGGCGACAGGGCCGACTGCTCGCCTGCCTGACGTTTGGATTGGTACTGGGCCAGGCCTCACTGGGTATGCTGACGGTGACCATGAATCTCTTCCCCTTGGTGGTGATGGGCCATCTATTGGGGGGGATGACCATATTGGCGCTACTCTGGCTGGCTAACTTGAAGCATTGGTCGGCGGGCACCGAGTCAACGCCCTCGACGCCCTATCCCCCCCGCACTCTCTGGCTGACCCGCATCGGTTTAGGGGTCTTGGTGCTGCAGATAGCATTGGGCGGCTGGACTTCGGCCAACTATGCGGCGCTCACCTGCCATCAACTGCCCTGGTGTGATGGGCCCTGGTGGCGCTGGCTCGATTTTATCCAGGCCTTCGACCCCATACCGCCGCCTAGCGATAGTTATCAATTCGGCGTATTGCCATATGGTGCTCGCATGACGATACAGCTGACCCATAGAAGTTGGGCCGTCGTCACAGGGCTTACCCTGCTGCTGCTGGCTTGGCGACTAGGTCGAGAGGGCCGGTTGGGTTTGGGATTGGTGCTGGCGAGCCTGGTATTGCTGCAAATAGTCTTGGGGGTGAGCAACATAGGTTTGTTGCTGCCGCTTCCGGTGGCACTGGCCCATCATGGGGTTGCTGCCTTGCTGCTACTCACCATGGTGACCATCTGGTTTGCGCTCGGTCGCCAGTCAGGCCGGATAAGGGAGATATGACATGATTCGAACCCATGGGTTGTACGCCACGGCCTGGTCGCGTTGGCAAGATTATCTGATGCTTACCAAACCCAAGGTGGTTGCTCTCCTGTTACTGACCGCGCTGGTGGGTATGTACCTCACCGGACAGGTGCCTAGTCTCGGTCGGGTGTTTTTGACGCTGACCGGGATTGGCCTGGCGGCGGGAGGGGCGGCCGCCATCAATCATGTACTGGACAGGCACATAGACTTGCGCATGGCGCGTACCCATCACAGACCGGTTGCGCGGGGCCGGATAGAGACGCAGCAGGCAATGGCCTTCGCTCTCTTGTTGTGTGTTGGCGGTATAGGCACTCTTTGGCTGGGGGTTAACGGGCTTACCGCTTGGCTGACTGCCTGCTCCTTGATCGGGTATGCCGTCGTCTACACCGTCTGGCTCAAGCGAGCGACACCGCAGAACATAGTGATCGGCGGCTTGGCGGGCGCCATGCCCCCTCTGCTTGGCTGGACGGCGGTAACGGGCTCCCTGGATCCCCACGCCCTGCTGCTGGTGGCAATCATCTTTACCTGGACCCCCCCCCATTTCTGGGCCTTGGCCATTCACAGGCGCGATGACTATGCGCGGGCGAATGTCCCCATGTTGCCGGTGACCCATGGCATCGAATTTACCAAGACCTGTGTGTTGCTCTATACCCTGTTGCTGACCCTGATCTGCCTGTTGCCCTGGGTGGTTGGCATGGCTGGGTGGGGTTATCTGCTCGGAAGCGTCTGCCTCAACCTGAGGTTCATTCAGTGGGCCTGGCGCCTCAAGTTCTCGCCGGATGCACAGACTGCGATACACTGCTTCAAATTTTCCATCACACACCTGATGGTACTCTTCATTGTCTTGTTGGCGGATCATTGGATTGATTATGGTTAAGTGGCGCTTTTCCCTGTTGTTGCTGGTATTTGTTGCGGGTGTTTCTACCGCCTGGTTTATCCATAAACCCAAAGAGCCTGAGGAGGCGACCTATTATCCGGTCGGACGCGATCTCGGCGCCTTCTCCCTGACCGATGCTGATGGTCAACCCTTCACACCCGCCAGTTTGCAGGGGCATTGGAGTTTCCTGTTTGTTGGCTATACCTTCTGCCCCGATGTCTGCCCCACCACGCTAGCTGATCTGAGGTCCATCTATCCCGATTTGAAGGCGCTGGATGCCCGTAGCCAAGTGGTATTCATCTCGGCGGACCCCCAGCGGGATACCGCAGAGCGTCTGAAGAGCTATGTCGCTTTCTTCCAGCCTGAATTCAAGGCGGCGACTGCCTCTCACGCGGACCTGTTCCCCTTCGTACGCAACCTCGGCCTCATCTACTCCATCGCCGATCAGGGCGAAAAGGACTACCTGATCGATCACTCAGCCTCCATAGTGCTGGTCAATCCGCAGGGGCAGTTGCAGGCCATCTTCCGGCCCGACTCGGCCCCGGGTCAGGTGCCTCATGTGGTGATGAAAACGCTGGTATCGGATTTTTCCCGCATTCTGACCCTGTCCGGCAGCTGAGTTCATGTCTCTTTTGCCAGCCTGGTTACGGGACCCCGCCCGCCATGGCGCCGTGTTCGCCCTGGCGCTACCCATGGTGTTTTCCAACATCACTACCCCGCTGCTCGGCCTGGTGGATACCTGGGTCATCGGTCATCTGAGCCAGGCCTGGTTTCTCGGAGGCGTCTCGGTCGGCGCGACCCTGATCAACCTGATCTTCTGGCTGCTCGGCTTCCTGCGCATGTCGACCACAGGGTTGACGGCGCAAGCCCATGGCGCGGCCAGCGGCCGGGATCTGCTCGATACCCTGGCCCGTGCCATGGGGTTGGCTCTGGTCATGGGAGTGTTGGTCATGGCGCTGGTGTTGCCGCTGCTGCCACATATCATCGGCTTGAGCGGGGGCTCGGCCGAAGTGCAACACTATGCGGGTCAGTATGTGGCCGTGCGCATCTGGAGTGCGCCTGCGGCGCTGTGCAACCTGGTGATCATGGGCTGGCTGTTGGGATTGCAGGATGCGCGCAGCCCAATGGCACTGTTGATCCTGAGCAATCTCATCAACATGGTGCTGGATGCGCTATTCGTGCTGGGGCTGGGTTGGGAAGTCAAGGGGGTGGCGGCAGCCTCCCTCATCGCCGATTACTGTGCACTCGGGGTGGGCATCTGGCTGGTGAGTCGCCGCCTGCGATCCCTTGCGCCAGATGTATGGCAAGGTGCCTTGAGCCGTTGGCGGCAGTGGCCAGCCTTGTTGCGCTTGTTGGGACTGAATCGGGATATTTTCATCCGTTCTCTCTGCCTGCAACTCTGTTTCGCCTTCATGACGCTGCAAGGGGCCCGGCTCGGTGATGTGACGGTGGCGGCCAATGCCGTCCTGCTCAACCTGTTGATGTTGATCTCTTACGGGCTGGATGGTTTTGCCTATGGCGCCGAGGCCATGGTGGGGCGTGCCATCGGTCGTCGTGACAGGCAGGGGCTGCGGGAGGTGATAGTGCTCAATCTGGGGTGGGCCCTGCTGGTAGCCGCGGGCTTCACCCTGATATTTGGCTTGGCGGGCCAGGCCCTGATCGCCAGTATCACCTCTCTGCCAGAGGTGATACTGGAGGCGCAGCGCAACTTGCCCTGGCTGGTAGTCATGCCGCTGCTGGCGGTCTGGTGCTTCCTGTTCGATGGGATCTTCATCGGTGCAACCCGGGCCAGAGAGATGCGTAACAGCATGTTGGTCGCCGTATTTGCTGGCTTCTTCCCGGTCTGGTGGCTATGTCAGCCGCTGGGCAGCAGTGCGCTCTGGGCGGCGATGGCGGCGCTCATGGTCGGCCGTGGCTTAAGTCTTGGCCTGCTCTGCTGGCGCATGGAGCTCGATGGTCGACTGCTTGCCTCCCGCGGCTAAGTGGCCGCACAGTTGCCCCGTTCCGCCAGAATGAGAGAGCCCCTGCCAGCAAAGGGGCTCTTCTTGTTTAGGGCATACCCTTTCCGGGTCGATTACTGGGCGCCTTGGTAGCCCAGTTGACGCCAGCTCTCGTAGACAAACACGGACACCGCATTGGCGAGATTCATGCTGCGACTCTGGGGCACCATGGGGATGCGCAACCGCTGCTCGGGGGGAAGACTCTCGATGATCTCCATGGGCAGGCCACGGCTCTCCGGGCCAAATAGCAGGGCATCACCGAGGGCGAAGTGGACGGCCGAGTGCGCTCGGCTGCCCTTGGTGGTACAGGCAAACACGCGGACAGGGGCTATCCCGGTCATGAAAGCCTCGAAGCTGGGCCAACGCTTCACCTCGGCAAACTCGTGGTAGTCCAGTCCGGCGCGCTTTACCCGTTTGTCGTCCCACTCAAAACCCAGGGGTTCTATCAGATGCAGCCGATAGCCGGTATTGGCACAGAGTCGGATGATATTGCCGGTATTGGGGGGAATTTCCGGTTGGTAGAGCACTATGTCGAGCATGACAACATCCTGATAGGGGCCTGAAGGGGCGCCAGCATACCCAGCACCCGCGGCAATGAAAAGAGACTCAGGCCAACGGCAAGGTGATGGTGATGAGCAGGCCATGGGGCTCGTTATGGCCGGCCGTGATGGTGCCACCGTGGCGGCGCACCGCCTCGGCGGCGATGGCGAGTCCCAATCCTGTGCCCCCGGTCTGACTGTTGCGAGCATCATCGACCCGGTAGAAGGGCTGGAACAGCAGTGCCAGCTGATCGGCGGGTACCCCGGCGCCATCATCGCGTATGGTCATGATCCAGTGCTGATCCGTGCTGGTCCAGTCAACTTCGATCAAGCCAGTGGCGTATTTGAGAGCGTTGCGCAGCGGGTTTTCCAGGGCGCGAGCCAGCAGCTCCGGCCACATCCGCAGGGCAATATCGGGCAAGGGGGGCACTCTGAGCTGTTTGCCGCTCTGGTGAGCCTCGAACAGCGCGTCATCCAGTATGGGATCGAGCAGGTCGGCGAGCTGATGGTGGCCCGGCGCTTCCACGTGTTGCTGGGCACGAGAGAGATCGAGCAGGTCGCCGATCAGCTTGTCGAGCCGACCAATCTCAGACTCGATCCTTGCCAGCTCGTTGCTGTCACCCTGCTTGCGGCGGATCAGGGCTTGGGCGAGCTGGATGCGGGTGAGCGGGCTGCGCAGCTCGTGGGAGATATCGGAGAGCAGTTGCTTCTGCTTCTGGATCATCAGCTTGAGCGTCTCCACCATGTGGCTGACGTTATCGGCCAACTGGCCTATCTCATCCCGTCTCTCGAGATTGGGGATGCGCGTTTCCAGCTCACCGGCCGCAATTTGGGAGACAGACTGCTGCAATTGCTGGATGGGGCGGGTCAGCCGCATGGCGAGCAGCAGGCAGAGCGGCGTGCTGATCAACATGGCGACCAGCAGGATCAGCACGGGGTGATCCAGGATCTGGATCACCAGAAACAGATAAGGGTTATCGACATTGAGCCCGAAGTAGACATGGTAGCTGTGGCCATTGTGCTCGAGCAGGAAGGGGCCGGCGATGGCGTCATCATGGTCCCGGCCCATCATGGGGCTGGTCAGCTGGTCCACCTCCAACATGAAGCGCATCACGAACTTGTCCGGCGGCGTGGTGGACTGCACCTGGCCATCCTGGTCCCGCACATAGATGCTGCCCACCTGCATCAAACCGGCAATCTGCAGTGCCTGCTGCAAGTCGAACGCCTGGTCGGGGGGGGTCCCCTGCAGCAGGGCACTGACGTGCTGCTTCATGTAGAGCTGCTCTTTGGGGGGCAGGGGGATGGTGTTGCGGGGATCCAGGGATGGCAGGCTGATCACGACTGCCAGGATCAGCAGCAACATGCTCCAGAACCAGAGAAAGATCTGGCTGGAGAGGCCGTGGATGTTGTGGGGTTTCATGTTGCTTCCAGCCAGAGATAGCCGCGGCCCCGCACTGTCTTGAAGCGGGGCTGGCCATCGGGCCGCTCCGGCAGCTTCTTGCGCAGGTTGCTCAGATGCATGTCGATGGCGCGATCAAAGGGTTCGAGTTTCTTGCCAAGTACTTGCTCGGACAGCAGTTTCTTGCTGATTATCTGGCCAGGACTGCGCAGCAGGCATTCGAGCAAGCCAAATTCGGTTGCGGTCAGATCCAGCTCTCTTCCGGCACAGCGAGCTTGCTGCAAGCCGGGTTGTAGCTGAATGTCCATAAACGACACTTCATCGGCACCCAGCTTTTGCGTGCCGGAGTGCTGAGTACGGCGCAGTATGGCGCGAATGCGGGCGAGCAATTCGCGGTCGTCGAACGGCTTGGCCAGGTAGTCATCGGCGCCCGCTTCAAGGCCATTGACTCTGTCCTGACTGTCTCCCCGGGCGGTCAGCATCAACACAGGGGTGTCGAGGTGCTCGCGCAGGCGGGCCAGCATGGCGAACCCGTTGAGTCTGGGCATCATGACATCCAGCAATATCAGGTCGAACGCCTGCTCTGCCAGGCGTTGCAGCCCCTGTTCACCGTCGTCGGCCACGGTGACCTGAAAGCCTTCCAGGGTCAGGATCTCGTGCAGTAGTTGGGTGAGGTCCAGGTCGTCATCGACCAGCAGGATTCTGTTCATCTGTCGCCAGTTCCGATCATTTTTCGCGCCAAAGAGAAGGCAGGGTCAGGGTATAATAGTTTTTTAACCGCAAGAGGAAAGCCGGTTGTGAGCCATCAACAATATTCCCGCTGGGTCACCCTGGCCAGCGTGGCTGCCGTCGGCACCGCGAGCCTGCTTATCACCGCCAAGCTGATTGCCTGGTTGATGACCGACTCCTCCAGCCTGCTGGCCTCACTGACCGACTCTTTTATGGACGTCAGTGCCTCCCTCATCAACTTGTTTGCCATCCGCTATGCCCTGGTACCCGCCGATGAAGAGCACAAATTCGGTCACGGCAAGGCAGAGTCTCTGGCCGGGCTGGTCCAGTCAGCCTTCATCTCGGGCTCTGCCCTGCTGCTGGTGATGCACGGCATCTCTTCTCTCCTCAAGCAGGATCCCATAGTGCGGCTAGAGGCGGGGATCTGGGTGAGCGCGGGATCCATAGTGTTGACCCTGGCACTGGTGACTTTCCAGCGATGGGTGGTCGCGCGCACCGGCAGTGTGGCCATCAAGGCGGACATGCTGCACTACCGATCCGATCTGCTGCTCAACGCGGGCGTCCTGCTCGCCCTGGTGTTGGCGGGGCAGGGTTGGTTCTGGGCGGATGGTCTATTTGCCATAGTGATTGGCTTGTTCCTGGTATGGGGTGCCATCCAGATTGGCTATGAATCGGTACAGGCACTGCTGGATCGCCAGTTGCCAGAGGAGGAACAAGCGAGAATAATAACTCTTTGCTGTCAGGTCCCAGGCGTACATGGGGTTCACGACCTGCGTACTCGCCAATCCGGCCCCACCCGGTTTGTACAGTTGCACCTTGAGCTGGATGATCAGCTCCCCCTGGTCAAGGCCCACCAGATCGCCGATGAGGCGGAAATGGCGGTGCGCCAGGGGTTTGAGCGGATGGATGTCATCATACATATGGACCCCATCTCAGTGGTGCTCAAGGAACAGCAAGGCCCTCCAATCGAACAACAGTAGGCAGTAACATGGATGATCTGGTTGCCCACACGTGGCAAAAAATTCAGCAGGAAGCGGGCAGGATGGCGGCGGAAGAGCCCATGCTGGCCAGCTTTTTCCACTCCACCATTCTCAATCATGAGACGCTGCGCTCGGCCTTGAGCTTCCAGTTGGCGAACAAGCTCGACAGCGCCACCATGCCCGCCATCGTCCTGCGCGAAGTGATAGAGCTGGCGCTGCGTAGCGATCCTGGCCTGCTGGCCGTGGTGGCTGCGGATATTTGCGCCGTGCAGGAGCGCGATCCTGCGGTCGAGTTTTTCTCCACGCCACTGCTCTATCTCAAGGGCTTCCATGCCCTGCAGGGCTATCGGGTTGCCAACTGGCTATGGATGCAAGGGCGCAGGCCACTGGCGCTCTATCTGCAAAACCAGATATCCGTGGTGTTCGGGGTGGACGTGCATCCCGCGGCCCGGATCGGCAAGGGCATCATGTTCGACCATGCCACCGGCATTGTGGTCGGCGAGACGGCGGTGATCGAGGATGATGTCTCCATCTTGCAGAGCGTCACCCTGGGCGGGACCGGCAAGGCGGGTGGCGATCGCCATCCCAAGATCCGTGAAGGGGTCATGATAGGGGCGGGCGCCAAGGTGCTCGGCAATATCGAGGTCGGCATGGGCGCCAAGATAGGGGCGGGCAGCGTGGTGATCAACCCGGTGCCCCCTCATACGACCGTCGCCGGCGTGCCCGCCAAGATAGTGGGCCATCCCGACTGTGACAAACCCTCGCTGGACATGGACCAGTGTCTCTGAACTCTCATTAAGGCGGGCTCATGGCCAAGTTGTGGTCGGGATACCTGATCCTGGCAATGTGGCTGCTTAACCTGCTGCATCTTTACGGGGGTGTCTCGCCCTGGCCAGCGGCGCTGGCGGCCTGGCTCGCCTCATTGCTGACTTGGCCCAGGCTGGCGGGGGCGGCAAAACGGCAAGCCCTGGCACTCTATGGCGCCGCATTGTTGCTACTGCTGTTCTCCCTCTGGCGCGGCGCCAGTCTCTCCCTCGGGGACTGGCTGCTACCCAACATCAATATGCTGACCATGTTTGCCGCCGTGAGTACCCTCAACCTGGCCAGTGCCGGCCTGCAGGGCGGCACTAACGCATGGTCGGGGCGCAAAGGACTGTGGAGCACGATGGCGAGCCTGAATTTGCTCGGCGCCGTCATCAACCTGTCTGTGCTCTTCATCATCGGTGATCGCCTGGAGCGTAATAACAGCCTGGAGCGGCGTCAGGTGATGGTGCTCAGCCGTATTTTCTGCGCCGCCGCCTTCTGGTCACCCTTCTTCGTGGCCATGGCCGTTGCCCTGACCTATGCCCCAGGGATGCATCTCGCAAGCATCATGCCGTTCGGTATCGTCGGTGCCTTGCTGGCCATGGGGATCACCGCCTGGCAGGTGGAGAGGCTGGGAGCCATAGCGGAATTTCAAGGCTACCCGCTGCGCTTGCAGACCCTGCTTCTGCCGGTGGCCCTGGCCGTGGTGGTGGTAGTGGTCAAGCAGCTCTGGCCTGCACTCAGCATTCTGGCGGTGATCGCCCTGGTGGCACCCGCCCTTGCCCTGGTATTCATGCCGTCTCAGGGGCGTGCCATGGCGCTCAAGCGCCAGGTGGTGGAGCGCTTCCCCGCCATTGGTGGCCAGCTGGTGTTGTTCCTCGGAGCGGGTCTGCTGGCGGCCAGCATCAACAGCACTCTCTCCACCTTTGCCTTCGGCGATCACGGTCTGCCGTTGTTCAATCACTTCGGCTGGCTCGAAGCCTGTTTGACCCTGTTGTTCATGCTGGTGGTCGCCATCTTCGGGGTGCATCCGTTGATCAGCATCTCGGGTCTGGCTCCCCTGATCTGGCCCCTGAACCCGGATCCCAGCCTGCTCGGCATGTGCTTCCTGCTTGGCTGGGGACTGGCGACGGGGACCAGCCCGCTGTCCGGGTCCAACTTGGCGCTGGCCGCTCGCTACAACCTGAGTGCTGCCTTGCTGCTGCGTTGGAATCTGCTCTACGGAGCCCTCATGTATCTGGTCGCCTGCCTGTTGATTGGGGGTTACCTGGCCTGGTCTGGCTGAGGCAGAGGCTGATGTGAAGGAAATAGACGCAGATTTGAGCTGGGAGGGCGTTGAGACCCCATTTTCCCTCGCTCCGGCTTGTTTGTGCCGAGCGGCTCAGGGTATGCTGGCCTCACGCGCTGGAATCGCCCTCTGTGGGGCATCGCAATTGAACAAATAGGTAGGCATCATGTCATTAGAAGTCCTTGAACAACTCGAATCCAAAGTCCAATCCGCCGTCGACAACATCTCTTTGCTGAAGATGGAACTGGACGATCTGAAGCAGCAGAACAATCAGCTGCAAGATGAGAACCATCAACTGCGCAATGAGCACGTTGCCTGGCAAGAGCGCCTGCGCGCCCTGCTCGGCAAGATCGATCAGATGGACGAAGCCATCTAAACGATACGCCGCTGCACGCTGAAAGGCCGCTCATGGAGCGGCCTTTTCTTTGCTGACATCAGAGTGCCAAGGAGTGTGATACAGCTCGCAGACCCTCAACCAGTCCCTGGCTCTCTGGAATAGCGTTCAACACATAGCGAGCAGCCGCTTGACCGTCTTCTCTATCCCATCGGCGGCGTCGACTATGTTGTTGGCCAGCATGTAAGCCGGGGTCGAGATAACCCGGCGTTCCTCATCGACCACGCATTCGTTGACCGGGCAGTCGAGGTGGCTGGCGCCCATGGTCTCCATGGCGGTGGCAGTATCTGGGTCATTGCCTATGGTGGCCAGGGTGCCAGCGCCATAAACCAGGGGGATCATGGCGGGGGAGATGCAGATATAGGCGGCGGGTTTGCGGGCATTGGCAAAGCTGCGACACGCCTTGAGCACGTCCGGCTGGATCTGGCATTGCGCGCCCTTGACGGCAAAATCACAGAGATTTTTGGCCGCACCAAAGCCTCCTGGCAGCAACAGGGCGTCAAAGTCGGCGCCATCGAGCTCGGCCACATCACGGATCTGGCCGCGGCAGAGGCGGGCCGCCTCGACCAGCACGTTTCTGCTCTCTCCCTCACTGACCGTTCCGGTCAGATGATTGATGACATGCAGCTGGGGTACATCGGGGGCAAAGCACTGATACGTTGCGCCTTGGCGTGCCAGGGCCAGCAGGCTGATCACCGCTTCATGGATTTCACTGCCATCAAACACACCACAGCCACTCAAGATCACGGCCACTTTTTTCATGGGGATACTCCTGGTTGTCGAAAATGTGAGCCAGGATGGAAACTGGCACTTTGGTATGGTTATCGTTCACCCCCGACTGGTCAAGTCACAGTGCTGTGCTAGGATTGTTTCGTTTTGGATCCTGCCTTACCAATCCCCTTAAAATTTTTTCCACATTTGCCTAGATCATCAAAGCTGCAACATCACATCGCTCTAGCCTTGTATGTCTTTGGTTTTAAATGGTTTTTTTGTTTGCCTCTGTGTTTTATCACAGGGTTGGCTGCTGCATTGCTATTTTAGACACAGAGTTATCCACAGATTTTGGTTGGCATTCAGCCAGTAATCGGCTAGACCAGCCCCCTTGGTGCTGCCGTGCCCCTGTGGCATCCTAGCGGCTGTTTATTTCTCTGGCAGGACGACTTCATGGCCCCTAGCAATCCCCTCATTCTGGTCGACGGTTCTTCATACCTGTATCGCGCCTTCTTCGCCTCCCAACAGGCTGACCTTCGTACCTCGACCGGATTGCCAAGTGGCGCCGTGCGGGTGATGGCCAACATGATGCGCAGCCTGCGCAAACAGTACCCCGACAGTCATGTGGCTGTGGTGTTCGATGCCAAGGGCAAGACCTTCCGCGATGACATCTATCCGGACTACAAGGCTCAGCGCCCGCCCATGCCGGATGATCTGCGCAGTCAGGTTGCCCCCATCCACAAGATGATCAAGGCAATGGGTTTCCCCTTTCTGATGATCGAGGGGGTCGAAGCCGACGATGTGATAGGGACCCTGGCTTGCCAGGCGACCGAGAAGCAGTTGCCGGTGCTCATCAGCACTGGTGACAAGGACATGGCGCAGCTGGTCTCTGACCATGTCACTCTGATCGACACCATGAAGGATGTAAAAACCGATAGAGAGGGTGTCATCGAGAAGTTTGGCGTGCCGCCGGAACTCATCATCGACTATCTGGCCCTGATGGGGGACAAGGTCGACAACATCCCCGGCATGACGGGCGTCGGTGAGAAGACGGCGCTGGCCCTGCTGCAAGGGATCGGCAGCATCGACCAGATCGCCGCCAATCTGGACAAGGTAGCCGCCCTGGGTTTTCGTGGCTCCAAAGCATTTGCCGACAAGTTCCGCGAGCAGGAGCCGCAAGTGCGGCTCTCATATGAGCTGGCGACCATCAAGACCGACGTTGAGCTGGAGCAATCCCTTGAGCAGCTGGTGCTGGGCCCTATCGACAAGGAGTCACTGCTGGCCGTCTACCGGGAATATGAGCTGCGCAACCTGGTCAAGGAGCTGGAGGGGAGTGACGATGCCACTGCTAATGAAGACGTACAGGCCGAGTCAGACAAGGCCGCTGTCATCGAGACCGACTATCAGTGTGTCTTGACCGAGGCTGAATTTGACAGCTGGTTGGGCAAGCTGGCCACGGCCGAGCTGTTTGCCTTCGACACCGAGACCACCAGTCTCGATTACATGGAGGCGCGTGTCGTAGGCGTCTCGTTCGCCATCGAGCCAGGCAAAGCCGCTTACGTGCCCTTTGGCCATGATTATCTGGGGGCGCCGGTTCAGCTGACCGAGGCGGTGGTGCTGGGCAAGCTCAAGCCGCTGCTGGAAGATAGCACCCGATTCAAGGTGGGTCAGAATCTCAAATACGACCGTAACGTGCTGCTCAATCATGGCATCGACCTGCAGGGTATCGCCTTCGACACCATGCTCGAATCCTATGTGCTCAACTCCACTGCCAGCCGTCACGACATGGACTCCCTGGCCAAGAAGTATCTGGGGGTGGAGACCATCTCGTTCGAGGCGATCGCCGGCAAGGGCGCCAAGCAGCTCACCTTCAACCAGATTGAGCTGGAGCAAGCCGCTCCCTATGCGGCGGAAGATGCCGACATTACTCTGCGCCTGCATCACGCCCTCTGGGGCCAGCTTGCTCAGGAGCCTTCCCTGGTCAAGGTGTTCCAGGAGATAGAGCTGCCCTTGTTGCCGGTGCTGGCACGCATGGAACTGCTGGGCACCACCATAGATCCCAAGCTGTTGCATCAACAGAGCCAGGAGATAGAGCTGCGTCTCAAAGAGCTGGAGGGTCAGGCTCACGAGCTGGCGGGTCAGGAGTTCAACCTCTCCTCCCCGAAACAGCTTGGCGAGATACTCTTCACCAAGCTGGCACTGCCCATCATCAAGAAGACCCCCAAGGGGGCGCCTTCCACGGCGGAAGAGGTGCTGGCCGAGCTGGCCGAGAACTATGAGTTGCCACGGCTTCTAATGGAACACCGCACGTTAGCCAAGCTCAAGTCGACTTATACCGACAAGCTGCCGCTGATGATCAAGCCCCAGACCGGACGGGTGCACACCTCCTATCATCAGGCGGTGGCGGCGACTGGCCGACTCTCGTCCACCGATCCCAACCTGCAGAATATTCCCATCCGCAACGAACAGGGACGCCGCATTCGTCAGGCCTTCGTGCCCATTTCGGGTTACAAACTGGTGGCGGCGGATTACTCCCAGATTGAGCTGCGTATCATGGCGCACCTCTCCGGAGACAAGGGGCTGTTGACCGCGTTTGCCGAGGGCAAGGATATCCACAAGGCGACCGCCGCCGAGGTATTCGGCGTTGCACTGGATGCGGTGACCACCGACATGCGCCGCAGTGCCAAGGCGATCAACTTCGGTCTTATCTATGGCATGAGTGCCTTTGGCCTTGCCAAGCAGCTGGGGATCGGCCGTGCCGAAGCGCAGAAATACATGGATCTCTATTTCGAACGCTACCCGGGGGTGCTCGACTACATGGAGCGCACTCGCCAGCAGGCCGAGGCGCAGGGCTATGTCGAGACCCTGTTCGGCCGTCGCCTCTATCTGCCGGACATCAAGTCCCGTAACGCGGGGCTGCGCAAAGGTGCCGAGCGCGCGGCTATCAATGCCCCCATGCAGGGGACTGCGGCGGATATCATCAAGCGCGCCATGATCCAGGTCGAGGCATGGCTGAACGGCATTGAGGATGACTCCATCCACATGATGATGCAGGTTCACGATGAACTGGTGTTCGAAGTCCGGGCGGACAAGGTTGAAGAGTATGTGCCCCTCATCAAGGCACTGATGTCGGGGGCGGCCGAATTGCATGTCCCCCTGGTCGTGGAAGCCGGAACGGGTGACAACTGGGATCAGGCCCATTAATAGCAAGGGCGTAGCTCTCCTCCTTATATAGAGGACACATTGTGAATGCAGACCCGGCCCGAGATCACATCAGGGCCGGGTCTTTCATTATCAGGCTTCTTGCAGGTATTCATCCTTGAGCAGGACATAGTTATCGGCCGACGTCTTGAGGAAGGCTATCTCGGCGGGTTTGAGGGGGCGAGCCTGCTTCACCGGATTGCCCATATAAAGGAAGCCCGACTCTAGTCGCTTGCCTGGCGGCACCAGACTGCCAGCACCCACCATCACCTCATCTTCGACCACGACTCCATCGAGCATGATGGCGCCCATGCCGATCAGCACCCGATTACCTATGGTGCAACCATGCAACATGGCCTTGTGACCGACGGTGACATCCTCGCCGATCAGCAGGGGATAACCATCAGGGTTGCTGGCACTCCTGCGGCTGAGGTGCAATATGGTGCCATCTTGAATATTGCTGCGGGC
>NZ_CP079742.1:4017500-4167500 GCF_020149575.1 Aeromonas rivuli | reverse complement strand
CGGACATCAGGAGGTTAGTGCAATGGCATAAGCCAGCTTAACTGCGAGACGGACAGGTCGAGCAGGTACGAAAGTAGGTCATAGTGATCCGGTGGTTCTGAATGGAAGGGCCATCGCTCAACGGATAAAAGGTACTCCGGGGATAACAGGCTGATACCGCCCAAGAGTTCATATCGACGGCGGTGTTTGGCACCTCGATGTCGGCTCATCACATCCTGGGGCTGAAGTCGGTCCCAAGGGTATGGCTGTTCGCCATTTAAAGTGGTACGCGAGCTGGGTTCAGAACGTCGTGAGACAGTTCGGTCCCTATCTGCCGTGGGCGTTGGATGATTGAAGGGAGTTGCTCCTAGTACGAGAGGACCGGAGTGAACGAACCTCTGGTGTTCGGGTTGTCACGCCAGTGGCACTGCCCGGTAGCTAAGTTCGGAATCGATAACCGCTGAAAGCATCTAAGCGGGAAGCGAGCCCTGAGATGAGTCATCCCTGACCCCTTGAGGGTCCTAAAGGGCCGTTGGAGACCACAACGTTGATAGGTGGGGTGTGTAAGCGCGGCGACGTGTTGAGCTAACCCATACTAATTACCCGTGAGGCTTAACCATACAACACCCAAGAAGTGTTTCTGGCCTTGTAGCAAGTGCATGAACTACTTACAAATTCAGTGATAGCGACAAGCCACGAGCAACATCGTTATTCACGTCAGCTTTCCGGATGAAGTTTTTTGCCTGGCGGCCATAGCGCCGTGGACCCACCTGATCCCATGCCGAACTCAGAAGTGAAACGCGGTAGCGCCGATGGTAGTGTGGCATTCGCCATGCGAGAGTAGGACACTGCCAGGCTCCTAATTACGGTCACAGCGATGTGATTGGTCGTGTAACAACGTCAGGTTGTTGCGGACAACAGATTGAGATAACGCACACAGTGTGTTCTTTACCGGTTAGTGTGCTGATATGGCTCAGTTGGTAGAGCGCATCCTTGGTAAGGATGAGGTCCCCAGTTCGACTCTGGGTATCAGCACCAGTTTTAAGTTAGTGATACAGCTTTTGCCTGACGGCAATAGCGCCGTGGACCCACCTGATCCCATGCCGAACTCAGAAGTGAAACGCGGTAGCGCCGATGGTAGTGTGGCATTCGCCATGCGAGAGTAGGACACTGTCAGGCACCTATTTAGAAGAGGCCTCCCATGCGGGAGGCCTTTTTGCTTTCTGCGCGTGAACCGCCTCACCTTGTTTCGTCTCTTTCTCATCCCCCTCCATCCGGTTAAGCTGATCCCCCTGTCACCGAGGCTCTGAGCCCCGGTTCTCTGACCTCATTTCGGATGAGGTGACTCTGATGGAGGTTGTCTGTGCGTCTGGATCCCTTTACCTGTCTGCTCATCCTGGTGGTGAGTCTGGCCTCTTTCTTCCCCTGTGAAGGTCAGCTTGCCCTCTGGTTTGCCACCCTCACCAAGCTGGCGGTGGCGTTGTTGTTCTTCATGCATGGCGCCAAGTTGTCACGGCAGAACCTCATCGCCGGGCTGGGTCACTGGCGGTTGCATCTGGTGGTGATGGCCAGTACCTTCCTGCTGTTTCCGCTACTGGGGCTGTTGCTCACCCCCCTGGTTCCCCAGTGGCTGAGCCCGGCCATCTACCTCGGTTTTCTTTATCTCTGTGCGCTGCCTGCAACGGTGCAATCGGCGATTGCCTTCACCTCGATGGCGGGAGGCAATGTCTCTGCTGCTGTGTGCAGTGCCTCGGCGTCCAGCATACTTGGCATCTTCCTCTCCCCAATTTTGGTGGGCCTGATGATCGATGTGCAAGGCGTGGAGGTGGATACCTGGCACTCCATCCAGTCCATCATGATGCAGTTGATGTTGCCGTTCGTGGTGGGTCATCTCTCTCGACCACTGATTGCTTCTTGGATCGACTCCCACCGACCACTTATCGGCAAGCTGGATCAAAGTTCCATCCTCCTGGTGGTCTATACGGCCTTCAGCGAGGCTGTGGTGCAGGGTATCTGGCATCAGGTAGGTTGGTATGACTTGGGCAGCATAGTGCTGCTGAGCTGCCTCTTGCTGGCCCTGATACTGGCCTGGAACGTCTGGATCAGTCGTCGGCTTGGTTTTTGCCGAGCTGATGAGATCACCATTGTGTTTTGCGGTTCCAAAAAGAGTCTGGCAAACGGCGTGCCCATGGCCAATGTGCTGTTCCCAGCCGCCAGTGTCGGAGTCATGGTGTTGCCATTGATGATCTTCCACCAGATCCAGCTGATGGTGTGCGCCGTGCTGGCGCGTCGCTACCGAGAGGATAGTGGTGCTCATGCCGCACTGGCCGATGGCCGCGAGTGAATAGAAAGCAAGCCCCGCTCGAGCGGGGCTTTTTGTTATCCGGATGTGAGCTAAGGGGGGATCAGCGCTTGCGCCAGATGGTGAGCTGGGCAAGGGTGTGCTGATGTTTGCGGGCAGTCTCGCGAATGACGAAGGGAATATCGCGTGGTTCGCATAGCTCTTCAAACTCCGCGGCCAGCAAGCGTTGCAGTGCTTGATGGGTGCTGAGTGCTTCACCATTCTCACGCACACCACCTAGCCAGTTGGCCTTGGGGGTGTACTCCTCGAGCCAGGTGTAAGGGCTGGTGAGCATCAGCAGACCGCCGGAACGCAATCTGGGTGAGATGTCGCGCAGGAAGCGGGCAGGCTCACGCAGCCGATCGATAAGGTTGGAGGCGAGCACCAGATCGTAGTGATCGTATTTTGGTTTGAGGTTGCAGGCATCCCCCTGGCTGAAATGGATGCGCGCGGCCTGGGCGGGGCCGAGATCATGTTCGGTGAGACGCGCCTCGCAATATTGCACCAGATCTCCCTCCTGGAGCAGGGCGTAACGAAAGCTGTCCTGCTTGGCAAGGGAGAGGGCGACATCGATGAAGCGGGCCGAGTAATCCACTCCATCCACATGTTGGAAGTGGCGGGCCAGCTCGAAGCTGGCGCGGCCGGTGGCGCAGCCTATGTCGAGCGCCCTCTGGCGGTTGCTGCACAGTTCGCTGGCGATATCGGCCAGGGTCTTGGCGTAGTTGGCCACGCCAAAATGGCTGGGACCGTACTGGAAATCCAGATATTGGGCCACTAGGGCATCGGTTTCGTAAGGGTTCACTATGACGGGTTCCTGATAGCGGGAGACCAGATAGCGGAAACCCGCATGCTGGAAGAAGTGGCGACGAAAGGCATAGCGAGCCGATTTGAGCGCCTCGTTGCCGGTGGAGATCCAGCTTCCCCCCTTGATCAGCGTGTGCTTGCCGTCGAAGGTGGGGGTGGAGAAATCATCGTAGAGAGGGTGAACCTGGAACCCCTCGAAGCCGTCGATGGCGGTGCCTGTCCACTGCCAGACGTTGCCGACCAGATCGCAGAACTCACCCTGGGGGAACATATCGACCGGACAGGGGGAGGCGAAACCGGCCAGATTGATATTGCCAGGGGCCCGATGCCAATCGGGTTGATCCCCAGCCAGTTGCTCCCGTAGCCGTGCCCACTGCGCCTCGCTCGGCAGCTGGATGGGCAGCCCGGTCTTGGCCGATTTCCAGCGACAGAAGGCGGCAGCCTCCAGCTGGTTGACCTCTACCGGCCAGTCCCAGGGCATGGCAACCACTTCGGTCATCAGCCGCAGTTGCAGCTGTTCGGGGCTTGCCAGTTCGCCGAGCCAGAAGCTGGGCATCTGGGTCCCTGCGTATTGGCGCCAGCCCCAACCCTCCTGATCCCACCAGGTTTGCGTCTGATAACCGCCATCCTGCACGAAGGAAAGGTATTCACCATTGCTCACCAGCAGGCGGCTGGCCTGGAAGGCCTCGATGTCGAGGCTGCGAGTGCCATATTCGTTGTCCCAGCCATAGGTATCATCGCGCTTGCCTAGCGTTATCTGGCCCCCGGTTATCGGTAACAAGCTGTTGTCTGGCACCTCGCTCAGGCGGTGGCGCGCTCGTTGGCAAGCGGGCCAATAGGGCTGGCTGCGCACCCAGTCCAGTGGCAGCTGGCGGATCAATACGCTCGAGGTTTCGAGGTGGATGCGCTCATGCTCTATGCCCATGAGGATCACCCAGGCCGGGCTCTGCCAGTCGATGGGCAGAGTGATGGGCATCTGATTGATGAAGTCGATGACCCGGGCGCGCACCTTGCCGCGATAGCTGCGCAGCGCCTCCACCCTGGGCCAGTCATAGTGAGTCTCGTCAAGATCGTCCCAGCTCATTTCGTCGACGCCGATGGCGACCATGGCCTCTATGTCGGCGTCGATACGCCTCTCGATGAGGCGGGCGGCCAGCAGCTTGTTGATGAAGAAGGCGGCCGTGTGGCCGTAATAGAAGATCAGCGGATGGCGCAGGGAGATGGCCTTGCTGAACCAGGCTCGGGGGTCGGCCAGGCAATCGAACAGGCTGTCATAGAGATCGAAGGTCTGACAAAAATAAGTGAGAATTTCACGGCGTTTGACCTCCGGATCCTGACCGGTCAGCAACAGGGTGCGGGTCGGCTCGGGCAGCTCCGTGGTGGTCACGCTAAGAGTGGCTGGGATCACGCTCTGACTCCTTGTCTGGATTCTGGTTATCGAAAGAGAGCTATATACGCATCAGATGTCAGTTATGGGTCAATAGACCCGACTAACGGCGAAAAACGTGCATTTGGCCCTTGAGCATAGCCAATGACGAGGCGGGCTTGCTGCTTGGCAATATGGGATTGGGGCTGGTCCCAGCGGCCCTTAACCCCTTGGGCCCGCTTAACTTAGCTCAATTGAGTTCGGTGGGATCTATGTCCAGGCTCCAGCGCACCTTCTTGGTTTCGGTCCAGCCATCCAGCTCCTTCACCGCCCAATCCAGCAGCTGGGCCAGGGGGGCCCGGTTCGGCCCCTGCACCAGCAGCTGCATCCGGAACTTGCCCGCCTTGCGCTCCATGAAGCCGCTGATGGGGCCCAGCACCTGCACATGGGGATAGCGGGCACTGCGCAGGGTATCGGCGAGGCGAGCAAGGAACAGCTGCACCTCGTCGCGGCCGGTGGCCTCGGCCCGGAACAGTCCCTGATAGCTGAACGGCGGCAACCCCAGCAGGCGGCGCTCTTTGAGCGCGGTATCGGCGAAGTGGCCGTAACCGTTTTGGGTCAAGTCCTGTAGCAGGGCGTGCTCTGGGTGGTGGCTCTGCAGCACCACCAGCCCGGGCTTGCTGGCGCGACCGGCCCGGCCCGCGACCTGGGTGTAGAGCTGGGCCAGCTTCTCGGCGGCGCGAAAATCGGCGCTGAACAGGGCGCCATCCACATCCAGCAGCCCCACTAGCGTCACGTCCGGGAAGTGGTGGCCCTTGGCCAGCATCTGGGTACCGATCAGGATCTTGTACTTGCCCGCCTTGATGTCGCCGAGATGGGTCTCCAGCTCGCCTTTGCGGCGGGTGTTGTCCCTGTCGATGCGCACCACGGGGTATTGAGGGAAAACGGTGGTGAGCAACTGCTCAAGCTGTTCTGTGCCGACCCCTGAACCGATCAGCTCGTTGCTGCCACACTCCGGGCAGCTATGAGGCAGCGGGCGCACGCTGTCGCAGTGGTGGCAGTGCAGCCGCCGTCCGGCCTGATGCCAGGTGTACCAGGCATCGCAACGCTCGCAGGCGGCGCTCCAGCCGCACTGGTGGCAGATCAGCGACGGGGCATAGCCGCGGCGGTTGAGAAACAGCATCACCTGGTTGCCCGCCACCAGATGTGACCCCATCAGCTGCTCCAGCTGGGGGGAGAGCCCGGCCTGCAACCGCACGCTCTTGATGTCGAGGATCACCTGGCGGGCGGTCTGGGCGTTGCCAGCGCGCCGGGTCAGGCTGAGGTGGTGGTATTTGCCGGTGCGGGCATTGTGCAGCGTCTCGAGCGACGGCGTGGCCGAGCCGAGCAGTATGGGAATGCCGGCGCGATGGGCCCGCATCACCGCCAGATCCCGGGCGTGGTAGCGAAAACCGTCCTGCTGCTTGAAGGAGCCGTCGTGCTCCTCGTCGATGATGATGATGCCGAGGTTCTTGAACGGGGTGAACACCGCGGAGCGGGTGCCGATCAAGATGGCGGCGCCACCGTCGCGGCAGGCGAGCCAGGCGTCGAGCCGCTCCCTGTCGTTCATGGCGGAGTTCATCGCCACCACCGGCACCTGGAAGCGGCGCCGGAAGCGATTGATGGTCTGGGGGGTGAGGCCGATTTCGGGCACCATCACCAGCGCCTGCCTGCCCGCCTTGAGCAGGGGCTCGAGGATGCTCAGGTAAACTTCGGTCTTGCCGGAGCCGGTGATGCCATCGAGCAGGAAGGCGCCGAACTGATCGCTCTGACTGGTGATGGCCGAGACCGCCAGCGCCTGCTCGCCGTTGAGGCGCAGCCCCTCCCCCGCCTCGAAGCGACTCGCCCAGTCCCCCTCATGGCTCGGCTCCAGGCTGCGTCTCTCCAGCAAGCCCTTCTTCTCCAGGGCGGTGAGCGCCGCACTCTGGATCTCTTCGAGTTTGAGGGCGGAAGGGGTCTGGGGACCCTTGCGCAACAGGGCCAGGGCTTGCTGCTGCTTAGGCGCGCGCTTGAGCTCGTTGAGATCGACTGCCATCCCGGCTTCGGTGGCAAACCAGAACTCCAGCTCGCGGTAGGCGGCGGGCTCCCCCTTGCGCACCAGCACCGGCAAGGCGTGGGGCAGCACCTCTCCCAGGGGATGCTGGTAGTAGTTGGCACTCCAGGCCATCAGCGCCAGTATGTCCGGGCCCAGCACCGGCTCGCTGTCCAGCACCCGTTTTATCGGTTTGAGCTTGGCGCGGGGCACCTGACTCTCGGTCGGGTGATCCACCACCAGGCCGACCAGGGTCTGGGGGCCGAAGGGGATCTCGACCCGGCAACCGGGCGCAGGCAGGGGCAGGGGGGAGAGATAGTCGAAATGACGGCGAAGAGGAACCGGCACTGCGACACGAACCAGATCAAGCGTTTGCGATGAATCCACCAAGGGTTGCCTATTTTTTCTGCGAAGCCACTTGCCTGCTATCAGGCATTTCCTATATTATTCGCAGCCTTTGAAACTGTGTTCAACAATCGTGTGGTGTCCGACAAGAGATCGGATGGCGACACGGCCTGATAATTGAGGTTGTCCATGAAAGCTAATATCCATCCTGAGTACGTCGCCATCACCTGCAAATGTTCTTGCGGTAACGTCATCAACACCTTCTCTACTCTGGGCAAAGATCTGAGCCTGGACGTATGTTCCGCCTGCCACCCGTTCTATACCGGCAAGCAGAAAGAAGTTTCTAGCGGCGGCCGCGTAGACAAGTTCAACAAGCGTTTCGGTGGTCTGACTGCCAAGAAGTAATCTTACTTCTGAAGAATCCTGAAAAGGGCGCCCATCGGGCGCCTTTTTTGTTGCCCGGCGTTCTGTATTGGCCCGGATTGCCCTATGGTGAGGGGCGGATCATGGCAAGGGCCATGACGGGGCGGGTTGAGATCTAAGGAGCGTCGGGATGAGAAGTTGTCTGGTGATGGGGGCGGCCGGTTATATCGGATCTCATTTAGTGCCCTATTTGCAGGAGGCGGGGCACAGGGTGATCGCCGGGGCCCGTCGCTCCTGTCGCCTGCCTGCCGGGGTTGAGTTCCGCCTGGCCGATGTGCTCAAGCCCGATAGCCTGCCTGAGGCCCTGGCCGGGGTGGATACCGTCTTCTATCTGGTGCATGCCATGGGGGCCGGTGCCAACTTCCATCGCCTCGAACAGCAGGGGGTGAAGAATTTTGCCGCCGCCGCCCATGCCGCCGGGGTGCGCCGCATCATCTATCTGGGCGCCATCCAGCCCGAACAGTGCAACAGTCGCCACCTCAACTCCCGCCGCCACTGCGGCGAGCTGTTTCGTGCCTCCGGGGTGCCGACGGTGGAGCTGCGTTCCGGCATCATCATAGGGCCCGGTTCGGCGGCGTTCGAGGTGATGCGGGATCTGGTGTTCAACCTGCCGCTCATGGTCACGCCGAAGTGGGTGCGATCCCGCACCCCGCCCATCGCCCTCTCCAACCTGCTCCACTACCTCGGCGGTCTGGTGGAGGCAGAGGGGGTCGATGGCGAGGTGCTCAACGCCGTGGGCCCGGAGCTGCTCAGCTACCAGCAGCAGTTGCAGCGCTTCGCCGCCCATATCGGCAAACGCTGCCCCATCATTCCCATTCCCTTGCTGACCCCGCGGCTCTCCGCCTGGTGGCTGCAGTTTGCCACCTCGGTGCCCCAACCGGTGGCCAAGGCCCTGGTCGGTGGCCTCAAGCACGACATCCCGGCCGATGATGGCCCCCTGCGAGCCCTGCTGCCCCAGACCCTGCTCAGCTTCGACGAGGCGCTGACCGAGAGTCTGGCGCTGGAACAGAGGCTGGGTGCCGAGCAACAAGGGGAGGAGACACCCCTGGGACTGCGCTGGCGCCATCCCGAGTACGGCTTCTATGACAGGGTGGCCAGCGGCACTGCCCTCTCTCTGGCACCTCCTGAGGCACTCTGGCAGGTGCTGCAAGGGCTGGGTGGGGAGCAGCGTTACTTCTACATGAATAGCCTCTGGGCCATTCGGGAGTGGATGGATGCGGCCATCGGCGGCCCGGCCCTGACCCGTGGGCGCACCAACCCGGACCGTTTCGTGAAGGGAGACATGCTCGACTCCTGGCAGATCATCGGCGTGGAAGAGGGGCGCAGGCTGGCGTTGCTGTTCAACATGAAAGCGCCCGGGGTGGGGCGGCTCGAATTTTGTATCACCCCCGAACCCTCCGGCTTGACCCGGCTGACGGTCGCGGCTCACTGGCACCCTCAGGGGGCATGGGGGCTGGCTTACTGGCTCGCCATGCTGCCCTTCCATCTGTTTATTTTCCAGGGGATGACGGAGGCGCTGGCGCGCCAGGCAGAAGAGTTGGTCGGTATTCCCGTGATGGACTGAAACCACATCTACGACTAAATGGGTAGTTATGGCCAGCATGGATTGCTGTTGAGTATGGGCTTAACAGCAATTTGGCGATATTTTCTGCTGGGAAACCCCCGCTCTTTTCTTTATGATCCCAGCCCCTCGCCCAGGGCGAGTCACGCTTTCTCCCTTAATTCATCCATTGCCTCGGGGTTCCCATGTCCGATCTGCGTCAGCAAGCGCTCGATTATCACGCTCAACCAGTTCCCGGCAAGATTGCCATCGCCCTCACCAAACCGGCCGAGACGGCGCGGGATCTGGCGCTGGCCTACAGCCCTGGCGTGGCCGAGCCGGTGCGCGAGATAGCCGCGAATCCGGATGATGCCTATCGTTACACCGGCAAGGGCAACCTGGTTGCCGTCATCTCCAACGGCACCGCCATCCTGGGGTTGGGCAATCTGGGGCCGCTGGCTTCCAAGCCGGTGATGGAGGGCAAGGCCTTGCTGTTCAAGCGCTTCGCCGGCATCGACGCCATCGACATCGAGGTCAAGCACGAGACCAGCGCGCAGTTCATCGACACTGTGGCGGCCATCGCCGACACCTTCGGTGGCATCAATCTGGAAGACATCAAGGCTCCCGAGTGCTTCGAGATAGAGCAAGCGCTGATCGCCCGTTGCGACATTCCTGTGTTTCACGATGACCAGCATGGCACCGCCATCGTCACCGCTGCCGGCCTGCTCAACGCCCTGGACATTCAGGGCAAGAGCCTGCCTGAGAGCCGCATCGTCTGCATGGGTGCGGGCGCGGCAGCCACCGCCTGCATGGACTTGCTGATCACCTGCGGCGCCCAGCCACAGAACATCTTCATGCTCGACCGCCAGGGGGTGATCCACGCAGGTCGCACCGATCTCAACCAGTACAAGCAGCGCTTCGCCAACGACACGCCGCTGCGCACCCTGATGGAGGCGATCGAGGGGGCAGATGTGTTCGTCGGCGTCTCCGGCCCGGATGTGCTGCCGGCCGAGGCGGTTGCCCTGATGGCACCGCGCCCGGTGATCTTCGCCTGCTCCAACCCGGATCCCGAGATCAAGCCCGCCCTGGCCCACGGGGTGCGCGATGACCTCATCATGGGCACGGGCCGTTCCGACTATCCGAACCAGATCAACAATGTGCTCTGTTTCCCCTTCATCTTCCGCGGTGCCCTGGACGTGCGTGCCAGCCGCATCAACGATGCCATGAAGGTGGCTGCGGTAGAGGCGCTCCGCGCCCTGGCCAAGGAGCCGGTACCGGCCGAGGTGCTGACCGCCGCCGGGGTGAGTGCGCTCAGCTTTGGCAAGGATTACGTCATTCCCAAGCCGATGGATGCCCGCCTGCTGCCCAAGGTGGCCCGTGCCGTGGCCCTGGCCGCGGTAGCCTCCGGGGTCGCCCGCATTGCGCTGCCGGTCGACTACATGCTGGATTGAGCCCAGATTGTCAGGTTGGAAATAACAGAAGGGGCCCCGTGATGGGGCCCCTTCTCGCTTAAGGTGACGCCGAACCGTGGCGATCAGGCCTTGGGTGCCGCCGCAGCGGGTTTGACCTTGGCAGGGGCGACGGCGGTGTGAGCCGCCTTGTGATGCTTTTTCACCACCTTGGTCTGGGTCGCGTGAGGGGCGGCGGCCTTGGTCGGGGTGGCAGCCATGGTGAAGCCGGAGGTCAGGGCGAAGAGAGCAGCCAGGCTCAGGGGGATCAGCTTTTTCATATTCCAGTTCCTCGTTCGGGTTGATGACATGGAGCGTTTCTCCATGACGTCATCCTAAGGCTGTTGCCGATCCGCTTCAGTGAGTGGCTGGTGACGGTTTGTATCCAAATGTACCGGCAGCCTGAGGCAGAAGCGGGCCCCCGTCTCGGCGGGCAGCAACTGCACCTCGCCGCCATGGTGGCGGGCGATGCTGCGCACTATGGCGAGCCCTAAGCCCGCGCCGCCGGTGCGCCTGTCCCGGCTGCGATCCAGCCGCACGAACGGCTCGAAGATCTGGGGCGCCAGGGCAGAGTCTATGCCGGGGCCGTCGTCGCTCACCTCCAGCAGATAGTGATCCTGCTGCCGTTCCATGCCCAGGGTCACCCGGCTGGTGGCGTGGCGCAGGGCGTTGCCGATGAGGTTCTCCAGCGCTCTGTCCAACAGGCGGATGTCGCCGCGCCAGGGCAGGGGATGGGCGGGAAGCTGGAGGGTGAGTCGTCTGTCCGGCCGCAGTGCCTGCCAGTCAACGAGGCGGCTCTGTGCCCAGTCGCCCAGCTCGACCTCGCTGCATTGCAGGGGCAGCTCGGGCCTATCGAGCCGCGCATAGGTGAGCATCTCCTCGATGAGGGCATCCAGCGCGCCGAGGTCGCGCTCCAGCCCCTGCTGCTCTGCGTCATCCGGTTGTGGATCCAGCATGGCGAGCCGGTAACGGAGCCTGACCAGCGGGGTGCGCAGCTCATGGGCGATGGCATCGGTCAGTTGTTTGCGACTGGCCAGCATGGCTTGCAGCTGTTCGGCCATGTTATCGAAGGTCCGACCGACCTGGCCCAGGCTGCTGCCGGGGGCCAAGCCGGTGCGGCTGGAGAGATCCCCGGCGCCCACCCGGCGTGCGCTCTCTTCCAGACGTTGCAGGCCGCGCCAGTGGGGACGCAGCCAGAGCAGGATCGGCAGGCCGAGGGAGAGGCCGATGAGCAGCAACAGGCCGATGTCGACCCAGTGCAGTTCGTGCAGGTAGGAGAGGTAGGGCACCGGGCCGACGATCAGAGCCTGGTCGGTACCGGGGATGCGTTGCAAGAAGGTGTCATCCTCCTCGACGATGACAATGTTGCCTGCTGCCAGGAAGGCTTGATCCTCGTTGGCGAGCGGCTGCCTGGTGAGGGCGCCTGTCTGCAACGGCAGGGCGAGCTGACGGCTCTGCTCCGTCATGCGGGCGGGCCAGTGCTCTGGAGGCAAGCGAGCCAGTTCACCGGTGAGCAGACCGAGGCTGCCTTGCATCATCCGCTCCAGATAGCGGTCACCGGCCCGCTCGGCACTGACCTGGTAGACCAGGCCGATCAGCAGGATGGCCAGGGTGAAACAGCCGATCAGCAGCAGGTAGAACTGGATAAACAGGCGGCGCATGGGGGCTCTCCTCTTGCCTGGATTGCGTCTGGGCGCCCCCCTCATCCCCAACCCTTCTCCCGCAAGGGGAGAAGGGAGCAGAGAGCATCAAGGTCATTCGGTAACTGCTTATTCCCAGGCCTGGGGGACTAGCAGATAGCCCTTCTGGCGTACCGTCTTGATCCGGGTCGGATTGTGAGGGTCATCCCCCAGCTTGCGACGCAGGCGCGAGATGGCGACATCCATGCTGCGGTCCTGGCCGTCATAGTCGCGACTGCGCAGGTTGCGAAACAGCGCCTCCCGCCCCAGGATTTGGCCCGCATGGCAGGCCAGCTCCCACAAGAGATCGAAGTCGCTGGTGGAGAGCGGGATGCTGTTGCCATCGAGGCGCACGTCCCGCCCCGGGCCGTCGATGCGCAGGCGACCGAATTGCAGGCGCTGGGGCGGCGTGATGAGGGCGGCCGATTGCGGCACCTGCCCCTGCTGGCGGAACTGGACTCGCAGCCGGGCCAGCAGCACGGGGGGCGGCGTGGTCTTGAGGATGTAGTCGTTGGCCCCGAGCTCCAGACTGAGGATCTGGTTCATGTCGCTGTCCAGCGAAGTGAGCATGACGATGGGGCCAGGGAAGCGTGGCCGCAGATCCCGGCACAGGGAGAGACCATCCAACCCTGGCAGCATGATGTCGAGCAGCACCAGATCCGGCCGCTCGGCCAGGGCTCTGGCCAGCGCCAGATCCCCCCGGGTTTCCAGCAGGACGTCGATATCGTGGCGGCCGAGCCAGCTGCTGATGAGCTGGCCTATCTCGGGATCATCTTCAACAAACAGAACACGTGGCATGGTGGCGTGGCCCCCGGCGATGGCGCGAATGCGCTTGTCGCCAGCATAACGGCTGCGCCAGCGCTCTGCACCGGGATAACTAATCAAAACAGGGCCCGCGGGCCCTGTTGTCATTCTGCCTGTCGAGGGGGATCGATGTGTCCCCTGTGGCATCAGCCCGCCTTGCGACGCAGGTAGATGCCCGCTTCCATATGATGGGTCCAGGGGAACTGATCAAACAGGGCGAGGCGGGCCACCTCGTGGGTCTCTCCCAGGGCCTGCATATTGTCGATCAGGGTATCCGGATTGCACGAGATGTAGAGGATGTTGTCGTACTCCTGCACCAGCTTGACCGTGGTCTCATCCAGCCCGGCGCGGGGGGGATCGACGAAGATGGTATTGCACTGGTAGGCGGCGAGATCTATGCCCTCCAGGCGATTGAACGTCCGTTCGCCACGCATCGCCATGGTGAACTCCTCGGCGGACATGCGCAGTATGATCAGGTTCTCCACGCCGTTGGCGGCGATGTTGAACTGGGCAGAGGCCACGCTCGGTTTGGCGATCTCGGTGGCCAGCACCTTGCGGAAATTCTGGGCCAGGGCGATGGAGAAGTTGCCGTTGCCGCAATAGAGCTCCAGCAAGTCCCCCTCGCTGCCCCGGGTCACGTCCTGGGCCCAGCCCAGCATCAGCTGGTTAATCTCGGCGTTGGGCTGGGTGAAGCTGTTCTCCACCTGCTGGTAGATGAGCTCCCGGCCCTGCACCTTCAGGGTCTCGACCACGAACTCTTCCCCCAGGCAGATCTTCTGCTTGTGGGCCCGACCTATGATGCGCACGTCAAAACCCTGCTCCTGCAAGCTGGCACGCAGCACCTCGGCGGCAACCTGCCACTGGTCGTCGAGGCGACGATGATAGAGCAGGCTGATGCAGAGCTGGCCGGAGAGGGTGGAGAGGTAGTCTATCTGGAACAGCTTGAAGCGCAGCGCCTTGACCGGGCGCAGGCCCTCGAGCAGGGGCTGCATCACCTGGTTGATCAGGGCGCTGGCGGCCGGGAACTGATCGACCCGGATGCGCTCGCGACTCTCCTGATCGAACATCACATGGTAGAGGTCATCCTCTTCATGCCAGAGGCGAAACTCGGCTCGCATCCGATAGTGCTCGGCCGGGGAGGCGTAGACCTCGAGGGCAGGAGGATTGAAGCCGGCAAACAGGGCCTGCAGGCGCTGGGCCTTGGCCGCTAACTGGGCCTGATAAGCAGCCGGGGTTCGCTCGGATTGGGTCATGACATACCTCGAGATGCGGCCGATGGGGCCGGGCAGAAAGCGGTGGGCGGCACAGGGCCACCCAAAGGGGCATGATTTTAAAAGTCAGCCGCAGATTGTCCAGTTTTTTATGGTCAATAAGTAGCCGGTCAGTTTATTCCGCAGGATGAAGATGGGGAGCGCTGCGGGGAGTGCGACCTTATGGTCGCTAAATCCCCCCTCTTTGCCTGCTCGATGGCAGGAGGGATCCGCAGAGGAGGGCGAGATCATTTTTGTGGTCAAGAAGCGCTCATCCTGGCCGATAAGCTGCTAACGGGGATTGTATGAGGAAGTCATGATGCAGATGGATGGCATGGGGGCGGGTCAGCCCAGACGGATGAGTGGCGAGGTGCGCACCGATGAGGCGCGCCATGGCAAGGCCGGGGAGACACCGGGCAAGGCGTTGGTCAATGCTCCTGCGAGCGACGCCAGCAACAGGCTCAGTGATGACGAGGTGATCCTGAACCGGGCACCGCGCTGGGCGCAGGGACTGGTGCAGCAGGCGTTGCAGTTCCATCTTCAGGTCAACGGCAAGGGCTATCAGGCACCCAGGGTCGAGCCAGCCGCCGAGATCACCCCGGAGACCCTGTTCGACTTCCAGGCGGTGGCCGACAACGTGCTGCACTTCGTGACCGGCCGACTCGGCGCGGCGCGGGCCGATGGCAAGTCCGACGAGGCCCTTGCGGACATGATGGCCCAGGCCCGCAAGGGGGTGAACATGGGCTTTGCCGATGCTCGCCAGCAGCTGGGTGACAAGGCGACCGACAACGAAGATATCAAGACCGGCATCGATCAGAGCTACAAGCTGATCCAGGACGGGCTGGATCAGTTCGAGCAAGCGTTCTTCGGGGAAGTGTCAAATGTCGATCTGAAGGCGGCCGAGATGGCCGATCGCCAGCAGGGCACCCTGGAGATAGAGACCCGGGATGGGGACAGGGTGATGCTGCGCTTCAACGACAGCTGGCAGCTCAAGTCCCAGGAGCAGGGCAATGCCAGCCAGTTCAGCCTCAAGTTGAGTCAGAACTTCAGCTTCTCCCTCGAAGGGGATCTGGGGGATGCCGAGCTCGCTGCCATCGGCGATCTGGTCAAGGGACTCGACTCCCTGGCGGACCATTTCTTCAACGGCAAGCTGGGTCAGAGTCTGGATCCGGCCCAGCTGCCCGGGCTGGATGACGGCCAGCTGGTGGCCTACTCCCTGCGTCTCAAGCAGTCGAGCCGCCTCAGCCAGAGTTATCAGGGCAGCAGTGCCCTGCAGCAGAGTCTGGCTCCCCTGGCGGACTATCTGCCCAGGCTGGCGGGCTGGCAGCAACAGGCCGATGCCCTGTTGCCGGAGAGTCAGCAGCAGGCGCTGACGCCGACCGTGCTGGCTGCGCGCGGGGACGATGCCAGCCAGGAGGCCAGCTTCATCGACACCAACCAGCGTCTGCTCAACGCCTATCGACTATTGGGCACCGCCTGAGGCTTTGATGAGGGCGTCAGGGGGGCAGCTTCATGGCCGCTAATCAGCGTCTGCTCAGCGCCTATTGACTCTTAGGCACCGCCTGAGGCTTTGGTGAGGGAGTCTGGGGGGCCAGCTTCATGGCCGCTAATCAGCGTCTGCTCAACGCCTATCGGCTACTAGGAACCGCCTGAGGTTTTGATGAGAGAGCAGGGCGCGCCGGTTTGCCTGGGGCGCGCCGGGCTGGCACACTGCGACTTTTCCCGTGAGTGAGAATGCCATGGACCAGCAGTCAGAATCCAACCCGGCCCAGGATGAGCCGGGTGCGGCCCCTTCAGAGCGGCAACCTGTGCAGCAATCCGCGCGCCAACGCAGCCACAAGCGCCCGAAAGACATCCGCGAGCTCTGCTACCCCTTCATCTACGAGACCCAGTTCCAGTGCGACTACGAGATAGCGACCGATGAACTCTGCTGTCAGGTCGGGGGGGTCATGGCCATGCTGCCCGGGGAGCGCAACGAGGGAGAGGCCGCCGTGTTTGCGGATCTCGACCAGTTGCAGCGGCTTATCTACAACCTCAACGGCTCGGTACGCGGTCGGCTCGGCATCTTCGAGGAGGACATGGCCTGGCTCAAGGCGCGTTACGATTTCTACAACGAGGCCAGCCGTGGCCGGGTGACCGGCTTCGTGCTGCCCCGCGGCCCCCAGCCGATCCCGGCCCTGCATCTGTGCCGCTGTGCCAGCAAGAAGGTGGTGCGCCTGCTGGTGCGCCTCGAAGAGAGCGGTGTCTCGTACGATCCCATCTTGCCGCGCTTCGCCAACCTGCTCGCCAACTTCTTCTTCGTGCTGACCGTCTTCCTCAAGCAGGAGTGGCAGGTCCCCGAGGTGAGCTACGTCAGCATCAACTACTGAGCCCCGTGTCACCCCACAAAAAAACCGGAGCCCAGGCTCCGGTTTTTTTTATGGTCCATGTCCGGGCCTGGCCCCGTCGAACTGACTAGCTGGAGAGCAGCACCCGGGCAGAATTGGCCGGTATGGTCAGGTGCAGCTGGCCCTGTATCACCTCGAACTTGTCGCCGTTGAAGGCGTCGGTGAAGCGGCTGGCGGGGCTGGCTGTCTGCCACAGGGGCAGGCGGATGGTACGCGGCTCGCTCGGGTGGCGGTTGCAGGCCACCACCACCTGATCGCTCTGCAGGGTGCGGGCGAACACATAGCTGTGGGCGCCCGCATACAGGGTCTGGATGTCGCCCCGACGCAGGGAGGGACGCTGACGGCGGATCTGGGCCAGGCGGCGGTAGTGCTCATGCAGCACATGATCCCAGGTCGTGCTGTCCCAGGGGAAGCAGCGGCGGCAGTCGGGGTCATTGCCGCCGGAGAGGCCCACTTCGTCGCCGTAGTAGATGCAGGGGGTGCCAATGTAGGTGAGCAATAAGGTGGCGGCCAGCATCATCCGTGCTCTGTCTTCACCGAGCAGGTAGAGGAAGCGGGCGGTGTCATGGCTGTCCAGCAGGTTGAACTGGGCGAGCTGGTTCTTGAAGGGGACATGGGCCCGGGCCAGTTTGAGCCAGGTGTCCAGCTCGGCGGCGCTGATCTTGATGGGGTGATAGGCGATATCCTGCCCGGCCAGGAAGGCGCGGATCGGGTGGGCGAAGCCGTAGTAGTTCATGGCGCCGTCCTCCTGATCCCCCTGCAGCCACTGGCTCGCCTCGAAGAAGTGCTCGCCAAGCACATAGGCGTCGGGATTCTCCTGCTTGAGGGTATGGCGGATGGCGCGGACATGGCCTGGATTGCCCTCGGCGGTGCCGCGCTCCCCCAGCATGTGAATGACGTCGAAGCGCCAGCCATCTATCTGGTAGGGCGGCCGCATCCAATGGCGCAAGATGGCGTCTTCGGCGCGATAGACGGCGTCCTGCACCTGCTCGCTGGCAAAATCCAGCTTGGGCAGGCTGCGGATCCCCTTCCAGCTCACATAGTCCCCCTCCTGATCGAAGGTATAGAACTTGCGAAACGCCGAGTCCGGATTACCCATGGCCCCCTGGGGCGGGCAGAACCAGGGGTGCTGGGTCGAGGTGTGGTTGACCACGGCGTCCAGGATGATGCGCATGCCGCGCTGGCGCAGATTGCGGGTCAGTTCGGCCAGCCGTTCATTGCTGCCCAGATGGGGGTCGACGCTGTAATAGTCCTGGGTGTCGTACTTGTGGTTGCTCGGCGAGGCGAAAATGGGGTTGAGATAGAGCGCCGTCACCCCGAGGGAGTGCAGGTAGTGCAGCTTGGCGTCTATCCCCGCCAGGTCGCCGCCATAGAACTCGCAGCTGGCGGTGCCTTCACCCTGCTGGCTGACCGGCTCGCCCCAGGCCTTGCTGATCACCGCCTTGCCGCCGTACTCATACTCGTGATGACGCACGCTCAAGGCGGGATCGCCGTTGCAGAACCGGTCGGGGAAGATCTGGTAGAACACCTGATCCTGCACCCAGGTTGGCGGCTGGTGGCGGCTGTTGTAGCGAAAATGCTGCTCGCGGGGCGGCACCGAAGGGCTTGTCCCGGCGCCGTGCAGCCACCACTGGCCCTCGTCGGTCAGGCACTTGAAGCAGTAGAGCTGCAGATCCTGCCCCTGCGTCAGAGGCAGTCTGACCTGCCATATTTTCAACCTGTCCCGGCTCGCAACCTGAGCCATGGGCAGCAGATACTCCTCGTTATCCGGCTCGTGGCGCAGCCAGACCTCGCGAATGGGGGCGGTTTGCTCGCAGAACAGGGTCAGCAGCAGGGAATCGGGCCCTTCCTGAAACCAGGGGGCCGCCTGAGGGTGAAACAGAAACGGGATATCTTGGGTCATAGGCTCACTGGGTCAGGAGTTCGGCGAGGGCGTTGCCCTGCTCATGGAGCGTCTCAAGCTGCGCAGCCAACTGGCTGATATCCAGCCCCAGGGGCTTGGCCAGCGGGGTCGGGAAGCGGGCTATGATGGTCTGGGCCGGGACGCCGGCATGCCAGGCGAAGGAGACGAATACCGCCAGCCGGATCAGCAATGCATCGCGGCTGACCGGTTGATGGGCAAGGGGGTCGAGTTGCTGGTCGATGGCGACCACGAAGGCGGGCGCCAGCTGCCAGCGCCGGGCCAGCTCGGCGCCGAGCTGGGCATAGTCGTAGCCCAGCATCTCGCGCTGGGCATCGACCCGGCTGCTGCCCTGTTGCACCGCCAGATGGATAAGCTCCGCCTCTTCGGGCAGGGCACTCTGGATCAGCAGCTCCCCAATGTTGTGGATGAGGGCGCAGGTGAAGGCGGTTTCGGGATCCATCTCCTTGGCTTGCTGGGCCAGGATGCGGGCTATGGTGGCGACCTGAAAGGTCTCGGTCCAGAAGCGGTGCTTGTCGAAGCTGGGCGGGGCCTTGAAGCTGCCAATGATGCTGGACGCCACGACCAGGGAGCGCAAGCGGTTGAAGCCGAGCCGGATCACGGCCTGCTCGATGGAGGTGACCTCTTTGCCCCGGCACAGGGCGGCGGAGTTGGCGAGGCGAAGTACCTTGACGCTGATCACCTGGTCCATGGCGATCTTGGCGGCTATCTTGTCGATCTGGGCATTTTCATCCCCGAAGCTCTGCATTAGTTCGTGAAGCAGCTGGGGTATGGTGGGCAGTTGTTTAATCTTGTCAAACAGGTGATCCATCGACATGGGGGCCGCCTCCGTTGCGTGCACTGCCCATATTGTGCCACATACTGCGGCCTTGTTCCTGATGCGCTGTCCATTATTGCGCGACAGAGCTGCCGTGGCCGTGCTCCTGTTTGTGGTGGCCTTGGGTCGAGGAGCCCGGGTTTAGTAGACCCAGTCGCGCAACGTGTATTCCAGACGGTGCCGTTTCCCCTGCAGGATCAGCCGCTGGGTGTCGCCTTCCAGCGTGGAGGAGCCCGGGTTTAGTAGACCCAGTCGCGCAACGTGTATTCCAGACGATGTCGTTTTCCCTGCAGGATCAGCCGCTGGGTGTCGCCCTCCAGGGTCGCGCCCTGTTGCAGGGTGTCGAGCACGGCCTGCTCTATGGTGTCGAGGGGGGCCAGGCAGGCCATGCTGGTGCTGCCGAGGTTGGTGACCTTCAGCCGATCGCCCTTGAGGCGACCCTGACCGAAGTAGCGGTTGCAACCGGCGATGCCGTTGACGGTGAAGTGTTCGCCTATCTCGAGATCCGGCCTGTTGCGGGCAGGCACTGTGATGGGTTGGTCATCCAGCTTGTCCAGCACCCAGTGGTGGTGCATGAGATCCTGGCGGCTCAGTTGGGGGGCCGAGCTGCAACCGCCGAGCAGGAGCAGGGCGAGCACCAGCAGCAAAAATCTGTACATGGGAGGGCTCCGCTAATAAGTGCCCTAAGGATAGCGTCAGGGAGAGGGTGGGGGCAGGGGCGCAGGGTGCTCCCCCGACCGCTTCTGTCGCCCCGAGACGACCTGGGAGCCTCCCATGACTGGATGGGTGCCGATAGTGGCCAAGCCAGACGCCACTGCCCGGAAATAGATGCGGCGACCCTGAGGTCGCCGCTTTTTTGCCGCTATGGGCCTGAACTCCAGCTGGGTCAAGAGCCAAACAGCCGCTCGGCGTAACGGGCCAGGCCGGAGGCGACCGAGCCGAAGTCATCGCCGCCATCTACCGGGATAGCGGGCAGCTTAGCGTTGATGTAGGTCTTGATGAGGGGGGAGCGGGCGCTGCCGCCGGTGACGAAGACGCGATCCGGCATGACCCCGGCGGCGGCAATGGCTTCGTCCATCAACTCCCCGATCTTCTCCAGCAGAGGGGCGGCCGCCGCGGCCAGCTGATCCCGGGTCAGTTCGGCGTGCAAATCCCGCTCCAGCTCGGTGAGTGGCTGCTGGCAGTGTGTCTGATCCGAGAGGCTGATCTTGCCCTGCTCGGCGCGCCAGACCAGCTGGTGGCTGAGTTTGTGGGCCCGCAGTCGCGCGAGGCGTCCCAGCTTGCTATCCGGCTGGCTGTCGAGCTGCAGCTCTTGCAGGGAGCGCGCCGTCTCCAGGCTGTAGAAGCGGCTCTGGGCGCTGACGTCATTGATGGCGGCGGCATCCCAGAACAGCGGATGGGGCAGCGGCTTGCCGGTCTTGAGGGTTTCATGCATGCCGAGCAGGGGCATCATGCCCTCGACGGTGAGGCGGATATCGAAGTCGTTGCCGCCGATGCGCTGACCGCTGTGGCCGAGCAGATCGCTGCTGCGATCCAGCCTGTCTCGATAGCCGGGGCCCATGCGCAGCATGGAACAGTCGGTGGTACCACCGCCGATATCCACTACCAGCACCACGGCATCCTCGCTGAGGCGAGCCTCGAACTCGAAGCCGGCGGCCACGGGTTCATAGAGGAATTCCACCTGCTCGAAGCCCGCCAGTCTGGCGGCCTCGCTGAGGATGGCGATGGCCTGGCGGTTGCTCTCTTCCCCTGCCAGTCCCTGGAAGTTGACCGGGCGACCGATCACGGCGCTGCGCACCGGCTGGCCGAGCTGCTGCTCCGCCTCTTGGCGCACGTGCAGCATCATGGCGCAGACGATGTCTTCAAACAGCGCTATCTGTGGAGGTTTGAGGCCGTAGGCACCGAGGAAGGACTTGGGCGACTTGATGTAGTAACCCTCATCCGGGGCTTCCAGATAGCGCTCCAGGGCTGCGCCACCGAAGCTGAGTTCGTCGATCAGCCCCTCGTCCCGCATCTGGCGGCGTACCGACTGGGCACGCTGCACCACAGGGCCGCGCAGCTTGAGGTAGCTTTGTTGCTGCGTCGGAGAGAGCCCTTCGGCGAGCAGACCGGCGATGGCATCCCGGTGCGGAGCGTGCAGGGTAGAGGGCAGGTAGTGGGAGGCGCCGAGGGACAATAGTCTGGGGCTGCCTTGCTCCATCACGGCGACGGCGCAGTTGGATGTGCCGTAATCGAATCCGATAATCATGGGCGGCGGGCTCCTGTCTAAAAAGGGGCCGGACAGCCTAACGAATTGCGCCGACTCTCACAAGTCGGCGCTGGATATTAGAAAGAGTGGTGCTCGCCTGCCAGAGGCGATCCGGGCTCAGGCATCGACCTCGTTGTCGCTGCGTCCATCCTGACGGATAGCCTGGATGTTGCCCAGGGTGGTGTCGGCCCTGAGGGACGTGCCGGGGCGGCTTGCCTCAGGACTCGACCTCGTTGTCGCTGCGGCCCTGGCTCTCGATGGCCTGGATGTTGCCGAGGGTGGTGTCGGCGATGGCGTGCAGGGCTTCGCGGGTCAGGAAGGCCTGGTGGCCGGTAAACAGCACGTTGTGGCAGGCGGAGAGGCGGCGGAACACGTCATCGGTGATCACCTCGTTGGACTTGTCCTCGAAGAAGAGATCTTCCTCCTCCTCGTAGACGTCCAGCCCCAGGGCGCCGATGCGGGAGGTCTTGAGGGCCTCGATGGCGGCGTTGGAGTCGAGCAGGCCGCCCCGGCTGGTGTTGATGATCATCACCCCGTCCTTCATCTTGGCGAAGGCCTCCTTGTTCAGCAGGTGGTAGTTCTCCTTGAACAGCGGGCAGTGCAGGCTGATGACGTCGGACTGGCGCAGCAGGGTATCGACATCCACGTACTCGGCGCCCAGATCGATGGCGGCCTGATTGGGATAGGGATCGCTGACCAGCAGACGCATGCCGAAGCCCTTGAGGATGCGCAGGGTGGCGATGCCGATCTTGCCGGTGCCTATGATGCCGGCGGTGCGGCCGTGCATGTTGAAGCCGACCAGGCCTTCCAGGGAGAAGTTGGCGTCGCGGGTGCGCTGGTAGGCCTTATGGATGCGGCGGTTGAGGGTCATCATCAGGCCGACGGCGTGCTCGGCGACCGCCTCGGGGGAGTAGGCGGGCACCCGCACCACTTTCAGTCCCAGCTCCTTGGCGGCGACCAGATCCACGTTGTTGTAACCGGCGCAGCGCAGGGCGATCACCTGGGTGCCGTTGGCGGCCAGCTCGGTCAGCACCTCCCGGTCGGCGTCATCGTTGACGAACAGGCAGACCACGGGGAAACCATGGGCAAGGCGCGCCGTCTTGGTTTCCAGCCGCACATCGAAGAACTCCAGCTCGAAGCCATACTGGCTGTTGGCCTGGTGGAAGTGTTCCTTGTCGTAACTCTTGGTACTGAACAGGGCGACGCGCATCGTTGAATCTCCAACTTGGGTTATGTGGTTAATTTACAACAAGGAGGCGAGCACGGCACCTGAAACCGCTGCCGACTCACCATGGTGACGAGAGCTTGGGGTTGTCTTGATGAAAACCAACCAGACTGTTGGGGTTGCGCCGCCTCGGAAATCGGCCACGCTGATTTACTCCAGCTCCACCTGTGGGCGGAAGGTCATCTCGTGCATCACCACATCGTCTGGCAGTGAGAGCAGTTGCACCAGGGTGCGTGCCACACTGGCGGGCTGCATGTATTGCGGCCTGGCCTGGGCACGAAAGCTGGTATCTGTGCCCCCCGGGTAGAGGGTGGTGACCTTGATGCCATGGGGCTGGGCCTCCTTCATCATCACCTGACTCAAGCCAGCGAAACCTTGCTTCATGGCGGTGTAGACCCCCATGGTTTCACTGCTGCGCTTGGCGACCGTGCTCACCACGTTGATGAGATAACCCTGGCCGCGGGGCTGCATCGACTTGAGCGCCTCCCGTGCCAGCAGATACGGGGCGCGCAGGTTGATGGCGTATTGCTGGTCAAACTCCTCCAAGGTGGTGTCCACCAGGGGGGCCTTGCGGCTATTCATGCCGGCGTTGTTGATCAGCACGTCTATGGGGCCAAGGGCCTGCTCGGCGCTGGCGTAGAGGGCGAGCAGGGCGACCGGATCGGCGAGATCTGCCGTCTCCCCCAGGCAGCCGGTCTCCTGCTTGAGGCGGGTCAGGGCCTCCTGGTTGCGTCCGGTGGCAAAGACCCGGTAACCCTGCCGGGTCAACTCTTCCACCAGGGCATAGCCTATGCCGCTGGTGGCGCCTGTTACCAATACGGTCTGGTACATCTGCAACTCCACATTCTGTGTAACGATCGGGTTTGGCGCCCGGGGATCACCCGGGCAGCGGCACGCTATCCCCAGGGCATGATGGGCACGGCGCTGACCGCGCTCTTGTAGGAGCCGTCAATCAGCTTGGTGCTGTAGGTGAGATAGACCAGGCTGCCCCGCTTCTTGTCGAAGAAGCGCACCACTTTTTGCTCCTTGAACACCAGCGAGGTGTTGACGTCAAACACCTCCTCCCCCTGTTTCAACTGGTCCGGTACGGCAATGGGGCCGGTCTGATGGCAAGAGAGGGAGGCGTGGGAGGGATCCTCGGCCAGACCCAGTCCGCCCTTGACGCCCCCCGTCTTGGGACGAGCCAGATAGCAGGTGACGCCGGCAATGTCCGGGTCATCGAAGGCCTCGATCACTATCTTGTGGTTGGGTCCGAGCAGCTTGAAGGCGGTGCTCACCTCGCCGACCGTATCGGCCTTGCCATGGGCCAGGGCGGGGAGCAGCAGGACGGCGGTGAGCAGAGTGTTCAGGAAACGCATGGGTCTCTCCATATCGGCATCAATAACGGATGGGCAGCGGTCGTTACTGACCCTGGCTGGGGGGATAATCCCAATACTGGGCCGGAATAGTGCGCAGCAAGGGGGTCATGTCCGGGTTGGCCAGCTTGATGGTGGTGCGACCGGCCAGATTGGCGCTGGCCAGGGCGGTGCGAATGGCCGGGTTCTCCCGGAAAAAGCGCATGAAGCTGCCATCGGCGTAGGCGGACTCCAGCCCCCGGGTGAGGGCCTTGGCCAGTTTGGGGTATTGAGGACTGACGAAGAAGAACTCGGCGAAGGGGTAGCGGATCAGCAGGTGCTGCTCTACTACCAGATTCGGATATTGGCTCGCCAATTCCCGCTGTTCGGCGAAGATCTCCACAATATTGCGCGGGAAGAAGTCGAGTCGGCCGCCGTCATTCATCAGGCGGAATAGATTGGTGAAGCGGGTCATGTAGGTGGGGATGCCTGCCGCCTGATAGATCTTGTTGTCGGACCAGCCGATGCCTTGGGCGGCTCTCATCTTCTTGAGCTGCTCCAACGTCTCTATCTGGCTGAACTTCTCCTGATCCTTCTCATGGATGAAGGAGAGTCTCAGCCCCTCCAGGCCGCGAAACAGCGGCACAGGCACCGCCAACAGGGCAGACTCCAGGGCGCTGGAGGTGCCCATCCAGAACAGATTGATGGTTTTGCCGGTTTTGAGCTGCTGTTGCAGGGTGAACTGGTTCAAGTCGACATCGACCTGCTCTATCTTGAATGCTTGCCCCGAGTGGCGCAGGGCCAGATCCAGCAGCTTGAGCTGATAGTCACTGTCTAGGTGGTTGACGGGACGCTTGGGGATCTTGACCACGAGATCTTGCGCCTGAGCCAGCAAGGGCAGGCACAGACACAGGGTGATGAGCCATTTCACTGTCTGCTCTCCTGAAGAGTCTGGGAAACTGTCCGGAGTCTAACAGAATAAAGTGCTATCGCCTCGTGTGGAGCGCTCGCTGGTTGGTGACGGGTGACGGGTGACGGGTGACGGGTGACGGATGGCAAGGAGAGGAAACAACCCGGCCCCGGTGCATGACCTGGGCCGGGCATATATCAAGCGACGCGGCGGAATACGTGAGTGTCGTTGAATTCCTTGGTGCTCTGGCATTCGACGCAGTAACGGGATTCCGGGCGGGCCTGCAGGCGCTTGAGAGAGATCTCGTCGCCGCAGGACTCGCAGTAGCCGAAGTCGCCCTCGTTGATGCGACGGATGGCTGCCCTCAGCTTGCGCAGGTGCAACTTGTCGTGCTCGATACGGTTGAGCTCCAGGCGGCGGGCCTCTTCGATGCTGGCCCGGTCAATTTCATCAGCCATCTCGTTGGTATCGGTGGCGATGGCCTGGCTGGCCTGGGAGTTGAGGCGCTCTTCGAGTTCTGCAATTTGCGCCTCCATCTGTCCCTTGTAGTAGGCCAGTTGGTCTTTTGTCATGAAATCACACATAAGGTTTACCAGTCAGTTACTAACCCAATTTTCCGTAGTTATGGGGGCGGTCTGCGCGCAGTCCAAGCCCTGTGTCCTCGATTTACCACTGATCCTGATGAAAAGCGTGCAAATCAGGGCGGGCCTTGTACCAAAAAAACGGCAGTAAGCAAAGCTCGGTGAGCGAAGAGTGTGCGCCTTTGCAAATAATCGGTGGGGAGAAGACGGGTTCTGACTGAGCACGAGTCGCTACGACTATCCTTGTCGGCACGGGGTGGCGCCTGAGGTTTGCTTCCTGTGAGTGTTTAGTATTTCGCATCGAACTGGTCATTATCCAGACTGTTATTTATTGTTTTTTAAACAGACCTGCTTGACAGACGCCATAACGGCGGGCTTTTATGGAGTCGGAGATTACATATCTGCAACAGGGGTGTTCCATATATTAGACACCCCTGCCAATGACAACCGTCAAGTCGGGGTTTAACATGGACAGTATCAAGGGTTGGATGGATGCCAACCGAATCACGGAAGTGGAATGCCTGATACCGGATTTCACCGGCAACGCCCGGGGAAAGATCATTCCGGCCAGCAAGTTTCTGCGTGAGGGTGGCATGCGCCTGCCCGAAGTTATTTTCATCCAGACAGTGACCGGGGATTACCCGGATGACGACAGCATGATAGACCCGCTGGAGCGGGACATGCACCTCTTCCCCGATCCCAACACCATACGTTTCGTGCCCTGGGCGCTGGAACCCACCGCCCAGGTGATCCACGACTGTTTCGACACCAGCGGCAACCTGATCGACATAGCGCCACGCTCCGTATTGCGCCGGGTGCTCTCCTGCTTCGACAAGCAGGGCTGGAAACCCGTGGTCGCGCCCGAACTGGAGTTCTATCTGGTCAAGCGCAACGAAGATCCTGACTACCCCCTGGTGCCGCCCATCGGCCGCAATGGCCGCCCCGAGACGGCTCGCCAGTCATTCAGTATCGATGCGGTCAACGAGTTCGATCCCATCTTCGAGGACATGTACGACTACTGCGAGGCCCAGAATCTGGAGGTCGATACCCTGGTCCACGAGTCCGGTGCCGCCCAGATGGAGATCAACTTCCTCCATGGGGATGCCATCGAGCTGGCCGATCAGGTGTTCCTGTTCAAGCGCACCATGCGTGAGGCCGCGCACCGTCACGGCATCTACGCCACCTTCATGGCCAAGCCGATGAGCGACGAGCCGGGGTCGGCCATGCACATCCACCAGAGCCTGGTCGATAGCGAAGGGCGCAACCTGTTTGGCACTGAGAATGGCGGCAACACCGAATTGTTCCTGCACTTCATCGCCGGCTTGCAGAAATACACGCCGGCAGTGACGGCGTTGCTGGCACCGAACGTCAACTCCTACCGCCGTCTGACGTTCGGTGAGAGTGCGCCACGCAACGTGCAGTGGGGGGTGGAGAACCGCACCTGCGGCCTGCGCGTGCCTTATTCCGAGATCAGTGGCCGTCGGGTCGAGAACCGTTTCGCCGGCGCTGACGCCAACCCTTATCTGGCGCTGGCCGCGACCCTGGCCTGTGGCTATCTCGGCATGCAGGAGAAGCTCATGCCCCTGCCCGAGATGAAGAGCAGCGCCTACGACTTGCCCTATAGCCTGCCACGTACTCTGGAGGAGGCTCTGAGCCACCTGGAACAGTGTGAACCCATCAAGGAGATGCTGGGTGAGCGCTTTGTTGAGGCCTTCGTGGCGGTCAAGCGCAAGGAGTACGAGACCTACTTCGGGGTGATCAGTCGTTGGGAGCGTGAGTTCCTGCTGCTGAACGTCTAGCCCCACATCAGGGGAGGCCGACAGGGTCTCCCCCGCTCATATCGAAGGAACCGAGGAGCAATTCATGTCGAATACCAAAGCGTGGCAGCAACAAGACGCCAGCCACCATCTGCACCCCTTTACCCATTTCCAGGCCCTGAACCAGAAGGGCAGCCGCATCATCACCGGGGCGCAAGGGGTCTATCTCGAAGACTCTGAGGGGCACAAGATCCTCGATGGCATGGCGGGTCTCTGGTGCGTCAACATGGGCTATGGCCGTCAGGAGCTGGTGGACGCGGCCACCCGGCAGATGCAGCAGTTGCCTTATTACAACCTCTTCTTCCAGACCAGCCACCCGCCAGCGGTGCAGCTTGCCACCCTGTTGGCCGAGGTGACGCCGGCCCACCTCAATCGTGTCTTCTTCACCGGCTCAGGGTCTGAGTGCAACGACACCGTGCTGCGCATGGTGCGCCACTATTGGGCGAGCCTGGGGCAACCGGACAAGCAGGTGATCATCAGCCGTCATAACGCCTATCACGGCTCCACCGTGGCCGGTGCCAGCCTGGGGGGCATGTCGGGCATGCATGCTCAGGGCGGTTTGCCGATCCCGGGCATAGTGCATATCGATCAGCCCTATCACTTCGGTGAGGGTCAGGGCATGACGCCCCATGACTTCGGCCTGGCCCGGGCCCGTCAGCTGGAAGAGAAGATCCTGGCGCTGGGGGTGGAGAAGGTGGCGGCCTTCATCGGCGAACCCATTCAGGGCGCTGGTGGCGTCATCATTCCGCCCGACAGCTACTGGCCCGAGATCCAGCGGATCTGCGACAAGTACGGCATCTTGCTCATCGCCGACGAGGTGATCTGCGGCTTCGGTCGGACCGGCCACTGGTTTGCCAGTGAGGACTTTGGCATCAAACCCGATCTCATGTGTCTGGCCAAGGGCATCACCTCCGGCTATCTGCCCATGGGGGCCGTCATGGTCGGCGACAGGGTCGCCAAGGTATTGATCGAGCAGGGCGGTGAGTTCAATCATGGCTTCACCTACTCGGGCCATCCGGTCGCCTGCGCCGTGGCCATTGCCAACATCCAGCTTATGCAAAGTGAAAGCATAGTTAAGCGGGTACATGATAATATCGGCCCCTATTTGCAGCGTCGCTGGCGCGAACTGGCCGATCATCCCATCGTCGGGGAAACCCGGGGCAAGGGCTTGGTGGCCGCGCTGGAAATAGTGCAGGACAAGGGGACAAATGCCCGCTTCCCGGCCTCGGCCAATGCAGGCATGACGTGCCGGGAGTTCTGCTTTAACAATGGCTTGGTGATGAGGGCTGTCGGCGATACCATGATCATATCGCCCCCCTTGGTGATCACCGAGGAACAGGTTGATGAATTGGTCAATTTGGCCAGGCGCAGTTTAGATCTGACGGCAGAGAGGCTGGCAGGTTAATCGAGCCCTGGCCCGATTGCCGTGCGCATACATTTGCTTAGGAGACAAGGATGATGTCTTTCAAAACAGGAATGCTGGCCGCCTCCATGGCGCTGGGTCTGTTCAGTGCCGGTGCCATGGCCGATGACAAGGTGCTGCATGTCTATAACTGGAGCGACTACATAGGGCCCACCACCCTGGAAGACTTCCAGAAAGAGACGGGCATCAAGGTCGTCTATGACGTGTTCGACAGTAATGAAGTGCTGGAAGCCAAGCTGCTGGCAGGGAGCTCCGGCTACGACGTGGTCGTGCCGTCCAACCCTTTCCTGGCCAAGCAGATCAAGGCGGGCGTATTCCAGAAGCTGGATAAGACCAAGTTGCCGAACTGGCAGAATCTGGACACCTCCTTGCTCAAGGCGCTGGAGCCGAGCGACCCGGGTAACCAGTACTCGATCCCCTATCTGTGGGGCACCATCGGCTACGCCTACAACATCGAGAAGGTGAAGGCGGCTCTGGGGGCGGATGCGCCGGTCGATTCCTGGGATCTGGTGTTCAAGCCAGAGAACATGGCCAAGCTGAAAGAGTGTGGCGTCTCCTTCCTGGATTCACCGACCGAGATGCTGCCGGCTGCCCTGAAATACCTGGGCTTCAAGCCAGACAGCCAGGATCCGAAAGAGCTGAAGAAGGCCGAGGAGCTGTTCCTCTCCATTCGCCCTTATACCGCCTATTTCCACTCCTCCAAGTACATCTCGGATCTGGCCAACGGCAATATCTGTGTGGCCGTCGGCTACTCGGGTGACCTGCAGCAATCCAAGTCCCGGGCGATCGAAGCCAAGAATGGCGTCAATCTGACCTATGTCATCCCGAAAGAGGGGGCAGGCAGCTTCTTTGACATGCTGGCCATCCCGGCCGATGCCAAGAACGTCGAGTCCGCCCATGTGTTCCTCAACTACCTGATGAAGCCCGAGGTGATCGCCAAGATCTCCGACGCGGTCAGCTATCCGAGCAGCAACAAGGCCTCAGTGCCGCTGGTGTCCGCCGAGATCCGCAACGATCCTGGTATCTATCCGAGCGACGAGACCCTGGCGAAGATCTACACCTTCCCGGATCTTCCCGCCAAGGTGCAGCGTGTCATGACCCGCAGCTGGACCAAGATAAAGTCCGGCAAATAACCGCAATACCCCTCCCGGTCTGCCGTTTGGCCGGGAGGGTTCCCACGCAAGGTGGGCAGACGACCGTATGGATGCGGAACCTCTCTTCCAAGGACATAAAGGAGTTAAGACGTGCACATTTCCAAGATAATGACGATGACCCTGACACTGGGGTTGGCAAACGCAGCACTGGCCCAGCCGGTGGTGCATTTTTACAACTGGTCTGACTATATCGGTGAGACCACCCTCAGTGATTTCCAGAAGGCGACAGGCATCGAGGCCGTCTATGACGTGTTTGATTCCAACGAAACCCTGGAAGGCAAACTGCTGACAGGGCGCACCGGTTACGATCTGGTGGTGCCGTCCAACAATTTCCTCGCCAAACAGATAAAGGCCGGCGCTTTCCAGAAACTGGACAAGTCCCTGCTGCCCAATATGGTCAATCTGGAACCGACTCTGATGCATCAGCTTGAGAAGGCGGATCCGGGTCACCTCTATGCGATCCCTTATCTGTGGGGCACCAATGGCATTGGTTATAACGTTGACAAGGTGAAGCAGGCGCTGGGGGTCGACAAGATAGACTCCTGGGGGATGCTCTTCGAGCCGGAAAACATCAAGAAGCTGACCCATTGCGGGGTGGCTTTCCTCGATTCTGCCGATGAGATGATCCCGGCCGTGCTCAATTACCTTGGCAAGGATCCCAACAGTCACGATCCCGCCGACATCAAGCTGGCGGAACAGAAGCTGCTGGCGGTACGCCCCTACGTCACCTACTTCCACTCTTCCAAGTACATCTCCGATCTCGCCAACGGCAACATCTGTGTCGCCGCCGGTTTCTCGGGGGATGTGTTGCAGGCGGCCGCGCGGGCCGAGGAAGCTGGCAAGGGCATCAATATCGCCTACAGCATTCCCAAGGAGGGCGGCAACCTCTGGTTCGACATGCTGGCGATCCCCACCGATGCCAGCAATGTGAAAGAGGCCCATGCCCTGATCAATTATCTGCTTACCCCGGAGGCGATAGCCAAGGTGAGCGATTATGTGGGCTACGCCAACCCCAATGCCAAGGCGGGACCCTTCATGGATGAGAGCGTCCGTGACAACCCGTCTGTGTACCCCCCCCAGGATGTGCTGAAGCGGCTCTATGTGCAGGAGGCACATCCCCGCACAGTACAGCGCCTGATGACCCGGAGTTGGACCAAAATCAAGTCCGGGACCTAACCTTGGCGCCCGCTTGGGCGCCAGTTGTTTTTATGGATTGACCCTCCGGTCACTATTTCAAGTCGGGAGTGAGTGGTAATGGCAATAGCCTCCAGCGCCTATAAGAAAGCCCTCGAGGGCAGCCAGCAACCCAAAGAGGTGCTGGTAAAAATAGACAGGATCAGCAAGCAGTTCGATGAGACCCTGGCGGTCGACAACGTCTCGCTGACCATCAACAAGGGCGAGATCTTTGCCCTGCTTGGCGGCTCCGGCTCGGGGAAATCTACCCTGTTGCGGATGCTGGCAGGCTTCGAGCGTCCGAGTGAGGGACGGCTCTTCCTCGATGGGGTCGACATCACCGACATGCCGCCCTATGAGCGTCCGATCAACATGATGTTCCAGTCCTACGCCCTGTTCCCGCACATGTCGGTGGCCCAGAACATCGCCTTCGGCCTCAAGCAGGACGGTCTGGCCAAGGCCGAGATCGACGCCCGGGTGGAGGAGATGCTCAAGCTGGTGCAGATGAGTCAGTATGCCAAGCGCAAACCCCATCAGCTCTCGGGCGGCCAGCGCCAGCGGGTCGCCCTGGCCCGTTCCCTGGCCAAGCGCCCCAAGCTGCTGCTGCTCGATGAGCCCATGGGGGCACTGGACAAGAAGTTGCGTTCGCAGATGCAGCTCGAGCTGGTGGAGATCATCGAGCGGGTCGGGGTGACCTGCGTCATGGTGACCCATGATCAGGAAGAGGCCATGACCATGGCCGAGCGTATCGCCATCATGCACCTGGGCTGCATCGAGCAGATTGGCAGCCCGAAAGATATCTACGAGACCCCGGTCAGTCGGCAGGTGTGCGAGTTCATCGGCAACGTCAATCTGTTCGATGGCTTGCTGGTGGCGGATGAGCAGGACCACGCCATCATCGCCTGTGCGGATCTGGAGCAGCCCATCTATGTGGGGCACGGCATCAGCTCCCGCGCCGAGAACAAGAAGGTCTCCTACGCCCTGCGTCCGGAGAAGCTGCTGATGAGCACTCAGAAACCGAGTGAGCTGGAGCATCCCGACTTCAACTGGACCACAGGACAGGTGTACGACATCGCCTATCTGGGCGGCCACTCCGTTTATCACATCCAGCTGCCCTCGGGCAAAATTGTGCAGGCCTTCATCGCCAATGCCGAACGTCACGGCAAGCGGCCGACCTGGGATGACCAGGTGTTCCTCTACTGGGAAGATGACAGCGGCGTGGTATTGCAATCATGACCCCACTGAGACGACTCAAGCGGTTGGGGGGCCGCCAGCTGGTGATCGGCATCCCCTTCTTCTGGCTGTTCCTCTTCTTCCTGCTGCCCTTCATCATTGTGGTGAAGATAAGCTTCGCCGAAGCGGACGTGGCCATTCCTCCCTACACAGACGTGGTGAGCTGGGCCGATGATCAGCTGACCATATTGCTGAATCTGGGCAACTATGTGCTGCTCGGCGATGATGATCTCTATCTGGCGGCCTATCTGGGCTCCCTCAAGATGGCGTTCTTCAGCACCCTGATCTGCCTGCTGATCGGCTACCCCATGGCCTATGCCATCGCCCGGGCCAGCAAGGAGAATCAGACGGTGCTGCTGCTGCTGATCATGATGCCGACCTGGACGGCCATCCTGATCCGGGTGTATGCCTGGATGGGCATTCTCAGCAACAATGGCCTGCTCAATGGCTTCTTGCTGAACATGGGGCTCATCAGTGAGCCGATCCAGATCCTCAATACCAACCTGGCGGTCTATATAGGCGTGGTTTACTCCTATCTGCCGTTCATGATTTTGCCGCTCTATGCCAACCTGGTGAAGCATGACATGAGCCTGCTGGAAGCCGCGGCCGATCTGGGGTCGAGCGACACCAACAGCTTCTGGAAGATCACGGTACCGCTCTCCAAGAACGGCATCATCGCTGGCTGCATGCTGGTGTTCATTCCGGTGGTGGGTGAGTTCGTCATCCCCGAACTGCTCGGCGGTCCCGAGACCCTGATGATAGGCAAGGTGATGTGGCAGGAGTTCTTCAACAACCGCGACTGGCCCGTCGCCTCGGCCCTGGCTGTGGTCATGCTGGTGGTGTTGATCATCCCCATCATTCTGTTCAACCGTAACCAGGCCAAAGAGCTGGAGGGCAAGGCATGAAGCGCATCAATTTTCCGAGCCTGATGCTGGTGCTCGGCTTGCTGTTTATCTACCTGCCCATGGTCATCATGGTGATCTACTCCTTCAACGCCTCCAAGTTGGTGACGGTCTGGGGGGGTTGGTCCCTGAAGTGGTATTTTGGGCTGCTCGAAAATACCCAGTTGATGACGGCCGTGATGCGTTCTCTCGAGATCGCCTTCTACACCGCCATCGCCGCGGTAGCATTGGGTACCCTGGCGGCCTTCGTGCTGACCCGGATCGCCAATTTCAAGGGACGCACCCTGTTTGGCGGCATGGTCACGGCGCCCCTGGTCATGCCGGAGGTGATCACGGGCCTGTCATTGCTGTTGCTGTTCGTGGCCATGGCGCAGCTGGTGGGCTGGCCCGCCGAGCGGGGCATGGTGACTATCTGGATCGCCCACACCACCTTCTGTACCGCCTATGTGGCCGTGGTGGTGTCGGCACGGTTGAGAGAGCTGGATCTCTCCATCGAGGAGGCGGCCATGGATCTGGGGGCCAAGCCCTGGAAGGTGTTCTTCCTGATCACCATCCCCATGATCGCCCCCTCGCTGGCCGCCGGTGGCATGATGTCATTCGCCCTGTCGCTGGATGACCTGGTGCTCGCCAGCTTCGTCTCCGGACCTGGCTCTACCACCCTGCCGATGGAGGTATTCTCCGCGGTGCGTCTGGGGGTCAAGCCGGAGATCAATGCGGTGGCGAGCCTGATATTGCTCTCCGTCTCCATCTTCACCTTCGCCAGCTGGTTCCTGATGGCCCGTGCCGAGAAGCGGCGCCGGGCGGAAATCTCCCAGATGCTGCAGATGCAGTCGGTGACCTGAGTCTGATAACATCCGCATTCTCTCGTCAATCAGGAGGATGAGAATGCGGATTTCCCTCTTCACTGGATCTGGTGCCGAACTGGCCCCCGGTCTGGTCAGCGCCATTCACAAGTCAGTCGTCACTGATGCCATCTTCTGCTCCTTTCAGGGGCTGAGCGGAGACGAGCAGACCGAGACTCGCCATCATGGCGGCATAGAGCGCGCCCTGCACTACTACCCCGCGGAACATTATGCCTGGTGGCAGACCTGGCAACAGGCCATGGCACTGCCCGAGCCCGGCACTCCCTGGCAGCCGGCGGCCTTTGGTGAAAACCTCTCCGGGCTCGGCCTGACCGAAACCGCTGCTTGCATCGGTGATGTCTATCGGTTCGGTGAGGCACTCATCCAGATCAGCCAGCCGCGCTCCCCCTGCTTCAAGCTCAATCTGCGTTTTGGTTATGCCCAGGTCTCCCAGGTGATGCAGCTCAGTGGCCGCTGTGGCTGGCTACTGCGGGTGTTGGAGGAGGGGGTGATAGCGCCGGATGCCGAGCTGATCCTGGTGGATAGCCCCTATCCTGCTTTAAGCGTGAAACGTTGTGCCGACATCCTCTTCAATCAGGTGCGCAATGAAGATGATCTGCTGCTGCTCACCGAGACCCCGGCCCTGTCGCCGGGTTGGCGGCAACATGCGGCGCACTGGTTGGAACACGGCACTGTCGCGGACTGGAGCCGTCGTCTGATGGGGCCGGCAGCTTTTCGCCCGGTGGTATGAAGATGGGCAAAGGCGATGGCTCAGGTGACTGGGCTGTCCCGACTGGGCGGGATTTTCGACGCTTGGCGCCGATCGCCCAAGAGTTGAACTAACCACGGCTTTTTTAGGCGTTAACTGAAAAAAGACTTGTGCCTTGTGCGGGCATTAGGTAAATTCTCGCCCCGCAGACATCGGTGTGTAGCGCAGCTTGGTAGCGCACTTCGTTCGGGACGAAGGGGTCGGAGGTTCGAATCCTCTCACACCGACCATTTTTAGAAAAGGCCGCTCAATAGAGCGGCCTTTTCGCATTCTGGCATCCAGCAATTTTCCGTTTGGCTCATGGCATTGCGCCAGTTTCCCCACTGAGAGTGGTGCTGCATTCAGCCGTGGGTGGCGCGCACAAAAAGTCGGGCCACCGCTTGGTGGCCCTGGGTGAGACCTGTGGTAGATCCCGTGATCTTTCAGATTTTCACTAGTTCGCTATGGGTCTTGTCTATGGTGCCCTCCTTGCGCGCCAGGCGCTCACTCAGATATGCCAGTGGCTGTGCTGCAACGCCTTGAAGCTGTGTTGTGGTTGCAGAGCCGCGTGTTTGGGATACTCGCTGATGAAGTGTTCAATGCCTTCCATCAGTCTTATCCGCAACGAAGAAACGGGCTCGTGCCAGGCTTGCAGACAGAGGTGACCAGGGATCAGCAAGGCTTGGTATTGCTCCTTGAGATCGACGGGCCAAGGCTCTATACCGGAACTGGGATGCAGTAAATAGTGAGCGGCAGGGGCGCGGGCATAAATGAACTGAACGTTGGCCAAATCGCGTTGGCAAAGCGTTTGACTGCCGATATGGCAAGTCAGATAGCGTCCTGTGTTCAGATCCAGAAAGTGACCACGTTGCCGACAGGGGACTATGCGGTACCAGGGCAGTTGAGCATCCGGGGCATAGCCCTGAAGCTCCTGTTCCAGCCAGTGGCGACACTCGGGTGTCTGCACCTCATTGCACATGGATTCAAGTTGCTGCAACAAGACACTGGGTGATGCAACTGCCAGACTCGCACTCATCTCCTTCTCCCTTCTGCATGACAATCCCGACTTCCAGTATGGACCCGATGACGATGAGGGGGAGGGGAATCTAATGATTAAAAATGGATTAACATCGCTGTTTTTATGCAATCGAGGCGTTTAACCAACCAGATAGGTACCGGTGCCGAAGGCGATATGAGTCCCCTCTTCGTTGTGCAGCTCCATGCGGGCAACCGCCACCTTGCTGCCGGATCGGATGATGTGGGCGGTGGCAATGAACTCGGTGCCCCGGCCAGGGCGCAGGTAGTCGACTCGCAGGTCTATGGTGCCGAGACGGGAGAAGCGCTCCTTGAGGTAGTTGGGGGAGAAATCCTCCAGCTCGTCGAGGCAGGAGGCGGCCACTATCATGCCCCCCGCCACATCGAGCAGGCTGGCGGTGACACCCCCGTGCAATATGTTGTGGAAGGGGTTGCCGACCAGTTTCCCCTCCATGCCGATCCGCAGCTCGACCCGTTCGAAGTCATAGTGGGTCACCCGGATGCCCAGCAGCTGGTTGAATGGCATCTGCTCGGCGAACAGTGTGGCAATGCCACTTAGCGCCATCTTCTTCATCATCTCTTTCATCTATCCATCCCTGCACAAGCCGAGTAAAAACTCCAGCCAGTCTGCAACAAGACATTAACATCCGCAATGGCAGGTTTATTGTGGGGGCCCGCTGCTTTAGAATGGCGCCCCCAGAGGAGAGACCATGACCGCCATCGCCGATACCCTGCCCGATTCTCCGCCAGAGACTCCCCTCAGCCTGTTGCAGGCGGTATTCGGCTACCAGCAATTTCGGCCGGGCCAGCAGGAGATCATCGAACAGATCATCGCGGGGCGTGACGGTCTGGTGCTCAAGCCCACCGGCGGTGGAAAATCCCTCTGTTACCAGATCCCGGCGCTGCTGCGACCCGGGCTGGGGGTGGTCGTCTCTCCCCTCATCTCCCTGATGAAGGATCAGGTCGATAGCCTGAGAGCGAACGGGGTGGCGGCTGCCTACATCAACTCGGCCCTGAGCCGGGAGGAGCTGATCCAGCACTTTGCCGCCATGCGCCGGGGCGAGATCAAGATTGTCTATGTCTCCCCCGAGCGGTTGCTGCAGCACGAATTCATGGACCGTCTGGCCGAGCAACCCCTGGGCCTGTTCGCCATCGACGAAGCCCACTGCGTCTCCCAGTGGGGGCATGATTTTCGCCCGGAGTACGCAGCCCTTGGCCGACTCAAGCAGTGGTTCCCCCATGTCCCCGTCGTGGCGCTCACCGCCACCGCCGATGAGGCGACCCGGCGCGACATACTGCATCGCCTCGAGTTGCAGGATCCCTTCGTTCACACCGCCAGCTTTGACAGACCCAACATCCGCTACAGCCTGGTGGAGAAGTTCAAGGCGGCGGAGCAGCTACTGCGTTACGTCCAGGGCCAGAAGGGCAACTGCGGCATTGTGTACTGCTCCAGTCGCAACCGGGTGGAGGAGGTGGCCGAGCGCCTGGTGCGTCACGGCAGCAAGGCGGCCCCCTATCATGCCGGCCTGCCCCTGGAACAGCGCCAGCGCACCCAGGAAGACTTCCTCAAGGATGACGTCGAGATAGTGGTGGCGACGGTGGCATTCGGCATGGGTATCGACAAGCCCAATGTGCGTTTCGTGGTGCACTACGACGTGCCCAAGAACATCGAATCTTATTATCAGGAGACGGGCCGGGCCGGGCGCGATGGCACGCCAGCCGAGGCGCTGCTGCTCTATGATCCCGCCGACATTGGCCGGGTACGGCGCCTGCTCGACAACATCGAGAATCCCCAGCAGTTGCAGGTGGAGCAGTACAAGCTCAACGTGATGGCCGCCTTCGCCGAGGCCCAGACCTGCCGCCGTCAGGTGCTGCTCAACTATTTCAGCGAGTACAACGACAAGCCGTGTGGCAACTGCGACATCTGCCTGGATCCTCCCCAGAGCTACGATGGCAGCGAGGATGCCCAGAAGGCGCTCTCCTGCGTCTGGCGAGTGGGTCAGGCCTTCGGGGTAGGCTATGTGGTGGAGGTGCTAAGAGGGTCGCTTAACCAGCGCATCAAGGATCATGGTCATGACAAGCTGTCGACCTATGGCATCGGCAAGGATCAGAGCCACGAATACTGGATGAGCGTCATTCGCCAGCTGATCCACAAGGGGCTGCTGACTCAGAACATCACCCGCAACCTGGTGTTGCAGCTGACCGAGGCGGCTCGCCCCGTGCTGCGCGGCGAGGTCAAGCTGGCGCTGGCGGTGCCCCGCTTGCAGCCCATCTCCAGCCGCAAGGAGAAGCGCAATGGCCTGCTCGACAGCGCCAACTACGACAAGCGGCTCTTCAAGGAGCTGCGTGGCCTGCGCAAGCAGATCGCCGAACAGGAGGAGGTGCCGCCCTACGTGGTATTCAACGATGCCACCTTGGTAGAGATGGCCCAGCTCATGCCGATGACCGAGATGGAGCTGCTGGCGGTCAATGGGGTCGGCCAGCGCAAGCTGGAACGCTTCGGCGAGGCCTTTATGGAGCTGATCATCGACTACTGCCGTCGCTAAGAGCGACCTTGGTGGAGATTGGGTCAGCGGCGATGCCGATGACCGAGATGGAGCTGATCATCGACTACTGCCGGCGGTAGGGTCTGATTGATGTAGCGCAATCGACCGCAAAAGTGCCGGGTCTGGTTGATGTAGCGACAGGGATGAGGCGCCCGTCTACCGGGCGCACAAGGTCACTTCAAGCTGGCGTAGTAGGCGGCGAGGTTGTCGATATCCGCATCGCTGAGCATGGCCATGAAGGGGGCCATCAAGGGTTCCTTGCGATCGCCATCGCGAAACGCCTCCATCTGTTTGGCGAGATAAGCTGCGTTCTGACCCGCCAGATGCGGGTAGCTGGCGACACTGGCCTTGCCATCGATGCCATGGCATGCGGCGCACACCACCGCCTTCGCCTTGCCCGCCTCGACATCGGCCGCCTTGGCCTGATGTCCCCATACCAGTGCCAGCAGGGGCAGGGCATATAGCCATTTGTGCATCTTCTTCTCCTTGAGCTGAAATTGGACCATCGCCCGTTGGCCGGATTGGGCCGACGGCGGTATAACAGAGTGACACGAGCATACGCAGGGACGAATCGCACCACCATGAAGCTTATCAATACTTTTGCCACCGAATTGCCCTGGGCCTGCGAGCCGGTAACCCCCCAGCCCCTGGCCAATCCTCGCCTGCTGCACCTCAATCGCCCCCTGCTCGCCGAACTGGGGTTGGCGGGGGTGACGGATGCCAACTGGCTCGCCTGCTGCGGTCAGGCCAAGCCCTTGCCGGGCATGGCGCCGGTGGCCCAGGTCTATGCTGGCCATCAATTCGGCGGCTACAGTGCGCGCCTCGGTGATGGCCGCGCCCTGTTGCTCGGCCAGCAGCAGACCCCGGACGGTGAGCTTTGGGACCTGCATCTTAAGGGCGCTGGCAAGACCCCCTTCTCCCGCTTCGGAGACGGGCGCGCCGTATTGCGTTCCAGCATCCGCGAGTACCTGGCCTCCGAGGCGCTGCATGCCCTCGGCATCCCCACTACCCGCGCCCTGGTACTGGTCGGCAGTGACGAGCCCGTCTATCGCGAGACGGTGGAGACGGGGGCGACGGTACTGCGCACCGCTCCCTGCCATATCCGCTTCGGCCAGTTTGAATACTTCGCCTGGAGCGGCCAGGGGGAGAAGATCCCGGCTCTCATCGATTACCTGCTGCGCCACCATTTCCCCGAGCTTGAGAACGGCGCCGAGTTGTTCGCCGAGGTGGTGCGGCGTACCGCGCGGCTCATCGCCAAGTGGCAAGCCGTTGGCTTCACCCACGGGGTGATGAACACGGACAACATGTCTATCCTGGGGCTGACTCTGGATTACGGTCCCTACGGCTTCATCGATGGCTACGAGCCCGACTTTGTCTGCAATCACACCGACAGTGGCGGCCGTTATGCCCTGAGCCAGCAGCCTGCTGTGGGTTACTGGAACCTGCAGAAACTGGCCCAGGCCCTGGCGGATCATGTGGACGGCGAGGCCCTGGCCGCGGCACTGGGTCAGTATGAACATCATCTGATGCTGCACTACTCCGAGCTGATGCGCGGCAAGCTGGGGCTGACGCAGTGGGAGGAGGAGGATCCCGCCCTGTTCCGCCAGATGTTCCAGCAGCTGGCGGCGGACGGGGTTGATTACCACCTCTTCCTGCGCCGTCTGGCGCTCGTCGAGCCGAACGGCCCCTGGCCTGCGTCCCTGCTTGCCCTGCTGCCCGATGCCGCACTCTGGCAAGGTTGGCTGACAAGCTATCGTGAGCGTCTCGCCCGGGAGGGGGAGGAGAGCGGGTCGCGTCGCGCGCGCATGAATCAGCTCAATCCCAAGTACGTGCTGCGCAATGCCCTGGCCCAGCAGGTGATAGAGGCGGCAGAGCGGGGGGATATGACCCCCTTCGAGCGCCTTTATGCTGCGCTGCAGCATCCCTATGCCGAGCAGAGCGAATTCGAAGATCTCGCCACGCCGCACCCCAGCTGGTATCAGGGGGAGGCGCTCTCATGCAGCAGCTGAATCAGTGCTCAAGCCGACAACTCAACCGGGTAGGAGATCATGGATGGGGACGTCTATGTCATTGAGCTGGCAGGTGGTGGGCATGGATGAGGCGAGCGGCACCCTGCTGCTGACCCATCCTGATCTCGATTGGGACAACTTTCCGGCGCTGGCAATCAGTCTGCTGGATGAGTGGGAGCTGGCGCTGCTACAGCAAGATAGCGGCGCCGATCGCCACAGTTGGCAACTGACGTTTGAAGAGAGCCGCATCTGGCTGCACTTCGAGCATCATAGCGGCTGCTGGCTCAGCGCCGATGACGAGGAGGGGCGTGCAACCCTGCGCTGGCTGAGTCGACGGTACAAGGATTGAACTATGGCGCGGGGGGCGTATAATGCCGCCCCTCGATCACTGCCGTATTAGCGCCATGGTGGCGCTATGGGTTCCCTAACCCCATTAACCAAAAAGGTCACAATATGAATCTGACCCCTGCTCAGCACCAGACGGCGCTGACGCGACTCGCGTTGTTCCACATACTGATCATCGCCAGCAGCAACTACCTGGTGCAATTGCCGATCACCATTTTCGGCTTTCACACCACCTGGGGAGCCTTCAGCTTTCCGTTCATCTTCCTTGCCACCGATCTGACTGTCCGAGTCTTCGGCGCCGGTCTGGCGCGCAAGATCATCCAGCGAGTCATGCTGCCAGCCTTGCTGGTCTCTTATGTGCTGTCCGTGCTCTTCTTCGAGGGCAGTTATCAGGGCATCGCCAATCTGGCGACCTTCAATCTGTTCGTGGCCCGGATTGCCCTGGCCAGCTTCATGGCGTATCTGATCGGTCAGTTCATGGACGTGATAGTGTTCAACCGCCTGCGGCTGCTCAAGGCCTGGTGGGTGGCACCGGCGGCATCGACTCTGATCGGCAATCTGGTCGATACCCTTGCCTTCTTCAGCATCGCCTTCTGGCGCAGTGATGATCCCTTCATGGCGGAGCACTGGGTCGAGATAGCGACCGTGGACTATGTATTCAAGCTGCTGATAAGCCTGGGTTTGTTCGTACCACTCTATGGCGTCTTGCTGCGCTACCTCAGCCGCAAGCTGGTGGGGGATCCCAATCCTGCTGCCCTGCAGGGCGAGGCGCGCAATGCCTGAGTTCCCGGCTTGTCAGCAGAGATGATCCAGTTGGCCACCCCAGGGTGGTCAATTTTTTTGCACATTTTTTGAAATATCGGCAAATAACAGTTGCCAAGTTAAATGAGAATGATTATTGTTAACTTGCGTTCCGGGATAGGCCCCATCAGTTCCAACATGGTGACTTCTTGTGAAAGCACGACATTGCTCACATTGCTTCCAGTTATAGGGCCAGTTCTTCTGGCCCTCTTTTTTTGTCTATTTTCCCCGATTTTCTAGCCATTTCCCCCGAATTTTCCCATAAAAAATGGGAGCCAAGGCCCCCATTCTGCAAACATGGATCAGCTTATTCGATATCCAGCGGATCCGGGGAGAGAATGACCCCGGTGGTATCGGCATAGAGGTGATCGTCCGGCAGGAAGGTGACCCCCCCGAAGTTGACCGGCAGATCCGTTTCTCCCACATCCTTGTTGTCGGCGCCGACTGGAATGGCGGCCAGGGCCTGAATACCGAGATCCAGATCCTCCAGCACATCGACCTCGCGCACGCAGCCGTAGCAGACGATCCCTTCCCACTCATTCTGGGCCGCCGTGGTGGCGATCTCGCCGTCGATCAACGCCCTGCGCATGGAGCCGCCGCCATCGACCAGCAATACCCGGCCTATGCCGTTCTCTTTGACGATTTCACGGATCAGACCGTTGGATTCGAAGCATTTGACAGTGGTAATGACACCACCGAAGGAGGCGCGTCCGCCGAAGGAGCAGAGCATGGGTTCGAGCACATCGACCATGTCCTGATAGATGTCGCACAGTTCTGAAGTATTGTATTCCATTGAGTCAGTCCACCGCTGGAAACAGGTGGATCCAGTATAAGGAGTGGGACTGGCATTTCAATGAATATTCCTTGAACAACAAGTGACTGGCGGCTTCCATCGCGCCATCTGCATCGCGATGTTCTGCATAGAACGCGGCCACGGGAGCCGCATTTTTCATGACGCAAATCGAGGTGGCTAATCCTCAGGCCGAGGCCTTCTCCTCAGACGCCGACTGGCCGAACCAGGCGAGCTTGTCCGCCAGGGTCACCACCGAACCCACCATGATGAGGGCCGGACTCTCGACCCCGACCGCCAGCTCCGGCAGCTGGTTCAGGGTGCCGCGGATGACCCGCTGGCTCGGCTGGGTGCCGCGCTCGATCAGCGCCACCGGGGTGTCGCCCCCCTTGCCGTGGGCCAGCAGTTGCTCGCGGATCACCCCACAGGATGAAAGCCCCATATAGAACACCAGGGTCTGCCGATCCCGGGCCAGCAGGGGCCAGTCGAGATCCCGGGCACCGCCCTTGCCGTGAGCGGTGACGAAGCGCACGCTCTGGGCGTGATCCCGATGGGTGAGAGGGATGCCCGCGTAGGCGGCGCAGCCACTCGCCGCCGTGATCCCCGGCACCACCTGAAAGCCCACGCCGCTGCCGACCAGGGTCTCCAGCTCCTCGCCGCCGCGGCCGAAGATGAAGGGGTCGCCGCCCTTGAGCCGCACCACCCGCTGCCCCTTCTTCGCCTCGTCCAGCAAGAGCTGGTTGATCCCCTCCTGGGGCACGCAGTGGTTGCCCGCCTGTTTGCCGACGAAGATGCGTCTGGCATCCCGCCGCACCAGCGCCATCACCTCGTCCGACACCAGCCGGTCATAGACCACCACGTCCGCCTGCTGCATCTGGCGCAGGGCGTGCAGGGTGAGCAGGCCGGGATCGCCGGGGCCTGCGCCCACCAGGATCACCTCGCCCTTGGCAGCGGCATCCTCGGCAAAGAGCGCGTCGGCAAGCTGGTTGGCGGCGGCCTTGTCGCCGCGCGCCAGCGCTTGGCCGAGCCGGTCGGCGCCGAGCAGCCGCTCCCAGAACTGGCGCCGCTCTCCCATGCTAGGGAAGCGGGCCTTGACCCGCTCCCGCAGGCTGCCTGCGAAGGCCGCCACCGCGCCGAGATGCTGGGGCAGCAGGGCTTCGAGTTTTTCCCGCAGCAGCCGGGCCAGCACCGGGGCCTTGCCGCCGGAGGAGATGGCCACCATCAGCGGCGATCTGTCGATGATGGACGGCATGATGAAGCTGGAGCGCTTCGGGTCATCCACCACGTTGGCAAATATCCCCGCCTGGTTCGCGCTCTGGTAGACAAGCGCGTTGACCTCGCGCCTGTCGGTGGCGGCCACCACCAGCCACTTGCCCGTCAGTTGAGCCGGCTCGAACTCGGTGGCCAGCCACTCTATCTCACCGTCAGCGGCAAGGGCTGCCAGCTCGGGGTCGAGGGCGGGGGAGACCAGGGTCAGGCGGGCGCCAGCATCCAGCAGCAGACGCGTCTTGCGCGCCGCCACTTCGCCGCCGCCGACCAGCAGCACGGGTTTGTTGTCGAGTCGGCAAAAGATGGGCAAGTAGTCCATGGGGCCTCCTAACTAGGCTGCTTTGCGCTGGCTGGCGGTGGTGCCGGAATCAGTCACCGCGACCGGGCGCTCCGCCTTGGGGGTGGCATACCAGTAACCGAGGCCCATGAAGATCGCGCCGGAGACTGTGTTGCCCAGGGTCACCCACAGCAGGTTGTGGCCTATGCCACCCAGGGTGTAGGCCTCGGAATGGGCGCCGAACCAGGAGAGGGCGAACAGTGTCATGTTGGCGACCGAGTGCTCATAGCCGGAGGCGATAAAGGCCAGCAGGCACCACCAGATGGCGATGAAGCGGGCGGCACCCTCGGTGCGCAGCGCCATCCAGATGGCGAGGCAGACCAGCCAGTTACATAACACCCCCTTCATGAACAGGGTCAGGGCCGGTGCCTGGGTCTTGGCCAGCGCCACCTTGTGGGCCAGGCTGCCCGCGTCCGGCAGCAGGCTGCCGCCGTAGGAGTAGATCAGCGCCACCGCGATGGAGCCGAGCAGGTTGCCAGCCCAGGTCTGGGGCAGGATGCGCAGCAGATCGGTCATGGTGATCTTGCCTGTCTTCACCCCGAAGGTGAGGAACATGGTATGGCCGGTGAACAGCTCGGAGCCGGCGATGATGACCAGGGTCAGGGCGATGCCGAAGGTGGCCCCCATCACCAGCGGACGGATGCTGGGATCCACCAGATTGCCCAGGGTGAAGATGAGGATGATGCCGAGGCCCACATAGGCCCCGGCCATGGCGGAGCTCAGCCAGAAGCCGAGCTTGTCGCTGCGCTCGAAGCGGTTGATGCGGGCCGCGTTGGCGGCGCACTTGTTGATGGTGTCGGTATACATGTTGATTCTCTTTAGAGGGGCCGCCCGCGGGCAGCCCTGATATTCATGGTGTTAGACGGCGACCCAGACTTGCTGGTCACGCACTTCGACGGGGTAGCCTTGCACTGACATGGCCGTATTTTCGAGGCAGTGGCCATCGCTCAGGCGAAAGTGCTGCTTCTTGAGCGGGCTGGCGACCCAGAGCTCGCCCTCGTGTTCGCAGATGATGCCCCGCGACAGCACGTTGGCGGCGAAGAAGGGGTCCCGATTGTCGATGGCGAACACCTCGGCCGCTTCGCTCGGGCGGAACAGGGCTACCTGACGCCCTTCGATCAGGGCGCAAACCCCGGTGCCTGGGAAAATGTCGTTGAGTTGACAGGCTAATTTCATCGCTTCATCTCCACGTCGAGTTGGCAGGCTAATTTCATCATTTGGTCTCCACCTCGATCTGGTAGACGGGGATGCGCTCGGCCGGAGTGGCGGGTCTGTGCTGGTCACGCTCGCTGACGAACTGCACGTCCGGGTCGCGCTTGTCGCTGTTGATGAAGTGGCTGAAGCGCTTGAGCGCTTCCTCCTCATTGAGGGTGCGGGACCATTCGCACTCGTAGCTGTCGATCAGGGTCTGGATATCGCGCTCCAGGGTCTCGTTCAACCCGAGCTTGTCGTCGACGATCACCTCGCGCAGGTAGTCGACGCCCCCTTCCAGGTTGCCGAGCCAGACCGAGGTGCGCTGTAGTTTGTCGGCGCTGGTGACGTAGAACATCATAAAGCGGTCGATCAGCTGGATGAGGCTCTCACGGTCCAGATCCGAGGCCAGCAGGTCGGCGTGGCGCGGCTTCATGCCGCCGTTGCCACCCACATAGAGGTTCCAGCCCGCGTCCGTGGCGATGATGCCGACGTCCTTGCCCTGGGCTTCCGCACATTCGCGGGTGCAACCGGAGACACCGAACTTCATCTTGTGGGGGGTGCGGATGCCCTTGTAGCGGTTCTCAAGGAAGACCCCGAGGCCAACGCTGTCCTGCACGCCGAAGCGGCACCAGGTGCTGCCGACGCAGGTCTTGGCCATGCGCAGCGCCTTGGCGTAGGCCTGACCGGTCTCGAAGCCGGCGGCCAGCAATTTGCGCCAGATGGCGGGCAGATCATCCTTCTGGGCCCCGAACAGGCCGATGCGCTGGGCGCCGGTGATCTTGGTGTAGAGCTGGTAGTCGCGGGCCACTTCGGCTACCGCCAGCAAGCCTTCCGGGGTCACTTCACCACCGGCCATGCGCGGGATGACGGAGTAGCTGCCGTCCTTTTGCATGTTGCCGAGGAAGATGTCGTTGGTGTCCTGCAGCTGGGTATTGAGCGGGCTCAGCACATAGCCGTTCCAGCAGGAGGCGAGGATGGAGCCGACAGTCGGTTTGCACACTTCGCAGCCATAACCGTGTCCGTGTCTGGCCAGCAGCTCGTCGAAGCTCTTGATCCCTTCCACCTTGACCAGGTGGAACAGCTCCTGGCGGGAGTGGGGGAAGTGAGCGCAGAGGTGGTTGTTGACCTCTATGCCCTGCTTCACCAGTTCGGCGTTGAGCACCTGGCTGATGAGGGGCACGCAGCCGCCACAGCCGGTACCGGCCTTGGTGTGCTGCTTGATGGCGGCCAGGGTGGTGTGACCCTCGGCGACCGCCTGGGCTATGTCGCCCTTGGAGACGTCGAAGCAGGAGCAGATCTGGGCGCTGGCCGGCAGGGCATCCACCCCCAGGGTCGGTTTGGCCCCGGCATAGGCTGGCAGGATCAGGGTGTCCGGGTGGCTCGGCAGCGGCAGGGCGTTGAGCATCAGCTGCAGCAGGTTGCCGTAATCTTCCACATCACCCACCAGCACGGCGCCGAGAAGGCGGCTGTTGTCTTCGCTCACCACTATCTTCTTGTAGACGCCGGCCTGGTCGTCCTGGAACACATAGCTGTGGCTGCCCGGGGTGCGGCCGTGGGCATCACCAATGGAGCCGACGGAGACGCCGAGCAGCTTGAGCTTGGCGCTCATGTCCGCCCCCTCGAAGCGGTTGTCGCCGCCGAGCAGATGGTCGACGGTGACCTGGGCCATCTTGTAGCCCGGTGCCACCAGGCCGAAGAAGCGACCCTGCCAGGCGGCGCACTCGCCGATGGCATAGATGTCGGGGTCTGAGGTGAGGCAGTGATCGTCGATCAGCACACCGCCGCGCTCGGCGATGGCCAGCTCAGAGTAACGGCCCAGGGTGTCCTGCGGGCGTATGCCGGTGGAGAAGACCACCACATCCACGTCAAGGGCGCTGCCGTCGGCGAAGGCGAGGCGGTGCTTGGCCTCCTTGCCGCCGTGCATCAGGATCTCGCTGGTGCTCTTGCTGGTGTGCACCTGCACCCCCATGGACTCGATCTTGCGGCGCAGCAGCTGGCCGCCCTGGCCGTCGAGCTGCTCCGCCATCAATACCGGGGCAAACTCCACCACATGGGTCTCGAGGCCCAGCGCCTTGAGGGCACCGGCCGCCTCCAGGCCAAGCAGGCCGCCCCCGATCACAACACCACTCTTGCCGCTCTTGGCGGCGCTGCGGATGGCTTTCAGATCTTCGATGGTGCGATAGACGAAGCACTCGTGGTGCTGACTGCCCTGGATGGGCGGCACCCAGGGGTAGGAGCCGGTGGCCAGCACCAGCTTGTCGTAGCCGACCACAGTGCCCTTGTTGGAGTGCACTTCGCGGGCCGCCCTGTCGATTTTTTTCACCGCCTCGCCGAGCAGCAGGCGGATGCCGTGCTTCTCGTAGAAACCGGGTTTGACGAGGGAGAGATCTTCGCTGGTGTGGTGGGAGAAGTAGGAGGAGAGATGGACACGATCGTAGGCGGGACGCGGTTCTGCACCGAAGACGGTGATCTCGAACCGGTCCGGATCGGCCTGCTCGATCAACTCTTCGATGAAGCGGTGCCCCACCATGCCGTTGCCGATGACGGCCAGCCTGACTTTGCTCATGAGTGCCTCTGATTTGGAGTTATAAAACGTCATATCTGAGCCAAGGCTAACCAGTGAGCAGTGGTGGGCTATTGATGCAAATCAAGTGTCTATTTATATATCTCCTAAGGGGTAAGTTGGTGAAATAGAAAGCTATGCATAAATAGGTATACCAGTAGTGCATTCTGGACTTCGGCTGTCATGAGGCCAGGAGGTGCAAGAGGAGCTGGCCCGCCTGGTCAGGCATCATGAAAAAAACACCTCGGCAGAGGTGCTTTCACTGTGTGGCATCTGGTTGGTGCGCCTGGCTATGACGGCGCAGATCACTGCTCTTTCGGATTGGCCTGATAGGGGGCGCGGGCGCAGGTTTCGCGGATGAGGGTGCGCAGCCAGCGGTGGGCCGGATCGGCGTCCAGCCGAGGATGCCAGAGCAGGGCCAGGGTGATTTTGGGCAAGGGGAAGGGCAGGGGCAGGGTCACCAGATCGGCGTGCAGGGCGGCGCAGTGCAGGGCGGGCACCGTGGCCACCAGATCGCTGCCCCGCACCAGCGCCAGCGCAGTGGCAAATCCCGGCACCAGGGTGGCGATGGTGCGCTCCAGCTTGAAGACGGCGAGCGCTTCATCGACGGGGCCGTGCTCCTGAGCGCGCCGTGACACCATGATATGGCGGGCGGCGGCATAGCGGGCGGCGGTCAGTGGGCCTTCGCATAGGGGGTGATCGGGACGCACCACGGCGACGAAGCGATCCTGAAACAGCGCCTGGGTGTGCAGCTCGGGCGCCGTGTTGGCCCCGATCACCCCGGTCTCGAAATCCAGCTCACCGCCGCGCAGGGCGTGGTTCTCCTTGTCGGGCTTGGCCATGAAATGCAGCCGCACCCCGGGCGCCTCGGTGGCGAGCCGTGCCAGCAGGGCCGCCCCGACACTCTCCACGAAACCGTCGCTGGCCCTCAGCCGGAAGGTGCGCACCAGGCTGGCCGGATCCACCTCCTGCTGGGGGCGCAGCACGGCCTCGGCCTCCTGCACCAGCTGGCTGACCCGTTCGCGCAGGGCCAGGGCGCGGGGGGTGGGCACCAGCCCCCGGCCCGCGCGTACCAGCAGGGGATCCCCGGTGGTCGCGCGCAGCCGGGCCAGCGCCCGGCTCATGGCGGAGGGGCTGAGCCGCAGCCGTCTGGCGGCGCCGGCCACGCTGCCCTCATCGAGCAGCGCCTCCAGGGTTAGCAGCAGATTGAAATCGGGTGTGCTCATGATCTTGCCTCGCCTAGCCTTCAGGGTGACCGCCTCATGGCGGTGCCTCTCGCCTCATCATACGCGAGGATCCGGCTCTTCATATGGCGTGTCGTGCAGCTATAAGCTGCAAGCCGTGCGTCTTCCGCTGTTTTATCCCTCCGGCTAGCCTTGTCGATATCCTCAGCTGCCGAGACTCTGCCCATGCCCATGCCCATGCCCATGCCCAACGCCATCGCTCCTCACTCATCCGCTACTCGCCGTGCAGGCTTGCTGGCACTCGGCCTCGCCACCCTGCTGCCCATGCTGGCGGGGAGCATGGCCAACATGGTACTGCCCGCCCTGGGGCAGGTGTTTGCCGTGCCCTTTGCCAGCGTGCAGTGGGTGCTGGTGGCCTACCTGCTGGGGATCACCTGCCTGACAGTGGTGGCCGGGCGGCTTGGGGACAGGTTTGGCCGGCGGCGTTTGCTGCTCTGGGGCATGGGACTGTTCGCATTGGCGTCCCTGCTGTGCGCCCTGGCACCCACCATAGGCTGGCTGATTGCGGCGCGCGTCCTGCAAGGAGCCGGTGCTGCCTGCATGCTCTCTCTGGCGCTCGCCATGGTGGGCCAACTGGTGCCACCAGAGCGGCGTGGCTGGAGCATGGGACTGCTCGGTACCCTGTCGGCCTGCGGTACAGCCCTTGGTCCCTCGTTTGGCGGTCTGTTGATCGACGGGTTGGGCTGGCAGGCTCCCTTTCTGCTGCTGGTGCCCCTCAGCCTGCTGGCGCTGGGTTGTGCCCGGCTCGGTCTGCCCCGGGACGGCTCCTCGCCACAGAAGGAGAGGATGAACCTCGCTAGCCTGTCGCTGCTGGTGGCGGCCCTGCTCTGCTACGGGCTGGCGCTGACCTCGGGAGGGACTTTGGCGCTGGGGTTGTGGGCGGGGGCCTTGCTTGTCACTGCGCTGTTCATTCGCCGCGAGCGCCTCGACCCCTCTCCCCTGTTGCCACTGGTGCTGCTGGCCGCCCCCCGGCTCAGGGGGGGCTTGCTCGCCAGTGCGCTGGTGGCCAGCGTCATGGTGCTGACCCTGCTGATCGGCCCCTTTTACCTGCGCGGTGTGTTTGACCTCGATATGGCGACGGTCGGGCTCATGATCTCGGGGGGGCCCCTGCTGGCCGCCTTGACGGGTATGCCTGCCGGCTGGCTGGTAGACAGGTTGGGTGCGCGGCAGGTGGTCCGGCTGGGGCTTGCAGTCATGGGGACTGCGGCCCTCGGCTTGGCCGGGGCGGCGGGGCAGTTCGGCCCGCTCGGCTATCTGCTGCCTATACTGCTGCTGACCGCCGGTTATGCATTGTTCCAGACCGCCAACAACAGTGCCGTGGTGGGTGGGGCGAGCGAGCAGACCCGGGGCGCCGTGGCCGGTCTGCTGACCCTGTCGCGCAATCTGGGCCAGTTGACCGGGGTGGCCGGGCTCGGCGGCCTGTTCGCCGCCCTGGTGGGAGAGCAGGGCCTGAATATGGCCAGCGAGCTGGTGTTCGGCACCCAGGCCCTCTTTGCCCTGAGCGCCCTGCTGATTGCTCTGGCGTTCTGGCTGGTGGGGCGTAGCCGGGAGGAGACGCTGGCGGTGGTGTGAGGATCATGAGACACAAAAAAACGCCTCCGCGAAGGGAGGCGTTTGTCTAACTGGAGGGGGCGAGCTTACAGGATGTAGCGGCTCAGATCCTCATCTTCGATCAGGGCCCCGAGGTGAGCATTGACGTAGTCGGCATCTATGGTGAAGGTCTCGCCGGACTTCTCGGAGGCATCATAGGAGATGTCTTCCATCAGACGCTCCATCACGGTATGCAGACGGCGGGCACCTATGTTCTCGGTGCGTTCGTTGACCTGCCATGCCGCTTCGGCCAGACGGCGAATGCCATCCTGAGTGAACTCGATCTTGACCCCTTCGGTCGCCATCAGGGCTTGATATTGATCGGTCAGGGAGGCGTTCGGTTCGGTCAGGATGCGCTCGAAGTCACCCGTGGTCAGCGCGGTCAGCTCAACCCGGATCGGCAGACGGCCCTGCAGCTCGGGGATGAGATCGGAGGGGCGCGCCACCTGGAAGGCGCCGGAGGCGACAAACAGGATGTGGTCGGTCTTCACCATGCCGTGCTTGGTGTTGACGGTGCAGCCCTCGACCAGCGGCAGTAGATCGCGCTGTACCCCCTCGCGGGAGACGTCGGGGCCTGAGGATTCACCACGCTTGCAGATCTTGTCTATCTCGTCGAGGAAGACGATGCCGTTGTTCTCGACCGCATGGATCGCTTTTTGCTTCAGCTCTTCCGGGTTGACCAGACGAGCGGCCTCCTCTTCGATCAGGGCCTTCATGGCCTCCTTGACCTTGAGTTTGCGCTTCTTCTTCTGACCCTGGCCCAGGTTCTGGAACAGCCCCTGCAGCTGGTTGGTCATCTCCTCCATGCCGGGAGGGGCCATGATCTCGACGCCCATCTGCTGGGCGGCCAAGTCCAGCTCTATCTCTTTATCATCCAGCTGACCTTCCCGCAGTTTCTTGCGGAAGATCTGGCGGCTGTTGGAGTTGTCGGCCTTCTCCTCTTCACCCCAGCTGTTGCGGGGGTTGGGCAGCAGGGCGTCGAGGATGCGCTCTTCGGCGGCTTCCTCGGCGCGGTATTTGTTCTTCTCCATCTCGGATTCACGGATGAGCTTGATGGCCACATCGGTGAGATCGCGGATGATGCTGTCCACTTCCTTGCCGACATAGCCGACTTCGGTGAACTTGGTCGCTTCCACCTTGATGAAGGGGGCGTTGGCCAGCTTGGCGAGACGACGGGCGATTTCGGTCTTGCCGACCCCGGTCGGGCCTATCATCAGGATATTTTTCGGGGTCACTTCATGGCGCATCTCTTCGCTGAGCTGCATGCGGCGCCAGCGGTTGCGCAGGGCCACGGCCACCGCACGCTTGGCATCGGCCTGGCCGATGATGTGTCTGTCCAGCTCGTGGACGATTTCTCTCGGGGTCATCTCGGACATGATGAAATTCCTGTATCCGGGGCGGGCAGGGTCCACCCCGTGCAAAATGGGTCGCTTTACTCAGGCATGGCTAGTGGCGCGTTATTTAGCGGCATAGTCCAGCACTTCGATGGTGTGGTTGCCATTGGTAAAGACGCAGATATCGCCCGCAATCTTGAGGGACTTCTCGACGATGGATTTGGCATCCAGCTCGGTATTTTCCAGCAGGGCGGTGGCCGCAGACTGGGCGAAGTTGCCGCCCGAGCCGATGGCGATCAGATCATGCTCCGGCTGCACCACGTCACCGTTGCCGGTGATGATGAAGGATTTGTGCTCGTCGGCGACCGCCAGCAGGGCCTCGAGGCGGCGCAGGGCACGGTCGGTACGCCAATCCTTGGCCAGGGCCACGGCGGCGCGCTCCAGATTGCCCTGATGAGCCTGCAGTTTGGCTTCGAAGCGCTCAAGCAGGGTAAAGGCGTCGGCGGTACCACCGGCGAAACCCGCCAGCACCTTGCCGTTATAGAGACGATGGACCTTGCGGGCGTTGCCCTTCATGACGGTGTTGCCCAGGGATACCTGGCCATCCCCTCCGATCACGACTTGGCCGTTGCGGCGGACTGAAACTATGGTCGTCACTTTACTTACCTCACTTGAGCCGGTTCACGGCCATGACTGTGCATGAAAATAGAGATGGGGTTGCCGATCCGGCTTTTCAACCCTCACTCCATTTCGAGAGTGGGCCGACGTTTGGCAGGGGATTGGGCTGTCTGTGATGGAGGGTGGCCGTCAGGGCGGGTAAAAAACGGATAAAAAAACGCGGCGCCGTGTTGCCACTGCGCCGCATTTTTTATGGTGGGTCGTCAGCCCTTCTTGGGGATGCAGCCGCTGATGCCGGCACCTTGCAGCTTGCGGTTGGCCGCATCGGCCGCCGCCTTGCCGGTGAAGGGGCCCACCATCACCTTGTAGATGGCGCCGTTGGCGGTATTGATGTTCTGCAAGCTGGCACTCAGGCCGGCGGAGAAGGCAATACGCGCCTTGAGAGACTCTGCGGAATCCTGCGAACGCAGGGCCGCACACTGCATCATGTAACGGCCGCCATCGGTCGAAGCCGTCTGGGCCGCTTTGGCTTTCTGGGCCTGATCCTGGGCCAGCTCGGCACGCAACTCACGCTCCATGCGCTCCCGTTCGGCCTTGCGGTCGATGGCCTGCTCCTGGGCGCTGGCCACAGGGGCGCCGACCGGCTTGGGCTGATAGGGCTGCACTTGGCCTATGGGGGTACCAGGCTGGGGTATGCTGGTTTCCACCGGCTTGGGCAGCTTCTCGGGTTGCAGGGTCAGGGTCTCTGCCGGAGCAGGTGGCAGCACGCCAGGTTGGGGCGGCGGCTCTATGATGTCGACCTGCTTGTTCTCGAGTCGTTCGATATAGCTCCACTTCTCCTGGGGGAGAGCATGGCCATCGGACTTGGGTTTATTGGCGCGCACCTGCTCCTCGATGGTCGGGCCATCGGCGGCCTTGCCATTGATGAGGTAGAGGAAGGCACCAAAGCCGACCACCAGCGCCCCCGCCAGCAGGACGGGGATCAGTGGAAAGCGGCGGCGAGGTGGCGCCTTCTTGGTATTGCGACCACCGGCTCGTCTCCTTGAGCCACTCCCCACATAATCCCGTGTCGCCATGAATTACATGCGCTCCAGGGTGTGGATGCCCAGTACGCCCAGGCCCAGCTTGAGCACCTTGGCGGTGGCGGCACAGAGTAGCAGACGGCTCTGACGTGCCTCCGGCTCTACCCCCTCCTTGTTGATGGGGCAGGCTTCATAGAAGGTCATGAAGTTGCCGGACAACTCGTACAGGTAAGTACAGAGCAGGTGAGGCATGCCACGCTCGGCAACACCATTGACCGCATCGGAGAACTGGATCAGCTTCTGAGCCAGGGTCAGCTCGGCATCCTCGTTGAGCGAGATGTTGCCGCTGAGGCTGCTCACATCGACACCGGCCTTGCGGAAGATGGACTGGATGCGGGTGTAGGCGTACTGCAGGTAAGGGGCGGTGTTGCCCTCAAACGACAGCATCAAGTCCCAGTCGAAGATGTAGTCGGTGGTGCGGTTCTTGGAGAGATCCGCATATTTGACCGCACCGATGGCGATGGCGTGCACCACCTCGGCTTTCTCTTCGGCGCTGAGGTCGCTGTTGCGGTTCTCCAGCAGAGCGGCAGCGCGCTCCTCGGCTTCGTTGAGCAGATCGACCAGCTTGACGGTGCCGCCGGAGCGGGTCTTGTAAGGGCGACCATCCTTGCCCAGCATCATGCCGAAGGCGTGGTGCTCGAGGGGCACGGATTCCGGCACATAACCCGCCTTGCGGGTGATGGTCCAGGCCTGCATCAGGTGCTGGTGCTGACGGGAGTCGATGAAGTACATCACCCGATCGGCCTTGAGGGTCTCGTAACGGTACTTGGCGCAGGCGATGTCGGTGGTGGTGTAGAGGAAGCCGCCATCGCTCTTCTGGATGATGACGCCCATAGGCTCGCCATCCTTGTTCTTGAACTCGTCTAGGAACACCACGGTGGCGCCTTCGCTCTCGACCGCCAGTCCCTGGGCTTTCAGGTCGGCCACTATGCCGGGCAGCATGTCGTTGTACATGGACTCGCCCATGATGTCCTTGTTGGTCAGCAAGACATTGAGGCGGTCGTAGTTGCGCTGGTTCTGGGCCATGGTCAGGTCGACCAGCTTCTTCCACATGGTGCGGCAGTACTCATCGCCCCCCTGCAGCTTGACCACATAGTTGCGGGCGCGCTCGGCGAAGGCCTGGTCTTCGTCATACAGGCGCTTGGCCTGGGTGTAGAAGGCTTCGAGATCCTTGAGCTCCATGTCGCTGGCGTGCTCGTTCTCCATCTTCTCCAGATAGGCGATCAGCATGCCGAACTGGGTGCCCCAGTCGCCGATGTGGTTGGCGCGGATCACCTTGTGACCCAGGAATTCCAGGGCGCGGGCCGCCACGTCACCGAGTACGGTGGAGCGAATGTGGTGTACCGCCATCTCTTTGGCCACGTTGGGGGCAGAGTAATCCACCACCACGGTTTGCGGGGTCGGCAGCTTCACGTTGGCGTTGGCACAGGCCACCATGGCATCGACCTGCCCGGTCAGCCACTGCTGATTGAAGAAGAAGTTGATGAAGCCGGGACCGGCAATCTCGACCTTGGCGATCAGGTCAGAGGCGGGCAAGTGTTCTATGATGGCGGCGGCCAGCTCACGGGGGTTCTTGCCGGCCGGTTTGGCGAGCAGCATGGCCAGGTTGGTAGCCAGGTCACCATGAGCCTTATCCTTGCATCGATCTACCAGCACTCGGGCTTCCAGCTCCGCTGGCAGCAGGCCTGCGGATTTGAGGTTGGCTACCGTCTGTTCAAGTAGATGATGAATATGCTCTTTCATGACTGACCACCGAGGTTATGCGTCGAAATATGACTGATATATAAGGGCGTGAATTTTACCCGCATCGGGCCGAGAAAACTATAGGGATGACCCTCCACCCCTGAGGCGGCGGATATTTCACTGCTTGGTGCGCAGATTTGCAGGATATTGCGTTGTTGTCTGCGGCTTATCCATTTCTACTGCATATTGAAGCAGCTTGTCCAGGCTATTTTCCCCTAATAGTAATAGGGGTTTTTATTCCTACTCGGTCTGAATGATCTGACCACTTTGGGGTGTCGTATCAGGAGAAGGCACACGAAATGGGATGCAAACATGAAACTGGCGCTCTTTCCCCTCTCCGCTCATTTGCTGCCCGGTGGCATCATGCCGCTGCGCATCTTCGAGCCCAGATACCAGCGGATGATCGCCGAGGCGGGGGACGCCGGCTTTGGGCTCTGCATGTGGGATAGCCGCCAGGGGGATGAGTTGCGCAACATGTACCCCATCGCCACCCGGGTGCGCATCATCGACTTTGACATGCTACCGGACGGCCTGCTGGGCATCACGGTGCAAGGGGGGGAGCGATTGCGTATCCAGCGTCTCTGGCAGGAGCCGGACGGCCTGCGGGTCGGTGAGGTGGAGCAGTTGCCGCTCTGGCAGTGTGGCCGTCTGCCACGGGATCAGCGCAATCTGGCCCAGGCCCTGCGCGAGGTGTTCAGTGACTACCCCGAATATGCCGCCCTCTATCGCGAACCTGACTGGGACGATGCCTGCTGGGTCGCCCAGCGCTGGATAGAGGTACTGCCCATTCCCCCGGAACAGAAGCAGTGGCTGATGGCCTGCGAGGACTATCACCCCGCCCTCAGTTTGCTGAGCAACCTGCTGGTTGCCAGCCACTGATCGCGGCCTTGCCCATCACTTATCTCCCCCGTTGGTGCTTGCCCGATGCGAGGGCGCGTCCCCTCCTTGACCAGAAAGAGTAAGGCGTCGCTGATCCAGACGGAGTCTCTGGCCGTATTGACCTGCACGGTAGCAACCAGGGTAAGGGCTATGACATATACTGGCCAGTCACAACGGACTCACAGCAGGCTCTCGCCCCAGATGGACACAGTCATAGGCGTTCCCGACCTGAAAACCCAGCTGATAAGGGTCGCCGAGTCTGCCGACAAGGTAGCCTTTGCCGCCCTGTTTCGTCACTTCGCGCCGCGTATTCGCAACTATGGTTTGCGCCATCTTGGCAGTGACGCCAATGCCATGGAACTGGTTCAGGAGACCATGCTGCTGGTCTGGCAGAAGGCACGGCTCTATCACCCTGAGAAAGGGGCGCCCAGCACCTGGATCTACACCGTCATGCGCAACCAATGCTTCGACATGTTGCGCCGCCGCCGTGCCAGTCGTGAAGACCTGTGCGCCGAAGAGATCTGGCCCCTGCTGGAGTTTGGGGCCGACTTGCCCCAGGGGCCCGGTGGCGAGGATGCGGTGCTGACACGGCAGATGGCCCATTACGTCAGCGTGCTGCCTGAGCCGCAGCAGCAGGTGGTGCGTGGCATCTACCTGCAGGAACTCTCCCAACAGGAGCTGGCCGAGCGACTCGGCGTACCGCTTGGCACCATCAAGTCCCGGCTGCGACTGGCCCTGCAGAAACTCAAAGAGCAGGTGGAACGTCATGATGCATAGCCTCGTCATGACCAGGAGCGACCCTGTGATGGGTGGTGCCCCGGGGTCAGGCTCATATCGATCGCACATATTTATGGAGCAGTATCATGATTAAATCCCATCCGACCGAGCAGATGCTGCGTGCCTTCGCGGCCAACGAGCTCCCCCTGCCCCTGGCGGTCGGGGTATCGGCCCATTGCGAGCTCTGCCCAGAATGTGCCGCCCGGGTGACGTTGTGGGAGGCGCAGCTGGCCGAGGCGCTCGAGGCCGCCCCCCTGCCGGATCAGGTCGCCCCCGAGCTGGACGCCATGCTTGCCATGATAGTGCAGCAACCCCTGCCCGAACTCATTCCTGTGTCTCACACCGACACCCAGCTTGAGGTGGCGGGTCGGTGTTATCGGCTGCCGAGGGTGCTGGCCCGTTACCGCTCCCCCAAGTGGCGGCATTTTGGACCCGTTCGCCAACATAGCCTGCCCCTGGGGGAGTTGGGGGTGCGGGCCAGCCTGTTGCACATCGATGCGGGCGGTGCCATTCCCGAGCATACCCATCAGGGCTATGAACTGACCTTGCTGCTGGCGGGCAGCATGCAGGATGGCGATCAGCGCTACGGGGCCGGTGATTTCATCTGGCGAGATAGTCGCCATGCACACAGTCCGCACACGGTCGATGGCTGTCTCTGCTACACGGTGCAGGATGCCCCCATCCAGTTCACCAAGGGGCTGTCGCGCTTGCTCAATGGTATCTCTGGGCATCTCTATTGAGGCCAAGGGCTCGGCGGGGCAGCACCGCCATTCACGCATCAAAAAAGGGACCCTGGGGTCCCTTTTCACATTCAAGCCTGATTCGTCACGGCAGATTAATGCACGAACACCATGTAGACGGCGAAGGCGACGACGAAGCGATAGATGGCAAAAGGCACGAAATCGAGGCGACGGATCAGCGCCAGGAAGGTGCGGATGGCGAACATGGCCACCACGAAGGCGGTGACAAAACCGACCGCAAACATGGGGAAATCGGTCATGGAGAGGAAGTCCCGGCTCTTGTAGAGATCCAGGCCGCTCGCCGCGATCATCATGGGGACCGCCAGTATGAAGGAGAACTCGGCCGCCGCCTGGCGACTGATCCCCATCAGCATGCCGCCACTGATGGTGGCTCCCGAGCGGGAGAAACCGGGCCAGAGTGCCAGACACTGGAACAGACCTATGCCAAAGGCTTGCTGGTAGCTGATGTCATCCAGGGTTTCGGAGCGCACCGCAGGGCGTTTCCATTCGGCGATCAACAGCAGTATGCCGCCGGCGACCAGGGCATACATCACCGTCTGGGGGCCGAACAGATTTGCCTTGATCCAGCTATGAATGGCGAGGCCTATCACCACGGCGGGCAACATACCGAGGATGATGTGCACCAGAGAGAGGGTGGCGTGATCCTGAGGGGGCTTCTGGCCAAAATGAATGCCGATGAGGCCGAACAGTCGGCGCCAGAACACGACGACGACTGCCAGGATGGAGCCCAGCTGGATCACCACCTCGAAGGTGGCGGCCTTGGGGCCTTCGAAGCCCAGCAGATGGCCGACGATGATCAGATGGCCGGTGGAGGATACGGGCAGAAACTCGGTCAGGCCTTCCACTACGCCTAACACGAATGCGACAAACAGGGTGTAGTACTCTGTCATGGATCGGATCTCTTGGTTGTCTGGATATGATGCGCCCCCGCAAGCGGGGGCGCGCCAATGATGGCGGAAAACCACGCAGGCAACCAGAGAATATTGCCGCTGGCTCAGTCGAGGGCGGTCAGGATCCGCTGCTGCCAGGCTGTATCCAGAGGGGGCTGAGCCAGGGCCTGAACGGCGCTGACGATCTGTTCTGGCCTGCTGGCGCCAATGAGGGCGCTACTGACCACGGCATCGCGCAGCACCCACTGCAGCGCCAGCTGTGACAGGCTCTGTCCGCGCTCCTCGGCCAGGGCGTGCAGGGCACGTATCCGGGCCAGTTTTTCCGCCGTGAGCTGGTCCGGCTTGAGGAAGGGGCTAGAGCTGGCGGCGCGGGAATCGGCCGGAATGCCCGCCAGGTAGCGGTCGCTGAGCAGGCCTCCCGCCAGGGGCGAGAAGGCCACCACGCCCATGCCCTGTTCATGGCAGACCGGCAGGGTCTGCTCTTCAATCTCCCGCTGAAACAGGGAGTATTTGAGCTGATTGACCAGGCAGGGAGTGCCCAGCTCTGCCAGCCGGATCGCGGCCTGACGGGCCAGGTCGGCGGGATAGTTGGAGAGACCAACATAGAGCGCCTTGCCCTGACGCACCATGAGTGCCAGAGCCTGACAAGTCTCTTCCAGGGGCGTGTGCGAGTCCGGCCTGTGGTGATAGAAGATGTCCACATAGTCGAGGCCGAGGCGGCGCAGGCTCTGGTGCAGGCTGGCAAACAGATACTTGGCACTGCCGCCATCGCCATAGGGGCCATCCCACATCACGTAGCCCGCCTTGGTACTGATGATCAGCTCATCGCGATGGGCGGCCAGATCCTGCTTGAGCAGGCGACCGAAGCTTGTCTCGGCACTGCCCGGCGGTGGCCCGTAGTTGTTGGCCAGATCGAAGTGAGTGATACCCAGGTCGAATGCCTGACGCACCATGGCGCTCATCTGCTGGGGGGCGGCCTCTGTCCCGAAGTTATGCCAGAGCCCGAGGGCGATGGCGGGCAGGCGCAAGCCGTGGCGACCGACGGCGCGATAGGGCTGCTGCTGGTAGCGAGCCAGGTTGGCCTGATAGGGCTGATCCATACAAGTTCCTTTTGAATATCAATGTCATCGGTTTCAGTGGCTCGGGCCAGTCATGTCCGACATGGCTGACCTCTCCTGATCGCTCAGGGTCAGCGCCTCTCGCTGACCGCTCAAACCCGTGCTGGTTCAGCGAGGCTCAAAGCGGTAGCGGGTGAGGTGGTGATAGCGCTGACCCGGCAGCAGCCAGGGATCCCCCAGCTCGGGTCTGTTCGGGCTGTCCGGCAGCTGCTGGGCCTCCAGGCAGAGGCCGTCGTAATCCTGATAGCGCTGCCCGTCACGACCCAGGGTCTTGGCCAGCCAGTTGCCGGTGTAGAGCTGCAGCGAGGGCTGATTGGTATGCACCTCCATCGCCAGCTGTCCGTCACCCGAGACCAGCAGGGCGGCCCATTCCGATGGTGGCCCATTGAGCAGGAAAGCGTGATCGTAGCCCTTGGCCTGACGTTGCTGGGGGTGGCTCAGCCACTCATCCCCAAGGAGGCGACCGCCACGAAGATCGAAGGGGCCCTCGACAGCGTGGGGCGCCAAGGGCAGGCCGCTGGCATCCGTGGCGAGGAAGCGGTCCGCCTTCAGGGTGAGCTTGTGATGACGCACATCCCCCCCCCCATCGAGGTTGAAGTAGGCGTGACTGGTCAGGCTGACCGGGGTCGGCGCATCGGTACTGGCCCAGCACTCCACCACCAGATCCCGCTCCTCGAGCCGGTATTCCAGCGCCACCCTGAGGTTGCCGGGAAAGCCCTGATCCCTATCCGGGGAGAACAGGCTGAGCCGCACCCGGCTGGCCTCCAGGGTTTCAATCTGCCAGGGTTGGCGATGAAAACCCCCCGCCCCCCCATGGAGGGTGTGGGGAGGCTGATTGGCATCCAATGGCCAGCATTGGCCGTCTCGCGCAAGGGTTGCGCCCCCGATACGGTTGGCAAAACGTCCCGCCACCGCCCCCAGCCACACCTGCTGGGTCGGATAGTCGGCGTCGGAGCAGCCGAGCAGCAGCTCTCGCCTCATCCCACCAACCGGCAGGCTCAGGGAGCTCAGGGTGGCACCAACATCGAGGCCGCGTAGCCGCAGCCCGCACTCATTTTCCAGCTCGAAGGATCTCACAGCCGACCCGCTCCGGCGCTGGCGCGGCAGACATAGCTGTCGGCCTGCAGGCCAAAACGGGCGGGATATTCGACGTCGATGGCGGCGATCACCTCATTCAAGCGCTCCGGGCGCAGCAGGGCGACCACGCAACCCCCGAAGCCACCGCCGGTCATGCGTACCCCGCCTTCGCTGCCAATCTTTGCCTTGATGATCTCCACCAGGCCATCGATGGGGGGCACTGTGATTTCGAAGTCATCGCGCATGGCGGCATGGGACTGCGCCATCAGTTCGCCGAGGCGTACCAGATCCCCTGAGGCGAGCGCCTCGGCGGCGGCCAGGGTGCGGCCATTCTCGCCGACGATGTGGCGGGCACGGCGATAGCAGGCCTCGTCCAGTCCGGTCTTGTTCGCCTCCAGGGTGGCGGCATCGAGGTCGCGCAGCGCCTTGACGCCGTAGTGACGGGCCGCGGCCTCGCACTGCTGGCGGCGCAGGTTGTATTCGCTGTCCACCAGGCCACGGCGCACGTTGGAGTTGATGATGAGCACAGCGAGATCCATCGGCATGGGGATGAGCCGACTCTCCAGGCTGCGGCAATCGAGCAGCAGGGCATGGTCCGGCTTGGCGCAGGCCGAGATCATCTGATCCATGATGCCGCAGTTGCAGCCGACAAACTGGTTCTCCGCCTGCTGACCGTTGAGGGCGATCTCGGCCTGGCTGATGTCGAGGTTCAGCGCCTCCTTGAAGGCCTGACCGATGGCCACCTCCAGGGAGGCGGAGGAGGAGAGCCCGGCCCCCTGGGGCACATTGCCGGAGACCACCAGATCCAGGCCGCGCAGGGGCTGGCCCCGCGCTTGCAGGTACTTCACCACGCCACGGATATAGTCGCTCCAGCGCTGGTCCGGGTGGTGCTCGATGGGAGCATCCAGGGAGAACTCGTCGTGCTCCTCCCCGTAGTCGGCGGCGATGACCCGCACCCTGGCATCCTGGCGCAGGCCGATGGCGACGCAGGTCTCGTAATCGATGGCGCAGGGCAGCACGAAACCGTCGTTATAGTCGGTGTGCTCGCCGATGAGGTTGACCCGACCGGGCGCGCGGATCATCAGGTCGGCGGCCCGGCCAAACACCTTGTGGAAGAGGGTGCTGGCCCTGTGGCTGGGGTGATTCATGGGGTGGATCCTCGCATCTTGTAGTGGATGGGGCTCAAGGTACGCAGTCGCTCGGCGGCCTGCTCCGGGGTGAGATCGCGCTGGGTCTCGGCCAGCATCTCGAAGCCCACCATGAACTTGCGCACAGTGGCAGAGCGCAGCAGGGGCGGGTAGAAGTGGGCATGAAGCTGCCAGGCCTCTGGGCAAGTCGAGTGCGGCGGCGCGAAGTGCCAGCCCATGGAGTAGGGAAAACTGCATTCGAACAGGTTGTCGTAGCGGCTGGTGAGCTCCTTGAGCGCCACCGCCAGATCCTCTTGCTGCTCCCGGGTGAGATCCAGCAGGGAGGGCACATGGGCCTTGGGCAGCAACAGGGTTTCGAACGGCCAGGCGGCCCAGAAGGGGACCACCGCCAGCCAGTGTTCGCTCTCCACCACGATGCGGGATCTATCTTTCAGTTCCCGTTCCACATAGTCGAGCAGCAGGGGGCGGCCATGCTCGGCCAGCCACTGCTGCTGGCGCTCCTGCTCCCTGGCTATCTCGTTGGGCAGAAAATCGCTGCCCCAGATCTGACCATGGGGATGAGGGTTGGAGCAGCCCATGACGGCGCCCTTGTTTTCAAAGACTTGCACCCAATCCCACTGCTGGGAGAGCTCGGCCACCTGGTCGCGCCAGGTCTGGATCACCGCCTCTATCTCGGGCAGGGCCAGCTCGGGCAGGGTCTTGCCGTGATCCGGCGAGAAGCAGATGACCCGGCTGGTGCCACGGACCGCCTCCAGTTGCAGCAGCGGATCCTGGCCCTCCTGCGCAGCCGGGGTGTCCTGCATCAGGGCGGCAAAGTCGTTGGTGAAGACGAAGGTGTCGCTGTAGTCGGGGTTCTTGTCGCCACTGACACGGGTATTGCCGGCGCAGAGAAAACAGTCGGGATCATGGGCGTGGCTCGGCGCCTCGCTTATCTTCTCAATCTGGCCCTGCCAGGGGCGCTTGGCCCTGTGGGGGGAGACCAGCACATACTGGCCGGTCAGGGGATTGAAGCGGCGGTGGGGGTGATCCAGGGGATCGAACATCATCACACCTCGTGACTGTCTGTCATGGAAAGGGAGGCTATGGCACCGGGCCGTAGCGAGCGGGTAGCGGCGGTCAGCAAGCGGCTCATTGGTCATAACCCTGGGGGTTGAGGGATTGCCAGCGCCAGCTGTCGGCGCACATGGCCGGGAGATCCCGGGTGGCATGCCAGCCCAGCTCACGTTCGGCCTTGGCGGGATCGGCCCAGCACTCGGCGATGTCTCCCGGGCGCCTTGGTTCCAAGGCGTAGGGAACAGGTCGGCCGCATGCCTGCTCGAATGCCTGAACCATTTGCAATACGCTCTGGGGCTGGCCCGTTCCCAGGTTATAGGCGTGAACGCCGGGGCGACTGACGCAGTGTTGCAGCGCCTTGACGTGGCCCTCTGCGAGATCCATCACATGGATATAGTCGCGAACACCTGTGCCATCCAGGGTGGGGTAATCGTTACCAAATACCGATAATTGCGGGCGTCTGCCGATGGCCACCTGAGTCAAAAAGGGCATGAGATTGTTGGGCATGCCCTGGGGATCCTCCCCCATGGTGCCGGATTCATGGGCACCAACCGGATTGAAATAACGCAGTTGCGTCATGCTCCACTGGGGTTCGGCGGCCTGCAGATCCTCGAGGATCTGCTCGATGATCAGCTTGGATCTGCCATAGGGGTTGGTGGCCGAGCGGGGGAACTCCTCGCGGATCGGCACGCTGGCCGGATCGCCATAGACAGTAGCCGAGGAGCTGAATACCAGGTTGTGCACCTGGGCCCGCGCCATGGCCTGTAGCAAATCCAAGGTACCGGCGACATTGTTCTGGTAATAGGCCAGCGGGATCCGGGTCGATTCACCGACGGCCTTGAGCGCGGCAAAGTGGATGACGGCGCCAATCTCATGCTCGGTGAAGATGCGATCCTGCAGGGCGGAATCCCTGATATCCCCTTGATAAAAAACAGGCTTCTGACCAGAAATGGTGGCGATGCGATCCAGCACGGCCAGCTTGCTGTTGCAGAGATTATCCAGGATCAGCGGTGTGATACCCGCGGCCTGCAGTGCGAGGCAAGTGTGGCTGCCTATGTAGCCGCAACCGCCTGTGACCAATACCTTCATCCCTTGTCTCCGGTAAAGGGGGTGTGGATCAGGAGTCTAGCCGAGCCTCTGATGGCTAAACTGTGAGCGGGTTAACAATATTGTGTAAACGATTACACTCTTTTGTTTATAGCCGACTCGGGGGCAGTGCGCTTTTCCCCTGTTATCAAAGGGATTGCTGGTTATAATGGCCCGGTCGCGGTCAGTGAAAAGAGTGAAAACAGCATGAGCACCATCAAGGATGTCGCCCGTCTTGCCAATGTCTCGGTGGCAACGGTTTCACGGGTGATGAACAACTCTCCCAAGGCGAGTGCCACCTCGCGCGCCCTGGTCCAGCAGGCCATGGCGGAGCTGGGTTACACCCCCAACGCCAACGCGCGGGCCCTGGTCAGCCGTACCTGTGACACCATGGGAGTGGTGGTCAATGATGTGGCCGATCCCTTCTTCGGCGCCCTGATCAAGGGGGTGTCCGGGGTCGCCGTGGAGCGGGGCTTGCACCTGCTGATGGGTAATGGTTTTCACAATGCGGAGCAGGAGCGGGGCGCCATCGAGCTGCTGATCGGCAAACGCTGTGAGGCCCTGGTGGTTCACAGCAAGGTGCTCAGTGACGAAGTGCTGATTGATTACGCCATGCGAGTACCAGGCATGGTATTGATTAATAGAGATATTCCCGCCTTGAAGGGGCGCTGTATCTCCCTCAACAACAGCTTGGGGGCCGCCACCGCCACGCGCCATCTGCTGGAGCTGGGTCATCGCCGTATTGGCTTCCTCGGCTCGGATCACGCCATCGAAGATGCCAGCTCCCGGTTGCAGGGCTATCGCGACGCCCTGAGCGATGCGGGGGTGGTGGCAGATGCCGAACTGGTGGAGTGTGGCACCCCCAATGAAGAGGGGGGAGAGCGCGCCATGCTCAATCTGCTCGCCAAGGGGCTGAAGGTGACCGCTCTGGTGGCCTACAACGACGCCATGGCGGCCGGCGCCATCTCCGTGTTGGCCGATAACGGCTTCAAGGTGCCGGAGGAGGTCTCCGTGGTCGGCTTCGATGACATCATCTACGCCAGATACCTGAGACCCAAACTCTCTACCATGCGCTACCCCATCGAGCTCATGGCGGCCCAGGCGGCCAAGTTGGCGCTGCAGCTGGCCGCAGGTGAAGGTGAGGCGCAACAGAGCCGCATCTATACGCCGACCCTGATCAATCGTCACTCGGTCGCCCCCCTGCGCAGTTAAATCCCCACCTTGGCCTCGTTTAGACAGCAGACCCGCCTGATGGCGGGTCTGCTGTTTCTGGCATATTCAGTGATGCCACCGTGGCAGGAGGTTGAGGGATCCGCGGCCAGCTCCCCCGATCGACGGGACAATGCGGGTTGCTCGCATGATGGCTATTGTGACTCTCACCCCGCATTATCCTGGCCTTATCTATCGAAGTGTAATCGTTTACATCTTTGTGAGGCAGATCGCCGTTTCCCCATAAAAACTTCACTACACTGCAGCTGTTTTCCGAATAATCAGGGAGAGGAAACATGCTCAGGGAGATTCTGGCGCGCCGAGACTGGCAGAACCAAGGGGTAACCTCGGTCAATCGCCTGGCGACGCATACCCCCCTCGCCAGTTGGCGCGACGAAGAGGCGGCACGTGCCGATCTGCCCTCCGACTCCCGCTTGCTGCTCGACGGCGACTGGCACTTCTCCTTCTTCGAGACTCCCGAGCGGGTACCCGAACAGTGGGTTCAGCAGGATCTGGCCGATGCCTGCCTCATCCGGGTGCCCGGCAACTGGCAGCTAGATGGTGCCTATCCGGGCACACGGCCGCAGACCGATGGCCCCATCTACACCAATATCAAGTACCCCTTCCCCTGTGATCCCCCTCGGGTGCCAAGCCAGAATCCGACCGGTTGCTACTCTCGCAACCTGCATTTACCCGCCAATTGGCTGGCTGCGGGACAGACGCGCATCATCCTGGATGGCGTCAGCAGCGCCTGCCATCTGTTTTGCAACGGCCACTGGGTCGGTTATTCCCAGGACAGCCGCCTGCCCGCCGAGTTCGACCTGACCCCTTGTCTGCGCGAGGGGGAGAACCGGATAGCCCTGTTGGTGCTGCGCTGGTCCGATGGTTCTTATCTCGAGGATCAGGACATGTGGTGGCTTTCCGGCATCTTCCGCTCGGTCACGCTGCTTCATAAGCCTGAGCGCCACATCGCCGATCTGCGTATCACCCCGCTGCTCGATGCCTGCTACCGGGATGCGCGGCTCACGCTGGCGGTGCGGGTGGCGGGTGGCGCCGGCCTGAGTCTGAGAGCCACCCTCTATCAGGGTGATCAGCCGGTGACCAGTCTGGCGCAGGGAGTGGGCACGGCCATCATCGATGAGAAAGGGAGCTTTGAGGACCATGCCGAACTGATCTTGAAGGTGGACAATCCCGCCAAGTGGAGCGCCGAGACCCCGCACCTCTATCGTCTGACCCTGACCCTGCTCGATGAGCGGGGTACCCCCATAGAGAGCGAGGCCCATGATGTGGGCTTTCGGGCGGTGGAGATCCAGGGCGGCCTGCTGCGGCTCAACGGTCAGCCCTTGCTGATCCGTGGCGCCAATCGTCATGAGCATGATCCCGCCCGGGGTCATGCCATCGATGTGGCCAGCATGGCGCGGGATCTGACCCTGATGAAGCAGCACAACTTCAACGCGGTGCGCTGTGCCCATTACCCCAACCATCCCGAATTCTACCGGCTCTGTGACAGGCTGGGTCTCTATGTGGTGGATGAGGCCAATCTGGAGACCCACGGCATGAGTCCCATGGGCCGCCTGGCGCAGGATCCTGACTGGAGCGGGGCCTTTTTGGAACGGGTCACCCGGCTGGTCGCGCGCGATTTCAACCACCCCAGCATCATCATCTGGTCCCTGGGCAATGAGTCCGGCTATGGGGCGGCCCACGATGCCATGTATGCCTGGGTCAAGCGGGCAGACCCGAGCCGACCGGTCCAGTACGAGGGGGGCGGTGCCGACACCCCGGCCACCGACATCATCTGCCCCATGTATGCCCGTACCCATCAGGATCAACCCTTCCCGGCGGTGCCCAAGTGGGCGCTGACCAAGTGGATCGGCCTGCCTGGCGAGCAGCGGCCGCTGATCCTGTGCGAATACGCTCACGCCATGGGCAACAGCCTGGGTGGCTTCGCCGAATATTGGCGGGCATTTCGTGACCATCCTCGCCTGCAGGGTGGCTTTGTCTGGGATTGGGTCGATCAGGGACTCGACAAGTTGACCGAGGATGGCCGCCATTTCTGGGCCTATGGCGGTGATTTTGGCGATCTGCAAAACGATCGCCAGTTCTGCATCAACGGCTTGCTGTTCCCGGACAGGACGCCCCATCCCGCATTGTTCGAGGCCAAGCGGGCCCAGCAGCCGTTCCGCTTCGAGCTGCTGTCACACAGCCCTCTGGTGGTACGCATCGAGAGCGAGCTGCTGTTTCGCGTGACGGATAACGAGCGGCTACGTTGGCGGTTGTGCGAGCAAGGGGTGGTGCTGCAAGAGGGTGAATGCCCACTCACCTTGGCGCCTCAGGCGGCGCTGACCCTGACCCTGCTGCCCACTCTGCCTGCTTTCGCTGCCGGCACGCTGGCCTGGCTGGATCTCTGCATCGAGCAAGTGAATGCCACCCCCTGGTCAGCCCCGGATCATGACGTAGGGCGCCAGCAGTTTTCCCTGCCGACCCCTCTCGCACTCCCTCAACCCCGGACATCGGCTCGATTGATGGAGCAGGCTGAGAGTTGGCACGTGCTGGCCGGTGAGAGCCAATGGTGTCTGGACAAGGAGAGTGGCCGCATCACGGGTTGGCGCAAGGGTGGCCGTGAGCGTCTCCTCGGGGAGCTGGCGGATCACTTCTACCGTGCGCCACTGGATAACGACATCGGCACCAGCGAGGCGGATCATCAGGATCCCCACTCCTGGATTGCTCGCTGGCAACAGGCCGGGCTCGGTGAGCTGAGCCACCGTTGCCTGGGGATAACGCGAGTGGGGGAGGCCAGCCTGCTGGTGGAGCATGGCTACTTCGTCGGCGAGCAACTGAAGATCCTGACTCACTGGCGCCACGACTTCGAGGCAGGCGGCGCCATGAGGCTTGCCATCGACGCCCTGGTGAGTGATGACTTCCCCTCCTTGCCCCGGATTGGCGCCAGCCTCTGGCTGGCGGAGACAGTCGACAGTATCGAGTGGCTGGGCCGTGGCCCTCATGAGAACTATCCGGATCGCTGTCTGAGCGCGGATCTCGGTCGTTGGCAACTGCCCATTGCCGCGCTGCACACCCCCTATATTTTCCCCACCGACAATGGCCTGCGTACTCAGGTTCGGGAGTTGCAGCTCGCCGACCTCAGGGTCGAGGGGGAGTTTCACTTCAGCATCAGTCCCTACCGTCAGTCGCAGCTGACCGAGGCCCGCCATCAGACCGACCTGATTGCAGAGGGGGGTCTGCACCTGTGCCTCGATGGTTTCTATATGGGGATCGGGGGGGATGACTCCTGGAGCCAGAGCGTGCGCCCTGAATATTGGCTGACACCGGGGAGATACTATTGGAACTCTCTACTAAGCTGACTTCGGCGACAGAAGCTGACATTTACCCCAGTGACAGAAAGGTTCAAACAGGCCTCAAGTTAATATAACCATTTGTTTTATATCAAACAAATCACAATGTAACAGAGTGTAAACGTTTTCATTTTGTCGTCAGGATCACAGATTAAATGACAACAACCTGATTACATTAGACTTACACCAGCTCGATTGGTGTACAGCTTTCCTACAAAACAGATAGACACACCGGAGCATAACAATGAGAAAAATCACGACAGTTGCCGCCCTGCTGATGGGACTGACGGCAGGCGCCACCGCCCACGCTGAAACCCGTATCGGGGTTACCGTCTATAAGTACGACGATAACTTCATGGCAGTTGTTCGCAAGGCGATCGAGAAGGAAGCGGCGGCGACCCCGAGTGTGGAACTGCTGATGAATGACTCCCAGAATGACCAGTCCAAGCAGAACGACCAGATCGACGTGCTGCTGGCCAAGGGCGTCAAGGCCCTGGCGATCAACCTGGTCGATCCGGCCGCAGCCCCTGTCGTGATTGAGAAGGCCCGTGGCGAAGAGATCCCGGTTGTGTTCTACAACAAGGAACCGAGTGCCGCCGATCTGGCCAGCTATGACAAGGCCTACTACGTGGGCACCGACTCCAAGGAGTCAGGCATCATCCAGGGTCAGCTGATCGCCAAACACTGGAAAGCTCACCCTGAGTGGGACTTGAACAAAGATGGCGTCATCCAGTTCGTACTGCTCAAGGGCGAGCCGGGCCACCCGGATGCGGAAGCCCGTACCACCTACGTCATCAAGACCCTGAACGATGGCGGCCTCAAGACCGATCAACTGCACATGGATACCGGTATGTGGGATACCGCCATGGCCAAAGACAAGATGGATGCCTGGATCTCCGGCCCCAACGCCAACAAGATCGAAGTGGTCATCGCCAACAACGACGGCATGGCAATGGGCGCTGTTGAATCCCTGAAAGCCCAGGGCAAGAGCGCCATCCCGGTGTTCGGCGTCGATGCCCTGCCGGAAGCCCTGGCTATGGTCAAGAGCGGTGCCATGGCAGGTACAGTGCTGAACGATGCGGCCAACCAGGCGAAAGCCACCTTCGATCTGACCAAGAATCTGGCGGAAGGCAAACCGGCCGGGGAAGGTACCAAGTGGAACATCGTCGACAAGGTCGTCCGTGTTGCCTACGTGGGTGTAGATAAAGACAACCTGTCTCAATTCGAGTAATCCCCCCTCCAGGGCAAGGGAGATCCCCTTGCCCTTTTTTCAACCAGATGTGATGGCTGATATGACAACACAGCAACAATCAGAATGGCTGTTGGAGATGATTGACGTCAGTAAGAGTTTTCCTGGCGTCAAGGCACTCGATAATGTCAATTTACGGGTCCGTCCTCATTCTGTGCATGCGTTGATGGGCGAGAACGGGGCAGGGAAATCCACGCTGCTCAAATGCCTGTTCGGCATCTATGAGAAAGATCAGGGCAAGATCTTCTTCAAGGGACAAGAGATCAACTTCACCTCCTCCAAAGAGGCGTTGGAGAATGGCGTTTCCATGGTGCACCAGGAGTTGAACCTGGTATTGCAACGCACCGTGATGGACAACATGTGGCTCGGCCGCTACCCCACCAAGGGTTGGTTCGTCGATCACAACAAGATGTACCAGGACACCAAACACATTTTTGACGAGCTGGATATCGACATCGATCCCCGGGTCAAAGTGGGCACCCTGTCGGTGTCCCAGATGCAGATGATCGAGATCGCCAAGGCATTCTCCTACGATGCCAAGATTGTCATCATGGATGAGCCGACCTCCTCCCTGACCGAGAAAGAGGTCAACCACCTCTTCAAGATCATCAACAAGCTGAAAGAGAAGGGCTGCGGCATCGTCTACATCTCCCACAAGATGGAGGAGATCTTCCAGCTATGTGACGAGATCACCATATTGCGGGATGGCCAATGGGTGGCGACTCAACCGCTCAAGGGCATGACCATGGATCAGATCATCGGCATGATGGTTGGCCGTGAATTGACTCAGCGCTTCCCGGAAAAAACCAACCAGCCGAAAGAGGTGATCCTCGAGGTCGAGCACCTGACGGCCAAGAACCAACCCTCCATTCAAGACGTGACCTTCAACCTGCACAAGGGCGAGATCCTCGGTATCGCCGGGCTGGTGGGGGCCAAGCGCACCGACATCGTCGAGACCCTGTTCGGGATCCGCGACCACAGCGAAGGGGTCATCAAGCTTCATGGCAAGCAAGTGGCGAACCATACGGCCCACGAGGCCATCTTGAACGGTTTCGCTCTGGTGACGGAGGAGCGCCGCTCCACCGGTATCTATTCGCGCCTCGATATCGCCTTCAACTCCCTGATCGCCAACATGGACAGCTACAAGGGCTCCATGGGGCTGCTCAGCAACAAAAAGATGAAGAGCGACACCCAATGGGTCATCGACTCCATGCGGGTCAAGACCCCGACCCAACAGACGCAGATCGGCTCCCTGTCCGGCGGCAACCAGCAGAAGGTCATCATCGGCCGCTGGCTGCTGACTCAACCGGAAATTCTGATGCTGGATGAGCCGACTCGCGGCATTGATGTGGGCGCCAAGTTCGAGATCTATCAACTCATCCTGGAGCTGGCCAAGAAGGACAAGGGCATCATCATTATCTCGTCAGAGATGCCTGAGCTGCTGGGGATCACAGACCGCATCATGGTCATGAGCAATGGCCGGGTCGCCGGGATCGTCAATACCAAAGAGACTGACCAGAGCGAGATATTGCGCCTGGCATCTTTGTACCTCTAGAGACAGGAAGATATTTATGGAGTCGGCTAAAAATTTCAATCTGATGCAGGCGCTCAAAGAGAACGGCATCTATGTGGTGTTGATGGTGCTGCTCATGATCATCGTGATCAAGGAGCCATCCTTCCTGAGCCTCACCAACCTCAGCAACATCCTGACCCAGTCTTCGGTGCGGGTCATCATAGCGCTGGGTGTGGCAGGTATCATCATCACCCAGGGCACCGACTTGTCGGCGGGTCGCCAAGTGGGCCTGGCGGCGCTGATCGCGGCCACCATGCTGCAGTCGCTGACCAACGTCAACAAGGTGTTCCCCGCCCTGGGGGAGGTGCCCATTCCCATGGTGATCCTGCTGGTCTGTGCCGTGGGTGCCCTGATAGGTCTCGTCAATGGCCTGATCGTGGCCTACCTGAACGTGACGCCCTTCATCACCACCCTGGGCACCATGATCATCGTCTACGGCATCAACTCGCTGTACTTCGATTCCGTGGGCGCCTCGCCGGTGGCGGGCTTTGACCCCCGCTTCTCCAGTTTTGCCCAGGGGTTCATCAGGATAGGCAGCTTCAAGCTCTCCTATCTCACCTTCTATGCGGCCATCGCCAGCGTCTTCGTCTGGGTGTTGTGGAACAAGACCCGCTTTGGCAAAAACATCTTCGCCATCGGCGGCAACCCCGAAGCCGCCAAGGTGTCCGGCGTCAACGTGGCCGTCAACCTGGTGATGATCTATGCCCTGGCCGGTGTCTTCTACGCCTTCGGCGGCATGCTGGAAGCGGGTCGGGTCGGCAGCGCCACCAACAACCTCGGCTTCATGTATGAGCTCGATGCCATCGCGGCCTGCGTGGTGGGCGGTGTCTCCTTTGCCGGTGGTGTGGGCACGGTTGCCGGGGTGATCACCGGGGTGCTCATCTTCACCCTGATCAACTACGGCCTGACCTATATCGGCGTCAGCCCTTATTGGCAGTTCATCATCAAGGGCGGCATCATCATATTGGCGGTGGCGTTGGATTCGATGAAATACGCCAAGAAGAAGTAAGCAGATTGGCAGCTAGAAAACGCAGGTTCGCCCTGCGTTTTCTTTTGGAGGTACCATGGCTTTTAAGATCAAGATATATGCGCTCCTGCTTCTGGCCATTTTGATCACGGTCGCCACCTCCTGGGTGAGCGTCAATCACTTCATCAGCGGTTACATCCGTGACCAGGCAAGCCACAACATCGATGAGCAGATCACCCTGGTCAAAGAGAAGCTGGCGGGGGACATCAATCAGAAGATAGTGCTGGCGGCCAACCTCAACTTCGGGGTGACCAACGTCAAGAAGACCCTGGAGGAGACGGGGTTCCTCAACATCGTCAAGGTGATTGGGGACATGGCCTTCGACACCAACGGCGTCATCAAGGAGCCGGCCCGGGTCGAGGCGCTGCGCCAGCTGATCCCCCAGGCCCGCAATCAGATCCAGGTGAGCGGTTTGCAACAGATAGAGGGCAAGCCTGCCATCTCCATCCTGGTGCCGCGCGGTGATGATTCTGCCTACATCTATTACCTCGACATGAGTGAGTTCAGCGCCCTGCTGCAGAAGATGAGTGGCGAAGGACGTCACTTCGAACTGGCCGATAGCCAGGGGCAGCTGCTCTATAGCGACAAACCGGATGGCGAGTCCCTCCCCAAGCTGCATGAGCTGGACATTCGCGGTCAGCCATGGCGACTGACCGGCTTCGTCGACCAGGCCTACATCCGGGCCATGACCCAGGCCATCAACGGCAAGATCACCCTGGCTCTGCTGGGGGTGGCTCTGGTGGTGATGGTGCTGGCTATGGTGGCGTTCAACCTGGCTTATAGACCTATTTTGTCCTTGAAGGGATTGGTGCTGGCCCTCTCCGAGGGGAATGGGGATCTGACCCGGCGTTTACAGGTGACAAGCCATGATGATCTCGGCCAGATCTCGGCGGGCATCAATCGCTTCATCGCCCAGCTGCAGGAGATGATGCAGGAGGTGAGCCAGGCCAGCGGTCAGTTGCATAGCGAGATAGGGGGACTGACCGGGCAAACCCAGGCAGCTCAACGGCTGCTGGCAACCCATGTCAGCGAGACGGAACAGGTCGTCACGGCAGTCAACGAGATGAGCGCCACCGCCGTCTCAGTCTCCCGTAGCGCCGCCGATACTGCCACGCTCACTCGCCAGAGCGAACAGCTTGCCAATGCCTCACGGGCGGTGGTGGATGATGCCATGCGCAGCGTCATGGCCCTGGTGGACGAGGTGGAAGCGACCTCGGGTTCGGTACAAGCCATGCAGCAAGAGGTGCAGCAGATTGGCTCTGTCTTGGGCGTCATCGGCAGCATTGCCGAGCAGACGAATTTATTGGCGCTCAATGCCGCCATTGAAGCGGCGCGTGCCGGCGAGCAGGGGCGGGGATTTGCGGTGGTGGCCGATGAGGTTCGCTCCCTGGCGGCACGCACTCAACAGAGCACGGCAGAGATACAGGCCATGCTGACCCGTTTGCAGCGCGGCAGCAGTGGGGTGGTTGAGGCCATGTCCATGACAAGGCAACGCTGCCAGAGCGCCGCCGAGAACACGACACGGGTCAATGAGTCTCTGGATACGATGATGGGCGAGGTGGTGGAGATCAATGGCCTCATCACTCATATCGCCACTGCCGCTGAGCAGCAGAGTGCCGTCGCCGAGGAGATCAATCGCAACATGAGTGCCATCGCCGAGGTGATCCGCCAACTGAAGGGTAATGGTGAGGCGACGGTGGCAAGCTCGGGGGCCATGAAGCAGACTTATGACCGGCTGGGCCGGATAGTGGCGCACTTTCGTCTGGCGTAGCCAGAGGGGAGATAAGCAGAAGAGTGAGTATGAATCACGGAGTGATGAGCGGGGTGGCGAAAGCCGCCCTTTACTATTGATGCGGGGAGCTTATGGAAAAAATCCAAAAAAGATGGGGGCGACTTGCGTCGCCCCCGATAGTCTTATCGTTCATATCCGTGAACGAAGTTGCTCCCTGCAATCCCTGACTATACCTCTTCCTTTAGGTTTCCCCTTCCCAATCCTTTGGGGTGTCCTTTAGCCATCATGGCCTGACGAGTCATCCATTCCCGTCGCACTTTCTCCATCCTGGGAGGTGTCCTTTACCACATCCTGTGGTGAGTCCATTTGCCCAACCCTGGCAGCCAATCTTCCTGATTGACTTCAACTGCGTCCGTGCAGGAGTAACTATAAGGATTTTCGACTGCCTCACAACGCCATCTTGAAAAACGTTTTAGCTGGTCGCCTTGTCATTCATGTTGCGTTGTATTTTTTCGATTATAAATCAATTGATTATAATTTATTTATGCTGTTTATAAGATCTATCAATCCGATTATACCTGTCCAGAAATGGGCCTATTGCTCACGCATTCAATGGCGAATATCTCACAACTTCTTCAAGCCAGTCTCAGTCGGGCTCACTCGAATGGATTAAGCCACAGGTTCTGCATCTGTTGGTGCGGGTGATGACGTCGGGAGCAGCTGCCATGGCGGCATGGGTTGTGGGGCTTGGCGCCCGGATTCTTGTTCAGGATACCGGGGTGAACCGCCAGGCAAGTTTCAGCAAGGTGCCTCTCAAGACGGGGAAGGCGAGCGATGCAGCCCGTGCCATGCCGGTCACCATGGTGACAGGAGGCGAGGGGTAGCCGTCGGGGGACGCAGGGCGCTCTGGCAGCGAATGGCAGGGCAGGCGCGTAACGATCGGATATGGCTATTGGGGGATGGGGAGAAGATGCAAGGGAAGGCTCGCCTTCCCTTGCATTGCAGCTTAGTAGTGTTGAGTGCCACCGCGCCAGATGCAGACATATTCGGGTACCAGCATTTGCGGCATGTTGTCGACATGGCATACCACCAGCGGCATGGCGGGGGCACCGTCTGCCTGAGCCAGGGTTGGCGTCATGGGCAGAACCAGTGCGGCAAGTAGAAGCAGGGGTTTGATGTTCATGGAGCTCTCCTTGATGACATTTATGACGGAAGCGTTAACGTCATATGGATACCGTTGTGATCCGGATCACTTTTCTAGTTAAGTTGAGCAAACCCCCACTGCAAGGATTTGTCATAAATTCAACTAATGAAAAAAGTTTCAAAATAGTGGAAGTCGATGTCATGGGAGGGACAAGCCGCAAGATGCGGTTTTATTGCATAGTCAGCCGGACAGCCCCATTTCTCTTGGGGCCAGCAGCCCTTCCCCCACTATCCTGAGTCCCTTGCTTTGATCCAGAACAATAAAATATCTATGCACGAAATCGTAGGGAGATGACTTTTTATCTCGCTGAGTTCCCCGCAATGGCGAGTGAAAAATTCAAACTCTTGCATATAAAGCCAGTCATGGCTGAGCGTCACAGTTAAGTTGTTGTATTAATTTAATTAAAATTGTATTTGGTACTTATGTAATATGAGTTTACCCCATGGCAACCTGGCCGAGAAAAGGAATAAAAGCGTATGGAAATGAATGATTATGCGAAGCATCCAGGGGCTTAATTGCTGGTTATGTCGGTGGGGTCAAATAAATGCGCTGCATTTTATTCAGCTATGGCTCGATGTGATCTAAGTCTGGTTTTTCATGTTTTTACAGACCTAATCTCTACCTCGAAAGGCAGAGGCAGGATAGAACATAAGCCGAGTACCCTACAAAAAGAATATCCCGCCTTGGCCATGAGAAAGAATAGAAGGAGTCTATTCAATCACTCGCATGGACCCCAGAAAGACGGAATATAACCATGAGCAAATTTTATGTAGGTTCTGAAGTTGGCCAACTGCGTCGTGTCATGTTGCATCGCCCCAATCTCAGTCTCAAGCGTCTGACCCCTTCCAACTGTCAGGACCTGCTGTTTGACGATGTCCTCTCTGTTGAGCGGGCTGGCGAGGAGCATGACAAGTTCGCCCAAGTGCTGCGCGATCAGAATGTCGAAGTCTTCCTGCTGACCAACCTGCTGGCCGAAACCCTGGATGTGCCAGAAGCCAAAGCCTGGCTGCTGCAACATCAGGTCTCCGATTATCGCCTCGGCACCGCCCTGGCCAATGACGTGCGCTGCTTCCTGGCTGACATGCCGCACCGCGAGCTGGCCCGCATCCTCTCCGGCGGCCTGACCTACTCAGAGATGCCCTTCAGCGGCGTCAACATGGTAGTGGGCATGCACGCTCCGACCGACTTCATCATAGAGCCGCTGCCCAACCACCTCTTCACCCGTGATACCTCCTGCTGGGTTTACGGTGGCGTCTCCATCAACCCCATGGCCAAGGCCGCCCGTCGCCGCGAAACCAACCATGTGAAGGCCATCTACCGCTGGCACCCGCAGTTTGCCGGTCAGGACTTCATCAAGTACTTCGGTGACGAGGATCGTGACTACGACAACTCCACCATCGAAGGGGGTGACGTCCTGGTCATCGGCCGTGGCGCCGTGCTCATCGGCATGTCCGAGCGCACCACGCCGCAAGGGGTGGAGCACCTGGCCCGCGGCCTGTTCAAGCACGGTCAGGCCAAACAGGTCATCGCCATGCAACTGCCGAAACACCGCAGCTGCATGCACCTGGATACCGTCATGACCCACATGGACATAGACACCTTCTCCGTCTATCCGGAGGTCATCCGCAAGGATGTGAACTGCTGGAGTCTGACTCCGGGCGGCGCCACCGGCATGAACATCAAGGAAGAGGGTTACTTCGTCACCGCCATCGAGAAGGCGCTGGGCGTGGATCAGCTCAAGCTCATCACCACAGGTGGTGACAGCTTCGAGGCCGAGCGCGAGCAGTGGAACGACGCCAACAACGTGCTGACAGTGCGTCCCGGCGTGGTGGTGGGTTACGAGCGCAACACCTACACCAACGAGAAGTACGACAAGGCCGGCATCACAGTGCTGCCCATCCCGGGTGAAGAGCTGGGACGTGGCCGCGGCGGCGCCCGCTGCATGAGCTGCCCGATGGAACGTGACGGCATCTGACAAGACGGCGTGGCGCCGGCAGAGGCTGGCGCCACCTACCCCAAGATTCGAGAGTAACACTCATGAAAAAACCAACTGTCGTCGTCGCCCTGGGGGGCAATGCCCTGCTCCGTCGCGGCGAACCCCTTGAAGCGGATATCCAGCGCAAGAACATCGCCACCGCCGCCAAGACCATCGCCCGGATCGCCGAGGAGTACAACGTGGTACTGGTGCACGGCAACGGCCCGCAGGTCGGTCTGCTGGCCCTGCAAAACAGCGCCTATACCAAGGTCTCCCCCTATCCCCTGGATGTGCTGGGCGCCGAGACCCAGGGCATGATCGGCTACATGCTGATCCAGGAGCTGAAAAACCTGATGCCGAGTCGCAACGTCACCGCGCTGCTGACCCAGGTGCAGGTCGACCCGCAAGATCCGGCCTTCGCCAATCCGACCAAGTTCATCGGTCCCGTCTATGAAGAAGCCGAAGCCCGCGCCCTGGCGGTCGAGAAGCAGTGGAGCGTCAAGGCCGACGGCAAGTTCTTCCGCCGCGTGGTGCCGTCCCCGCTGCCCCAGCGCATCGTCGAAGGCGATGCCATCGAGACCCTGATTGCCCAGGGGCACCTCATCATCTGTACCGGTGGTGGCGGCATTCCGGTGACCTGGGATGGCCAGCGTCTGACCGGCATCGAAGCCGTCATCGACAAAGACATGTCTGCCGCCTACCTGGCCAAGCAGATCAAGGCCGACGCCCTGCTGATCCTGACCGACGCCGATGCCGTCTACCTGGATTGGGGCAAGCCGACCCAGCACCCGCTGCGGGTCACCAGCCCGGCCGAGCTGGCTGGCGTCCAGTTCGATGCCGGCTCCATGGGGCCGAAGATCGAGGCGTCCTGTGAATTTGTCAAAGCGACCGGCGGCATGGTCGGGATCGGTTCCCTGGAAGATGGTCTGGCCATCCTCAGGGGCGAGGCGGGCACCAATATCGTCGCCACCCATACCGTGAATGCCTGAGTAACCGAACAACTTTGTACTGTGTATGCGTAGTCAATAACACTGCCCAAATTGGTCTGAACAAATATAGAGAGAACTCATCATGGCTTTTAATCTGCGTAACCGTAACTTCCTGAAACTGCTGGACTTCACCCCGCGCGAAATCCAATACATGATCGACCTGGCCATCGACCTGAAGAAGGCCAAATACGGTGGCTATGAGCGCAAGCATCTAAGCGGAAAAAATATTGCCCTGATCTTCGAGAAGACCTCCACCCGCACCCGTTGTGCCTTCGAAGTCGCGGCCTTCGACCAGGGCGCCCAGGTTTCCTACCTTGGCCCAAGCGGTTCCCAGATCGGCCACAAGGAGTCCATGAAGGACACCGCTCGTGTGCTGGGCCGCATGTATGACGGCATCGAATACCGTGGCTACGGCCAGGAGATCGTCGAAGAGCTGGGCGCCCATGCCGGCGTCCCGGTCTGGAACGGCCTGACCAACGAATTCCACCCGACCCAGATCCTGGCGGACTTCATGACCATGCTGGAGCACGGCAAGGACAAGCGCCTGGATCAGATCAAGTTCGCCTACCTGGGTGACGCCCGCAACAACATGGGTAACTCCCTGATGGTCGGTGCCGCCAAGATGGGCATGGACATCCGCCTGGTTGCCCCCAAAGCCTTCTGGCCAGAAGAAGCGCTGGTCGCCCAGTGCCGCCAGATCGCCGAAGAGACAGGTGCCCGCATTCACCTGACCGAAGACGTGAAAGAGGGTGTGCTGGGTACCGACTTCCTCTACACAGACGTCTGGGTCTCCATGGGTGAAGCGAAAGAAGCCTGGGATCAACGGGTGAAACTGATGACTCCCTATCAGATCAACATGGACGTCATCAACGCCACCAAGAACCCGGATGTGAAGTTCATGCACTGCCTGCCGGCGTTCCACAACGATGAGACCACCATGGGCAAGGAAGTGGCTGACAAATATGGCATGAAGGGTCTGGAAGTGACCGAGGACGTGTTCGAATCCGAGCACAGCATAGTCTTCGACGAGGCCGAAAACCGGATGCACACCATCAAGGCAGTGATGGTTGCTACGCTGGGCGACTAAGGTCGCCGGTGGTACCGGGGGGAAACCCCCGGTTTTTCAACCATGTGACGGCGGCATAACACCTCTAACCCTACGACCCGCAGATACATGGATACCGCACCACAGAAGGAAGCTGGACCATGACCAAATTCAAGTTCCCGTCAGCCTACACCATATTGTTTGTGCTGATCGCCCTGGTGGCCGCCCTGAGCTGGGTAGTGCCGGCCGGCAAATACGACATGGTAATGAATGAAGCCCTCGGCAAAGAAGTGCCGGTGGCCGGCACCTACAAGCTGGTAGAGGCCAATCCCCAGGGCATCGTCGACGTGCTGCTGGCACCCATCGACGGCCTCTACAACCACGATACCTATGAGGCTGGCGCCATCGACGTCTCCCTCTTCATCCTGATCATCGGCGGCTTCCTTGGCATAGTGACCAAGACCGGCGCCATCGATGCCGGTATCGAGCGCGTCACCGATCGTCTGCGTGGCCGCGAGGAGTGGATGATCCCGATCCTGATGGCGCTGTTCGCCGCAGGGGGCACCATCTACGGCATGGCGGAAGAGTCGCTGCCCTTCTACACCCTGCTGGTGCCCGTGATGATGGCCGCCCGCTTCGACCCCGTGGTCGCCGCCGCGACCGTGTTGCTCGGCGCCGGTATAGGGACGCTCGGCTCCACCATAAACCCGTTCGCCACCGTGATTGCCGCCAACGCGGCCGGCATCTCCTTCACCGACGGCATCTGGCTGCGGGTCGCCATGCTGGTGGCCGGCTGGCTGCTGTGCGTGGCTTACGTGATGCGTTACGCCAAGATGGTGCGCAACGACCCCAGCAAGTCCCTGGTGGCCGACAAGTGGGATGAGAACCGTGCCCACTTCCTCGGCAACAAGAGTGACGAGATGCTGGAGTTCACCCTGACCCGCAAGATAGTGCTGGGTATCTTCGTGGCCTCCTTCGCAGTGATGATCTACGGGGTGGCCGTGCTCGGCTGGTGGATGGCGCAGATCTCCGGCGTCTTCCTGGCCGCCGCCATCATAGTCGGTGTGATCTCTCGCATGAGCGAGGAGGAGCTGACCTCCAACTTCATCGACGGTGCCCGTGACCTGCTCGGTGTGGCCCTCATCATTGGTATCGCCCGCGGTATCGTGGTGGTGATGGACAACGGCATGATCACCCACACCATCTTGAACAGTGCGGAAGGGATCGTCACCGGCCTCTCCACAGTGGTGTTCATCAACGTGATGTTCGTGCTGGAAGTGGTGCTCTCCTTCCTGGTGCCGTCCTCCTCCGGCCTGGCGGTGCTGACCATGCCGATCATGGCTCCCCTTGCCGACTTCGCCAACGTGGGTCGCGAGCTGGTGGTCACTGCCTACCAGTCTGCCTCCGGCCTGGTGAACCTGGTGACCCCGACCTCCGCCGTGGTCATGGGTGGCCTGGCCATCGCCAAGGTGCCTTATGTGCGCTGGCTGAAGTGGGTGGCGCCGCTGCTCGGCATCCTGACCGTGCTGATCGTGGTCTGCCTGAGCCTGGGGGCCATGCTGTCCTAAGCCTTACCCTTGTGATGAAACGGGAGCCGCTGGCTCCCGTTTTTTATGGCTGGAAAAAGTGGCTGGCCATTTGCCGTGGAGCAATTTGGGCGGCGTGGGGGAAAACGGCAGAGGCGGGTGATGATACGAGCGGCGCTCAGGCAAGAAAAAGGCGACCCAGAGGTCGCCTTGCTGCATTCGGGGCTGGTTTAGCGCGCCTGGGCCAGGGTGCGCAGCACGGCTTCATGAGCCTGATGGGTGCGACTGATGTGGCGCGGGGCGACCAGCACCACATCATTGCCCGCGACGGCGCCCAGGATCTCGGGATTCGCATGACGATCCAGCAGTCGAGCCACCACGGTGGCGGCGCCCGGGGTGGTGTGGATCAGCACCAGCTGGCGGTTATGGTCGACGGAGCGCACCATGTCGTGCACAGAACGGCTGCAACCGGCAGGCTCCAGTTGATCCTCCACTAGCGTGTAAATCTTCTTGCCGCTGGCATTCTGGGCCTTGGCCACGCCGAGACGGCGCAGCAGCCGGGAGATGGTGGACTGGCTGATGTCGGTGAAGCCCTGCTTGGCAAGCTCGTGGCGGATCTCTTCCTGGGTGCTGAAGCAGTGCTGGCCTATGATGCGGCGGCAGGCATCGAGCTGAGCCGTGTCTGTTTCCTGCTCCAACGGGTGGAAATGGGTCTTGACCAAGATGGATGTCCTTTGCCCTTTTCATCAGTGAGATCTATGCCAGGGCGTGACAACACTGGTGAGATCGACTGACAAGAAAGTATCGGGTAGTGGATCCATGGGGCTAACCATGGCTGAGATGGCAAATTATAGCTAAACGACAGCTGCGGGCTGTGACCCGTATCAAAAATGGGCCCCTTGGGGCCCAGTCGAAGATGGAACATTCCTCTTGCCAGGCCCAGTGGCCCGGATATCAGTAACGCTCGCTGACGATATCCTGGGTGAAGGACTTCTCGCAGTATTTGCACTTCATGCGTACAGCACCCTTGACCTCGCGCACGCTGAAGTAGCTATCCACCGGCTCGTTGTGGGAGATGCAGTTGGAGTTGGGGCAGTGGAATACCCCGGTGATGAACTCCGGCAGGGCCAGCTGGTGCTTCTTCACCACGTTGAAGTTTTCGATGATGTTGACGGTCGCATTGGGGGCGAACAGCGCCAGCTGGTTGGCCTGCTGTTCGGTCAGGCGGGTGTTCTCAATCTTGATGAGATCCTTCTTGCCGAGGGCACCGGATTTGAGGTTGAAGCCGACGGTGATCCGCTCCTGGGTCTCGATCAGCTGGAACAGTTTCAGGATCTTGATGCCCTGACCGGCAGGGACGTGGTCGATGACGGAGCCGTGACGGATGGCTTCGACTTGCAGTTGGTTCTTGTCAGGCATGATATTCCCCTCAGACGAATTCATTCAGCACCAGTGTCTGGCGCGCAATAGAGTGACGGATTGCCGCTGGCCGGGCCAGGAAGCGCTCCTTAAACGGTTTCGTTCAGCACCAGAGCAAGCAGTGCCTGGCGCGCATAGACCCCATTTTCCGCCTGCTGGAAGTAGTAGGCGTGAGGGGTCTTGTCGACGGCGGCGTCTATTTCGTCAACCCGGGGCAGGGGGTGCAGTATCTTCATGCCCGGCTTGGCGCCGGCCAGGGTACTGAGATCCAGCACGAACTTGGCGGCCATGTGCTTGTATTCGGTCTCGTCGAAGCGCTCTTTCTGGACCCGGGTCATGTAGAGGATGTCCAGCTCCGGCATCACCTCTTCCATGGTCTCGTGCACGCTGAACTGGATGCCCTTCTCTTCCAGCTCTTCGCACAGGTAGTCCGGCATCGCCAGCGCCTCGGGAGAGATAAAGAAGAAGCGGCAGTTGAACAGGCTCAGGGCCTGGGCCAGGGAGTGCACAGTGCGGCCGTACTTGAGGTCGCCGACGAAGGCCACGTTGAGGCCGTCCAGCTTGCCTTGGGTCTCCCGGATGGAGAAGAGATCGAGCAGGGTCTGGGTCGGATGTTGATTGGAGCCGTCACCGCCGTTGATGACAGGCACCCGGGAGAACTCGGAGGCGAGGCGGGCAGCCCCTTCCTTGGGGTGACGCATCACCACGGCATCGGAGTAGGAGCCGATGATCTTGATGGAGTCGGCCAGGGTCTCGCCCTTCTTGGCGCTGGTGTTGCCGCCGTCGGCGAAACCGATGATGTTGCCGCCCAGGCGCTGTACTGCGGTCTCGAAGGAGAGTCGAGTACGGGTGGAGGCTTCGAAGAAGCAGCTGGCGACCAACTTGTTGTGCAACAGCTGGGTGTTGGGTTCGGCCTTCAACCGCTGAGCGGTCTCGACCACCAGTTCCATCTCGGCGCGGGTCAGATCCGAGATAGAGATGACGTGTTTGTTATAGAGTGGATTGGTCATCGTCTGCATTCCCTTTGGCATCTATGAAGGTTTTTCTGGCACAAAAAAAAGCCCCTGAAACAGGGGCTCTTCTCAAAATAAGTTGGGGATCTGTGGGTCGGGAATCGGAAACAACGGGGCCGCTCTGGTGCGCTCCACCCGTCTGCAAGGCTGTTTTCTTGTTCAAAAACTGCATCGTCATGTCCCGACCTTTTTCAAAACCGGACAGATTATAGAGTCGCTTTTTGAATTGTCAAAAATTTATTTCTTAGGCACTTTTACGGCAAAAAAACGTTTAACTGTTGCGAATGGGGCGACAAAGCCAGATCTGGTGCAGAGGCTGCAGCGAGGCCCCCTCGAAGGCCATGGCCCGTAAATAGGCGAGCCGGTGATGTCCCTCCAGCAGACAACAGGGGGCAGGCATGGCTCGGCCATCCGGGTACCGGCTCTGCTCATCGGTCGCCAACACTATGATGGGCTCGGGCCAGCTGCCTTGACTCAACATGTAGTCACCGAGCCAGGAGCGGCGCACGTAACTGTTGTGGTTGAGCAGCTCCTGCCAACGTGCGATCGCCTCCATGTGGCGGGAGCCGACCTGGGTGACAATCTGCGCCGTGGGCCAGGCTTCACACTCAAAGCGGTGCTGGGCGAGGTCGATAAAGCTCCAGTTGGACTCAAAACCGCGCCAATGACGGTAAATCCACTGGGCCAGCACATTTTGGGGAATGAAGGGCACCAGCGGGGCGACCCGATCGAGATAGTCGGGCAGGGACTCGGTGTTGCGTTCATCCCTGAAGTTGAGCGGTGCAAGTTGTTGAAGTAATCGGTAATTGAGCATGAGCAGCCTCCTCTTGCCAAGATCCACCCTACCCCCATTAGTGGGCCTTTCCTACCCTGGCAAGGCTGCAAATACAGCAAGTTACCCGGTGAAGTTGTGCAAATAACCCTGAGTTGCTCGTCATTTGTGCAATCGCATCGAAAGTGAGAAAAAAAGCCTTTACCTTTGATCCCGGCTTTGTATAATTCGCCTCGTTTGTTGCAGGGGCGTAGTTCCAATTGGTAGAACAGCGGTCTCCAAAACCGATGGTTGCGGGTTCGAGTCCTGCCGCCCCTGCCATTTTTAGAAAGGCCAGCTCATTGAGCTGGCCTTTCGCATTTCTGCGTTTCCTGCTCTCCAGGGCGACCTTGCTCGTTTGTTTCCCCTGACGCCTGCTGCTCACCCCCGGTGTCCCCTGCTTTTCAATGGCTTGGCCAAGTCGCCCTTCGCTCGTCCCTGTTGCCGTTTTCTACCCTGCCGTTTCCGGCAATGGTGCCATCCGTTTCCTTGCGCGACACCACATGGACTGTGCCACCCAATGCCGGGAGGCGGCGTGAGCGGTTCGTCGGCCTGGCTGCTCTAGCCGCAGGCGGGCGGCCTGCCTCATTGTGCGTTTTGCTCTTCGGTGGGCGTGGTGGCGGGCACCGCCTATTGACCTATCAAAAATTAAGCAGTGGCGGTTCATGGTCGGGTGTTTCCGGTCGATATAGACCACATAAGGTGTGCAGTTTTTATTTGACACCCTCTCTACCGTTATGAGGAGTTTCCATGAACCTTTCCCTTCGCGGCAAGTTGCTGGCGACCAGTTTGGGGGTCGTAGTGCTGACTGTCTGCCTGCTGGGCTCGATCGTCTACTTCAGCCTGAAGAGCCAGACCCTGAATGCCATCGACAGCGAGGCACGCAACTACGCTGGCGCCTACGCAGAAGGGATAGGCAACTGGATGCAGGACAGGCGGGAGAGCCTCAGTGCCCAGGTGGATGTGATTGCTCGGTATCCGGAGGCGGATCTGGTGTCTCATCTGCAGCAGACCCTGCGCTCCGGTGGCTTCGGACTGGCCTACTACGGCTCGGCGGAGGGGGTGATGACCCGCAACGATCCCTCCCTCAACAAGGGCAACTACGACCCGCGCGAGCGCCCCTGGTACCAGGATGCCGCCAAGGTGGGTGGTCTCATCATCACCGAGCCCTATGTCAGCGTCACCATGCAGCAACTGGTGGTCACCCTGGCCGCGCCCGTGATGCAGCAAGGCAGGCTGGCTGGCGTGGTCGGTGCCAACCTGGCATTGGACAAGCTGATCAAGGACGTGCTGGCCATGCGGGTGCACGGAGATGGCTACGCCATGTTGCTGGACAAGAACGGCCTCATCGTCGCCCATCCTGACCAGGCGCTGACCCTGAAGCGGAGCCAGGATCTGGATGCCAATCTGGATGTCGCCCATTTGCAAGCCATGAGTCAGCAGGGGTCACTGCAGGAGGTCGAGATAGGTGGCCAGGCCAGCATGGTGCTGGTGCGGGCCATTCCCAATACCGACTGGCTGCTGACCATGGTCATGAAGCGGGATCTGTTGCTGGCCCCCCTCGACAGCCTGCTCTGGCAGCTGGTGATGATAGGCGGCGGCCTCTTGCTGCTGTTTGGCCTGATCCTGACCAGCACCTTCAAGTACCTGTTCCAGGATCTGGGCCGGGTGGCGAGCGCTCTCAATGACATCGCCCATGGCGAGGGCGATCTCACCGTCCAGATCCAGACTCGCAGCCAGGATGAGGTGGGCCAGCTTGCCCGCAGCTTCAACCAGTTTGTGGCCCGGTTGCACGGTATCGTCAGCCGGCTGCGGGAGGTGGGTCAGCAACTGGCCGAACAGTCTCGCAGTCAGGCAGCCGGTGCCCAGGCTCGCAGCCAGCGGGTGCGCGAGCAGCAGGACGAGATCGTCATGGTGGCGACCGCGGTGACCGAGATGGCGTCAGCCACCCAGGAGATAGCGGGTAATGCCGAATTCGCTGCCACCACCTCGGGGGAGGCGGTCAAGCTGGCCGTCGCCGGTCAGTCCCAGGTCGGTCAGAGTCAGCGCAGCATCACCGGGCTGGCGGACGAGGTGGCCGATGCCAGCCAGATCATCCACGAGCTCGATGCCCACGCCCAGAAGATCAGCGGCATATTGGCAACCATCAGCGGCATCGCCGAGCAGACCAACCTGCTGGCGCTGAACGCCGCCATCGAGGCGGCCAGGGCCGGTGAGCAGGGCCGTGGCTTCGCCGTGGTCGCCGACGAGGTACGGGTGCTCTCCAAGCGCACCCATGACTCCACCGACGAGATCCAACAGATGATAGAGACACTGCAGCAGACCACTCGCCGAGCGGTAAGTGGCATGGAGACCAGTCGTCAGCTGGCGGGCACCAGCGTCGAGGATGCGGAATCGGCCAACCAGAGCCTGAGCCGGATCAACGAGGCCATCGGCACCATCAGCGACATGGCGACCCAGATAGCGGCGGCGGCGGAGGAGCAAACCTCGGTCACCGGCGAGATCAGCCGCAACACCGAAAATATCCGCCATGTCTCCCAAGAGCTGGCCGAGCAGGCGCAGGAAGAGGCGGCTCAGGCCGCCGAGCTCAAGTCGTTGACCGAGCGCCTGGCCGAGGAGTTGGGGCGCTTCCGGCTCTAAACCGGCAAGCAAGAAACAGGGCAGCCCGCGGGCTGCCCTGTTCTATTTCGGCGTCGGGGCAGGGGCCTGCCTGACCCAAATAAGCTGGTCGGTGGCAAAGCCCAGCCCCTTCGCCTTGGCGATCAGCGCATCCACCTTGGCCTTGGGCGGCTGGGGGGAGCGGGAGAGGATCCACAGATAGTCGTGGTTGTAGCTGGTCACCAGGGAGAGCTGGTAGTCGGGGTCCAGATCGATGACGTTGTAGCCGCCGTAGAAGGGGCCGAAGAAGCTCACCTTGAGCCGCGCCTCGGTAGGCTTGTCCACGAAGTAGGCCTTGCCTTCGGCCTCGCGCCAGCTGCCATCGCTCTGCAGGCCGCGGTTGAGCACCTTGACGCCGCCGTCGTCACGCAGGCTGTAGCTGGCGCTCACCCGCTCCAGTCCCCGCTCGAAGCTGTGGTCGAGACGGGCGATTTCGTACCAGGTGCCGAGGTAGCGGTCGAGCTGGAAGCCGGTGACGGGGCGGATGCCGTCGGCGAGGCCGGTGCAGGCCGTCAGTAGCCAGGCGGTGAGCAGACAAAGCAGTGAACGCATGGGGGATCTCTCTCTGTTAGCCTTCGATGATGTGCAACTGGCCTTCCCGGAAGCGGGAGGCCTGATCCGTCGGCGTGCTGCCGAAGAAGCGCTTGTACTCCCGGCTGAACTGGGAGTTGCTCTCGTAGCCGACCCTGGCCGCTGCCGCCCCCGCCTTGATGCCGTCGTGCAGCATCATCATGCGCGCCTTGTGCAGGCGAAACGACTTGATGTACTGCAGGGGCGAGGTGGCGGTGACCGCCTTGAAGTGGTGGTGGAAGGCGGAGACACTCATGTTCACCTCCCGCGCCAGCTCCTCCATGGTCAGGGTGTCGGCGTAGCGCGCCTCTATCATACGCAGCACCCGGGCTATCTGGCCCACATGGTTGTGACGATTGGCCAGCGCCTGCAGCGCCGGGCCGCCCCCCTCGTGCAGGGCGTAGAACAGCATCTCCCGCACCGTCTGCGGCCCCAGCACCCGGGCGTGGTGGGGCTTGTCCATCAGATCGATCAATCGCTCGGCGGCGCAGAACATGTCTTCGGACAGGGGGACAGAGTGCACGCCGCTCTTTTGCACAGCCGGGGCGGGCAGGGCATCCCCCAGCTCCAGCAGCAGTTCCTGCAGGGTGGCGACGTTGATCTCCAGGGAGAAGCCGATGAGGGGCTGCTCGGGGGAGGCGAAGCACTCGCACTCGCAGGGCAGCGGCAGTGTCATCAGCAGGTAGTGGCTGGGGTCGTAGCGAAACACCTGATCCGCCAGATAGCCCACCTTGTGTCCCTGCAGTATGACGATCATCCGCGGTTGGTAGAGCACGGGCGTGCGGCCGTGATACTCGGTGGTGTAGATAAGGTTCACCTGCTCAACCGGAGAAGCTGTGATGCCTGGGGTGGTGACGTGGCGGGCCAGCCTGGCGGCGAGATCGGCGTAACGGTTGGACATGGTCGCTCCGGGTGGATTCTGATGATTTGTAGAAATAGGCAAGCAATGTGCAGAATGTTGCCTTGATGGTAGGTGTTACCTGTAGAAAAATGCAACCAACATTTTGCGGCCAGGCCGCCGGACTATCAGAAGAAGGCAATGTCGATGAACAACTTTACTCTCCATACCCCCACCAAGGTGCTGTTCGGCAAGGGCCAGGTGGCCCAGCTGCGCGGCCAGATCCCGGCCGACGCCCGTGTCCTCATCACCTACGGTGGCGGCAGCGTGGTGCGTAGCGGCCTGCTGGCGCAGATCCGCAGCGAGCTGGCGGGCCTGACCCTGTTCGAGTTCGGCGGCATAGAGCCCAACCCGGCTTACGAGACCCTGATGGGGGCGGTCGAGCTGGCCCGTGCCGAGCAGATCGACTTCCTGCTCGCCGTCGGCGGCGGCTCGGTGCTCGATGGCACCAAGTTCATCGCCGCGGCCGCTCACTACGATCTGGCCAAGGAGCCCTGGCACATCCTCGAGACGGTCGGTGGCGAGGTGGCTTCCGCCATTCCCCTCGGCGCCGTGCTGACCCTGCCGGCCACCGGCTCCGAGATGAACATGGGGGCCGTCATCACTCGCAGGAGCAGCGGCGACAAGCAGCACTTCTTCTCCCCCTTCGTGATGCCGCGCTTCGCCGTGCTGGATCCCGTGCTCACCTATACACTGCCGGCCCGCCAGGTGGCGAACGGCGTGGTGGATGCCTTCATCCACACCCTGGAGCAGTACCTCACCTACCCGGTCAACGCCAAGGTGCAGGATCGCTTCGCCGAAGGCCTGCTGCTGACCCTGGCTGAAGAGGGCCCCAAGGCGCTGGTGGAGCCGGAAAATTACGAGGTGCGCGCCAACATCATGTGGAGTGCCACCCTGGCCCTCAACGGCCTGATCGGAGCCGGCGTGCCCCAGGACTGGGCCACCCACATGCTGGGCCACGAGCTGACCGCCCTGCACGGCCTCGACCACGCCCAGACCCTGGCGGTGGTGCTGCCCGCCCTGCTCGACGCCAAGCGTGAACAGAAGCACGCCAAGCTGCTGCAATACGCCGAGCGGGTCTGGGATCTGCGCAGCGGCAGCGAAGAAGAGCGCATCGACGGCGCCATCAAAGCCACCCGCGACTTCTTCGAGCGGATGGGGGTCAAGACCCGGCTGCGGGACTACGGCCTGGCCGACGCCAATATCGACACTCTGCTGGCCAAGCTCGAAGAGCACGGCATGACGGCCCTCGGGGAGCATGGCGACATCGACCTGGCGCAGAGTCGGCATATTTATGAAGCCGCCTGGTAAGGGGAGCATTCACCTTACCACCGCACTAAACGACTGACAGTAGGGGCCGGATCCTGCCATTTTGGCGGGGGATCGGCCCCTTCCTTGTTACGAAACCGTTACTTTTACCCTGTTCACTCCGATATCTGCGATTGGAGTGAATTTCGTAAGAACAAAAAGCGCTAAGATAGAGGGCCAGCAAAACATTTTTTTTGACTGGTTGGATCACTTTTTCCAGTGCTTTTTACTGGTATAAGTCGCTAATTTGGTTTGTTTTTTTAAATCACGGTCCTGGATGGGCTGATTTCTGTACGCGTACCATCCGGACGGCGGTTGTAATAAAACTCCAAAATTTGATACTAATCACCTTCGCACCTGAAAAGCGGGGGCCTGACCATGACAGGAGGTTGCGGAAGAGCCTGCTGATTTTCATAACAAAGAGTCCTTGGCCTGCAATTTGGCCGCGCCTTGTTTCGCGAGAGATGAGACACTAGGTCGCGATTATTTATTAACCATCAGGGAATAGTCATGCAGATTGGAATACCGAGAGAGAGTCTCGCCGGTGAGACCCGGGTCGCAGCGACCCCGGCCACCGTTGAGCAGCTGAAAAAGCTCGGCTTCGAGGTTGCTGTCGAGACTGGCGCCGGCCAGTTGGCCAGCTTCGATGACGCCGCCTTCGAGGCTGCCGGTGCCAGCGTGGTGCCGAACGTCTGGCAAGCCGACCTTATCTTCAAGGTCAACGCCCCGACCGACGCCGAGATCGCCGAAATTAAAGATGGTGCCACCCTGGTGAGCTTCATCTGGCCCGCTCAGAACCCCGAGCTGGTCAAGAAGCTGTCGACACGCAACATCAATGTGATGGCGATGGACATGGTGCCGCGGATCTCCCGTGCCCAGTCCCTCGACGCCCTCTCTTCCATGGCCAATATCGGTGGCTATCGCGCCGTGGTCGAAGCAGCGCACCAGTTTGGTCGCTTCTTCACCGGTCAAATCACCGCAGCTGGCAAGGTACCCCCTGCCAAGGTATTGGTGATCGGCGCCGGTGTGGCCGGTCTGGCTGCCATCGGCACCGCCGGTTCCCTGGGCGCCATAGTGCGTGCCTTCGATACCCGGCTGGAAGTGGCCGAGCAGATTGAGTCCATGGGGGGCAGTTTCCTCAAGCTCGACTTCGGCGGCGAAGATGGTGCCTCCAGCGATGGTTACGCCAAGGTCATGTCCGATGAGTTCATCAAGGCCGAGATGGAGCTGTTTGCCCAGCAGGCCAAGGAAGTGGACATCATCATCACCACCGCCCTGATCCCGGGTCGTCCCGCTCCCAAGCTGATCACCAAAGAGATGGTCGACAGCATGAAGCCGGGTTCGGTGATCGTGGACTTGGCAGCGGCCACCGGTGGCAACTGTGAATACACTGTGCCGACCGAGTTGTTCGTGACCCCGAACGGCGTCAAGGTGATAGGTTACACCGACCTGCCTGGCCGCCTGCCTGCCCAATCCTCCCAGCTCTACGGTACCAACCTGGTCAACCTGATGAAGCTGATGTGCAAGGAGAAGGACGGCCAGGTTGCCATCGACTTCGAGGACGTGGTTCAGCGCAACATGACGGTGATCCAGGCCGGTGACGTGACCTTCCCGCCCCCCGCCATTGCCGTCTCTGCCGCGCCGCAAAAACCGGCAGCCGCCCCGCTCAAGAAGGCCGAAGCCAAGAAGCCATCCAACAAGAAGTATGTGTTTGGTGCCCTCGGCATCGCCGCCTTCGGTTGGGTCGCCGCCGTGGCACCCGCCGCCTTCTTGTCCCACTTCACCGTATTTATCCTGGCCTGTGTGGTCGGTTACTACGTGGTGTGGAACGTATCTCACTCCTTGCACACGCCGCTGATGTCGGTCACCAATGCCATCTCCGGCATTATCGTGGTCGGTGCCTTGCTGCAGATTGGTCAGGGTTCGACACTCGTCACCGCGCTCTCGTTTGTCGCCGTGCTGATTGCCAGTATCAACATCTTCGGTGGCTTCACCGTGACTCAGCGCATGCTGAAGATGTTCCGTAAGGATTAAGGGGGTTTAACGTGTCTCAAGGACTGGTAACAGCATCCTATATCGTTGCCGCCGTGCTCTTCATCCTCAGTCTCGCCGGACTGTCGAAGCAAGAAACGGCCAAACATGGCAACCTGTTCGGTATCGCGGGGATGGCCATCGCCCTCGTCGCCACCGTACTCAATCCGGAAACCAGTGGTGTGCACTGGATCATCCTGGCCATGGTCATCGGCGGCGCCATCGGCGTGCGGCTGGCACTCAAGGTCGAGATGACCGAGATGCCCGAGCTGGTGGCGGTGCTGCACAGCTTCGTGGGGATGGCGGCGGTGCTGGTGGGCTTCAACAGCTTCATCGATCTGCACCCCTCCGCACCGGCGGCTGTCGTGGTCTCTGTCGGTTCCAATCTGGATGCGACTCTGGCCGCGGCCCGGGCGGCGTTCGAGCAGGCGGCCAGTGCCGCTCAGGCCGAGCACCTCACCGGCGCCATGCTGAACATCCACCTGGTGGAAGTCTTCCTCGGTATCTTCATCGGCGCCGTGACCTTCACCGGTTCCATAGTGGCGTTCGGCAAGTTGCGTGGCCTGATCTCCTCCAAGCCGCTGATGCTGCCCCATCGCCACAAGCTGAACCTGCTGGCCGTGCTGGTCTCCCTGGCGCTGATGGTGCACTTCGTCAACGCCGGTGGCTCCACCATGGCGGTGGTACTGATGACCCTGATCGCCTTCGCGTTCGGCTGGCATCTGGTGGCCTCCATCGGTGGCGCCGACATGCCGGTGGTGGTCTCCATGCTCAACTCCTACTCCGGTTGGGCGGCGGCGGCGGCGGGCTTCATGCTCTCCAACGACCTGCTGATCGTGGTCGGTGCCCTGGTGGGCTCCTCCGGTGCCATCCTCTCTTACATCATGTGCAAGGCGATGAACCGCTCCTTCATCTCGGTGATCGCCGGTGGCTTCGGCTCCGACGGTGTCGCCTCTACGGCTGATCAGGAGATGGGTGAATACCGCGAAACCAACGCCGAAGATGTGGCCGACATGCTGAAGAACGCCAGCTCCGTCATCATCACTCCGGGCTACGGCATGGCGGTGGCGCAGGCCCAGTACCCGGTGGCCGAGATCACCCAGAAGCTGCGGGATCGCGGCGTCAAGGTGCGCTTCGGTATCCACCCGGTTGCCGGTCGTCTGCCAGGTCATATGAACGTGCTGCTGGCGGAAGCCAAGGTGCCGTATGACATCGTTCTGGAAATGGACGAGATCAATGACGACTTCACCGATACCGACGTGGTACTGGTGATCGGTGCCAACGACACCGTCAACCCGGCCGCCATGGAAGATCCGGGCAGCCCCATCGCCGGCATGCCGGTGCTGGAAGTGTGGAAAGCGCAGAACGTCATCGGCTTCAAGCGCTCCATGAACACAGGCTATGCCGGTGTCCAGAACCCGCTGTTCTTCAAGGATAACACTCAGATGCTGTTTGGCGATGCCAAGGCCAGCGTCGAGGCTATCCTCAAGGCGCTCTGATCCAGGTCACAGCAAAAGCATTCAAGGGGGCCAAGGCCCCCTTTTCTGTGCCTGCCGTTTGGCGTTCTGATGGCGTCGGGCCCTGTGGCGCCTTGCCCTGAGCATGTCTCATCGCCTGACAGACGCCAGGTGGTGGCCTCGTTGAAGTGGATGGCCGAGGGCGATAGCCACTCGGCCCTCACTGCCGATTCTTCAGATTTGATCCCGCCATTATTCCCTGGGCTTGGTTGTGGTAATCGCTCAAAAGTCGGGCATAATGCCTGCCATCACGCCGGGGTTTATCAACTAATTTTTAGTTTTCCCGCAATATTTAGTATGTCTGACATAGAAGAGGCGCCGCGCCAGACCATGGAGCACTTGCAGATGAAGTCACAATGGATCGAATTTATTGCCCTGCTCAAGCGTGAGGTCGTGCCGGCCCTGGGGTGCACCGAACCCATGTCGGTGGCCTTGGCCGCCGCCAATTGCCGCCGTCTGCTGGGCCAGACGCCGCAGCGCCTGAGCGTCTGGGTCAGTGGCAATCTGTTCAAGAACGGCATGGGGGTCGGGGTACCCGGTACCGGCATGATAGGCCTGCCTGTGGCTGCGGCGGTGGGCATCACGGGGGGTAACCCCGATGGTGGGCTGGAGGTGCTCAAGCAACTCACTCCGGCCCAGGTGGAAGCCGCCAAGGCGTTGCTGCCTCTCATCAAGGTCGATGTGAAGGATGTGCCGGACGTGCTCTACGCCGAGGTGCTGGCGGAGGCCGATGGTCACAGTGCCCGGGTGGTGATTTGCACGGATCACACCCGCATCGTGCTGATGGAGAAGGATGGCGAGGTGTTGATGGAGCAAGCCAGCGCCCCCGGGGTGCAGATCCAGCCAGCCAGATCGGCCAAGCCCGCCCTGACCCTGAAGGAGATAGTCGAGTTTTCTCTCGAGGTGCCGCTTGCCGACATTACCTTCATTGGCGAGGCGGCCAGCATGAACCAGGCCCTGGCTGACGAAGGGTTGCAGGGCTATGGCCTGAGCATCGGCAAGATGCTGACCGATCAGGTGGAGCGCAAGCTGCTCTCCGACGATCTGATGACCCTGGCCATGCGACTGTCGTCTGCCGCCTCCGATGCGCGCATGGACGGCGCCATGCTGCCCGCCATGTCCAATTCGGGCTCGGGCAACCAGGGCATTGCCGCCACCATGCCGGTGGTCGCCGCCGCCCGCTTCCTCGCATCGAGCGAGGAGCAGCTGATCCGGGCACTGGTGATGAGCCATCTGGTGGCCATCTACATCAAGATGCATCAGAACAAGCTCTCCGCCCTGTGCGCGGCCAGTACCGCTGCCATGGGGGCGGGCTCCGCCATCACCTGGCTGCTGGGCGGCAAGTTCGAACAGATAAGCCACTGCATCAACAACATGATTGGCGATGTTTCCGGCATCATCTGTGACGGCGCCGGCAGTGCCTGCTCCATGAAGGTGTCGACCTCTACCTCGGCGGCGGTCAAATCCTCCCTGATGGCGATCAACAACCTGCGGGTGCCTCAGAGCGAGGGCATCGTCTCGGACGACGTGGATCAGACCATTGCCAACCTGGGTCAGCTATCCAGGAAGGGCATGCTGGATACCGATATCGAGATCATCAACATCATGCGAGCCAAGCAGCGCAACTGAGTCAGTCGTGTGGCGGGGCGCGAGTTGTAGACTGCGGTGCTCCCACTCGAAGAGGATACTGCCGGGCAGCGTCGGATCGACAGGCAAAAAAAAACCGATGACCGGGGCCATCGGTTTCTGTTCGGGCAGAGGTGATCAGCCCTTGGCGTGCCGGTTTTCCGGGTAGTTCTTGCCAAGCACTTCGCGGGCGTGCTGGGCCAGAGTTGGCATCTTGAGGGTGTCGTAGGACTCGATCATGATCTCCAGTGCCTCTTCGGTCTCCGGCGTGTCCGGGTAGGTCTCAACCACCTGCTTGGCGCGGTTGGCGGCGGCGATCAGCGCATCACGCTTTACATAATATTTGGCCACGCTCAGATCGTAGCGCGCGAGGCGGTTTTTCAGGCCTATCATGCGCGCACGGGCATCGGCGGCGTAACTGCTGTTCGGATAGTTCTGCAGCAGGGTCTTGAAGTCCTGGAACGCCTGACGAGCGTAGGAAGGATCCTTGTCATCCCGCGCTATGCCGAGCTGATCCTGGAAGAAATTGTAATCCCCCGCCATGTTGGTCAGGCCACGCATATAGAAGACGTAATCTATATTTTTGTGCGCCGGATTGAGGCGGATAAAGCGGTCGATATTGGCAGTCGCCTGGGCGGTATCATCCTGCTTGTAATAGGCATAGATGAGGTCGAGCTGCACCTGATTAGAGTAGGCGCCGAAGGGATAACGAGAGTCCAATGCTTCCAATAACTCGATAGCATTCACATAGTTACCGGCATCCAGCTTGAGGCGTGCTTTCTGGTACAGGGTCTCCGGCGGTTCGTCGGGTACCTTGGGTTTGGTGCTGGAACAGCCAGTGATCAGGGTAGCGACCAAGGCGAGCGACATCAGCAGGTGAGACTTCTTTCCCATCAACAACATCCGGTCCATTTCCACGAAATTGGCAAAGTATCCGTTATGCTTGGCTAAAAGAAAAGCTAGAATACCCGGATTATTTCGAATTGAAACCCCCGCTCAAGAGACCATACATGAGCCAGCATATTGAATTAACAGGCGAATTCCAGGATCACCAATTCGGGCAGCGACTCGATCAGGCTCTGGCAGAAATATTTCCCGACTACTCCCGCACCCGGATCAAGGAGTGGATCCTGCAAGACAGAGTGACCCTGGATGGTCAGGTTGCCAACATCCCCCGTGAGAAAGTCATCTCGGGGCAGCAGGTCCATGTCACGGTCGAGCTGGAAGACGACACCCGCTGGGATGCCCAGAATATAGCGCTCAACATCGTTTTCGAAGATGAGCATATTCTGGTGATCGACAAGCCGGCTGGTCTGGTGGTTCACCCGGGGGCAGGCACGCCGGACGGCACAGTGCTGAACGCCTTGCTGCACCTCTATCCCGAGATAGCCGAAGTGCCTCGCGCCGGCATTGTCCACCGTCTGGACAAGGACACCACTGGCTTGATGGTCATCGCCAAGACAATCCCGGCGCAGACCCATCTGGTGGAGGCGCTGCAGGCCCGCCAGATCACCCGTGAGTATGAAGCGGTTGCCATCGGTCATATGACCGCAGGCGGTACCGTGGATGCGCCCATAGGCCGTCATCCTACCCAGCGTACCCACATGGCTGTCATTCCCAATGGCCGTGATTCCGTGACCCACTATCGGGTCCATGAGAAGTTTCGTGGCCATACCCGCCTGCGACTGCGACTGGAAACCGGTCGTACTCACCAGATCCGGGTACACATGGCGCACATCAAGCACCCGCTGGTGGGCGATCCCGCCTACGGTGGTCGTATGCGTCTGCTGCGCAACGGCACCCCCGAGCTGACTGCTGCCCTGCGCGGCTTCCACCGTCAGGCCCTGCACGCCACCATGCTGCAACTGGCTCACCCCATCACCGGCGAAGTCATGCAGTGGCACTCCTCAACGCCGCAGGACATGCTGGATCTGATGGAGGCAATGCGTGCCGATACCCTGGCCAATCCGGATGATCTGATCTGGGGCTAAGCGCGTCGACCAGGCCGGATGATACGGAGTGGTCCAAGAGAGTGCGAAGGGCGGGGTACCCAGTGGGTGCCCCGTTTTTTATGGGATTTTTTCATGATTGATAAGGAGTCAGTGATGGAGACGATAGTACCGAACTGGCCTGCCCCGGCGCGGGTCCGGGCCCTTTCCACCACCCGGGATGGTGGCCTGAGCCAAGGCGCCTTTGCCGGTCTCAACCTGGGGACCCATGTCGGGGATGAGGCTGCCTTGGTCGAAGCCAATCGCGACTTGTTGCAACAAGCGGCCGGGATCCCGGGTCGGCTCAACTGGCTCAATCAGGTGCACGGTACCCAAGTGCATCCGGTCAGCGACGGGACGCTGGGTACGCCGGAGGCCGATGCCGCCTGCGCCCACAAGGCGGGGTTGGCCTGCATAGTGATGACGGCCGACTGCCTGCCGGTGCTGCTGTGCGACCGGGCGGGCACCGTGGTGGCTGCCGCTCATGCCGGTTGGCGTGGTCTGCAAAATGGCGTACTGGAGGCCAGCATCAAAGCCATGGGCTGCAAACCCGCCGAGATACTCGCCTGGCTGGGCCCGGCCATAGGACCCAGTGCCTTTGAAGTCGGTGGCGAGGTGCGTGACGCTTTTCTCGCCGAGCAGGCCGAAGCCGTTGCCGCCTTCATCCCGTCTGCCAATGAGGGCAAGTGGCTGGCAGATATCTACCAGCTGGCCCGGCTGCGCCTGGCCCGTGCCGGAGTGAGCGCCGTCTATGGGGGCGAGCACTGTACCTTCAGCGACCGCGAGCGTTTCTACTCCTATCGCCGGGATGGCCAGACCGGCCGCATGGCCTCCCTCATCTGGCTGGCAGAGTAGACAGGTGGGCGCTCAGCGAAGCCGGTGAGCGCCCACCTATGAATGCCTGTCCCTCTGGCCGGAACAGCGCACCGGCTCGCCCCTTGCCGGATAACGCGCGGCCCTCTCTGAAATCGCCATTGAGGAAAAAATAAACAACCACTCCCCTTGAAATCCTGGCTGCAGACCTCATCTTCCTTATCAGAAAGTTCCGTTGTTGCCGCCCAAGGCGGCGTCTGTTTCAAAGGGAGGAGTGCAATGCGCCTCGATCGCCTGACCAGTAAATTCCAAGTCGCTATTTCCGATGCCCAGTCTCTCGCACTGGGTCGTGATCACCAATTTATCGAACCCGTCCATCTGATGACCGCCCTGGTCAATCAGGATGGTGGGTCTAGCCGTCCCTTGCTGACCCTGTGCGGGATAGACATCAATGCCCTGCGCTCCCGCCTCGGCGAGGAGCTCGACCGTCTGCCCAAGGTGAGCGGCGTCGAGGGCGATGTACAGCTCTCCAATGGCCTGGGTCGCCTGCTCAACGTCTGTGACAAGCTGGCTCAGCAGCGCAAGGATCAGTTCATCTCATCCGAGCTCTTCTTGCTGGCGGCCCTCGATGAGAAGGGCAACCTAGGCGAGCTGCTGCGCAGCCAGGGTCTGACCAAAGAGAAACTCGAGCAGGCCATCGACAAGGTCCGTGGCGGCAAGAAGATCGATGACGCCAATGCCGAGGAGAATCGCCAGGCGTTGGAGAAGTACACCATCGATCTCACCGAGCGCGCCGAAATAGGCAAGCTTGACCCCGTGATCGGCCGGGACGAAGAGATCCGTCGCACCATCCAGGTGCTGCAACGCCGTACCAAGAACAACCCCGTGCTGATCGGTGCCCCCGGGGTCGGCAAGACCGCCATCGTCGAGGGGCTGGCTCAGCGCATCATCAACGGCGAGGTACCGGAAGGGCTCAAGAACAAGCGGGTGCTCTCCCTGGACATGGGGGCCCTGGTCGCGGGCGCCAAGTATCGCGGTGAGTTCGAAGAGCGGCTCAAAGCCGTGCTCAGCGATCTCGCCAAGGAGGAGGGCAACGTCATCCTCTTCGTCGACGAGCTGCACACCATGGTCGGCGCCGGCAAGGGCGAGGGAGCCATGGACGCGGGCAACATGCTCAAACCGGCCCTGGCGCGGGGTGAGCTGCACTGCGTCGGCGCCACCACCCTCGATGAATACAGACAGTATGTGGAGAAAGATGCCGCCCTGGAGCGCCGCTTCCAGAAGGTGCTGGTGGAGGAGCCCTCGGTGGAGGACACCATCGCCATACTGCGCGGGCTGAAGGAGCGTTATGAGCTGCACCACCATGTGCAGATCACCGACCCTGCGATCGTGGCGGCGGCTCAGCTGTCCCACCGTTACATCGCCGATCGCCAGCTGCCGGACAAGGCCATCGACCTCATCGACGAGGCGGCGGCCAGCATCCGGCTGCAGATCGACTCCAAGCCGGAGTCGCTGGATCGGCTGGAGCGGCGCATCATCCAGCTCAAGCTGGAGCAGCAGGCGCTGCTCAAAGAAGATGACGACGCCAGTCGCAAGCGCTTGGAGTTGCTCAGTCAGGAGCTGACCGAGAAGGAGCGCGACTACAACGAGCTGGAAGAGATCTGGAAGGCGGAGAAGGCGGCGCTGGCCGGTACCCAGCATATCAAGGCCGCGCTGGAGCAGGCCCGTCAGGATCTCGACGTCGCACGCCGCGCCGGGGACCTGGCCCGCATGTCCGAACTGCAATACGGCCGCATCCCCGAGTTGGAGAAGCAGCTCGATCTCGCCACTCAGGCCGAGATGCAGGAGACCAGCTTGCTGCGCAACCGGGTCACCGATGTGGAGATCGCAGACGTGCTGGCGCGCTGGACCGGGATCCCGGTGGCGCGGATGCTGGAAGGGGAGCGCGACAAGCTGCTGCGGATGGAAGAGCAGCTGCACAGCCGGGTGATTGGCCAGGAAGAGGCGGTGGAAGCTGTGTCCAACGCCATTCGCCGCTCCCGGGCCGGGCTGTCCGATCCGAACCGACCGATCGGCTCCTTCCTGTTCCTCGGCCCGACCGGGGTGGGCAAGACAGAGCTGTGCAAGGCGCTGGCGGAGTTTCTGTTCGATACCCAGGACGCCATGGTGCGCATCGACATGTCCGAGTTCATGGAGAAGCACAGCGTGGCGCGGCTGGTGGGTGCGCCCCCCGGCTACGTGGGTTACGAGGAGGGGGGTTACCTGACCGAGGCGGTACGCCGTCGTCCCTACTCGGTGATCCTGCTGGACGAGGTGGAGAAGGCGCACCCGGATGTGTTCAACATCCTGTTGCAAGTGCTGGACGATGGTCGTCTGACCGATGGTCAGGGCCGTACCGTCGATTTCCGCAATACGGTGGTGATCATGACCTCCAACCTCGGCTCGGATCTGATCCAGGAGCATACTTTTGGAAGAGAGAGTGCCGAGAAGGATTATGGCGAGATAAAAGGTCTATTGATGGAGTTGCTGACCCGCAGCTTCCGGCCGGAATTCATCAACCGGATCGACGAGACTGTGGTGTTCCACCCCCTCGGCGAGGATCACATCAAGTCCATCGCCCGGATCCAGCTCAAGAGCCTGATGGGCCGTCTGGAGTCCCAGGGCTTCGAGGTGGAGGTGAGCGAGGAGTTGCTGACCAAGCTGGTGCATGCCGGTTTCGATCCCGTCTACGGGGCGCGTCCCCTCAAGCGGGCCATCCAGCAGAAGGTGGAGAACCCCTTGGCCCAGGCCCTGCTCAGTGGTCGGGTGGTTCCAGGCAAGCTGTTGAGCCTGGGGGCCGACAGCCAGGGTCTCACCATCTCGCAATGAGGCCAGTGATCTCATCCGTTATAACAACGCCAGCCCTCGGGCTGGCGTTTTCTTTGGCCAGATCGGACCACTGGAGAGCAGCTATGCTATGGCTACCCCTCTTCGATAGGGGGTGTTACCCTGACAAGTAATATGGATTTTACCGCTGTTGATTGGAGATACATCCTTGTCGATAAAGATGCGAGCCCTGCTCACCACCCTGTTGACCTGTCTGGTGCCCCCTTTGGCCCAGGCCGCTCAGGCAACCCAGGATGTACCCCAAATCTGTGCCACCTGCCATGGTCTGAATGGCGTGCCGAAAGAGTCCAATATTCCCAGCCTCTGGGGACAATCAGAAGCCTATCTGACTGAGCAACTGCACGCCTTTCGCAGCGGAAAACGGGTCAGCGACTTCATGAATCCCATCATCTATCAACTCAGCGACGAGCAGATAAAGCGTGCAGCCAACCACTTCGCCAGCCAGTCGGCGGCCAAGGAAGTGGCGCTGCACTGGAGTGGGGAGAAATGGCCGGGAGATATGGACGCTGGTGAGCGGCTGGCTCTGGCGGGTAAACCGGATCGTAACTTGCCTGCCTGTGTTGCCTGTCATGGGCCCAGTGGCATTGGCGTCATGCCCCTGTTTCCACGCCTCGCCGGCCAGGATCCTGCCTACCTCAAGCGTCAGCTGATGTATTGGAAAGCGGATAAGCGTCCGGCGGGCGCCATGGGATCCATGTCTGCCATCGCCAAGTCGCTTAGCGAGTCAGAAGTGGAGGCCGTAGCCAACTACTTCGCCGCCCAGGGGGTGACGAAATGAAATATCTCTATCTGATGAGCTGCCTGCTGGCTGGGCTGGTCCATGCCGAATCCTTTGATGATCAGTTCAGCGTCCCCCTTGGAGAGAAGGCGCCGGATGGCAACTATCACAAGGTGCCCGACTGGTCTGCGGTGCCGGATGGTGAGATGGGTGCCGCCATCAAGCGGGGCTACAGCCTGTTCGTCAACACCCAGCAACTCAAGGGGCAAGGTCAGTCCGGTAATGGTCTGCAGTGCAGCAATTGCCATCTGGGTTCCGGCATCATTCCCGGCGCCAGTCCGCTGTGGGGTGCCTATCCTTCCTATCCCGCCTATCGCAAGAAGAACAACAAGGTGAACACCTATGAGGATCGGCTGCAAGGCTGCTTCCTCTATTCGATGAATGCCAAGGGGGGGCAGCCTCCCGCCTATGACAGCCCTGCCATCCGCGATCTGGTGGCCTACTCCTACTGGCTGGCGAGCGGTGCCCCCATCAGTGACAAGCTGCCGGGTCGCAACTTCTTCACCATCGCCACCCCTCCCCAGTCCCCCGACTTCAAGCGGGGCCAGAGCGTCTATGCCGAGCGCTGTGCCGATTGCCACGGCGCCGAGGGGGAGGGCAAGAAGGTAGCGGATCGCTACGTCTTCCCGCCACTGTGGGGCAAGGAGAGCTACAACTGGGGCGCGGGTATGCACGGCATCGACAAGGCGGCCGCCTTCATCAAGAGCAACATGCCGCTCTCTCAGGGGGGAAGCCTGAGCGACCAGCAGGCTTGGGATGTGTCGCTTTACATCAATAGTCAGGAAAGGCCCCAGGATCCCCGCTTCAAGGGCGACCTTGGCCAGACCACCAAGGCGTTTCATGGCAAGAACTCCCAGTACGGCTTACCCTCGCCGGTCGATGGTCACTTGCTGGGCAGCAAGGCATATTGAGCCCTCATGGGAGACAAGCTCGCTGAGACGCTATGCGCAGTGTCAGTGAGCCGCCAGGGGCAATGTTAGTCTGACAAGCGTCGACACTATCCGCCGTTTTTCGCATTGCAGCGAAAGACGGCGGATTTTTTCATGGCATTGCCAAGCCCGGAAGGGGGCCGCTGTGTGCTGAGCCGCTGCCGTTGGGATCATGATGGGGCTGGCAAAGGAGAGGCTTGAAATCGCAGCATGGCGGGCCCCCCTTGTGGCTGGGGGCCAGCCGAGCTCAGGAAAATCGAGTTCTTTCAGCTTGCGGGTGATGGGTGTTACGACCCCAGCCAAGCAGGCGTGCCGCCTCCTGCTTGTGGCCATGGGGTTGCTCCAGCGCCGTCTCCAGCATGATGCGTTCGGGCGTTGGAGCATGGCGTCGGTCGATATTCAGGAAAAATCGAGTTCTTTCAGCTTGCGGGTGAGGGTGTTACGACCCCAGCCAAGCAGGCGTGCCGCCTCCTGCTTATGGCCATGGGTATGCTCCAGCGCCGTCTCCAGCATGATGCGTTCGAACTGAGGCATGGCATCGGCCAGTATGTCTATCTCTCCCAGAGCCAGCTTGGCGGCGACCCAGTCGCGCAGCTGTTGCTGCCAGCCACCGGCCAGTGCAGGCTGACCCGGCTCGGCGACGCTGGTGATCGGGGTCAGCAGCTCGGGAGGCAGATCGGCGACCAGCACCTCCTGTCCCGAGGCCATGACGGTCAGCCAGCGGCAGACGTTTTCCAACTGACGCACGTTGCCAGGCCAGGGGAGCCGGCTGATGAACACCTGGGTATCCGGGTGCAGACTCTTGGCCTCGACGTTGAGCTCCTTGGCGGCTCGCAGCAGGAAGTGGTGCGCCAACTGGGGGATATCCTCACGGCGCTCCTTGAGGGCCGGGATATGGATGCGGATGACGTTGAGGCGGTGGAACAGATCCTCCCGGAATTCGCCATCGGCGACCCGCTTCTCCAGATTCTGGTGGGTGGCGGCGATGATGCGCACGTCCACCTGTACCGGCTGATGGCCGCCGACGCGATAGAACTGGCCATCGGCCAGTACCCGCAACAGCCGGGTCTGCACATCGAGTGGCATGTCGCCGATTTCATCGAGAAACAGGGTACCGCCATCCGCTTGCTCGAAGCGGCCATGGCGAATGTTGTTGGCCCCGGTGAACGCGCCCTTCTCATGGCCGAACAGCTCAGATTCGATGAGATCTTTCGGGATGGCCGCCATGTTGAGGGCAATGAAGTTTTTGTGGGCACGCGGGCTGTGGCGATGGAGGGCGTGGGCGACCAGCTCCTTGCCGGTGCCGCTCTGGCCGTTGATCAGCACGGAGATGCTGGACCGCGACAGCCGGCCTATGGCGCGAAACACCTCCTGCATGGCGGGGGCTTCACCGATGATCTCCGGGCTGCTGCTGGCGTCTTGCGGGCGGGTCTTGCGTTTGGTGCGCTGCTCTTTCAGGTGATTCTCGGCGCGGCGCACCAGGGTGACCGCCTCCTCGATATCGAACGGCTTGGGCAGATATTCGAAGGCACCACGCTGGTAGGCGTTGACGGCGGAATCGAGATCCGAGTGGGCGGTCATGATGATGATGGGCAAGTCCGCCTGACGACGATGGATCTGCTCCAGCAGGCTGAGGCCATCGATGCCGGGCATGCGGATGTCGGACAGGATCACATCGGGAGATCGTGCCTCCAGGGAGTGCAGCAGGGCCTCGCCATCGGCGAAACTCTCGCACTCGAAACCCTCGTTGCCCAGGGTGCGCTCCAGCACCCAGCGGATCGAACTGTCGTCATCGACGATCCATACTTTTGCGGTCATGACGTTCCCTTATTTGCGAAGCGGTAGATAAACGGTGAACTCGGTATGTCCTGGCCAACTGATGCAGTCGATACGGCCCTTGTGCTGATCGATCAGGTTTTGGGCGATGGAGAGGCCGAGCCCCGTTCCCCCCTCTTTACCGGTGATCATGGGGTAGAAGAGGGTGTCACGGATGGCATCCGGGATGCCGGGTCCGTTGTCGATGATCTTTATCTCGGCGGCGAGCCGGTAACGCTGGCCATGGATGGTGATCTGGAACACGGTGCGGGTGCGCAGGCTGATCAGGCCTGTCTGGCTGACCAGTGCCTCGGCGGCGTTGCGCACTATGTTGAGGAAGGCTTGTTGCAGCTGATCCGGTTCCATCTCGAATTCGGGAATGCTGGGGTCATAGTCCCGCTCTATGCGGATACCGCCTGGCAGTTCCAGCTCCACCAGGCGGCGAACCTGCTCCAGTACCGAGTGGACATTGTGAACCTGATGGCGGCCGGGACGCTGGGGGCCAAGCAGGCGATCGACCAGCAACCGCAACCTGTCAGCCTGCTCGATGATGATGCCGGTATATTCACGCAAGGCCGGATCCGGCAGCTCCTTTTGCAGCAACTGGGCCGCGCCACGCAGGCCACCCAGGGGGTTTTTAATCTCGTGGGCCAGACCGCGCACCAGCTCTCTGGCCGCCTGCTGTTGAGCATGCTGTTGCAACTCCTGACTGATCTTTTTCTGCTGGTCGATTTTGCGCAGCTCTACCACGATCAAACGCTGTTCATGGTCGGCCAGGGGGCTGGCACTGAGTTCGACCAGGCGAGGCTCCCCTTCCACGACCAGGGTCACCTCGCTGTCGGTGAAGCCTTGCCCCGAGATGAGGCACTGACGAAAGCGTTGCAAGTCGAGGGAGATGTGTTCCAGCAGATGGGGCAGTTCCAGCCCGATCAGCCGGCGTTGACTGAGGGAGAGCAGCTGTTCTGCCGCAGGATTGACGTGCTGAATGCAGAGACGTTCGTCCATCAGGATGACGGCAGTCAGCAGGTTGTCGAGTAATGTCTTGGCTTGATCCGAGCGGACTGGCACAGGTTTCTCCCTAAAACGGTGCTACACACCGGCAATGCACCAATATAGTGCATTCAGTCTACCCGCATAGGTGCAGAGGATCACCCTTTATGAGGCGTAGGGCCCAGGGTGGCTGCCTGATTGGCTCTGGTTCTGTGCAGATAGAAAGTCACAACTTCTGATTTAGCAAGGATCGTACCGTCTTTTGCCAGTAGCTCGAGCTGCACCCTGTGGGTGCCCCGATCCAGATTTTCCAGGCGGATGATCAGCGTGTTGTGGACCCGGACCCGCTCCTTGCCATCGAGCAAGAGACGCAGATCGAACTGGGGTGGAGGGACTGGGGTGACCTGGGCTTCGAACACTATGTTGCCCGTGTTGTCGCGCAGGGTGCTGTCTGGCTCGGGGGAGAGCAGGGAGATGGCCAGTTCGGCCTGTCTGACATCGGCGCCAATGAGGTGGTTGTAATTATCGACCTGTACCGAATGGGTGCTGGTGCCGACCAGGGGGGCGACCCGCAGATCGATTTCCTGAGTTTGCTGACCGGCAGGAGGGGTGCTGGTGTAGTGGGTGATCCCCCTGCTGTCGATCCAGGAGTAGATCTTGGCCCCCTGGGCGCTCAGGCAGATCAGCAGCAAGAACCCGGCATAGCGGCTCATTCTCATCCATCTCTCCTTGGTGGGATCTCGCCTAAAGCCTATCAGAGAAAAAACCCGCCATGAGGCGGGTTTTTTCTCTATTGGGTTCTGACTGTATCTGTTAGACAGAGTAGTACAGTTCAAACTCCAGCGGGTGCGGGGTCATGCGGACGCGGTCCACGTCGTGCTGCTTCAGCTCCAGGTAGGAGTTGATGAAGTCATCGCTGAACACGCCACCACGGGTCAGGAACTCGCGATCTGCATCCAGACCTGCCAGGGCCTCGTCCAGAGAGCCGGCAACGGTCGGCACTTCTGCGGCTTCTTCCGGCGGCAGGTCGTACAAGTTCTTGTCCATGGCATCGCCCGGATGGATCTTGTTGATGATGCCGTCCAGACCGGCCATCAGCTGGGCCGCGAAGGCCAGGTAGGGGTTGGCAGCCGGATCCGGGAAGCGCACTTCGATGCGACGTGCTTTCGGGCTAGGTACGACCGGGATACGGATGGAAGCGGAACGGTTACGGGCGGAGTAAGCCAGCATGACCGGGGCTTCGTAGCCTGGTACCAGACGCTTGTAGGAGTTGGTGGTCGGGTTGGCGAAGGCGTTGATGGCCTTGGCGTGCTTGATGATGCCGCCGATGTAGTGCAGTGCCATCTCGGACAGGCCGCCGTACAGGTCACCGGCGAACAGGTTGACGCCGTTCTTGACCAGAGACTGGTGGCAGTGCATGCCGGAGCCGTTGTCGCCAAACATGGGTTTTGGCATGAAGGTGACTGTCTTGTTGTAGGCGTGGGCCACGTTGTGGATCACGTACTTCAGCACCTGGACTTCATCAGCCTTCAGAGTGAGGGTGTTGAAGCGAGTGGCGATCTCGTTCTGACCGGCGGTAGCCACCTCATGGTGGTGGGCCTCGACGACCTGACCCATCTCTTCCAGCACCAGACACATGGCGGCGCGAATGTCCTGGGAGGAGTCAACCGGTGCAACCGGGAAGTAACCACCCTTGACGAAGGGGCGGTGACCCTTGTTGCCGTGCTCGTAGGCGGTACCTGAGTTCCAGGCGGCTTCTTCGGATTCAATCTTGACGAAGCTGTGGCCCATGGTGTTCGAGAAGGTGATGTTGTCGAACATGAAGAATTCGGGCTCTGGTCCAAACAGGACGGTATCGGCGATGCCGCTGGACTTCAGGAAGTCTTCGGCACGCTTGGCGATGGAGCGCGGATCGCGATCGTAGCCTTGCATGGTGGCCGGTTCCAGGATGTCACAGACGATGTTCAGGGTGGTCTCTTCGGTGAACGGATCCAGCTTGGCGGAGGCCGCATCCGGCATCAGCACCATGTCAGACTCGTTAATACCTTTCCAGCCGCCGATGGAGGAGCCATCGAACATCTTGCCGTCTTCGAAGAACTCTTCGTTGACCTGGTGGGAAGGGATGGAAACGTGCTGCTCTTTACCCTTGGTGTCGGTAAAGCGCAGGTCGACAAACTTGACTTCATGTTCCTGGATCAAGGCCATTACGTTCTGAGCTGACATGCTAAGTAACCTCCGGTGTTAAAACTCTTTGGGTGAATTCGTCATCACATTCACATAAGCGAGTATCGTGCCAAGTTTGTGACAGCATGATTTCAGGGCAGTTGCCGCATCTTGGCGTCCCAAAATCTGCTGCTTCCGCCCTACATTGCACCAATTTGGTGCTACCTGGGATCTTTTTGGTGCGCCAAACAAGTGCAAGAGGGCAGGAACCCCCATATAAACAGGCTTGTTGGCGCGGGTCTATGATCCAGATCCATTGCAGTGCGTGAATCTACTGCGATTCTGCTAGGCAGATCACAAAGGCGAGAGTACAATTAGCGCCCAATTTTACCCGGTGATTGAGGCGAGAATGTTAGAGAATTTACGCAATATTGCGATTATTGCGCACGTAGACCACGGCAAAACTACCCTGGTTGATAAACTGCTGCAGCAGTCTGGAACCCTCGACCGTACCACTGATGGTCAAGAGCGTCTGATGGATTCCAACGATCTGGAAAAAGAACGTGGTATTACCATTCTCGCCAAGAACACTGCAATCCGTTGGAACGACTACCGCATCAACATCGTTGATACCCCGGGTCACGCCGACTTCGGTGGTGAAGTAGAGCGTGTCATGTCCATGGTTGACTCCGTGTTGCTGCTGGTTGACGCCGTTGACGGCCCAATGCCGCAAACCCGTTTCGTCACCCAGAAAGCATTCGCCCAGGGTCTGAAGCCGATCGTCGTCATCAACAAGATCGACCGTCCGGGTGCTCGCCCTGACTGGGTAATGGATCAGGTCTTCGATCTGTTCGACAACCTGGGTGCCACCGATGAGCAGCTGGACTTCAAAGTTGTCTACGCCTCTGCACTGAACGGTTGGGCCACCATGGACCAAAGCGTTGAGTCCGACAACATGGAACCCCTGTTCCAGGCCATCGTTGACAACGTGGAAGCACCTGCGGCTGATGTCGACGGCGGCTTCCAGATGCAGATCTCCCAGCTGGACTACAACTCCTACGTCGGTGTTATCGGTATCGGCCGTATCACCCGTGGTCGCGTCAAAACCAACCAGCAAGTTACCATCGTCGGTGCCAACGGCAAGAACCGGACCGGTAAAGTGGGTCAGGTACTGGGCTACCTGGGTCTGTCCCGTACCGAAGTGGCCGACGCGCAAGCGGGCGACATCATTGCCATCACCGGTCTGGGCGAGCTGAAAATCTCCGACACCATCTGTGACAACAATGCTGTCCAAGCCCTGCCGCCACTCTCCGTTGACGAGCCGACCGTGAACATGACCTTCCAGGTCAACACCTCACCGTTCGCCGGTAAAGAAGGCAAGTTCGTGACCTCCCGCAACATCATGGAGCGTCTGACTCATGAACTGGTCCACAACGTGGCCCTGCGCGTGGAAGAGACTGAAGATCCGGACAAGTTCCGCGTCTCCGGCCGTGGTGAACTGCACCTGTCCATCCTGATCGAAAACATGCGTCGCGAAGGTTACGAGCTGGCGGTATCCCGTCCGGAAGTTATCCTGCGCACCATCGACGGCGTCCTGCACGAGCCGTTCGAAACCGTTACCGTGGACGTGGAAGAGACCCACCAGGGTTCTGTCATGGAGCAACTCGGCCTGCGTAAGGGCGAGATGACCAACATGACCCCGGATGGCAAGGGTCGTGTCCGTCTTGACTTCATGATCCCGAGCCGTGGCCTGATCGGTTTCCAGACCGAATTCCTGACCATGACCTCAGGTACCGGTCTGCTGTACCACACCTTCGACCATTACGGCCCGCACAAGGGTGGCAGCATCGGCGAGCGTCAGAACGGCGTGCTGATCTCCAACGCGACCGGTAAGGCCCTGACCTTCGCCCTGTTCGGTCTTCAAGACCGTGGTCGTCTGTTCATCGGTCACGCGACCGAAGTGTACGAAGGCCAGGTGATCGGTATTCACTCCCGTTCCAACGATCTGACCGTGAACTGCCTGAAGGGCAAGCAGCTGACCAACATGCGTGCCTCCGGTACCGATGAAGCTCAAGTGCTGACTCCGCCGATCCGCATGACCCTGGAACAGGCTCTCGAGTTCATCGACAACGATGAATTGGTAGAGATCACTCCCAAGGCAGTACGTATTCGTAAGAAGCTGCTGACCGAGATGGATCGCAAGCGCTCCGGTCGCGCCTGATCTCTCTCCCATCAGGCCGCTAATCCGGTCTGATGGTGGTGATAAAAAATCCGAACACCCCTGGTGTTCGGATTTTTTTATGGGCGCATGGCAAGGAAGGCGTCGGGAATGGGGTGGTGATCCGGGCTCGGTGACCCTCATCGGGGCAGTCGCAGAGATGACGCCGTCAGGTCGGAAACAGGACTCATTTTATCTGGGGTCGGGCAATCCCGTGGCGAGTCTGACACAATAGGGGGCAGGATCTGTCTCGTAGGACGTTAATATGCAACATCATTTTCGCCAGCAACTGGCGCACGCCTCCGCATTCTTGCGCCACGATGGCCGCCATTTCGCCCACTTCGTCTGGGGTCGTTTTCAACAAGACCGGCTGACGGTCACTGCGGGCTATCTGGCGTATGTGACCCTGCTCTCCCTGGTGCCCATGATAGCGGTCGTGTTTGGCATGATGTCGGCTTTCCCGGTGTTTGAAGGGATCAAGCAGGCGATGGAGCAGTTCGTCTACGCCAACTTCGTGCCGACGGCGGGAGATGCCCTCAAGCAGTACATCGATGGCTTCGTTGCCAATGCCACCAATACCACGGCCGTGGGGATAGGGGCGCTGGTGGTGGTGGCGCTGATGCTCATCTCGGCCATCGACAAGAACCTCAACTACATCTGGCGCTCTACCCGGGGCAGGCCCCTCGGCCAGGCATTCGCCATGTACTGGATGATCCTGACCCTGGGCCCTGTGCTCATCGGGGCCAGCATTGCCGTCTCCTCCTATATCATCTCGCTGCGGATCTTCCAGGGAGAGGCGCTGTTCGGGGTCGGTTACTGGCTGCTGCGGGGCCTGCCTTTCCTCTTCTCCGTCATTGGTTTTCTGCTTATTTATACTGTGGTGCCCAACTGCAAGGTGCGGCTCTCCCACGCCCTGGTCGGTGCCCTGGTCGCGGCCGTGTTGTTTGAGTTAGCCAAGCGTGGCTTCGCGCTCTACATCACCAATTTCCCCTCTTATCAGGCCATCTATGGTGCCTTGGCGACGATCCCCATCCTCTTTGTCTGGGTGTACTTAAGCTGGCTGGTGGTACTACTGGGCGCCGAGACTACCGCCTGCTTGGGAGAGTACGAGAAGCCGGGCGCTGAAGAGCTGGGCTAGCTCGACAGGCGCCCTCCGGGCCTATCCTGTTTGTCTGGCTATGTGAGCTTGTTCAGCTCGCTGCCGAGACCACGGCCTGTCTCGGGGGGATGAGAAGCCGGCCATTGAGGAACTGGGCTGACTCGGCCTCTTGTTGGTAACATGGACGACCGCCCCGGGGCGGTCGTTTCATTTCAAGCTGTACCAGGCAAAGGAGTCGCGGATGATTGCATTGATTCAAAGGGTTAGCGAGGCCAGCGTCACCGTTGAGGGAGAAGTGGTTGGCGCCATAGATCAGGGGCTGCTGGTGCTGCTCGGGGTGGAGCAGGGGGATGACGAGGGCAAGGTCGACAAGCTGCTGCACAAGGTGAGTGGCTATCGCATCTTCTCCGACGAGAACGGCAAGATGAATCTCAATGTGAGCCAGGTGGGGGGCAGTCTGCTGGTGGTATCCCAATTTACCCTGGCGGCGGACACCGGCAAGGGGATGAGGCCCAGCTTCTCGGGGGGCGCCAGGCCGGAGGAGGCCAACAGGCTCTATGAATACTTTATCGACCAGGCCAGGGGGGCGGGTCTGCGGACCGAGACCGGGCGATTCGCCGCCGACATGAAGGTGGCACTGCTCAACGATGGCCCCGTCACCTTCTGGTTGCAGGTATGAGGCTTCTCAGGCTTGGCGAGCATGGACTATCTGGTTGATGCAACCCGGCACTCCCCTCAACTGCGGCTGGCCTATCCAGCGCTCGACCAGCAGCAGCACCTGATCCCGCTCTCGTCCGGTTCTGGGCAGCAGATTGATGATGAGTTCACCGCGCAGTCGACTCGCCAGGGCTTGATAGAAGTGGGGGCTGAACAGCAGGGGCGGGTTGCCGTCCTGACTGAACAAGTCCACCAGGATGAGATCGTAGTCACCGCTCTGCTCGAGCAGGAAGGCGAGGGCATCGGCCTGATGCAGGCACTGGCGCTCCGCACTTCCCGTCGTCATGAAGAAGTCGCGATAGAGGCTGATCACCTCGGCGTCGAGATCCACGCTGTCGAGGCTGGCCTCTGGCCAGCGACCCAGCAGGTGACGGCCTATGTCGCCGCCGCCGAGACCCAGCTCAAGTATGCGTTCGGCCCTTGCTGGCAGCAGGTTGGCGATGGCTTGCTGGTGGGGCAGACAGAGCTGTTGCGGTGCGGTGCGCACCATGGCGGATTGCACCACGCCATCTATCTCCAGCCAGCGATGAGCGCTATTTTGCTGAACGCAGATGCGGCGGCTCGGACTGACTCCCAGATGTAATAACTGTTCGGCCTGATACGTCTGTAGATTGAAGTCCATGAAATTGCACGGCAAGATGGCTTTCGACCAGTGTAACCCAAGGATGTCGCTATGTACCGGGTGGTAACCCCTCAAACAGAGTCAGAGCTGGATGCTTATTACCAGCTGCGCTGGGAACTGCTGCGCAAGCCATTCAACTTTCCCCCTGGCTCCGAGCGAGACGAATATGACTCAGTCGCCATTCATCGCATGATGCTGGCCCCCGATGGTACCCCCATCGCCGTGGGCCGCCTGTTCGTGGGTGGGGACGAGGCCCAGATCCGCTTCATGGCCATGCTGCCCGAGTACCGTGGTCAGGGGTTGGGGATGCGCATGGTCGCGGATCTGGAACAGCTCGCCTGTGAGGAGAAGGTCAAGCGGCTGGTGATGAATGCCCGCCAGGAGGCGGTGGAGTTCTATCGCAGATGCGGTTTTATCGAGGTGGGTGAGGGCCCCGTCTCGTTCGGTCGTATTCCCCACCGTCAGATGATCAAGTCTCTGAGCCCGCTGCAGACCATAGAGTACAGACCCCAATGGTGCCAGGATCTCACCACCCGCTGGTCGAGGGGCATTCCCATCAGCGAAAAGATGGGGGTACACATCACCCATTACGACGGCCAGACCTTCCATCTCAAGGCCAATCTGGCGGCCAACCTCAATGTCCATGACACCATGTTCGCCGGCAGCATCTATAGCCAGTGCGTGCTGGCAGGCTGGGGCCTGATCTGGTTGCAGTTGAAGGAAGAGGGACTGGTCGGTGATACCGTGCTGGCGGAGGGGGATATCAAGTATTACCGCCCGGTGACCAAGGAGCCGGAGGCCAGGGTGGCTCGTGAGGGGATGCCCGCCGTGCTGCAACCGTTGCGGGAGGGGAAATCGGCCAAGTTCAGCCTCAAAATAAAGCTGTTCAGCGGCAGCCAGCTCGCCGCCGAGTTCCTCGGCCGCTATGTGGTGCAGCCAGCGAAGCGCAGCTAGGACGCAAGCACAGAGGCCTCCCCAGGGAGGCCTCTGTGCTGATGGGTAAAGCATCAGCAGGGCTCAGCCACCTGAGTTCGCCGCCGACGGACTATCGGGGGTTGGGGGGCGATGGAGCGGGGTGTCACGCCCCTGAGCGGGGTAGCTGACCCCAACCTGCCAGTCGCAACTTGCCTTGGCTGCACTGAGCTGCCAGGCGAGTTCGGGGGCCGCGAGCGGACCGCGCCATTGGCCGATGAGCTCGGCGCACCCCTCTCGATTGAGGGCGCCTATGTCGAGTTGCCACAGATCGCCGCCCAGATCCAGACCGCCGCTCAAGGCGAGCAAGTGAGTGATGGTGGAGGCGCCGCCGCGGGTCAGTTGTAGCTTGCCCCCCTGAATAGTCGCGGCCAGGGCTAGCTGGTAGAAGGGGGTATCACCCCCCTGCATGGCTTGCCAAAGGGCGTCCTGACTCAGGCCCGGGGGCGTGGCTTGGGCAAACCACTCATCGAGGAGAGGATCCAGTTTCACACCGTCCCAGAAGGGGTCCTTGGCATCCAGACTCAGGGTGCCGCTCAGGCTGGTGCGCCACTCTGGCAAGCTGGCTTGCAGATCCATGGCGAGATCGGCCTTGCCGGCAAAGGAGAGCGGGCTGTGGAGCAGCTTGCCCCATTGAGCCAGATCCAGCTTCTCGCCCTTGAGGGTGAGGCTGGAGGGGAGTTGCGCCTCGCTGCTCCACTGGCCATTGATAGCCAGACTGCCCTCATCGGGCAACTGGCTGCTGAGCTTGCTCAGCTGCCAGAGCCCGGGGGCCGCGCTGAGGGCCAGCTGACCATTGCGGGCCGAGAGGCCGTCCCAGGCCAGCTCTATCCAGTCGCTGTTGAGGAGCCCCTGTTCGCTCAGGGCCAGGGGCTGTCTGCCATCCAGCCCCAGCTGCTGCAAATCCAGGTTCCAGCCGCTCAGGGAGAGTGGCAGAGCCTCATCGAAGGAGAGCACCCTCAGCTTGTCGAAGTGAAGCTGGCTTATCTCGAGCCGCGCTGGACGCGCGGCCTGCCAGGCTTGCCACCACCCCTGGGGCAGGCTGATGTCCATGCCAGTCAGGCTCAGCTGGCGCAGGCGCAACTGCTGGCGATCGGGATCCAGGCTGAACATGGCGTCGAAGCTGCCGTCATAGCCTTTGCCCTTGAGGGTGGCGCTGATCTGCTGACCGGAGAAGCTCAGCTGCCCCTCGATATCTTCCAGCTGAAACAGGCCGCGGCCCGCATCTCCTAGGCTGCCGAGCAGCTGGCCGCTGGCCGCGCTGCCCCTCTGCCACTCGAACTGGCTCAATTCACCATTGAAGTCATTGAGGGAGAACTCGTCGGTCAGGGAGTTGAGACTGACATGCTGGAAGTCGCCGCGATCCAGATTGACCCGGCGCAGGGGCCAGGGTTGGTCGCCAAGGTCCGCCAGCTCGATGCGCAGCCCCCTGGCCTTGAGATCCTGCAGGCGCAGGCTGCGGGCGGGCCAGTCCAGCACCACGCCAGCCTCGGCGACACCGTCAAACAACTGAGTCACCAGTCGATCCGTGGTCAGCACCTGGCCTTGCAGCTTGCCTGCCAGCGCCAGGCGGGTCAGGGTCAGTTTGGGCGTCTCCAGCCGGTTGATGTTGAGCGAGAGATCCGCCAGCACGGGTTGGCCCGGGCTGAGCAGCTGCCAGTTGCTCAGGGTGGCGCTGGCCCCCTGCAGCTTGAGCCCATCGCTGATGAGGTTGAGCCCGTCAATCTTGCTGTCTTGCACTGTGAGGGAGCGCAGCGGCAGGCTCGGCAGCTGGTTGGGCAGTGGCCAGCGGATGCTGGGCTTGATCAGGTCCAGATGGGCGAGGCGCACATCCCGGCTGAGCCAGTCTATGCTGTCGACCTCGATGTAGACCTTGTCAAACTTGACCGCCTCGCCATAGCTCACCTGTTCCGCCAGCAGGGTATAGGGGTGGAGCGGGTTGAACACCAGCCGGCCTATGGCCACGGGTTCACCGGTCTGGCGGCTGAGCCAGCTGGCGATGGGGTCCTTTGCGCGCTCGGCATCGAACAGCCCCAGTCCCATCCAGACGAACAGCAACAGGAAAGCGAGAGTGTAGAGCAGGGCGCGTAACCAGGCATTCATGAGTCACAGCCTCCTTGGCATCAGATTAAGTGGCAACAGAGTGGGGCTCTCCGGGATCAGGCATTGGAGTAGTGATCCCGCAGACCCAGCCAGCGGCGGATCAGGGGCTCGACATGACCAGGGTGCTGATCCATCAGATAGCGGGCCAGCTTCTGCACCTGGGGAATGAGCGCCTGGTCGCGTACCAGATCGGCTATCTTGAGATCCGCCAAGCCGGTCTGGCGGGTGCCGAGCAGTTCGCCGGGGCCACGCAACTCCAGATCGCGCTGGGCGATCAGGAAGCCGTCATTGGTCTCCCGCAACACCCCGAGCCGGCTCTGGGCCGTCTTGGAGAGCGGGGCGTGATAGAGCAGCACGCAGTGGGAGGCGACCGATCCCCGGCCGACCCGGCCCCGCAGCTGATGCAACTGGGCCAGCCCGAGTCGCTCCGGGTTTTCGATGATCATCAGGCTGGCGTTGGGCACATCCACCCCCACCTCGATGACGGTGGTGGCGACCAGTAGCTGCAAGATGCCCGCCTTGAACTCCTCCATGACCCGCTGCTTCTCGATGGGGCGCATCCGGCCGTGGACCAGACCGATATGCAGGCCGGGCAGCAGGGTCTGCAGCTCGCTGGCGGTATCTTCGGCGGCCTGGCACTCGAGCACCTCGGACTCCTCGATCAGGGTGCAGACCCAGTAGGCCTGCTTGCCCTCCTGGCAGGCGAGCTTGACCCGCTCTATCACGTCGCCACGGCGGCTGTCCGGCAGGGCGACCGTGGTGACTGGAGTGCGGCCCGGCGGCAGTTCATCGATGACGGAGGTATCGAGATCCGCATAGGCGGTCATGGCCAGGGTGCGGGGAATGGGGGTTGCGGTCATGATGAGCTGGTGGGGGTGGACCCCCTCCCGCTCTCCCTTCTCGCGCAGGGCGAGGCGCTGATGCACCCCGAATCTGTGCTGTTCGTCTATGATGACCAGCCCGAGGCGCTCGAACACCACCTGCTGCTGGAAGATGGCGTGGGTGCCGACAATCATGCGCACGCTGCCATCGGCAATGGCAGCCAGCGCCTCCTCCCTCGCCTTGCCTTTCTGCTTGCCCGCCAGCCAGCCGACCTGGATCCCCAGGGGAGCCAGCCAGTGATTGAAGTTGATGGCGTGTTGTTCGGCCAACAGCTCGGTCGGCGCCATCAATCCCACCTGGCAGCCGCTGCCGATGGCCTGCAGTGCCGCCAAGGCCGCCACCAGGGTCTTGCCCGAGCCCACGTCCCCCTGTACCAGCCGCATCATGGGATGGCTCTGTTGCAGATCGTGGCTTATCTCCGCCACTACCCGGCTCTGGGCGCCGGTGGGGCTGAAGGGCAGGGCACCCAGCAGACGCTGAACCAGCTCGGGGGCGGGCGCCAGGGCGTGGGCATGCTGGGTCTGGGCCTGGGCCCGAACTTTCAATATCGACAGGTTGTGGGCCAGCAGCTCTTCGAGCACCAGACGGCGCTGGGCCGGATGTTGACCGCTGTCGAGTTGATCCAGGGCGACCGAGGGGGGTGGCCTGTGCAGCAGTTGCAGGGCGGCAGCCAGATCCGTCTGCTGGGGATAGAGACCGGCGGGCAACAGCTCTTCCACCCCGTGTTGCGCCAGCAAGAGCAAAGCCTGATCGGTGAGATTGCGCAGGGTGAGCTGACGCAGCCCCTCGGTGGCGGGATAGACGGGGGTGAGCGCCTCTTCGGTCTGGCCAGCCTGTTCCTCGCCGAGCAGCTTGTATTCGGGGTGGGCCATCTCCAGGCCGAACTTGCCGGGTCGGGTCTCGCCGAAGCAACGGATGAGTCTGCCCTGGGCCAGGCTGTTTTTCTGGGCGGCGGTGAAATTGAAGAATCGCAGGGTGAGGGAGCCGGTGCCGTCGCTGATGCGGCACACCAGCATGCGGCGACGGCCCATCACCAGCTGGGTATCCTGGATCTCTCCCTCGACCGCCCCATGTAGACCGGGAATGAGATCGCCGATGGGCCACACCTGAGTGCGATCTTCGTAGCGGTGGGGCAGGTGGAACAGCAGATCCTGCACGGTGGCCAGTCCGAGCCGCTCGAACTTCTCCTGCATCTTGCTGCCGACGCCCTTCAGGCTATCGAGAGGAATTTTATCCAATTTCATCAATTAGATGCCCGCGAATACTGTAAATATGTCCAGATGATAGGGGTTATTGAGGTTGCGGTGCAAGCCGCGTTGCAGCGACAAGCAGCCAGCCGCCATGACAAAGGCCTGCCGAAAACGGCAGGCCTTTGGTGTTAGGCGCAGCATGGGCAGGGGATCAGATAATGCGTTTCAACAACAGGTGCGCCTTGACCCTGTGGATCCGGGCCAGCAGCTTGCGCACCTGCTCCGGGTAGTCCTTGGGCTCTTCCACCTGGCTGTAGTTGCCGATGCGGCTGGTGTTGGCCAGTATGTTGGCCTTCTCGGTGGCAAACTGTTCGGCCAGCTGGCGATCCCTGTCCTGAATGAGCAGGCCATTCTCGAGATCCAGCGCCCAGGCGCGCGGGTTGAGGTTGTTGCCGGTGAGCAGGGCCCACTCCTCATCGACGAAGATGCCCTTGAGGTGATAGGAGTTGCGCTCATGACGCCACAGCATGAGGTTGAGTCGACCCGCATCGATGTGATGCTGATTGCGCTCGGCGAACTTGCGCAAATTGGTCTCATACAGATAGGGCAGGCCGCCGATGGTGCTGAACTTCTCACCGGGGGGGATAAAGAAGTCGTTGGCCGTCTTGTCACCCACCACTATGGTCACCTTGCAACCCCGGTTGAGCAGGGACTCTATGTCCTTGTTCAGCTCCTTGGGCGGGTTGAAATAGGGGGTGCAGATAAAGATCTCCCGCTCGGTGGCGCGCACCAGATTACGAATGGTGCGGTTGAGCAGGTTGTTGCGCTTGCCCAGGCCCGCCAGCGGCGTGATGGCGATCTGCTGGCCATCGGCCTTGCTGGTGTTGAAGCGATATTGGCTCTGGCGCAGGCTCATCTTGAAGCGGCGGATAGGTCCCTTGAGCTGCTTGGCCGTCGGGATCTCGGCACTGTCGAGGCGCTGCACGGCGGGATTGGCGACGAACTGGTCATCCACGTAGTTGACCATGGCGCGGCACAGCTCTGTGCTCTCTATCTGGTGGTAGCGGTCGAAGCGGTAACGTTCCTGCTGATGCAGATAGATGTCATTCAGGCTGGCACCGGAATAGAGCAGGGTGTCATCGAAGATGAAGCCCTTGAGATGCAGTACCCCCAGCAGCTCGCGCCCCTTGACCGGTACGCCGTAGGTTTCGATCTGGTACGGATGCTGGGCAGCCATCTCTTGATACATCAGATGGTTGCCCCCCTGTTTGCCCTTGCCGATCAGGCCGCGCTGGGCACGGTGAAAATCGACGAACAGCTTGATGTCGAGGGCTGGATTGCGTTGTTTGGCGGCGTAGAGGGCGGCCATGATTTCACGGCCAGCCTCGTCATCTTGCAGGTAGAGGGCGACCAGATAGATGCGCTGACGGGCGTGCTGGATAAGCGACAGGATCCGGCTCTTGAAATCCCGGGCACTGTAGAGTGTCTGGAACTGTTGTGCGGCGACGGCAATCTGGGGCAAGTTCGCCAACAGGTGTCGATAATGGGCCGATGAATGCATAGAGAAACCTGATATCACTGAGTTAAGCGTTCCACTCGGGGCGACGAATAGGCGATTCTAGCAATCTCACCCCCTCAGCCAAAGCAACAATCATCAGAAAGGTGAAAAAGGCCTCAGGATGGAGGCCTTTTATTGACAGGCTTGTGCTTAAAGCAGGCTGAAAATGATCATGGCGACCACGCCGCCCGTGGTGCCGATGATGGTCTCCATCACCGTCCAGGTCTGCAGTGTCTGCTTCTCGGAGAGCCCCAGATAACGGTTCGCCAGCCAGAAGCCGGAGTCGTTGACGTGGGACAGCACGATGGAGCCAACGGCATGCCCGAGTTGCACATGCTGATGCCCGTGCTCGGCGACTTGCAGAAGACGGGGTACAAGGTCGCCCTGGTCACCGATGGTCGTCTCTCCGGCGCCTCCGGCAAGATACCGGCCGCCATCCACGTCACGCCGGAGGCACTGCATGGCGGCGCCATCGGCCTGCTGCGCGACGGCGACATGTTGCGTCTGGATGCAGAGTCCGGCCGCCTCGATTGCCTGAGCGAATTGACTGGCCGCACTCAGGCCGAGATCGATCTCAGCCTGGAGCAAGAGGGGTGGGGCCGTTAACTGTTCAGTGTGATGCGTCGCACCGTATCGAGCGCCGAGTGTGGCGCCACCATTTTCGAGTAATGACGAGTCGAATAAGGAAAAGACGATGAAAAACTGGAAACTGACCCCGGCCGAGGTGTTTGCCGCCTCTCCGCTGGTGCCTGTCATGGTTATCAATGAACTGGATCAGGCGCTGCCCATGGTCAGAGCCCTGCTGGCCGGTGGCATCTCGGTGTTCGAGATCACCCTGCGTACCCCGGTGGCGTTGGAGGCCATCAAGCTGATCGCCGAGGCGATGCCGGACGCCATGGTGGGCGCCGGTACTGTGCTCAACAGTGCCCAGTATGATGCCGCTGTGGCCGCCGGGGCGCGCTTCGTCATCTCCCCGGGCATGACACCGGCACTGCTGGCCCATGGCGCCAGCGGCACGGCGCCACTGATCCCGGGGGTGGCCACCGCCTCCGAGGTGATGCAGGCGCTGGAAGCGGGTTATGACCATCTCAAGTTCTTCCCGGCCGAAGCCAATGGCGGCACCAAGGCGCTTGCCGCCATCGCCGCGCCCCTGCCGCAGATCCGCTTCTGTCCCACAGGTGGCATAGGCCCGCACAATGTCGCCGACTACCTGGCACTGAAATACGTTGCCACCGTCGGCGGCTCCTGGATGCTGCCAGCCGAGGCGCTCAAGAGTGGCAACTGGGCAGAGGTGACCCGCCTCTCCCGCGAGGCGGTTGCCTTGGTGGCACGCTAAGCAAGCGTTGATCAAGAGCCCATCTCCCCGGGTCCGTGACGGCACCCCACAAGAGAGGCCACCCCAGGGTGGCCTCTCTTTTATATTGCGCGCGACCCAGCGTGCTGTGGATGAGGGGAATTCAGCCCAGGCTGTCACCTTGATAGAGGGTGAAACCGAGATCGATCCGGGTATGGGACACTGGCTTGCCGGCGAGCCTCGCCATCAGCAGGGTGGTGACCTCGCGCCCCATGGCTTCACGGGGGGTAATGATACTGGCCAGGCTGGGGCTCATGGCGCGGCCAATGTCCAGGGCATTGCTGCCGGCGATGGCGAGCCGCTCTGGTACCGCTATGCCCAGCGCCTGGCAGCGCAGCAGGGCGCCGACCGCGAGATCGTCGTTGGTGCAGTAGAGGCCATCGAGATCCGGATACTCGGCCAGGGCCTGCTCCAGCAGTTCCCCCCCAGGGTGAAGCTGGAGGCGCGCTCGGTCAGCAGGTGGCGACCGGGCAGATTAGCCTACGCCATGGCCCGGTCATAACCCTCCATCCGCAGTCGGGTACGCACATCGAGTCGGGCTCCCAGATAGATGGGGCGGCGGCCTCGACTCAGCATCTCTGTTACCATGGCCTGGGCGGCGGCGCGATGATCCATGCCGACCACCAGATCGATGGGCTGCTCCGGCAGATCCATGGTCTCCACCACCGGGATGCCGGCGGTGGCAATCATCTTGCGGGTGCGGGGGGTATTCAGGCTGTCCGAGAGGATCAAGGCATCCACATGATAGGAGAGCAGGGAGGCCACCTGCTCCTCTTCCCGCTCCGGGCTGTAGCCCTAGTGAGCGAGCAGCGTCTGATAGCCAGCGGGCCGGGTCACCGACGCTATGCCACGCACCAGGGCCGAGAACACCTGGTTGGAGAGGGAGGGGATCAGTATGCCGATGGCGCGGCTGGTGGCGTTGGAGAGAATCTCCGGCGCCCGGTTGGGTATGTAGCCAAGCTGCTCGACGGCGGCGGTCCGCTCCTGGGTAGCCTCGGCCACGGCCTGGGGATCGCGCAGGTAGCGGCTCACCGTCATCTTGGTCACGCCAGTCAGATCGGCAATCTCCTGCAGGGTAGGGCGGCGTTTACGGCTGTCGTTCATGATGGGATCCCGGGGTAATGCTACGTGTAACATTACCGTTTTTGCGCAAAAAGTTAGCATATGACGCCAGTGAAGAGGAGAGAATCATGGTGAAGGGCAAGACATTCCAGGGGCACAGGTTCGCGGCCGATGAGGTGGAGGGGGAGCAATTCGAGCACTGCCTCTTTCTGGGGTGCAACTTCTCCTGGCTGGATCTGCGGGAGTGCCGCTTCGTGGAGTGTCGCTTCTATGACAGGGAGACGGAGCAGCACTGCCTGCTGCAGGGTTGCGATCTGCGCGAAGCCAGTTTCTTGCGCTGCGATCTCACCCTGGCGGATCTCAGCCGCAGCCAGTGCCTGGGATTGGAGATGCGCGACTGCCAGGCGGTGGGCATCAACCTCGCCCAGGCCAGCTTCGCCAACCAGATCACCCCCAAGAGCTACTTCTGCGAGGCCTATCTGACCGGCAACAACTTCAGCTTCGCCAATCTGGAGTCCTGTCTGCTGGAGCGTTGCGAGCTGAGCAGCAACCGCTGGCAGAACGCGAACCTGAGAGGGGCTTCCCTGGTGGGCTCGGATCTGAGTCATGGGGAGTTTGGCCAATTTGACTGGCAGAGTGTCACACTCACCGGCTGCGATCTGCGTGGCTGCGATCTGCCCGGTCTGGATCTGCGCCGGGTTGATCTCCAGGGGGTCCAGATCAGCGAGTACCAGCAGCAGGGCCTGCTGGAGACCCTGGGCATCCAGGTCTTCCCCTGAGCCCTCGTCACTCCGTCATCTTTCAACATGTCGCCCTCGTCAGTCGGGGAGCGGTAGACAACAAAGAGCCCGCAGTCGCGGGCTCTTTGTGTGAACTGATGAGTGGTCTTAGCGGCGCGCCAGCCACTTGCTGGGGTTGATCGCCTCGCCCTGGTAGCGGATTTCGAAGTAGAGACCGGGCCTGTCCTGGCCACCGCTGTCACCGACCAAGGCGACGGGCTCACCCTGCTCTACCTTCTGACCGGTCTGGCGTAGCAGCGACTGATTATGACCATACAGACTCATGTAGCCCTTTCCATGGTCAATCACCAACAACATGCCGAAGCCATCCAGCCAGTCGGCATAGACCACCTGCCCCGGCGCCACTGCCTTGACCTGGGCCCCTTCGTTGGCACCGATCAGGGTGCCTTTCCACTTGAGCTGGCCGGTGCGCTGGGAGCCGTAAGAGATGAGGATGGGGCCCTGCACCGGCCAGCGCAGGCTGCCGTTGGTGCTGAGGCCGGCGTAGCCGTTGGCAGCTGCCTTGGCGCTGTTGCGGGCGGTGGCTTGCTGCTGTGCAACCCTGCCTTGTTGCGCGGCGATTCTCTGCTGCTCGGCGGCGAGCCGCTTCTGTTCGCCGACCTTCTGCTGCGCGGCCGCGATCCGCTGCTGTTCGGCAATCCGCTTCTGCTCGGCGGCCAGGCGTTGTGCCTCCAGACGGCGCTGGCGCTCCTGCTCGGCCTTCAGCTTGGCCAGTCGCTCCCGCTCGGCCCGTTCACGGCGTTCCTGCTCTTCCCGCTGGCGACGCAGCTCTTCTAGCCGGGCCTTCAGGGCTTTCTCCGCCTTGACCAGCTTGGTCAGCTTCTGTTCGTCATTTTGTACCGATTGCTGCAGCTGGTTGCGCACCTTGGCGCGGCTCTGCTGGCTGGCCAGCAGGCTCTGGTGATGCTCTTGCTGCTCGCCAAGCAGGCTCTGCAGTGCCTGTTCGGTCTGCTGGGTGGCTTGCTGGTTCTTGGCGAGCTTGGTGCGGGTGGCGCGCAGGGCATCGATGGCCTCGATGCGCGCCTTGTTGAGGTAGTCGTAATAGTCGAGGGAGCGGCTGATCTTGGCCGGATCCTGCTGATTAAGCAGCAGTTTGAGATAGTCGTGATTACCGGCCTGGAAGGCGCTCTCGGCCTGTTTGGCCAGCAGTTGCTTCTGGTGCTTGGCCTCTTGCTCCAGCTCGCTCTTGTTCTGTTGCAGTTCAACCAGCTTGCGCTGGTTCTGCTGCAGCTGCCGCCTGGTTTCGTTGAGTTTGGCGGCCGCCGCGGAAATGGATTGCTCATCTTGCTTCAACTGATTGTTGAGCTTGGCGAGTTCGCCCTTGCTGAGCTTGATGGTCTTGCGCTGATCCTTTATCTGGGACTGCATCTGACCGAGTTCGTTGGCTGCCGACACAGGGGCCGGGCCAAACGCAAAAAACAGCGCGCCTGCCAACAGGCAGACGCGACTGGTTTTGAGTGAAATATATCCGCATCCCCGCATGGGGCAGGATTATTTCAGAATCATCAGGGGCTTGCCAGTCATTTCCGGCGGCACCGGCAGACCCATCAGGGTCAGCATGGTCGGGGCCAGATCGGACAATTTACCATCTTGCGCCACTTCAGCCTTGCGGCCGAAATAGATGAGCGGCACCGGCAGGTTGGTGTGGGCGGTGTGGGCCTGACCGGTCTCTTCGTCCAGCATCTTCTCGGCGTTGCCATGGTCGGCGGTGATCAGGCATTCGCCACCCACTTCCGCCAGGGCTTCGGTGACGCGGCCGATGCAGTGGTCAACGGCTTCACAGGCTTTGACTGCGGCATCGAACACACCGGTGTGGCCGACCATGTCGCCGTTCGGGTAGTTGCAGATGATGACATCGTACTTGCCGCTCTTGATGGCGCCGACCAGCTTGTCGGTCAGCTCTTCCGAGCTCATCTCCGGCTGCAGGTCATAGGTGGCCACTTTCGGGCTGGCGACGATCTCGCGATCCTCGCCGGGGAAGCAGGCCTCTTCGCCACCGTTGAAGAAGAAGGTGACGTGGGCGTACTTCTCGGTTTCGGAGATGCGCAGCTGGGTCTTGCCCTGCTTGGCCAGCCACTCACCCAGGGTGTTGACCAGCGCGGTGGGCGGATAGGCGCAGACGGCTTTGATGTCGGCCGCGTATTCGGTCAGCATCACGAAGTTCAGGGCCGGGGTCGCTTCGCGGGCAAAGCCGGTGAAATCGCTATCGACGAAGGCACGGGTGATTTCGCGGGCACGGTCGGCACGGAAGTTCATGAAGATCAGCGCATCGCCGTCGTTCATGGGCGCGGCGGCACCGATGCGGGTGGCCTTGACGAACTCGTCGTTCTCGTCGCGGGCATAGGCGGCGGCCAGGGCGTCGCTGGCGTTGTCGGCGGTGAACTCGCCCTTGCCCTGGGTCATCAGGTCATAGGCTTGCTGCACGCGATCCCAGCGGTTGTCGCGGTCCATGGCGAAGTAGCGGCCGATCATGGAGGCGAAGCGACCCTTGCCCAGACGGGCAAACAGGGCATCGAACTGCTCGATGGAGGATTGGGCGGAGCGCGGCGGGACGTCGCGGCCATCCAGGAAGGCGTGGAAGTAGATCTGCTCGGCGCCACGCTTGGCGGCCATCTCGATCATACCCATGATGTGTTCTTCATGGCTGTGTACGCCACCCGGAGACATCAGGCCCATGATGTGCACGGCCTTGCCGTTGCTGACGGCGCTGTCGACGGCTTTGCCCAGCTCGACGTTATTGAAGAAAGTACCTTCAGCAATGTCCTTGGAGATACGGGTCAATTCTTGATAGACGATGCGACCGGCGCCAATGTTGACGTGGCCCACTTCGGAGTTGCCCATCTGGCCATCGGGCAGGCCCACGTCCAGGCCGGAGCCTGAGATGAGGGTGCTGGTGTAGTCATGGGCCAGGCGGTCCAGGTTCGGGGTCTTGGCGGCGGCAACGGCATTGTGCTCTTGCTTGGTGCTGTAGCCCCAACCGTCCATGATGACCAAAACCAGGGGTTTTTTCGCTGTTGACATAAAGCTATGTCCTCTCGGATAGGAATGAACTGGGGAATCGAAACTAGCGTAATATTACTACATCTGCCGAAATAGTCACCTGATCCCCAAGCGCCTCTCCCCCTTGGATTTTTCGCTGTTATCGAGCCGTTTTCGGCATGTTGTCAGCTTGTCTATCGAGGGTTATCCCGTTGCCCAAGATGACCATCAAGCCTCCCTCCTTATATAGAAGACGGCCCATTGAGGGGGAGGTGGCCCGAGGCGGCACCTTGATGGGAGCCCGCTCTCGCTTTGCCGCCAAGATGGCTGATCTTCACTGGGGGCCCATGTATACTCGGCCACTTGTCTCGGTCTTTGGATAGTAAAAGATGCAAGAGTATTTGGATTTTGCGACCCGCAATCCGCTGTTGTCGGCGGCTTGGTTGGGTCTGGCGGGCACCCTGATCTACACCACGGTACGTGCCAGCCTCTCTCCGGTTAAAACGGTAAATAACCACGGTGCAACGCTGCTCATCAACCGTGAGAACGCCATCGTGGTTGATACCCGTAGCCAGGACGAATATGCCAAGGGTCATCTGGCCGGTGCCCAGCACCTGCCCGCCAGCCAGATCCAGGCCAATAATCTGGGCGCGGTTGAAAAGCATAAAGATGCCCCCATCATAGTGGTGTGCGAGTCGGGGATGACCGCTGGTGGCGCGGCCCGTCAGTTGAGCAAGGCCGGCTTCAAGCAGGTGTATGTGCTCAGCGGTGGCATGGCCCAATGGCGTGCAGACAATCTGCCGGTAACCAAAAAACGCTGATTTAAGGGCGTGCGCCCAACATTTTTATCAAAGGAATCAAAAGAATGGCTGACGAAATCAACAACCAGGAAGTACAACCGGAATTCCACATCCAGCGTGTTTACACCAAGGATGTCTCCTTCGAAGCGCCGAACACGCCGCACATCTTCCAGAAAGAGTGGCAACCGGACGTCAAGCTGGACATGGACACCAAGACCAGCGTCCTGGCTGACGGCGTGTATGAGGTTGTACTGACCCTGACCGTCACCTGCAAGCTGGAAACCGAGACCGCCTTCCTGTGTGAAGTGCAGCAAGCCGGTATCTTCAGCATCGGCAACCTGCCGGAGCCACAGCTGGCGCATTGCCTGGCCGCTTTCTGCCCGAACATTCTGTTCCCTTATGCCCGCGAAGCCGTGGCCAACCTGGTCAGCAAGGGTTCCTTCCCGCAGCTGAACCTGGCACCGGTCAACTTCGATGCCCTGTTTGCCCAGCACATGGCACAGGCTCAGGTTCAACAGGCAACAGCGGAAGCCTGATCAATGGCCGACCCGATCGCGATTTCGGTGTTGGGGGCGGGGTCTTATGGCTCCGCCCTTGCCATTTCTCTGGCCCGTAACGGTCATTCGACCCTGCTATGGGGCCATAATCCGGCTCATGTCGCCGTGTTGGAAGCCGATCGTTGCAACAAGGCCTTCCTGCCGGATGTGCCCTTCCCCGCTACGCTGCAGCTGAGCGCGGATCTCGAGCAGGCGGTACAAGCCGCTCCCGTGCTGCTGCTGGTGGTGCCGAGTCATGTCTTTGGCCAGGTGCTGACCGAGATCAAACCCTTCCTGCGTCCCGATACTCGTATCGCCTGGGCCACCAAGGGATTGGAGCCGGACAGCGGCCGGCTGCTGCAGGATGTGGCCCGCGAGATACTGGGGGAGGAGATACCGCTGGCGGTCATCTCGGGTCCTACCTTCGCCAAAGAGCTGGCCGCCGGTTTGCCGACGGCCATCTCGGTCGCCTCGACCCACGACGATTTCGCCGACGACCTCTCCCATCTGCTCCATTGCGGCCGATCATTCCGGGTCTATACCAATCCGGACTTCATCGGTCTGCAACTGGGGGGGGCGGTCAAGAACGTCATCGCCATCGGCGCCGGCCTCTCCGACGGCTTGGGTTTTGGCGCCAACGCCAGAACCGCGCTCATCACCCGGGGTCTGGTGGAGATGCAGCGCCTCGGTGCGGCCCTGGGTGCCGATGCCAAGACCTTTATGGGGATGGCGGGGCTCGGGGATCTGGTGCTGACCTGTACCGACAACCAGTCCCGCAACCGCCGCTTCGGTCTGGCGCTCGGGGCCGGTAAAGAGGTGGATACCGCCATGGCCGAGATCGGTCAGGTGGTGGAAGGCTATCGCAACACCAAGGAAGTGCATCTGCTGGCGGCCCGTTACGGGGTCGAGATGCCCATCTGCGAGCAGATCTTCCAGGTGCTCTATCAGGGCCGCAACCCGTTCGATGCTGCCATCGCCTTGCTCAGTCGCGACAAGCGCGACGAATGATCCCTGGTTGATCCCGGCATATCCGATAGCAAAAAGCCCCGCCAAATTGGCGGGGCTTTTTCATGGGTAATGTACGAGGGGGCAGGGCAACCTCAATGGATAACGGACATGAGCACAGGGGTACTCATGCCTGCGCTATCAATAGTAGGAGTGATCGCCACGCTGGTGCTCGGTGGCATCTTTGACGCCGTTGAGCTCGCCCGGGAATTTCTCCAGCAGCTGCTTCTCGATCCCCTCTTTCAGGGTGTAATCCACCTGTGAACAGCCGTTGCAACCACCACCGAACTGCAAAATCGCCAGCTTGTCGTCGGTGATGTCAATCAAGGTCACCTTGCCACCGTGACCGGCCAGCATGGGGTTGACCTCTGACATCAGCACGTATTCGATGCGATCGGCCAGGGGGGCATCGTCGGCCACCTTGCGCATCTTGGCGTTGGGTGCCTTGAGGGTGAGCTGGGAGCCCATCTGATCGGTGACGAAGTCGATGGTGGCATCGACCAGGTAAGGGGCGCTCAGGGGATCGACCAGGCAGTCGAAGCCGCTGTAAGGGAGGTGTTGATCTTCCGGATCCACCGCATCCGGTGGGCAGTAAGAGACGCCGCACTCGGCGTTCTGGGTTCCCGGATTGACCACAAACACCCGGATGTTGGTGCCATCAGGCTGATTTTCCAGCAGCTTGCGGAAATGCGCCTGGGCGGTGTCGGAAATGCTGATCATCACTATCCTCATAAACCTGAGTGTACGACTAGGGTATTCATGATAACGCGGTTGCCGCCCCTTGGATAGCGCGTGTTCAAGGCTTGGACGCGCAGCCATGGCACGCAGGATCTACACCTCACGCCGCCCGATGGCACTGTTATGTTGCCACTGTTCCGGTTGGCTCACAGGACCGCAGTTACTTGACATGGGGCAGGGTACGGCACAGCGCCCACACCTCGACTCTTGCTATCCCGCTCTCATGGAGCAGGCGGGTGAGCTGACCCGCCGTAGCACCCGTCGTGACCACATCGTCGAGCAGGGCGACATGCTGGTAGTGATGGGGAGCGATGTGGAAGGCCCCCTTGAGATTGCGGCGGCGCTGGCTGGCGCTGAGCTGGGTCTGCTGAGGGGTCGCCCGGATGCGGCGAATGACCCGAAGATCGAGAGGGATGCCGGTTAAACGGCTCAGACAGAGACCCAGCTGCTCGGCCTGATTGAAACCACGGCGCCACTGGCGCCACCAATGCAAGGGCACAGGGATGATGGCCTCGGGGGGATCCTCCAGGGTCAGGTGATCGGCCAGCAGCCTGGCGAGCAGGGGGGCCAGCAGCAAGTCGCCACCATATTTCAGGCGAGGAATAAGCCAGGGGTAGGGTGGCAGATAGTCCCCTATGACCTGCAACCTGTCCCAGGGGGGCGGCCTGCGCTGACAGCGGCCACAGAGTGGCCACATCTCTTCGAGAGGGGTGGCGCAGAGTCGGCAGCGATGCTCTTGCTGGCGGAGGCTGGTACGACACCAGTGGCAGAGTAGGGGATCGGTGTCACAGGGTTGTCGACAGAGCAGGCAGAGTCCCAACCAGTCGACCGGGGTACCGAGGATCGGACTTGCTTTGGCGAGCAGGCGCTTTAACATGCGACCCCAATGAATGGATGTGAGGGAGTCTGATGAGCATAGTGGTGGAGCGCCTCGGTCAGGGGCCAGATCTGGTGTTGTTGCATGGGTGGGGCATGAATGGTGCCGTCTGGCATGGGATAGCCCCCCTGCTCAGTCCGCATTTTCGGTTGCATCTGATCGACTTGCCCGGCTTTGGCGCCAGCCCGTTGGCCGAGGGGGTGGATTACGACCTCAACTGGCTGGCGCGGCAGGTCGCTGCCATATTGCCGCCGCGCGCCCACCTGCTCGGCTGGTCCCTCGGTGGTCTGGTGGCGAGCCGCATTGCCCTCGATACACCGGAGCGGGTCGCCTCCCTCATCACCGTTGCCAGCTCCCCCTGCTTCATGGCGCGAGAGGAGTGGCCCGGTATAGCTCCCAAGGTGCTGGAGGGTTTCATGACGGCGCTGGGGGGGGATTTTCGCCAGACGGTGGAGCGCTTCCTGGCCATTCAGGCCATGGGCAGCGAACATGCCCGGGACGATATCCGCCAGTTGAAACAGTGGTTGGCGCAGCGGCCTGCGCCGCAGCTGGCCGCTCTCACGGCGGGCCTGACCATGCTGGCCGAGGTGGACTTGCGCGAGGAGCTGGCGCAGCTGGCTCTGCCCTGGCTACGAGTCTATGGTCGCCTCGACTCCCTGGTGCCCAGGGCCAGCATTGCGCTGCTCGATGAACGCTATCCTCGCAGCGAGAGCCAGATACTGGCCAAGGCTTCCCATGCTCCCTTTATTTCTCACCCTGAGCTTTTTGTCAGCGGTCTGAGGGAGTGGCTCGCCATGGGGACTGACTGCGCTGATTCAAAATCGAGCGCCATGCTTTGATAATCCCGCGAGGCGGTGGATACTTACTCCACTGTCAGGGAGATAGCACCATGCAAATTGATTCCGCCTTTACCACTGGCCTGCAGGGATATCAGCGGGCCGAGCAGAGGGTTGACCAGGCAAGCGAGGCCATTGCCAGCGTCAATGTGGCGCGACCTGAACCCGAGGCGGCCCCGGTGGCGCTCACCGACGAGCTGATCAACCTCAAGCTCGGTGAGCTGCAGGCCGGTGCCTCGGCCAGGGTGATCCAGACGGCCAGTGACATGCTCGGCAGTCTGATCGACATTCGGGTCTAAGAGGCCTGCTTGGCCACCCTTGGGGCGGCCGAGCACTATCATGAGCCTCAACGTCACGCTTCCCCCCAGCCTGCCCAACGCGCTGCAACCTCAGACGGAAGCGGCGCGCACCGACAATCGCCGCGCCGAACTGATCCCCCAGCCCCCCCAGGGTGCTGCCGCGAGCGGCAGCCAGAAATCGGCCAGTCAGCAGGATCAGGAGAGGCAGACCCTCCGCCAGGGGTTGCTCCGTGACGGTGCGATGCGGGAGGGGGCGGGCACCCTCTCCTCGGCTCCTCATTCGCTACCTCAGCGGGTCGATGAGCGTGGGCATCAGGACGGCCAGGGCAGCCAGCAAGGGACGCATCGGGAGAGTCATCAAGATGCCGAGCGGGCAGGGGATCAGAGGGGCAGCCACGGGGTCGCCTCGGCGTTGGTGTTCGGTGGTGGGCTATCAACCCGGGTTGGCCAATATGCTCATCCCGGCATGCAAGGCGGGGTGTTGAATGCCTACATGGAGATACGCAGCCAGGCCATCGCCCAGCGCTATCGCACTGCCAGCCGACCCGCCACGCCCCAGCAATTCGATCTGAAAATCTGAACCGCCGTTGCCATGACAGGGCTCCTTGAGCCTGATGCTCTGCACGGGATAGCGGCAGAGAAGGGGAGATCCCCTACAACAAGAAGCCCCTCGCGGGGCTTCTTGTTTATCCGGGCATTTGAGGCGCTATTTTTTAGCCTTCGCAAACGCGGCCGCAAAGGCGTTGCCGAAGGCGGCATTCTCGGCCGGTTTGCTGCCTGGCTGTGGGGGGCGAGCCGGTTTGGCAGCTTGCCCCCGGGGCGCCGCCCGGTCGTTTGTCTCTGCTCTGGGCTTGCGTCCCCCCTGATCGCCGGCCTGCTGATCCAGGCGCATGGTCAGGCTGATGCGTTTGCGGGGGGCATCCACCTCCAGCACCTTGACCCTGACCACGTCCCCTGTCTTGACCACCTCGCGGGGATCCTTGATGAAGCGATCGGTCAGGGAGCTGATATGCACCAGGCCATCCTGATGGACCCCTATGTCGACGAAGGCGCCGAAGTTGGTGACGTTGGTGACCACCCCTTCCAGCACCATCTCGGGTTGCAGGTCGCTTATCTTCTCCACCCCCTCCTTGAAGGTAGCGGTCTTGAACTCGGGACGGGGATCCCGGCCCGGCTTGTCCAGCTCGCCAATGATATCGGTGACAGTCGGCACCCCGAATTTGTCATCGACATAGTCGGCTGGCTTGAGGCTACGTAGCAGGGGGCCGTTGCCGAGCAGGTCGTCTACCGCCTGCTGGAGCTGCGCCAGGATCCGTTCCACCACAGGGTAAGACTCGGGATGCACCGCCGAGCCATCGAGGGGATGAGTGCCGCCACGAATGCGCAGGAAACCGGCACACTGCTCGAACGCCTTGGGGCCGAGTCGACTCACCTTGAGCAACTGCTGGCGGCTCTTGAAGGCGCCATGTTCATCACGGTAAGCCACTATGTTCTGGGCCAGGGTCTGGGAGAGGCCGGAGACCCGGGTCAGCAACGGTACCGAGGCGGTATTCACATCCACACCGACCGCATTCACGCAATCTTCCACCACGGCATCGAGCTTGCGGGCCAGCTGGCTCTGACCGACATCATGCTGATACTGGCCCACCCCTATGCTCTTGGGATCTATCTTGACCAGCTCGGCCAGGGGATCTTGCAGGCGGCGGGCGATGGAGACGGCGCCGCGGATGGAGACATCAAGACCCGGAAACTCCTGGGAGGCGAGCTCGGAGGCGGAGTAGACGGAGGCACCCGCCTCGCTGACCACGATCTGCTGAGCACGGGCCTCCGGGTAGCGTTTGAACAGTTCAGCCGTCAGGCGATCCGTCTCGCGGGAGGCGGTGCCATTGCCGATACTGACCAGCTCTACCTTATGCTTGACGCAGAGATCGCGCAGGGTGGTCAGGCTCTGTTCCACCTGCTTTCTCGGCTCGAAGGGATAGATGGTAGCGCTATCGACCAGCTTGCCGGTGGCGTCGACCACTGCCACCTTGACCCCGGTGCGGATGCCGGGATCCAGCCCCATGGTGCAACGCATGCCGGCCGGCGCCGCCATCAGCAGATCCTGGAGATTCATGGCGAACACCTTGATCGCCTCTTCTTCGGCCTGTTCGCGGACTTGGCCGATGAGCTCGGTCTCCATCTGCAAGGAGAGTTTGATGCGCCAGGTCCAGCTCACCACCCCTTGCAGCCACTTGTCGGCGGGACGGCCCTGGGCCTTGACGCCAACCTGCTGGGCGATGATGCCCTCGCAGGGGTGGCTGGCCTCATCCTCACCCACTATCAGCGCCAGATTGAGCATCCCTTCGTTGCGGCCACGCAACATGGCCAGCACCCGATGGGAGGGGGCCTTGTGTAGCGGTTCGTCATGTTCGAAGTAGTCCTTGAACTTGGCTCCCTCCTGCTCCTTGCCCTCGACCAGCCGGGCGCGCAGGGTGGCGTTGTGCCACAGATAATCGCGCAGCCGGGCGAGCAGGGGGGCTTGCTCCGCGAAGCGCTCCATCAAGATGTAGCGGGCACCGTCGAGGGACGCCTTGGTATCGGCTATGCCAGCCTCGATATTGATAAAGGCGGCGGCCTCTCGCTCGGGATCCAGATTGGGATTGGCGAACAGGCGATCGGCCAGGGGTTCCAGCCCAGCCTCTATGGCCATCTGCCCCTTGGTGCGGCGTTTGGGTTTGTAGGGCAGGTAGAGATCTTCGAGGCGGGTCTTGGTATCGGCCTCGCCCAAAGCACGGGCCAGTTCCGGGGTCAGCTTGCCCTGCTCCTTGACGGAGTTGAGGATCACCTGGCGCCTATCTTCCAGTTCGCGCAGATAACCGAGCCGGGTTTCCAGGGTGCGTAGCTGGCTGTCATCCAGCCCTTCGGTGACCTCCTTGCGGTAGCGGGCGATGAAGGGCACGGTGGCCCCTTCGTCCAGCAGGCGGATGGCGGCTTGTACCTGCTGTGGGCGGGCATTCAGCTCGCTGGCTATCTGTCGTTCTATGGTTTGCATCTGTGCTCTGGGTCTCCATGGTCACTGGCTGGCGGCTCGCGGGCCCACCCCACGCGGGGTTAGAATAGAACCCAAGTGGCAAGGACATGTAAAGATGAAAAAAAGCGATTATATCACCCGTGAAGGGTGGCTCGAACTGGATCGGGAATTCAAGACCCTCTGGAAGGAGGAGCGGCCCAGGGTGACGCAGGCGGTGTCTGAGGCCGCGGCCCTCGGCGACCGATCCGAGAATGCCGAGTACATCTATGGCAAGAAGCGACTGCGGGAAATAGACCGGCGGCTGCGCTTTCTTGGCAAGCGGCTCGATGCCCTCACCATAGTGGATCCCAGCCCCCAGCAGCAGGGGCGGGTCTTCTTTGGCGCCTGGGTTGAGCTGGAAGATGAAGCCGGTCAGCGGGTGCGCTATCGATTGGTGGGGCCCGACGAGTTCAACCTCTCTGAAGGCAAACTCAGCGTGGACTCCCCCCTGGCGCGTGCCCTGCTCAAGAAACAGGTCGATGACGAGGTGGAGGTGAGCACGCCGTCCGGCTTGCAGTTCTGGTATATCAACGAAATCCGTTACAGCCCCTTCGAGGCGCGGGCAACGCTCCCAAGCAATAACCGGTAACACTTTTCGTCTTGGCCGGGGCAGGGCAAGCGCCTAGGATGACCCCTCATGGGTAAGGAGAGGCAAAATGAGTCAGCAATACAAGGTGTTGGTGGTCGATGATGACCTCAAGCTGCGGGCCCTGCTGGAGCGTTATCTGAGCGAACAGGGGTTCGGGGTGCGCGGCGTCGCCAATGGTGAGCAGGCCGATCGCCTGCTGGCGCGGGAGAACTTCAGCCTGATGGTGCTCGATCTCATGCTGCCCGGGGAAGATGGCCTCTCCATCTGTCGCCGTCTGCGCGAAGCGGGCAACCAGATCCCGGTGTTGATGCTCACCGCCAAGGGGGACGAGGTCGATCGCATCGTCGGCCTGGAGATGGGCGCCGATGACTATCTGCCCAAGCCGTTCAACCCGCGGGAATTGCTGGCCCGGATCCGTGCCGTGCTGCGCCGCCATCAGGTGGAGCTGCCAGGTGCCCCCTCCGCCACCGAGAAGGTCGTCAGCTTTGGTGCCTACCGCCTCGATCTCGCGACCCGGGAGCTGACCCGGGACCATGAGCCCCTCTCCCTGACCAGCGGCGAGTTCGCCGTGCTCAAGGTGCTGGTCAGTCATCCCCGTGAGCCGCTATCCCGTGACAAGTTGATGAATCTGGCCCGTGGCCGGGAATATACCGCCACCGAGCGCAGCATCGATGTGCAGGTGTCGCGCCTGCGTCGCTTGCTGGAGCAGGATCCGGCCCAACCCAGGTATCTGCAGACCGTCTGGGGTCTGGGCTATGTGTTTGTACCGGACGGAGAGAGCCGATGAGGCGCACGACCAGCATGTTCTCCCGTACCCTCTGGTTTCTGGGCTCGGTGCTGTTGGTCTATCAGCTGGTCTCCTATGCCGCCTTCTACAACTATCTGCTGGAGCCCACGGTCAAGCAGATCAGTCACCTGCTGGCCAATCAGGTCAAGCTCATCTTCCCCGCCGAACTGGACGGTACCCTGCCCGATGAAGCTGAGGCCCTGGTCCACATGGCGACGGGCATCGATATTTACAGTCAGCACGAGGCTGAGCAGCACGGCCTGAAGATGGCCAAGCGTTATGAATATCTGGAGGAGGGGATCAGTCATGAGCTGGGCGGCCCGGCCCAGGTCCGGGTGGAGATCCAGGATCACTACATCATCTGGATCCAGCCGCCCCAGGCGAGCGAGATCTGGCTGCGGGTGCCGCTCACCGAGATAGATGATGACGACATTCAGCCACTGCTCCTTTATCTGAGCATATTGCTGGTAGTGGTGCTGTTTGGCGCCTGGCATTTTGCCCGTCAGTTGATGCACCCGCTCGAGGCGCTGGAGGCGGGGGCTGTCGCCGTGGCAAGGGGACAATTCCCCGATGCACTGCCCGAGAAGGGCTCGCGGGAGCTGCGCCGGCTGACCCGCAGCTTCAACCACATGTCCCATTCCATCAAGGATCTGATCGAGGAGCGTAACCTGATGATGGCTGGCGTCTCCCACGATTTGCGCACCCCGCTCACCCGCATCCGTCTCGCCACCGAGATGATGTCGTCCCGGGAAGAGGGACTCAAGGAGAGTATCAACGCCGACATCGATGAAACCAATGCCATCATCGATCAGTTCATCGACTACATAAGACCGGCTGGCGAGGTCGAAACCCGGACCACCGACCTGACCCAGCTGATCCACGATGTGCTGCTGCTACAGGGGGATCAGGGACTGGAATTGGAGCTGGCCCTGCCAACCGAGGCCGTGCTGGTCGAGTGCCACCCCCTTGGCTTGCGGCGGGTGCTCAATAATCTGTGCGGTAATGCCCAGTGTTATGGCGCCACTCGGGTACATTCTGAGCTGAGGGACGATGGTCACTGGGTCCGCCTGCGGCTGTCCGATGATGGCCCGGGCATCCCGGAGGGAGATTATCAGCGGGTGCTCAAACCCTTCACTCAGGGCAGCCTGGCGCGCACCGGAGGGGGCAGTGGCCTGGGGCTCGCCATCGTCGCCAAGATAGTGGCGCAGCACCACGGCACATTGCGGCTCGGCGTCTCGATGTGGGGCGGCTTGCTGGTCGAGATCCGCCTGCCCAAACAGCAGCCCCTGGAGTGGGTTGACTAATGGGGTGAATCTAGAGACAGAGAGGGGGCCAATGGCCCCCTCTCTGTTATCCGGGATCTTGCTCAGGCATCTGGCGCGGCTGGTTGGCGGTAGCGTTTGCCGTATTTGAGCTGCTGTACCAGCAAGGCGATGACGATGAGAGCCAGGCCTATGGGGGTGGCCGGATGTATCTCCTCGCCGATCAGCAGGTTGAGCAGGATCAGGGAGGCGAAGGGGGAGATGAAGATAAGATTGCTGAGCGGCGCCGTGTCCGTGGCACTGCGCATGGCCATCAACCAGAGTACGAAGCCAAAGCCCATCTCGAACAGCCCGACATAGATGGCGCCAGCCCAGCCTTGCCAGGCGGTCATGCGGAAGTCGGCCAGCCACCAGGTCGCCACCAGAATGAGCGGCAGGCTGAGCAGGAAGCCGAGCAACAGACTGACGATGGGATCCCCCTGATTACGGGTGTTGAGGATCCAGTAGCCCGCCCAGATCAGGGTAGAGAGCAGTGCCAGCCCCACGCCGAGCGGGCTGTCGAACTGCAGGCCGAGCAGATCACCCTTGGTGGCGATCACCAGGGCGCCGAAGTAGCCGAGCAGTATGGCCACCCCATCCCGGCGGCGCAGTTTCTGACCGAGGAAGGGCACGGCCAGCAGACTCAGGCTGATGGCCCAGGTGTAGTTGATGGTCTGCGCCTGTTGCGCCGGCAGCAGGTCATAGGCTTTGAACAACAGCAGGTAATAGAGGAAAGGATTGAGAGTGCCCAGCGCCAGATAATAGAGAGGGCGCTCTCGCAAATAGAGCCCCAGCAGCGGCAGCTTACCCTGTTTGAGCACCAGGGCACCCAGAGCCAGGGTCGAGGTGAGGGCGGCGACCAGTAGCAGTTGTACCGGCTCGAAGTAACGCAGCGACAGCTTGAAGGCGGTGGCAACCGTGGACCAGAGTGCCACGGCGCACAGACCGTATTGATAGGCTCTCTTCTGATTTTTCAACATACTGCAGATCCTTGCATGATCAGCTGAAGGGGCAATTGGCTCCGCAGTCTAGCAGTCTGACCTCGCTACTGTCGTTAGCTGGATGGGATTGGCGGCTGTCCGGAGGTCTGGCTCTCCGGGGAGAACCATTGCGGGTAAAAATTGCGCACTATCTGCACGAGTCAGCTTGCGCCAATTGAAAATATCCGTATAATTCCCCCCGCTTACCCATGAGGTAAGCCAGACGATATGTCTGCATGCTGAGCTTCCCGTTTACGAGTTGCCAGCCTTACAGTCCTCCCGATATGGGGGGAAACGTGAAAAATCACACCTCTGGCGGGATAATTTCCAGTCGGGCGGTGTTGATTTATGTTCTTTTATCTATTGGAGCTCTGTCAATGCAGAACCAAAGAATCCGTATTCGCCTGAAGGCTTTTGATCATCGTCTGATAGATCAGTCCACAGCGGAAATCGTTGAAACTGCAAAGCGCACTGGCGCGCAGGTTCGCGGTCCTATCCCGCTGCCGACTCGCAAAGAGCGCTTCACCGTCCTGATCTCCCCGCACGTCAACAAAGATGCGCGTGATCAGTACGAGATCCGCACTCACAAGCGTCTGGTAGACATCGTTGAGCCGACTGACAAGACCGTAGACGCCCTGATGCGTCTGGATCTGGCAGCCGGTGTAGACGTCCAGATCAGCCTGGGCTAATTACGGAAAGGATTGATAACAATGACAATCGGTCTTGTAGGTCGCAAAGTGGGTATGACTCGCATCTTCACTGAAGATGGCGTTTCTATCCCGGTGACTGTTATCGAAGTTGAAGCTAACCGTGTAACTCAGGTCAAATCTGTAGAAACCGATGGCTACAACGCTATTCAGGTTACCACTGGCGCCAAAAAAGCCAGCCGTGTGACCAAGCCGGAAGCGGGCCACTTCGCCAAAGCTGGTGTAGAAGCCGGTCGTGGTCTGTGGGAATTCCGTCTGAACAACGGTGAAACTTTCACTGTTGGCGGCGAGTTGAAAGTAGATCTTTTCGCTGACGTTAAGCTGGTAGATGTTACTGGCACATCCAAGGGTAAAGGTTTTGCCGGTACTGTTAAGCGCTGGAACTTCCGCACCCAGGATATGACCCACGGTAACTCCTTGTCTCACCGCGCTCCGGGTTCTATCGGTCAGAACCAATCCCCGGGTAAGGTATTCAAGGGCAAAAAGATGGCTGGTCACATGGGAGCTGAGCGTGTAACGACTCAGAACCTGGAACTGGTTCGTGTTGACGCTGAACGCAACCTGCTGCTCATCAAAGGTGCAGTACCGGGTGCTACCAACGGCAACGTGATCGTCAAACCTGCCGTTAAAGCGTAACGTCTGAGGAGATAGTAATGGAATTGGTAATGAAAGACGCCAAGAGCGCTCTTGAAGTTTCCGAGACTACCTTCGGGCGCGAATTCAACGAAGCTCTGGTTCACCAGGTCGTCGTTGCATATGCCGCAGGTGCCCGTCAGGGTACTCGCGCGCAGCTGACTCGCTCTGAAGTGTCTGGTGGCGGCAAAAAGCCGTGGCGTCAGAAGGGTACTGGTCGTGCCCGTGCTGGCTCCATCCGTTCGCCTATTTGGCGTTCCGGTGGTGTGACTTTTGCTGCTAAGCCGCAAGATCACAGCCAAAAAGTAAACAAGAAGATGTACCGCGGCGCTATCCGTAGCATCCTGTCCGAGCTGGTACGTCAAGAGCGCCTGATCGTTGTCGAGAAATTCGGCATCGAAGCGCCGAAGACCAAAGAACTGATCGCCAAGCTGAAAGAGATGGAACTGAAAGACGTTCTGATCGTGACTGCTGAAGTCGATGAGAACCTGTTCCTCGCCGCTCGCAACCTGTACAAGGTCGATGTGCGTGACGTAGCCGGTATCGACCCCGTCAGCTTGATCGCTTTCGACAAGGTTCTGATGACTGCTGATGCAGTTAAGCAAATCGAGGAGATGCTGGCATGATCCGCGAAGAGCGTCTGTTGAAAGTTCTGAAGGCTCCGCATATCTCTGAAAAGAGCACCATGGTCGCCGAGAAGCAGAACACTATCGTGTTCAAAATTGCTGTCGACGCCACCAAGGCGGAAGTCAAAGCTGCAGTTGCGAAACTGTTCGAGGTCGAAGTTGAGACCGTCCGTACCCTGAACATGAAGGGTAAGACCAAGCGCTCAGGTGCGCGTGTAGGCCGTCGTTCCGATTGGAAAAAGGCTTATGTGACCCTGAAAGCTGGTCAGGACATCGACTTCATGGGCGCAGCCGAGTAAGAGGAGTTCTGAAAAATGGCAATCGTTAAGTGCAAGCCTACTTCTCCGGGCCGCCGCCACGTCGTTAAGATCGTCAACCAAGAGCTGTACAAGGGCAAGCCCTTCGCCGCTCTGCTGGACAGCAAAAGCAAGTCCGGTGGTCGTAACAACAACGGTCGTATCACTACCCGTCATATCGGTGGTGGTCACAAGCAGCATTACCGTATCGTCGACTTCAAACGCGACAAAGACGGCATTCCTGCCAAAGTAGAGCGTCTGGAATACGATCCTAACCGTACCGCTAACATCGCCCTGGTGTTGTATGCAGACGGTGAGCGTCGTTACATCCTGGCCCCTAAAGGCCTGAAAGCTGGCGATCCGATCGCTTCTGGTGCTGATGCTGCCATCAAGGTGGGTAACTCCCTGCCGATGCGCAACATCCCGGTCGGTTCTACCGTTCACGCCGTTGAGATGAAACCTGGTAAAGGTGCCCAGCTGGCTCGTTCCGCTGGTACTTTCATCCAGATCCTGGCTCGTGAAGGTAACTATGTAACTCTGCGTCTGCGTTCCGGCGAAGTACGTAAAGTTCTGTCCGAGTGCCGCGCTACCATCGGCGAAGTGGGTAACTCCGAGCACATGTTGCGTCAACTGGGTAAAGCCGGTGCCAACCGCTGGCGTGGTATTCGTCCGACCGTTCGCGGTATGGCGATGAACCCGGTTGATCACCCGCACGGTGGTGGTGAAGGTCGTAACAAGGGCATGCAGCCTGTGTCCCCTTGGGGCCAGAAGGCTAAGGGCTTCAAGACCCGTAAGAACAAGCGTACCGACAAGTACATCGTACGTCGTCGTAACAAGTAATTGTTAACATAGAGGAATCACCATGCCACGTTCTCTCAAGAAGGGTCCATTTATTGACCTGCACTTGCTGAAGAAGGTAGAGAAAGCGGTGGAAAGCGGGGATAAAAAGCCGGTTAAAACCTGGTCCCGTCGCTCAATGATCATCCCGAACATGATCGGTTTGACCATCGCTGTCCATAATGGTCGTCAGCACGTTCCGGTTTTCGTTACCGAAGAAATGATCGGTCACAAACTGGGTGAATTCGCACCGACTCGTACTTATCGCGGCCATGCTGCTGATAAGAAGGCTAAGAAGCGCTAAGGGATAAATGATGGAAGCTATCGCTAAACACCGTTATGCCCGTACTTCTGCCCAGAAAGCTCGTCTGGTAGCCGATCAAGTACGTGGTCTGTCCGTAGACAAGGCTCTGACTCTCCTGACCTTCAGCCCGAAAAAGGCTGCAGTGCTGGTGAAGAAGGTGCTGGAATCTGCCATTGCAAACGCTGAGCACAACGAAGGCGCCGATATCGACGCCCTGCGTGTTGCTACTATCATGGTCGACGAAGGTCCTTCCATGAAGCGCATCCGTCCTCGTGCCAAAGGTCGCGCGGATCGTATCCTCAAGCGTACCGCTCACATCACTGTAGTGGTATCCGACGCTAAGGCTGGGAGATAAGCAATGGGTCAGAAAGTACATCCTAATGGCATTCGCCTGGGTATTACCAAGCCTTGGAATTCTACCTGGTTCGCGAACACCAAAGACTTCGCTGACAACCTGTACAGCGATTTCCAAGTACGCCAGTTCCTGACCAAGGAGCTGAAAAACGCTTCCTTGTCCAAGATCACCATCGAGCGTCCGGCCAAGAGCATCCGTGTGACCATTCACACCGCTCGTCCGGGTGTCGTGATCGGCAAGAAAGGCGAAGACGTTGAGAAACTGCGCAAAGCTGTCGCCGCTATCGCTGGCGTGCCTGCACAGATCAACATTTCCGAAGTCCGCAAGCCGGAGCTGGATGGCAAACTTGTTGCTGACAGCATCACTTCCCAACTGGAACGTCGCGTAATGTTCCGTCGTGCTATGAAGCGCGCCGTACAAAACGCAATGCGCCTGGGTGCCAAGGGCATCAAAGTGGAAGTGTCTGGTCGTCTGGGCGGCGCTGAAATCGCGCGTACCGAATGGTACCGTGAAGGTCGTGTGCCTTTGCACACCCTGCGTGCCGACATCGACTACGCAACTTCTGAAGCCCACACCACCTACGGTGTGATCGGCGTTAAGGTTTGGATCTTCAAGGGCGAAGTTCTGGGTGGTCTGGCTGCAGTTAATGCTGCCGCTGCTCAAGAGCAAGCTCCTGCGAAGCCCAAGCGCGATAACAAACGCCGCGGTAAGTAAGGAGATTCGGTAAATGTTGCAACCAAAGCGTACTAAATTCCGCAAGACCCATAAGGGTCGTAACCGCGGTCTGGCCAACTCTGGTAACGAAGTATCCTTCGGTACCTTTGGCCTGAAGGCGACATCCCGTGGTCAACTGACTGCTCGTCAAATCGAAGCAGCCCGTCGTGCCATGACCCGTCACGTCAAGCGTCAGGGTAAAATCTGGATCCGTGTGTTCCCGGACAAACCCATTACCGAAAAGCCCCTCGAAGTTCGTATGGGTAAAGGTAAGGGTAACGTCGAATACTGGGTATGCCCGATCCAACCTGGCAAGGTTCTGTACGAGATGGACGGTGTTCCCGAGGCTCTGGCCCGTGAAGCATTCGCCCTGGCCGCTGCTAAGCTGTCCGTTCAGACCACTTTCGTAATTAAGACGGTGATGTGATGAAAGCTCAAGATCTGCGTCAAAAGAGCGTCGATGAACTGAACCAGGAGCTGCTGGGTCTGCTGCGTGAGCAATTCAACATGCGCATGCAAGCTTCCACTGGCCAACTGGCTCAGACTCACACTCTGAAGCAAGTGCGTCGTGATGTCGCACGTATCAAGACTGTACTGACTGAGAAGGCAGGTGCGTAATGACTGACAAAATCCGTACTCTGCAAGGTCGTGTAATTAGCGACAAGATGGATAAATCCATCACCGTCGCTATCGAGCGCAAGGTAAAGCACCCGATCTACGGTAAGATCATCAAGCGCACTACCAAGCTGCACGTACACGATGAGACCAACGAGTGTAAAGCTGGCGATCTCGTGGAAATCCGCGAGTGCCGTCCGCTGTCCAAGACCAAGTCTTGGACCCTGGTCGGGATCCTGGAAAAGGCTTAATCAGCCTTTTGTAGTCCAAACGGCCCCCATCGGGGGCCGTTTGTTTTTTAGGCTACCTTTTCCAATTTCTCTGTGTTATAGTTTCGCGCCTTTTGAAGGCAGCCAGATCCCGTAAGGGATAAGAAGTAAACAAAGCGGAGCACTAAAATGATCCAGATGCAAAGTATGCTGGGTGTAGCCGACAACTCCGGCGCTCGCAGTGTAATGTGTATTAAGGTTCTGGGTGGCTCGCACCGCCGTTATGCCGGCATCGGCGACATCATCAAAGTTTCCATCAAGGAAGCCATTCCTCGCGGTAAAGTGAAGAAAGGTGATGTATATAACGCGGTGGTCGTACGCACCCGTAAAGGCGTTCGTCGTCCGGACGGCTCAGTCATCCGTTTCGACAACAATGCGGCTGTTTTGCTTAACGGCAACCAACAGCCAATCGGTACTCGTATTTTTGGCCCGGTGACCCGTGAACTCCGTAATGAGAAGTTCATGAAGATTGTGTCCCTGGCACCCGAAGTACTGTAAGGAGTCGAACGATGGCAGCTAAAATCCGTCGCGAAGACGAAGTGATAGTTCTTACCGGCAAAGACAAGGGCAAGCGTGGCAAAGTCACTCAAGTTCTGATTGCTAAAGGTAAGGTTCTCGTGGAAGGCATCAACCAGGTGAAGAAACACCAGAAGCCGGTACCCGCTTTGGGTCAGGCTGGCGGTATCGTCACCAAAGAAGCCCCCCTCGATGTTTCAAATGTAGCACTGTTCAACTCTGCCACTGGCAAGGCTGACCGTGTTGGTTTCCGGATTGAAGACGGCAAAAAAGTTCGTTTCTTCAAGTCTACCGGCGAACTTGTGAAGTAATTGGAGTTTAACGATGGCGAAACTGCATGATTACTACAGATCCGATGTAGCACAAGAACTGTCAAAGCAGTTCGGTTACAAGACGATCATGCAAGTCCCTCGGATCGAGAAAATCACCCTGAACATGGGTGTTGGTGAGGCGATTTCTGATAAGAAACTGCTGGAAAATGCTGCTGCCGATATGGCTGCCATTTCCGGTCAGAAGCCGCTGATCACCAAAGCTCGCAAATCTGTTGCGGGCTTCAAGATTCGTGAAGGCTACCCGATAGGTTGTAAAGTAACCCTGCGTGGCGAGCGTATGTGGGAGTTCCTGGAACGGCTGATCTGCATCTCCGTACCGCGTATCCGTGACTTCCGTGGCCTGAATGCTAAAGCGTTCGATGGTCGTGGTAACTACTCCATGGGCGTGCGTGAGCAAATCATCTTCCCGGAAATCGACTATGACAAAGTCGATCGCGTCCGTGGTCTGGATATCACCATCACCACTTCCGCGAATACCGATGAAGAAGGCCGTGCTCTGCTGGCTGCCTTTAACTTCCCATTCCGCAAGTAAGGTTAGGGTTATGGCTAAAACATCCATGAAAGCACGTGAAGCAAAGCGTGCGAAGCTGGTAGCCAAGTTCGCCACTAAGCGAACCGAGCTGAAAGCTATCATCGTTGATATGAACGCTTCTGAAGAAGCGCGTTGGGATGCTGTCTTGCAACTGCAACAGCTGCCCCGTGATTCCAGTCCGTCCCGCCAGCGTAACCGTTGCAATATTACTGGTCGTCCGCACGGTTTCCTGCGCAAGTTTGGCCTGTCTCGCATCAAGGTGCGTGAGCATGCCATGAAGGGCGAAATTCCAGGTCTCAAAAAGGCCTCTTGGTAAGAATCTCGGGAGTTAGACTATGAGCATGCAAGATCCGATCGCGGACATGCTGACCCGCATCCGTAACGGTCAAGCGGCGAGCAAAGTTGCGGTTTCCATGCCTTCTTCCAAGCTGAAAGTGGCTATCGCCCACGTGCTGAAAGAAGAAGGTTACATCACTGGCTACTCCGTAGCTGGCGATGTGAAACCGGAACTGGAAATTGAACTGAAATATTTCCAGGGCAAACCGGTTGTAGAACTGATCCAACGCGTAAGCCGTCCCGGCCTGCGTATTTATAAGCGCACTACTGACCTGCCGAAAGTTATGGGCGGTCTCGGTGTTGCTATCGTGTCCACGTCTAAAGGTGTGATGACTGACCGTGCAGCTCGTAAAGCTTGCATGGGCGGTGAGATCATCTGCTACGTCGCTTAATAGGAGGTAGGATATGTCTCGTGTTGCTAAGGCACCCGTCACTATTCCTGCTGGCGTAGAGGTGACTCTGAACGGTCAGGAACTGTCCATCAAAGGTGGTAAAGGTTCCCTGGTTCGTTCTATTCACGCCGGTGTAGAAGTGACCAAAGAAGACAATGTACTCAAGTTCGCCCCGCGCGACGGCTCCACTGGTGCCGACGCTCAGGCTGGTACTGCACGTGCATTGGTCAACAACATGGTAATCGGTGTTACCCAAGGCTTCGAGCGTAAGCTGCAGCTGGTTGGTGTAGGTTATAAAGCCTCCATCAAGGGCAATGCTGTCGCGCTGGCCCTGGGCTTCTCTCACCCGGTTGAGCATGCGCTGCCGGCTGGTGTGACCGCTGAGTGTCCTACTGCTACTGAGATCATTCTCCGTGGTGTAGACAAGCAGATGGTTGGCCAAGTCGCCGCCGATATCCGTGCTTACCGCGCTCCGGAGCCCTACAAGGGCAAGGGTGTACGCTATGCCAACGAGCAAGTGCGTACTAAAGAAGCTAAGAAGAAGTAAGGTAACACTATGGACAAGAAAGCAGCTCGTCTCCGTCGTGCTACTCGTGCTCGGAAGAAGATGCAGGAACTGGGAGCAACCCGTCTGGTTGTTCACCGTACCCCGCGTCATATCTACGCGCAGGTAATCGCAGCCAACGGTTCCGAAGTTCTGGCCTCTGCTTCCACAGTAGAGAAAGCCATCAGTGAAGCAATCAAGTACTCCGGTAATGCAGATGCAGCTACCGCAGTCGGTAAAGCTATCGCTGAGCGAGCTATCGCCAAAGGCATTCAGAACGTATCTTTCGATCGTTCCGGTTTCAAGTATCACGGTCGTGTAGCCGCTCTGGCTACCGCTGCTCGTGACGCTGGTCTTCAGTTCTAAGCTAGGAGTCGAAGATGGCTAAAGTCGAATCTCAAGCCGGCGAACTGCAAGAAAAGCTGATTGCAGTAAACCGTGTTTCGAAAACTGTTAAAGGTGGTCGTATCATGTCCTTCACCGCGTTGACCGTGGTGGGTGATGGTAACGGCCGTGTAGGTTACGGTTACGGTAAGGCCCGTGAAGTTCCCGCCGCTATTCAAAAAGCGATGGAACAGGCTAAACGTAACCTGAGCAAGGTAGAACTGAACAATGGCACTCTGCACCACCCGGTGCAAGGCGTTCACTCCGGTTCCACCGTGTTCATGAAGCCGGCCTCTGAAGGTACTGGTATCATTGCAGGCGGCGCCATGCGTGCTGTGCTGGAAGTTGCTGGTATCCACAACGTGCTGGCAAAGACCTACGGTTCCACTAACCCGATCAACGTTGTTCGCGCAACTGTAGACGCTCTGGTACAGGGTCAATCCCCGGCCCAGATCGCTGCCAAGCGTGGTCTGCGCGTTGAAGAAATTCTGGGGTAATGCGACATGGCTAACACTGTAAAAGTAACTCAAACGCGCAGCTCTATCGGCCGTCTGCCTAAGCATAAGGCGACTCTGCGTGGTCTGGGTCTGCGTCGCATTGGTCACACCGTTGAGCTGGAGGATACTCCTTGCGTCCGTGGTATGATCAACCAGGTTTACTACATGGTTAAGGTGGAGGGCTAAGCATGCGTCTGAACACTCTGTCTCCGGCCCCAGGCTCTAAGTCTGTCAAGCACCGTCCAGGCCGTGGTATTGGTTCTGGTCTGGGCAAGACTGGTGGTCGTGGTGTTAAAGGTCAGACCTCTCGTTCCGGTGGCGGTAAAGTCCGCGCTGGTTTCGAAGGCGGCCAGATGCCTTTGAAAATCCGTCTGCCGAAGTTCGGTTTCTTCTCTCGCAAATCTTTGGTTTCTGCCGAAGTGCGTCTGAACGAAATCGCCATGGTAGAAGGTGATGTGGTCGATGTGAGCACTTTGAAGCAAGCCGGCGTTCTGACTAAGAACATCGTTTTCGCTAAAATTGTTCTGTCTGGCAACATTGACCGTGCTGTGACCGTTCGTGGTGTGTCCGTCACCAAAGGTGCACGTGCAGCCATCGAGGCCGCTGGCGGTAAAATCGAGGAATAATCAGTACAATGGCTAAGAAACCAGGATTGGATGTTAAAGCGCAGGGTGGTCTGAGTGAACTGAAGAGCCGTCTGCTCTTCGTTCTCGGGGCGATTATCGTTTTCCGTGCAGGCTCTTATGTGCCGATTCCTGGTATTGACGCCGCCGTACTGGCCGAGTTGTTCCAGCAACAGAAGGGCACCATCATTGAGATGTTCAACATGTTCAGTGGTGGTGCACTCTCGCGTGCTTCTATTCTTGCGTTGGGGATCATGCCGTACATTTCGGCGTCGATCATCATCCAGTTACTGACCGTGGTTCATCCCGCTCTTGCTGAACTCAAGAAAGAAGGTGAATCCGGCCGTCGCAAGATCAATCAGTATACCCGCTGGGGTACATTGATTTTGGGAACCTTCCAGGCCATTGGTATCGCAACCGGTCTGCCGAATATGATGCAAGGACTCGTGACTCATCCGGGTTTGGGCTTCTATTTCACGGCGGTTGTGAGTCTGGTTACCGGCACCATGTTTTTAATGTGGTTAGGTGAACAGATTACCGAGCGTGGTATCGGTAACGGCATCTCGTTGATTATTTTCACCGGGATCGTTGCTGGGCTGCCTCATGCCATTGGTGCTACGGCCGAACAGGCACGTCAAGGGGAATTGCACATCCTGCTGTTGTTGTTGCTGGGCTTGATTGTTTTCGCAGTGACTTACTTTGTGGTGTTCGTAGAGCGTGGTCAGCGTCGTATCGTCGTTAACTATGCAAAACGTCAACAAGGCCGCCAGGTATTTGCCGCGCAAAGCACACACCTGCCATTGAAAGTGAATATGGCCGGTGTGATTCCTGCGATTTTCGCATCCAGTATCATCCTCTTCCCAGGGACCATCACCTCTTGGTTTGGTCAGGGCGAGGGCAAGGTAGCAGACGTTCTGCAGCAGGTCTCTATGGTCCTGCAGCCGGGTCAGCCCTTGTATGAGATGCTGTATGCAGCAGCCATTATCTTCTTCTGTTTCTTCTATACTGCGTTGGTGTTCAATCCACGCGAGACGGCAGATAACCTGAAGAAGAGTGGAGCCTTTATCCCGGGGATCCGCCCGGGCGAGCAGACAGCACGTTATATCGATAAGGTTATGACTCGCCTGACATTGGCAGGTGCACTCTATATAACCTTTATCTGTCTGGTACCCCAGTTCCTGATGACTGCCTGGAACGTACAGTTCTATTTCGGCGGCACTTCGCTGCTGATTATCGTGGTGGTTATCATGGACTTCATGGCTCAGGTACAAACCCATATGATGTCTCATCAATATGGCGACGTCCTGAGGAAGGCCAACCTGAAGGGCTACGGCCGCTAAAGGTCGGCGTAGTTACGGAGTTAAGCAATGAAAGTTCGTGCTTCCGTTAAGGCAATCTGCCGTAACTGCAAAATCATCAAGCGTCACGGTGTGGTGCGTGTGATTTGCAGCGAGCCAAAGCATAAACAGCGCCAAGGCTAATTTTTTACGGTTAGGACTTGCAACAAACAGTTGTGCTGGCTAATATAGCCAGCCAACTTTTGTTGTGTATTGGTTGACCGCCACGTATCCGCTCACGGGCTTTGTGGTGGTCGTTATCTACTCTATGTAGGAGTGAACAGTGGCCCGTATCGCTGGCATTAACATTCCTGACCATAAACATGCAGTCATTGCGTTGACTGCGATTTATGGCGTCGGTCGTACCCGCTCCAAGGCCATTTGTGCCGCAGCCGGTATCGCTGAGAATGTGAAAATTAAAGACTTGGACGAAGCTCAGATCGAGAGTCTGCGCGAGCAAGTAGGTAAATTCACCGTTGAAGGTGACTTGCGTCGTCAGATATCCATGAACATCAAACGCTTGATGGATCTGGGTTGCTACCGTGGTTTGCGTCACCGTCGTAGCCTGCCTGTTCGTGGTCAACGTACCAAGACCAATGCTCGTACCCGTAAGGGTCCGCGCAAGGCTATCAAGAAGTAACGGGAAGGTAGAAAATGGCTAAAACTCCGACTCGTGCTCGCAAGCGCGTTAAAAAGCAAGTGAGCGACGGTATTGCACACGTTCATGCATCTTTCAACAACACAATCGTGACCATTACTGACCGTCAGGGCAATGCTCTGTCATGGGCTACCTCTGGTGGTTCAGGTTTCCGTGGTTCCCGTAAGTCCACTCCGTTTGCTGCCCAGGTAGCTGCTGAGCGTGCTGGTGAGATCGCCAAAGAATACGGCGTGAAGAACCTGGAAGTCATGGTCAAAGGTCCGGGTCCCGGTCGTGAGTCCTCCATCCGCGCGCTGAACGCGGCTGGTTTCCGCATCACTAATATTACTGATGTGACTCCGATCCCGCACAACGGTTGTCGTCCTCCCAAGAAGCGCCGCGTATAACGCTGTTGCTTATTGGTCTAGGATTGTTGGAGAAAGAAGATGGCAAGATATATCGGTCCTAAGCTTAAGCTTAGCCGTCGTGAGGGCACCGACCTCTTCCTGAAGTCAGGTGTTCGTGCGATAGATTCCAAGTGCAAGATTGACACTGCTCCTGGTCAACACGGTGCGCGTAAAGCGCGTCTGTCTGACTACGGCGTGCAACTGCGCGAGAAACAAAAAGTTCGTCGTATCTACGGCGTATTGGAAAAACAGTTCCGCAACTACTACCGTGATGCTGCCCGTCAAAAAGGTAACACCGGCGAAAACCTGTTGCAGCTGCTGGAAGGTCGTTTGGATAACGTCGTTTATCGCATGGGCTTTGGCGCTACCCGCGCTGAATCACGTCAGCTGGTGAGCCACAAGGCTATCCTGGTAAACGGTCGCGTTGTTAACATTCCTTCTTTCCAGGTTTCCCCTGAGGACGTGATCTGCGTTCGTGAGAAGGCTAAGAAGCAAGCGCGTATCAAAGCTTCCCTGGAAGTTGCTGGTCAGCGTGAGAAGCCGACTTGGGTAGAGGTTGATACCGCTAAAATGGAAGGTGCTTTCAAGCGCCTGCCAGAGCGTTCTGACCTGTCTGCCGACATTAACGAGCAGCTGATCGTCGAGCTTTACTCCAAGTAAAGCTAGCTTCTAAAGAGAGGACACAATGCTGGGTTCTGTAACAGATTTTCTTAAGCCGCGGCTAGTTGACATCGAGCAAGTTAGCCCGACTCACGCAAAAGTGACTCTTGAGCCACTTGAGCGTGGTTTTGGTCACACGCTGGGTAATGCCCTGCGTCGTATTTTGCTGTCATCTATGCCCGGTTGTGCAGTCACAGAAGTCGAGATCGACGGCGTGCTGCATGAGTACAGCAGCAAAGAAGGTGTACAGGAAGACATTCTTGAAATCCTGCTCAACCTGAAAGGTATCGCTGTGAAGCTGGAAGGCAAGGACGAGGTAACTCTGTCCCTGACCAAGTCTGGAACAGGCCCCGTTACCGCAGGTGATATCACTCACGGTGATGAAGTCGAGATTGTTAACCCGGAGCACGTAATCTGCCACCTGACTGGTGCAAACGCTGAGATCAGCATGCGCCTGAAAGTTCAGCGCGGTCGTGGTTATGTGCCTGCTTCTGCTCGTGTTCACAACGATGATGAAGAGCGTCCTATCGGTCGCCTGTTGCTGGACTCTGCGTTCAGCCCCATCGTTCGTATTGCCTACAATGTTGAGGCAGCACGTGTGGAACAGCGTACCGACTTGGACAAGCTGGTCATCGACATGGAGACCAATGGTACTCTGGATCCTGAAGAAGCTATCCGTCGTTCTGCCACTATTCTGGCTGAGCAACTGGAAGCCTTCGTGGATCTGCGCGATGTCAGCGTGCCCGAGAAGAAAGAAGAGAAACCCGAGTTCGATCCGATCCTGCTGCGTCCTGTCGATGATTTGGAGCTGACAGTTCGTTCTGCGAACTGTCTGAAGGCAGAAGCTATCCACTATATTGGTGATCTGGTACAGCGTACCGAGGTTGAGTTGCTTAAGACTCCCAACCTCGGTAAGAAGTCCCTGACTGAGATCAAGGATGTGTT
>NZ_CP079742.1:3677500-4012500 GCF_020149575.1 Aeromonas rivuli | reverse complement strand
AGTTGGGAGTCGCAGTGACCAGATGGCTGGGACTGTTTATCAAAAACACAGCACTCTGCAAACACGAAAGTGGACGTATAGGGTGTGACACCTGCCCGGTGCCGGAAGGTTAATTGATGGGGTTAGCGCAAGCGAAGCTCTTGATCGAAGCCCCGGTAAACGGCGGCCGTAACTATAACGGTCCTAAGGTAGCGAAATTCCTTGTCGGGTAAGTTCCGACCTGCACGAATGGTGTAACCATGGCCATGCTGTCTCCACCCGAGACTCAGTGAAATCGAATTCGCCGTGAAGATGCGGTGTACCCGCGGCTAGACGGAAAGACCCCGTGAACCTTTACTACAGCTTGGCACTGAACATTGAACCTACATGTGTAGGATAGGTGGGAGGCTTTGAAGCGATGACGCTAGTTGTCGTGGAGCCGTCCTTGAAATACCACCCTTGTATGTTTGATGTTCTAACGCAGGGCCCTGAATCGGGCTCGCGGACAGTGCCTGGTGGGTAGTTTGACTGGGGCGGTCTCCTCCCAAAGAGTAACGGAGGAGCACGAAGGTTGGCTAATCCTGGTCGGACATCAGGAGGTTAGTGCAATGGCATAAGCCAGCTTAACTGCGAGACGGACAGGTCGAGCAGGTACGAAAGTAGGTCATAGTGATCCGGTGGTTCTGAATGGAAGGGCCATCGCTCAACGGATAAAAGGTACTCCGGGGATAACAGGCTGATACCGCCCAAGAGTTCATATCGACGGCGGTGTTTGGCACCTCGATGTCGGCTCATCACATCCTGGGGCTGAAGTCGGTCCCAAGGGTATGGCTGTTCGCCATTTAAAGTGGTACGCGAGCTGGGTTCAGAACGTCGTGAGACAGTTCGGTCCCTATCTGCCGTGGGCGTTGGATGATTGAAGGGAGTTGCTCCTAGTACGAGAGGACCGGAGTGAACGAACCTCTGGTGTTCGGGTTGTCACGCCAGTGGCACTGCCCGGTAGCTAAGTTCGGAATCGATAACCGCTGAAAGCATCTAAGCGGGAAGCGAGCCCTGAGATGAGTCATCCCTGACCCCTTGAGGGTCCTAAAGGGCCGTTGGAGACCACAACGTTGATAGGTGGGGTGTGTAAGCGCGGCGACGTGTTGAGCTAACCCATACTAATTACCCGTGAGGCTTAACCATACAACACCCAAGAAGTGTTCTGAGACTTGTAGCAAGTGCGAGACTACTTACCTAATTCAGTGATAGCGACCAGGCAATAGCCAATCAGTCGTTACTCACGTCAGCTTTCCGGATGAAGTTTTTTGCCTGGCGGCCATAGCGCCGTGGACCCACCTGATCCCATGCCGAACTCAGAAGTGAAACGCGGTAGCGCCGATGGTAGTGTGGCATTCGCCATGCGAGAGTAGGACACTGCCAGGCTCCTAATTAGACGACATTGTACGCAGTACGATGTTGGCCGAGAGGATGACACCTCGCTGAAACGGCAGAAGATTTAGCAAAGCGCTAGCCAAATTGCGGAGCGGTAGTTCAGTTGGTTAGAATACCGGCCTGTCACGCCGGGGGTCGCGGGTTCGAGTCCCGTCCGCTCCGCCAATAAATAGAAAAGGCCTTCCCTCACGGGAAGGCCTTTTTGCTTTTGGATATTCGCGAACGGGAGTAAGGAAACAAGGTACCACAGACAGGGCTGCGACTTGCCACTGGCAACTCGGTCCCTGCCTGTGGCACCTTGTGCTTGAGCCGGACCGTGTCCGTCTCCCCGTCCGCTCCGCCACTAATTTGAAAGGCCTTCCCTCATGGGAAGGCCCTTATGCTATGCAAATTCAGCATCTGAGTCCAAGAAGCCCAATCTGTCGATTGGGCTTTTCTCGTTGTGCTTTGTCACAGCGGCGTGGAGATTCCTCTAGTAGTAGATGCAGAGCCAGACGGTGGTCTCGGTAGGATGAGTCCACTCCACCCTGTGCTGAAGGTGCGCCGGGATGTTGATGTAGTCCCCAGGTCCCAGATGGACGCGCTCCTGGGCCCCAGCTTCCGGTTCGAGAAAGAGCAAGATAGCTTCCCCCTGCACCACCAGTACCCATTCATGCTCATCCTGATCGAACCATTCACCGGGTGGGGTGTGCTGCCCCAGGGAGACAATGCGCTCGATACGGAAGTGATTGGTACTGACCAAGTCGCTGAACAGCTCTGTGGGCAAGGGAGAGGGAATGTGAGCAAGCAGGTTTCCTGTGTGCATGAGCCTGTCTCCGGCTGAAGTGGGTTCCCTCGAAGTGTAGAAGCTGGCGACACTCGGCGACTCGTCAAATGTGGCCCTCAATGAGACCTGCGATCGAAAAAATCGGGGAAATACGACCTTACACGCTGCAATTTCGCTAAATTCTTGCTATTTTGCGCGCCATCTACGCAAACGATTTCCTTCACACTTTTCAGGATGAGTTATGGCAACGCAAGAAATGACGGCCCGCACCGGCAAGAGCGGATTTCTCGACTCCTACTTCTCCATCTCCGAGCGCGGCAGCAGTGTACGCCAGGAGCTGTTGGCCGGGATGACCACCTTCCTCGCCATGGTGTACAGCGTCATAGTGGTGCCGAACATGCTGGGTGCCGCCGGTTTTGAGCAGGGCCCCGTCTTCGTGGCGACCTGCTTGATCGCCGCCTTCGGCTCCCTGCTGATGGGCCTGTGGGCCAAGCTGCCGATGGCCATAGGTTGCGCCATCTCCCTCACCGCCTTTACCGCCTTCAGTCTGGTTCTGGGTCAGGGACTGAGCATTCCGGTCGCGCTGGGCGCCATCTTCCTGATGGGTGTGCTGTTTACCCTGATCAGCGTCACCGGCGTGCGCCAGTGGATCCTGGATAACCTCCCCTCCGGCATCGCTCACGGCACCGGCATAGGTATAGGTCTGTTCCTGCTGCTGATCGCCACCAACGGCGTCGGCATGGTGATCAAGAACGAAGGGGCCGGTCTGCCGGTGCAACTCGGTGAAGTGACCTCCTTCCCTGTCATCATGACGGTGCTGGGTCTGGCCGCCATCTTCGGTCTGGAGCGTCGCAAGGTGCCGGGCGGCATCCTGATGGTGATCATCGCCATCTCCATCCTCGGCCTCATCTTCGACCCGAAAGTGACCTGGCAGGGCTTCTTCGCCATGCCGAGCCTGACCGGCGAGAAGGGCTCTCTGGTGGGCAGCATGGATCTGCTGGGCGCCCTCAATCCGGTGGTCATTCCGACCGTGCTAGCGCTGGTGATGACCGCCGTGTTTGACGCCACCGGCACCATACGTGCCGTGGCCGGTCAGGCGGGCCTCATCAACGAACGTGGCCACATCATCAGCGGCGGCAAGGCCCTGACTGCCGACTCCGTCAGCAGCATGGTCGCTGGCGTCGTGGGTGGTGCTCCGGCCGCCGTCTACATCGAATCCGCCGCAGGTACCGCAGCCGGCGGCAAAACAGGTCTGACCGCTGCACTGGTTGGCGTGCTCTTCCTGCTGATGATCTTCCTCTCCCCGCTGAGCTATCTGGTACCGGCCTACGCCACAGCACCGGCCCTGATGTACGTCGGTCTGCTGATGCTGGGCAACGTCACCAAGCTGGACTTCAGCGATTCGGTCGATGCTCTCGCCGGCATGCTGTGCGCCGTCTTTATCGTGCTGACCTGCAACATAGTCACCGGCATCATGCTGGGCTTCGTGGCGCTGGTCGTGGGTCGTCTGTTTGCTGCCGAGTGGAAGAAACTCAACGTCGGCACCGTCATCATCGCCGTGGCGCTGGTGATCTTCTATGCCGGTGGCTGGGCCATCTAAGGCTTCCGGTGATAGCGAAGGGCCCTGCGGGGCCCTTTTTCATGGTTGTGAGGCCGTTAACAGTTTCCCGCCCGTTTGCCCCGCGCCGTTTCAGGTTGAAACGCCAAGCCCCCTTCTGCTGTTTCAAATCCGAACCGAACAGGCCGTCATTTTTCTCCCGATATATCCCGTTAGACTGGCTTCATCAACCATCTGCCTACCCGTGCGGTGGCAAGCCAAGGAGTGAGCCATGAAGAAGCTGATCAATGCCGTCGATGCCGTGGTCCGTGAACAACTGATGGGGATGGCAGCCGCTCACCCCGAGCTCAAGGTACGTATCGAACCCCACTACATCACCCGCGCCGATGCCCCCGTGATGGGCAAGGTGGCGCTGGTCTCCGGCGGTGGCAGCGGCCACGAGCCGATGCACGGCGGTCTGGTGGGCAAGGGGATGCTGGATGGCGCCTGCCCCGGCGAGATTTTTACCTCGCCAACCCCGGATCAGATGTACGAGTGCGGTCAGGCCGTTGATGGCGGCGCGGGCGTGCTGTTCCTGGTGAAGAACTACACCGGCGACGTGCTCAACTTCGAAACCGCGGTCGAGCTGCTGCACGGTGACGGGGTCAAAGTCGGCTTCTCGCTGATCGATGACGATGTGGCGGTGAAAGACAGCCTCTATACCGCCGGTCGTCGTGGCGTTGCCACCACGGTGCTGTGCGAAAAACTGGTGGGGGCCGCTGCCGAGGCGGGCTATGACTTGACCCGTTGCGAAGCGCTGGCCCGTCGCATCAACAACCAGAGCCGCACCATAGGCGTTGCCATGCACGCCTGCACAGTGCCTGCCGCTGGCAAGCCCTCCTTCACCCTGGCGGACAACGAGATGGAGTTCGGCGTGGGTATCCACGGCGAACCGGGCATAGCGCGCCGCCCCTTCACCGACCTCAATACCCTGGTGGACGACATGTTCGAAGAGCTTGCTGACAACAGCCCCTATGGCCGTACCCTGCGCCACTGGGACAGAGCCTCCGGCAACTGGCAGGAAGAGCACAGCTTCATCGAGCCGCTGAATGCGGGCGATCGGGTCATCGCCCTGGTCAACAGCCTGGGAGGCACCCCTCTCTCCGAGTTGTACGGCGTCTATGGGCGTCTCGCCAGCCGCTGTGAAGAGGCGGGCATCCATCTGGTGCGCAACCTGATTGGCCCCTACTGTACCGCCCTCGACATGACCGGCATCTCCATCACCCTGCTCAAGATGGATGACGAGCTGATGAGCCTGTGGGATGCCCCCGTCAATACCCCCGCCCTGCGTCGCGGCTGCTAAGGAAAACCCATGTTAAGCAAGCATCAAATCGTCAACTGGCTGCTCGACTGCGAGCCTCTGTTTACCAATGCGAGGGAGCATCTCACCGCGCTGGATACCGACATCGGTGATGGCGACCACGGCCTCAACATACAGCGCGGCTTCGCCAAGGTGGCCGAGAAGCTGCCCGCGGTGGCGGACAAGGATATCGGCCAGGTATTGAAGACCACCGGCATGACATTGCTCTCCTCGGTCGGCGGCGCCAGCGGCCCCCTCTACGGCACCTTCTTCATCCGGGCGGCGGCCAGTACCGACGCCTGTCAGAGCCTCAGCCTCAGCCAGCTGTGCAAAATGCTGAGTGACGGGGTGGAGGGGATAGTCTCCCGCGGCCGTGCCGAGCCGGGGGACAAGACAATGTGCGATGCCTGGTGGCCGGCGCTGGCCGCCCTGCAACAGGCACAGCAGCAAGCGCTGTCGCTCAATGATGCGCTGGACAAGGCAGTCGCGGCTGCCGCCGCCGGCACCGAGGCCACCATACAGATGCAGGCCCGCAAGGGGCGCGCCAGCTATCTCGGCGAGCGCAGCATAGGCCATCAGGATGCCGGGGCCACCTCGACCCTGCTGCTGCTGACCGCCCTGCGTGACAGAGCGAGGTTGTAACATGATAGGCATCGTCGTTGTCTCTCACAGCGCCCAGCTTGCGGCCGGATTGAAAGCGCTGGCCGACCAGTTGGGTAGCCCAGCCAGATTGCTGCTGGCGGCCGGGGTCGATGATCCCGACCACCCCATAGGCACAGATGCCATCGCGGTGATGAGTGCGATCGAAGAAGCGGATGACGGCAGCGGCGTGCTGGTGCTGATGGATCTCGGCAGCGCTCTCTTGAGCGCCGAGACCGCCCTCGAGCTGTTGCCTGCCGAGTTGAGCGCCCGGGTGCGGCTCTGCCCCGCTCCGCTGGTCGAAGGCACCCTGGCCGCCGTGGTGGCGGCCGGTTCCGGCCTGACGCTGGATGAGGTGGCCGCCGAGGCGCTCGGCGCGCTGGGCCCGAAACAGGCGATGCTGCCCGCCAGCGCGGCGCAGGCCGCCACTGAGACGGCACCGGCAGCCGACGACGGCTGGCTGCGATGCGAGGTGGTGGTGGATAACCCCCACGGCCTGCATGTGCGCCCCGCCGCCCGACTGGTGGCCGCCCTCAAGCCCTTTGCCGCTGAACTCAAGCTGCAAAAGGGGGATAAAGAGGCCAACCCCCGCAGCCTGACCCGGCTCGCCATGCTCAATGTGCGTCAGGGCGACAGACTCACCCTGCTGGCGCGCGGGGAGGATGCCATCGCCGCATTGACCTGCTTCCAGCAGCTGGCAGCGGAACGCTTCGGCGACTGAGGCTCCCATAGCTTTATCAAGGCCCCGCCACCGCGGGGCCTTTTTTTGCTCTCTCTGCCGGTTGTTAGCGGGACGAATCGCGACCCGAGCCACCGTCAGCCGTGATAGTCGGCGGGATCCATGCCGAGCAGCTTCAGCCTCCGCCACAGGGTGGTGCGACTGATGCCCAGTTGCCGGGCCATCTGGCTCACCTGCCCCTTGCAGGCGTGGGCGCTGCGCAAGATGGCTCGGCGCTCCAACTCCGCCAACGTGAGCAGCGGTTGTCCAACCACCTCATTCGCCACCAGCTGATGGCCGTGACGAATGGCGGCGGGCAGCACCTCCGGCGGGATCTGCCCCTGACTGGCGTGGAGCAGCGCATGCTCGACCGCGCTGCGCAGTTCCCCCAGATTGCCGGGCCAGGGGTAGGCGAGCAGACAGTCGAGGGCCGCCGGGCTGAACTGGCGCACCGGCTCGCGCCCCTGTGCCCCTAGTTGCTGGCTGATAAGGCCCGGCAGATCGGCGGTGCGCTCCCGCAGCCCCGGCAGCCACAGCTCGCACGCTTGCAAGGCATAGAGCAGCTGGCGACCAAACTGCCCCTCCTGCACCCGTTGCTCCAGCGGGGCGCTACTGGTGGCGATGATCCGCACCTTGAGCGGCAGCACGCGGGCCGAATCGAAGCGCTGGATGCGGCCGGTCTTGAGCAGTTGCAGCAGCGCCGCCTGCATGGGAGCAGAGAGGCACTCCACCTGCTCCAGCACCAGGGTGCCGCCGTGGGCCAGCTCGAACTTGCCCGCCCGCTCCTGCCCCGCCTCGTCGGAGCCCATCAGCTCCAGCGCCATCCGCTCCCTCGGCAGCGCCTGACAGTTGAGAGTAATGAGGGGCCCGGCGGCCCGTTCGCTGCCAAAGTGGATGGCCTCCGCCAGCTGGGCCTTGCCCACCTCCTCTTCACCGCGCAGCAGGATCGGCCCCTGACTCTGGGCCGCCTGTCTGGCGTGGCGCAGCAGTTTGCGCATGGCGCTCGATTCCCCCACCAGCGCCGACAGCTCGGGCACCGTCTGGCGCAGCTGGTGGATGGCCCGCAGCCGGTCAACCGGGTGAAGCAGGGCGATAAAGCTGACTCCCTCAGGCCCCGGCAGCGGCTTGAGGCTTATCAGCGCATTGATGAACTCCCCGGAGTGCACCCCGAGCCGCTCCAGGGTCACCTCCACATGACTGAGCGGCGTCTGCCCCTTGATGGCCAGCTGCAATCGCTGGGGCAGCAGCAGGTGCTGCTCCAGGGGCTGACCGAGGCAGAGCGCCGGATCTAGCCGCAGTCGGTCGGCCGCCAGCGCGTTGAGGTAGCGCAGCCTGCCTTGCGGATCCCAGGCCAGCACGCCGTCATCCATGCCGTCCAGCAAAGCGTAAAGCTCGCTCAGATGGTGCTGGGACTCCTGCATCAGGCGCTCCATCTGCAGCAGGTGGGCCAGCTCGCGACCGGCGCTGACGGTGAGCGCCAGATCCCCGACCGTTGCCTCCTCCACCCGGCAGACCAGGGCCATGATGGCGACCTGGCGGCCGTTGCTGTTGTAGACCGGGCTGGCGCAGCTGTGCCAGGGGTGCAGGGTCTGGTTGAAGTGCTGGAGGCCGCTGACGCAGAGCGGCACTCCCTCCAGCGCCGCCAGATTGATGGCATTGGTGCCGATGCGCCCCTCGCTAAAAAAAGCACCGGGGCCAAACCCCAGCGCAGCCAGCTCGCGCAGGGTGTCGGGATGGCCGGTGCGGGCCAGCAGGCAGCCGCTCTCGTCGGTGAGCAGCAGGGCGCAGGGGCGCCCCTCCATGAATTCGTAGAGATCCTCGAGGGCCATCTCGCCTGTGGTGAGCAAGTCCCGCTTGCGCTGGCGCAGGCTCTGCAAGGTCTGCCCCTTGGCGCTGTGGGGCGGGTGCCAGAGGGTGGCGCTGGTCTGGTGGGCGCAGCGCAGCCAGGAGGCCAGCAGATAGTCAGGGCAGGGCTGGGGTGGCAGACGGTCAGATGGCATTGTCACTGCCCTATCCGGCAAGCGCGCAGCCAGAGGGCATATAGATGTTCTGGCCAGGGCTGGGGTGGAAAACGGTCAGATAGCATTGTCACTGTCCTGTCCGGCAAGAGTGCAGCCAGAGGGCATACCCATAGTCAGACAAGGGCTGGGGTGGCAGACGGTCAGAAGGCAGGGTCACATGCAATATCCGGCATAGAGAGAGGCCGACCATTTAACCATGCCCGTCCGCCAGATTCAGTGACCTGCCTCAGAGGGCGGCAATGGCATCCTCATTCCCGCCTGACGCCCCCTCGGCAAATTGTTGGCCGAGCCAGTGGCAGAAGGCGCGGCACTCCGGCATCCCTTCGCTCTCCTGGTGGATAAGCAGGCTCCACTGGGGCCCCTTGACCCTGCAAGCGGAGAGCGGCAGCAACTGCCCCTGCTCCCTGGCCGGTTGGGAGAGCCGTTCGCTCACCAGCGCCACCCCGAGCCCGGCGCTTGCCGCCTCCAGCAGCAGGCCGGGATCGGAGAAGTTGAGCCCTCGGGTCTGCAGTTGCAGATCCTCCCCCCCTTTGAGCGTCCAGTGGTGCCAGTCCAGCTCTCGCTCCCCATGGAGGGTAGTGCGCTGTGCCGCCGGTTGAGCCAGCACCGTAGGCGCGGCCACCGGCAGCAACCTGTCCGCCAGCAGCGGCTGATGGCGACACTCGGCCTGCGGCGCGAGATCCCAGCGCAGGGCGAGATCTATGGTCTGTTCGGCCAGATCGGGCACCTCGTCGCTGGTGAACAGCCAGAGATCGATGTCGGGGTGCTGGCGATGAAACGCCCCCAGTCGGGGCAGCAGCCAGTGGCGGGCGATGGCGGTGCTGGTGTTGAGCACCAGCTGGTTCGGCTTGCGGTACTGCTCGAGGCGCTGGATCCCCACTGCCAGTTGCAGCAGCACGCTCTGGGTGGTCTCCAGCAGATCCTGTCCCGCATCGGTCAGGGCGACCGAGCGCCCCTGCCGGTGAAACAGCGGTTGGCCGAGCAGCTCCTCCAGGGAGCGGATCTGCTGGCTGATGGCGGACTGGGTGAGGTGCAGCTCCTGGGCCGCCTGATGAAAACTGCCGAGGCGAGCCGCCGCCTCAAAGCCCCGCAGCACGTTGAGCGGGGGCCAGTGTTTGAACATCATTGATTAGCTCCACTTATCACTTGTACTGAAAATCGATCGTTTGTTCGCCGTGTTATGTGGGAATAGTCTATTCCCATCGTCAGCAACCTTAATAGTACCTAATCAGAGAGGGAATATGCGGGAACAGGGAATAGTGGCAAAGGGCTGGTTCATGCCCGCCGAATGGTGCCAGCACGCCGCGACCTGGATGGTCTGGCCCCATAACAAGGCGCTGTGGGAATCCGGCTGGGGCGTCACCCTGGCCGAGGTACAGCAGGACTTCGCCCGGGTGGTCAACGCCATCGTCCGGTTCGAGCCGGTCAGGCTGGTGGTCGACCCTTCCGCGCTGGCCGAGGCACGCGCGCTCTGTGACCAGAGTGTGACTCTGATCCCCATTGCAGTGGATGACAGCTGGTGCCGCGACTCCGGCCCCACCTTCATCTGCCACCCCGAACTGGGTAGCGCCGGGGTAAGCTGGCGCTTCAACGCCTGGGGCGGCAAGTCGGTCCATCAGCTGGACGAAGGGCTGGCCCGCCGCATCCTCAACAGCCTGGAGCTGGAGTGTATCGGCAGCTTTCTGGCCAACGAGGGGGGCGCCATCCATGTGGACGGCGAAGGCACCCTGATCACCACTGAATCCGTGCTGCTCAACAGCAACCGCAACCCGGGCATCAGCAAGGGTGAGATCGAGCAGATCTTCGGTCGCTTGCTCGGTATCGAGAAGACCATCTGGCTGCCGGGGGATCCCGACCACGTCACCGGCGACATGACCGATGGCCATGTGGACGGGGTCTGCGCCTTCAGTCGCCCCGGCCAGCTGCTGGTGGATGCGACCCGGGATGCCGCCTCGACCTACGGCCTTGTGGTGCGGGAGAATCGCCGCGCCCTGGCCCTGGCCACGGATGCCAGGGGGCGCGCCTTCGAGCTGCAGGATCTGTACGATGCGAGCGAGGCCATAGACAGGGAGGCCGAGGTGTTTTGCGCCTCCTACACCAACTTCTACCTCGCCAACGGCGCCGTCATCATGCCCGCCTACGGGGTGGCGAGCGACCGTGAGGCGGCGGCTGTGCTGCAAGGCGCCTTCCCGCACAGGGCTGTGGTGCCGGTCTCGATCAACCGGCTGGCACACGGCGGCGGCGGCATCCACTGCATCACCCAACAGCAGCCCGCCTGGCCGCTGCGGGGCTGGCGGCGGCCAATCACAGGGGAGTAACCACATCATGATCAGGAAGACACTCGGGTGGATGGGCTGCCTGGCCCTGCTGCTGAGTCTTGCGGCCGAGGCCGGGGAGGCCGATGCAGCAACAGGGGAGGAGAAGGTGCTGCGGCTCTACAACTGGGCCGACTACTTCGCCCCCGATACCCTCAGCGCCTTTACCAGAGAGACAGGGATCCGGGTCATCTATGACGTCATGGACAGCAGCGAGACCCTGGAGGCCAAGCTGATGGCCGGTCGCAGCGGTTATGACCTCATCTTTCCCGGCGATACGGTGGCGGAGCGGCTGATGCGGGCGGGCAGCCTGCAACCGCTCGACAAAAGCAGGCTGCAGCATTTGGCTGATATCGAGCCCGGTTTGCGGCGGCTGCAGCAGGCCTATCCCCATTCACGGGATGCGGTGGTGCCCTACACCTGGGGCACCATAGGGCTCACCTATAACGCAGCCATGATCCGGCAGCGGATGGCGGATGCCCCGGTGGGCAGTCTCGACCTGCTGTTCAAGCCAGAACTGGCGGCAAAATTTGCCGACTGCGGCATCTCCATCATCGACTCCCCCGACGAGGTGCTGGCTGTGGTGCTGCACTATCTGGGGCGGGATCCCCACAGCGGCAAGGCCGAGGATCTGGATGCCGCGCTGGCGCTGCTCAAGGGGCTCAAACCCTATGTGCGCAAATTTCAGTCCCAGCCGGTGACCCAGCTGGTGAATGGTGACATCTGCCTGTCGCTGGGCTACAGCGGCGACATGACCCAGGCCAGACGGGCCGTCGTCGAGGCGGGCAAGCGCAGCGACTTTGAATACCGGCTGCCGAAGGAGGGGAGCACCGTTTGGATGGATACCATGGCGATCCCGGTGGATGCACCCCATCCTGAGTATGCCTATGCCTTTATCAATTTCGTGATGCGCCCGGCCAACATGGCCGCTATCACCAACAGCACCGGTTATCCAACCGCCAGTGCCAAGGCAAGATCCATGGTGGATGCCACCATGACAGCCAACCCGGATATTTATCTGGATGAGGCCAGCTACGGGCGACTCATTCCAGGCCAGGACATTGCACAATCCCAGATGCGAGCCCGGATGCGAGCCTGGACTCGTTTCAAGAGCAGCCTCTGAATCTGAAGGAGTAAAGAGATGCCATCCCGACGCCAAGTATTGAAACAGCTGGTTGCCATAGGGGCGCTGGCCGGACTGACTGGCCTGCCACGGGCCCAGGCTGCCGCCACCGGGGCCTCGTCGGTCAGCGCCGCCGGTCACTACCAGATGCCGGACGAGGCTGCAGCCCAGACTCGGGTCTGGGTCGCCTTCGGTGCCAATCGCGAGATCTGGGGCCGTAACTACCAGGATGTGCAGGCCACCATAGGCCGGCTGGTCAAGGCCATGACCCCCCATACCGAGGTGAACGTGCTCTGCCATGGGGAGGAAGAGGGTCTGGCCCGTCAGCTCTGTGGCGAGCACAACACCCACTTCATCCCAGCCGAGCTGGATGACATCTGGCTGCGGGATACCGGCGGTGTCTTCGTGCAGGACGAGCAGGGGGAGCTCGCGCTGGTGGACTTCAACTTCAACGGTTGGGGTGACAAACAGGAGCATGACTATGATGCCAGGGTCGCCTCCCTGGTGAGTCGGCAGGCGGATGCCCACTATCTGCAGAGCAAGCTGATTGGCGAAGGCGGGGGCATAGAGGTGGATGGCAACGGCACCGCCATCATGACCGAGAGCAGCTGGCTCAACAGCAACCGCAACCCGGGCCTGACCAAGACGCAGCTGGAGGCAGAGCTGAAAACCAACCTGGGGCTGCGCAAGATCATCTGGCTGCCGGGCATCAAGGGCAAGGATATCACCGATGCCCACGTCGACTTCTACGCCCGCTTCGTGCGCCCCGGGGTGGTGGTGATCAACATGGACAACGATCCTGATTCCTACGACTACAAGGTGACCCGCCAGCATCTGGCCATCTTGCAGCAGGCGACGGACGCCGATGGCAACAAGCTGGAACTGCATCAGCTGCCGCCCCCGCTCGGTGGGCGGGACAATAAATTCAGCCGTAGCCCGGACTTTGCCGCCGGTTACATCAACTACCTGCCCATCAACGGCGCCGTCATAGTCCCCGAGTTCGGCGACAAGGCGGCCGACCGCTATTGCCAGGATCTGCTGGCCCGCCTCTACCCGGGGCGCAAGGTGGTGGCCGTCAACATAGACCCGGTGGCGGCGGGGGGCGGCGGCATTCACTGCATCACCCTCCACCAACCCGCCTGACCCTCATCGACACACTGATAACCCGGGGCGTTGCCACGCCCCGGGTTATTGCTCCACGCCCATTTCCGTTGACCACTAGCCCCTGACTCACCGCAGCCCTGTATCTTGGCCACTACGCCATATGGGGTGTCACCTCGATCACACTCCCGAATTATTCAAGAAGTTGAGACGGGATGGTGCTTTCCATTGCCGCGCCTTAAGTGTATTTTTGCCAGATGGCCAAAAATAGAGCCAAAAGAGGATGCTGAGTGAATAGACTCAGCGGTTGACCGGTAATATCATGATTTAAAATGAGTTTTCGTAGCAGTTATGAGCGTAGTTTGGGGTTGTATGGCGGTTATAAGATTATTCTTACCGACTTCCATCTAATCACTGTTATAACTACTTCTTTATTACATCGTGAGGAGAATAAGGTTGTACGAAAGTTCGTTTGAAATCCGGCTTGATTATAAGCCCTCCACAGGTAAGCCGGAGCGAGTATTTCTAGCGATGGCAGCCTACGTTACTGCGTTTGAAAAACTAACGTTTACAGTTGGTAAATCAATAGATGCCGACCTTAATTTTACTTATGAGCTTGCTGGCATTCAAATAAGTTCACTTAAAAGCATTATCAAATGTACTTCTGGTTTTGAAAAGGTTGCCAATGCTTTGGCTTCTATACCTAGATATATTGCCAATTCAATGGTTGACCTAGACAGTGTAGATAGCGAGGAACTTATTGGTAATGTAGTAGAAGGTGTTGAGAATGAGATTATAGCTCTTGGCGCTGTAGAATTCCCTAATCAGGTTAATATTGATCGTTATCAGTATGCCAAGGATATAAAAAACCTTTGCAAGGCTGCAGAGTTACTTGCTGATGGGGAAACAGTCGATATTCGTACACCTAAGGATAATAACGTTACATATCTAAATACGAAAGTTAGGTTTGAAAAGGACGTTGATGAATTATTCGGTACAGATAGCATTGAAGTAAAAAAAATTGAAACCTTACTAGTCAAAAAACCCGTATTTTTAGGTGATTCTCAGTGGGATTTCAAAAGTGTAGAAAGAAATCTTTCATTTTCAGCTCCCATTGAGCACAAGGAATGGTTGGAGCGCTATCAAAGTTGCAACATGGGACACTTAGACCCAGGAGATGCATTGATTGCTTATGTTGGCTACCAAGCGATTAGATTAAAAGGCTCAAAAACATATATTAATAAATTGCACCGAGTCTTACATGTTGAGCGAGTCGTAAAAGGAAAAGAGCTGCAAATTCGTATTGAAGAAGCGGAGAAGTCTCGTGAAGACAGCAAATAGTAATGTTCTTGCTTTAATTGCTGACTACATCTTCGTAATACTACCTTTTGTCATAATTCTGATTGTGCGAAGTGCACAAGGTGCTAATGGATCTTTTTATATGCTACCCGATTGGGGTATTGCAGCAACTATCGTATATGGACAGTTAATCGTTAAGCTTGCTACAGCATTAGCTAAAACTAATAAGCCAAAGAAAACTTCAGCGGTTAACTTTTATTTAACTGTACTCATTGCATTTGGTTTAGTAGTAAATGTGGTCATAAATATTTTAATGCTAGTTATTCCCAACGAAGTATTAGGAAAAACTCAAATAATACTGTTTGGGCTGGCTACTGCTTGTCACTTTGTAATCGGATCGGCTGTAAATTATATTGAGTCTGCAACAGAGAAAGCATAGCCCGTGGGTTCGATTAGCCGTAAGGCGTAATCGGACGTTCGCGTAAATCAATTCCCCCCGCGATAACGGCCACCCGTATTTCCCCTCTGACAGGTGCCGCTGACTCACGGATAAAACCGGGACAGCGGCATCTCGTTCGTCCGATTACGCTTCGCTAATCGAACCTACATGGGACGCTAATATGCGGTGAATGCAGGTTGGCGCGGATCAGCTAGCCTGACACGATCGCCATAATCCAATCACCACAAATAACAGAGCCGCCATTATGGGCGGCTCTTTGCATCAGCAGTTTATGGCTGAATCGTCTTGTTACCGAACCCTCACTCGGCCTTGGGAGGCGCCGCGATGGCGGCCGCCTCTGGCTGCAGATCACCTTCCTTGATCCAGGCATCGAGCAGGGTGTAGCCCACCGCCAGCACCACTGGGCCGATGAACAGGCCGATGATCCCCATCGCCAGCAGGCCGCCGATGACGCCAACCAGGATCAGGATCAGGGGCAGATCCGCGCCGCGCTTGATGAGGAAGGGGCGCAGGAAGTTGTCCATGGTGCCCGCCAGCAGCGACCAGACCAGCAGGAAGGTGCCCCAGGTAGTATCGCCGCTCCAGTAGAGGTAACCGACGCTGGCCAGCAGCACCGGGAAGGGGCCGATCTGGGCGACGATCAGCAGGAACATCAACACCACCAGGATCATGACGTAGGGAATGCCGGCAATCAGCAGGCCTATCCCGGCCACCGAGGATTGTACCAGGGCGGTCACCACCACCCCCATGGCCACGGCGCGGATGGCCTGGGAGGCCAGCACAGTGGCGTTGTCTCCCCGCTCACCGGCCAGCCTGTGGGCGAAGCGACGGATGCCGACAGCGACAGTTTCCCCCGAGTGATAGAGCAGGCCGCAGATCCCCACGGTCAGCAGGAAGTGGACGAACAAGAGCCCCAGGTTACCGGCTTGGGAGGCGAGCCAGCGGGCGGTCTGGCCGAAATAGGGTGCCAATTTGGCGAACAGTACCTGACCACCGCTGGCCAGGATCTGCTGCCACAGCTCAAAGAGTTTGTCCCCTGCCAGCGGTATCTGCTGGAGCCAGAGCAGCTCGGGGGGCGGGGATTTGCTGATGGTGGTGGCCAGATCGATCAGCATGGGGGCCTTCTCCGCCACATTGGCCAGGGTCATGAACAGCGGGATCACGAAGATCAGCAGCAGTATCAGGGTCATGACGAAGGCCGCCAGAGTCCGTTTTCCCCACAGCAGGCGCTGCATCATCAGCATCAGCGGCCAGGTGGCTATGGTGATCATGGTGGCCCACACCAAGGCAGGCAGGAAGGGGCGTAGCACCAGGAAGCAGGACGCGATCAAGATGCTGAGAAACAAGACTCCTAGGGTGAGCTTGGCCAGATCCGGTTTCTTAATAATCATTGTATTCCTTGCGTGGGGTTGCACCCCGATTGTGGTCGTCGGTCAGGGAGATCAGCCACCAGAGGCCCGAGCTCAACCAGAGTCCCAAGAGTCCATAGAGTATCCCTTGTCCGGTCAGGATCAACAGGGAACTGGTGATCAACAGTGGCAAGCTTGCGCTGAGTAGTCCCAGCAGCAGGCAACCCGCCAGGGCGACAAAGCCGGTCAGCCAGGGGCGGCGCCTGCTCCGTTCGACCCCGTATCGACTGCCGAGCAGCAGTGTCAGGCTGAGAATGCCGATGGCGGCGAGGGCGGGGGATTGCAGCACGGCAGCGGCGACACCGGCCAGGCTGGCGAGTAGCAGCCAGGGGAGCTGGCGCGAGGCAAGGGGCTGCAACCAGGGGAACAACAGCAGCAGGCCGAGGCCAAGCAGCATGCCGGCCACCACGTCCGAGATAAAATGCACTCCGAGCCAGACGCGGGCAAGGCCGGTGGCGCTTGCCAGCAGCAGGGCCAGGCATATCGCCAGCCAGCGCCGTCCCGGCCAGGCCCAGCCTAGCAGCAGGCCCCAGCCGAGCATGGCCGTGGCCGAGTGGCCGCTCGGCATGCCAAAACCGGACACGGCGCGCAGGGCGAGTTCGGGCTGGAAGTTGAAGGGGCGTGGCCAGCCGATGCCCATCTTGGTGAGTTGCACCAGCAGACTCAGCCACAGCATGACAAACAGCAACTGCAGGGCTCTGTGCCAGCCGAGCAGGGGCAGCAGCAGAGGCACCAGTAACAGCATGAAGGGCGCAGATCCGGCGAGGTTGGCGAGCTGGAGCCAGAGGTTGTGTGGGCCAAGCAGCGCTTGCAGCTGGCGGATCAGCGGCAGTTCCTGACGGTGCAGCGCATTGGCCTCGGCACTGAAATCGGTTCGCCAACTCACCTCGCTATCAGGGATCCGGGGGAGTTGCGGGATCAACCAGTCGAGCTGGGCCGGAAAGCGCCTCAGTTCATGGGGCAGGGCACTGGGGGGGATCAGCAGGGCGCTGAGCACCTCCCCATCCCGATTGGGGGCATGCAGCAGGGAGACGGCCCCCGAACCTTGCTGCGCCACTATGGGGGTCAGGGTCTGGCAGGCAAAGATGTCTGCCGATTGCCAGCGACCAAGGGGGGCGATGATGCGCCCCGCCAGGCCTGTCTCCTCGAACAGCTCGCGCAGGGCCGCCTGAGGCGGCGTCTCGCCGGGATCGATATAGCCGCCCGTCAGGCTGTAGCGGGACGAGACTCTGTCTTGCACCAGCAGCACCCTCTCCTGCTGTTTGATGACGCACACGGCTCCCCGTGCTTTGGATTGGGCGGCCCAAAGGGGCGTCGCGAGCATGAGGGCGAGCAGCAGGCAACAAGGGTATCTGAGCATGGGAGTCCGTTTCCAGGGGCGGTATGAGAAGCGTCACAGAAATCAGTGGCTTGGGCAACGACTTCCGTTGCGAAACAGGCCTGGGATCCTTGGGGTTTCTCCCGCCGAGATTGCTCTGGGGCGCGGCTGTGCCTACTATTGGCAGCTATCCTCACTCTCCATGCAGCAACTCTTGGGATCTCATATGAAACAGTTCGGCTTCTATCTCGGCATCGGCCTCGGCGTCATCCTGGTACTGTTCGGCAGTATTGTCATCTGCCAGGCTCTGCCAGCGGCGCTGGATGTACTAGAGATGCCAAGTCGTATCCCCTTCGTGCGCGAGGTCTACACCTGGCTGATGAGCAGTGCCAATGGCTTGACCGGCCAGCTGGAGCAGAACTTCCTGGAGGCATTCCAGACGGTGCTCAAGCTGATACTGCTGATCACTTTCATGTGGGTCTGCGTCAAGCTGGTCAACATGGGGGTGCTCATCATCCGCGCCGGGGTGGATCTGATCCGTACCGCCATCGAGCACAGCGGAGCTGCGGCCAACAAGGATAACGAGCAGGACAACCTCTACAAATAACCCTGGTCGGTGCAACGAAGAGGCCACCCTGGGGTGGCCTCTTCGCTTATGGTGGGTTGGCGGCCGGATTGAGCGTACCTCACTCTATTTCCGGCAGTCGTTCATGGGTGCTCGGGTTCAGCATATCTTCGTAGCGGGCCTGCAGGGCTTGAAAAGCCGGACCCTGGCGCACCCGGTCGAGGGCTTGTTGCAACAGTGCCACTTCGGCCGGATCCACGGCGGGATTGAAGGCGAAGCAGTTATCCTGCTCGGCCAATACGGCCACTGTGACGAACTGCCGTGGCTCATAGCCAAGCTGGCGGATCTGATAGCGCAACATGGTCTCGTTACCTGCGACCAGATCGGTGCGGGCAAGCAACAACTGGCGTACCACCAGATCCATGCGCGGCACCGTCATCAGCTGGGCCGGTGGCATGCCGCGGTTGAGCAGTAACTGCTCGCCCACATCGGCCTGCATGGCTCCTATCTTCAGGGTGAGCAGGTCGGCCCTGTGGCGGATCCGGGGCAGGTGATCGGCCCTGGCCATCAACACGATGCGCGAGCGGCTGATGGGGCAGACCCATTGCAGGTGGTGGGAGCGGGGCAAGGTATGGGCCGTGGTGAGCAGGACGGCATCGGGCTGCTGAGTCAGCAGATACCAGGCCTTGGACCAGGGCAAGAATTGGATGGGCGCTTCCTCTTGCCCCAGCTCCTGCCACATCAAGCGCAATAACTCTATGCTGAAACCGCTACTGCGGCCCTGTTCATCGACGCCATTGAAGGGCAGATTCTGCTCGGAATAGTAAGTCAGCGCCGCGGCTGGCGTGCCAGCCAAGGCGGCCAGCAGCCCGAGTGAGGCAAACAGTTGCATCATGAGCGTCATCCCCGCGCCAGTTCCTTGACGAAGAGTGTAGATCCGGGCGCTGTGCTCTGGGGGTGAGTGCCAGGCAGCATCATTTCAACAGGTTTTCCAGCTCGGCTTCGGCGGCCGCGCGGGCAGCAGCCTGGGGATCCTGAGTCGGCAGCGCACCGCTGACGGCCTTGCTGGCGCTGTCGGTCACGGCGTTGCTCTGCTCACTGACGGCCTTGCTGGCACTGCCGGTGACGGCGTTGCTCTGCTCACTGATGGCCTTGCTGGCACTGTCGGTGACGGCTTTGCTCTGATCGCTGACGGCCTTGCTGGCGCTGTCGGTCACGGCCTTGGTTTGATCGCTGACGGCCTTGCTGGCGCTGCCGGTGACGGCTTTGCTCTGCTCGCTGACGGCCTTGCTGGCGCTGTCGGTGATGGTTTTGCTCTGATCGCTGACGGCCTTGTTGGCACTGTCGGTGACCGCCTTGGTCTGATCGCTGATGGCCTTGTTGGCGCTGTCGGTGATGGCTTTGCTCTGATCGCTGACGGCCTTGCTGGCGCTGTCGGTGACGGCTTTGCTCTGATCACTGATGGCCTTGTTGGCGCTGTCGGTGACCGCCTTGGTCTGATCACTGATGGCCTTGTTGGCGCTCTCTGTTACCGACTTGCTGGCACCCTGCACGGCACCATCGAGCGCCGCACTGGCGGAGCCGGTCATGGCCCCCTTGAGGGCATTTGCACTGGTATGCTGCCAGCCATCCATCTCGCTCGGCCAGCTTGGCGTCATCTGACCCAGTTGTTCGCCAAAGACCTCGACCACATCCCCCTTGAGCAGCTTGACCGCCATCTGGTTGGTGTCCGAGTTCCAGACCAGACCTGCCTTCTGAGCCATGTCGGGCACCGGGGTATAGCGGGATACCACATAGAAGAGCGGACCCTCTTGCTGCAGCTCGCCAGCGGTCTTGAGCAGGGCAACGGTGGTGTCATAGTTGGGGCCGAGCAGGGCCGTCATCCTGTCCTTGATGAGGGGCTGTTCGAACAGGTTGACCTCATTGGGATCGAAGCCAACCAGGGGTTTGAGGAGGGCCCACATCAGCTGGCTGGAGGGGCCCATCAGCAGCAGGGGGGCGACACAGGCGGATAACATCAGGCTCAGGCAAGCGGCCTTGAGGAAGGTCATGATACGCATTAGGAGAAAATCCAGATAACGATTTGATAACTAAGGTAATCTAGGCCTCGTCATGGCCAGGTTTCCAGGGGTTGTGGCGGCCACTTCCTGTACAGGCAAGCGGGGCGCTGGCAGGCTACCATAATGGTTCCGGAATACCAGCTGGCCCACTACTTATTAATCAAGTTTTCCCCCGTTCTGGTCGCCTGCAAGGGGTAACCAAGGAGTCGTTATGAAATCAGTCGGCATCATGCTGGCCCTGTGGGGCCTGAGTACAGTGGCGGTGGCCGAGCCCTTGCGCCATTCGACCCGGGTGGGCACGGATCTGCTGCTGCCACTGGGCTCATTGCCGGAGCGAGTCTGCTGGTTTGCGGATCAGAAGTATTCCCTTGGCGCCCAGCTTGAGCAGGGGGGATCCTGGCTGGTCTGTGCCCCCATCAACAGTCAGGAGAGCAATGGCCCGCTGGCTTGGCGCTCCGTGCAACAGCAGCCGAGTGACGAGGCGCTACCCGATGCACAGATTGAGCGCATTCAGACCCCTCGCTGAGGCTTTTCTTGATCCAGTTAAAGACAGGGGCGGGATGGCTATCGCATAATGTGCCCTCGCTCACAATTGGCATGGGACCCAAGACTATGGCTCGTCGCTCTTCTAATATTCAACGTCGTCGCAATAGTTGGTGGTACAAACGCCTGTTGGTCAGGGAGCGGGAAGAGCGCGAAGCGCGGTCCGTTCGGGATTGAGACAGATTGATGAGAAACGGGAACCCCAGGGTTCCCGTTTTTTATTTATCTCTCGGTGGCATGGGCGCTGAATATTGGGCGTCATTGATGGAAGCGGGGCCTGCAGGCCCCGTTTTTACTTTGCTGCCTGCGGCTCAGCGTTGCAGGGCGGCCAGGGCCAGCTCGACCCGCTTGGCGTATTCGGGATCGGCCTGCTCGAAGTGTTTGAGCTGGGCCGCGACTATGGCGTCATCCTCCACATGGATGAGAGAGCGCGCCAGGTTGGCGGCGAGGCGAGCACGCTGCCCCTCGTCCATGATGCGGAACAGGTTGCCCGGCTGGCTGTAGTAGTCGCTGTCATGGTCACGGAAGTCATGGTGCAGGGCGGCCCCTTCCAGACTCAGGGCCGGTTCGTGCTGCTCGCTCGGCTGCTGGGTGCCGAAGCGGTTCGGCTGGTAGTTGGGGCTGGCGCCACCGTTGCTGTCCGCGCGCATGGCGCCATCACGATGGGCGCCGTGGTGGAAGGGGCAGCGCGGGGCGTTGACCGGCAGCAGGCCGTGGTTGACGCCGAGGCGATAGCGCTGGGTGTCACCGTAGGAGAACAGCCGCCCCTGCAGCATGCGATCCGGCGAGAAGCCGATACCGGGCACCACGTTGGCCGGGGTGAAGGCGGCCTGCTCCACGTGGGCGAAGTAGTTGTCCGGGTTCTGGTTGAGCTCCAGCACGCCGACCGGGATCAGCGGATAGTCGCTGTGCGGCCACACCTTGGTAAGGTCGAACGGGTGGATTTTGTAAGTCTGGGCTTCGGCCTCCGGCATCACCTGCACATAGACCTTCCAGCGCGGGAAGTCGCCCCGCTCTATGGCGTTGAACAGATCCGCCTGGCTGGTCTCCCTATCCTGCCCGACGACATCGGCCGCCTCTTCATCTGTGTAGAAGCTGTGGCCCTGCTCTGTCTTGAAGTGGAACTTGACCCAGAAGCGCTCATCGGCCGAGTTGATAAAGCTGAAGGTGTGGCTGCCGTAGCCGTTCATCTCCCGCAGGCTCTTGGGGATGCCGCGATCGCTGAACAAGATGGTGACCTGATGCAGGGATTCCGGGTGGCGTGACCAGAAGTCCCAGGCGGCGGTGGCGCTGCGCAGGTTGGTGCGCGGATCCCGCTTCTGGGTGTGGATGAAGTCGGGGAATTTCAGGGGATCGCGAATGAAGAAGACGGGGGTGTTGTTACCCACCAGATCCCAATTGCCCTGCTCGGTATAGAACTTGAGGGCGAAGCCGCGCACGTCGCGCTCGGCATCGGCGGCGCCCTTCTCACCGGCCACTGTGGAGAAGCGCAGGAAGACAGGGGTCTGCTTGCCGACTGTGTTGAAGAGATCCGCCTTGCTGAATTGGCTGATGTCGTGGGTCAGGGTAAAGGTGCCGTAGGCGCCGGAGCCCTTAGCGTGAACCACTCGCTCGGGAATACGCTCGCGGTCGAAGTGGGCGAGTTTCTCCATCAACCAGATGTCTTGCATCAGCACCGGGCCGCGGGGGCCGGCGGTGAGGCTGTTGTTGTTGTCGACGACGGGGGCACCGTTGGCGCTGTGCAGAGTCTTGTCAGTCATGGGGCATCTCCTTGTGATGATGGAGGCACGATACGGCAAGGGGCGCGAGCGGGGCCAATCGGTCAGCTCTAAGTGTTTGATAGGTGGCCCTAATGGAGTTGGCTACGGACACAAAGGGCGCTATTTTGGACGGACGTTCACGGATCAGGGAGGAGAGGGGATGGTTGATATCAGGATTCGTCAGGCTGAGGTCGGGGATGCCCAGGGGTTGCGGGATCTCTATGCCATGCCAAAGGCTCAGGCAGGCACCCTGCAGATGCCCTATCCGACCCTGGCCATGTGGCAGAAACGGTTGGCCGAGCGTAGCGGCTACGGCCTGGTGGCCATAGTGGATGAGCTACTGGTCGGCGATCTGGGGCTCTGGCTCGAGCCGAATCCACGTCGTCGCCATGTGGCTGGCATCGGCATGGGGGTCCGGGATGACTGGGCCGGCCGCGGGGTGGGCTCGGCCCTGCTGGGGGCGGCGGTGGATCTGGCGGACAACTGGCTCAACCTGCAGCGGCTCGAGCTGACGGTCTACAGCGACAACGCGGCCGCCATCGCGCTCTACCGCAAGTTCGGCTTCGAGCAGGAAGGTTGCTCACCCGCCTATGCGTTTCGTGAAGGGCGCTTCGTCGATGCCCTGCATATGGGGCGGGTCCGTCTGTCATGATCGACTATCGCGAGCGCCTGACTCCCGTGCTGCGGGCGCTGGAGCAGGAGCCGGATCTCTCCATCGAGGAGCTGGCGAGCCGCGCCTGCCTCTCCCTCTATCACTTCCACCGGGTGTTCACCGCAGTGGTGGGGGAGGCGCCGGGGGAGATGTGCCGGCGGCTGCGCATGCAGCGGGCGGCCTGGCAGCTCTGCTACACGGATGCCAGCGTCACCGCCATCGCCCTGGGGGCGGGGCTCGCCAGCTCCCAGGCCTTTGCCAAGGCGTTTCGCCGTCACTATGGCTGCACCCCGGGGGAGTTTCGCCGTGACAAGGGCAAGAACGGACACCATGAGCGCAAGGATGGACACGCATGGAACGACCCCCTCCCTTATGCTGAAGGCCACTCATCAGCAAGGAGCAACACCATGAAAACCGTCGAGATGGATGCCCGCACCCTGGCCTATATCCGGGTCACAGGCCCCTATGGCGAAGGCTATGACGCCGTCTGCAACCGCCTGCACCAGTGGGCCGCGCCCCGCGCTCTGGAAGGGGGGGAGTGGATCTTCATCTACCATGACAACCCGCAAGTGACACCGCCGGCCCAGTGTCGCACCGACATAGGTGTCACGGTGCCGGTGGGGACCCAGGGGACGGGGGAGGTGGAAACCCAGCTTATCCCCGCCGGGCGCTACGCCCAGTCCCGCTACCTCATCACGGATCGCAACCAGTACGGGCCGCGCTGGCAGGAACACATAGGCGACATAGTGTCCGCCGGGCTGGAGTTTGGCAGCGGCCCCTGCTTCGAGCTCTATCACAGCGTGAGCAACGATCCCCTGCAGGACGATGTCAGCTTCTGCTCCAGCGTCAGGGGCTAGACCGCTCCCGACAGCAACGAGGCGCCCACGGGCGCCTCGTTGCATTCAGGACTGGCTGGGCATCTTGTCCCGGCGGGATTTCCACCACCAGCGCAGCCGGATCTTGTAGATGAGCATGCCCGCCAGCATCAGGTTGCAACCGACCGATGATGACGCGCTCGTCAAGACTGGCTGGGCACCTTGTCCCGGCGGGATTTCCACCACCAGCGCAGTCTGATCTGGGAGAGAAGCATACCGATCAGCATCAGGATGCAGCCGATGACGGCGCGTTCATCGAGGATCTCGCCGAGCAGCAGCACACCACCGATGGCGGCGAACACTGTCTCCAGGCTGAGAATGATGGCGGCGTGGGCCGGATGGGCACCGCGCTGGCCGACCACCTGCAGGGTGTAGCCGATGCCGACCGAGACCAGCCCCGCGTAGAGCAGGGCCTGCCAACCCGCCACGGCACCGCTCAGGGTCGGGGTTTCGATGACGAAAGCCGTGCCAAGACTGAGCAGGCCGCACACCACGAATTGCACCCCGGCCAGACGGATAGGGGCGACCCGGTTCGAGTAGTGATCCAGCACCAGCAGGTGAATGGCCCAGAACAGGGCGCCGATCACCTGCAGCAGGTCGCCATAGCCGATGGTGAAATCATCGGTCACGCTGAGCACATAGAGCCCGACCATGGCGATGAGGGCGCCGACCCAGGTGTTGGCCCCCGTCTTGTGGCGCAGCGCCAAGCCGAGCACCGGCACCAATATGATGTAGAGACCGGTGATGAAGCCTGCCTTGGCGGCCGTGGTATAGAGCAGGCCCACCTGTTGCAGGGAGGCGGCGCAAAACAGCACGCCCCCCGCCAGGGTGCCGCCGATCAGCAGCAGGCGCGGGTTATCCTCAGCGCGAGGTTGCGTCGGTTGACGGGATTTTAGCCACCAGAGCAGGGGCAGGAGCGAGAGGGCCCCGAGCAGGAAGCGCAGGCCATTGAAGGTGTAAGGCCCCATGTGATCCATGCCCAGCCGCTGGGCGACGAAGCCCAGCCCCCAGATGGCGGCGGCCATCAGCAACATCATGTTAGAACGCATAAGGTTTCATCCCTGAAATCAAAAAGTTGAACTTCCTTCCTGTGCCACCATACCGACAGCCATGGCGTTTGTCTTGGCCGAGCTCAGACAGGCCCCTGTGACTGGCTGCGAGTATTGAATGGGTCAGGAGCTGGAGCTATGGGCCAGCAGCGGGATCAGCATCAGCAGTAACAGGTCGATGCGCAGTATCCAGATCACCCACAGCTGCTGTTGCGTCGACACCATGGGAGCCCTGCCCCGCCGCAGGGATTGGCGCCAGCGATAGAAGAGGCGGCTCGGATAGCCGAAACTCAGCGCCATCAGCATGAAGAGCACCAGTTTGAGCCGGTAGCTGGGCAATTGCAGCAGTGCGATTGGGCCCTGAGGCTCTGCGTAGAGTTGCATCAGGCCACTGATGAACAGCAGCAGCAGGGCCAGCGCCGCCAGACCATCGGCGATCAGCAACTTGCGCACCTGCTCGATGGACATGCCGCGCCTGAACAGAAAATACTCGGAGGTGAGGGCGCCGGTGAGCAGGATCAGGGCGCAAAAATGCACCGCGATCCAGTTGTCGTGAGTCAGCATGGCAGCGCAGGTTGTGGGTCAGTGCACATCTCTCTCTTCCTTTGGACGCCGTCGTGACGGGCTGTTAATCTGGCTCAAATTTCCCTGTCACCGGAGTCAAGCTTGAGCAAGTCTCCTACCACCAAAAAGTACTGGTCTCTGGTGAGCCGCATGCGGCTGGGCCTGCTTGTGCTCTTTATTCCCGTGCTGGTGTTGGGGGGCATTTACTATCTGCACATGGCCCGTAGCCTGCAGCAGGAGCTGGAGCAGCGGCTCAGCGCCAATAACAGCCAGCTGCGTGAGAGCCTGGTTGAGCCCTACCTGGCCGAGCTGGAACGACAGTTTACCCTTATCTATGACCAAGTGAAGGCCGGGGATGTCAGCGGCAGTGAACTCGGCAACACCCACAGCTACCGCCATGACTGGCAGCTCTACAAGGGGTTGGCCTCGGATATTATCGCCATCTACCTCGGCACCGAGCGGCGCCTGGTGCTCAGCTACCCGGACTGGGATCATAACCCTGACTATGACCCCCGTACCCGGCCCTGGTATCAACTGGCCTTGGCGCACCCGGGTCAGCGGGTCTGGACCGAACCCTATTACGATTACACCACGGGAAATTTGCTGATCTCCATCGCGAAGACGCTCACCGACGAGCAGGGCAAGATCCTGGGTGTCTTTGCAATCGACTCCCAGTTGCAGCCCCTTTCACTCCTGCTCAATCGGCCCGGTGAAGATGGCTATCAGAGCATCATCAGTGCCTCGGGTCGCCAGCTGGCCCACCCTGATCCCAAGCAGCTGTTCAAGATGATGCCCCATCCCGGTTGGCTCAGGCGCTTTACCGACGACAGGGGGCTCTTCTTCGACGAAGAAAATCGCCAGTTTGTCTCCTACAGCCACTTGCCGGAGCAGGGGTGGGTGCTGGTCAGTGTCAAGCCTGCGGCCAGCCTGAATCAGACGGTGGCCCGCGCCTCCCTCAACGTGCAGCTCATGGTGGTGCTGGCCTCCGTGCTCTACCTGGTACTGGCCATCGTCTGGACCCGCTATTTCAGGCGCATGCTCAACGAGATTGCCCGGATGATCCGCTACAGCCGGCATGATCCCTCTGCGACCCAGGTGGGCAGCATACAGGAGCTGAAACATATCTATGCCGAGCTGGCCGCAACCAGTCAGGATCTTCATGAAGTACGCCAGCTGGCGAACCTCGACAAGCTGACCGGCCTCTACAACCGCCGTTTCTTCGATGACCAGTTGGCTGAATTGCTGAGCGAGAGGGAGCCCTTCTTCCTCGCCATGTTCGACCTCGACGACTTCAAAGGGGTCAACGACACCTTTGGTCACCACACCGGGGACATGGTGCTCAAGCGGGTTGCCACCCTGGCCATGGAGCAGTTGGGCGAGCGGGGCTGGGTCTGTCGCTATGGTGGCGAGGAGCTGGTGGCCCTGCTGACGGGGGAGGATCAGCGCATGATCTTCGCCCTGCTCGACGAGTTTCGTGAGCGGGTAGCCAGCCTGACGTGGCGTGAACCCGGGTTGCGGGTCACCCTGAGCGGCGGTCTGGTGGCCAGTGGCCAGGCCCGGGAGGCCAAGGAGTTGATCGTCGCGGCGGATGCCGAGGTCTATCGCGCCAAGCGGGCGGGCAAGAATCGCTGCTATCAAGCGGGAGAGCCGGCCTCTGACCCCGAACCCCTGCTCAGGCAGGTATAGTCAGGGCCAGGCTGTTTTCGCCGGCTGCTGGATGGAACAAGGAGAGGAGAGCGCTGGCCTCCTCTCCTTTTTCATGGGGCGTCAGGCTGTCTCTGCCCCTGTCCGTTACGGCACCTTTGTCTCGGCGAGTTGCCACTGCAGGCAGGGCCAACCCGCCTGCTCGGCGGCTTGGCGAAGGCGGGGGGCAGGATTGACCCCATGGGGATGAGTCACAGCCTGCAGCATGGGCAGATCGTTGTGGGAGTCGCTGTAACCAAAACTCTCCTGCCAGGGGTCGTCAAGCCCGCCAAACAGCTGGTTGATGCGCGCCACCTTGCCCTCTCGAAAGCTCAGGGTACCCCGGGTCTGGCCGGTCAGCAGGCCTTCCTCTTCGTCGAGCAGGATGGCGATGCAGTGATCCATGCCCAACATGCGCGCCATGGGGGCGACCAGATGCTCGCCGGAGGCGGAGATCAGCACCAGGGTATCCCCCTGTTTTCGATGCCAGTCGATGCGGGCCAGCCCTTGGGGATAGATCCGCTCGCGCAACACCTGCTCGGCAAAGTGCTGGCACTGGCCATCGAGCCAGGCTCTGGATTTGCCCGCCAGGGGTTGCAGGGTGAAGGCCATGTATTGGTGCATGTCCAACTTGCCCTGATGGTAGAGGGACATCATGGCCTGCTCCTCGGCCACCATGCCCGCCGGGGCAAGCTCCTCGGCTACCATGTACTCCAGCCAGAGGCTGGCGGAATCCCCGGCAATCAGGGTCTCGTCCAAATCAAACAGTGCCAGTGCCATCTCGGCTCCTTGCTATGAATACGGGGGGCTGGCGGGGCGGCACCCTGGCCGCGCCACCGCTGAAAAGAGCATGCAAACCCTCGGCTTATGCTACCTCACACAGTTGATCCCGGGCCACCGCCAGGGTGACGGCGCTGCCGACCGGCAGCAGATCCCGGGCCGAGCGGTTGAGGACGTCCACCGTCAGCAACCCGGCCTCGCACGCCACCTGATAGCGGATGATGTTGCCGAGCAACTGCTGGTGGCGTATCACTCCCGGCAGATGGGGCTCGGGAGGGCAGGCCTCCTGAGGCAATAGCGCAATGGCCTCGGGACGCAGTGCCAGCTTGGTGCTGCGTGTTCCCCCCAGCCACTTGTTGGCCTGTTCGGGAGCCAGCAGGTTGTAATGGCCGATAAAGCTCGCCACGAACTCATCGGCGGGCTGGGTGTAGATCTGCTCAGGCGTGCCGCTCTGGACGATGGACCCCTTGTTCATCAGGAACACCCGATCCGACAGGGTCAGCGCCTCCTCCTGATCGTGGGTGACGAAGATGGTGGTGAGCTCGAGGCGCTGCTGGATCTCGCGGATCTGCTGGCGCAGGCTGCGGCGGATGCGGGCATCCAGCGCCGAGAGCGGCTCGTCCAGCAGCAGGATCCGTGGCCGTACCACCAAGGCGCGCGCCAGTGCCACCCGCTGGCGCTGACCGCCGGAGAGCTCCCCCGGATAGCGGCGCTCGAAGCCGGTCAGCTCCACCAGCGCCAGAGCCTCTTTCACGCTGGCCGCCAGCTCCCGCCCCGGCTGGGGCTTCATCTTGAGGCCGAAGGCGACGTTGTCCCACACCGTCATGTTGGGGAAGAGCGCATAGCTCTGGAACACCATGCCGATGCCCCGCTTCTGGGGCGCCTGCCAGGTAATGTCTTCCCCGGCGACCCGCACCTGACCGCCATCCACCGGGGTGAGTCCCGCCAGCGCCCGCAACAGGGTGGACTTTCCGCAGCCGGAGGGGCCGAGCAGGGTCACCAGCTCCCCCTTGCGGATGCCGAATTCGATCCCCTCGAACACCTTGGTGTCGCCGTAGGATTTGTGCAACTGATTGACTTCTAAATGAAACATCTTGGATCACCGATGAAATCTGTTGGCCGCCCAGGTGAGCAGCAGGGTCAGCAGGAAGTAGCTCATCACCAACGCACTGGTGAAGTGGCCCGAGGTGGACCTCATGTTGTAGAGATAGACCTGCAGGGTCTCGTAGCGGGTGCCCACCAGCATGTTGGCAAACACGAACTCACCGAGCAGGAAGGAGAGGGAGAGAAACAGCGCCGCCAGCAGCCCCTTGCGCAGGCAGGGGATCACCACCAGCAGAAAGGCACGGGCGCTGCTCGCCCCCAGCAGATGGGCAGCATCCATCAGATCCCTGAGCGGTACCCCTTGCAGGCTGTTGGCCAGCGCCCGGTACATAAAGGGCAACACGACGGTGAACCAGGTGCCGATCAGGATCCACGGCGTGCCGATAATGGGCAGCGGGCCGTCGGCGTAGATCTGCAGCAACCCCACCGACGAGACCACGGGCGGCACCGCGAAGGGCAGCAGGATCAGCAGGTTCATCCAGGGATCCAGCCTGGGGAAGTAGTAGGCCACCACCAGTACGGTGGGCACCAGCACCAGGGTCCCCAGCAGCAGGGTGGCGAAGCAGACCAGCAGGCTTCGGCCAAAGGCCGCCAGAAAGCGCGGGTCACCCCACAGCTTGAGATACCAGTCGAGGGTGAAGCCATCCGGCAGCAGGGTCGCCCCCCAGCGGGTGGAGATGGAGTAGAGAAAAGTGGCCAGCAGCGGCAGCAGCAGGGTGGCGACCAGCGCTCCCAGCACCCAGCGTGGCCAGCTCGGTTTCAGGTCACGCATGCTGGTTCCCCTTGTTCACATAGCTCTTTTTCAGCAGCCACTGGTTGGCGGCCGTCACCACCCCCAGCAGCACCATCAGGATCACCGCCAGCGCCGCCGCCAGATTGGGCTCGAGGAAGATGTCGCCGGAGACCAGGCTCGCCACCCGTATGGTCACCAGATTGAAGTTGCCCGTGGTGAGGGCGTAGGCGGAGGCATAGGCCCCCACCGCATTGGCAAACAGGATGATCAGGGTGCCGAGCAGGGCGGGGGTGAGCACCGGCAGCGCCACGTGCCACACATACTGCCTCTTGCTGGCGCCAAGCAGGGCGGCGGCCTGGGGCCACTCATCCTGCAGCGCATCGAAGGCCGGATAGAGCAGCAGCAGGGCGAGGGGGATCTGGAAGTAGGTGTAGATGAGGATAAGGCCAGACCCCGAGTAGAGGTTGAAGCCGTCGATCAGCCCCCAGGATTTCAGCAACAGGGTGACGGCACCGTTGATGCCGAGAATGATGATGAAGGCGAACGCCAGCGGCACCCCGCTGAAGTTGCCGGTCATGGTGACAAAGGCCAGCAGCAGCCGTTTGACCCGCTCGCCGCTGTGGCGCAGCGCCGCCGCCCCCAGGGTGCCGATGGCAAGCCCCCCTAGACTGGCGATGCCGGCGATGCGTAAGGAGTTGGTGAAGGATTGCAGGTAGAAGGGGGAGCTCAAAATCTCCCGGTAATGGGCGAGGCCCCAGCCATCGGGGGTTTGAAAACTGCCCACCAGCACCCAGACCATGGGGGCGAGCTGGAACAGGATCATCAAGAGGACAAAGGGCAGCAGCACCAGGGCGGGCAGCCAGTGGCGGCGCGCCTGGCGCCGGGTTGCTGCGGGTTGATCCAGCAGGATCTCGGTGGTTGCAGGCATCATCAGTGCACCTCGCGCATAAAGGCCGCCTTGAGCAGCGGGGGAGCCACCGGCTTGTCGTGAGGAACCCTCAGCAGGTCGGCCATCAGGGCGCAGAGCTGGGTCTGGGCGATCACCACCCCATCCGGCCAGTGTTCGACGAAGGCATCACCAAACAGCCAGAGCGGCACGGTGCGCTCTTCGGGCAGAGTGCCGCCGTGGCTGAGATCCTCGTTCATGCCGTGATCCGAGGTGATCACCACCTGATACCCCTCTCCTAGCCACAGGGGCAGCAGATCGGCCAACAGGCTGTCCATCCGGCGCGCCTGATTGCGGTACTGGCGTGAATCGAGGCCAAACTTGTGGCCGGCGTCATCCACTCCCATGGGGTGGATCAGCAGAAAATCGGGATCATGTTGGGTTCTGAGCCACTCGCCATCCATCAGCAGATGGCTGTCGGGGTAGTTGTCATCCCAGTAGAAGCAGCCGTGCTGGATGGGCAGTTGCTCGTCATGGGTATAGCGATCCCGCAACCCCAGCCAGGGGCTCTGGTTGTAAAGCTCGCTCACCCAGTAATAGGCCGCCGCTGCTGTGCCTTTGCCTGCCGCGCGGGCCAGATGGAAGATGGAGTCATGCTGGCTGAGGCGACTCACCCCGTTGTGGGTGATGCCGCTTGCCACCGGCGGCACGCCGGTCAGGATGCACTCGTAGAGGGGCCGGGAGAGTGAGGGCAGGGCAGAGCTCAGGGTCGTATGCAGGCCCCGTCCCGCCTCCACCATGCCGAAAAGGTAGCCCATGCAATGGGCTACCTCTGCTGCCAGGCCATCCACAAGTACCACTATCACCTTGTGTTGCACTGGATCCCCTTACTGCATGTTGATCATGACGGTTTCTTGCCACTGGCGCGGCAGGGCCTTGGAGCTCTGCTCCCAGGCTGCATGATCCTGCACCGGCTTGGCATTGGCATACTGCTCGGCGGGCAGCAGCTTGGCTTTCACGTCATCCGGCAGGGTCACATTGCTGCGGATGGGGCGGGCGTAGCCACGGGCCAGGTTGATTTGACCGGCATCGGAGAGGATGTATTCACGGGCCAGCTTGGCGGCGTTGGGATTCTTGGCCCACTTGTTGATGATGGTGGTGTAACCGGCGATGACGGAGCCGTCGCTCGGGATCACCACCTCAAACTTGTTGGGGTCGATCTGGTCGCGGTAGTTCAGGGCGTTGAAGTCCCACAGCACCCCCACTTCCACTTCGCCCTTCTCGATGTTGGCGATGGTCGGGTCGTTCAGGGAGAGGCGACCCTGCTTGGCCAGCTGGCCGAACAGATCCAGCGCAGGCTTGAGGTTCTTCTCGCTGCCGCCGGTGGCATAGGCCGCCGCCAGCACGCCGTTGTTGGCCTGAGAGGCGACGCCCACGTCACCCAGGGTCACCTTGTAGTCGCCACCCAGCAGGGATTGCCAGCTGGTGGGGGCGGCCTTGACCAGATCCTTGTTGATCAGGAAGGCGATGGTGCCGGTATAGGCCAGCATCCAGTGACCGTCCGCATCCTTGGCCCAGTTGGGAATGTCTGCCCAGGTGGAGGGTTTGTAGGGCTGGGTAACCCCCTGCTTGACCGCAACCGGGCCGAAGGCGCCGCCCACGTCACCGATGTCGGCGGTGGCATTGGCCTTCTCGGCGGCGAACTTGGCGATCTCCTGGGCCGAGCTCATGTCGGTATCCTGATGCTTGATGCCGTAGACGCTGCCGATCTGCTGCCAGGTGTCTTTCCAGTTCGCCCAGCTGTCGGGCATGCCGATGCTGTTGAGCTGGCCTTCGCCACGGGCGGCCTTTTCCAGATCCGCGATATTTTCGGCGGCATAGCTATTGGTTGCAAAAAACGGCTGACTGATGGCCGCGATGGCCAGTGCACTTGCGATCAAGGTTTTCATCATCCCATCCCTCTGGACTAGGTCAGTTAAGGTTCGAGGACGATGCTAGGGGGGGAATGTGACGGTGGCGGGGCGCTTTTGTGGCGATTGGATGACATTTTCTTGCCTGAGCCACTGTCATGGCAGCTTCATCTGGGCGGGATATAAGCGTGGCATTCGATTCGTTGGACTATGCCAGGACAGGCTCGTGACCAGACTGCTCACCAAGAGTGAACAAATTTGCCAGACGCTGCACCGCTACATCGCGAGTGGGCAACTGACGGCGGGCCAGCAATTGCCCGCCGAGCGAGCCTTGAGCGAGCGCTTCGCCACCACCCGCATCACGGTCAAGGAGGCGCTCTCGACCCTGGAGGCCGAGGGGATCATCTACCGGGCCGAGCGGCGCGGCTGGTTCGTGGCGCCCCCCAGGCTCGTCTATGACCCGGTTCGTCACACCCACTTTCATCAGTGGATCGCCGAGCAGCAGCGCAGCGCCGAGACCCGCTTGCTCGGTCAGGGCAGCGAACTGGCCAGCAGCGATCTCTGTCGCTGGATGGCCATCACCCCCTTCACCCCGCTGTTCGGGATCCGCCGTCAGCGCCTCATCGATGGCCGCCCCGTGCTCCACGTCAGCCATCATCTGCTGGCGACCCGTTTTCCTGGTATCGAGAGTCAACCGCTGGCGGGGTCGCTCACCGAGCTCTATCTGCGCGAATATGGCATGGGGCAGGGGGGCGCACGGCTGGAGGTGACACCGGTGGCGGCACGGGGAGAGATTGCGCGGGTGCTCAACCTGGCCCAGGGCAGCCCCGTGCTGCGGTTGGTGCGGGTCAACTATGACCAAGCGGGCGCCTTGATCGACTGTGATATAGAGCACTGGCGTCCCGATGCAATCTGCATCGCGCTGGATACCCGTCCTGTTAGCCGTGGCTGATCGCTGGTTGAGCACTGGCGTCAGCGCCATGGCAATCTGCATCGCGCTGGATACCAGGCCTGTCCGCCATGGCTGATCGCTGGTTGAGCACTGGCGTCAGCGCTATGACAATCTGCATCGCGCTGGATACCCGTCCTGTCAGCTATGGCTGATCGCTGGTTGAGCACTGGCGTCAGCGCTATGGCAATCTGCATCGCGCTGGATACCCGTCCTGTCAGCTATGGCTGATCGCTGGCGTTTGAGGGAAATAGACCTCCCCCCGCAGGGCGAGGTCTGCGCTAAGCCTCATCCGTCGATGTTGGGGATGAGATCGTCGAAGCTCTGGTAACCGCAGTCCGCCAGCTGCAGCGACATGGTGTAGGTCTTGGTGTCTTCCCGTTGGCCGATGGCGGGGCGGTTGAGCTTGAGCTCCTGATGCCAGTACTCCTTCATCCGCTCGATCAGGGCGAACGCCTCGCTCTCGTCCAGATGCAGCTGACAGAGCGCCATGTAGTTGTTCTGTTTGTGCATGTTTTCCACTAGGTAATCACCCAGGACCGACATGGCCTGGCGTGCCTGCTGGCGGGCGAAGCGGCTGTGCTGCTCGAAGTTGATCCGCTCGCTGATGAGGAAATGGAAGCTGTTGTCGATGCCGAGCTGCAGGATGCCAAGCTTCTCCAGCTTGCGTAGATAGAGGTAGCAGGAGGCGTCGGTCAGGCCGTACTCCCGCTTCAGGTCGATGAGGGTCTTGTCACGCCAGAAGATGTTGGCGAGGAAGGCGTAGAGGCCGGGCTCGTTGTGGAAGGACTCATCTTGTTCCTGGGTGAAGACGGCGCGGCGGCTCTGGGCCTCCTGAGTGCGTTCGAGCAGCTCTTCGAATGACAGACCCACCAGATGGCAGATCTCCAACAGGGTATCAAAGGGCAGTGATGGCTTGTTCATCATCCGTTTGATGGTCGCGATGGAGACATTCATCGCCTCCGCCAGGGTCTGATAACGGATCCCCTTGTCGATCAGCGTCTTCTTGAGGGTGTCGAGAATGTTAATGGCCAGGGTCTGGCTATAGGTCATGCGTCATTCCTTTATGTGCATTTGATGAACCGCCAAAAAGTGTACCTTTTCCATGGTTCGGGCTCAGATATTGCCACTTTAAAAAACCAGGAGAAAGCAAGCGGCCGAAATAAGCGGGATGATCTGACCAGTTTGGGGCAAAGGTTGCAGAAAATGACACCGGGCGGTGCACATCCTTCAACTCTGCAACATAGTGCTGGCGAGGAATAACAGTTCGCGCATAATCGAACACGAATCGAATTCGAGACTTTCCTGGTTGCGAAATCGATTGTTTGCTTCCAATTTAAGGGTTTTTTTAAACCGAAAGGTTTTTATTCTTTCCTGGCAAATTGAGCGGATCCCGTCAGGGTTCCGCTTTTTTCTTTTCCCCTAATTTGCCCCTGGCGTCAAGTTGTGACGCATTACGCCTTGGCCATAAACAGCTTGGGGATCTCCCGCACCAGCCAGCTCTTGGCCTTGCCCATGCTGTCCCGCCGCCAAGCCAGCACGACCTGCACCTGATGGCGATACTCGGGGCCTATCACCTTGAGGCGCCCCGCCTTGATGTCCTCCTCGATCCAGTTCAGCGGCATGGTGCCGACCCCGATCCCCGCCAACAGGGCATCGCGCTTCTCGGCCATGGTGCTGACGGTGAGTCTGGGTTGCTTGTCGAGCAGGCGATAGGTGAGGGCGGGTTTGCGCCGCGCCGAGTCGGCGATGGCGATGGCGCGGTAGCGACGCAGGGTCTCGTCCGCCAGGGGCTCCGGCTCCTGATGCAGCGGGTGATCCGGATGGGCGACGTAGAGCATCACCTCCTCCTGCAGCAGTTGGTGTTTGATGCCGGTCAGCATGAGATCGGGATTGAGGGAAGAGATAAGCAGATCGGCACGGCCATCTTCCAGACTCTCCCAACTCCCCGCCAAGACCTCGGCCCGCAGTCGCAAGCGGGTATCGGTCAACTCGGCCAGTCGATCCACCAGCGGATAGAGCGCCTGCACCGGTACCAGGGCATCCACGGCTATGGTGATGTCGGTCTCCCAACCCCGCGCCAGAGCACGGGTCTCCCCCACCAGATGCTCGGCCGCTTGCAATAGCAAGCGACCCTGTTCGAGCAGCATGCGACCGGCCGGAGTGAACCTGGTTCTATGGCCGCTGCGGTCAAACAGCATGGCATCCAGTTCATCTTCCAGTTTTTGCACCGTGTAGCTCAGTGCCGAGGGCACCTTGCCCAACTCCTCCGCGGCGGCGGCGAAGCTGCCCCGTCTCTCTATGGCATCCAGCACCCGAATGGCTTCCAGGGTCAGTGCGCGCTCTTTGCTCATGGGTAACCTTCAAATATTTTGAATATGATCGCCAGATTATCTCGCTAACAACTTAAGCCATACAGGTTTAATATTCAATCATCGCTTGAGCAGGATGGCTCAGTGGCCAAATAAGTGCAGTTCCAGGCTGTGACCCCTTCAAAATGAGGAGGTCAGCTTTCAGTAAAAGAACAACATAATATTTGACGTAGTCTCTTGCATGGAGGCATTGGCCCAGGCCTGACGGCCTATCAATGACATAAAAATCCAAGAGAGAATTGAACATGAAAAACGTAATCAAGATGTTGGCCGTTGCAGGCCTGATGAGTTCCGGTCTGGCCCAGGCCAGCGTGCCAGCTGATTTCAGCGCCACCCCGGGCTCCCTGCTCGTCAACTGGCAAGCCAGCGCTGTCATCGACGGCAAGTCCAACCCCATGCTGGAGGTGCGTGACGAGTCCGGCGATCTGCTGGCCTCTGTCCATGCCGATCTGATGGGCACCCAGCGGGTCAAACTGCCGAGTCGCACCCAGGGCAACCTGACGGTGAGCCTGGGTGACGAGTCCAGTGAGTACCGGATCCCCTTCGGTCTGGGTGATGGTCGCCAGCGTTAACCACAGCTTTATAGCGTAAGGAGCACACCATGATGCAATTGAGAGCCGCAGCAGATCGAGGTCACGCCAATTTTGGCTGGCTCGATACTCACCACAGTTTTTCCTTCGGTCACTACTACGACCCGGAGTGGATGGGGCACTCAGCCTTGCGGGTCATCAACGACGACATGGTGGCAGCGGGTGGCGGTTTCGCCACCCACCCTCACGCCAACATGGAGATCCTCACCTGTGTGCTCAAGGGCACCATAGAACACAGGGACAGCCTGGGTCATGCCGAGCAGATCCCGGCTGGGGATTTCCAGTTGATGAGTGCGGGTTCAGGCATTCGCCACAGCGAATACAACCCCTCTCAGAGCGAACCGCTGCAACTGCTGCAGATCTGGATCGAGCCGAACGAGTTCGGTACGACCCCCGGTTATCAGCAGAAGCGGATAGAAAACCAGCCAGGCATGACGTTGGTGGCATCGCCGGATGGCGAGGCCGGATCCTTCAGCATTCGCCAGCAGGCCCGGGTATGGCGACTGCAACTCGCCGAAGGGGAGACCCTCAAATGGGCATTGCAAGGGCGTCATGGTTACCTGCATATGATTTCAGGGAGCTTGACCGCAAACGGTCTGGCTGCCCAGCCTGGCGACGGGGTACTCAGTCGTGATGAAGATAACTGGACACTGAGCGCCTCCCAAGGGAGCGAGGCTCTGTTGTTTGATCTGCCTTGATAAATAAATCTCGGCGAAATGAATGAGTTAGTAAATCGGTCTTACACTATTAACACTGTGAATTGGTAATCAAAGGAATCTGAAGATGGACAAGATGAGAGATGTGGCACTGCTGGTTGGTCGTATTCTGCTGGCCCTGATGTTTGTGGTCGCAGGCTGGGGCAAGATCGGCGGCTACGCTGGCACCCAAGGTTATATGGAGGCCATGGGAGTGCCCGGTGCCCTGTTGCCCCTGGTGATCCTGCTGGAGCTGGGCGGTGGTCTCGCCATCATGCTGGGCCTCTTTACCCGTAGCATCGCCGTGCTGATGGCCGGCTTTACCCTGATGGCGGCCTTCCTCTTCCATTACCAGCCTGCGGAGCAGATGCAGATGTTGATGTTTATGAAGAACGTTTCAGTGGCTGGTGGCTTCCTGGCCCTGGCGGCAGCGGGTGCCGGTGCCTTCAGTGTGGATGGCCGTTTAGGCAAGTGCTGGTAATACCCTGATACGTCATATTTTCCATAAAGTTCCCATGTTTTTAGCCGGCGCAGCAGCGCCGGCTTTTTTGTGTCCGTGATTTGCCACCGCCAATGTCGGTAGTGTGATGGCGGCCCGCTCTGCTGCTACAAGGGTCTTTTGCATCTTCCCCCCCGATCCCTGACAATCCAATGTCTGGTGAAGTGACGGGATTTGTTCATCTTTTCCTGCGCGCACCCCTCTTTTTAATTGGCGGGACTTGCCCATGTTTACCCTCTACCACTCCAATCAGCTGGATCTGCTCAAAGAGTTGCTGGTGAACCATATCCGGCAGGCGCCCCTCTCTCACCCCTTCGAGCACGAGCAGATCCTGGTGCAGAGCCCCGGCATGGCCCAGTGGCTCAAGCTGGAACTGGCCAAGGCCTTCGGCATCGCCGCCAATATCGACTTCCCGCTGCCCGCCAGCTTCATCTGGGAGATGTTCACCCAGGTGCTGGCAGATGTGCCCCGCCAGAGCCCCTACAACAAGGGATCCATGAGCTGGCAGCTGATGACCATTTTGCCCGCCCTGCTGGACAGGCCCGCCTTCGCGCCGCTGGCCGCCTATCTGGGGGGAGATGACGAGGATCCTGCCCAGGATCCCGAACAGGTGCGGCTCTGGCAGCTCTGCCAGAAGGTAGCGGATCTGTTCGACCAGTATCTGGTCTACCGGCCGGACTGGATAGCCCGCTGGGAAGCGGGGGGGGGATTGGTTGATGGCAACAGCCAGGAGCTGGCCGGGGTGAGCGGTCAGGATTGGCAGCCCGAACTGTGGCGCGAGCTGGTGGCCCGCACCCTGGCCCTCGCGCCCAGCGGCTACCACAGAGCCAACCTCTACGAGGAGTTTATCCACGAGTTGGCGCGCACCCGGGATCTGCCGGGCAAGCTGCCCCAGCGGGTCTTCGTGTTCGGCATCTCGGCGCTGCCACCGCGCTATGTGGAGGCCCTGCTGGCCCTCGGCAGCCGACCCGAGGTGGAGGTGCACCTGTTCGTCACCAACCCCTGCCGCTACTACTGGGGGGATCTGCTGGACAGAAAAACCCTGGCGCGCCTCGAAACCAGGCTCAAGCCCGGTACCGACATCGAGACCCTGCAAGGGCCCGCCAACCCGCTGCTCGCCTCCATGGGCAAGCTGGGGCGCGACTACCTGCATCAGCTGATGGAGCTGGAGGTGCCGCAAATCGAGGCCTTCGTCGATATCGACGAGGTGGATGAGCAGGGCAATGTCAGCCTGCTGCGCGCCATCCAGAAAGATGTGCTGGAGCTGGCAGAACGGGGCGCCGGTCAGTTCAGTCTCGACAGCAGCCATCACAAGAGCCCCATCAGCCCGGCGGATGGATCCCTGCAGATCCACGCCTGCCACGGCCCGATGCGGGAACTCGAGGTGCTGCACGACCGGCTGCTGGCGCTGTTCGAGCAGGACCCGTCCCTCACCCCGAAAGATGTGGTGGTGATGATGCCGGACGTGAACAGCTACGGCCCCTACATTCAGGCCGTCTTTGGCAAAGAGAGGAGTGGTGCCCGTGGCCAGATCCCGTTCGCGGTGTCGGATCGGGCCGCCAGCCAGGAGAGCCCGCTGCTGCAAAGCTTCCTCGCCCTGCTGCACCTGCCCAACGCCCGCCTCGGTGCCGGCGAGCTGCTGGCCATTCTGGAGGTGCCCGCCGTGCTGCGCCGTTTCGAGCTGGATGACGACGAGTTCAACCAGCTGCGGGTCTGGGTGCAGGAGACCGGCATCCGCTGGGGGCTGGATGACGGCTACCCCGTCCGCTTCGATCTGCCGCCCATGTCCGGCAACAGCTGGCTGTTTGGCCTGCGCCGCATGCTGCTCGGCTTTGCCATGGGGGATGGGGAGCCGGTGGCTGGCATCTTGTCTTGTGCCGACAACATGGGGGGTCAGCAGGGGCCCTTGGCCAGTATCTTGCCCTACCCAGAGATCGAGGGTCAGCAGGGACTGGCGCTCGGCAAGCTCGCCTGGTTTGTCGACTCCCTGGCAGAATTTTTGCCCCGGCTGCAACAGGCGCAGCCGCTGGCCGAGTGGAACGCCTGCCTGCTGGCGCTGCTGGAGCGCTTCTATCTGGCCGACGAAGATGAAGAGCGTCAGCTCCAGCTCATTCGCAGCCAGCTGGCCGACTGGCAGACCCAGCTTGGCGAGGCCCGCTTCGAGCAGCCCATCACCGCCGACCTGTTGCAGGATTACCTCGGCAGCGTGCTGGGGGAGTCCCGCTCCAGCCAGCGTTTCCTCGCCGGTCAGGTCAACTTCTGCACCCTGATGCCGATGCGCTCCATCCCCTTCAAGCAGGTCTGCCTGCTCGGGATGAACGACGGCGTCTACCCGCGCACCCTGGCCCCCATGGGCTTCGATCTGATGGCGGTGGCGGGGCGACGAGGTGATAGATCCCGCCGGGACGATGACCGCTACCTCTTCCTCGAGGCGCTGCTGAGCGCCCAGCAGGGGCTCTACATCAGCTATCAGGGCTTCAGCGCCCAGGACAACAGCGACAAGGTGCCCTCGGTGCTGCTGGCGGAACTGATCGACTATGTGCGCCAGGGCTTCGTGCTGGCGGGGGATGAGGCGCTCGACGACGAAGCCTCCGGCAAGCGGCTGCTTCAGCACCTGATAGTGCCGCACCCGCTCACCCCCTACAGCCGCAACTACTTCTATCCGGAGGCGGGTTCGCGGCTCTTTACCTATGCCGCCGACTGGCTGCCTGCCCTCAATCCGGTGCGTGGCGCGGCCAACTTCCAGAGCGGCGAGCTGCCGCTGCCCCCCGAATGGGGCAAGGAGCAAGGGCTGGAGCTGGCGGAGCTGCTGCGCTTCTACCGGCAGCCCACCAAGTATTTCCTCAACCGTCGCCTCAAGGTGTGGTTCGAACTGAACGAAGCCAACATCGAGGACAGCGAGCCGTTCGAGCTGGACGGCTTGCAGCACTACCAGCTCAAGGCCCTGCTGCTCGATGCCCATCTGGCGGAGGGTGACAGTGCCGTGCGGCGCGAGCGGTTGCAGCTCACCGGCCTGCTGCCGCAAGGCTGGTTCGGCAGCCTGCTGCTGGAGGATCTGGACGCCGAGATGGGCAAGCTTGCGGATCGGCTGAGACCCTGGGTTGCGGCCAATGAGGCAGAAAAACGGGCGGTGGAGATCGATATCTCGCTGGCACAGGGCCAGCTGCAAGGGTGGATCGACACCCAGAAGGGACGCTTGCTGGTGGTCAAGCCCGGCAGCTTCAACGGCAAGGATCTGCTGCTGGGCTGGATCCAGCACCTCTGCCTCTCCCTGAGCGACGCACCCGGCGACACCCTGCTGTTCGATGCCAAGCAGAGTCTGCGGCTGCCAGCTCTTCCGGCCGAGGAGGCGCGGCCCAGGCTGGCGGCCCTGGTCTCCCTCTGGGCCCAGGGGATGAAGCGGCCGCTGCCCTTCTTCCCCAACACCGCCTGGGATTGGCTCAGGGCGATCGAGAAGGATCCGGACAAACCGGAGGCGGCCGACAAGGCGGCCCTCACCCGTTTCAACGGCGGCTGGATGATCAATGGGGAAGGGGCAGACCCTTACGTCGCCCGCTGCTTCCCCGAGCTGGATGACGCCGTGCTGGGGCAGTTGCAGGCGCTGTCCCGCGAACACCTGACCCCGCTGCTCAAGACCCTGGAGGAGCTGAAATAATGGCCAACCCGCTCAATACCCTGCGTTTTCCCCTCCATGGTGAACGACTGATCGAAGCCTCCGCCGGGACCGGCAAGACCTACACCATAGCCGGCCTCTACCTGCGCCTGCTGCTGGGCCACGGCCCGCTCATCGAAGAAGGCGCCGATGTGGGTCAATCCAGTGCCCACGAGCGGCCGCTCTCGGTGACCGAGATCCTGGTGGTGACCTTTACCGAGGCGGCCACCGCCGAGCTGCGGGGGCGGATCCGCGGTCGCATCCACGAGGCGCGCCTCGCCTTTATGCGGGGTGAGAGCAAGGATGACTTGCTGGCCCAGTTGCTGATCGAGGTGGAGGATCACGAACTGGCGGCCCGCCGCCTGCTGGCCGCCGAGCGGCAGATGGACGAGGCGGCGGTCTTCACCATCCACGGCTTCTGCCAGCGGATGCTCAAGCAGAACGCCTTCGAGTCGGGCGCCCTCTTCGAGACCGAATTTTTGACCGACGACAGCCAGCTCCGGCTGCAGGCGGTGAGCGACTACTGGCGCGCCGAGTTCTATCCGGTGGATAAAACTCTCGCCAGCTCGGTGCGCGCGCTCTGGCCTAGCCCCGCCGCCCTGCTGCGGGAGATGAACGGCTGGCTCGACAACAGCGAGCTGGAGATACACCCGGCATTGGGGGACGAGACCCTCGCTGCCCGCCATCAGGCGGCCATGAGTCGCATCGCGGCAGTGAAGAGCGAATGGCTGGCGCAAGGGGACGAGATCCGCCGCCAGACGGATGGGCAAGTAAGCCGCTACACCGGCAAGAACTACGAAGGCTGGCTCGCCAAGATAGGCGACTGGGCGCAGGACGAGCAAAGCGGCTACGCCATTCCCAAGGAGCTGGAGCGCTTCGGCCAACGCGTGCTGGAGGAGAACCTCAAGAAGGGGGGCGCAGTGCCGACCCTGCCGCTGTTCAGCGAGATCGACCAACTGCTGGCGAGCCGCCCCGGTATTCGCGACCTGATCCTGCAACGGGCCGCCAAGGTGGTGCGCAGCCGGATGCAGGCCAGCAAGCGCCAAGCCCATCAGCTCTCCTTCGATGACCTGCTCAAGGATCTCGACGGGGCGCTGGGCTCCAGCCTTGGCGAGCGGCTCTGCGATCGCATTCGCGCCACCTACCGGGTGGCGATGATAGATGAATTTCAGGATACAGACCCCCAGCAGTACCGCATCTTCCACCGTCTTTACGGCGGTCACACAGACACGGCGCTCTTGATGATCGGTGACCCCAAGCAGGCCATCTACGGCTTTCGCGGCGCCGACATCTTTACCTACATCCAGGCGCGGCGAAATGTGAGCGCCCACTACACCCTGGGGCGCAACTACCGTTCCAGCGGTGCGCTGGTGGGGGCGGTCAATGGCCTGTTCGAGCGGGCCAAGGATCCCTTTATCTACGAGGCGGATATCCCCTTCCTGCCGGTGGAGGCGCAGGGCAAGAGCAAGGCGCTGCTGCTGGGTGGCGTTACCGCACCCGTGCTCCACTGCTGGCAGCTGAGCGGCCAGCCCACCTTCAACCGGGGGGATTACCAGAGCAAGATGGCCCGCGCCACCGCCGCCGAGATCCACCGCCTGCTGACCCTGGCCCGCGAGGGCAAGGCACAGATAGGTGACAAGGCGGTGAAGGCCGGGGATATCGCCGTGCTGGTGCGCACTGGCGCCGAGGGCAAGCTGGTGCAGCAGGAGCTGGCACGGCTCGCCATCGCGTCTGTCTATCTGTCGAACCGCGAGAGCGTGCTGGAGCAGGTGGAGGCGCGAGAGATACTGCTGATCCTGCACGCCTGCCAGAACCCGAGCGAAGAGCGCAGCCTGCGGGCGGCGCTGGCGACCGGGCTGTTCGATCTGGATGCCCGGGCGCTCGATGCGCTGGCCTCGGACGAGCGGGCCTGGGAGAGCGCGGTGCAGGAGTTTATGGAGTACCGGCAGATCTGGCATCGCCGCGGCGTGCTGGCCATGCTGCGGGCCCTGCTGCACCGCCGCAATCTCGCCTCCTCCCTGCTGGCGAGCCCCTACGGCGAGCGGCGGCTGACCAACTTCCTCCATCTCGGCGAGCTGCTGCAACAGGTGAGCAGCGAGCTGGACGGGGAATACGCCCTGCTGCGCTGGCTGGGGGAGGCGGTGAGCCGCCCGGGCGGCCAGGATGCTGAGCAAGTACTGCGGCTCGAATCCGAGCGCAAGCTGGTGCAGATCGTCACCATCCACAAATCCAAGGGGCTGGAGTACCCCCTGGTGTTCCTGCCCTTCATCTGCAGCCACAGAACCGCCGAGACCCCCCTCTATCACGAGGCGGATGAGGCGGGCAATCGCACCATTCTCGACCTGACCGGTGCCGACCATTCGCTGGCCGAAGCGGACAAGGAGCGCCTCGCCGAAGATTTGCGACTGCTCTACGTGGCGCTGACCCGGGGCGTCTATGCCACCTGGCTGGGGCTGGCGCCGGTGCGCTCGGGCAACGGCAAGTCGGAGAAGACAGAGCTGCACCACACCGCCATCGGCTACCTGCTGCAAAAGGGGGAAGAGGGGAACGCCGAGACCCTGGCGACCGCCCTCACCGACCTTGCCCAGGCGCTGCCCGGGGTGGTGGTCTGTGAGCCCTCGCTCACCCGTCCGGCCCCGCTGCCGCCAGAGGAGGAGCAGCTGGGCGAGCCCCAGGTGCGCCACTTTACCGGTTCCCTCGAACGGGACTGGTGGATCAGCTCCTACTCCGGGCTGGCTGCCCAGGGGAACGGCCACGGCAAGGGGGTCTTGGCGAACCCCGGCTTCGATGACGAGGTAGTGACCGAGGCGGCTGCCGCTGCGCAGGAAGAGGAGGCGCCCCAGCCCTCCATCTTCACCTTCCCGAAAGGGGCCCGCCCCGGCACCCTGCTGCACAGCCTGTTCGAGACCATAGACTTCGAGAGCGCCGCTGGTGAGCCGCTGGCACAGCATATCGCCACCCTGCTGGCGCAGGATGGTTTTGACGAGAGCTGGGCCCCGGTGCTGCAACAGCAGGTGGAGGCGGTGCTCGATACCCCGCTGGATACCGGCTTTGACGAGCCGGTGCGGCTGAGGGATCTGGCCCCCGATCGCAAGCAGGTGGAGCTGGAGTTCTTCCTGCCCATGGGGCGGGTGACGGCGCTGGCGCTCACCGCCCTCTGCCAGCAGCACGACCCCCTGTCGCGGGGCAACAAGCCGCTGGGCTTCGCCACTGTGCAGGGGATGCTCAAGGGCTTTATCGATCTGGTGTTCGAGTGGCAGGGGCGCTGGTATCTGCTCGACTACAAATCCAACCACCTCGGCATGAGCCCGGCCGATTACAGCCGTCCGGCGCTGGAGCGGGCCATGTGTGATCATCGCTACGACCTGCAATACCAGCTCTATTCCCTGGCGCTGCACCGGCTGCTCTCGTTGCGGCTGCCGGGCTACGACTTTGACCAGCACTTTGGCGGGGTCTTCTATCTGTTCCTGCGCGGCATGCCGCAAGGGGGGGTATTCCATACCCGTCCGAGCCGTGAACTGGTGCTGGGGCTCGACAAGTTGTTTAGTAAAGGTGTGATGCCTGACGATCATCGTTTAGAAAAACCAAACAAGGCAGAGGCATGAGGGGCGAGATGAAGAGCGACGGTATGATCGAACGGCTGAAAGCCCTGGCGCTGGCGGGGCGTATCCGCCAGCTGGATCTGCAATTTGCCAAACTGGTGGCCGATCTGGGCGGCGGCCCCGAGCTGGTGCTGGGGGCCGCGCTCGCCTGCTTCGAGCTTGGGCGCGGCCATGTCTGCCTGCCGCTTGACATGCTCGCTGCCGGATCCCTGCGCCCTTTCGGACTGGATCCGGATCAGAGCCGGGATCTGCTGGGGGATCTCGCGGATCCTGCGAGCTGGCCCACCCTCTTTGCGGCAAGCCCCTTGGTTGGCACCGAGCAGAATGGCGGGCTTGCCCCGCGCTGGCCGCTGCGGCTCTGGCACGGGCGCCTCTACCTCACCCGCTACCACGATTTTGAGCTGGGGGTGGCTCGCCACCTGCGTGCCTTAAGTGAACGTGCCGAATGGCCCGAGATAGCCCCGGCCCTGTCGCGCCTCTTTGCCCGCGACTACGGGCTGGTGTTCGATGCACTGCTCAAGGCCCGCCTCGCCCCCGACTTCTCGGCCCGCCACTTCGTCGAGAAGTATCTGGATCTGGTGTTCCCCGACGAGGTGGATTGGCCCGCCATAGAGGCGCTGCTGGGGAGCGCCCAGGCGGCGAGCGATCTTGGCAAGCTGGATACCCTGGTGCCCGAGTCGCTCTGCTGCAACGGCCAGAAGCTGGCGGCGGCCACGGCGGCGGCGCGCCCCTTCGCGGTGATCTCAGGCGGCCCCGGTACCGGCAAGACCACCACTGTGGCCAAGCTCCTGGCCATTCTGGTGGAGACAGGCCTGCAAGCAGGCAAGGCCCCGGCGATCCGGCTGGTGGCCCCCACCGGCAAGGCGGCGGCGCGCCTCACCGAGAGCATTGGCTCTGCTTTGCAGGCGCTGGATTTGCCCCCGGAGTGGGCCCAGGCCATCCCCACAGAGGCGGGCACCCTGCACCGGCTGCTCGGGGTGATCCCGGGGCGCAGCCAGTTCCGCCACCACGCGGGCAACCCGCTGCACCTCGACTTGCTGGTGGTGGACGAGGCCTCCATGGTCGACCTGCCCATGATGGCGCGCCTGCTCGATGCGCTGCCGAGCCACGCCCGCCTCATCCTGCTCGGCGACAAGGATCAGCTCGCCTCGGTAGAGGCGGGGGCCGTGCTCGGGGATATCTGCAGCTTTATCGAACAGGGCATCAGCCCCGCTCAGGCGGATTGGCTCTCCCGCCAGACCGGCTACCGCCTGCAGGGTTCGCCTGCCGGTGCACCGGTGCGCGACAGCCTCTGTTTGCTTTCCAAGAGCTGGCGCTTCGATCAGCACTCCGGCATAGGCCAGCTGGCGCGGGCCTGCAACGACGGCGATGCCGCCGCGGTGGAATCGGTCTGGAGTGCGGGATTCAAGGACATCAGCCTGCACCCTTGGGCGGGGGAGGCCTACGAGGCCCTGATTGCCCAGGGGGTGGCCGGTTATGGCAGCTATCTGAAGGCCGCCCGCGCCGGAGAAGAGGCGTCTGCCGTGTTCAAGGCGTTCAACGGCTTCCAGATCCTCTGCGCCCTGCGGGACGGCCCCTTCGGGGTGCTGGGTCTCAACGAGCGCCTCGAATTGGCCCTCTCCAGGGCGGGGCTGATCCAGCGCGACGGCGACTGGTATGCGGGCCGCCCCGTGATGGTGGTGCGCAACGACCACGGCATCGGCCTCTACAACGGCGACATGGGGCTCTGCCTGCCGGACGAAACCGGCCGCCTCAAGGTGTGGTTCGAGCAGCCGGACGGCAGCCTGCGCGCGCTCTTGCCAAGCCGATTGCCGCCCCACGAGACTGTCTACGCCATGACCATCCACAAATCCCAGGGCTCGGAGTTTGCCCATACGGTGCTGGTGCTGCCCGACAGCCCCAGCCCCCTGCTGACCCGCGAGCTGGTCTATACCGGTATCACCCGCGCCAAGGCGCACCTCGATCTCTACGGCGATCGCGCCCTGCTGGCTCAGGCCGTGCGGAAAAAGACCGAGCGCTATTCCGGACTGGCGGAGAGGTTGGGGGAGTGATTTTAAATGGTAGGTATATCCAAGCTTTAAATGAGTAAAGCTATGAAGAATGAAATATTGTCATTTATGGGGTTAAAGGGGAATGAGATGGATAAAGCAGAGTTTAACAGAGAGAAAGATTATATATGGAAGAAAATCTCTGAAATAACATTGGAGATGGATAAAAAAGCTAATGCTGAAGAATTGAATAAGCTAGCAATGACTATTCCTGAAAGCTTGAAGGATGCAACACAAGCATCCAAGAGAACCTCTGAGTTTAGAAATAGAGCTAAAGAAGCTAAGGAAGAGGCTGAGAAATCAAAAGGGTTAATTGATAAGTTTAAAGCAGACGCAGAATCTGCTTTTGGTCGTGTTACTGATATTGATCTACAAGCCTCAAATATCCATGATAATCTAAAGGCGTTACTGAAAGATGCAACGTTAAAGCATGATGGATTAACAATAGCTTATGATGAGTCAACCGAAGTTATCGATAAAATAAAAGAGATAATTCAGGAGCATGATGAGCTTGTTAATACTGTTGAGTCGATTCAGGAATATAGAAAAGATAGTGAGTCAAATCATGGGAAGATAAAGTCGCTGTTATCACAAAGTGCGATGTTGAAAAGGGATATTGATAATATCCATGATGAAATATTTGGCTATGACAGTACTGCGGAAGGAAGTGAGGAAGAGACGCGGGTAGAGGGATTGTTAGATAAATTAAATAAGACATATAAAGAATTGCGAACTGAACTATCAAAAATGACAACAGATATTGAAAGTCATAAGTCTAACACTAGTGATTTTCTATCTAAATTAAAGTCAGAAGCTGAGGGTAATTATGATAAATACATCTCAGGTTGCCATGATTCATATAATGAAGTATTGCATAACATAAAAAGATTGCTACCTCAAGCTATGACGGCGGGCCTTGCATCTGCATATAATGAAAAAATAGATAAAGAAATAATCGAACAGCAAAAGCATGAGAAATCATTCAATTGGTCAATTTTTTATCTTGTGTTAATATCACTTCTTCCATTCGCTATAAATGCATATAGACTGTTATCCAGTGGGGATAACTTAATTGTTATTATTAAAGACACTCCATATTTATTAAGCGCAATGTTGCCATTGTATATCCCTGTATTGTGGCTGGCCTATACAACGAACAAAAGTTATAAGTTATCTAAGAGACTAATTGAGGAATATACTCATAAAGGTGTTGTCAGTAAGACATTTGAGGGTTTATCTCACCAAATTGATGAGTTAGAAGATCAGGCAATATCTGAGGAGCTCAGAGTTAAGCTTCTCTTCAATATCGTATCTGTGAACACAGAAAACCCAGGGAAGTTGATTTCAAATTATGATAAATCAGACCACCCGCTTATGGATGCTCTCGATAAAAGTGCACAACTTGCCGATGCTGTAACCAAACTGTCTAAAATACCTGGTTTCTCTGCCATTGCTAAAAAGCTAGATGATCAAGCAAATCAGATTGTTGCCGATAAATCAGATAAAATTAATGCAGTTCTGAACTCTGATGTAGATGGCGCGGAAAATGAAGAGGCTAAAAATACAGCATCCAAAGATTCACGACCAGAGCAGGCAGCATAAAAACTGTCAAATTACATTTTTCAATACAACTAGGGAACGTCTTGTCACAAGACACCACTGATGCGGAGTTTGTTATGGAACAGAGCGTGAAATCTTCCCTCGCCCTCGGCAGCCTGCTGCTGGTCGGGCTGCTTGGCATGGCCTGGATAGGTGGCAGCAGCCTGCTCAAGGCCAAGGAACTTGAGCGGCGGGTGTCGGTGAAGGGCTTGTCGGAGAAAGAGGTGCAGGCCGATATCGTGGTCTGGCCGATCCGCTTCTCCGGGGCCAGCAACGAGTTGCCTGCTCTTTATAGTGAGATGGGCAAGAGCGCCGCCGCCGTGCTGGCCTACCTCAAGCTCAACGGGGTGGCGGAGGAGGAGATACTGATTGCGCCCCCCGCGGTCACCGACAAGCTGGCTCAGCCCTATGGTGGCGCCGAGTCGGGCGCCTTCCGTTACACCGCGGCCCAGACCATCACGGTGCGATCCGCTCAGGTGGAACGCGTCCGCCAATTGATGAACGGCATCGCCGAACTGGGTCAGCAGGGCATCGTCTTCGGGGGGCAGGATTACCAGCAGACCGAGTTTATCTTCACCAAGCTCAACGAACTCAAGCCGCTGATGGTGGAGGAAGCGACTCGTTCGGCACGGGAAGTCGCCGACAAGTTTGCCAAGGACTCCGACAGCCGGCTCGGCAAGATCCGTACCGCCAATCAGGGCCAGTTCACCGTGGAGAATCGTGACTCCAGCACCCCCTACATCAAGAAGGTGCGAGTGGTCTCGACGGTGGAATATTACCTCTCCGACTGATCCCGGCCCGGCGCCAGTCAGCCGTGGCTGGTTCGTGTTCGACTAGCTGACGCCCTGGCTTGAAGCATGGGGTTGAAGTCTTGAATTGATGGGTTCAGTGGATGCATGGGCATGGCGAGCGTCGGGAGTCATCATGACGCCAGTTGTCTATCCAGCGTCATATCGCGGCTCGCATCCCGCTGTCGATGGCCGGGAAGCCGCTTTCCACGCGCTGTGCCGTTCGAATCACACCGTCCCAAAAAAGTGTGATTTTGAGTATTCGGGGCGCCAGCGCAGGTATTTTTCACCCTGATGCCCCTACACTTGATCCCACTAAGTGGCCCCATGAGTGTGAGCAAGGATGGCATCATGAATGAGGACAGCTATCGACAGCAGTACCAACAACTGCCTGATGTGACGGACGATGTGGTGCAAGCCATCATCGATCTGGTCAGTGATGGCATCTGGGATTGGCACATAGACACAGGCTATGTCTATCGCAACTCGGGTTGGTACCGGATGCTGGGCTATGAACCCCACAGTCTGGACAATGACGTATTGACCTGGGAGTCCCTGATCCACCCCGAGGATCTGACCCGGGTCATGCTCCACTTCGATGACTACCTGAGCGGACGTTCATCCTGCTATCGCATCGAGTACCGCTGCCGCACCAGTGGCGGGGATTATCTCTGGATAGAGGACTGCGCCCATATTGTCACTCGCCTGCCTGATGGCGCCCCGGCCCGCATGATAGGGGCGCACCGCGATATTCATGACAAAAAACTCTATTTTGAGACCCTGGTATCGACCAACAAGTCCCTCGCGCTGCTGGTGGACGAGTGTACTCAGGAGCTGCGCCACGCCAACGAGGAGTTGCACCGCCAGGTGGAGGAGAATCGGCGCCTGGCCGAGACGGACTCCCTGACCCAGGTCGCCAATCGCTATCGACTGGAGCAGACCCTGCGCCACGAATGTGAACGGGCCAAACGCTTCAACCATGCCCTGAGCATAGTGACGCTCGATATCGATGAGTTCAAACAGATCAATGACTTGTATGGCCATTGCGCCGGAGATCAGACCCTGGTCGAGCTGGCGAATCAGGTAAAACACCAGTTGCGGGAGATAGACACCCTGGCGCGCTGGGGAGGGGATGAGTTCATCCTGATCTTGCCGAGCACCTCATTACAGGATGCGCATCGGGTTGCCGAGAAGATCCGGGCTCACATTGCCGAGGTGGGGCTACAGACGCCGCTGTCCATCACCCTCAGTTTCGGCCTGGCGGAATACTTGCCGGGAGAGGGTTCCCATCAGTTGCTCAATCGGGCTGATGGCGCCCTCTATCGGGCCAAGCGGCTCGGCAAGAACCTGATCAGCGAGTAGTGCTCCCAGACTCTCATGCCCATATCTGACCGCGGCAGCCATGCCGCCCGCTCTGCTGTGAAAGCGTGCGCCAGGGGGCGTTCTTTGGCGACAGGTTAAAGCCTGTGGTCTCGCGTTTAACCTCTTCTACTCTGCGGGGCGGGATACTTTGACCGGCGGGCGCCAATGGATGACATCCATCAAGGCCATGGGCCTGGCGAACACATAGCCCTGGATCAGGTAGACGCCCCGTTCGGCGAGATAGTCCAGCTGGGCCTGGCTCTCGACCCCTTCCGCTATCATCTCCATTCGGGATTTATGGCCGAAGGCGATGATGGCATCGAGCACGTTACGTTTCAGATCCTGGGTGCCTATGGTGTCGATAAACATCTTGTCTATTTTTATGCGGCTGATGCCGAGCCGCTGCAGATAGGAGAAGCCGCCGTAGCCGGTACCAAAATCATCGATCTTGAAGTGGTAGCCTCGCAGGCCAAGATTGGCCATCTCGCGGGCCGCCGTCTTCATGTCCGAGATGGGGATACGCTCGGTCAACTCGAAGGTGAGCCGGTCGGGATCCGGCCAGTGCAAGCGGGTCAGCAGCTCTTGCAGATAGGGGCGCTCGACATGATCTGCGACCAGATTGACACTGACCCATTGGGGGGCGGCCAGTTGCTTGAGATCTGCCACCACCTGGCGGACCAGCTGCTCCGTCATGGGGATGATCAGCCCCTGACGCTCCGCATAATCGATGAAGGCACCAGGGGAGATGAAATCTCCGCCCCGTCGCCAGCGGATCAGAGCCTCATGGCCGACGACTTCATGGGTACGGCTGTCGACAATGGGTTGGTAGAAGGGCAGAAACTCCCCCCGTTGCAGACCCAGCTTGAGCAGGCCGTCCAGGGAGTTGCGGTAGTTGCGCAGCAACCAGTAACCCGCGGCCAGCAGCAGACCCAGGGGAAGGGTAATGAGCAGTCCGATATGACGGATTCGCTCGGCTGCATGCTGACGCAGGGCCGTGCCAGCCCACAGGGTCTGTTGCACCTGTTGGCGTTCATACAGGTGGCTGAGCTTTATTGCATGGGGCTGACTCATGATGTCGGCGTTGCCTCGCGGGAAATAGAGGTGAGCCAGGGCCGGGTCATGATGGGTTAATTCCAGATAGAAACACGCCTCGCAAGGGGTGCGTAGCAGTTCATGGGTCCAGCTGTTGCTGAGCACCCAATAGGCCAGGTTGCCTGAGCGTTTGATGTAGACCATCAACTCTTGCTCTGTGCCAAATACACTTTCGGTGGCGGTGAGCCCGAAGCCTGAGGGCAGTGGCTTGCCTTCGATGCCTGTCAGCTGGGGGAGTCCCGCACCAAGAGTCGAACAGCTCTTGCCATCTGCGGACTGAAGCCCCGCGAGGCGGATAAGGCGACTGTAATAGTTTGGGGCGCGCAGCAGCGCCATGTCTTCTGCGCCACAGTCGAACTTGAAGTGGGCCAATTGGCTCTCTATGCCGTGTTCGAGTACTTTATTCAGCTCCTCCTGATAGGCGAGCAGCTCTCGCTCCTTGGCCTTGAGCAGCTGATGGGTGATCGGGCCGGTCAGTAGCGGACTGAGCAGCAATAGCAGCAGAGCAGGGGCACACAACAACCCCAGGCTAATCCACAAAGAGGTGAGTCGAGACATGAGTAACCCTTGCCATTGTCGAACCGTCAGGCTCGATTGAGTTTTGAACAGCATAGCGATTAGCTGTATCAATTTGAGTGACGCAGTTTGCGTTTTCAAACTAAGAAAGTAACTTGCTGATAATAGTTGAGTTTTTATCTACGCTAGCACAAGATTCAATCGATGACCTGTCAGAAATGACAATTGTCCAGCTTATCCGAACTCGGTAGAGTAGCCCTGCGGTTTGACTCACCGTGTGTTCAATACTCCTGTATCTGTATGTTTTGTCAGTAGCACAGAGTGTTAGTTTTGATATGAGTGTTTTGGTCCCCTCTGCGGGACCACTTTTCTTTCTGCTCCCCCTCATTTTTACCTTCCCGAATCACCTTGGTATTGGCGACGCTATTGATTATGCTCGCGCCCTTAATCTCAGCAGTGGGATCCTCGTCCATAGGCGGGCTCGGATCCGGCTGTTACCATGAGTCCACACGGACGTTGGTGCAACGGAAGGCCCATGAAACTCACGACACAACTCGTCTCCTTCATCACCTTGTGCGTAATAGCGGCCATGACCATGGTGCTGCTGGGCGGGGTATTCAGCTTTCGCCAGCTCGGGTTTGAGATGCAGGAGAACAAGATCAATGCCCTGGTCGAGGTGATCGACAAGCAGCTGGAGGTGGCCGACGACCATCAGGATCTCACCCGCTGGCTGCCGACCCTGCTGCGCTCGGCACGGGTGGTCGAGCTGGAGGTACGCCAGGGAAAGCAGCGTATCTACTGGTTTCGCGACGTGCAGTTTCAGGAAGACGAGAGTCTGTTGATCCCCTACCGCCGGCAGCTTGACCGCCAGCCGGGTCTGGTCGCCGACTTTAAACTGGAACGCCCCTTCAAAGAGTTCGAGTACTCGATGCAGGCCATGTCCGGCATCTCCCTTGGCATATTGATAGTGGTGTTCGGGCTCTGGTACTCGATCCGCTGGCTGCGTCTGCAACTGCGGGGCGCCGAGCTGCTGGCCCTGCGGGGTCAGCTGATCCTCGATGGCAAGCTGGCCAAGCTGGCCCATGATCCGGCCGAGGAGTGGCCCATTTCGGCCAGCAATGCCCTCGACAAGCTGATCGCCGAGCTGACCGATGCCCGCAAGGAGCGCAGCCGCTTCGATAATTTCATTCGCAGCAATGCCTTTGTCGACAAGGACATCGGCATCGGTAACCGACTCTTCTTCGACAACAGGTTGGAGAGCGCCATCATGGAGGCGAACGTGATGAGCGGCGGCATGCTGCTCATCGAACTGGCCTGCCTGGAAGAGCTGGACATCGAGGAGCAGGCTCATCAGGTGCGGGAGTTGCTGCAGGAGACGAGCGGCTCCATCGCCACCTTCGTGCGCAAGCACAATGGTGCCTTGCAGGCCCGCTACGCCGGTCAGGTCTTTGCGGTGCTGCTGCCCAACATGGCCGAAAACGAGATGGTGGACGGGGCCAGTCAGTTGCTCAAGAGCCTGCAACGGTTGCACTGGCCCGCGCAAGTCAACCCGGAAACGGCCGTCTTCATCGGTGCGGTCTGCTATCAGGCCAGCGACTCCCTGCTCAAGGTTCAGGAAGAGGCCGAGCTGGCCCTCAAGAGCGCCAGACTCCAGGATCACAGCGGCTGGTTCCTCTACGAGAAACAGCTGGATCTCGAGCCGAGCAGCAAGGGCACGGTACGCTGGCGTACCCTGCTCAGCCGCAGACTGGAAGAGGGGGGCATCGACTTCTATCGCCAGTCGGTGCAGCAGGATCGTGGCGCCCTGGTGCTGCAACAAGAGATACTGACCCGGATCCAGGATGAGCAAGGCCGCACACTGCAGGCCGGTGTCTACATTCCCATGGCCGAGAAGACCGGGTTGTTGCTGCCCCTGGATCGGCTGGTGGCGGAGCAGACCTTGCTGCTGCTGCGAGCCGGTGGCGAGGCGAGCCCGCCGATGACCCTCAGTCTGTGCGCCCAGAGCATGCTCAATCGCGAATTCCAGCGCTGGCTCTTCTTCGCCCTGTTCCAATTGCCGCGCAGCACCAATGAGCGGCTGGTGTTGCAGTTCTCCGAGGCCCAGGTGACCCGCCATTATGAGGCCCTCAAGCGGCCGCTGCGATCTCTGCGCATGTTGGGCTGCCAGTTGGCCATCGATCATGCGGGTCAGGACGTGGTGAGCACCCAGTACATCAAGGAGTTCGAGATTAGCTTCCTGCGCCTGCACCCCAGTCTGGTGCGGGAGATCCAGAGCCGTCAGGTCAATCAGATGGCGGTACGCAGCCTGGTGGGGGGCTGTGCCAACACCCAGGCGCGGGTCATCGCCGTCGGGGTGGAGAGCCAGGAGGAGTGGAAGATGCTGCGCCACCTGGGGGTCTATGGTGGTCAGGGGCCCTGGTTCTCCGAGCCGGAGCCGCTCCCCTCGCCTCAGGCCTGAGTCACCGGGTCAGCCCGCCTAGGGGATCCCGGTCGATGAGCAGTGACACAGGGCCTGGGCGGCCCTGTGTCATTGGTGATGACGCTGCCCAGACTCAGATCCGGCCTTGCTCCCGCAACCCGGCCAGTCCCTGCAGGCCGCCGGTGTGGATGAAGACGATGCGGCTGCCTCTGGGGATGCGTCCGGCCGCCAGCTCGCGAAACAGCCCCCACATCGCCTTGCCGCTGTAGATGGGTTCCAGCGGCAGACCCGTCTCGGCGCTGAAGGCTTGCAGCCACTGCCAGAGCGCCGGGCTGAACTTGGCATAACCCCCATCGTGATGGTCGAGGGCGATGCGCCAGTGCGGATCCTGCTCGGCGGGCGGATAGAGGCGGCAGACCTCCTCGCGGATGAAGTCGCCCCCCTTGAGCACGGCGATGGCGAGGATCTGTTCCCCGGTGCGCTTGCCCGAGACCAGACCCGCCAGGGTACCGCCGCTGGCGCAGGGCAGCACCCAGAGATCCGGCGAGAAGGGCAGCTCATCGACCAGTTCCGCGACCCCGGGCAGGGCCAGGGGGGCGCTGCCACCCTCCGGAATAATCAGGGTATCTGGAGCCTCGAACTGCGCCAGCCAGCCGGGTTCCTGGCGGCGTCGATAGCTCTGCCGGTCGACAAAAATGAGATCCATGCCCCAGCCCCTGGCATCTATCAGGGTGGGATTGCTGACGGCACTCGGCTCACCACGTATGATGCCGGTAGTTTTCAGGCCAAATTGACGCCCAGCCGCCGCCAAGGCATGGATATGGTTGGAATAGGCACCGCCAAAGGAGAGCAAGCGGGTCTTGCCCTGTTCCCGGGCATGGGTCAGCTGGTACTTGAGCTTGCGCCACTTGTTCCCCGAGAGCTGGGGGTGGATGAGATCGTCGCGTTTGCACCAGAGCGTGACCCCGTACTCGTCCAGTAAGGGGTGGCTGATGGCTTGCAGGGGGGAGGGCAGTCTGCCTTGGGTATCCGTCATTTATCTAGAGGCTAATCCACTGTATATGTTAAGGTTTGATTCGTTTTTCGCGGCCAGGTATCGGCGAGCATGACATCCTTTTTTTCCGCAAAGCCCCAAGGGCGCCCGGTGGGGCTGCTGCTGGCCCAGGACAGGGTCATGCTGGCAGCGCTCAGCGCATCCCCTCTCTTCGTCACCCGCAAGGTCAACAGTCAGCAGGAGTGGCCTCTTGCCATCGCCGAACTCTTTCAGCGTCACGGTCTCGCCAAGTCGCGGGTGCGGGTCGCCCTGGCCGCCAATCTTTGCCAGCAGGTGCAAATAGACAAGCCCGCGGTGCCCGAGGCCGAGATGGCCGGCGCCCTGCCCTGGGCCGTCAAGGATTACGTCAATGAACCGGTAATGCAACTGGCGATGGATTATGTGGACCTGCCCACTCCGCCTGCGGGCCAGCCGCGCATCAATGTGATCTGCGTGCCCAAGAGCCGGATCCAGCTGGTGGCCGATGCGGTCAACGCCGTGGCCCACCTGGAGGCGATACAGAGCGACGAACTGGTGCTCACCGCCCTGTATGAGCGCGACCCTCAGGTGCGCATGCTGCTCTGGCAACCCAGGGGCCAGGATCTGCAACTGCTGGTATTTCGTCAGGGTGGGCTCTGCTTCTCCCGCCAGCTGCGCGGTTTCTCCGCCCTGACCGCGGAGCAGGAGCCAGACAGCATGCAGCTCGACAGCCTGATGCTGGAGATACAGCGTTCCCTCGATTACCTGGCAGGTCAGCTCAAGCTGCCCGAGATCAGTGCCCTGCAGCTCGCCATTGCCTCTCCCTTCATTGGCACCCTGGTGCGCCACATGGAGCAGACTTTCGGCTTCCCCGTCTCGGCCATGGCCAATAAAGCGGTGCTGGCAGGGGTCGAGTACCTCTCCGCCTATGGCGCCGCCCTAGGAGGCCGCGCATGAACCCGTTCAGGATGAACAGTTGCCAGATAAGCCGCTGGGCCTCTGCTGCGGTTCCGGGAGGCCGGTCATGAGCCAGACCACGATGAAAAATGACCAGATAAGCCGCTGGGCCTCTGCTGCGGTTCCGGGAGGCCGGTCATGAGCCAGACCACGATGAAAAATGACCAGATAAGCCGTGGGGCCTCTGCTGCGGTTCCGGGAGGTCTGTCATGAGTCAGGGCGCGCAAATGAAGCATCAGATCAACCTCTACAGCGCCGAATTTCGCCCCCGTCGCCAGTGGGCCAGTTTGCCGCAGATGCTGTTGGCCTGGGGCCTGCTGGCCCTGCTGATGAGCGGCCTCGGCGCCCTCCATGGCTGGCAGCAGCAAGGGGTGAGCCGTGAGCTGGCCCAGGTGCGCCTGGCCCTCGATGTGCAGCGCAATGAGGCCAAGCGGCTCGACACGGCCCTGGCTCGTCATCAGGCCGATGAGGCATTGCAGCGCACCCTGGCCGACAAGCGTGACGAGTTGAGTGCCAAGCAGGGGCTGATGCGCCAGCTCGGCAGCCTCTCTTTGCAGAAATCCCAGGGCTATGCCGGTATCCTGTCGGATCTGGCCCGCCTCTCCAGCGACAAGCTGGCACTGGAGCGCATCGAGATCAACGAGGGCCACATCAATCTGGCCGGGGTGGCGCGCGCCAGCCAGGACGTACCGGCCTGGGTCAATCGCTTCAAGCAGATGCCGACCCTGGCGGGCAAAGAGTTTGGTGAGCTGACCCTGAGCCGTGACAAGGCGGGGCGGCTGCAGTTCCAGTTGAGCGGTATCGCCCGGGAGAAGCCCTGATGATCGCACAGTGGAAAATGGATGCGGGTGTCATGCCGCTCAAAGTGACCTGGCAACGCGGGGGGAACCCATGAAGGCCCATTGGCAACAATATGGCGAGCGGGTGGCGGCGCTGAGTCAGCGTGAGCGGGTACTGATCCTGCTGACCGGTCTGATCCTGGTGTTCGCCCTCTTCTATTACGGCTGGCTGGAAGGGGCCGCTGCCCGGCTGGATCAGGACAGGCAGGCGCTGGTCACGGCCCAGCGGGATCTCGAGATCATGGGACTGGAGAACCAGGGCAAGCAGGCCAAGCTCAACCGGGATCCCAATCTCGGGGTGCGCAGTCAGCTGGCGAGCGTCACGCAAGAGTTGGTGCGCATCGACGCTGACCTCAAGGCTCAGACGGTGGACCTGATCCCGGCCAACGAGATGGCCGCGGTGCTGGAGAGCCTGCTGGCCAGCTCCTCCCGTCTGCACATGCTGGCCCTGACCACCATAGCGCCGACCCCTCTGGTGGCGGGGGATCAGGCCGACAATCTGTTCAAGCACGGTATCCGCCTCAAGCTGGAAGGGGGGTATTTCGACGTTTATCAATATCTGAATGCACTGGAAGCCTTGCCCCGTCACTTCTACTGGCGGCTGTTCGATTATCGGGTGCAGGAGCATCCCAGTGCCGTGGTGGAGATGGAGATCTACACCCTGAGCACCAGCAAGGAGTTCATTCGTGGCTAAGTGGCTGATGTTTTTATTGTTGTTGGCACCACTTGCCCAGGCTGAGGTGTTGCGGGATCCGACCCAGCCGCTGGACGGGCTGGCGGGCAATGCCAGCCCTGTTCAGGGCGCCGGTCTGCCCAGACTGCAGAGCATCATGCTGGGCAATGGCCCGGCGCGCGCCGTGCTGGATGGGCAGAGTTACCGCATCGGTGACAGGGTCAACGGCTATCGACTGGTCGGCATAGACGCCAATGCGGTGCACCTCGACAAGGGCGGCAAGCGACTGCGGCTGGCCCTGTTCGCCGCCGGGGTATTGCAGTGAGCCGGGCCAGGGCCGCGAGGGGCAGGGCAATGACGTCCTGTGTCGCCGCTCGCCTGGCCGTCATCCTCTCGGCGCCGTGCGCCAATCCGAATCGCATTTTATGTCAGGGCATCCTCATTTCATGAAAAGACATCGACTCTGCCTGCTCTCCCTCGCCGTATTGGCCGCAGGCTGTACCAGCTATCGTCACCCAGAGCCCACCGCCGCCAAGGATGCGTTGCGAGACGCGCAGCTCGAACAGCAGCGCAATGCCCAGGCTCAGGCGCTGGCAGTGCCGAGCGCGGTGCAAAGCGAGCTGCTGGCGCTCAGTCGTCCGGCCATGCCGACCGCCATGCCCGAGAAGCGGCTGCGGATCGCCGCCCGGGATGTGGAGGCGGTCGATTTCTTCGGCTCCCTGTTCAAGGGCTCTCGTTACAGCGTGGCGGTACACCCCGGTGTCGCCGGGATCATCTCCCTGGAGCTCAAGGATGTGACCCTGCCCGAGGTGCTGGCGGTGACGGCGGACATGTATGGCTATGACGTGCAGCGCAAGGGGTATGTCTATCACATCTACCCGGCCGGACTGCGCACCGAAACCATTCCGGTCAACTACCTGATGATGGCGCGCCGGGGCATGTCCCGCACCGCCATCAATACCGGGGGGGTGACCGCCAATGACCCCAATAGCGGCAGTAGCAACAACAGCTTCGACAACGGTAACAACGGCAACAGCAATAACGCCGGGTCGAGTCGCAGCAGTGACAACCAGAATGGCACCCAGATAGAGACGGACACCAACACCGACTACTGGACAGATCTCAAGGAGTCCCTGCAGACCCTGATCGGCAAGGGAGAGGGGCGCGCCGTGATCACCAGCCCCCAGGCGGGACTGGTCACCCTGCGCGCCTATCCCAATGAGCTCAAGGCGGTGCGGGAATTCCTCAACCAGTCCGAGTCGCACCTCAAGCGTCAGGTGGTGCTGGAGGCGCGGATCCTGGAGGTAGCCTTGAACGAAGGCTATGAGCAGGGGGTGGACTGGAATGGTCTGTCCGCCACCTGGGACGGCAACAAGGGGATCACCGGCATTGGCAGCCTGGTTGGCAATACGGTCGCCGCCAGCACCAACCCCATCTTCAAGGCGTTGGGGGGCGGCGCCGGTTTCACCATCTCGGACGGCAACTTCGATGTGGCGGTCAGCCTGCTCAAGACCCAGGGGGATGTGAATACCCTCTCCAGCCCCAGGGTGACGGCCACCAATAACCAGAAGGCGGTGATCAAGGTCGGGACCGACGAATACTTCGTCACCGATGCCTCCACCACTGTCACCAGCAGCAACAATCAGGATCAGGTCTATCCCAACGTGGAGCTGACCCCCTTCTTCTCCGGCATTGCCCTGGACGTGACCCCGCAGATCGACGAACAGAATCGGGTGCTGTTGCATGTTCACCCCTCGGTGATCGACACCCAGGAGCAGCAGAAGACCATCAGCGTGGGCACCACCAACCCGCTGGTGCTGCCCCTGGCCAAGAGTTCGATCCGCGAGTCCGATACCGTGGTGCAGGCCAACGACGGCGACATCATCGTCATCGGCGGCCTGATGGAGACCAAGAAGCAGGAGATAGTGAGCAAGGTGCCCCTGCTCGGCGACATCCCCTGGGTGGGGGAAGCCTTCACCAACCGCAGCGAGAGTACCCGCAAGGTGGAGCTGGTCATCCTGCTCAAGCCGACAGTGGTGGACAAGGATACCTGGCAAAAAGAGCTGCAACGCTCCTCCGAGCTGCTGGATAAATGGTACCCGTCCCGGGATCAGTGAGCCGCGATGCGCGCTCGCGTCCCGCGCCCCTCGCCATCCGGCAAGGCAGTGCCATGTACCTGAACCATTTCGGTCTGCAGGAGCCTCCTTTCGCCCTGACCCCGAACACCGGCTTCTACTATGGCCTGCCTCCCCACGAGGAGGCGCTGCAGGTGCTGCACTGGGCCCTGGCCGAGGGGGAGGGCTTCATCAAGGTGACCGGCGAGGTGGGCACCGGCAAGACGCTGCTCTGCCGCAAGCTGCTGGTGGAGCTTGGCTCCGAACAGAAACCGGTGCGCCTCGCCTGGCTGCCCAACCCGCACCTGAATCCGGCCGAGCTGCGCATCGCCCTGGCCCTGGAGCTGGGACTCGGGCTGCGGGACGGCAGCGAGCTGGACATCACGGACAGGCTCCATCGTCATCTGATCAGCCTGCATCAGCAGGGATGTCGGGTGGTGGTGCTGATTGACGAGGCCCAGGCATTACCCGATGAAACCCTGGAGGCGATCCGGCTGTTTGGCAACCTGGAGACGGAGTCGAGCAAGCTGCTGCAAGTGGTGCTGTTCGGCCAGCCCGAGCTGGATGCGCGCCTCGCCATGCCCCATCTGCGTCAACTGCGCCAGCGCATCGGTTTCTCCTATGGCCTGCGCCCCTTGCGTCTGGACGAGGCGCGCGCCTACCTGGAGCACAGATTGCACATCTCCGGTTATCGCGGTGCCCCCCTCTTCTCCAAGGCGGCCCAGCGCCTGCTGTGGCGCGCCTCGCGGGGCATTCCCCGCCTCATCAATGTGTTGGCCCAAAAGAGCCTGATGGTCAGCTATGGCAAGGGCACCTCTCGTATTCTGCCTGCCCAGGTGCGGCTCGCCATCCAGGATACCGAAGATGCATCTCGCCCCTGGCGAGGTGGCTGGTGGTGCCTGCTGCTCATGCTGGGCGTCGCCCTGACCTATGGAGTCTGGCCATGAACCGAATCGACAGCGTACCCGGCCTCGGCGGCCGGGGGCGGGCTACAGACAGTGCCGAGCGGATGCGCCTTGGCCTGCATGGGGGAGTCGGGTCGTGAGCGTGATCAACAAGATGCTCACCGATCTCGAACGCCGTCAGGGCGGTAGTGACGGTGCCGCCATCTATGTGGCACCGGCGCGGGGCCAGGGCTGGTGGATGCTGCTGCTCACCCTGATCTGCGGCCTGGCCCTTGGCATATTGGGTTGGCGCAGTTGGGCCTATTGGCAGCAGAGTCATCAACAGATGCCACCGCTCACTCAGGCCGCCGCCCCGGTGACGGTTGCCGAGGATGAGCCCGTGGATCTGGTGGTGGCGCTGCCGACTCCCAGCGCCCAGGCGGTGGCCAACGCCTTGCCCGAACAGCAGAGCCCCTCCGGTTTCGCCCGCAGCGAGCCGACGCCATCGCCAGACGATATAGCCCCGGTTCAACAGCGCGAGACACTGGCGGCGGATCTTGGCGATCCGGTTCCGGCGCAACAGCTTGAGACACTGGGGCCGGACTATGCCGAGGCCGAGCCGGAACAGGAGCCGAGCGATGCACAGTTGCAGCCGGATCTCTATGCCGAGCTGGATGCGGCCCGGGAGGCAGATGCCCAGCCGGTCGCTCCCGCGCCGCGTCGTCCTGCCTCCCTCAAGATAGAGACGGTGGAGCTGAGCCAGGCTGAGCTGGCTGCCCTGAGCGAGCGCAAAGCTACCGCGGCCCTGGCCAAGGGACAGCTGCGCGAGGCCGAGGCGCAGTTCATCGCCTTGTTGCGCCAAACCCCGGATAACGAAGAGGCTCGTCAGCAGCTGGCGGGCCTGCTCTATGGTCAGGGGCGCCTCGCCGAGGCCAGTGCCCTGCTCGAGGACGGCATTCGCCGCCAACCGGCCCAGGCCGATTTCAGGCTGCTGCTGGCCCGTCTGGCGTTGGCCGAAGGGGACAAACAGCGGGCCCTCGGCTGGCTCGGCGGCGCCAAACCGCCCCTGGCCAGCAACCTCGATTACTACGCAACCTGGGCCGGTTTACGTCAGGAGCTGGGCCAGAACGCCGAGGCGGCGGATCTCTATGTCCAGTTGCTGCGGGTCCAGCCGGATCAGGGGCGCTGGTGGCTGGGGCTGGGAATAGCCGAAGATGGTCAGGGCCACAGCCAGCGCGCCAAAGACGCCTATCGCAATGCCCTGCTGCACGGGGAGCTGGGCGAAGCCTCCCAGGTCTGGCTGAGTCAGCGCATGGCGCAGCTGGGGCCCTGAGCGCTCCCTGGGCCGCCTTGGCCCGACATACATGAACAGTAAGATGGCACTGCCCACGGGTGGGTGGTGCCCAGCAACCTAGCAGGGATGCCGCTCGCACAGCGCACCCACAGCACCGGAGTTTTCATGGCACAACCGAGACTGAAGATGCGCCTCGGCGATCTGCTGGTTCAAGAGCAGATTGTCTCTGACGATCAGCTGCAACTGGCCTTGCAACAGCAGCGTCAGACCGGCCGCAAGCTGGGTACCACCCTCATCGACCTTGGCTTTATCAGCGAGGTGCAGTTACTTCAGTTCCTGGCCCGTCAGCTGGGGGTGCCCTTCTTCGACCTCAATAATCTCACCATAGATGCCAGGGCGGTCACCCTCTTGCCCGAGGTGCAGGCACGTCGTTACCGCGCCCTGGCGGTGCATCAGAGCGAGCATGAGGTGACGGTGGCCATGTCGGATCCCGCCGACCTGAGTGCCCTGGATGCCATTGCCAATCTGTTGCGCCCGCGGGAGATGAAACTCGCCGTGGCCCGGGAGGGGCAGCTGCTCGACTATTTCGATCGCCTCTATCGCCGTACCCGCGAGATAGAGAGCTTCGCCGAGCAGTTGCATGAGGAGTATCAGGACGCCGGCTTCGAGCTGGGATCCAGCAATCTGGAAGGGGGCAACGAGGGGGAGGCGACGGTGGCCAAGCTGCTGCGCTCCCTGTTCGAGGATGCGGTGCAGGTCGGCGCGTCGGATATCCACATCGAGCCCGATGAGAAGGTGTTGCGCATTCGCCAGCGCATCGATGGCGTGCTGCACGAGAACCTGCTCAACGAGGTGCGTATCGCCCAGGCGCTGGTGCTGCGCCTGAAGCTGGTGGCGGGGCTCGATATCTCCGAGAAGCGACTGCCCCAGGATGGCCGTTTCGCCATGAAGGTGCGGGGCCGGGACGTGGATGTGCGACTGTCGACCATGCCGGTGCAGCATGGGGAGTCCGTGGTGATGCGGCTGCTGGATCAGAGTGCCGGCATCCTCTCCCTCGAGGAGACCGGTATGCCGCCCGAGATACTGGCGCGCTTTCGCCGTCAGCTCAAGCGCCCCCACGGCATGATATTGGTGACGGGGCCGACCGGTAGCGGCAAGACCACCACCCTCTACGGGGCGCTGTCCGAGCTCAACCAGCCGAGTCAGAAGATCATCACGGTAGAAGACCCGGTAGAGTACCGATTGCCCCGGGTCAACCAGGTGCAGGTCAATCCCAAGATAGGGCTGACGTTCTCCCAGGTGCTGCGATCCACCCTGCGTCAGGATCCCGACATCCTGCTGGTGGGGGAGATGCGCGACAACGAGACGGTGGAGATAGGGCTGCGCGGCGCCATCACGGGCCACCTGGTACTGACCACGCTGCACACCAACGATGCCATCAGCAGTGCCCTGCGCCTCATCGACATGGGTGCCCCCGGCTATCTGGTGGCCAGCGCCCTGCGCGCCGTGGTAGCCCAGCGTTTGGTGCGTCGGCTGTGCGAGCACTGCAGCGAGCCCAAGGCGCCGGATGAGGGGCAAGGGAGCTGGCTTGCCACCCTGTCTGGGGAGACGCCGGGCCAGCACGATTATCACAAGGGCCGTGGTTGCCAGAGTTGCAACTTCACCGGCTATCGTGGCCGGGTCGGCGTCTACGAGCTGCTCGAACTGGATCAGACCATGATGGACGCCCTGCGCCGTGACGATACCGAGGGCTTTGCCCGGGCTGCCCGCCAGCATCCCCACTATCGCCCCCTGGCCCTGACCGCCCTCGACTATGCCCGCAGTGGCGTGACCTCGGTGGATGAAGTGCTGCGTCTGGCCGAGGATCTGGGTTAAGCCATGGGACATTTTGCCTACAAAGGCCGTGACAAGCTTGGCAAGGCGGTCAGCGGTACCCTGGAGGCGGCCAGCGAACTGGCCGCGGCCGACAGCCTGATGCGGCGCGGCATCTTGCCGACCGAACTGCGTGAGCGCCGTGCCCGGGGCGGTGATATCAATCTCTCCCAGCTGTTCGAATCCAAGGTGCGACTGGAAGAGCTGGTGGTGTTCAGTCGCCAGATGTACGCCCTGACCCGGGCCGGCATTCCCATACTGCGTGCCATTGCGGGCCTGGAAGAGAGTGCCCACAGCAAGCCCCTCAAGCGAGCCCTGCATCAGCTCGGGGAAGATCTGGGCAATGGTCGCCCGCTGTCGAGCGCCATGCAGAGCCATCCCAAGGTGTTCAGCAGCCTGTTCATCGCCATCATCCACGTGGGGGAGAACACCGGTCAGCTGGAGGAAGCCTTTCAACAGCTTGCCAACTATTTCGATCTGGAGCTGGAGACCCGCAAGCGGATCAAGGCCGCCATGCGTTACCCCAGCTTCGTGATGATCGCCATCGGCATCGCCATGGTGATCCTCAACATCATGGTGATCCCGGTCTTTGCCAACATGTTCGCCAAGTTCGGGGTCGAGCTGCCCCTGGCGACCCGGATCCTGCTCGCCACCTCCCACTTCTTCGTGCACTACTGGTGGTTGCTGCTGGCGGGGTTGATTGCGAGCGTGCTGGGTTGGCGCCACTGGGTGCGCACCCCGGCAGGCCAGCTGAGCTGGCACAGATGGCAGCTTAAATTACCCATAGTCGGCAGCATCATCGAGCGCTCCCTGTTGGCCCGCTTCGCGCGCAGCTTCTCCATGATGCTCAAGGCCGGTGTGCCCCTGAACCAGGCGCTGGCGCTGGTGGCCGATGCGGTGGATAACGCCTTCATGCGCGATCGGATCCGGGATATGCGCGGTGGCATAGAGCGTGGCGAGAGCCTGCTGCGCACCGCCGGTGCCAGCGGTCTGTTTACCCCCCTGGTGATGCAGATGATCGCCGTGGGGGAGGAGACGGGTCAGGTCGACGAGTTGCTGCACGAGGCGGCCGAGTACTACGAACGGGAGGTGGACTACGACCTCAAGAGCCTCACCGCCCGCATCGAACCCATCCTCATCGGCCTGGTGGCCATCATGGTGCTGATCCTGGCGCTGGGTATCTTCACGCCGATGTGGGACATGATGAGTGCGGTCAGGGGCGGGAAATGATGAGCGCGGCCAGGGGTGGGAAAGGATTTGGGTATCTTCACCTCATCCGATGGTGGGACATGATGAACGCGGTCAGGGGTGGGGGATGATTTGGGTATCTTCACCTCATCAGATGGTGGGAAATGATGAGCGCGGCCAGGGGTGGGAAAGGATTTGGGTATCTTCACCTCATCCGATGGTGGGACATGATGAACGCGGTCAGGGGCAGGGGTTGATGAGTAGCCGTTGGAGCAGGCCATGAGCCGCCAGGGTGAACAAGATGCCCGCTGGCTGTCGGGCTACCGATTGGTGGCCGCCATCCTGGTGCTGCTGGTGATCAGCGCCACCCTGGTCGGTGGTTATCAACGCCATCGCGAACAGGCGCTGGCGACCAGTCTGACCCTGCTGGGAGAGCAGTTTGCCGAGCGAGTGCAGCGCCTTCATGGTCGCTGGCTCGATGAGCGCAGGCCTGCACGGCTTCACGCCGAGGGGCAAATCTGGCAGTTCGATGAGCGCGGCTGGCCGCTGGGAATGGCGCCATTGATGAGCCCTTCCGCCGATTGCCAACAACTGTGGCAAGGCGCCATGGGGTCGTTGCAGCCGGGCAATCTGCCCCTGCAATTTCGGGGGATGACGGGGGGCTGTCTCATGGGCATCGAGTCGCACTGGCTGCACTATCGCTTCGCCGATGGCCGCGTGCTGCCTTGGCGGATGCCGCAGGATGGGACTGAGCGAGGCTAATTATTCACCTCGTTCCCATGATTTTTTTATATCTACATGAAATAATACCGCGTCCGATGGAGGATCCATGGCATATAGCAAGCGCAGAGAGTTCACAACAGGCAGGAGCCTGCCCCGCGGGGCTGCGGGTTTCTCGCTGATCGAGCTGGTGATCGTCATCGTCATCCTGGGAATACTGGCGGCCACCGCCTTGCCGCGTTTTCTCGATGTGACCGACGAGGCGAAGAAGGCGAGCGTGGAAGGGGTCTCTGGTGGCTACGCTACCGCCGTCTCTCTGGTGCGGGCCCAGTGGGAGGCCGAAGGACGGGCCAAGCAGGATGCACAAAATACCGTGCTCTATGATGGCACCCGCTTCTATCTGACCACCCCCACCGACAGCCAGATCGACAATGGCGAGCTCTCTCCCGGCTATCCCATGGATACGGCGGGCGGGGCGACTGACATCGATCCGGCCAACCTGACAGCCCAGCGCTGTTTGCGAATTTGGGATGGATTACTGCAAAATCCCCCCAAGGCTACTGCCAGCTTCTCCGAGGTGCACAGTAGTGGTAATGACCTGAAATACTATGCCACCGTATCCAGTAATGGCCTCGACTCCGTCTGTCGCTACTACCTGGTCAATAGTCTGAGTAAGGGTAGTGATGGGCAGTATCAGGACCCGCAAGGGAGCACTGAGGCGTTCATGAGTTTCAGTTACCGACCGGCCTCCGGCCAGGTAACCACCAATATCAACTGATTTCATTATCGACAGAGGACAAGAGATGAAAAAGCAAGCAGGCTTTACCCTGATAGAACTGGTGATCGTGATCATCATCCTGGGCATTCTGGCGGTCACCGCCGCACCCAAGTTTCTGAATTTGCAGGATGATGCAAATAAAGCTGCCGCCCAAGGGGTTGCTGCAGCACTGCAAAGTGGCGCTCAACTGGTTTATAGCCGTTCAGCTTTGGATGGTACTGAAAAAGCTCCCGACTCTTCTGTCTCAGCTGGTACCAGCACGGTCACCACTATATTTGGCTATCCGACTGCGGATAAGGCCGGTATTGGTGAAGCAGTTACCATCGATGGCGGTTGGTCGCAGAAAAATGATGATGGTGTATTCACCACAGATCAGGCCAACAGTTGTGCAGTTATTTACCAGGCTCCCTCTGTGGCCGGTGCTACGTTCTCGGTCTCGCTGAGTGGTGCGACTTGTAACTAAGTCGACTGACAATAAAGCGGGGCCCAATGCCCCGCTTTTCTTCGATGACCCAAGCGAGAGTGACAATGGCTTCGACTAGAGGCTTTACCCTGATTGAATTGGTCATCGTGATCCTGCTACTCGGGATTCTGGCCGCCTTTGCCATGCCTAAATGGCTGGGCAAAGGCGGCTTTGAAATCCATACCCTGCGCGACGAACTGGTCACCCGGCTGCGGCTGGTACAGACCCTGAACATGAACGAAGGTGAGGAGCGTTGCAGCCAGCTGGTGCTGGAGGCAAACCGCTTCGCTCACCTCACCCAGGCGGGCACCTGCAGTGCCCACCCCATCGCCGACTGGAGTGCGAACGAACTGACTCGGGGCCGCCCGGTGCAGGCTTCTGGCACTATTGTCCTCTCCCCCCAGACATCCCTCAGTTTCGATAAACGCAGTGGCCGCCCCCTGGGAGCCTGCAGTGCCGGTTGCGATCTGATGGTGGCTGAGGGCAGGGAGTCTGTCCGGCTGCGCATCGAGGCCGAGGGTTATATTCATGCCCTCCCTTAACCCTTCCCGTGGTTTTACCCTGATAGAGCTGGTCGTCGGCATAGTGCTGCTCTCTGTCGCGTTGACCGGCATTCTGGGCTTGCTGGTCAATCAGGCACCCCAAGCCGTCGACCCGGTGCAGCAGGTGCGTGCCGCCCAGCTGGCCCAGCGGGTCTTGAATGAAGTGCTGCAAAAATCCTTCGATGAGCATTCGGATCATAACGGCGGCCGTTTCCGCTGCGGCGAGACGGCCGGTACCCCGCCCGTGACCTATGCCGCCTGCACCCCAGCTGCCAGTTATGGCAAGGATGCGGGGGAGAGCGCCCCTTATAGCTTCAACGATGTGGATGACTTCGATACGGCGGGTCAGTGGGTGGCCGCTAACCTGTTTACCCAGCAGGCGGCCGGTATCAGCGATGAGGAGTATCGCAACTATCAACTGAGGATCCGGGTCACGGCGGATGACCTGCTTGCCAGTGCAGGCAAGGGCGCCGCGTCCATCGGCAAGCGCATCGAGTTGACGGTGCGGCTGCCGGACAGCAGCGAAGTCGAGTTTGCGCTCTACCGGGGTAATTACTGATGGAGAAGCCGCATTCCCGTTATGCCGCGTCCGATGACGCACCTGTTACCATAACCCGTCACCGGGTCCGATTACGCTTCGCTAATCGAACCTGCGCCCAGCCTGGGCGGGGACGGGGCTTCACCCTGGTCGAGCTGGTGATGGTGATATTGCTGCTCGGCATCATGGCGACCTTCTCCAGCCAGTTTATTGGCATAGGCACCGAGATCTATGGGGACGCCAGCCGCCGTGAGCAGCTGATGAGCGATGCCCGCTTCGCCCTGGAGCGGCTCAATCGCGAAGTGCGCGATGCGGTGCCAGGTTCGGTGCGGGTGGAAGATGAAGCGGGCATAGCGGGGGATCAAGGCAGTTGCCTGCGCTTCTGGCCCATTGTGACGGCCAGTCGCTATCTGAGTCTCAGCGGGAGTGGCGGGGTGAGCATAGTCACTCCGAGCGTCCTGCCCGAGCAGGATATTGACAGCGCCATTGTCTATCCCCTTGCCGACCCGAATATCCCTCTGGACGAGGGCTGTCTCCATGGCAATTGTGTCGCCAGCGTGACGTCGGTGGGAACGTCAGTCTCGGGGGCCTTGTCGTTGACCGTCGATGATGGCTTTGCCAAGGACTCCCCGGGCAAGCGCATCTATTTTGCCAGGCAACAGGTGCGCTACTGCGTGGCAGGCACCACCCTGACCCGGGTCAGCACAGCCATCGACGCTGCAATAAAAGATGCGCCTACTGTCCTGATGGCCGAGCATATCCGCCCGGCGGCCTATTACTTCTATCGGGAGCCCGCCGCCTTCAATCAGAGCGAGGTGGGGCTGCGACTGGGGTTCGAGCGCAGCGGCGAGCAGGTCATCTTCAACCACAAGCTGGAGCTGCTCAATGTTCCCTAAGCCGCCGCCCCTTGCCATGGCGGCTCAGCGCGGCAGCGCCATCATGATAGCCCTGTTTGTCATCGTCATCATGGGGCTGCTTGCCGCGGCCATGGGCCGTTTCTTGCTCGACAGCAGCGAGAAAAACACCCTTGAGGTGCGCAGTGTCAGGGCCTTGATGGCAGCTCAGAGTGGCCTGGAGATAGGCCTCTACCGCCTCTACCCCAATGATCACTGGGACGCGCAACAGTGCGCCGCCCTGACAGCTATCCCCTTTGCAGTCCCGGGGCTGGTGGATTGCAAGGTGGTACTGACCTGCAAGCCGGTGGAGGTCAGTGCGGCAGGGGGCACCCAGACCGGCTACAGCTTCCAGAGCACGGGCGCCTGCGGCCATAGCGATGTGAACAGTCCCAATCCGGATTTTGCCGTCAGCCGCACCCTGGTGGCGCAAGCCTTTGATGGAGTGATGCCATGATTACCCGTTGGGTGATTACTTTGACCCTGTCTGTTACGGCCTCGGTCGCTTGGGCATCGTTTGATGCAATTAATTCGGGTGAAATATTTCCGGCTGTTGTACAAGGCCACCACGGGAATAACAACAACAGCTGCCATCAGATCAACGGTGACCAGCTTTATCAGGTCAACAATCCGAAGATTAATGGGACCGGAGGCAAGGCATTAAAATTCTGCTCGGTTAACAAAGATCAGAACAATACCCCTCGCTGTGATAATGGCGCCGGCGGATATCAGGTTTGCCAAGTGACGGGCGCTGACATTCGTGGGCTCAAGTTATCCGGTAACAATGACTTCCCATCCATCGGTGCCACCAACTCGCTGACTTGCCAATCCGGGCAGCAGACAGTGCCCCTCGCGAGCTATGGTTCCATCACTGCCGAGAATTGCGCCCTGACGTTCCCCAGCCGCAGTGAGTACCAGCTGAAGACTCTGTCGGTGCGTAACAATGCGACCCTGCAGCTCGGCGAGGGGGATTATTATATTGATCAACTGACGATTGATAATGGGACCATCAAGCTGACCGGGTCTGGCTTGACCCGGATATTTATCAATCAGGACGTCAAATTCGTTAATACCGTAAATGTCAATGCCGACAATCAGGGACGCTTGATTTGGGTTAACTACAACAACATGGTGCTCGACAACAGCACCAAGTTTTACGGTTATCTCTATACGGATAACAAGCTGACCATGAATAACAACGCAGCCATCTATGGGCGGGTCACAGCCCGCTATCTGAGCATGGATGCGCAGTCCAGTATCAATGAGAATGTCATCACTCCGCCGCTCGCCTGTTTCAGCGATGACTTCTCCGCCAGCTCCCTCAGCAACAACTGGGTGGTGGCGCGCAGCAGTGGCAACTTTACCCCCTCCATCGTCAATGGTCGGCTCGGCATGACCCAGGCCAGTACCAGGCAATCCACCTCCGCCACTTATCAGCGGCTGTTCCCGGCGGCCAACAACCTAGTGACCATAGAGTTCGATCAATATGCCTATGGCGGCAATGGGGCGGACGGCATGGCCGTGGTGCTGTCCGATGCCAAGGTGACCCCGCAACCCGGCGCCTTCGGTGGGCCCCTCGGTTATGGCTTCAAGCCTGGCGTGAACGGTTTCGCCGGCGGCTGGCTCGGGGTAGGGATAGATGAATATGGCAACTTCTCGGGTGAGGGCGGAACGCTCAACAAGGGGCAGCGCAGGCAGTCCGTGGTGGTGCGAGGCTCAGGGTCAGGTACCAGCGGCTACAACTATCTGAAAGGCACCTGCAACGATGGCAGCAGCAACGCCAGCGGCAACTGCCTCGCGCCGACCGTGGACAGTGGCTCGGATGGCAATCGCTCCCATCGTTACCGACTCACCATAGATTCACGTACCAGCGGTCAGTCCATGGTCAAGGTGGAGCGCGACACGGGGAGCGGTTACAGCACCCTGATCGACAGCTTCAATGCGGCTGCCCAGAGTGGTCAGGCGGCCATCCCGGAGGATCTGATGTTGTCACTGACAGGTTCGACAGGGGATCTGACCAATGCTCACCAGATAGATAACGTCCGGATCTGTGCCATCAACTCCAACCCGGTGGGCACCCAGATCGATCACTTCGAGTTCGATCACGGCGGCAATGCCCTGACCTGCAACCCGGAGACCCTGACCATACGGGCCTGCGCCAATGCCAGCTGTAGCCAGTTGTTCACGGATCCGGTGAGCGCCACCCTGACGCCCCTCAAGAGTGGCAGCAACGGCTGGGTGGCCAGCAACCAGGTGAGCTACAACGGCAACAGCGCCATGGTGAGCTTCAGCGGTGGCAGCACCTCAATGCAACTGCGCAACAACATCCAGGGGGCTTTGACCGTCGGTGTCAGCGGCTCGACTCCATCCACCAAACCCCTCAGCACCACCCTCTGCCGGGCAGGGGCAGGGGCGCTCAGTACCGCCGCTTGCACCCTCAATTTTGCCGACAGTGGTTTTGTGTTCGATGTGCAGGACACCCTGGCTAACAAGCCGCAGAATGTGGTGATGAAGGCGGTCAAGAAGGACAATGCGAGCCAGCAGTGTGTGCCCGGTTTTGCCAATGTGAGCAAGCCGGTCAGCTTCTGGAGTGACTATGTGAACCCGGCGAGCAATGCCTTCGGCAGCAGGGTGACGGTCAATGGCAGCGCCATCGCCACTAGCCAGGCGGCCGGACAGGCTAGCCCGCAGACGCTGACCTTCAATGCCCAAGGGGAGACGACTCTGACGGTCAACTATCCGGATGCGGGCAAGATGCAGCTCAATGCCCGCCACGATGGCAGTGGCGATACTGCGGGACTGGTGATGACAGGGTCAGATCTCTTTGTCAGCCGTCCGGTGGGGCTCTGCATCAAGGCTCCACAAGGGGAATGCGTCCCCAGTGCCAATGCGACCAATGCTGATTACGCCAGTTGCCCGGTGTTCAAGAAGACCGGTGAGGCGTTCCAGCTGGATATCAAAGGGGTGGCCTGGCAAGCGGACGATGACAAAGACTTGTGCCGCGACAATCTGGCGACCCCCAACTTCGTGCTGGCCAATATTGCCCTCGGCAGCACGTTGGTGGCCCCCAAACCCGGGGTGGAGGCGGCGATAGGTACGCCCCGCTATGACCATTCCAATGTGAAGGGCAGCAATAACCTCAACGTCATCAGTCAGTCGGTCAGCGAGGTTGGAGTGTTCCGGATGACGGCGACGCCACCGGCAGCAGGTTATTTCAACTACACCATACCCCCCGCCAGCAGCGTGCCGGTGGGGCGCTTTATTCCGGTGGATTTCAATCTGGTCAGCGGCGACATCCTGCCCGCCTGCGGTGATTTCTCCTATATGGGGCAACCCTTCAATACCAGGTTGCATATTCAGGCCCGCAATCAGGCGGGCGCCGTGACGCAAAACTATTGGGGGGACTTCGCCAAGGGGAATGCCTATCTGACCACGGCCAACAACAGCGATGGGGTCTCGCTCTCTGCCCGGCTGCGTAGCCTGGGGCCACTGCCCTGGGAGGCGGGGAAGGCCGACTTCATCGGGCCGACCGAGTTTGTGAGGTTGTCCGATACCCAGCCCGATGGCCCCTATCGCGCGCTGCTGTTTGGTCTCTATATGCAGGACGGCGATGGCGAAAGGACCCTGATCGCCGCCCCGGATTTCAATGCCCAGCAGGTGGGGCCCTGCAGCGGGTCGGGCTGCAATGCCCGGCTGATAGATAACCGGCCCATGGAGGCCTATTTCGGCCGGATACAGGCCGGTACGGTGCAGGGGGTCGCTTCGGCGCCGCTGACGGTGCCGCTGGAGCTGCAATATCATGAAGCGGGCAACTGGCACAGGCAGTGGGCTGACCAATGCACTCGGCTCTCTCTGCTGGATGAAGGGGTCGTGTTTACCGATAGCAGTCAGCACTTCGATGCAGGGAGCGGGGATCTTGACCTGGGGTCTAACGTCAAGATCCGGCTCGGACTGGGCGAAACGGCGCCGGGAGCCATGACGGCGATGGCCCACGAGGGTGAGATAGGTTTCCAGTTTGCCGCCCCGGAGAGAGCGGTGCGCATTCCTTTCCGTATCGATCTGAGCCAGCAGCCCGAGTCAGAACTGCAGCCAGGACGGCGGCCGCTCTGGCTTTCCGACCCTGACAGTCTGGATGGCATGGCGATTTTCGGGATTGGTCGCGGTAATGACAGAATTATTTATCGCCGGGAAGTGATGCCCTGAAATGGATATGCGGGCGAGGATCGGGGCTGTTTGGCATGAGTGCGCGGCTTATCTCCTTGTTTCTTAGTGTTTGTCGGCTTGGGCCAGTGAGTGATGACTCGCATTTTTGTCGCGCTTGATTGATTGGTGACAGTTTGAGCGCTTGCCGATTGGGGTGGGCATTGGTAAAGTTAGCCGGTTTTCCGCACCTCCAAATTCTTAGGATTTCCCGTAGCCATGTTCAAAAAGCTCAGAGGCGTCTTTTCCAACGATCTGTCGATCGACTTGGGAACTGCCAACACCCTGATCTACGTAAAAGATCAAGGGATCGTCCTTAACGAACCCTCAGTTGTCGCCATTCGCCAAGAGCGCGGGAACGCCAAATCGGTCGCTGCCGTCGGTCATGCCGCCAAGCAGATGCTGGGCCGTACCCCAGGCAACATCTCCGCCATCCGTCCGATGAAAGACGGCGTCATCGCCGACTTCTACGTGACCGAGAAGATGTTGCAGCACTTCATCAAACAAGTGCATGACAACAACTATTTCCGCCCCAGCCCCCGTGTGCTGGTGTGCGTACCCTGCGGCTCCACTCAGGTAGAGCGTCGTGCCATCAAGGAATCCGCACTGGGCGCCGGCGCCCGTGAGGTTTACCTGATCGATGAACCCATGGCTGCCGCCATCGGTGCCGGCTTGCCGGTCTCCGAAGCGACCGGCTCCATGGTGGTCGATATCGGTGGTGGTACCACGGAAGTGGCCATCATCTCCCTGAACGGCGTGGTCTACTCCCAGTCCGTGCGGATCGGCGGCGACAAGTTCGACGAAGCCATCATCAGCTACGTGCGCCGCAACTACGGCAGCCTGATCGGTGAAGCCACCGCCGAGCGCATCAAGCACGAGATAGGCTCCGCCTACCCGGGCGAAGAGGTGCGCGAGATCGAAGTCCGCGGTCGCAACCTGGCCGAAGGGGTACCGCGCAGCTTCACCCTGAACTCCAACGAGATCCTGGAAGCGCTGCAAGAGCCACTGTCCGGTATCGTCTCCGCGGTCATGGTGGCCCTGGAGCAGTCCCCGCCGGAACTGGCGTCCGACATCTCCGAGCGCGGCATGGTGCTGACCGGTGGTGGCGCGCTGCTCAAGGACATCGACCGTCTGCTGATGGAAGAGACTGGCATTCCGGTCGTCGTGGCTGAAGATCCCCTCACCTGTGTCGCCCGTGGCGGCGGCAAGGCGCTGGAGCTGATCGACATGCACGGTGGCGACCTGTTCCACTACGAATAAGACCCAAAGCCGGCCGAGCGCCGGCTCTTTTTTGACGACACATGAAACCCATTTTTGGTAGAGGCCCTTCGCTTCAGTTACGGTTGTTTCTCGCCGTCATCATCTCGGTTGCTGCCATCGTTGCGGATTCCCGCTTCGGTGTGTTCACGCACGTCCGCGTCTATCTGAGCTCCCTGGTCAGCCCGCTGCAATATATCGCCAATGCCCCCAGCTCCCTGCTCGACACCATGTCGACCCAGGTACAGACCCGATCCAGTCTCATCGAACAGACCAAGCAGCAAGAACAGCAGTTGTTCACCCTGCGTTCCCGTCTGCTCAAGCTGGATCATCTGGAGCATGAGAATCAGCGGCTGCGGGAATTGCTTGGCTCTCCCGTGCATAACGAGTCCCGCAAGATGGTGGCCGAGCTGCTGTCGGTGGATTCCGACCCCTTCAGCCATCAGGTGCTGATCAACAAGGGGGCACTGGATGGCGTCTATAACGGCCAGCCGGTGATCAACGATCAGGGGGTGATAGGTCAGGTGCTGCACGTGGGCTCGACCACCAGTCGGGTGCTGCTCATCACCGATACCAGCCACGGCATTCCGGTACGGGTGCTGCGCAATGATCTGCGCGCCATCGCCTCCGGCAGCGGCGAGCTGGACAAGCTGGAGCTGCGCAACCTGCCGCGCAACACCGACGTCCAGGTTGGTGATCTGCTGGTCACCTCGGGTCTGGGTGGCCGCTTCCCGGAAGGTTATCCGGTGGCGACCGTGACCCGTTCCGATTACGTGGAAGGCAAGCCCTTCGCCCAGATAGAGGCCAAGCCGCTGGTGGCGCTGGACAGATTGCGTTACCTCTTGCTGCTCTGGACTGACAAGAAGCCCGAAGTCCACGACGAAGAGGCCGCTGCGCCCGCGACCTCGGCCGCGGGGGCGACCCGCTGATGCTGGAACCCGCTAGCGGGCGACTCTGGATCTGGGTCTCGGTCATGTTGGCCCTGAGCCTCTCCATCATGCCGCTCCCTTTTCAGTTCGAGCCCTTCCGGCCGGACTGGCTCGCCATGGTACTCATTTACTGGGCGCTGGCCTTGCCCCACAGGGCCAATGTCGGCACCGCCTGGGTGGCCGGTCTGCTGCTGGATGTGCTGCTGGGCAGTACCCTGGGTGTGCGGGCCATGGCCATGGCCATCACCACCTATCTGGCTGCCTTCCAGTTCCAGAAGATCCGCAACTTCTCCCTCTGGCAGCAAGCCCTCATCATAGGTCTGCTCTCCCTGGTGGGTAAGGTCGCCATCTTCTGGTCCGAGCATCTGTTTGGTCGTGCCAGCCTCAATCTGGCCTATTTCTGGTCCACCCTCTCCACAATGTTAATATGGCCTTGGGTGTTTCTGGTGCTGCGCAAAGTGCGCCGCCGCTTTAATATCAAGTGATTATGAGCAAACATAACGAACTGCAACTCTATCTCGCCTCTGGCTCTCCCCGTCGCAGGGAACTGCTGACCCAACTCGCTTACCGCTTTGAGGTACTCAGGCTGGATGTGCCGGAACAGCGTCTCGAGGGTGAGAAGCCCCAGGATTACGTCTGCCGCCTCGCCCGTGACAAGGCGATGGCCGGTGTGGCGGCGGCCCCGACCGCATTGCCGGTGCTGGGTGCCGACACCATAGTGGTGCTGGGGGATCGGGTGCTGGAGAAGCCCTCCGACCTGCTCGATGCCAAAGACATGCTGGAGGCACTCTCCGGTCGGGTGCATCAGGTGATGACGGCGGTGGCCCTGGCGACGAAAGAGCGTTGTGACGTGCGACTGGTGACCACCAATGTGGCCTTTCGCAAGCTGGATGAGAGCGAGATTGAGGCCTACTGGCGCACCGGTGAGCCCTGTGACAAGGCCGGGGCTTATGGTATCCAAGGGATAGCTGGCAAGTTTGTCAGCCGCATCGAGGGCAGTTACAGCGCCGTGGTCGGCCTGCCCTTGCTGGAGACGGATCTGTTGATCAAGGCACATCTGGAACAGGCGGGCTGAGTCTCTCTCCGCGTTTACCCTGTTACCTCCGCCCCTGTTCCGGATGGGCTGCCCAGAATTCAAAACTAGAACAGACAAGGTAACTTATGTCGGTAGAACTGCTGGTAAACGTCACTCCCTCAGAGACCCGGGTCGCCTTGGTCGAGAATGGCCTGCTGCAAGAAGTGCACGTAGAACGCCAGGCCAAGCGTGGCATAGTGGGCAACATCTACAAGGGCAAGATCAGCCGGGTGCTGCCTGGCATGCAGGCGGCCTTCGTCGACATCGGCATGGACAAGGCCGCCTTCCTGCACGCCTCCGACATAGTGCCCCACACCGAGTGCGTGGCGGTCAAGGAGAAGGAGCAGTTCCAGGCGGGCAACATCGCCGAGCTGGTCCGCCAGGGGCAGGACATCATGGTGCAGGTGGTCAAAGATCCCCTGGGCACCAAGGGCGCCCGTCTCACCACCGACATCACCCTGCCGTCCCGTTATCTGGTGTTCATGCCGGGCAGCGCCCACGTCGGTGTCTCCCAGCGGATCGAATCCGAGGCCGAACGTGAGCGCCTCAAGCGCACCGTGGCCGGCTATGTGGACGATCTGGGCGGCTACATCATCCGCACCGCCGCCGAAGGGGTGGGGGAGCAGGAGCTGGAGCAGGATGCCGCCTTCCTGAAACGGCTGTGGCGCAAGATCCTGGAGCGCAAACACAAGTACCCCCCCTGCAAGATCCTCTATGAAGATCCCAGCCTCGCCTTTCGGGTGGTGCGTGACTTCGTCGGTGCCGAGCTCGACAAGATCCGGGTCGATTCCAGGCAGAGCTTCGAGGCGCTCAAACGCTTCACCGAGGAGTATGTGCCCGAGCTTGCCAGCAAGCTGGAGTCCTATGCGGGGGAGTCGCCCATCTTCGATCTCTATGACGTGGAGAACGAGATCCAGCGCGCCCTGGAGCGCAAGGTGGAGCTGAAATCCGGCGGCTACCTCATCATCGACCAGACCGAAGCCATGACCACGGTGGACATCAACACCGGCGCCTTCGTCGGCCACCGCAATCTGGAAGAGACCATCTTCAACACCAACGTCGAGGCCACCGCCGCCATCGCCCGTCATCTGCGGCTGCGCAACCTCGGCGGCATCATCATCATCGACTTCATCGATATGCAGTCCGAGGATCACAGGCGCCGGGTGCTGCACAGCCTGGAGCTGGCCCTGGCCAAGGACAGGGCCAAGACCAACGTCAACGGCTTCTCCCAGCTCGGCCTGGTGGAGATGACCCGCAAGCGCACCCGGGAGAGCCTGGAGCATGTGCTCTGCTCCGAGTGCCCCGAGTGCAAGGGGCGCGGCCGGGTCAAGACGGTGGAGTCGGTCTGCTTCGAGATCCTGCGGGAGATCATCCGCGTCAACCGTGCCTACGATGCCGATCAGTTCACCGTCTATTCGGCCCCTGCCGTGGCGGACTATCTGCGCGGGGAGGAGTCCCACAGCCTGGCCGAGCTGGAGGTGTTCATCGGCAAGCAGGTGCGACTCATCAGCGAGCCGCTCTGTGGTCAGGAACAGTTTGATGTGGTGATGATGTAGTGATCCACCGCTGGTTGAGTCGGGGCTGGCTGGCCCTCGGAGTCTGCTTCGTGCTGCTGGCGCTGCTGGTCAGCCTGGTACGCCTTGGCGGCCCCCTGATCAACCAGCATCGCCAGGCCCTGCTCGATCATCTGCTCGCGGGCAGCCAGCTGGAGGCCAGCGTCGACGCCGTCGGCCTGGACTGGACCCAGAGCGGCCCGGCCTTGGCCCTGACCAACTTCACCATAGCCCCGGATTCGGGGCGTTTTGCCATTCGCCTCGGCAAAGTCTGGGCTCACCTCGATTTCTGGCAATCTCTGCAGCGGCTGAGGCCCGTGTTTGGCGAGTTGCAACTGAGCGATGGCGATATCCACCTTGATCTGAGCCAGCCCGCCGTGGAGCAGAAAGAGAAGCCCCATGACCAGCAGCGGGCCCTGCTGCGTTTCTTGCTGACCCAGCTCGACACCTTCGATGTGCACAACACCCGCGTCAGCATCACCACTGCCCTGGGCGCGGTGCGGGCGCTGGATGTGGCCAACTTGCGCTGGCGCAACAGCGGCAAGCGCCACCAGGGGGTGGGCAAGGCGTATCTGGTCAACGGGGTGGGGGATAGCACCCTGGATCTGATCCTGGATGTCACCAACCCGGCACGCAGCTTCGACAGGCTGGAGGGGCAGCTCTACCTTGGCGCCAAGCAGCTCGATCTGGGCCCGCTGCTGGCCCGCATCCATACCGGTGAGCCCAAGGTTGACGGCCAGCTCGACTTCCAGCTCTGGAGCAGCTTCGCCGGTGGCCAGATTGGCAACTCCCTGCTCGCGTTTGGTAACAACTACCTCATCTGGAAAGATCCCAAACAGGGCGAGACGCACCATCTGGGTCTGCAGGGCGGTAAAGTGCAGCTGCGTCGGGACGGGGATGACTGGCAACTGGCCAGCCACGAAATGACCTTCAAGCTCGACGGCAAACCTTGGCTGCGCAGCAGGTTGCAACTCGAGCGCATCGGCGACCGGATCCAGGGTTATGTGCCCGCCGTGGATCTCAAGCAGGCGGCCAGCCTGAGCCAGCTGGTCTCTGGCCTCTACCCCGCGTTGACCGAGACCCTCAAGCAGACCCAGCCCGAGGGGGAGATCAAGGAGCTGTTTTTGCAGGCCGCCGGAGATTGGCAGGGACTCTCGCTGCGGGGGGATCTCGCTCACCTCAAGCTCAAGGCGTGGCAGGATGTGCCCGGCGTGCAGGATCTGAACGGCGAGTTCTGGCTCACTCCGACCGGCGGCAGCGCCCGACTGCGGATGAGCAAGGACAAGCTGGACCCGGCCCGTCACTTCAAGCGCGTCATCCCAATCGATGACTTCTCGGCCCGCCTCGACTGGTGGCGCGATCCGGAGGGGTGGGTGCTCTACGGTCAGGATATTCTCCTCGATAACCCTGACTTGAGCCTGAGCAGCCGTTTTCGACTCGATTTGTTCGAACACCCCTTCCTGGCCCTGACCGGCCATGTTGACGTCAAGAATGCGGCCCACGCCGATGGCTACTTCCCCCTCGCCGTGATGGGCAAGAGCCTGGTCGATTACCTGAGCGCTGCCATTCAGGGCGGTCAGGCCAAGGGGGCCGACCTGCTCTGGTACGGCGAGTTCAAGGGCTTCCCTTATGCCAAGGGAGAGGGCATCTTCCAGGCGGCCGTGCCCCTCGAGCGGGCGCGCTTCCAGTTCGATCCCGGCTGGCAGCCTCTCACCGACTTACAGATAGACTTGCTGTTCCAGAATGCCAGCCTGGATATGCGCAGCCACGCTACCCGGCTCGGCAAGGCGGGATCGGACGATGTCCATGCCTGGATCCCGGATCTCTACCCCGGTGCCCATCTCTACATAGACGCCAAGGTGGCGGGGGAAGGCAAGGCCATCAGCGACTACCTGCAAGCCTCGCCCCTGAAGGACTCGGTCGGTCAGGCCCTGGGCGAACTGGAAGTGCGCGGCCCGCTCAAGGGGACGGTCAAGCTCGACATTCCCCTGGATGGCAAGGGGGAGGTCAAGGCCGAGGGCCACGCAGATTTCGATGGCAACAAGGTGCGGGTCGCCTCCCTGAACCTGCCTCTGGAACAGGTGCAGGGCCGCCTCGAGTATGACAATGCCCAGACCCGCTTCAAGGGGCTCAAGGCCAGACTCTGGGACCAGCCCCTGACTCTGGATTATCACGGCAGGCAGCAGCCTGGGGTCTATAAGGTTGACCTTGATTTCAAAGGGAATTGGGACAGCGCCCGCCAGCCAAAGCAGATAGGCGACCTGGCCATCTTGCGGGGACGCAGCGACTGGCGCGGCAAGCTGGCGCTGAACCTGCCAGGGGGTAAACCCTTTAACTTCCAGCTCGGACTCGATTCGGATCTGCAGGGCATGGCCCTGGAGTTGCCTGCCCCCCTCAACAAGGCGGCTGGGGCGCGCCAACCCCTTAACGTCACGGTACGAGGGCAGAGCGGGGTGGCCGAAATCCATGGCGCCCTGGGCACAGATGTCGCGCTGCAAAGTAGCCTGGTCTATGGCGAAGCCAGCCCCTATCTGAGCCGCTTGCGGCTGGACGTGGGCGGCGCCGGTGGCAGGGCGCTGCGCGACAAGCCCATGCTGATCGCCATCAACCAGCCCAATGCCGATGTGGCAGGCTGGCTTGCCAAGCTCAATCGCTGGTTACCGGAGCACGGAGACCAGGGCCCGGCCCTGGTGGGGCCAGCCTTCTTGCCGTCAGATTGGTGGGTGGATGGCCAGCTGGCACAGGCGAGTCTGGGTAGTGCCCTGCTCAAGGCCGTGCACTTCACGGTCGGCCCCATCGCCGGGGCGACCGAGGTGATGATCGACAGCCCCGATGTGATGGGGGTAGTGCGACTCCCCCTGGCGGACAGTCAGCCGGTCGATGCCCAGTTTGCCCGTATTCACTGGTCCGGCAATAGCCAGGACTTGCGACCCGGTGCCGATGCCAGTCAAGACAGGGCCATCATGGACGCCATGCCCTGGCTCAGGTTCAGCTGCCTGGATTGCCGCTTTGGCAGCTTGCCCCTGGGAGCGGTCAAGGGAGAGTTGGTGCCAGCCCCCGGCAAGGTAAGCCTCAAGGGGCTCGACATGCGACTGGCGAACAGCCGGCTCAGCGGCAGTGCCGACTGGATAGCGAGTGCCAGCGGCATGCAGACCCAGGCCCGGCTGGACATCAACAGCAAAAACAGCGAGCTGCTGCTCAAGCGGCTCGGTTACACCTCCCCCATCGGCGATGCGCCCGCCAAGGCCAAGGCGAGCCTCAGCTGGCAGGATGTACCTTATCGACTCAACCTGGCAAGCCTGAACGGCACGGCCGAGTACCAGCTGGAAGGCGGCACCCTGCGTGAGGTGAACGACAAGGGCGCCCGGCTGCTCTCTCTGCTCAGTCTGGATTCGATCCTGCGCAAGCTGCGCCTCGATTTTCGCGACGTGTTCGACAAGGGCTTCTATTTTGAGTCCATGTCCGCCACCGCCAAGATCGACAAAGGCATAGTGCAAAACAATGACTTCTACATGAAGGGCGCCGCGGGTAATCTCAGAGGCGAAGGGGTGCTGGATCTGGTCCGTTGGCACATCGATTATGAGCTGAGTTTTTCCCCCAACCTGGGGGGCACCCTGCCGGTGGTGGCGGCCTTCTCGTTGACTCCCATCACAGGACTCTACGTGTTGGCGCTCTCCAAGCTGCTCGAGCCCGTGGTAGACGTCATCACCCGCATCGATTTTCGGGTCTCAGGTCCCATCGACGATCCCAGGCTTATCGAGGCGGGACGGGACAGGGCCATGATCAAGCTCAATCAGGATCAGAAGCAGGCGGTGGAGCAGGTGGCGCCAACCCTGCCCCCCAACGAGGTGAGCCCCTTCCTGCTCAACCCCAAGCATGATGGCCCGTCCCAGCGTTGAGACCCCATCCGGATGATGAACAAGGAGTGAGTCATGTGGTTATGCGCAATGCAGTTGATCTCGGGACGACACTGGGCCGATAACAGGGCGCAGATTGCCCGCTTGCTGGCCGAGCTCCCCCCGGCGCGCCCCTTGCTGGTGCTGCTGCCGGAGAACTTCGCCCTGTTTGGCGAGCGGCAGGGTTATCTCGATGGGGCAGAACGCCTTGGCGAGGGGCCCATTCAGTTCCAGCTGGCCAGCTGGGCTCAGGAGCATGGCATCTGGCTGGTAGCTGGCGCCATGCCCACTACCATTCCCGGCTCGGAGCATATCCACACCAGCTCCCTGGTGTTCGATCCGGCGGGGGCCCGCCGAGGTCACTATCACAAGATCCACCTGTTCGATGTGGATGTGGCGGACAACCATGGCCGCTACCGGGAGTCCGAGACCTTCAGCCCGGGTCAGGAGGTCAGCCTGACTGACTCGCCCTTTGGCCCCCTCGGCCTCTCTATCTGTTATGATCTGCGCTTTCCCGAGCTCTATCGTCGGCTGAGTGCCCAGGGGGCCCGGGTGTTGCTGGTGCCTGCCGCCTTTACCGCCGTGACCGGCGAGGCGCACTGGGAGCCGCTGCTGCGGGCCCGCGCCATCGAGAACCAGTGTTATGTGGTGGCGGCCAATCAGGGTGGCAGCCACGAGACGGGCCGCCAGACCTGGGGCCACAGTATGATCATCGATCCCTGGGGGCGGGTGTTGGCCTGCCAGGATTCGGGCCCCGCCACAGTGCTGGTGAAGATGGATCCCGGGCTTGTCGACGAATTGAAACGCACCATGCCCGTGCTGCAACACGCCCGCTTGCTCTGATGGTGTGGTGAAGAGGTGAAGAACTAAAACGCAGCCGTTTGCCGATAGTGCACCACGCCCGGTTGCTTGATTGACGTAGGGTGCAACAAGCGAAGCGCATTGCACCTGTGTCTATGTGTGGGTTGGCGATGCAGTTCACTTTGTTCATTGCACCCTACGAATACGAACTTGTCACCGGGCCACACCGGATGAATTCACCGTTACGACGTCTCGCATCGAGAGTGGAGAGAAAGATTGAGTCTATTGAATCAGGTGAGTGCCTCCCTGCTGGCGCCCAACGGGCTGGATGAAGGCCGCTTGCAACAGCTGCTCGGCAGCCTGATGAGCCACCAGGTGGAGTTTGGCGATCTCTATTTCCAGCGCAGCTGGCATGAGTCCTGGATGCTGGAAGATGGCATCGTCAAAGACGGCAGTTACAACATCGACCAGGGGGTCGGGGTACGTGCCGTCAGCGGTGAGAAGACCGGCTTCGCCTACTCCGATGAGCTGAGTCTGCGCGCTTTGGAGCAATCCGTGACCGCCGCCCGTGGCATCGCCGCCGCAGGCAGTCAGGGCAAGGTGAAGGCCTGGGCCCGAACCTCGGCCAACCTGCTCTATCCCGCCCTGGATCCTTTGCAGACCCTGGACAAGCACCAGAAGATTGCCCTGCTCGAGCAGATGGACAAGTTTGCCCGCAGTCTGGATCCGACGGTGACGCAGGTGATGGCCTCCATCAATGGGGTCTATGAAGAGATCCTGGTGGCGGCCACCGATGGCACCCTGGCCGCCGACATTCGCCCTCTGGTGCGCCTCTCGGTAACCGTGCTGGCGGAACGGGGCGAGCGCCGCGAACGGGGCAGCGCCGGGGGTGGTGGCCGCTTTGGTTATGACTGGTTCCTGGAGCTCGATGGCCTTGAGAGCCGGGCTTTCGGCTTCGTGCGCGAAGCGGTACGCCAGGCGCTGGTCAATCTGGAGGCCATCGATGCCCCGGCCGGTACCATGCCGGTGGTGTTGGGTTCCGGTTGGCCCGGCGTGCTGCTGCACGAGGCGGTGGGCCACGGCCTGGAAGGGGACTTCAACCGCAAGGGCTCCTCCGCTTTCGCCGGTCGTATCGGTGAGCAGGTCGCCTCCAAACACTGCACCATCGTCGATGATGGCACCCTGCAGGGGCGCCGCGGCTCTGTCAGCATCGATGATGAAGGGGTTCCCGGCGGCTACAACATGCTGATCGAGAACGGGATCCTCAAGGGTTATCTGCAAGACAAGCAGAATGCCCGCCTGATGGGGGTCGCGCCGACGGGCAATGGTCGTCGTGAATCCTATGCCGCCCTGCCGATGCCCCGCATGACCAACACCTACATGCTGGCGGGTCAGTATGATCCGGCGGAGATCATCGCCTCGGTCAAGAAGGGCATCTATGCCCCCAACTTTGGCGGCGGCCAGGTGGATATCACCTCCGGCAAGTTCGTCTTCTCCGCCTCCGAGGCCTATCTCATCGAGGATGGCAGGATAACCACCCCCATCAAGGGGGCCACCCTGATTGGCAATGGCCCGGAAGCCATGAGCCAGGTCTCCATGGTGGGCCGGGATCTCGCGCTGGATCGCGGGGTTGGCGTCTGTGGCAAGGAGGGGCAGAGTGTGCCGGTTGGGGTCGGTCAGCCGACCCTCAAGCTGGATCAGCTCACTGTGGGCGGTACCCAGTAAGCCAGGATGCTGGCGCTCATGACCATAAAAAACCCCGGCTCAGGCCGGGGTTTTGCATTGGGTAACACTGACGATCATGGTTTGGCGGGTAGCCGCTCCGACAAGGGGGCGGGAGCCTGCTGGGCGGAGGGTGCCGAGTGGAATACCGGATCCTGGGCGACCTCCTTGATGCCGTTGATGCAAAATTGCATCCCCATGCAGACCAGCAAGAAGCCCATGATGCGGGTCATGGCATCGATGCCTGTTTCACCCAGCAGCTTGCAGACGGGATCCGCCAACTTGAGCACGGCCCAGCTGAACAGACTCATCAGGGCGAAGGCGACCACAACCCCGCCGTAGATGGGGAGACGGGGAGTCTCTGTGGAGAGATCCGCAATCTGGGCGGCGCCACTGATCACCAGCGCCATGGTGCCAGGGCCGCACATGCTGGGCATGGTAAGCGGCACGAAGGCGATGCTCTGATTGGTGTCCGTCTCACCGGCCTGGGGCGGGGCCGGAAATAGCATGCGAAAACCGATGAAGCCAATGATGAGGCCGCCGGCCAGGCGCAGTCCCGGTATGGAGATACCGAACAAGTCGAGGATGGAAGAGCCGATGAAGAAGCTGACGCAGAGGGTGGCAAACAGATAGATGGCCGCGAGATTGATCTGGCGGCGTACATGCTCCCGGGACATGCCCTTGCTCAGACCCAGCAGCAGGGTCGCCGTGGTCGGCGGGTTTACCATGGGCAACAGGGCCAGCAGGGTCAGCAGTACAACCTGAAAAAACATGAGTAGCCTCGTTAGGATGGTGGTGGCGCGGGACGAAATGGCCTGCCCCGGCATCAGAAGTGCTTATATTATGCCGCTTTCACTCGATGGACACAGTATAAAGAAGCCCCGCCATGGCGGGGCTTCTGCCGTTCTCTAGGAGGCTTTATGCGACCTGGGGCGCACTCTGACGCGCGCTACGATCTCGCAGCCAGAGGAAGAGGCCGAGCAGGAAACCCAGGAGTGACAGGGCCACCACATAGTGGGAGGGAGCCAGCACGTCATCCTTCATCCAGAGGGTGACCAGCATGGGGGTCAGGCCGCCGAAGATGGCGTAGGCCACGTTGTAGGAGAACGACAGCCCGGAGAAGCGCACCACGGCCGGGAAGGCATTCACCATCACATAGGGGACAGCGCCGACAATGCCAACCGCGAAACCGACCAGGGTGTAGAGAGGGATCAGCTGTTCAGTCCCGCCCAGCAGACCGTGATAGAAGCTGTAGCTGGCTACCGCCAGCAGCAGGGAGCCCAGCATGAAGGTGGGGCCGCTGCCCAGGCTGTCGATGAGACGGCCATAGCAGATGCAGCCCAGAGTCAGGGCGACGATGGCCAGGGAGTTGGCTGACAGCGCATCGGCCGGACTGACCCCATGCAGCTTCTGCAGATAGGAGGGGGTCATCAGGATCACTACCACTATGCCGGCGGAGAGCAGCCAGGTCAGCAGCATGGAGATCAGCACGCTGCCTTTGTGCTCACGCAGCACCGTCTTGAGCGGCAGTTCGGCGGCCAGGGCCTTGTTGGCCTGCATCTCGGCAAATACCGGGGTCTCGTGCAGCCAGCGGCGCAGGTACATGGCGACGATGCCGAACAGACCGCCAAGGATGAAGGCCAGGCGCCAACCCCAGTCGCTGACATCGCTCGGGCTCATACCGCGGTTGATGGCGGTGGCCACCAGAGAACCGAGCAGTATGCCCGCGGTCAGGCCGGCGGTGAGGGTGCCACAGGCGAGGCCAACCCGGCGGGCGGGCACGTGCTCGGCCACGAAGACCCAGGCCCCCGGCACTTCGCCGCCGATGGCGGCCCCTTGCAGGATCCGCAGCAGCAGCAACAGCAGCGGGGCTGCAATGCCGAGGGTGGCATAGGTAGGCAGCAAGCCGATCAACAGGGTCGGCAAGGCCATCAGCAGTATGCTCAGGGTGAACATGCGTTTGCGGCCGATGAGATCGCCAAAGTGCGCCATGATGATGCCGCCGAGAGGGCGGGCCAGGTAGCCAGCGGCGAAGATGCCGAAGGTCTGGAACTGGCGCAGCCACTCGGGGATATCGGGTGGGAAGAAGAGCTCGCCTATCACCACGGCGAAGAAGACGAAGATGATAAAGTCGTAAAATTCGAGGGCGCCGCCCAGCGCCGCCAGGCTCAGGGTCTTGTAATCCTGCCGGTTCAGTGGGCGGGTGTGGCCATCCGCATGCGTGGCTGTTGTCATATCCTTATGTTTCCCCATCATTTTTTTAGTTATTGTTCCCCGCTCACGGGGATACGCTCAGCGTCGAGAGTATGCTTTTGTGTCCCCAGCTGTAAATCGCACAATGTGCAATACAGTCTTGCAACCTCGTGTTGACCATGAAGAGAGAAGCGAATGAACGAAATGGATAGGCCCCCTACGCAGGTCCTGCTCTCCTGGAGCAGCGGCAAGGACAGCGCCTGGGCCCTGCATCGACTGCGTCAGGATCCCGAGTTTGAGGTGGTGGGCCTGTTCTGCACCCTGAATCAGGCATTCGAACGGGTGGCCATGCATGGGGTGCGGCGCGAATTGCTGCAGCGCCAGGCGCAGTGCGTCGGCCTGCCGCTCACCGAGATCATGCTGCCCTGGCCGTGCAGCAACGAAGAGTATGCCCGCATCATGGGGGAATTTGTCGCCGGGGTGCGGGCTCGGGGCATCACCCACATGGCGTTTGGCGATCTCTTTTTGGAGGACGTCAGGGCCTATCGTGAGCAACAACTGGCCAGTACGGGCATCACGGCGCTGTTCCCGCTCTGGGGCAGCGATACCCGTCTGCTGGCAAGGGAGATGATGGCGGCCGGGCTCAGGGCCCATATCAGCACGCTGGATCCGGGCAAGTTGCCTGTTAGCCTGGGGGGGCATGGCTTTGATGAGGCGCTGCTGGCGGCACTGCCTGCGGATGTGGATCCTTGCGGCGAGCGGGGGGAGTTTCACACCCTGGCGGTCGATGGCCCCATGTTCCTGCGGCCCCTCGAGATCCTGGTCGGTGAGACTGTGATCCGGGACGGCTTCGTGTTCACCGATCTGCTGCCCGCCGATGCCATCAACCCTCCGCCTGGCTAGTTCGCCCGAGCGGGCTTGAGATGGCAAAGGGCCGGATCCTGGCGGGATCCGGCCCTTTTTTCCATCAGGTCAGCGATTGGCGAAGGTGTTGCAACGACCAGGATCGCCGCTGTCAAAGCCGCGCTTGAACCACTCGAGGCGCTGGGCCGAGCTGCCATGGGTGAAGCTGTCTGGCACCACGCGCCCCTGGCCTTGCTGCTGCAGGCGATCGTCCCCAATAGCCTGGGCGGCATTGAGCGCCTCTTCCAGATCACCGCGCTCGAGTATCTGCTCGCGTTCCATCTGATGTCCCCAGACCCCGGCGAAGCAGTCAGCCTGCAACTCCAGCCTGACCGACAGCTGGTTCTGTTGAACCTGGCTCAGTCCCTGCTGCTGTTTGCGTACCTTGGTAGAGATACCGAGCAGATTCTGGACGTGATGACCCACTTCATGAGCGACCACATAACCCTGGGCGAAGTCGCCATCGGCCCCCAGCTTGGTTTTCATGTCCTGATAGAAGGAGAGATCGATATAGACGGACTTGTCAGCCGGGCAGTAGAAGGGCCCCATCACCGACTGGCCCTGACCGCAACCGGTGCGAGTCGCGCCGCGATAGAGCACTAGCTTGGGGGGCTGATACTGGCTGCCGGATGCCTGGAAGATCTGCTCCCAGGTATCTTCGGTCGAGGCCAGCATCACCGAGGTGAAACGCGCCAGCTCGTCGTTGGCGGGGGCTGTGCCCTGCTTGTTGGGAGCGGGTTGCTGCGCCACCGACTGACTGGGATCAGTGCCATTGAGCAGCGGGCTGAGATCCACCCCGTAGTAGCCGGCAACCATGACCACCACCAGCAGGATCAAGCGTCCCTTGCCGCCGATGGGCAGCCCCCCTCCGTTGCCGCCCCCCTGTTGGCGGCGATCCTCGACATTGTTGCTCTCACGACGGTTTTGCCAGCGCATGTTCACATCTCCTCAATCCGGTGGGAGTAATGATAATGGTTGCGGGGGAATTCTACCTGGTTGCCGAGCGGATGCTCCCCTGAGGCATGGCTGACCCTTGCCCCAGGCAAGAGATTATTCGGCCCAGGGCATCTCTGGCAGGCTGTCCAGGAACTGGCCATAGCGAACCAGGTTGAAGGGTCCCTGATCTGCATCCATCGCCATCAGCTCGGCACCGAGGGCGCAGGCGATATATTGCAGCGCCTCTTCCCGGGCCATGCCCTTCATGGTGAGGCGCATCAGGGTCGCCTTGACCTGGAGCGGATTGCCCTCGGCCAGCTGGTTCTCCACTGTTTCCAGCAGGGTCTGTTCGTCGAAAAATTCGGTGGCATCTTGGTTATGGTCGGTCATGGTCTGGCTCTTGGCGCCCGGCGTGGGCAGGGTGGAAAACAAGGGCCGCTATTATAGCCTGCCTGAGATGCCGAGTCCGGCCCGCGTGGTGAAACCCAGGTCAAGGGGCGAACTGGGCCAGCAGGAAACCCGATCCAGGCCAGGATTTCAGGGTGTGCTGCTTGTCATCTGTCCCCCTCGGGTGCAGGCTTGAGGGCCTCAATTTCTGCCTTCAAGCCACGAGAGAACCATGATCCACACCGATCGCCTGTCCCTGCGCGAACTCGATGCCAGTGATGCCCCCTTCATTCTTGAACTGCTCAATGATCCCGACTTTCATCATTTCATCGGCGATCGCGGTGTGCGCGATCTGGCGGGGGCCGAGCAATATATTCAGCAGGGTCCCAGGGTGAGCTATGGCCAGCATGGTTTTGGCCTCTACCTGGTGGCGCGCAAGAGTGATGGGGCCAAGCTTGGCATCTGCGGGCTGGTCAAACGCGATACCCTGCCCTGCGAAGACATAGGTTATGCCTTCCTGCCCGCCTATCGCGGTCAGGGGTATGGCATAGAAGCGGCGAAGGCGGCCCTGCAGGATGGTCGGGAAAGGTTGGGGATTGTGCGGGTCATCGCCATCGTCACGCCGGGCAACCAGAGCTCACTGGCACTGCTGGCCAAGCTGGGATTGGTGCAACGTGGTCTGATCAGATTGAGCGAGGATGCTGACGAGTGCCTGCTGCTCGAGCCTGCCGGCTGAAAGTAGCAGACTCGATACGCAACAGGCCACCCCTTGGGGTGGCCTGTCTGTTTCGGCTGGCGGCTATATGAACCCGGTTAGTCGAGGTCTTCGATGGAGAACTCGGCAGGGAAGCCGTCGCACTGGATGGCAAAGCCACCGCTGAAACGGGTATTGAACTGGATCAGGTAGCCGGGGCTCGGATCCATGGGTGGCAAGTTGATGGGCTTGCTACGACGCAGGGGTTTGTGTGTGTGTATGGCTTTCATCATGGTATTTCTCTATATAAATTAAGTGTTTGCTCCTTGTGTTGGCAAATGTCAGGTTAATGGACGCGGTCGGCAGCGTGGTCGACAAGCGCGCAGGAATACCCAGCCCTGATGAGGGGCGTCTGCACTTTTCAAGGAATGCGCAAAAGAGTATGCGGATGCATAGTTCATTTGGGTGGGCAGATCGGGTCTGCACCGTGAGAGCCGGGCAACGCAGGCAGACAGCCTGACGGTTCTCAAGGCGAGTAAATCAGAAGAAGGTTATGCGGATACTGACAGGGTTCATCGTGAGGTGAAGCATTGCAGGGTAAACATAAACAGGGCTGATTAACTAGCCGGCGCGTACTATGTCGCTAACTTGTGCAAAAAGCAAACATTTATTTGGTGGTTCAGGAATAAATCTGAATTTACCTTCATCTGGCCTGACACCGACCGCCTGCATATGGCCACGACCCTGAAGGGTGACCAGGCGTCTTCTGCGTTGTGTTTAGCTCGGTTGTCGGGCAGAGTTGGAGCAATTTGATCGGTTCAAGGAGTAGAGATGAGAAACCTGGATCAGCTGGATCTGGATATCCTGGCACACCTGTTTCGTGATGCTGGCATGACCAACAAGGACTTGGCGGCCCTGGTCGGGGTGGCTCCCTCCACCTGTCTGGAGCGGGTGCGTAAATTGCAGCAAGATGGGGTGCTCAAGGGGGCCCATTGCGAGGTCGATCATCAGGCCCTTGGCGGGCATATCCAGGCCATGGTCTCTTTGCAGCTGGCGCGTCACAGCCGCCAGATCATCGATGAGTTTCGCGATGCCATCCTGCTGCTGCCCGAGGTGATCAGCCTGTTTCACATGGGAGGCAAGGATGATTTCCTGGTGCATCTGTGCGTTGCCGATACGGAACACCTGCGCAACTTCGTGTTCGATCACTTCACTTCCCGGGAAGAGGTGGTTCACCTCGAGACATCCCTGGTATTCGAACACAGGTTCAGCCGCTCTTTACCCTGCTTTCTGACAACCTGAGCCAGCTCGGATCAATAAAAAAACCCGCCAGTTGGCGGGTTTTTTTATTGATGGGGGCCATGGCCCTCCTGACTGCTACTCCTTGAGCGTCGTCTCAGCCTCAGGTGCGGTGCGATAGAGCCCTTTCTGATAGGCCATGCTGCCCCACAGCGCCAGTCCCAGAGCCTGTTCTTTCAGGGCATCGGGTTGGGGCGTCGGGGTCAGGGTCTGCCTGGTTGCGTCATAGACGAACCCCTCGGCCGGTTGCTCCGGTTGCAGAATCACCACGTCCTTGCCCCGCATCAGGGCGAAGTTTTTGTCGTATTGCATGATGGCTCGTCCGGGCCAGTCGTCTGGCGTGCGGGTCAGATCCTGCCCCAGCATGGGGTAGCTGGCGCTGACCCCCATCAGGGAGAGCAGGGTCGGCGCCATGTCTATCTGGCTGACGATGCGTGCATCTTGCTTGGGCGCCAGGCCGCCACCCACTATGACGCCCGGAATATGGAAGCGAGGGATGGGAACCAGGCTGGCGCCCCCGACCCGGCTGTCATGGTCTGCGATGATGAGGAACAGGGTGTCCTTCCAGTAGTCGGATTGCTTGGCTCGCTTGAAAAACTCACCGATGGCGTAGTCGGCATATTTGGCGGCGTTGTTGCGAGTCGCCTTGGGCAGCTCAAACAGCTCGATGCGGTTGTCCGGGAACTCGAAGGGATCATGGTTGCTGGAACTGAATACCAGGCTGAAGAAAGGTTTTCCTTCCTTATGCAGGGCCTCGAACGTGTCATTGGCCTTGGCCATCAGATCTTCATCCGACGCGCCCCATGAACCTTCAAAGACGGGGTTCAGGAAGTCTTTCTGCTCGACGATTTTACTAAAGCCATTGCCGAGGAAGAAGCTGCGCATGTTGTCGAAATGACTCTCACCCCCATAGATGAAGCTGGTGCTGTAACCACGCTGTTTGAGCAGATCCGCCAGGGTGAAGAAGTTGGTCTGGCTCTTGCCCAGCTTGACGACGGCTTGAGCCGGGGTAGGGGTAAAGCCGGTCACCACCGCCTCTATGCCGCGTACCGAGCGGGTGCCGGTGGCGTAGAGCTGGTTGAAGGCCCAACCCTCTTTGCTTAGAGCATCGATATTGGGGGTGAGCGGCAGACCACCGAGGGAACCCACGAACTGGGCACCCAGACTCTCTTGCAGCAGTATGACCAGATTCTTCGGTTTGCCCTGGTGGCTGGCCGGGTTGAAGCTCTGACTCGGCAGACTGGCCGAGTCGAAGGCGGCAGCAGAGCGACGACTCTCGGCGCGGACCAGCTCGATGACCCGCTCATCCGGCAGCTTGCCATACATGCTGGCCGCATCTTCCTCGTTGCCTAACTGCTTGATGGCGAAGAACAGCGAGTAGGAGGAGTTGACTGTCAGGGCGTTGACCAGGGGGTCGTCAGCGAAGGCGACCATGGCCGGATTGAGGGCGCGGTGGCCCAGACTGGAACGAGCGCCAAGGAAACCTATGGCCAGGATCAGCAAGGCGAAGGCAGGACGCAGGTACCAGCGGGGCAGCGCCAGATCCTTGAGCAGATGCCCGGCCAGGCGCCAGCCTCCCCAGAGGGTCAACAGGCTGATCAGCAGAGAAAGCAGCAGCTCGGCCTTGCGACCGGCCCACAGCATGGAGAGCACCTCTTTCGGATAGATGAGGTACTCGATGTAGAGACGGTTGGGTCTGACACCGTATTCGGTGATGAAGGAGGGCGTCGAGATCTCGAGAAAGACCATCAACCACAATCCCAGAGTCAGCCAGACACGCATCAGCCCGAGCCAGGCGCGACCTATCCCATGGGGACCTGCCAGCAGCATGGTGAACATGGCGGGGACGCCCCACAGCCAGCAGAGGGTGGCGAAGTCGACCCGGATCCCCTGCAGCAGCATGGGACCCCAGCCAGCGACGGCATTGACGCGATCCTCCTGCCAGAGGGCCAGTCCCATTCGAGAGAGGCTGAGCATGGCGAGAGCGAGTAAAGAGAAGCAGGCAAAAGGCCAGAAAGGGCCTAGCCACTGTTTGAGCTGTTTCATTAAGGGTTCCTGATATGAGCCTATATATGCCTGTTTCCTCAGGCATTATTTTATTGTCGTCGGTAAGACACTGCAGAAGGGCAAAGGTTGCAATCGAGGAGGCGAAACAGTGGTTTATTCGCATTTTCATGCGACCCCATCCTCCGGGTCAGGCTTGCAGTTACACATCCCTGCGTGCTCGCCACCATAGGGGAAAATCCCCCCCATGCCCAGTGTTCATGCTGGGGATAAAGTGACCGGGAGGAGTGAACGGGTTCGCATCCTCGGGATGCAGGGGCGGTTGCCGGCATATGCCCGTGCGGGCGCAGTGTGAAAGCGGACAAATTCTGGCGTTGGAGGGATAAAAAAGGCCCCATAAGGGGCCAATTTCAACCTGGGGTTATCGCAACTTGGCCAGGGGAGCCCCGAGGCGACTCAGCAACAGGCTGTCGAGTAGCCAGATGACCAGCATGGAAGCGCCGACCAGAGGGAAGGCGAGACCGAGCAAGGCCAGCAAGAGGAGGGCTCCGCGCAGGGAGGGCAGGGGAGTCGGCAGGGGAGGTACCCCGAGTCGGCCAGCCGGGCGGCGACGCCACCAGATCCAGAGGCCGCTGACCGCGCTCAGCAAGACCATCAGGCAGATGAGCAGCATGGCCAACTGGTGGGGCCAGCCATACATCTTGCCCATGTGCAGCATGACGCCAGTTTCCACCGTCTTGGCGATCAGGTTGTAGTCCTGCCAGCGTACATCTGCCAGCACCTTGCCACTGTATTGATCCAGGTGGAGGGTGGCATCGTGACGGGGATCATCGGCAAACAGCGCCAGAGTGAAGACACCCTTGGAACCTGAAGGCGGCGTGATGCTATAGCCGGGTTGCACCTGGCGGCCCTCGGCAGTTGCCAGCACCTGCTGCCAGCTGATGCGACCGGGCTCGGCCGGGCCGCTCGCATGGCTCATGGCGCTATGATCGTGGGCGGGAGACTCCTGCGTGGCGGCGTTCTGTGCCTGGTTTGCATCCTGGTCGTGAGCAACCGATGTCGGCATCGGCTGGGTTTCCACCGCCCAGGGAACCGTCTGTTCGTGAGCGTGATTCAGGCTGCGAGCCAGCGGGGTTGAGCTTGGTACCTGATCCCACATCTGGGCCGGGAAGCTATTCCATGCCCCGGCGAACTTAGCTCCCCAAAAACCTGTCCAGGTCATGCCGGTCAAGAGCAGCAACACGAGGAAACCTGCCCCCCAGAAGCCGACGACTGCGTGCATATCCCGCCACCAGAGACGGCCTTGCTGATCCCGCCTAGGCCAGAGCAAGCCCTGCATGCCGGGTCCCTTGCGTGGCCACCACAGGTAGAGACCTGTGCCAAGCAGTACCAGCCCCCAGCCCGCCGCCAGCTCGATCAGTCGATCGCCTATGGTGCCCAGCATGAGCTCGGCATGGAGAGCACGGGCAATGGCTTGCAAGTTATAGTGATTGTCTTGGGTGCCGAGCAGGGTGCCACGAATGGGATCGATGAAGACAGTCAGTTCCCGATCCTGTTGGCGTACCACCAATTGGTCGCTGCGATCCGGAGCCGGGGCCGGGATGTACTTCACTATCTGGCTATCAGGCAAGGAGCCATGGGCCTTGTTGACCAGAAAGTCTGCATCCATACGGGGTTCGCCCGGCACGACAACGAGTTGCTCGGAATACATGAGTCTATCCAGCTGGGGCTGGAACAGATAAATGATCCCGGTCAGGGAGAGCAGGATCAGAAAGGGGGCAACAAACAGACCTGCGTAGAAGTGCCAGCGCCAGATCCTTTGGTAATGACTCACGTCCTTATTATTCACATGACACTCCTCGGCAAAAAAATAGAAACCTTCTTGCTAGTGGAAGGTTTGGCGCGCGCATGATAACAGCAATATTTTGTCAGTCGCAACTGTACAGATTACCGCCGGGTCCAGGCCGCGAGCCGAGGCTCTACCTCAGGCTCTGAATGAGGGACTGATTTGCTGGGGATGCCTGGCAACAGTGGAAAAATTCAAAGGAGTTCGGGGACAGGTATCTGGCGGAGCAATGGTTTGGCAGATCAGGCCAGCTTGATAAACCATTTATCTCGTTCGTCGATGCAGTCGGGCTCGCCCATTTCGAACTCGCGGCAGATGAGGGGGGTGTACTTCGTAGCTGTGGCACCTCATTGATGAGGGCGATCCAGCGGCGATCGGGGCGGGCTCACTCCAGCTTGATAAACCATTTGTCCCGTTCGTCGACACAGTCGGGCTCCCCCATTTCGAACTCGCGGCAGATGAGGGGGGTGTACTTCGTAGCTGTGGCACCTCATTGATGAGGGCGATCCAGCGGCGATCGGGGCGGGCTCACTCCAGCTTGATAAACCATTTGTCCCGTTCGTCGATACAGTCGGGCTCGCCCATTTCGAACTCGCGGCAGATGAGGGGGCGAACTTCATAGATGCGGCACATCATGGTGTTACGGTCCAGCGCCGCACACCAGCCATCTTCCAGCCGGTGCATCACGGGCACCTGTCCTTCTATCTCATCCACATAGCGATCCGGCACGCCGGTGTCGGTAAACAGCATCACTTCGAGGCGACAGCAGCAGGCCTCGCAGTTCTGACAGCTAACTTCGGGTGGATTGGGTTGTGACATGGGTCATCTCATGGGGTCTGGCTTGGTTGGAAGATGACACAGGCGCCTGCAACGGGCGCCTGTGGTTTATGGAGCTGGCGACAACCTGAACCTTAGCCCAGCTTGCGAGCGCGGTAGGTGCGGCCTTTAATCTTGCCTTCTTGCAGCCGCTTGAGGGCGACGCTCGCTACCTGACGTTTGACCGCCACATAGGAATATTGCTCGGAGACCTGGATCTTGCCGACGTCGCTACCGGCTATGCCGCCTTCACCGGTCAGGGCGCCCAGGATATCACCGGCCCGCACCTTGCTCTTGCGGCCCGCATCGATGGAGAGGGTGACCATCAACGGGGCGATCGGCTTGAGTTCGCGGCCAATGCTGGCCAGATCGCCATGGGGGATAGGGGCCTGCTGGTACTCTTCGATGAAGTTGACACGCTGGGCTTCGTTCGGCTGATAGAGGCTCAGGGCCAGGCCTTGTTGACCGGCGCGACCAGTACGGCCGATGCGGTGCACGTGGATCTCGGGGTCATAGGTCAGCTCAAAGTTGATGACGGCACCCAGCTCCTTGATGTCCAAGCCACGGGCGGCCACGTCGGTGGCAACCAGAATGGAGGTACTGCCGCTGGCGAAACGCACCAGCACCTGATCCCGTTCGCGCTGCTCCAAATCGCCGTTCAGCGCCAGTGCCGAGAACCCCTTGGCGGCCAGATGGTCAGCCACGTCGTTGCAGGCGCGCTTGGTGTTGCAGAACACCACGCAGGAACTCGGCTGATAGTGACTGAGCAGCCAGCTGAGGGCTTCGAGCCGCTGACCGGCGGGCACTTCATAGAGCTTCTGTTCGATGGCGCTGTCTTCGTGGAGGGATTCGACGCTCACCTCGACCGGATTGCGCTGCACGCCACGGCTCATCTGGGCAATTCCTTCCGGATAGGTCGCGGAGAAGAGCAGGGTCTGGCGGCGCTCGGGGGCATAGCTGATGACTTTGTTGATGTCTTCACCAAAGCCCATGTCCAGCATGCGATCCGCCTCATCCAGCACCAGTGTTTCCAGACTGGACAGCTCCAGGGTGCCTTGTTCCAGGTGCTTGAGAATACGACCAGGGGTGCCGACGGCGATGTGGGCACCAAAACCCAGGGTGGCGGATTGCGGTGCAGTCGGGGTGCCGCCGCACAGGGTTACCAGCTTGATATTGGGCAGGGTGCGGGCCAGTCGACGGATCTCCTGAGCCACTTGATCCGCCAGCTCGCGGGTCGGGCAGAGCACCAGCCCCTGCACGTCGAGACGGTTTGGGTTAAGCCGGGAGAGCAGGCCGAGGGCGAAGGCGGCAGTCTTGCCGCTGCCGGTTTTGGCCTTGGCGATCAGGTCTTTACCATCGAGCACCAAGGGCAGGCTCTGCGCCTGGATCGGGGTCATCTGCAGATAACCCAGGCTGGCGAGGTTCTCAAGCAGGGCAGGAGAGAGGTTGAGGCTGCTAAATTCGCTGTTGTTCACAAAAGGACTCTATTTCGGAAAAATGGGGGGCGCGTAGCGCTAAGGGCGCGCATTGTACCAGAAGTGGGCCTTAAATGTGGCGGATTTTTGAACGAAAAAACGTGCTGTTATTCGGCATGAAAAAGGGTCCCGCAGGACCCTTTTTGTTGCTGTGGGTGGTTAAGGTAGCAGACCTGGGAAACTCAATATGTTGCTGGATATTCCATTGAGTTCGGCCTGGAAATTGGTACTGCCAAGAGGAATAACCAACACATAAGTGTTACCCAATCCCAGACTCAACAGACCGCCATTCATGCGCCAAGCCGCACTGCTGGTGACATCTTGAGTACTGCCATCCGAGTAGTGACCTGTCGCCGTAAAGGTGATAGTCCTTACCGTGTTCAGCAAGTTAATGCTGCTGGTTGAGCTGGCAACTAGGCTGGTCAGCACCGCATTGCTGACGGTCACCGGTTGGCTGGCAGGGATGCCCTGCACGTTGACAGTGACCGTGGCACTCCCTGGCACCACCCCGGTGGCAAGCCCGGTAGAGGTGATTGTGAATACGCTCGGATCGCTGCTCTGCCAGTTGGCTTGAGCGGTGACATCCAGCGTCGTCAGATTGCTGAGGGTTGCCGTGGCTTTGAGCTGGGCAGTGGTTCCCGCGGCCAAGGGGTTAACGGGATCAATACTCACACTTATCACCATTGCGTTGGACACAGATACTAGCAGAGTCGTGCTCTGACCATCCAGAGTTGCGGTGATGGTGGCAGTGCCCGGTAGTAGAGCGGTAACCAGACCGGTCAGCCCGACAGTGGCAACGGAAGGGTCACTGCTGGTCCAACTGACATCGGCGGTAACATCCACACTGGAGCCATCGCTGTAACTGCCAGTTACTGCTAGCTGGCCAGTCAAACCGGCGGCCAGCGTCAAAGGCGGAACTGTGATGGTGAGTCCACCCGGGTTGAGTACGGCGCTGGTGACAGTCACCGACAGGGTAACAGTCTGTCCGCCCAGGGTCCCTGTAATGGTGGCAGTGCCCGGCAGTACAGCGGTAACGAGGCCGGTGTTGAGGCCAACGGTTGCAACAGCAGGGTCACTGCTGGTCCAATTGACATCGGCGGTCACATCGACAACATTGCCATCGCTATAAGTACCACTGGCGGTGAGTTGACCGGTCAGGCCGGCAGCCAGGGTCAGTGGTGGTACTGTGATGACGAGTCCACCCGGGTTGAGTACGGCGCTGGTGACAGTCACCGGCAGGGTAACAGTCTGTCCGTCCAGGGTACCTGTAATGGTGGCAGAGCCAGGCAGTACAGCGTTAACGAGGCCGGTGTTGAGGCCAACGGTTGCAACAGCAGGGTCACTGCTGGTCCAACTGACATCGGCGGTCACATCGACAACACTGCCATCGCTATAAGTACCACTGGCGGTGAGTTGACCGGTCAGGCCGGCAGCCAGGGTCAATGGGGAGGTTGTAATCACCAAACCATTGGGATTGAGGACTGCGCTGGTGACAGTCACCGGCAGGGTAACCGTCTGTCCGTCCAGGGTACCTGTAATGGTGGCAGAGCCCGGCAGTACAGCGGTAACCAGACCGGTGTTGAGGCCAACGGTTGCAACAGCAGGGTCACTGCTGGTCCAACTGACATCGGCGGTAACATCGGCAACACTGCCATCGCTATAAGTGCCACTGGCGGTGAGTTGACCGGTCAGGCCGGCAGCCAGGGTCAATGGGGGGATTGTAATCACCAAACCATTGGGATTGAGGACTGCGTTGGTGACAGTCACCGGCAGGGTAACCGTCTGTCCGTCCAGGGTACCTGTGATGGTGGCAGAGCCCGGCAGTACGGCTGTAACCAGGCCGGTGTTGAGGCCAACGATTGCAACAGCAGGGTCACTGCTGGTCCAACTGACATCGGCTGTAACATCGACAACACTGCCATCGCTATAAGTACCACTGGCGGTGAGTTGACCGGTCAGGCCGGCAGCCAGGGTCAAGGGGGAGGTTGTAATCACCAAACCATTGGGATTGAGGACTGCGTTGGTGACAGTCACCGGCAGGGTAACAGACTGTCCGTCCAGGGTACTTGTGATGGTGGCAGAGCCCGGCAGTACGGCGGTAACCAGGCCGGTGTTGAGGCCCACGGTTGCAACAGCAGGGTTACTGCTGGTCCAACTGACATCGGCGGTCACATCCACACTGGAACCATCACTGTAACTGCCAGTTGCTGTTAGCTGGCCAGTCAAACCGGCGGCCAGCGTCAAAGGCGGAACTGTGATGGTGAGTCCACCTGGATTGAGGACTGCGCTGGTGACTGTGACTAAAATGGTTGCGGTTTCGCCACTCAGGGTGCCCGTGATGATGGCGGTACCAGGAGCAACGGCGGTGACCAGACCAGAGGGACTGACGGTGGCAACCAGCGGGTCGCTGCTGGTCCAACTGACACTGGCCGTCACATCCAGGCTGCTACCATCGTCGTAGCTGCCGTTAGCTGCGAGCTGAGCTGTCAGGCCGGCGGCCAGGGTCAAGGGAGGTGTCGAGATCGACAGACCGTTCGGGTTGAGGGTGGCGTTAGTGACTGTGACCACCAGGGTGACGGTTTGCCCGTCAAGCGTCCCGGTGATAGTTGCAGTGCCAGGGCCGACGGCAGTGACCAGGCCGGTCAGGCTGACGGTGGCGACAGCGGGATCGCTGCTGACCCAGCTGACGGAGGCAGTGACATCCACAGTGGTGCCATCGCTATAGCTGCCGGTAGCGGCGAGTTGAGCTGTCAGGCCTGCGATCAGGGTCAGAGGTGGGGTGGCAATGGTCAGGCCGCCTTGATTGAGGGTGGCGTTGGTGACGGTGAGACTGAGGCTCTTTGTAACGCCGAGCAGGCTGGCAGACAGAGTGGTACTGCCAGTTGCCACGGCGTTGACAAGGCCCAGAGTGCTGATGGTGGCGATGCTGGTATTGCTGCTCAACCAGGCGACCTGGCTGGACACGTCTTGGGTGCTCTGGTCGCTGAGAGTGGCAATGGCAGTCAGCTTTTTCGCCATCCCTTTGGCCAGGGTCAAACTGGCGGGGGTGATCTGGATCTGACTCACGGTGGCATTGGTGATGGAAAGGCTTATCTGTCCCGTCGCTTCTTGCAAGTGGGCGGTAACAATGGCAGTGCCGCTTGCCTTGCCAGTGACTTCCCCTTTGGCATCGACTGTCAACAGGGTCGGCTGATTGCTGATCCAGCTGGCTTGAGCAGAGATATCCTTGCTGCTGCCATCAGAGAAGGTAGCCATGGCTTTTAGCTGCAGTTTGAGCCCTTTGGCCAACTTGGATGCGGGAGCCGTGATCTGGATATTGGTCACGATGGCGCTGGTAGCTTCAAACATGGAGCTGTTACTGGTTACTCCTTGATAGCTGGCGGTGATGGTGGATTGCCCCAAGCCCATCGCTTTAGCCAGCCCACTCTCATCTATGGTGGCAATGGCGGTGTCAGAGCTGCTCCAGCTCACCTTAGTCGTGAGATCCTCTGTGCTGCCATCACTGTAGGCGCCTATCGCCTGATACTGGGTATCGATGCCTAGGGGTATCTTGGGATCTATCTCGGCCCGAGCCTGGGTGCCAACGGGATTGGTGGTGATTTGGAGGCTGGTTAATTTCTTGGCAGGGCCTGGATCGGGAGCGTTACTATCGTCTCCGCCACCACCCCCTCCGCCACAGGCGAATAAAGCCAGAGTAAACAGTAGCGGAAGAAAAATATTAAGCATCCTGCTCATGGAATTTCCCCTTATACACCCTGCATTTGCATGGGTTAAATGGTTAATATGCGTTTGGTAACACGTGAATAGCCGTATAATAAGGTTGGTGATGTCGCACATGACTCTTTATGGTTATGGCGATGATTTACAATGATAATTTTTGGTTTTTGATGATGCTTTCATTGGTTTTTATGCCTTGAATGGTTATTTATCATCATGTTCCAACATATCTGTCAGGAGGGTTTAACTCGAAGGGTAAATTAATAAAACAATCTGTTTTGGTGCTCGTCATCCATCTATTGATATTAAAAACATTAACTCGTTTTATATGTTTAGGCGAGGTCTTCAAAGATTGCCATGCATTACTGATAGAATAAAAACTAGTGATTTTTTAAGAAATGTGCAGTTATTAGTTATATCAGTGGTGAGGGCCCTCTTCGGGACAGTGCTGGTTTTTAGGCATTATGGTGAGGCTACCCGGGGAGCACGGGAGTGCGGTTTTGCTGCAGAGGAAGGCTAGCGTTGCTGGCAGAGGTAGCGATCAGAACAACCAGAGGGCCACGACGGAGATGAGAGTCAGTAGACCCAATAACCAGCGATCAGCAGGCTCAGGGTACAGAAGCTTGTTTCAATGGCGCCACCGCTCTGGAGTGACCAGCCGGGAAGGCGGTAGCGCTGTTTGAGTGGCCAGAACAGGGGGATACCGGCAGGGGTTAGCCAGTCGCCAAGCAAGTGGCTCAGATAGCCAATGATGAGCGCATCCTTAACCGCGACAGGCACCTTGCCTGCCATCAGGTCGCTGCCTAGTCCCCAGATGCATAATGCCACCGCCAGCAAACTGTGAGTGAAGCCCCTATGCCCCGTCAGGCGGGAGAGGGGGATAGAGATCCAGCGCAGGCGCTGACCCAGAACCGAGTTGGGGTGATCCAGATCAGGCAGCAGCGAACTCACCAGTGCGGCAAGCACCGTCTGGGCCAGATTTGCATCGGCCAGGGCTGGGGTGAGCGGTAGCTTGTGAGCGAGCAGGGCGCAGGTGACGGAGAAGATCAGGTGCCCTTGGGCTGTCATGGTAACCGGGGTGCGAGGTGAGAGGCGGCGCATATTAGCAGCTCAACAGTGTTTGTCGGCAACTATTTGAAACCAGGTGCGGCTCGGATCATCGAGTGCTCGAATCATGAACCATCGCTGACCGGTTTCTGCCCTCCTATCTAGCCAGTCATGGGGTGATCAATCCAGCGTGGCTGGCGATGACTCTTATGGCTGCCGGCTTTAAGCCCCTGTCAGCCGAGGCGTCCCTTCTGCAACCAACGGTCGAGGGCATTGGCGAAGTTCTGCTTGTCCGCTTGGTTGAAAGGTGCGGGGCCACCGGTCTGAACCCCGGCAGATCGCAGCTCCTCCATCAGATTACGCATGCCGAGCCGGGCCTTGATGGTCTCCTTGGTATAAATTTCGCCCCGTGGATTGAGCGCCTCGCCACCGGCGTCGATTACCCATGAAGCCAAGGGGATGTCCCCGGTGATCACCAGATCCCCCGGCACGACTTGCTGGGCGATGACGTGATCCGCCACATCAAAGCCCTTTTCTACCTGCTGGGTCTTGATGTAGGGAGAGGGGGGGACCCTCAGTCCCTGATTGGCGACCAGGGTGGTCAGCATCTTGGCGCGATGAGCGGCGCGGTAGAGGATCTCCTTGACCGGAGTGGGGCAGGCATCGGCATCGACCCAGATGGGCATGGTTTGGTATCCAGAATATGAAGATGTCTCATCTTATCATGGCTTGGGGCAAAGCTGAGTCGGGGCCCGCTTTGGTGTAAGCTGGGCGACTGCCGCCATGCTGCGGCAGAGGCGAACAATGTCATTCGGCGCAATTGAGAGGAGGTGTCGTGGATCTGGTACCCAATGATGTTATCTATGGTCTGGCCCTGGACGGTAAGGGTGGCCAGCATCCGCTGGGGGCGGGCGCCGAGTTACCGGCCCAGCAACCGAGTTGGTTGCACCTGGATTACGGTAACCCTGAGGCGGCCCGCTGGCTACTGCAGACTCCCTTGCTGGGGGATGCGGCCCGCGAGGCGCTGCTTGGCCAGAGCAATAGGCCCAAGCTGGTGCGGATGGGGGAAACGGTGCTGCTGATCCTGCGCGGCATCAACCACAACCAGCATCACAAACCCGAAGAGATGGTAGCCCTGCGTATTTTCATTACCCCGGATCTCATCATCAGCAGCCGTCGTCGCCCTCTCTTGTCTGAAAAGGATGTGTTCGAACAGTTGCAGCTGGGTGGCGGACCGGATAACCCGGCTGACTGGTTGGTGGAGATCTGCGATGCCCTGACCGATCGCGCCGGCGAGTTCGTCGAAGAGCTGCACGATCAGATCCTGGAGCTTGAGGAGCAGGTGCTGGAGCGGGATCTGCCGACCACGGGGAAGCTGGCCCGCATTCGCAAACAGTTGATCATGATCCGCCGCTACCTCTCCCCTCAACGGGATCTCATCGCGCGTCTCGCCAGCGAGAAGATCAGCTGGTTCGAGGAGGACGACAGGCGCCGTCTGCTCGATATTGCCGACCGCTTGCGGCGCTGGTTGGACGATCTGGATGCAGGGGTTGCCCGCACCGGTGTGCTGGCAGACGAGATCAACAACATGGTGGCGGAGGCGACAAATCGCCGCGCCTATCAGATGTCGGTCATGGCACTGCTGTTTCTCCCTGCCAGCTTCCTGACGGGCCTGTTCGGCATTAACCTGGGGGGCATTCCGGGTGCCGAGAGTCCGCTCGCCTTCTGGGTGTTCTGCGCATCTCTGACCAGTCTGGCCGTGGTGCTCGCCCTCTGGCTCAAACATCGACGCTGGTGGTGACCATGACCCTTTGGCAATCTTTTGGGCTGACCCTGCTGGTATTGCTGGCTCATGGCCTGATCCGGCGCATCATCAGGCGCAGTCTGTTGGTATTGGGGCGCAGCAAGCAGGTGAGCGAGAGCCGGGTCGGCTACGTTGAGCATGTGTTTCACTTCCTGCTTGGCAGCGCCACCCTGCTGGTGCTGGCCGGGGTCTGGGGTCTCGACTTTTCCCGGTTGGTGGTACTGGCTTCCTCCTTCTTCGCGGTACTCGGAGTCGCCATGGTGGCCCAGTGGTCGATCCTCTCCAACATCACCGCCAGCATCACCATCTTCTTCGCCTTTCCATATCGGATCGGAGACAGGATCCGCATTCTCGACAAGGATGATTCCGTTACGGGGGTCATCCTGGAGATAGGACTCTTCTATGTGCAGGTGCGCGATGATCAGGGTGATCTGGTCACCTATCCGGCCAATCTGTTCCTGCAAAGACCGGTACGCAGACTGGAGTCATCCCCTCATCCCCAAGTGCCTGACCAACCGGAATAGGGGCAGCGCCCTTATCCATTATCTGCAACCTCGTCTTCTCCCTGAGGCTGACGAAAAGACCCCGCCGTGGCGGGGTCTGGGTCATGAGGGGCTGAGTGCCTTGGTTCAGCGCTCAAAGAAGTGATAGAGATGTTCGACCTGGATCGGGCAGTCGGCGACCTTGTGGATGTGATCCCGCGCTTCGTCCACTGTGCCGAAACTGAGCGGCAGGCCGAAGCTGTCGGTCAACTCGAACAGGCGTCCCCCCTCCCCGCGAAACTCGACAATCCAACCAGGCAGCATGGCATCGTGTACGATTTCTGCCTCCTGTATGCCCTGTTGTCGATAAAGCTGGCGTAGTTCACTGACTGTCATACCGACCTCCTTCTGAGCGACGCGCCACCATGACAAGTCTAGTCTCTGCCGGGATTGGCTTCGCTTTTCACCCCATTTTCCTTGGGGGGTTGCAGCGCGATGACCAACTCCCCCGGTACGGGCGCTATGTTGCCAATGACCACTCGCGGATGCTGTTTGGCATCCAGAATGAACATGGGGACTGCGCCTGGGTTGGCCGTCTGGTACGCGCTCCAATCGAAGGTCTCCGAGAGTCGGGTCGCCTTGATCTGTCCACCCCGGGCCAACATGCCGCTCAGTCGGGCAAAGTTGACGTCGCTGCCAAACAGCACCTGGCGTGCTCGGAAGGTGGCACTCTCCCGGTTGGCTTTGCCATGTTGATCGCTCGATCGCAGTGAATAGATAGTCTCCTCGCCAAACTGGTGGGAAAAATGCAGCACCCCCAGAGCATTGTTGTGGCGGCTGGGGGAGAGCGCCAGCACTGTGCTGATGCTGGTGAGTGGCAGATGCAGTTCAGCATGCTCCGACTGGGGATTCCCGAAGTAGCAGGGCAGGTTGCTCATGCGGGCCAGCTTGCAGTTCTCCCAGGCCGGATCCGACAGGTAGACGGGCACCCCCTGATCCGCCAGGGCCTTGCCGATGGCGCGCGCCACCGAGTTGGCGCCGATCAGCAGCCAGGTGTTGGGAGTGGGCTGGCGCATGCCGAGCAGGCCAGCCAGCGGCGCCGAGGTGAGGCTCTGCAGTACCACGGTCGAGATGATGACGGCGAATACCAGAGGTACCAGCTTACCCGCATCCGGGATCCCGGCTTCACTGAGGCTGATGGCAAAAGAGGCGCTGACCGCAGCGGCGACTATGCCCCGTGGCGCTATCCAGCTGAGCAGGGCGCGGGCTCGCCAGGGCAGGGTTGAGTCGTGGGTCGAGACCAGGATACAGAGCGGGCGGGCCACGAACTGCACCACGCACAGCAAGACCAGCACCATGGGGCCGAGCTGCCAGAGCTGGCCCAGGTCGAGGCGCGCGGCCAGCAGGATGAACAGGGTAGAGATCAGAATGACGGCAAGATCCTCCTTGAAGGCCAGCACCTCTTCCAGATCCAGACCATCCTGGTTGGCGAGCCAGATGCCAAAAACCGTCACTGCCAGCAGGCCAGACTCATGACTGAGCCAGTCGGAGAGGGTGAAGGTGGCGAGTACCAGCGCCAGCACCCCGAACTTGTGCAGCGTGACCGGCAGCCAGTCCTTGCGGATGATGAGAGTGGTGATCCAGCCTGCCGCCACCCCGATGAAGGAACCTATGCCGACTGTCTTGGCCAGGGCCCAGAGGGTATGGGTCACCATCTCCTGCTGGCTGCCGAGCAGTACAGCCTCGAAGATCAATACCGCAAACAGGGCACCGATGGGATCGATGACGATCCCCTCCCAACGCAAGATCTTGTCCACCTCCTTGACCGGGCGGATCACGTTCAGCATGGGCGCGACCACGGTCGGTCCCGTCACCACCAGCACGGCACCGAGCACCATGGCGACGCGCCAGTCCAGACCAAGCAGGAAGTAGCTGGCCGCCCCTATCACCGCGAAACTGGTCAGCATGCCGATGGAGCAGAGATTGCGCACCACCTTGCCTATGCCCTTGAGCTCGGCCAGATGCAGGGTCAGGGCTCCCTCGAACAGAATGATGGCCACCGAGAGCGAGACCAGGGGAAATAGCAGCTCGCCGAGCAGCAGGTCCGGGTTGAGCACGCCGCTCACAGGGCCAAGCACCAGGCCGGTCAGCAGCAGAAACAGTATGGCGGGGACCCGCAGGGCCCAGGCCAGCCACTGGGCAAGCAGGGAGATCAGCGCGATCCCCGCTAACGAGAGTGCGGTCATGGTTACCTCATAAAAAGGGAGTAGAAAGGAATAACAAGATGACTATATGTCAGCCTGACACCCTAACTCGAATGAGACAACTAGATCCGTGATAAGAGGAGGGAGTCCTGGGGATGGGGAGTGGCTGTCAACGCGGTTAGATCGGACTCTCCTTGTGGAGCTCGCCGACGCAGTGGGCGACGGCCAGCACCAGGGAAGATCGCACCATCTGATCCTGACGGGCGAGTTGCATCTGATAGAAGCTCCAATCCTCTTCCGAGGCGGGCGGCTCCAACGCGTGGAGGCCTGCGCGGTTGATGCCGTGCAGTCTATCGAGCAGATCGCGAACGGGTTTGTCGCTAAAACGGTAATCCTTGGGGTCGCGTACCAGAAAATCGCGGATCTTCAGGTAGACGTCTATGTCCTGATAAAGTTCGAGGGAGACCAGACCGAGGGCAAAAATGAGCTTGAGGCGCACCTCTATCTGGCCGAGGGGGCCACTCTGGTTGAGCAGGGGTTCGATGGCGTATTTGACGGCATACTCTTCCTGGCGGAAGGCTCGGCGCATCAGAGAGTCCACCGCTTCTTCCAGGAGGGTGACGACCTCGAGAAAGAAGCCCCGTGGGCCATCCTGCTCGTTGAGTCGTTCCAGTACCTCATCTTCCTGGTGTGTGGTCATAAATCGATAGGGTCCAGCTAGTCATGAGCAGAGAGGGAGGATTCCCTCTCTGCGAGTCCGGTTAGAGTGCCTGGTAGCGGGCCGTGATGGCGGAGATCAATGGGCTCTGCGGGTCCAATCCCGCCACCCTGGCCAGGGTGGCGGCAACGCCATCGGCGATAATGGCGGCCCGCAGTTCGACGGCTTGCGGGTCTTCGTCATTGTGATAACGCAGCGCCGCCGCAATCCCTTCCTGCAATCCCTCATTGGGAAGGCCGTATTCCAGGGTACCGAGCAGGGGCTTGATCAACCTGTCGTGCTCTCCCAGCTTGCGCAGGGGCTGGCGGCCGACCCTGTCCACCTCGTCCACCAGATAGGGGTTGGCGAAACGGGCCAGTATCTTCTCGATATAGGCGGCGTGCAGGCGCGGATCGAAGCCGTAGCGCTTGACCAGCACGGCACCGCTCTCCTCCATGGCACGGCGCACCTTGCTGCGGATCACCGGATCCTCGATGGCCTCGCGAATGGTCTGGTAGCCCATCAGCTTGCCGAGGTAGGCGGTGATGCTGTGACCCGTGTTGAGGGTAAAGAGTTTACGCTCGACGAAGGCCATCAGGTTGTCCGTGGTCTCCATGCCCGCCACCTGGGGCAGTGCTCCCTTGAATTGGGTCTGGTCGACAATCCACTCGCTGAAGCTCTCCACCGTCACCTCCAGCGGATCATCGTTGGCGGCGGCGGGAGGCACGATGCGATCCACCGCCGAATCCACGAAGCCGACACAGGATTCGAGGGTGGCATGATACGCGAGCGGCAGGTACTTGAGTACCTCCTGCTTGAGGTGAGTGGTACCGCGCACCATGTTCTCGCAGGCAATCACGTTGAGCGGGCTGAGATTGCCTGCCACGAAGCGGGCCTCCAATCCCTTGGCCAGGGTACTGGCAATCTTGTCCAGTATGTTGGGACCCACCGCCGTGGTGACCAGGTCGGCGGTGACGATACGGGCGATCACCTCCGGGCCTGAGGAGCTGACCGCCGCGACGTTGCGCACTGTGTCCAGTTTCTGATCCGCTCCCACCACATGCACCTTGTACTCCTGACGGTGGTTGAGCTGGTCGATCAGGGTCTCGTTGACGTCGGCGAAGGTGACCTGATGGTCGGCGTCGGCCAGCAGTTTTCCGATGAAGCCACGGCCTATGTTACCGGCACCAAAATGTAATGTTTTCATAAAATCAACCTCTTGAACCAATGATGTGGGCAGGATCAGGCAGCTTGTTCGCCACCCAGCAGGTCCAGGAACTCCTGAGGATCCCGGGTGCTGGCCAGCCGGTCGATAAGACCGGGCTCATCCAGTGCATTGGTCAGGCGGGTTATCACCTGAATGTGTTCATCGTTGCGGGCGGCGATGCCAATCACCAGGCGGGCCACCTCGTCCGCGGCTTCACCGAAGGCGACGCCAGCTGGGTATTGGCAGATGACGATGCCGGTACGGATCACCTTCTCCTTGGCGGCTATGGTGCCGTGGGGCACGGCGATGGACTCGCCAAGGTAGGTGGAAACCAACTGCTCACGCTCCAGCATGGCCTCGACATAGCTGGCCTCGACATAGCCGCGCTCGGCCAGCAGGGCACCGGCGGCCTTGATGGCAGCCTCTTTGCTGTCGGCCATGAGACCGAGCTGGATATCCTGGCGGCTCAGGGTGAACACCTGGGCATCCTGCGGCTCATAGTTGTCGTCGTTGGCCGCAACCAGCAAGGTGGGGTGGGCCACATCGTCGTTGGCGGCCTGGGTCTGGCTCAGCTCCTGCACCATGGCCTGATAGAGGCCGTTGTCGAGGAAGTTGGTCAGGGAGATATGGCGCGCATTCGGTGCGTGGCGACGAGCTCGCTCGGTCAAATCCTGGTGGGTAATGACCCAGTCCACCTGGTCGTCGAGCTGGTCGATGGCGCGATTGGTGACACTGATGTCGAGGCCGGCGGCCTGTACCCGCTTGCGCAGCATGCCGGCGCCCATGGCGCTGGATCCCATGCCCGCATCGCAGGCGACCACGATATTGCGTACGGTCAGCAGCTCACCACTCGGGTGTTTGGTGGCGACGGTGTCGGTTTTACCGCCCTTCATGGCTTTCATTTTACGGGTGGCCTCACCCAGGGCATCGGCCTGGTCGGCTTCTGGCTGCTGGGCGCGAACGAACACGGCGGCAACCAGGAAGGAGACCAGGGTGGCGCTGATGATCGAGAGGGCGACCCCGATCAGGGAGGCTTTCGGCGTCATCAAGAGCACGGCGAAGATGGAGCCCGGCGAGGCAGGGGAGACCAGACCCGCATTGAACAGGGTCAGGGTGAATACCCCGGTCATGCCACCGGCGATCACCGCCAGGATGAGGCGCGGGTTCATCAGCACGTAGGGGAAGTAGATCTCGTGGATGCCGCCGAAGAAGTGAATGATGGAGGCGCCAGCAGCAGACTGCTTGGCCGCGCCACGGCCGAACACCATGTAGGCCAGCAGCACGCCCATGCCCGGGCCCGGGTTTGCTTCGATCAGGAAGAAGATGGACTGGCCATGCTCGGTTGCCTGCTGAATGCCCAGCGGCGAGAAGATACCGTGGTTGATGGCGTTGTTGAGGAACAGGATCTTGGCCGGTTCAACGAAGATGGAGGTGAGCGGCAACATGTGGTTTTCTACCAGGAAACCCACCCCACCCGCCAGCAGGCCGGAGAGCACCTTGACGAAGGGGCCGATCACGAAGAAGGCGAGGATGGCGAGCAACATGCCGATGATGCCGGCGGAGAAGTTGTTGACCAGCATCTCGAAGCCGCTCTTGACCCGACCTTCCATCGCCTTGTCGAAACGCTTGATGACCCAGCCACCGAGGGGGCCGACCATCATGGCACCCATGAACATGGGGATGTCGGTACCGACGATGACACCCATGGTGGTGATGGCGCCGACCACGCCGCCCCGTTCACCGCCCATCAGCTTGCCGCCGGTGTAGCCAATCAGCAGTGGCAGCAGGTAGGTGATCATGGGACCAACCAGCTTGGCCAGTGTCTCACTGGGCAGCCAGCCGGTGGGAATGAAGAGGGCGGTGATGAAGCCCCAGGCGATGAATGCCCCTATGTTGGGCATGACCATATTGGACAGGAAGCGTCCAAAATTCTGTATCTTGACTTTGGTATCCGGTGATAACATGACGGCACCCCGTTTTGAGCCTGTGTGATTAAAAGTGGTAGTCGGGATAACGGGTTTTGCCGAACCCTCATCCCTGTCGTCTAAGCAACTTCAATCTACCACTTCATTTTCTGATTGGGCTGAAAACGGGGTGTCTTGTGACCCACCTCTCAAATACCTGACCTACCCCCCTCCCACAGTAGTGATGTCGATCACATCTCTTCGCTGTGCCTTGACTACATTTCGATCTTTTCTGCCATGAGTGGCTTTTTAATGTGATCCACGTCTCCTTATCTCGTTTTCGAAAACCCAATGTCAATGTGATGGTGGTCACACATCTATTATTTGTATTCAATCGAGACAGTGTGTGCGGTGCATTATCTAGTGCTCACACCGATGGATAGATCGGCATTGACTGCTAATTACCAATGAATCACTTATTTTGTAACCCACTTTCAGTTTCTCCCCTCGGGCGTTTCGCCAGACTCGTTGCATATTTGAGGTCCATTTGGGTCCGTGGTGAGGCGTTCAGTCCCGGTCAGCGAGTGCGGGCTCAAGGGGGCTGGCCCTGCATACCGAATACATCAGCTGGCCGCCGAGCGTTGAGGTCATCGTCATCGCGGCGATGGATTTATGGCGGCCATAGAAAAGCCCGCAGGGTTGCGGGCTTTGGGGATCGAGCTGTTGGCTTCGAGTTTATTCGGCCTTGGGGGCGGTCTCTGCCGGTGCTTCCGTACTCTCGCTGACCACAGCCACCGGGGCCGGGCCTGGCACCAGCGCCACGGCGGGCTTGGCAATGAGGGAGCGTGTCTCTTCCACGGCTTCGGTCAGCTTGACCTCGATGACCTGGCCCAGCTCATAGACCACCTCTGTCTTGTCGAGGTAGACGCGGCTGTTGTCCCAACTGCACTCCAACCTCTCCTTGTTGTCGAGGATATGGCGGGCGGGCATGAAGACCACGGCGCCATTCTCCTGCAACCGCAACTTGAGTCCGGCGCGCATCACATCGATGATCTCGGCATTGAAGATCTGCTCGGTACCCGCGGCGCTCTGCAGGAAGCGGACATAGAGCCAGTCGCCGATACCGCGCTCCACCATGCGGTGCAGGCGGCGGCAGGCGGTCAGGTGCTCGGTCAGCTCCAGACTGGGGCGCGGGCCCGGGGTCTTGCCTGCAATGACGGCCTTGAGCAGACGATGGTTGACCATGTCGCCGTACTTGCGAATTGGCGAGGTCCAGGTGGCATAGGCATCCAGCCCCAGGCCGTAGTGGGCACCTGGCTCGGCGGACATCAGTGCATAGCTCTGGAAGCGGCGGATCTTGCCATCCAGCCAGCGGGTATCGAGGTTGTCTATCCAGCGGCGCAGGGCGCAGAAACCGGTGAGGCTGGCGATATCTTCCTTCTCGAACGGCGCCTCGGCGGTCTTGAGCAGCTCCATGGCACCGTCGAGGGACTCCTCATCGAAACCGGTGTGGACGTTGAAGATGCCGTAGCCAACCTGCTTGCCCAGCACGCGACCGGCACAGATGTTGGCGGCGATCATCGACTCTTCGATCATTCGGTTGGCGATGCGGCGCGGTTCGACGTGGATGGCCAGCACGGCGCCGTTTTCACCCAGCTCGAAGTCGTAGTCTGGGCGGTCCGGGAACACCAGGGCGTGTTCGGTACGCCAGGCGATACGCGCTTCGGTCATCGCCTTCATCAGCGGCAGCTGGGCCATGACGCCTGCGTCTATGTCCAGTGCTTTGCCGTGCTCGGCCCAGTCGGAGACGTCGTCATAGTTGAGGCGGGCGTGGGAATTGATGCGGGCGGCGAAGAACTCGGTCTCTTCGAGCAGCAGGCCATCTTCGGCAATGAGCAGGCGGGCGCACAGGGTGTTGCGCTCCTCGCCCTCTTTCAGGGAGCAGAGCTCATCGGAGAGGGTGCGCGGTATCATCGGCACGTTGCGGCCCGGCATATAGACGGTGAAGGCGCGCTGGGCGGCTTCCTTATCCAGCTCGCTGCCTTCGGCCACGTAGGCGGTCGGATCGGCGATGGCGACCAGCAGCTCCCAGCCGTTGTCCAGTTTGCGGATGGAGAGGGCGTCATCCATGTCCTTGGTCTTGGCGCCATCTATGGTGAAGAAGGGCACTTGAGTCAGGTCGGTGCGCGGCAGCTCTTCCTCTTCAATGACTTTCCACTCGGGCAGGTCAGCTGGCTCTATCTGGGCCAGGTTGTGACGGGCCAGTACCACCCACCAGGGCACATTGTGATCGTCCTTGTCGGCGATGAGTTCGGTGATCTCGGCGGAGAAATTACCGTCGGCCAGGGCATGGCGCTTGAGGGTGGCGACCACCCAGTCCCCTTCCTTCAAGGATTTCTCGTCCAGTCCCTTCTTGGTGCGCGCCTTGATGGCATCCTTGATGAGGGGATGATCTGCCACCACGTTGAGGCGGTCGCGGAACATCTTGACGCGGCCGACGAAGCGGGTCACCGCCTGCTCCAGCAGGGCATCCGGCTCGGCCACTTCCTTATCTTTCTCGGTGCGGATCAGGGCACTCACGCGATCCCCGTGCATCACCTTCTTCATGTAGGGGGGCGGCACGAAGTAGCTGGTCTTCTCATCCACCTCCAGGAAGCCAAATCCCCGATCGGAGGCGCGGATCACCCCTTCTTTCTTGGGGATGTTTTCGCGGATCTGTTGTTTGAGCTGGGCCAGCAAGGGATTGTCTTGGAACATATGTGAGGAACCTGAGTGAAAACCTGATGAAGAATCGCCCAGCACTATACGTTTTTCACCCCGCAAAGCCAAGGTGACTGGGCCGATCCCGGGATGGTCAGGGGTTGGCCGTGCTCAATTCAGGGCGGCCTGCCCCTGGCTTATCAGACGCTGGGAGATCTGTTTGTGCAGACCTCGCTCCAGCAGCCAGCGATGCCAGTAGAGGGTCTCTATCAGGTGACGGTCCGGGCAGAGATCCAGCAGGCGGCCGGACTGGAGCTGGGCGCGGATCTGCAACTCCGGGATGAGGCAGTAGGCCAGCCCCTGCTCGGCCATGGCGACGAAGGCTTCGGAGGAGTGGACTATGTGGCAGGGGTAGCCGCCGGGCTCGAGGCCAAACTCGCGGCGCAAGAAACTGATGTGCATGTCATCCCGGGGATCGAAGGCGACCCCGGGGGCCTTGGCCAGGGCTTGAGGAGTGAGGCCTTCTGGAAAGTGGCGCGCCATGAAGGCCGGGCTGGCTGTCAGGACGTAGCACATCTGGCCGAGCGCATCGACGCTGCAACCAGGCAGTGGCTGCGGATGCAGGCTGACGGCACCGAATGCCTGGCCTTCGCGTACCTTGTCCAGAGTGCGGCTCTCATCATCGACCAGCAGGTTAAGCTCGATGGGAAACTGCTCCAGCAGGGGGGCCAGGGCCGGTAAAAACCAGGTGGCCAGGCTGTCGGCATTGACCGCTATGCTGATGCGGATCGGGGCCTGGGGGCTGGCGGGGGTCAGCTCGCTGCTGAGCTCCTGTTCGAGCTGACGTACCTGACGGTAGTGGGCCAGCAGTTTCTGGCCCAGTGGCGTTGCCTGTAGCGGCTGGCTGCGGATGATGAGGGGCTCGGCGAATTGCTGTTCGAGCTGCTTGATGCGCTGGGAGATGGCAGATTGGGTGAGGTGCAGGCGCTGGGCGGCACGATCGAAGTTCTGCTCCTGCATCACGGCATCCAGGGCCAGCAGCAACTTGTAGTCCAGAGCCTTCATCAATATCCCTTATCAATATGACGATTCAGAAGTCACTCTACTATCGGCATCGAGGGGGAGGCAAGCAGACTGTGGTGTTCGGCCCTGCCCCATGGTGGTCGCATTTAACACTGTTAAAAGTGACAGTAGCTGTCAGGGATCCAAAAGAAGATACTCCTTTGTGTCCGCTTCTGCGTGGGGTGGGATCGGACTTAGCGTGAGTGCTTTATCCCGGGATCTTCCCGGGATTTTTTATGGGGTCGGAATGGGCCGCCGTGCCCTGGTCTGCATAGTGGCCGCGTAGCGGACGCGCGACGGCAGCGGCGAAACGTTCGTCGAGCAGGAAGCGGATGCCGACGCCGCGCACGGCACCCAGATCAACGGCTTGCCGGTGGCCGAGCCGCTCAACTGGCAGGCCGAGTCGACGAAAGATGCGCTCAACCGGCAGACTGACCACGGCAACCAGCTCACGGATCTGCTGGGCGAGGGCGAAGGCATACACCTCACGGAAGATGACGCAGGTGAGTTCGCTCACCCCATTGTCGAGTCGCGGCGCCCGGCTGGCATCGATGGCGAGTCGGGTCAGCTCCCAGACATCCTGATGACGAGGTGGGGCCTCACCGGCGAGGGCGGCGGGGAAGATAGTGGGCAGCATGTAGTCCTGGGCACAGCTGAGCAGGCGGATGCAGCCGCACAGACCCTGGTCATCTTCGATCAGAACCCAGTGAGTGTCAGGACCATCGAAATTATCTCGCTCAAGGCCGGAATGGGATTCGACATCCCACTGAAGCCTTTCGTTGAAAACTCGGTTTCTAAAGGTATATAGGGAATTTTCTACGGATTTATCTCGATGTTTGCTCAGTTTTCCCTTGAAAACACGCATTCTGCTCACTCCATATCCAGGAAGGGCGTTATACTCACGGACTCGGGAAGGGGATTGAAATGAAACAGGCTCAACTGCTGGAATACCTTGAACTGTTCACCAGGGTCATGGATGGAGATCAACTGTCTGAGCTGATTGGACGTTTCGCGCTCGGCATGGGGTATGACTATTATCGCTTCGCGCTGATCCTGCCGATGTCGATGCAGCGTCCCAAGGTGGTGCTGTTCAACCGCTGCCCCGACTCCTGGATCCAGGCCTATACGGCCCACCATATGCTGGCTCGGGATCCCATCATCCAACTCGCCCGCCATCAGACTCTGCCCATCTACTGGAACCAGCTCGACGAGAAGGCAAGCTTCCTGCAAGCGGGCAGTCTGGATGTGATGAGCCTGGCCGCCGAATTCGGTCTGCGCAACGGCATCTCTTTCCCGCTCCATGGCCCGACCGGTGAGAGCGGCATTCTCTCCTTCATCACCCGGGAACGAGCCTCCAGTGACCTGTTGTTGGAGTCTTCCCCGGTGCTCTCCTGGATGTCGACCTACATTTTCGATGCGGCGCTGCGCACAGTGCGACTCGGGCTGCCGGCAGGGGCCCAGCAGGAAGTGCTGACGGGGCGCGAGACCGAGTGCCTCTCCTGGGCCAGCGAGGGTAAAACGTCCGGTGAAATCGCCAGCATCCTCGGCATCACCGAGCGAACCGTGAATTACCATCTCAATCAGGTGACCCGCAAGACGGGCTCCATCAACCGCTATCAGGCCATCGCCAAGGGCATGAGCAGCGGCATACTGGTGCCCAATCTGGAAGAGGTCGTGGTCACCAATTTTCCGCGTCAGCTGCAATAACCCGCATTCAGCAGAGCTCATCTCTTTCTCTTCCATAGGGCCCAGGCGGCCTGCATTATCGGGAGGGATCTCGCCCTCGACCATTGTCAGATCTGGCAATTGACAGCCAGAAGCCGATCGCCGTCACGTTCAGGTCAGGGCCCTTTTATTAAATTTTCGAATCAATGAGAAATTTAATGAATTTCTCTTAAATAACTCCATCTCGCATACTGCCGCCATCTTCACTGAGAGACCTTGAACCCATGATGGCGACCAGCTTGCAGGGCTTTGTATTAGGCCTTGCCATGATAATCCCAATCGGAGCCCAGAATGCCTTTGTGCTGAGCCGGGGCATTCACCGCAACCACCACCTGCTGACGGCGACACTCTGCTGCCTGTGCGATCTCGTGCTGATCGGGATTGGCGTATTCGGCGGCGCCAGCTTGCTGGCGGCCAATCCACTCGGACTGGCGCTGCTGACCTGGGGCGGCGTGTTATTCCTGAGCTGGTTTGGTGTGCGCTCCCTGCGCAGCGCCTGGCGCGGGCAGGGGGCGGCCCTGGCGGATTCGGCCCAACTGATGGGGGTCAGGAGCGTGCTGGCCATGACCCTGGGCGTCACCCTGCTCAACCCCCATGTGTACCTGGATACCCTGATGCTGCTCGGCTCCCTCGGCAGCCAGTTTGCCGAGGAGCTGCGACCGGCCTTCGCCGCGGGCGCCATGCTGGCATCCCTGGTCTGGTTCTATGGTCTGGCCTTTGGCGCGGCGGCACTTTCCCCTTGGCTTGCCCGGGGAAAGGTACAGCAAGCTATTGATGTTGTTGTGGGTTTAATCATGATTGCCCTGGCACTGCAGCTGGCGATTGGCGCACTGACGGCCTCATAAGGCTATTTTTGTGTCGAGCTTCATAAAAATGAGTCCAGGTTCCATCTGCTGACATATTCGTCTGTTAAATTCCCGTTGCTGGTAAAGCAATACTCATAATAAAAGGGAAAAACAGTGAATAAAGCCACGAAGCTGGGCGCTATCGCAGCCATTGTGCTGTTGTCTGCCTGCAGCAATGAAAATGACAGCAAGGCGCAGCCGGGAGCCGTCTCCCTGCGCCTGATCCAGACCTCCGACATCCACTCCAACGTGCTGGGGTATGACTACTACCAGAACAAGGAAGACCGCAAGTTCGGCCTCTCCCGTACCGCGCTGCTGATCCGCGCCGCCCGCGCCGAAAACCCCAACAGCCTGCTGCTCGACAACGGTGACCTGATCCAGGGTACGCCGCTGGCGGATTATATCTTCGAGCAGTCCGGCGCCGGTTACCTCGAGAAACAGGCCCACCCGGTGTTCAAGGTCATGAACGAGCTCGGTTATGACGCCGGCAACCTCGGCAACCACGAGTTCAACTACGGGCTGGAGTACCTCGGCAAGGTGTTGGCGGGGGCCAACTTCCCTTACGTGAACGCCAACGTGTTCGAGGCGGGTGCCTTCAAGCGCGATGCCAAGGGGCAAATCGACTGGAGCGGCAACAGGTTCACCCCCTATCTGCTGCTGGATCGCCAAGTGACCGATGACAAGGGTCAGTCCCAGACCATCAAGGTCGGCATCCTCGGACTGACGCCACCCCAGGTGCTGCAGTGGGACAAGCGTCATCTGGAAGGCAAGGTGGTGGTGGCCGACATGGTCGAGACCGCCAACCACTATGTGCCCGAGCTGCGCGCCAAGGGCGCCGATATCGTGGTGGTGGTCGCCCACACCGGCATCAACGCCAACAGCTATGAGGCCATGATGGAGAACTCCGCCTGGCATCTGGCCAAGGTGAAGGGGGTGGATGCCCTGATGCTGGGCCATGCCCACAAGAACTTCCCGGGCGACTTCCCGGACTTGCCGGAGGTGGACAACCAGGCAGGTACCCTGAGCGGCATCCCGACCGTGATGCCCGGCTATTGGGGCAATCATCTGGGCATCATCGATCTCAAGCTGGAGCAGGTGAACGGCAAGTGGCAGGTGAAACAGAGCCAGGCCAGCCTACGCAAGATTGACTCCAGCGAAGGCAGCGCCGTGGATCAGCGGGTGGTCGATCTGGTGCAGACAGACCACGATGCCACCAACCAGTGGCTGGACGAGCCGCTGGGCAAGATAACCTCGCCCATTCACAGCTTCTTCGCCCTGGTGCAGGACGATCCTTCGGTGCAGCTGGTGAGCGATGCCCAGCGCCAACATGCCGAGCAGTTGCAACGAGACGGTCTGCTCAAGGAGTCCTACCCGATCCTGTCGGTGGCGGCCCCCTTCCGCGGCGGGCGTAACGGCATCAATGACTTCACCTATGTGGCCCAGGGGGACATCTCCCTGCGCAACGTCTCGGATCTCTACATCTACCCGAACACCCTGCAGGTGGTCGAGGTGAACGGGGCCACCGTCAAGGAGTGGCTGGAGATGAGTGCCGGCCAGTTCAACCGGATCGACACCGCCCAGAGCGGGGTGCAGTGGCTGGTGAACGAAAGTTTCCCGACCTACAACTTCGATGTGATCGATGGCGTGAACTACGAAGTGGATATCACCCAGCCGGCCCGTTACAGCAAGGAGGGCGCCAGGGTGAGTGACGGTCAGCGCATCAGCGGCCTCACCTTCAACGGCCAGCCGGTGGATCCGGCCCAGAAGTTCTACGTGGTGACCAACAACTACCGCGCCAGCGGCGGCGGTCACTTCCCGGGGATCGATGGCAGCAACATAGTCCATGAAGATCCCTTCGAGACGCGGGAGATCATCGCCCAGTACCTCAAGTCCCAGTCTGCTGCCAATCCGGCGGGCTTCAGCCCGGCAGCCAACAACAACTGGCACATGAAGGCGTTACCAGCGGGGGTTGACGTGCGGCTCTACTCCTCGCCGAGCGATGAGGCCAAGGCCCTGGCCGGTGCGGATCTTGAGTACCAGTCCACCCTGGCGATGGACGATGCCAAGCATCCCGGTTACGCCATCTACCGGCTGATCCGCCAGTAATTCAGGCGCGGTCGCAGACCCGTAAAAAAGCCCTCGCATGCGAGGGCTTTTTCTTTTGGAGCCACAGGCGGCTCCTCGGATTGCATCAGGGCACCACAGCCACGTTGACGCTGCCGTTGCCCTGGGTCAGCCGCACCTTGGCACCAGGCTGGAAGCTGGGATCGGCCTTTTGCACCACGACGATGGAACCGCCGTTATCTTGCTTGATCTCCAGCTCGACACCATCGACCTGATTGAGCTTGTCCCCGGCGGCCTTGCCCGCGGCGGCACCCGCGATGGCCCCCCCTGCGGCAGCGATACTACGCCCGGTGCCCCCCCCAATGGTGCTGCCGAGCAGGCCGCCGACCACACCGCCCCCTATGGTGCCGAGGATGGAGTTCTCCTCCGCCTGGATCTTGACCGGACGGGTGGAGACGATGGTGCCGTAGTTGACGGTCTGCACTTGCTTGGCCCTGTCTTTGGTGTAGACATCGCCAGAATAGACATCGCTGTTGGCACAACCGGTGATGGCTGTGGCCAGCAGGGCGATGAGGGTCAGTCGTTGCAACATAATGGTTCTCCTGAATTTGACTACAAATTGGGCATCCTGGGTCACTCTACCCCTCTCTTCACCATGATGGCACCCTCAAAGTGTAACCAAGTATGTTGTATCCAAGCTGGCTCACTCCGAGGTCTTGGCAGGGTTTTGGCATAGCTCCGTCAGCCTCTGTCGGATCGCGCTCTACTGCCTGTTATGGGGAGGGTGATGGGACTAGCTGGTGCTCGAGCAGGCACCTATCCTCCCCCGGTCCGAAGTAGGCGGGCTCCAGCGCCAGCTCCTGATAGCCGAGCCGCTCATAGAGTCGCCTGGCCGGATTGGCCGGATCGACGGTCAGTCGCACCTGCAGGCAACCTTGCGCCAGCAGTGCTTGCTCCAGATTGTCGATGATGGCTTTGGCCAGTCCGAGTCCGCGGGCCTGGGGCAAGACCGCCAGGGAGAGCAGCCAGCCCTGGGTTCTGTGCTGTCCCACGCCCCCCAAGCCGTAGCCGAGCAACTGCCCCTCGCGTTCGGCGACCAGCAGCAGTTCGGGCCACAGATCCATGGCCTGGCGAAAGAAGAAGTCGGGGTAGACGGCGTCGCCGAATACCTGGGATTCAATCTGCCAGATGGCATGCATGTCGGCCGGGGTGGCAAGTCTGAGGGTCGGGGTCATTGGGGCTCCGCTGGCTGGCGAGTGCGAGAGAAATGGTCGGCAAGGGTAGCCCTAGTCGAGAGGGGATTCAAGCGGCGGCGAGGTGGCGGTAAGTGTGGCGTTGTCTATGTGGCTGCCGGGGGCAAGAAACGAAACAGGGCCATGAGGCCCTGCTTTTTATGAGGCTGACTGCAATCAGATGAGGTCGGTGGCCTGCTCCAGCCAGACGAGATCCTCGCCTTCCAGTAAGGGGCTCAAACGACGATAAGCCTCGGCATGATACTCGTTGATCCAGCGGAACTCATCCTGGCTGAGCAGGCTGCGATCGATCAGGCGAATGTCGAACGGCACATAGGTCAGTCGCTCGAAGCCCAGCATGTCGAGCTCACCCTGACGGGGCAGTTCGATCACGATCTCCAGGTTCTCGCAGCGAATGCCGAACGCATCTTCCCGGTAGTAGCCGGGCTCGTTGGAGAGCACCATGCCCGGCATCAGCGGCACCAGGCTGCCCTTGGGCGCGATGCGCTGGGGGCCTTCGTGCACGCTCAGGAAGTGGCCCACACCGTGGCCGGTACCATGGTCGTAGTTATACCCGGCCTGCCAGAGCGGCATGCGGGCCAGCACGTCGAGTTGGATGCCCGAGGTGCCGCGCGGGAAGCGAGCCTGATCCAGGGCGATATGACCCTGCAGCACGCGGGTGAACATGGCCTTGTGCTCCTCGGTCACCTCACCCACCTTGACGGTGCGGGTGATGTCGGTGGTGCCGTCCAGATATTGAGCCCCCGAGTCGACCAGATAGATGGCGTCCTGACCGAAGCCGCGTGGCACCCCGTTGGTATGGCGGTAGTGGCACATGGCGGCGTTGGGACCGAGCGCCGAAATGGTGTCGAAGCTGGGTTCGACATAGTGCAGCTGTTCCTTGCGAAACGCTTCGAGCTGATCCGCCAGGCTGGCTTCATCGACTCCGTCGAACTCACCGGAGACGATCAGGCGATCCAGCCAGGCGAGGAAACGGGTGACGGCCACGCCATCGCGCAGGTGGGCGGCACGCATGCCCGTCAGCTCAGTCTCGTTCTTGCAGGCCTTGGGCAGCATGGTGGGATCTTGACCCGCGACCAGGATGGCACCCGCCTCTTCCATGGTCAGTTGGGCCCAGGCGTTGGCGGTGTTGGGGTCGGCCAGGACTTTTTGTTGATCTTCACCGATGCGCTGGAGCAGGGCTCCCAACTTGTCGGTGGGGTAGACGGAGACATCCTGCCCCACATGCTGGCTGAAGGCGATGCAGTCGAGCTTGTCGGTATCGACGAAGAAATCCATGCTGGCGTTGGCATAGAGCACACCGAATCCCAGTACCACGGGCAGGCGCTCGACATCGCGACCGCGCAGGTTGAGCAGCCAGTTGATGGGCTCGGCCTGGGTCAGCAGCACGGCGTCCAGACCACGCTTGCGCAGGTCGCTCGCCAGCAGCTCGCGCTTGGCCTGGCTGGATTGGCCGGCCAGCTCTTCGCTGTAGAACATGACGGGGTGCTTGCCGGGGGCGGGGCGGTCCAGCCAGTGCTGGTCGACGGGATTGTCGGTGATGGCGACGAGGGTGATGCCGCGCTCGCTCAGTTGGGCATTGGCATGCTGGTACCAGGTCAGGCTGTGCAGACGGGGATCGAAGCCGACCCGGTTGCCCGGCTCAAGCTGATCCGCCAACCAGCTGACATGGGGATCCTCATTGAGGTGCAAGAAGCTGAAGAGGTGGGCCGGGGTCTGCATCCGGGCCTGGACAGTGTAGCGACCATCGACGAAGAGTGCGGCCTGCTTGGCCAGGATGATGGCCAGACCCGCCGAGCCATTGAAGCCGGTCAGCCAGTCCAGGCGCTCGGCGTGGGCCGGAATGTACTCTCCCAGATGTTCGTCATCGTGGGGCACTATGAACGCGTCCAGTTCCTGCTGGGCCAGGGTGGTCCTGACTTGGGCGACGCGGGTTTCAATGATCTCGAAATGGTTCATGTCGTAATTGCCAGATAGTTGTTCGATGAGCGGTTCAGCCGGGCTGACCGTGGCTGAGGATCTGTCCGATGGACAGGCCTGCCGCCTGTATATGCTGCTTGAGCAGCACGGCAGCCTCGTGTTTTCGCCTCGCCCGGCACAGGGCCAGCAGTTCGGCATGTTCGCGCTCCGCCTTGTCTACACCACCTTGGGCAAATAGCAGCTCGAAGCGCACGTAACGGTCGCAACTCAGATTGATTTGGGCGATCAGCTCCATGGCCTGGGGGCGATTGGCGGCCTGATAGAGGGTGGCATGGAAGCTGTGATTGAGCTGGGCCCAATGTTCGACCCGGGTCCCTGACTCGAGTGCGGCATCGAACTGATCGAGAATGGCCTGGGCGTTGACGAAGGTCTCCTCCGTCATCAGATCGACGGCGTGAAACAGGGTATCGGCTTCCAGCAGGGCTCGCAAATAAAAGAGCTCGGCCACGGACTCGCTATCGAGTCGGGTGACCACGGCGCCGCGATGGGGTTCGAACTTGACCAGCCCCTGAGCCTCCAGCTGCATCAGGGCCTCCCGCACCGGAATGCGGCTGACCGCCAGCTCCTTGGCGATGGCGTCCTGGCGCAAGGGGGCGCCGGCCGGGAAGTCTCCGCGCAGTATCCTGGCTCTGAGGTTGTCCATCACCATCTGGGTGCGGGTCTTGTAGATAGGCGTCATGGTTGTGTCATGGGGGCAGGTTGCAAAATTGTATATTGTATAAAGTTTGGCTGAATCTAACGCGCTCGCGCCGGCAAGGCAAGGTGGCGCTCGACCAATTGCCAGATGTTGGTCAAAAAAATACCGGCCAGCAGAGCTGACCGGTATGGCAGTGCGGTGGGGCTGTTACAGCTGAGGGCCTGCGGCTACCAGCTGTTTGCCTTCGTCGTTATCGGTGAAGCGTTCAAAGTTCTTGATGAAGCGCATCCCCAAGTCCTGAGCCTTCTCATCCCACTGGGCGACCTCGGCATAGGTATCGCGAGGATCCAGTATGGCCGGGTTGACGCCGGGCAGGGCGGTCGGGATTTCCAGGTTGAAGATGGGCAGCATCTTGGTCTGCGCCTGCTCGATGGAGCCATCCAGGATGGCGTCGATGATGGCGCGGGTGTCCTTGATGGAGATGCGTTTGCCGGTGCCGTTCCAGCCGGTGTTGACCAGGTAGGCCTCGGCGCCGGATGCTTCCATCCGCTTGACCAGTTCCTGACCGTACTTGGTCGGGTGCAGGCTGAGGAAGGCCGCACCGAAGCAGGAGGAGAAGGTCGGGGTCGGTTCTGTGATGCCACGCTCGGTACCGGCCAGTTTGGCTGTGAAGCCGGACAGGAAGTGGTACTTGGTCTGTGCCTTGGTCAGCTTGGAGACCGGGGGCAGCACGCCGAAGGCATCGGCCGTCAGGAAGATCACCTTGTTGGCGTGACCCGCCTTGGAGACCGGCTTGACGATGTTCTCGATGTGATAGAGGGGGTAGGAGACCCGGGTGTTCTCGGTGCGGGAACCATCATCGAAGTCGATGGTGCCGTCTTCGGCCACGCTCACGTTCTCCAGCAGGGCGTCGCGACGGATGGCGTTGAAGATGTCCGGCTCGGCCTCCTTGGAGAGCTTGATGGTCTTGGCGTAGCAACCCCCTTCGAAGTTGAACACGCCGTCGTCATCCCAGCCGTGCTCGTCATCGCCGATAAGCGCACGCTTGGGATCGGTGGAGAGGGTGGTCTTGCCGGTGCCGGAGAGGCCGAAGAAGATGGCCACGTCGCCCTCCTGACCCACGTTGGCGGAGCAGTGCATGGAGGCGATGCCGCGCAGGGGCAGGAAGTAGTTCATCATGGAGAACATGCCCTTCTTCATCTCGCCACCGTACCAGGTGCCGCCGATGAGCTGGATCTTCTCGGTGAGGTTGAAGGCGACGAAGTTCTCGGAGTTGAGACCCTGCTCCTGCCAGTTCGGGTTGGTGCATTTGGCACCGTTCATCACCACGAAGTCAGCCTTGAACGTCTTCAGCTCGGCCTCGCTGGGGCGGATGAACATGTTTTTGACGAAGTGGGCCTGCCAGGCCACCTCTGTGATGACACGCACCGCCAGACGGGTGTCCGGGTTGGCACCGCAGTAGCCATCGATGACAAACAGACGCTTGCCACTGAGCTGTTTGGTCACCAGGGATTTTAGATGTGACCAGACTTCCGGGCTCAGTGCCTTGTTATCGTTCTTGCCCTGGTCAGACCACCACACAGTATTCTGGGTAGTGGCGTCCTTGACGATATATTTATCTTTCGGGGAGCGGCCGGTAAAGATACCGGTATTGACATTGACGGCGCCCAATTCAGTTACTGTACCGCGTTCGAATCCTTCCAGGTCTGGGCGAGTCTCTTCTGCGAAAAGCTGCTCATAGGAGGGGTTACGCAGGATTTCTACGGCGTTATGGATGCCATATTGCTCCAGTTGTAACTGTTGGGCCAGGGTGGGTTCTGCCACTATTGTCATTGTATTCTCCTGGGTTCAGAGGTGTGTAGGGTTCTATCTGGCATCAACTCTACCACTTAGGTGGTAGAATTTAGCGACCTTCATCAAACTTTATAAAGTAGGGTATTTTTTTGTTATTTAAGTTAAAGGCGGGTTTCCCCGCCTTCATTTAGTGTAACTGGTTTGTATCATTACCGGGAGCCCCGCTGAACAGGGTTTCGACATCGATCGCATCAAAGGGATACTGGGCGCCGCAATAGTCGCAGTGCATCTCAATCTTGCCCTGCTCCTGCAGCATCTCCAGCACTTCTGCCTTCTCTACCTGCAACAGGGCGCCCTCGCAGCGCTCCCGCGAACAGGTGCAGCGGAAGGCGACGGCCTGGGGATCGAACACGCGCACCTTGTCCTGGTGATAGAGACGATAGAGGATCTCTTCGGCCTCCAGACCGAACAGCTCTTCATCCTTGATGGTGCTGGTGAGCTGGGTCAGGTGGTCGAAGTCGATGCTGTGATCCTCACTCTGGGATGGCAGCTCCTGCAGCAGTATGCCGGCGGCGCGGGGTTGGCCCTCATGGTGTCCGGTGCGGATCCAGAGCTTGGTGGCGAGCTGTTCAGATTGGGCGAAATACTGCTCCAGGCAGCCGGCCAGGGTATCGGCTTCCAGGGCAACGATGCCTTGATAGCGCTCACCCTGCTCGGGGGTGATGGTGATGACCAGCTGGCCGTTACCTATCAGGCTCTGCAGTTTGCCATCGCTGGGCAGCTCCCCTTCATGACGGGCGACACCGCGCAGCTGCTGGTTGTTGTCGCCATTGATGACGGCCAGACGCACCGGGCCATCCCCTTGCAATTGCACGGTAATGGAGCCTTCGAACTTGAGGGTGGCAGTGAGCAGGCTGGTGGCGACCAGCAGTTCGCCCAGCAGCTGTTGTACCTGAACCGGATAGCTCTGCGCCTCGATCACGTGGCGATAGGTGCTATCCAGCTGGACCAGCTCACCCCGCACTTCGTACTCTTCAAACAGATAGCGATACAGCAGATCTTGGTGACTCATCTCATCTTCCTTCGGGGTGGTAATAGGTTGGACACCCGGCATCTTGGGTCGGGTGTGAACTTTCTGGTGTACATGTCGTCATACAGGGGTCATGGACTCAGGTCAGTATTGCTTTACCCGGATCAGCTGGCGGCGCTCCTGCTTGTCGGGGCGACGCTCGGGGCTGGGCGCAAACTGGCTGTTGAAGCGGCGCGCCTCGGCATTGTCGGCCCGGCGTTTGAGGCTCTCGGGGGTCTCTTCATACATTAGTTGGGCGAGGGGAGCCGATTTGCGCTGCTCGCTCAGGGTGAGCACTCGCACCTCCCGCTCATCCTGACCCTGCCAGAAACGGATCAGGGCGCCGAGCTCGACCGCCTTGCCAGGTTTGCTGCGCTGGCCGTTATAGTGCACCTTGCCCCCTTCGATCTGCTCCCGTGCCAGACTGCGGCTCTTGTAGAAGCGGGCGGCCCATAGCCACTTGTCCAGACGCAGGGAGGATTCGGGCGAAACGGCTTTGCTCATGACGGATTCCGACGATGTGACATGGTGACCGATTATACCAGAGCCGGGGCCCTGGGTTGAATCCGGGCTGCATTGGAGTGATGGCACGAGCATTTTTGACCATCTTGCGCTTTAGGTCAGTTGTCTCAGGCGCCATTGCCGTACACAATGGCGGACCGATTTGGATAGAAAATTATTTTGAGAAACATGACGCTACCGTTCAGGGATGACTTGCTGTCTGCCTTGCTTGCCCAGGGCAAGCGGCTGCCCCTTGCCCGTCTCAGCCACTGGTTGTTCTGGGGACTCTTGCTGCTGCTGGCTCACCAGTGCGCCGGTTTGACCTGGCGCCTGTTCTCGTTGGCGAGTCCGGAGCCGCAGACTGCCTGGCAACCCCGCACGGGCGTGGCGGAGACGGCGAGTCAGGGCACTGATCTGGCGCCTCTCACTCGCCTGGGTCTGTTTGGTCGTGCGGAGCAAATCCAGGCCCAGGCCCAGGTGGCGGCCGATGCCCCCAAGACCCAGCTCAATGCCCAGCTCAACGGGGTACTGGCGAGCTCCAATGCCGCCAAATCCATCGCCATCATCGCCCATAACGGCACCCAGAACTCCTACGGTATTGGTGACTACATAGATGGTACCCAGGCCCGGCTGCGACAGATTTTTGCCGATCGCGTCATCATAGCGCGCAACAGTCGTGATGAGACCCTGATGCTCGATGGTGAAGAGTACGGCAAGCCGTTGCCAGCCAAGGGCAACGCGACAGACAAGTTGGGCGAGGTGCGTGGCGAGCTGATGAGCAATCCGGGCAAACTCACCGATTACCTCAATATATCCCCGGTCCGGGTTGATGGCCGCATGGCGGGCTATCGCCTCAACCCTGGGCGGGATCCTGAACTCTTTAACCAGCTCGGCCTGGTCGCCAATGACCTGGCCGTCAGTATCAATGGGCTCGACCTGCGCGACAATGCTCAGGCGATGCAAGCAATGCAGCAGGTGGCGAGTGCCACCGAGATGACAGTGACAGTCGAACGGCAAGGACAGCTGTATGACGTCTATGTCGGCTTGTCAGAATAATGATCCGGAGTAGTGCACGCATGAGAAATAAAGGGAAAGGCTGGCGCCTGGCGTCTGTGGCGGCGGCCTTGCTGATGACGGGATCCGTCTGGGCGACCGAGTATTCGGCCAGCTTCAAGAATGCAGAGATCGAAGAGTTCATCAACACAGTTGGTAAAAACCTCAACAAAACCATCATCATAGAGCCATCTGTGCGCGGCAAGATCAATGTGCGCAGTTACGATCTGCTCAACGAGGATCAGTACTACCAATTCTTCCTGAGCGTGCTGGATGTGTACGGCTTCGCCGTGGTGCCCATGAACAACGGGGTGCTCAAGGTGGTGCGTGCCAAGGACGCCAAGACCTCGGCCATTCCCGTGGTCGACGACCGTAACCCCGGGATTGGCGACGAGATGGTGACCCGGGTGGTCCCGGTGCACAATGTCTCGGTGCGCGAGCTTGCTCCCCTGCTGCGTCAGCTCAATGACAACGCGGGCGGCGGCAACGTGGTGCATTACGAGCCCTCCAACGTGCTGCTGATCACCGGCCGCGCCGCCGTGGTCAACCGCCTGGTCGAGGTGGTGCGCCGGGTCGACAAGGCGGGCAATCAGGATGTGGACATCATCAAGTTGAGATATGCCTCCGCTGGCGAGATGGTGCGCCTGGTGAGCAACCTCAACAAGGATGGTGCGGCCCAGGGGGGCAACGCCGGCTTCCAGCTCACTCCCAAGGTGGTGGCGGATGAGCGCACCAACTCTGTGGTGGTGAGTGGTGAGCCCAAGGCGCGGGCGCGTATCATACAGATGGTGCATCAGCTCGATCGGGATCTGCAGAGTCAGGGCAATACCCGGGTCTTCTACCTGAAATATGGCAAGGCCAAGGATCTGGTGGATGTGCTCAAGGGCGTCAGCTCCAGCATCGAGGCCGACAAGAAGGGCAATGCCGCAGGTGCCACGGCTGGCACCAGCATAGGCGGCGGTCAGCTGGCCATCTCGGCGGATGAGACCACCAATGCCCTGGTGATCACCGCTCAACCGGACGTCATGGCCGAGCTGGAGCAGGTGATCGCCAAGCTCGACATCCGCCGGGCTCAGGTGCTGGTCGAAGCCATCATCGTCGAGGTGCAGGACGGCGATGGCCTCAATCTCGGGGTGCAGTGGGGCAATGCCAATGGCGGCGGTACCCAGTTTACCAATACCGGCTTGCCGATAGGGCCTGCCATCATCGCGGGCAAGGATTACCAGGATAACGGCAACACCGAGGGGCTGGAGAACCTGCTGGGTGGCTTCAGTGGCATGGCTGCCGGTTTCTACAAAGGGGACTGGGCCATGCTGGTGACGGCGCTCTCCACCAATACCAAGAACGATATCCTCTCGACCCCGAGCATCGTCACCATGGACAACAAGGAGGCATCGTTCAACGTGGGTCAGGAGGTGCCGGTACAGACCGGCTCCCAGAGTTCCACCTCGGGCGACAACATCTTCAACACCATAGAGCGCAAGACGGTGGGCACCAAGCTGGTGGTCACTCCCCAGATCAACGAAGGGGACTCCGTGCTGCTCAACATCGAGCAGGAGGTCTCCAGCGTCGCCCAGGCTCAGGCCGCGGGTACGGCCGATCTTGGCCCCACCTTCGACACCCGTACCGTCAAGAACGCCGTGCTGGTGAAGAGTGGCGAAACCGTGGTGCTGGGTGGTTTGATGGATGAGCAGACCAAGGAGCAGATCTCCAAGGTGCCCATCCTCGGCGACATCCCGGTACTGGGTTATCTGTTCCGATCCACCTCCAACACCACGGCCAAACGCAACCTGATGATCTTCATCCGGCCGACCATATTGCGCGATGCCAATGTCTATTCCGGCATCTCCAGCAGCAAGTACACCCTGTTCCGGGCCGAGCAGCTGGATCGCGCGGCGCAAGAGGGCTACCTCACCTCGCCACCGCGCCAGGTGTTGCCCGAATATGGCCAGGACATCATGGTCTCCCCCGAGGTCCAGAGGCAGATCCAGGCCATGAAGAGTCAGCAGCAGGCCACGGCAGCGAGCGTGCAACCCTTCGTGCAGAGCAAGCCCTGATGGCGGCCTATCAGCTTGATGGCAGCGAACTGTCGGCCCCCCTGCCCGAGCTGCCCTTCGCCTTTGCCCGCAACTTCGGGGTGATCCTGACCGAGCGGGCCGGTGCCCCCGTGCTGATCTGCCGGCCCGGGGTCAGCCCCCAGACCCTGCTCGAGGTGCAGCGGGTGGCGGGTGCCACTTTCGCTGTCGAGCAGATAGAGGGCGAGGCGTTCGAGCAGTTGCTGATGGCCCACTACCAGCGCGACTCCTCCGAGGCGCGTCAGCTGATGGAAGATCTCGGTAACGAGATGGACTTCTTCGCCCTGGCCGAAGAGCTGCCCCAGAGCGAGGACTTGCTCGACGCCGATGACGACGCGCCCATCATTCGCCTCATCAACGCCATGTTGAGCGAGGCGATAAAAGAGGAGGCGTCCGACATCCACATCGAGACCTTCGAGCGGGTGCTGGTGATCCGTTTTCGCATCGATGGCGTGCTGCGGGAGATCCTGCGTCCCCATCGCAAGCTGGCCTCCTTGCTGGTGTCGCGCATCAAGGTCATGTCGCGCATGGACATCGCCGAGAAGCGCCTGCCTCAGGATGGCCGCATCTCATTGCGCATCGGTGGCCGGGCGGTGGACGTGCGGGTCTCGACCATGCCGTCCAGCTACGGCGAGCGGGTGGTATTGCGACTGCTCGACAAGAACAACATTCGCCTCGAGCTCAAGCAGCTCGGCATGACGCTGGCCAATCGCAACATCATCAGCGAGCTCATTCGCAAACCCCACGGCATCATTCTGGTGACGGGGCCGACCGGTTCGGGCAAGTCCACCACCCTCTATGCGGCGCTCTCGGAGATCAACTCCCGGGATCGCAACATCCTCACTGTTGAGGATCCCATCGAATATGACCTGGAAGGGGTCGGCCAGACCCAGGTCAACGCCAAGGTCGACATGACTTTCGCCCGTGGCCTGCGCGCCATCTTGCGTCAGGATCCGGACGTGGTCATGGTGGGGGAGATCCGGGATCTGGATACCGCCCAGATAGCGGTACAGGCGTCGCTCACCGGCCACCTGGTGATGTCGACCCTGCACACCAATACCGCCATCGGCGCCATCACCCGGATGCGGGACATGGGCATAGAGCCCTTCCTGCTCTCCTCCTCCCTGCTGGCGGTGCTTGCGCAACGATTGGTACGTACCCTCTGTCCCGACTGCAAGGAGGCGCGTCCGGTCACGGAGCAAGAGCTGGCATTGATGCGCATCGAGGGCCTGGACAGGGCCAGTCAGCTCTGGCATCCGGTGGGGTGCGAACAGTGCAACCACACCGGCTACCGTGGCCGGACCGGCATCCATGAACTGGTGGTGGTCGATGAGGCGGTGCGCGAGGCGGTCCACAGTGCGAGCGGTGAGCTCGCCATCGAGCGGTTGATCCGCCCCCACACCCCCAGTATTCGCCGCGACGGTATCGACAAGGTGCTCCAGGGGCAGACCAGCCTGGAAGAAGTGCTGCGTGTGACTCGGGAAGATTGAGGATAGGACGTGGCAGCATTCGAATATAAGGCCCTGGATGACAAGGGGCGCCAGAAGCAGGGGGTGACCGAGGGTGACTCGGCGCGCCAGGTGCGCCAGCAACTGCGCGAGCAGGGGCTGACCCCGCTCGAGGTGAGTGAAACCACCGAGAAGGCCAAGCGTGAGGCAGGCCAGTTCCGGCTGTTTCGCCGTGGCGCCAGTACCGCCGAGCTGGCACTGATCACCCGCCAGCTGGCGACCCTGGTGGGGGCCGGTCTCACCATAGAGGAGGCGCTCAAGGCGGTCTCCCAGCAGTGTGAGAAGGCCCATCTCAGCAGCCTGGTGGCGACAGTGCGTGGCCGGGTGGTGGAGGGTTACAGTCTGGCCGATTCGCTTGGCGCCTTCCCCCATGTATTCGATCAGCTGTTCCGCTCCATGGTGGCGGCCGGGGAGAAATCCGGCCACCTGGAGAAGGTGCTCAACCGGCTCGCCGATTACACCGAACAGCGCCAGCATATGCGCACCAAGCTGATGCAGGCGATGATCTACCCCATGGTGTTGACCCTGGTCGCGGTGGGGGTCATCTCCATCTTGCTGACCGCCGTGGTGCCCAAGGTGGTTGCCCAGTTTGAACATATGGGGCAGCAGCTGCCCGCGACCACGCGCTTCCTGATCGGCACCAGCGAACTGATGCAGAACTATGGCCTCTGGTTCCTGCTGTTGATCTTCCTGGGTGGTTTCGTCTGGCGTTGGTGGCTGGGGGATGCGCTGCGCCGTCGCCATTGGCACGGGATCCTGCTGCGTCTGCCGGTGATTGGCCGGGTCAGCCGCGGCCTCAATACTGCCCGTTTTGCCCGCACCCTGAGCATCCTCAATGCCAGCGCCGTGCCGCTCATCGAGGGGATGAAGATCTCCGGCGAAGTGCTCTCCAATGACTTCGCCCGGGCCCGCATCCTCGAGGCCACCGAACGGGTGCGCGAGGGGACCAGTCTGCGCAAGTCTCTGAATGAAACCAAAATATTTCCGCCCATGATGCTGCACATGATCGCCTCCGGCGAGCAGAGCGGCGAGCTCGACAGCATGCTGGAGCGGGCGGCGGACAACCAGGATCGGGAGTTTGAAAGCCAGGTCAACATCGCCCTTGGCGTGTTCGAACCCATGCTGGTGGTCTCCATGGCCGGGGTGGTGCTCTTTATCGTGATGTCGATCCTGCAGCCCATCCTGGAATTGAACAACATGGTCAATATGTAACGGGATCCGCCCGCCGGGTCTCACTATGGTCAATCGCTGATGGTACAGACCATCTTATTTTGTGAGGGAGTAAGTCATGCATAAGCGTCGTCAATCGGGTTTCACCCTGCTGGAAGTCATGGTGGTCATCGTCATCCTGGGGATACTGGCCAGCCTGGTGGTGCCCAACCTGATGGGAAACAAGGAAAAAGCCGATCAGCAGAAGGCGGTCTCCGACATAGTGGCGCTGGAAAACGCCCTCGACATGTACAAGCTGGACAACAATCGCTACCCGACCACCGAGCAGGGTCTGGATGCCATGGTCAATAAACCGACCTCGGCCCCCGAGCCGCGCAGCTACCGGGAAGGGGGCTATATCAAGCGCCTGCCGCAAGATCCCTGGAGCAATCCTTATCAGCTGCTCAGCCCAGGCCAATTCGGCAAGCTCGACGTCTTCTCCATGGGGCAAGATGGCGAAGCGGGCACCGATGACGACATCGGCAACTGGAATCTGAAGGACTTCCAGTAAGTGCTTGTACTGCCATCCAGGTGCTGTGGATGAGGCTGGCGTGATCGGCGCGTCGTCTCGTCATCGCCAAGCCGGCTTCACCCTGCTGGAAGTGTTGCTGGTCGCCATGTTGATGGGACTGGTGGCCACCGCCGTTACCCTCAGCATGGGCGGCGCCAAGGGGGATCGCGAGCTGGACAAGCAGGCGCGTCGCTTCATGGCCGTCCTGCAGCAAGCCCAGGAGCAGGCCGTGATGGATGGTCGTCTGCTGGGCTTGCGCCTCGAGGATCACGGCTGGCAATTCATGGTGCGCCAAGGCAAGGATCGCAACTGGACGGCCCTGGGTGATGACAAGGTGCTGGGGCCGGTGCAGCTGCCGGAGGATATCCAGCTCGGCGTCGAACTGGGCGGTTTGGCCTGGCAGCCGGATGAAGACGAACGAGGGGAGGACGACAAGGTGGCCAGCCCCCAGGTGTTTATCTTTCCCGGTGACGAGCTGACCCCCTTCGTGCTGACCTTCACTCAGCAGGTCGATGAGGAGCGCTACTTCCGTGTGGTGTGGGCCGATGAATTTGGCAACCTGAAGCTGGATAGCGATCGGCCTGAGGAGGATCAATGAGAACGCCGCGCATGGCCAGGGGCATGACGCTGCTCGAGGTGATGGTGGCCCTGGTGGTGTTTGCCATCGCCGGGCTGGCGGTGATGAAGACGGCGAGCGAACACCTCTCCGGGCTCAGCTATCTGGAACAGAAGACCCTGGCGACCTGGGTTGTCCAGAACCAGCTGGTGCAGCAGCGACTCGAAGGTTCCTGGCCGAGCGACAGCTGGGTCGAGGGGGATGAAGAGATGGCGGGACAGCGCTGGTATTGGCGTTATCGCGGTGTCGCTACCGCCGACAGCAACTTCAAGGCACTGGATCTGGAGGTGCGTACCGCCCCCAAATCCGAGAGTCCCGTGGCCATGATGCGCACCTATGTCAGCCGCTAAACGACCCGCTTGCGGTGCCATGCCGCTGGAGACGCCAATGAGGTCATCGTCCGCGTCAGGGCCGCAGGTTCGGCATCTGAGCAAGCAGGGGGGCTTTACCCTGCTGGAGATGCTGGTGGCGATCGCCATCTTCGCCGGCCTGAGTCTGGGCGCCTATCAGGTGTTGCAGGGGGTGCTCACCAGCGATGAGGTGGCCAGGAAGAAAGAGGTGCGTCTGGCCCAATTACAGCGCGCCTTCGATGTGCTGGAGCGGGACGTGAGCCAGATGGTACCGCGTACCGGCCGCATCGAGGGTGAAAATAACCGGGTGTTGCTGGCTGCCAGCCAGTTTGGCCAGCAGAGTGATGATTGGGGCATGGCCTTCATCCGGGGGGGCTGGCTCAACCCGGATGGTATCTTGCCGCGATCTGGCCTGCACCGGGTCGGTTGGCGGCTCAAGGATCACCAGCTGGAGCGGCTCAGCTATCTCTACCCGGACCCAGTGATAGGCACCGAGCCCAGGGTGCAAGGGTTACTCGACCGGGTGACGGGACTGCGCCTCTTCTTCTACAGCGAGGGGGGCTGGAAGTCGGAGTGGACCCAGGAGGAGCGCTTGCCTGACGGCTTGGCGGTGGAACTGGATCTGGACGATTACGGCACCATACGTCGCCAGTTTCTGATTGGGGCCGGCGGCCAGAGGCTCGAAGATGCACCGACACAATAGAGGCGCCGGGCCGGGACGAAGCCGGGGCATGGCACTGCTGGTGGTGTTGTTGATCCTCTCGGTCATGGTGATCATCGCCAGCAACATGAGTGGCCGCTTGCAGCTTGAGCTCAGGCGCACCGCCAACCTCAGCACCGGCAAGCAGGCATGGTGGTATGCCATCTCCACCGAGGCGCTGGTCAGCAAGATACTGGCCCAGGACTTCAAGGATGATCCCAAGGTGGTCAGCCTGAGCCAGTACTGGGCGCGCAAGGATGTGATATTTCCGGTCGAGGATGGCACCCTCAAGGGAGAGGTGCGTGACCTGCAAAGCTGCTTCAACCTCAACAGCCTGAGCGTAGGGCAGCAGGGGGACAGTGGGGACGATCTGGCCAACCAGCCTTATCCCGTCAAGGTGTTCCGCACCCTGTTGACCCTGCTTGAGATCGACGAATACGAGGCAACCCAGCTGACGGATGCGGTGCGTGACTGGACCGACAGCGATACGGTACTGGTCTCCAGCTATGGGGCCGAAGATGCTTATTATGAAGGGCTGAGTCAGCCCTATCTGCCCGCCAATCAGAAGATGCTGGGGGTGGATGAGTTGCGGGCGGTGCGTGGGGTCAGCGGCAAGCTATATGCCAGGCTGGCGCCCTATGTCTGCGCCCTGCCAAACGACAAGTTACTGGTGAATATCAATACCATATCCCCGGATCAGCCCGAACTGCTGGCGGCGCTCTACCTGGGAAAAATCAGTGTGGATGACGCCAAGGGTGTGCTCAAGGATCGCCCCAGGAAAGGCTGGCAAAGCAAGGCGGAGATGACGAGCCTGCCTGCGCTGGCGGCGGGCTCCGGCATCAAGGGGTTGAATGAGGCGATAGACGTCAAGAGCGATTACTTCGTGGCTTATCTGCTGGCCGAGGTGGCCGACACCCGGGCCAGGCTGGAGACCTACTTCCAGCGCAGTAAAGAGAACAAGGCGGTGGTGCTGCGGCGGGTCAATGGGGGGGCTGAGTGAAGCTCGCCTCGACGCGCGACGGCATCTCGCTGTCCATATCAAGGGTCAGCCGTCGACAGGATTCGGCCAAGGCCAAGGAGAGAGTGTGTTGAACGAGAGTCTGGTCATCCGTCTGGGGACGACCCAGGAAGAGCCGGTCGAGTGGCTGGTCTGGTCGAAGGGGGAGGAGGAGATCATCGCCTCCGGGACCCTGGCCTCGGCCCATGAACTGCATGAGCTGCGTGAACGGGCCGGAGGTCGTCCCGTGGTCGTTCTGGTGCCGGGCAGCGCCGTTATCTTCCGGCGAGTGCGGCTGCCGGGCAAATACAACCGCCAGTCGGCGGCGGCCCTGCCTTATCTGCTTGAGGAGCAGATCGCCTCCGATGTGGAATCCCTGCATCTGGTCGTGCTGGCCCATCAGGGCCAGGAGGTGGACCTGATGGCGGTGGACCGGCAGCAGATGCTGCGCTGGCTCGGCTGGTTGGAGGCGGCGGGGCTCAAGAGCCTGCAACTGCTGCCGGATGTGCTGGCCTTGCCGCAGGCGAGCGACGGCTGGTCGGCGCTGCAGCTGGGCAAGGTCTGGTTGTTGCGCCAAGGGCCTCACCAGGGATTGGTTGCGGACGAAGTCTTGCTCGGCCTGCTGCTGGGCGCGCAGCCCGAGCCTGTCACCATTCACAGCCATACGCCCCCCCCCGCCCTGGCGGGAGCGAACTGGCAGGGGGCCGATCCCGAACTGCCCATGCTGCTGCTGGCCCGGGAGGCGCTGCGCGGTCAGGTGAACCTGTTGCAGGGGCCCTTCCGACCACAGACCGAGTACAGTCGTCACTGGTTGCAGTGGCGCAAGGTGGTGGCGGTGGCGGTGGCCTTGTTGCTGGTCACCCTGGGGCAGCGCGGCCTGGCCCTCTATCAGCTCGATAAGCAGGACAAGGCACTCAAGGCCGAGATCCGGGAGGTCTATACCCGTATCTTCCCGGGAGAGACCCGGATAGTGAATGTACGCAGTCAGGTGGAGCAGCATCTGAGGCTGCTGGGCGGTGCGCCCCAGAGTGGCGTCTTGCTGTTTCTGACCGAGCTGGCCCCCACCTTTGCCGAAGTGCCTGGGCTCAAGCCCGAGGTGCTGCGCTTTGATGTGGAGCGGGGAGAGCTGAGGCTGCAAGTCACGGCCCCCGGTTTTACCGAGATGGAGCGATTCCGCGAATTGGCGGGCAAGGGTTTCGAGGTGCAACAGGGCGAGGTGCGCAGCACGGAAGGTCGGGTCGAGGGGGCACTGGTGCTCAAGGGTAAATCATCATGATGACAAGATTCGAACTCTGGTGGCGCGGCATCAGCGCCCGGGAGCAGCGACTGGTGGCCATTGGCGGTACTCTGCTGATCATCGGTCTCTTCTATTGGCTGGTGTGGCAACCCCTCGGCAATCGCATCGCGGAGCGGGAGCGACAGGTGAAGAACCAGCAGCAGACCCTGGTCTGGCTGAAAGAGAAGGGTGAACGAATCCTGGCGGCCCAGGCGGGCAGCGGTCGCAACATCGATTTGGGGGGCACCCTGGATGGGGTCGTCAACCGCACCGCCTTCAACCACAAGATCAAGATCACCCGGCTGCAACCCCAGGGTCAGGAGTTGCAGGTATGGATAGACGCAGTCCCCTTCGATGGGCTGCTGATGTGGCTGGCCGAGCTGTCGGACAGATACGGCGTCCAGGTCAAGGTGATTGAGGTGGCCCGCGAGCAGTTGCCCGCCGGCATGGTCAAGGTGAGACGCTTACAGGTGAGTCGCCCGCAATGAAACGCAAGATCTGGATAGTCGTCGTCTTCATGCTGGCCTGGCTGGGCTTCTTGCTGACCAGCGTGCCCGCCAGTCTGGTGGCTCGCCATCTGCCGCTGCCGCCCATGGTCAAACTGGAAGGGGTGAGTGGCACCCTCTGGCAGGGGGAAGTGGCGCGTCTGCAATATGCCAGCGAGTCTGTGACCCGGCTGCGCTGGGATCTCAATGGCTGGTCGCTGCTGCGCTTTGCTCCCGAGTTGTCGGTGCGTTTCGGCGAGCGGGATGGCCTCAATGGCCAAGGGGTGGTTGGTTGGGGCCGCGCCGCCTTTGGCCGTGACCTGACCCTCAACGCTCCTGCCCCCTGGTTGCTGAGCCGGCTGCCCCTGCGCCTGCCCTTCCCGATCACGGTAACGGGCCAGTTACAGCTCAAGATCGATGAATTCAGTCAGGGTCAGCCCTGGTGCGATAGCCTCTATGGCAACCTCCACTGGTACGATGCCGAGGCCGACACCCCGGCGGGCAAGCTGAAACTGGGGGATCCCGAGGTCAAGTTGACCTGTCTCGACTCCAAGCTGGTGGCCGAGCTCAAGCAGGGGTCGGAGGCGGTGCAGGTACTGGGCAAGCTGGAGTTGCAGGCCAATCGCCAGTACCTGTTCCAGGGCAGTCTCAAGCCCGGTCCCGAGTTGCCGGAGCAGATGAAACAGGGGCTGCCCTATCTCGGTCAGCCAGACAGTCAGGGTCGCTTCCCGCTGCGTTATCAGGGCCGCATCTGACCCGCAGCAGCACGAATAGACAACACCCCGCCTCGGCGGGGTGTTTCGTTATGGCGCTGATCAGGCCGTCGGTTCGCCGTCGCCGGGCGCCGTGATGAGATGGTTCAGAAAGAAGCTGAACAGCTCGGCGCGCGAGCCGAGCCGCAGCTTGCCATAGAGATGTTTACGGTGATTCTTCACGGTGCCGCTGCCAATCCCGAGCGCCGTGGCGATGGCCTCGGTATCCAGCCCTTGCAACAGCAGGCGGGCAACCTGGCGCTCCCTGGGGGTGAGCTGATCCCCGCCGACAGTGTCCATCGCCAGCTCCAGCGCGGCCTTGACCGTGGCGCCGTCAGCCGACGTGGTGCTGGTTGCCATCAAGGGCATGGCCTGTGGCCAATGCTGGCGGCACAGAGCATGCACCAGCGGAAACAGCTCTTCCAGCTTGACTCGTTCGCCCTGACTCAGGGGGTGGCGCTTGCCGAGACGCCCGAGAAAGAGCACCAGGGTCAGCCCGGCATGGATGGGCAGGATCAGCCCCACCTCCTCCTGCCAGCCGGTGGCCTGATAGAAGCGTTGCTGATAGTCCGGATCCAGCTTGCCCTGTGATACTTGTGCCAGGGTCCAGACCCCTGCGGGCAACCCAGCGGCCAATGCCTGCATGAAGGGATCCTGACCGAAGTGGCTGGTGAGGTAGCGATCAAACAACAGGGCTCGCCGGTGCTCCAGATTGTCATAGAGGTAGACGGGCCGCTGCCCCATCCCGAGCAGCAGGGCGCAGTCGAATGCCACTTGCCGCTGGATGAGACGCACCAGCATGGCCGGGAAGGCACTGGTGTGCAGGGCATCCAGGGTGGCGGTCAGATCGGGGGTGAGGGTGGCGTGGGTCATGACGGGCTTGGCTTCCTGGGGAGGGGCTGAGTCACTTGAGCAGAGATGCTAGCACGGGGTGAGAAAACTGTCCCCTGAGGGACATGGCCGTCGGGCTGCCAGAGGGGGAGGATAGCGACCTTTCCCCCGTTTCGGAGATCCCATGACAGACCCCAGGTTGCTCGATGAGTTGACCGAGCGTGGCCTCATCGCCCAGCACTCAGACATGGCGGCCCTGCGCGATCACCTCGCCACGGCGCGTACCCTCTATTGCGGATTCGACCCCACCGCGGGCAGCCTGCACATCGGTCATCTGGTGCCGCTGTTGATGCTGCGCCGCTTCCAGCTCGCCGGGCACCGCCCGGTGGCCCTGGTAGGCGGCGCCACCGGCCTCATCGGCGATCCCAGCTTCAAGGCGACCGAACGCAGCCTCAACAGCAATGAAACCGTACAGGGCTGGGTCGCCAGCCTGTCGGCCCAGATAACCGCCCTGTTACCTGCCGCTGAGGGGCTGGCGGCGGCCACCCTGGTCAACAACGGCGACTGGCTGGGGCAGATGTCGGCCCTGGATTTCTTGCGGGATGTCGGCAAGCACTTCTCGGTCAATGCCATGCTGGCGCGCGAGTCGGTACGCCAGCGGCTGGCCCGCCCGGATCAGGGTATCTCCTTCACCGAGTTCTCTTATGCCCTGTTGCAATCCCTGGACTTCGCCGAGTTGCACCAGCGGCTCGGCTGCACTTTGCAGATTGGCGGCAACGATCAGTGGGGCAATATCCTCAGCGGCATGGATCTCACCCGCCGCCGCCATCAGGCCCAGGTGTTTGGCATGACGCTGCCGCTTATCACCAAGGCGGACGGCACCAAGTTCGGCAAGACCGAGGGGGGCGCCATCTGGCTGGATCCTGCGCTCACCTCGCCCTATGCCTTCCATCAGTTCTGGCTCGGCACAGCGGACGAGGATGTCCATCGCTTGCTGCGCTACTACAGCTTTATGGCGCTGACCGAGATTGATGCACTGGAGGCAGAAGACGCCAGCCGGCAGGGGCGCAAGCTGGCTCAGCAGGTGCTGGCCGATGAGTTGACCGAGTTGGTGCATGGCAAGGGGGCGCTGGCGGCGGCGCGGCGCATCGGTGAGTTGCTGTTTTGCGGCGATGCGGCTCGCCTTGGGGAGAGCGATCTGGCCCAACTGGCCCAGGATGGCATGCCGAGCTGCCAAGTGCAGGGGCCGCAGGATCTGCCGAGCCTGCTGGTGGCGTGTGGCCTGGCGGCCTCAAAGCGTATCGCCCGCGAGCTGCTAGGGGCGGGGGCCATCTCCCTCAATGGTGTGTCGACGCAGGATGAGTGGCTGGCCCCTGGCGATCGGCTGTTTGGCCGCTACCTGCTGCTGCGCCGGGGCAAGAAGCAGTACCGGTTGGTGGAGTGGCTGGACTGAGCCGTCCCTGATAGACGCCACGGGGGTGACATGGTGCTGACCGTCCGTCACCCTCAATCGCCAGCGCTACTCATGGGGCAGCTCGCGCCATGATGGAGAGGAGGGACTCTGCCCCATCTTGCGCTGAGTCAGCCCGCTAGCGGCAACAGCTCGGCGTAGTCGTGTATGGCCGGGAAGGCGGTGATCCGCTGCGCGGGCTGCTGACTGTCCGGGGTCTGGATGGCAAGCTGATAGCCGATGCCAAAATCGGCGGCGGCCTGCAAGATACGCTCGCTGTCATCGACGAACAGGGTACGGGCCGGATCGAACGCCAGCCGCTCTGCCAGGGCCTGCCAGCAGTGCTGGCTCTCCTTCGACCAGCCCAGTTCATGGGTGCTTATCATCAGATCCAGATGGTCGGCCAGTCCGAGTCGCGCCTCCTTGACCGAGAGGCTGGCGGGGTGGGCATTGGTGAACAGCACCAGCTGCTTGCCCGCCGCCCGCAAGGCGGCCAGGAAGGGAAGAGCATGAGGTCGCCACTGGATCTTCTCCAGGAGCTCCTGCTTGAGGGCGCGAATGTCCAGTCCCAGGGTCCGGCTCCAGTAATCCACGCAATACCAGTCGAGGGTGCCGGCGACCGCCTGATAGTGGGCATCGATCTGCGCCCTGGCCTCGGCCAGCGACAGCGCGCGCCGCTCGGCATAACACTCGGGCACCCGCCGTTGCCAGAGGTAGCTGTCGAAATGGAGATCGATCAGGGTGCCATCCATGTCGAGCAGGACTGTATCTATCTGGTGCCAGGGAAGCGGGGTCGGCATGGGGTATCTCGGTGTTGAAAGGGCGGCCATTATAACGGATTTTTCCCACCGCTTTCCCGGCCTTGTCCCGTGGTGTTCGTCTTGCGACTCGTTTACTCTTGAGTCATGACTCTCGCCAGTGGCCCGGCTATGGATCCCAACAAGCGCAAACCCGACATCATCAAGGCTGACATCGTGGCCGAAAGCCGCCTGTTCAAGGTGGAATCCCTGCATCTCAAGTTCTCCAACGGTGAGGAGCGGGTCTATGAGCGGATGCGGGGCGGCAACCGGGGTGCCGTCATGGTGGTGCCCATGCTCGATGCCGACACCCTGCTGCTGATCCGTGAATATGCCGCTGGCACCCACAGTTATGAGCTGGGCTTTCCCAAGGGGCTGATCGATCCCGGTGAGGATGCCCTGACCGCGGGTAACCGCGAGCTGATGGAGGAGGCGGGCTTTGGCGCCAACAGCCTGACCCCCCTCAAACAGGTCTCCCTGGCCCCTGGCTATTTCGCCAGCAAGATGGACATCTTGCTGGCCCGGGATCTTTTCCCCGAACAGCGGGTCGGTGACGAGCCTGAGCCCCTGGAAGTGATCCCCTGGCCACTCAATCGCATCGACGAACTGCTCGAGCGGGAGGACTTCACCGAATCACGTAGCATCAGCGCCCTGCTATTGACCATCAAGTGGTTGGCAGAGCAGGAAAAATAACGCCAGAGCGGCGAGTGACACAGAGGATGACAAGATGCAGGAACTACTGAGCTGGGTTCCCGGGGTCAAGGAGATAGCCCGCGAAGCGGGGCGTATCCTTCACGACATCTATCAAGGCGGCCAGTTTGAGCGCGAGCTGAAGGAGGATGCGACCCCGGTCACCAGTGCCGATCTGGCCGCGGATGCCTACCTGAAACAGGCGCTCGCGGCGCTCACCCCCCATATTCCTGTGTTGACCGAGGAGGCGGCGGATGTCCCCTTCAGTCAAAGATCGAACTGGCGGCAGTACTGGCTGGTGGATCCCCTGGATGGCACGGGGGAATTCATCGCCGGCAGCGGTGACTTCGCCACCCTGATAGCCTTGGTGCGGGACAATGTGCCGGTGCTCGGCGTCATCTATGCCCCGGAGGCCGATCTGCTCTACTGGGCGGTGCGTGGTCATGGCGCCTTCAAGGAGGTAGCCGGTGAGAGCAAGCCCATCCGCGCCCAGCACCATGAACATGATCTTCCCAGTTCCCTGGTGATCGCCATCAGCCGCCGTCAGCAACAGGTGAGTCTGACGCGTCGTCTCAACCCGAGCATCCATTACGATCTGGTGCCGCTGGGTTCCAGTTCCCTCAAATCCTGCCTGGTGGCCGAGGGGGCGGCCGACTGTTATGTGCGACTCGGCCCTACCGGCGAGTGGGACACCGCAGCGGCTCAGTGCATCGTCGAGGCGGCTGGGGGGCGTATTCTCAGTCTGGCACTGCAGCCGCTGAGCTATAACGAGACAGAATCCCTTGGCAATCCCGACTTTATCGTGATGGGGGATCCTCGTCTGGCTTGGACCCAGATAGTGCTGCACCGCGACTGACCGTATCTTGTATCGGCATAAAAACGGCGACCTCAGGGTCGCCGTTTTCGTTGATATCGCCAGCGGGTGGGGGAGCTCGCCTGCCATCAATCAAGAGGCGGTTCTGCGACGGTTTGCTGCTGGCGCAGCCACTGGCCAGGGGTCAAGCCACAGGCTTTGGCGAAGGCGCGGGTCAGGGCGGCGCTGCTGCCATAGCCCACCGTCGGGGCAATCAGCTTGAGGGGCTCCCCCGCCAACAGATGCTGCTGGGCCAGGGTCAGCCGCCACTCGGTCAGATAGAGCAGTGGCGTCTTGCCTATCAGCTGATGGAAGTGGGCGGCGAAGCGGGCGCGGGACATGCCCGCCAGCGCAGCCAGCCCTTGCAGCGTCCAGGGATGCTCGGGTTGTTGCTGCATGGCGATGATCGCCTTGCCCAGCCTCGGATCGGCCAGCCCCGCCAGCACGCCCCCCCGGTAGAGCCCGGCATCGAGCACATGGCGCAACACCAGGATGAGCAGCAGATCCAGCAAGCGATCCATCGCCTGACTCTGGCCATAGCCGGGTTGAGCCGCCTCCTGAAACAGCAGCTCCAACACGGGAGCCAGGCCGGGGGCGCTGGCCAGGGGAATGATCAGGCGGCTCGGTAGTGCCGCAACCAGGGGGTTGCTGTGGGTGCGGCCGAAGCGGACGTTGGCGCAGACCAGATCGCAGTCGAGCCGACTCTGCATGCGGTGACCGCAGCTCGCTGGAAACAGGATCAGGGTCGGCTCATCCAGGGTGACACTAGCCTCCCCGTCACTGCTCAGTCTGAGGGTGCCCGCGCGAAGCAGGTGCAGGTGGCCACCAGGGTCCGAGCCCTGATAATCGACCCGACCACACAGGCTGCCTGCGTAGAAGAGCCGGGCCCGGGGCGCGTATTGATGAAGCAGTACCGACAAGGAATCCATGATTGATACGATAGGTGACTATTTTTGGACTGTTGGTGATAAATCGTATCATGCTTTTTGAAATACTCCCTCTCGTTGACCAGCCAATCCATTAACACGAGAGGACAATGTCCATGGTACGTATCCATCCCCTGACCATAGCCCAGGCCAAACCCGCCGCCGCAACGACCCTCACCGCCATCAAGGGCAAACTCGGCATGGTGCCGAACCTGTTTTCCACCCTGGCCAACTCCCCCACGGTGTTCAAGGCCTATCTGGCCTTTGCCGAGACCCTGGGCCAAGGGCGACTCAGTGTCCGCCAACGGGAGCTGCTGGCACTGGCCATCGGCCAGGAAAATGCCTGCCAATACTGCCTGAGCGCCCATGTGCTGGGCGCCAACAAGGCCGGTTTTTCCCCGGTGCAGATCCGTCAAGCCCGTCTGGGGGAGGCGGAGGATCCGCTGGATCAGGGGCTGATCTCGCTGGCAATCCAGCTGGTTCGTCAGCGGGGCGTCATCGATGATGGCCAGCTGACCGCGGCCAGAGCCGCCGGGGTGGACGATGAACTGCTCATCGAAGTGTTGGGACAGGTCGCCCTCAACACCTTCACCAACTACAGCAACCATGTGGCGGGTACCGAGATCGACTTCCCCCTGGTTGAGGTGCAGCCATGAGGGACGGCTGGTTGGCACGGGCCAAGCCCGTGACCCGGGAAGAGAGCGGTTATCTGGTGGGATTGGCGGGGGTGCTGCTCATCCTCGTCTGGCTCGGGATATTCAAGTTCACTCCCACCGAGGCGGAGGCGATAAGGCCGCTGGTAGCGAGCCATCCACTGATGAGCTGGCTCTATGGCATCTGGTCGGTGCAGGGGGTCTCCAATCTGGTGGGGATCGCCGAGTTGGTGGTCGCCCTGGCCCTGCTGCTCTCCCTGCGCTATCGCCTGGCGGGTGTTTACGGCGGTTTGGGCGCCTGCATCATCTTCCTGATGACGTTGAGCTTTATCTTTACCCTGCCCGGCGCCTGGCGTTGGGTGGATGGCATGCCGATAGTCGATTTCTTCCTGCTCAAGGATCTGGTGCTGCTAGGGGTCTCGCTGACCGTGATCAACCGTAGCCGGGCCTTGTAATTTCAAGCTTTCAGCTACTGTTTGCGCCTCAGGATGAGGCGCTTTCTTATGGTTGTCGCCAGCGCCTGGCAATAAAAAAACGCGGCCTGAGAGCCGCGTTTTCGTGAGCCGTTGAGTGAAAACTCACTCGGCGTCGTAATCTTCAATCTCTTTGCCGAGCGCTGCCATGACCGAGAGCCGCGGGCTTCGATATCCAGACAACAAAAACGCGGCCTGAGAGCCGCGTTTTCGTGAGCCTTCGAGTGAAAACTCACTCGGCATCGTAATCTTCAATCTCTTTGCCGAGCGCTTCCATGATGGCTCGGGCTTCAGCCGGAACGCTGTCCGGGTGATCCTTGCGCAAATCGTCGTCGCCGGGCAGTGGCTGGCCGGTGAACGCATGGAGAAAGGCCTCGCAGAGCAGTTCGCTGTTTGTCGCATGGCGCAGGTTGTTCACCTGGCGACGGGTGCGCTCATCGGTCAACACTTTCAACACCTTGAGCGGGATCGAGACGGTAATCTTCTTGACCTGTTCACTCTTCTTACCGTGTTCCGCATAAGGGCTGACGTAGTCGCCGTTCCACTCTGTACCCATGATTCACCTGTTCTCATTTGGCCTTGAGCGCGGATTTTAACCCTTAAGGAAATCAATGGCAATCCAACAGCAAAGCCATTTAGACGTCTAGAAGTGTTGACGGCTTTATTGGGGTGGCGTAATGTCTTGTGCAATGGCGAGGATGGACTCGCACAAGGATGAGGAGAGAGAGATGACCCATAAGGCAACCCTGACGGTACGCACCGGCATAGAGACAGATACTCAGCATGGTGCCGTAGTGCCGCCCATCTATCTCTCCAGCAACTACACCTTTGCCGACTTCGGCGTGCCCCGTCAATACGATTATGCCCGCTCCGGCAACCCGACCCGTGGCAATCTGGCGGACGCGCTGGCGGCCCTGGAAGGGGGAGCGGGCGCCGTGGTGACCGGCACCGGCATGGGGGCCATCCATTTGGTGACCCAGGCCCTGTTGCAGGTGGGGGATCTGCTGATTGCCCCCCATGATTGCTACGGCGGTACCTGGCGCCTGTTTGAATTCCTGGCCGCAAAGGGCAACTACAGGGTCAAGTTCGTCGATCAGGGGAATGAGCAGGCCCTGGCCGCCGCCCTGGCCGAGGGGCCCAAGCTGGTCTGGGTCGAGACCCCCTCCAACCCGCTGTTGCGGGTAGTGGATGTGGCCGCCATCTGTGATGCCTCCCATGCCGTGGGCGCTCTGGTCGCGGTCGATAACACCTTCCTCTCTCCGCTGCTGCAACAGCCCCTGGCCCTCGGCGCCGATCTGGTGGTGCACTCCACCACCAAGTACATCAATGGTCACTCGGACGTGGTGGGGGGGGTGGCCATCGCCAAGGAGCAGGCGCTGGCCGATAGCCTGCTGTGGTGGGCCAACTGCCTGGGGCTGACCAGTGGCGCCTTCGATTCCTATTTGACCCTGCGCGGCCTGCGTACCCTGGGGCCCCGTCTGCGCACCCATCAGGAGAATACCCAGAGCATTCTGGCCTTCCTGCAGACCCAGCCCCTGGTGAAAACCATTTATCACCCCAGTCTGCCGACTCACCCCGGCCACGAGATAGCGCTGCGCCAGCAGTCCGGCTTCGGTGCCATGCTGAGCTTCGAGCTCGATTGCGACGAGGCGGGTCTGCGCGCCTTCCTCGGCGCCCTCAACTACTTCTCGGTGGCCGAGTCTTTAGGGGGGGTGGAGAGCCTGGTGGCCCACCCGGCCAGCATGACCCACAGGGCCATGAGCGCCGAGGCGCAGCAGGCGGCGGGGATCAGCCCCCAATTACTGCGGATCTCGGTCGGCATAGAACACGGCGAGGATCTGGTCGCGGATCTGGCCCAGGCCCTGGCGGTCGCCGGGCAGGTGGCCGCGCAATGAGTCAGAGCAGTCAAGCCGCCGTCCTCGGTGGCCAAGCCACAACGGGTAGCACCAAGATGAGTGAAATGGTCAAGGAGGCCGAGGTGACGGTCAACGTTAAGCATCGGCAAGTACACAAGTTCGGTGGCAGCAGCCTGGCGGATCCCGTCTGTTATCGCCGGGTCGCGGCCATCGTCGAGCAACAGGGCAACGGCAGCGAACTGATTGTGGTCTCGGCCGCGGGCAAGACCACCAACCGGCTGATCCAGCTGGTGGAGCTGGCCGAGGCGGGGGACGAGGCGGCCGGTGAGGCGCTCAACGCCCTGCGTGCCTATCAGCAAGGGTTGATCGACGGCCTGCTGGAAGGGGATTTGCACCAGAGCCTGACCGCTCAGCTCAACGGCGATATCAGCAGTCTGGGCCTGATCCTGGAGGGGCAGTTCGATCGCTTCGAGCGCAACGGCCTGCTCGCCTTCGGGGAAGTCTGGTCGGCGCGCCTCCTGGCCGCCTTGCTCAGCAGCCGTGGCGAACCCGCCATCTGGCTCGATGCCCGCAGCTTCCTGCGCGCAGAGGATGGCGCCCTGGTCAAGGTGGACGAGGTGCTCTCCCGTGAGCTGCTCAAGGCGCGGCTCGCCGAGCATGCGGGCCGCATCGTGGTGACAGGTTTTATCGCCGCCGACATGGAGGGGCGCTCCCTGCTGCTTGGCCGCAATGGTTCCGACTACAGTGCCAGCCTGCTGGCCCTGCTGGCCGATGGCGACTCCACCACCATCTGGAGCGACGTGGCCGGGGTCTACAGCGCCGATCCGCGCCGGGTCAAGGAGGCGCGCCTGCTGGAGCGGCTCAGTCTGGCCGAGGCCAACGAACTGGCTCGGCTGGGCTCCTCCGTGCTGCATTCGCGTACCCTGCAACCGGTGGCGGACAGCCGCCAGCGGCTCACTCTGCGTTGCAGCTACAACCCCGACGAGGGCTGTACCCATATCTTGCGCCGCGCGCCGCGCAGCAACGGTGCCCGCATCGTCAACTCGGTGGATCAGATTGCGCTGATCGAGCTCAAGGTGCTGCCTCAGGGTGATTTCGAGCAGGCGGTCAAGACCATAGAGGCCCATCTGGACCGTCATCGTCTCAGCCCGCTGACCCTGCAACGTCAGCCGGACAGGCGGGTGCTGCGCCTCGCCTATACCCTGGAAGTGGCGGTCGGCGCCTACGACCTGCTGCGGGACTTCCAGCTGCAGGGGGGCTTCACCGGCCTTATCCAGAAAGAGGGTTACAGCCTGGTCGCCCTGGTGGGAGCCGGGGTGACGGACAACGCCGAGCAGTGTCATCGCTTCTATCAACTGCTCTCGGATCAGCCCCAGGAGTTCGTGCAGGTCGCCAAAGATGGCCTGAGCCTGGTGGCCGTGCTGCGCCAGGTGGTGCTGGAGCCGCTGATGATAGCCCTGCACAGCGCCCTGTTCAGCCGCCCGACCCGGGTCGGCCTGGTGCTGTTTGGCAAGGGTAACATCGGCAGCCAGTGGCTCAACCTCTATGGCCGCGAGCAGGCTCGTCTCGAGCGCGAACTGAACGTGGCGCTCACCCTCTATGGGGTGTTCAACTCCCAGGGGGGGCTGCTGGACGAGGAGGGGCTGGATCCCGTCAAGGTGCAGCAGCACTTCGAGCCCAGCCCGCTCATCTGGCCAGAGCTGCTAAACCAGCTCGAACAGCACAGTTTCGACAGTCTGATCGCCCTGGATCTGACCGCCAGCGAGACGGTGAGTCGCTACTATCCCGACTTTGCCCAGCTCGGCTGCCACATCATCGCCGCCAACAAGTTCGCCGGTGCCGCCGAGAGCGAGTTCTATCAGCGCATCAAGCAGAGCTGTCGGGATCATCAGGTGCAGTGGCGCTACAACGCCACCGTCGGTGCCGGGCTGCCCATCCAGTCCAGCATCCAGATGCTGCGCCAGAGCGGGGATCGCATCCAGGGCGTGTCCGGCATCTTCTCCGGTACCCTGAGCTGGCTGTTCCAGCAATATGACGGCAGTCGTCCCTTCTCCGAGCTGGTGGACGACGCCTGGCAGCAGGGGTTGACCGAGCCGGATCCGCGCGAGGATCTCTCCGGCCAGGATGTGCGTCGCAAGCTGCTCATTCTGGCGCGGGAAGCGGGCTTCGAGCTGGATTCTGCCGATATCGAGCTGGAAAATCTGGTGCCAGCGGCCCTGCGCAAGCTGTCGGTCGAGGAGTTCATGGACAGGCTGGGCGAGCTGGACGGCCCGCTGCAGGCGGCGTTCGAGGGGGCGCATCGGGTCGGCAAGGTGCTGCGTTTCGTGGCCCGTTTCGAACGAGGCGGCAAGGCGCGCGTCGGACTGGAGACCCTGGCGCCGCACCACCCCTTCGCCAATCTGCTCCCTTGCGACAATGTGTTCGCCATCGAGAGCGACAGCTACCGCAGCAATCCCCTGGTCATTCAGGGGCCGGGGGCGGGACGGGAGGTGACCGCCGGTGCCATCCAGTACGATCTCTGGCAGATCTGCGCCGAGCTGTAAGCCTATGACGGTGAACGGTGAACGGTGAACGGTGAACGGTGAACGGTGAACTGGCAGCAACCACACCTCAGCGAGATCTCCGACAGCGCTGCGTCAGCCTGTAAGGTGATGGTGGCGAGCTGATCCCTTGCAACCAGCCAACTGACCACCAAAGAGGCGCCTTCGGGCGCCTCTTTGCATGACGCTAACCGGCTGGCCCGACTCACCACAGCAGCTGGCCGAGCAGGGGAGCGAGCAGCACGGTCACCATGCCCGCAATCATCATCACCATGCTGGCCACCACCCCCTCCTCGTTGCCCAGCTGATAGGCCTTGGCGGTGCCTGCCCCGTGGGCCGATGCGCCAAAGCCCGCCCCCTTGCCGAGCTTGCTGCGGATGGCGAGACGGCGCAGCACCCCATCCCCCACCGCCATGCCTATCACCCCGGTCAGTACCACGAACAGCGCGGTCAGGTCGCTCTGACCCCCGACGCTCTTGCTCGCCTCGACGGCGAAGGGGGTGGTGATGGAGCGCATGGCGAGGCTGCGTTGCAGCAGATCCGAGAGCCCGAGCCAGCGAGCCAGCAGCACTGAGCTGCCCACCGCCATCACCACTGAGGCCAGGACCCCGATGGAGAGGGACAGCCAGTGTTTGCGCATCAGGGCCTTGTTCTCATACACGGGGATGGCGAAGGCGATCGTGGCCGGGCCCAGCAGCCAGAGCAGCCAGTGACTGTCGGCCATATAGGTCTCATAGGGGATGTGGCACGACAGCACCAGGGCGATCAGGAGAGCAGGGGCCAGCAGCAGGGGCATCAGCGGCAGTATGCGTTTGCGGCCATAGAGCCATTTGCTGAGGTAATAGAACAGCAGAGTGAGGGCCAGGCAGAGCAGGCTCAGGGTCTGGTTAGTCATGACGGCGCTGCCTGCGAGCCAGTTTGAGCTCGAGCCGGTAGACCCTGTCGACCACCAGGGCCGTGGTGCCGAGCACCAGCACAGTGCTGAGGCTTATCACCAGCAGGATGCGCAGCCCCTGATGCAGCAGCAGATCCTGATAGTTGACCACGGCCACCACGGCGGGCACGAAGAACAGCAGCATCTCGGCCAGTAGCCAGCGCGAGCCTGCGCTAAACCAGCGGGTCTTGACGATGCCGGTCAGGATCAGGGCGAGCAGGACCAGCATGCCGGTGAGATTGGCGGGCAAAGGCAGATGAAAGAGGCGCACTGCCGCATCGGCGAGCCACCAGATGGCGGCCAGCAGGGCGACCTGCAAGGGGGTGATAAACCAGAGGGGCAGAGCCATGAGAGAGGGCCATTCGGTAAGAAGGCTTTCAGTCTACCGCCGGACTAAACCTGCAAAAAATGAATTTAAATTATGAAATTCATGCCAAATTGGCATGATACGACCTTGCCCCTGGAGGAGGAATCATGGATATCCGTGCCTTGCGTTACTTCGTCGAACTGGTGCGGGAGCAGAGCTTCACCCGCGCCTCCGAGAAGCTGTTCGTCACTCAGCCCACCATCAGCAAGATGATCCGCAGCCTGGAAGAGGAGCTCGGTCAGCCGCTGCTCAACCGGGAGGGGCGCCGCTTCACCCTGACCGACAGCGGCCAGGTGCTGTTCGCCCGTGCCCAGGAGATATTGACGCAGATGCAGCAGCTCGAGACCGAACTGGCGGATCTGCAGAGTCTCAAGGGGGGGCGCCTGGCGCTGGGCATGCCCCCCATGGTGGGGCATGTCTATGCCGATTTGATCCGTACCTATCGCCAGCGTTACCCGGCCATAGAGCTCTCCATCGTGGAATATGGCGGGCGTCGTATCGAACAGGCGGTGCTGGAGGGGGAGCTGGACTTGGCCATCACCATGTTGCCGACCCGGGAGACGGGGGCACTCAACGCCCTGGTACTGGCCAGCTATCCGATCCAGGTGGTGCTGCCAGCCGAGCCGCACTGGCGCGAGCGGGCCTGCGTCCGTTTCTCGGATCTGCGTGACGAGCCGCTGCTGCTCTATACCCAGGCTTTCACCCTGAGCGATCGCATCGAGCAGGCCTGTCTGGATGCAGGGTTCAGCCCTCAGGTGGCGGCCCGCAGCAGTCAGTGGGACTTTCTCACCGCCATGGTGCGCAGTGGCATGGGGGTCGCCTTCCTGCCAGAGCCCGTCTGTCGTCGCCTGAACCCGGAGGGTCTGCTGCTCAGACCCTTGTTGCCGGAGCTGAGCTGGCAACTCGGGGTGATCTGGCCCCAGGGCCGCTATCTGTCACGCAGTGCCGAAGCCTGGCTGGCGCTCTGCCGTGAGTTCCAGGCAGGCTAAGGCTGGGTGTTGGATCCGCGACCCAGGGTTGAGGCTCTCTTGCTCGGCCACCCCGCTCTCTACGCCGCTATCCATCAGGGCTTGTCCCGATCTGCTGTGCCCAGCAATCCATATGACGCAGTGCGCATCAGGGCCCCGAGTCGTCGGCAGAGTTGGCGCAGGGTCTGATTGTCGAGGCAGCCAAAGCCGAGCAGCCAGCCCTCCAGCCTGGGCTCCCCCAGATAGAACTGACGCAAGGGGCGCAGCCCCAGCCCGAGGGCATTGGCAGCCTGAGTCCAGCGGGCCTCGCCGCCCGGGGGCAGCAGCACGGCGCACTGCAGGCCGGCGCCGCTGTGGATGGGGGTCAGTTGGGGGCAGTGTTCGGCCAGTTCGCTCAGCAGCAGATCCCGGCGACTCTGGTAGAGCAGGCGGCTCTGGCGCAGATGGGTGGCGAAGTGGCCGGCCCGGATAAAGTCCGCGGTGACCGCCTGCTGCAACTGGTTGCTGTGGCCATCGAAGGCGGCGCGGGCCCGGCTGAAGGCCTCCATCAGCGGGCGCGGCAGCACCAGATAGGCGAGACGCAACGAGCCGAACAGCACCTTGCTGAAGGTGCCCACATAGATGACCCGCCCCTGGCTGTCGAGCCCCTGCAAGGCGGGCAGCGGGCGCTGATCATACTGATACTCCCCGTCGTAATCGTCTTCCAAAATCCAGGCGCCGTGCCGCTCGGCCTCGGCCAGCAATGCCATCCGCCGTGGCAGGCTCATGGGTACGCCGAGGGGATACTGATGGGCCGGGGTGCAGTAGATGAGCCTGGGCTGCGGATGTTCCCCCGCCGGGTCGAGGCCCTCTTCGTCCACCGGCACCGGGTGAATGCGGGCGCCGGCGCTCTCCAGTGCGGTTCTGGCTCCCGGATAACCGGGATCTTCGACCCAGACGGTGTCGCCGGCGTCGATGAGCAGCTGGGTTGCCAGCAAGATCCCCTGCTGGGAGCTGGTGAGGATCAGGATCTGCTCCGGCTCGCACTGCACCCCCCGCGACTGCACCAGATAGCTGCTGATGGCGGCGCGCAGCTCCCCTAAGCCTTGCGGATCCCCGTAGTTCATCCACTGGCTGGCGCGCTGGCGCCACTGCTGTTGCATCAAGCGGCCCCAGAGCGCCTGGGGAAAGATGCGCGGATCCGGCTGGCTGGAGGCAAAGGAGACGCCGACCTCGGGGGCATCGTGACAGGCACCGCCTGCCGCCATCTCCTGACCGCGACGGGATAGTCCGGCCGCCGACTGGGGCGGCCTTGGAGTGGGCCGCACCGCCGCCAGGGCGACGAAGCTGCCGGCCCCCACCTTGCGCACCAGGTAGCCCTCGGCCTCCAGTCGGCCATAGGCCAGCTCCACCGTACTGCGGGAGATGCCGAGATCCCGGGCCAGCATGCGGCTGGCGGGCAGCCGACTGTGCTGGGGCAGGTGACCGGCCAAGATGGCGCTACGTAATGTGCGTACCAGCTGCTCGTGCAGTGGCAGATCGTTTTGTTGCTGGTCGGCAAACAGGGTAGGCAGGGCGGTCATGATGGCCTCCGGGTGAGTGGGGGCTGGTGACCGGCCAAGATGGCGCCGCGCAGAGTGCGCACCAGCTGCTCGTGGAGCGGCAAACTATTTTGTTGCTGGTCGGCAAACAGGGTAGGCAGGGCGGTCATGGCAGTCTCCGGGTGAGCGGGGGCAGGTGACCGGCCAAGATGGCGCCGCGCAGAGTGCGCGCCAGCTGCTCGTGCAACGGCAAACTGTTTTGTTGCTGGTCGGCAAACAGGGTAGGCAGGGCGGTCATGGTGGCCTCCGGACGGGGCAGTCAGTCCATCAAAATTGGTCTGCTTATATTGGCAAAATTGGTCGGCGTGGCAAGGCCATTATGGCGCTACATTGAGGGTCAGAGAAAGGGATACAACCATCACAAGGAGTCGGGATGTCAGAGTTCAGTGCCATCATCAGCTGGCAGCGGGGGGCCAGCGAGCCCTTCGTCGACCAGCGTTACAGTCGGGCCCATGAGTGGGAGTTTGACGGCGGCGTGCGGGTGCCCGCCTCCTCCTCCCCCCACGTGGTGCCCTTGCCCTGGTCGGTGGCGGAGCATGTCGATCCGGAGGAGGCCTTCGTCGCCTCGCTCTCCAGTTGTCACATGCTGACCTTCCTCTGGCTGGCGGCCAAGGCGCGCTATCTGGTGGAAGACTACCGCGATAAGGCGGTCGGGGTCATGGAGCAGGACGAGCGGGGTCGCCAGTCGATCAGCCGCGTCACCCTGCGCCCCCGGGTACTGTTTGGTGGGGATCGCCAGCCGAGCCTGGTCGAGCTGGAGCGGCTGCACCATCAGGCCCACGAGCAGTGCTTTATCGCCAACTCGGTGAGAACCGAGATCACCACAGAAGTCGCGCTATATCAGGAGCCGGTATGAGTCATGTATTGAGCACGGGAGTGGCCAGCCCGCAGGAGGCCAGCGCCTTCTTCGAGGCCCAGCTGAAATTTCGCACCGACCCGGCGGATCTCGCCGCCGATCTGTTAAACGCAGAGGCGGGTGAGGAGGGGCGCATCGTCGTCATCGACACCCGCTCCCCTGAACATTATGCCGAGGGCCATATTCCGGGGGCCGTCTCCTTTCCCCATCGCACCATGAGCCCGGTCACCACGGCCGGGCTGGCGCGAGACAAGGTCTATGTCTGCTACTGCGATGGCATCGGCTGCAACGGCTCGACCCAGGGGGCCCATAAGCTGGCCGCGCTGGGCTTTCAGGTCAAGGAGCTGATCGGCGGCCTGCACTGGTGGCGTCAGGACGGTTTCGCCGTCGCCACCGGCAGCGAGGCCGGTGTCTTGCAAGAAGGAGGGATAGCCTGTGGCTGCTAACAACGTTACCTCTCATATCACTAACGAATTCAATCAACCCCTGGGCGCTGTGGTGCCGGATTGGACGGGGGCCGAGTTTCCCCCTCATCAGCTGATGAGGGGCTGGGGCTGCCGGTTGGAGCCCCTTGACCCCGGGCTGCACGGCGGCCCGCTGTGGCAGGCGTTCAGTGCCGATGATGGGGCCATGTGGACCTACCTCACCAGCGGTCCCTTCGCGGACGAGTCGGCCATGCTGGCCTGGTTGCAGCAGTGCGCTGCCAAGGTCGATCCCCAGTTCTATGTCATTGTCGATGAGCCGAGCGGCAAGGCGCTGGGGCTCGCCAGCTACCTGCGTATCGATCCTGCCGCTGGCAGCATAGAGGTGGGCTGGCTGCACTTCTCCCCCGCCATGCAGCGCACCCGCCTCTCGACCGCCGCCATGGCACTGATGATGGGGCGGGCCTTTGCCCTGGGCTATCGTCGCTACGAGTGGAAGTGCAACGATCTCAACCTGCCCTCCCGCCAGGCGGCGCTGCGGCTAGGGTTCAGTTACGAGGGCACCTTCCGCCAGGCCAGGGTCGACAAGGGCCGTTCCCGCGATACCGCCTGGTTCTCGGTGATCGACAGCGAGTGGCCTGCACTGGCGGCCAGTTTCGAGGGGTGGTTGGCCGATGACAACTTCGATGGGCAGGGGCGCCAGCGGCTGCGGCTCTCCGACTTGACGGCGGCCTGCCGCGCTCAGGCAGATAAAGTGCCCTGAGCGTCGGTTGGCGCCCTGGCTGGCAACACTCGATAAAACCAAAGAGGCCCCGGATGTCGGGGCCTCTTTGCTATCACCTCTGCGACCTCATCATGGTGATCGTCCCTTAGTGTTCACCTATGGGCGCGGCTAGCCATTTCAGAAGGCGAAGCATGTCTCGGGGCGCCACCCCGACCGAGAGGCCGCGCTTGCCGCCGCTCACCAGGATCTCGTCAAACTGCAGGGCGGAGTCATCGAGCACGGTGGGCAACAGCTTCTTCTGGGCCAGCGGGCTGATGCCCCCCACCTTGTAACCGGTCAGCTTCTCGGCCTCCGCAGGCTTCATCATCTCCACCTTCTTGAGGCCCGCCGCCTTGGCGAGCTGCTTGAGGCTGCACAGGCCCGATGAGGGCACTATAGCCACCACCGCCTGCTTGTCGTGATGGGCGATCAGGGTCTTGAACACTTGCGCTTCGGGCAGGCCAAGTTGAGTCGCGGCATGCTTGCCAAAATCGTCGTGGGCCTCGCACTCGTAGGGATAGAGCTTATGGGGGATCTTTAGCTTTTTCAGCAAGTTGATAGCGGGGGTCATCAGATTTCCTCGAGCCTTGGCAAGGTCAAACAGTCTGCTCCCAGACGAGTGGCTATGCAAGGCTCCGCAGCTTTCGTCGTTTCCTGGAGGGGGACGGTATTGATCCCCCTCTGATTCGCCGAGGCCAGCGAAATCCTGTCGAGGCCAGCAGCCTCATCTTTTTTGCGGTGCAATGCGCTGCGCTTATTGCACCCTACGCGCTTCTTGGGCCTTCAAGAAGTCACTCGCCCCGGCTCTAAGGGCGGGCGAAACCCCGTCGAGGCCAGCGGCCTCGTGTCCTGCACGGCGACGCCGTGCCATTCCCTTCCAACCCGCGGAACGGACGATTACGCCTGACGGCTAATCGACCCTACGATTGCACGGCAACGCCTAACGACCAATGTTCCTACGACAACATGCATCCAGAGGAGAGGCTGCATCAGGCGAGACAATTCGTGGAAATAAAAAGGGCGCCACTGTGGCGCCCTTTGTCATTGCGGGGAGCTTGATAGCCCCGTCTATCAACCGGTATTGCGCATACCGGCGGCGATACCGGCGATGGTGACCATCAGCGCCTGATCGATCTCCTCGTGCAGGGATCCCGGGTTGCTGCGCGAGCGGTTGAGCAGCTCGGCTTGCAACACGTTGAGGGGATCCGTGTAGGGGTTGCGCAGCTTGATGGACTCCTTGATCCAGGGTTGATCGTCGAGCAAGTCTCCCTGGGGACGCAGAGCCAGCACCAGTTCGGCGGCCGCTTCCAGTTCGGCGCGCAGCTGCTTGCCCAGCGGCCAGAGGCTTTCGGGTACCAGACGGGTGTCATAGTACTCCGCCAACCAGGTATCGGCCTTGAGGAACACCATCTCCAGCATCTCGAGGCGAGTGCGGAAGAAGGGCCATTGACGGCTCATCTCTTCCAGCACGGACTGGTGACCGCTGTCGATGGCTTGCTTCAGGCCCTCATGGGCACCGAGCCAGGCCGGCAGCATCAAGCGGTTCTGGGTCCAGGCGAAGATCCAGGGAATGGCGCGCAGGCTCTCGACGCCGCCATTGGGCTTGCGCTTGGCGGGGCGGGAACCGAGCGGCAGCTTGCCGAGCTCCATCTCGGGGGTGGCTGCGCGGAAGTAGGGCACGAAGTCCGGGTGGCCGCGCACTATGCTGCGGTAGTGTTCGCAGGAGGCCTCGGCCACCTGTTCGATCACGGTGCGCCAGCTCTCTTTGGGCTTGGGCGGCGGCAGCAGGTTGCCCTCCAGCACGGCGCTGGTGTAGAGGTTCAGGCTGTTGATGGCGACTTTCGGCAGGCCGAACTTGAAGCGGATCATCTCGCCCTGTTCGGTGACCCGCAGGCCGCCGCGCAGGGATCCTGGCGGTTGAGACAAGATAGCCTGATGGGCGGGGGCGCCACCGCGACCGACGGTACCGCCACGGCCATGGAACAGGGTGAGCCGTACCTTGTTGGTTTCGGCCAGGGCCACCAGGGATTCCATGGCGGCGTACTGGGCCCAACCGGCGGCCATCATGCCCGCATCTTTCGCAGAGTCCGAGTAGCCGATCATCACGTACTGGCGACCCTGGATGTAACCGCGATACCAGTCAACCGACAGCAGGCGATCCATCACCTGGGTGCCTGCCATCAGGTCTTCCTGGGTCTCGAACAGGGGGGCAACCGGCATGCGGAACTTGCAACCCGCTTCCTTGAGCAAGAGTTGCACCGCCAGTACGTCCGAGGGGGCACCGGCCATGGAGATGATGTAGATGCCGAAGGCATCCGGATCATGGGCGGCGATCACCTTGCAGGTGTCGATGGTCTCCTTGGTCTCTGCGCTCGGCTCCCAGTCGACGGGCAGCAGCGGGCGGCGCGAGTTGAGTTCATTGAGCAGGAAGGCCTGCTTGTCGTCCTCGCTCCACTCGGCGTAGTCGCCCATGCCCAGATAACGGGTCAGTTCGGAGAAGACCTGACCGTGACGCTCGCCATCCTGACGGATATCGAGCTTGACCAGATGGATGCCGAAACAGGCCAGCTTGCGCAGCACGTCCAGCAGCATGCCGTCGGCGATGTTGCCCATGCCGCAGGCGTGCAGGGAGTGGTAGCAGAGCTCCAGGGGCTCGCGCAGCTGGGCCGTGGTCTTGACCAGATCCCGGCTCTCGCTCGCCTGATCCTGCACCTTGGCGGTGAGGAACTCCTGGGTCTCGCGCAACTGCTCACGCAGCTCACGGATCAGGGCACGGTAGGGTTCGGCGCTGTCGCCCACGCGCTCGCGCACGGCCTGGGTGCAGTCAGACATGGAGAGCTCAGAGGTGAGCTCCTTGATGTCTTTGTAGAACAGGCTCACCGCCATCCAGCGGCCCAGTTCCAGTACCTCGGCGGTCACCTTGGCGGTGACGAAGGGGTTGCCGTCACGGTCACCCCCCATCCAGGAGGTGAACTTGACCGGGGCGGCGTCCAGGGGCAGGCGCACCCCCAGGTGCTGCTGCAGCCGTTCGTCCAGGTTGCGCATGAATTCGGGGATGGCGGGCCAGAGGCTGTTTTCCACCACGGCGAAGCCCCATTTGGCTTCATCGACCGGGGTCGGACGCTGCACCCGGATCTCGTTGGTGTGCCAGGCCTGATTGACCAGCTGTTCGATGCGGCTCTGGATCTTGTCCCGCTCGCGGGGCAGCAGATCGGACAGCTCAAGGGCTTCCAGGCAGTCGTTGAGCTGCACATGCTTGTGGATCAGGGTACGACGGGTCACCTCGGTCGGGTGAGCGGTCAGCACCAGGTCGATGTCCAGCTCGCGCACGGCCTGGATGATGGCTTCCTGGGAGAGGTTGGACGCCTTGAGCTTGGCGAACATCTCCTCCAGGGGATCCGGGGTACAAATATGCTCTTCGCAATGGCGGGAGATGGTGTGGAACTGTTCGGCCACGTTGGCCAGATTGAGGAATTGGCTGAAGGCGCGTGCCACGGGCAGCAACTCGTCGTCCGAAAGATTGCGCAGGATGTCGAGCAACCGCTCACGGTCTGCTTCATTACCCTTGCGAGAGGACTTGGCCAGTTGGCGAATGGTCTCGATCTTGTCGAGGAAGGCTTGGCCCTGATGGTCCTTGATGGATTTGCCCAGCAACTGGCCCAACATGCCTACGTTGGCCCGTAGTGCTGCGTAAGTATCGTTCATTCCACATCCTTATTTTTGTTGGTGCCCGGCCGCCGCTCCTCGGCATGGGGCTGCCCCACTTATTGTTGTGCGATTACAACATATGCTCCGTCATCTTAGGGGGACAATCTACCCAGATTGTCTGCGCAAGGTCAAATAACAAGCCAATTTAGAACATGTATTTTCGATAGTTCCCTGGCATGGCTGAGTCCTTTCGTCCCCCTCGTTGTCATGTAACTTTCCTACATATCCGGTTGCGCCTCCCTGCGCTCGGTTGCACCTGTTGCGAATGAATCGCTAGCCGCATCAGCAAGGATGCCATGGCTGCCATGCACACTTCGCCATGGGTGCCGGTCAGGGCTAGACGCAGAAGCGGCGGACCAGATGTTGCAGCACCGCCTTGGTGGGCTCGACGAAGGAGAGATCCAGGTACTCGTCCGGCTGGTGTGCCTGGGCGATGTGACCAGGGCCCATCACTATGGTCTGACAGCCGAGCTGCTGGATGAAGGGCGCCTCGGTGCAGTAGTTGACCGATTCGGCGCGCTTGCCGCTCGCCAACTCGGCTTCGCGTACCAGCAAGGAGGCATCGTCGCAGGCGTAGGCGGGGATGGGCTCGTGCAGGTGTTGCAGGTGCAGGCAGTCCGGCTGGTGGATTTCGATGGGGGCGAGCGCCTCTTTGAGCAAGCCCAGCAGCTCGTCGGGACCGACCTGGGGAGTGGGGCGCATGTCGATGTGCAACTCGCAACAACCGCAGATGCGATTCGGGCTATCGCCCCCCTGGATGTACCCCAGATTCAGGGTCGGTTGCGGTACTTTGAAGCGGTGATCTGCATACTTATCCTTGAGGCTGCGTTGCAGCGCCAATACCTGACCCATGGCCTGATGCATGATCTCCATGGCGTTGATGCCGTTGGCGGGATCCGAGCTGTGACCGCTCTTGCCCGTGATGCGGATGGCTTCCGACATATGGCCCTTGTGGGCGACCACGGGCACCAGGCCGGTGGGTTCGCCTATCACCGCATAGTCGGGTTTGAGCTCGGCGGCCGCGGCGATGGCGCGGGCTCCCGCCATGGTGGTCTCCTCGTCGGCGGTGGCCAGGATGCGCAGGGGCTTGTTGAGGGTCTTGAGATCGATCTCCTTGAGCGCCTCGACGATAAAGGCGAAGAAGCCCTTCATGTCGATGGTGCCCAGACCATAGAGGCGATTGCCCTCTTCGGTCACCTTGAAGGGATCCTTGCGCCAGGCACCCTGGTCAAACGGCACCGTATCGGTATGGCCTGCCAGCAGCAGACCGCCTTCTCCCTGACCATAGGTGGCGACCAGATTGAACTTGCCGGGCAGCTCCGCCAGTGGCGTCACCTCACAGTGAAACCCGAGCTGGCCGAACCAGTCGGCCAGCAACCGGATCACTCCTTCGTTGCTCTGATCCCACTTGGGATCCGTGCTGCTGATAGAGGGTATTGCAATAATATTCTTATAAAGTGAAAAAAAATCCTGATTGGCCACTAGCTCCTCCTTGCACCCTCGGAAGGTTTCTGTTAGAAAATACAAATGCAAACTGAGTGAATGAATATTCTGTTCTTGCGCTCACCGATAAGGCTCTAGTTGTAAGGGAAAGTCAATGTTCTGTCACCTGATCTATCACCGACGACGCAACCCCGCCTGAATTGCCTCCGCATGAGCTGACCCGCTCGTTGCACCCTTGCTACGCAAGAATGGAGAGGCGATTCACGGCCTCTTAATCCTTATGCAGCATCATGCTGTGAACCCAGACCTCATATTTTGGAATTGATCAATGCTTAACACCGTTATCGTCGGTGCCAGTGGCTACGCGGGAGCAGAGCTGGCCGCCCTGGTGCAGAACCACCCTGACCTCAAGCTGTTCGGCCTCTATGTCTCCGCCGGCAGCCAGGATGCCCACAAGCGTTTCTCCTCTCTTCATCCCCAGTGGGTCGGCGAGCTGGATCAGCCGCTGCTGCCCCTGGATGAGGATGGCATGACCCGGATCCTGACCCAGGCCGATCTGGTGCTGCTGGCCACCGCCCACGAGGTGAGTGCCGAATTGGCGCCCAAGTTCCTGGCCAAGGGGCTGCCGGTATTCGATCTCTCCGGCGCCTTCCGGGTGCAGGATCAGCAGTTCTATCAGGATTACTACGGCTTCACCCACGCCAATGAACAGTGGCTCGCTCAGGCGGCCTACGGTCTGGCCGAGTGGAACAGCGACGCCATCGCCGCCGCCCAGCTCATCGCCGTACCCGGTTGCTACCCGACCGCCTCCCTCTGCGCCCTCAAGCCATTGCAGCAGGCGGGCCTCATCAAGGCGGAGTGGCAACCCATCATCAATGCGGTGTCCGGTGTCTCCGGCGCGGGCCGCAAGGCATCGGTCAACACCAGCTTCTGCGAAGTGAGCCTGAGCCCCTATGGCACCTTCAGCCACAGACATCAGCCGGAGATCAGCCATCATCTGGGCAAGGGCGTGCTGTTCCAGCCCCACCTTGGCAACTATGTGCGCGGCATCCTGGCCACCATTTATGTGCAGCTGGCCGAAGGGGTGACCCCGGAGCAGGTGGACAGAGCCTACCTCGCCGCCTACGAAGGCAAGCCGCTGGTGCGTCTCACCGGCCAGATGCCTTCCATCCGTGGCGTGGCGAGCACCCCTTATTGCGATCTGGCCTGGCAGCAGCAGGGCAACATGCTGGTGGTGGTGTCCGCCATCGACAACCTGCTCAAGGGCGCGGCCTCCCAGGCCATCCAGTGCGTGAACATCAAATTTGGTTTTAAACCGGCCACCGGCCTGATTTAAGGAAGGATCGAGAAGATGGACAAACCGACATTAGTCATCAAATTGGGTGGGGCGCTGATCGAGAATGATGAGGCCCTGACCGCCCTGTTCGCGACCCTGAAGAGCTTCCTGGATGAGCAGCACAGGCCGCTGGTGCTGGTGCACGGCGGTGGCTGCCTGGTCGATGACCTGCTCAAAGGGCTGGGGCTCACTTCTACCAAGAAGAATGGCCTGCGGGTGACCCCCTTTGACCAGATCCCCTTTATCGCAGGCGCCCTGGCCGGTACCGCCAACAAGCAGATGATGGCCAAGGCCATCGCCTGTGGCATCCCGGCCGTGGGTCTGTGTCTGGCCGATGGCGGTCTGTGCCAGGTGGTGCAGCTGGATCCGGATCTCGGCGCGGTCGGCGACTGCTCCCCGGGCAACCCGGCCCTGGTGCAAGGGATCCTCTCCCAGCAGTTCCTGCCGGTCATCAGCTCCATCGGCATCACCAGCGAGGGTCAGCTGATGAACGTCAATGCGGATCAGGCGGCCACCGCCATTGCCGAGGCGCTCGGCGCGGATCTGGTGATGCTGTCGGACGTGAGCGGCATCCTGGATGGCAAGGGCAAGCTGGTTCCCCAGCTGGACAAGGCCACCGCTCAGGATCTGATGGAGAAGGGGGTGATCACCGATGGCATGGCCGTCAAGGTGAAGGCCGCGTTGCACGCCGCCGAGACCCTGGGCCAGCCGGTCTGCGTCGCCAGTTGGCGCTACCCGGATCAGCTGCTCAAGCTGCTCGGCGGCGCCGCCATCGGCACCCAGGTTACCCTCTAAGCGCGACAAAAGGACGATTCGATGCAACACCTGCTCAAAGACAGCGACCTCGACAAGGCCCAGATCCTGGCCCTGATTGCCCTGGGCAAACAGGTCAAGGCAGACCCGAAAAAGTACCGTCAGGCCCTGGCGGGCAAGGCAGTGGTGACCCTGTTCGAGAAGCCCTCGCTGCGCACCCGGGTCACCTTCGACATCGGCATCGCCAAGCTGGGTGGCCACAGCGTCTATCTGGATCAGCAGAACGGGGCGCTCGGCAAGCGCGAATCCGTGCAGGATTTCGCTGCCAACCTGTCCCGTTGGTGTGATGCCATCGTCGCCCGGGTATTCGATCATCAGACCCTGGTCGATCTGCAGAAGTACGCGACAGTGCCCGTGGTCAACAGCCTGTGCAACCTCTATCACCCCTGCCAGGGGCTGGCGGATTTCATGACCATCGCCGAGCACTATGACGACCTGTCCAAGGTGAAGCTCGCCTACCTGGGGGATGGCAACAACGTCAGTCACTCCCTGATGCTGCTGGGGGCGACCCTGGGTACGGACGTGACCCTGATCTGCCCGAAAGGCCATGGCCCCGATACCCAGATCTTCAAGCAGGCCGAGGCGCTGGCGGCGCAATCTGGCGCGCACATTCACATCAGTGACGATGTGGCCGACATCGAGGGCTTCGATGTTGTCTACACCGATACCTGGGTCTCCATGGGTGACAACACCCCAATGGAGCAGGTAAAAGAGATCTTCATGCCTTATCAGATCAACCAGGCCCTGCTCGACCGGACCGGCATCGCGCATGTGCTGCACTGCCAACCGGCCCATCGGGAGCTGGAGATCACCTCGGAAGTGATGGACGGCCCCGCCTCCCTCATTTTGGACGAGGCAGAGAACCGGATGCATATCCAGAACGCCATCTTGCTGACCCTGATGGGCCACAACTGAGCGACCGACCCTGTTTTTAATGTTTTCAAGATTGATCATGGAGAGAAGTAAATGAGCGGAATCAACAAGATAGTACTGGCTTACTCGGGCGGACTGGATACCTCGGCCATCATTCCCTGGCTCAAAGAGCACTACAACGCCGAGATCATCGCCTTCGTGGCCGATGTCGGTCAGGGTGAAGATGATCTGGAAGGGGTGGAAGAGAAGGCCCTGGCTTCCGGTGCCACCAAGTGCATCGTCTATGACCTGAAGGAAGAGTTCGTCAAGGAGTACGTCTATCCGACCCTGAAGACGGGCGCCATCTACGAAGGCACTTACCTGCTGGGCACCTCCATGGCCCGTCCGGTGATCGCCAAGGCCATGGTGGAAGTGGCCAAGGCCGAAGGGGCCGATGCCATCGCCCACGGTTGCACCGGCAAGGGCAACGATCAGGTGCGTTTCGAAGGGGCCGTGGCCTCCCTGGCACCCCAGCTCAAAGTGATCGCCCCCTGGCGCATCTGGGACATGCGTTCCCGGGAAGAGCTGCTTGCCTATCTGGAAGCGCGCAACATCCCCTGCAAGGCGACCCTGAAGAAGCTCTACAGCCGCGATGCCAACGCCTGGCACATCTCCACCGAGGGTGGCGAGCTGGAGAGCACCTGGAACGAGCCGTCCGACGCCGTCTGGCAGTGGACCGTCTCCCCGGAGCAGGCACCGAACGAGCCGGAATACGTCAAGCTGACCGTCAAGCAGGGTGAAATCGTCGCGGTCGATGACCAGGCCCTGAGCCCCTACCAGGTACTGGTGACCCTGAATGAGCGCGCCGGCAAGCACGGCGTCGGTCGTATCGACATCACAGAGAACCGTCTGGTGGGCATGAAGTCCCGTGGTTGCTACGAGACCCCGGGCGGCACCGTCATGATGGCGGCCCTGCGTGCCATCGAAGAGCTGGTGCTGGACAAGCCGACCCGCTCCTGGCGTGAGAAGCTCGGCGCCGAGTTCTCCCATCTGGTCTATGACGGCCGCTGGTTCACCCCGCTGTGCAAGGCGGTACTGGCCTCTGCCAATGCCATCGCCGAGGATCTGGACGGTGAAGTGGTGCTGAAGATGTACAAGGGCCAGGTGAGCGCGACCCAGAAGCGTTCCGCCAACAGCCTCTACTCCGAAGATTTCGCCACCTTCGGCGCCGACGAGGTGTACGACCAGAGCCATGCCGAAGGCTTTATCCGCCTCTACACCCTGGCCAGCCGCATTCGTGCCCTGAAAGAGCAGAATCTGGCGGTGGGCGGCGACCATACCCACGGTTGATCGTCACCTTCATGACCAGATAAGCGAGGGGGCCTGGCCCCCTCATTTATCAAGACGCCGTGATGGCTAAGGGTCAGCCCTTAGCCATCGGGGTGGGAGAGTCGGCAGACCGACCCTCAAGCGTGACGAAAGGGGCGCCAGCGCGCCCCTTTTTATGAGATAACCCTTCATCGAGATAACGAGCGGCGGGCGCAAGTGGCGCCACCGACAACTGATTCAAGGAGAGCAGTATGGCACTTTGGGGTGGACGCTTCAGTCAGGGGGCAGATAGCAGGTTCAAGCAGTTCAATGACTCCTTGCGCTTCGATTACCGGCTGGCGGAGCAGGACATTCAGGGCTCCATGGCCTGGGCCCGCGCCCTGGTCACGGTCGGTGTCCTGACCGCCGATGAGCAGGGAAAACTGCAACAAGCGATGGAGGTGCTGCTCGCTTCGGTGCAGCAGGATCCCCAGCAGATCCTCAGCTCCGATGCCGAAGACATCCACTCCTGGGTCGAGAGCGCGCTTATCGCCGCCGTCGGCGACCTCGGCAAGAAGCTGCACACCGGCCGCTCGCGCAACGATCAGGTCGCCACCGATCTCAAACTCTGGTGCAAGGCCCAGGGTGAGCTGCTGCTCGGCTCCATCACGGCGCTGCAACAGGGGCTGGTCGCTTCCGCCCGTGCCAATCAGGCCGCGGTGCTGCCCGGTTACACCCACTTGCAGCGTGCCCAGCCGGTCACCTTCGCCCACTGGGCCCTGGCCTATGTGGAGATGCTGGAGCGCGACCACTCCCGCCTGCAGGATGCCCTCAAGCGCCTCGACACCAGCCCGCTCGGCTGCGGCGCCCTGGCCGGGACTGCCTATGCCATCGACCGTGAAGCGCTGGCGCTGGACATGGGTTTCAGCGGCGCCACCCGCAACAGCCTGGACTCGGTCTCGGACCGGGACCACGTGGTGGAGCTGATGCACGTGGCGTCGCTGTCCATGGCGCACCTGTCGCGCTTCGCCGAGGATCTCATCTTCTACAACACCGGCGAGGCGGGCTTCGTGGAGCTCTCCGATGCGGTCACTTCCGGCTCTTCCCTGATGCCCCAGAAGAAGAACCCGGATGCCCTTGAGCTGATTCGTGGCAAGACCGGCCGGGTAGTCGGCGCCCAGATGGCCATGCTGATGAGCCTCAAGGCGCTGCCGCTGGCTTACAACAAGGACATGCAGGAAGACAAGGAAGGGCTGTTCGACGCCCTGGACACCTGGCACGACTGCCTCGACATGGCGGCCCTGGTGCTGATCGATCTCAAGGTGAACGTCGAGCGCACCAAGGCGGCGGCCCAGGGCGGCTATGCCAACGCCACCGAGCTGGCGGACTATCTGGTGGCCAAGGGGATCCCCTTCCGCGAGGCGCACCATATCGTCGGTGAAGTGGTGGTGCAGGCCATCAAGTTGAAGAAACCGCTGGAAGAACTCTCTTTGCCTGAGTTCCAGCGCTTCAGCCCCGTCATTGGCGAGGATGTCTATCCTAACCTGGAGCTGGAAGCCACCCTGGCCAAGCGGGTCGCCAAGGGCGGCGTCGCCCGCGAGCAGATAGAAGCTGCCCTCACTGTCGCCGAACAGTGGCTGGCCAAGCGGGCGGGTTAACCCAACCGCTGCGGCTTGATTCCAATGCGCACAAGACGGCAACCTCGGGGTTGCCGTCTTCTATTGTTCTCCGGCGTGTCAGTCGGGTACCGAACATGGACACTGATCCAGGATCTTGCCTGGCCCACCGTGCCGATGTGGGAGAGGATACAGGCCTGTCATCATTCAAGGAGTTGTCATGTATCTACCCCCTCACTTCGAAGCCCCCAACACCCAAGTGATCCACGAGCTGATGCAGGCCCATCCCTTGGCGGCTCTGGTGGTGCATGGCCCGGCAGGGCTGGATGCCAATCACCTGCCGTTCGAGTTCGATGCCGGGGAGGGGGAGCATGGCATCTTGCGGGCCCATGTGGCGCGCAACAACCCGCTCTGGCAGGAGGTGAAGGAAGGGCAGGAGGTGCTGGTGATCTTCAGGGCCGCCGAGGGCTACGTCTCCCCCAACTGGTATCCGAGCAAGCAGGTGCACCACAAACAGGTGCCCACCTGGAACTATGCGGTGGTGCATGCCCACGGTCGCATCCGGGTGCGGGACGATGCCCGCTTCGTGCGCCGCCTGCTCGCCACCCTGACCCGCACCCAGGAGGCTGCCGAGCCCGCGCCCTGGAAGATGGCGGACGCGCCGAGAGACTATCTCGAGGCCATGGTGCAGGCCGTGGTGGGCATCGAAATCGAGATAACCGGGTTGGTGGGCAAGTTCAAGTTGAGTCAGAACAAGGAGGAGGGGGACCGGCTGGGGGTCGTCGATGCTTTGCAGGCCAAGGGCCAGACCGCGCTGGCAGCGGCGATGCAACAGTCACCACTCTCGCCGCGATAGCGATACATTCCGCTATGTGGATAGATAGCAAAACGGCAACCCATGGGTTGCCGTTGTTGATGGTGCGTCCGTTCAGAGCATCATTGGCCAGGCGGCTGGCGCGATAGCGTCCATTTCGCGACCAGCCATGGGGCTGGCTGCCTGGACTACAATGCCTTGCGCATCAATGCATTGGGGATCATGACGCCGCGGCGGACGGGATACCTTCGCTCTTCCACATGAAAGCCATGCAGTGCGAAGAAGGGTTCCGCCGTCTTGCTCACATCGGCCGTCAGTTCGCCAATACCCAATAACCTGGCCTCTTCATGAAGGCGCATCATCAAGCGGGTGCCGACCCCTTGTCGTGCATGAGAGCCCGACACGAAAAAGTGGTCGATATAGCCATTGGGCTGAACGTCAGCATACCCGGCGATGTCACCATCAATGTCGGCGACAAAGGGGCGTAATGTCCTGATATGCTCAGCCCACAGCGTCGGGGAAATATCCTCGGGTGCCCATGCCTGAATCTGCTCCGCTGTATAGTCAGCCGATGCAACCTCATGCACTGCCGATAAAAAAACCTTAAATAACGTGGCTTCATCCCCGATGTTGAATCGTCGAATGTTCATTGTTTCCTCTCTGGATAACGGAGGCTGGGTGCCCGGCTCAGAGATCCCTGAATGGCCGGCGCTTCTCTTCCTCGATGACGATGGCCTCCAGGTTGGCGACCCGCTCCTGCAACTCCTTGATGATGAGATCCTGCTTGCCGAGGCGGTCGGTGATTCGGGCATCCCCCAGCTGGTAGCGGGCGCGTTTGCCAAGATAGCCGAACAGCACGCTGATAAAGACGATCAGAACGATGGCGGTCCACAGACTCATATTGCCTCCCTGGCATCTGATCCCCGCTCGGGGTGAGTAGAGCCATTTTGTCACCCTGGGGGAACCTTGCCCAGTGACCGGTCGGGGTGACGGCGATTTGTAAGCATCTGGTTACAAAAAGCCCGCCAATTGCCTCGACCCTGGCGCGCCTGTGCTGGTAACTTAGGGCCGATCTTCGTAGCCAGATTGATAATGCCATGGACAGTAAAGTCATTCTCATCGTCGATGACAGCCAGGCGCTGACCGATACCCTCACCGAGTATCTGGGCCGTGCGGGCTTCGAGGTGCGCACCGCCTGCGATGGCGAGGCCATGTGGCAGCAGGTGCGCCAGGGCATGCCGGATCTGGTGATCCTGGACGTGATGCTGCCCGGGGATGACGGCTTCACCCTCTGCTCTCAGCTGCGCCGCCTCTCCAACGTGCCCATCATGATGCTGACCGCCGTGACCGAGGATGCCGATCGTATCGCCGGGCTCGAGATAGGGGCGGATGATTACCTCACCAAGAGTTTCAATCCCCGGGAGCTGCTGGCCCGGATCAAGGCGCTGCTGCGGCGCAGCCGTCTCACCCAGCAGGCGGCGACTGCCCGGCGCATCAGCTTCGGCCCCTGGACCCTGGACAGCGTGACCCGTCAGCTCTCCCGTGCGGGGGAGGTGCCGCGTCAGCTATCGGGGGCCGACTACACCCTGCTCGGCCTCTTCATTCGCCACCCCAATGAGCTGCTCAGCCGGGATCTCATCTCCCATGAGATCTGGGGGAGGGAGAGCGACCCGTTCGAGCGGGGCATAGACGTACAGGTCTCCCGGCTGCGCCAGGCCCTGGATGACAAGGATCGCACCCTGATCATGACGGTGCGCAACAAGGGTTACATGCTGGCGACCGAGACCGTCTATGAGGCCTAGCCGTGGCTGGGGGCCCCGCTCCCTGGCCAGCCGCACCAGCCTGTTCCTGCTGTGCGTCATCCTGGCCGCCGAGCTGTGCGCCGGTTATTTCTGGTATCGCCACAGCAACCAGGCTCAGGAGCAGGGCTTGATCAGCACTGTGCGCAGCATGGCCCTGAGCGCCTCCTCCACCATCGCCTTCTTTCGCAAGCTGCCCCAGGATTACCGCCATCTGGTGCTGGAGCAGCTGCGCAACATGGGGGGCACCCGCTTCTTCGTCTCCCTCAACAATCACCCGCTGCCGGTGACCCCCATCTCGGGTTCGTCCCGCCGCGAGCACATGGTGACCGAGGTGCGGCGCGTGCTGCAGCAGGAGCTGGGCAGCGAGGTGACCACCCGGGTCGAGTTTACCAATCGCGCCGATCTGCGGGTGTTCAACACCGAGCTCCCCATCGACGACTTGCCCCTGAACTGGGCCCACTACAGCCTGGCACTGGGGGAGCTCAATCCGCCCATTCTGGTGATACAGATCGCCGTGTCGCCCACCGCCTGGTTCTATCTGGCGGCTGCGCTGCCCGCCCCTTATGACAGCCTTGATCCCCGCTTCTTCACCCTGAATCAGCTCGGCTTCATGCTGGGCTCGGCGCTCATCATACTGATCGCCACCTGGTGGGTGGTGCGCAAGGAGATAAGGCCCATCCGCAACCTGGCGCGGGCCGCCACCCTGCTCGACAGCAAGCGGGAGGTGCCCGAGGTGCAGGAGGAGGGGAGCAGCGAGACCCGCGCCGCCATCCACGCCTTCAACAAGATGCAGCGGCGCATCAGCAGCCACCTGCATGAGCGTGATCTGCTGTTCAGCGCCATGTCCCATGATCTAAAAACCCCGCTGGCCTGCCTCAAGCTGCGTACCGAGATGCTGGATGATGCCGAGGTGCGGGACAAGTTCGCAGCCCATCTGGACGAGATGGAGCTGATGGTGAAGGGTGCCTTGCAGTGCATGAAAGAGACCCATATCCACGAGGAGATAGAGGCGCTGGATCTGATGGGCATGCTGCGCCGCTGTGGCGAGCTCCATAACCACGATGAGCTGAGGATGACGCTGCAAGGGCCCTCCATCCTGATGCTGGTCGGCAAGCCGCTGGCCATCAAGCGCTGCCTGCAAAACATCATAGACAACGGCATCAAGTATGGAGAGCGCCTTTCGGTGCAGGTGGCGCGCCAGGGGGACAAGGTGAGGATCGCATTCAGTGACCAAGGGCCGGGCATCAGTCCGGCGCTGATGGAGCGGGTGTTTGATCCCTACTTCAGGGTGGCCTCGACCCGGGCCCTGCCCGGCAGCGGGCTCGGCCTCACCATAGCCCGCCACATCGCCCGCATCCACGGCGGCGACATTCATCTTCACAATCATCAACCCCATGGTTTGACCCTGGTACTGGAGCTCAACCTTGACTAATTCCCTGCGGGCCCTGCCCGGCAGCTCACCATCGCCCGCATCCACGGTGGCGACATTCATCTTCACAATCATCAACCCCATGGTCTGACCCTGGTACTGGAGCTCAACCTTGACTGATTCCCTGCGGGCCCTGCCCGGCAGCTCACCATCGCCCGCATCCACGGCGGCGACATTCATCTTCACAATCATCAACCCCATGGTCTGACCCTGGTACTGGAGCTCAATCTTGACTGATTCCCTGCGGGCCCTGCCCGGCAGCTCACCCTCGCCCGCATCCACGGCGGCGACATTCATCTTCACAATCATCAACCCCATGGTCTGACCCTGGTACTGGAGCTCAACCTTGACTAATTCCCTGCGGGCCCTGGCCTGGTTGCTGGCCCTGCCGCTCCATGACGCCCTGGCCGGCGAGGTGGAGATGTTGCACTGGTGGACTTCCCCGGGGGAGCAGGCTGCCTTCGCCGTGGTGACGACCCAGTTGCAAGGGGCCGGAGTGGAGCTCAAGAATGCCGCCATCCTTGGCGGCGGAGGCAACAGCGCCATGGATGTGCTGCAGGCCAGAGCCATCGCGGGCAATCCCCCGGCCCTGGCCCAGCTTGAGGGGCAGGCCATCGCCTCCTGGACCCTGCTCGGTTTCATCCAGCCCCAGGATGAGGTGGCAGTCGAACAGCACTGGGATCAGCAACTGCTGGGGGTCGCTCCCCAAGTAAACAAGATAAAGGGCCACTACATGGGGATACCGGTCAACGTGCATCGCCTCAACTGGATGTGGGTCAACCGCGCCCTGCTGGCCCGGCTCGACATTGCGCCGCCCACCGACTGGCCCGGCTTTCTCGATGCGGTGCGGGCCCTCAAGGCCAAGGGCATCAAACCGCTGGCGCTCGGCAACGACCCCTGGCAGGTGGCCTTGCTGTTCGAGAGCCTGGCGCTGGGGATGGGGGGCAAGGAGTATTACCAGAAGGCCTTCGTCGAGCTGGACCCGGTGGCGCTCGGCAGTGATACCAGTCGCCAGATCCTGGACCGCTTTCGCGAGTTGAGCGAGCTGGTGTTGCCGACCCTGAGCCAGCAGAGCTGGGATCAGGCCACCGCCGATCTTGCCGAGGGCAAGGCCGCCTTCCAGTTGATGGGGGACTGGGTTCTGGGAGATCTGCTGGCCCGAGGTGTGGCCGTGCCCGAGCAGATCCAGTGCCTGCCGGCACCTGGCACCCAGGGGCTCTATGTCTACAACATGGACAGCTTCGTGATGTTCAACGCCAACCTGCCCAAAGACCATCTCGGGATTGCCAGGGCGCTGGCCAGCCCGGATTTCCAGCTCGCCTTCAACCGCGCCAAGGGCTCGATCCCGGTGCGCCGGGATCTCTCCTTGGCCGATTTCAATCCCTGTGCCCAGTTGTCGCGCATCGACTACGACAGGGCCGAGGCCGCCGGCAATCTGATGCCGAGCGTGGCGGATTCCATGGCGTTGCATCCCCTCTATCAGAAGGCGGTCGAGAGCGAGCTCTATCGCTTCTTCAATCAGCCCGATCTCGACAGGGAGGGGGTGATCCGCCGCCTCGGCGCCGTGGCACGCACGGCCTCCGCCAAGGGGTGAACATGTCGGCTTTGTAACCGTTTCATTACAATCCGATAGCCTATTGATACTCGCGGGCCGCGCCGACCCGGTAACATCTTCCGGACAACCATCAAAAAGGAATTGAGCCATGTCCGGATCGTTTTTCTCCCAGGCGCAGCGGGTCGGCCGCAGTCTGATGCTACCCGTGGCGACCCTGCCCGCCGCCGGCCTGATGCTGGGCATAGGCAACTTTGGTGCCCAGGGGCACCTCTTCCTGCCGGAGTCCTTCTGGAGCGTGCTGATGGTGTCGGGGGACTGGATCTTCGGCAACATGCCGCTGCTGTTTCTGATCGGCATCGCCATCGGCCTTGCCCGCAACAATGACGGCACGGCCGCCCTGGCCGCCGTGGTGGGCTTCATCACCATGAACGCGGCCCTCGGCAAGACGGTGGTGTTGCGCGGCCTTGAGACCAACACAGAGGTGATGAGCATTCCCACCCTCAACATGGGGATCCTCGGCAGCATCTTGATGGGATCCCTGGCGGCCTATTTCTTCAACCGCTTCCACACCTTGAAGCTGCCCGAATACCTGGGCTTCTTCGCCGGCAAGCGCTTCGTGCCCATCATTACCGGCTTTAGCGGCATCTTCCTCGGGGTCATGCTTGGCTTCATCTGGCCCGTGGTTGGCTCCGCCATCTTCGAGTTCACCGCCTACCTGGGCACCTTGAACAAATCGATCACCTTCGGCATCTATGGTCTGGTCGAGCGCGCCCTGATCCCGACCGGTTTGCACCACATCTGGAACGCCTTCTTCTTCAACGAGCTGGGCAGCTGGACCAACCCGCAGACCGGGGAAGTGGTAACGGGGGAGCTGGTGCGCTTCTTCAAGGGGGATCCCAATGCCGGTGGTCTGGCCGGTGGCTACATGTACTCCATGTGGGCCCTGCCTGCCGCGGCCCTGGCCATCTATAGCTGCGCCAAGCCCGAGAAACGCAAGCTGGTGGGCGGCCTGATGCTGTCGGCGGCCTTCACCTCCTGGCTGACCGGGATCACCGAGCCGGTGGAGTTCGCCTTCCTGTTCGTGGCGCCGATGCTCTATGTGGTTCACACCCTGCTGACCGGGGTCGCCTTCGCACTGACCAACTACCTGGGCATAGTGCACAGCACCGACTTTGCCCATGGCGCACTGCAGTTCTTCCTCTACCTGAATCTGCCCCAGACCCACAACACCTGGTGGTTCCTGATCATCGGGCCGCTCTGGGCGCTGCTCTACTTCTTCCTGTTCCGCTTCTTCATCCTGAAGTTCAACCTCAAGACCCCGGGGCGGGAGAGCCAGCCGCTGCAGGCGGTGGACATCAAGGAGCAAGACGAGTTGGCGCTGGATCTGGTCGAGGCCATGGGGGGGGCGGCAAACATAGAGCACCTGGATGCCTGCATCACCCGGCTAAGGGTCACTCTGCATGACATCAAGCTGGCCGATATTGCCCGCATCAAGGCCCTTGGCGCCATCGACGTACTGGTGGTGGGCAACAACCTGCAGGCCATCTTCGGCACCCGATCCGACAACATCAAGACCGAGATATCGGCGGCGCTGGCGGTGTAAGCGCCTCAGGATCAGAGTGATGTACGCCGGGGCCAGTGTGCTCGTCGCTCAGGCCATCTCAAGGCCGGGATGGCGGGGATTGGCGGTGTGATCCGCCCCATGGAAAGGTCTGAAAAAAAGAGAGGGCCCCACCGCTGGTGGGGCCCTCTCTTTTTGGTGCAAGTGATGGGTCAGGCTAGCCAGAAGGGGCGGCTGAGCCAGAGCCCGAGCAAGAACAACTGGCCCCAGACGATGGCCCAGAATCGGAGGCGGTAGCTGCCCTTCTGGGTCTTGTGGCGCAGCCAGTGGCGGGCCACCAGGGCGCCGGGCCAGCCGCCGAGCAGCTCCAGCAGGTGCAGGCGGGATTCCGGGATGCGCCAGCCGCCGCGCACCGCCTGGCGCTTGTCCCAGGCGTAGGCGGTCAGGGTCAGCAGGCTCATCAGCACTATCAGGCCAAGGGGCCACCAGAGGCCGCTCTGCACGCCAAGCCAGCTGGCCCAGCCAAGCGGGATCAGGGCCAGCCCCATCATGACAGCAGCGCCGGATCCCGGGGCTCGTCCGGGCTGAGGGTGCGGATCACCCGGGCCGGGTTGCCCACCGCCAGTGAGTCCGCCGGTATGTCCCGGGTCACCACGGCGCCTGCGCCTATGATGGAGCGCGGCCCTATGGTGACGCCGGGGCAGATGATGGCGCCGCCGCCAATCCAGCAGTCATCGCCGATGCGCACCGGCTTGTTGTAGGCGGTCCAGTTGCGGCGCTCCAGATAGTCCATGCTGTGGGTGGCGGTGTAAATCTGCACGTTGGGGGCCAGCAGCACATGGCTGCCGATGTGCACCTCGCCCACGTCCAGTATGGTGACGTTGAAGTTGAAGAAGGTCTTCTCCCCCAGATGGATGTTGCGGCCAAATTCGCAGATGAAGGGGGAGCTTATCCAGCAGGAGTCGGGGCAGTGGCCGAACAGCTCGGCGCACAGGCTCTGGCGCCCCTGGTGATCCCCCGCCGGTGTGGCGTTGAGTCTCGCCAGCAGGGCCTGGCCGCGAATGCGGTCGTTCGCTATCTCCTCGCTCTGGCTGTTCAGGGCGCCGCCCGCCAGTACCTTGTCCCAGTCGCTTGCCATGCTCACCTCCTCTCATGTGCCAAGAGGCGCCAGTATACGTGACGGGCAGTGCGGCGTCAGGGGATCCCTGATGACCAGGTCAGCCCAGCCAGAGCAGGGGCAGGATCAGCAGCACTGAGAGGAGGTAGGGCAGCATCACCCTCAGCCCCAGACGGCGGCCGCCGATCACCAGGGCCAGCAGCCCCTTCACCAGGGAGTTGACCTGCCCGGCCAGCAGAATGGCCCGGGCCGCCACCTCCAGCGCCAGCTCCTTGTGGGCGAGCTGGGAGAGAGACAAGGTGATGGCGTCCACGTCGGTGATGCCGGAGACCAGCGCCAGCAGATAGACCCCGGAGTTGCCCACCTTGCTCTGCAGCAGTGTGGCCATGAAGCCGATCAGCGCCAGCAGCAGGCCGAACTTGATGGCGGTGGCGAGATCCAGCGGATTGCGGGTTTCGGGCTGCACCGGGTTGTCGGTCATTTCCTCGCGCTGGCGCCAGAACCAGAAGGCGAAGCCATAGACGATGGCCGCCAGCAGCAGCAGGGGGAGGGTCAGGCGCATGGCCAGCTCGTTGTGAATGAGCAGCACCAGCACCAGCAGTCGCAACCACATGGTGGCGCCCGCCAGCAGTATGCCGGTGGCCAGCAGCCGCTCCAGCCCGGGCTGCTCCTTGTTGAGGCGGGCAAACTGCAGGGTGAGGGCGGTGGAGGAGGCGAGCCCCGCCAGCATGCTGGTGAGCACCAGGCCGGCGCGGGTGCCGAGCAGGCGCACCGCGAAGTGGCCAGAGAAGGAGATGCCGGCGATCACCACCACCATCAGCCAGATCTTGAAGGGGTTGAAGGCGTTGAGGGGGCCCATCTCGACGTCGGGCAGCACCGGCAGCAGCACCAGAGAGATGAGCAGGAAGCGCAGGGTGGCGTGAAATTCCGTCTCGCTCAGAAACAGCATGCCCTGCTGGATCTGGCCCTTGAGCCCCATCAAGAGCGCCGCCAGCACGGCGCAGGCCACCGCCTCGCTCGGGCTTTGCAGCACAGACATCAGCCCCAGCAGGTAGGTGAGCACCATGGCCACCGAACTGGTGAGGCCAAATTCCCCCTGCCAGCGCTGGGCCAGCCAGACCGAGAGGCCGCAGCCAGCCGCCACAGCCAGCAGGCCGAGCAGGGCCAACCAGGATCCCAGGGTCGGCAGCAGCAGGGCGCAGACGCCGCCGAGCAGGCCGATGAGACCATAGGTCCGCATCCCGGCGATGCGCTGGTTGTCCCCCAGCTGGCGCACCTGCCAGCCCCGCTCCAGTCCTATGATGAGCCCTATGGCCAGTGACACCAGAGCGCCGTAGACGGGTTCCGCCTCGATCCACATGGGGTTCTCCTCCTGATCGTCTGACCCTCATGGCCGCTTGTGCCATCGCCCTGTGCTGAGGATGGCACAAGCTGATGCCGGGGCCTGGGCGCTGTCTCACAGAGTCCGGAGAGAGGGCGAGGGAGCGGACTTGATATGAGTAAATGAGATAAGCAAAGCGTAATTTCTTGGTTCTGGGCATAACGGATCATGGGCATGCTGAATACATCCCAGATAAAGGAGTATCGCCATGACATTAACCAAGACCGCCTTCACCCTCTTCTCTTTGCTGACCCTGAGTCAGGCCCAGGCCGCCGAGATCCGGCTGCTCAACGTCTCCTACGATCCGACCCGGGAGCTGTTCCATGAGTACAACGCCGCCTTCGCCAAGCAGTGGCTGGCCAAGACCGGGGACCAGGTGGTGGTGAGCCAGTCTCATGGCGGATCCGGCAAGCAGGCCCGCGCCGTGACGGAGGGGCTGGAGGCCGATGTGGTCTCCCTGGCCCTGGCCTACGACGTCAATGCCATTGCCAAGGAGGGGTTGATTGCCACCGACTGGCAGAGTCGGCTCGCCAATAACGCCGCGCCTTACACCTCCACCATCGTCTTCCTGGTGCGCAAGGGCAATCCCAAGCAGATCAAGGACTGGGACGATCTGGTTCGCCCCGATGTCGGCATAGTGACCCCCAATCCCAATACCTCGGGTGGCGCGCGCTGGAACTACCTCGCCGCCTGGGGTTATGCCCTGAAGAGCACGGGGAGCGAGGAGGGGGCCAAGCAGTTCGTCGGCGAGCTGTTCAAGAACGTCAAGGTGCTCGATTCCGGTGCCCGGGGCGCCACCACCAGCTTCACGGAGCGGGGGCTGGGGGATGTGCTGCTCGCCTGGGAGAACGAGGCGCTGCTGGTGCTGGATCAGCCCGGTAACGGCGACAAGTTCGAGCTGGTGGTGCCGTCGGTCTCCATCCTGGCCGAACCGCCGGTGGCCGTGGTCGACAAGGTCGCCAGGAAACATGGCACAGAGGCGGTGGCCAAGGCGTATCTCGAGTACCTCTATTCCGACGAAGGGCAGCGCCTCATCGCCAAGTATCACTACCGCCCAAGCCAGCCGAAGGTTCAGCAGGAGACGGCGGCCCAGTTCCCCCAGTTGACCCTGTTCACCGTCAAGGAGCTGGAAGGGGATTGGGAGAAGGCGCAGAAGAGACACTTTGCCCAGGGCGGGCTGTTCGACCAGATCTACCAGCCGGGCCGCTGAGCAGCAGCCGCTGGTGCCTTGATACCCTGGGGCGAGCAAGCAGAGGAGCGACATGATGAACAAGATCCTACTGGTTCCCGGCCTGCACGACAGCGGCCCGGATCACTGGCAGAGCCGCTGGCATCACGACTTTCCCCACTGGCAACGCATGGTGGGGCTGCCCTGGGATAAACCGGATCTGACGGTGTGGAGTGCCAAGCTGGCGGGCAAGCTCAGGAGTCGGCGCGGCAAGGCCCATCTGGTGGCTCACTCCTTCGGCGCCCTGGCGGCTATCCGCGCCAGCCAGTTGCAACCGGACAAGGTCGCCTCGCTCTTCCTGGTCGCGCCCGCCGATCCCGCCCGCTTCGGGATTGCAGATGAGTTGCTGGCCGGGCCCCTCGGGGTCTGCGCCCAGCTGGTAGCGAGCCGCAGCGACCCCTGGATGAGCTTCGAGCGAGCAGAATTTTGGCGTCAACAGTGGCAGCTTCCCCTCCATGATGCCGGTGAGGTGGGTCATCTCAATGCCCAATCCGGGCATGGGGCGTGGGCTAGTGGTCTGCAACTGCTCGGCGAGCTCTATCGCCGGGCCGAGCTGGTCGCCGACACGGTTTGAGAGCCGGGATCCCCCCTTTTGCAGGGCGTTGATCGTGGTGGTGGTCGTTGCTATCGGCAGAGGAGAGATAAAGCGGTGGGCATGGATAGCCCCCTGGGCAGGAGATTTTTGATAGTGCTTGGCAAGCTCCTTTCTGACCCGCATCTGGACGATGCGGGTCTTTTTTATGGACGGGTGCCGCTTAGCCAAAAAAGTGCTTAGCAAAGCCGTTATTGGCAGTTTGTTGTGGGGTCTGGAGTGCGCAGAATCGTCTTATCGAAAGCGACTTATAACAAACGGACTCGTTATGCGTTTTAGTTCTTACTCCGTCCTGCCCGGTCTGGGCACCACCCTGGGGTTCAGCCTGCTCTATCTGGGCCTGCTGGTCCTCTTGCCCATCGCCGCGCTGCTGCTGTTTGCGGTCAACCATATGAGCGCCGCCGAGTTCTGGCAGGTGATCAGTTCCCCCCGGGTGCTCGCCTCCTTCAGATTGAGTTTCGTTGCCGCCTTGGTCGCGGCCCTGCTCAACACGCTCTTTGGCCTGATCCTGGCCTGGGTACTGGTGCGCTACCGCTTCCCGGGTCGCCGTCTGGTGGATGCCCTGATCGATCTGCCCTTCGCCATGCCGACGGCCGTCTCCGGCATCGCCCTGTGCGCCATCTTCGCGCCCAATGGCTGGATAGGCCAGGCTCTGGCCCCCCTCGATATCACCCTCGCCTACAACCCGGCCGGGGTGGTGATAGCCCTGACCTTCATTGGCCTGCCCTTCGTGGTGCGCACCCTGCAACCCGTGTTGCGCGAGGCCGAAGCAGAGCAGGAGGAGGCCGCGGCCAGTCTGGGGGCCGATCGCTGGCAGACCTTCCTGCGGGTGCTGCTGCCGACCCTGATCCCGGCGCTGATCACCGGTTTTGCCCTGGCCTTTGCCCGTGGGGTCGGCGAATACGGTTCCGTCATCTTCATCGCCGGCAACCTGCCCATGGTCTCCGAGATAGCCCCCTTGATGATCATGAGTCACCTGGAGGAGTACGACTATGCAGGGGCCAGCGCCATCGCCCTGGTCATGCTGCTCATCTCTTTCGTCATGCTGTTGCTGATTAACCAGCTGCAAGCCTGGAGCTGGGCCCGCATAGGAGGAAGCCGAGCATGAATTCATCCGCCATCGCAGTGAATGCGGCCACCCATGCCCCCATGGTCGCCGACCCGTCCCAGTCACCTACCCGGGATCCGCGCTGGGTCAAGTGGCTGCTCATTAGCCTGGGACTGGGCTGGTTCAGTGTCCTGCTGCTGTTGCCCCTGGCCACTATCTTTATCCAGGCGCTGCGCCCGGGGCTGGCCTTCTTCTGGCAGGCGATCAGCGATCCCGACGCCTTGAGCGCCTTGGGCCTCACCGCTCTGGTGACCCTGTGCTCGGTGCCGCTCAATGTGCTGTTCGGCCTGGCTGCGGCCTGGGCCATAGCACGCTTTCGCTTCCCGGGGCGCCAGTGGCTCATCACCCTCATCGACTTGCCCTTCTCGGTGTCGCCGGTGATAGCGGGCCTGATGCTGGTGCTGCTGTTTGGCAGCCGGGGCTGGTTTGGCGACTGGCTGAGCGAACATGATATCAAGGTCATCTTCGCCACCCCCGGCATCATATTGGCGACCACCTTCATCACTGTGCCCTTCGTGGTGCGCGAGCTGTTGCCGCAGATGGAGGCGCGAGGCCCGGAAGAGGAGGAGGCTGCCATCATGCTGGGGGCAAGCGGCCTGCAGATGTTCTGGCGCGTCACCCTGCCGGGCATTCGCTGGAGCCTGATGTATGGCGTCCTGCTCTGTACCGCCCGGGCCGTGGGGGAGTTTGGCGCCGTGTCAGTGGTCTCGGGCCACATTCGCGGCCAGACCAACACCCTGCCGCTCCATATCGAGATCCTCTACAACGAGTATCAGACCGGTGCCGCCTTCGCGGTGGCCAGCCTGCTCGCCCTGTTTGGTATCTTCACCCTGGTGGGGGAAACCCTGCTGAACCGGCTGCGTAGCCGGACTCCATCATCCCATAGCACGTCGTAAGAGGCCGTCATGAGCATACAGGTGCAACAGTTAACCAAGAGCTTCAACCAATATGCGGCGCTCAGTGACATCAACCTCGACTTCAAGGATGGTGAACTGGTGGCGCTGCTCGGCCCCTCCGGCTGTGGCAAGACCACCTTGCTGCGCATCATCGCCGGCTTGGAGCAGGCGGATTCGGGCCGCATAGTGATCCGGGGCGAGGACGCAGGCGCCCTCCATGTGCGTGAGCGCAATGTGGGTTTTGTGTTCCAGCACTACGCCCTGTTTCGCCATATGACGGTGTTCGAGAACGTCGCCTTCGGCTTGAGGGTGAAGCCCAGAGCCGAGCGCCCCGGCGAGCCGGTCATCCGTGCCCGGGTCAGGGAGCTGCTAGATCTGGTACAGCTCAGCCATGTGGCGGATAGACATCCGACGCAACTCTCCGGTGGTCAGCGCCAGCGAGTTGCCCTGGCGCGCGCCCTGGCGGTGCAACCCAAGGTGTTACTGCTCGACGAGCCCTTCGGCGCCCTCGATGCCCAGGTGCGCAAGGAGTTGCGCCGCTGGCTGCGGGAGTTGCACAACGAGTTGCACGTCACCAGCCTGTTCGTCACCCACGATCAGGAGGAGGCGCTGGAAGTGGCGGATCGGGTGGTGCTGATGAATGCCGGCAAGGTGGAGCAGATAGGCACCCCGTCCGAGGTCTATGACAAGCCGGCCAGCGCCTTCGTACACAGTTTCCTCGGCAGCGTGAATCTGTTTCATGGCCGGGTGGCGGCTCAGGGGTTTGGGGTCGGCGAGCAGTTGCTTGCCGGTGGCCGTGCCGATCTCAGTCAGGGCAGTGCGGCCATCGCCTATGTGCGTCCCCACGAATTGGAACTGCATCCCCTCGAAACCCAGGGAGGGGTGGAGGCCACCATCAGCCGGTTGCTGCCGATGGGGCCGCGCATCCGGGTCGAACTGCGTGGCGGCGGGGAGACAAATGGGGCACTATTCGAAGCCGAGTTGAGCCGTGCCGAGGCCAGTCATTTCAGTGCCGGTCAGACGGTGCGGTTAGTGGCCAGACAGGCCCAGCTCTACCCGGATTATCAGATCTGACCTTGGCATCGCAAATGGGGCGCTGTTTCGAATCGAAGCCGAATTGAGCCGTGCCGAGGCCAGTCATTTCAGTGCCGGTCAGCGAGTTCGGTTAGTGGCCAGACAGGCTCAGCTCTACCCGGATTATCAGATCTGAGGGCGCTGACAACGAGTCACGAATGGGGCGCTGTGTCGCAGCCGAGTTGAGCCGTGCCGAGGCCAGCCACTTCAGTGCCGGTCAGCGAGTTCGGTTAGTGGCCAGACAGGCTCAGCTCTACCCGGATTATCAGATCTGAGGGGGCGATGACTGACTCCTGAATGTGGCGTCCCTCCAGGTTGGGCAAGGCAAACACAAACATGGGAACCGTAACGGTTTCATCACGGATAAGGGGCAACCCTTGGCATGGAGGAGGCGAGGGTGAATTTTCAGCAGTTACGGATCATCAGGGAAGCGGCCCGGCGCGACTACAACCTGACCGAGGTGGCGAACGCCCTGTTCACCTCTCAGTCCGGGGTCAGTCGCCATATCCGCGAGCTGGAGGAGGAACTCGGCATCGCCCTGTTCGTGCGCTACGGCAAGCGGTTGCTTGGCATGACGGAGCCGGGCAAGGAGCTATTGGTGATCGCCGAGCGCATCCTCAATGATGCGGGCAATATCCGCAAGCTGGCCAGCGCCTTCGCCAACCGCGAGTCGGGGCGGCTGCTGGTGGCGACCACCCATACTCAGGCGCGTTACGCCTTGCCCAAGGTGGTAAAGGCGTTCCGTGAGCGCTTCCCCGAGGTGCAGCTGGAGCTGCGTCAGGGGGGGCCGGAGGAGATAGTGCGGCTGTTGCAAACCGGTGAAGTGGATATCGGCATCAGCAGCGAGCAGCTCGATCGCAGCGAAGGGGTGGTGGCTTTTCCTTACTACCGCTGGCATCACAACATAGTGGTACCAAGGGGGCACCCCCTCAGCGAGGAGACAGAGCTGAGTCTGGGGGCCCTGGCCCAGTGGCCCATCATCACCTATCAGGCGGGTTTGACCGGACGGGCCAGGGTCGATGAGGCCTTTGCCGCTGCGGGGATCTCGCCCCAGATCCTGTTGACCGCCCAGGATTCGGATGTCATCAAGACCTATGTGGAGTTGGAGATGGGGGTGGGCATCCTGGCGGACATGGCGTTCGATCCTCAGCGCGATCTGGGGCTCCACCAGCTCGACGGCAGCCGGTTGTTCGCCCCTCACACCGCCTGGATTGGCCTCAAGCAGGGGCAGTTCCAACACAACTTCGCCTGGCAGTTTATCCAGCTCTGCAACCCCGAGCTGGCGCTGGCCGACATCCAGGCCCGGGCGCTCCATGGTGAGCCGCTCATCGATTATCAGATCTGAGCGCTCAGGTTATCGGTGGCGCCAGTCACCTCATGAAGAAGGGGAGCCATGGCTCCCCTTCTTCATGCTCGTATCAGGCCATCACTGCACCAACAACCAGGCCTCCTGCCAATGGCTGCCTACCCCAGGCTCATAGTGAGTGGCGTTGCTGCTCCACTGGCTGCACCAACCTTCGGCGGGGAAGGGTTTGCATTGGTAAATCTTGCCATCTTTGGGCTGCAGCACCTTGACCCCACCCTTGTAAGAGGAGAGAGAGGCCGGGAAAACATACTGGTAGTCGCCACTGACAGGATCCTGAAGCATCAGATCATGGGTCTGTTGCAACAGGGCGCCGCCCCCTTTGGGGGTGCCTGCGAGCACCAGCTGGTGATGACCGGCGCTGAGACCGGTCAGGGCCAGGCTCAGGCTCTGGCTGGCGTCCTTGATATCGGTCTTGACCTGACCCTTGGCGGCGCCGCCATGGTCATAGAGGGTGGCCGTTACACTCAAGTCCCCCTGCACTGCCAGGGTGAAGTCGAGCTTGAGGTTGCCGCCATCGAGCGGGTAGCTATCGGCGAGACCACTCACCACCAGGCTGTCGGCCACGGGGGCAGGTTGCTGCTCAAGCTGGATCTCGACCCGGGCCAGGCCACTGCCTGCCTTCAGGTAGACGGGGTTCTGGCCATAGACGGGGTTGAAGTTGTCACCGCTACCCGGTTGGCCGGCACGGATCTCGCTCTGCTCGGCGTTTATCTTGCTGGCCAGCGCCTGGGCCCAGTTATTTTTGAGCCCCTGCTCGTCACTGGCGACGGTGAGCACCGTCTGCAACTCGGGGCGCTCGCCGTTGGCATCGAACACCCGGGTCATGGCTCTGTCTCCGGCCTTGAGATCCACCGAGGGGTAGATGGTACCGCTCTGGCTCCAGGCCAGCGGCGGCAGCTCGCCATCCTGGAAGCGGGCATCGATCAGGTTGTAGAAGCTGTTGGGGGTATCCCCCACCTCCCAGACCCCCAAGATCAGCTGATAGCCGGTGCGAGCTGGCAGGGTACAGCTGTGGGTCATCTGCTTGGGGGGTTGTACCATGCCGCCGTCGATGACACAGAAGGGGGTCAGATCGAAGCTACTGCGGCTGATGGGCTGATTGGGATCCCAATCTTGCCTGGTGAGGTAGTAGCGCCAGTTGCGGGTGACGTGGTTGGCGGTAAAGGTCCAGCTGATATCGATGGCACCGGCGCTCACTGTGCGCTTGGTCCAGCGATCGCTGGTCTGGGCATTCAACTCGGCGAACTGGGCATGGCCAGCCGAGGCTATATCGCCATCGGCGGGCCCGCCGTTCGGGAAGCCGGACGGCGCTTCCAGGCTCTGGGGTTCCCACTGGATGGCGCCGCAGCCTATGTTGCCCCCGTTCTTGCAAAGGGTGTTGCGGGCTTCCGGGCTGCTGATGTAGCCGTGGGCAAGGGCGCCACCACTGGCCAACAGGGCGGTGATGACGGCAAGACGATGAAGTGGTTGATTCACTGCCATAGATTCCTTGTGTTGAGTCTGTCTGGGCAGTCAGCTTGGCGGGGAGCCCCCGAACACCTGCTGCAACCCCGCTATCCCGTGCTTGAGCCCGGGACCGGAGGCTTTGCGTCCTGGCCTTTCGACCGGTTTGCCAACTGACTGTGTCTGGGTGTCGGTTTCACTCGACAACTTATCATGGCTAATTTTGAACAAAAAATTAACATTAATTTCAAAAAAGGGACTGAACTGAGCTGCCAGCCACCTTTTTGCGACAACGGGTGGCTTGCCAGCGGCAGAAGAGTTGCTGGCCAGAGCCGCGCATGGTGTGACATCACAGTCACTGTTCAGAGGTGATGGTGGGCGCTGACAGAGGGGTTGGCTTCTGCTAGCGTGGAGCTGCGCATCCCAGCGCACATAGCAACGGGGTCAACCTGGATTGGCCCTATAACAACAAGAGGGAACTTATGAATTCCATTGCCAGGAATTACTTCAACCGGTTGAATCAGGACTATCTGGCGCTGCACAGGCGCAAGGAGGATCTGTTCTGGTCGACTTATATGGGCACCAGCGATGATCAGGCGGGCTTCACCGCAGCCGAGCAGGCCTACAAGGGGTTCTGTGCCAATCCGGCCCGGTTGCCCGAGCTCAGGGAGATGCTGGGCCAGGCCGAGGAGACGAGTCTCAAGCGCGGCTTGTCGGGGTGGCTCGCCTTCTTCGAGTGCAACGTCATCGAGGATCCGGCCGCCGCTGCCCTGATGGACGAGCTGGTGGCCGCGGAGGCCGCGCTCTTTGCCCGTCGCAAGGAGCTCAAACTCGAGCTGCTGGATGAGCAGGGCCGGACAGTTCCCGGCAGCTTGCCCGCCGCCAGCGCCTCCCTGGTCGCGAGCCCGATCGAGGCGGTGCGAGCCAGCGCCGTGGCACTCTTCCATACCCTGGAGCAGTGGGCCCTGGACTCGGGCTTCCTGGAGATCGTTCAATTGCGCAATCGCTTTGCCCGCACCATGGGTTATCGCGACTATTTCGAATACAAGGTGCGCAAGAACGAGCAGATGAGCCCAGAGCAGCTGTTCGTCATCCTGGATGACTTCATCGCCCGCACCGAGGCGCGTACCCGCCAGAGCCTGGTCGAGCTTGAACAGGCCAAGGGGGAGGCCGCGCTGCTGCCCCATAATCTGCGCTTCTCGGTCAGTGGTGACGTGACCCGTCAGCTCGATCCCTATGTGCCCTTCTCCCGCGCCTTGCAAGACTGGGTGCAGAGCTTCCGCCGTCTCGGCATTCAATACCGAGATGCGGTGCTGACCCTGGATCTGCTGGACAGACCCGGCAAGTACGAGAATGGTTTTTGCCATGGTCCGGTGCCGAGCTTCTGGCAGGAGGGGCAGTGGGTGCCCGCCGTGGTCAACTTCACCAGCCTGGCCAACCCGGGTCAGGTCGGCAGCGGCTGGAGCGGGCTCAACACTCTGTTCCACGAAGGTGGCCATGCGGCTCATTTTGCCAACGTGACCGGCAATGCCCCCTGCTTCTCCCAGGAGTTCCCGCCCACTTCCATGGCGTATGCCGAGACTCAGTCCATGTTCTGCGACAGCCTGCTCGAGGATGCGGACTGGCTGAAACGCTATGCCAAGGATGAGCAAGGCCGTGCCATCCCGGATGCGCTGATTGAGGAGATGATTGCGGCGCGCCAGCCGTTTCGGGCCTTCAACGAGCGCCAGATAGCCCTGGTCGCCTATTTCGAGCGGGATTTCTATGCCATGAAGGATGACGCGCGCAGCCCGGAGGCCGTGTTGACCCTGGCTCGCCAATGGGAGCGGCAGATCCTGGGGGTCGAGAGTCCCCGTCCCTTGCTCGCCATTCCCCATCTGCTCAATCAGGAGTCAGCCTGTGCCTATCATGGTTATCTGCTGGCGCTGATGGCGGTGGAGCAGACCCGCAGTTATTTCCTCAAACGCGACGGTTATCTGACCGACAATCCGCGTATAGGCCCGGATCTCGCCGCTCACTACTGGGGGCCGGGCAATGGCATGAGCCATGATCAGACCTTGCAGAGCCTGACCGGCGAGGGCTTTAGCGCCAGACCCCTGGCCGATGCCTGCAATCTGGATGTGGCCCAGGCCTGGCAGCAGGCTCAGGCTTGCATGGCCGCGGCCCGCGAGCGGCAACCGGCCGGGGAAGGCGCCCCCCTCAATGCCCATATTCGTGTGGTGCATGGGGACAAACTGGTGGCGGATAACAGCCAGTCCGAAACCCGGATGCTGACCGATTTTGCTGCCTGGATCCGTGGCCGGGAAACCGAGAGTCAGAGTGCCGCGGCCGACTCGGCTTGATAGGGTCAACCCGCCTCACCTTATGTGATCGCGAAATCGCTAAAAGAGCCCCGAAAGGGGCTCTTTTTATGGAGGCTATCATGTGGGGTTGGGGTCATTTGGGCTATTTTTATCCAGGCTTAGCTGGCCTGAGTCAGTCCCGGTTCAGTTTCAACAGGTAAACTGAATTTTCACAATTGCTTATCATTGAACAAAACAGGACGTTTGTGATGACAGGTATTGGGCGATAGCTAAAAATTAGAATTAAATTCACAATTAAACAAAGTGTGTATTTTATATTTCGTTTGTTGGATTTTTTACATTTTAAATGTAGATTTTTTCTGTTCAGGATCAGAGCATATTAACGCCACCCTCGGTGTGAACCGGGCTCGGAAAGTCACAGATCTCCCTCTCGAGATGGCTGGGCTGCCTGTGACGAGGGTTCGACGATCTGCCGCTATATCTCGTTCCATATCCATTCATGATGATGGCCGACTCCGCAAGGGTCGTGCGAACAGGGTGCTGTTGTAGAGACAAGTACCCGCCTGACTCATGGCATCTGGATATCTATCGGGCGAGCATCCGTCGGATGAGTAAGCCCCATTGACTTGCTGACCCTCCCTAGAGACTTGTAATCTATTGATATTATCCGGCAGTGAGTGCGAACCAATGACATGTTGGTCGTCTAGACTCCTGCTGTGATGTCAGTCTATGAACGGAGTTCGTTGCGATGAAAAAGATCATGATGGTATCGGGTACTCGCCCGGAAATAATCAAGATGGCCCCCCTCTATCATGGGCTCAAGCAGGCACCCTGGGCCGATGTGCGCTGGGTGCACACCGGCCAGCACGACAGCATGGCGACTCAGCTCCTCGATTGCTTTGATATCACGCCGGATTGGAGCTTGACCCGCCAGGGGGCCAGCCTGTTCGAATTCAGCCAAGGCTGCCGTGGTCAGCTTGAGGCCCTGATGGCGCAAGCGCAATGGGACATGGTGATAGTACAAGGGGATACCGAGAGCGCCTTCCTCGGCGCCTTGACCGGCTTCTACCATCAGGTTCCCGTGGCCCACGTGGAGGCGGGACTGCGCACCTACCGCCTCGATAGGCCTTTCCCCGAAGAGGGGCTACGTCAGATGATTGGCCGCATCGCTAGTCTGCACCTGGCTCCGACCGAGGGGGCCAGCGCCTGCCTGTTGGCCGAGCAAGTTCCGGCAGAGCGGGTACATGTGACCGGCAACACCGTCATCGATGCCCAGCTGTGGGCCGCAGAGCGTCATGGCCTGAACCGGCACAAACCTCAGCCCGGCCATCTGCTGGTCACGGTGCACAGGCGAGAAAACTGGGGTGATGAAGTGGCCGGGATTTGCCGTGCCATCGCGCGTCTCGCCCAAGCCAATCCCGAGATGCAAGTGCTCTTCCCCGTGCACCTCAATCCCGTCATCAAGCAGGTGGTCTATCCCCTGCTCGGGCACTTGCCCAATGTCACCCTGACCGAGCCGCTCGATTACCTGGCCATGCAGCAGGCCATTGCCGATGCCTGGCTGGTGATGACGGATTCTGGCGGCTTGCAGGAAGAGGCGCCCACCTTCGGGGTCCCCTTGCTGGTATTGCGCGAAGAGACCGAGCGGCCCGAGGCCGTGGAGTCGGGTTATGCCGAGCTGATGGGCACGGACGAGGAGCGGATCGTCAAACGGGTGACCGAGTTGTGGCAGGCCGGGGATTTTGCCCCCCGTGCCATGGCGAATCCGTTTGGGGATGGTCAGGCCTGTGCACGTATCGTCGGCATCATGGCTGACGTCTTGCTGGGGTAATGATGATGCCGGAATTTTGGTTGGTTGATGGCATTGCCACCTATCTCTATGCTCTGAAACTGATTGCCATAGTGGTAGCTGTCGCCATGTTGATAAGCGGGGTGGATGATCTCTTCATCGACATCATCTACTGGCTGCGCACCAGCTGGCGCCGCTTGACTGTCTATCGTCGCCACGATCGACTGGAGTATCAGGCACTCTACGAGCGGGAGGAGCAGCCGCTGGCCATCATGGTGCCTGCCTGGCACGAAACCGGCGTCATTGGCCAGATGGCTGAGCTGGCCGCGACGCGCTTTGATTACGAAAATTACCAGATTTTCGTCGGCACCTATCCCAATGATCCCGATACCCAGAAGGACGTGGATGAGGTCTGTGCCCGCTTCCCCAACGTGCACAAGGTGGTCTGTGCTCGTCCCGGCCCGACCAGCAAGGCGGATTGCCTCAACAATGTGCTCGATGCCATCTTCCAGTTTGAGCGCAAGGCCAACCTGTCGTTTGCCGGTTTTATCCTGCACGATGCCGAGGATGTCATCTCCGACATGGAGTTGCGGCTGTTCAATTATCTGGTGGAGCGCAAGGATCTGATCCAGATCCCCGTCTACCCCTTCGAGCGTCCCTGGTACAACTTCACCAGCCTCCACTATCTGGACGAGTTCGCGGAACTGCACAGCAAGGATGTGCCGGTGCGTGAGGCCGTCTCGGGGCAGGTACCGAGCGCCGGGGTCGGCACCTGCTTTAGCCGCCGCGCCATCATAGCCCTGCTGGAAGATGGTGACGGTATCGCCTTCGATGTGCAGAGCCTGACCGAAGATTATGACATCGGCTTTCGCCTCAAGGAGAAGGGAATGGAGGAGGTGTTCGTCCGCTTCCCGGTGATCCGGGAAGCCAGGAGCACCCCGAATCAGCGGTGGCGATTCGGGATGCACGAGCGGGACACCAATGTCATCTGCGTGCGCGAATATTTTCCCGATACCTTCCAGACGGCGGTGCGCCAGAAGTCTCGCTGGATCATCGGCATCGTCTATCAGGGGTTCAAAACCCACAAGTGGAGCAGCAACTGGCGGCTCAACTACTTCCTGTGGCGGGATCGCAAGGGGGCGCTGACCAATTTCCTCAGCTTCTCCGCCAGCCTGATCCTGCTGCAACTGCTGGCGCTGATCCTGTATCAGTGGCTGGCGCCCGATCCCTATTATTTCCTCTCGATCTTCGAGGGCGACAGCTGGCTGGTGACCCTGCTCTGGATCAATATGTTCCTGATGCTGAATCGCATGTTGCAGCGCCTTATCTTCGTGACCCGCTACTACGGATTGATGCAGGGGCTGATGTCCTTACCCCGGCTGTTTTGGGGCAACATCATCAACTTTATGGCGAACTGGCGTGCCCTCTCCCAGATCATCGCCCAGGGGGACCCACGCCGGGTCGCCTGGGACAAGACCACCCATGATTTCCCAAGCCTGGGAGAAGAGAACCGCGCCCGTCGTCCCCTGGGTCAGATACTGGTGAGCCAGGGGGTCTTGAGCCGGGCCCAGCTGGAACAGGCGCTGTTGAACCGCGAACCCGGCCTGCGTCTGGGCAGCAGCCTGGTACACCAGGGCTGGATAGACAGCGAGCAGCTGGCGGCCGGGGTGGCCGAGCAGAGCGGGGTGGCCTGGGAGCATGTGGATGCCTATGCCCTGCCCAAAAGCTTGCTGCAGAAGGTCTCCCCCAACGTTGCTGTGCACTACAGTGTCTTGCCGCTGCGCATCGAGCACGGCGTCTTGATCCTCGCCTGCGAGACCTATCTCGACCCGGTTTCCCTCGGCGCCCTGTCCCGCAAGCTCAAGTCTCCGGTTTCCTATGTGATCGCCTGCAAGGGTGAGGTGACAGTGGGGCTGCGGCGCTGGTACGTGCGTGGCCAGCGTCAGGATCCTAAGCGGTTGCTGCAAAAAGTGCTGGCCGATGGCTTGCTTGATGACGCTCAGCTTGGCGAAATCTGGACCCGCTATCTGGCGAGCCAGGTCATGCTGCCCGAGATCCTTATCTCCCTCGGTCACATCGACGAGGCTGCGCTGCGCTCCCTGTTGCTGCGGCATGAGCGCAGTGAGGCCACCCTGGCCCATTTCCTGGTCGAACAAGAGGTGATCAGTGAGTCGGTGTTGAGCCAGGCTCAGGCCTTGCAACAGGTGTATCAGCACGATCTGGCTGAGCTGCTGCGAGAGGCTGGCATCGACGATCAGTTACTGTGCCACTACCAGAAGGAAGTTGTCTGATGCGCCCTGTTGTCTTTGCCTTATGTGGCATCTTGCTGGGTCAGGGGGCCCTGGCGGCCCAGGTCGACTACGAACTGGGGCCCGATGTCAGCAGCTATCAGCGCTTCGTGCTCTATCCCCATCTGCAGAAGGGCTTCTCTGCCCTGGCGCGGGGCCATCGTGACAGTGCTATCGCCGAGTTCGAGCAAGCCCGCAAGCTGCAGCCCAAGAATCCCGTGATTGCCCTCTACCTGGCGCGAGCCTACGAGAAATTTGGTCAGGATAAACAAGCCGCGGCAGTGATAGCGCAGCAGCTGGCCATCACCCCGCAAGATAGCGAGTTGCTCGCCTTCGCCGAGGGGTTGCAGCGCAAGGATCCACTGGATCCGGCCTGTGGCCTGCTCGAATGCAAGGTGGCCCGTGCCGAGCGATCCTTGCTCGGCGATGACTTGAACGGATTGGCGGCTGCGCTGCAAGAGGCGGAACTGGCCAACAGTCCCCAGGGGTTGAGCCTGCGTCATGACTTGTTGCAACGCGCCTTGGGGGAGCAAGAGTGGCCTCTGGCCGCAGAGCAGTTTGCCTGGCTCGATCGGGCAGGCAAGCTGGGTCAGGGTGAGCAGAAGCAGTGGGTCACCATGCTGCTGACCGAGGGGAAGGTAGAGCAGGCCGTCGCCCTGCGTCGCCGGCTGCCCATGCAGGATGGCGAACTCGACCTTGCCATCGCCCTGGCCCTTGGCAAGGGGGGCAATAAAGAGGCGCTGACCCATTATCAGCAGGCCCGCACGCCGAATTTTGCGCGTGCAGCCCAGGAGCGTGAATGGCTGCAGTTGGCCGCCAACAACGGCACCCTCAAGAGCGATCAGACTCTGCAATTTACTGAAAATCAGGATTTTTATATCGGCTTGATGCTGCCGGTCCTGCGACGTGAGGGGCGTTGGCAGGAGATGGAACATCTGCTCGCCAAGTCGCCAGGGCAAGCCAGCGCCGAACTTGGGTTTGAGCTGGCCCTGCATCAGCGGCAGTGGGATAAATTGGCGCGAGATGGGCGCAAACTGGTGCGTGAGTCGCGCCAGCCCATGGCCGCCCTGGAGCGGGTGAGCTACCAGCTGCAACAGAGGGGGCAACTGGCGGCGAGTCGTGCCCTGCTCATCGATTACTGGCCCTATAGGGGCGCCAGCCAGGCCGGGCGAGAGACCCTGATCAGGCGCCTGACCCTGCTGCAGGGGCAGGCTGGGGCGCCAGCACTGCCCGCACGCCTGTCTGACCCGCTGCCGACCCCGGCCTTGCGCAGCCTGCAAGCGACTCTGCTCGCCCAGTCGGGTCAGTGCGATGGGGTGGTGCGGGTGCTGGGGGATCTCAGCGCTGATTATGATGCCGACAGCTGGCGTGCCCTCGGCAGTTGTTATCGCCAGAGTAAACCAGGGCTGGCCGAATATGCCTTCGCCCGGGCGGCCAGCTTCGGTTTGCCCCAGGACAGGCGTCAGCTTGCCTATCAAGCCTATGAAAACCGCCACTTTGATGCGGCGCTGCAGGCTTGGCAGCAAGTGACACTGGCCCGGGATGAGCAGGAGCAGATGGCCGCCATTCGCTCGGCGCTGGAGGCCGGGGATCTGCCTCAGGCACGGCAATGGCTGAACCAGTACCAGCAGGCTGGTTTGCCCCAGGATGGCGATTACTGGCGCGCCCTGGCCCGTACCCAGCAAGATGAGCAAGCCATTGCCAGCCTGGGTCGGGCCATCGCCCTGGCGCCCGCGGCGCAAGACTATGCCGAGCTGGCCCAACATCAGCAGCGGCTCGGCCACAGGCCCCAGGCCCGTGATGCGTTGCGGGCGGCCAATCGACTCGAACCAGACAACAGGGAATACCAGCTCGCCTATGGCTATGCCTTGCTCAACAATGATGAGCGGCAGGCAGCCAGTGACTGGCTGGAGCCGCTCTACCGGCCGGGAGACACCGAACTTGCCGAGCAGCTGACCTACATCAACCAGTCACTGGCTCATAACCAGAAGGCGCGGGACTATGCGGCCAAGGCGATCGACGGCGAGCAATCGGCGCAACTGCGGTATGACCTGAGGCGGTTGCACGAGGATCTGGGCCGGCGCTGGACCATGAGCTTCGATGCCTGGACGGGGAACGGTCAGGGCACGGTGAGCGGCATTGGTGCCAACAGCGTGGCCCGGAGCTATGCCCAGACCGAGGTGGAGTACCGGCTCGGCGAGGAGCCCATTCGCAATGGCAAGACCCTCTCCGTCTATGGCCGCCTCTATGGCAGCAGCCAGAGCCAGCGGCTCTACCACCTCGATGAAGGTGGGGAAGACGATGGGACTTATGTGGATGAGAGTAGTAGCAATCCGCTCGACTTCCGGAACCCCTCTCTGGGGGTGGGGCTGCGCTGGAAGCCGCTGGGTGATCAGGCCCTCTTCCTGGCGGCCGAAGAGTTGCTGCCGCTCAACCGCAGCCAGGGGGGCGAACATGACACCCTGCTCCGGGCCAGTGCCTCCTTCCTCAACGAGGGTCAATACAGCGACGAATGGCATCTGGGGGAGAGCGGTTGGTGGGCCCAGAATCTCTATCTGGATGGGGCCCGCTATCTGCGCTCACAACAGACGAGTCTGGTGGCCGACTACCGGCTCAGCTATCACCACAAGATCCGGTGGGGGGATACCATCGAGCCTTACGCTCACCTGCAGGGGCATTTGTATTGGAATGACAAGAGTTCCGACAAGGATTATGTCAAAGATGACGATGGCAGTATCCAGGAGTTCTCCTCGGGCTCTGATGACTACAGGCTGCTGATAGGCGGGGTCGGTGTGCGCTGGAATCACTGGTTTGGGGAGACGACATACGACGCCTGGCCCCACAAGCTGAGTCTGGGGCTCGAGTACCAACGGCGGTTGAAGAGTGATCAAGACCTGAAAGAGTTAGAGACCGGCGAGGAGTATGACAAGGGCACCCTGATGATGACCATGGGAGTGAGGTGGTAATGAGGCAATTGATAAAGGGTATGATGCTGCTCCTGATGTGGATGGTGTTGCCAGCCCAGGCCAGCCAGGGCATTTTCTATCAGCCCCAGCTGCGGGATGCCGCTCTGAGCGAAGCCCGTTGGGATCAGATAGTGGCCAAGGTGAAACAGCATGGCTTCGATACCCTGGTGGTGCAGTGGACCCGCTATGGTGATGCCTTCGAGCAGCCTGAACAGAGCGACTGGTTGGCGGCCCGGCTACAGCGTGCCCAGGCAGCAGGTTTAACCCTGATCCTGGGGCTCTACTCGGACCCTGAGTTCTTCCAGCGTCAGGATCAGAGTGGTGGTCTGCTCACGCGTTATCTCGGGCAGCAGGAGAGCCGCAATCTGGCCCTGGCCAAGGTGTGGCAAGAGCGCCTTGGCAAGGATCGCATCGCCGGCTGGTATCTGCCGGCCGAGTTGGATGATCTCAATTGGCGCGACCCCCAGCGCCAGCAGTTGCTGGCTCAGCATCTGGCTCGCTCGGTCAAGGGGCTGCGCGAACTAAGCACAGCCCCCGTTTATATCAGCAGCTTCTTTACGGGCAAGATGAGTCCGCAAGCTTATCGGGAACTGCTGACTCGCCTGGCAGGCCAGGGGGTGAATCTGATGGTGCAGGATGGCAGCGGTACCGGGGTCTTGAGCCCCGCAGAACGAGGGCTCTACCTGAGCGCCCTCGAACCCTGTGAGGGGCGAGTGGCGGGTCTGGTTCATGAGCTGTTTGTCCAGCAAGGTGAGAGCGGTACCTTTCAGGCCGAGCCTTTGCCTGAACAACAGCAACGGGCACTCTGGGCGGCCCCCACTCGCTGCGGCAGCCAGCGCTGGTTCTTCTCATTGCGCTACCTGCCCGGCCTTGATGACATGCGCTGATATCGGCATTGCGACTATTTCTGTCGCAATGCTTTTTTCTGTAAGCTGTTAATTGTTGTAACAAACTATTTGTTCAATGGGATGCATTTTGAGAGGGCAACTCCAATATCCCCAGCCATGGCAGTGTATTGTGGCGAGGGGCAATTTCTTCATCCTGAAAATAAACCCCCTCTCTCTATCCGGGGTCATGGCAGGGAGATTGCCTCGTCCCATTGACTAATTCCCAGCCAGACTCTAAATCGGCCACTTCGCCACCCCCGATGTGAATCGGGTTCGAAAAGCTTCAGATCTCTTGTCCTCGAGATGGCTGAGCCGCACATGAAAATGGCGTCAGCTCTCAACCCTTCCAGTGCGTCCGCCTGTTTCATGCTATCTGTCGAGAACGTTGACAATCCTGCCGATGCTGCACCGGCCAGGGTAATACCCATACCAGCGGTATTGCCCTGGCCTTGATGGTGACAGCCAACAGGTCGTTCCGTTTATTAACTTGGTCTCTAATATGCCAGCGAATGGAAAGAGGGTATTTCCCCAATGATGATCATGAGTGAACAACCCGGCCAGATTGCGCTGCTGGGAGGCGCGGTGGATCGTGTTACCCAGTCTCTCCTCGATCTCTCCCTGTGGGATCCGGCACGGCAACCTGTGCTGCTGCTCAATCTGCCTGCCGATGAGCAAGACCGGGTGCTGCAGGCGGTTCGCCGGGATCCTTCCCGCTACCTCTATCCCGTGTTCTGCGTATTGCAGAGTCCGCTCTCTCCCATGCTGGCGGATGGTCTTATGCCACAGCTGGATGAGCGGGTGCCCGACATGCTGGAACGTTTGGCGCTGCTGACGCCGCGTGAGCATCCGGATGACATGGAAAAGCTGGCCTGGTACAGCTGGCCCCGTGCGTGGTTTCGCCTGCTGCCACGCTGGCAGGCCGGTTGTCGTCAGGGATACAGCTATCCGCTGCTGGATTGCTTGTTGGGAGCCGATGCCGGGGCATCCTTACCACAACTGGTTTCCGAACGGTTGTTGCAACATGAGCAACTGGTTGATCGGGTGCGCTTGTGCAACAGCTGCAACTCGGCTCACCTCAATTTCGTCGATGTGTGCCCGGAGTGCTCCCATATCGCCATTCAGGCCAAGCCAGCGGTGCACTGTTTCACCTGTGGCCATGTGGATGATCAGGATGCCTTCATGCAGCAGGGTGTCATGCGTTGTCCCAAGTGCGTGACAACCCTGCGTCACATCGGAGTCGACTATGATCGGCCACTGGAGAAGTACCGCTGCCTCTCTTGCCATGCCCGTTTTATGGAGGCCGCCGTTCTGGCGCGATGCCATGAGTGTGGCCAGGCCCACAAGCCAGACGATCTGGTGGTGGCGCCCATTTATGAGTATCGCATCGGCAAATTGGCTCGCCATATAGCCCGCGAGGGTATCCAGCAGTTACATATTCCCCTGACCTGGGGGACGCCCATGGCAATGGATCATTTCCCCTGGCTGTTGCAGTGGAACAACAGCCTGCTGCAGCGCCATGGCGGTCACCATACCCTGCTGGCAATCCGGATCGAACATCTTGCTGAGCTGCGCGCCGAGTTGGGCCTGTTGAAAACCCAGCAGCGGTTGGCTGCCCTGCTGGCCCGTCTGCAGGCACTGTTCCGGGATACCGATGTGGTGTGCCAGTATGCCGACGATCAGCTGTTGCTGCTGTTGCCGCATACCAGTGTGGAGGATTGGCAGGTCCTGCAAGGGCGGATCCTGGCACTCAACAGCGTTGAAGGACTGGATGCGCTGACGCTGAATGTGAAGGTACAGTCGCTGCCCACCGCCCTGGGTGAAGATGCTGGCGTCTGGCTGAGCCACTGGTTGGATGGGAGCCTCCCGAATGCCTGAGTGGATGAGTACTATCCGTTACATCCTGACCGAGATCCTGGGCAGCCTGCAATTTTCACCCAGGATGATCCTGCTGCTGCTGCCCATGCTGCTGTTGATGGAGGTGCCCCTGATGGCATTGACGCTGACCGGGATCCTCAAATGGTTTTCCCGTCAGGTGCCCAAAGCCTCCGATCTGCCGTTGTCACGTCGCTGTCCCAAGGTCTCCTGCATCATCACCTGCTATGGGGAGGGGGAGGCGATCCGATCCACTATCCTGACCCTCAAGGAGCAGCTTTATCGCGGTCATCTGGAGATCATCGCGGTGATCGATGGTGCCAAGGCCAACGCCCATACCTATCAGGCTGCCTTGAACTGCATCGCCGAATTTCAGGGATGCGAGACGCGTACCCTGGTGCTGTTGCCCAAGTGGCAGCGTGGTGGGCGGGTATCGACGCTCAATGCTGGCTTGTCTGCGGCAACCGGCGAGATAGTGATGAATGCCGACGGGGACACCTCCTTCGACAACAACATGATCGACGAGATGGTGGCCTGTTTCGATGATCCGGATGTGCCGGCCGTCGGCGGTGCGTTGAGGGTGCGTAACTTGCGCGATGGCCTGCTCACCCGAATGCAGGGGATCGAGTACATGATCTCCATGCAGGGAGGCAAGACGGGTCTGAGCGAATGGAACCTGATCAATAATATTTCGGGGGCGTTCGGGGCATTTCGCCGCGACTTCCTGCGCCAGATTGGTGGTTGGGATACCCACACGGCGGAGGATCTGGATCTGACGGTGCGGATCAAGCACTACCTCAAGCGCCACCCCAACCTGAAGATAGGGTTCGCCCCCAGGGCCATAGGTCACACGGATGCACCTGCGGATCTGATGACTCTGGCAAACCAGCGTCTGCGCTGGGATGGGGATCTGCTGTTTCTTTACCTGCGCAAGCACAAGTTGTCGCTGACGCCACGCATCTTGGGATGGAAGACCTTCCTGTTCACCCTGGTCTATGGGGTGGCGCAAAACGTGGTGATGCCCCTGCTGGTCATGGGATACAGCTGGTGGCTGGTGTTCAGCTATCCGGGCCAGTTTGTGACTGCCTTGATGCTGTGTCTCTATCTGGTCTATCTGTTCCTCACCCTGGTCAATTTTCTGGTATTTCTGCTCGCCATATCCGAGCGGCCCAACAGGGATCTGCGCATGCTGCCATGGTTGTGTCTGTACCCTGTCTATACCTTGCTGATGCGCCTGTGGTGCGCCGTGGCTCTGCTCAATGAAATATTCCGACGCGGTCATGAAGAGAGCAGCATGGCGCCTTGGTGGGTATTAAAACGAGGAAACAAATTCTGATGAAAGTCACGTTCAATCCCCCCAAGAAACGGGATGCCACCTCGGATGAAGGGATCCGGGTGTTGTATGCCCCTGCCAAGCGCATCGCATTTCGGCTTCGCTGGTATCTCATCCTGCTGCTGGCATTCAGCCCCGTTATCATACTGCTCTGGTATCTGGGACGAGAGTGGTGGCTGACCCAGGCGCCAGCCATCATCACCACCGAACCCCAGCTGGTGGTCGCCAATGGTGATGGTTTCATCCGCAGCATCTATATGTCTCCCGGCCAGTCCGTCTTGCAAGGGGATACATTGATGCGGTTCGAGTCACCGACGCTCATGGCCAACATCGAAGGGCGCAAGGCCCGGCTGAAAGCGATCGAACTGGACAAGGGGAGTGCCGAGCAGGCGATATTGCACAACCTGGATGAGCAGATCGCCATCGCCGATCGGGGCACCCGTGAGCAGGAGGGGATTTACAAGGAGTATGCGAATTACAGGAAGGAAAAACTGGTCTCCAGTGCCGAGTATGCCAGCTCTCTGCTGAGCTGGACTCAATCGCGCATTTTTCTGCAGAAGGCCAGGTCAGAAAAGACGCTGCAAGAGTTGCAGATCCAAGAGGATCACCTGACGGGGCCATTGGCCAGTGCTCGCCACTCTCTGGAGCAGGAGCTAACGGAGATGGAAGCCACGGCAAGGCAGCAACAGCCCCAGGCTCCGGCAACGGGAAGAGTCTCCGATGTGCTGGTGCAAGAGGGTGACTGGGTCTTTTCGGGCGCACCGCTTGCTCTGATCTCCAAGCATGAGGATCCCCTGGTCATCGCGTATGTGTTGCCAAAATACCTCTCCTCGATGGAGACGGGCCACAAGGCGATCGTCAAGTTGCCAAGCGGAGAGCGTTTGGCAGCCAGGGTTGCCAGACCGGTAGAGCTGGCCGACAAGTTGCCGGCTCAACTGGCCGCCCCGTTCGAGGGGGAGAAGGCGACACTCAAGGTCGCCTTGTCACTGGATGAAAAGCTGCCTCAGGGCTTGCTGGTCGAGGGACTGCCAGTCACGGTGTTGTTTGATTGAGCCAAAGTGCTGTGTCCCTCGGGGGCACAGCGCTTTCATCTGGGGTCAGCCGTCAAGGAGGGAACAAAGTGCATGTTTCTTATCTGACCTGATCGACCAATGCATCCGTATTGTCAGACTCTTCCTCTGCCCATGCCCGCCCTTGGGATCCTCTGCACACCTTCAGGTGCACAGGCCACTGGCACCCTTGCTCCTCCGGTCGGCCTTGCATCCATCTGCGGGTAGGTCGCCGGACCCACTGGCGATATCTCCTGGCTACTCATCTGATTTGATTATGGTTTCCAATCTGACGCGCGAAATGGACTCATAATGGCGCCTGATATGTTTCTCTGGGTATATTGAGTATTGATGGCGATCCAATATGATGACGCACGCCAGCCAGCGCTGGTATTCAGATGTTGTACTGTCAAGAGCCCGCAACAGAGGCTCGTCGAGGGATGGAATGAGAGCCGTAATATTATGTGTGCTGGGCCTGTGGCCCGCGTTGAGCTTTGCCAGTATGGGCATGAGTGCCGACATGGTCGTCGTGAACAAGTCCTCCTATAGCCTGAGCCTGATGAAGGATGGCAAGGAGTTGAAACGCTACTGGATAGCCCTGGGACCAGCCCCCAGGGGACACAAGCAGCGAGAAGGGGATCAGCGTACCCCCGAGGGGCGCTATACCCTGGATTACAAGAAGAGTGACTCAAACTTCTATCGTGCCATCCACATCAACTACCCGAGTCTGGACGATATCAAGACGGCCAACGAGCTGGGCGTCAGGCCGGGTGGCATGATCATGATCCACGGCCAGCGCAACGGCAATGGCTCCAGCTTGCAGCCGTCCAACTGGACCAATGGTTGCATCGCCATGCTCAACAAGGACATGGATGAGGTGTGGAGCGCCATCGAACCGGGCACCCCCATTATCATCAACCCCTGAGGGGCTGGATGAATAAAAACGGCAGGCCATTGGCCTGCCGTTTTTATTGGGGTGCTGGTCGTCTCAATCCAGTTTGACCCTCTCTCTTATCTGGGCCTTTATCAACGCCTGCAGCACGGCCATCAGTGCAGCACCCGTCATGCCAAACATCAGCACGCCATTGGCGGCTTCGAGCGGGCCCAGCATCTTCCAGTGATGACTCATCACTATGTCGCCATAGCCGAGAGAGGTGAAGTTGACCCCGGAGTGGTAGATGGCGTCATAGAGCTGGGTAAATTCCCCCAGGGTCAGGAACAAGGTGCCCCAGAGCGTGATCTGGATGAAATTACCCAGCATCAGCAACACCATGACAACCAGCAGGGGGCCGACACCACGCCCCAGCCAACCCGGAGTGGTGTTGTTGTGAACCTGGTTGATATAGAAGCGCACGGCCCAGAAGGTCACTGTGGCTTGCAACGAGAGGCAAATGAGCATGGTGGGCAAGCCCACCAGCAGGTTCATCAAGATCATGGCATCGTCTCGTGGTTGAGTGTCTGTGGGGATCGCCTGCTCGCGCGCCAGCGCTCAAGTATCCAGACCGCTCCCCAGGCGTAGCAGGCGACGAGCAGGAAAAGGCCCAGTCTGAACAGGGATGCCTGCAGTACATCCTTGCCGTTGGCGCTGTCCTGAATGGCCGGGCCCAGCAGTATCATCATGGTCATCAAGGCGTTGCTCCAGAAGGAGGGGGCAACCCGGCTCATTTTTATCCTGAATAGTCGCACGCCGAGCCAGAGGCTGGTGGCCATGATCCATAGCATCAGCATCCACAGATTGGGCCAGAGTGCGAGCCCGGACCAGGCAATGGCGGCGACCAGGGCGCCGACCAGGGTCGAGCCTATCAGCTCCTTGCCTGCATTGCGGGCATTGGTGGTACAGGCCTGCTGGCTAAGTGCGACCGTCTTCATGATGGCAGCCAGATAGTGGGAGGGGTCTTGCAGCGCCAACACCAGGACCGGCAGCACTATGATGACGGCCCGCAGTGCGACCCAGCCTGCGTTCTCCGGGCTGAGGTAGCCAGGCTTGGCAGCCTGGCTCGGTTCATCGGGAAACAGATTGTGAGAGACGGTGCCGATGAAGGCCCCCAGCATGACCCCGGTTGCCAGCGCCTGGATCACCATGAAGGCGAGGGCCTGATCCGCCACCCCGGCTACCGGGATCAGAGTGAAGGTGATGACCAGTAGCGTCAGTAAGGGGTTGCCACTCTTGAGGCCGGAGTAGAAGAGGCCAAACAGTATCAGGGCAATCAGCAGCAGGGCACTGACCCCATAGTGTTCAAGCAGGGGAACCATCAGCACGCCGCTGGCCATCAGCACCATGAGCACCCCTCCCATCAGCAACCCCTTGAGCAGGGGCAGAGGAGGGCCCGGTTTGCACAGCAGCAGTATCACCACCAGACAACTCAAGTGAGGCTGAGGCAGGGCCAGGCCGTAGGTCACCATGACACTGAGGCCCATGCCCAACGTGAGTCGCAGTACTGCTTTGTCGGCCCTGTGCATCAGGGTGTCGCTCCGTATCGCATTCGTTCTCCGCTCAATAGAGGTAGGAGAGCAGGCTCATCAACTTGATGAAGCATACCCCCAGGCCATTCATCAGCCAGTTGTCGCCGCTGTATACCAGCACTTCGGCCTGGCCGCCGACCCGGATCCCTTGAATATCCTTGAGCTCATCTTTTTCAAACTCGATGGCGACCGGGAAACGCTGAGCCTGACGTAGCCAGTCACGGTTGTTTTCCACCGTGGGCAGACTGCCAGCCGCACTCTGCGAACCCGAACTGACCCCGTTGCCCAGACTGCGGATCTTGCCCTTGAATACCCGGCCCGGCATGACGTCCAGCACTATGGCTACCTCATTGCCGGGAGCCAGATTACCCAGGTTGTTCTCCGTCATGTCGGCACTGATCCAGACGTCATGGATGGCGATGAGCGTCATGGCCGGGGTGCCGGCCGAGGTGAACTGACCGGCATCGGTGCGCAGGTCGGTGACCAGGCCGCGGGAGGGGGCCAGTACCCGGGTGTGACTGAGATCCAGCTCTGCTTTTTCGATGGCGGAGCGAGCGCTGATGAGCTGGGAGTTGTTGTCGCCACTATTGCCGGCGGCTTCCTTGGCCTGGATCAGGCTGGCTTCGGCGGCCTTGACCTGACTCTGGGCCTGCACCCGAGTGGCGCGGGCTACTTCGAGGCGACGTACCGAGATGGCTCCGGGATCCTCGGCATAGAGCCGCTCCTGGCGATTGGCGTCTTGCTCGGCCTTGAGACGATTGGCCTTGGCGGCCTGCAAGGAGGCTTCGGCGGCAATGACACCGGCCCCCGCCGCATTGACCGAGCGCGACACCGAATCGTAGTCGGATTTGGCCCTCTGCAGGGCTATCTGATACTGACTGGGATCTATCTCGAACAGCGGCTGACCGAGCGCGACATCCTGGTTGTTCTGCACCAGTACCTGCTGCACCTGACCCGAGACCTGGGCGGCGATGGGCACCACGAAGGCCTGCACCCTGGCCTGGGAGCTATAAGGGGTCAGACGATCGGCGGTGAAGTACCACAGCAGGCTGATGGCGATCAGGGCAAGCAGCAGCAGGGTGCCGATACGGCTCCCCTTGCCCGGCTGAGGGCTGGGCGGCGACGCTGGCGGATTGGCGGGGGGCATGGGGGTATCTTGGCTCATGGTCTTCTCGTCATCTTGTTAGGGGGCATCGGCAGTGGGCAGCGGATCGGTCAACAATGGACCCCAATCACTGCGCGATTGCATCTCTTGCTGGCTCTGTGCATCGAGCAGTGGACGATTTCGCCCTTGCTGCCAACCTCCCCCCATTGCCTTGTAGAGGGAGATCAGGCTGAGCATCACATTGCCGCGGCTGCTGACCAGACGCTCTTGCTGGCTGAACAGGGCCCGCTGGGAGTCGAGCACCCGCTGGAAGTCCGCCATGCCTTCCCGGTAACGGATATTGGCGATGTCGAGGGAGCGGCGGGCAGCCTGCTCGGTCTGCTCAAGCAGCGCTATCTGCTCTTCATTCTTGGCAAACCCTATGGCGGCATCGTCGATCTCGCGCGCGGCGCCGAGCAGGGTATTCTGGTAGCTCTCCTTGAGCTGCTGGAAGCGGGCATCTTGCACCAGCACCGCATTGCTGAGCAGGCCATGGTCAAACACATTCCACTTGAAACTGGGGCCTATGCCCCAGTCCAGGGTAGAGCTGCTGCCCGACAAGGAGGTGGCCGACAGGCCGACCGAACCGAGCAGGGTGAGGGAGGGGTAGAGCTCCGCCTCGCTCACGCCTATCAGGGCGGATTGTGCCGCCATCAGCCGCTCGGCACTGCGCACATCCGGTCTGCGGCGGATAAGATCCGCTGGCAAGTCTGCCGCCAAGGTAAGTTTGGCGTGAGGGATGATGCCAATGTCGGCACTCATCTCCGGCAGGGGACCGGGGGCGCGGGCCAGCAGGGTGCTCAGGGCGTTTTGCCCCTGACGCAGACTGGCCTCAAGGGAGGGAATACCGGAGAGCGTACTCAGGTATTGGGTCTTGGCCTGCTGTACGTCCAGCTCATCGCTGTTGCCGCTCTTGAACAGCTTCTCGGTGATCTCCAGGCTGCGCTTTTGCAACTGGGCGTTGTCCCGGGAGATCTGCAGGCGCGACTCCAGGGTGCGGATGTTGACATAGAGGCTGGCCACCTGGGCTGCCATCAACACCTGCACATCATCATATTGCGCGAGGGTCGAGAAGTAGCTGGCGTCGGCCGCCTCTATGCTGCGCTGGAATTTACCCCAGAAGTCGATCTCCCAGCCGAGATTGGCACCCAGGCCATAGCTCATGAAGTGACTGTCGGGTCCGTCCCGCACCTGCCCTGTCTGCAGGGCGCTGCCGCTCACCTGTTGCAGCTGGGGATAACGACTGGCATCGGCGATGCCAAGTTGTGCCCTGGCTTCCAGAATGCGCAGGCCTGCGATCCGCACATTAGGGTTCTTGGTCAGGGCCTCCTGTACCAGGCTATTGAGCACGGGATCCTGAAGCTGGGTCCACCACTCATCAAGCGCTACGGCTGATTTTTGGGCCTGAGTCTGGCCGAGGGAGCCTCCCTGCCACTGGCTAACGGGACCACCCTCTGGCCTGACATAGTCGGGCCCGAGGGTGGTACAAGCACTCAGCAATAGACTACCGAACAGGGCGACCCCTAAGGGCGCCCTGCGGTAACTGATGCTATCTGTGTTGGCTGACGATGGTTCAGGGGGCATCTTGCTGCTCTGTCTCCTGGGTGTTGCGGCTCAGCGGAGTGAGATGATCCCCTGCTACCCAGGTCATGAAGATCTGGTAGCCGATGGCGAGCAGGGCCGCCCCGACGAACATGCCGAGTATGCCGCTTGACACCATGCCACCCAGGGCGCCCAACAGAATGATCGGCATGGGCGCATCGACGCCGCGACCGAGCAGCAGAGGCTTGAGCACGTTGTCGGCCAGACCTGAGATCACCAGCAGCACTGTGTAGGCAACGGCTGGGGCAGTCGCGTAGTCGCCGCTGCTCCAGATATAAATGACGCAGGGAATGAAGATGACGGCGGCCGGGATCTGGGCAATGCCCAGGATCAGCGCAATCAGCGCAATCACGCCAGGGGCGGGAATACCGGCGATGGCGACCGAGAGACCGAGCAAGATGGCCTGGATGAAGGCGACCCCGATGACCCCTTGTGCCACGGCGCGTATGGTCGCGGTGCAGAGGGTGGCGAATTCGTCACCACGATGCTCACCCATGATGCGGGCCGAGATGGCGCGCGCGCTCCGTTGACCCGGCAAGCCGTAGGCCATGATGATGCCAGCGACCGCGAAGGAGAGGATAAACTGGAGCATGCCGGTGCCCATGCTGGCCACCATGCCGAGGGCTGTCTTGGCCAGGTTACCTATCTTGGGCTGCATGCTCTGAATAAAGGCGGGCAGATCGGTCGCAGCCTGATGCCAGACGGCGTAGACCTTTTTGCCGACGATGGGCCAGGTGCCCACGGATTCAGCGGGCATGGGGATCACCAGGCTGTTGGCCTTCATGTCATGGACGAAACCCGTGATGGTATCGGCCAGGGAGCTGGTCAGTACCGCCGTTGGCCCCACGATCAGGACTATGCCGCACAGCACCAGCAGGGTGGCTGCCCGCCCCTGGCGGTTACCCAGTCGCGCCGCCAGCTTCTGGTGGAAGGGGTAGAGGGTGACTGCCAGGATCAGGGCCCATAACATCAGGGTCAGGAAGGGGGAAAAAATACCGTAGCAGGTGATGACCAGCGCCAGGATCAGACCAGCCTTGATAAGCACATCCAACAGCTTGTTAAACAAGCGGCGTTCCAGTTCGGGGTTAGTATCTTGTTGCATATCAGGCTCTCATGATGGAAGTGAGGTTAGGTCATCAAGTATCGGTAATTTTTAGGAGGGCATTCTTTAATTATTTACCTGTCCCCAGGCTTAACCACTTGTCTTTTTTCGGGTAATGGATGAAAAAGGTCGTTAAATATCAATATATTGTTTTATATAAGATTAATAAAGAAGCTATTTACGAGTTTGTAAAGAGGGTCACGGGGCGCGTGCTCGTTTGTTTATGGTGCACAAAGGTGACGGATTGATGAACGCTGGCAGGCACACCTATTCATAGGAGCAGCTAAAGCGACGTTATACCAGCCATCGCTGGCGGCCTAGATATCTGTCATGGCGCCCGGGTGTCTGCAAATATGTCACCGTCGTGAACGCAGTGCGTGAGCAGCCTTAACCAGCTGTGCTGCCAGGGGCTAAGCCGGGTGATGTATCAATGGCTTGAATGACGCCCGCCGGGTTAGAGTTCATCCCTTGACTGTGGTAGTTTGCTTGCTCCTTTTTATGCAGTGGAATACAGATATGGCCGTCAATTCCGCGCAGCACGCAGCCAGCGCCTCTCGCTTCTCCCGCCCGCTCCTGGTGCGGGCCAGTCTGGATATATTGCCGCTCTCGGTGTCCGTGGTGCCCTGGGGGATCCTCTGCGGCGCCTTGGCGCTGCAGGTGGGGCTGAGCCCCCTGCAGGCACAGCTGATGTCACTGCTGGTATTCGCCGGGGCGGCCCAGCTCTCTGCCAGCACCCTGATCGGGGCGGGAACCCCTCTGTTGCCTATCCTGGGCTCTACCTTCGTCATCACCTCCCAGCACTTCCTGTATGGCTTTACCTTCAGGCGCGAGGTGATAGGGCTGCCGCTGCGCTGGCGTGTCGGGCTCGCCTTCTTTCTCACCGATGAGATGTTTGCGGTGGCCCTCAAAGACAGGGAGCATCAGGGGGTATTCAATCCCGCCTATGCCCTGGTAGCCGGGGTGGTCTTCTACCTGTTCTGGAACCTGGCGACCCTGGTCGGCATCGCCGCTGGCCAGTACATTCAGGGGTTGGAACAACTCGGCCTCGACTTTGCCATCGCCGCCACCTTTATTGCCATGACGATCCCGGCCATGAAGAGTGTGCCCATGGTGGCCGCCACCCTGGTCAGCGGCGGTCTGGCTGTCATCACCAAGCACTGGTTTGCCGAGGTGTACATCATCATCTCCTCCCTGGCGGGCATGCTGGTGGGATATCTGTTGCAACGGGCGAGGGATTGACGATGAACAACGTGATAAAGGGGGCAGCGATCCGCGTTTCTGTACCTTCAACCCCATGGGATTCCGCGCTGCAATGGGGAGGACGCCGGAGATGAGCTGGCTCATGATAGGCCTGCTGGCCATGATCACCTTCTTCAACCGTTTTGCCTTTTTCTCCCGCCTGACTCGCTATCAGCCGGGGGAGGAGATGGGCACCTTCCTCAGCTTCTCCGCCCAGTCGGTGCTGACGGCCATCTGGTTGCCCATAGTGTTCAGCTACGAGCCTGCGGCGGGGCTGAGCTGGGATCTGGATTACCTGCTGGCCGCCGTGCTGGTGACGTTGCTGACCCTGCTGCGGCTGCCGACGCTGGCAGTGGTGGTGATCGGCATGGGCGGCTTCTTCCTGCTGCGCTGGCTGGGTGGCGCCCATGCCTTGTGGGCAATGCTGCCCTGAGCGGTGAGCGCGGAGGCCGTCATCCATAGAAAGAGCCCCGCCATGGCGGGGCTCTTTCGTGAGGATTGTCAGCGGCAATGAATACGCGGGGTCTTAATCCTTGAGCACGGCGGCGAAGGCGTCGGCTACGTATTCCACATTGCGGCTGTTGAGCCCCGCCACGCACATGCGGCCCGAGCGCACCAGATAGACGGCGAACTCCTCGCGCAGGCGATCGACCTGGCTTGGGGTCAGGCCGGTATAGCTGAACATGCCGCGCTGGCTGATGAAGTAGCTGAGATCCCGGCCTGGCAGTTTGGCGCTGAGCACCTCGAACAGCTTCTGGCGCATGGCCTTGATGCGGGTGCGCATCTCGGTCACCTCATCGAGCCAGAGGGCGCGCAGCTCAGGCTGAGTCATCACCGCTGCGGTGATTTGACCGCCGTGAGTGGGCGGGCTGGAGTAGTTGCGACGCACGGTCGCCTTCATCTGACCCAGTACCCGACTCGCCTCTTCCGCATCTTTGCAGATGACGGACAGGCCGCCACAGCGCTCTCCGTAGAAGGAGAGGTTCTTGGAAAATGAGTTGCTGACGAAGAAGCTGACGCCTGCGTTCAGCATGGCGCGGATGGCGTAGGCATCTTCCTCCAGACCGTCACCGAAACCCTGATAGGCGATGTCCATAAAGGGAATCAGCCCTTTATCCACGATGAGGGCGATCACCTGATCCCATTGGGCGCGGGAGAGGTCCACGCCGGTCGGGTTATGACAGCAAGGGTGCAGCAGCACTATGCTCCTGGCGGGCAGCGCGCTCAGACAGTCGATCATGGCGCCGAAGTTCAGACCACCACTGGTTTCGTCATAGTAGGGGTAGTCGTGCACCTTGATGCCGGCTCCCTCGAACATCGCCTTGTGGTTGTCCCAGGTCGGATTGCTGACCCACACCTCTGAGGCAGGGAAATAGCGCTTGAGCAGATCGGCGCCGATCTTCAGCGCGCCCGAACCACCTATGGTCTGGATGGTGGCGATACGACCCGCCTTGACGGCGGCGTGCTCGGCGCCAAACAGCAGATGCTGTACCGCGCTGCGGTAGTTGGCGGCGCCCTCCATTGGCTGATAGGGGCGCGGCGCCGGCGCGGCGGCCCGCTGGGCTTCGGCCTGCTGCACGGAAGTCAGCAGCGGAATGCGGCCCTGCTCGTCGTAATAGAGGCCGATCCCCAGGTTCACCTTCTGCTCGCGGGTGTCTTTGTGAAAGGTCTCGACCAGGGTCAGTATGGGGTCGCCAGCGTAGGCATCGACGTGTTCAAACATGGGGGATCCTTGCGAAGTTGCATCCAGAATTCGGAGATCAATGATCGGCAGCCATCATGGCGTAAAGCGGACGAGGGCTCAAGCCTGAAACCGGCGGTTAATCATGCTGCTGCCAAGTTGGCCGTATCCCAGGGAGAGGCTCGTTATTTCAGATAGGAACGCAGTACCCGCACCACCTGATCCAGATCCTCCAGCCGCTCGGCCGGGGTAGCCTCTTCGGCGCCGAGGTGTTCGCGCATATGGCCCTCCAGTACCTCCAGCATCAGGCCGTTGACGGCGCCGCGGATGGCGGCAATCTGCTGCAAGATGGCAGTGCAGTCGGTCCCCTGCTCCAGGGCGCTCTCCAGCGCACCTGTCTGCCCCTTGATGCGTCTGACCCGGGCCAGCAGCTTCTTCTTGTCGTGAATGGTGTGTGACATGGGAAATCCTGATGATCGAAAAAACTATACTGGGGTATAGTATATTGCATCAAAGCCCGCAGGAGAAATCCATGTCATCCGTCGCTACCCATCACTGTCATCAACCCGTCTTGCATCAGGGTAATCCCCTGGCCGAACAGAAGACCCGCTGGGCCGTGCTGCTGACTCTCATCATGATGGTGGCGGAGATCAGCGGTGGCTGGTTCTACAACTCCATGGCGCTGCTGGCCGACGGCTGGCACATGAGCTCCCATGCGCTGGCACTCGGTCTCTCGGTGCTGGCCTATCGTGCCGCCCGCCATTATGCCCGGGATTATCGTTTCAGCTTCGGCACCTGGAAGATCGAAGTGCTGGAGGGCTTTACCAGTGCCCTGCTGCTGGTGGGAGTGGCGGGCTTGATGCTATTCGAGTCGGTGGCTCGGCTGCTGGATCCCAGCCCCATTCACTACCAACAGGCGATCGCCATCGCCTTGCTCGGTCTGTTGGTGAACCTGGCCTGTGCCTGGTTGCTCAAGGAGGATCATCACCACGGCCATCATGACCGTCACCATGGCCACGATCATCACGATCATCATCAGGATCTGAACCTGCGTGCCGCTTACCTGCACGTGCTGGCGGATGCGGCGACTTCGGTGCTGGCCATCTTCGCGCTGGTGGGGGGCATGCTGTGGGGCGCCGACTGGCTGGATCCTCTGATGGGCATTGTGGGCGCCGTGCTGGTGGCCGTCTGGGCAAAGGGCCTGCTGCGCGACACCGGGCTGGTACTGCTGGATGCCGAGATGGATGCCCCCCTGGTGGCGGAGATCCGCGAGCTTATCGCCACCCTGCCCGGCGCCGAGATCCGCGATCTGCACGTCTGGCGAGTCGGTCAGGGGCAATATGCCGGGGTGCTGTCACTGGCCATGGCGGATCCGGTGCCGGCCCGGCAGATCCGCGAGCAACTCGCCATCCACGAGGAGCTGGTGCATCTCACCATCGAGATAGCACAGGCCTGATGCTCCAGGCTGGGGCGGTGCTCTCCTCTTGCTCTTGGGCGATCTCATGGGGGAGGGGGCTCATCAGCCCCTTGTGCAGCGGCGAGCAGGGAATATCCATCGTTACCTGACGATCCCTCTAGGGGTGAGGGTGGTGTTCCTCGACGGCGCTGTGTTGCCAGACGGCCCCCAGCAGCAGCTTGAGGAACAGCTTGGGTGGATCGTCCAGCAAGTGGCCCGATTCCAGTTGCAGCTGACCATCGGCGCGAAAACTCAGGCTGGCATGGACTGTGCCGGTCTCATCCAGGATCTGGAGCAGGCCGTCGAGGGCAGGGTGCTTGGTGGGCTGGCAGCGCAGCCGCAACTCGCGGGGCTCTCCCAGCAGGGTGAAGGCTCGGCACAGGGGTGGTGTCTCTTCATAATCGGGCCAGCTGAAGAAGTGATACTGCTCCGCCAGGGCCCCCGCCAGCTGGCAGAATTGGTTAAACAGCTGGTTGAGGGCCTGATATTCCCTGTCCAGCTGCCTGGCGTGCTCCTCGATCCTTGTCATATGGCATACCCTCTCTATCTATTTGATCCTAATCTGGTTTTTTCTGAATTTTGTCGCCTTGTCCCAGTTGTGAGGCTAAATAGTCCCCCGGTCTGTGAGCCCGATCCAACTTCTGTTATGAAAACGTTATCTTGTTGAAAGTGTATGAGTTTTATGCAAAACCGCTCACGTTTGCATCCCAGGCCGCTGATTAATATGGTTCTGCTCGGCACTGACCGGGCCTGAACGTCTCGACCGTCGGGACTCACACAGCGGGAATAATAAAAAACATGGATATGAAAAAGACCAAGGTGGCGCTGGTAACAGCCTCACTGCTGACCCTATTGTCCGGCTGCAATGGCAATGGCAGCGGCTCCGATAACGACAGTGGTAGTGGCACCGATCCGGTTGCCCGGCTGCCCAAGATGGATCCTCCCAAGGAGTTGCTGGTAGCGGGACCGAATGAGGCGGTGATCGCCCTGGTAGACACCCAGTCTGCCGCGGCGCGCGGGGTGGATGGCCCCTTCGCCAGTTACAGCCTGCACCTGTGGAACAACGATGCCTGCAGCGCCACCGCCGCCGGCGGCCTGAATGCGAGCTGGGATGATGGGAGCAAGACGCCAGCCAGTGCCGACAGCGTCGGCCCGGCCTGGGTTGTGCCCCTCGACAAGCTGGAAGGCTGCATCAACTTTATCGCCCGGGATGGTTCCCTCGGCAACCTGACGGGCAGCGACATGAAGGTGATCTTCCAGGATCACCCGGATCGCACCGTCGCCATCTTGGCAGGCAAGGGGGATGTCTATGGCAGCCGGGCCGAGGCGTTCAACGCCGCCTTCGGGGTAGCGGGGGCCAGTGCCCATCTGATCGACGGCAACACCCTGATCTGGCAAGGGGGCAAGGACAAACCCCATGTGCGTCTCTACTACACGGAATCAGGCACCATCACCGCCAATGGCGAGGGAGTGTTTGACTTCCCCTACCTCAAGCTGACCCCGACCAGCCTCTCGACCTCGCAGCAGGCCAAGTATCCGCACCTCAAGGACGCCACCGCGTTCGCTTTGCCTGCCGGTAAGGACCTCAAGCCCTTGCTCAAGGGGGAGTTGGTGGCAATTGGTACCGACCAGGAGGGGATCTTGCAAGCGGCGACCCTGGTACAGAGCGCTGGCGCCCTGGATGCCGTCTATGCCGAGGCCGCCACCAAGCTGGCCTACGGCGCCATAGCGGAAGGGGGCAACGTCAGCTTCCGGCTCTGGGCACCGACGGCGAAGTCGGTCAAGCTGGCGCTGTTCGATGAGCAGCACAAATCCCTAGGCGAGCGCGCCATGACGCTGGATGAGGCGAGCGGCAGCTGGAGCCTGCAGGGTGGCAGCGAGCTGGTGGGCAAGTTCTACCGCTATGCCGTCGAGGTCTATCACCCCCTCAGCCGCAAGCTGGAGTCCTATCAAGTGACCGACCCCTACTCCCTGAGCCTGGCCATGAACTCCGAGTTCAGTCAGGTGGTGGATCTCGACGATCCGGCCCTCAAACCCGTAGGTTGGGATAGCCTGAAAGCCCCCCACAGCCAGGCCAATCCCGCCGATATCGTCATCTATGAGGCCCATGTCCGGGACTTGACCGGCAACGACGACTCCACTCCGGCCGAGCATCGCGGCAAGTTCCTCGGCCTGACCGACAGCGACAGCGTCCCCGTCACCCACCTGAAATCCCTGGCCAAGAGCGGCGTCAGTCACCTGCACCTGCTGCCGGTGTTCGACATCGCCACCATTGACGAAGATCCGGCCAAGGTCGCCAACCTCCAGGATGACTTCAGCAAGCTGTGTCAGGTCAACCCTGAGGTGCAAAACTCCAGGTTTGCCAGCCACTGCGGCGGCGGCCAGACCATAGCGGCCGTGCTTGGCGATCTGCAGATGAGCGACAGCAAGGAGAATCCTGTGGTGCAGGAGCTTTACGGTTATCTGCGCGGGGTGGACTCCTTCAACTGGGGTTATGACCCCTACCACTACACCACCCCGGAAGGCTCCTACGCCACCAACGCCGAGGGCACGACCCGGATCAAGGAGTTCCGCGAGATGGTGCAGGCCATCAAGCAGAACATCGGCATGAACGTGGTGATGGACGTGGTCTACAACCACACCAACGAGGCGGGGCTCGGCTCGAAATCCGTGCTCGACAAGATAGTGCCCTGGTACTACCAGCGCCTCAATCCCGAGACCGGCTCGGTGGAGAACTCCACCTGCTGCTCCAACACGGCGCCGGAACACGCCATGTTCGCCAAACTGATCGACGACTCCCTGGTGACCTGGGCGCGGGACTACAAGGTCGACGCTTTCCGCTTCGACTTGATGGGTCACCATCCCAAGGATCAGATGGTGCAGGCCCTGGCGGAGGTGAAGAAGGTCAACCCCGAGATGTACTTCTACGGCGAGGGCTGGAACTTCGGCGAGGTGGAGAACGACAAGCGCTTCGTGCAGGCCACCCAGCAACACCTGGCCGGGACCGGTATCGGCTCCTTCTCCGACCGGTTGCGGGACGCGGTGCGCGGCGGCAGCCCGTTCGACGGCGGTGAAGGCATTCGCAAAGCCCAGGGCTTCGGCAATGGCGCCTTCGTGGCTGCCAACGAGCTGGACGGGGTCGAGCTTGCCACCGCCCTGCATCAGTCCGATCTGGTGCGTCTGGGCATGGCCGGCAATCTCAAGGCGTTCGTGCTGACCGACAAGGATGGCGTGGCGAAGAAGGGGGCGGAGATCGACTACAACGGTCAGGCCGCGGGTTATGCCCAGGATCCGACCGAAGTTCAGAACTACGTCTCCAAGCATGACAACCAATCCCTGTTCGACAACCTGGTCTACAAGGCGCCACAAGGTGCCGATCTGGTACGGATGCAGGGGGTGTCGCTGGCCACCGCCATGCTGGGGCAGGGCATTCCCTTCACCCACGCTGGCAGCGAACTGTTGCGTTCCAAGTCCATGGAGCGCGACAGCTACGACTCCGGTGACTGGTACAACAGAGTCGATTACACCCTCGGCGACAACAACTTCGACAAGGGCTTGCCACGCAAGGATAAAGACGGCGACAACTACCCGTTGATCGAGCAGGTGCTCGGCCAGCACGCCACGCCGGGCTCGGCCGAGATGCAGCAGATGGTGAGCTTCTACCAGGAGCTGGCCGAGCTGCGTCAATCCTCCCGTCTGCTGCGTCTTGGCAGCGGGGCCGAGGTGATCAAGCGGGTCGACTTCCGCAACACCGGGCCGGACCAGATCCCCGGCCTCATCGTGATGTCGGTGGATGACGGCGCGAGCGCAGGGGCGGATCTGGATCCTGCCATCGATGGTCTGGTGGTGATGATCAACGCCACCAACACCAGCCAGAGCATCGGCGATTTGCGTGACGGCAAGGGTCAAGTCATCGATCTGTCCGGCATGGTGTTGAGTGGCAAGCATCGCGGTAGCAACAGCATCGCCAATGGCGCGGCTGCTGGCAGCGGCCAGCTGACCCTGGGGGCCTGGTCCGCCGCCGTCTTCGTCAAACCGCAAGCCGGTGCCCAGGGGGCGGGTCTGCCGCTGGGCAAGAAGGGGTAGGCCAAGGTGCCATGAGCTGGGGGCAGGGCGGTAGCGCCCAGCCACCTCAGAAAATAAAAGCCAGCCCGAGGACTGGCTTTTTCATGTCCGGCATCTGCGGGGCAGTGCCGTGGCCGGTGATATTGCTGCTTAGCGCTTGCGCAGCAGGCGCAGGGCGTTGGCGGTGACCAGGGCGGTGGCGCCGGTATCGGCCAGCACCGCTATCCAGAGCCCGGTGATGCCGAGCAGGCTGGTGACCAGGAAGATGGCCTTGAGCCCCAGCGCCAGCGCGATGTTCTGGTGGATGTTGGCGAGCGCCGAGCGCGACAGCCGGATCATGGCGGCGAGGCCACCGAGCTGGTTGTGGGTCAGGGCCGCATCGGCGGTCTCCAGCGCCACGTCGGTGCCGCCCCCCATGGCGATGCCGATGCTGGCCCGCTTCATGGCGGGGGCGTCGTTGATGCCATCCCCGATCATGGCCACCTTGCGGGTCTTTGCGAGTCTGGCTACCTCCTCCACCTTGCCCTCCGGCAACAGGCTGGCCCGCCACTCCATGGCGAGCTCACCGGCGATGGCCTCGGCGGCGCGCGGGTTGTCCCCGGTCAGCATGATGCTTTGCAGCCCAAGCTCCCTGAGCTCCTGCAAGGCCGCAGCGGCGTCTGGCCGGATCTGGTCGCGCAGCGCCAGCAGGGCAACCGGCACTGTACCTGACTGACTGAGGACGACCACCGTCTTGCCCTGAGCTTCCAGACGAGTGATCTGCTGGCTGATGGCCTCGCTGAGATCGGGGATCCGGCTCGGGGCCAGCAGTTGCCAGAGGGCGCCGTCGATGCGTCCCTCCACCCCCATGCCCGGCAGGGCGCGCAGATCCTGGGCGTTGGTCAGGGTCAGCCCCTGCTCGCTGGCGGCGGCCACCACGGCACGGGCCAGCGGGTGATGGGAACCCTGCTCGATGGCGGCGGCCAGGGCCAGCAACACTGTCTCGGCTTGGCCATTGAGGCTGACAAGCTCGGTCAGCCGCGGCTTGCCCAGGGTCAGGGTGCCGGTCTTGTCGAAGGCGATGGTATCGACATGGGCCAGTCGCTCCAGTGCTGCGCCCCCCTTGATCAGCGCTCCTTGCCGGGTCGCCGCCGCCAGGGCCGAGGTCACCGCCGCCGGGGTGGAGATCACCAGGGCGCAGGGGCAGCCGATGAGCAGCAGCGCCAACCCGCGGTAGATCCACTCATCCCAGCTCTGGCCGAAGGCCAGCGGTGGCACTATCACCACCAGCAGGGCGACCAGCATCATCGCCGGGGTGTACCAGCGGCTGAAGCGGTCGATGAAACGCTCGATAGGGGCGCGCTGGCTCTCGGCCTCCTCGATGAGGTGCAGGATGCGGTCGATGGCGTTGTTGCCGGGCTCTGAGACCACCTCGAGGCGCAGCACTCTATCCGCCGCCAGACTGCCAGCGGGCACCTTGTCCCCCTGGCGGCGCTCTATCGGAATGGATTCACCGGTCAGGGCGCTCTCGTCAAAGGCCCCGAGGGGGTCGAGCAGGCGGGCATCGGCGGGCAGGCGGGCGCCGGGGGCGATTTCGATGATGTCACCGGGACGCAGCGCGTCGGCGGCTACCTCTTCCCGTATTTCACCATCTACGGTGGTACGAATGCGCAGCGCCTGATCGGGCACCAGGGCCATCAGGGCGGTGACCCCGGCGCGGGCACGACCGGCGGCATAGGCCTCCAGATGTTCCCCCAGCATGAACAGCAGCAGCACCATGGCCGCCTCGGCGGTCTCGCCGAGGAAGAGGGCGCCGAGCGCTGCCACCGTCATCAGGGTCTCGATGGCGAAGGGGGAGCCGCTCCTGGTCAGGGCCCAGGCCTTGCGGGCCACGGGCCAGAGTCCCCACAGGGTCGCCAGGATGAACAGTGGCTGGCCGAGGGTGTCGGGCAGCAGGGCCGCCACCAACATCAGGGCGGCCAGGGAGAGGGGCTGCCCATATTTGCCGAACAAGTTGCCCAATGCTGTCAGCAGAGGGCCACGCGGCTGGCCGGCGGCGGCTTTGGCACTGGCCTCGCCCTTGAGTCGGAAGCCAGCTTGCCGCACGGCGGCGGTGACGGGGTCGGGGGAGAGGCCGGGGGCGAGATCCACCACCAGCTTCTCGGTGGCAAACAGCACCCGGGCCTGCTGCACGCCGGCCACCCGACCGACGGCGGTCTCTATCTTGCGGGCGCAGCTGGGGCAATCCATGCCCAGCACCTGCCAGCTATGGCGGCGACTGTTCTGAGTCGGCGAAGCCAGGGGCTCAGGGCTGTCGGCGACCGACTGATGATCATGACCCGCATGGTCGTTATGGTCATGAGCTGGCTGCGAGTCACAGCAACCCTGACTCTGACAACTTCCTCTGGGGGGCTCTTCATCCCCCGGTGATTCGTTTACCTCTTGCTCCTGATGGGCATGGGAGGCCGTACTGGCGCTGCAGCTGACCGGGGCCGCATTGTCGCAGCAGTGGCTGTCGTGCCCGTGTTCGTGTTGATGGGGTGCGGCCTTGCCGATGGCCTTGATGGGGGCGGCATGGGAATGGCTGCAGCAGGATTTGCTCATGATGAGTCCCTCTTGAGTGGATCCCGCCCCTGCGGGATCCCTTATGTCTGAGCCCAGTGTAAACCTTGGTGTTAAGTCCAAGGTCAAGCCCCTTTTCCCCTTCTATCGGCGGAGGGGCGGTTGGCCTACCCAGATTTATATCCCTGTGGTTGGCGGGTGTTTGTCCCCCGCCGCTGGGCCTATACTGGGACCCTGGATCCCCCCTCAATCATCAAGGACTCAAAAAATGAGCAATACCGTCACCCTGCAAGGCAACCCAGTCTCCGTTTCCGGCCAATTCCCCGTTGCCGGTGAGCAGGCCAAGCCCTTCTCTCTGGTTGCTGGCGATCTGTCCGATGCGACCCTGGCGACCTTCGCCGGTCAGCGCAAGATCCTGAACATCTTCCCGAGCGTCGATACCCCGACCTGCGCCACCTCTGTGCGCAAGTTCAACGAGCAGGCCAGCTCCCTGAACAACGCCGTGGTGCTGTGCATCTCCGCCGATCTGCCGTTCGCCCAGTCCCGCTTCTGCGGCGCCGAAGGCCTGGACAAGGTCGTGAGCCTGTCCACCCTGCGTGGCGTCTCCTTCCTGCAAGACTACGGCGTGGCCTTCTCCTCCGGTCCGCTGGTTGGCCTGGCCGCCCGTGCCATCGTGGTGCTGGACGAGCAGAACAAGGTGCTGCACAGCGAGCTGGTAGCCGAAGTCGCCGACGAGCCGAACTACGCCGCCGCCCTGGCCGTGCTGTAATCTCGTTAGCACCCTGATTGCCCGACGGCCTGCCCTGTTTCAACACAGGCGCAGGCCGTTTTTATTTCTGGCGCAGGGGCTTGGCCCCCATTTCTTTATCCAGCCCCCACGACCCCTGGCGGCGCCGGAGTCGGCACCATCCTTTTACTTATGGGGTCAGGCTGGCTAGACTTCGCCTCCCACTTCTTCATTCAGCCGATGCCTGCCTAGCCCATGACCTTTAACGAACTCGCCCTCGATCCCGCCCTGCTGGCCGCCCTGCCTGCCGACTTGCATACCCCGACCCGCATCCAGCAGCTTGCCATTCCGGCGGCGCTGGCGGGACAGGATCTGCTGGCCCTGGCCCAGACCGGCAGCGGCAAGACCCTGGCATTCGGCCTGCCGCTGCTGCAGGGGCTGGACTCGGCCTGCGATCGGGTGCAGGGGCTGGTGCTGGTGCCGACCCGGGAGCTGGCGAGCCAGGTGAGTACCGCGCTGCAGGGCGGTGCCGAGGCGCTGGGGCTGCGTCTCCTGACCCTGTGCGGCGGGGTGGCCCAGGAGCAGCAACAGGCCGAGCTGGCCCTGGGGCCACAGCTGCTGGTGGCGACCCCGGGGCGGCTGCGCGACTTGCTGGCCCAGCGCGTGCTGGGGTTGAGCAACCTGCGTGCGCTGGTGCTGGATGAGGCGGATCGCCTGCTGGAGATGGGCTTCTGGCCCGATATCCAGTGGTTGCTGAATGCCATGCCTGCGCAGCGGCAGAATCTGCTGTTCTCCGCCACCTTGCCGGACGAGCTGGAGAGCCTGGCGAGCGGTCTGCTGCGCGAGCCGGTACGCATCGAGGCGAACCCGCGCAACGGCCTGGTGGAGGATATCGAGGAGCGGCTCTATCTGGTCAACAAGAGCGGCAAGGTGCCGGCGCTGATCGGCTTGCTGAAAGAGCAGGATTGGCCTCAGGTGCTGGTTTTTATCAGCGCGCGGGACGATGCCGACGCCGTGGCCAGGAAGCTCGCCAAGGCGGGTATCGCGGTGGCGGCCCTGCACGGGGAGAAGGAGCAAGGGGCGCGCGAGCAGGCGCTTGCCGATTTCAAGGCGGGCAAGGTGCGGGTGCTGGTGGCCACGGAGCTGATGGCGCGCGGCATCCATGTGGAGGCGCTGCCGGTGGTGATCAACCTGGACCTGCCCGCCAGCGCCCTCGTCTATGTGCATCGCATCGGCCGCACCGCCCGCGCCGGGCGCAAGGGGCTCGCCATGTCCCTGGTCTGTCACGGCGAGACCGAGACCCTCGCCGCCATCCGCACCCTGACCGGTCGTGAGCTGCCGCTGGCCGAGCTTGAAGGCTTCCCGGTCACCGACCAGCCCGCGAGCGGGGAGGGCAAGCGCGCCCCCCGCGATAAGCAGGCGAATCGCCGCACCGCCAACAAACGTAGCGTCAAGCAGTTCAAGGGCAAGGCGTGACCTCCCTCTTCGCCGTCTGAGGTGGGGCGGCCCAGCTGGTCAGTATGAAAAGGGGTCTGTTTCGCTATGCTGCATGGGTGAAATCATGGAGGGATAAGCGATGACGACTTTGGTAATGGGCCCCTTGCTGGGGCTCGAATCCGACACACAATACAGCATCTGTTTTCTGGCGGGGGCGGAGTGCAAGGGGGCTGACGTCAGGGTCAATGGCAAGCTGCTGGCCGCCAGCAAGCAGGCGGATACCCCCAAAGGCGGCTTCTGGCGAGCGCTCTGGTCGGCACCCGCCAAGGCCAAGACCAGCACCATAGGCTACGAGATCCTGCTGGATGGGGTGCCCGCCCAGGATCTGGCCGGGGCTGAGCAGTGGCAGTTTCATCTGCCGGGCCTGAAAGATCAGGTGCTGATTGGCTATGCCTCCTGCAACGGTTTCTCCGACTTCAAGCTGCTCACCTCCACCTCCCAGCCCTACGCCATGTGGGACAAGCTTGCCGCCGAACACCAGGCGCATCCATTCTCCCTGCTGCTGATGGGCGGGGATCAGGTCTATGCCGACTCCCTCTGGACCACGGTGCCGACCCTGAAAGCCTGGAACGAGCTGGACCGGGCCGAGAAGGTCAAACGCAAGGCGACCCGCACCATGGAGGAGCAGCTCGACCGCTTCTATTGCGAGCTCTACTGCAAACAGTGGGGCCGCCCCGAGGTGGCGCGCATGCTGGCCAGGGTGCCGAGCGCCATGATGTGGGACGATCACGACATCTTCGATGGCTGGGGCAGCTACCCCGCCGACTTGCAGGGCTGCGAGGTCTATCGCGCCATCTATGCCGCCGCCGCCAAGTATTTCCGGCTGTTCCAGCTGCGCTCCGGCGCCAATGGATCCTTGCTGGATCCGGCGGCCCTGAGTCACCACTCCTGGCGGCTGACCTTTAGGGGTTACCAGATCCTGGCCCTGGACAACAGGGCAACCCGCACTCAAACCCAGGTGATGAGCCGGGGGCAGTGGGATCAGGTGAATAGCGCCCTGGCCGCCTGCAGCGAGGGGAACCTGCTGGTGATGGCGGGGGTGCCGGTGGTCTATCGGGACTTCTCCTTCACCGAGGCGGCGCTGGATGCCACCCCCTGGGAGGAGGAGCTGACCGACGATCTCAAGGATCATTGGCGCGCCAAGGCCCACGAGGGGGAGCGGGCCCGCCTCATCATGCGACTGCTGGACAACGCCCAGCAGCGGCGCAAGGCCGACAAGGGGGCGTCCAGAACCCTGATCCTGTCCGGGGATGTGCACGTGGGTTGCCTCGGGGTGATCCAGGACCGGCGGGTGGGCAAGGGGGTGATGAATGTGCACCAGCTGGTCTCCTCCGGCATAGTGCATCCCTGTCCGACCCAGTTCCAGTGGATGGGGATCCTCGCCATGACCAATGACGACCCCGAGTATCTCGACGAGAGCCGGCTGATCCGCACCGAGCTGATCAAGCCGTTCGGCGCCCCCGTCTACCTGCGCACTCGCAACTTCGCCACCCTGCAGATGGGCAGCGATGGCAAACTGTGGGCCAACTGGCATTGTGAAAATGGTCTGGCGGCCAGCTACCCGCTGGCCTGAGGGAGTGGAGGGTGTAAATAGGGCCGATCGGGGCCCTTTTTTCATGGCTTAGCGACTGGCCAGGGGGTAGGTAAAGAGGGCCAGGTGGGCGAAGTTGAACAGAAAGTGGACTGCGATGGCGATGCTCAGGCGACCACTCCAGTGAAACGCCAAGCCGTAGCAGAGCCCGGCCAGGGCGGCGAAGCCGACCAGCAGCGGGCCGCCAGCCAGATGGGCCATGCCAAAGAGCCCGCTTGCGATCAGCAAGCCCTTCAAGGGGGTGAAGCGCTCACTCAGCCGCTGTTGCAGGCAGCCGCGAAACAGCGCCTCTTCCGAAACGCAAGTGAGCAGCAGATTATTGAGGGAAAACAGCCACCACCAGCTGGGCAGGCCCACCTCGGGTTTGAGGGCGCCCACTCCCCAGGCCGTCAATAGCAAGCCCACAAGGGGAAGGGTGAGCAGGAGCAGCGGCCGCCAGCGTATCAGGCCTCCCGGCCCCAGCAGATCTCGCCAGGCGAGCAGCAGGCCGAACAGGGCCAGGGGCTTGTCCAGATTCAGATAGAGGCTAAAGGGGACGCTGGCCGGTCCCGCCTGCACCTTGTCCAACATCTTCAAATTTTCGAAGCCGGGGAGCTGGTGGAGCATGAGTGCCAATGCCCAGAGCAGCACCAGCCCCCGGGCGGCGGGGCGACAGGAGACGGGCAGGCGATGCAGGTTGCCCGCCAGAGTGAGTCCCATCACGACCAGACTGAGGGCGAGGGGGCTGAGTCGCCCCATCAGCAGGGCGGCCAACAGACAAAGTACGAGCAGCAGAGCGCCCGCGCGCCACTGCCGGGCCAGGGTGAGCCCTGTGCTGGCAGCCAGCAGGGCCCAGACAAGCATATCGATAGGGAGAGACAAATCCGGGCTCCGGCGCACTAAAAGGGCGCAGAGCATAGCAAGGGATGAAGAGAGAAGACAACAATGACTCCTTCTGTATCCGGGTGGCAAACGGATGGAAAAGGTGGGGTGAATGGCGTGGCGGTCGTCCGAGCTGGCCTGCCTATCTGGCCGAGAAGTGGATGTCTCCGTACCAGGCTTGGGCCAGGCCGCCCCCGTTGTCGCTGTCTGTCATGATGGCGATGGAGTCTATCTGGTCGATCGGCTCCCCCAGCAGACGGGCGAGGTCGGCGCGGACATCACGGCGGTAGCTGACCCATTGCCCCGCATGAGCCGGGCCGCTCTCCACGCTCAGCATGATGGCTTGCTCGGTGAAGGCATTGGGCCAATGACTGCCCAGGGGCTGATGGGCAGACCACACATAGTTGATGGCCTTGCTGGAGAGGCCGAACAGGCCGCGTTTGACCACCAGATAGAGGCGAGCCGGGTAGTCATCCCCCGCCTTGCTGCGCTCGTCAGCATTCCCGTCGGCGACGGTGGCCACCTTCCAGCGCCAGCTCAGAATAGGGGTCTTGTTCAGATCGATGGTGTGATCCAGAAACTTGCCGGAGGCACTGCCATCGGCCTCGGCCCGCAGCACTATGCTCCCTGCTTCCTCGACGTCGCTGTAGCGGGTGTGCCCCTGAAACGATTTTTCGGGCCAGCCAATAAGGGGAGAGGGCAGGCCGTTCTCAACGATCAGGCTGGCGGCACCGGCGGTGGCCGAGAGGGTGCACAATATCAGGGCAAAACAGGGGGAAATACCGGGCATGGGGAACTCCTCTGGTGGTCCTGGCAATCAATAACACAGACCGGGGCAGAGGGGTTTTGGTTACAGGGGGAGAGACAGGGGGCACGGCTACCCATAAAAAAACCGGCCTGATGAAGTGAACCCCGAAAGTTGGACACCCAACGAGTAGGGGTTCTTCGTTTCTATGGCAAAGCAAAAATACTCGACCGACTTCAAGCGTCAGGTCGTTCTTCACTATCTCAACGGTCATGACGGTGCCAAAAAGACGGCCGCCCTGTTTGGTGTCGATCATGGCGCCGTTCGCCGCTGGACTGAGCACTGGAAAGTCAGTGGTGAAGATGGCTTGACCATCACGACCAAAGCTTATTCTGCTGAGTTCAAAGAGGAGGTACTGCACTGGATGCAGGAAAATAATGCATCTTCTCGCAAGGCGGCCGCAGCATTCAAGATCGCCGCGGCCTGCACCGTCAGTCGGTGGGCGCGGCTTTATCGTGAAGGCGGTATCATGGCCCTTAGTGACAAACGCACAGAGCGCATCATGGCTTCAGGAAAAAAACCACCGAACAAACCGCTCACCGCCCCCTATCCCACTTTCCACAGTGCCCAGGAAGAGCTCGAATACCTGCGGGCGGAGAACGCCTATCTAAAAAAGCTGCATGCCTTGGCTCGGGAAAAGCAGCAGAGAAAGCAAAAATAGTTTCCGAGCTAAGGCAGGACCATCAGCTGGCAACGCTGCTGCATATCGCTTGGTTGCCACGCAGCACCTTCTACTGGCAGGTGAAGTCAGGTACCAGCGCAGGGACCTATGAGCATGAAGCGCAACGGATCAAGGCGCTGTTTCATCACCACAAGGGGCGTTATGGTTATCGGCGGATCACCCTGGCGCTGCGCAACGAAGGGTGCCTAATTAACCACAAGACAGTGCGAAAACTCATGCGAGAACAGGACCTTGCCTCTAACCTGCGCCGCAAGAAATATCGGTCGTACAAGGGGACATACGGCCATATCGCCCCGAACCTCTTGCAGCGTGATTTTCACGCCGATGCCCCGAACCAAAAATGGGTCACCGATGTGACGGAGTTCAATCTCAAAGGGCAGAAGTTGTACTTGTCGCCGGTGCTGGACCTCTATAACAGCGAGATCATCGCCTGGCAGATGGCAACGCACCAGGGGATGCGGTTGGTGGACAAGATGCTGGATGACGCCTTGGCGACATTAGGGCCCACAGACGCGCCGGTGCTGCACTCGGATCAAGGCTGGCAATATCAGATGGCCAGCTATCAGACGCGATTATCGTCAAGGGACGTGAAGCAAAGCATGTCACGCAAAGGGAACTGCCTGGACAATGCGGTGGTAGAGAACTTCTTTGGACTGCTGAAAAGCGAATGCTGGTTCAACGAAGAGTACGAAGATACAGAGCAGTTGAAACGTGTGGTGGATGAATACATCCACTACTACAACCATGAGCGGATCAAAGTGAAACTAAACGGCCTGAGCCCGGTACAGTACCGAACTCAGGCCATGTTATCCGCCAACTAACGTGTCCAATAAATGGGGTTCACTTCACTGAGCCGGTTTTTTTATGGGTGAAGGCAGGGCGCGGCTTAGCGGCCGGACTCGGCAATCACACGGGCTATGATATCGGCCCGCTTGGTCGGCGCCAGCTCGCCCAGGGCGATGAGGCCCGCCTTGAAGATGACGTTCTTCGGCAGGCTGACATCGTCCAGGGTGGAGATGGCTTCGATATGCATGCCATTGAGGCGGCTGGCATCACGGGGGCTCAGGTTCACCTGGGTGTTCATGACCTGCTTGCCCTTCTTCTTGGCAGGAGCGGCAGGCTTCTTGCCACTCTCTTCCTGATCTTCTTCTTCCGGCAATTCGTCATCAAAATCGTAAATAGACATAGTCAATCCTGTTGGGTTACGAAGGGCACGCTCGCCCTTGATCGGTTTGTTCAGCCCATATCCTCGTTACGGATAAAGGCGCGCCAGGAGCTGAGCACCTGGGCAAAATCTTCCAGCCCGCACATGGCCAGCTGTTCATCATCGTAGTAGGCCAGGTCGTCGAGATCCTCATCCAGCGCTATGTTGAGGACATTGGCCTTGACCTCGGCTTCCTCTATCGTCAGCAGCAGCGAGTAGTCGCCGCCCAGCATCTTGTACTCCATCAGGGTGCGATTGGAGAGCTGGTCGATGACGCCGAAGAGCTCGTCGAGCTTCTCTTCATCCTTGCCCACTTCGTCGATCAGCCACTGGCCTATGGCCTCATGGCCCATGGAGAAGCGGGCGCGATAGCCACCGAAGGGATCGCGTCGAAATTCATAGTCCATAAAAGAGGTTCTCGTCAGCTTGGCGCTCGGATGGAGACCAGACAGGAGCCCGAATTGGGACACCACCTCGAGGCTCACATCGAGTAAAGTGGCCTATTCTAGCGATCCCCCCCTCGCTTGTCTTGATGATGTGACAATGGATGCAGCCAGACCATCCTTCCGGGGGAGCCATCCACAGGAGCCTACCGTGCAATTGAATGAGCAGCTCGCCCGCCAGATCGTGACCCGGGCCATGAAAATTCTCTCTTTTTCCGTCAACGTCATGGACGAACAGGGCTTGATCATTGCCTCCGGTAACCCGGAGCGTCTGCATCAGCGCCACGAAGGGGCCGTGCTGGCCCTGACCGACAACAGGGTGGTGGAGATCAGTGAGGCGACCGCCCAGCAGCTCAAGGGGGTGAGGCCCGGCATCAACCTGCCCATCGCCTATCAGGGGGCGCTCATCGGTGTCATCGGCATCTCCGGTGACCCGGACATCGTTCGTGCTTATGCCGAGCTGGTGCGGATGACGGCTGAGCTGATCCTCGAACAGGCCGCCCTCACCGAGCAGCTGCAGTGGGACAAGCGCCACAAGGAGGAGCTGGTGCTGCAACTCATTCGGGGGGAGGGGCGGGTGGATCAGTTGCAACAGGCGGCCCATTTTCTCGCGCTGGACCTGGCCAGGCCCAGGGTGGTGGCCGTGTTGAGCCTGGAAGAGGCCGATCCTGCCCGGCTACGGGAGCTGGTGCAGCTGCTCGAATACCCGGAGCGGGACAACCTGGTGGCCATCAATGGTCTGGACGAGATAGTGGTGCTCAAGCCCGCTCAACTGAACGATGGGGTCTGGCAATCGAGTCAGGAGCGGACCCGCATCAAGCAGCTACTGGCGCGGATCCCGGACTTCAAGGTGCGCATCGGGGTGGGGGATTACTTCCCTGGCATCGAGGGTCTGGTGCTCTCCTACCAGACTGCCCGGGATACCCTGCGCCGGGGTCGCCGTCAGGCGCCGCGCAAGCAGGTCTACTTCTTCGAGGATTACCGCCTGCCGGTGCTGCTCGGTAGTCTGGCGGACTCCTGGCAGGCGACTCAGCTGCTGGCACCCCTGCGCACCCTGGCGAAACAGGACAGCAAGGGAGTCCTGCACAAGACGCTGCGCCAATATTTCTTGCAGGATTGTGATCTGCATCGTACTGCGGAATTGTTGTTCATTCATCCTAATACCCTGCGCTATCGGCTTACTCGGATTGAGCAGATAACAGGTTTAAATATCAACAAGTTAGATGATAAGTTTTTACTCTATCTCGGTTTCAGTCTCGGAGAGTGAATTTGTCGTAATGTACAAATAAGGCCAATGTAAAACCGTTGTCTTTGTCTTTTTTTACAAGGCATTTCCGGTTGATTTCCCGATAATGACGACACCTGAACCCCACACATAAAAAAGGTGCCTGTCATGATCCCAGTTACCGCCATCGGCGCCCTAGCGGCGCTCACCATCGCCATCTTTCTCATCCTGAGGAAGGTCCCGCCCGCCTACGGCATGATAGTCGGAGCCCTGGCGGGGGGGCTGATCGGCGGTGCCGACCTGACCCAGACCGTCGCCCTGATGATAGGCGGCGCCCAGGGCATCACCACAGCGGTGATGCGCATTCTGGCCGCCGGTGTGCTGGCTGGCGTCCTGATTGAATCGGGGGCGGCCACCACCATCGCCGAGACCATCATCAAGAAACTGGGAGAGACCCGGGCCCTGCTGGCCCTGGCCCTGGCGACGCTGATCCTGACCGCGGTCGGCGTCTTCGTGGACGTCGCCGTCATCACAGTGGCGCCTATCGCGCTGGCCATTGCCCAGCGCGCCGACCTCTCCAAGCCAGCGATACTGCTCGCCATGATAGGCGGCGGCAAGGCGGGTAACGTCATGTCCCCCAATCCCAACGCCATCGCGGCGGCGGACGCCTTCCATCTGCCCCTGACCTCCGTCATGGCGGCTGGCATCATCCCCGGTATCTTCGGTCTGGTCATGGCCTACTGGCTGGCCAAGCGTCTGAACAACAAGGGTACCAAGGTCACCGCCGAGGAAGTGGTCAGCGTCGATCAGGCTGCTCTGCCCGGCTTTGCCGCCGCCATCAGTGCGCCCCTGGTGGCCATACTGCTGCTGGCCCTGCGTCCCGTGGCTGGCATAGTGGTGGATCCCCTCATCGCCCTGCCCCTGGGTGGCCTGGTCGGCGCCCTCATGATGGGTAAATTCAGCAAGGTGAACCAGTTTGCCGTCTCGGGTCTGGCCCGCATGGCACCTGTGGCCATCATGCTGCTCGGTACGGGTACCCTGGCAGGCATCATCGCCAACTCGGGGCTGAAGGATGTACTGATCAGCGGCCTGACTGCTTCGGGCCTGCCCTCCTACCTGCTGGCCCCCATCTCCGGTGCCCTGATGTCCCTGGCGACCGCCTCGACCACCGCCGGGACTGTGGTCGCCTCCAACGTCTTCAGTTCGACCCTGCTCGAACTCGGCATCAGTGGCTTGGCGGGTGCCGCCATGATCCACGCCGGTGCCACAGTGTTCGACCACATGCCCCATGGCTCCTTCTTCCATGCAACGGGCGGCAGCGTCCACATGGGCATCAGCGAGCGCTTGAAGCTTATCCCTTACGAAACGGCAGTCGGTTTGACCATTGCAGTTGTCTCTACCCTGATGTTTGGCGTACTTGGTGTTGCCTAAGGAATTGATATGAAAATTGTAATTGCCCCTGACTCCTTCAAGGAAAGCCTGAGTGCCATGGAAGTGGCCGACGCCATCGAGGCGGGTTTCAAACAGGTGTTGCCCGATGCGACCTACGTCAAGCTGCCCATGGCCGATGGTGGCGAGGGCACGGTGCGTTCCCTGGTCGATGCCACCGATGGTCGCATAGTAACCGCCGAAGTGACGGCCCCGCTCGGTAACAAGGTCGAGGGATTCCTCGGCCTGCTGGGGGATGGCAAGCGCGCCGTCATCGAGATGGCAGCTGCTTCCGGCCTTCATCTGGTGGCGCCCGAGCAGCGCAACCCCCTGCTGACCTCCAGCTTCGGTACAGGTGAGTTGATCCTGGCCGCCCTGGATCTGGGGGTGACTCACCTCATCCTCGGCATAGGGGGCAGCGCCACCAATGATGGCGGCGCTGGCATGATCCAGGCGCTGGGCGGCAAACTGCTCAAGGCAGACGGCAGCGCCATTGGCTTCGGGGGCGCCGCCCTCGCCGAGCTGGCGACGATCGACTTGAGTGGGCTGGATGCGCGTTTGGCGGATCTCACCATAGAGGTGGCCTGCGATGTGAACAACCCGCTCTGCGGTCCCAAGGGGGCCTCGGCCGTGTTTGGTCCCCAGAAGGGCGCCAACTACGAGATGGTCGTGCAACTGGACAACAACCTGAGCCACTACGCGGATTGCATCGAGGCGGCCCTGGGTTGCCAGGTGAAGGACATTCCGGGGGCCGGTGCCGCCGGTGGCATGGGCGCCGCGCTGGTGGGTCTGCTGGGCGCCGAGCTCAAGCCGGGCATCCAGATCGTCATAGAGGCCCTGGATCTGGCCAGCGTGCTGCAAGATGCGGATCTCGTCATCACCGGCGAGGGTCGCATCGACAGCCAGACCATACATGGCAAGACCCCCATGGGGGTGGCGCGCTGCGCCAAGCAGTTTGGCAAGCCGGTGATCGGCATCGCCGGTTGCCTGACCGATGACTGTGGCGTGGTCCACGCACATGGCATAGATGCCGTCTTCGCCGTGGTCAACCGGGCCATGTCGCTGCCGGAGGCACTGGAAACCGCCAGCACCAATCTGACGCTGACCTCCCGTAACGTGGCGGCTCTTTACCAACTGAAGCTCTGATCCCGTCGCCATATCTCCAGGTATGGCGCTTTTCAATGCCGGCCCCTGGCCGGCATCTTTTTATCCGCCCTTTCCCTTCTCAATCCCCCCACGGAGCCGACGGCTGTTTCTATAGGCCATCAGGCCCGTTTGCGTCATAGTGTTCCCAGACATTCAAGGAGGTCGCCATGCTATTGCTGATGCTGGGAGTGCTGCTGTTCGCCCTGGTGCATCTCTACCCCTGCTTTGCCCAGGCCCACAGGGTGCGGCTCAGGGCGCGTCTGGGGGAGAGTCGTTATAAGGGGATGTTTTCCCTGCTGCTGCTGGTCGCTATCGGCTGCATCGTGGCCGGTTGGCGCAGCCTCTACCCGATGCCGCTCTACTTCCCGCCCTCCTGGGGGCCGGCGGCCGTACAGGGGCTGATGCCCCTGGCGATGATCCTGCTCTGCTCGGGCCAGGGGGCGAACCATTTCCGGCGCTGGTTGCGCCATCCCCAGCTGCTCGGTGTCCTGATCTGGAGTGGCGCTCACCTGCTGGTCAATGCCGAGGCTCGCTCTCTGATCCTGTTTGGCGGCCTGGGGCTCTGGGCGCTGGTCAGCATCATCTGGATATCGGTCCGTGACTGGGGCGGGGTGGCGCGTCCCGAGGCAAGCTGGCAGGGGACGCTGACTAGCCTGGGTCTGGGCCTGGTGGCCACAGTTGTACTGATCTTCTGGGGGCACGGCTGGCTGACCGGCATGGCACTACGCTGAGTCATGGGTGGATTGAGCCAAAGCCCCGCCTGCTGCGTAGAGAGTTCAGAGGCTGACCATAACCACTGGCCCGCTCTTGGTGAGCAGCCCGGGGTCAGATGAAAAAAGGAGAAGAACATGAAGGGAATCGCACTCATATTGCTGCTCTGGGGTCACTCTGCCCTGGCTGGCTGCCCCGACTATTTTGCCGGGGAGCAGCGCGAGCTCAACAGCACCCAGCGCCACAATCTGTGCCAGCTCACCCAAGGCAAGGTGGTGCTGGTGGTCAATACCGCCTCCTATTGCGGTTACACCAAACAGTTCAAGGGGTTGGAGGCACTCAACCAAGAGTATCGTGACCAGGGGTTGCTGATCCTCGGCTTCCCTTCCAATGACTTCCAGCAAGAAGCGGGGGAGGAGGGGGAGACGGCCGCAGTTTGCCAGCGGGACTATGGGGTCACTTTCCCCATGTTCAACCGGGTCTCGGTGCGTGGCGATCAGGCTATCCCTCTGTTCAAGGGACTGGCGCTGGCGGCCAGGGAGGCGCCAGCCTGGAATTTTCACAAGTATCTGATCGGGCGGGATGGCCAGCTGTTGGCGAGTTATGGATCGCGTCAGCGCCCGGATGAGGATCCTCTGCTCGCGCAGCTACGGCAGGCACTCGCCGCTACCCCCTGAGCGGCGGCTCTGGAATAATGGTGCCCCGCTCCCTTGTTCAGGTCATATCGTGCTGCACCGACTCCCGCAAATGTTGATCTTCGATGCCCTGGTCCGCGAACAGGGCATCTCGGCCGCCGCCCGGCGGCTCGGCGTCTCCAAGTCCCACATCAGCAAGCAGCTGGCCCAGCTTGAGGCCGATCTCGGTGCCCAGCTGGTGCAGCGCACCACCCGCCGCTTCGCCCTGACCGAATTGGGGCAGGAGTATGCCCGCCACTGCCGTGCCCTGGTGGCCCAGGCGCAGGAGGCGGAGTCCATGGTGGCGGACAGACGCGGCAAGGTGAGTGGCGTACTGCATCTAGGGGTGGGTCAGTCGTTTGGCCGATTGCATGTGATCCCCCGCCTCAAGGCCTTCCAGCAGCGCTATCCCGAGTTGGAGCTGGAGGTTTCCCTGTTCGATCACCGAACCAATCTGGTGGATGAGGGACTGGATCTCTGGATCACCACCTATGAAGACAAGCCCCTGGGGCTGATAGGTCAGCGCCTGGCCGATATCGGCTTCGTGTTGGCGGCCTCCCCCGATTACCTGCTCGGCCACGGCACGCCGCTCACGCCGCGAGATCTGCTAGACCACAACTGCATCACCTATCAGAGCCGGGAGCGACGCTATCAGGAGTGGCACTTTCGTAAGGAGAAGGAGCGCCAGAGCGTGCAGGTGGCGGGCAACTACAGGGTCGATCTGGCGGAGGCAGTACGCGACGCCGCGCTGGCCGGGCTGGGGGTGGCCTATATCGCCAACTATCTGCTCGACAAGGAGCTGCAATCGGGCGCCCTGATCCCGCTGCTGCCCGAGTGGCGTCCGAGCCAGAAGATGGCGGTCCATGCCGTGTATGCCCGCCGAGAACATCTGGATCCCAAGATCCGCCTCTTCATCGATTTCCTCAAAGAGGGATTCGGTACGCCACCCTATTGGCAACGGCGTCTGGCGCCCTGGTTGGGACAAGCATTGTCCGGCCTGGAGGAATGATTGTTTCCATGCGTAAACAGTTGTGGGTGGGAGCGAAATAAGACGAGGGGAATCAAGTGCTTGGATCCGGGTGGTTGGCGCAGAGGTGGTTGGTAACAGACTGATAACCTTGCCAGCTTGCAGTCATCAGGGGAGGGGGGCAGAATCCGCGCCCATCTGAAATCCCCCCGATGGAGTCCCCATGATAGCCCTGCTCGGCATGCTCTGCATACTGGCGCTCGCCACCCTCTGCTCTGACAATCGCCGTCGTATCCCACTGAGAACAGTGGGCGGTGCCCTCACCCTGCAGATCGTATTCGCCGCCTTGGTGCTCTGGCTTCCCGCCGGTCAGCGGGTATTGAATGCCGTCAGTGACAGCGTGAGCAGCGTCATCGGTTACGGCCAGGAGGGGATCGCCTTCCTGTTTGGGGACCTGGCCAAGTTCAAACTCGGCTTCATCTTTGCCTTCAATGTGCTGCCGGTCATCATCTTCTTCTCGGCGCTGATCGCTATCCTCTATCACATCGGCTTGATGACCAGGATCATCGCCCTGCTCGGCGGCGGTCTGCAAAAGCTGCTCGGCACTGGCCGGGCCGAGAGCCTCTCAGCCACCGCCAATATCTTCGTCGGCATGGTCGAGGCTCCGCTGGTGGTCAAACCTTACCTTGCCAAGATGTCCGACTCGCAATTCTTCGCGGTGATGAGCTGTGGCCTCGCTTCCGTGGCGGGCGGCACCCTGGTGGGGTATGCCAGCCTGGGGGTGGAGCTCAAGTATCTGATCGCGGCGGCCTTCATGTCTGCCCCGGCCGGTCTGGCCATGGCCAAGATATTGGTGCCGCCGGCAGCGGATGAACAGGATCATCATCAGGATGTGGAGATCCCTCGTGCGACCAACGTGATTGAAGCCGCCGCCGATGGTGCCATGTCAGGTCTGAATATTGCGGTCGCCGTGGGAGCCACGCTGCTGGCCTTCGTCGGTGTGATAGCCCTGCTCAACGGCTTGCTTGGCTGGGCCGGTGGCTTGCTGGGTTGGGAGCTGAGCTTCCAGCTGATCCTGGGCTGGCTGTTTGCCCCTGTCTCCTGGCTCATCGGTGTGCCCTGGGATCAGGCTCAGGCTGCTGGCGCTCTGATTGGCACCAAGGTCGTCATCAACGAATTCGTGGCGTTCATCGCGCTGGTGCAGGATCAGACCCTGGACCCGTCGAGCAAGGCCATCGTCACCTTCGCCCTGTGCGGTTTCGCCAACATCTCTTCCATGGCGATCCTGATCGGCGGCCTGGGATCCATGGTGCCGGAGCGCAAGGCGTTCATCTCTCGCTACGGCATGCGGGCCATACTGGCCGGGGTGCTCGCCAACCTGATGAGCGCCGCCCTGGCGGGTCTGTTCCTCGCTATCTGATTGACCCCCGAAGTTAGCACCTTCCGGTCATGGCCCGCCTCGGCGGGCCTTTTTGTTCCCGGATGTTGCCCATGTAATGAGGCGGGTTAGCCAGGGAAGAGGACACAAAAAAAGCGCCCCAGGGAAGAGGCGCGAGAAAACAGATTGGAAGTGTCACATGGGTGCACGTGCATGGGTGATGTCCATCCAGGTACGCACTCATCATGCCCCCGCTCTTCTGAAGCACTTCTGAGAGTGGCCTTCATCTGATGTTCATCTTTTCGCCGCAAAGCCCTCTCTTTTGGAAGGGAGATCACTCCTCACTCAGCCAGCCTGTGTCAATCCAGGGCTATCTTGCCTCGTCCGGATTTGATGTCGCCCTTGCGCTTCTTGGCTTCGACTCGGCGGCGCTGGGAGCCCTTGGTCGGCTTGGTGGCTCGGCGGGCCTTGGGTCGCCAGGCGGCCTTGGTCAGCAGTTCTACCAGTCGGCTCATGGCCTCCTTGCGGTTCATGTCCTGGCTGCGATGGGTCTCGACCCGGATCAGGATGAAGCCGTCATGTACCCGGCTGTCACTGAGCCTGTCCAGCCCCTCTTTATAGAGTTCTGGCAGGCTGGGGGAGCCTCGGTAATCGAAGCGCAACCAGACCGCCGAGTCTGTCTTGTTGACGTGTTGCCCCCCGGCGCCCTGGGCGCGCATCGCCTGAAACTGCAACTCATGCCAGGGCAGGGTGACGTGTTCCGAGATGACTAGCATGGAGTGACTGAACCAATTTGGTGCATTTTTTAACCTTGTTTAAGGATGGTGCCTCATCGTGGGGCGCTCTGCTCCCCCTTGGAGAGTCTGCGGAGAGGGACTAGGCAGTGATTATTTTATCTTGTTGAAATATAACAATAAAAATTCTTGGCACAAGAATTGATTGCACTATATCGACACACCATGGATTGGGAGCAACCAGATGAAATTGATTACTGCGATTATCAAGCCCTTCAAGTTGGACGATGTGCGTGAAGCCATTGCCAATCTCGGCGTCGAGGGATTGACCGTCTCCGAGGTCAAAGGGTTCGGCCGTCAGAAGGGACATACCGAATTATACCGTGGCGCCGAGTATCAGGTCGACTTCCTGCCCAAGGTCAAGCTGGAGATTGCCACCATCAGCGACAACGTGGAGAGCGTGATCGAGGCGATCTGCAAGGCGGCCTACACCGGCAAGATTGGGGACGGCAAGATTTTCGTCTATGAGCTGCAGCAGGCGGTGCGGATCCGCACCGGCGAGACAGACGACGAAGCGCTGTGAGTCATTGGAATTAGGGAAGCTGTTAGGAGATTGTCATGGAAGAGTTAGCCAAGAGTGTCAGTGAGCTGCGTTTTGCGCTGGATACCTTTTATCTGTTGATGTCCGGGGTCCTGGTCATGTGGATGACCGCCGGTTTCGCCATGTTGGAAGCGGGCCTGGTGCGCGCCAAGAACACCACGGAGATACTGACCAAGAACGTCCTGCTCTATACCATCGCCTGCGTGATGTACCTGCTGATCGGTTACAACATCATGTACGTCGACAACGGTGCCGGTGGCTGGTTGCCGAGTGTTGGCACCTTGCTCGGTACTCAGGCCGAGGGGGCAAGTCACTCGCTCGAGTCTGATTTCTTCTTCCAGGTGGTGTTCGTGGCAACGGCGACCTCCATCGTCTCCGGCGCCGTGGCCGAGCGGATGAAACTCTGGTCTTTCTTGCTGTTCTGCGTGGTGATGACTGGGGTCATCTACCCGGTTGAGGGTTACTGGACCTGGGGTGGCGGCTTCTTGAAAGAGGCTGGCTTCTCCGACTTTGCCGGCTCTGGCATCGTGCACCTCGCGGGTGCCGCCGCCGCCCTGGCCGCCGTACTGGTACTGGGGGCGCGTCGTGGCAAATATGGCAAGAATGGCGAGATCTACCCCATCCCCGGCTCCAACCTGCCGTTGGCGACCCTGGGTACCCTGATCCTCTGGATGGGTTGGTTCGGCTTCAACGGTGGTTCGCAGTTGATGTTGTCCGATGCGGCCAACGCCAGTGCCATCGGCAAGGTGTTCGTCAACACCAACGCCGCTGCCGCCACCGGCGCCCTGGGCGCCCTGCTGGTGACCAAGCTGACTTGGGGCAAGGCTGACCTGACCATGGTATTGAACGGTGCGCTGGCCGGTCTGGTCGCCATCACGGCCGACCCTGCCTCACCCAGCCCGCTCTTTGCCAGCCTGATCGGTGTCCTGGCCGGTGGCCTGGTGGTTTATGCCATTGTCAGCTTCGACAAGCTGAAGATTGATGATCCGGTCGGCGCCTTGTCGGTGCACGGCGTCTGCGGTTTCTTCGGCCTGATGGTCGTGCCCTTCAGCAATGAAGCAACCACCTTTGGCGCTCAGTTGCTCGGTGCGGCTGTCATCTTCGGTTGGGTGTTCCTCGCATCTCTGGTGGTGTGGCTCCTGCTCAAGGCGACCCTGGGGATCCGGGTCAGCGAAGAGGAAGAGATGATGGGTGTCGATCTGCACGAGTGTGGTGTGGATGCTTATCCGGAGTTTGTGACGGTGAAAAGCAGCCATTAATTGACGGTTAACTCAGCTGAAAGGGCCGGATGGGATTCCATCCGGCCCTTTTATTTATCGTTGAGTAAATTTGTGATGCGGATGCGGTAATCGGCTTGCGATATGGCAATTCCCTCAGGCAGAATGCAAACAACAATAATTCTCACTATTCGCGTTCATCCAAAGGAATTGACTCCATGATCAAGAAGACACTATTGGCGCTGGCATTGACGGCCATTTCTGCTCCCGCCGCCATGGCTGCACAGGAAGTTAATGTCTATTCGAACCGTCAGGATGAGCTGATCAAGCCCATCATCCAGCAGTTCGAAAAGGAGTCAGGGATCAAGGTCAATGTGGTCTTTGCCAAAGAGGGGCTCAACGAGCGCCTGGAGCGTGAAGGCAAGCTCTCCCCGGCGGATCTGATGTTGACCGTGGACATCAGCCGTCTGACCGATCTGGTCGACAAGGATCTGGTGCAACCGGTAGACAGCAAGCTGCTGCAGGAGAATATCCCGGCCGCCTACCGCGACCCGGATAATCGCTGGTTTGCCCTGACCACTCGCGTGCGGGCCATCTACTCCAGCAAAGAGCGTCTGGGCAAACTTGCCGAGATCAGCTACGAAGATCTGGTCAAGCCGGAATTCAAAGGCAAAATTTGTACCCGCAGCGGCAAGCATGAGTACAATGTCGCCCTGATCTCCTCCATGATCGTTCATCACGGCATGGCGGATACCAAGACCTGGCTGGAAGGGGTCAAGGCCAACTTGGCGCGCACGCCTCAGGGTAACGATCGGGATCAGGTCAAGGCGATCAAGGATGGCATCTGTGATGTCTCCCTGGGCAACAGCTACTACCTGGGCGCCATGCTCAAGGATCCGGAGCAGAAGGCCTGGGCTGAGGCGGTCGAGATCAACTTCCCGAATCAGACCAATCGTGGCGCCCACGTCAACGTGAGCGGTGTGGCCATGACCAAGTACGCCAAAAACAAGGTGCAAGCGCAGCAGTTGATGGAGTTCCTCTCCGGTGATCAGGCTCAGCACATGTATGCCGAGGTGAACGCCGAGTATCCGGTCAAGCCGGGTGTTGAGCCGTCCGCCATGGTCAAATCCTGGGGCAGCTTCAAGGTCGATGCCCTGCCGGTCAGCGACTATGCCAAGCACCGTAAGGATGCGCTGCAGCTGCTCGACGAAGTCAAGTTCGATCTGTAATCAGATGGGGCCAGGGGCCCCATCCATTTTTGTGGACTCATGAAAAAATTTGGTTGGATAGCCAGCGGCTGGGCCTGTGCCCTGCTGCTGGTTTTGCCCGTTCTGGCACTGCTGTTTTCTGCGCTCTCGGCGGATGGGGATCTGTTCGCCCATCTGGCCGATACCGTTCTCTCCACCTACCTCGTCAATACCCTGCTGCTGGTGCTGGGCGTCGTCTCGCTCAGCCTGCTGTTCGGGGTGCCGACCGCCTGGCTGGTCGCCATGTGCCAGGTGCCGGGTCGCCGGGCCTTGCAGTGGGCGCTGATGCTGCCCATGGCCATGCCCTCCTACATCGTTGCCTACGTCTATACGGACTTGTTTGATTACTCCGGTCCGGTGCAGGCGGGGCTGCGCACCCTGTTCGACTGGCAGGGGCCTGGCGACTACTGGTTCCCGGCTATCCGCTCCCTCGGGGGCGCCGCCTGGGTGTTGGCCCTGGTGTTGTTCCCTTATGTCTATCTGCTGGCGCGAGCCTCCTTCCTGGAGCAGTCGGTCAGCCTGATCCACTCCAGTCGGCTGCTCGGCAGTTCGCCCTGGCAGAGTTTTCGCCGCATCAGTCTGCCCCTGGCCAGACCCGCCATCATGGTGGCCGTCTCCCTGGTGGCCATGGAGACCCTGGCTGACTTTGCGACCGTGCATTTCTTTGCCATCAATACCCTGACCACCGCCGTTTATGATACCTGGCTCGGCTATGGCAGCCTGGCCACGGCGGCCAAGCTCTCCTGCCTGATGCTGCTGGCGGTTGTCTTGCTGATCGCCTTTGAGCGCCGCTCCCGGAGTCGTCAGCAGGTCTTCCAGAAATCCATGGGCCATGAACCGCCGCTGCGCTACCCGCTCAAGGGAGGGCTGCGCTGGTTGGCTGGGCTCTGGTGCTGGGGCCTGGTACTGGCCGGTTTTGCCTTGCCATTCGCCATACTGCTCGACTACGGGGTGCGCTATTTTGCACTGTCATGGACTCCGGAGTTTGTGCGCTTCGCCGGCAACAGCCTGCTCATCTCGGCCCTGACGGCGCTGCTTGCCATGGGGGTGGCCCTGCTGCTCGGTTTCTTCCGCCGTCTCGATGGCGGGGTCAAGAGTCTGATCCCGCTGCGTCTTGCCGCCCTGGGCTATGCCATGCCGGGGACAGTGCTGGCCATCGGTGTGCTGGTGCCACTCACGGCCCTGGATTTTGGCATCAACGATCTGGCCGAGTGGCTTGGGCTTCAGGGGCCAGGCCTGCTGCTGACCGGCACGCTCACCGCCATCGTGTTCGGCTATCTGGTGCGTTTCGTCGCCATTGCCATCGGTTCGGTGGAGAGCAGCCTCGGCAAGGTCTCCCCCAGTCTCGACATGGCGGCCCGCTCCCTGGGGCAGGGGGCGGGCGGTATGCTCAGACGGGTGCACTTGCCCCTGGTGCGACGGGGCCTGTTCGCCGGCGCCATGCTGGTCTTTATCGAATCCATGAAGGAGCTGCCCGCCGCCCTGCTGCTGAGGCCGTTCAACTTCGAGACCCTGGCGACCCATGTCTATCAGTTCGTCTCGGACGAGATGCTGGAGCGCGGGGCGCTTGGCGCCATCGTCATCGTACTGGTGGGCTTGCTGCCACTCATCTGGGTCAACCGCAGCCTGGATAGCCAGGGCCATTGAGCCAATTTGAATGAGGTGCCCTGGCCACTCTCACACAAGAGGATTTGAGTCGTGTCTTGCTTGCAAATAGAGAAAGTGAGCTGCCGTTATAACGGTCATAACGTGTTGGAGCAGCTCTCCTTGTCAGTGGCTGACAACGAGATAGTTTGCTTGCTGGGGGCCAGTGGCTGCGGCAAGACCACGCTGCTCAAGGCCATCGCCGGCCTGCTGCCCCTGACAGAGGGCGAGATCCGGCTCGGGGAGCATCTGCTGGAGGGCCCTGGGGTGAGCGTTCCTCCCGAGGCGCGCAACATCGGCATGATCTTTCAGGATTACGCCCTCTTTCCCCATCTGACCGTGGCCGAGAACATCGGCTTCGGCCTGGGAAGGCAAGCGCGCAGCGAGCGCCGCCAGACCGTGGAGGAGTCGCTCCAGCTGGTGAACCTGCAAGGGCTGGGGGAACGCTACCCTCATCAACTCTCCGGCGGCCAGCAACAGCGTGTCGCCATCGCCCGGGCGCTGGTGTGCAAGCCGCGTCTCATGCTGCTCGACGAGCCCTTCTCCAACATTGATACCCAGGTGAGGATGAAGTTGATCCTGGAGATCCGTGCCTTGCTCAAGGGGCAGGGGATAGGGGCCGTCTTTGTCAGTCACAGCAAGGAGGAAGCGTTCGCCTTCGCCGATCGGCTGGCGCTGTTTCGCGCCGGTCACATCGAGCAGGTGGGCGAGCCGGAGCAGCTCTATCGTCGCCCGCAGAATCCCTTCGTGGCCGAGTTCCTCGGTGGCGTCAACTACCTGGCCGCCGAGGTGGTGGATGCCGATAGCGTACAGACCGCCATTGGCCTGATCCGCGGTAGCGAGCCCCATGGGCTGGCCCAGGGGGAGCGGCGTCAACTCATGCTCAGACCCCAGCAGCTGCAGCTTATTGGGGATGAAGAGGGGCCGCTCAGGGTGGTGGATCAGCAGTTTCTCGGCCATCACTGCCGGGTGCAGCTGGCCTGTGGCGAGTTGACACTGGAGGCCAGTATCAGCGAACCCCTGATCCCCGCGCAGGCCAGGGTGCAGGTGGCGCCACACCCTCTGGTACTGTTCGCGCTCTGATGAGCCAGGGTGCCGGGTCACATCAAGGATCCCATCGGCCATTGCTTTATAATCAGGCGACTTTATGATCGACCAATGCTCACACATGGGAGAGATGAATGAATGCCCAAACCGGGATCTGCGCAGAGCCTAATCTGCATGCCCTCTATCTGATGTTCAACCGGGTCGGTGACAGTGCCGAATTGGTTCGCCGCCTCGCCAAGGTGCCAACGCTGTGGCAATCCGTCACCGCCGACTTTCCGGACGTCGGCTTCTCTGGTCTGCTGGCGGTGGGATCCGAAGCCTGGGATGGTCTCTATCCCATGGCGCGCCCTCCCCAGTTTCGCAGTTTCCTGGCCCAGGAGGCCAATGGCCAGCAGGCGCCCCATACCCCCTTCGATCTCTTCGTGCAACTGCGCGCCGACCGGGTCGATGTGCTGCATCATGCCGGTCAACGGCTGATGGCGCTGCTGGGTGGTCAGGTTGAGCTGGTGGAAGAGGTGCGGGGTTTCCGCAATCAGGATTGCCGTGACTTGACCGGTTTCGTCGATGGCACCGAGAATCCTCAGGATGAACACAAGGGAGAAGTGGCGCTGCTGGCCGGTGGCGAGTTTGCGGGCGGCTCTTATGTCCATGTGCAGCGTTGGCTGCATGCCATGAGCGACTGGGAGCGGCTGTCACTCAAAGAGCAAGAGGACATCATAGGCCGCACCAAGGTCGACAACCTGGAGTATGAGTCTGCCGCCAAGCCGCTCACGGCTCATATAAAGAGGGTCAATCTCAAGACCCCCAAGGGGGAGTCCATGGAGATACTGCGCCAGAGCATGCCCTGGGGCACCATGCGTGAGCAGGGGCTCTACTTCATCTCCTGTTGCCGCACCCCGCTGCACTTCAATGCCATGCTGGCCAGCATGTACAAGGGCGAGGGTGGCCACTTCGATCACCTGCTGCGCTTCACCCGCGCTGTGACCGGGGCTGCCTTCTTCGCTCCCTCGGTCGAGTTCCTGCAGGGCCAGGGACAATAAGCCCATCGAGGAGCATCCCGGCAAGGCATGAACAAAAATCCCGGCCGAGGCCGGGATTTTTCGTTCCATTGTTCGTTCAGGGAGCCCAGCCGTAGCGGAGCCAGAGCGACTAAGGGGTCTGTTCGAACAGCTCGAGGGCGGAGAGGTATAGCTCTTCGATATCGGTATCGCTGGTCGGGGTAATGAAGATGGTGTCATCCCCGGCGATGGTGCCGAGGATCCCTTCGGCCTTGCCGAGGGAGTCGAGCAGGCGGGCGATCAGCTGGGCGGCACCGGGGCTGGTGTGGATGACCACCAGGGCGCCGTTGTGGTCGACATCCAATACCAGGTTCTTGAGGGGGCTGGAGGTGGTGGGCACGCCGAGTTCGACCGGCAGGCAGTAGACCATCTCCATCTTGGCATTGCGGGTGCGAACGGCGCCGAAACGGCTCAGCATGCGCGATACCTTGGACTGGTTGATGTTTTCAAAACCCATCTCTTGCAGGGCCGTGACTATCTCTGCCTGGGAGCCAAATCTTTCTTCTTTCAGCAAGGCTTTAAAGGCCTTCGCCAGTTTTTCTTGCTTGTCGTTATGCTTCATCTTGGACTCACGAATGAGGGAGGGTGGCGGCCTGTGGTACGCAGGCGGCAGCTGTTCAGCATGGCCATTTTGCATTCATATGCCTTTTTTGGCAAGGAACTGCGGTTTGTACTGCATATCGATGCAAGTTTAGCTTGCATATACCCATGTTGAGATTAAAATCAGGACGAAATTTTGAAAACTTATTCAATCGGGTTGTATGGGTATTGAATTAAACGCTATCGACAAGTCCTGGCACAAACAGCAGGTTCTGCAACAGGTCTCCTTTTGCACCAATCCCGGCGAGACCTTGGTATTGCTGGGCCCAAGCGGTGCGGGCAAGAGCTCGTTGCTGCGCATGCTCAACCTGCTCGATACCCCGGATGCCGGTACTTTGCGCATCGGCAAGAGTGAATTTTCTTTCCCGTCGGCCCTCTCCAAGGGGGACTTTGCCCGCGAAGCCCAGGCGCTGCGTCGCAAAGTCGGCATGGTGTTCCAGCAATACAACCTCTGGCCCCATCTCACCGTGCTGGAAAACCTCATCGAGGCGCCCATCAAGGTGCTCGGCATGGGCAAGCAGGCGGCCATCGACAAGGCCGGCTACCTGCTGACCCAGTTGCAGCTCGCCGACAAGCGCGATGCCTGGCCGGCCCGGCTCTCCGGTGGCCAGCAGCAGCGTGTGGCCATCGCCCGTACCCTGATGATGGACCCCGAGGTCCTGCTGTTTGATGAGCCGACGGCGGCGCTGGATCCCGAGATAACCAAGGAGGTCGCCCAGATCATTCGTGGTCTCGCAAAGACCGGGATCACCCAGGTGGTGGTGACCCACGAGGTCGATTTCGCCCGCAAGGTGGCCAGCCAGGTGATCTACCTGGAGCGGGGTCAGATTGTGGAATCCGGCTCCGCCGAGATCTTCACCTCACCCCGAACCCGTCGTTTTGCCGAGTTTCTGAATCACTGAATCCCTTCATTTTGACAAGGACAATCACATGAAAAAGAGCATATTGCTGGCCGTGGCCATGGGACTGCTGAGCACGACCGTTGTGGCCAAAGAGATCAAATTTGTCACCGAGGCAACGTATGCCCCGTTCGAGTATCTGGATGACAAGAACGAGTTTCAGGGCTTCGACATCGACTTGGCCCGCGCCATCTGCGCCCAGGCCAAGCTGGAGTGCAGCTTCCATAACCAGGCGTTTGACAGCCTGATCCCCAGCCTCAAGTTCCACCGCTTCGATGCCGCCATCGCCGCCATGGACGTGACGCCGGAGCGTGCCGCCCAGGTCGATTTCTCCGACATTTATTACGAGAACTCCGCCGTATTCGTGGCCAAGAAGGATGCTTTCAAGGGCCCGGAAGAGCTGGTCGACAAGACGGTCGGCGTCCAGAACGGCAGTTCCCATCAGTCCTATCTGGTCGATAACTGGGTCAGCAAGGGCCTGCTCACCGTGCCTTACGCCAGCTATCAAAGCGCCTTCCTCGACATGATGAACGGTCGTACCGATGCCGTCTTTGCCGATACCGCCGTGGCCGCCGATTGGCTCAAACAGCACAAAGAGTATGTGGTGATGGGCAAGCCTGTGACCGATGCCAAGTATTTCGGCACGGGTTTTGGCATCGCCGTGGCCAAAGGCAATAAAGAGCTGCTGGCTCAGCTGAACAAGGGGCTGGCCGAGATCAAGGCCAATGGCACCTATCAGCAGATCTTTGACAAGTACTTCGCGCAGTAAGCCATGCTGAGTCTGCTGCTCGACGCAACCTGGATGACCCTGGGGCTGGCCCTGGCCTCTCTGGTTGGGGGTATGGTGCTGGCGCTGGCATTCAGCGCGGCTGAACTCAGCGGCAAGCCCTGGCTCGGCTGGCCCGTTGCCACCCTCACCACCCTGATCCGCGGCCTGCCCGAGCTGCTGGTGGTGCTGTTCATCTACTTTGGCTCGACCCAGGTGCTGTTCCTCATCACCGGGGAGTATGTGGAGTTCAGCCCCTTCGCTTGTGGTGTGCTGGCACTCTCTCTGTTGTTTGCCAGCTATGCCTGCCAGACCCTGCGCGGCGCCCTCAATGCGGTGCCGACCGGTCAGCGGCAGGCCGCCGAGGCGCTGGGATTGGGACGGGGGCGGACCTTCTTTCGCATCGTGCTGCCTCAGGCATGGCGTCACGCCCTGCCCGGGCTGGGCAATCAGTGGCTGGTGCTGCTCAAGGATACCGCCCTGGTCTCCCTCATCGGGGTGAACGAGATGATGCGTCAGGCACAGATGGCGTCGGCCAGTACCTACCAGCCCTTCACCTGGTACGCCACGGCGGCCCTCATCTATTTGGCGATCAGCCTGGTCAGTGAATTCGGGCTCAAGCAGGCGTCCCGTTATAGCCGGCGCTACGGAGGTTAGGGATGCAAGACTATCTGATGACTCTGCTCGGTGGACTTGGTACCACCTTGCAGCTGACCGCCCTGAGCCTGCTGCTCGGGGTGGCCATGGCGGCCCTGATGACCTGGGTGTTGGAGCGCCGTATCCCGCTGGCGACTCAGCTGGTGCAACTGTGGGTGCTGGTGTTCACCGGTACCCCTCTGCTGATCCAGATTTTCCTTATCTATTACGGGCCCGGCCAGTTCGAGTGGCTCAAGAGCGGGCCACTCTGGCCCCTGCTCAAGCAACCCTGGTTCTGCGCCGTGTTGGCCCTTGGCTTCAATACGGCCGCCTATTCGACCCGCCTGTTCAAGGGGGCGTTGGAGGCGATTCCGGCGGGGGAGGTGGAAGCCTGTCGTGCCCTGGGTTTCACGCCGGGCCAAACCCTGTGGATGAAGGTGCGTCACGCCGCCCGTCGCCTGGTTCCTGCCTACTCCAACGAGGTGATCCTGGTCCTCAAGGGGAGCTCCCTTGCCAGCACCATCACCATCATGGATATCATGGGGCTGGCCCAGCGTCTCAATGCCCAGACCTATGACACCCTGGCGGTGTTTACCGTGGCGGGGGCCCTCTACCTCTGCATGAATGGTTTGTTAACAATTGGCTTTCGCTGGTGCGAGCGCCGAGCCCTGGCTTTCCAAGGCTAAACACCAGATATTGACCCTCTGATGGAAGGAGAAACACAGAAAATCTGTGCTTCTCCTTCCACTTTTCACATTTCCCCCCCGCTTTCGGCGCTGGCTGTTCCGTAGCTCACAGAACCTGTTATCGCAACTGTTATCAGATTGTTTTTTAGGGGGGGATCCTTTAAGGTTGGGCGCACAACAAGAAACAACCTTAAACCTGCTTAAACATGGAGTTGATCATGAAAGTTGCCGTTCTGGGTGCCGCCGGTGGGATAGGCCAAGCCCTTGCCCTGTTGCTGAAGAATCGCCTGCCTGCTGGCTCCGAATTGAGCCTGTATGATATCGCCCCCGTCACCCCGGGTGTGGCCGTCGATCTGAGCCACATCCCGACTGACGTGAAAGTAAAAGGATTTTGTGGTGAAGACCCTAGCCCTGCTCTGGTCGGCGCCGATGTTGTGCTGATCTCTGCCGGTGTCGCGCGCAAGCCCGGCATGGATCGTTCCGATCTGTTTAACATCAACGCCGGTATCGTCAAGAATCTGGTCGAGAAGTGTGCCGCATCCTGCCCGCAGGCCCTGATCGGCATCATCACCAACCCGGTTAACACCACAGTCGCCATTGCCGCTGAAGTGTTGAAGAAAGCCGGTGTCTATGACAAGCGCCGCCTGTTCGGGATCACTACCCTGGACGTGATCCGTGCCGAGACCTTCGTGGCCGAGGCCAAGGGCCTGAACGTTGATAAAGTGCGAGTCAACGTCATTGGCGGTCACAGCGGCGTGACCATCTTGCCGCTGTTGTCCCAGATTGAGGGTGCCAACTTCTCCGCCGAGGAAGTGGCTGCCATGACCAAGCGCATCCAGAATGCCGGTACCGAAGTGGTGGAAGCCAAAGCCGGTGGCGGCTCGGCGACCCTGTCCATGGGTCAGGCGGCTTGCCGCTTCGGTCTGTCGCTGATCAAGGGTCTGCAAGGCGAGGCCAACGTCATCGAGTGCGCCTACGTGGAAGGCAATGGCGAGCACGCCAGCTTCTTCGCGCAACCTATCCTGCTGGGCAAGCACGGCGTCGAGACCATACTGGACTACGGCAAGCTGAGCGCCTTCGAGCAGGAAGCGATGGATGGCATGCTGGCCACCCTGAAAGCCGACATCCAGCTGGGTGTCGACTTCGTCAAATAAAGCGCCTGACGGTTGAAAAAGGGGGGCTCAGGCCCCCCTTTTCGTTATCTTGGCGCTGCGAATTGCCATCCGGATTTCATCCTGACTCAAGGGATGGCTCCCTGCGGCCGATACAGGAGAGCAGCAGGAGAACCCATGATGAACGTATTCCCCCTCATTGTCTTTACGTGTGCGCTGGCTGGTCAGGCTCAGGCAGTACCCAGTGACGCCAGTTCGGCCGACACCAAGTTGTTGGCCGCATCTGAACCGGCACCTGCCAAGGCGACTGTATTGCCTGCCGAGAGTACCGCGACATCCAACTCTGGTCAGCCGCTCACCCAGGCCAAGGCCGCCACGCCATCCGCCTTGCCCGGTGCAGGTCTGCCCCAGTGGCCTGCCCCCGTTAACCAGACCTCGGCGGCCCCCGCCACCCTGGTCGAGATCGTGGATCCTGCGGCCAAGTTGCCTCCGGTCTCGGTGGCACCGTTGCAGGTTGTGCCCCTCTATCGTCAGGACGAGCTGCTCGACTGGATTGAGCAAGGCCGCCACCTCAAGCAGGTCAAACAGGACAGGTGTCAGCTGACCCAGGATATAGAGGCGCGGGCCAATGTGATGAAGATCCCTTCCTATCAGTTTCTGTGGGGGGACATGCTGGCCTGGGGCGTCTGTGTGAAGCCCGATGCCGAGCAGGGGGTCAAGTACCTGTGGGCTGCGGCGGATCAAGGCCTGGCGCCCGCGCTGGAACAACTGGGCCGCTACTACTGGAAGGGGATATTGGTGCAGAAGGATCTGCTGCGTGCCGAGACCCTGATGCGGGAGGCGGCGAGCCAGGGTCTGCTCAAGGCGCAGTTGGAGTGGGTCGAAATGTTGCTGGCGGGACTCGGCAGCCCTCTCGATTATGAAGAAGCCTACCATTTGCTGCACGGGGCCGTGATTGGCGACAAGGCGCTCCATGGTCGGGCGGCCAGCCTGCTGTCGCGTCTTGCCGGTCGCATGCCCGCCAATGCCGTGGCGCGGGCCAAGGCCATGGGTTGATGCCTTTTTCCCAGTGATGAGAAGAGGGCCCCTGTTTGCAGCAGGGGCCCTCTTGTTATGGGGAGGTCAGCCGCCGTGCTGTGCAGGCTGTTTCCCCTTCATTGGTATGGATAGCCGGTTGTTATAGATCTTGATGCGGGCCAAATACTTCGTAATGAAGGCGCTCGCCACTCACCCCGAGGGCCAGCAACTGCTGCTTGATACTGGCCATGAAGGACAGGGGGCCACAGCAGTAGTAATGCGCGTCAACGGGCAACAACTCCTGCACCTGCGCCAATACCATGGTGCCGGTGAAGTCATAGTCCTCCCCCTGTTGATCCTGCTCGGTCGGGACGCGATACCAGACCCGGCTGAGCAGTCGCTCATGCTGGCGAGACTTGGTGTGAATATCCTGTTTGAAGCCATGCAGCGCGCCCTGCTCGCAGGCGTGGAGCCAGCGGATGTCGGCGCCATGACCCATCGCCAGCAGCTGATTGAGCATGCTGAGCATGGGAGTCTGGCCCACACCGGCCGAGATGAGCACCACGGCCTGATCGGGCCTGGCCGTCAGTACGAAGTCCCCCGCCGGTGGCATCACCTCCAATCGATCCCCTTGTTGCAGCTTGTCATGGAGCAGATTGGAGACTTGTCCCCGGGACTCACGTTTGACGCTGATGCGGTAACTGTGCCCGTTGGGCGCATCGGAGAGGGAATATTGGCGGATCTCCTGATAGCTCAGGTCAGGATGCGCCAGCTTGAGGCTGAGGTATTGACCTGGTTGGAAGTCGAGGACGGGCAGCCCATCGACAGGCGTCAGGACAAAGGAGGTGATGGTGTCGCTCTCGGCTTGCTTGTGTGTGATGACGAAGGGGCGGCCCCCTTGCCAGCCACCGGGCTGCTCGGCCTTCTCCTGGTAGATCTCGCTCTCCCGGCCGATGAAGATATTGGCCAGCACCCCGTAAGCCTTGCCCCAGGCGGTCAGTATCTCCTCGGTGACCGCTTCACCGCCCAATTCTTTGAGGGTGGCCAGCAGATGACTACCCACAATGTGATATTGTGCTGGCTGGATCAGGAAACCCGTGTGTTTGTGAGCAATGCGTTCCACGGCGCCAGCGAGGGCACCCAGGTTGTCGATGTTTCGGGCATAGGCCGCCACGGCATTGAACAGTGCCAGCGGTTGGCCGCCACTGCGCTGATGAGCCAGGTTGAATACATCCTTGAGTTCGGGGTTATCGCGAAACATGCGCTGGTAAAAGTGCTCGGTCAGGGCAGGCCCGGCCGATTCGAGCAGGGGAATGGTGCTTTTGATGACGGCGATGGTGGCTTGATCTAACATAGGACCTCTCTAATTGAGCATTCAGAATGTCATTTTATAAGTGGCATCCTAGATGTTTATTTGATGAGGATCAATCCTCCCTCTTTCGCTTTGCGCTAAACAGGCATTATGAGACTGACAAGTTATACGGATTTTGGATTAAGAGCCTTGCTCTATCTGGCAACGCTGCCGGAGGGTGAGTTGTCGAGTGTCGCCAAGGTATCTGCCTTGTATGGCGTCTCCCGTAACCACATGGTGAAGGTGGTCAATCAGCTGGTGAAACTGGGTTATCTGCAATCCCAGCGGGGCAAGCATGGCGGCATACGGCTGGCCTGTGCCCCCGATACCATCAACATTGGTCAGGTGATCCGCGAGCTGGAAGGGAACCTGGATGGCATCGACTGTCATTCACCCGTCTGCCACATCATCTCGGTTTGCCTGCTCAAGGGGGCGTTGAAGGATGCCATGAATGCTTTCTTGGCCGTGATGGATGGCTATAGCCTGCAGGACTTGCTGGCCAACCGCGACGAGTTGGAGCAGGTGTTCGGCCAGTTGATCCCGACCCTCAACATCCCCGCCGACGATAACGACTTCTGAGTCGCTCTCCAAAATGAAGAAGGGCTGCCTGCGGGCAGCCCTTCTTCATTTTGGCAGTCAGGGCGCGGCTGGCATCAGTCGTCGTCATCCTCGTCCGATGCGGTGCTGCGGTAAAACTGCGGCATGATGCGCGCCATGGTGACCATGTTCTGCTCTACCTCGAGGATCTCGATGGGATAACCCGCCAGCCTTATGCTGATGTTGGGCTGGGGGATCTCTTCGAGATACTCCAGGATGACGCCGTTGAGGGTGCGGGGGCCGTCGGTCGGCAGGTGCCAGTTCATCTCCTTGTTGAGCTCGCGGATGCTGACCGAGCCCTCGACCAGGAAGGAGCCGTCTGGCTGGGGGTGGACTTCGTCACTCGGCGTGGGCGTCATGGAGGTGGTGAAGTCACCGACAATCTCCTCGAGTATGTCGTCCAGGGTGATCAATCCCTGGATGTCGCCATATTCGTCGACAATGAGGCCGATCCGCTCCTTGTTGCGCTGGAACTTGGCAAGCTGGACATTGAGAGGAGTCCCCTCCGGGATGAAATAGATCTCCTTGACCGCCCGCAGCAGGCTCGATTTGTTGAACTGATCCTTGGCGATGAGGCGCAGGGCGTCGCGAGCGTGCAGGAAACCGACCGCATCATCTATGCTGCCCCGGTAGAGCAGGATCTTGGTGTGGGCGCAGTGCACCAGCTGACGGAGTATGGTTTTCCAGTCGTCATTGATATCGATGGCATAGATCTCGTTGCGCGGCACCATGATGTTCTCCACCGTCATCTTGTCGAGATCCAGGATGCTGAGCAGCATGTCCTGGTGACGTTGGGGGATCATGCTGCCCGCCTCGTTGACTATGGTGCGCAGCTCCTCCGTGTTGAGGGAGTCGCGCTGCTTGGGAGCAATCTTGAGCAGCTTGAGCAGGCTGCTGGTGATGCCATTGATCAGCCAGACGAAGGGGTAGAGGGGCACCATCAGCCCCTTGAGGATCCAGGACGCCGGATAAGCAATCTTCTCCGGGTACATGGCCGCCAGGGTCTTGGGCGTCACTTCGCCGAAGATCAGCACCACTATGGTCAGGCCGAACGTGGCAATGGCTACCCCGAAGTCACCAAATAGCCGGATACAGACGATGGTGGCGATGGCCGATGCCAGGATGTTGACCAGGTTGTTGCCGATGAGAATGAGGCCGATGAGGCGATCCGGACGCGCCAGCAAGCGCTCTACCCGACGGGCAGCCTTGTGCTTGGTCTGTGCCAGATGGCGCAACTTGTAACGGTTGATCGACATCAGGCCGGTTTCGGAACTCGAGAAAAACGCGGATAGTAAGATCAGAATAACGAGAACAATCAATAACGTGCTCGTTGATATGCTGTCCAAAAAGGGCTCCTAACAGGTGCTGGTTTATGAGTGATTCAGTTGAGCAGAACTTCTTTGACGAAGCGGCTGCCAAAATAGGCGAGGGTCAGTATTGCTGAACCTATCAGGCTCAGACTGATGACCCGGCGGCCGCGCCAGCCACGGGTATGATGACCCCAGAGCAGAAACGCATAGACGCACCAGGCCAGAATGGAGAGCACTGCCTTGTGGGACTTGCCCTGGGCGAACATGTCTTCCAGGAAGAAGAGGCCGGAGGCGATGGAGAGGGTGAGCAGGAACAGACCGGCGGAGATGAGCTGGAACAGCCGTTTCTCCACCGTCATCAGTGGCGGCATGGCCGGCAGCTGGCTGAGCTTGCGGGACTTGAGCTGGCGGTCGAGGCAGGCCAGCTGCAAGGCAAACAGGCAGGCTATCATCAGCACCGAATAGGCCATCAGCGCCAGGCCGATGTGCAGCAGCAACTGGGGATGGGCTTCCAGATGGGTGATGTAGCGACTCGGGATCAGGGCGCTTGCCGTGAGCAGCAGCGCGGAAAAACCATAGACTACGGGCAGCAGGATCCAGCCGTTGAAGCGGCGAGCGGCGCAGGTCATGAAGGTACTGATGATGAGGCTCACCAGCGAGGCCACGTTCAACATGCTGAGATTCTGGCCCGAGTTGGTCTGAGTCACCTCGGCACCCAGGGTGATGCCGTGGGCGAGCAGGGCGAACGCCACGCAGGCGAACAGCTTGTGCTGCCCCGCAGGCTTGGCGCTCAGCAACAGATGCAGAGAGGCGATGATGGCCAGCAGGTAAAACGCCAGGGCCAGAACAGAGATCACGATCATAACCAGGTCGTTGTTGAACAAGCAGTTAGGTGAACAAGAGAGGCAGTATACCCTGCGGGTGAGGTGCTCGCCAGTTGTGCAATCGGCAATCTGCCCATATATAGGGAGCAGGTCGTCGCAGTCGCTGCGGCGAATAATCGTCCTCAGGCAATGGCTGAGGTATAATGCCGCCATTTACCATGCCAAGAACCGGAAAGCGTCATGTTTGAGAATTTGACAGAACGACTCTCGCGCACCCTGCGCAACGTCAGTGGCCGTGGGCGACTGACCGAAGAGAACATCAAAGAGACTCTGCGCGAGGTGCGCATGGCGCTGCTCGAAGCGGACGTGGCGCTGCCCGTGGTGCGCGATTTCGTGGCGCGGGTCAAAGAGAGAGCCGTCGGCCAGGAAGTGGCCAAGTCCCTGAGCCCGGGCCAGGCCTTCATCAAGATAGTGCATGGGGAGTTGGTCTCCGTCATGGGCGAGGCCAACGAGCAGCTCAACCTGGCTGCCCAGCCGCCAGCCATCATATTGATGGCCGGTCTGCAGGGCGCCGGTAAAACCACGACAGTGGCCAAGCTCGCCAAGCTCCTGAAAGAGCGCAGCAAGAAAAAGGTACTGGTGGTCAGTGCGGACGTCTATCGCCCTGCCGCCATCAAGCAGCTGGAGACCCTGGCCGGGGACGTCGGCGTCGACTTCTTCCCGAGCGACGCGACCCAGAAGCCGCTGGCCATCGCCACTGCCGCCATCGATCAGGCCCGCAAAAAATTCTATGACGTGGTGATCGTGGATACCGCTGGTCGCCTGCACGTCGACGGCGCCATGATGGACGAGATCCGGGATCTCCATGCCAGCATCAAGCCGGTTGAGACCCTGTTCGTGGTCGATGCCATGACCGGCCAGGATGCCGCCAATACGGCCAAGGCGTTCAATGAGGCGCTGCCGCTGACCGGCGTCATCCTCACCAAGGCCGATGGCGATGCCCGTGGTGGTGCCGCGCTGTCCGTGCGTCACATCACCGGCAAGCCGGTCAAGTTCATCGGCATGGGGGAGAAGATCGATGCGCTCGAGCCCTTCCACCCCGATCGTCTGGCGTCGCGCATTCTTGGCATGGGCGATGTGCTCTCCCTCATCGAGGAGGTGGAACGCACCGTAGACAAAGAGAAAGCGGCCAAGCTGGCCAGCAAGGTCAAGAGTGGCAAGGGCTTCGATCTGGAGGACTTTCGCGAGCAGCTGGCCCAGATGCGCAACATGGGCGGCATGATGGGCATGCTCGACAAGCTGCCGGGCATGTCTGGTCTGCCGGACAACGTGAAAGATCAGATGGATGACAAGCTCACCATTCGCATGGAGGCCATCATCAGCTCCATGACCCCGAAGGAGCGAGCTCATCCCGATCTCATCAAGGGATCCCGCAAGCGCCGCATCGCCGCAGGCTCTGGCATGCAGGTGCAGGACGTGAACAAGCTGCTCAAGCAGTTCACCGAGATGCAGCGCATGATGAAGAAGATGTCCGGCAAGGGCGGCATGCGCAAGATGATGGGCCAGATGAAGAACATGCTGCCGCCGGGCTTCGGTGGCGGTGGCCGCGGCCCCTTCTAATCGGTATCATCCCCTCTGTTGCAAGAGGCTCCTCTCGAGGGAGCCTCTTTTGTCTGCAAGCTGCGCAAAAATTGGCTGGTTCAGTTGCAATTAGCATGAATTCAAGTAGTATTACGCGGCTTATTTTAAGCTAGGGTTCGCGTGTTTGCGGGCCCTGTTCATTAGATGTTAATGAGGACGATATGGTAACCATTCGTTTACAACGTGGTGGCGCGAAAAAGCGTCCGTTTTACCAGGTAGTAGTTGCTGACAGCCGTAACGCCCGTGACGGTCGTTTCATCGAGCGTGTTGGTTTCTTCAACCCGGTTGCTTCTGGTTCCGCTGACAAGCTGAATCTGGACCTGGCTCGTATCGAGCATTGGGTTGGTACTGGTGCCACTGTTTCTGACCGTGTTGCCAAGCTGATCAAAGACGCTGCTAAAGCTGCTTAATCAGTCAAACGGTAGGGAGTTAAGGTGGATAAACCTATAGTTCTGGGCACCCTGGGTACCGTCTACGGCATCAAGGGCTGGCTGAAAGTGAACTCCTTCACCGATGTTGCCGAAGCGATTTTCGATTACAAACCCTGGCTGATCAATCAGAACGGGGTGTGGCGTGAACTCAAGGTTTCGGCCTGGAAGCGTCACAACAAGGGTCTGATCTGCAAACTCGATGGTATCGATGTGCGCGAGGATGCCCTGGCATTGACCAATGTCGAGATTGGCGTACCCGCCGATCAGTTGCCGAGTCTGCCCGATGGTGAGTTCTACTGGCGCGACCTCATAGGTTGTGCAGTAAAGACCACCACAGGATATGACCTTGGCAAGGTGACCGAATTGATGGAAACCGGCTCCAACGATGTGTTGGTGGTTGAGGCCAATGTAAAAGATGCCTTTGGCGCAAAGGAGCGGTTGATTCCGTTCCTGGAAGAGCAGGTGGTCAAGCATATTGACCTGACTGCTCGCACAATCGAAGTTGATTGGGATCCTGGTTTCTAGTTTCCCGCGGTAACAGAGTATCGGAGGTTTCTTATGTGGATTGGGGTGATTAGCCTCTTCCCGGAAATGTTCCGAGTCATTACCGAACACGGGGTAACGGGTCGGGCCGTCAAGAGTGGCCTGCTGCAGATTGAGTGCTGGAACCCCCGGGACTTTACCCACGACAAACACCGTACGGTCGATGATCGTCCTTATGGTGGTGGGCCCGGCATGTTAATGATGGTTCAGCCGCTGCGTGATGCGATTCATGCGGCCAAGCAAGCGGCGGGAGACGGGGCGAAAGTCATCTATCTCTCCCCTCAGGGACGCAAGCTGACTCAAGCGGGCGTAACCGAGCTGGCAAGGGATCAGAAGCTTATTCTGATCGCAGGTCGATACGAAGGTGTCGATGAGCGCGTGATACAAACCGAAGTCGACGAAGAGTGGTCTATCGGCGATTACGTGCTAAGTGGTGGCGAGTTGCCTGCCATGACCCTGATCGATGCGGTTTCGCGTCTGGTTCCAGGGGTATTGGGGGATCAGGCCAGTGCCGAGCAGGACTCCTTTACGGATGGCTTGCTGGATCATCCCCACTACACTCGGCCAGAGGTGTTGGATGGATTGGCGGTGCCGGAGGCGCTGACAAGCGGCAATCACGAAGTGATTCGACGCTGGCGGCTCAAGCAATCGCTCGGACGAACCTGGCAACGTAGGCCGGAACTTATTAACAACCTAGCTCTGACTGACGAGCAAGAGTCACTTCTTGCCGAGTATGTCCGCGAAGTGCGTGACAACGTTTAGTAGAGTTTTCAGTTTATCCTAGGTAAGGAAAGACAATGAGCAAGATTATTCAGCAGCTTGAACAAGAGCAACTGCGTAGCGACATCCCGGCTTTTGCCCAGGGCGATACCGTACGTGTTCAAGTGCGTGTTAAAGAAGGTGGCAAAGAGCGTCTGCAGGCTTTCGAAGGCATCGTTATTGCCAAGCGTAACCGCGGTCTGCACTCTGCTTTCACCGTTCGCAAGATCTCCAACGGCGAAGGTGTTGAGCGTGTATTCCAGACTCACTCTCCGCTGATCCACAGTGTAGAACTGAAGCGTCGTGGTGATGTTCGCCGCGCCAAACTGTACTACCTGCGCAACCTGTCCGGCAAAGCTGCTCGTATCAAAGAGAAGCTCAACTAATTCGATTCGAATTGGTGTCGATTTATCGACGGATAGTGAAAAGGCTCGCCAATGGCGAGCCTTTTTTGTTGCTGGCGTGCGGTCTAGGCGCTGACTCGCACCACCGAGTTGTCACGCCCGAACGGGCCTGGCACATAGGCATCCGCCGCCCAGTCGTTGTCGTAGCGGCTCTCTCCATCGGAGTGAACCAGCTGATAACAGTACTCGAAGTGGCTGGGCCCATCGGTGGGCAGGTTGAGGGTCGCCTTGAACTCGCCGCTTTTCATGCGCTTGAGCTCGATCGGTTGCCACTGGTTGAACTCCCCCAGCAGTAACACCTGCTCAGCCCCCTCTGCGGCGGCTTTCTCCACTTCGAAGGTGACCTTGACTTCCGGACGGGACTTGAGGAACTGCTTGTTGATAGGCATGACGCCTCCTTGTCATTGGCTACGAAGAAACCAGATTGGTTATTTTTATACCAATTCATGACAAGACGATAGATAAAGTCTCATTCGGGCAAGGCGAAATGGCGCATCAGCAGGGCGTGGGTGAAGGGGATCTTGAGATAGAAGCCCCTGGGCAGGGTCATGATCGGCTGGCCAGATCTACCAATGGCGCGGGTCAGTGCCTTGTTGTTGGCGGCCTTGGGGCGCAGTTGCATCACTTGGCCGTGACGGGCGCTGATCTGTTCGACCTCTCCCAGCACTATCATGTCCATCAGCTCCTCCCAGTCCTGGCGCAGCAAGGCATCCTCCTCGGCACTGGGGATCCACAACAACGGCATGCCAACCCGGCGCTCTCCTATCGGGATATCGCGACAGCCTTCGACCGGGATCCAGAGCACCCGGGAGAGCTTGTTGCGCACATTCGATGCCTCCCAGTGCTGGCCACTGATGCCGACCAGCGGCGCCACGCAGACGAAGGTCGTTTCCAGCGGCTTGCCTCTGGGATCCACCGGTATTGTCTTGAGCTCTATGCCCAGCTCGGGGAAATCCTGCTCCGGTCTGCTGCCAGCACTGGCACCCAACTGCCACTCGATGAGTTGACCTACCCAGCCCTTGTCCCGACGCAGATCCCGGGGCACCTTGATGCCGGCTTCAGCTGCCAGTTGGGCCAGGGTGAACCCGGCGATGGCATGAGCACGAGTCAGCAGCTCCTGCTCTGACTGGGGTGGCATGGGCATAGGCATAGCTTCTCCTGTGGTTGAAAGGGTTGGGATCCGCGACCCGGATCTGGATCTGCTGATTTTATCAGCAGTGGGCTGAATGGGAAAAGTGGGGGGCTCTTAATGGGATGCTGTTACTTATCACCATGATTTTAAATGATTTTGATGAGGAAATCTGGCTTTGTTGTTATCAGGATCCTCAGGCCTTGAACTTGTCCAAGGGTTTGCCCTGCTTGTTACACATAGTTATCCACAGAAAACTTGGATAACTGATCCCCATGGGGATCAGTTCCTACTTTGGGAGAAAAAAAATGTGATCTGACCGCTTTTTCAGCCGGGATCCTGATGAGAAAGAGCTCAGGCCTTGTGGATAATTTCCTCTTGATGGATCTTTGAGCACCCAGACTTGTTCACAATCTGGATCCGGGATCCTGAGGCGATAAAGTCATGGATCTTGATCCAGTTGTTTATGGTTATTTATATGTATTTAAAGAAGTTATTCTTAACTGTTCCAAGGTGGATATGACTGTTCGTTCGGGATCTCGTTTGCTAGTATGTGGGGGTATACCCGTTTGCTCACAGTGTTATACACAGTTAGCGTGAGCAACTCCTGGATGAGGATCCCTGAGTTTGTTTATAACTTGGGTTGAAATTGAAAGTTATTCATGATTCGCGGGATGTAACCGCCGTTTGCTGCCAAGGGGTGAATGTGGAACAATCTCCTTATAGATTCAGCCTTTATAAGGTGATCACGTGATAGATGGTGACGGGTTTCGTCCCAATGTCGGCATCGTGATCTGTAACCGCGAAGGACAAGTTCTGTGGGCTAAGCGCTATGGACAGCACTCCTGGCAGTTTCCCCAGGGGGGAGTGGATGAGGGTGAGACACCAGAGCAGGCCATGTTTCGGGAATTGTATGAGGAGATTGGCCTCAAGCCCGAGGATGTGACCATACTGGCTATCAGCCGTAACTGGCTCAAATATCGCTTACCCAAACGTCTTGTCCGTTGGGACAGTTCACCGGTCTGTGTTGGCCAAAAACAGAAATGGTTTCTGCTGCAGTTGAATGCTGGTTGCGAGTCGCACATTCAATTTGGCTGTTATGGTCATCCTGAGTTTGATGACTGGCGCTGGGTCAGTTTCTGGTATCCGGTGCGGCAGGTCGTCTCCTTTAAACGGGAGGTGTATCGCAGGGTGATGAAGGAGTTTGCTCCGCTGGCTATGCCAGTGGTGCAGCAGGTGAGTAACAAGAAGGAAGGACGGCGCCACCGTTCTCGCTAAGGAGCAGAGTATTTGCTGACGGAATTGAGGCGTATCGTCGAGAGCATGGCCCAGGCCAACACCCTCGAACAGGCACTGGAAGCATTGGTGGGCCAGACCCGGCTCGCCATGCAGGTATCCTGCTGTTCTGTTTACGTCTCCGAGCCCGAGGCTCGCTGCTACCGGCTGGCGGCCACTGACGGCCTGGCACAGGCTGCGGTAGGCAAGACCACGCTGCCGTTCGAACAGGGCATCGTCGGTTTGGTGGGTCAGCGCGAAGAGCTGATCAACCTGGCCGATGCCCCCTCCCACCCCAGTTTCAAGTTTCTGCCCGATGTGGCCGAGGAGGCATTTCGCTCCTTCCTCGGCGCTCCCATCATGCATCAGCGCCAAGTGGTGGGCATCCTGGTGGTGCAGCAAAAAGAGAGCCGGCTGTTTGATGAGAGCGAGGAGTCCTTCCTCGTGACGCTGGCCGCCCAACTGGCGGCCCGGATCGCCCATGCCCAGACCAAGGGCTGGTTGCAGAAAACCGACTGGAGCAAGCCACTGCGCGGCATCGCTGGCGCCAGTGGCATTGCCATCGCCAAGGCCTGGGTCTGGCGCCCGCGCAAGGCGCTCAATACCATCAATCCACGCAAGGATGAGGATCACCAGGCTCAGTTGGTCCGTCTCGATGAGGCGGTCGAAGAGGTGCGTCACGATCTGGAGAGTCTGGCGCTGCGCTTTCGCGAGAGCTACAGCCAGGATTCGGTCGCCATTTTCGACATCTATCTGCATCTGCTCGATGATCCCAGCTACATCAAGCCGATCCGTCATAAGGTCAGCAAGGAGCACTGGACTGCGGTCTCGGCGGTCAAGCTGGTCAGCGATCGGCTGATCGATCAGTTCCGGAGCATGAAAGATCCCTATCTGCGGGAGCGCTCCACCGATGTGAAGGACATAGCCCAGCGGCTCATCAGCCGTCTGGTGCAGAATGAACCCGAACATTTCACCATAGGTGAACCCGTTATCTTGGTGGCGGATGAGGTGACCGCCACCATATTGGCCGAGATCCCGCGAGAGTTTCTGAGCGGGGTGGTGTCGCTCAAGGGGGGAACCAACTCCCACGCCGCCATATTGGCACGGGCCATGGGCATTACCGCCATCATGGGGGTCGAGCTGCCCCTCGGTGACATTGGCGGCCGTCCGCTCATCCTGGACGGCTACAGCGGCGATCTCTTCATCGAACCTAGCGCCCTGCTGCTGACCGAATATCGCCAGTTGCTCGATGAGGAGCGGGCCCTCGATACCCTGGTGCGCAGCGTCGATAGCCTGCCGTCCGAGACGGCGGATGGCGTCAAGGTCTCCTTGCTGCTCAACGCCGGCCTCAGCGCCGACACCGAGATATCCCTCAATCAGCTGGCCGATGGGGTGGGACTCTATCGCACCGAGATCCCCTTCATGCTGCAAGACAGTTTCCCCTCGGAGATGGAGCAGACGGCGCGATATCGCGGCATTCTCGAAACCTATCGCGATCGCCCCGTCTGCATGCGTACCCTGGATGTCGGCGGCGATAAACCCCTGCCTTACTTCCCCATCGTCGAGGAGAACCCCTTCCTCGGCTGGCGGGGGATCCGGCTCACCCTGGATCACCCTGAGCTCTTCCTGGTGCAGCTCAAGGCGATGCTGCGCGCCAGCGAAGGCTTGGACAACCTCACCATCATGCTGCCGATGATCAGTAGCGTGGGGGAGATAAAAGCCTCCCGTCGTCTGCTTGATCAGGCCTGGCGGGAAGTCTCGGAAGAGGCGGCCACCCGCGGCGCCACCATCAATTATCCCAGCCTTGGCGCCATGATAGAGGTGCCTTCCGCCCTTTACATCCTGCCGGAGATGGCCCCCCTCATCGACTTCTGGTCCGTGGGCAGCAACGATCTGACTCAGTATCTGCTGGCGGTAGATCGCAACAATGCCCGGGTGGCCAACATCTATGACGCCTTCCACCCGGCGGTGATCCGGGCCCTGCAACTGCTGGTCGATGCGTCCCATCAATACAAGAAGCCGGTGTCGGTCTGCGGCGAGCTGGCTGGGGATCCGGTCGGCGTGCTGCTGCTGCTGGCCATGGGCTATCGCCGCTTCAGCATGAACACCCACAACATAGCCCGCATCAAGTATGTGTTGCGCCAATCAAGGCTGAGCGAGCTGAGCAGCCTGTTGGCCGAGGGGCTCAAACATGACAACCCCCATGTGCTGCGCGGTCTGTTCGCCCGCTATCTGGAAGAACAGGGCCTGGGTGGTCTGCTGCGAGCCGGTCATAAGCCTTAACTGATTAACATCAAACCTTGTCCCCCTGCGAGATTCATCGCAAAATGCGGCTTTTCGTTTGACAGAGACGCTTATGCAGCACGATGGATATTGGGTTTTCTCACAGATTGATCCCGTCGCATTCAGCCTGGGGCCGTTGTCGGTACGCTGGTATGGCCTCATGTACCTGTTCGGTTTTGCCTTCGCCATGTGGCTGGCTGGCCGCCGCGCCGACAGTCCCAACAGTGGCTGGACTCGTGATGAGGTCTCGGATCTGCTGTTCTACGGTTTCCTCGGGGTGATCCTGGGGGGACGAGTCGGTTACGTACTCTTCTATAATTTCGACCTCTTCCTGGCCGATCCCCTCTATCTGTTCAAGATCTGGACCGGCGGTATGTCGTTCCACGGTGGCCTGATTGGTGTCATCACCGCCATGGTCTGGTTTGCCCACAAGACCAAGCGTCACTTCTTCACGGTGGCAGATTTTGTGGCGCCGCTGATCCCGTTCGGACTGGGCGTTGGCCGCATCGGCAACTTCTTGAACGGCGAGCTGTGGGGCCGGGTCACCGATGTGCCCTGGGCTATCATCTTCCCGGAGGCTGGCCCCGAGCCGCGCCACCCATCCCAGCTCTACCAGTTTGCCCTGGAAGGGGTGGTGCTGTTCATCATCCTCAATCTGTTCTGGCGCAAGCAGCCGCCCCGTGGTGCCATTTCGGGCCTCTTCCTGTTCTGCTACGGTCTGTTCCGCTTCCTGGTGGAGTTTGTCCGCCAGCCGGATGCCCAGCTTGGTCTCTATTTCCAGGAGATCAGCATGGGACAGATCCTCTCTACCCCCATGATACTGGCCGGTGCCCTCATGGTCTGGGTCGCCTACAAGCAGCCTCGCCTGTTTGGTAATGCCCCCAAGGAGGCCAAATGAGAGCCTATCTTGACCTGATGCAGAAAATCCTGGATGAGGGCACGGTCAAATCTGATCGTACCGGCACGGGGACTGTGTCTCTGTTCGGTCATCAGATGCGCTTCAATCTGGCCGAGGGTTTCCCCTTGGTCACGACTAAGAAGTGCCACCTGCGCTCCATCATTCACGAGCTGCTCTGGTTCCTCAATGGCGATACCAATACCGCCTATCTCAAGGAACATGGCGTCAGCATCTGGGATGAGTGGGCCGATGAGAATGGCGATCTGGGCCCTGTCTATGGTGCTCAGTGGCGATCCTGGCCGGCGGCCGATGGCACCGTGGTCGATCAGATCCAGAAGGCCATCGATGACATCAAGCACAACCCGGACTCTCGCCGCATCATCGTTTCGGCCTGGAACGTGGGTGAGCTGGACAAGATGGCGCTGGCCCCCTGTCACGCCTTCTTCCAGTTCTATGTGGCGGACGGCAAGCTCTCCTGCCAGCTCTACCAGCGTAGCTGCGATGTGTTCCTGGGTCTGCCGTTCAATATTGCCAGCTATGCCCTGTTGACCCACATGGTGGCCCAGCAGTGCGATCTTGCGGTAGGCGACTTCGTCTGGACCGGCGGTGATGTACACCTCTACTCCAATCACATGGAGCAGACGGCGCTGCAACTCTCCCGGGAACCGCGCGCACTGCCGCAACTGGCAATCAAACGCAAGCCGGGCACCATCTTCGACTACCAGTTCGAGGATTTCGAGATCCTGGGATACGATCCCCATCCTGGCATCAAGGCGCCCGTCGCCATCTAATACTCAGGCGCCTGCGGGCGCCTTTTTCATCTCTTCTTTATATGCAAAATATGCAAATATGAAGGTAACTATTCATTGATAGAGTGCCGGTTTGACCTAATGCCCAGTGGCTTGATATATGCTTATAGCCGCTCATTAAGATTTTGCCTTCGGTTTTTCCGTTGGTTTAGGCTGTAAGAAACGATTTTTCATTGTTCCCATCCCTGTCTAGACTGAATCCAATAGGATTTTTGGGGGATAGCTTGACCATGAGTGATGTATTAAAACGCTTTCTGAAACTGGAGTCCGCTTCGGGGATTATTCTTATCCTGGCGGCACTGGTTGCTATCTTGCTCGCCAACTCCAGTTTGGCTGATGCCTATCAAGCCTTTCTCAACACCCCGGTTCAGGTGCGTATTTCTGCACTGGATATCCACAAGCCCCTGCTGCTCTGGATCAACGATGGCTTCATGGCCATCTTCTTCCTGCTGGTCGGTCTGGAGGTGAAGCGGGAGATGATGGAAGGGGCACTCTCTTCCAGGGAGCAGGCGACCTTCCCGGCCATTGCTGCCGTGGGGGGCATGTTGGTGCCTGCGCTGCTCTATTCCTTCTTTAACTACTCGGACGACGTGACCCGGGCAGGCTGGGCCATACCGGCGGCTACCGACATCGCCTTTGCCCTCGGTGTCATGGCGCTGCTCGGCAAGCGGGTACCGACCAGCCTCAAGGTGTTCCTGCTGGCGCTGGCCATCATGGATGACCTGGGGGTCATTATCATCATTGCCCTTTTCTACACCCAGCAGTTGTCACTGACGGCGCTGGCGGTGGGTCTGGTGGCCACGCTGATCCTGGTGTGGATGAATCGCCGGGGTGTGGATCGCATCTCCCTCTACATGCTGGTCGGTTTGGTGCTCTGGGTTGCCGTGCTCAAGTCAGGTGTCCATGCGACCCTTGCCGGGGTAGTGGTTGGTTTCCTGATCCCCCTCAAGGGGGTGCGCCATGTATCGCCGCTCAAGCACCTGGAACATCAGCTCCATCCCTGGAGTGCTTATCTGATCTTGCCGCTGTTTGCCTTTGCCAATGCTGGCGTCTCCCTCGATGGCATAGGGTTGGACACCTTGCTGAGCCCTGTGCCAATGGGCATCGTGCTGGGTCTGTTCGTGGGCAAGCCACTGGGCGTATTCACCATCAGCTGGTTGTCGGTGCGTCTGGGCATAGCTCAGCTGCCACCTGGGGTTAACTTCCGCCAGATCTTTGCGGTCAGCATTCTGTGCGGCATAGGCTTTACCATGTCGATGTTCATTGCCTCCCTGGCATTCGAGCACGGCGGCATGGATTACGGCAGCTACTCGCGTCTGGGCATACTGGTCGGCTCTACCCTGGCCGCCGTGGTGGGCTATGTCGCCCTGCGCTTGTCCCTGCCCAAGGGGATCGCCAATCAGAGTACGGAGGGGTTATGAGGAAGATTGTGGTGATGTTGATGCTGCTTGGGCCGACCATGGCATGGGCCAGCGGGTTGGAACAATGCAAGCAGGATGCCGTTTCGCCTGACTGCTCCGCCTATCTCGATGGTGTAGTGGATGGCGCCCTGGGCATGGGCGATCAACAGGCCCGCGCCCGCTTTGGGGAAACCTTCCAGGAGCGAGCGCTGCGCAGCCGGGTCGGTGAGCGACTCAAGCATGACAACAAACGCTACTGTGACCAGCGCCGACCCGATGCCGTCAAGTTGAAACAGACCCTGATTAACCAGTTCGCGGCAAACAAGGTTGACTCGGTCAGCGACATGTATGACATTCTGGCGGTTGAACTCAGCTGCTACCGGAGTCCGCGCAGCGCGGAAACCCCATCGGATGTCACACCTTAATTACAACCACCTCTACTATTTTTGGATGACTCAGAAGAAGGGCTCCGTCACTCAGGCGGCGGAGGCACTCTTCCTCACTCCCCAGACGGTCACAGGCCAGATCAAGCTGCTGGAGCATCGACTGGGGGGCAAGCTGCTCAAACGCAAGGGACGCTCTCTGGAGGCCACCGAGCTGGGCCAGCTGGTGTTTCGTTACGCCGACAAGATGTTCAGCCTCTCCTACGAGATGCTGGATATCGTCAACTACCGCAAGGAGAGCCAGATACTGTTCGACGTCGGTATCGCCGATGCGCTCTCCAAGCGCCTGGCTAGCCGGGTACTGCTCTCCGTCATTCCTAATGATGGCTCCATCCATCTGCGTTGCTTCGAATCGACCCACGAGTTGCTGCTCGAGCAATTGAGCGAGCACAAGCTCGACATGATCCTCTCCGACTGTCCGGTGGACTCCAGCCAGCATGCCGGCCTGCTCTCCAAGCGGCTCGGCGGCTGTGGGGTCAGCTTCTTCTGCAAGGCACCATTGCCTGAGAAACCCTTTCCCGCCTGTCTGGAGGAGCGCAAGTTGCTCATTCCGGGTCGCCGTACCGCCATGGGGCGTCAATTGACCCAGTGGTTCGAGCAGCAAGGCATCTCCCCCAGCATTTTGGGCGAGTTCGATGACGCGGCGTTGATGAAGGCGTTCGGTTTCTTCAACCAGGGTATCTTTATGGCGCCCACCATCTACCGGGAAGAGATACTGGAAGGGGAGGGGGTCATGCTGATCGGCGAGACCCAGGACTTGATGGAGGAGTATTATGTCATCTTTGCCGAGCGGATGATCCAGCACCCGGCGGTCAAGCGGGTATGCGAGAGTGACTTCTCTTTCCTGTTTGCCGGGCAGGAGAACTTTTCCACCATACAGCCAGCGACCCTGTCGTTTTAAATTGAGGCCAATCAAGCTATTATCGCCATTGACGTCAGAGGAGAGCGCCATGGTACTGGAGGCGAATGCAGGCAGGGCGGTAGCCTTGCTCAAGGCGCTGGCCAACGAGAGAAGGCTGTTCATTCTTTGTCAGCTGCTAGACAAGGAGTTGTCGGTGGGCGAATTGAATGAAGTACTTGGCTTGAGCCAGTCTGCGTTGTCACAACACTTGGCTGTACTGCGGCGGGATGAGTTGGTGGAGACGCGAAAAGAGGCCCAGACGGTCTATTATTCGCTGCGCAGCCATGAGGTGCGCGAGATGATAGGTTTGTTGCACACACTTTACTGCACGACAGATAAATAAAAAACCGGCACAGAGGCCGGTTTTTTTGCTTTATTCAGCGGAAGCTGATTAAGCCATAGCTTTGATCTGGGCAGACAGGCGGCTCTTGTGACGAGCAGCTTTGTTCTTGTGGATCAGGCCTTTGGTAGCCATGCGATCCATGATCGGCTGAGCGGTAGCGAAAGCAGCAACGGCAGCAGCTTTGTCGCCAGAAGCGATGGCAGCAATTACTTTCTTCAGATAGGTACGGGTCATTGAACGACGGCTGGCGTTGTGTTGACGACGTTTCTCTGACTGAATCGCGCGCTTCTTAGCAGATTTGATATTAGCCAAGGTAAAACTCCTAAAACTGTCTTAGCGAGTGTATTGAAAAGGCCCGGAAATATGCCTTCTCAACCACATATTGTCAAATGATTTGTGCAAATAAACACCGCCCCCCGGTGGTGTGTCAGTTGGGAGGCGGTTAAACTGTCGGCCGATTCTAGCAGCATTCTTTCCATTCTGACAGTTCCAGAGGCCTCGTCTTGAGTAAGAAATTGATCAAATCCGGTATGATAGTGTCCTCAATGACACTGGTATCCCGTGTGATGGGCTTGGTTCGCGATGTGGTCATCGCCAATCTGCTCGGTGCCGGCGCGGCTGCCGACGTCTTCTTCTTTGCCAATCGTATTCCCAACTTCCTGCGGCGGCTCTTTGCCGAAGGTGCTTTCAACCAGGCGTTCGTCCCCGTCATGACCGAGTACAAAAAAAATGGCGATGAGCGGGAGGTGCGCGAGCTGCTGGCGGCGGTGGCGGGGACCCTTGGCGGCATAGTCACCATAGTGACTCTGCTCGGTGTGCTGGGCTCCGGTGTGCTGACGGCGCTGTTTGGCTGGGGCTGGTTCTGGGACTGGTTACATGGTGGTCCGGCCGCCGAGAAGTTCGAGCTGGCCAGTTTGATGCTCAAGATAACCTTCCCTTACCTCTGGTTTATCACCTTTACCGCCATGGCGGGGGCCATACTCAACACCTTCGGCCGCTTCGCCGTCTCCTCCTTTACCCCCGTCTTTCTCAACATCACCATGATAGCGTCGGCCTGGTGGATAGCCCCGCTAATGGAGAGGCCCGAGCTCTCCCTGGCAATCGGGGTCTTCTTGGGCGGCTTGGTACAGTTTCTATTCCAGTATCCTTTCCTTCGCCAAATCAACATGTTGGTATGGCCAAAGTGGGGCTGGCATCACCCCGGGGTGGTCAAGATCCGTACCCTGATGATCCCGGCGCTGTTTGGCGTCTCGGTCAGTCAGATCAACTTGTTGATCAACACCATGCTCGCTTCCTTCCTGGCCACCGGTGCCATCAGTTATCTCTACTACTCGGATAGGCTGCTGGAATTCCCGCTCGGGCTGTTTGCGGTGGCTATCAGCACCGTCATCTTGCCTGCCTTGGCCAAAAAACATGTGGATTCAGATCCTGCCGATTTTTCCCGCACCATGGATTGGGGGGTGCGCATGGTGATGCTGCTCGGCCTGCCCGCCATGATCGGGATTGCCATGCTCCGTGAGCCTATACTGCGGGTGCTGTTCATGCGTGGTGAGTTCGGTCTGCATGAGGTGGCGATGTCCAGTGCCAGTCTGCTGGCCTCTACCACGGGCCTGTTGTCACTGATGCTGATCAAGGTGCTGGCCCCAGGCTACTATGCACGCCAGGACACCAAGACTCCGGTGCGGATCGGCATCATGGCGATGGTGACCAACATGGTGTGCAACCTCATCTTCATCTACCCCCTCGGCTATGTGGGATTGGCGCTGGCCACTGCCTGTGCCGGGACCCTGAACGCCGCCTTGTTATTCAAAGGCTTGTATCAACAGAGCGTCTATCGCCCATCCCGTCAGACCGGGTTCTTCTGCCTCAAGTTATTGGCGGCGACCCTGATGATGGGGGGGCTGCTTGGCTACCTGTCACCGGATCTCGCTCAATGGGGAGCCTGGAGCATGGCCAAGGCGAGTTGGGAGCTGACGCTGCTGCTGCTGATAGGGGGCGGCGTCTACGGGATCTGCCTGCTTGTGCTCGGAATTCGGCCACGACACCTGAAATCCAGCCGCGAGGGCTGATCCAGACCGCCGCCTGATATATAATCCGGCGATTTCGACAGCAGCAGAACACAAGGCACTGATGGAGCTTATCCGCGGTATTCACAATCTCAAGCCCCGTCACCAGGGCTGTGTGTTGACCATTGGCAACTTTGATGGGGTCCATCAGGGTCACCAGGCTGTGTTGACGCGCTTGCAGGAGAAGGCTGCGGCGCTTGGGCTGCCAGCTTGCGTCATGCTGTTTGAGCCTCAGCCTCTGGAGCTGTTTGCAGGGGATGACGCACCTGCCCGCCTCTCCCGCCTGCGAGAGAAGGTGGAGGCGCTGGCGGCGCTGCGCATAGACCGTTTGCTTTGCGTGCGCTTTAGCCGCGAGTTTGCCGCCCAGTCCGCCGACACCTTTATCAAGCAGCTGCTGGTCGAGAAACTGGGGGTTCGCTACCTGGTGGTGGGGGATGATTTCCGCTTCGGCAAGGGCCGGGAAGGGGATTTTCAACTGCTGCAACAAGCCGGGCGCCGTCACGGCTTCGAGGTGGTCAGCACCCAGAGTTTCCAGCTTGCCCGCCAGCGGGTCAGCAGCACCCTAGTGCGGGAAGCCCTCAGCGCGGGCCGCCTGGCCGAGGTGGAACTGATGCTCGGTCGTCCCTATGCCATCACTGGCCGGGTGGCTCATGGTGACAAGCTGGGGCGCACCATAGGTTTTCCGACGGCCAACCTTGCCCTCAAGCGCCGGGTCAGCCCGGTCGGTGGCGTGTTTGCGGTGGAAGTGGTATGTTCCGGCAATCTATTCCCCGGTGTCGCCAATGTGGGTGTGAGGCCGACGTTGAGCGGCTCGCAGGCCAGATTGGAAGTACATTTATTTGATTTTTCTGGCGATCTCTACGGTCAACAGGTCAAGGTGCTGCTTCGCCACAAACTGCGCGAAGAGCAAAAATTTGCCTCTTTCTCCGCCTTGAAAGAGCAGATCGAACGAGATGCCCAGGCAGCCCGAGCCTGGTTTGGGCTGCCGTTATTCAATTTACCCAGCACTCTTTTAGAAAAGAAGGGAACCCAGGACTGATGAGCGACTATAAACACACCCTGAATCTTCCGGAAACCGAGTTCCCGATGCGTGGCGATCTGGCCAAGCGCGAACCCGGTATGCTCAAGCGTTGGTACGATCAGGATCTCTACGGGGCCATTCGCCGCGCCAAAGCGGGCAAGCCTTCATTTATCCTGCATGACGGCCCTCCCTATGCGAACGGCAGCATTCACATCGGTCACTCGGTCAACAAGATCCTCAAAGACATCATCATCAAGTCCAAGGGGCTGTCCGGTTTTGACTCCCCCTATGTGCCGGGTTGGGACTGCCATGGTCTGCCCATCGAGCTGAAAGTGGAAGGCAAGGTTGGCAAGCCTGGCGTCAAGGTTTCCGCTGCCGAATTCCGCGCCGAGTGTCGCAAGTACGCCAAGACCCAGATTGAGGCCCAGAAGACCGACTTCGTCCGTCTGGGCGTGTTGGGGGATTGGGAGAAACCCTACCTGACCATGGACTTTGGCACCGAAGCCAACATCATCCGCTCCCTGGCCAAGATCGTCGACAACGGCCACCTGCACAAAGGCTCCAAGCCAGTGCACTGGTGTACCGACTGTGGCTCCGCCCTGGCTGAAGCCGAAGTGGAGTATTACGACAAGGACTCGCCCTCCATCGATGTGCGTTTCAGGGCCGTCGATGAGGCTGACGTGGCGGCCAGGTTCGACTGTGCCGAGGGTCATTTTGGCCGTGGCGCGCTCTCCGTCGTTATCTGGACGACCACCCCCTGGACCCTGCCGGCCAACCGTGCCGTCGCGCTGCATGCGGATCTGGACTATGCCTTGGTCCAGGTTGAAGGTGAGCACCCGGAGCGCCTGATCCTGGCCGCCGATCTGGTCAAGGACGTGATGGATCGTGCCGGGTTCGAGAAGTTCCACAATCTGGGCTATGCCAAGGGCGCAGCCCTCGATCTGCTGCGCTTCAAGCACCCGTTCTACAACTTTGATGTGCCCATAGTACTGGGTGATCATGTCACCCTGGATGCCGGTACCGGCGCCGTGCACACGGCACCTGGTCACGGTCAGGAAGACTTCGTGGTCGGCCAGAAGTACGGTCTGGAAGTGGCTAACCCGGTTGGCAGCAACGGCGTCTACCTGCCGGATACCCAGCTGTTCGCCGGCCAGCATGTGTTCAAGGCCAATACCGCAGTGGTCGAAGTGCTCAAGACTCATGGTGCCTTGCTCCATCACAAGATGTTCAATCACTCCTATCCGCATTGCTGGCGTCACAAGACCCCAATCATCTTCCGTGCCACCCCCCAGTGGTTCATCAGCATGGAACAGAAAGGGCTGCGCAAGCAGGCGCTGGCCGAGATTGAGCGCATCGAACAAGATGGCATCGCGCAGCAGGGTCAGAGCGGCTGGGTACCGGCCTGGGGCAAGAACCGCATCCAGGCCATGGTCGAGAATCGCCCGGACTGGTGTATCTCACGTCAGCGTACCTGGGGTGTGCCCATCTCCCTGTTCGTCCACAAAGAGACCCAGCAGCTGCACCCGGAATCCGTGCGCCTGATGCACGAAGTTGCCAAGCGGGTCGAGCAAGAAGGCATCCAGGCCTGGTGGGATCTGGACAAGGCCGAGCTGCTCGGAGCCGATGCCGACAACTACGACAAGGTGCCTGACACCCTGGATGTCTGGTTTGATTCGGGCTCGACCCACTCCTCTGTAGTCGCTGCACGCCCCGAGTTCAACGGCCACTCCGCCGACCTCTACCTGGAAGGTTCGGATCAGCACCGTGGCTGGTTCATGTCTTCCCTGATGATAGGGGTGGCCATGAATAACAAGGCGCCCTACAACCAGGTTCTGACCCACGGCTTCACCGTCGATGGTCAGGGTCGCAAGATGTCCAAGTCCATCGGTAACGTGGTCAGCCCGCAAGATGTGATGAACAAGCTGGGTGCCGACATACTGCGTCTGTGGGTAGCCAGCACCGACTATACCGGCGAGATGACGGTCTCCGACGAGATCCTCAAGCGCAGCGCGGATGCCTATCGCCGCATCCGCAACACAGCCCGCTTCCTGCTGGCCAACCTCAGCGGTTTCAACCCGGCAACCGACATGGTGGCACCTGCCGACATGGTGGTGGTGGATCGCTGGGCCGTGGGCCGTGCTCAGGCTGTCCAAGCCGAGATCATCGAAGCATATGAGTCCTACAACTTCCATGGGGTGACTCAGAAGCTGATGCAGTTCTGCTCCATCGAGATGGGCTCCTTCTATCTGGATGTGATCAAGGACCGTCAATACACCGCCAAGGCTGATGGTCTGGCCCGTCGTTCCTGCCAGAGCGCGCTGTATCACATCGCCGAGGCTATGGTGCGCTGGATGGCGCCCATCATGAGCTTCACCGCCGATGAGATCTGGGCGCTGCTGCCGGGTGAGCGTGCCGAGTTCGTGTTCACCGAAGAGTGGTATGACGGCCTCTATGGCCTGGCTGCCGGTGAACAGATGGGGGATGAGTTCTGGGCCGAGCTCCTGACCGTGCGCGGTGAGGTGAACAAGGCCCTGGAAGCCGCCCGTGGTGAGAAGCGTATCGGCGGTTCTTTGCAGGCCGAGCTGACCCTGTTCGCCAAGCCTGCTCTGGCCGAGCGTCTCAATGCCCTGAGCGACGAGTTACGTTTCGTGCTGCTTACCTCCAAGGCCAACGTAGTCCTGGCAGACAGCATGCCGGAAGGTAGCGTTGCGACCGAGCGTGACGATTTGTGGCTGAATGTAGCCCAGTCTGCGGCCGCCAAGTGCGATCGCTGCTGGCACCATGTGGAAGACGTGGGCACCATAGCAGGTCACGAAGAGATCTGTGGCCGCTGCGTCAGCAACGTTGAGGGTGACGGCGAAGCTCGTCAATTTGCCTGATGAAGATGACTCATGAAAAGAGTGGCCTGCGCTGGCTGTGGCTGGCGGCTGTGGCCTTCATCCTTGACCAGGCGACCAAGTTGGCTGTGGTCAAGATGCTGCCGTTTGGCTACCCGGGGGTGGAGATCTCCCCCTTCTTCAACCTGGTGCATGTCTACAACAAGGGTGCGGCATTCAGCTTCCTGGCCGAACAGGGGGGCTGGCAGCGCTGGTTCTTCGCCCTGTTGGCCTTCGCTATCTGTGGCCTGCTGATACATTGGCTGCGCAAGCAGCCGGTGAGCATGCGCTGGAGCGGTATCGCCTATTCGCTCATCATCGGCGGGGCCCTTGGTAACGTGTTCGATCGGCTGGTGCTGGGCCATGTGGTCGATTTCCTCGATTTCTACTGGCAGCGTTCCCACTGGCCTGCGTTCAACCTGGCCGACAGCTTCATCTTCATCGGTGCGACCATGATAGTGCTGGAAGGTTTTCGAAGCGAAAAGGCGGCGAGCAAGCACGGCAAGGAGTCGGTATGAGCAAGCTCATCAGCCATGACAGCACTGTGCTGTTCCACTTCACCATCAAGCTGGAAGATGGCTCCGTCGCCGACAGCACTCAGTTGCACGGCAAACCGGCCCGTCTGACAATGGGGGATGGCAGCCTGACCGATACCTTCGAGCAGTGTTTGCTGGGCCTGCGGCAAGGGGAGGCCAAGAGCTTCACCTTGGCGCCGGAGCAGGCATTTGGTCTGTCCAACCCGGACAACATCTACCATCTGGACCGAGCCAAATTCGGTGCGGATGTGGAGCCCACCGTCGGCGCCATCATCGTCTTCGACCAGCCCAATGGCGGCGAGCTGCCCGGCATAGTGCGGGCGGTGGAAGGCATATCGGTCACGGTCGATTTCAACCACCCCCTGGCCGGTCATACCGTCACCTTCGAGGTGGAGATCCTGGCCGTCGATGACGTGGAAGAGGTGCATGGATAGTGGATATTCTACTGGCTAACCCCCGTGGCTTTTGTCGCGTTGATGTCGATGGTGCCCTCAGCATGAGTGAGGTGATCTGATGGATATTCTACTGGCTAATCCCCGTGGCTTCTGTGCCGGTGTCGATCGTGCGATCAGCATCGTCGAGAGTGCGCTGGAAAAATTCGGTGCTCCCATCTACGTGCGTCACGAAGTGGTGCATAACCGCTACGTGGTGAACAAGCTGAAAGATGCGGGAGCCGTCTTTGTCGAGGAGCTCGACGAGGTGCCGGACGACAGCATCGTCATCTTCTCCGCCCACGGCGTGGCCAAGACAGTGCGCGAGATGGCCAAATCCCGTGCCCTCAAGGTATTCGATGCCACCTGTCCGCTGGTGACCAAGGTGCACATGGAAGTCCACCGCGCTAGCCGCAAGGGCTCAGAAGCCGTGTTGATTGGCCACGCAGGCCATCCTGAGGTGATCGGCACCATGGGGCAGTATGAAAACCCTGAGGGCGGCATGTATCTGGTGGAGACGCCGGACGATGTGGTCAAACTCAAGGTGAAGAACCCGGATGATCTCTGTTTTGTCACCCAGACCACCCTGAGCGTGGATGAGACCTCGGATGTCATCGATGCCCTGCGCAAGCAGTTCCCCAAGATCCAGGGGCCGCGCAAGGACGATATCTGCTACGCCACCCAGAACCGCCAGGATGCGGTACGGGAAATGGCCGGGCTGGTGGATGCCATGCTGGTGGTCGGTTCGCGCAACTCCTCCAACTCCAATCGCCTGCGCGAGCTAGCCGAGAAAGTGGGGGCCCGTGCCTACCTGATCGACGACGCTACCATGATAGAGCCAGTCTGGTTGGAGGGGGTCAAGACCATAGGTGTGACGGCGGGTGCCTCAGCGCCTGAGGTACTGGTGAAGAATGTCATCGCCCGGCTGCGTGAGCTGGGGGGCAAGATCGTAGCCGAACACCCGGGCCGCGAAGAGAACGTGGTGTTCGAAGTTCCCCCTGAACTTAGAATTATTTAGTTAGCCCTGATCAGGCTTAAGAACAAAGTGTGAAGATACTGACGCCAGGTTTGTTGCAATGACAAATCTGGCGTTAGACTAAGAAATATTCAATCGCCAAGGATGGGTCATGATTGGGTCTTTTCGAGGTTTTTCTCTCATTGAACTGATGATCGTGGTCGCCATAGTGGCGATCCTCGGTGCAATTGGTTACCCCTCTTATCAGCGCTATGTGCTGTCTAGCCACCGTGTTGAAGCCAAAAAGATGCTGTTGGATGCCGCTAACCGGCAAGAAACCTATTTTATGGACTTTAACAGCTACGCCTCGGCGGCAGGTCCTCTCAACATGCCTGACGTTTCTGATTCCGGCTACTACCATCTGGTGATCTCTGCCGCAGCAAATAGCTACATTCTGTTTGCGACGGCATCAGGTGCTCAGGGGCAAGACAGCGACTGTATTATCTTTTCCCTCGATCAAGATGGAGCCACACAGGCAGAAAATTTGGCCGGGAGTCAAAACGATGAATGCTGGTAAGAGACAATGTTAACCAGCACTCTTCTGAAGAGGCGGCAACTCCAGCATGGCTTTAGTCTGCTGGAAGTGATGATCGCCGCCGTGGTGCTCTCCTTCGGTCTGCTGGGGCTGGTTGCCATGCAGGCCACTGCCAAATTCTCCAGTTACGAATCCCGTCAACGCACTATTGCCAGCTGGCTCGCCAACGATCTGGTCGAGAGGGTGAGGATCAACAAAGACAGCTGGTCGGGTCAAACAGTTGACCTGATCTCCGGAGGCACTAATCAGGCCCTGCCTGGATGCGCTAACGCAGATGGCACCATGGCCGCGTGCAGCCGCAGCGACTTGCGCAACCTAGACCTCTTTTACTGGCAACAGTCGCTATTGGGCGCAGGGGTATCGGGGGCGGCCTCTTCCTTGCAGGCCCCTGTAGGCTGCGTAATACGGGGTGCTAACAATAGTCTCACTGTCGGTATCTTCTGGCGTGGCAAGGAGGCGCTGTCCGATGGAGCCAGTGCCGTGGCCGATGTTCGGGACGACTGTGGGGTGGATGATGTGGCAGATAACCAAAGGCGTCAGTTTGTCCTGACGACGACGCTATGAAGTCCGGGGGATTCACGTTGATTGAGTGGCTGATCGCCATGGTGATTGGCGTGTTTCTGGTGGGAGGCGGACTGAGTATCTTTGTGGTGTCTCGATCCACTACCGAAGACTCCTTTGACCAGAGTGAACTGCAGGAAAATGGCCGGGTGGCAATGCGCTTGTTGACTCAGGATCTAAAGTGGGCTGGCTTCTGGGGAGATTATACTGGTCTGCCCATGACGGTTGGGCAAGGGGTGACCCTTAGCAGTGGTGCTGCGATTGCGGGTTCAGATGACTGCTTGGATGAGTTGGGACGCGGCAGTTTGCCAGCTAGTGCAGGCTCAATCCGCCCACTCTGGGTGACTAGGGTTGATAACAGTAAAGTGATCACAGGTGGCGCCTTTGCCTGCATACCTGCAGCGTCACGTATGGCCAATACAGATGTGATCAGCATCAAGAGACTGATCGGGCGCCCTCTAGCTGATGGGGTTGCCACGGGAAACCGTTTCTACCTTGCGACAACCACCCAAGCGGCCCAGATGTTTAAAGGGGGTGAGGCTGTGCCTAGTGATGCGGCCATGCCAGCGCGTCAGCTATGGGAATACCAGCATTTTGTCTACTATCTCTCCCCAAATACAGCGACAGGTAATCCAGAGCTGAGAAAGCGCTACCTGACTGCAAATGGTGGGTCACTTCTCATTGGTGGTGCCATGGCCGAAGGGATCGAGAGGCTGAGTGTGCTGTTTGGGGTCGATGATAGCTTGGTACCGGACGGAACTATTGAGCGATATGTAGCGACCAATAATGTGACTGACCAAGAGTGGAGTGAGGGGCGTGTTATTGCCGCCAGAGTCTTTATTCTGGTGCGATCGCTGCGCGCTTCGACCAATTATGTAAATAACAATATCTATCAGGTTGGCAGCGTCAGCGTACAAGGGAATGGCGATGGCTTTCGTCGGCTGTTGTTGGAGACGAGTGTCTCCTTGCGTAACCCGGCGATGATCTTAGGGGGAGGGGCATGAAAACCCAGCGTGGTGTGGCGTTGATTGTTGCACTCTTTATCCTGCTGCCGTTGACCCTGATTGCCGTGGTGGTCATGCAGTCATCAGGCCAAGATCTCAAGATGGCGGGCTCTGCCGCCAGCTTGCGCCAGGCCGAACATCAGTTGGAGGGAGTCATTGAGGCTGCCATGCGAAGTAACAATGTCTCGACTCTGATCGCTAATATGGGCGCCAGTGCGGCCGTCAATGTAAACAGCAGCAATGTCTCGGCATCCGTTGCCTTGATCGATCGCGCCGAAACCGTGTGCAAGCGCAAGTTCGATGCCAGCAGCCAGAATGTGATCCCCGCTTGTAAATATGTTGAGATGCAAGCGGAGCTGAATTATGGCAAGCATGCTCGACCAATGGATTGGACTGTCGGGGTTGAGCAACCACTGCTCACCAAATAGGAGCAAAGATATGTGGTTACGCAAAGCTGGAGTGGCATTGTGCTGGAGCTGTCTGGTGCTGTGTGCAACGACCGTCAGGGCGGATGATACCGAACTGTTTATCTATGACTTCAATAAAGCTGGTGACTTCAGACCCAAGGTGCTGCTGATATTTGATAATTCCGGCAGCATGAGCGAAACCATGGAGCAGGTGAAAGAGTCTTATAATCCAGCGACAACCTACCCCCCTCTCTCCAGTGATCCAGATACAAATAGCAGTAAAAAATATATATATTTTTCGACAGATGGTTCGGTGCCAGAAATAACCAGCACCAAGCGTTTTTCCGATAAGATAAATGCTTGCGCTACATCAAAAACACCATTGGCTAACATAGGCTATTTTCAATCGCAAGTTTGGACATACGAGGTCAACAACGGCACCCCGCCTGGACGTGGTCGAGGTGATTGGAATTCAATCAGTAGTTATCGGGAAAGCAGTATATATTTGGTCGACTGCAAACAGGACGTTCTTGCCAGTAACCCTGCAAATCCTTACACAGGGAGCTGGTCCGTTGGGAGTGGATATCCAGTTGATAAAACAGGTAATAATAGCGGAACTTGGTTTTATACCACAAATATAAATAACTATGATAACGCCAGCAACACTAGCGTGCTACTCTATTCTGCCAATTATATTCGCTGGTATTATGGGCCCACAGGTTTTTCTATTCAATCGAGGCTGCGCATTGCCAAAGATGCGGTGAGTGGGCTGATATCATCCACGCCCGGTGTTGATTTCGGTCTGGCGGTGTTCAATCGAAATGATGATAGTGATAACAATGGTGGCCGTATTTTACGGGATATCCTAGGGAACGAGATAACCTTGGCAAATGGTAAAACGGGTGAGCAAGATTTGCTGGATAGAGTGGAAGAATTGACAGCTAGTACCAATACACCTTTGTGTGAAACGTTGCGTGAGGCATATCAGTTTTTTGGTGGTAAGTCAGTCGTATATGGCTTGCAAGGAGGAACTCGAGATAAGTCTGCCGAGAATCCAGAGGGAACCTATGAGGCACCCTATGATAACTGTTCAAATAATGGTTATGTTATTTATATCACCGACGGTGAACCGACCCAAGATACCTCTTCAGATACTTTCGTTCAGGGGTTGGTAAACACACTCACAGCCGACGAGAAAGCGGCTTATGGCTCTACTGTTTCTTATGGTTCAGGGAATAACAGAAGGAGTAGTTATTTAGCTGCTTTGGCTGGTTATATGAAGCACAAGGATGTTAATAGTGTGTCACCCGGAACTCAAACAGTAACGACCTTTACTGTTGGGTTTGGTGATGAGGCGATTACCGGTGCGGGGAATTTACTGGCCGAGGCAGCGAGAAGAGGTGGTGGTGAGTACTATCCCGCGACCAATGCGTCAGCATTAACGGATGCACTTAAATCATCTTTGTTGGCCATCCTTCGTATAAATACATCTTTAGTGTCACCGGCTATCGCCAGTAATAACTTTGACCGTACCCGAAGTCTGAACAATATTTACTATGCCATGTTCGAACCAGATGATGGCCCCAGATGGCGTGGTAATCTCAAAAAACTGGAGTTTTCTGCCGATGGCTATGTGGTGGACAGTAGAGGGCTGCCAGCCATTAAAGCGGATGGAACTATTATTGATAGTGCACAAACCTTCTGGTCATCTGGAAGAGATGGTAACAAAGTCGCCGAGGGTGGGGCTCAGGAGATGTTAGCGGCCAAGAGCAATCGAAACCTTTATGTCATCAATAAAGGACAAGGCAGGCTGGATTCGCTCACTAAAGCTAATCTGGTAGCGCAAGCGGGTAGTGAAGCTGCATTGATGAGCTTTATGGAGGTCAGTGATACTACTGAGTTAGATAAGTTAATTAACTGGTCCAAAGGGTCTGATGTCGATGATGAGGATTTTGATTCATCGACCCTTATTCGAAGCCATATTATGGGTGACCCCCTCCACTCTCGTCCTTTGGTTTTGAACTATGGCCCCCAATCCGGTAATCCTAGCGATGCCCCTGACTTAAGGATTCTGTTTGGTACAAATGCCGGCTTCCTGCACATGTTTAAAGATATGGGGAGAACAGTAGATGAAAGCTGGGCGACCATCCCTTATGAATTTATGAGAAACCAGCAAGCCCTGCGAATCAACGCTGAATCGGCAGAGCATATTTATGGTGTTGATTCTTCCCCTGTGGCCTTGATAAAAGATGCCAATAGAAATGGTGTTCTGAAATCATCGGAGGGGGATTTTGTCTGGCTTTTCACCGGACTGCGCAGTGGTGGTAATGCCTATTATGCGTTCGATATATCCTCACCAGATACGCCAAGTCTGAAATGGAATCTTAATGCTCAAACAGCAGGCTTTGGCGGATTAGGGTTGACATGGTCTGTGCCGGAGGTTGCCTTTATTCCAGGGGTCACGGATCCAGTGCTGATTTTTGCAGGTGGATATGACGTGAATAAGGACGAGCTGGGCTTGGGAAGTGGCGATAGCCTGGGGCGCGGGATTTATATCGTGGACTCGACCAATGGCAACTTGCTATTCAGTGCCACACCTGGTGTGACGTCGACTAAAAACCTTCAGGTGTCAGGTATGGACGATAGTATGCCTGGCTCTGTTGCCACACTGGATAGTGACGGTGATGGCAAGATAGATAGAGTCTATGTGGGTGACACCGGCGGTAATATCTGGCGTATGGATATATTCACTGATGCCAACAGCCCACAGGCAGCGTTGACCCTCAGCCGGCTCAGTGTGATCAAATTGGCAAACTTGGGGTCCGACAATGTTCAGGCCGATGATCGTCGATTCTTTACCCAACCGATAGTGGTTCGAACCATCAATAAGCAGGTCACCCGTACCGTTGTGGGAGGAGACCCTAGATACTCCTACCAGGAGCGTCCCTTCGATGCTGTGTTGATCGGCAGTGGCGATCGTAACCGTCCCTCATCGGAGTCAACGGTCCACAATGGTTACTTTATGTTGCGTGACTATGATGTGGCCGTGCGAAGTTCTACTAGTGCCGTGCCTGCTCCCATTCTCGCCTCCAATCTTTATGATGTGACGAACGATCCCTTGTCAGCACAAACCACAGATGACGGCATACTGACAGTTAAAGCGGGGATCACCAGTGCCAAGGGGTGGGTAAATTGGCTCAATGAGCCGGGCGAGAAATCCATGGGTGCCGGTGTGGTTCTGCAGGGAAAACTCTACTTCACTTCCTTCTTGCCACAAGTTCAGTCTTTCCAGCAATGTACCATTCAATCCATCGGGGCCGCTCGTCAGTACATGGTGGATATGCACTACGGCACTTCATTTAAATATGTGGTCGACTTGGATGGCAATAAGACGCCAGAAAGGTATGTCGAAGTGCAAAACAAGGTGGCCGATGATCTGGTGGTGCATGCAGGGGATGACGCAAAAATTCGGATCATTGGTGGTGGTACTGGCGATGAAGTTATCCTGAAAGATGATGGCAGCGGCGAACCAGAGCGCTGTACCGGAGCTGGCGAATGTGTCCAGGGGGCGGAAGAAGCTGAGATGGATATGTCGCCCAAGAAAATCTACCTGTATGAAGGAGAAACACAATGAGGCTTCTCTCTTGGATGGTGGCGCTTGGTCTGAGCATGCCGGTAGGAGCGCAGGCTGCCGATATGAAGTGTTATGTCGAGTTGGCCAGCGGCCAGCGAGTGGTGTTACAGGGCACTATGGGGGACGCGTCCCCCATGGCAATACAGGAAAAATTCAAGGGCAAGGGATACGAGGTCAATGGTGTCATTCAACCTGTGAACAAGGTGTTGGAGTGCTTGCCTTTGGGGGAGGTCTTTCAGTCGAAAGAAGCGAAGCTGCAGGATGCGAATCAGCTGAGGTAACGTTAAGGACAGATGTTGTTCTGGGTTGCCTGAGTGGAGCGTCCTGATGGGGCAATGACCAGATTAATCTGAGCCATGCCTTGAGCGCAAAGATTGAGGGTCGCATTTGTACCCAGGCTGGAACCATCGGGGCTGAACAGTGTGGTACGCCTGTTATTGACAACGGTCATGTTGCCCGGGAAGGGGTGACTCCTAGCGAGTAACAGCTCTCCTCCATTGAAGGCATTGCTCGCATCATCATCAATAAAGATCAGCATCTGGGTCGGGTTGGCGAGGACGCAACTGTCGTTGGCATCGGCCAGGCAGGCAGTGACCGAGAACTGATTGTCAATGGCTTGGCTGCGAGCAAAGCGCAGGTGCTTTAATAACGTGCGGGATTCAAACTTGAGGGTATTCTCATTTACCAGACTGGACAGGGCGGGAGCACCGATACCGAGCAGAATGACCCCCAGACTGACGGCTATCATCAGTTCAAGCAAGGTAAACCCCTTCATCTGCCTTTCCATGGATGAAATCTCCGCTGATTGACTACAGCTTATCTGCTTCACGCCAGAGTGCCAGGCAAAGTACAAGGGTTGAGCTGGCACAGCCAGCGCCTTTTCTTTATCATTCCCCATCATTTCGGTTGAAAGAATCATCGCCATGGCAAAAGCCCTCTCCCTGATGCTTGCCCAGTTAAACCTGACGGTAGGCGCCATCGAAGATAACTGTGACAAAATTCTGGCCGCTGCCGAGCAAGCCTCAGCACAAGGGGCCGATCTGCTGGTCTGCTCCGAACTGGCCCTGACCGGCTATCCGCCGGAAGATCTCTTGTTGCGCGCCGATCTCATGATACGGGTCGAGGCGGCCCTGGCTCGCGTTGCCGCCTGGCAGGGCTCCTGTGCCATCTTGCTGGGCCACCCCTGGCGCGAGGATGGCAAACTCTACAATACCGCTTCCTTGTACGATAACGGTGAACTGCTGGCCCGCTATTTCAAGCAAGATTTGCCCAATTACGGGGTCTTTGACGAGAAGCGTTACTTCAGCGCCGGCAACGAGGCCTGTGTGGTGAACTTGCGAGGCCATCAACTGGGCCTGCTTATCTGCGAAGATCTGTGGCAACCGGGTCCGGCCATGGCCGCCAAGGCGGCGGGGGCTGAACTGCTGCTCACCATCAACGCCTCGCCCTATGACAAGGACAAGCCCTGGATCCGCCGTGAGCTGATGACGGAGCGCTGCGGCCAGACTGGCCTGCCGCTGGTCTATCTCAATCAGGTATGCGGTCAGGATGAGCTGGTGTTCGACGGCTGCTCCAAGGTGTTCAACGGCCAGGGGGAGCTGACTCACAGATTGGCTCCCTTCGCAGAGGAGCTGGCGCTGGTTCATTTTGACAATGGTCAGCCCCGCAAGGAGCGCGAGCCTGCGGCGCCTCTGGCTCCCCTGGCCGAGGTCTATCAGGCGTTGGTGCTGGCGGTACGTGATTACGTCACCAAGAATGGCTTCCAGGGCGCCGTGCTGGGTCTGTCCGGCGGTATCGATTCGGCATTGACCCTCGCTATCGCCGGCGATGCGATTGGCAACGACAAGGTACAGGCGGTGATGATGCCGTTCCGCTACACGGCTCAGATGAGCGTGGAAGATGCCAAGGAGCAGGCCGAGCGAATGGGAGTTGAATTCAACATCATCTCCATCGAGCCCATGTTTGAGGGCTTCATGACTCAGCTTGCCCCCCTGTTCGAGGGCACCGCCCGAGATACCACGGAAGAGAACCTGCAGGCGCGCTGCCGCGGTGTGCTCTTGATGGCGCTCTCCAACAAGCGGCGCCGCATCGTACTGACCACCGGCAACAAGAGCGAGATGGCCGTGGGTTATGCCACCCTGTATGGTGACATGGCGGGCGGCTTTGATGTGCTCAAGGACGTACCCAAGACGCTGGTGTTCCAACTCTGCGAATACCGCAACAGCGTCGATTATGTGATCCCGCAGCGGGTCATCGACAGGCCGCCTTCGGCAGAGCTGGCCCCTGACCAAGTGGATCAAGACAGCTTGCCCCCCTATGAGATCCTCGATGCCATCTTGCAACGCTATGTGGAGCAAGATGCTTCGGTCGCCGACATGGTGGCGGAGGGCTTTGAGGAAGCCACGGTGCGCAAGGTGATCCGGCTGGTGGACATCAACGAATACAAGCGCCGTCAGGCCGCGGTGGGGCCACGTATCTCGCCCCGTAATTTTGGTAAGGATCGCCGTTACCCCATCACATCCGGGTTTGGCAAACAGAACTGGTAAGGAGTCACCATGAAGAAGATTGAAGCCATCATCAAGCCATTCAAGCTGGACGATGTACGGGAAGCCCTGGCCGAGATCGGCATCAACGGCATGACGGTCTCCGAGGTCAAAGGCTTCGGACGCCAGAAGGGTCATACCGAGCTGTATCGCGGCGCCGAATACATGGTGGATTTCCTGCCCAAGGTCAAGGTTGAGCTGATCGTGCAAGACGAGGAGCTGGACGCCTGCATCGAGGCTATCCAGAACACGGCCCGCACCGGCAAGATAGGGGATGGCAAGATCTTCGTGTGTGAGGTTGAACGGGTGATCCGCATCCGCACCGGCGAAGAGAACGAAGACGCTATCTGATGTGGAAGCGCCTCGTGCTTGGGAGCCTGTCGTTGGGGCTCGCCGCCTGCAGTAGTTCGCCGCCGGCCCAGCCGGAAAATCTGTGTCAGATCTTTCGTGAGAAGCCTGACTGGCATGAGGCGGCCCTCGACATGTCGAAGCGTTGGGGCACGCCGGTCCAGGTGGTGATGGCCATGATGTATCAGGAGTCCTCCTTCGTACATGATGCCCAGCCACCTATGGGGTATTTCCTCTTTATCCCCACGGGACGGGCCAGTTCGGCCTATGGCTATGCCCAGGTCAAAGATGATACCTGGGATGATTATCAGCGGGAGACCGGCAACAGCTGGAGCAGCCGCGATGACTTTGCCGACGCCATCGATTTTATGGGCTGGTACACTAACAAGGCTCAGAAGCTCAATGGCACCTCCAAGTGGGATGCCTACGGCCAGTATCTGAATTATCACGAAGGCTGGGGTGGCTATCGCCGTGGCAGCTACCGCAGCAAGGGGTGGCTGATGAAGGTCTCCCGCAAGGTAGAGGCCCGTGCCCAGCGCTACGGAGCCCAGTATCGACAATGCAAGGATCAGCTCTCCAGCGGGGGCTGGTTTTCGTAACTAATCAGGAGTTCAGACATGCCGTTATTGGACAGTTTTACCGTCGACCATACCCGTATGGAAGCCCCTGCCGTGCGGGTGGCCAAGACAATGCAGACCCCGAGCAAAGACACTATTACCGTGTTCGATCTGCGCTTCTGCTTGCCGAATCAGGAGATCCTCTCCGAGCGTGGCATCCATACGCTCGAACATCTCTTTGCTGGCTTCATGCGCGATCACCTCAACGGTGACGGGGTCGAGATCATCGATATCTCCCCCATGGGTTGCCGCACCGGCTTCTACATGAGCCTGATAGGCGCGCCGGATGAGGCGCGGGTTGGCAAAGCCTGGCTGGCGGCCATGGCGGATGTGGTCAAGGTGCAGGATCAGTCCCAGATCCCCGAGTTGAACCTCTATCAGTGCGGCACCTATGCCATGCACTCTCTGGATGAAGCTCAGGATATTGCCCGCAACGTGCTGGCTCGTGGGGTGGGTGTAAACCACAACGATGCGCTCGCCTTGCCGGAAGAGCAGCTCAAATCCCTGTAATAGGGGAAGACAAATACGAGAGGGGCCGCTGATAGCGGCCCCTCTTTTTGGTGGCGGGTAAGCAGGCAAGTCCGTCAGAGTGCCAGTGGCATCACCCGGTTACGACCCAGTTCCTTTGCCTTGTAGAGCAGCTTGTCGGTACGTTCTACCAGGGTATCCCCCGTCTCCTGGCCGTTGAACTCACCGACCCCGAACGACGAGGTGATGTGATCGATGCGCTTGCCAGACTTGCGATCCAGGATCGACATCTTCTCTATGGCACGACGCAGACTCTCTGCCATCTGACGGCTAAGGGAGAGGTTGCGGCCAGGCAGCAGCAGGGCGAACTCCTCACCGCCGAGGCGGTAAGCTGTGATGCCATCCCGGCAGCCTTCGCGCATGCGTTGGCTGAAGGCGCGCAGCACCTGATCGCCAAGCAGGTGGCCGTATTCGTCGTTGAAGCTCTTGAAGCGATCGATATCGGCCAGGATCAAGGAGAAGGGATGACGGCTGCGGATCAGGCTCTCAAGTTCCAGCCCGAAGGCGCGTCGGTTGAGCAGGCCGGTCAGCGCATCCTCATTGGCGAGTTTGCGGGTCTCGTTGAGCATCTCCCTCAGCTCCTTGATCTCCTTCTCGGCATTGCTTAGCTGGCTGCGAAAGTGCATGGTCGACATGCGCACATCGCGAGACTCGCGCACCAGATCCCGTAATATACCCATGGTATCGTCGAGGCTGAGCCCCTCATCCTCGATCTGGCTCAGTCGATCGAAGCTGCGATCCAGCATGGTCTGAAAGGCGCCGGTGTCTGACAGTGCATCCTGCATGGTATGGCCAAGTTCGCTGGTCATGGCCGCGAGGCTTAGCTTCATGGTTTCGATCTGCTGTTCGTCCTGAGCCGCCAGATGCTGATGGAACAGGCGCTCGCAGGTCGTCAACGAGCAGGTGCCCTGCAATTTGATGGCCTGATCGATGGCGTGATTCAGCTCGGGCATGCTGGCCGACACATAGCTATACCAGAGGGTATAGTTGGCAGGCGTGGTGGGGATCTGATACTTGATCATCAGAGGAACCGCCTGCTTCAGGTAGGCGGCGGACTGCGCGAATGAATCCTTGCTCATGAGTTCCATGTCTTATGGGGCACACAATTTCGGCCAGTATGACAGAGAGATGTTGTAAAAGGCAGCAGGTGGATGCCATTAGCTCCCCCCTCCGATATACTAGCCGAGTCATTACTTATTCTAAGGCCTGCTTATGTCTGAAAAAGATCCTTTCCTCCAACGAGAGGCCGAGAAATACGAGAATCCCATCGCCAGCCGCGAAATGCTGCTGGAGCTTATTCGCGGTCATGAAAAACCCATGTCCCGCGAAGAGCTGGCCACAGTCCTCAAGCTGACTGAAGAAGAGCCGTTGGAAGCCCTTCGCCGTCGTCTGCGCGCCATGGAGCGTGACGGACAACTGGTCTTCACCCGCAACCAATGTTATGCCCTGCCGGATCGTCTGAATCTGGTGAAAGGCTATGTGCTCGGCCATAAAGATGGATTCGGTTTTCTGCGCCCTGAAGGTGGTGGATCGGATCTGTTCCTGAACAACCGCGAGATGCAAAAGCTGATGCACGGCGATTACGTGCTGGTGCAACCGACCGAGATCGATCGCAAGGGCCGCCAGGAGGCGCGCGTCGTGCGTCTGCTCAAGGCGCGTGAGGCTGACATCGTCGGGCGTTACTTCGTCGAGAACGGCATGGGCTTCGTTGTGCCGGACGACAGCCGCATCGGCCAGGACATCGTTATCCCTGAAGGGGAAAACAAGGGCGCTCGCCAGAGCCAAGTGGTTGTAGTGCGTGTCACTCAGCGTGCCACGGCGCGCATCAATGCGGTCGGTACCGTGCTGGAAGTGTTGGGCGAGAACATGGCCCCCGGCATGGAAATCGACATAGCCCTGCGCACCCATGGCATTCCTCACACTTGGCCCGACGAAGTGACCAAGGAGATTGCAGGGCTGGGCGAGCAGGTGCCGGAAGAGGCCAAAGTGGGCCGCATCGACCTGCGTTCCCTGCCGTTGGTGACCATAGATGGCGAAGATGCCCGCGACTTCGATGACGCTGTTTTCTGCCAGGCCAAGAAGAGTGGTGGCTGGCGCCTCTGGGTTGCCATTGCCGACGTCTCCTCCTATGTTCGCCCAGGTACCGCCCTGGATGGCGAGGCTTATCAGCGTGGCAACTCCGTCTACTTCCCCGAGTACGTGGTGCCCATGTTGCCTGAGGTGCTCTCCAACGGCCTCTGCTCCCTGAACCCGCAGGTAGACAGGCTCTGCATGGTGTGCGAGATGACCATCTCCTCCGGCGGCCGCATGTCCGGCTACAAGTTCTACGAAGCCGTGATGAACTCCCACGCTCGCCTGACCTACAACAAGGTGGCAGCCATGCTGGATGGCGATGCCAAGTTGCGCCATCAGTATGACCCTCTGGTGGGGCATATCGAGGAGCTCAACAACCTCTACAAGGCGCTCAAGCATGCCCGCCATCAGCGCGGTGCCGTGGAGTTCGAGAGCGAAGAGACCCGCTTCATCTTCAACGCCCAGCGCAAGATAGATCGCATCGTGCCGCTGGTGCGCAACGATGCGCACAAGATCATCGAAGAGTGCATGATCATGGCGAACGTGGCTGCGGCTCGCTATATCGAGAAGAACGAGGCTGCCGCCCTGTTCCGGGTGCATGACCGTCCGGGTGAAGAGCGTCTGACCAACTTCCGTGGCTTCCTTGCCGAACTGGGCCTGGAGCTCAAAGGTGGTCTGGAACCCGAGCCGAAAGATTTCGCCGAGCTGGCTGCCAAATTCGAAGGCCGTCCGGATGCTGAGCTGCTCTCCACCATGTTGCTGCGCTCCATGCGCCAGGCGGTCTATCAGGCCGACAACATAGGTCACTTCGGTCTGGCATTGAAGTCCTATGCTCACTTCACCTCGCCGATCCGCCGTTATCCTGATTTGATCCTGCACCGCGCCATCAAGTTCCAGGCGGCCAAGGAGCAGGCGGCCCAGCGTAACAAGTGGACCCCGAGTGGCGGCTACCACTATCAGCTGGCAGAAGTGGATCCCATGGGCGAGCACTGCTCCATGACCGAGCGCCGTGCCGATGATGCCACCCGCGATGTGGCCGACTGGCTCAAGTGCGAGTACATGCTGGATCACGTGGGTGACGAGTTCGACGGCGTCATCGCCAGCGTCACCGGCTTTGGCTTCTTCGTGCGTCTGGCGGAGATCCACATCGACGGTCTGGTGCACATCAGCTCCCTCGACAATGACTACTACCAGTTCGACCCCATGCATCAGCAGCTGATCGGCGAGAACTTCCGCCGTCGCTATCGTCTGGGTGATCGGGTGCGGGTCAAGGTCATGGCCGTCAATCTGGACGATCGCAAGATCGACTTCACCATGGTGGAGGAGCCCCTCAAGGCGACCGGCAAGAATGCCAAGGAGATGGCGCGCAAACAGGCCGAGATCAAGAGCGAGAAGGCCAAGAGCAATCGCCGCCATGAGCGTCGTCAGGAGGGCAAACCCCTGAAGACCACGGCCGCCAAACCCAACAACCGCCGTCCGAGCAAGAAGGCGCGTGACAAGGCCAAGAGTACGAAATGAGCAGTGAACTGATATACGGCATCCATGCCGTGGCCGCCCTTCTCGAACGTGAGCCAGAGCGTTTCATTGAAGTGTGGGCCCTCAAGGGGCGCGACGACGACAGGCTGCAACCGCTGTTGGATGAGCTGGAATCCCTGGGCCTCAAGGTGCAGAGCGTGAACCGCAAGACCCTCGATGACAAAGCCGAAGGCAACAATCACCAGGGCATCATGGCCAAGGTGATCGAGGCGCCCAAGCTGGCCGAGCATGACCTGGCCAGCCTGCTGGACCAGCTTGAGCAGCAGAAGGCGCAACCCTTCCTGCTGGTGCTGGACGGGGTGACGGATCCCCACAACCTCGGTGCCTGCCTGCGCAGCGCCGATGCGGCTGGGGTGCATGCGGTGATAGTGCCACGGGACAAGGCCACCGGCCTGACCTCGGTGGCGCGTAAGGTTGCCTGTGGCGCTGCCGACGTGGTGCCGCTCATCCAGGTCACCAACCTGGCCCGCAGCCTGCGCGAGTTGCAGCAGCGCGGTGTCTGGCTGGTCGGCACCGCCGGCGAGGCGGATCACGACCTCTATCAGGCCAAGTTGACCGGTCCCATGGCGCTGGTGATGGGCGCCGAGGGCAAGGGCATGCGTCGTCTGACTCGTGAGCATTGTGACGAGCTGGTCAGCATCCCCATGGCTGGGGCGGTTTCCAGCCTCAACGTCTCGGTGGCCACCGGTGTCTGCCTGTTCGAAGTGGTGCGTCAGCGCCGTGGTTGAGTGAACGCCATGGAGCGACCCCTGTTTAGCTGGGATCCCCACATCGATGAGCAGGAGGCCAATGGCCTCCTCTCTTTTGCCCGTTTGCAGCATCTGGCGCCGCGAGAGTGTTTGTGGCGGGCAGGGGAGCGCCCTGACCTGCTCGTGAGGGTCGAGCAAGGGCTGTTGCGAGCCCGGGTCGCCCTCGATGACGGCCGCGAATACATCAAGGAGTTCTACTGGGAGGGGGATGAGTTTCTCGATTTCCATCATCAGCTCAGTGGTCAGCCCGCCCGCTACAGCGTGGAGGCATTGGAGCCGTGCCGTCTGCGGGTATTTCCCCTCGCCAGCTTGCGTCAGCACCACCTTTGGCCCGCCTGGTACCAGCATCTGATCGCCGTCCAGCTGCGCATCAAGGAGGAGAAGGAGCTGCTGTTGCTGACCGGCACCCCGGAGGCGCGTTATCAGCACTTCCTGACCCATTTCCCCGCCCTCGATGCCCGTCTGCCGGATCATCAGGTGGCGGCCTATCTCGGCATTACCCCCATCAGCCTGAGCCGGATCCGGAAACGACTGCGATCTCGCTAAGGCGTCTCGTTCTTTCCCTGCATGAAAATCCCTGCCGTCCGTTAACCAAGGTTAATGCGGGGCCACTGGCGGGACGCTATGCTGGCGGCTTCTTACCAAGGAGTCAGCTATGGATTGGATCCTCAAGGGCTTCGACGCCCTCTCGTTACATGAACTCTATGACCTGCTGGTACTGCGCTCGCGGGTGTTCGTGGTGGAGCAGACCTGCCCCTTCCTCGATCTGGATGGGCTGGACAAGCGCGGCGATGTGTTGCACCTGCTGGGGTGGCAAGACGGTGAGCTGGTCGCCTATGCTCGCCTGCTGGCACCCGATGTCGTGAAGCCGGGCCATGCGGTGATAGGGCGGGTGGTGACGGCGCCCGAGGCCCGTGGTGGCGGTCTGGGCCATCAGTTGATGGAGACGGCAAGCGCCGAGTGCGAACTGCTCTGGCCCCAGGCGCCCATTTACCTGGGTGCCCAGGCGCAGCTGCAGGAGTTCTATGGCCGTCACGGCTATCGACCCGAGGGGGAGGCCTATCTCGAAGATGACATACTGCACATCGGCATGGTTCGCCCCTGAGGGTGAGCGACCTTGTGCGCAACCCTCAGGACCTCTAATGCCTTTTTGGCATAACAATGAAATTATTATGTCTTGAGGTAGTAAAGAAAACGGATGCCTCTCTCGGACTTAGTCCGTATTCTTTGAATGATTAATCGACAATATTCGGCAGAGGCATCCTAAAGTGGCAAATCTTGCGATAAATACTGAACAAGATCCGAAAGCTTTGCTGCTTCACCGATTTATGACTGCCCCTGTCCTGAATGGGGAGGGGCGATGGAGCTGATCCGCAAGCGCTTCGCCCTCGATCTGCAAACCTTCGCCATCATCACCCTGGTGCTGGGCAATCTGGCCCAGGCCTTCTCCGATGTGCTGGTCAAGCTGATCGGCCCCGGTTTCAGCCCCTTCCAATACATGTTCTTGCGCCAGCTGCTGACCCTGCTGGTACTGCTGCCTTTCATGCTGCGGGTACCGAAATCGGCCTGGGGGCTGGGCGCCTGGAAGTGGCACCTGCTGCGCGGCCATCTCTGTCTGATCGGCGGCGGGGGCATGATGCTGGCCCTGACCCAGCTGCCGCTCGCCACGGCCAACGCCATCTTCTATGTCTCTCCCCTGTTGACCCTGCCGCTGGCGGCCTGGCTGCTCAAGGAGAAGATCAACTCCCGGGTCTGGCTGCTGGGGGGCATGGGGCTGCTTGGGGTAGTATTCGTACTCAAACCGGGGGATTTCCATCTCGCCGGGCTGGGGGCACTGGTCACGGCCTTTACCCTGGCACTGTTCAATGTCACCGGTCGCAAGCTGCCAGCGGGTATCTCTGTGGTGGCGACCCTGTTCTGGGCCAACCTGCTGGCGCTGCCGCTGACGGCGGGGCTGGCGGTGCATCAGTGGCAGCCGGTGGATTGGCGTCTGCTGGTGCTGATCGGGGGCAGCGGCGTGATGCAACTGCTCTACCATGCCAGCTGCATCTATGCCTATCGGCAGGTCGAGGCCAACCGCATCGCGACGACCGAGTACTCCGGGCTGATGTTCGTGGTGCTGCTGGGGGTCTGGCTGTTTGGCGAGATCCCGAGCTGGAACCTCTGGGTCGGCGTGGGTTTCATCCTGCTGGCCATCCATTGGCAGCGTCGCCTGCGCTAGCGCGCTCTGTGTTCCTGCCAATGAAAAACCGGCCGCTTGCCGGTTTTTTCATATGAGCAGCTTATGAGGCCGATCCCGGTTGTGGCACCGAAAATAGGGTAGCCTGCCTCGCTCATAGTGACAGGAACGCCGTCGTGACATCCACCCTCTTTGCGGCCATCTTGCTGGCCGCGCTGCTGCATGCCCTCTGGAATGCGCTGGCCAAGCGCCAGGCCGAGGGGCGGGTCAGCGTCTTGCTGGTCTCCCTCTGCTCCGGGCTGTTTGCCGTCCCCTTCTTGCCGCTGGTGGGGTTGCCAGCGCCTGCCGAATACCCCTGGTTGGCACTCTCCATCCTGCTGCATTGCGGCTACTGCCTGTTTCTCGGTCGTGCCTATCGGCTGGGAGAGTTCGGCCAAGTCTATCCCCTGGCCCGTGGCAGTGCCCCCCTGGTGACCCTCTTGCTCGGGGCTCTGCTGCTGGGGGAGGTGCCCGGTGGGATGGCGATAGCGGGTGCCCTGGTGCTGGTCAGCGGGGTGTTGCTGATGGCCTGGCGCGGTGGTGTCAGGCTGGCGCCTGCGGCCTTGCGTGCCGTGCTGATCACGGCGCTGTTCACCGCCGCCTATACCCTCTCCGACGGGGCTGGCGCCCGCTCGGCCGGAGAACCGGTGCGCTATACCCTCTGGCTGTTTGCCCTGACGGCCTTGATGATGCCGCTGCTGATGGGTTGGCAGAGTCGCACCGCCTGGCGCGCGCTCAGTCTCGCGGCATGGCGCACCGGCGCCCTCGGCGGCGTCTTGTCACTGCTGGCCTACGGCATCGTCATCTGGGCCATGACCCAGGCGCCCATCGGGCTGGTGGCGGCGCTGCGCGAGAGCAGCGTGCTGTTTGCGGTGCTGCTCTCCTGGTGCTGGCTGGGGGAGAAACTGGGTCGGGTGCGGCTGTGGGCCGCGCTGGTGATCCTCTGCGGTATCCTGTTGATCCGCCTCGGCTGATGGGTGACTACATCAGGCCGGTATGCTACCGGCCTGATGTTTGGCTTAAGGAGTGACCCGGGTGATCAGGGTAAAGCCCTCCTCGCAGGGGGCGAGCTGCACCCGCACCTGGCCCAATTCGGCCAGACCGGTCACATGGGTACCACCGCAGGGGATAGTCACCTCCTGGCCCTCGAGTTCACAGTGCCAATAGCGCGAGTCTATGATGGCTTCGCCGGCCCGGCTGCGACGGATAGCCCCTCCTGCCGCCAGCCACTTCGCCAGCTGATCGTTGACCTTGCTTTCAATCTGTTCGAGTGCTGCCAGCAGTGCCTCGCCGTGGACACCCTTCTTGCGCAGACTCTTGCCGATGCGGTACTGCTCTTGGGAGCCCATGGGCTCGACCCGCGAGGTCTGGATGGCGAGGCGGTCAAAGTCGGGCTGATCCAGGGCGTCGCGCTCGCTCACCTCCTTGCGCCAGTAAGGGACGAGTGTCCGGTTGAGAGCCAGCGCCGCCAGGTGGCAGCCGCTGTGACCCAGGCTAAGGGCGAGGCGTCGCTCGCTATCCACCTGCAGGCTTATCTCGGTGCCGACTGCCAGGTCATATCGACCGGACAAGGGGTGAACCACCACGAACGCCCAACCGGGCTCACCCCGTTTCACGGGTATATCGAGATCGACAAAGAGTTCACCCGCAGGGTTGATAGCCCCCATGCGACAGGGGGCCACCTTGGCCTCACCCCCCTCCCAGCACACCCTGCCCATATCCCCCGGCTGATCGGGCCAGAGATGACTCTGAGGGTGAAAGGGGCTGAGGTCTGTCACCAGCAGGGTCGGTTCACCGACTTGGCAATGGATCACCTTAGCCAGCTCGTTGTGATGACCCAGCACGAAGCTGGCGCGGGTATGGTGCATGGGACACTCCTGCAATGGGATTGAAGGGCAGGATAGCGCAAAGGGAGCCCAGGCTCATTAACTTGGGTTAATGAGCCTGGGGGAGATCAGAGCAGTGAGACCAGCAGGTAGGCGTTGAGGCCAATGACCAAGGCGACGATGAGACGCCCCAGCGCCTGGGTGACAGGATGATTGCGATATTCCCCCATCAGGGCCCGCTCCCCGGTCAGCATCAGCAGCGGGATCAGCGCCAGGGCTATGCCAAAACTCAGGATCACCTGGCTCAGTACCAGGACTTCGGTGGTGTTGAGGCCCATGGCAATCACGATGAAGGCCGGAGCCATGGTGATGAGGCGGCGCAGCCAGAGCGGAATGGTGAAGCGCACGAAGCCTTGCATCACCACCTGGCCCGCCAGGGTTCCCACCACGGTGGAGGAGATGCCTGAGGCGACCAGGGAGAGGCCAAACAGAGTGGCCGCCCCCTGACCCAGCAAGGGGGTCAGCGTCTGGTAGGCGGACTCCAGTTCGGCCACGTGCTGGTTACCCGTGGCATGGAAGGCCGCCGCGGCCATGGCCACCATGGCCAGGTTAACGAAACCGGCGATGGTCATGGCAATGGCCACATCGACCCGGGTGCTGTGCAGACGCTGGTCGACCGAGCCTTGCCCTTCGCCGTGCTGGGTCAACGCCGAGTGCAGATAGATAACATGGGGCATGACTGTCGCGCCCAGGATGCCGGCGGCCAGGTAGATGGCCTCACTGTTGGGCAGACCGGGGAAGAGGGCCCCCTCCAGCAGGCTGGGCAGATGGGGGCGGGAGAGCATCAGTTCGACCAGATAGGCGGCTGCCACGAACAGCAGCAGGCCGCCGACCACAAACTCCAAAGGCTTCTGGCCGCGGCTCTGCAACATGAGAATGCCCCAGGTGATCACCGCCGTCATGCAGGCCCCCTCCATCAGGGTCACGCCGAGCAGCAGCTTGAAACCCACCGCCGCCCCGATGAATTCGGCGAGATCGGTCGCCATGGCGATGATCTCCGCCTGTACCCAGTACGCCCAGACCGCCGGTCTGGGCAGCCGGTCGCGAATGTGTTCGGCCAGGTTCTTGCCGGTGACGATGCCGAGCTTTGCCGAGAGGGTCTGTACCAGCATGGCCATCAGGTTTGCCCAGACCACCACCCACAGCAGTTGATAGCCAAAGGTGGAGCCCGCCTGAATATTGGTGGCGAAGTTGCCCGGGTCGATATAGCCGATGGCGGCGATAAAGGCGGGGCCCAACAGGCTGAATCTGAGTTTGCGCTGGGTCACTATGGCACTGACTGCGGGTTGCATAACGGCACCCTCCATAAGGATATAGCCCTAGCATAGCTGTAACTGATAACTATTATCAATTGGGTTTTTGGATGGGATCGATAGGAAAGAGCCGCTATTTACTCGGCCAGTAATGCCTGTGGCCCTGGCGTGGGCAGAAGGGGGCGGCAGGAGAAACTATCGGCTATCAAAATCACAACGGCCAGTTGCAGTCGGTGTGTCGATTTCGTACAATACGCCGCCCTATGAAAGCAGCGTCTAAACACCATACGTTCCTTGCCTCCGAGGTCTGGCTGCACCTGGGCGGAGGCTGAATTAATCCGTAAGGAGCTAAAATGCGTCATTACGAAATCGTCTTCATGGTTCATCCGGACCAGAGCGAGCAAGTCCCCGGCATGATCGAGCGTTACACTGGCGCCATCACCACTGCCGGCGGCACTATTCACCGCCTGGAAGATTGGGGCCGCCGTCAACTGGCTTACCCGATCGACAAGCTGCACAAAGCCCACTACGTTCTGCTGAACGTAGAAGCAGAGCAAGCCGTTATCGATGAGCTGGAAACCAACTTCCGCTTCAACGATGCCGTTATCCGCAACATGATCATGCGCACCAAGCACGCTGTGACTGAAGTTTCTCCGATGGCCAAGGCCAAAGAAGAGCGCTTCCCACGTCGTGACGACGAGCGCCGCGAAGAAGCGACTGAAGCTTCTTCCGAAGAGTAATTCTTAGATCACTGACATAGAGGATAAAGGCCATGGCACGTTATTTCCGTCGTCGTAAGTTCTGCCGCTTCACTGCCGAGAACGTTACCGAGATCGACTACAAAGATATCGTTACTCTGAAAAACTACGTCACTGAATCTGGCAAGATCGTACCGAGCCGTATCACCGGTACTCGCGCCAAGTATCAGCGTCAGCTGGCACGCGCCATCAAGCGTGCTCGTTACCTGGCTCTGCTGCCGTACACCGATCTGCACAACAAGTAAGAATCGGTCCGGCACTTAAGCCTAACTCAACTCTCATAGAGGAAAGGTAATGCAAGTTATCCTGCTCGACAAAATCGCCAAACTGGGCGGTCTGGGTGATCAAGTCAACGTTAAAGCTGGCTACGCCCGTAACTATCTGATCCCGCAAGGCAAAGCCGTTATGGCTACCAAGGCCAACATCGAGACCTTCGATGCTCGCCGTGCTGAACTGGAAGCCAAACTGGCTGCCGGTAAAGCTGCCGCTGAAGAGCGCGCTGCCAAGCTGGGTGAACTGGCTGCTGTTGTTATCGCCTCCAAATCTGGTGACGAAGGCAAGCTGTTCGGTTCCATCGGTACCCGTGACGTGGCTGATGCCATCACTGCTGCCGGCGTTGCTGTTGCCAAGAGCGAAGTCCGTATGGGCAACGTTCTGCGTAACACCGGCGAGTACGAAGTTGTTGTTCAGCTGCACGCTGACGTCAAGGCAACCGTACAGATCCAGGTTGTTGCTCTGTAATAGCGATTCGCTTTTGCAGAAGAAAACCCGCGCCTCGGCGCGGGTTTTTTATTTTGGGGCACCGAGTTAGAGTAAGGGACTGTTGCAACGAGAGAGGTTTCCATGGCGGCTTGGGTAGAAGGGCGTGTCATCGAGCGTATCCAGTGGACGGATACCCTGTTTTCCCTGAGGGTGGAAGCGCCGCTGCTCCCCTATCAAGCGGGGCAATTCACCAAGCTGGCCCTCGAGCAGGGCGAGCGCCGCATTCAGCGCGCCTACTCCTTCGTTAACCCGCCATCGTCCCCCTACCACGAGTTCTATCTGGTCGAGATCCCGGGTGGCGAGCTGACCCCCGCGCTGAGCGCCCTGGCCGTGGGGGATCCACTGCTGGTGCAATCCCAGGCGACCGGTTTTCTCACCCTGGATGAGATCCCGGCGGGACGGGATCTCTGGCTGCTCTCCACCGGCACCGCCATCGGTCCCTTCCTTTCGCTTTTGACTGCGGGGGAGGCCGAGCTGCGCTTCGAGAATCTGATCCTGGTGCACGGGGTAAGAAAGGGGGAAGAGCTCAGCTATCAGCCGTTGATCGCCGCGCTGAAGAGTCAGCTCGGCTCGCGGCTTCACTATGTGCCCTTCGTCAGTCGTGAGCCCTGGCCGGATGCCATGGCGGGTCGCATTCCAGCGGCCATCGACAGCGGCGCCCTGCAAGAGCGAGTGGGGCTGGGCTTTAGCCCCGAGCAGAGCCAGGTACTGATCTGCGGCAATCCCGAGATGGTCAAGGGGACCCAGCTCTCCCTGATTGAGCAGGGCCTGACCAAAAATCTGCGCCGTACTCCGGGTCAGATCAGCTCGGAAAACTACTGGTAACAGGGCAATGAGGGGGCTTAATTGTGCTTACCCTTGCCATTATTACCCTTGGATTTGTTGTGACCCTGGCCCGGGTTGTTGTCACCGTGGACGCTGCGATTGTAGTGATCGCGGTATTTGCCATCCATGTTGCCGCAGTCAGTCTTTAGGCGACTGTCCCCTATGCGGATATCCAGACAGTTGTGCTGCCACCAGTCGTACTCCTTGGTGTCAAAATCGACATTGATTGCGCCACCTGACAGGCCGACGCCACCATCTTTATTACTGGGTGGTGCGGCCTGGGCGGCGGCGCTCAGGGCAAGCAGGGTGAGCAGCAGTGCGCTATGTCGCATGATAGATCCTCGATGCGGTGATGACTGGTGCCAGTATAGTGTCAGCTAGCTGGATCCCAGCCTAAGCCTGGGGGAAGTGGATGCAGGTCTAAAATCTGACCGAACTGGTCATCCCCTGTCCGAACGTTGGTAATATCTTGCCATTTCAGTGTGATAGCCTTCAATCTTGGCGGAGCGACTCTATAATCGTCGGTCTGATATTCCAACCGCCAGCGCAGCATCATGCAGACAGCCATCTCCTTGCCCACCGCGTCTCCCTCATCCCAGTTACGTTACCCCAAAGGCTGGTTCGCACTCACCACCGTCTATGGTTTTACCGGGCTGGCCATCTTGGCCTCCATCGTTTTCTCTTTGTTGCTGTTTCTCTCCATCGACGACAACCCCTTGATGAAGTGGTTGTTTGGCGGCCTTGCCATCATTTTTGAGCTCGGCAAATTCTACATCTGGTACGAATATGGCGAGCGCCGGGCGCGGCGGGAGCTGGGTGGTGCCTTCTGGTCACTGCTGTTCTACGCCGTGCTGGCTGCCATCTCCATCGGCGGCAGCATAGGTGGCATCAACAGCGCCACCAACACCGTGCTCGGCATTCAGGCCAAACATGAGCGGGAGGTCGCGCGCTTTGATGAGCAGATCGACAGCATAGAGCGCCAGATCCGCCTCAATGAGGAGGCGGCGCGCAAGTACATCGAAATGGCCCGCATCTCCAGTGGCGTGAGTGGCTTGCAGCAGGCCAATACCCAACTCAGATTGAAGCAGGATGAACTGCGCCTTGAGCGTGATGCCAAGCCGCTCAATGAACAATCTTCGATGCTGGGGCTGATGAGCAGTCTGGCGGAGGGGATGGGGGTGAGCATAGGCCAGGTGCAATTCTTGCTGGTCTGTTTCCTCTCTGTGCTGCTCGATGTGTTCGGGGCCTTTTTCGTCTCCCTGATTGGTGATGAGACCCGTTTTCGCCGCCACTGGCAGGCTCAGCGCAGCAGTGGGCGTGTCGTCTCCCGGGTCTCAGGGGAGAGGGGGCGCATGGATCAGCATGACCATGATGAGGGGCAATCTGAGCCAGCCCCTCAGCTCACGCCGCTGGATGCGGTACGCCAGGGTCTGCAAAGCGGGCGACTCAAATGTGGTAAACGGGCGGTCGCTCAGGCGCTCTCCTTGCCCCTTGAAGAGGTGGACAAGATCTTCGTGCAGTTGATGCGCGAGGGGGTGCTGACCCAGGGCAGCAACCGTCACTATGCCCTGCAAGAGACCGGGCAATCCGAACCGGGTCAATACCAGACTGGGCCCTGACAGAGAGGCTCGCCCAGGGCCTCTTGGATGGGCAAGTTAGCAGCGTCAATGGCAGTGCCAGCTGACATCGAGGCGCCGGCGGGAGGGGGCTAAGCCCGGTTAGCATGGGGTTTTCTAGTGGGTGAGTATCATCATCAGGCTGAGGAAGGCGGCAAGGGCGCCACCCAGCCCGATGATCCAGTAAAAGCCCTTGGCGCCTCGCTTGATGGGGATGCGAAAGTAGAGCAGAAACAGCCACCAGGCCAGGGCCAGCAGCAGTGGGATAAGAAACATTCGAGCCATGGTGTCCTCACTGTTATCCTGTCGCCTCACCGTCAACCATAAGGATGGAATCTGCAATGACGCAACTACAGATTACCGCATTCGGCCCCCCCTCGGTACTCAGACTAAACCCCTCTCTGGATGGCATGCCCGCCGAGGGTGAGGTGCGGGTGCGCATCTGTTACGCCGGGGTCAACCCCATCGACGCCAAGACCCGCGCCGGTCTAGGGTGGGCTGCCGCCGAAAACAAGGACAAGCTGCCCTGGACACCAGGCTATGACATGGCCGGTGTGGTGGAAGCCCTTGGCCCAGGGGTAGAGACCCTCAAGGTGGGCGACAAGGTGTGTGGCATGATCGGCTTCCCGCTGCAGGGCGGCGCCTACGCCGAGTCTGCCCTGACCCCGGCCGAGTTGCTGGTGCCGCTGGAAGAGGTGAGCCTCAAACAGGGCGCGGCCCTGCCCCTGGCAGGCTTGACCGCCTGGCAGGGCCTGTTCGACCATGGTGAGCTCAAACAGGGGCAGCGGGTACTGATCCTGGCCGGGGCGGGCGGTGTCGGCCACCTGGCGGTGCAGTGGGCCAGGGCCTATGGCGCCAAGGTGACCGCGCTGGCCAGCCCGGATAACCATGGTTTCCTGCACGGCATAGGCGCCGAGCGGCTGGTCGATTACCACGATGCCGATTGGGCTGCTCAGGTCGGTCAGGTTGAGCTGGTCCTTGACTTGGTCGGTGGCGAGAGTGGCAAGGCGGCGCTGGCTTGCGTGGCCAGCGGCGGCCGCCTGATCACAGTGCCGACCATCACGGCGGAGGCGATCAAGCTGGCGGGCAGCGAGCGCGGCATCGAGGTGCGCGGCATGCTGGTGCAGCCCAACCCCAAGCAGCTGGCCCAGATGCTGACCCTGCTGCGCATCGATGAGGCGCAGATCTGCATCAATCGCGAGTTCGAGCTGGCCGACGGGGCCCTGGCCCACACCGCCATCGAAGCGGGTCACACTCGTGGCAAACTGCTGCTGCGCATGCCCGCGGCGAGCGTGGATGACTAACCACAGGCCGCAGGCTGACCGAGCGCATCAGGCTCGGCTTGCGGGTCGGGCGGCACTCTTCTCATGGAGATGAGCCTCGGCTGGCTGTTTCTGAGCGCCTTTGGCTCGGCGACGCTCTTGCCCGGTGGCTCCGAGCTGCTGCTGGGGGCCATGGCGAGCCGGGGGGAGTGGAGCCCGGCCAGCCTGCTGCTCTGGGCCACCCTCGGCAATACCTTGGGATCCATGACCAGCTGGTGGCTCGGCTGGCTGGCGACCTTCAAGAAAAAACCCGAAGATTTTCAGGGGCGTGGGGAACAAAAGGCGCTTGGATGGCTCAAACAACATGGTCATTGGTGTCTGCTGCTCGCCTGGACGCCCATTCTCGGCGACGGGCTCTGCCTGTTGGCCGGCTGGCTGCGCCTCTCATTCTGGCGCTCGCTTATTCTCATCGGTCTCGGTAAGTTAATCCGTTATGGCCTGGTCCTGTTGCTGGCGATTCAATTCTTCTAGCCGGTGCCTTTCATCTACGAGGTAACAGTGAACAAACTCATCCCACTCGGCATATTGCTCGGGTTCAGCCTGCCACTTCTGGCCGCGCCAACCCTGGTATCCCAGCAGACCAAGACGGCGGGCCAGCTCGCCATTCCCTACCAGATGTACAAGCTGGACAATGGCCTGACCGTGATCCTGGCGCCGGACAGATCGGATCCCCTGGTGCACCTGGATGTGACCTATCACGTCGGCTCATCGCGCGAAACGGTCGGCAAGTCCGGCTTCGCCCACTTCTTCGAGCACATGATGTTCCAGGGCTCCAAGCATGTGGGGGATCAGGAGCACATGCGCATCATCAACGAGGCCGGTGGTGACATGAATGGCACCACCAACAAGGACAGAACCAACTACTACGAGACGGTGCCAGCCAATCAGCTGGAGAAAGTGCTCTGGCTGGAGGCGGATCGCATGGGCTTCCTGCTCGATGCGGTCAGCCAGAAGAAGTTCGAGATCCAGCGCGCCACCGTCAAGAACGAGCGCGGTCAGCGGGTCGATAACCAGCCCTATGGCCTGGTGAGCGAGCGGATGGGCGAGGCGCTCTACCCGCGCACTCACCCCTACTCCTGGCAGCCGATCGGCTATGTGGAGGATCTGGACCGGGTCGGGGTGGATGACCTCAAGCAGTTCTTCCTGCGCTGGTATGGCCCCAACAATGCGACCCTGACTCTGGGGGGGGATTTTGACAGCAAGCAGGCCCTGGCCTGGATTGAGCAGTACTTCGGCACCATTCCCCGAGGGCCCGAGGTTGCCGAGCCGACCCCCGAGCCGGTGAGTCTGCCCGAGACCCGCTACATCACCCTGGAAGACAAGGTGCACCTGCCGCTGCTCTACATCAGCTATCCGACCGTCGCCCTGGGGGATCCCCAGGAGCCTGCGCTGGACATGTTCGCCGATGTGCTGGGCGGTTCGGCCAGCTCCATGCTCTATCAATCCCTGGTCAAGACCGGCAAGGCGCTGGAAGTGGGGGCCACTCACTATTGCGAGGAGCTGGCCTGTACCCTGACCGTCTACGCCTATCCGAACCCGGCGGTGGATGGCAGCCTCAAGAGCCTCAAGGCTGAGGTGGACAAGGCGATCGGCGACTTCGCCCAGCGTGGCCTCAAGCCGGAGGATCTGGAGAAAGCCATCAGCAAGTATCGCGCCTCCACCATCTGGGGACTCGATAGCGTCGAGGGCAAGGTCAGCCAATTGGCCATGGGCCAGGTGCTGGCCGGTGATCCCAACTACGTGTTCAAGAGCCTGGATGCCATTGGCAAGGTGACCCCGCAGCAGGTCAAGGCGGCCTATGACAAGTTCATAGCGGGCAAGCCTGCGGTGGTGATGAGTGTGGTGCCCAAAGGCAAGAGCCAGTGGCAGGTGGCTCCCCCCAACTTCACCCCGGCCAAGCGTGAGCTACCCGATTACAACAAACATGAAGCGGCCCTGCCGCTGCGCCCGGTGACCGACAGTTTCGATCGCGGTGTGCAGCCCAGGGTGAGCGATGCGGTCAGTGCCAAGGTGCCGGCCATCTGGCATGGCAAGCTCGACAAGGGCATCGAGATCATCGGCAGCCAGAGTGACGAGATCCCGGCCGTCTCCATCATGATTGCCCTGCCCGGTGGCATCAGTGCCGAGAGCAAGGGGGAGCTGGGACTGGCCAATCTGACCGCGGCCATGATGGAGCAGGGGTCGGTACGCCTCTCCGAGGCAGCGCTCAGCGACGAGTTGCAAAAGCTGGGGGCCAGCATCGAGTTTTCCAGCGCCCAGTACAACAACCTGATCACCATCAGCAGCCTGACCGACAAGCTGCCCCAGACCTTGGCACTGGTGAAGGAGCTGTGGCTGCGCCCCGGCCTGCGTGAGGCAGACTTTGAGCGCACCAAGGCGCAGTTGCTGCAAGGCATGAAGCAGAGCGAGCAGCAGCCTGAGTGGCTGGCGGGTCAGGCGTTTCGCGAGCTGATCTATGGCAAGGGCAGCCGTCTGGGGGAACCGGCGGAGGGTCTGCCCGCGGATGTCGCCAAGCTGACCCTGAGCGATGTGAAGCGCTTCTATCAGCACTACTACGACTCGAGCCATGCCAAGGTGGTGGTGGTGGGTGACGTCACCCAGCAGCAGGTGGAGGATCAGCTCGGCTTCCTGACCGAATGGCAAGGCACGGCCCCTACCCTTGGCGACCTCAAACCCAAGGTGGCGCAAGCCAAGCCGGGCATCTATCTGGTGGACAAGCCGGGGGCGCCCCAGTCGGTGATCCGCATCGGTCGCCGCGCCATGGCGTTTGATACCACGGGGGATTACTTCACCGCCGGTCTGATGAACTTCAACCTGGGGGGCAATTTCAACAGCCGGATCAACCTCAATCTGCGGGAAGACAAGGGCTACACCTATGGCGCCAGCTCGGGTTTCTCCGCCAATCGTGATGTCGGTGTCTTCGCCACCGGTGCCAATGTGCGGGCGGATGCAACCGTGGATGCCATTCGCCAGTTCCTCAAGGAGCTGGAAGGGTATCAGGGGAGCGGCCCCACCCCGGTGGAGCTGGCCTACATGCGCAGTGCCGTCTCCCAGCAGGATGCGCTCTCTTATGAGACCCTGAGCCAGAAGGCGGGCTTCCTGCTGCAGATGATCATGTATGACCTGAAACCGGATTTCGTTCAGGCCCAGAGCCAACTGATTAAAACGGTTTCACAAGAGACTCTAAAGCAGAGCGCGGCCCACTGGCTCGATCCCAAGCAGATGGTAATAGTGGTGGTGGGAGACAAGCAAAAGCTTGAAAAACCCTTAAGCCAGCTTCATCTTCCTATCTATCCGCTGCAACTTCCCTAGAGAAGCGTGCGGCATGCCTGAGTGCCGCCCCGACTGGGGCGGCCAACAATGAGTCTTGAATATGACCACATCTAGCTTGTCACTGCGCGAGTTACTGGCGGCGTTGGGAACCCCGGAACGTCTGTCTGCCCTCAAAGGGATCCGGCGTGGCCTGGAGCGCGAGACCCTGCGCATCACCCCCGAGGGTGGCCTGGCCCAGGGGGATCACCCCCACAGTCTGGGCTCGGCCCTGACCCATGCCAACATCACCACCGACTACTCCGAGAGCTTGCTGGAGTTCATTACCCCGGCCACCGACTCTATCGAGAGCCTGATGGAGCAGCTGGGCGACATTCATCACCATGTCAGCCAGCACATCGGCGAAGAGCGCCTCTGGCCGCTCTCCATGCCCTGCTTCGTCGGTGACGAGGAGAGCATACGGCTTGCCCAGTACGGCAGCTCCAACATAGGCCGGATGAAGACCCTCTATCGCCAGGGCCTCAAGAATCGCTATGGCAGCCTGATGCAGGTGATCGCCGGCATCCACTTCAACTTCTCCATGCCGGACAGCTTCTGGTGTGAATGGCAGGATCTGGCGGGGGAGCCCTGTTGCAGCCAGCGCTTCATCTCCGAGAAGTACATGGGGCTTATTCGCAACGTCTACCGCTTCGGCTGGCTGGTGCCTTACCTGTTTGGCGCTTCCCCTGCCATCTGCCAATCCTTCCTCAAGGGGCGGACCAGCACCCTGCCGTTCGAGAAGATTGGCAAGGGGACTCTCTATCTGCCCTATGCCACCTCCCTGCGCCTCTCCGATCTCGGCTATACCAGCAGCTCCCAGAGCATGCTCAATATCAGCCACGACAACTTGCCTGCCTATGTGGCCTCCCTGCGCCGGGCCATCAGTACCCATGACCCCGAGTTTGCCAAGATAGGGGTCAAGGTGAACGGCGAGTATCGCCAGCTCAATGACAATGTCTTGCAGCTCGAAAACGAGTTGTATGCGCCTATCCGCCCCAAGCGTACCCCCCGCAGCGGCGAGAAGCCGTCGGATGCGCTGGAGCAGCGTGGTATCGAATACATAGAATTGCGCACCGTGGACGTGAACCCCTTCACGCCGCTCGGTATCGACGTGGAGCAGGTACGTTTCTTCGACGTCTTCCTGGTGTGGTGCCTGCTGCGTCCCTCTGCCCAGCTGTCGGAAGAGGAGATCGCCCGCAATCGTCGCAACATGAACAAGGTCGTGCTGGAGGGGCGTCGCCCCGGCCTGCAGCTCGAAGATGAGCAGGGCACAGCCCTCGGCCTCAAGGAGTACGGACTCAGCCTGTTTGACGAGCTGGACGAGGTTGCGGCCTTGCTGGACCGTTGCTGTGGCCGTAATCGCTATCGTGAGACGGTGGCGACGCACAGAGCCAAGCTCAACAACCCCGAACTCACCTACTCGGCCCGCCTGCTCAAGCTGCTCAAGGAGAGCGACCTGGATAACGGCTGCTTCGGCGACGCCTTGGCCAGTCAGTATCGCGAACAGTTGCTGGCCGGTGAACTGCAGTACTGGGATGAGGCTTACTTTGCCGGTGAGGCGCGGGAGTCCCTGCTCAAACAGCGGGAACGGGAGCGGGGCGACAGCCTGAGTTTCGACGACTTCCTGACCGACTACTTCGGCCGCACAGTGCCCGCCTGATCGTCTCCTGATACAAAAAGCCGCTCCCTCGTGAAGTGAACCCCATTTATTGGACACGTTAGTTGGCGGATAACATGGCCTGAGTTCGGTACTGTACCGGGCTCAGGCCGTTTAGTTTCACTTTGATCCGCTCATGGTTGTAGTAGTGGATGTATTCATCCACCACACGTTTCAACTGCTCTGTATCTTCGTACTCTTCGTTGAACCAGCATTCGCTTTTCAGCAGTCCAAAGAAGTTCTCTACCACCGCATTGTCCAGGCAGTTCCCTTTGCGTGACATGCTTTGCTTCACGTCCCTTGACGATAATCGCGTCTGATAGCTGGCCATCTGATATTGCCAGCCTTGATCCGAGTGCAGCACCGGCGCGTCTGTGGGCCCTAATGTCGCCAAGGCGTCATCCAGCATCTTGTCCACCAACCGCATCCCCTGGTGCGTTGCCATCTGCCAGGCGATGATCTCGCTGTTATAGAGGTCCAGCACCGGCGACAAGTACAACTTCTGCCCTTTGAGATTGAACTCCGTCACATCGGTGACCCATTTTTGGTTCGGGGCATCGGCGTGAAAATCACGCTGCAAGAGGTTCGGGGCGATATGGCCGTATGTCCCCTTGTACGACCGATATTTCTTGCGGCGCAGGTTAGAGGCAAGGTCCTGTTCTCGCATGAGTTTTCGCACTGTCTTGTGGTTAATTAGGCACCCTTCGTTGCGCAGCGCCAGGGTGATCCGCCGATAACCATAACGCCCCTTGTGGTGATGAAACAGCGCCTTGATCCGTTGCGCTTCATGCTCATAGGTCCCTGCGCTGGTACCTGACTTCACCTGCCAGTAGAAGGTGCTGCGTGGCAACCAAGCGATATGCAGCAGCGTTGCCAGCTGATGGTCCTGCCTTAGCTCGGAAACTATTTTTGCTTTCTCTGCTGCTTTTCCCGAGCCAAGGCATGCAGCTTTTTTAGATAGGCGTTCTCCGCCCGCAGGTATTCGAGCTCTTCCTGGGCACTGTGGAAAGTGGGATAGGGGGCGGTGAGCGGTTTGTTCGGTGGTTTTTTTCCTGAAGCCATGATGCGCTCTGTGCGTTTGTCACTAAGGGCCATGATACCGCCTTCACGATAAAGCCGCGCCCACCGACTGACGGTGCAGGCCGCGGCGATCTTGAATGCTGCGGCCGCCTTGCGAGAAGATGCATTATTTTCCTGCATCCAGTGCAGTACCTCCTCTTTGAACTCAGCAGAATAAGCTTTGGTCGTGATGGTCAAGCCATCTTCACCACTGACTTTCCAGTGCTCAGTCCAGCGGCGAACGGCGCCATGATCGACACCAAACAGGGCGGCCGTCTTTTTGGCACCGTCATGACCGTTGAGATAGTGAAGAACGACCTGACGCTTGAAGTCGGTCGAGTATTTTTGCTTTGCCATAGAAACGAAGAACCCCTACTCGTTGGGTGTCCAACTTTCGGGGTTCACTTCACTCGGAGCGGCTTTTTCATGGGGCGGAGGTCATGAGCGGGCGTCAGTGGCGCACAGGCACTTGAGGGGGACACTGCTTAATCTGTTGCAGCAGATAGTCGCGATAGCCTTCCCCATGCAGTTTGCCGGGTTTGAGGGTGGCCGCCAGGATCTGCTGACGAGCCTTGGCGCCAGAGGGCAGGCGACGTACATGAGTATCAATCCAGATGATCTCCCCCATGGGATCAATCATCAGATTGCCAAAATGGAGATCCCGGTGGCAGTAACCGTGGCTGGCCAGGGTGGCAATCTCCCTGGCGAGTCGGCGTAGCAGGGCGAGGCGCTGTGCCTCGTCGGCGCCGAGAAAGTAATCCTCCCCCGAAACGGCATCTTGCAGGTACTGCACCGCCAGGAAAGAGGCGAGGGGATTGAGGGGGTTGATGGCGATCCCGGCTGCCTGGCAAGGCACCACATTGAGACCGACCTGGCGCAGTATCCGGTTACTGCGCCATTCACGCAGGGCGTCGATGTGACCGATCAGCCGCTTGCCGAGTTGATCGCGGCACAACCAGGCCAGCGACCAGCGTGGATGCTTGTCGGCAACCAGCTTGCACAGGGAGTGACTGGCGTCGTGGCGGCGAAACAGACTGCTGCCGATCTGTTCGAAGTGGGCGGTATCCTGGGTCTTGTCCAGGGACCAGCGGGGCAGTTGCAGTTGATCATGAAACAGCAGGTAGTGATGGGTTTGGCCATCGAATTCGAGTGAAGTCAGCTTCATAAGAGAGTCGCTCTGGGAGTGGTGCGAGCCTGACTTGACGGGATGGCAAGAGGGGCTCATCTGCTATGAAGCCATGGTGCGACTCTGTTGCTGACATCAGCTGAATGACGGGACGAAAACACTGCTTTCAATATGAAAAACGCCGCAGGACCTGGTGATCCTGCGGCGATATCGGGGGATTGGCAGTGAGATCAGAGGTGGCTGTACATGGCCTCGATCTCGCTCTGGTACTTGGCCTCGATGATCTTGCGGCGCAGCTTCATGGTGGGGGTGATCTCCCCGAGCTCCATGGAGAAGGCGCTCGGCAGCAGGGTGAACTTCTTCACCTGCTCGAACTTGGCCAGCTCCTGTTGCAGACCCTGAATGCGCGCCTCGAAGAACTCCACCACCCGGGAGTGGCGCAGCAGCTCGGTCTTGCACTGATATTGCAGGTTGATGGAGCGGGCGTACTCCTCCAGAGACTCGAAGCAGGGCACGATCAGCGCCGACACGAAGTGGCGGGCGTCGGCGACGATGGCGATCTGCTCGATGAAACGATCCTTGCCGAGGGTGCCCTCCACCAGCTGCGGCGCCACGTACTTGCCGTTGGAGGTCTTCATCAGCTCCTTGAGGCGCTCGGTGAAGTAGATGTTGCCCTCGCCATCCAGCTCGCCCGCATCGCCGGTGCGCAGGAAGCCATCCTCGGTCATCACTTCGGCGGTGGCCTCCGGCTTGTTGTAGTAACCGCGCATCACCGTGGGGGAGCGCACCAGCAGCTCGTTGTTCTCGCCGAGTTTGACCTCGATGCCGTCCATGACGGTACCGATAGAGCCCAGCTTGAACTGGCTGTCCTCGTAGCAGCAGACGGTGGCCGTGGTCTCGGTCATGCCGTAACCGTACTTGAGGTTGAGCCCCATGGCCTGGAAGAAGAGATTCACATCGTCGGCGAGGCGGGCGCCCGCCACCGGCAGGAAGCGGGTGCGGCCACCGAAGCGGGCCCGCAGCTTGCGAAACACCAGCCGCTCGGCCAGGGCCAACTGCAGGTAGAGCAGGGGGGAGGCGGACTTGCCCGCCTGGCGGGTGGCGACCATCTGCTTGCCGACCCCGGTGGCCCAGCCAAACAGGGCGCGGCGCAAGGCCGGGGCCTGGGCGACCTTGGCCTGGATCATGGCGTAGGCCTTCTCGTAGAGGCGCGGCACGGCGCACATCACGGTCGGCTTCACTTCGCCAATCACCTCCATCACCTTCTGGGGATCGCGGATATAGACGTTCTCGGCGCCGCAATAGAGCACGTAGTAGCTCCAGGCGCGCTCGAACACGTGGCTCAGGGGCAACATGCACAGGGACACATCCTGCTCGTTCAGATCCAGGCGGCTGTCATGCATCTCGAAGCAGGCGGCGATGTTGGCGAAATCGAGCATGACCCCCTTGGGCTCGCCCGTGGTGCCCGAGGTATAGATGAGGGTCAGCAGATCATCCATCCGGTAGTGCTGTTCGCGTGCGCGCAGCGTCTGTTCGCTGGGCTGATGGTTACCGGAGGAGAGGAAGGTCTGGAAGTGGCTGGCCTGCTCGCAGCCGCGCAGATCGACACTGCCATCGAGGGCCACAATCTGGCGGATCTCGCCAGCCTTCAGCAAGTGGAGCGCCTGATCGAACTGTGGTTGCTCCCCTACGAACAGCAGCTGGATGCCTGCATCGCGCACTATGTAGCGCAGCTGATCCTGGGTGCTGGTGGGGTAGATGGGCACGCTGACCCCGCGAGCGGCCAGGATGCCGAGGTCGGCCTGGGTCCACTCCGGCATGTTGCGGGCATAGAGGCCGACCATGTCACACTCCTGATGACCGGCCCGGATCAGCGCCTGGGCGCAATAGTCCATGGCCTGTCCCAGGGTGCGCCAGCCGATGGCACGCCATTGGCCATCCTGTTGCACCCGCAGGGCGGCTTTATTACCCAGACGGGCGATGCGTTCGCGAAGCAGATGAACCAAATGAAGCTGTGACATCCGTAGATCCTCAATGACAGAGAGACGCCCGGCAGGGGCGTGAAAATCGGGCTGGAGTGTAAACTCTAAGATTACGGCTTACAAGTGTGCGCTGTTTTGTTCCTGATCAGGGAGAGCGGATTTTGCTGCGAAATTAATCAAAATCGGCGATAACTGGGAGAGGCGGTCGTCGGAGGCTAGATCAATGAAAAATCTGGGGAAATGGTTAGGACTTCTGTTGGCCTTGCTGTTGGTGGCCGGGGGCGTGGGTTGGTATGCATGGAATCAACAGGCGCTGGCTCGTGGCAACCCTTGGCTCAAGGGCGAACAGGGGGCGGCACGGGCCGGGCAGCTCGCCCGGGAATCCGGCATGGCGGTGCTCTATGTGATCGAGTCAGACAAGTGTCGGCGCTGCAAATTGCTCGACAAGGCGCTGTGGCAGGATCCGGCGCTGACATCCACCCTGGCCGGGCTGGTCAAGGTGCGCCTCAACCCGAGTGCGGGGGATGGCAGTGAGCGGGTACTGCGTCGCTTCCCCAAGGTGAATACGCCCCCTGGCATCTATCTGCAACAGGGCGGTGGCCCGCTCAAACCGATACAGATAGTGGTGGATATCGAGCAGATCTGGATGCCGGGAGTGACCTATCGGCGCGGTTTCTTCATGCCGCTGTCGGTCGCGGGCTTCGATGCGGTGTTACGCACCACCCTGGCACTGGACGATCCCGCCTTCGTGTCACTGGCACCCTGAGTGGCAGCAGAGCGGGGTTCGCGCCAGATCAGGGGCAGGCCCGGCTGAGGGGTCAGCCGAAGTCGAACAGCCGCGACATCAGCACGGCATCTTCCCGATCCGGGCCTGTGCCATAGTAATCGGCGCGGCGGCAATACTCGGCGAAGCCTTCACTCTCGTAGAGGGCGATGGCGCCCTTGTTGCCAGCCCGCACTTCGAGGAACCAGGCCTCGGCTTTTTTCGCCTTGCTGCTGGCCAGATATTCCCTCAGCAGTGCCCGCCCCAATCCCTTGCCCTGAAAGTCAGGATGGACGCAGATGTTCATCAGCGAGCTGTCTCCGGCCACCAGATCCGAGATGTAGAAACCGGCGGGACGTCCCTCCACCAGCAGCAAACCGTTGAGGTAGCGGGGCCCGAAGCAGGAGAGCAGATTGGCCTGGCTCCAGGGCTCCTGGTGTGCGGCCTGCTCTATGGGGTAGATGAGGGAAAAATCGCTCTCCAGCAGGGGGCGAAATGCGGGCTGGGCTTGGGACATCTGGACTCCGAAACGGGGGGGCGGCAATCTGGGCCATGAAAAGGTGGCAAGGCTAGGGTGGCAATGACTCAGCTCAGGCGCTGGCGAAGCTGTTGCCAGAGTGCCCGTTTCTGGGCCGCACTGGGTTGCAGCGGGCAGACAAGTGCCTGGGGCCAGGCGGGATCCGCCGCTTCGAGCCAGAGCAGGGGCGTTGCCATGCCAGGATCCAGACTCGGCACCAGGCTCACTTCCTGAGTCCCGAATCCCAGCAGCAGGCAGACATCCGCCAGCAGGGTGGGGGCAGGCAGGCTGTCTGCCACTATCCAGAGTCGGCCCGCCGGCAAGGGGGGCTTGGCATGGGGGCTTGGCAGGTTGATCAGCGGTTCGACCACCAGTTGGCCCGGCGGTGAGGGGGCGGCCGCGTCGGTGGTGTCCTCTGTGGGCGCAGGCTCAGCGCCCAGCAGGGCCGGGCGGCGCACTTGCCACTGGGGTATGCCCATGCGGCTAAGCAGGCCCTGGCGTAAGGGATCTAGCATCTGATTGACTCTGGATTGGCAAAAAAAACTCAAGGAAGGGTACACTCGAACGGCGTTTGCTGCACCCTTTGCCGTTATGCAGCCCGAAACCCGGCGCCTCTTCCCATGAACCGACGCCGCCGACCTGAATCTCCATCCCTATCTCGAGCCGGAATTTGCCTATGTCGCTGTTGTCCCAGAAGAGTCACTCTGCTAACGCCATCACTGAGCGCTTGCCACGGCTGCTGGCTGCCCTGGGGGAGGGATTGTACGAACGCCAGGATGCCTTGCGTCTGGGGCTGCTAGCCGCCCTGTCAGGGGAGAGTGTCTTCTTGCTCGGGCCCCCCGGTATTGCCAAGAGTCTGATTGCGCGGCGTCTCAAGCTCGCCTTTCATGAGGCGCGTCACTTCGAATACCTGATGACCCGCTTCAGCACCCCGGAAGAGGTGTTCGGTCCCCTCTCCATTCAGGCGCTGAAGGATGAGGGCAAGTACCTGCGCCTCACCGCAGGCTATCTGCCCGAGGCCGAGGTGGTGTTTCTCGACGAGATCTGGAAGGCGGGCCCGGCCATCCTCAATACCCTGCTCACCGCCATCAACGAGCGGCAGTTTCGCAACGGCGACAGTCAGCATCCCATTCCCATGCGGCTGCTGGTCACCGCCTCCAACGAATTGCCCGCGCCGGACAGCGGCCTGGAGGCGCTCTATGATCGCATGCTGGTGCGGATCTGGCTGGACAGGGTGCAGGAGAAGGGCAACTTCCAGGCCATGCTGGCCAGCGAGGGGCAGTCTCATCAGAACTTGCCCGCCTCGGTGCAGATCCGCAGCGATGAGTACCTGGCCTGGCAGGGCCAGATAGACGAGGTGCGGCTGCCCGATGGCTGCTTCGAGCTGATTTATCAGCTGCGCCAGCAGCTCGACAGCCAGCTGGCCCACAGCTGTTATGTGTCGGATCGGCGCTGGAAGAAGGCGGTGCGGCTCATCAAGGCCAGCGCCTTCTTCAATGGCCGTGAAGAGGTGGCGCCGCTGGATCTGCTGTTGTTCAAGGATTGCCTCTGGCATGACGAGGCCTCCCGCGAGGCGCTGCAGGAGATGCTGGGGGAGTTTGCCCGGCTGCACTGCTACCGCCAGCTCGCCCTGACCCGTCAGCTGCTCGACCTCAAGGAGCGCTTCCGCCTGCTGCAAGGGGAGATGGCCCAGCGTCTGGCGCACAAGGCCAGGCAGCGCCAACAGTGGTTCGGACGCCGCGCCCGTGGCATTGCGCTGCCGCTGACCGGGGCTCACGCCTTCGGCAAGCAGGTACATTTGCATCTGCTCTACCCCGCAGCCCTCGGCGCGGAAGATCCGACCCGACTCACCGAGACCCTGGCATTCGATCGCCACAGATTGGCGCATTGGCACCCCACCGGCGAGAAGCTGGTGGGCTGGCACCTGGGCAGCCCGGCCGAGGGGCACTACGAGCTGGTGCTCGATGATCAACTGCGCCTGGGGGTGCTGGATGTGCAGCGCCAGAGCGTGCCGCTGGTACTGGTGGGACAGCAGCCCCTGCCTGCCGTGGTACTCGAACCCTGGCAGCAGACGCTGACAGAGTTGTTGAGTCAACTCGAGACCCTCAGCCAGGATCTGCGTCGGCAACGCAGCCTGTATGAGCGCCAGCAGAGCCACCTCTTCCTCGGTCAGGAGTGGTTGCAGAAGGTGGAAGAGAGCTTCTTCGTGCTGGCCCGGGATCTGGGCCAGTTGCAGGGGGATGCCCGCAGCTGGCGCGAACGCCTCGCCCTGTTTGGCGAGAGGCACTGAGCCGTGGTTGCCGCGCACCTTGTCGTCACCGATCCGTCGTCTGAGAGGATCCTGTCCAGTGCCATGGGCCTTGCTCGCCGCATCCTGAGGTCATCATGATCGAGATCGGCATGATGGACCTGGCCCTGCTGATGGAGGAGGGGGAGATAGCCGGGGAGATGGCGCTGCTGCTGGCCGCCTCACCCAAGATCTCCGAATTTATCCGGCGCGCGCCAGGCAGCCAGGGCAAGCGGCTCAAGCGGCGCATCATGAGCTGGAGCGAGCGGCTGAACGAGGAGATCAAACACAAACCTGTGCCTGTGGTGCTGGAGCAGGAGTATCAACTCTATCAACGCCACAAGGGATTGCCCCTCTCCGAGCTGGTGGGTCAGCTACCGGCCCTGCTCGATCTGCTGGCGCCGAGCAGCCCCTTCGCCGGTGAGGCGCGCAGCCTGGTGCGCCAGCTCAGCGAGCACCCCAGTGAAGGGCTGCAAAAGTTGTTTGTCGAGAAGTGGCGCAGCAGCCTGGTCGGCGCCTTGTTGCAGCTGCAGCACCAGATAGCCGAGGCGGAGCGAGACAAGCTGCGCCAGGAGATAGAGGATCAGCTGCTGGCAAACCGCACCCTGGCCGACGCCCTGGATCCACACCAGATCTCGGCGGGGGGCCTCTGGGATCTCGCCCAGGGTCATTGGCACAAGCGCAGCCTGGAACTCATCAAGCAGTACGCGCGCATGCTCGAGCGTGAACCCCTGTTGCGGGAGATCGCAGACTTGCTCGGGCGCAGCGAGCAGGATCGCCACTCCCACGAGCGCCCCCTGCCCCCTGTCCCGATACAGGAGCTGGCGGAGGCGGTGAGCGATGATGTGCCGGATGATCTGGTGGGCATACACCCGGGCAACGATCTGATGCGGATGCTGCCCAGCGAGGCGGTGATGCTTGGCTTGCCCGAGCTGGAGCTGGAGTTCTATCGCCGTTATCTCGAGCGGCGCCTGCTCAGCTACCAGTGCCGTGGCACCTTGCCACGCCAGCGCCTGCTGCTGCGCACACCCCAGGCGGGGGGGGCGGATCCCCAGTCTCGCGGCCCCTTCATCGTCTGCATCGACACCTCGGGCTCCATGGGCGGTTACCCGGAGGAGTGTGCCAAGGCGCTCTTCCTCGCCCTGCTCAAGGTGGCGATGGATGAGCAGCGTGGCTGCTTCCTGATGCTGTTCTCCACCGAGGTGGCTACCCTGGAGATCCGCGCCGACACCGGCCTGGATCAGGCGGAGCGCTTCCTCTCCATGAGCTTCCATGGGGGTACCGATCTGGTGCCCTGTCTCGCCCAGGCGCTGGAGCAGCTCAAGGAGCCCGCCTTTGCCAAGGCGGATGTCTTGGTCATCTCCGACTTCATCGCCCAGAGCCTGCCCCACAGCCTGCTGGATCAGATGAACGAGCGGCGCCGCCAGCAGACGCGCTTTCACGCAGTGGCCATGTCTCGCCATGCCAAACCCGCGCTGCTGCGGGTGTTCGACAACAGCTGGCTACTGGACTGTGGCTTGCGTGGTCGCTTGCTGCGCCGCTGGCAGCAGAGCTGAAGGGCTGGCCACCCGGCTGGCCAGCATGACACCAATCGCCAGCAAGGCCAGGGTCAGCCAATGGGGCAGGGTCAACACCTCGCCAAGCAGCAGGCAGGCCAGGGCGCTCGCCACCAGCGGGGTGAGGGAGCCGACCGCCGAGGTGATCTCGGCCCCCAAGACCCGGATGGCGTGGCCGTAGCAGAGCGCCGCCCCCAGACCCGCCCCCGCTCCCTGTATCACCCCCTGCCATATCCAGATCTGCACTGTGCCACCCGCTGGCCAGCCCAGCCAGATCACCATGGGCAGCAATACCAGGGTTGAGGGCACGGCGACCAGGGCGGCCGCATCCAATGGGCCCAGCCCGCTGCGCTTCACACCCAGGGTAAACAGAGCCCAGAGCAGGGCGGCACCGATGAAATGGAGCTGACCGAGCCAGATCCCGGGGGCGCCGGTCAGTATCATCACCAGCAGCGCCGAGGCGATCAGGCTCAGTCCGAGCCGACGCCCCGGGCCGCAGCGCTCCCCCAGTCCCCACAACAGCAGTGCGACCCAGAGTGGTACCAGACCCGGGATGAGGGCGCTGCCCTGATTGACGGGGGCAAGCTGCATGCCGCTGGCCCCCAGCCAGAAGAAGGGGAGCCCGGCACCGACCATGATGGCGAGCCGCCAGCGGGCAGGCACGGCCTTGAACCTGACTCTGGCCTGCCAGTAACGGGGGGCCAGCAGCAGAGCGGGGATCCCGTAACGGAGCAGCGCAAGGCCGAGCAGAGGCAGACTGGCCTGGGCTCCTGCCTTGAGGGAGAGAAAAAAGCCGGACCAGAGCAGCACTGTCGCCAGGGCTGCGGCCCAGCCACCGAGGCGGGAATGGGGAAGGTGAGACACAGGCGCTCCTTGCATGGTCAGGCTTCAGGGGTGAGCCTCGATTATCCCGCCAAGTCGAGGGGTGTTTCAGGGCAAACTCTTGGTGATTTCGGGGGTATATTGGTGGCTTCAGGTGATTTGAAAGGGACTTTTGATGGAAAACACCCAAATGCTCGACAGGATAGATTTACAACTGCTGCGGCTGCTGCAACAGGATGGCCGACTCAGCACGGTGGAACTGGCTCAACAGGTGGGCTTGTCCGCGTCACCCTGTGCCCGGCGCCTCAAGCGGCTGGAGGGCGAGGGCCATATCCAGGGCTATCGCGCCATACTGGCGCGGGAGAAACTGGGGCTGGGGATCACCGTCTTCGTCAATGTGCGGCTCAGCCAGCACAAGGAGGCGCTGGTGGAGGCGTTCGAGCAGGCGGTGTCCGCCATGGGGGAGCTCATCAGCTGCCATACCGTCTCGGGGACTTATGACTATCTGCTGGAAGTGGTGGTGCCCGACTTGCCCGCTTACGAGCAGTGGGTGCGGCGCCTGCAATCTCTGGCGATGGTCAATGACATCAATAGCCACTTCGCCATTCGTGCGGTCAAGGTGATGGGGCCGCTGCCTATCTGAGGGAGCGATCAAAGGCGGCTATCTGAGGTGATGGGGCCGCTGCCTATCTGAGGGCCCGCTCGTTGACCTGTTCCTGATCGAGCAGGGGCTGGCCGCTGGGATGGGCGATATGGAAGCCGCGTTTTCCCCCATGCTTGACCTGATACATGGCCTTGTCCGCCCGCGCCAGGGCCGTGCTGAAGTCATCCTGAGGCCGGATCTGGGCTATCCCCATGCTCAACCCTATGCTGGCTTCGCCGTTGGCGAGGGGGACGGGGGCCGAGATGGCCTGCTGGCAAGCCTGGGCAAGCTGCAAGGTGCGGGCATCCAGGCTTGACCAGGAGAGCAGCAGTATGAACTCGTCCCCCCCGAGACGGCCGAGGATGGCCTCCTCGGGACAGATGCTCCTGAGCCGGCGGGCCAGCTCGACCAGCAACTCGTCACCGGCCCTGTGGCCCAGGCTGTCGTTAACCTGCTTGAAGTCATCCAGATCGATGAAACAGAGGGTCTGATGGGAACCGGGAAACTGGCGCTGCAAGGCGGCGCGGTTGAGCAGGTGAGTGAGGGGATCCCTGTGGGCGAGCAGGGCGAGCTGCTGCTCGTACTCCTTCTCGTGGGTGACATCCATGTGGGAACCCATGACCCGCAGGGGATTGCCTGCCTGATCCCGCTCCACGACCCGGCCCCTGTCCAGCACCCAGGTCACCTTGCCATCCTTGGCCAGCATGCGGTGCAGTGCCTGATAGAAAGGGGTCTTGCCATTGAGGTGATCGAAGAAGGCTTGCAGCACCCGCTCCCTGTCTTCCGGATGCAGGTGCGCACGCCAGACGTCGAAGTGAGCCTCCATCTCCTTGGGCTGATAGCCGAGCATGGCGCCCCAGCGACGATTGAAGATGACGAGCTTGCCGGTGGGAATATGGTTTTGCCAGATGCACAGACCGGTACCATCCATGGCGGCGTCCAGCTTCTCCCGTGCGTCATCGGCGATGCGCTTGAGCCGCTCGTTTTCCTGTTGCAGTTTCCGGTAGGCGACAAGCAGCGCCTCGTAATCCTGGGGGACCTTTCCTGTCACGTTGGGACCATTTGTCTCTGGATGCCCTGGCATATGGCACAGGCCGTGGGGGAGGGCTCAGGATGATACGGCGTCTCTTGGCCCCGGTTAGAGCGCTGACTATAGAGGGAATGGATGATTATTTCACCATAAGTCCACCGGTTGCAGGATATGATAGAAAGGCCAATTATTCGATTTATCAAATAAATGCCGCTGGAGGCCCGTGATCGGCGTACATCATATCTCCCCCTGGTTGCTCTACCTGACCCTGCTGATGGGGCCCGTCTGGGCAATTCCTCATGATACCGAGCATGGGCTCCCTAAGGGCGGATCCCTGCTTAGCGAGCTGACTCAGCTGGAGAATGGCTTCCAGCCCCACAGGGATTTTCAGGCCAGGGTGCAGGGGCTGTCAGGGCAGATCGATGCGACCCACCCCCTCTATGGCCGCCTGGTGAGCCTGCAGTGCTGGGCCCAGCCTGCCGAGAATACCAGCGACTACAGCGCCGCCATCACCTTTGCCAGCCAGCAGTTGCAACAGGCGCGGGCACGGCAGGATAAGCTGGCCGAGATAGCCCTGCTCAACTGCCGGGGCTGGCATAACCAGTTGCTGGGCGAGATGACCAATGCCCGTCGCGACTATGATGCCGCATTCAAATTGGCGGAGGCGGCGGGGGCCCAGCGGCTGATGGCGGACGCCCTGAGCTATCGCGGCAACATGCAGGCCTATCAAGGGCAGCTGGCCGCCGGTCTCAAGGATCAGCTTGTCGCCCACGACCTCTATGAGCGACTCGGGCTCGAGGCCTGGCGTTTGCACCAGCTGGGGGAGATAGCCAATACCTATCGCCGCATGGAGGTGTTTGATCGGGCCCTCGAATACTTCAAGGAGCTGGAGAATGCCTATCTGCAGCAGGGCGATGAGGAGAACCTGAATGATATTCGGGCTCAACTCGGCATTCTTTACTCGGACACGGGGCGCCACGCCGAGGCGCTGGCGCTGTTTACGGGGGCGGCCAGCTACTTCAAGGGCAAGGGGTGGAGCATGGACGAGGCCTGGGCGTTGACCGAGGTTGCCCACAGCCAGCTCAAACTGGGGCGAGTGAATGAGGCGCTGGTCCACTTGCAGCAGGCCGAGACCTTGCTCAATCGCAAGCAGGAGACGGACGCTGCCACCCTGGGTCAGTGGCGGCTGGTCATGGGGCTGGCCGAGGAGGCCCACGGCCGGCTAAACCGGGCGCTCTACTTCCTGGCGGTGGCCGAACCCATCTTCATTCAGGAGCATAACAAGCGCTTCCTCGGCACTATCTACCGGGTGCAGGCACGGATCCTGGAAAAACAGGGGGAGGCCGCCGCCGCCCTGGCGTCCCTCAAACGCTACGTGGCGATCAGGGAGGCGCTGGAGCGGGATCTCGGCGCCCAGCGCTCTATCCAGATGCGCTTCGAGTTCGACCTGGCGCGCAAGGAGGTGGAGAACGAGAACCTCAAGACTCACCAGGCGTTGCAGGCTCAGCTGCTGGATCAGGTCCAGGAGCGGCGCTACTGGCAGACGCTGGTGACAGTGCTGGCGCTGCTGCTGCTCGGATCCATGGTGCTCTATCAACTCGGGCGCAGTCGCAAGATGCGCAGGCTCGCCATGACGGATGAGCTGACCGGCATCCACAATAGACGTCAGATCCAGGCCAAGGCGCAGACCATGCTGCAGCAGGCGAAGAGCCTGGATCAACCCTTCTCCCTGCTGCTTATCGACATCGATCACTTCAAGCAGATCAACGATGGTTGGGGTCATCAGGCGGGGGATCGGGTACTGGTCGCGGTGGCGAACTGCATCTCTGAGGCGCTGCGCAGTCTGGACAGAGTGGGGCGCAACGGTGGCGAGGAGTTTCTGGTGTTGCTGCCCGACACCCTGCTGGCCGAGGCCGTCGAGGTGGCGGAGCGCGTGCGCCAGCAGGTGGCGGCACTCCAGGTAGCCGAATTGCCCGCCGAGTACCCGGTCCGGGTCAGTATCGGTTGCGCCCAGCTGCGCGAGGGAGAGAGCCTCAGCGAGCTGATCCATCGCGCCGACGAGGCCATGTACAGCGCCAAGCAGGGCGGTCGCAATCGAGTGTGCCGCGCCGACTGACCGCCATGGACTCCGCAGGCAGATCCGGCGCATGCCGGGCTGGGTATTTTTCACTCGCGCGGGTATAATGTGGCGCAATTTTGCTAAGACGCCGGACACTCGCACCCATGTAACGCAACGCCTTTCGCTTTTCATCAGACCCGCCCTGCTCGGGTTGGCTCGCGTTGCGCGCGTCGCAATCTCTTATTTCCCACGGTGGCTTGAGGCCGCCGCTCAATAGAAGAACGTCGAACTATGTCAGCTGAATTTCTGAGTGAAGTCTCCAAGAGACGCACTTTTGCGATCATCTCGCACCCGGATGCGGGTAAAACCACCATCACCGAGAAAGTCCTGTTGTTCGGACAGGCCATTCAGCGCGCCGGTACCGTCAAGGGCCGTGGCTCGGGCCAGCATGCCAAATCCGACTGGATGGAGATGGAGAAGCAGCGTGGCATCTCCATCACCACCTCGGTGATGCAGTTCCCCTACCGCGATTGCCTGGTCAACCTGCTCGATACCCCGGGTCACGAGGACTTCTCCGAAGATACCTACCGTACCCTTACCGCCGTGGATTGCTGCCTGATGGTGATCGATGCCGCCAAGGGCGTCGAAGACCGCACCCGCAAGTTGATGGAAGTCACCCGGCTGCGCGATACCCCCATCCTCACCTTCATGAACAAGATGGACCGCGAAGTGCGCGACCCCATGGAGGTCATGGACGAGGTGGAGCGCGAGCTCAACATCATGTGCGCCCCCATCACCTGGCCCATCAGCTGCGGTAAATCCTTCAAAGGGGTCTATCACCTCTACAAGGATGAGACCTATCTGTACCAGACAGGTCAGGGTCACACCATCCAGGAGAAGCGGGTGGTCAAGGGTCTGAACAACCCGGAACTGGACGCCGCCATAGGTGAAGATCTGGCTGCCCAGCTGCGCGGTGAACTGGAGCTGGTGCAAGGCGCCTCTCCGGAGTTCGATCACGACGCCTTCATCGCCGGCGAGATGACCCCGGTCTTCTTCGGTACTGCGCTGGGTAACTTCGGCGTTGACCACATGCTGGACGGCCTGACCGACTGGGCGCCGTCCCCCATGCCGCGCAAGACCGAAGAGCGTGAAGTGCTGGCGACCGAGGAGAAGTTCTCCGGTTTCGTGTTCAAAATCCAGGCGAACATGGATCCCAAGCACCGCGACCGCATCGCCTTCATGCGCATAGTGTCAGGGACTTACAGCAAGGGCATGAAGATGCGCCATGTGCGCCTGGGCAAGGATGTGAACATCTCCGACGCCGTCACCTTCATGGCCGGTGACCGCGAGCAGGCCATCGAAGCCTGCGCCGGTGACATCATCGGGCTGCACAACCACGGCACCATCCAGATCGGCGACACCTTCACCCAGGGCGAGATGCTGAAGTTCACCGGCATCCCGAACTTCGCCCCCGAGCTGTTCCGCCGCATTCGCCTGCGCGACCCCCTCAAGCAGAAACAGCTGCTCAAGGGGCTGGTACAGCTCTCCGAAGAGGGCGCGGTGCAGGTGTTCCGTCCGCTGATCAGCAACGACCTCATCGTCGGTGCGGTCGGTGTGCTGCAGTTTGACGTGGTGGTCTCGCGTCTGAAGAGCGAGTACAACGTCGAGGCCCTGTACGAGGCGGTCAACGTCGCCACCGCTCGCTGGGTGGAAGGCACTGACGTCAAGAAGTTCGAAGACTTCAAGCGCAAGAACGAGGTCAACCTGGCCCTGGATGGCGGTGACAACCTCACCTATATCGCACCGACCATGGTCAACCTGCGTCTGTCTCAGGAGCGTCACCCCGACGTCTTGTTCCGCCAGACCCGCGAGCACTGATCCCGCGCAACCCTGGGTTGCTGATAAGAGAGACCCCGCCCACTGGCGGGGTCTTTTTTTGTCTGTGCAGCAGGGTGATGGGGGGCAGGGAATGGTGCCCGGGCATGGCTATCGACAGGGGGAGCAAAGCGCCCTATAAAGGACGTTGTTCCATCATCAGGGAGTGACAGATGTGCGCCGAACTGCCCGTAGAGGCACAATTTCAAGCCTACAATGCTCGGGATCTCACCGCCTTTCTCGCCTGCTTTGCCGAGGAGTTCAAGGGGTACCGGATGCCGACAGAGGCTCCCTCCACCGTCGGCAAGGGGGCGCTGGGGGCTTTCTATGCCGAGCATCGCTTCAACAATCCGGCCCTGCGGGCCGAGCTGCTGTCGAGGACGGTGATGGGCAACAAGGTGTTTGATCATGAAAGGATCCATGGCCTCTCCCCCGAGCCGCTTGAGAGCCTGGCCGTGTTCGAGGTAGAAGCTGGCCTCATCAAGACCGCCTGGTTTTATTTCCCGTCCTGATGCGTCTGTGATGGCACGGCGAGCGGGTCTCCTGCGGGTAAAGCTGATATAAGAGAAGGCCCTCGCGGGCCCTCTTTTTTTGCCCGCGTTCGAATCACCATAAGGAGATCGTCATGCTTGGACGCATTACCAACCTGTTCCCACTCTGGGCCTTGCTGTTTTCCCTGCTGGCTTATTGGCAGCCAGCGCTGTTCGTTGACCTTAAGACGCAGATAGTGCCGTTGCTCACCATCATCATGCTGGCCATGGGGCTGACCCTCAGCCCCAAGAATTTTATCGATGTGGTGAACAACAAGAGAGCCATCGGGCTGGGACTGGTGTTGCAGTTCAGCGTCATGCCGCTGGCGGCGCTGTTGATCAGCCTCTTGCTCGGTTTCGATGCCGAACTGACCGTGGGCATGGTGCTGGTGGGCAGTGTCGCAGGCGGCACCTCATCCAATGTGATGTGCTATCTCGCCAAGGGGGACGTGGCGCTCTCCATCACCATGACGGCGCTCTCCACCTTGCTGGGGGTCATCATCACCCCGCTGCTGGTACAGTTGCTGGCGGGAAAGAGCGTCGATGTCCCCGTGCTGGATATGCTGCTGAGCCTGGTCAAGATAGTGCTGGTGCCGGTCGTCATCGGGGTCGTGCTCAATAGCTGGCTGCAGGCGCTGACCGAAAAGCTTGAACCCGTGCTGCCCCTCATCTCCATGGCGGCCATCGTACTGATCATCGCCATAGTGGTCGCCCTCAATGCCGGCCAGTTCGCCACCATAGGCCCCATAGTGGCGTTGGCGGTGATCCTGCATAACGGCATCGGCATCACCGCGGGTTATTGGGTGAGCCGATGGCTCGGTTTCGATGAGCGGATCTGCCGCACCGTCGCCTTCGAGGTGGGCCTGCAAAACTCCGGACTGGCCACCGCGCTGGCGATGAAGTTCTTCACCCCGGCGTCCGCCGTGGCGGGCACCCTGTTCTCGGTCTGGCATAACCTGTCCGGCTCCCTGCTGGCCGGGTTCTGGGCCAAACGCCCCCTGGCCCCGGTCACTCGGGACGCTGACCAGGCGGCCATCAAAGAGAGCTAAGAGAGACCCGTCACCCTGGCGTCCCTCGGGACGCCAGGGTGATTGCTTGTCTAGTGCAATCTGTGGCCGCACTGGCCTGCTGGTCTAGCCAAGGGATTTCACCATGCAGATCTCGCAGGCGTCGTGACCTGTGCTGCCGAGCGGCCCAGGCAAGTGCTCGAAACCGAGGGATTCATAGAGTGCGGTCGCCTCGCGCAGGCTGGCCGTGGTCTCCAGATAGCAGTGCTGGTAGCCGAGTTGCCTGGCTTCTCCCAACGCCTGCAACACCAGTCGTCGCCCCAATCCCAGCCCGCGCAAGTCGGGCAGGAAGTACATCTTCTGCAACTCGCACACCCCCTCCTCTCCCGCTAGCGGCGCTATGCCACCGCCGCCAAGAATGGTGCCGTCCGGCCCTTCAATGACCCAGTAGTGACTCGTGGCCCCGTGGTAGGTTTCGAACAGCTCGTCCAGTACGGGATCGGCCACGCCGTAACCCTTGTCGGCGGTGAGGCCATATTCGGCAGAGACGCGGCGCACCACGGCGGCGATGACGGCGTTGTCTTTTGGAGCGATGGAGCGAATGCGATAACCCTGCTGGCGACGGGCACGGGACAGGGCGCTGCGATAGAGCCGCAACCCCTCCCAGAGCCGCTCGCTCTCCTCGGGGGCGAGCTGAGCCAGGGTATCGCTCATGGCCTCGTCCATCTGTCGGTGCAGATCGTGCAGTTGAGCTGCACCATGGGCGGTGAGGCTCGCCTGCTTGCTGCGCCCGTCCGAGGGGTGGGCCTGCCACGCGATCAGGTCGCGCTCGGCGAGCCGGGCCAGGGGGCGACTGGCGTTGGACTTGTCGATGCGCAGCCGATCGGCCAGTTGCTGATTGGTGGCGGGGCCGCTCTCCAGCTCGATCAGCAGATGGGCTTCGAGGGGGCTGAGGGCCAGGGAGCCGCACTGTTGGGAGAGCATGCCGAGTTCACGAACCAGATCGCGCGACAGGGCGCGCAGGGGGCGGGGATCCATCTCTGTCTGTCCTTTTGGTTGTAGATGACAACCAATATAACCATCAGGTTGTTATCAACAACCTTTTTGTTGGGGCGCTCGGCTGAGCCGCCAGCAGAGGCGGAAAGGCGGGCAAAAAAAAAGGGCCCTGAGAGGGCCCAAACATTGGAAACCCGCGCCGGGGCGCGGATCCCATCCTTGGTCAAAAAATAGTGAGAGGACGCCATGGCCTGAACAGGGCTCTGTCCAGGCTTCATGTCGGGGTTTAGACCAACTCGGCCAGCATGGTGTCGGAGTAGGGCACCAGGGGCTCGGATTTTTTCACCCGCGCCAGATAGTCCGGGTTGGCGATGAGCGGACGACCGATGGCGATAAGATCGAAGCGGTCAGCCTTGATGGCCTCGGCTGCGGTCTGGGCACTGTAGTTGCCGACCCCGACCAGATGGCCATCGTACTGCTCGCGCAGGTAATCGGAGGCGCGGCCACCCAGGTAATCGAAGGTGAGGCTGTCATCGAAGATGCCCAGATGCAGATAGGCCAGGGTGCGCTGGTTCAGCTCGCCGAGCAGGTAATCGAAGACGGCGCGATCCCGGGCATCGCCCTCCATGTGGGCATAGGCACCGGGGGAGAGGCGCAGGCCAACCCGATCGCCGCCGATGCGGGCATTGACTGCATCCACGACCTCCAGGGCGAAGCGGCTCATATTCTCCGGGGTCTGACCATATTGGTCATCGCGCAGGTTGCTGGCATGGTGCAGGAACTGATCGATGAGGTAGCCGTTGGCGCCGTGGATCTCGACCCCGTCGAAACCGGCTGCCATGGCGTTGGCAGCGGCCTGGGCGTACTGCTCGGTCAGCTCGACAATCTCATCCACGGTCAGGGCGCGCGGCACCGGATAGCTCAGTTCGCGCATGCGCGGCAGGGTGCCTTCCAGACCGATGGCGGACGGGGCAACCGGCTGCTGGCCGTGGAAGAAGGAGTGGGAGACCCGGCCCACGTGCCACAGTTGGGCGAAGATCTTGCCGCCCTTGGCATGCACGGCGCTGGTCACCTTCTTCCAGCCTGCGATCTGCTCGGCGCTATAGAGGCCGGGGGTGTCCGGATAGCCCTGACCGTCCGGGCGAATGATGGTTGCTTCGGAGATGATGAGGCCGATGTCGGCGCGGCGGCCATAATAGGCAGCCATCTGTTCGGTCGGCACCAGGCCGGGACCAGCCATGCAGCGGGTCAGCGGCGCCATCATGAAACGGTTGGCCAGGGTCAGGCTGGCATTGAGGCGATAAGGCTGAAACAGAGTATCCATGGCGATGTGTCCTGGGGAAGATGATTCTTGAACGTGCATTCAAGATGTTTTTTGCTTTGTGTGCAACTCTTTTTTGAATGTGCATTCAAGATAAGTTGGCCCGACCCTGCCCCTGGGGTAGACTTGCCGCCATATCAACCCCTAGCCACAGGATCCCCGATGCGCAGCGCCGAGTTCAACCGCGAAACCGTCTTGCAAAATGCCATGGAAGCATTTCGATCCAAGGGGTATGCCAAGACCACCATGCAGGATCTGGTGGCGGCGACCGGTCTGCACCCTGGCAGTCTCTACGCGGCCTTTGGCAACAAGCGCGGCCTGTTGCTGGCGGCGGTGGATCACTACATCGAGAGCAAGCGGGCCTGTCGTCGAGCCCGGTTTGCACAGGGCGAGCCACTGGCGGCCATCGAGGGTTTTCTGCGGCAGGTGGTGAGCGATACTCTGGATGGTTGCTGCCTGATCACCCGCACCCTGGTGGAGCTTGCCGAACAGGATGAGGAGCTGCGTCTGCGCCTCAAGGCGAACTATGGCGAGTTGGAGGAGGACTTGGCGGTCGTGCTCGAACAAGCCAGAGGGAAGGGGCAGCTTGGCGCTGAGGTCGCTACCCCCACCCTGACTGCTTTCCTGCTGGTCAGCATCCAGGGTCTGGTCACCGTCGGCCAGTGTCGTCCCGAGCCCGAGCTGCTCGGCGATGTGGTCAGCCAGATCATGGCCTCCCTGCGCACCTGACAAGGGAGAGGGAAACAACAGTGGCTCCCGCGGGAGCCACTGTTGTTTCTGAGAATGACCCCCTCATCCCCAGCCCTTCTCCCCCCTCGGGAGAAGGGCTGGGGATGAGGGGGGGAATCTAGTCACTGCAATGACAATCTGATAAACGCCAGCACCCCATCCATCCGCCCCAGGACCTCGTTATTCCACACCCTGATCACCCGAAGCCCTTCGCCATTGAGATAGGCCGTTCTGGCCTCATCCTGTTGTTGACCCTTCGGCTGATTATGCTGCGAGCCATCGACCTCGATCACCAGCCGCTGTTCCAGGCAGATGAAGTCCACTATGTAGGGCCCGACAGGGAACTGGCGGCGGAACTTGAGCCCCTCAAACCGGCGATTGCGCAGCTGGAACCAGAGCTTCTGTTCTGCCAGGGTCGCCTCGGCTCTCAGCCGCTTGGCAAAGAGGTGGGTTTTCATCACATACCTACGGTGCTGTTTGAACCTAATAGGTATAGCCATCCGCCAGTCCGTTCACTCGCCGGGCATAGCGGCCCTCACCCTAGCCCTCTCCCGGAGGGAGAGGGAATTGATCGAGGAGCTGGTCGAGACGAGGCTAGCAAAGGAGTCCACCTGTTGGTTGCCAAGATTTTTCCACAGACCAGGTATCCGCTCCCTTCTCCCCTCGCGGGAGAAGGGCTGGGGATGAGGGGGGTAGTCAGGGCTCACCAACTCCTTCATCAGGTCCTTCAGCCATATCAGGGCGGGCTGCTGGGCATGGTGACTGAGTGTGCCAGACGCAGTTTGTATGCCCCTTTTATTGAGGGCTCACCAGCTCCTTCATCAACGCCTTCAACCAGATCACGGCCGGTTGTTGCGCATGCACCGGGTGCCAGACGCAGTTGAGGTGGTAATCCGGCACGTCCGCCGGCAGGGGCAGGCTTTTCAGCGGCCAGTGGTTGGCGAGCAGCTCGGCCACCATGCTCGGCAGCACCAAGAGGTGATCGCTCTGGCTCACGATGGCGGCGGCGGACATATAGCTCTGGCTGTTGACCGAGATGGTGCGGCTATGGCCCAGGCTCTGCAAATAGCGGTCGAGGCTCGCCTCCGAGGTGCCGAGCGGCGAGTGGAACACGTGGGGCATATCAATCAGCTGCGCGAGGGTGATGCGCTCCTCCTCCAGCTCCAGGGTGGCGCGCACCAGCCCGGCCAGGGGCTCGGTGAGCCAGGTCTCCTTGCCCAGATAGCCCGGCACCTGCATGTACTCGTCAAACCCCAGCACCAGATCGATCTCGCCGCTCGCCAGCTCCGCCTCCGGCAGGGTGTCGCGCAGTATGCGGATCTCTATGGTGACCCCGGGCGCGAGCTTTTTGAGGCGCTGGATGAGGGGCGGGATCAGCACGCACTCCACGTAATCCGTGGTGCAGAGCACGAAGCGGCGCTTCGACTGGCGCGGCTCGAACAGCTCCTCTTCCCAGAGCTGCTGCTCCAGCAGCCGCAGCACCTGCTGCACCCCCAGATGCAACCGCTGGGCCCGGGGCGTTGGCAGCATCCCCTGGGGCGTGCGCACCAGCAGCGGATCGTCAAAGAAGGCCCGCAGGCGATTGAGGGCGTGGCTCATGGCGGGCTGGCTGATAAAGAGCGACTCGGCGGCGCGGGTCACGCTCCCTTGCGTCATCAGGGCGTCAAGGGCGAGCAGCAGATTGAGGTCGAGCTGGTGCAGTTTCATGGGGGGATTATTCGCGCTGTTTATGGGACAATCCATCCTATTCATTTGATGGATGGGCACGCAACTTCTTACACTGCGACCCACTCTTATTTTTCCAGGGTTCCCAGGTCAAGGTGGGGGCCTCAATCCATGCAAGGAGCCTTGCGATGAGCATCAAGACCATCAACTCCATTCCGGCCGCCGACGGCTTCACCATGCCCGCCGAGTGGGCGCACCAGCAGGCCGTCTGGATGATCTGGCCGTTCCGCCCGGACAACTGGCGGGAGGCCGGTCGCTTCGCGCAGGCCACCTTCGTCAAGGTGGCGGATGCCATAGGTCAGGCCACCCCGGTCTTTATGGGGGTCCCCGCCCAGTTCATGGAGCAGGCCCGTGGTCTCATGCCCGCCCACGTCACCCTGGTGGAGATGAACAGCGATGACTGCTGGGCCCGCGACAGCGGCCCGACCATAGTCACCAACCGCGCAGGCGAGTGCCGTGGGGTGGATTGGGGCTTCAACGCCTGGGGCGGCCTCAAGGGCGGCCTCTACGCCCCCTGGAACCAGGATGAGGAAGTGGCAGCCAAGATGCTGGCCGAGCACGGCATGAGCCGCTACGACGCGCCGCTCATTCTGGAAGGGGGCTCCATCCACGTGGACGGCGAAGGCACCTGCATGACCACGGCCGAGTGCCTGCTCAACGAGAACCGCAACCCGCACCTGAGCAAGGATCAGATCGAAGCGTTGCTTCGCGACTATCTGGGGGTGAAGAGCTTTATCTGGCTGGACGAAGGCGTCTACCTGGACGAGACCGACGGCCACATCGACAACATCTGCTGCTTCGTGCGCCCGGGTGAAGTTGCCCTGCACTGGACCGACGACGAGACAGATCCGCAATACGAGCGCTCCCTGGCCGCCCTCAAGGTGCTGGAAGCGGCGGTGGATGCCAAGGGTCGCAAGCTGAAAGTGTGGAAGCTGCCCCAGCCGGGCCCGCTCTACTGCACCGAAGAGGAGTCCGCCGGTGTCGAGAGCGGCAGCGGTGTGCCGCGCGAGGCCGAAGGTCGTCTGGCCGGCTCCTATGTGAACTTCCTCATCACCAACGGCAGCATCGTCTACCCGCTGCTGGATGCCGCCACCGATGGCGAAGCCCAGCAGATTCTGGAAGAGATCTTCCCCGAGCATAAAGTGGTCGGTGTACCGGCCCGGGAGATACTGCTGGGGGGTGGCAATATTCACTGCATCACCCAGCAGATCCCCTCCGGCAAGTAAGAACCGGGTGACGATCCTGCTGCGAGGCAGTTATTAGAGGCTTATGTGCAGCTCGCTTATGTGAAACCGAGGGCTCACGTATGTTTATACGCTCCGGTTCCTGCGCTGCTCTTCACTGAGCTGACCGCCTCTCGCGACGGGTCGTAAACCGGTTCCAGTTGGTATTCAAAACCCCACGCAGTGGAGTTTTATCTCTTGATAATGTGATGGTCGCAGGCGCCGATGCGGCGATCATCATGACAAACAGTCACCCTTTTACAGGAGATCAAAATGATCCCCAAAATGGTAGATGTCACCGAGGTTTCCATTGCCGAGCTGCGTGCCGCGCTCGAGTCGGGCCGCACCACTGCGGTCGAGCTGGTCGAGGCCTATCTGGCCCGCATTGCCGCCTACAACGGCCCCGAGACACAAACCCGCCTCAATGCCGTCGTGGTGCACAACCCCGATGCGCTGAAAGAAGCAGAAGCTTCCGATGCGCGCCGTGCCCGTGGCGAGACCCTGGGGCCGCTCGATGGCATCCCCTACACCGCCAAGGACAGCTATCTGGTCAAGGGGCTGACCGCCGCCTCCGGCAGCCCGGCCTTCAAGGAGCTGGTGGCCCAGCGCGATGCCTTTACCGTTGAGCGCCTGCGCGCCGCCGGTGCCATCTGCCTGGGCAAGACCAACATGCCGCCCATGGCCAATGGCGGCATGCAGCGCGGCGTCTATGGCCGCGCCGAGAGCCCCTATAACGCTGACTACCTGACCGCGCCCTTTGCCTCCGGCTCCTCCAATGGCGCCGGCACCGCCACCGCCGCCAGCTTCTCCGCTTTTGGTCTGGCGGAAGAGACCTGGTCGAGCGGCCGTGGCCCGGCCTCCAACAACGGCCTGTGCGCCTACACCCCGTCCCGTGGCGTCATCTCGGTGCGCGGCAACTGGCCGCTGACCCCGACCATGGACGTGGTGGTGCCCTATGCCCGCACCATGGCCGATCTGTTGGAAGTGCTGGATGTGGTGGTCGCCGACGATGCGGACCCCCGCGGCGATCTGTGGCGCCTGCAGCCCTGGATCAAGCTTCCCAAGGCCTCCGAGGTGCGCCCGGCCTCCTACCTCGAGCTCGCCGCCAAGAGCGATGCCCTCAAGGGCAAGCGCCTCGGCGTACCGCGCATGTTTATCAACAAGGATGAACTGGCCGGCACCAGCGAGAATCCCGGCATCGGCGGCCCGACCGGTCAGCGCATCCACACCCGCGAGTCTGTGATCGCGCTCTGGGAGCAAGCCCGTCAGGCGCTGGAAGCCGCTGGCGCCGAGGTGATTGAGGTGGATTTCCCCCTGGTCTCCAACTGCGAAGGGGACAGACCCGGTGCGCCGACCGTGTTCAACCGCGGCATCGTTAGCCCTGAGTTCCTCAACGACGAGCTGTGGGAGCTCTCCGGCTGGGCCTTCGACGACTTCCTGCGCGCCAACGGCGATCCCAAGTTGAACAAGCTTGAGGATGTCGACGGGCCCAAGATCTTCCCCCACGATCCGGGCACCCTGCCGAACCGCGAAGGGGACCTCGCAGCCGGTATGGACGAATACGTCAAGATGGCCAAGCGCGGCCTCAAGCGCTTCGACGAGATAGCCTCGGTGCCGGACGGCCTGCGCGGCCTGGAGCAGACCCGCAAGCTGGATCTGGAGGACTGGATGGATGGGCTAAAGCTCGACGCCGTGCTGTTCCCCACCGTCGCCGACGTCGCCCCGGCTGATGCTGACGTGAATCCGGCCTCCGCCGACATCGCCTGGAGCAACGGCATTTGGGTCGCCAACGGCAATCTCGCCATTCGCCACCTCGGCGTGCCGACCGTCACCGTCCCCATGGGGGTGATGGCCGATATCGGCATGCCGGTGGGGCTGACCTTCGCCGGTCGCGCCTATGACGACAATAACCTGCTGCGGGTTGCCTCGGCCTTCGAGTCCACCGGCAGCAAGCGCAGGGTGCCGCCGCGCACACCGCCGTTGATTTGATTACATGTATGGAGATGGTATTCACCTGACAGTTGCCCACAAAAGGGAGTGGTCATACGGCTTCAAACCGGATAACAAAACGGTACCCCTACCGTGTTATCTGGAGTCACCGTATGACCACCAACGAGAAAGTAGCACGCCGTAAACTCAGCCTGCTAGAGCTCGCCAAAGAGCTCAATAACGTCAGCACAGCCTGCAAGCTCATCGGCTACAGCCGCCAGCAGTTCTACGAGATCCGTCGTAATTACCAGACCTATGGCGCCGAGGGGTTGCTCGATAAGTTACCCGGCTGCAAAGGGGTTCATCCCAACCGGGTCGCTCCCGAGATTGAACAAGCCATCCTCGACTACTCGCTAACGAACCCTACTTACGGCCCGCTTCGGGTCGCGCAGGAGCTCGCCCTGCAAGGCATCAATGTCAGTGCGGGCGGCGTGCGTGGCGTATGGCAGCGTCACGATTTGCTCTCCAAACACGACCGTTTGTTGCGTCTCGAGAAAACCCATCGGGAACAGACGATTGAGCTCAATGACGAGCAAATTCGCCTGCTCGAGCGCTTCAGCCCCGAGTTCCGAGAACGCCAGATAGAGGTCCACTACACCGGAGAACTGGTGGCGGTCGACACCTTCTTCGTGGGGGCACTCAAGGGGGTTGGCAAGGTGTATCTGCAAACCGTGCTGGACTGCTACAGCCGCCACGCCTGGGGACGGCTCTACACCAGCAAGCTGCCGGTGACCTCGGTTCATGTGCTCAATGAAACGGTACTGCCGTTCTTCGAAGCCCATGAGGCACGGGTCTATACCATCCTGTCGGACAACGGGCGCGAGTTCTGCGGGCGCCCTGACTATCATCCCTACGAGCTGTTTCTGCAACTGGAGGGGATTGAACACCGGACCACCAAAGTACGCAGGCCGCAGAGCAACGGCTTTATCGAGCGGCTGCACCGGACACTGTTGGATGAACACTTCCGTATCAAGGGGAGGACGACCTGGTATGAGTCGGTGGGGCAGATGCAGACAGACCTGGATAGCTATCTGGAGCAGTACAACACCAAGCGGCCTCATCAGGGCCGAATGATGGAAGGGCAGACGCCCTACAGCATGTTCAAGAAGGGACTGAAATTGATACCGAAGGAAGTACGCGATAACGTAGCGTAAACAAGACACCGGTTTGAGGCCGGTGTCAGGTGATAACTAGATCTGTACATGTTAGTTATGGTACAACTCTACAAAACAGTGGGGGCTAGAAATATAATGGAGCGTTTTTTATAAAGTTTTTAATTATTGTTTCCATGTCGATGTCATTACAATTAACCATACATGTAGTATCTTTTTTCTTTTGAAGAAAATCTGGTAAAGGTTCGAATCCTGATATCTTGTAGTAGTCAGGGTTAATATCGGAATAAAGAATAAACGCTCTTGTTTTAAATTGGTTGCAATACTCTTTTTTTACTGCGTCTAATAATATTCTGGCAAAGCCATTTCGCCTTTTATCAGAAACTGTAGATAGAGACCCTATACCTATGGTTGAAATGTCAGAAATGGAAGGTAGTGAATAACATATAATAGAACTTAAAATACAATTGCGTTCTTCAAGAATATACCAGGTTCCTTTTTTATATTTTTCAGAACTATTACAGGAAAACAAATACTTGTTGAGTTCTAATCCATCTCCCCAAGCATCATAACCCATTGTATAGATACTGTTCATATCATTTAACGTAGCGGCTCTGATTACTAGTTCATTAAATCTAAGAAGTGGTAAATTTTCTGCGGGTGTTAAAAAAGACATAAACCACCTTTGATAAATGGGCATTGATAACTAGTTGTAAAAATACAGTTAGGGATGTGAGTTAGTATTCACAACAGTATTGTGGTGACTCGTTTGGGTCAATTTTTTTATTTTGTGTTTTTTTTAAAAAAATGAAAGTGCTACGTTGTTATGATTTTGTGTGATCTTGTATTATTTAGAGAGGGTGGGGTGGTGTTTTGTTCCGATAAGAGGCTTTTATAGGGATATTGATTTCCACTTTTTCAGTCCGAATAAAGATACGGAGAGAGATGCCTGCAGATTGCTCTTCATACAAACATGGAGAGAAGAGCCTATTTTCACCATCTTCACCCAGACTTCACACAACCTCATTTTCCCCTCACAAATCCCCCCTATCTTCTGCCCACTGATTAAAGGGCTGCTTGCCACTGGGGTGGCAAGGGGCCAAAGAGAGGGGAGCAAGACGATGAAATCGTGGATCAAATACGGGCTGGCCGGGGCCTTGATACTGGTGGCTAGCTTCTGGGGCGGTAGCGTGCGGGCGGGGGAAGTGCAGCTCACCCAAGATTGCGCCGCCGTTTTGGGGCAGATAAACACAGGGAGTTGCACCTGTTCCCTAGCGGATCCTGGCTGTTTTCCTCGACGCTTTTTATTCGGGTAGCCGGGGCTTGAGTGAAATGCCCATGACCTTGTGATCTGGCTCACATTCAATATCGACTTCAGACCACCCCAAGGATTGATACAGTGCCGGGACATTCGTATAGGCATAGAGATACTCTTGTGACGATGCCAATGCCTGTGACACACCGGCATTGATGAGTCGGCTGGCAAGGCCTTTACCCCGGTATTCTGCACTGACAAACACGGCATTGATCCAGATGACTTCACCGCTGCGATGAGGCTCCTTGAAGCGAGAGTAAGCCAACCCTCCTATCACCACCCCATTCATGACGGCAATCAGCACAGGCGGCAAGCACGCATTTTGGGTGTAAGTATCGCGAAACCAAAAGTCTGGCCACGCCGACTGGAACAGCTGCTCCAGCCGCGCCAAATAGGGCGAGCCTTGTTCGCAATGGATCAGTGCCATTTCATGTAGGGGTGTCATATCTCTCCAAGGCGCATAGCGTCTGGTTAAGGGGGCTTAACGTTTACCCTTGCCACCCGCGAGAGCCTGCTTTCTGGCCTTCTGCTTCTGGGCGCCCTTGCCGCTGCGGCGCGGCTCGGGGTCGAAGCGGGTCAGATCGGGCTCAAACCCCGGGAACCACTGCTGGGGCAAGCGGGTGTCGAGCACGGCTTCCACCTTCTCCAGCAGGGGCGCATCCTCCGGGCTGAACAAGGTGATGGCGAGCCCCTTGTTGCCCGCGCGGCCGGTGCGCCCTATGCGGTGCACGTAGTCCTCAGGCTGATGGGGAAACTCCAGGTTGATCACATAGTTGAGATCGCTGATGTCCAGCCCGCGGGCCGCCACGTCGGTGGCGACCAGAGCCTGCAAGGTGCCCGCGCGAAACTCCAGCAACACCTTCTCCCGCGCGCTCTGCGACAGATCCCCGTGGAAGGCGAGCGCATTGATGCTCGCCTTGCCGAGCTGCTGGGCCAGCTTGTCGGCCCCCTGACGGGTGCGGCTGAAGATGAGCACAGGGGCCCAGCCCTTCACCTTGATCAGGTGCTCCACCAGCGCCAGCTTGCGCTCCCCATCCACCGCATAGACCCGCTGCTCCACCTCGGCCGCCGTGGTGTTGCGCGGTGCCACTTCGATAAGCTCGGGGTCGCGCAAGAGCACGCGGCTCAAGGCAAACAGGTTGTCGTCGCAGGTGGCCGAAAAGAGCAGGGTCTGGCGATCCGCCGGTATCTGTCTGAGCAGGGCGGTGATCTCGTCCATAAAGCCCATGTCGAGCATCCTGTCCGCCTCGTCGAACACCAGATGGCGGAGGCTCCCAAGGCTCAGGGCCCCCTGGCGCAGATGGTCGAGCAAGCGGCCCGGGGTGGCGATCAAGATATCCACCCCGGCTTTAAGCGCCTCCACCTGGGCGGCGATGCTCACCCCGCCATAGACCAGGGCGCTGGTGAGGCTAGTGCCCTGCCCGTAGCGCGCCACGCTCTCAAAGACCTGCACCGCCAGCTCGCGGGTCGGCACCAGTACCAGGGCGCGGATGGGACGGGAGGAGCCAGCTTGCGGCTGCTGCATCAGCTGCATCAGCTGCTCCAGCAGCGGCAGCACGAAGGCGGCGGTCTTGCCGGTGCCGGTCTGGGCCCCCGCCATCAGATCTCGCCCCGCCAGAATCACGGGAATGGCGCTGGCCTGAATGGGGGTCGGCGAGACATAACCGAGCTCGCGCAAGGTCTGCTGCAGGCGGGGGGAGAGGGCCAGTTCGGCAAAGGAGGCAATGGACATAGGGCACCAGTGTGGGGTTATCGCGGCCAGGGCCGTGACGGGAACAGTGATCGTGGCCGGGATGGTAGCAGAAGCGGGGCCCCTGGCAGAAGGCGGTTGAAGGGATGCCCGGTTGATCGCTCCGTGCTTCTCCCTGATAGCGAGGGGGCGGGCTGCTCCCGTTCGCAGCCCTGGATTGTCATGGTCGCTGCAGGTGAAACAGGGCCTGTCATCACGGCTGAGCCGCGAGCAGGCTCACCTCGATAAAGCCGAGGTGGTGCATGAATTCGCGCAAGATAAGCAAGGTGGCGGCAAACTCCCTTCCGGCAGGCAAGTCTCTGGCTGCCAGGGGATCCCTCTCTGCCATGGCGGCGAGCTGAGCAAAACTCTGCTCGATGCGGGCCAGGGGCAGCGTGACGGGGCCAAAAAGTGGGGTGAGGAGGCTTGGAGTGAGCCGCAAGGCCGAGCAGGGGGCCAGGTCGGTGGCCAGCGGCATGACGATATCCTCCACCCAGGCGATGGCCTGCTCCAGTTCGAGGGGGCTGGGCGGCTCGCGGTGAAACTGGCCCAGGGTCTGGCCGGGCACCAGGGCTCGATATCCCATGGCAAGGCGCAGGGGTTCCTGCCGTCCCTGCACCAGCCAGCTCTCATGTTCGCCTATGGTCAGCAGGCAGAGATCTCCTTCCCCTGCGCCAGCCTGCTCTTTCTGTGACTCATCCATGTTGCACTCTCCCTGATGGTGGGGCTTATCAATCCACCCCTATTGAGGCACAAGTTGTGAAGGCTGCCTAGGGGGGGGCGCTGGCCGGACAAGATTGGCGCTCTTTGTCATCATTGTTTAATAAAACGTCGCCATCCTTTGGCCAGACGCAGTGAGTGGACAATGACGTAAGAGCAGATAACAAGGAAAGTGCAGATGAGCCGTTTTGACGAGATTGATAGCGCCAACCACCCCCGTGAACAAGAGCCCGAATTCAGTCGATTGATCGAGGCGGGGCTGAGCCGCAGAGGCTTTATCAAGGGCGTTGGCGCCGCCAGCATGGTGGCTTTCTTTGCCGCCAGTCCCGTTGCCCGCGCCGTGGCGGCCGCGACCCAACCCTTGCTCGGCTTCCAGGCCGTGCCCGCCTCGGTGGCAGATACCGTGGTGGTGCCGCCCGGCTACAAGGCCGAGGTGCTGATCGCCTGGGGAGATGCGCTGTTCGCCGATGCACCCGCCTTTAGCCAGGACAATGATGCCAAGGCCCAGGCCCGTCAGTTTGGCGATAACAATGACGGCATGAGTTTCTTCCTGCTTGGCCGGGATCGCGCCCTGCTGGTGGTCAACAACGAATACACCAACTACGAATACCTGTTCAGGGATGGCGGCAAGCAGCTCAGTGCTGCCGGTGTGGCCAAGGCCCAGGCGGCCCATGGCGTCTCCCTGGTTGAGTTGGTTCAGACCGACGGCAAGTGGCAAGTCAATCCCAAGGGCGCGCTCAATCGTCGTATCACCGCCACTACCCCCATGACCTTGAGCGGCCCGGCAGCGGGCCACGCCCTGCTCAAGACTCAGGCCGATCCCGAAGGGCGCACCGCCCTCGGCACCTTCAACAACTGCTCAAACGGCCAGACTCCCTGGGGCACCTACCTCACCTGCGAGGAGAACTTCAACGGCTACTTCGGCAGTGAGGGCAAGCCAGATCTGGACAAACGGGCCACCCGCTACGGCCTGGCCGCCGAGGATGCGGGCTTTGGCTGGCACAGGTTTGACGAGCGCTTCGATCTCGCCAAACATCCCCAGGAGCCGAACCGCTTTGGCTGGGTGGTGGAGATAGACCCCAAGGATCCCGCCTCGACCCCGAAGAAGCGCACGGCCCTGGGCCGCTTCAAGCATGAAAATGCCGCCTTCACCATCAACCAGGATGGCCGCGCCGTGGTCTATCTGGGCGATGACGAGCGGGGCGAGCACATCTATCGTTTCATCTCCAAGAACAAGGTGGCGCCGGGCAATGATGCGGCGAACAGGGACTTGCTCGACGAAGGCACCCTCTATGTGGCGCGCTTCGATGCCAAGGAAGGGGAGCTCAAGGGCACGGGTCAGTGGCTGCCCCTGGTGCACGGTCTGCATGGTTTGACCAAGGAGAACGGCTTCGCCGATCAGGGGGAGGTGCTCATCTTCGCCCGGGAGGCGGCGACCCGGCTCGGTGCCACTACCATGGACAGACCCGAGTGGGTGGCGGTGCATCCCCATCGTGCCGAGGCCTATTGCACCCTGACCAATAACAAGAACAGGGGCCTCAAGGATAATCAGCCGCTGGATGGTGCCAACCCCCGTGCCGAGAACCCCTATGGTCAGATCATTCGCTGGCGTCCGGCCGGTGGCGATCACAGTAGCGAGCACTTCGAGTGGGATCTCTTCCTGCTGGCGGGCAACCCCCAGGTAAACAAAGAGGGACTGATGGCGGGCAGCGCCAATATCAATCCAGACAACATGTTCAACAGCCCGGACGGGATCGGTTTTGATGAGGCGGGACGGCTCTGGATCCAGACCGATGGCGACTACTCCAACGAGCAGAAGTTCGCGGGCATGGGCAACAACCAGATGTTGTGCGCGGATCCGGCGAGCGGTGAGGTACGCCGTTTCCTGACCGGCCCCATCGCCTGCGAGATAACCGGTCTTACCTTCAGCCCGGACTGGCGCACCCTGTTTGTCGGGGTGCAGCATCCGGGTGAAGAGCTGGCACCTTCCCACTTCCCGGACGGCGGCACCAGCATTCCCCGCTCCGCCGTGCTGCGCATCACCCGCGACGACGGTGGCATCATAGGGGCCTGAGTCGGCATGCTTATATAAGCAGAGACATCGTCAGAAATGAGAAAGCCGCCCTCGTGAAGTGAACCCCATTTATTGGACACGTTAGTTGGCGGATAACATGGCCTGAGTTCGGTACTGTACCGGGCTCAGGCCGTTTAGTTTCACTTTGATCCGCTCATGGTTGTAGTAGTGGATGTATTCATCCACCACACGTTTCAACTGCTCTGTATCTTCGTACTCTTCGTTGAACCAGCATTCGCTTTTCAGCAGTCCAAAGAAGTTCTCTACCACCGCATTGTCCAGGCAGTTCCCTTTGCGTGACATGCTTTGCTTCACGTCCCTTGACGATAATCGCGTCTGATAGCTGGCCATCTGATATTGCCAGCCTTGATCCGAGTGCAGCACCGGCGCGTCTGTGGGCCCTAATGTCGCCAAGGCGTCATCCAGCATCTTGTCCACCAACCGCATCCCCTGGTGCGTTGCCATCTGCCAGGCGATGATCTCGCTGTTATAGAGGTCCAGCACCGGCGACAAGTACAACTTCTGCCCTTTGAGATTGAACTCCGTCACATCGGTGACCCATTTTTGGTTCGGGGCATCGGCGTGAAAATCACGCTGCAAGAGGTTCGGGGCGATATGGCCGTATGTCCCCTTGTACGACCGATATTTCTTGCGGCGCAGGTTAGAGGCAAGGTCCTGTTCTCGCATGAGTTTTCGCACTGTCTTGTGGTTAATTAGGCACCCTTCGTTGCGCAGCGCCAGGGTGATCCGCCGATAACCATAACGCCCCTTGTGGTGATGAAACAGCGCCTTGATCCGTTGCGCTTCATGCTCATAGGTCCCTGCGCTGGTACCTGACTTCACCTGCCAGTAGAAGGTGCTGCGTGGCAACCAAGCGATATGCAGCAGCGTTGCCAGCTGATGGTCCTGCCTTAGCTCGGAAACTATTTTTGCTTTCTCTGCTGCTTTTCCCGAGCCAAGGCATGCAGCTTTTTTAGATAGGCGTTCTCCGCCCGCAGGTATTCGAGCTCTTCCTGGGCACTGTGGAAAGTGGGATAGGGGGCGGTGAGCGGTTTGTTCGGTGGTTTTTTTCCTGAAGCCATGATGCGCTCTGTGCGTTTGTCACTAAGGGCCATGATACCGCCTTCACGATAAAGCCGCGCCCACCGACTGACGGTGCAGGCCGCGGCGATCTTGAATGCTGCGGCCGCCTTGCGAGAAGATGCATTATTTTCCTGCATCCAGTGCAGTACCTCCTCTTTGAACTCAGCAGAATAAGCTTTGGTCGTGATGGTCAAGCCATCTTCACCACTGACTTTCCAGTGCTCAGTCCAGCGGCGAACGGCGCCATGATCGACACCAAACAGGGCGGCCGTCTTTTTGGCACCGTCATGACCGTTGAGATAGTGAAGAACGACCTGACGCTTGAAGTCGGTCGAGTATTTTTGCTTTGCCATAGAAACGAAGAACCCCTACTCGTTGGGTGTCCAACTTTCGGGGTTCACTTCACTCGGGCGGCTTTTGTCATGAAGGGGGCGGCGTCAGAATTCGTTGGAGAGCGCCTTGTAACCTTTGACCAGATCGATATTGGTGTGGGCCACGTCTTCGGAGAATTCGGTGGCGTCCACGGTGACGCGCGGGATCTCGGCCAGATCGCTCTGCTGGTTGATGCGGGTGGTGGAGGGGACATAGAAGCCGGGGGGCAGATCGCAACCATCGACCACCGAGTTGTGGCGCACCACACAGCCCTCGCCGATGTGGCAGTTAAAGAGCACCGTATTGAAACCGATGAACACCTTGTTGCCCACCACGCAGGGGCCATGGACGATGGATCTGTGGGCGATGGAGCTGAACTCGCCGATGGTGACGGCGGCGCCGGACTTGGAGTGGATCACCACCCCATCCTGAATATTGGAGTTGGCGCCAATGACGATGGGCTCCATCTCGCCGTGTTCATCAACCTCGTCGGCGCGGATCACCGCGTAGGGCCCGACGAAGACATTCTCCTTGATGATCACCTTGCCGCAAATGATGGCGGTTTTGTCGATATAGGCCGATTCGTCGATGACCGGCAGGTGGCCGGAGGGATTTTTGCGGATCATGTCGTATCCTGTTTTGGCTATGGGAAATTGAGGGGCGCGGCGCCAGCACGGCGCGCACATGTCCCCGAGCTTACCCCCGCGGCCGCGGGTGCGGAACCCCTTACTGGTCTGACCCTGTCGGGACAAGCGGCTTCAAATGGCTGTCAATCTGGGCGGTTTGTGGGATTATCGCGCTATCCATGCCCAGTCCGCCTCATCGCCATGGCCGGACAGTGACGGCTAGTGTTGAGGCGATAAGGAAGATGCCATGACAAGAACAGTGGGCCTGCTCGCCCTCATCACCTTGCTCGCCTTGCCCGCCACCGTGCAGGCCAAGGGCCGCAGCGGTGATTTTGACTACTATGCCCTGACCCTCTCCTGGTCACCGGAGCACTGCGCCGCCAAGCCCTCGGATCGGGAGCAGTGCAGCCGCAAACTTGGCTTCGTGCTGCACGGACTCTGGCCGCAGTATCTGAAGGGCTATCCCTCCGATTGCAGCACTGAAAGCCTCGCAGGGGATGTGGAGCGCGACTTCCCCGGCCTCTACCCCAGCCGTTTCCTCTATCGCCATGAGTGGCAAAAGCACGGCACCTGCTCCGGGCTGAGTCAGCCGGCATTTCACCAGCTAGCCGAGGATCTGCGCAACAAGGTGCAGATCCCCGCCGATTACCAATCCCCAGCGCAGCCGCTGCGCAAGAGCAACTTCGAGCTCAAGGCGGACTTGGCCAGTGGCAATGAGTGGCTGGCCCCGGATACCATCACCCTTGCCTGCGCCGATGGTGGCCGCTTCCTGCGGGAGATCTATATCTGCGTCAACAAGGCGGGTACCGAGTCCATGACCTGCCCGGATGAGATGGTGAGGCGAGAACGCCGCTCCTGTGCCCAGCCAGATTTTCTGCTGCGCAATGTCCGCTAGTCCCGCCGGATCAGTGAGCGAACCAGCGGTGGGGAGCCTGTGGCGGCCTGGCCCGATCAGGCGCCCTGTATAAAGAGAAGAGAGAGGAGAGTCAGCATGGGATTTGATACCAGAGACAGAGCGTTACTGCTTGCCATCAAGGGGGTGGGGCCGACAGTGGTGTCGCGCCTGGAACAACTGGGCTTCAGTTCCTTTGAGCAACTGGCCCAGGCCAGCAGTCAGGAGATAGTCCAGTTGGTGGCCAGCATGCTGGGATCCAGCTGCTGGCAAAACAGCCCTCAGGCCAGAGGAGCAATAGAAGGTGCCATCGCGTTGGCCAGGCAGGAGGTTGGCATTCGGGAGGCTCATCGGACATGAGCAGAGGCACCGTCGTGATGGCATCCGGAGTCATGAAAGGGATTGAGGCGAGATCATGATGCTGACTGAACTGCTGGGTATCCGCGTTCCGCTTATCCAGGCTCCCATGGCCGGGGTGCAAGGCAGCGCCTTGGCCATTGCCGTCATCAAGGCGGGCGGCTTGGGTTCATTGCCCGCCGCCATGCTGGATGAAACCGGGCTGCGTGATGAGCTGACCAGGATCCGTGCCGCTACGACCTCTCCTTATAACGTCAACTTCTTCTGTCATCAGCCGTTGCCAGTCAATGCCCAGCAGCAAGCGCGTTGGCGTCAGGCGCTGGCGCCCTACTATCAGGAGCTGGGCTTGGCAGCGGATGTGGTGACCCGGAGTGCTAGCCGCTCCCCCTTCGGCGTGGCTCAAGCCGAGATCCTGGCCGAATTTGCCCCGCCTGTGGTGAGCTTTCACTTCGGCCTGCCTGATGAAA
>NZ_CP079742.1:3565000-3672500 GCF_020149575.1 Aeromonas rivuli | reverse complement strand
CAGTGAAGTCCCTTGCGGATGGAGCAGTTGGGAGTCGCAGTGACCAGATGGCTGGGACTGTTTATCAAAAACACAGCACTCTGCAAACACGAAAGTGGACGTATAGGGTGTGACACCTGCCCGGTGCCGGAAGGTTAATTGATGGGGTTAGCGCAAGCGAAGCTCTTGATCGAAGCCCCGGTAAACGGCGGCCGTAACTATAACGGTCCTAAGGTAGCGAAATTCCTTGTCGGGTAAGTTCCGACCTGCACGAATGGTGTAACCATGGCCATGCTGTCTCCACCCGAGACTCAGTGAAATCGAATTCGCCGTGAAGATGCGGTGTACCCGCGGCTAGACGGAAAGACCCCGTGAACCTTTACTACAGCTTGGCACTGAACATTGAACCTACATGTGTAGGATAGGTGGGAGGCTTTGAAGCGATGACGCTAGTTGTCGTGGAGCCGTCCTTGAAATACCACCCTTGTATGTTTGATGTTCTAACGCAGGGCCCTGAATCGGGCTCGCGGACAGTGCCTGGTGGGTAGTTTGACTGGGGCGGTCTCCTCCCAAAGAGTAACGGAGGAGCACGAAGGTTGGCTAATCCTGGTCGGACATCAGGAGGTTAGTGCAATGGCATAAGCCAGCTTAACTGCGAGACGGACAGGTCGAGCAGGTACGAAAGTAGGTCATAGTGATCCGGTGGTTCTGAATGGAAGGGCCATCGCTCAACGGATAAAAGGTACTCCGGGGATAACAGGCTGATACCGCCCAAGAGTTCATATCGACGGCGGTGTTTGGCACCTCGATGTCGGCTCATCACATCCTGGGGCTGAAGTCGGTCCCAAGGGTATGGCTGTTCGCCATTTAAAGTGGTACGCGAGCTGGGTTCAGAACGTCGTGAGACAGTTCGGTCCCTATCTGCCGTGGGCGTTGGATGATTGAAGGGAGTTGCTCCTAGTACGAGAGGACCGGAGTGAACGAACCTCTGGTGTTCGGGTTGTCACGCCAGTGGCACTGCCCGGTAGCTAAGTTCGGAATCGATAACCGCTGAAAGCATCTAAGCGGGAAGCGAGCCCTGAGATGAGTCATCCCTGACCCCTTGAGGGTCCTAAAGGGCCGTTGGAGACCACAACGTTGATAGGTGGGGTGTGTAAGCGCGGCGACGTGTTGAGCTAACCCATACTAATTACCCGTGAGGCTTAACCATACAACACCCAAGAAGTGTTTCTGGCCTTGTAGCAAGTGCATGAACTACTAACTAATTCAGTGATAGTGACAAGCCAAGCGCAACATCATTATTCACGTCAGCTTTCCGGATGAAGTTTTTTGCCTGGCGGCCATAGCGCCGTGGACCCACCTGATCCCATGCCGAACTCAGAAGTGAAACGCGGTAGCGCCGATGGTAGTGTGGCATTCGCCATGCGAGAGTAGGACACTGCCAGGCTCCTAATTAGACGACATTGTACGCAGTACGATGTTGGCCGAGAGGATGACACCTCGCTGAAACGGCAGAAGATTTAGCAAAGCGCTAGCCAAATTGCGGAGCGGTAGTTCAGTTGGTTAGAATACCGGCCTGTCACGCCGGGGGTCGCGGGTTCGAGTCCCGTCCGCTCCGCCAATAAATAGAAAAGGCCTTCCCAATCGGGAAGGCCTTTTTGCTTTTGGATATTCGCGAACGGGATTAAGGAAACAAGGGACCACAGACAGGGCTGCGACTTGCCACTGGCAACTCGGTCCCTGCCTGTGGCACCTTGTGCTTGAGCCGGACGGTGTCCGTCTCCCCGTCCGCTCCGCCAATAAATAGAAAGGCCTTCCCAATCGGGAAGGCCTTTTTGCTTTTGTGTGTTTTTAAGCCGGGTGGCAGCCATGCCCATATGATCCGTTCTGCCATGTTTCAGTCTCTTTTAGCTCCCTCCGTCTAATCCAAGTAGCGCCAAAAGCTCACATTTTTCACCCTCATTATTGGAAGCCATGGCTCTGCCGTTAGGGCTTTTACATGCTTGTTCGCGATCGTTTGGCGCAAATATCAGCCATTGCATCATCATGTGGCATTCTGGCAGACCGGTCTGGTTGAGCACTAAGCCACGGGTTCAAGCACGCCAATCAGGCAGGTGCAAGACAAGAGAGACAGATGGGGCGCTCTGCTTGTTGGGTGATCCAACCTGTTTTTACGGTAAGGTTCCTTGTTGATGCTCAGGCTTGTATCTCGCGTCGCCTGGGCTTGAAATAGGACAAGCAGCTCCCCGGTCTACTATTCACCTGCAATAAAGGAGGTCCATCATGGCTGCCCTGACAGAGTTCGAAAAATATGTGATTGAGCAGAAAGGGACCGAGCGTCCCTTCAGTGGCGAGTATTACCGTCACGATGCACCCGGGCGCTATCTGTGCAAGAAGTGTGGTGCGCCTCTCTATACCTCAGAACACAAGTTCAATGCCCACTGCGGTTGGCCGGCCTTCGATGATGAGATCCCGGGGGCGGTGAAGCGAATTCTCGATGCGGACGGTCACCGGGTCGAGATAGTGTGCGCCCAGTGTGAAGGGCACCTTGGCCATGTTTTTGAAGGGGAGTATCTGACCGACAAGAATCTGCGCCACTGTGTCAACTCCGTCTCCCTCGATTTTGAGGCTAGGGAGGGGAGCGAGCCTCAGGGGTCGAAGATGGCATTGGCGACCCTGGGAGCAGGCTGCTTCTGGTGTGTCGAGGCGGTATTCAGCAGCCTGCAGGGGGTCAGCAAGGTCAGCTCGGGTTATGCGGGCGGAGCGGCCAGGGATGCAGATTACCAACGGGTCTGTTCGGGCCAAACCGGCCATGCCGAGGTGGTACAGATCGAATACGACCCCGCCGTTATCGACTTTGCGACCCTGTTGGAGGCCTTCTTTGCCAGCCATGATCCCACCACTCTCAATCGTCAGGGTCATGATGTGGGTCCTCAGTACCGCTCGGTGATCTTTGCCCATGATGATGAGCAAGTGCGGGTCGCCGGGGCCATGATCAAGGCGCTGGATGAAGCCAAGGTTTTCGCCAGCCCCCTGGTGACCGAGTTGACCGGCTATGATGGCTTCTATCCTGCAGAGGCGGACCACAAGGACTACTATGCCCAGCATGGTGAGCAGCCTTATTGCCAGATAGTGATCCGTCCCAAACTGGAGAAATTCAGGCAGCTGTTTGCCGAACACCTCAAGGGGTGAGGGCATTGCACGAACAACGTTAACCGCAAAGACCGGCCAATGTGCCGGTCTTTGCCTTATCGGGGTTCAGAAGCTGTCGCCTCCCGATCGTGATGGGGGGCTAGCCCGGCCTGCTGCTGGCGGACCATGGTATAGTCGTGGCAATCGGTTTTTTGAGAGAGAGTGACTCATGAAGAAGATCATCTATGGGGTGCTGGGGCTGGGCGCGGCCTTGCTTGTCGGGGGCGCGGCTCTGGTAACCCTGATCGACCCCAATGATTTCAAACCCTTGCTGATAGAGCAGGTGAAGAAGAACACGGGGCGGGACCTGGTGGTATCGGGCCCCATCGCCTGGACCTTCTGGCCGAGTCTGGGACTCTCCCTCGAGCAGGTGGCGCTGCGCAATCCGAGCGGATTTGCCGAGCCGGACTTGGTACGCTTCGAACGAGGCCAGGCATCGGTCGCCCTGTTGCCTCTGCTCTCCCATCAGTTACAGATTGGCGAGGTGGCGCTGGACGGGGCTCACCTCTTTATCCAGACCAAGGCCGATGGCAGCTCCAACTTAAGTGGCCTGAAGAAGGCTGATGGGAGCGTTGCCACAGAGCCCAGTGCCGAGCCTGTGACACGGGGGGATCAGGCCGATCCCAACAAGGCGAAGTGGCAGTTGGACATAGAAAGCATCTCCCTCAATCAGGCCAGTGCCCTGGTGCTGGATGATCGCAGCGGCTCTCGCCTCCAGCTGGCGCGCCTCGACCTCTCCCTCGGCGAGCTCAGACTCGATACCTGGGTACCCATCAGCTTCGCCCTGGAGGGGGAACAGCAGGGGCTCAAATTAGCGGCCAAGGGGGCAAGCAAGCTGAAACTCGGCAAGGATCTCGCGATGAGTGAGTTGCAGGGCCTCGCTGTCGAGGGTTCACTGCAGCAGGCCGATACCCGAGTCGACCATTTCACGCTGAGCGCGGATCGTCTGATGCTGGATCAATGGAGCCAGCTTGACCTGAGTGCTCAAGGAGAGCAGGGAGAGCTGAAGTTCGACCTGAAGAGCAAGCTCAAGGGGCGTCTCAATGGTGCCCAGACTCTGGTCGATTTTAGTGACTTGACCCTCGATGGCGCCTTGAGTGGTCCGCAACTGCCTGAGTCCGGGGTCAAGATGGCCTTGGCTGGTGAGGGGCAATGGGCCATGGCGAATAAAACGTTGACCCTGCCCAAGCTACAGTTGGGGGTTGATGATTTGCAGCTGAACGGCGATGCCAGCGTGGCGATGACGGCAGTGCCTGCCATTCGTTTCAATCTTGCGGCCGAGCGGCTGGATCTGGATGCCTGGCGTCAAAAAATGGGCAAGGGGATTACCGCTAACCCCGAGCCGGACAACCAGAGCGCCCCTGCCTCCAAATCAACGAATGCCCCTGTTGCGCCATCAACCATCACGGCTGAACCGGATCTGAGCTGGTTGAAAGGGCTGGATCTGGCCGGTCGCCTGCAACTGGGGACCCTGATCGCCGATGGGGTGACCGCCCAGCAGGTTGAGCTCGATCTGGCCGCCAACAAGGGGCTGGTCAATCTCAAGCATGTTAGTGCCAAGCTGTTTGGCGGCTCGGTTCAGGGGGAGGGGGTGATCGATGCGCGTCAGCAACCGGCCAGCTTCAAGGTACACAAGCAAATCAAGGGGGTGGATCTGCAGCCCTTGCTTCACAGGGTTGCCAAGACCGACCTGCTGGCGGGCAGAGGCGATGCCGATATTGAGCTCAGTGGCCTGGGACTCTCTTCCCATGCGTTGCGTAGCCAGTTGAGCGGCACCATAGGGCTCAAGGTGGAAGATGGGGCCCTGAATGGTATCAACCTGCCGCAGATGCTGCGCGAGGCCAAGGCGACGCTCAAGGGAGAGAAAGCCAGGGAGGTCAAGGAGGCACGCAAGACAGATTTCAGTGCCCTGACGGCGAGCTTCAAGATAGCCAAAGGCGTGGCGAGCAGTGACGATATTCTGCTGTTGGCTCCGGCGCTGCGGGTCGAGGGCAAGGGAAAAACGGAGCTGCTGCCCGAGACCCTGGACTTCCTGATGGCAACGACAGTGGTGGAGACCAGCAAGGGGCAGGGCGGCAAGGATCTGGCCGAGCTCAAGGGCATTACCATCCCGGTCCAGATCGGGGGGCATTGGCGTGACCCCAGCTACAAGCTGGACATCAAGGCGCTGCTCGCCGATAACAAGCTGCTGGAGGAGAAGGCGCGCAAGGAGGCCGAGCGCGGCCTCAAGAAACTGCTCGGGGACAAGGCTGAGGATGAGCAAATCAAGGGGGTGGCCGACCAGCTGCTCAAGGGATTGTTCAAATAGCCGGGGACCCCGTCAAGCAAACAGCCCTGCCGAGAGATCGGTGGGGCTGTTTCGTTTGTGTAGCTGAACCAGGCAGTGTCAATCGAGCCGTGATGCGTCTTGCTCCAGCCGGTAACCGCCGAGCAGCCCATCCGTGAGCCACTGTTGCAGATACTGGCCAGCCTGGAAGGCGGCGTTGTCACCGGGCAGGCGGGCATTGAGCAACACGCAGAGCGTTGCGAACGCCTCCTGATGGAGCAGGGCGTCGACCAGAATGGCTTCATCAGCATCCAGGCTGCGGTAGCGGGTGCGCCGCTCGGGATCGCGCCAGATGAGGCAAGGGATGGCACACTCACTGCGCTGTGGGGGAGGGGGGGTCTGCTCGGCCTTGAGTGCCTTCCACACCTCCAGGGAGTTGAAATGCTGGAGATGCAGATCAGTGGAGGGCGTCACCAGGAAGCGCAGATCGGGCCAGGACTCAGGGTCCAGGCGCTGGATCTCGCCGAGGGTCAGTGGCTCGGCATCGGCGGCATCGAAGGCGCCGCGCAGTCGCCATTCGAACTCGGCCAACTCGCTCACCTGAGGATGTTCGGCCAGGGCCTGCTCCAGATAGAGGGGAAACTGAGCCCCCAGCTCACGCAGGGTCCAGCTGTGGGGAGGGCGCTGCTGCAGATACCCCTGGCAGAGGGAGGCAAACATCTCATCCCCCACATAGGCCCAGGTCTGCTCGAAGTCCTGTTGCAGGCACTCCAGCAGTCGGCTCTGGTAGGCGTTGGCATAGATGTACCAGCGCAGATCGGCGGGCAGCGAACCGACAACGAGGGGAATAGGTGGGGTTGCGGTCTGCTGCTGCAAACCCGTCATGAAGGCCTGTTGCAGAGCCTGAAGCTCAACCGGCGTTGACATCTTGCGTCTCCAGAGCCCAGTGCGGGGCGGCAATCTGCCTTGCCTGATCCAGCTCGCTGACCAGCTCAGGGAAGGGGGGGATATGGTCGTCGCGCTCTATCATGGTACTGATCGGCCCGAAGCGGCGCACTGCCCGCTCAAACAGGGCCCAGACAGGATCGACGATGGGGTGGTCATGGGTATCAATGACATAGTCCCCATAGTCGCTATGACCCGCGAGATGGAACTGCACCACGGCATCCCTGTCGATGGCGTCGAGGTAGGCGTTGGCATCGAAACCGTGATTGCGGCTGCTCACATAGATGTTGTTGATATCGAGCAGCAGGCGGCAACCACTCCGGCGGCTGAGGTGGTTGAGAAACTCATGCTCGCGGTAGTCGGCACCGGCAAATTCGAGATAAGTTGAGGCATTTTCCAGTACCAGGGGGCGGCCGAGATAATTCTGCACCCGATCGATACGCTCGCACAGATGAGTGAGCACGGCACCGGTCAAGGGCAGCGGTAGCAGGTCATGGCTGTTGTGGCCAGAGACACCGGTCCAGCAGAGGTGATCCGACAGCCAGGCGGGCTCTATGCTGCGCATCAACTCCCTCAAGCGGCTGAGGTAATCCATGTCGAGGGGATCCGCCGAGCCTATGTTCATCGATACCCCGTGCATGACGATGGGGTAATCGGCCCGGACCTGCTCCAGGTAATAGCGGGGTTTGCCCCCTGCCACCATGAAGTTTTCCGAGAGGATCTCGAACCAGTCGGCGCCCTGCGCCCCGTCCAGCACCTCTTGGAAGTGGGGAGGCCTGAGCCCTAAACCAAAGCCGAGCCAGGGGAAACTGTGCATCTGAGCTCCTGATCTATCCATGCTTGCCATAAAAAACAGGCCGGTTGCCCCATGGGGTCACCGGCCATTCTACCCTGCGAAAGACCAGGTTAGCGGACTTTACCGCCTTGGGCATTGCACTCTTCGCGCGTCATGCTAAGGAAGCCTTGGCCCTTGCAGCTGCCTTGACCCTTGCAAGCATTGCTGGCGGTCTTGCAGTCATTATGGCCCTTGCAGCTGTTGACTCCCCAACATTGGACCTGATTTTCACCATGTTGTCCGGTATTGGCGGCCAGAGCGGCACCAGAGAGGGAGACGGCAGCCATTGCGAGGGCGGCACCGGCCAGACGGTTCATGGTTTTACGGGTTGCGTGCATGTTCTATCTCCTTGAAGGATTGTCACTCTACCAGCGTTGGCCGAGCGTCCATGTGACTTGATCTTGGTGAGGAGCGACTCCCCCACCACATGAGTCGGGGGATCAAGATGCTCAGACATCATTACGAACCTTGTTAATGAGTTGGATCATAATGACGCTGCTCTATCGACCTCGCTTTAGAAGACCGAGGGGGAGGGCTTTTACATTCATATAAAATCCATTTTTCTGCCGAAATAATGTCTAGCCCTTGTTATGACTGGGTTGGCATTCAGGTCTGACCAGTTAACTGGGGTCGCTTCTCTTGGCTGGGAGCCATGAGGCTCGCCTTGTGGGGCGGCGACTGTCATCATGGGGATCACTAACAAGGAGGTAACAGATGATTCGAGTGGTCTTTCACCTGTCCGAACGGGATCGCAGCCGGGCGGCATTCAATAATCTCAATAACTTACTGGCGGCTATGGCTGGTGAACCCGGGGAGCTGGTGTTGCTGGTCAATGGGATAGCGGTAACCAGCCTGCTGGAAGGAGGAGAGAGTGAGCCCGAGTGGGCCGGTCTGCGGCAACAGGGCGTCAGGTTGCTGGCCTGCGCCAACTCCCTGCGAGGTCAGCAGATAGCCCCCGAGCGGCTGCTGGCGGGGGTTGAGGTCGTCTCTACCGGCGTCCTGACCCTGATCGAATTGCAGCAACAGGGCTTCGCCTATATCAAGTCCTGAGCCGAGGCCAAGCATATGGAGCGTTGCTGCTCACCTCATTGACGGGTCGGTGGATGCAGGAGAGCGAGTGGCACACGTCAGCGGACATCGACCCCAGGATGAGGATCCACCCTGGGGTCGGGGCTCTGGCTCAGTCGCCGAGCTGCTGCTGCCACACCTGGCTGACCAGCTGGCGCTCGGCCAGCAGTTGATCGTCTTTTACCTTGCGGCTGATCTCGGAGAGATTGAGGCGGTGCCCCAGGTTGCGGATCTCCAGATAGGCATGTTTCAACCCTTCGGCCTGCTCCAGGCTGAGTACACCGGCCATCACGCACTCATCGAAGATGCGCACGTTATCTGACCAGCGGGTCAGGGCCTGAGGCTCGCTATGGGCATGGGCCAGTACCAGATACTGGGCAAGGAACTCGATATCCACCATGCCCCCCGGGGATTGCTTGAGATCGAACTCCCCCTCTGCCGCCTTGAGCAGGTGGCCGCGCATCTTGACACGCATCTCGCGCACCTCCTTGGCCAACTCCCCCAAATCTCGTTTGGTTGCCAAGAGATCGCGTCTGATGCGCGAAAATTCGGCGACGATGTCATCATCGCCGTAAATGGGCCTTGCCCGGACCAGGGCCTGATGTTCCCAGGTCCAGGCCTCGTTCTCCTGATACTGCTGATAGGCGGCCAGGGAGGACACCAGCAACCCGGCATCCCCCGATGGGCGCAGGCGCATATCGATCTCGTAGAGGATGCCGGAGGGGGTGCGGGTGCTGAACAGGTGCAGCACCCGCTGGGCCAGGCGCAGGTAGAACTGGCGGCTGTCGATGGACTTGGGGCCATTGGTGTAGCTGTTGGGGTCACCCCCGTGCAGGAACACCAGATCGAGATCCGAACCGTAGCCGAGCTCTATGCCTCCCAGCTTGCCATAGGCCACCACGGCGAAGCTGCGCCGACCGCTCTCGGCCACGTCGGGAGGCACGCCGTAACGCTCGCTGATCTGGCTCCAGGCCTGATTGACCACCTCTTCCACCAGGGCTTCGGCCAGCCAGGTGAGGTGATCGCTCACCTTCATCAGTGGCAGGGCACCGGCGATGTCGGCGGCGACGATGCGCAGCAACTGCACCTGCTTGAACTGACGCAGGGCCTCCATCTGCTGCTCTACGTCCTCTTCCGGGATGCGCAGCAGGAACTGGCGCAGCTGGGGTTTGTATTGATCGAGGGGCGTAGGGTGGTAGAGGTGCTGGGGATCGAGCAGTTCATCGAGCAAGATGGGGTAGCGGGCGAGCTGCTCGCTCACCAGGTGACTGGCATCGCACAGCCGCACCAGCTGGCGCAGGGCGGCCGGATTTTCTGCCAGCAGTTGCAGATAGGCGCTGCGGGTAAAGATGCGGGTGAGCAGGGTGCAGACCCGCTCGAACAGGCGGGCAGGGGTCTCGCTCGCTACCACAAGACGCAGTAACTCGGGCATCAGCCAGTCCAGGGCGATCCGGCCCTGGGGGCCAATCTGGCGACGCTTGTACTCCTCCTTGAAGCGCAGTACGGCTCCGGCCAGGGGCTCGGGGTCGCTGACTCCCTGCTCGGTGAGCAGAATGCCTACCTCGGTGGCATCCAGATCGGTGCGCCACAGATCCAGCCAGGCCTGTTCCAGATGATCCGGCGCCTCCTTCTCTTCCCCGACCACGGCGACGAACTCCCCATGGACGGCGGCCATCTCCTGATCGAGACGGGTCATGAAGGCCTCCCAATCCGGGAAGCCAAGCGCCGTGATGAGCCGCAGCCTGTCACGCTCCTCCGTGGGCAGGGTCTGGGTCTGCTGATCGCCAATTTCCTGCAACAGGTTTTCGACCCGGCGCAGGAAACGGTAGGCATTGAGCAGGCAATCGCAACGCTCCGGGGTCAGGGCACCGCTCTGGGCGATGGCATCCAGGGCCTCGGGCAGGTGGCGCACTCGCAGCAGGGGCTCTCGTCCGCCCCGGATGAGTTGCAGCGCCTGGGCGATGAACTCCACCTCGCGGATGCCACCGGCACCCAGCTTGATATTGTCCTTGAGCCCCTTGCGGCGTACCTCGGCGGCGATCATGGCCTTCATCTGGCGCAGGCCATCGATGACGCCAAAATCGATGTAGCGGCGGAACACGAAGGGGCGCAGCAGCTCGCTGAGCGCCTGGCTCTGCGCGCACTCCTGGCCAAGCACCCTGGCCTTGACCATGGCGTAGCGCTCCCAGTTGCGACCATGGTGCTGGTAGTAATCCTCCATGGCGGCGAAGGAGATGGCCAGCGGCCCCGCCTCGCCAAAGGGACGCAGCCGCATGTCGACCCGGAATACCTGACCATCGACTGTGGTCTGGTGCAGGGCGTTGATCAGCCGCTGACCCAGTTTGATGAAGAACTGTTGATTGGCCAGCTCGCGCCGCCCGCCGACCGTGTAACCGTTCTCGGGGAAGGTGAAGATGAGGTCGATGTCCGAGGAGAAGTTCAGCTCGCCACCCCCCAGTTTGCCCATGCCGAGGATCAGCAAGGGCTGGGGGTTGCCGTCACCATCCATGGGGGTGCCCAGCTCGTCGCACTGTTTGCTGTACAGCCAGTCACGGGCGCCACAGATGAGGGCATCCGCCAGCCTGGTCAGGTGAATGAAACTCTCCTCTACCTCGGCGCGGCCGAGGAGCTCACGCCAGGCGATGACCAGCATGCGGCTGCGGCGAAAACGGCGCAGGGTGCGCTTGAGTGCCTCTTCGTCCACCTGGTCGGCGAGCAGGGCCGCGAGCTCCGGCTCATAGGCTCGCCAGCGGTTGTCGCTGTGAAGCTCCGTCGAGGCGAGCAGTTCGGCCAGCAGGGTCGGCTCCTGGATCAGGGCCTCGGCGGCGAAATCTGAGAGGCCAAACAGGGTGAGCAGTTCAGCGCGGCTGGCGCCGGTCAGCTCGCCATACTGGGGGGCTTGAACGAGCAGGCGTTGCCAGTGGCGATCGGCCTGGGTCATGAGGGAGGCGGGGAGCACCAAGGTTCTCTTCCTTACGTCTTGGTTAAAGGCAGATGCGGCGGCAGTGGGTGACTGACCGCATCCGGTACCGCTGTTCGGCACCGCATGACCATCAATCTAACATTGCCGGGCCCCGGGCTCATAGGGGCAAGGGCCCGGGTCCCGCAGAAGCGTGAGCCGGGTCAGATGTGCTCGCTGGCGAGGGGTCATCACAGGGGCGGGCAACTCGCAGCCTGTCAGCGGGTTGCACGTTGTCAGATGGCCCATGACGCGGTAGCGCGGGGGCCGGTTCGTCAGCGAATACTGTGATCCTGCTGGTAGATATCCGGCTGATAGCGCTCCATCAGGGTGGCTGGCCGGACGGGGGCCTGGAAGCCGAAGCCGCTGTAGAGCCCATGGGCATCCGAGGTGGCCAGGCTGATGCGGCGCAGCCCCTGGAGATTTGGGTGGGACAGTATGGCCTGGATCAGCGCCTTGCCGTGGCCCAGGCCACGGTGGGCGGGCAGTACGAACACATCGGAGAGATACCCGAAGGTGGCGTGATCCGTGATGACACGGGCGAAGGCGACCTGTTGACCGTCCAGGTAGCCACCGATGCAGAAGGAGTGGTTGATGGCTCGCTGCACGGTGGAGAGTGGTATGCCGAGGCACCAGTAGGCCTCTTGCGACAGAAACTGGTGGATGAGCGGCACATCGAGCCGCCCCTTGTCATCGCTGATTTCCAAGCCGGTGTCACTGTGGTGCAGGTCATGCATATGGGCTCCTTGCCTCGCTCTGGGGAGTATTGAAACGAAAAGAGGAACCCGCAGGCTCCTCTTTTCATAAGGTGACGATAACACCAGGGGACGTCAAGCCTCGATGAGCAGCTTGCGCCCTGCGCTCGCGCGCTCATCACGGCTAGTCCAGCTTGAAGGCCTGGATGTGACGATTCAGGGTCTGGCTGTGGGATTCGACCAGCATTGAGGCATCTTGCAGCTCGCGCAGCACCACCACGGATCCCTCGACGATCTGCTTGACCTGCTCCAGGTTGCCGCTCATCTCCTGGGCGACGGCGCTCTGCTCTTCGGAGGCGGTGGCTATCTGGCGGTTCATGTCGGCCACCCCCTGTACCCGCGCCACTATGGTGGTCAGCTGCTCACCGGCCTGGGTTACCTGCTCGACCCCGCGATCGGCCTGAGCCACGCTCTGCTCCATCAGACCCGCTGCGGTGCGGGCACTGCCCTGCAGCTGCTCAATCATCTTCTGGATCTCCACGGTCGCGGACTGAGCCCGGTTGGCGAGGCCGCGTACCTCATCGGCCACCACGGCAAAGCCGCGTCCGGCTTCACCGGCACGGGCCGCTTCGATGGCCGCATTGAGGGCCAGCAGATTGGTCTGCTCCGAGATGCTGCGAATGGTGTCCACCACTGAGCCAATGCGCTCGACCCCTTGCTCCACGTCATGGACGACGCTGGAAGATTGCTGAATGTTGCCGGACAAGGTGTGTATGGTGTTGACGGTATCGGCGACGCAGCGGCTGCCCTCCTGGGCCAGGCGGCTGGTCTCGCTGGTGGAGTGGGAGGCCTGCTCGGCGTGATGGGCCACCTCGCCGATGGCGCCGACCATCTGGGTCATGGCGCTGGCGAGCTGCTCTATCTGGACGAACTCCTCGTTGATCGCCTCATTGGCCTCTTCCATGCAGAGGGTCACCTGGGAGGCGATGTCGTTGAGCTCCTTGCAAGCCAGGCGCTGGCTGCCGAACACCTGCTTGAGTTCGTTCTGGGAGTGGGCCACCGCCTTGGCGATGTCGCCGAATTCGTCTTTGGATGCCAGTTCGACCCGGTGGCTGAGATCTTTTTGGGAGAAACGCTCCAGCAAGCTGACCAGATAGCGCACCTGCTTGACCATGAGGCGGGAGCCCGCCATCAGCAGCACCACAAACACCACTCCCATCAGGGCCGTCTCGAGCAGACCGGTCCAGATCAGGCGGGAGGCGATGTCATTGGCCTTGGCGGCATCAATGCCCTCGCTGAGCAAAGTGCGCTCCAGATTACTGGCATCGAACCAAAGCTTGGTCAGCAGCAACAGGGTGCTGAATACCATCAGCAAGATCACCTTGGGCACCAGACGTATATCACTGAGCCGCTGTTCAAGCGGGTTGAACTGCATAGCTTCTCTCCTTTTAATGGGGGAATTTTCCTTTCTCATCAGGGCTATCGGCATTATCTTCTGTTTTATTAATTGGTTTCCCGTTTAAAGTTGGAATTTGCATGCGACATCACTTAACCCCCCTGCGCGCCATGGATCTGCTGATGGCAATCCTCTCTCTGGTGTCGGTTGGCCTGGTCAGTGTTCGCTGGTTTGGGGTGGCGACCCCACAGACCATGCAGCTCTTCTATGACATCGACAGTCTCATCTGCTACATCTTTCTCGCCCACTTTGCTTATGGCTGGCTGCGGGCGGAGGATCGCTGGGGGTTTCTGAAGGCGAACTGGTTCTATCTACCGGGTAGCCTGCCCATGGTGGAATCCCTGCGCTGGGCGCGGCTTATTCAGCTGTGGCGTGTCTATCAGCTGTTGCGCAACCAGCCGGATCTGCTGACCATGTTTCGTCGCGAGCGCAATGAGACCACTCTGTCCGGGATCTTGTTGCTGTTCTTTCTGTTGTTGGGGGTGGGATCCGGGGTCATGTTCTGGATTGAAGCCGGTCACCCCGGCAGCCAGATAGAGACCCCCTATGACGCCTTCTGGTGGACACTGGTGACGCTCTCGACCGTGGGCTACGGGGATCTGGTTCCCAAGACGGAACAAGGGCGTTTCGTCGCCAGCCTGCTCATCCTGTTCGGGGTCGGTCTCTATGCCGCCGTCAGTGGCTTCATGGCCAGCCTATTCCTGCAACCAAGGCATGGCGAGAAGAGAGAAGAAGAGCTGCGCTTCAAGCTGTTGCAGACTCAGCAGACGCAGATGCTGGCGGAGCTACAGAGCTTGCGTGACGAAATCCGTCAGCTCAAACGTGAACCCTGATCCGCGCGTGATGGCGCGCCGCGGCGCGCCAGTTCAGGGCCGCGGGTAAACATGGTGGTGTTGAACGGCCTCCCCGCCTCGGGGGGAGGCCGTTTCTTTGCTTGTCCTTTGACCACGGAGCGGCTTAACATTCCAGCCAATTCCTAACCAATCGAGAGAATCGACTGACCATGCGCGCCCTCCTCGGGATACTGATCTGCCTGTGTGCTCAATCCGCCCTGGCCGAGACCCGTTATGTTTCAGACAACATCTATATCTTCATGCACGGCGGACCGGGTACCCAGTACCGGATCCTCGGCAGCGTCAAGGCCGGTGAAGCCCTGGAAGTGAAAGGCGGCCAGGCCGGTTTCACTCAGGTGGTGGATGAACGTGGTCGTGAAGGCTGGATCAAGAGCGATGAGTTGCAGAGCGAACCCAGCCTGAAGGTACGTGTGCCCCAGCTGGAACAGGAGCTGCAAACCCTCAAGGATCGCCTGCAAAACCTCAATGGTGACAACGAGCAGCGCTTCGCCGAGAAGGATGGCAAGATTGCCGAGCAAGATAGCTTGCTCACCAACCTCAAGGGGCAGCTCGACAACCAGAGTGAGGAGCTGGCCAGCGTCAAGGCGCAGAATGATGCCCTGAACAGCAGCATCGACAACCGCGAGCATGATATGCAGATGGATTGGTTCATTCGCGGTGGCGTCATGGTCGGTGGCGGCATACTGCTTGGCATCCTCTTGCCCCTGCTGCCGCGTCGTCGCAAGCAGAGTGAGCGCTGGATGAACTGAGGCCCTGTCGGCCCTGTCGGCCCATGAGGCAGCCAGGCCGCTTGGTCATGATAGAGGGTCGCCCATGGGCGGCCCTTTTTAGTGGGGCGGGTTGTCACTCTTTGGCTGGAGGCAGGTTTTCCACTCAAATGGGTTGCAAAGGATCTCCCTAGGCTCGCCTGCGAGACGCATCCTTCGTAATATGCGACATATTCCTGGCAGGTTCTTACCTGCCAGATACCCCAATCGAACGTCAAAAAGAGCTTGGCTATCATGGAATTAACCGAACGGGCCCACTGGTTTGTGCTGGCGGGCGATCACCTCATCTGGCTGGATGAGGCGGGCCGAGTCCCGCACTGCACCCGGCAGGCGCTGCCCCTGTGCTGGCAGGCTCTGGCCTTCGAGGCATTCGACCTGTGGGAGGGGACCCCTTGCTATCTCCATGATCTGGGGGAAGGAGAGTCACTCCTCGGCGACTCATCGGCGTCTGGAGAGTTGAGCCCATTGCGTCAGCTGATGATGGCGGGAGACGAGGAGGGTTTTCGCCTCGGGGGCCGAGCCTGGCAGCTGGCCAGCTTCCGTCGCAGCCATAAATTCTGTGGCGAGTGCGGCGCCCCCATGACGCCCAAGACAGGGGAGTGGGCACAAGGGTGCCATCAGGGACACATGGCCTATCCGCGCATTTCCCCCTGCATCATAGTGGCGGTGCGTCGTGGCTCCCAACTGCTGCTGGGGGCCCATCGTCGTCACTATCAGGCGGACGACCCCATGTTTACCGTGCTGGCGGGCTTCGTCGAGGCCGGTGAAAACCTGGAGCAGTGTGTGGCGCGGGAGGTGTTCGAGGAGAGTGGCATCCGGGTCGGCAATATCCGCTATGTCGCCAGCCAGCCCTGGCCCTTCCCCCACAGCCTGATGATGGGCTTCACCGCCGAGTACCAGAGCGGCGAGATCCGTCTGCAGGAGGAGGAGCTGGTGGCCGCCGACTTCTTTGAACTCGATGCCCTGCCGCGTATTCCCCCCCATGGCACCATAGCGCGTCGTTTGATTGAACTCTGCCGTGAGACCCTCTAAGGGCGATTGCAATTGGGCGGCAGGTGGGGGGGGAGGCTTCAATTGACCCGCGGTTGTCCCCGAGTGGCCATTGGCATCGGTGCCGAGGTTGCGCCCTCTCACATCTTTGCACTCCGGGCGGTCAGCGCCCTGGTTTGCATCCCCCGCAGCGGCGCACAAAGTGGTATCATATCCGCCATTTTATGCGTGATATGACTCAGGAACTGGGATGAAAGAGCTGAAGAACGATCGATACCTGCGTGCCCTGCTGCGCCAGGATGTGGACATGACCCCGGTCTGGATGATGCGTCAGGCTGGCCGCTATCTGCCGGAATACAAGGCAACCCGTGCCCAGGCGGGGGATTTCATGTCCCTGTGCCGCAACGCCGAGCTGGCCTGTGAAGTCACCCTGCAGCCCCTGCGCCGCTATCCCCTCGATGCCGCCATCCTCTTCTCCGACATCCTCACCATACCCGACGCCATGGGGCTCGGTCTCTACTTCGAGCACGGGGAAGGCCCGCGCTTCGAGCGCCCCATCACCTCGCTGGCGCAGGTGCAGGCGCTGCCACATCCGGATCCGGAAGATGAACTCGGCTACGTGATGAATGCGGTGCGCACCATTCGCCGCGAGCTCAAGGGCGAAGTGCCGTTGATTGGCTTCTCCGGCAGCCCCTGGACCCTGGCCACCTACATGGTGGAGGGGGGCAGCTCCAAGGCGTTCACCAAGATCAAGCAGATGATGTATGCCGAGCCCCAGACTCTGCACCTGCTGCTCGACAAACTGGCGGACAGCGTGATCTCGTACCTCAACGCCCAGATCAAGGCCGGTGCCCAGTCTGTCATGGTGTTCGATACCTGGGGCGGCGTGCTGACCCCGCGGGATTACCGCGACTTCTCCCTGCAGTACATGCACAAGATCGTCGATGGCCTGATCCGTGAGAATGAGGGCCGCCGGGTGCCGGTGACTCTGTTCACCAAGAACGGCGGTCAATGGCTGGAGCAGATCGCCGCCACCGGCTGCGATGCCCTGGGACTGGACTGGACCATAGACATCGCGGATGCCAAGCGCCGGGTCGGTGACAAGGTGGCGCTGCAGGGCAACATGGATCCCTCCATGCTCTACGCCGCCCCTGAGCGCATTCGCGAAGAGGTCGCCACCATTTTGGCGGGCTTTGGCAGCGGCAACGGCCACGTCTTCAACCTGGGTCACGGCATCCATCAGGATGTGGATCCCGAGCACGCCGGGGTATTTGTGAACGCGGTGCATGAGCTCTCCGGCCAGTACCACGGCCGCTGAGGTTGAACCGCTGCATCAGCATCATGACAACGGGGCCCCAGGGCCCCGTTGTGTTATCCGGGGCGGCGCCGTTTTGGCCCTTGTACTGTTTTGGATACTGCGCGCCGGCCCCGGCTCGGGTTACACTGCGCCATCTGTGGCGGTGGCCACACACAAGATGAGCGACAGCGTGCGAGGCCGCGTATCGGCCGTCTCGCTCGCCATGCAGGAGGCAGAATGAGCAAGAAGTCGTGGGATTGGGGTATCGATCTGGGCGGTACCAAGTGCGAGTGCGTGGTGCTTGATGGCAACGAGGTGCTGCTGCGCCATCGCATTCCCACCGAGCGCCGTGGCGGTTACGAGCACATGATTGGTCAGATAGCCAAGCTGGTGGACGAGTGTGCCGCCAAGCTCGGTCCGCGTCCGGCCGTCATCGGCATGGGCACCCCAGGCGCCCGGGACCCCCAGACCGGGCTGATGAAGAACTGCAACACCACCGAGCTCAACGGCAAGCCGTTCAAGGAAGATCTCGAGCGCAGGCTCGGCATTCCGGTGCTCATCGCCAACGACGCCAACTGCTTCGCCCTGGCGGAAACCCACCTGGGGGCGGTGCGCCAGCACCATCCCGATGCCAGGGTTGTATTTGGCATCATCATGGGTACCGGGGTGGGCTCCGGTATCGTCATCAACGGCCAGATCCTCAATGGCCACCACGGCATCGCCGGGGAGTGGGGCCACAATGTGCTCTCCCCCGATGGCCCCGAATGCTACTGCGGCAAGCGTGGCTGCGTCGAAACGCTCATCAGCGGCCCGGCGCTGGAGGCCTGGTATGAAGCCAAGGCCAGGCGCCATCTCCCGCTGGCCCAGATTGCGGCGGCCACGGCCCATGACCATGTGGCCAAGCTCACCATAGACCGTCTGCACCTGCTGTTTGGCCAGGCCCTGGCCAACGTGGTCAATATTCTGGATCCGGATGTCATCGTCATCGGCGGCGGGGTGGGCAATGTGCAGAGTCTCTATAGCGTCCCGGCCCAGACAATTTTGCCCTTCCTCTTTAATCCCCGCTTCAGGGCCCCCATTATTGCTCCAGCCCTGGGTGACAGTGCCGGGGTCTTCGGCGCGGCACTCCTGGCTCGTGGCACCTTCCGGGAGGCGCAACTCTCATGATGCTTCCCTCTTCATCCTCTCTTTAGTCGCAGGTAAGGACACGTAATTTCCATGATCAAGATTGCCATCAATGGTTACGGGCGGATCGGCCGCAATGTACTGCGTGCTCTTTACGAGAGCGGCCGGGACAAGAGCATCAAGATAGTCGCCATCAACGAGTTGGCGGCGCCCGAGGCCATGGTGCACCTGACCCGCTTCGATACCAGCCATGGTCGTTTCGCACACCCTGTGCAACTGGCAGGTAGCAGCATGCAGGTAGGGCAGGATCTCATCGCCCTGTTCGCCGAGCGGGATCCCGCCAATTTGCCATGGCGGGCGCTGGGGGTGGATGTGGTGCTAGACTGTACCGGCGTATTTGGCTCCCGGGCGGATGCGCAGCGCCATCTGGGGGCAGGGGCGGGCAAGGTGCTCTTCTCCCATCCGGCGGATGCGGATGTGGATGCGACAATCGTTTTCGGGGTCAACCATCAGACCTTGACCGGGCGGGAGCGGATCGTCTCCAATGCCTCCTGTACCACCAACTGCGTGGTGCCCGTCATCGAAACATTGCATCGAGAATTCGAGATAAATTGTGGTACTATTACGACAATTCATTCGGCCATGCACGACCAGCAAGTCATCGATGCCTATCACAGTGACTTGCGCAGAACCCGGGCCGCCAGCCAGTCCATCATTCCGGTGGATACCAAGCTGGCAAAGGGATTGGAGCGTATCCTTCCCCACTTCGCCGGCAAGTTCGAGGCGATAGCGGTACGGGTGCCGACCATTAATGTAACGGCCATGGATCTCAGTATTACTGTTCGTAAAAAAGTGACAGTTACTGACGTAAATCAAGCCCTGCAGCGGGCATCCAGAGGTACATTAAGCGGTATTCTGGATTACACGGAGGAACCCTTGGTCTCCGTCGATTTCAATCATGATGCACACTCCTGCATCATCGATGGTACCCAGACACGGGTCAGCGATGCCAACCTCGTCAAGATGTTGATGTGGTGCGATAACGAATGGGGCTTCGCCAACCGCATGCTGGATACCACCCGGGCCATGATGGCCGCAGGCTGAGAGCCTGCACCGGGCGCAAGGTTACTGTTTTTAACATTACCTGAAAATATAGAGGACTGAATATGTCTGTTATCAAGATGACTGACCTGGATCTGGCGGGTAAACGCGTACTGATCCGTGCTGACCTTAACGTGCCGGTAAAAGATGGCAAGGTCACTTCCGATGCACGGATCAAAGCGACGCTGCCGACCATCAAGCTGGCTCTGGAAAAGGGCGCCAAGCTGATGATCACCTCCCACCTGGGTCGTCCGACCGAGGGTGAATACAACGAAGAATTCTCCCTGGCCCCGGTCGTTGACTATCTGAAAGACGCACTCTCCTGCAAAGTGACCCTGGCGAAAGATTACCTGGATGGCGTAGACGTTGCCGCCGGTGAGCTGGTTGTGCTGGAAAACTGCCGCTTCAACAAAGGCGAGAAGAAAAACACCGAAGAGCTGGCCAAAAAATACGCCGCCCTGTGTGACGTCTTTGTAATGGATGCCTTCGGTACTGCTCACCGCGCCGAAGGTTCTACCTACGGTGTGGCTCAATTTGCTCCGGTAGCCTGTGCAGGCCCGCTGCTGGCCGGTGAACTGGAAGCCCTGGGCAAAGCCATGCTCAAGCCCGAGCGCCCCATGGTTGCCATCGTGGGCGGCTCCAAGGTCTCCACCAAGCTGACCGTGCTGGAATCCCTCTCCAAGATCGCAGACCAGCTGGTGGTCGGTGGTGGCATCGCCAACACCTTCATCGCCGCTGCCGGTCACAATGTCGGCAAGTCCCTGTGCGAGCACGACCTGCTGGACACCGCCAAGAAACTGGCCGCCGAGACCAACATTCCGGTGACCACAGATGTGGTCGTGGGCACCGAGTTCTCCGAATCCACCCCGGCGACCATCAAGTCCGTTAGCGATGTGACCGACAGTGACATGATCTTCGACATCGGCCCTGACTCCGCCAAGGCCCTGGCCGACATCATCATGAATGCCAAGACCATTCTGTGGAACGGCCCGGTCGGTGTGTTCGAGTTCGACCAGTTCTCCGCAGGCACCAAGGTGATCGCCGAAGCCATCGCTGCTTCCCCGGCCTTCTCCATCGCCGGTGGTGGTGACACCCTGGCGGCCATCGACAAGTTCGGCATCGCCGACAAAGTCTCCTACATCTCCACCGGCGGCGGCGCCTTCCTGGAGTTTGTAGAGGGCAAGGTACTGCCGGCAGTGGCCATGCTGGAACAGCGCGCCAAAGCCTAATTGACCCGAGACGGGGGGCAAAAGCCTCCCGTTTCGTTTATCATATGGCCGCTGCGGCGGTTCGTGATAAACCCCCACTTTTTATTAACGGCATACGAGAACAGGACGATTAACATGTCTAAGAAAATTTTCGACTTCGTAAAACCCGGCGTGATCACTGGTGATGACGTTCAGAAAGTGTTCGCTATCGCTAAAGAGAACGGCTTCGCTCTGCCGGCTGTTAACTGTGTCGGTACCGACTCCGTCAACGCCGTACTGGAAGCTGCCGCCAAGGTGAAGGCTCCGGTCATCGTTCAGTTCTCCAACGGCGGCGCCGTGTTCACCGCCGGTAAGGGCCTGAAGCTGGAAGGCCAGCAAGTTGCCGTTCTGGGTGCCATCTCCGGTGCCAAGCATGTGCACGCTGTTGCCGAAGCTTACGGCGTGCCGGTTATCCTGCACACCGACCACGCTGCCAAGAAGCTGCTGCCCTGGATCGACGGCCTGCTGGACGCCGGTGAGAAGCACTTCGCCGAGACCGGCAAGCCGCTGTTCTCCTCCCACATGCTGGACTTGTCCGAAGAGCCGCTGGAAGAGAACATCGACATCTGCTGCGAGTACCTGACTCGCATGGCCAAGATGAACATGACCCTGGAGCTGGAACTGGGCTGCACCGGCGGTGAAGAAGATGGCGTGGACAACAGCCACCTGGATCAATCTTCCCTGTACACCCAGCCGGAAGACGTGGCTTACGCCTACGAGCGTCTGTCCAAGATCAGCCCCCGTTTCACCATCGCTGCCTCCTTCGGCAACGTACACGGTGTTTACAAGCCGGGTAACGTCAAGCTGACCCCGTCCATCCTGGACGCTTCCCAGAAATTCGTTTCCGAGAAGTTTGGTCTGCCTGCCAAGTCCCTGGACTTCGTATTCCACGGTGGTTCAGGTTCTACCCTGGAAGAGATCCGCGAATCCATCTCCTACGGTGTGGTCAAGATGAACATCGACACCGACACCCAGTGGGCTACCTGGGAAGGTGTGTTGGACTTCTACAAGGCGAACGAAGCCTACCTGCAAGCCCAGCTGGGCAACCCGGAAGGTGCTGACAAGCCGAACAAGAAGTTCTACGATCCGCGCGTCTGGGTACGTGCCGGTCAGACTTCCATGATCGCTCGTCTGGAGAAAGCCTTCTCCGACCTGAACGCCATCGACGTACTGTAATTCTCGGTACTCGATTGCTGACCAAGGCGCCCCCAGGGGCGCCTTTTGCATTTCTGTGACTCGCCAAGGGTTTTCCGGTGGTGGATAGGCTGGATTGCCGACCCCCCTGTGGGTATTCTCTGTTAACGGTTGTTTATTTTAGTAAACATACATGGGCAGGATGCTGACTTATGAGTACAGGGAATCAGGAACACGCGGCCTCATACTATGCGGCGACACGCAATGACCTTTCGAGCTGGCCCGAGCTATCCGGTGAGCTGGAGGCGGATGTCTGCATCATAGGCGGCGGCTTCACCGGCCTTAACACCGCCATCAATCTGGCGGAGGCGGGCTACAAGGTCGTTTTGCTCGAGGCCAACCGCATCGGCTGGGGAGCGTCGGGTCGCAACGGTGGTCAGCTGATCCGCGGCATAGGCCACGACACCAGTCAGTTCACCCGTCATATCGGTGAGCAGGGGGTGCGCGATCTGGATCTGATGGGGCTGGAGGCGGTGCAGCTAGTGCGCGAACGCATAGAACGCTTCAACATCGACTGCGATCTGCAGTGGGGTTACTGCGATCTGGCCACCAAGGCGCGCCATCTGCGTGACTTTGAGGAGGAGGCCGAGCATCTGACCAGCCTCGGCTACCGGCATGAGGTAAGGCTGGTGCCGCGGGAGGAGATGCATACCGTGGTGGGATCGGATCGCTATATCGGTGGCATGATCGACATGGGATCGGGGCACCTGCATCCCCTCAATCTGGCCCTCGGCGAGGCGCGCGCCGCCGCCAGCCTGGGCGTCGCCCTGTTCGAGCACTCCCGGGTGACCCACATCGACTATGGCAGCACAGTGAGCGTCACCACTGCCCATGGTCGATGCCGCGCCAAATACCTGGTGCTGGGCTGCAACGCCTATCTCAATGATCTGGATGCCGAGATCGGGGGGCGGGTGCTGCCCGCCGGTTCTTACATATTGGCGACCCAGGTGCTGGAGAGGCGGTTGCGCCAGCGCTTGCTGCCGCAGAATATGGCGGTCTGCGATCAGAATGTGGCCCTCGATTACTACCGGCTATCGGCGGATGGGCGCCTGCTGTTTGGGGGAGCCTGCAACTACTCGGGAAAAGATCCCAAAGATATCAAGGCCTTCATGTTGCCCAAACTGCTACGGGTCTTTCCCGAGCTGGCGGGCACCGCCATCGAGTTTCAGTGGGGGGGGATGATAGGCATAGGTGCCAACCGCTTGCCGCAGATTGGCCGGCTATCGGCCCATGACAATGTCTTCTATGCCCAGGCTTATTCGGGGCATGGCCTCAATGCGACCCACATGGCCGCCAAGCTGGTAGCCGAGGCGATTGCCGGGCAGAGTCGAGGGTTCGATCTGTTCAGCAGCGTCCCCCACATGAGCTTCCCAGGCGGCCCTGCCCTGCGTTCTCCCTTGCTGGCGCTCGGGATGTTGTGGCACCGCATGAAAGATCTGCTGTGATCCTTTCCTGATCATATTGGGGGAGCCTGGTTCCCCCAGACATAAATCCATTAGATATCAACTTCCTGCCGCTTGCCTTCCGATAAAGCCTGATGAGTTACGAACGAAACCGTATCTGTCGGCTATAGTGAGCATCTGCTCGCCTTAAGGTGGATTCGTTTGGTGCGGCAGAATAGCAAGAGCGTCAAGGCCATCAAGGGCCTGAGATGCTCAAGGAGATTACGGGATATAAGGAAATAATATGTTTAGTCCAAGACGACTCAGGTTTGATAATCTCATGTTGGATCAACATGGTCTGTCCAGCGCACCTCCCCCCACTGATTCGCTGTTCTGGCGATTGTGGCAGCCCTGCATTCCCATAGCCGAAAAAACGCTGAACACGCCCTTCATGTCAGGCATAAAGTCGGCCAGCCTGGATCCTGTTACTTATGGCGGGTTTAATGTGAGCGATGCCTATTATTGCTTCAATGGCGCCCAGAGTTATCTGGCTGCCGAGAGCCGTACCAGTGATGAGGTGTTGAAATTTTTCCTGCTGGAGAAATATAAAAGATACCAAGCCTATAATGAGGCGTTCCCGACCATCTGGCATATTCGTGATGCCAATGGGGTAGTCCCGACGACGGCCTGTCGTGACTATGCCCAGTTTGAATCGGATACCGCCTCCCATGCCGATCCTATCTACACCCTCATCATGATGATCCCCTGTGAATATCTCTGGTATTGGCTCGCCAATCAGTTGATGCCGCCTTCCCCTGGCAACCTGTATGCGCCCTGGATCACGGGTAACAACAGCGCGTCTGGTGCTTATGCCATGGGGAATTTTCTGGATCAATATCAGAAAGAGCATCCGGGAGCCATAGATGAGGATAAGGCAATGAGCATCTATAGCACCGCCATGAACTTCGAGTGGAAAAACTTTTTATCAGCGACTCAACCTTAAGGAAGAACTATCATGGCGAATAAAACATTTAATATTGACTCATTCCCAGCCGGTTATTATATGTCCTGGTTTGTCACCACTCAGGCCGCCTTTTTAATAAAGGCGAAATTATATGATGGTAATAAAGTTTATTTCGATAAGCAGAAGCAGAGTGTGGATATTAATCCTCCGCTGGCTCAGGGAGCTGATTTCGTCCAGGGAGGGCAAGTCAAACTGTCGATAGATATAGCTCAGTCAGTCAAATTGAGTAGCAGCATCAACACTTATAACATCACGACCAATGACGGCACTGTCATCGGTTATGGCTATAACATCTCCATCGAAGATCAAGATGATGATGACTATAACGATGTCGCCATCTCTCTGGTTGCGTGGAAAAACAAGGGATAGATAAATAGCGGGGAAGGTTTTCATGACCTTCCCCATCAACATTATCAGGCGGGTTCTGCCAGGCGCCAGCCTTGTTCCGTCTTGAGCATCCATACCTGGCTCTGTTGCGCCACGACCTGGCCCGCCTCAAAGTTGCCGTATTTACGCTCCAGCTCCATCAGCGCCATTTCCTGTTGATAGGGGCCAACCCTGTCGTAGACCAGATCCTCGTCCTGCAATACTTGCAGTTGATCCAGCCCCTGCTTGAAATGAAGCTGATAACTGACCTTGATCAGATAAACCCCATCCTGGGTCTCACTCTGGTCCAGCACCTGAAAGTCACTCATGTCAAACAGCTTGGCATCGCTACCAGTCAGCAGCTGGGCCCTGACCTGGCGCTCTATCTCGTCGACCCCGGGTCCCGAGCTGCAGGCAAACAGCCAGAGGGCTAACAGGGGGATGAACCACTTTTTCATCAAAACTCCGGACGACCGAGACGGGAAAGGGCAAATTTTGCCACGGTGCCTGTCATATACAAGGGATGACCAGAAAAATCAGGGGTTATCGGCAAGATTCCACCCTGGGTGGCGACAAATCCCTCTGATCCTCAGCCGGGCTTCAATGACACCGGGGATGCTTTTCCTCTGGCTGCGTGTGAGCACGCTAGCTTGAAAAGGGATTGCCCCGCATAGGAATCACTTTCTCCCCTTGGCGAAGGTGTGGCGTCTACCGGGTGGATATCAACGCAGCTTGTCGAGCCGGCCGAGAAACTCGCTGGGACCCATAAAGCCGGTTACCCGCTGGCCACTTTGCTCGTTGCCTTCAGGGTCGAAGAAGATCAGGGTCGGCAGCCCAAGCACCTTCAGCTCATTGAGCAGGGTGACGTCGTCGTCATCATTGGCGGTGACATCGGCCTGCAGCAATACCATCTGATCGAAACGCGCACGAACGGCGGGATCGCTGAACGTCTTGTGCTCGAACTCCTTGCAGGCCACACACCAGTCGGCGTAGAGATCCAGCATGACCGGTGTGCCACGGGCGGCGGCCAGCTGCTGCTGCAGATCCTGCACCGTCTTGATCCGCACAAACTGAGGCGCCTTGGCCTCGACTTGCGCGATGGGGGGCGGTAGCAGGGTCTCCTTGACCATGAACACGCTGGTTATCATGGCCAGCAGTATGAGAAAACCGCGCAGGCTCTTGCCGATACCGTGGGGGGATCCCTGATTGTGATGATAGAGATAGCCGCACAGGGCCAGTCCCCAGCCGAGCCAGACCAGGGTGGTGACCTGCTCGCTCCACAGCCGTGACAGTAACAGCACGGGCACCGCCAGCAGCGCAAACCCGAAGAGCTGTTTGATGAGATCCATCCAGGCGCCAGCCCTGGGCAGCAGCTTGCCCCCCGAGGTGCCGAGCAGTATCAGTGGCAGGCCCATCCCTAGCGACAGTGCATAGAGCGCCGCACCGCCAAGCCAGAGATCGCCACTCTGGGCCACATAAATGAGCGCCCCCGAGAGCGGCGCCGTGGTGCAGGGGGAGCAGACCAGGCCGGAGATCATCCCCATGATGGCAACCCCGGGCACTGAGCCGCCCTGCTGGCGGTTTGACATGCCACTCAACCGGGTCTGCAGGCTGCTGGGCAGCTGCAGGTTATAGAGGCCGAACATGGAGAGCGCCAGCAGCACGAACATGACGGAGAGGCCGATCAGCACATAGGGGTGCTGGAGCGCGGCCTGGAACTTCAATCCCGCAGAGGCCACCACCAGGCCGAGCAGGGTGTAGGTGACCGCCATGCCCTGCACATAAACCAGAGAGAGCAGGAAGGCGCGGCGGGTCGACAGCCGCTCTCCTGCCCCGGCGATGATGCCGGTCAGAATGGGGTACATGGGAAAGACGCAGGGAGTGAAGGCGAGCCCCAGCCCGAGCACGAAGAAGGCGGCGATGCTGAGCCAGAATCCCTGACTGCCAAGCGCCGCGGCCAGTCTGTCTTGCTGGCTGGTGGGGCCATCAATGTCTGACTGGCTCTCGCCGGGATCCGCCGCGGCGGCGTGGGCCGCCAGGGGCGTCAGCGTGATGACCTTGTCCGTGGGCGGGTAGCAGAGGCCCTCGGTACAGCCTTGATAGCTGATGTGCAGGCGGCCCTGTTCGTCGACCTGGGTCAGCCGCAGTGGTATCTCCACTTGCTGGTAGTAAACCTCTGTTTTACCGAAAAAATCATCCTCATGATCCGTACCAGGGGGCAGTGCGGGGCTATCGAAGCTGGCATGCTCTCCCTTGAAGGTGAAGCGGTGGCGGTAGAGGTAGTAACCTTCGGCTATCTGCAGGCGTACCGTCAGCCGCTCACCATCTTGCACGGCGTCGAGCACGAAGGCCTGATCGACCTTGAGGAAGTGGGGGGTCTGCTGCCCCAGTCCCAGGGAGCCAAGCAGATCATTGCTGGCCTGGGCTTGAGCCTGGGAGAGGGGTGCAATCAGGCTGAAAATCAGCAGCACGTAACGCAGCAAGATAGTGCCCATCATGAGGTTTCCGCTGTCAGCCAGGCGAGATAAGGCCCATGGCCAGCGCTGATGGGCAGCATCAGCAGCTCGGGGATTTCATAGGGATGCAGGGTCAGGATCGCCTGCTCTATCTCGGCAAAGAGGGGGGCTCGGGACTTGATGATGAGCTGGATCTCGCTTGCCCGCTCTATCTTGCCCTGCCAGCGGTAGACGGAGCTCACCGGTGCCAACTGATTGATACAGGCCGCTAGGCGGCGCTCGAGCAGCTGCTCGCTGATGAGGTCGGCGCTCGCTTGACTCGGGCAGGTACAGAGCAGCAGCATGGCATCTGTCATGGAATAAGGGTCTCCGGAGATGGGGTCGACAAGGGGTCAGCGACCCCGCTTCTGGGGGTTACTATACCCAGAAGCGGCCCAAATAGCACAGCATGGCACCCCGCTCGTGAGAGGGGAAAATAAGAGTGTTTGGCGGGATAGACGCTCCCGGGCGGACAGGGCAAAATGAGCTGGCCTGTTCCCCTAGACGTAAGGAAATGTATGACCCAACAGAATGAGCAGCAGAGAACTCGCATGTTGAGCCTGCTGCGCGACGGCGAGCGTCGGATGTTGACCCAGTTGTCGGGCCTGCTGCGCAGTTGTGCAGACGAGATCAATGCCGAACTGGACAAGGAGGAACTGCAGGAGATCCTGGAGCAACCCATCACGGTTGAGTACCTGAGCGGTGTGGTCCAGCATCATCTGTTCGAGCGGCTGCACAAGGGAGACATGGCGGCGGCCCAGCGCATGTTGAGTCAATATCAGCAAGATATCGAAGCCATGCTCAGGAAAGAGCAGACGGTCGAAGAGCAAGAGGCGCCCCTGGTCAACGCACCGGCCTGAGCCGCCCCAAGCTTGCAATGGGGGCGGTCCTGTCACCGGTGGCAACCCGGACCCCAGCGCAATCCATCACTCACTCTGCGGGACCCTTGGCACTGATTTGCCGGTGGGCGGGGAATGAGTAACAAGGTCCACCTCAGGGTGGACCTTTTGCATGGCGATGACAGGCTCAGGCGTGTTGCGTGACCTGAGTCGGGATGGGGAAGACCTTGTCATAGAGCAGGTTGTAGACGAAGGCATAGACCAGGTAGAAGACCACGAAGCCAAGATCCAGCACCAGAGCCTCCAGCAGGCTGATCTCCAGCCACCAGGCCATGGCGGGCAGGGCCACGATCAGCAGACCCCCCTCGAAGCCGATGGCATGCCCCACCCGCTGCCAGAGCGTCTTGTGGGTATGACCCTGCCGCTGTTGCAGCAAGCGATCAAATCCCAGGTTGTAGACATAGTTCCAGACGGTGGCCAGCACAGAGAAGAACAGGGCCAGTGGTCCCATGTGGCTCAAGGCTACCCCGGTCACCCAGCTGGCGAGGGGGGCGGCGATCAGCAGGCCAATCAATTCAAAGCCGATGGCGTGGCGCAGACGATCACGGGAGTTACGCATGTCTATCTCTCTCTTCAAACAGGTTTTATGGAAAGCATGGAGGTCAATCTATCGCTTAATTGCCGGGTATTCACGTTGGTATCTATCTCTTTAATAGATACATATGGCCTATACTGCCGCTCATCAAGCCCACTCCCATGACAAGGCATTCGCTCATGAATCTCTCCCTGGAGCAGCTCAGGACCCTGTTGGCCGCCGCCGACAGTGGCTCCTTTTCGGCCGCAGCCCGCCAGCTTGGCAAGGCACAATCGGTGGTGAGCAGCGCCATCGCCAATCTGGAGGCCGATCTTGATCTCGGCTTGTTCGACCGCAGTGGTCGCTATCCGCAGCTGACCCCGGCGGGGGAGCGCATCGTGGCCCAGGCCAGGGCGGTGCTCGCCAGCAGCGAGCAGTTGCAAGCCGTGGCCCTTGAGCTGCATGGGGGGGTGGAGTCGCGGCTGACCCTGGCCATCGATGATGACTCCCAGCTCTCCTGGGTGGCCGAGGTGCTGAGTCGCTTTGCCGAGCGTTTCCCCGCCATCGAGCTGGAGCTGCTGTTTCCCATGCTCGAGGATCTCACTCACCTGCTGCGGGAGGGGCGGGCCCAGCTTGGCATCAGCTACGAGCGCCTGCAGCCGAGTCCTGAGCTGGAATTTCATGCCCTGGGGCGGCTCGCCATGCCCATAGTGGCGGCCCCCACTCACCCTCTGGCGACCTTGGCCAAGGTGGGGCTCGATCATCTCAGGCTGGAGCGCCAGTTGATGGTGACGGGTCAGCGGGGGGGCGGGGAGCGGGAGCGCTTTCGCTTCTCGCCGAATGTCTGGTGGGTGGAGGGGGACTGGGGCCTGCTCGAGCTCACCAAGCGCGGCCTTGGCTGGGGATCCGTGCCCCAATATCTGTTGCAGGGGCCCCTGGCCCGGGGGGAGGTGGTGCTCTTGCCGGTGGACTTCCTCGCGCAGCAGAGCCTGGGGTTGGAGCTGCTGTGGCGCCGGGACAGATCCCTGGGGCCCGCTGGCCGCTGGCTCAAGGATGCCCTGGTGAGCCACGCCCGTCAGGTGTTCCGGGACTGAAGGCGGCGTAAAGCCTCGGCCTTGATTGCTGTTGCCCGACAGCGAGGCAGCTCCAAGGGATCGGGGCAGCCTCTGTCATATTTCCCCGTATGGCAAGCCCGGGGGCGGCTAAGCGGGTAGCGGCACCGCCACCAGGCTAACAGCGCCTTCTGAGTCAGGGCGGCAGTCGAGATGACGGCCATGCAGGGGCAGCAAGCTGGATCTGTGCGCCACGCTGACGAGGGTGGTATCCGGCAGCCGGGTCAGCAGCAGCCGATAGAGCCTGCTCTCGGCGGCCTCATCCAGGGCGCTGCTGGCCTCATCGAGGAACAGCATGCGTGGTTTGTGCAGCAGGGCACGGCCCAGGGAGATCTTCTGCTGCTCCCCTGGCGAGAGGCGTCGCTGCCAATCCTGCACCTGGTCGAGCTCGGGGAGCAGAGGGGCGAGCAGGCAGAGCGCCATCACCTGGCCTATCTCCTCATCGCCATAGGCACCCTCGGGCTCCGGATAGCAGAGTGCCGCGCGCAGGGAGCCTTGCGGCAGATAGGGGCGCTGGGGCAGGAAGAAGCACTCATGGGCACTCAGGGTGGAGACCTCCCCTCTGGCATGGGGCCAGAGTCCGGCGATGGCGCGCAGCAGGGTCGATTTACCGCAGCCCGAGGGGCCGCTCAGCAGCAGATGCTCACCCCGTTGCAGCACCAGGTTATCAAGATGCAGCAACGGCATGCCGGTCGGCGTCTCGAGGAGGAGACCCTGGATCCGTAATGGCCGTTCGAGGTCCCGATCCGGCGTCAGTTGCAAAAGAGTGGGCGCCGGTTGGCTAATGGCCTGTTCGAACTGACCGAGGCGGTTGAGGCAGGCCTTCCAGCTCGCCAGCTGATCGAAGGCGCCGATAAACCAGGAGAGGGCACCCTGTACCTGGCCAAAGGCGGAGGCGGTCTGCATCAGCCCCCCCAGACTTATCTGTTTGGCGAAATAGTGGGGAGCGGCCACCAGAATGGGGAATATGGTGGCGAACTGGCTGTAGAAGGTGCTGGCCATGTTGAGTCGCTTGCTGAGCCCCATGATGGAGAACCAGTTATCCCGCACCGAGTGAAACTCCCGATTGAGCCGCTGCTTCTCGAACCCCTCCCCCCGTTGCAGGGCGATGGCGTCGGCATGCTGGCGCACCCTGATGAGCCCGAAGCGAAAGTTGGCCTCCCTCTGTTGTTGCTGGACGTTGAGCCCGACCAGGGGGCGGCCGAAGCGCCAGATGACCCAGGAGCCAACGAGGGCATAGCCCAGCGCGAACCAGACCATGTAGCCCGGGATGCTCAGGGTCTGGCCCATGAGGGCAAACGTCAGGCTGCCCCCTATGCCCCAGAGGATATGCACGAAGGAGAAGAGGGTGACCAGGCTGGAGAGCAGTCCCAATCCCAGGGAGAGGGCGCCATCGGTGAGAGAGCCCAGATCGTCGGCGATACGCTGATCCGGGTTATCCAGTTCGGCGCTGCGCTCCAGATGCAGGAAGCTGTGCTGCGCCAGCCAGCGATCCAGATAGTGGCTGGTCATCCATAGGCGCCAGCGCATTTGCAGGCCCTGGGTGAGATAGATCTTGTAGACGGCGACCAGAATAAAGGCGATGGCCAGGGCGGCAAAGTGCCAGAGCTGGGTCTTGAAGGTGGCGAAATCGTGGCGCTCAAGGGCGTTGTAGAAGAGGTTGTTCCAGCTGTTGAACCTGACGTTGAGGTACACCATGGCGAGGGTGAGCCCTATGATGGCCCCAAGTCGGGCGAGGGCGTGCCAGCGTTGTTCGGAGCGCCAGTAAGGGGTGAGCAGGCGCCAGCTGGTGGCCCAGGAAGAGGTCTTGTTCATGTCGTCACCTTGTGCAGAGAGGGAGGTGTGAAAGCGGGTTTCGATATGGTTTGGAGTCCGGGCCGGGTCACATGGTTCAGGCGAGAATTAATTGCCGCTGAGTTGCAGGGCATGGCGGGCAGGCGAGGCGTGCAGAGGGAGTGTGTGTTAGGGGCAGTCTATGAGCCACCCTGGGCGAGCGTCCTTTGCGGGCCCGGTGGTGAGCCCGTCAAAGGATCGGTCGGGGCGGGCAGGGAGGCGGTCAGCCAGCAAAAGGCCCGCTGAGGGGCCTTGGCAAGCGAGAGGGGGGCCGCTTAATCTTCCAGCGAGTAGGGCAGGGGCTGAAGCTGGAGGCGTGAGCCTTCTTCCTGCTTGAGGCGATAGACGGCGTCGGCCTCGGTATCCTTGGGCAGCACGGCGGTGAGCCAGACTCGGCCATCCTGCTGCCAGGCATTGAGCACCAGGCCGCCACGGCGCCAGTTCTCGCCCAGTTGCAGCTCCAGGGTGTCGCCGCTCGCCACAGGGGCTGTCGCCTCACCGGCCAGCACGAACAGAGAGCGATTGCTGGCACCGCGATACTTGGCGCGGGCCACCGTCTCCTGACCCATGTAGCAACCCTTGGTGAAGCTGATGCCGCCCAGGGCCTGCAGGTTGATCATCTGGGGAATGTACTCCCCCTGATGCACCGCCTCCAGATGGGGAATACCCGCCAGGATATCCAGCGCCCACCAGAGGGCGGGTTCGCCCTTGGGCAAGGTCAGGGCGGGATCCTGCTCGCACACCAGCAGCCAGCGATCGGTGGCGACCCGCACCGCCATGCCCTGGGGGATGAGGCCGGTCTCGCCGAGGCCGAACTGGGTGGCGACCCAGCCATCTGTGCCCGTGCCTGCGATGGCCAGACTTGTCCAGTCGCTCTGCTGGATATCGACCTTGGCGAACACGGCAAATTTCTTCAGCTCAGGCAGCTGGCGTGCCAGCAGAGATCGCTTGGTTTGCAGCAGCAGGCTGTCGGTCAGGCAGTAGAGGCGAAAATCCCCCCACAGCTTGCCCTTGGCATCGCAATGGCCACCCAGGCTACTCTGCCCCGGCGCCAGGGCGCTGACATCACAGGTGACCTGACCTTGCAGGTACTTGACTCTGTCCTCGCCCGTCAGGCGGACAACAGCGTAATCGGTCAGGGAGAATTGGGTTGGCTCGGCCGGGAAAACAGGGGGTTGCAGGCTCACGATCGCATTCCTGAGACAAAAGTATGTGACCTGCATGGTAAAGACGTAAGGAATGTTTGTCAGCCGGAAAATCCTGCTGTTACCATCCACGGGTCTTTGTAAGGAGAGTGCCATGTTGAGCCCTATCGAGAAATCCCGCCTGAAGTGGGCCTGCCGTCGCGGCATGCTCGAGCTGGATGTGATCTTTATGCCGTTTTTTGAACACGAGTTCGACAGCCTGAGCGAGCCCGAGCAGCTGACCTTCATCCGCCTGCTGGAGAGCGATGACCCGGATCTGTTCAAGTGGTGCATGGGCCATGGGACACCGGAGGATCCGGCCTTTGCCGCCATGATCCCGCTGATCCTCCGGCGCAATCAGGCCCGTCACGACGCCCAGCGCTGAGGCCTGAGTGCAGATCCCCGTGACCGTCTCCCGGCGCCAGCAGCTCTGTCTGCTGGCGCTGTTTTTATTGCTGCTCTGGCCCGTCTCGTCGCTGATCCAGGGCGGATTATGGGGACTGTTTCTGCCGTGCTGGCTGCTGGGGTTGGGGTTGGCACAGCGTCAGGCCCATCAAACTCAGGGAGCCTTGCGGTGGGAGGGGGAGTGGCTCCATTGGCAGGGGCAGCGTTACCGGATTGGGCCGCGCAGCTGCATCTTGCCCGGCGCCCTTTGGCTACAGATACTGGGAGAGCGGGGTGGGCAGGCTCGCCTCTGGCTGTTCGCCGATGCCCTGGCCCCCGAGCACTACCGTACCCTGGCCCGGGCCGTGCACCTCCATCCAGGGCGCAAGGGGCAGTAGGGAGAGGAGGGGCTGTCAGCCTGGCTATCAAGGCACAGAGGGTGGCCGCTCTCCCATAACAACAGACCCCGCACTCGGCGGGGTCTGTTGTTATGGCGGGGTCAATCCCTGTCCGGGGTCAGCACGGTAGGCTTGGGGTTGGGCTTCAAATCAGGGAAGTCCAGGTTGTAGTGCAGGCCGCGGGACTCTTTGCGCTGCATGGCGCAGTTGACGATGAGTTCGGCTACTTGCAGCAGGTTGCGCAGCTCCAGCAGGTTGTTGGAGACCCGGAAGTTGGCGTAGTACTCCTGCACCTCCTGCTTGAGCATGTCGATGCGGCGCTTGGCCCGCTCGAGCCGCTTGTTGGTGCGCACTATGCCCACATAGTCCCACATCATCAGCCGCAGCTCGTGCCAGTTGTGCTGGATAACCACCTGCTCGTCGGAATTGTCCACCAGGCTCTCATCCCAGGCAGGCAGGCTCGGTGGCTCCACGCTCATCGGCAGTTTGGCCAGGATGTCGGCGCCCGCCTGGTGGGCATAGACCACGCATTCGAGCAGGGAGTTGGAGGCCATGCGGTTGGCACCGTGCAGCCCGGTGTAGGTCACTTCGCCGATGGCATAGAGACCGGGAATGTCGGTCTGGCCATTGTTGTCTATCATGACGCCACCACAGGTGTAGTGGGCGGCAGGGACGATGGGCATCGGCTCTTTGGTGATGTCGATGCCGACCGCGAGGCAGCGATCAAAGATGGTCGGGAAGTGCTTGATGATGAAATCGGCCGGCTTGTGGCTGATGTCCAGATACATGCAGTCTGCGCCCAGGCGTTTCATTTCATGGTCGATGGCACGGGCGACGATGTCCCGCGGTGCCAATTCGGCCCGCTCGTCAAAATCCTCCATGAAACGGCTGCCGTCCGGGCGGCGCAGATAGGCGCCTTCGCCACGCAGTGCTTCAGTCAGCAGGAAGTTCGGATCGTCCGGATGGAACAGGCTGGTGGGGTGGAACTGGTTGAACTCCAGATTCGCGACCCGGCAGCCGGCGCGCCAGGCCATGGCGATGCCATCCCCCGAGCTCACATCCGGGTTGGAGGTATATTGGTATACCTTGGAGGCGCCTCCCGTGGCCAGGGCCACGAAGCGGGCGCGGATCACCTCGACCTGTTCGGCGTTGCGGTTCCAGACGTAGGCACCCAGCACCTTGTTGCCCGGCAGGCCCAGCTTGCGGGTGGTGATGAGATCGACCGCATTGAAGCGCTCCATCAGCTGGATATTGGGATGAGCCCGTACCTGATCGACTAGTGTGGTCTGCACCGCTTTGCCGGTGGCATCGGCGGCGTGGAAGATGCGACGATGGCTATGGCCCCCTTCCCGGGTCAGGTGATAGTGGGATTCGCCGTGGTCATCTTCTTCCTGATCGAAGGGGACGCCCTGCTGGATCAGCCACTGGATGGAGTCGCGGGCATGGCGGGCGGTGAACTCGACGACACCGGGGTCACACAGGCCTGCGCCTGCGTTAAGGGTGTCACTGACGTGGGACTCGATGCTGTCGGTTTCGTCAAACACGGCAGCGATGCCTCCTTGCGCATAGAGAGTGGCCCCCTCACTGATGGGCCCCTTGCTCAGAACCAGGACTCTTGCCTGATCGGCCAATCGCAGCGCGAGAGACAAACCGGCGGCACCGCTGCCAATGATGAGAACGTCGCAAAGGTATTCAACACTTGCTTTCATAAGTATCATTGGCCTGGATAAAGAACTGGCACCATGGTAGCCCAAGCAAGGGTAACGGTGCAGCACGCATCACTTTTTTTTCAACTAAAGCGAACTTTCTCTGATTCTCCCTGTCTGAACTTGTGCGCTTAGGAAGGGCCGGAAAAGAAAAACGATAACCTTAATGGGGGTCTTACGGCCTGATGAGCGACCAGAATTTACTGGACGAACAACTGGTTGAGCGAGTCCAACGTGGCGATAAAAACGCGTTCAACCTGTTGGTAAAAAAATACCAACACAAGGTGGTCAACCTGGTAGCCAGGTATGTCAATAATCCGGGCGATGTGCCGGATGTAGCGCAAGAGGCGTTTATCAAAGCCTATCGGGCGCTGCCGACATTCCGTGGCGAGAGTGCCTTCTACACCTGGTTGTACCGAATTGCCGTCAATACGGCCAAGAATTACATCACCTCCCAAGGGCGCAGGCCGCCCAGCAGTGACGTGGAGGCTGACGAGGCAGAATACTACGCTGGTGGAGAAGCCCTGCAAGAGGTCGCCACCCCGGAGAATCTGGCACTGACCGACGAGATAAAACGGACAGTGTTTGCCGCCATAGAGGCGCTGCCTGAGGACTTGAGGACAGCTATCACCCTTCGTGAATTGGAAGGGCTGAGCTATGAAGAGATTGCAGAAATCATGGATTGTCCTGTGGGTACGGTGAGATCCCGCATCTTCAGGGCGAGGGACGCAATCGATAAAAAGCTGAAACCTCTGACTGAGAATTAAACTGGGGAAGACAGGTTAACTTATGGCAAATAAACAGCAAATCTCGGCCCTGATGGATGGTGACCTGAGTGATGTACAGGAACTCGACTTCTTGGCGATGGATGCCGAGTCGCGGGATACCTGGAGCCGTTACCATCTGATCGGTGATGCCATGCGGGGAGATCTGCCGCTCAATCTGCAGCTGGATCTCAGCGACAAGATAGCCTTGGCACTCGATGAGGAGCCAACCATATTGGCTCCGATCGCGGCACCTGTTCCGCCTGTGCGGCAACCCGGTCGCGTCATTCCCTTCCTGCGCCGTGCGGGCCAGCAATTTGGTCAGTATGCCATTGCCGCCTCGGTCGCCGCTGCCGTCATCTTTGGGGTGCAGCAGTATCAGGGTCAGGATCCTGCCATGCAGACCAATCCTGTGCTGAACACCATACCCGTCGGCGGCAGTGCCGCACCGGTGAGTGTTCACTACGCCCAGGAGGGTGACCGAGCAAGTCGTCAGCAAACATTGAACGAGCAGCAGATGAATGAGCAGCGGGCGCGTATCAATGCCTTCCTGCGCGATCACCAGTTGCAGCAGCGCTTGTTGCAAGACAAGCAGGTTCAGGAATAAGGGCCTATCCGCCATCACCCTCTTCTCTCAGGAATGCTAACGTGCGCCAGTCCAGCCGTATCCTGCTGGCATCTGTCCTGCTGATTTGTGCCAAGGCCTCGGCCGACGAAATGTCGGCCGAGGCCTTGTTGCAGCAGATGCAGAGTGCCTCTACCCAACAGAATTTCGAACTCTCCATGGTCAAGGCGAGGCAGGGGCGGATCGAACCGCTCCGGATCAGCCACGCCATCATTGATGGCAAAGAGGTGGCTCATCTGAGCTATCTGGATGGCAAGGCGGTGGAGTACCTGCAGCGCCAAAATGAGTTCACCTTCTTCGAGAACACCCACGAACCCTATACCCTCAAAGGCGGTCGCTTCCCCGGTATCTGGTCCACCCTGGTCAGCATGCCGCTGGCGCGGGTGCTGGCTAGCTACGATCTGGTGGTCGCCGGTCGCAGCCGGGTGGCAGGTCGTGTCTCCCAAGTGATCCGCATGGTGCCCAAGGAAGCGGACAAGTACGGTTTCGTGCTCTGGCTCGATGAAGAGAGCCACTTGCTGCTGCGTGCCGATATGATCGACAAGGAGGGTAACCTGGTCGAGCAGGTGCTGGGGGTGGATCTCGATCTGATGACGACGCCATCCCCCTGGTTGGTGACCCTGGCCAGCAGCCAGCTGCCTCAGGCGTTGGCGTTGGAGGATGCCTATCCGGCCCCCCAGCAGACCCTGAACTGGCAGATCACCTGGTTACCAGAGGGCTTCAAGGTACTCTCTCAGGACAAGCATCAGTTGGTGACCACCAGTACCCCGGTCGATTACATGATGCTCTCCGATGGTCTGGTCGATCTCTCCGTTTACGTGGTCCGGGTCGATCCCAAGCAGGCGGTGCGTCAGCAACTCATCCGCCAGGGGGCAACCTCTCTGGTGAGTTTCGTCAACGATGTCGGGGTCGAGATCACTGTGGTGGGTGAGGTTCCGGCCGATACCGCCAAGCGTATCGCCGAGTCGGTGCGCCCGCTGACCCGCAACGAGACAGTGCAGTAGGCGTGCTGATGACGTATGGTGGGCGGGATCAGAGAAGAAGAGGACGTTAACCTTGGATGAGATGAGCGAAGAGGTGGCGACAGTGGTCGCCATTGACGAACAACACATCTGGGTTGAGTGTGAGCGGCGTTCCGCCTGCAGTGGCTGCCAGCAGCAGTCCAACTGCGGTACCGGGACGGTTGCCAAGGCCTTTCCCCAACGTCAGCAACGGATCCGGGTACCGAGAACCATGACGCTGGCGGTGGGTCAGCAGGTGCGGCTCGGCATCCCTCAGCAGAGTCTGCTGCGTGGTGCCGCCCTGGTGTATGTGTTGCCCCTGTTCTGTCTGCTCGTCGGAGCCTTGCTCGGCCAGCTTTGGTTGGCCCCCCTGCTTGAGGGAGGCGAGGGCATCACCATTCTCAGCTGCCTGGGGGGAGGAGCCCTGGGATTCCTGCTGGTTCGCTTCTATTCAAACCGTCTCGACCAGGGGGCTTACGGTCCCCGCATTTTGGGCGCGGTACTCACCACTCGCACCCTGTCATAACCATGTTGGCCAGCACCTGGCCTACCCGCCGACTAAAGATTGGCCGTTTAGCGGGTTATCCAGTAAAATCCTGCCTCCATATCCGGCCCTAACCTAATTTGAGTGATCCCTGCTCGATGAAATACATTCGTAACTTTTCGATTATTGCGCACATAGACCACGGTAAATCGACCCTGTCGGACCGTCTGATCCAGACTTGTGGCGGCCTGTCCGACCGTGAGATGCAGGCTCAGGTGCTTGACTCCATGGACCTGGAGCGCGAGCGCGGCATTACCATCAAAGCGCAGAGTGTGACCCTGAACTACCAGGCTCAAGACGGTAACACCTACCAGCTGAACTTTATCGACACCCCGGGTCACGTGGACTTCTCCTATGAGGTATCCCGCTCGCTGGCTGCCTGTGAAGGTGCACTGCTGGTGGTCGATGCCGGTCAGGGGGTTGAGGCACAGACTCTGGCCAACTGCTACACCGCCATGGAAATGGCGCTGGAAGTGGTGCCAGTGCTCAACAAGATAGACTTGCCTGCCGCCGAACCCGAGCGGGTCGCCGAAGAAATTGAAGATATCGTCGGCATCGACGCCATGGAAGCGGTGCGTTGCTCCGCCAAGACCGGCCTCGGGGTCGATCTGGTGCTGGAAGAGATCGTGGCCCGCATCCCGCCTCCCGAAGGAGATCCCGATGCCCCGCTGCAAGCGCTGATCATCGACTCCTGGTTCGACTCCTACCTGGGCGTGGTTTCTCTGGTGCGCGTCAAAAACGGCTCACTCAAGAAGAACGACAAGATCAAGGTGATGAGCACCGGTCAGGTGTGGGGCGTGGATCGCATCGGCATCTTCACTCCCAAGCAAGTCGACACCCAGGGTCTGGGTTGCGGCGAGGTAGGTTGGGTGGTGTGCGGCATCAAGGACATCCACGGCGCCCCCGTCGGCGATACCCTGACCCAGGCCAAGAATGGTGCCGACAAGGCGCTGGCGGGCTTCAAGAAGGTCAAGCCGCAGGTTTATGCCGGTCTGTTCCCCATCTCCAGCGATGACTATGAGTCATTCCGTGATGCGCTCGACAAACTCTCCCTGAATGACGCCTCCCTGTTCTTCGAGCCAGAGAGCTCGACCGCGCTGGGCTTTGGCTTCCGCTGTGGCTTCCTTGGCATGTTGCACATGGAGATCATCCAGGAGCGCCTGGAGCGGGAATACGATCTGGAGCTGATCACCACGGCACCGACCGTAGTTTATGAGATTGAGCTCAACGATGGCTCGACCATCCACATCGACAGCCCGGCTGCGATGCCTGCCTTGAACAACATCAAGGAGATGCGCGAGCCTATCGCCGAGTGCAACATACTGCTGCCGCAGGCGTACATGGGCAACGTCATCACCCTCTGTATCGAGAAGCGTGGCGTGCAGACCAACATGGTTTACCACGGTAACCAGGTGGCGCTGACCTATGACATCCCCATGGCGGAGGTGGTGCTCGACTTCTTCGACCGCCTCAAGTCTACCAGCCGTGGCTACGCCTCCCTGGATTACGGCTTCAAGCGCTTCGAAACCTCCGACATGGTGCGCCTCGACATCATGATCAACGGCGATCGCGTCGATGCTCTGGCCATCATCACCCACAAGGAGAACGCCCAGTATCGCGGTCGCCAGGTGGTGGAGAAGATGCGTGAGTTGATCCCGCGCCAGATGTTCGATATTGCCATTCAGGCCTCTATTGGCAGCCAGATCATCGCCCGCAGCACCGTCAAGGCGTTGCGTAAAGACGTGACTGCCAAGTGCTACGGTGGCGATGTGAGCCGGAAGAAGAAACTGCTGAACAAGCAGAAAGAAGGCAAGAAGCGGATGAAGTCCATCGGTCGTGTCGACGTGCCGCAAGAGGCCTTCCTCGCCATTCTCCACGTAGGAAAGGATTAATCGATGGCAAGTACGTTTTCCCTGATCCTGGTTATCGTCTGTGCGGTGACCGGCATTATCTGGTGTATCGACAAGCTGGTGTGGTCCAAGCAAAGGGCCGCCAAGATTGCCATGGCCCGTGCCCATGGCGGTGCAGGCCTGGATGAGAAGACCCTCGCCAAGGTGGCGCCGGTGCCGGTATGGATAGAGCAGACGGCGGGGATCTTCCCCGTCATCACCCTGGTGCTGATACTGCGCTCCTTCTTGTTCGAGCCGTTCCAGATCCCGTCGGGCTCCATGATGCCGACCCTGCTGGTGGGCGACTTCATCCTGGTGGAGAAGTTTGCCTACGGCCTCAAGGATCCGGTCAGCAACACCAAGTTCCTCGAAACCGGTGAACCACAACGCGGCGATGTGGTGGTATTCAAGTATCCGCTGGATACCCGGATTGACTACATCAAGCGAGTGGTCGGCATGCCGGGGGACAGGGTCATCTATCGCAACAAGCAGATCATGATCCGTCCCAAGTGCGAGGAGCAGGCAGGGAAAACGTGCCCGGGTTTCAAGAAGCTCGATGTCAGCTTCGACCAGCGTGGGGAATTCAGCCAGATGGGTATCCCCCTGGATCGCTTTACCGAGCAGTTGGGTAGCGTGAGCCACGATACCCTGCGCAACCCCCTGATGCCGGATCTGGTGGATCGCTACTATCGCCAGCCCGGTACCTACCCGGATGAATGGGTCGTACCAGAGGGTCACTACTTCGTGATGGGCGATAACCGTGACAACAGTACCGACAGCCGTTTCTGGGGCTTCGTGCCCGAGCAGAATCTGGTCGGCAAGGCCGTTGCCATCTGGATCAGTTTCGAATTTGAGCGCGACGAGAGCTCCTGGCTGCCAAGCTGGGTGCCGACCGACGTGCGCTTCAACCGCATCGGCGGAATAAAGTAATGATGAATATCAAGATGAACAGACTGCAGTCCCGTCTCGGGCATGTCTTTTCGGACAAGGATATGTTGACCCGCGCCCTGACCCACAGAAGCGCAGGATCCCGCCACAACGAGCGTCTGGAGTTCCTCGGGGACTCCATCCTCAGCCTGGTGATTGCTGATGCGCTCTTCCACCGCTTCCCGCAAGCAGCGGAAGGGGATCTCAGCCGGATGCGTGCCACCCTGGTGCGCGAGAAGACCCTGGCCGAACTCGGCCGCGAGTTCGAGCTTGGGGATCACCTGATCCTGGGGCCGGGCGAGCTCAAGAGCGGCGGTTATCGTCGTGAATCCATCTTGGCCGATACGGTCGAGGCGATGATAGGCGCCGTCTATCTGGATACCGATCTCGAGGCGGTGCGGACCCTGTTGCTGAGCTGGTATGCCAGCCGCCTGGATGAGATAAAGCCGGGCATAGAGCAGAAGGATCCCAAGACCCGCCTGCAAGAGATACTGCAGGGAAGCCGCAAATCCCTGCCGACCTACACTGTGACCAAGGTCAAGGGTGAGGCGCACAATCAGGAGTTCACCGTGCACTGTGAGGTGGATGGCCTGGATGAGCCACTTATTGGGGTCGGCACCAGCCGCCGCAAGGCCGAGCAGGCCGCGGCGCAGCAAGCACTGGAAAGACTGTCATGACTGCTATTGATGCAAGAGGCCGCGGTCTTTCAACACAGCAAGCACTGGAAAGACTGTCATGACTGCTATTGATGCAAGAGGCCGCGGTCTTTCAACACAACAGGCACTGGAAAAACTGTCATGACGGATACAGATACCACTTACTGCGGCTTTGTCGCCATCGTGGGCCGCCCCAACGTGGGCAAGTCCACCCTGCTCAACAAGCTGCTTGGCCAGAAGGTGAGCATTACCTCGAAGAAACCCCAGACCACCCGTCACCGGATTTTGGGGATCGACACCGAGGACAACTATCAGACCATCTTTGTGGATACCCCGGGTCTGCACATCGAAGAGAAGCGGGCCATCAACCGGCTGATGAACCGTGCCGCCACCAGTTCTCTGGGGGATGTGGCCATGGTGGTGTTCATGGTCGACGGCACCCACTGGACCAAGGATGACGACATGGTGCTCGGCAAGCTGCGCCATCTGCCCTGTCCCGTGGTGCTGGCGGTCAACAAGATAGACAACGTCAAGGACAAGGAAGACCTGCTGCCCCACCTGGAGTGGCTCGGTCAGCAGATGAAGTTCTCCCATATCCTGCCCATCAGTGCCGAGAAGGGCACCAACGTGGAGAAGATCCGCGAGTGGGCCAAGGATCTGCTGCCGGAAAACGTGCACTTCTTCCCGGAAGATTACGTGACAGACCGTTCGTCCCGCTTCATGGCCTCCGAGATCATCCGTGAGAAGCTGATGCGCTTCACCGGTGAGGAGCTGCCCTATTCGGTGACCGTGGAGATAGAGCGCTTCAAGGTCGAAGATAACGGTATCTACTACATCAATGGCGTGATCCTGGTGGAGCGCGATGGCCAGAAGAAGATGGTCATCGGCAACAAGGGTGAGCGGATCAAGACCATAGGCACAGAAGCGCGCATCGACATGGAACGCCTGTTCCAGAACAAGGTGCACCTGGAGCTGTGGGTCAAGGTCAAGTCGGGCTGGGCCGATGATGAGCGCGCCCTGCGCAGCCTTGGCTATGGTGATGATTAAGTGGTGATGATCGATTGCTGACACCGGCCTTCGTTATCCACAGTCGGCCCTATCGGGAGACCAGTCAGCTGGTCGAGGTATTCACCCAGGATAGTGGCCGATTTACCCTGGTGGCTCGCGGTTCTCGCGGGCCACGTTCCCCTCTAAAAGGGCTGCTGCAGCCTTTCTCCCTGCTCACCATTGCCTGGCGTGGCAAGGGGGATCTCAAAAACCTGACCGCAGTCGAGTGCCCGGACTACTCCCTGCGTCTGAGCGGCGACCTGCTGTTCTATGGTCTCTATCTCAACGAGCTGGTCTACTACCTGCTGGAAGCCCATACCCCCTTTCCCGAGGTGTTTGATGGCTATGCCCGCGCGTTGATGGCGCTCACCGATGGCGAGACCCCCGAGCTGCCCCTGCGTCGTTTCGAGTTTCTGTTGCTGCAATCCCTCGGCTATGCGGTGGATTTTGAATATGCCGCCGACGATGAGAGCATCATAAGGCCCGAGTTATTGTATGGCTTCGAGCGCGAACTCGGTTTCGTGGCTTGCGAGCGCACGGCAGATCCCCGTACCCTGTTCCTCGGTGCTCACCTGCTGGCCTTCGCCGAGGGGCGTTTCGATAGCCCGGCACTGTTGCAGGCGGCCAAACGGTTCAGCCGCCTGGCGCTGCAACCCTACCTGGGAAAGCGGCAACTCAAGAGCCGGGAGCTGTTTATCAAGCGAAAGAGTAGCGTCTCGGCTTGAGGGATCATGGACTCTGTTCAGAGGCGGGTTGGCCCAAGGGCGACCGACCCGGTCCGTAGTGGATTTTTATACAGACTTTCAAGGAGTTGTTAATGAGCGATATCTATCTGGGCGTGAACATAGACCACATTGCCACCCTGCGTAACGCCCGGGGCACCCAGTACCCGGATCCGGTGCAGGCCGCCTTCGTCGCCGAGCAGGCAGGGGCAGATGGCATTACCGTTCACCTGCGCGAAGACAGACGCCACATTACCGACCGTGATGTCGAGATCCTGCGTCAGACCATACAGACCAGAATGAACCTGGAGATGGCGGTGACCGAGGAGATGATCGAGATCGCCTGCCGTATCAAGCCGCATTTCGTCTGCCTGGTGCCGGAAAAGCGCACCGAGGTGACCACGGAAGGCGGTCTGGATGTGGCGGGTCAGCTCGATAAAATCACCGATGCGGTGCGTCGGCTGAGTGAGGTGGGTGCCAAGGTATCGCTGTTTATCGATGCGGATTATCAGCAGATAGACGCGGCCGTGGCGAGTGGTGCTCCCTTTATCGAAATCCACACCGGCCGCTATGCCGATGCTCCCACCGACAGTGAGCGCTGCGCCGAGTTCAAGCGCATCGCCGCCGGGGCTTCCTATGCCGCCGATAAAGGACTCAAGGTCAATGCTGGCCACGGTCTGCACTACCACAATGTTCAGGCCATCGCCGCCATCCCCGAGATCTATGAGCTCAACATTGGTCACGCCATCATAGGCCGTGCCGCCTTCGATGGTCTGGCCAAGGCGGTCGCCGACATGCGCGTCCTGATGCAGGAGGCGCGCGCCAGCGTCTGATACCCTCAATCGGCCACAGCATGTCTCTCGATGAACCGCCAGCGGGCTATCCCGCTGGCGGTTTCTTTTTTGGGGGAGGGCAGGGCTGGAGCTAGTCTGGCGCTCGGCATCAGGGATGCACCGGGTCGTATTTATCAAGCAGGGCCATCAGGGAGATGACCTGACTCGCGACTCAGGGATGTGCTGGGTGGTACTTCTCAAGCAGGGCCATCAGGGAGATGACCTGACTCGCGACTCAGGGATGCGCTGGATGGTACTTCTCAAGCAGGGCCATGACTCGCGACTCAGGGGGGCGTTGGATGGTACTTCTCAAGCAGGGCCATGAGGATGGCCTGACTCTCATTGTCGGGTTCGCTGTCGACCCTGGCCGCGCGAAAATGGAGCTGAAAGGCGCGCAGGGCATCCCGGCTTTGGGCATCCCAATCACCGCTCTGGGGCAGGTCATAGCCATAGCGAGCAAGCGCCTGCTGCCAGCGTGCGGCATCCCAGCGCCCCTGGGGAGCCTGTTCCAGCTCGGCGTTCAATACCGCCACCCGCGCCTCATCGGGCCAGGCGCCCACCCCGTACTCCAGAGAGAGGCGCCGCCAGGGGAAACGAGGGCCGGGATCCAGCTTGCGGGTCGGCGCTATGTCGCTATGAGCCAGCACATGGGTCGGGGGGATGTGATAGCGCTCAACAAGATCTTGACTGAGCGCGCCAACGGCGGCGATTTGTGCCTCGGTGAAAGCTTGCCAGTGGCGGGCATCAATCGGCAGTTGAGCCTCCTTGGTGTCGTAGCCCAGGTTCACTATCTCTATACCCAGCGAGCTGGCGTTAAGCCCGGCCTGATTGTGCCAGCGACTGCGGCCCGCATGCCAGGCGCGCTGGCTGTCCGGTACTAGCTGATAGATGGGCAGGGGGCTGCGATCCGGGGCGCGGGGCACCAGATAGTGGGCGCTGACCTTGTAGGGGGATTGGGTGAGCAGGCGCAGGGAGTGGTCATCATCTTCATCCGTGTAGTGCAGGATCAGGAAGGCGATGCGGCCATCCTGGCTGGCGCTCTGATATTGGTGTTCGAGCCGATAGTGGGCGGGTTTGCAACCTTGCAGGACGAGGAGCACCAGCAGGAGGCTACAGCAGAGTACAAGGGGAGAGAGCGGCGCCGCGCTCCACCCCAGGGAGCGGATCTGGTGGGGGAGCGACGGCGCAGCCATGACTCAGCCGCGCAGCTGCGCAGTCAGGCCAAGCAGGAAGTTGCGCAGTATCTGATCGCCGCAATCCTGATAGTGTTTGTGATCCTTGGAGCGGAACAGGGCACTCAGCTCGGATTTGGAGAGCTTGAAGTCGGCGGCCTTGAGGGTTGCCAGCATGTCATCTTCCTTGAAATTCAAGGCGATGCGCAATTTACGCAAGATAAGATTGTTGTTGATCCGGTTGGGGATCTGCTGGGGCGGCGCGTCTTCGCGTACACCACGGCGCACGACTATCATGCCGTCGAGGAACTGGCTGAGGGCAGCGTCAGGGCAGGCGACAAAACCGGCTTCCTGCTCTTCCCCTTCGGCGGCTTCTTTGAGCAACCAGCTGTGCAGCAGGGCGTGATCGACGGGCAGGTTGCCTTTGGCAAACATCTCGACCATCTGGTCGTTGCTGATGCTGAGGGCATAACGCAGGCGGCGCAATATATCGTTGTTGGTCATGATGACTCCTGTAAAAAAGCGGGCAACTGTACCACTTGCCGGAGGTGGCGTCAGAAAAAGCGGCCAGGACTGCGCCAGCTTCCCTTAAAGGTAGCGGGGCGCTTCGGCACGCACCTGCTCGATGGCGTCTTGCAACTCCAGTAACTCGGGTTCCAGTTCGGCCAGGACGGTGCCATCACGCAACTGCTGCTCGAGTTGGGAGAGCAGACGCTGCAGGCCTGGCACGCCGGAATAGGCACAGCCGCCATTGAGCCGATGGATCTGATCCAGCACCTGCTGCTGTTCGGCCTCCCCCCGGATGGCGGCATCCAGCAGGGGATCCAGCTCGTCGAAGCTTATCAGCAACATGGTCAGCATCTCTTTGGCCAGTTCAGGCTTGTTGGCCGCCTGGCGCACGGCCAGGGTCCAGTCTATCTGCTGGATGGTACTGCTCTGGTGACGCCTGTGGGCGAAGTCCTTGATGAGTTGAGCCAGCATGCCTTCGTCGATGGGCTTGGCCAGGTAGTCGTCCATGCCCTGGCGGATCAGGCGCTCGCGCTCCCCCGGAATGGCGTGGGCCGTCACCGCCACTATGGGAGTCTCGGTATTGAGGGACTGACTGCGGATCACCTGAGTGGCACTGATGCCATCCATGATCGGCATCTGTATGTCCATGAAGATGATGTCAAAGCCCTGGCTCTGGGCCTGCTTGACCGCCTCCTTGCCGTTCTTGCACAGCACCACCTGGCTGACCATCTCCTTGAGCATGGCGGCAATCAGTTTGAGGTTGGCGGCATTGTCATCCACCGCCAGCACCCTGATGTCCTCAATCTGGCGGGGCGGGATCTGGGGCAGTGCCAAAGGCGCGTTGCTGACCGCCTCTGGGGAGAGCAGGGCATGGAGCAATTTGCGGTGATTGATGGGCTTGGAGAGACAATGTTGGGCCCCATGCTGGTGCATCTTCTCATACAACGCCGGCTCGTGGCTGCTCAGTAGCACGATGCGATTCTGCTGCCCCTTGAGATCGTCAAGGCGGGCCAAGACCGATTCTGTGCTGTGGCGCTGGCTGCTGCCGATCACCACTATGTCCTGGTCGGTGATGGTGGGCCAGGGGGCATTGGGCTCGACCAGCACGACATCCAGCAGCCACTCCTTCAGCAGGGCGCACAGAGAGGCCTGAGCGAAGGGATCCGCCTCCAGCAACCAGACGCGTCTGCCACGGATGCGGTCCAGCGGCAGCTGATCGGCCTGGGGCAGGGGCGAGACTTCCAGATCCAGGCTGAAGGTGAATACGGAGCCCTGTCCGAGCTCGGATTCGAAGCGGATGAGGCCGCCCATCTGCTGCACCAGTTTCTGGGTGATGACCAGGCCCAGGCCGGTGCCCCCATAACGTCGGGAGATGGAGGAGTCGGCCTGGTTGAAGGCCTGGAACAGTTGGCGCTGCTGATCCGGCGAGATGCCGATACCGGTGTCGCGGATCTGCACATTGAGGCGGAATGTGCCTTGGTGCAGGGGGCCGCTCTGGCTGATGTGGACATCCACGTTGCCCTGCTCGGTGAACTTGATGGCATTGCCTGCCAGGTTGGTGATCACCTGTTGCAGCCGCATGGGATCGCCGGTGAGATGATCCGGCACCTCGGTATCGACGCGCAGTGAGAGCTCGAGCTGCTTGTCGTGGGCGCTCGGGCCGAGCAGGTGCATGGTCTCGTTGAGGGTGTCGCGCAGGCTGAACGGGATATGCTCGAGTTGCAGTTTGCCCGCCTCCAGCTTGGAGAAGTCGAGGATGTCGTTGATGATGCCGAGCAGGTTGCGGGCCGACTTCTCTATGGTCTGCATGTAGTCGGTCTGACTCGGGGTCAACGCCGTCTTGAGCAGTTGGCGGGTGAAGCCGATGACCCCATTGAGCGGGGTGCGCAGCTCGTGAGACATGTTGGCGAGGAACTCGGATTTGACCCTGGCCGCCTCCTGAGCCCGCTTCTTGGCCATGTCGAGCTCGACGTTCTGGATCTCTATCTGTTCAAGCGTTTCCCGCAGGTCTGAGGTGGCCTGATCGATATTCTGCTGCATCTCCTCGTGATATTCGGAGAGCGCCTTGGCCATGGCGTTGATGCCATTTTTCAGCATGTCCAGCTCACCGGTAAGCTGGCCGCTGACCCGGGTATCGAGCCGCCCTTCCCTGATTTTGTGCACCGCCTTCACCATGTCAGTGATGGGCTGAGTCACGCTCTTGACCAGTCGGAAGCCGAACAGGGTACTGACGGCGAGGCCGATCAGCACCATGACCACCGCGAAGAAGGTATCGCGATATTGCAAGATCATGGCCCTGTCGGTGGTCATCTGCATCGAGATATAGCCAATGACGGGGGGCTCGACATCGCTGGGCAGCGGGAAGCCATCCAGGCTGGTTTCGGCCTGGATCGGGGTGCGCAGGATGATGTCGTCCCCATAGAGGGTGACGCTGGTGAGTTCGGGTATGGTGCTGCCATCCGGCAGCCGCAGCCGGGTGAAGTCGCGGTGATAGTTGGACGTCACGAACAGCTGGTTGTCCTGGGTAAAGACGGCGATGGACTTGATGAGCGGTGAGTTCTTGCGGTGAGTCAGGCCAATCAGCCGTTTGAGGGACTCACGACTGTGCTGGGTCATGCCATATTCACTGGCGATGGCCAGGGGCTCTATGATGTTGATGCCCTGATCGATGAGATTGTTTTCCAGCTGCTGATAGCGGTGGAAGGTGAAATAACCCGCCATCAGGCCGCCAATGATCAGGGTCGGCAATATGGTAAAGGCCAGCACACGGGCTCGAAGGCCGTACTTGGTCATGCGGATGCTCCCCCGATGAGCAGGCTGGGCAAGATTGTCAATGACACGACACGGGCTCGAAGGCCGTACTTGGTCATGCGGATGGTCCCCCGATGAGCAGGCTGGGCGAGATTGTCAATGACACGGCATGAGCGCGAAGGCCGGACTTGGTCATGCGGATGGTCCCCCGATGAGCAGGGTGGGCGAGATTGTCAATGACACGGCATGAGCGCGCAGGCCGGATTTGGTCATGCGGATGGTCCTCCGATGAGCAGGGTGGGCGAGATTGTCAATGACACGGCATGAGCGCGCAGGCCGGATTTGGTCATGGGAATAGTCCCCCGAAGCGCCGGGTAGGCAAGAGGGTGAGCGACGGTGCGCGGGCCCGCAGGCCGGATTTGGTCATACTATTATTCTTGTGGGACAATAGCCTGCTGCAGATTCCACAATCATGACATAGCCACCTATAGGCACCAAGTTTTATGGCCCAGTTTTTCAAGCCCCAAAAGAAATCCACCCAGCTCCAACGTATTGAAATTACGGTAGACAATCTGGACCACCACTGCGTCGGCATCGGCCGTCATCAGGGGAAAGCCGTCTTCGTGGAAGGGGCCCTGCCCGGTGAACGGGTCAAGGTACGCCTCACCGAGGACAAGAAACAGTACGCGCATGCGATCTTGCAGCAGGTGGTGAGCCCGGCCGAGAACCGTATCGTGCCTTTCTGTGGCCATTATCGCGAGTGTGGTGGCTGCAACGCCCAGCATCTGAGCGGTGCCGATCAGCTCGCCGCCAAACAGGCCGGGCTGGTTAGCCTCTTTTCCCGCCTGAGCAACATCCAGGCCCCTGAGCTGGCCCCCGCCCTGGCAGGGGAGTCCCGTGCCTACCGCCGGGTCTGTCGCCTGGCCATCAAGTTTGACAAGAATGGCCGCTGCACCCGGCTTGGCTTTCGCCGTCGCCAGTCCAACGACCTGGTCGAGATAGGCAGCTGCCCTGTGCTGGCAGACCCCCTCTCGGTGTTGATTGCCCCGCTGCGCGCTTGCCTGAACGGGCTCAAGAGTCAGCGCGAACTGGGCCACGTAGAGCTGATCCAGGCTGAGCAGGGAGTGCTCATGTTGCTGCGTCACACCGGTCGGCCAAACGAGATGGATCGCGCCCTGTTGCTGGCATTTGCCGAGGAGCATGGCATCGACCTCTATCTGCAGGCGGCAGATGAGCAGATAGAAGCGCTAAGTCAGCGGTTTGCCCCCTCTTATCAACTAGATGGCCTGGCTCTTGCATTCGCTCCCGGTGATTTTATCCAGATCAATGGTGGCATCAACCAGGCCATGGTGGCCCAGGCCATCGACTGGCTCGGGGTGGGGGCCGGGGACAAGGTGCTGGATCTGTTCTGTGGCATAGGCAACTTCACCCTGCCGCTGGCTCGCAAGGCCCGGGAAGTGGTCGGGGTGGAAGGGGATCTTGCCATGGTGGCGCGCGCCACTCAGAACGCCGAGCGCAACGGTATTGGCAATGCCCGCTTCTACAAGGCGGATTTGAGCGGCGATATCGCCGGCATGTCCTGGGCGAGGGAAGGCTTCGATCTGGTGCTGCTGGATCCCGCTCGCCCCGGCGCCTTGGCCGTGATGGAGCATGTAGTGAAACTTTCCCCTAAGCGGGTGGTCTATGTCTCCTGCAATCCGGTCACCCTGGCTCGGGACAGCAAGGTGCTGATCGAGGGGGGCTATCGCCTGAGTCAACTCGGCATGCTGGATATGTTCCCGCACACAGGCCATCTCGAATCCATGGCGTTGTTCGAGCTGGGGTGATTGCAGTAATCTGATACCTCGCCAAGGAGGACAACCACAGCCGGGCAGTATCTCCGGCTTGAAATTCGGTTGTTGCATCCCCATTTGAGGCGAGTCTCGTCAAAGTGCGGGGGCAGGCGTCAGCCTGGGCCCCAATAATTAAGGATTGATACCATGGTTGCGGTTCGCGATATTCATTTGAAAGACAACTTCACCCTGGATGAGTGGATACGTTCCCTCTCCCTCGGGGAAGCTGAGAAAGACCAGCTGCGAACCGTATACCAGTATTGCGTGAGTCAGGGCGAGGAGGGGCTTACTTCCCGGCTGTTGGTGCGCGGCGTGGAAATGGTGGGCATCTTGATGATGCTCAACATGGACGTCGCCACCCTCAAGGCCGCCATCCTTTACCCCTTCGTCGAGACCGGCCTTATCCCGGCGGCCCGGATGGAAGAGGATTTCGGCACCAAGATCGCCAAGTTGGTGGAAGGGGTGCTGGAGATGGAGGCCATCCGCTCCTTGCAGACCCTGCATCGCAGCGAGACCTCACCGGAGCAGGTCGACAATGTGCGGCGCATGCTGCTCGCCATGGTCGAGGACGTGCGCGCCGTGGTGATCAAGCTGGCGGAGCGGATAGCTTGTCTGCGCGAAGCCAAGCTGGCGGATGAAGAGACCCGGGTGCTGATGGCCCAGGAGATCACCAACATCTATGCACCGCTCGCCAATCGGCTCGGCATAGGTCAGCTCAAGTGGGAGCTTGAGGATCTCGCGTTTCGCTACCTGCACCCGGAGACCTACAAGCAGATCGCCAAGCAGCTCGACGAGAAGCGCCTGGACCGCGAGCGCTACATCCGCGAATTCGTACAATCCCTGCGCGATGCCTTGCAAGAGGCCGGGGTCGAGGCCGAGGTCTATGGCCGTCCGAAACACATCTACAGCATCTGGCGCAAGATGCAGAAGAAGCACCTCGAATTCAACGAACTGTTTGACGTGCGCGCGGTGCGGGTCGTCACCAAGCGGTTGCAGGACTGCTATGCGGCGCTGGGCATAGTACACACTCACTTCCACCATATTCCCCGTGAATTTGACGACTATGTCGCCAACCCCAAGCCCAACGGCTATCAGTCCATCCACACGGTGGTCGTGGGCAACGAGGGCAAGGCGGTGGAGATCCAGATCCGTACCGACCAGATGCACCAGGATGCCGAGCTCGGCGTCGCGGCCCACTGGCGTTACAAGGAAGGGGCCCAGGTTGCCAAGACCACCACTTTCGAAGACAAGATCGAGTGGTTGCGCAAGCTGCTCGCCTGGCAGGAGGATCTCTCCGAGAGCGGCTCCCTGCTCGAAGATCTGCGCAGTCAGGTGTTCGAGGACAGGGTCTATGTGTTCACCCCGAAAGGGGATGTCATCGACTTGCCGGCGGGCGCCACGCCTCTCGATTTTGCCTATCACGTGCACAGCATGATCGGCCACCGCTGCATCGGCACCAAGATAGATGGCCGGATAGTGCCCTTTACTTACACCTTGCAGACCGGGGATCAGGTCGAGGTGATCACCCAGAAGGAGCCGAACCCGAGCCGGGACTGGATGAACCCCAATGCCGGTTTCCTGCGTTCGAGCCGGGCCCGCGCCAAGGTCGCCACCTGGTTCCGCAAGCTGGACAGGGACAAGAATGTCGCCGCCGGCAAGGAGCTGCTCGATAAAGAGCTGGACAGGCATAACCTGACCCTCTCCAAGGTGGACAAGCAGGCGCTGGAGCGCTTCAACGCCGAAGAGCTCGACGATTTGCTGGCGGGCATTGGCAGCGGTGATATCCGCATCAACCAGCTGCTCAATTACCTCGATACCCGCTACAACAAGCCATCGGCGGAAGAGGAAGATCGCCGCCTGCTGGCGAAGCTGGAGCAGAAGGCCAATACGCCCTTCCGCACCAAGCCCAAGGATCATATCGTCGTGGAAGGGGTGGGCAATCTGATGACCCACATCGCCCGCTGCTGTCAACCGATCCCCGGAGACGCCATCCAGGGCTTCATCACCATGGGCCGTGGCGTCTCGATCCACCGGGATGACTGCGAGCAGCTCAAAGAGTTGTCTCGCCGCAATCCTGAGCGACTTATCGATGCGGTCTGGGGCGAGAACTACTCCGGCGGCTACGGCCTGACCATCCGCATCCTCTCCAACGACAGATCCGGCCTGCTGCGCGACATCACCACAGTGCTCGCCAACGAGAAGATCAACGTGATGGGGGTGCGTTCACGCTCCAACGTCAAGGATCAGACCGCCGAGATCGATATGGAGCTGGAGATCTACAACATCAACGCCTTCAACCGCGCCCTGGCCAAGCTCAGCCAGCTCAACGACGTGATCAGCGCCAAGCGCCTCTAAACTCCGCTGACCGGCCCGTGTGGCCGGTCACTCTTTTGACGAATCGAAAGCGAAGACCCCATGTCCAATACCCAAGGCTACGACCTGCCCCGACTGCTCGAAATAATGGCTCAACTGCGCTCCCCGCAGGGCGGTTGTCCCTGGGATCTCAAGCAGAGCTTCCAGACCATAGTGCCCCACACCCTGGAGGAGGCCTATGAGGTGGCCGATGCGATAGAGACTCAGGATTGGCAGGGATTGAAAGGGGAGCTGGGGGATCTGTTGTTCCAGGTGGTGTTCTATGCCCAGCTTGGCAAGGAGCAGGGCTTGTTTGACTTCGCCGATATCGTTGCGGCGGTGAGCGAAAAACTCATTCGCCGTCATCCTCATGTCTTCGCCGATGCAGACCTGAATGACGAACAGGCAGTCAAGCTGAACTGGGAGGCGGAGAAGGCCAAGGAGCGTGCGGCGCTGGATAAGTCGAGCGTGCTCGATGATATCCCCCTCGCCCTGCCGGCCCTGACCCGGGCCGCCAAGATCCAGAAACGCTGCGCCACAGTGGGGTTTGACTGGAAGACCCTCGGCCCCGTGGTAGACAAGATCCACGAGGAGATCGACGAGGTGATGGAAGAGGCGTTGATGGCGGATGTGGACGAGGAGAGGGTCAGCGACGAGCTCGGCGATCTGCTGTTTGCCACCGTCAATCTGGTCCGTCATCTGGGCAAGGATCCCGAACAAGTGCTGCGTGGCGCCAATGCCAAGTTCGAGCGCCGCTTTCGCCAAGTTGAGCACTTTATCGCCGCAGAAGGGCTCAAGATGACCGATTGTTCCCTGGAAAAACTCGATGCCGCCTGGGACAAAGCCAAGCAAACCGAGCAAAGTTGATTTGGCGCAAGGCGTGCGGTGCCCGGGCCTGATAGATTTTTGTTCATTGTTTGGGAGAGGGGGTTTTGGTATACTGTTTCCCCGTCCTGCTTCATCCCCGAAGCACCCCTTAAAAATCCCTAAACTTCTTTCAGGTTCAGCATGACGACAAAATATATTTTTGTAACTGGTGGCGTTGTTTCATCCCTCGGCAAAGGCATTGCCGCAGCTTCTCTGGCAGCCATTCTGGAAGCCCGTGGTCTGGATGTGACCATCATGAAACTGGACCCCTACATCAACGTGGATCCGGGCACCATGAGCCCGACCCAGCACGGTGAAGTGTTCGTAACCGAGGACGGGGCCGAGACCGATCTGGATCTGGGCCATTACGAGCGTTTCATCCGCACCAAGATGACCCGTCGCAACAACTTCACCACAGGCCGTATCTACGCCGACGTGCTGCGTAAAGAGCGCCGTGGCGATTATCTGGGTGCCACCATCCAGGTTATTCCGCACATCACCAATGCCATCAAGGAGCGGGTGATTGCCGGTGCCGAAGGCCATCAGGTGGCCATCGTCGAAGTGGGCGGCACAGTGGGCGACATCGAATCCCTGCCGTTCCTCGAGGCCCTGCGTCAGCTGGCGGCAGAAGTGGGTCGCGACAGCGCCATGTTCATGCACCTGACCCTGGTCCCTTACCTGGCGGCTGCCGGTGAGGTCAAGACCAAGCCGACCCAGCACTCCGTCAAGGAGATGCTCTCCATCGGTATCCAGCCGGATGTGCTGATCTGCCGCTCCGACCGTGCCATTCCGGCCAACGAGCGTGCCAAGATAGCCCTGTTCTGCAACGTGCCGGAGCGCGCCGTCATCTCCATGAAGGACGTCGACTCCATCTACAAGATCCCGGCCCTGCTGCGCTCCCAGAACCTCGACAACTACTTCATCGAGCGTTTCGGTCTGGTGTGCAAAGAGGCGGATCTGTGCGAGTGGGAACAGGTTATCTATGAAGAAGCCAACCCGACTGCCGAAGTGACCATCGGCATGGTGGGCAAGTATGTCTCCCTGCCCGATGCCTACAAGTCCGTCAACGAAGCACTCAAGCACGGTGGTCTCAAGACCCGGCTGTCGGTCAATATTCGTTACATCGACTCTCAGGACATCGAGACCCGCGGTGCAGAGCAATTGGAAGGCCTGGACGCTATCCTGGTCCCGGGTGGCTTCGGCGAGCGCGGCGTGGAAGGTAAAATTCTGGCCGCCAAGTATGCCCGTGAGAACAAGATCCCGTATCTGGGTATCTGCCTCGGCATGCAAGTCGCGCTGATCGAGTTTGCGCGCAACGTCGCTGGCCTGGAAGGGGCTCACTCCTCCGAATTCAAGAAAGATTGCGCTTATCCGGTCGTCGGCCTCATCACCGAATGGGTTGATGAAGAGGGCAATGTCGAGACTCGTACCGAGAAATCCGATCTGGGTGGCACCATGCGTCTGGGTTCCCAGCTCTGCCACCTGGTCGAAGATTCCAAGGTGCGTCAGATGTACGGCAGCCCGACCATATACGAGCGTCACCGCCACCGTTATGAGGTGAACAACAAGCTGTTGCCGCAGATTGAAGCGGCGGGTTTGAAAGTGACCGGTCTCTCCGCCGACAAGAAATTGGTGGAAATTATCGAGATCCCGGATCACCCTTGGTTCGTGGCGGCGCAGTTCCACCCGGAGTTCACCTCGACTCCCCGTGATGGTCACGCCCTGTTTGCAGGCTTTGTTAAGGCCGCTGGTGAGTATCAGAAGCGCAATTTGAAGTAATTGAAAATCAAACGCGGTTGAGGCAATGTGCCACAACCGCTTTTTTTGAAATGCCTTTTGTTGTTTTTTTACGAAACCTGAGGAAATACACATGTCCAAGATCGTTAAAGTGATCGGTCGTGAAATCATCGACTCCCGTGGTAACCCGACCGTTGAGGCCGAAGTGCATCTGGAAGGTGGTTTTGTTGGTATGGCAGCCGCTCCGTCTGGCGCCTCCACCGGTTCCCGCGAAGCGCTGGAACTGCGTGACGGCGACAAGAGCCGTTTCCTGGGTAAAGGCGTGCTGAAAGCCATCGAAGCCGTCAACGGCCCGATCGCCCAAGCGCTGCTGGGTAAAGATGCCAAGGATCAGGCCGCTATTGACCAGATCATGATCGATCTGGACGGTACTGAGAACAAATCCAAGTTTGGCGCCAACGCCATCCTGGCCGTCTCCCTGGCCAACGCCAAAGCCGCCGCCACTGCCAAGGGCCTGCCGCTGTACGCTCACATCGCCGAGCTGAACGGTACCCCGGGTGTTTACTCCATGCCGCTGCCCATGATGAACATCATCAACGGTGGTGAGCACGCCGACAACAACGTCGACATCCAGGAGTTCATGATCCAGCCGGTTGGCGCCAAGACCCTGAAAGAAGCCATCCGCATGGGTGCCGAGGTCTTCCACAACCTGGCCAAGGTGCTGAAGTCCAAAGGTTATGCGACTGCTGTTGGTGACGAAGGTGGCTTCGCGCCTAACCTGAAATCCAACGCCGAAGCGCTGGAAGTGATCGCCGAAGCCGTTGCTGCTGCTGGTTACAAGCTGGGTAGCGACATCACCCTGGCCATGGACTGCGCCGCTTCCGAGTTCTATGACGCCGAGAAGAACGAGTACAACCTGAAGGGCGAAGGCCGTATCTTCACCTCCAACGAGTTCTCTGACTACCTGGCCGACCTGACCACCAAGTTCCCGATCGTCTCCATCGAAGATGGCCTGGACGAATCCGACTGGGACGGTTTTGCCTACCAGACCAAAGAGCTGGGTAGCAAGATCCAGATCGTGGGTGACGACCTGTTCGTAACCAACACCAAGATCCTCAAGCGCGGCATCGACAACGGCATCGCCAACTCCATCCTGATCAAGTTCAACCAGATCGGTTCCCTGACCGAAACTCTGGCTGCCATCAAGATGGCCAAAGACGCTGGCTACACCGCCGTCATCTCCCACCGTTCCGGTGAGACCGAAGACGCGACCATCGCCGACCTGGCGGTAGGTACTGCTGCTGGCCAGATCAAGACCGGTTCCATGAGCCGTTCTGACCGTGTTGCCAAGTACAACCAGCTGATCCGTATCGAAGAAGCCCTGGGTGCCAAGGCTCCGTTCCGCGGTCTGAAAGAAGTGAAAGGTCAGTAATTTCTGGCTGCACTTCAGCGTCACGCTGTTGAAAGCCCCGCCATCTGGCGGGGCTTTTTTATTTTTAGCGCCAAGCTGGCGCTTTTCATCAGCGGTCGGGCCAAGATGCATCTGCTTTCTTTTGTCTTTCCCACGAATATGGGAAACTAGGCCGCTTGGAAGGAGACCCAGTGCATGCGGCTATTCACCCTGATCCTGTTCCTCCTGTTGGGGGGCTTGCAATATCACCTCTGGCTGGGGAAAAACGGCCTGTCCGATTACCATGAAATGTCCAATGCCATCGATCAGCAAGAGCAGGACAACCTGGCGCTTAAAGATCGTAATAGTCTGATTTATCGTGAGATTGACGATCTTACTTCGGGCCTTGAAGCCATCGAAGAGCTGGCGCGCAACGATCTCGGTTATATCAAGCAGGGAGAGACCTTCTACCGGATCATTCCAAACAAGAAGGATGAGCCTGCTGGCGGCGACGATGATGAATAACTGTCCCCCGGCGCCGTTCGGCTTGACGGCCGTGGTGCCTGCTGCCGGCATAGGTAGCCGCATGGGGGCCGAGTACCCCAAGCAGTACCTGTCCCTGGCTGGCAAGACCATTTTGGAACATAGCCTGCTCCGGCTGCTGGCCCATCCGGCTATCACCCACATAGTGCTGGCACTGGCCCCCGATGACCGTTGGTTCGAGACCCTGGCGCTGGCTCGGGATCCCCGTATCCTGCGGGTATCCGGCGGCAGTGATCGTGCTCGTTCGGTACTCAATGCCTTGCATCAGGTGCAGAGTGACTGGGTACTGGTCCACGATGCTGCCCGTCCCTGTCTCACCTCGGCGGATATCGATGCGCTGCTTGCGGTTGGTCTGACCCCGGACGGTGCCATTCTTGGCTCCCGGGTGCGCGACACCATGAAGCGCAGCGACGAGGCGGGCAACATCATCGCCACCGTGCCACGGGAAGCTCTCTGGCATGCGCTCACCCCCCAGCTGTTTGCGACCCGAGCCCTCAAAGGGGCGCTGGAGGAGGGGCTGGCGCTAGGTGCCCTCATCACTGACGAAGCGTCAGCCATGGAGCGGGCCGGGCATGTGCCACGCATGGTTGAAGGGCGTGCCGACAATATCAAGGTGACCCGGCCCGAGGATCTCGCCCTGGCCGGGCTGTTTTTACGCCAGCAGCAAGACGAGCTGGCCACTAGGAGTAAGGAGCAGCCATGATCCGCATCGGCCACGGTTTTGATGTACATAAGATTGATGGGGCTGGCCCCTGCATGTCAGGAGGGCGTCAAGCATGATCCGCATCGGCCACGGTTTTGATGTACATGAGTTTGATGGGGCAGGCCCCTGCATGTCAGGAGGGCGTCAAGCATGATCCGCATCGGTCACGGTTTTGATGTACATAAGTTTGGCGGGGTTGGCCCCTGCATGCTGGGCGGTGTCGCCGTGCCCTATGAACAGGGGTTGCTGGCTCACTCGGATGGCGACGTGGTATTGCACGCGGTGAGCGATGCCCTGCTCGGTGCCATAGGTGCCGGCGATATTGGCCGCCACTTCCCCGATACGGCGGCGCAATTCAAAGGTATTGATAGCCGTATCCTGCTGCGGGATGTCTTTGTGCGGGTACGGCAGGTGGGCTATGTCATCGGCAATCTGGACGTGACCATCATTGCTCAGGCCCCCAAGATGGCGCCCCATATCGAGGCCATGTGCGCCGTACTGGCCGCCGATCTGCAATGTGAACTGAACCGGGTGAACGTCAAGGCGACCACTACCGAACAACTGGGCTTTACGGGGCGCAAGGAAGGCATAGCCACCGAAGCCGTCGTCTTACTGGTGAAACAATAATGTCGCAACAACTCGCATATCTGCACGGTACCCCAGAGGCCCGTGGCATTCTCAAGGCCCAGGCCAGTGATTTCGTGGTGGTCGAGGATCTCGGCTTCGAGCCTTGCGGCGAGGGGGAACATATCTTCGTGCGAGTGCGCAAGACGGGCGAGAACACTGCCTGGGTGGCGGGCTTGCTGGCCGATGCCGCCGGGGTCAATCGCAATGCGGTGACCTGGGCTGGCCTTAAAGATCGCCATGCGGTGACCGAGCAGTGGTTCGGTATTCACCTGCCGGGCAAAGGTGCGCCGGACCTGTCGGTGATCGAGAGCGACAGCATCCAGATCCTGCAGGCCAAGCGCCACAACCGCAAGCTGCGGGTCGGTTACCTCAAGGGCAACCACTTTCGTCTGCGTCTGACTGCTCTGGAGCAAGCTGACAGTCTGGTGTCTCGCCTGCAGGCCATCGCCGCGCAGGGGGTGCCGAACTACTATGGTGAGCAGCGCTTCGGTCGGGGTGGCAGCAATCTGGACGCGGCCAAGGCGATGTTTGCCGGCAAACGGATCAAGGATCGCAACAAGCGTTCTCTTTACCTTTCTGCTGCGCGCAGCATGCTGTTCAATGTTATCGTCAGCGCCCGCGTCGAGCAGGGATTGGCTAGCGAGTTGCTGGCCGGGGATTGCGTGATGCTCAAGGGCAGCCACTCCATCTTCAGTGAAGAGAGCGTGACCCCTGAACTGGCTGCGCGTCTGGCCTCAGGCGACGTGCAGCTGACCGCCCCTCAGTGGGGGCGTGGCCGTCTGGCGAGCCAGGGCGCCGCCGCCGAATTTGAACAGGCGGCGTTAGCCCCTTATCACGACTGGTGTGATGGCCTGGAGAAGGCCGGGCTGGATCAGGACAGACGTCCGCTCTTGCTCAAGCCGGAATCCATGAGCTGGACGTTGGATGCCGAGGCCCTGACCCTCTCGTTCTTCCTGCCGGCCGGCGCCTTTGCGACCAGCGTGGTGCGCGAATTGATGCAGGCTGAAGAGGCCGATCATGGGGTCAGGAATCAGGCAGATGGCAATGATGCGCCCTCTGTGGAATAACGACGTGGCAGCGGTGGCCTCTCGGCCCTCCCTTGTTTGATGGTTTCAGGAAGAGCACAGATGCGCATTCTGGTGAGTAACGATGACGGTGTTCATGCCGAGGGCATTCATGCCTTGAGCGAGGCGCTGCGCAGCTGCGGCGAGGTGATAGTGGTCGCGCCGGATCGCAATCGCAGCGGTGCGAGTCACTCCCTGACGCTGGAGACACCTTTGCGGGTCAGTTGTATCCCGCAAACCGGTTATCATGCGGTCAAGGGCACGCCGACCGACTGCGTGCACCTGGCGGTCAACGAACTGGTACGCCCCGAACCCGACATGGTGGTGGCCGGGATCAACCACGGTGCCAACCTGGGTGACGATGTCATCTATTCGGGCACGGTCGCTGCGGCGACCGAGGGGCGCCACTTGGGTTACCCCTCCCTGGCGATCTCCCTGGTGGGCCGGACGCATTTTGCCTCGGCCGCTCACTATGCCGTCCAGCTGGTCAAAGGCTTGATGCAGTTTCCGCTGCCGGCCAATCAGATCCTCAACGTCAATGTGCCCGACCTGCCCCTCGCCGAGATCAAGGGCATCAAGATCACCCGGCTCGGCAATCGCCACCGGGCCGAGTCAGTGATCCGCGCCCAGGATCCTCGCGGCCAGACTATCTACTGGATTGGCCCGCCCGGCTCGCAACAAGATGCGGGCGAGGGCACGGATTTTGCGGCTGTCGAACAGGGCTATGTCTCTATTACTCCCTTGACCATCGACATGACTGCTCACGGCAGTCTGGCCGGGTTGGGGGCATGGTTGGAACAACAGGGATGAAGGTGTGATAGTACAGCGCCTTTTAAATCAGCTTATTGCCCAGGGCGTCAGCGACTTTCGTGTACTCGCCGCGCTCGCCAAGGTGCCACGCCAGCTGTTTGTGGACGAGGCCATGGCCCATAAGGCCTGGGATAATACCGCCCTGCCCATTGGCCAGGGGCAGACTATTTCCCAGCCTTACATGGTGGCGCGGATGACAGAGCTGCTGATGCAAAACGATCCGGCCCATGTGCTGGAGATTGGCACTGGCTCTGGTTATCAAACTGCGGTGCTCGCCAACCTGGTTGAACAGGTCTATACGGTAGAGCGGATCAAGTCCTTGCAGTTCCAGGCGAGACGCAGGCTCAGGCAGCTGGATCTGCACAATGTCTCGGCCAAACATGGCAATGGCTGGCTCGGTTGGCCGAGCAAGGGGCCCTTTGATGCCATTTTGGTGACCGCGGCGGCAAGTGAAGTGCCGACCGCCCTCACCGATCAACTGGCCGATGGCGGCCGCATGATTTTACCGGTAGGGGACAGTCATCAGACCCTGCAACTTATCGAACGCAACGGTTCCCAGTTGACCAGTCGAGTCCTGGAGCCGGTGCGTTTTGTGCCCCTTATTGACGGAGATGTTGAGTGAAGCTGTTTTCTCGCCTGTATGTGTTGGTGATGCAGTGGGCCCGCCATAAATATGCCCCCTATTACCTCTCGATCACCGCCTTCATCGAGTCAATCTTCTGGCCCATTCCGGTTGATGTGATGCTGGCGCCCATGGCGCTGGCCAAGCCCCACAAAGCCTGGCATTACGCGGCCCTGGCGACCTTCTTCTCTGTGTTGGGGGCCGTGGTGGGTTATGGTCTGGGTTATGCACTCTGGGATCCCGTGGTGCAGCCTCTGGTGGTCTCCGTCGGTTATCAGGACAAGATTGTCCTGGCCCAGCACTGGTTTGAACAATGGGGGATCTGGGTCATTTTCATTGCCAGCTTCACCCCCATCCCCTACAAGGTATTTACCGTGACGGCAGGGTTGCTTCATATGGCACTCATCCCCTTCATCATCACCTCTCTCATCGGGCGCAGCATGCGTTTCTTCCTGGTGGCGGGGTTGATGCGTTGGGGTGGTGAGCGGATGGAGCAAAAGCTGATGCACTATGTCGATCTGCTTGGCTGGATCTGTATCGCCCTGGCTGTCGCGGCCTATTTCTGGTTTAGTCGTTAAGGATATTTTTATGAATGGGCATTTATGGCGGGGGTGTGCCGTTACCCTCTTATCCGGTTTGTTGGCAGCCTGTTCTTCCAGCACAACCCCAGCGCCGGTACAGGGGTTGTCAAGCGATGGCTCGGTGCGTGCGGTGCCAAGCCGGCAGGGAAGCACAAGCAAACCGACGATTTCGGGGCGCAGTTACACGGTCAAGCGTGGCGACACCCTTTACTCCATCGCATTCAATGCGGGTAGCGACGTGCCCTCCCTGGCCAACCTGAATGGCATAGGTGCGCCCTATAACATACATCCAGGCCAGGTGATCCGGCTGGATGGCGCCGAAGGCAGTCCGGTGATGGTCAGCAGTACCAGCAGCGGGAGCGCCGCGCGTACCTATCAGGTGCGCCGTGGTGACACCCTGAGCAGCATAGGCCGCCAGTTTGGTGTCGCCAATCAGACCCTGGCACAGCGTAATAACTTGAGTGCGCCCTACAACCTGAACGTCGGCCAGACCCTCAATGTGGGCGGTTCGGCAGCCGCATCCGGTACCACCATGGCGGTGGCAAGCAGCCGCCCAACCAGCACTGCGACCACCCCGGTCAGCACAGGTACGACCAGCGCATTTGTGACCAATAAAAGCGTTGCCCAGCCTGCTCCAAAAGCATACGCTGGCACCTCAGTACAAAATAACAACAGTGTCACACAGAACAATAACAATGCCTCATCATCGCGCCTCGCTTGGCACTGGCCCGCTCAGGGTCGGATAGTCGAAGGCTTCTCTGTCGCTGAACAGGGAAACAAGGGTATAGACATCGCTGGCCAGAAGGGGCAACCCGTCTACGCCGCCAGTGGCGGTAAAGTGGTCTATGCCGGAAGCGCATTAAGAGGTTATGGCAAGCTTGTCATCCTGAAACATGACGACGACTACCTCTCGGCCTATGCACACAACGATGCGCTGCGAGTCCGGGAAGGAGATGTGGTCAAGGGTGGGGCTGTTATTGCCGATATGGGAAGCACGGATGCGCCGGATGTGCGCTTGCACTTTGAAATCCGGTACCGAGGCAAGTCGATCAATCCAATGGGATACTTGCCAAAGCGTTAACCCCAGAGCGTAGTGCTAACTCTGGTTCAGGTCAGGGAGACACACCATGAGCCAAGAACAACTGGTTATGCAGGATGCAGAGTTCGATGAGGAGCTGGAGGTTGAAGAGGCTGAAGTGACAGAGACGGCGACAGCCGACACCGAGGAGTCTATCTCCGAAGAGTTGTTGGCGCCGGATCTGCACAAGGTGATGGATGCCACCCAGCTCTATCTGGGAGAGATAGGATTCTCTCCCTTGCTCACCGCCGAAGAAGAGGTCTATTACGCCCGTCGTGCCCTGCGCGGCGACAAGGCGGCTCGCAAACGCATGATTGAATCCAATCTGCGCCTTGTGGTCAAAATTGCCAGACGCTACAACAATCGTGGCCTGGTGCTGCTGGATTTGATTGAAGAGGGCAACCTCGGCCTCATCCGTGCCGTGGAAAAGTTTGACCCAGAACGGGGTTTTCGCTTCTCGACCTATGCCACCTGGTGGATCCGCCAGACCATAGAACGGGCCATCATGAATCAGACCCGTACCATTCGCCTGCCCATTCACGTGGTCAAGGAACTCAACGTTTACCTGCGTACCGCCCGTGAACTGTCTCACCGCCTCGACCATGAACCCACGGCCGAAGATATCGCTTTTGCCCTGGATCGCTCGGTCGCCGACGTCAATCGCATGCTCAAGCTCAACGAGAAGATCACTTCGGTCGATACCCCGATAGGTGGGGATCGCGACAAGGCGCTGCTCGATGTGCTGTCCGATGAGCGTGGCATGGGCCCCGAGCTGGAGTCCCAGGAAGATGACATGCGCAGCAGCATAGTCCACTGGCTGGAGGAGCTGAATCCCAAGCAGCGCGAGGTGCTGGCACGCCGTTTCGGTTTGCTCGGTTATGAGCCTGCCACCCTGGAAGATGTCGGGGCCGAGATTGGCCTGACCCGGGAGCGGGTTCGCCAGATCCAGGTCGAGGGCTTGCGTCGTCTGAGAGAGATCATGGTGGGGCAGGGGCTCTCTATCGAGGCGCTGTTCCGCAGCAATTAGCGGCGTGCCGGTGAGGGATCGCCGGTAAAGCAACAGATGTAAGAAGGGGCCTCGGGGCCCCTTCTTACATCTGTACCGCCAGCGTGATTCAAACCGGTTGCAGCGTATCCAGCGGCCAGCGTGGCACCGCCTTGACCTCCAGTGGTTCAAACACGCCAGCCTTGAGGCGCTGCATGCCCGCGTAGGCAATCATGGCGCCATTATCGGTGCAGTATTCGGGGCGGGGGTAGAAGACCTCACCCTTGAGAGTAGCCATCAAGTCGGCCAGCTGGGCGCGCAGATGGCGGTTGGCACTGACACCGCCGGCCACGACCAAGCGATTCAGTCCCGTCTCTTTCAGGGCACGGCGACACTTGATGGCCAGGGTATCGACCACGGCATCTTCGAAGGCGCGGGCGATATCGGCGCGGGTCTGCTCATCATCCCCTTGCGCGGCTATAGTGTTGGCGGCGAAGGTTTTGAGACCGGAGAAACTCATGTCGAGCCCTGGTCGATCGGTCATGGGGCGCGGGAACTTAAAGCGCCCGGTGACGCCCTTCTCTGCCAGCCTGGAGAGCAGGGGGCCACCCGGATAATCAAGCCCCATCAGCTTAGCGGTCTTGTCGAAGGCCTCGCCGGCGGCGTCATCAATGGATTCACCGAGCAGTTGGTAACGGCCAATGCCATCGACCCGTACCAGCATGGAGTGACCACCGGAAACCAGCAGAGCCACGAAGGGGAACTCGGGCGCCGTCTCTTCCAGCATGGGCGCCAGCAGATGACCTTCCATATGATGCACGGCGATGGCAGGTTTGCCCCAGGCCATGGCCAGGGAGCGGCCTATGGTCGCACCGACCAGAATGGCGCCGACCAACCCGGGACCTGCGGTGTAGGCGATGCCGTCGATGTCATCCTTGCCAAGGCCAGCTTCCAGCAATGCCGCCTGGATCAAGGGGATCGTCTTGCGAACATGATCCCGGCTGGCGAGTTCGGGGACGACGCCACCGTAGTCCGCATGCAGCTTGACCTGGCTGTATAACTGATGGGAAAGGATCCCTTTTTGATCGTCGAAGATCGCGATCCCGGTTTCGTCACAGGATGTCTCTATGCCCAATACACGCATTGCTAAAAAATTTCACTGCTAAAATGAGACGGCTATGGTAACCTTCGCGGGTTTTTTAAACCAGAGCGATCTCTGCGGGTTTACTTTTATTCCCTGTCCAGAGTATAATTTCGCACCATTTTAAGACATGCTGATCGACTGATGATCAGCTAACAATTTATCACTGAGGTGAAAGGCACATGCCAGTAATCAAAGTCCGTGAAAATGAGCCGTTTGACGTTGCTCTGCGTCGCTTCAAGCGTTCTTGCGAAAAGGCCGGTATCCTGTCTGAAGTTCGTAGCCGTGAGTTCTACGAGAAGCCGACTACTATCCGTAAGCGCGCCAAAGCGTCTGCCGTCAAGCGTCACGCCAAGAAGCTGTCTCGCGAAAACGCTCGTCGTATCCGCCTGTACTAATTAGAGTTTCTGCCATGTCTCTGAAAGATCAGCTCAAGGATCAACAAAAACTCGCCATGCTTGCCAGAGATAAGGCTCGCTTGGGGACGATTCGTTTGCTGATGGCCGAGATAAAACAGCGTGAAATTGATTCCCGTATTGAGCTAAATGATGAGGATATCCTCGCTGTCGTGACCAAGATGGTCAAACAGCGCCGTGATTCCATCAGCCAATATGAGGCCGCTGGTCGCCAGGATCTCGCCGATGTCGAAGCCGCCGAGATCCAGGTGCTGCAGGAGTTCCTGCCGCAACAGCTGACCGCTGCCGAAATTGAAGCCCTGATAGTGCAAGCCATCGCCCAGAGCGGTGCTGCCGTCATGGCCGATATGGGTAAAGTCATGGCTGTCTTGAAGCCAAAAATTCAGGGACGCGCCGATGTCGGTGCCGTCAGCGCGTTGGTGAAAACCCGCCTGGCGTAATAGGCAGAGCCCTTGTTGGTCGAAAGAAGCCGTGCTTCCCTGGGAATGCGCGGCTTTTTTTATTTTTCTCTCATGAAACAGGATGGTTATGGCAGGCCGGATCCCGCAATCTTTCATCGATGATCTGCTCGCTCGTACCGATATTGTCGAGCTGATCGACTCCCGGGTACGACTGAAAAAGGCCGGCAAGAATTATCAGGCTTGCTGCCCCTTCCATAACGAAAAGAGCCCCTCCTTCACCGTCAGTCAGGAGAAGCAGTTCTATCACTGTTTCGGCTGTGGCGCCCATGGCAATGCCGTTGGCTTTGTCATGGAGTATGACGGCCTCGAATTCCCTGATGCCATTGATGAACTTGCCAGCATGCAAGGCATGCAGGTACCCCGCGAGCAGAGTGGCAGTGGCGCTGCCGGATCCCAGCCTGCGGTCAGCAAGGATCTGTTTGAGCTGATGAACCAGATTGCCCGCTTCTATGAGAGCAACCTCAAGAGTGCGCCACAAGCGGTGGAGTACCTCAAAGGACGAGGGCTCAACGGCGAGGTGGTCAAGCGCTTCAACATTGGCTACGCCCCGGGAGATTGGGATCAGGTCAGGCGGCGTTTTGGTGCCAGTCGGGATCATGAGCAGTTGTTGATCACCGGTGGCATGCTGATCCCCCGTGACAGCGGTCCGGGCAGCTATGATCGTTTCCGCGATCGCATCATGTTCCCCATTCGGGACAAGCGGGGCCGGGTCATCGGCTTCGGTGGCAGGGTGTTGGGGGAGGGTACGCCCAAATATTTGAACTCTCCCGAGACGCCTATCTTCCATAAGGGCCGCGAGCTGTTTGGTCTCTATGAGGTCAAGCAGGCCCATAAAGAAGTACGCCGCATCCTGGTGGTGGAAGGTTATATGGATGTGGTGGCCCTCGGCCAATTCGACATCGACTATGCGGTGGCCGCGCTAGGGACGGCCACCACTAGCGATCACGTTCATACCCTGTTTCGCACCACCGCCGAGGTGGTCTGCTGTTACGACGGTGACAAGGCCGGACGTGAAGCAGCCTGGCGGGCGCTGGATAACGCCCTCTCTCATCTGCAGGATGGCCGTGAGCTAAAGTTTGTGTTCCTGCCCGATGGCGAGGACCCCGACTCTCTGGTGCGCCAGATAGGGAAAGAAGGCTTTGAACAGTTGCTGGATCAGGCGCAGCCTTTTGCAGACTTCATGTTTGAGCGCCTGGCCCGGGATGCGGCACTCTCCGGCGAAGCGGGCAAGTTCGAGGTGGCCAACAAGGCTGCCGAACTGATCCGTCGCGTCCCGGAAGGCTTCACCCGCGAGGGACTCATAACCCGACTCTCCAGCATGATGCGCTGGGGGGAAAACCAGCAGCGGATCACCGAACTATTCTCTCGCCATACCCCATCCAAGGTGGAGCAGGCTAAGCCGCACCGGGGCAAGCTGACCCCTCTGCGCCGGGCACTGGCGCTCATGGTGCAATACCCAGGCATCACCGCCGAACTACCAGCCATGCCGGAGCTGGCGGGGCTCAGGTTGCAAGGCATTGGCTTTTTGCTCAAGCTGCATCAACAAATCCTGGCGCAACCCGGCATTACCACGGGCATATTGCTCGAGCACTGGCGTGGTACGAAAGAGGGGGAGATCCTTGCCCAGCTCGCCATGCATGACTTGTTCGAAATCCAGCTCGAACGTGAGCCTGATATCCTGGGGGAGTTGCAAGACACCTTTGTCGGCTTCATCAACCAGTTCTTGAAGCAGCGGATCGAAGAGCTACAGGCTAAGGTGGCCCAGCAGGGACTCACTGCCGAGGAGACCCAGGAGCTGATGATGTTGATCAGAGAGGTACAAAGTGAGAAAAGAAATGATATCGGGGCTTGATATTTGAGTGGTTGGTCCCAATATAAAGATTGTTGCCCGAATCGACGGGACTAGATGCAAAAACGTATAACCGCCTGGCCCCGACAAACAAAGCGGGCAGGGGTTTCTCAGACCGACGCCGCAACCAGACATAGCATGTCTGGCGGTTTTCTATTAGAATTGGCTATTTGCGCACCAGCGCATTGCTCGCGCAACCTAGCAACACCAACCGGATGAGTTCTATGGAGCAAACCCCGCAGTCTCAGCTTAAACTCCTCGTTGCCAAAGGTAAAGAACAGGGCTACCTGACTTATGCCGAGGTGAACGATCACCTCCCGCAAGAGATCGTTGACTCTGATCAGATCGAAGACATCATTCAGATGATCAACGATATGGGTATCCAGGTAGTGGAAAACGCACCGGATGCCGATGACCTTATCATGGCCGAAGGCGGTACCGCCGACGAAGACGCTGCCGAAGCAGCGGCCCAAGCACTGGCCTCTGTTGAATCTGAAATTGGTCGCACAACCGACCCTGTCCGCATGTATATGCGGGAGATGGGTACCGTCGAGCTGCTGACCCGTGAAGGCGAAATCGACATCGCCAAACGGATCGAAGATGGTATCAATCAGGTACAGAGCTCAGTCGCCGAGTACCCGGAAGCCATCACTTATCTGCTTGAACAGTACGATAAATTTGAAGCCGAACAGCTGCGCCTGTCCGACATCATTTCGGGTTTCATCGACCCTAACGAAGCCGATGATGTGGCGCCAACAGCGACCCATATTGGCTCCGAACTCAGCGAAGACGATCTCGCTGACGAAGATGAAGACGAAGATGAAGACGAAGATGAAGACGGCGACAGCTCGGACGATGAGGCGGACACAGGTCCTGATCCTGAAGTCGCTCGCGAGAAGTTTGGTGAGCTGCGTGCCCAGTACGAAGTCACCCGCCTCTCTATCCAGAACAATGGCCGTGCCCACGACGACACCCAGGCTGCCATAGCGCAGCTGGCCGACGTATTCCGTCAGTTCCGCCTGATGCCCAAGCAGTTCGATCGCTTGGTCAACAACATGCGCGAGATGATGGAGCGGGTTCGGATCCAGGAGCGGATCATCCTGAAACTCTGCGTTGAGCAGGCCAAGATGCCGAAGAAGACCTTCGTCGCTGCCTTCACCAACAATGAGTGCGATACCGCCTGGTTCGAATACCAGAAGCAAGCCGGTAAAGCCTGGTCGCCCCGCTTGGTCGAGATGGATGAAGACGTGCTGCGTGCCATCGGCAAGCTGCAACAGATCGAAGTCGAGACGGGTCTGTCCATCGCCCAGATCAAGGACATCAACCGTCGCATGAGCATCGGTGAGGCCAAGGCCCGCCGTGCCAAGAAAGAGATGGTTGAGGCCAACTTGCGTCTGGTTATCTCTATCGCCAAGAAGTACACCAACCGTGGCTTGCAGTTCCTGGATCTGATCCAGGAGGGCAACATCGGTCTGATGAAAGCGGTAGACAAGTTTGAGTACCGTCGTGGCTACAAGTTCTCGACCTATGCTACCTGGTGGATCCGTCAGGCCATTACCCGCTCCATCGCGGATCAGGCCCGTACCATCCGTATCCCGGTGCACATGATCGAGACCATCAACAAGCTCAATCGCATCTCTCGTCAGATGTTGCAGGAGATGGGTCGCGAGCCCAATCCGGAAGAGCTGGCCATGCGCATGGGCATGCCGGAAGACAAGATCCGCAAGGTGCTCAAGATCGCCAAGGAGCCTATCTCCATGGAGACGCCCATTGGTGATGATGAAGACTCCCACCTGGGCGACTTCATCGAGGATACCACCCTGGCCTTGCCGGCCGATGCGGCCACCAGCGAGAGCCTGCGCAACGCGACCCGCGAAGTGCTGGCCGGTCTGACCGCCCGGGAAGCCAAGGTGCTGCGGATGCGGTTTGGTATCGATATGAATACGGATCACACGTTGGAGGAGGTCGGCAAGCAGTTCGACGTCACCCGCGAGCGTATTCGTCAGATCGAAGCCAAGGCTCTGCGCAAACTGCGTCACCCGAGCCGCTCGGAAGTGCTGCGCAGTTTCCTCGACGAGTAACGACTCGCTTGCTGACAAAGCCCCGCCATGCGGGGCTTTGTTTTATTTATGCCAAAGGGATCACGAACTTGCGGCCAGATTGGACAAAATGTCGCCAAGTGATTGATCTGGCTATGGACTAGGACTTTTTCATCCCCTATAATCCACGCCGCAAAGCAATACCCATGGCCCCTTAGCTCAGTTGGTTAGAGCATACGACTCATAATCGTCAGGTCCCCAGTTCAAGTCTGGGAGGGGCCACCAAATTCAGACAAAGCCGCTCATGTTGAGCGGCTTTGTCGTTTTTAGCCTCTCACCAACGCCTGTCCAGATCCTCGGCATAGAGCGCCATGGCGCCCTTGTACGGGGTCAGTGAAGGGTCCGCAGTACTCTGTGCAAGCAGACCGAGCAGTGCCTCGCAAGCCTCTTTATGACGCCCCTGGTTGTAATGGACCATGGCGCGAAAGGCCGTGAACTCGCTCGCCTGGTGAAACAGTGCCAAGCCCTGCTCCAGGGTGACCAGGGCCGCCTCATGCTGACCCAGGCTGCGATATGAGCTGCCGAGCCCCAGCAGGGCACCACGCAGTGAGGAGCCAGCGAGTCCTAGGGTGATGGCCTGCTGATAGAGATGTATGGCCTGGGCCTCGCGCCCGAGCATGTCGTGCAGGCTGGCCACTTCATAATGCAGCTCGGCGTGTAGCGGGTGCTCGATGAGTTGCAACAGGCCGTGCTGGCGAGCTTCTTCGATCCGCCCCTCGACCCTGAGGGCTTCCAATAGTTTCATATGCGCTCCTGCATGGGGATGTACAGGCAGTATGCCTGCCGGTCGGCAAACAGGGAACGGTGGCCGTCTGGCTGAGGAGAGAAGAGTGATGGTGCTTGGCCCCATGAAAGGCCTCCTGCCCTGTGGGCAGGAGGCCATGGGAATGCCCGAGGGTCATAGGGGCATCCTCCCTCTGCGGCTTACTGGGCGCTCAGGCTGTAGGTCAGGGTCTGATCGTTGAAGCGCACACGGTACTGGCCGCTGACCGGGGTGAAGATGTCGGCACCACCCTGCTCGGCCACACCATCCTTGTTGGTGTCGCCGTAGTTCTGGGTCCAGTCACCCTTGACGTCGAACTTGAAGCGCTGGTTTGCCTGGCCGTCGAAACTGACTTGCGCTTCCCACAGGTTGTCGGCGACCAACGTCATGGCCTGCGATCCCCAACCGTTGGGCGTACCACGGAACTGCAGGGTCGGCAGCACGCTGTTGTAGGCACCGTTGCCGTCAGTGACGGTCACGGTGGCGCTGGCGCTGGAAGTCAGCCCTTCGGTATCGGTGACGGTCAGGGTGATGGTATGGGTGCCCGGAATATCGAACTGGACCGTCTCAGTGGGGGCGCTGCCGCCGCTGGACCAGCTATAGCTTGCCACGCCCTCATCGTCGCGAGAGGCGGAGCCATCGAACACCACGCTCTCCCCCGCCTTGATGCTGGGGGTCTTGGGCGAGAGGACGGCGACCGGTGCCTGGTTGCTGGCCTGGGAGGTGACCGTATAACGCAGGTCGCCTTCGCTCAGGGTGATGCGGTAGCTGCCCGCCCCGCTGACCAGGATATCCTTGCTGCTGCCCTTGTCGGCGATGCCGTCCCCTTCATTGTCGCCGTAGTTCTCTGTCCAGTTGCCGAAGACGTCGAACTTGAAGCGCTGGGCACCGGTGGCGTCACCGCTGCCGCTCAGGGTCAGGGTGGCGGACCAGACGCGGTTGGCATCGACTGTCATAGGGGTGTTGCCCCAGGCGTTGTGGGTGCCGCGCAGGTTCATGCTGCTGAACTTGTTGCCAGGCAGGGCGGTGCCGCCGCAGGGGCTGGCCTTGGTGCAGCCGGCGATGATGGCGGCGGCCTTCATGGCCGGCACGTTCAGGCTGGCCTTGCCGCTGCCGTCGACGGTGACATAGCCCCCGCTGCAGTAGTCATTGCCACCCAGGAGGTTGCAGTACTCGCCCGCCGGCAGGCCGGTCTGCACCGAGGCCACCAGGCTGCCGCTCTCGTTGTTGATGGCGACGAAACCCTTGTCTCCCCGACCGAAGGCTATCTGGTTGTTGCCGTTATCCCACCAGTGACTGACAGCTTGCCCCTCGGTTCTGTTGTGGAACAGGGCCATGTTCATGATGGTTGGCCGGCGCTGCTCGCAGTTCCACTGGCCATCGGTGCAGGGCGTGCTGCCCGGCGCCCCCTTGTCGGTTTCATAGGTGCCCATGTTCTCGAAGCGGTAGCCCGACATCACCTGCTTCCAGCCATAGGGCCAGGCCATCATGAAAGTGTTGGCCAGCTCATAGCGGGCACCGCTCATGAAGGTGAGCATGCCGCCGCCGCCGTGGCCGCGCTCGCGGTCGTGGTTGACCACGAAGACGAAGGCCTTGTTGGAGGGGAGCAGGCCCCAGCTCTCGCCGAGGGTCTTGAGGTTCTTGATCTGGCCGTTGAAGTTGGCGGCGAGATCCGTGCCGTATTTGAAGTCGGTGACTGTGTCTATGTAGGTGTAGCGACCCGGCTGGATGTCCGCCGATTCCCCGCCTGCACCTATCACCTCCAGATAGGCTTTGGGGCTGCCCGCCTTGTCGAGTATGGCCTTCACCTCGCCGGGGGCCATGTGCTTGGCCGCATCGATGCGAAAGCCCGCCACGCCCCAACCCAGCAGGGTCTTCATGTAGCTGGCTATCTGATCCTGCACGTAGGGAGAGCCGGTATTGAGATCCGGCATGCCGTAGAGGGCGCCGTTCCAGACGTTGTTGCTGTCGCCGTAGTTGGTGATGTCACCGCTGTGGTGGAAGTCGTTGTAGCCGAACTGGGGGTACTGATATTGCCCCGAGTGGTAGCTGCCACCGCCGGTGGCGGTCCCGGTGCCCGAGGCCAGCTGGTTGAAGACGGCGTCCGCATAGACCTTGACCCCGGCCGCGTTGCAGCGGGTGATCATGCTCCTGAGCTCCGCCTCGCTGCCGCCGAAGCTGTTGAAATTCTTGAAGCTGACGGGCTGGTAGACGGTCCACCAGACCTGGCTGCCCTGCTTGTGCTCGGCGGGTGGCGTGATCTGGACACCGCCGAATCCCTTGGGACCGAGTACGGTTTCGCACTCATTGGCGATGTCGTTGAACTTCCATTGGAACAGATGGACCATGACCCCTTCGGCGCTGGCTGTGTGGCTGAATGAGCCCAGCACCGCGGCGAGCATGGCGGTTCGAAACACTGTGTTGTGCATGACGATTTTCCCTTCGATCTTGTTATTGACGTGTCACTGTCTTTTGATATCGAACGGACCGCAAACTACCTCGTTCGGCTCAGTAGCATTGATGAAATCGAGGTAATTGAAAATCGAACAGCAGAGATTAATTAAGAATTGTGAATGAAAATGCTTTCATGGCAGGGGGGGCAAGAGGGAGATGCGTCCTGGCCGATGAAGGGCTAAAGCAGTTGTAGCCGCCGGAGAGAGGCGCTCCTGCGGGCGGATGAGCAGGGAAAGGAAGAGGGGCACCCTGGTGCCCGTCTGCTTCAGGAGTGAGGCTCCTGCTGGCGTTGAGGTTGCCGGCGCCGGGGCAACATGCGACCGATCAGGTTGCTGCGCTGACGCCAGGAGGTATAGACGATGGCGCCCAGATGCAGAGCGATCAGCCCCTGCAATGCCCAGGTACACCAGGTGTGCCACTCATCGGCGCCCCAGTCGAACCCCAGCTCTGTGTTCTGAAACCAGCCGGTGAAGCCGGTGGCAAGCACGGTGAACCAGATGGCCCAGACGGCCAGCTTGCCGCTGCCATGATGACCGGGGGAGGCGGGGGCGCGCTCGCGCATCGCCACCGCCTGCTGGCGGAAATCCTCCCCGCTGGGGATCAGGGCGGCCAAGCGGGCATAGCCCTTGGCCAGGGTCAGTCCCCATAGCAGGCGCAAGCCGATAACCGACATGGCGAGGTAGCCCAGCCACTCATGCCACTCCTCCCCCGTTTCATTGAGCCAGAGGTTGGCGACACAGGCGGCGGCCAGGCTCCAGTGCGTCAGGCGTACCAGGATGTCCCAGCGAAAAGGATCAGCCTTTCTGCTTGGCATATTGGTGGTACTCCTTCTTCAGGTCATTGACCTTGGCCAGGTGCTCACGGGCCTTGGCCTCATCACCCGCCTTGAGAGCGGCCAGACTGGCATCCAGCTCGCCCTGTACCTCGTTGAGGCCCTCGAGGAACTTCTCCTGCTTGGCGGTTGGCATCTTGCGCGTCTTGGCGTCATCGATCTCACTGCGCATCTGGGTGATGTATTTTTCCATGGCGGCGGGATCGCTCGCCTTGGTTGCCTGCTTGTAGTTGAAGCCCATCTTCTTCATCGGCTGCTCCAGATCACCGGCCAGGGCGGGCAGGGCGATCAGACCAAACATCAGTGGTAGCAGGCGAGCAGTTTTCAACATGGGATCTCCTTAAGTTGGTTGCAAATGAACCCTAGTTTGAGTTCTTACCCTGCATGATGCCATGAGGGACAGTGAACTGTTTGTGAATAGTTGGTTTTTTTGTGACAAAAGGTGACAGGGCATTAACCTTGCCCCAACCCTGGATGGCTCGTGCTCTTGGCTATCTCATTGGTCGGGAAGGGGGGGGCGCGGGAAAGAGAATGGCGGGCCATTCAGCCAGGGTTTACGTTTCCCGGCGCGATCCGCGCTATAGATAGCAGGTACCTTTACCCTTGTGAGCGAATCATTCATGAAAATTACCCATTCCCTTAGCGCGATTGCCCTTTCTCTGTCTCTGGTGTTTGCAGGTTCCGCCATGGCCCAGGCGCCGGGCCCGGTCAATCATGGCTCCATCGAAGACATGATCGTCAAGACCCTGGAGCTGACGCCGGATCAGGTCAGCAAGATCAAGGCCATCCGCGCCGAGAGCGACCAGCAGATTGCGGGTATCGATCAGAGCAAACTCAGTAATCAGGCGCTGCAGGGCGCCATCAAGCATGGCACCTGGGACGATGGGGCCATCCGTAGCGAACTGGCCGAGGTGGGCAAGGTGCAGCAGGAGGTGCGTTACTATCGCACCAAGAAGATCTACGAGATCAGTAAAGTGCTGACCGCGGATCAGAAGGTCAAACTGGCCGAGATGCTGGACTCCGCGCCGCACTGATCCTCAGCCCTGTTTGATTGATGGAAGAGCCTCGGCCGCCATGGGCAGCCGAGGCTCTTTGCTTTGGTGGCTCCTGCAGCCTGGGGGTGGTTGCCTTTTCTTCGCAACGCTTTATCCTGCCGGACAACGAAGTCGAGCCGGGGTGGGACATGCAGGTCAATGGAGAGGGCGCAGTCCTGGCTGCCGATCGAGAGTCCAAGCGAGCCGCCCTCGTGCTGGCGCTCTGCCTGCCCGGGGATACCCTGCTCTATCTGTTGCTGCCCATGCATGCCGAGTTGTTTGGCATCAGCTTGCTGGAGGCGGGCATCCTGCTGGCAGCCAACAGGCTGATCCGCATTCTGGGCTATGGCAACGTGGTGCGTTTCTATGGCCAGCGGGGAGACAGGTTCTGCTGCACCCTGGCCGCCTTGAGTGCCCTGCTCTGCGCCCTTGGTTACACCCTGCTCTCAGGTTTCTGGGCCCTGCTTGGACTCAGATTGCTGTGGGGGCTGAGTTTTGCCACCTTCAATCTCTCCACTCAATCTCTGGCGACCAGCGAAATGCAGGGGGCGGCGCGACGCAGTGGTCGCTCCCGGGCGCTCATCTCGGCAGGCCCGGCCCTGGCCCTGCCTCTGGGAGCCTGGTTGGCGCAATGCTATGGCCCCAGGCCCGTCTTCTTGCTGATGGCCCTTGCCGCCCTGATTGGCCTTGTCTGGGCCCGGGGTCTGCCCGAGCGCCCTCACCCCTTGACGCTCGATGGCAAACGACGGCTGCGTGCCCCGGACAGCATGGCGGTCTGGTCCTTTATCGAGGGGCTGACCCTGGATGGTCTCTTCATCTTTGGTCTCTCCCTGCTGGCCCAATCCCAGCTGAGTGGCGGCGCTATTCTGGTGGTCGGCTGTCTGATGGCGGTGCGTTACCTGAGCGAGATAGCATTCAGCCCGCTGGGAGGGCATCTCGCCGAGCGATGGGGCGCCCTGCCCCTGCTGGTAGGCAGCTCGCTGCTGGCTTCCTTTGCGCTGTTGTTGTTTGGCCTGGACTGGTTTGTGGTCGGTGCCGGCCTGGTCTTGTTGCTGCGGGCGGTGCAACTGCCTCTGGTGGCCACCATAGTGGCGGCCCGTTATCCACAGCAGCGGATCCAGGCCCTGGCCAGCAACGCGGTCTGGCGTGACATGGGCGCAGGACTGGGCCCCTTGCTCGCCGGTTGGCTGGTACCCATGCTGCCCGGAGCCTGGCTTTATGGCGGCGCGGCCCTGGCCCTGGCGCTCAGTGCGCTGGCCTGTCTGAACCGGGGAAAAACCCCGAGGCGGCATTGATCCTGCGGGAATGCAGCGCAATAAAAAGGGCCCCGAGGGGCCCTTTTTATTGGCGGGTGCGCGATTGCCCACACCTAGGGATTCACTTCCCTTGCTCGCGCTCTATGGCGCGCCAGCCGATGTCCCGGCGGCAGAAGACCCCTTGCCACTTGACCCGATCGGCCAGCTGGTAGGCGCGGGCCTGAGCCTCGGCCACCGTCTGACCCAGCGCCGTGGCGCAGAGTACCCGGCCACCGCTGGTGACCACGCTATCGCCTGCAAAGCGGGTGCCGCCGTGGAACAGTTTCTCACCGGCGCACTCTTCGCTCGGCAACCCGCTGATGGGCAAGTCCCTGGCGTAGTCACCGGGATAGCCGCCAGCGGCCAGCACCACACCGATGGCCGCGCGGGTATCATAACGGGCCTCTTTACCCTCCAGCTCCCCATGGCAGGCGGCCAGGCAGAGCTCAACCAGGTCGGACTGCATGCGCAGCATGATGGGTTGGGTCTCGGGGTCGCCGAAGCGGCAGTTGAACTCGATCACCTTGGGATTGCCCTGGGGGTCAATCATCAGGCCCGCATAGAGGAAGCCTGAGTAGCGATTGCCTTCTGCGGCCATGCCACGCACGGTCGGCATGATCACCTGCTCCATGGCACGCTGGTGCACGAGATCCGTGACCACGGGGGCGGGGGAATAAGCCCCCATGCCACCGGTGTTGGGGCCGGTGTCCTTGTCGCCGACCCGCTTGTGATCCTGACTGGTGGCCATGGGCAGCACCTGCTCACCATCGACCATGACGATGAAGCTGGCCTCTTCACCGGTGAGGAACTCCTCGATCACCACCCGGGCGCCAGCGTCACCGAAGGCATTGCCGGAGAGCATGTCCTGCACCGCGTCTTCGGCCTCTTGCAGGGTCATGGCCACTATCACCCCTTTGCCGGCAGCCAGGCCATCGGCCTTGATGACGATAGGAGCGCCCTGGGCGCGCAGATACGCGAGGGCGGGTTCCACTTCGGTGAAGTTCTGGTAGGCGGCAGTCGGGATCTGGTGACGAGCCAGGAAGTCCTTGGTGAAGGCCTTGGAGCCTTCGAGCTGGGCGGCGGCAGCGGTCGGGCCGAAGATGGTCTGACCCTCGGCACGAAATGCATCCACCACCCCCTTCACCAGGGGGGCCTCCGGACCCACTATGGTCAGCCCAATCTGCTGCTCCTTGGCAAAGGCCAGCAAGGCGGGGATGTCGGTGGCCTCGATGGCGACGTTCTCGATACCGGGCTCAAGCTGGGTGCCGGCATTGCCCGGCGCCACGAACACCTGAGTGACCCGCGGGGACTGTTTGGCCTTCCAGGCCAGGGCGTGTTCACGACCGCCGTTACCAATTATCAATACTTTCATCGTCTGGGCTCTCCCATAGGAATAACGATTACGGATCTGAAGAGGGCTGCCTGGGCAGCCCTCAATGAATGATCAGTGGCGGAAGTGGCGCATGCCGGTGAACACCATGCACATGCCATGTTCGTCGGCGGCGGCTATCACCTCGTTGTCGCGCATGGAACCACCCGGCTGAATGACGCAGGCGATGCCGGCGGCGGCGGCGGCATCGATGCCATCGCGGAACGGGAAGAAGGCATCGGAAGCCATGACGGACCCCGCCACCACCAGCCCTTCATCCTCGGCCTTGATGCCAGCTATCTTGGCGGAGTAGACCCGGCTCATCTGGCCTGCACCGACCCCTATGGTCTGGCCAGCTTTGGCGTAGACGATGGCGTTGGATTTGACGAACTTGGCCACCTTCCAGCAGAACAGCAGGTCTTTGAGCTCAGCCTCGGTCGGCTGGCGCTTGCTGACCACGGTCAGGTCAGCCAGGCTCACCATGCCATGGTCGCGCTCTTGCACCAGCAGGCCGCCGTTGACACGCTTGAGATCGAAACCCTGAGCGGCAGCGGCCCACTGGCCACACTCGAGCAGGCGCACATTCTGCTTGGCGGCCACGACGGAGCGGGCTTCCTCGCTGATGCTGGGGGCGATGATCACTTCCACAAACTGGCGGGCGACGATGGCGGCGGCGGTGGCGCCATCCAGCTCGCGGTTGAAGGCGATGATGCCCCCAAAGGCGGAGGTGGGATCGGTCTGGTAGGCGCGATCGTAGGCAGCGAACAGGTCGTCACCGATGGCGACGCCGCAGGGGTTGGCATGCTTGACGATGACGCAGGCGGGCTCCGGGAACTCCTTCACGCACTCCAGGGCCGCATCGGTATCGGCGATGTTGTTGTAGGAGAGTGCCTTGCCTTGCAGTTGAATGGCGCTGGCCACCGAACCGGGGGCGGCCTGCTCTTCGGCGTAGAAGGCGGCAGCCTGATGGCTGTTCTCGCCGTAGCGCATGTCCTGCTTCTTGATGAACTGAGCATTGAAGGTGCGCGGGAACTGGGACTCAGCGTCGCCCTCCTTGTTGTCGCCGTAGCTGGGCACCAGGGTACCGAAGTAGTTGGCAATCATGCCATCGTAGGCGGCGGTGTGCTCGAAGGCGGCAATGGCGAGATCGAAGCGGGTGGCGAGGGTCAGGCTGTTGTCGTTGCCATCCATCTCGGCGATCACCCGGCCATAGTCGGCGGCCTTGACGACGATGGTGACATCTTTGTGGTTCTTGGCGGCGGAGCGCACCATGGTCGGGCCACCGATGTCGATGTTTTCGACCGCATCGGCGAGGGTGCAACCGGGCTTGGCGACGGTGGCGGCGAAGGGATAGAGGTTGACGACAACCATGTCGATGGGGGAGATGCCGTGCTGGGCCATGATGGCCTCATCCTGGCCGCGACGGCCGAGCACGCCGCCATGCACCTTGGGATGCAGGGTCTTGACGCGGCCATCCATCATCTCGGGGAAGCCGGTATAGTCGGACACTTCAGTCACCGGCAGGCCAGCCTCGGCCAGCAGCTTGGCAGTACCGCCTGTCGAGAGCAGCGCCACACCACGCTCGTTGAGTGCCTTGGCAAATTCCAATATGCCGGTCTTGTCAGAAACACTCAGCAGTGCGCGGCGAATGGGCCTGGCTTGTTCCATCACTCTATCGTCCTCAGGGTGCGGGGACTTCCATGGCAGGCAGGCGATAAGCGCAAGATGACACAGAGCGTCCCCAAATAAATGGATGTGGGGGTATTTCGCAAATCACTCTTTGGGGCCATCTTGGCCAAGAGTGTTTTAGGAAATGCCCGCTTGGTGCGATGCTCTCTTGTGGGCGCGTATTCTACACAAAAATTGTGAGCCATGGTGGATTTTTTATTTCAGCAACCCCTTATGTGGCAAGGGGCTAAACGTTTTCCGGTGTCGAGATAGCAAACGTTTGTGATTTGAGTGGTTTAGGCCAGGAAGGGCAGTCTGTCGGGGCGCTGGCGTGGCTTTTCGGGCCTTGGCTGGCAATTGCGGGACAAAGGCGGGATAGTAGCGATATTTGGTGTCAAATGGCTTTTGCTTGCTGAGCCTGGCTCAAGGGCGCAGGCCGCTGATGGTTGGGTAGAAGGAGGATGAATGTACCGGATTGGAGAGTTGGCCAAGGCCTGCAAGGTCAAGGCGGATACCCTGAGGTTTTACGAGAAGAGTGGTCTGATAGCACCCAGCATCCGCAACGAGTCAGGCTATCGGCTCTACAGTGAGCAAGACAGACGGCGGCTGGAGTTTATCATCCGCGCCAAGTCGGTCGGCTTCTCCCTGGCGGAGATTGGTGAGCTGCTCGATCTTGATACCCACAAGGCCGAGGTGACCTGTCAGGAGGTCAAGGCGGTGGCCGATGCCAAACTCGCCCAGGTGGAGGAGAAAATCGCCGAGCTGATGCGTTTTCGCCGCAATCTCAGCGAGCTGTCGGAGATCTGCTGCGGGGGGGCCCGTTCCGCCGAGCATTGCGCCATCCTGGAGGTGCTCGAGTCCGGCGCCGCGGGTCAGCATGAACATCATGCCCACGATTGACGAAAAGGCCCAAGGAGTGGCGCCGCACACTGTTTGATGACAATATTGCCGGGTTTTTGAGCGGGCGCCCCCTTGCCTCCCTATGGCGATGAGGGAGGGCCAGGTTCACACTCGCGATCCCCAAGGGGTAATGAAGGAGCCAAAGATGGCCAAGAAGAGAGTAACACTGCTCAACGTGGAAACGGAGCAGTCAGGTGGCGGTGGGCACTATGCCCATCAGCGTGGCGAGATCAAAGATAACCACTTGCAGGCGCTGCTCGGGGATCCGCTGTTTCGGGCCCGGGTCGAGCAAAACAAGAAAGGCAAAGGCAGTTACCAGCGCAAGGCCAAATATGGCAAGCGGTGGGAGCCCGGCCAACAGCGGATGATGCGCGTCTGCTGCTGAGCGGGTTTCTACCGACGAATGGGATAAGACAAGGGCGCCGAGGCGCCCTTCTCTTTGGTGCTGACCAGATGGCATCAGCCCATCCCGGTGGCTACTCGTCCATAAAGAGTTCGAGCAACACATTGAGATAGCGGTGACCCAGCGCCGTCAGCTGCCAGTGATCCCCATGGTCATCGATCAGCTCCTTGCTGTGGGCGATGTCGAGCATGGTCTCAACCCGCTCAAGGGGCAGGCCGGTATAGGCCTCGAACTCCCACTTGGGCACGGGTTCGAACAGACGGAAGCGGTTCATGAAGTATTCGAGGGGCAGATCGGCCGCCTCGACCTGCCACTGGCTGTCGAGGTAGTCCCGCGCCGGATCAAGATACCCCTTGGGATGCTTGACCTTGGCACTGCGCAGCACTCTTTGCCCCACGAGATCGGTCACCTTGCCGTGGGCGCCACAGCCGATGCCCAGATAGTCGCCAAACCGCCAGTAGTTGAGATTGTGGTGGCACTGGTAACCCTCCTTGGCGTAAGCCGAGATCTCGTACTGGCGGTAACCCTGGGCGGTGAGCAGTGCATGGCCCCGTTCGTAGATGTCCCAGAGAATGTCGTCATCGGGCAGGGTCGGCGGCTTGGAGGCGAAGGCCGTGTTCGGCTCTATGGTGAGCTGATACCAGGAGAGATGCGGCGGCGCGCAGTCGATGGCCTGCTGCACGTCATAGAGGGCGTCGTCCAGGCTCTGATCCGGCAGGCCGTGCATCAAGTCCAGATTGAAGGTGGGCAGCGCGATGGCATGAGCCAGGGCGGCGGCCTTGCGGGCCTCCTCCGGGCCATGAATGCGGCCGAGACGGGTCAGCTTCTCCTGCTGGAAACTCTGCACCCCGATGGAGATGCGGTTGATGCCAGCCTGCTTGAAACCCGCGAATTTGTCCGCCTCGACGGTGCCCGGGTTGGCCTCCATGGTGATCTCGCAGTTTTCCATCAGCACAATCCGTGCCCGGACCCCGTCCAGCAAGGCGTGCATCGCCTCGACGGAGAGCAGGCTGGGGGTGCCGCCACCGATGAAGATGGAGTGCAGCGCCCGGCCCTGGGCCCACTTCAGCTCCCCATCCAGATCCTCGAGCAGGGCGGCCACATATTCCATGTGGGGCAGCTCACCCTTCTGGGCGTGGGAGTTGAAGTCGCAATAGGGGCACTTCTGGACGCACCAGGGCACATGAATATAGAGGGAGAGGGGCGGCAGTTGCAGCATGGGATTATCCAGGGATCCAGTGAGGGGCCTGAGCCCCAGTGTAAGACAGGGTGGGGGACAAGGGGGCGTTGGCAGTGCGAATGACGCGAGCCGGGCAATGAAACGGGGGCCTGGGCCCCCGTATCGACCATGACACAGCTGGCATCAGTGTGCGGCGAGGGCAGCTTTGAGCTTGGCGAGCGCCTGACCACGATGGCTGAGCTGGTTCTTGAGCTCGCTTGGCATCTGGGCGGCGGTGCAATCGTGATCCGGCACGAAGAAGACGGGGTCATAGCCAAAGCCGTGTTCACCACGGGGGGCATCAATGATGAGGCCCTCCCAGCTTGCCTGGCAGATGATGGGGGTCGGGTCATCGGCGTGGCGCATATAGACCAGCACGCACCAGAAGCGAGCGCTCTTGAGGTAGTCGGGGGCACCGTTGAGTTCCGCCAACAGCTTGTCCAGATTGGCTCTGTCGCTGGCTCCTGCCCCTGCGAAGCGGGCCGAGTAGACGCCGGGGCGTCCATGCAACAGATCCACTTCCAGGCCTGAGTCATCGGCCACGGCTGGCAAGCCGGTGAGGCGAGCGGCATGACGGGCCTTGATGATGGCGTTTTCGACGAAGGTGGTGCCGGTCTCATCGGCATCTGGCACGGCAAACTCGCTCTGGGGGATCACCTGGATCTTCATATCGGCCAACATGGCGGCCAATTCCTTGACCTTCTTCTGATTCCCTGTTGCCAGGACAAGCTTGTTCATCGTACACCTCCGCAAAAATAACCTGCGCATTCTACGGGCAGGACCTCGCCAGTCAAAGCGGCAATTACCGAGTTTGCGCCGCCTGGCTGCAAAGAAGGAGCAAGATGGGAGGGAGAGGGGGTAGGAAGTGGCGCCATGAGCGGATCACCTATGCCCGATGGGAGTCCAGGCAAGGGGCCGGGGGCCATCGAGGAGGTCAGCTACAGCGTCAGGGTATCGGGTTCTAGCAGGGTGAGCTCACCGCCATAGACGGCGCCGGTGTCTATCCAGCAGAGGTTGCCATGACGCAGCCAGCCATGCTCAAGCGGGGTATGGCCCATCACCACCAGACTGACATTGGCTATCCACTGTGGCGGCTGGTTGAGATCGCGCTGCAAACGTTGGAGGCGACTGCGCTCCCACAGCATGTCTCGCCGGTGGCGGGTCATAAAGGTCGCATCGAGCTTGGCCCAGTCATGGCTGACGGGATCGGCATGGACCAGGCCAATGCGCCGCCCCAGGGCCGTGGTGAGGGTCAGCGCCAGGGGCAATCGGGCCAACTGCGGCAGCCGCCCCCTTATCTTGTCTTGGGCGGCGGGGCTCAACTCATCAAACCAGTCGCCGCCATTGCGGCGCCAGCGAGCTCGCTCCTGGGCGTGGTGTCTGGCGCGACCATCACCGACTAGCCCCTCAGGGGTGAGGGCGTCGAGCAGCATGGCCTCATGGTTGCCGAGTACGGCATGAAACCAGGGCTGGTCGAGCAGGGCCAGACAACCTGGGCTATCCGGCCCTCGGTCGATGAGATCCCCCACGGAGCAGAGTCTGTCTCCTGCCGCCGGATCGAAGGCGAGCCGGGCCAGCGCCGCCTGCAGCTGCCCCAGGCAACCATGGAGATCGCCGACGATCAGGGTGCGACCCGGGACAGTGATATGGGGGGGCATGAGGCCTCCAGCAGGTTAAGGGGGCTTGGGTTACTATCGGTCAGCAGGGGGCGCTGGGCAAGGGGGATGTTTTTTCCTATTTGGAATAACACAAGTGAGTAAATACCATTTCTGTTCATTTCACTGAGCCAGTAGACTGCCGCCCCACTCTAGTTCAGCTTTGGCCTTTTTCTGGTCCGTATTGAGGTAAGTCATGCCCCTGATCCTGTTACTCGTGCTCCTGGTGTTGTTCAGCCCCCTGGCCATCGACATCTATCTGCCCGCAATCCCGCAGATGGCCGAGCAGTTGGGGGCCGAGGTGACCCTGATGCAGGGCACCATCACCTGGTTCCTGTTCAGCATGGGCTTGGGCCAACTGCTGGTGGGCCCGCTGGCCGATCGTTATGGTCGCAAGCCGATCGCCCTGTGTGGTGTCGTGCTCTATGGCCTGAGCGCCCTGGCCGCCGGCTTTGCCGCCAGCCTGGGTGAGTTGATGCTGGCCCGGGTGCTGCAAGGCTTCGGCGCCTGCGCTACGTCAGTTGCCGCCTTCTCCGTGGTGCGTGACAGCTATGGCCCCAAGAAGAGCGGCCAGATGATCTCCTACCTCAATGGCGCCATTTGTTTCATCCCGGCGCTGGCCCCTCTGCTCGGTGGCTGGCTGACGGCCCAGGCGGGTTGGTCTGCCAACTTCTGGTTCATGGCCGGTTATGCGGCCCTGGTGGGTGGCTGGCTGATGTGGCGCATGCCGGAAACCCGCCCCGATGAGACCCGCAGTGAGGGCACCCTGATCAGCTGGGCTCGTTACAGTCCGGTACTGCGCTCTCCCAGCTTCTTGTTCAATGCCAGCCTCTGCATGTTGGCGATGGCGGTGATCCTGGCCTATGTCACCGCGGCGCCTGTGCAGTTGATGGTCAAGCTGGGGCTGGACATGGATGGCTTCAGCCGCTGGTTTGCCGCCAATGCGGTGCTCAATATCGCGACCTGTTTCCTGGCACCCCGCTTCATCGCCTGGGTCGGGGCCAGACGTACCCTGCGCCTGGGGCTGCTGGTGATCTGCCTGTCTGCACTGATGCTGACCCTGGTGCAAGATGTCCAGCATCCTCTGGCCATGATGGGGCCGGTCTTCCTCTCCAGCATCGGCTTTGCCATGGTGTTGGGGGCCGCCGCCGGCATGGCACTGGCTCCCTTTGGTCACTGTGCTGGCACGGCCGCCGCCTTGCTTGGGCTCTTCCAGATGAGCGGAGCGGGTGCCCTGGTGGGTATCACAGGGGCGCTGGTTGCGGATCCCCTCAACCAGCTGGCGTTGCACATGTGGTTATTGTTGCCGCCTCTGCTGATGCTGCTGACCCGGCGTGGGCGTAGCCTCTGCGCCAGTGCCTGAGTGTGATGGTGGTGATATGCAAGACGGGGGCTCAGGCCCCCGTTTGCATAGCGGGTCCTCAAGGCGGATTTAGCCGCCACCCTGTCAGAAGCTGTCCGATCTCCAGACGTCACATGATGGGGTTGAGGGTAGTGAGAGAGAGGAGCCGGTCGACCTGAATGTGCATTAATCATTCACAAAATCGTTTTTTGTTGATGTTTTGTATCAAATAATCAAGGTTGTTTAGGTTTTTTCATCCAATGGGTGAGAAAATATCATTGTGATACTCGTTTCCATTAACCAGCGTTAGGGTTATATTTCGCGCGTCTCTTGGCTCCCTTATTCATCTCTGTACGAAGGGGGGCAAAGTGCTCTGTGATGGCAACGCTGCCATCTCTCCATTTTTTGAGGGTATGCACATGAACAAAGTACTGGTAGCCGGTATCCTGGGTCTGATGTTGACCGCCTGTGGTCAGAAAGAAGAAGCTGCTCCTGCTGCGACTCCTGCCGCTGACGTTGCTGCCACCGTAGAAAAAGCCGCCAGCGAAGCTAGCGCCACTGTTGAGCAAGCCGCTGACAAAGCCGGTGAAGTGACCAAGCAAGCTGCTGCCGATGCAGGCGCTGCCGTAGAAAAGGCCGCCGACAAGGTTGAAGCCGCCGTGAGCGATGCCAAAGCCAACTAAGCGTGCTTTGATTGAAGAGACGGGCCCGGGGATCATCCCCGGGCCCGTTTTTATTGCGGTTATCTGTGTGGGCATCGGGCTTAGCGCGGCGCCCAGGCCGGATTAAGCAGGGCGGTCAGCACATGATCCTCCCAGCGGCCGTTGATCATCAGGTAGTCGCGGGCATATCCCTCTCGCTCGAAGCCAAGTCGAGCCAGCAGGGCGGCGCTGCGCAGGTTGGCGGGCATGTGACTGGCCATGATGCGATGCAGCCCCAGCTCGCCGAACAGATAATCTATCCCCCCTTGCACCACTTCCTGCATCAGCCCCTGACCCTGATGGGCCTCATCCACCGAGTAGCCAAGATGGCAGGCCTGAAACATGCCTTGCACTATGTGGGTGAAGTTGCAGGTGGCGATGACCCGCTCACCACTGGCATCGAGTGCCACCAGGTTGACCGCCTGGCCTGCGAAGAACTGGCCGTAACTCTCTCGCAGCCGGGCAAACCAGCAACCCAGGGTATAGAAGTCAGGATCCCGTTTGGGCTCCCAGGGGGCCAGGTGCAGGCGATTTCGTTGATGGTAATCGAGCATCAGATCTGCCCGCTCCGGCGGCAATATGGTGAGCCGGGTACGAGGCGTCTCAAGATGAGGCAGCGCCATTACAGATCCCTCTGCTGTAGCCATTCATCCCGCAACAGGCCGTAGAGGGCGTGATCCACGACCCTGTCCCCCAACCGCTCGGCCCGGCGCACTATCCCCTCCTGGCGCATGCCGAGCCGCTCGCACACCGCCCGGCTGGCTTCATTGTCGAGGGCGGCGCTGATCTCTGCCTTCTCCATGCCCATCTCCTCGAAGGCATGATGAATGAGGGCCTGACAGGCGCGGCCTATGATGCCGTTGCCCTGCCAGCGCTCCGCCAGCCAATAGCCCAGGGTGACCTTGCCCAGGCTCTGATCGATCCGGTTGTAACCAATGACACCGACCAGTTCCCCCTGATACTCGATAGCCGTGGTGAGCGAGTCGCCACGGGCGAAGCCTTCGATGGCATGGCGGATGAAGGTGGCCGTGTCATCGCGGCGCTGGATGAACGGCACCCAGGGCAACCATTGGGAGAGGTACTCCCGGTTCTGCTGACAGAGCCCATAGAGCTCGGTCGCCATGTCGGGTTGCAAGAAAGTCAGTGCCAGTTCGTCATCCAGTTGCCAGGTGAACATAGGGTCGTCCCTCGGTGCGTCTCTGCCGTGCGTTATGGTGCCTGCCAATGTAGCCAATTGGCCTACAGAGTGCCATGGCGAGCGTGCCCTTACCCCTTGAGGATCTCTCGCCGCCAAAGATGGGGGGCAAGGGAGACATATCGCTCATTCGCTGGCAGGAAATGCTGTCTGCCCTCGCTCTTGCTGCCCATTGCTGGCCCTTCAGCAGATCCTGCTGCTCCTTTGTGCTGCGCTGTCAGTTCTGACAGGGCGCAATCTGCGACCGTCCCGCTAGCTTGGAGGCGCCGGGAGTGGCCCGGGATATCATCGACCTAAGGAAAGAAGAGATGAACAGAGTCTATTTGGCCGTTGCGCTGGCCTGTTGGGGTGGCGTCGCCCTGGCTGCCGATCAAGTCACCGTTGAGCAGGTTGCCGGTATGCAGGGCGCGCCGAGTGGCGCGGCGGGGGTGAGCGCACTGGCGGGTGAGGGGGAGTATCGTCAGGTCCGTGCCGTCACCCTGCCCAATGGTCAGCAACGGGTCCGCTATGAGCAGACCTGGCACGGCATCCCTGTCTGGGGTCAGGTGCTGGTGGCCGAGCAATCCCTCGGTGGCCAGATCAGCAAGCTGTCTGGTCAGATGCTTCGCCAGATCGATAACGATGTGGCGAGCCCGGCGGCGACACTCAGCCCGGCAGACGCGGCGGCCAAGGCGCGCGATGGCGCCAAGGGTAACAGTGAGCGGGTCAAGCTGTTCGTGGTGCAGGATGAGGCCGGGCAGGCCCGCCTGGTCTATCTGGTCTCCTGGCTGGCGGCGAGCGAGACACCGAGCCGTCCCTTCGTGATGGTCGATGCCCACACTGGCGCCGAACTCAAGCGCTGGGAGGGGATCAACCATCAGAACGCCAGTGGTCCGGGCGGCAACGCCAAGACCGGCAAGTACTTCTACGGCGCCGATTTCGGCCCTCTGATCGTCGATGCCAACTGCCGCATGAGCAGCACCAATGTCGATACCATCAACATGAATCACGCCACCTCGGGGGGCAGTGTGCATCAGTTCAGCTGCCCGGAAAACAGGGTCAAGGAGATCAACGGCGCCTTCTCCCCCCTCAATGATGCCCACTACTTCGGCAACGTGGTGTTCGACATGTACCGCAATTGGTACAACACGGCGCCGCTCAGCTTCAAGCTGAAGATGCGGGTTCACTATAGCCGCAACTATGAAAACGCCTTCTGGGACGGCAGCCAGATGACCTTTGGTGATGGTGCCACCACCTTCTATCCCCTGGTCAGCCTGGATGTGGCCGCTCACGAGGTGAGCCACGGCTTTACCGAACAGAACTCGGGGCTGGTCTATGCCAACCAGTCCGGCGGCATCAACGAGGCTTTCTCCGACATGGCGGGGGAGGCGGCCGAGCACTTCATGAAGGGCAGCAACGACTGGCTGGTGGGCGCGCAAATCTTCAAGGGCAACGGTTCCCTGCGCTACTTCGAGGATCCGACCCGGGATGGCAGCTCCATAGGTCACGCCAGTGACTATCGCAGCGGCATGGATGTGCACCACAGCTCCGGGGTCTACAACCGCGCCTTCTACCTGCTGGCAACCAGCAATGGCTGGAACACCCGCAAGGCGTTTGAGGTGTTCGTGCTGGCCAACCGCCTCTATTGGGGGCCCAACACCGATTACGATCAGGGCGCCTGTGGTGTGACCAAGGCGGCGACCGATCTGGGTTACAACCTGACCGACATCAGTCGTGCCTTCCAGACGGTCGGCGTCAATGCCAGCTGTGGTGGCACGCCACCCTCAGGGGGCAATGTGCTGCAAAACGGCGTGGCCCTGACCGGTTTGACGGGGGCTCAGGGGGGCAAACTCAACTACACCATCGAGGTCCCGGCCGGCAAGAGCACGCTGGTGGTCGCCAGCAGTGGTGGCAGCGGGGATGCGGATCTCTATGTGAAGTTTGGTACTGTGCCGACCAGTACCAGCTATGATTGCCGTCCCTACCAGAGCGGCAACACCGAGACCTGTACCCTCAATGCGCCCAAGGCGGGAACCTGGCATGTGCAGTTGAGCGGCTTCAGTGCCTTCTCCGGGGTGAGCCTCAAGGCAAGCTATTGATAGAGTGACATTTTATTTCTGACGCATAGCAAGACCACCTCTTCATGTGAAGTGAACCCCATTTATTGGACACGTTAGTTGGCGGATAACATGGCCTGAGTTCGGTACTGTACCGGGCTCAGGCCGTTTAGTTTCACTTTGATCCGCTCATGGTTGTAGTAGTGGATGTATTCATCCACCACACGTTTCAACTGCTCTGTATCTTCGTACTCTTCGTTGAACCAGCATTCGCTTTTCAGCAGTCCAAAGAAGTTCTCTACCACCGCATTGTCCAGGCAGTTCCCTTTGCGTGACATGCTTTGCTTCACGTCCCTTGACGATAATCGCGTCTGATAGCTGGCCATCTGATATTGCCAGCCTTGATCCGAGTGCAGCACCGGCGCGTCTGTGGGCCCTAATGTCGCCAAGGCGTCATCCAGCATCTTGTCCACCAACCGCATCCCCTGGTGCGTTGCCATCTGCCAGGCGATGATCTCGCTGTTATAGAGGTCCAGCACCGGCGACAAGTACAACTTCTGCCCTTTGAGATTGAACTCCGTCACATCGGTGACCCATTTTTGGTTCGGGGCATCGGCGTGAAAATCACGCTGCAAGAGGTTCGGGGCGATATGGCCGTATGTCCCCTTGTACGACCGATATTTCTTGCGGCGCAGGTTAGAGGCAAGGTCCTGTTCTCGCATGAGTTTTCGCACTGTCTTGTGGTTAATTAGGCACCCTTCGTTGCGCAGCGCCAGGGTGATCCGCCGATAACCATAACGCCCCTTGTGGTGATGAAACAGCGCCTTGATCCGTTGCGCTTCATGCTCATAGGTCCCTGCGCTGGTACCTGACTTCACCTGCCAGTAGAAGGTGCTGCGTGGCAACCAAGCGATATGCAGCAGCGTTGCCAGCTGATGGTCCTGCCTTAGCTCGGAAACTATTTTTGCTTTCTCTGCTGCTTTTCCCGAGCCAAGGCATGCAGCTTTTTTAGATAGGCGTTCTCCGCCCGCAGGTATTCGAGCTCTTCCTGGGCACTGTGGAAAGTGGGATAGGGGGCGGTGAGCGGTTTGTTCGGTGGTTTTTTTCCTGAAGCCATGATGCGCTCTGTGCGTTTGTCACTAAGGGCCATGATACCGCCTTCACGATAAAGCCGCGCCCACCGACTGACGGTGCAGGCCGCGGCGATCTTGAATGCTGCGGCCGCCTTGCGAGAAGATGCATTATTTTCCTGCATCCAGTGCAGTACCTCCTCTTTGAACTCAGCAGAATAAGCTTTGGTCGTGATGGTCAAGCCATCTTCACCACTGACTTTCCAGTGCTCAGTCCAGCGGCGAACGGCGCCATGATCGACACCAAACAGGGCGGCCGTCTTTTTGGCACCGTCATGACCGTTGAGATAGTGAAGAACGACCTGACGCTTGAAGTCGGTCGAGTATTTTTGCTTTGCCATAGAAACGAAGAACCCCTACTCGTTGGGTGTCCAACTTTCGGGGTTCACTTCACATGAGGTGGTTTTTTTATCTCAGCTGTCGAGGCGACAAGGATGAGCGGCCGATTGCCGGGCTATTTACCCGCCCAGTGGCTGGCGAGCATGCGGGCGGCCTCGATCACTCTCTCCTTTTCCCGGTTGGGGCGCTTGCCGCTGCGCCAGGCCATCATCACATCCCAGTGATCCGGCGGCAGATCCGTCACATCGAGCTGCACCAGGCGGCCAAATTCCAGATCCCGCGCGATGGCCAGCGCCGGCATCAGGGTGATGAAGCCGTGCTCTAGCGCGAGCTCACGGGCTGCGCTGGCTGGCTGGATGGCGTGTAGCGGGCGGTTTACCTGGCGCAGCAGCCGCAGCTGGATCAGCAGCTCGTCGCACCCCGTGCCCCACTGCTGGGGGGCGAGCCGCTCGTTGGCAATGTCTTGCAGGGTCAGCCCCTGGCGTCCCGCCAGGGGATGGGTGGCACAGGCCACCGCGATGATGGGGGAGCGGTAGAGCAGTTCGAGCTGAATACCGGCGATGGCGGGGCACTTGAGGATGAAGCCCACATCCGTCTCTCCGGTCAGCAGCTCCTGCATGATGATACCGGAGTGATCCGTGCTGCAGCGGATCTCGAAGCTCTCATCCACCAACTCCAGCAGCAGGGGACCGAATACCACTGTGGTGAGGGAGGGGAGGCAGGAGAGCCGAATGCGTGGCAGCAGGGGAGTGCCCTGCAAGGCGAGCTGGCCGGCCTCCAGGGCATTGAGGGCGGTGCTGACCGCGGGCAGAAACTGCTCGCAGGCGGCGGTGGGGGTGGCGCCGCGGCGGTGGCGGCGAAACAGCGGCTGGCCGAGGGCGTGTTCCAGTACGGCGATGCGCTGACTCACCATGGGTTGTGACCAGCCCCGCACCGCGGCCGCCTTGCTGAAGCTGCCCCGGTTGACCACATCGAGCAGCAGTTGCAGATCATCGAGCGTCATAGCCATAAAAAATCCCGATATGAAATATAGCCAGTTGTCGGCTACCACTATATCTGGTGCCCTCGCAGAATAGCAGCATCAATTGGAGTCTGAGGTGGTTATGGTAGAGCGGGCGCGGCGGCGGGGACGCTGGTTTTTGGCATTGGATTCTCTGCTGGTGATCCTGGGATTCTTCGTGGTGATGCCCATGATAAGCCTGAGATTTGTCGATCAGCTTGGCTGGGCGGCGGGGGTGGTGGGTCTGGCGCTGGGTCTGCGTCAGCTGACCCAGCAGGGGTTGGGGATCTTTGGCGGTTCTCTGGCTGACCGCTTTGGTGCCAGGCCGTTGATCGTCGGCGGCATGCTGCTGCGGGCGGTGGGTTTTGCCAGCCTGGCCTATGCCGAGAGCGGTCTGGCGCTTATTGTCTCCTGCATCATCTCGGGTCTGGGCGGTTGCCTGTTCGATCCTCCGAGAGCGGCCCTGGTCATCAAGTTCACCCGGCCCCATCAGCGCGGACGCTACATCTCGCTGCTGATGATGCTGGAGAGTGCCGGTGCCGTGCTCGGCGCCCTGCTCGGCAGCTGGCTGCTCAATTTCGATTTCGAATATGTCTGTCTGCTGGGGGCTTGTCTGTTCGTCACTGCCGCCCTGTGCAACTGGCTCATTCTGCCCGCCTACAAGATCTCCTTGCGACCAACCCCCATCAAGACAGGGCTGGGCCGGGTGCTGGCGGACAAGGCATTTTGCCGGGTGGTGCTGATCCTGAGCGGCTACTACGCGCTCTGGGTGCAGGTGATGCTGATCTTTCCCATTCTGGTCAAGCAGATGGCGGGCAGCAGCACGGCGGTGGGCTGGATGTATAGCCTGGAGGCGGCGCTGTCGCTCGCCCTGCTCTATCCCCTGGCGCGCTACGGCGAGCGTCACTTCCGGCTGGAGACCCGGCTGCTGGCGGGCATGTTGCTGATGACCGCAGGCATAGGGCTGGTGGCGTTTGCCACCAGCCTGGAGGCGATTTTTGCGCTGCTGGCCTGTTTCTATCTCGGCATCATCATCGTGGAGCCGGCCCGGGAGACCTTGATGACCCGGTTGGCCCACCCGAGCGCGCGGGGCAGCTACATGGGCTTTAGTCGGCTAGGGTTGGCGTTGGGCGGCATGAGTGGTTACGTAGGAGGCGGCGCTTTGCATGACTATGCCAGCGCTCAGGGGCAGCCCTGGTTGCCCTGGCTGGTGCTGGGTAGCGTCGGCGTTGTGACCCTGCTGCTGCTCAGCCACTGTTTTGCCCGTCGTCCCGAACTGGCGCAACTGCGCGCTTGAGTCCGATATAAAAAAACCGGCCGCTGATGCGGCCGGTTTGGTATCGAGAGCTGACTTGACGCCAAATCCGGACTTAGAAGTTGTACTGCAGTGCGACACCAACGACGTCGTCAGAGACTTGGCCCAGGCTGCTGTAGCCATCGGTGCCATCTTCGTCGAGCAGGTTGATCTTGTAGTCAACATAGGCGTTGAAGTTGTCGGTGAAGTTGTACCAGGCACCCACACTGACGTACTCGGTCAGGGTGTCGTCGATGTTGGCACCGCTGCGGTCATCCTTCACGTCGGTACGCAGGTAGGCGACGGACGGCTTGAATTTCGGGGTGACGCTGTACTGGGCAACGGCTTCATAACCGTCACTCTTCTCGGCATAGCCGCTCTGGCCATTCTTGCTGACGAAGATGTGATCCTGGCCATGAGCATAGGTGGCTGCCAGGTAGAGGTTACCGGCACTGTACTTGATACCTGCGCCATACAGCTGGGCATCGTCATCCCCACCGAAGGAGGCCAGCTCTTTCTGGTCACCAGTCTTGGTGGCCATGTTGTAGACGGCGCCCAGGGAGAGACCCATGTCGAAGTCATAGTTGGCGGACAGGGCATAACCCTCGTCGGAACCCTTCATCCACTTGCTGTCCTTGTCATTCCAAGGATCGTTCTTGCCAGTGAACTGGGCACCCAGGGTCATGCCCTGATAGGTATAGATGTACTGGGCCAGGCCGTTGTTACGACCGGTACCGAACACGTCAGTGTCCTTGCCCAGGCCGTCACCACCCCATTCCGGCAGCACGTCGGTATAGTTGTTGACCGCTTTGGCGAACAGACCATCCTGACGGCCGTAGCTGAAGGCGCCGAAGCGATCGTTCTGGATACCCACGTAGCCGTAACGCAGCTCGTCGTTGTCAGAACCTGAGGTCGGCAGGTTGTATTCGGCGAAGGCGAAGGCTTTGGTTTCGTCATCGATGCGAGTCTCACCGGCGACGTGCAGACGCAGGTAGCTCTGATCGCCTTCCAGGGCGTCACTGCTGGTACCGTAGTACATACCTTGAACGCGACCACCAATATCCAGCTTGGTGCCGTCTTGATCATACAGGGTGGCAGCCTGGGCGGTACCGGCCAGCATCAGGCTGGAAACAGCCATGGTCAATGCAGTCTTTTTCATTGTCTATTCCTCTGGGGTAAGTACTCTCCAGGTCCCTCTAGGAGCCTGAATGATCGGTATTTTTCCGATATGGCAATTCTATGGGGGGCAAGCTTGACTGGAGCTGAAGCCGGAATCTTTTTGCATATTAAGGCATCATTTTTGTGACGCACAACGACAAAAAAGCGACCCGGAGGTCGCTCTTGATTAACGGGGGTGAGGCTATCAGAGCATCAGGCCACCGAAGAAGAAGCCCAGGGTCACGGCCATGGCGATAGTAGCCACACCCGGGATGAAGAAGGGGTGGTTGAACACCGCCTTGCCAATCCGGGTCGAACCTGTGTCATCCATCTCCACTGCCGCCAGCAGGGTCGGGTAGGTGGGCAGCACAAACAGGGCGCTCACGGCAGCAAAGGAGGCGATGGCGGTCAGCGGGCTGACGCCCAGCGCCAGGGCGGCAGGCATCAGTGCCTTGGTGGTGGCACCCTGGGAGTAGAGCAGCATGGAGGAGAAGAACAGCACCACGGCCAGCAGCCAGCTATAGCTGTTGAGCAGATCGCCCGCCACGAGCTGGATAGTGTCCATGTTGCCTTTCACGAAGACGTTACCCAACCAGGCGACACCCAGTACGCAGATGCAGGCTGACATACCGGATTTGAAGGTCGGCATGTTGGTGACCTGAGTCGCGTCCAGCTTGCAGACCAGGGTCATGATGGTGGCGGCGGCGAGCATGATGCCCATGATGGCGCCATCACGGGGGATGGGCGGATGGGCAATCAAGCCTACATTGCTCGAAATGGCCGTGGCATAGGCCATGACGGCGACGATGGCGGCGACGAAGATGCCGACCGAGAGTTTGGCATAGGGTTTGAGCTCGACCTGGCTGGTGCCGCGCAGCTTGATCAGACCCTTGGCCTTGCGCTCCAGATAGACTTCATCTTGATCCAGCGGCTTGCCCATCATGTTGGCGACGAAGGCGCCGACCATGCAGGCGAGGAAGCTGGACGGAATGCAGATGGCCAGCAGGGTCAAGTAATCGACACCAAAAGGCTCCAACATCCCGGAAAAGGCGACCACGGCTGCCGAAATGGGCGAGGCGGTGATGGCGATCTGGGAGGCGATAACCGCGATGGAGAGCGGACGGGAGGGGCGAATGCCTTGCTCCTTGGCCACCTCGGCGATGACCGGCAAGGTGGAGAAGGCAGTGTGGCCTGTCCCGGCGAGCATGGTCATCAGGTAGGTGACGACAGGGGCGGCGAAGGTGATGTGCTTGGGATTCTTGCGCAGCGCCTTCTCGGCCAGGGAGACCAGATAATCCATGCCGCCAGCCAGTTGCATACAGGCGATGGCACAGATCACGGACGCGATGATCATGATCACGTCCCAGGGAATATAACTGACCAGCTGGTCGCTTGGGATCTCCATGCCCAGACCCCAGGTCAATACCAGCACCCCCAGGCCACCGGCGAAGCCGATGCCGATGCTGCCTATCCGGGCTCCCAGATAGATAGCGGCGAGTACGACGGCTAACTCGATTCCAATCATAGTGAACACTCCATTATTTTTAGTTTTTAAGAATCGTTCTGGCACAAAGCCATTTCCCGATGGGCTGGCGGCAAACAAGCGGGTCGGGAAATGGCTTTAAGGGCCGGGAGTGATCCCGGCCCTGGCTCGCTTATACGGCGGCGCTGCGCGCGAAGCGCTTGGCCTTGTATTGCGGGTTCATCAGGTTTTCGATAGAGAGGATCTCGTCGAGCTGCTCGGCGGTCAGCAGACCGCGCTCCAGTACGACTTCACGGACGTTCTTGCCGGTTTGGGCGCAGATCTTGCCGACAATGTCCCCCTCGTGGTGACCGATGAAGGGGTTGAGGTAGGTCACGATGCCGATGGAGTTGAGCACATGGTTCATGCAGATCTCCGGGTTGGCGGTGATCCCTTCCACACACTTCTCGCGCAGGGAGATACAAGCATTCTTCATCAGGCTCAAGGATTCGAACATGGCCTGACCTATCACGGGTTCCATCACGTTCAGCTGCAGCTGACCGGCTTCTGAGGCGAAGGTGATAGTGATGTCGTTGCCAAACACCTTGAAGCACGCCTGGTTGACCACTTCCGGGATGACCGGGTTGACCTTGGCTGGCATGATGGAGGAGCCCGCCTGCATCTCCGGCAGGTTGATCTCTTTGAGGGCGGTGCGTGGGCCGGAAGAGAGCAAGCGCAGATCGTTACAGATCTTGGAGAGCTTCATGGCCAGGCGTTTGATGGCGCTGTGCAGCATCACATAAGCGCCGCAATCCGAGGTGGCCTCGATCAGATCTTCTGCCGGCACATAGGCGCGACCGGTGATCTCGGCCAGACGCTGGATGGCCAGGGCAGAATACTCGGGTGGGGTGTTCAGGCCGGTACCGATGGCGGTGGCGCCCAGGTTCACTTCCAGCAACAGCTCCTGGCAACGCTTGATGGACTTGATCTCTTCACGCAGGGTCACGGCAAAGGCATGGAACTCCTGACCCAGGGTCATGGGCACCGCATCTTGCAACTGGGTGCGTCCCATCTTGAGCACAGAGCTGAACTCCTTGGCCTTGGCGTCGAAGGCGGTGATCAGATCGTCCAGGGCATCCAGGGTGGTGTCGGTGCTGTTGACCACGGCGACGCGGAAACCGGTCGGGTAGGCATCATTGGTGGATTGGCACTTGTTGACGTGGTCGTTGGGGTTGATGACGTCGTAGCGGCCCTTCTCCAGCCCCATGATCTCCAGGGCTATGTTGGCCAGTACTTCGTTGGTATTCATGTTGACCGAGGTTCCGGCGCCGCCTTGGTAGACATCGACAGGGAACTGATCGAAACACTTGCCGGTGTTGAGCATCAGATCGCAGGCTTCGACGATCTTGTCGGCAATTTCGGGGGGCATGGTGCCCAGTTCGCCGTTGGCCAGGGCCGCTGCCTTCTTGGTCAGCACCATGCCACGGACAAACTCAGGGACATCAGAAATTTTCTGAGTGCTCAGCTTGAAGTTCTCGACCGCCCGCAGGGTGTGGACGCCGTAATAGAGCTCGTTGGAAACTTCTTTGGTGCCCAGCAGATCTTCTTCAATGCGGACGTTTATGATGTCGCTCATTGTAATGCCTCAGAAATCAAATAAATGGAAATGATCCTCACCGAGTGGTCGCGAGTTCCTTGCGCACAGCTCATCCTGAAGCACCACACATCGAGTGGGGCGGTAGGGAATAATTCCCCGTTAACTGTCAGGGATCTTACCTCAATGGGGGTACCCCATGTTAGATGTAGATCACTAAATTTGAGGGATTCCCAAATTTTTTGCGACGATTAAACATATGTTGCAAATGACCCAATTACTGTGACAGAACAAGGGACTCACGCCCAGCCATCTCAGGGAAAATATTCCCTAAAATCACGGCTGGATCGCGCTTTGCCTTGAAAAAGCCGATAGCTCCCCCATCTAGTAGAGAGGAATGCCGCCTCCTGCCCTGGCCGGATGGAGAGGCGAGCGCCAGTCAGACTGGCCACCACATCAAGCCGTACTGAGGTCAATATGGGTAAGTTATTTTTGTTATTTGTCGGCCTGTCTCTGCTCGAACTGACCGTCATGATCCAGGTGGGTACCGTCATCGGTGCTCTGCCAACCGTGATCCTCATCGTGCTGACGGCCATGCTGGGCAGTTCGCTGGTGCGTCGCCAGGGGCTCAAGACCCTGATGGAAGCCCAACAGCGGATGCAGGTCGGCGAGATGCCGGCCCGTGAGCTGATGGGGGGCATGATGCTGGCCCTGGCTGGTCTGCTGTTGATCGTCCCGGGCTTTGTCACCGACCTGCTGGGTCTGTTGCTGCTTCTGCCGCCGCTGCGCAGCCGTCTGGCCGACAGACTGGTCAAGGGGGTCAGGGTGCAAGGGGCCATGGGAGGCTTCCAGTCTCAGGGGCCTTACTCCCCATCGTCCCCGCTGCGCGATGAGTCCAGCACCATCATAGAGGGTGAGTTCGAGCGCAAGGACAAGGAGTAATCTCAGCGGCCACGTCGGTCGGCGCCAGCAGTGGCGAAGAGAGAAACCTGAAGGGGCCGCAGCAAGCGGCCCTTTTGTTGCCTGCTACCCGGCCTCTGAGGGGGGCTGCTGCGGGTTGATGGGGAGAAGGCGGCGCCGCTGCTCAGGGACGCCCTTGATGGCAGAGTTGTTCGAAGCGATGGCGGGCATAGAGCCAGGCCAGGCTGCCCGCCGCCAGATTGGCGATGAGTATCCCCAGATAGATGCCCTCTTCCCCGCCCAGCCTGGCGCCGATCCAGGCCCCGGGCAGCAAGAAGCCAAACAGTCGCAGGCCATTGAACAGAAATGAGATGCTGGAGGCGCGCACCCCGTTCAATGCCGAGGCCAGCAGCATCACCATCCCCTGAAAACCATACCCGATGGGTACCAGGTGCAGGTAGAGCACGATCAGGCGGCTCACCTGGGGATGGTCGCTGAACAGGCTGGCAATCAGCGGGGCCAGCAGCCAGGTCAGCCCATAGATGGCGAGCTGAAACAGCAAGGCAAAACGCATGCAGAGCTGCAAGGCCGCCCTGGCCCGTGCCGGATTGCCTGCCCCGCAGTTCTGGGAAACAAAGGGGGCCAGCACCGAGGAGAGCGCCATCATGACGATGAGCAGCAGTGCCTCAACCCGGGACGCGGCCCCATAGGCGGCGACCACCTCGGTACCAAGGCCTGCGAAGATGACCATCAGCATGGCGTTGGCCAGGGGGTTGAGCATATTGGTGAAGGAGGCGGGTACAGCCACATGCAACAGGGCGCGCCAGTGGGCCAGCAGGCGCTGGCGTGGGGAGAGCCGCCAACGTAGCAGCCCCTCCCTGTGGCGCAATATATAGAGGCTGACCAGCATGGCCATCAACCAGGAGACGGAGGTGGCGATGGCGGCGCCACTGATACCCCACTCGGGAAAGGGACCTATGCCGAAGATGAGCAAAGGATCCAGCACGCCATTGACCAGCCCGGCGACCGCCATCACCAGACTCGGCGTCTTGGTGTCCCCGGTGGCGCGGATGGCGGCATTGCCGACCATGGGCAGCACCAGCATGGGTACCGTCAGATACCAGATCAGCATGTAGTCGTGGATGAGGGCGATCAGGGCCTCGCTTGCCCCCAGCAGACGAAACAGCGGGTCTATGGTGAGGGCACCCAGCAGGGAGAGCAGGGTGACCAGCAGCACCGCGAGAAACAGACTGTCGGTGACCAAGTGAGCGGCCTCTTCATGCTTGCCCTGACCCAGGGTGTGGCCAATCACGGCCGAGAGCCCGGCCCCAAGTCCCATGGCGAGCGAGGTGACCACGAAGGTCACCGGGAAGGTAAAGCTGATGGCGGCCAGCGCCTGGGTGCCCAGCATGCCGATGAAGAAGGTATCGACCAGATTGAATGCCAGTATGGCGATGATGCCGAGGATCATGGGCCCTGTCATGCGCAGCAATACGGCGGGCATGGGGGCAGTCAGCATGGGATTGGGTCGGGTCAAGGGCAAGTCTCTTCACGGCTGGAAACTGATCTCTGGTTTGCCAAAAGACAAACTCGGAACCATGGCGGGCATGGCGATCCATCGAAGATATTCATGGTACGTGAAAAACTTTTTTTTGTATCCGCCCTTGAAGGGGAGAGATAAGTGCCCCACATCTGGGTCATATGCAATTTGGCCAGGAATGGCCATTCCTCAAGTAACAAAGTGACTCATTTTGGGAGAGTTATCGATGAAAATTCGTCCACTGCACGACCGCGTCATCATTAAGCGCATCGAAGCTGAAGCTAAATCCGCTGGCGGTATCGTCCTGACTGGTACTGCGGCTCAGAAGTCCACCCGTGGTGAGGTTCTGGCCGTGGGGACTGGTCGAATTCTGGATAATGGCGAAGTGAAGGCGCTCGCTGTCAAGGTCGGCGACAAGGTGATCTTCAACGAAGGTTACGGCGTGAAGAGCGAGAAGCTGGATGGTCAGGAAGTGTTGATCCTGTCCGAGACCGACATCCTGGCGATCGTCGAAGCGTAATTTTTCCTTCCCCCGAATTGACTAAAGGATTCAAGAATCATGGCAGCTAAAGACGTTAAATTTGGCAACGAAGCCCGCATCAAAATGCTGGAAGGCGTGAACATCCTGGCCGACGCCGTCAAAGTGACCCTGGGCCCGAAAGGCCGCAACGTGGTGCTGGACAAGTCCTTCGGCGCCCCGACCATCACCAAGGATGGCGTCTCCGTTGCGCGCGAAATCGAGCTGGAAGACAAATTCCAGAACATGGGCGCCCAGATGGTCAAGGAAGTCGCTTCCAAGGCCAACGACGCCGCCGGTGACGGTACTACCACTGCTACCGTACTGGCGCAAGCCATCGTCAACGAAGGCCTGAAAGCCGTCGCCGCAGGCATGAACCCGATGGATCTGAAGCGTGGTATCGACAAAGCCGTCGTGGCGGCCGTTGCCGAGCTGCAGTCCCTGTCCCAGCCTTGCGCCGACAGCAATGCCATCGCTCAGGTGGGTACCATCTCCGCCAACTCCGACGAGAAAGTGGGTGCACTGATCGCCGAAGCCATGGACAAGGTCGGCCGTGATGGCGTCATCACCGTTGAAGACGGTCAGGGCCTGGAAGACGAGCTGGCAGTGGTTGAAGGCATGCAGTTCGACCGCGGCTACCTCTCCCCTTACTTTGTCAACAAGCCGGAAACCGGCGCCGTCGAGCTGGACGATCCCTTCATCCTGCTGGTCGACAAGAAAGTCTCCAACATCCGCGAAATGCTGCCGGTGCTGGAAGGCGTTGCCAAAGCGGGTAAACCGCTGCTGATCGTTGCCGAAGACGTAGAGGGCGAAGCCCTGGCGACCCTGGTGGTCAACACCATGCGTGGTATCGTGAAAGTGGCTGCCGTCAAGGCGCCGGGCTTCGGTGACCGTCGCAAGGCCATGCTGCAAGATATCGCCATCCTGACCGGCGGTACCGTCATCTCCGAAGAGGTGGGCATGGAGCTGGAAAAAGCGACCCTGGAAGACCTGGGCCGTGCCAAGCGCATCGTCATCACCAAAGAGAACACCACCATCATCGACGGTGTGGGCGATGCAACCCTGATCGAGAGCCGTGTTGCTCAGATCCGTCAGCAGATCGAAGAGACCTCTTCCGATTACGACCGTGAGAAGCTGCAAGAGCGCGTAGCCAAATTGGCTGGCGGCGTTGCCGTTATCAAAGTCGGTGCTGCCACCGAAGTTGAGATGAAAGAGAAGAAAGCCCGGGTTGACGACGCCCTGCACGCCACTCGCGCTGCGGTAGAAGAAGGCGTGGTTGCCGGTGGTGGTGTTGCACTGGTGCGCGTTGCGGCCAAACTGGCTGGTCTGCGTGGCGACAACGAAGATCAGAACGTGGGTATCAAGGTTGCACTGCGCGCCATGGAAGCCCCGCTGCGTCAGATCGTCATCAACGCCGGTGAAGAAGCCTCCGTCATTGCCAACGCCGTGAAGAATGGTGAAGGCAACTTCGGCTACAACGCCTACACCGAGCAGTACGGTGACATGCTGGCCATGGGCATCCTGGATCCGACCAAGGTGACTCGCTCTGCCCTGCAGTTTGCCTCTTCCATCGCCGGTCTGATGATCACCACTGAGTGCATGATCACTGACCTGCCGAAGAAAGATGGCCCGGCCATGCCTGATATGGGTGGCATGGGTGGCATGGGCGGCATGATGTAATCTCGCTCTCGTCATTAAACGGCTCGCATTGGCGGGCCGTTTTTTTTAAGGCGGCTAAACTGGACGTATTGATAATAAAATCATTGGTGTATCTATGATCAAAATTGGCTTTATCCCCCTTCTCTTCTGCCTCGCGGGCCCGGCCCTGGCCTTGGAGGCGCCACAAGGCCCCGTGATATTGACCGTCTCCGGCAATGTGGATGCCGAAGGGGCGCAAGCTGGCAAGGTGGAGCTGGACCTCGCACTCATTCAGTCCCTGCCACAACACGAAATAGTCACCAGCAATCCCTGGGTCGACAAGCCTCATCACTACAAGGGCCCCAAGGTGGCCGATCTGCTCGCAGCACTTGATGCCAAAGGCAAGACCATCACCCTGACCGCCCTCAACAGTTTTCAGATCAAGGTGGACTGGGAGAAGGTAAAGCAATATGACCCCATTCTGGCCTGGCAGGACGATGGCATCACCATGCGGGTACGTGACAAGGGGCCCCTTTGGTTTATCCTACCCTTGGATCAATATCCGGAACTCAAGCAGTCTGCCTACACCGACATGATGATCTGGCAATTGAGCGCCCTCGATATTCAGAACTGACAAGGTGGGAGTCCGGGTGAAAAGAAAGAGTTGGCCACTGTTGCTCATTCTCTATATTTCCATCCTCTCATTCACGGGGAGCACCCTCTATTGCCTGGTGCAGATCCAGAATGCGACCCGGGTCATGGAGAAGTATACCTACGACGTCTCCTGGGCCCTGATGCAGTTGCAGCTGGAGTTGGGGCGTTTCCTCAACTCGGTCGAGCTCTACCACTATGGCGGTATAGACCACGACACCCTGATGCTGCGTTATGACATCTTGTGGAGCCGCACCCCGGTATTGTTGAGTGGGCAGCTGCGCGAGAGCCTGCATGACAAGCAGAAAGCCTTGCGCCTGGTACAACTCATCGAGAGTACGATCCGCGAACTCGAACCCCGCATTTCGGCCCTCAAGGCAGGTAATGGCGACTATCAGCAGATCATGATGCGGTTATCACCCCTGCAAGAACCGCTCTCTTATTCCCTCGCCTCCGTGATGCAACAGAACATCAAGGTATACACCAGTAACGACCAGCGTTTCGGTACCTTGCGCAACTCTCTGCTGCTCATGGTCAGCGGCTTGCTGGTATCGGTGATCATGCTCAGCGTGTTGCTGATCCGTGAGGGGCGGCGCCACTATCGGGAGGCTCGCTTCGACCCACTCACTGGCCTCTCCAATCGCCTCGCCCTGCTGGAACAGATGGAGGAGTGCGTTACCCGGGAACAGCCCTTTGGCCTGGTGCTGATCGATATCAACGAGTTTCGCGACATCAACAGCAAGTTTGGCTACAACATTGGCGATCTTCTGCTGCAAGAGTTGGCCCGGCGTCTCGATACGCTCTGTAATGACAGTGAATGGGCTGCCCGTTTGGTGGGGGATCAATTCGCCATCATCCAGAAGGACAGCAGCGATCTCAAACAGGTGCGAGAGCTGGTCGCCCGCGTGCTGTATGCCGTCAAGCAGGATATCCCCCTGGATCACTACCCATTTAGGCTGGAGGTGGGGATAGGCATCGCCTTCTACCCCATGGATAGCGAGGAGACTCAGGATCTGCTGAGCCGGGCCGAGCAGGCGCTGTTCCACAGCCGCAAGACCCATGTGCCCTATGTCATCTATGACAAGTCACTGCAAAATGAGACGGCGCGGCGTAAACACCTTGCCTCCGACATGGTGGTAGCGCTCGAACGCAATGCCCTCGAGCTTTATTATCAGCCCATCATCAATCTGGAGACCGGGCGCTGTGAAGCCGTTGAGGCCCTGCTGCGCTGGCGTCACCCTGAACTTGGTTTCATCCCGCCCAACGAGTTGATCCAGGTTGCCGAAGAGTTCCAGCTGTCTGAAAAATTGGGAGGCTGGGTGCTAAATACCGCGTGCGCCCAGCTTTACCAATGGCAGCAGCTGGGTCTTCTTGACCTGCAGATGTGCGTCAATATCTCCCCCGGAATGTATCAACGCAGCCTGCTCAAGCTGGTCGCCAAGGCCCTGATGGAGCATCGTATTTCTGCCGCTCATCTGGTATTGGAAGTGACGGAAGACACCACAATGCGCGAGGTGAAAAACTCGCTGCAACTGATGCAGGATCTGAGTCAGCAAGGGGTGCAGCTGGCGCTGGATGATTTTGGGACAGGCTATTCCTCCCTCAGTTACCTGCAGAAGCTGCCAGTGAACAAGGTGAAGATCGACCGATCCTTCATCCAGGGGATAGACAGCTCCACCGAGGCTTCGGAGCTGGTTGCCAATATTTGTCGACTCGGTTCCATGCTTGGCAAGACGCTGGTGTGCGAGGGGATTGAAACTCAGGCCCAACTCGATGTGTTACGCGGGCTGACCGACATTCATCTTTATGGTCAGGGTTATCTGTTCAGCCGCCCGGCCCAGGCGGAGGCCGTGTATCAGACGCTGCTGGAGATGGAAGAGCGCTGGCTGGATGGCAAGGTACCAAGCAGAGCCTGTCACAGCTAAGCAGTTGTGACTCATGCTTTCGTCATCATGGCCGATAGCCAGAGGGCAGGAGGAATGCAAATGGAAATATCTGGTTCAACATCTTATGGCAGTGCCCTCATGGTCGCCAGCCTCGCCAAGAAGCAACAAGCTCAAGAGGGGGAAACCGCTCTGGCCCTGTTGCAGGGAGCCGCCGAATCGGCACAAGCACCCAAGAGCACGGCAGGCAGCACCCTGGGTGGCAACATCAATATTCACGTATGATGCCAAGTAATAAAAAAGCCTCGGTCTGTTGACCGAGGCTTTTTTCGTTCTGGCGCTTTGCTGATGCAGATTAACCGGCGAAAGGCGCTGGTGCTTCAAACGTCATCCGCTCTCCGCTGCGTGGATGGCTGATGGTCAGCATGGCCGCATGCAAGTAAAGATGGGGAGCCGCTGCCAGCGCCTCGGGGTGGGCATAGAGGTTGTCACCCAATATGGGGTGCCCCAGCTCCAGCATGTGAACCCGCAACTGATGGGATCTGCCGGTGATGGGCATCAGCTTGATCAAGCTGTTGCCATTTTCCACTCTCAGCTTCTCCCACAGGGTCAAGGCATGGCGTCCCTCCTCGAAATCAACCTTCTGCTTGGGACGGTTGGGCCAGTCCACACACAGGGGCAGATCAACCTGACCCGAGTCCGCCTCCGGCTCGCCCCATACCCAGGCAAGATAGTGCTTCTCGGTCTCCCGCTCGCGAAACTGCCTGCTTAACTCGCGATGGGCATTGGGATTGAGGGGGATCACCAATACACCCGTGGTAGACATGTCGAGGCGATGGGCCGCGGCGGCCTTGGGGTGTTGCTGCTTCACCCTGTGCAAGACACTGTCTTCGTTTTCTGGGCCACGCCCCGGCACACTGAGCAGGCCGGTCGGCTTGTTGACCACCATGATGTCTTTATCCTTGAACAGGATATCGAGCCAGGGCTCCAGGGGAGGGCAATATTCGAACATAGCGTCTCGCATCAAAGGTTAAGGTGGGGACGCGTCCCCATCAGTTATGGTTCACCACGATAATAAAGTGCATGGCATCCAGCTTGAGCCGAGTCTGGCTGCCTCGACGTCAGTATCTCGTCAGTTATGGTTCACCACGATAATAAAGTGCATGGCATCCAGCTTGAGCCGAGTCTGGCTGCCTCGACGTCAGTATCTCGTCAGTTATGGTTCACCACGATAATAAAGTGCATGGCATCCAGCTTGAGCCGAGTCTGGCTGCCTCGACGTCAGTATCTCGTCAGTTATGGTTCACCACGATAATAAAGTGCATGGCATCCAGCTTGAGCCGAGTCTGGCTGCCTCGACTTCAGTATCTTGTCAGTTATGGGTCACCACGATAATAAAGTGCATGGCATCCAGCTTGAGCTGGGTCTGGTCGCGCCGACTTCAGTATCTCGTCAGTTATGGGTTACCACGATAAAGCGGATGGCATCCAGCTTGAGCTGGGTCTGGTCGCGCCGACTTCAGTATCTTGTCAGTTATGGTTCACCACGATAATAAAGTGCATGGCATCCAACTTGAGCCGAGTCTGGCTGCCTCGACTTCAGTATCTCGTCAGTTATGGGTCACCACGATAAAGTGGATGGCATCCAGCTTGAGCCAGATATGGCTGCCTCGACTTCAGTATCTCGTCAGTTATGGGTCACCACGATAATAAAGTGCATGGCATCCAGCTTGAGCCAAGTCTGGATGCCTCGACGTCAGTATCTTGTCAGTTATGGGTCACCACGATAAAGCGGATGGCATCCAGCTTGAGCTGGGTCTGGTCGATCAGGTGATGCAGCTCGGCCTGCAGGTCGCGCAGGTAGTCGAGTTCGCTGTCCCGCACATTGGGGTTGACGGCCTTGAGTGCTTCCAGCCTGTCCAGATCCTGTTGCAGAGTCTGCGCCATCTGGCCACGGGCCTCATCGACAATGGTCATTTTCAGCTGTTCGGCAATGGCTTGCCCCTTGCCGATCAGACCGTGGATCACCGGTTGCGAGGCGGTGACCAGCTTGCTGCCCAGATGACGATTGACCGGGGTCAGCTGGCGATTGAAAGCATCAAATGCCACCTTCTCTCCCAGATTTTGCCCGTTCTTGTCCATCAACAGCCGGATCGGCGTCGGTGGCATGAAACGGTAGAGCTGGGAATGGGCGGCAGATTCGGCCACAAAGATGAGTTCCAGCAAGATGGAGCCGATAGGGAGCGCTTTATTCTTGAGCAGCGCGACCGAGGTGGCGCCTATCTCCGATCCCAGAATCAGGTCGATACCGCCCCGCATGATGGGGTGATCCCAGGAGAGGAAGAACATATCGTCCCTGGACAGCGCCGTGTCTCTGTCAAAGGTAACCGTCATGCCGTCATGGGGCAGGCCCGGGAAGCTGGAGACCAGCATATGATCCCCCGGCGTCAGTACCAGGGCATTTTCACCGCGATCATCCTGATTGACGCCAATCTCATCGAACATCTTGAGGGCAAAGGAGATCATGGCGGTGTCGCCATCCTCTGCCGCCAGTCTGTCGGCCAGTTGCTGGGCCGCTTCCCCCCCGCAGGAGTGGATCTCCAGCAGGCGATCGCGACCTTGCTCCAGGCGAGCCTTGAGCGGTTCGTGCAGTTCCCGGGTCCGGGTGAGCAGCTCGTCGAGCGCGGCTTGCTCTCCGCTGTTGGCGGCTAACAGTTCGAACAGCTGATCGCGCACCGCTTCAAATACGGGGCGAGCGGTGGGGCAGGTCTGCTCGAACGCATCCATGCCATCGTGGTACCAGCGCAGCAGGGCCAGCTGGGCGCTACCTTCCAGATAAGGAACGTGGATTTCGACCGTATTTTGCTGACCGATGCGGTCGAGACGACCGATACGCTGCTCCAGCAAATCCGGGTTAAGGGGCAGATCAAATAGCACCAAGTGGTTGGCAAATTGGAAGTTGCGACCCTCGGAGCCTATTTCGGAACAGATCAGCACCTGAGCGCCACCATCTTGCTGGGCGAAATAGGCTGAGGCCTGATCCCGTTCCAGGATGGACATGCCTTCGTGGAAGACGGTCGCCCGTATTCCCTCGCGGGTACGCAGTGCCTCTTCCAGGGCGAGGGCTGTGCTCGCTTCGGAACAGATCACCAAGACTTTCTGCTGGCGGGCGCCGAGCAACAGCTCCAGCAACCAGGTGATGCGGGGATCAAACTGGGTCCAGCTGGCGCTGTCACCCTCGAACTGCTGATAGATTTTCTCGGGATAGAGATAACGCAGGGCACGGGCCTGCAGATCGCCACCGCTCCCCCCCATCATGCTCATGACCTTGATGGCAGTCTTGTACTGATCCGGTAACGGCATGGGGTAGACATTGAGATGGCGCTCGGGGAAGCCTTGAATATTGGCTCGGCTGTTACGAAACAGCACCCGGCCGGTACCGTGTTGGTCGAGCAGCGTGCTGACCGCCTGCTGACGCGCTTTGCTGTCGGTCAGATCCAGCCCTGCGAGCTGGTTGGCGAGGAGCTGCTGAGCGGCATCGCTCAGGGGCTCGCCAGCGAGCAGCGCCTGGGCTGCTGCCGCAACTTGACCATAAGCCTGCTCCTCTGCCAGGAAAGCCTCGTAGTCGTAGAAGCGCTCGGGATCGAGCAACCGCAACCGGGCG
>NZ_CP079742.1:865000-3560000 GCF_020149575.1 Aeromonas rivuli | reverse complement strand
AAGCAGGTTAATATTCCTGCACGACTTGTAATTGCGATGGGGGGACGGAGAAGGCTAGGTGGGCCAGGCGACGGTTGTCCTGGTGAAAGTGCGTAGGCGGTATCTCTAGGCAAATCCGGAGATGCAACGCTGAGACACGAGACGAAGCCACTACGGTGGTGAAGCCATTGATGCCATGCTTCCAGGAAAAGCCTCTAAGCTTCAGATTACAAGTCATCGTACCCCAAACCGACACAGGTGGTCGGGTAGAGAATACCAAGGCGCTTGAGAGAACTCGGGTGAAGGAACTAGGCAAAATAGAACCGTAACTTCGGGAGAAGGTTCGCTCTTGACAGTGAAGTCCCTTGCGGATGGAGCAGTTGGGAGTCGCAGTGACCAGATGGCTGGGACTGTTTATCAAAAACACAGCACTCTGCAAACACGAAAGTGGACGTATAGGGTGTGACACCTGCCCGGTGCCGGAAGGTTAATTGATGGGGTTAGCGCAAGCGAAGCTCTTGATCGAAGCCCCGGTAAACGGCGGCCGTAACTATAACGGTCCTAAGGTAGCGAAATTCCTTGTCGGGTAAGTTCCGACCTGCACGAATGGTGTAACCATGGCCATGCTGTCTCCACCCGAGACTCAGTGAAATCGAATTCGCCGTGAAGATGCGGTGTACCCGCGGCTAGACGGAAAGACCCCGTGAACCTTTACTACAGCTTGGCACTGAACATTGAACCTACATGTGTAGGATAGGTGGGAGGCTTTGAAGCGATGACGCTAGTTGTCGTGGAGCCGTCCTTGAAATACCACCCTTGTATGTTTGATGTTCTAACGCAGGGCCCTGAATCGGGCTCGCGGACAGTGCCTGGTGGGTAGTTTGACTGGGGCGGTCTCCTCCCAAAGAGTAACGGAGGAGCACGAAGGTTGGCTAATCCTGGTCGGACATCAGGAGGTTAGTGCAATGGCATAAGCCAGCTTAACTGCGAGACGGACAGGTCGAGCAGGTACGAAAGTAGGTCATAGTGATCCGGTGGTTCTGAATGGAAGGGCCATCGCTCAACGGATAAAAGGTACTCCGGGGATAACAGGCTGATACCGCCCAAGAGTTCATATCGACGGCGGTGTTTGGCACCTCGATGTCGGCTCATCACATCCTGGGGCTGAAGTCGGTCCCAAGGGTATGGCTGTTCGCCATTTAAAGTGGTACGCGAGCTGGGTTCAGAACGTCGTGAGACAGTTCGGTCCCTATCTGCCGTGGGCGTTGGATGATTGAAGGGAGTTGCTCCTAGTACGAGAGGACCGGAGTGAACGAACCTCTGGTGTTCGGGTTGTCACGCCAGTGGCACTGCCCGGTAGCTAAGTTCGGAATCGATAACCGCTGAAAGCATCTAAGCGGGAAGCGAGCCCTGAGATGAGTCATCCCTGACCCCTTGAGGGTCCTAAAGGGCCGTTGGAGACCACAACGTTGATAGGTGGGGTGTGTAAGCGCGGCGACGTGTTGAGCTAACCCATACTAATTACCCGTGAGGCTTAACCATACAACACCCAAGAAGTGTTCAGAGACTTGTAACAGATGCTAAGAACTACTCAAATTCAGTGATAGTGACCACCACTTAGGGTGGAGTCGTTATTCACGTCAGCTTTCCGAGATTGAAGTTTTTGCCTGGCGGCCATAGCGCCGTGGAACCACCTGATCCCATGCCGAACTCAGAAGTGAAACGCGGTAGCGCCGATGGTAGTGTGGCATTCGCCATGCGAGAGTAGGACACTGCCAGGCTCCTAATTACGATCACAGCAATGTGATTGGCCACAAATGCAGACGCATTTGGCTGGTAGCAAGACCCTGAAGCCCGCTCTCACGAGCGGGCTTTTTTCATGCCTGAAATGTGTTGTGACAGCACATCGGCGCCCCCATTCAACGGGCTGGCAGGTGCTTGCCAGCGGATCTGCCGAGCCAGACTGCCATGCTGAGCTAACCGATGGGAGCTAGGCTTATTCACCTGACCCGCCACACGGCAGCAGCATCTCCACCACCCCCTCTTCCAGCCGCATATCGATGTGAAAACCGAGTCGTTTGGCTAATAAATACTCGCCATACCCGCTATCTCTCACTCCATGATGCTGTGAATCGCTCCGGCTTCTCTAGACACTTTTGAGCCGTTCGAAATATTGCTTTTCACACTCTACTGGCGATAGCCCGTTGTTGAAACTGTGCCGGCGTTTGGGGTTGTAAAACATTTCAATGTAATCGAACACATCCTGCCGGGCTTCCTCACGATCCACATAGGTTTTGCGACGGATACGCTCGCGTTTGAGGAGCTGGAAGAAACTCTCCGCTACCGCGTTATCATGGCAATTGCCGCGCCTGCTCATGCTGGCCTTGAGCCGGTTTTCCCGCAAAAAATCCTGCCAGTCATAGCTGCTAAACTGGCTCCCTTGGTCGGAATGAACCAGCACTTCTTGTTCGGGTCGCCGTCGCCACACCGCCATCAGTAACGCACTGATGGCCAGCTCTCGGTCGATCCGCTGCCCCATCGACCAACCAATGACGTGTCGTGAGAACAAATCCAATACCACAGCCAGATAGAGCCAGCCTTCATGGGTGCGAATGTAGGTGATGTCCGTTACCCAGACCTTATTGGGCTCGGTCACATCGAACTGACGTTCCAAATGATTCGGTGCAACCACCGTTGGCCGGCCACCATAATGGCCTGGACGGCGGTGATAGCCGGTTTGTGAACGTAACCCTTCATGTCGCATTAATCGCGCCACCCGGTGCTTGCCACAGGTCTCGCCCATTTCTCGCAGGTCATCCCGGATCTTGCGATAACCATAGACGCCCCCGCTTTCTAGCCAACATTGCTTGATCTGGCCCAGGAGGCGTTGATCCTCCTGGGCTCGGGTAGATAAGGGCTGCCGCTGCCAAGCGTAATAACCGCTCGGATGGACATTCATCATCCGGCACAGCCTGCGGACGGGATGCGTGGACTCGTGCTCCCGGATGAAGGCGTACCTTACCCTGACAGCTTGGCAAAGTACGCGGCGGCCTTTTTTAAGATATCTCGCTCATCGGTGACGCGGCGCAATTCGGCCTTGAGACGGCGGATCTCGGCTTGCTGGCTGGACTCATGCTGCTGCACGTCGGGTTGGCTATAGCGTTTGATCCAGGCGTAAAGACTGTGGCTGGAAACACCGAGTCGCTCGGCGACCTCTGCCACTGGGTAATGGCGCTCAGTCACCTGCTTGACGGCGGCCAGTTTAAATTCTTCCGTGTAACGTTGCTGCTTGCTCATAACACCTCCTGAATGACCTCAGTTTGAGGCTCTTGAGGTGTCTAGGAAAGTAGGGGCGATTCATGTTAAGGGATTTGTTGCGCGTCGGTAAATTCGGGCGTAGCGTTGGAAGTAATAAAACTGTCACGGCCGTGTGGTTTCAATGACATCTGAGATTCACACACGTGGCACCCCCAGTGCCAAGGAGGATGCTTATGGACAATACGGACCGGAAGCTGTTTATCCTGGATACCAACGTTCTGTTACACGAACCCCTCGCGATTTACTCCTTCAAAGAACACGACGTATTGATCCCCATGACGGTGCTCGAAGAGCTGGATAACATCAAGGATCGTCAGAAGGATGTGAGTCGGGATGCACGCGTCGCGATCCGCGCCCTGGAAGATGTGTTCCGCGATGCGACCCCGGAGCAGATCACCAGCGGGGTGCCCTTGGCGGGTGAGGCATCGGGCCGCATCTCCATCTTCAGCGACCACCATCTGCCTCAGGATGCCGAGATCTTCACCGACAAGGAGGCGGACAACCGCATCATCAACGCCGCCCTCTACCTGCAAAAGCACGAGTCAAAACGCCAGGTGGTGCTGGTCACCAAAGATATCAACATGCGCCTCAAGGCCAAAGGGGCCGGTCTGTCCCGGGTGGAGGACTATCGTTCCGATCAGCTTATCGACGATATTCGCTTGCTGGCCAAGGGCTTCCAGCAGGTGCCCGGCAGCTTCTGGGAGCGGGTCGGCGAGTGCGAGAGCGAGACCCATGGCCGGGAAACTGTGCATGTGGTCGAGACCAAGCTGCTCGATCACGTACACGTCAACCAGTACCTGATTGACGAGGAGAACTTCTTCGCCGCCCGGGTGCTTGCTCATGATGAGCAGCACATCCGGTTGCGGGATCTGGGCCGCGAGCGGCTGATGTCACGCAAGGCCTGGGGAATACATCCCAAGAACATCTATCAGGGCATGGCCCTGGACGCCCTGCTCGATCCCCATATCGATCTGGTGATCCTGACCGGCCCGGCTGGTTGCGGCAAGACGCTGCTCGCCATGGCGGCGGCCCTGGAGCTGGTGATCGAGAAGGGGATCTACGAGAAGGTGATCGTCACCCGCAACACCCCTGAAATAGCCGAAAGCATCGGTTTCCTGCCGGGGACGGAAGAGGAGAAGATGATGCCCTGGCTGGCGGCGGTCACCGACACCCTGGAGGTGCTGCACAAACAGGATGAGAACATGAGTGGCTCGCTCAGCTACATCATGGAGAAGGCCAACATCCAGTTCAAATCGGTCAACTTCATGCGTGGACGCAGCATACAGAATACCTTCGTGCTGCTGGACGAGTGCCAGAACCTGACCGCCTCCCAGCTCAAGACCATCATCACCCGTTGCGGTGAAGGGACCAAGATAGTCTGCTCCGGCAACCTGGCCCAGATAGACTCCAATTACCTGAGTCCTGTGACCTCGGGGTTGACCTACATAGTCGAGCGCTTCAAGGATTTCGAGGGCAGTGCCAACATCTACCTCAACGGCGTGGTGCGCAGTCGACTCGCCTCCTTTGCCGAAGAAAATCTCTGACGTTCATCCTCAAGATGGCAAAGAGGGGAGCCTGTGGCTCCCCTCTTTCATGGCTGGCATTCGATGCCAGTCAGGCCCCTTGGGAGAGGCCGAGGTAACGGCGCAAGCCCGGGTGGTCCGAGTCGCGCAGCAGACAGGGCAGCCCCTGCAGGGCGATACGTCCCTCATCGACGAACAGCAACTGATCGGCGATAAGCTCGGCATCTTCCGGATTGTGAGAGACCATGAGCACAGTGATGTTCTGCTCGCGGGCGAGGCCCGCAACCTCCGCCAGCATCTCCCTGCGCAGGGCGGGGTCCAGGGCAGAGAAAGGCTCATCGAGCAGCAGCAGCGGCTTGCCGCGCACCAGGGCGCGAGCCAGGCCGACTCGCTGCTGCTGACCGCCGGAGAGCTGCTCGGGCAATCGGGTCAGCATCTCACCGAGTCCGACCCGCCGGGCGGCGTCTGTGACTTGCTGGCGCTGGGCAGGATTGAGACGCAGGCCAGGGTGCAGGCCGATGGCGATGTTGTCGAACACCGACAGATGCAAGAAGAGGTTGTGATCCTGAAACAGGGTGGTGACCGGGCGGGCTGCGGGTCCCAGCGGCAGCAGATCCTCATCGCAGAAGGTGAGGGCGCCGGATTCGACCGGTACGAAGCCGGCGATCATGCCGAGCAGGGTCGATTTTCCCGCGCCGCTTGGCCCTATCAGGGCGGTGATCTGGCCCGGCGCGAGTCGGGCACTGAAGCTCACGCGCCAGTCCGGGTAGCTGGTGACCAGCTCATCGATGATCAGCATGTTTTCCCCTCAAAGGTGTCGTTCGACCAGTCATTGATGCCAAGGGCTGGCCAGACAAGCGGCAGCAGATGGTCAGCGTCTTAATGTGCTGCATTTTTCCCTCCAAGCCCCCGCTCTACCAGCCAGAACAGCGAGAGACACAAGAGTAGCAACAGCAGGGCGGTGGCGGCCGCCTCGGTCAGCCGATAGCTGCCGAGCTGCTGGTAGAGCAGCCAGGGCAGGGTGGTGAGGCTCTGACTGCCAAACATGGCGATGGCACCGAGATCTCCCAGAGACAAGATCATCGACAGCGCCATGGCCAGGGCGAGAGGGCGGCGCAGCAGCGGCAACTCCACCAGTCGCAGGCGGTTCAGGCCGCTCACGCCCAGGCTGTCGGCCAATCGGTCATATTGACGCACCACCAGTTGCATGGGGGCCGAGAGGGTGCGCAGCACATAGGGCAGCGCCATCAGGGCATTGACCAGCACCACTAGCCAGGGGGCGAGGGCGAACACATCGGTGAAGGGCATAAACATGATGAAGAGGCCGGTGCTGAGCACCACGGCCGGTATCATCAGGATCATGGCGCCGCTGGCCTCCCAGAGCGCGGCGGCGCGGCGGCGGCGCTTGCGGACTTTGAGATGACGGCTGGTGAGCAACAGGGCGCAGCCTAGCAGGGTGGCGAACAGGCCGGCGCCGATGGCAATGAGCAGTGAGTGGCCCGCCGCTTGCCACAAGGCGGCGGAGCCGAGTGCCGTGAGCAAGGCGGGATTGAGCCCGGCCACCAGTATGGCCAGCAGGGGGGGCAGGAAGATGCCAATCCCAATCAGCAGCACCAGACTGTCCACCCATCGCGTACCGGGCTGCAGGCGGTCCGGGCGCAGGCAGGTGCGCACCCGGCTGACCCGGCTGGCGGGACTGGTCTGCAGCTTGTGTTGCAGCACCAGCAGCGCGGCGGTCAGCAGCAGTTGCATCAGGGCCAGGCCCCCGGCGGTGGCGAGATCAAAGTCGAAGCGCAGTGCCTGATAGATGGCCACTTCCAGGGTGGTGGACTTGGGGCCGCCCCCCAGGGCCAGCACAGTGGTGAAGCTGGTGAAACAGAGCATGAAGATGAGGCTGGCGAGCCCCGGCAGGGCGGCGCGAATGAGCGGCCACTCCAGCAAGCGGAAGATGTGTGAGGAGCGCATGCCCAGCTGACTGGCCAGGCGCCAGCTCGATTCGGGGATGGTCTCCAGGCTCTGCAGCAGCAGACGGGCCGCCAGGGGCATGTTGAAGAAGACATGGGCCAGCAAGATGCCAAACAGGCCATACAGATAGTTGCCAGGATCCAGGCCGAGGGCTCGCAGCAGCTGCGGCAGCCAGCCCTGGCGGCCATGGACCGCCACTATGCCGAAGATGGCGATGATGACCGGCAGCACCAGGGAGAGGCCAAACAGCTTGAGCAGCAGGCGACGGCCGGGGAAACGGCGCCGGGCCAGGGCGCGGGCCACCGGAATGGCGAGACCCAGGCTAAGCAGGGTTGAGAGCAGGGCCTGTCCCAGACTGAAACCCAGTACATGGCGCAGATAGGGGTCTGCGAGCAGGCCGGACAGGGAGAGGGTCCCCGCCTGCCACAACAGGGCCAGCAGGGGCCCCAGGGCTAGCAACAAGATGAGACTGGTGGCGCCGAGACCCGGCAGCCACCAGCAGGGGCGGGTCTGATTCACTGAGTGACGGCTTGCAGCCACTCGCGGATCCAGCCCTTGCGGTTGCTCGCCACCTCATCAGAGGAGAAGCTCAGGGTCTTGGCCGGGGTGATCATCTGTTCGAAGCCTTTGGGCAATTCGGTATTGATCACCGGATACATCCAGTTGCCGGTCGGGATCACCTGCTGGAAGGCGGGACTTATCATGAACTGAAGAAACTGATCCGCCAGCTTCTCCTGCTTGCTGCCCGCCAGCTTGGCGGCCACTTCCACCTGACGATAGTGGCCTTCGCTAAAGGCGGCAGCCTGATACTGGCTCTTCTGCTCGGCAATCAGATGATACGCGGGGGAGCTGGTGTAGGAGAGCACCATGTCAGCCTCGCCATCCATGAACATGCCATAGGCCTCGGACCAGCCCTTGGTGACGGTGACCGTCTTCTTGGCAAGCTGAGCCCAGGCTGCAGGCGCCTCATCCCCGTAGACCGACTTCATCCACAGCATCAGCCCCTGACCCGGGGTGGAGGTGCGCGGATCCTGATAGATCACCTTGAGATCCGGGCGCTCGACCAGCTCTTTCAGGCTAGTGGGGGGCTGCTTGAGTTTGTCCTTGTTGTAGACGAAGGCGAAGTAGCCGTAGTCGTAGGGGACGAAGGTGTCGTCTTGCCAGCCACCCGGCACCCTGAGGGCGCTCAAATCGAGATGATGCTTGGCAAAGAGGTCGCTCTTCTTGGCCTCTGCCACCAGCGCATCATCCAGTCCCAATACCAGATCCGCCTTGCCATGGCCCCCTTCGAGGCGCAACCGGTTGAGGATGGCGACCCCATCTTCGAGGGGAACAAGATTGAGGGTGCAAGCACACTGCTGCTCGAAGGCTTGCTTGATCTTGGGACCGGGTCCCCACTCGGAGGCGAAAGAGTCATAGGTATAGACGGTGAGAATCTGGGGCGAGGCTGCGTTGGCGGCGACGGAGATCAACAGGCCAGCGGCGGCAGTGAGCATGGTTTTCATCTATGGCACTCCTGTGAGGTGCCGACGGATGAGGAGGCGCTGTGCGCCTCTAGCCTCAAATTCCTCCGCCAGCATTATCTGGATCAGGTTCACGGGTATCATCTCAGCGCCTGGGCGCACCCCGTTTGAGCAAGGAGTCGCATTGTATTAACCTTCTGGAGGGCAGGCCAGCACAATCTGGTGTCGGGCCAGGCCCCAGTCGAGAGAGGAGTTCTGCGTGATCATCAGTACCAAGGAAAGGCGCGCCTTCCAGCGCATGATTATCAATGCCCCTATCACCCTCTATCAGGGCGATACCGTGCTGATGGGGATCTGCCGGGATCTCAGCGCCACGGGCATGGGCATATTGGTCAATGAGCACAATCTGGAGCTCGGTCTGCCGATCCGGGTCAGCCTGGCCACCCACAGCAACCTGTTGCCACCGTTCGAGGCTCAGGCGCGCATCATCCGGGAGCTGGATGCGCAAGAGGGGACCTTGCTGGCGGTGGAGTTCCTTCCCATCCGTTGATAGGGCGCTCGCGGGGCGTTGCATCATCCATCTCCGGTCTGCTTGCGGCGCGAAAGTGGGGGCGAGATGGGATGACCCGCCGGCCCTTTTACCCTCCCACCTCCTCGCTGCGCACCGCCTGAATACTCAACTGGCCACTGTCTACCAGCGTCTTGCTGCTCGCGGCCAGCTGGCCTGGGGGTAACTCGGCGGGGCCGGTTGGTTCCATCAACAGGTAGCGTTGACCTTCCCACATCAGGCTCTCCTGGCTGCTCTGGACGGGCAGTGCGACGCCGAGCAGGGCATGGCCCGGTACGAATACCATGATCTGGGGGAGTTCTGGGAAGAGTTGCGCCAGCAGCGCGGCCATCAGGGTCACCTTGCTGTCGCAATCCCCACGATTCTGCTCCAGCACCTGACGGGGGGTAAGCAGACCTCGCCCCCCCCGGCCGCTGGGTTCATCGAGCAGCAAGTAGGGAATGTTCTGCACAAAATCGAGCACCCGGGCCGTGGTGTTCTGATAGGCCTCAAACTCGGTGGCCCCCCCCTGTTTGAGCAGGTCGGCAAGGGGCGCCAGTTCGTTGCGGCTCTCCAGGGCAATGCGCACATGATCCTGCTTGATGGCTCTGCTGCCATCGGGCGGGGTGAAGTACTGGAAGTAGTATTGCCGCAGCCACCCCTGCTCCAGTTCGGCGCGGCGACTCTCCACCCAGGCGATGGCCGCTTGCGCCTTATCCTGGTTACGGCTCTTGAGGCTCAGCTCGAAGGCGGGCCTTGCCAGGGAAAACTGCACCTCGGGAAACTTGTCATTCGCCTCGCGCAGCAGGCTCTGCCAGACATCTTCTTGCATCCGTGCCGGGCGATAGGCGATAAGCGGCGGCAAGGAACCGGTCGCCAACTGATAGCTGAGTTGCTGGGTCTCCCCTTTGTTGTCCTGCCAGCCCACATTGAGCAGACCTGCGCTGTTGATAAAGTGGCTCTGGGCGGCAAGCGCCTGGTTTATCCCACCCAGGCTCAGCAGCAAAGAGAGGCGCCATGTCATGACTAAGAGGGTTCTGCTCATCGGGGGTCAACATCTCCTGTGGGGTCGGCACAGCCATGAAAACGGGGAGCCAAGGCTCCCCGTTCATACTACAGCGTTCAGCGTCAGCTGACCTGCCTGACGTCGATGGCATCCCGATCCCGGGTGGCGATGTGGTGATGTCGTCCGTCAGGCATCGATGATGTTCAGACTCAGATCCAGCTCGGCTGCCGTGCTTCGAAAGCATCGATGGCGGCCCCGTGTTGCAGGGTCAGGCCGATGGCATCCAGGCCGTTGAGCAGGCAGTAGCGGCGGAACTCGTCGATCTCGAAGCTAAAACACAGCGCACCGGCGCGCACCTGGTTCGCCTCCAGATCCACGTCGATCTCGATTCCCGGCTGGGCGGCAACCAGCTGGAACAGCGCCTCAACCTCATCCTCTTTCAGGCGCACCGGCACCAGGCCGTTGTTGATGGCGTTACCGTAGAAGATGTCGGCAAAGCTCGGCGCAATGATGGTCTTGAAGCCGTAATCCGCCAGCGCCCAGGGGGCGTGCTCGCGGCTCGAGCCACAGCCGAAGTTCTCCCGGGCCAGCAGGATGCTGGCACCGGCATAGCGCGGCTGGTTGAGCACGAACTCCGGGTTGGGCTGCTGGCCGGCGTCATCCAGGAAGCGCCAGTCGTGGAACAGGTGCTTGCCAAAACCGGTGCGGTTCACTTTTTGCAAAAACTGCTTGGGAATGATTGCGTCGGTATCGACGTTGGCGCTGTCGAGGGGGACGACGATCCCTTGGTGTTGCTTGAAGCCTGTCATCTTGTTGATCTCCAATTACAGCGCGCGAATGTCGGCGAAACGACCGGTAACGGCGGCGGCGGCGGCCATGGCCGGGCTCACCAGATGGGTGCGGCCGGCGCGACCCTGGCGACCCTCGAAGTTGCGGTTGCTGGTGGAGGCGCAGCGCTCCCCCGGTTGCAGCCGGTCGTTGTTCATGGCCAGACACATGGAGCAGCCAGGCAGACGCCACTCGAAGCCAGCCTCGATGAAGATCTTGTCCAGTCCTTCAGACTCGGCCTGGGCCTTCACTTGCTCGGAGCCCGGTACGACCAGGGCCTGCACCCCGGCGGCAACCTTGCGACCCTGGGCGATGGCGGCGGCGGCACGCAGATCCTCGATACGGCTGTTGGTGCACGAACCAATGAACACCTTGTCGATGGTGACATCGCTGAGCTTCTGACCCGGTTGCAAATCCATATAAGCCAGTGCTTTGCGGGCGGACTGTTGCTCCATCAGATCGGTGAAGGAGTCCGGATCCGGAATGGGGTCATTGACGGAGATCACCTGGCCCGGGTTGGTACCCCAGGTCACCTGTGGCGCAATGTCGGCGCCATTGAGCACCACTTCGGCATCGAATGTTGCGCCTTCATCGCTCTTGAGGGTCTGCCAGTAGGCGATGGCCTGTGCCAGTGACTCGCCGGTGGGGGCGAATACCTTGCCCTGGATGTAGTCGATGGTGGTCTGATCCGGGGCTATCATCCCCGCCTTGGCACCCAGCTCGATGGCCATGTTGCAGACCGTCATGCGCCCTTCCATGGAGAGACCCGTGATGGCATCGCCTGCGAACTCCACCACGTAACCGGTACCGCCGGCAGCGCCGACCTTGCCGATAATGGCCAGCACCACGTCTTTGGCGCTAATGCCTTCGGCCAACTTACCGTTGACAGAGATACGCATGGTCTTGGCCCGGCCCTGCTTCAGGGTCTGGGTGGCCATCACATGCTCGACTTCCGAGGTGCCGATACCGAATGCCAGAGAGCCAAAGGCGCCGTGGGTGGCGGTGTGGGAGTCGCCGCAGACGATGGTGGTGCCAGGCAATGTGATGCCGAGCTCAGGCCCCATCACGTGGACTATGCCCTGATACTTGTGGTTGAGATCGTAGAGACGAACTCCGAACTCCTTGCAGTTGGCTGCAAGCGTTTCCATCTGGATGCGGGCCATCTCGCCGGAGGCGGCGATGTCCTTGGTGGTGGTGGAGACGTTGTGATCCATGGTGGCCCAGGTCAAGTCCGGGCGACGCAGGGGGCGATTCATGGCGCGCAGACCATCGAAGGCTTGCGGGCTGGTCACTTCATGGACCAGGTGGCGGTCGATGTAGATGAGGGGCGTCTCGCCTGCGACTTCACGAACCACATGGGCGTCGAATACTTTCTGATAGAGGGTCTTTGCCATCTTGCTCACTCCTTCCTGATGTTTAGATGCGCGCGACTATCTGGGAGCCCATGGCGGCCGTGCTCTGCACCGGATGATGGGCATCGGCCTGATGCAGATCGGCGGTGAAGTAACCTTCGGCCAGGGCCTCTGCCACGGCCTTTTCAATGGCCAGGGCCGCTTCTTCCTGCTTGAGGCTGTAGCGCAGCATCAGGGCGGCGGAGAGGATCTGGGCGATGGGATTGGCGATCCCTTTGCCTGCGATGTCCGGCGCAGAGCCGCCTGCAGGTTCAAACAAGCCGAAACCGGCATCGTTCAGGCTGGCGGAGGGGAGCAGTCCCATGGAGCCGGTGATCATGGCGCACTCGTCGGAGAGAATGTCGCCAAACAGGTTGGAGCAGAGCAGCACGTCGAACTGGGACGGATCCTTGATGAGCTGCATGGTGGCGTTGTCGATATACATGTGACTGAGGGCCACGTCCGGGTAGGAGTGGGCGACTTGCGTCACCACCTCGCGCCACAGGATGGAGGAGGCGAGCACGTTGGCCTTGTCGATGGAGGTGACCTTGCTGCGGCGCACTCTTGCCGCCTGGAAGGCAAGGTGAGCGATACGCTCTATCTCGAAGCGGTGGTAGACCTCGGTGTCGAATGCCTTCTCGTGGGCACCTTCGCCCTCGCGGCCCTTGGGGTGACCAAAGTAGATGCCGCCGGTCAGTTCACGCACGCAGACGATGTCGAAGCCGCGATCCGAGATGTCGGCACGCAGGGGAGAGAACTGCTCCAATCCGGTGTAGATACGGGCCGGGCGCAGGTTGCAGAACAGCTTGAAGTGGGCACGCAGGGGCAGCAGGGCGCCACGTTCCGGTTGGCTCTGTGGCGGCAAGTGTTCCCATTTGGGGCCGCCTACCGAGCCAAACAGCACGGCGTCGGCTGCTTCGCACCCATCGAGGGTGCCCTGGGGCAGGGGAGAGCCGTGGTTGTCGATGGCGATGCCACCCACGTCATGGCGGTCATAGGCGAGGGAAAAGCCAAACTTGGCCTGCACCTTGTCCAGCACCTTGATAGCCTCGGCCATCACTTCCGGGCCAATGCCGTCACCCGGCAATACTGCGATCCGATAACTGCTCATACTGTCTCCGTCTTGATATTGTTATTGCGTCCCATCTGCTCGGCGACCTGATCGGCGCGCCAGATGCTGTTGATCACATGGATCAGCGCCTGGGCCGAGGACTCGATGATATCGGTGGCAAGGCCCATGCCGTGGAACTTGCGTCCCTTGTATTCGGCCACTATGTCGACCTGGCCGAGGGCGTTCTTGCCCTCACCCTTGCCTTTGAGTTCATATTTGTCGATGCGAATTTCGTAGCCGGTGATCCGGTTGATGCACTGGTAGACGGCATCGACAGGACCATTGCCGGTGGCGGCTTCACTGATGGTCTCCTGACCTACCTTCAGCTTGACTGACGCTGTGGCCAGTACCGAGCTGCCGCTCTGCACGCCCAGGTATTCCAGCTTGAAGTGTTCAGGTTCTTCGTGGATCTGGCTGAAGAAGGCCAGCGCCTCCAGGTCATAGTCAAATACCTGCCCCTTCTTGTCGGCCAGGGTGAGGAATCTGTCGTAGAGATGGTCGAGATCATAGCTGCTCTCGGCGTAGCCCATGGTCTCCATGCGGTGCTTGATGACGTGGCGACCGGAGCGAGAGGTCATGTTAAGGCTGTTCTGGGTCAGGCCAATGCTCTCGGGGGTGATGATTTCGTAGGTGTTCTTGGCCTTGAGCACGCCGTCCTGATGAATGCCGGAGCTGTGGGAGAAGGCGTTGGCGCCGACGATGGCCTTGTTCGGCTGCACCGGCATGTTGCAAATTTGACTGACGAGCGTGCTGGTGCGGTGGATCTCGTTGTGGCGGATGTTGGTGTGCACCCCGAGCAAATCGGCACGGGTCTTCAGGATCATCGCCACCTCTTCTAGGGAGCAGTTGCCGGCCCGCTCGCCTATGCCGTTGATGGTGCACTCTATCTGGCGGGCACCCACCTGGATGGCACCGATGGAGTTCGCCACCGACAGGCCCAGATCGTCGTGGCAGTGCACCGAGATGATGGCCTGGTCGATGTTGGGCACCCGGTTGAACAGGGTCTGGATGATGCCGGAGAACTCGGTCGGGACAGTGTAACCCACAGTGTCCGGGATATTGATGGTGCGGGCGCCAGCCTTGATGGCGGCCTCGACCATGCGGCACAGGTTGTCGATCGGAGTACGGCCCGCATCCTCGCAGGAGAACTCTACATCGTCCGTGTAACGGCGAGCATGCTTGACCGCGCTGATACCCATTTCCAGTACATCTTCGAAACTCTTTTTCAGCTTGCTCTGAACATGGATGGAGGAGGTGGAGATGAAGGTGTGGATACGAAACGCCTCGGCGACTTTCAAGGCTTCGGCGGCGGCATCTATGTCTTTGGGCAGGGCCCGGGCCAGGGCGCAGACTCGGCTGTCTTTGATGTGGCGGGCTATGGTCTGCACCGATTGGAAGTCGCCGGGGGAGGATACGGGGAAACCCACTTCCATGACGTCGACACCGAGCCGCTCCAGGGCCAGGGCTATCTGCAGCTTCTCCTTGACCGTCAGACTGGCCGCCAATGCCTGCTCACCATCACGCAAGGTGGTATCGAATATGATCACTCGATTTGACATCTGTTTTCCCTCTTCCTAAGTGCTTTGGTGTGCATCCTGCTATTGGCATAAAAAAACCCGTGCAGGTTGCACGGGTTTTTGTAATGACCGGCTTTGCCTGAGCCCGGCTACAAGGTTCCCGCGCGAGAAGTCGCGATTAGGGAGCTTAGTAGTCGTTGAGCGGCAATACCCATGAGGTGAACAATCCTTCCAGTCAGTCATGCTTTACCAATATCGAGTTTTTTATCCTGTGTCAACCGGACTTTACCCATGGGATCCCCTGCGTTATTTAATCGAATTGTAAAGGAGTGCAAATTTCCTTGTCCCATGTTCGGTGCTTGCTCGATTATCCGGTCATTCCTGCTGCACTCGATCACCTGCACAAACGTATCGACTTATCAGCCTTTCGCGCATTCATTCGAGGTATTTCATGGAAAAACGTAGACCCGGTCGTCCGGTTGGACGTTCTGACATTCGTGACAAGTTGCTCGCCGCTGCTCGAGAGCGCTTTTTGAGCACCCCTTACAGCAAGGTCACCACCCGTGAGATTGCCGAGCGAGCTGGCTCCAACCTGGCGATGATCCACTACTACTTCGGTAGCAAAGAGGGTCTCTATCAAGCGGTGCTGGGGGATGTCGCCGAGCCGCTGGAGCAAGCCTGGCAGGATGAGGGCAGCCACCGCAGCCTCAACGATCTGCTCAGCACCTACTACCAGGTGATGGCGCCAAACAGCGAACTGACCTCTGCCATCTCCAGTGCCTTATCCAGTGAGAAGAGCCCGGGCCGGGATTTTGTCCTGAACCGCCTCCTCGAGCGGCAGATGCCTCAATTCGATGCCCTGCTGGCCGCCATGAAGGATAACGGCGAGCTCAATGCCGATGCGGATCCCGAGATGCTGAAGGTCTCCTTCCTCAGCATGATGTGGCAGCCCTTCGTGATGAAGGAGCTTTATGAGCAGGTGTTCGGCCTCAAGGTCGATGAGCAGTTCATGGCGCGATTGGCGAACCACAACTGTCGCTTGATGGAGTCCGGCTTGCGTCCCAGTCTGAACTGACGCATTCGAGATCCGCACGATGAGAAAAGGGCCATGAGGCCCTTTTTCATTAATCTGTTATCCCCTCTTCACCTTTTTGTCATACCACCGCCTCAATCTGGCATTCAGGATGACGAGGAGGCGAGGGTGATGAATAAAATCCAGCAATGGGATCTGCGAGTGTGCCAGCTCTGCTTGCTCCATCCCTATAACCGAACATTGGCCCGGATAAGTCGCCTCATCTCCCACAGTGGCGATGGCCCCCTCTATCTGTTGCTGGCCCTGCTGCTCTGGCAGCAAGGTGCGCGTGGCCAGGGGGCGGTGGAGGCGGCGCTGTTCGCCTTCATGTTGGAACTGCCGCTCTATCTGCTGCTCAAGAACAGCCTGAGACGGGCTCGTCCCAGTGGATTACCGGTCTTCATCACCCCCTCGGATCGCTACAGTCTGCCCTCTGGTCATACCGCGGCCGCTTTCCTGATGGCGACAGTGCTGGCTGCCAGCTACCCAGAGTGGGCCGGTCCACTCTTTGCCTGGGCGAGCCTGGTGGCGGCCTCGCGGCTGCTGCTGGGGGTGCACTATGGCAGCGATCTGCTGGCCGGTGCCCTGCTGGGGGTGAGCTGTGCCACTCTGGCGCTGAGCTGGAGCCAGGGATGAGGGTACTGTTCGGGGTTCAAGGCACGGGTAATGGCCATATCAGTCGCAGTCGCACCCTGGCGCGAGCCTTGGCCGCGCAAGGGATAGAGGTGGATTATCTGTTCAGTGGCCGTGCTCGTGACGGTTACTTCGAGATGGAGGCCTTCGGTGACTATCGCAGCTTCGGGGGGCTCAGCTTCGTCACCCGGGAGGGGCAGGTCAGCCCCTGGCACACTGCGCGTCAGTTGGCGCCACTGCGTTTCTGGCAGGATCTCAAGGGGCTGGATTGTGGCCGCTATGACCTTGTCATCAGCGATTTCGAGCCCCTGAGCGCTCATGCGGCCCGTCGGCAGGGGGTGCCGAGCCTCAGCATCAGCCATCAGGCCAGTTTCCACTGGCCCGTTCCTCGCTGGGGCGAGAACCGGCTCAGCCAGCAGTTGATGCGCCACTACGCCCCTGTCCAGCAATCTCTGGGACTGCACTGGTTCCACTTTGGTTTCCCTTTATTACCCCCCATCGTCGATGCCATGCGCCCGGCCCCCGACAATCACAGCATCCTGGTCTATCTGCCCTTCGAGCAGCAAGATGCCATCGCGGCCCTGCTGTCGCGCTTTAGCCAGCATCAGTTTGTCTGTTTCCATCCAGGGGTGACCACGACCACCCAGTGGCGCAATATCCGCTTCGAGCCACCGGCCAGGGATGGTTTCAAGGCCCAGCTCTGCGGTTGTCGCGGAGTCATCTCCAATGCCGGTTTCGAGCTCGCCTCGGAGGCGCTGACCCTGGGCAAGAAGTTGCTGGTCAAGCCGCTGGGTGGCCAGTTCGAGCAGTTGACTAACGGCAAGACCCTGGAACTGATGGGATTGGCGCAGCTGATGGACAGTCTGGATGCCAATGCCGTGCGTAACTGGCTCGATGCGCCGTCGCCTGGGCAGATTGTCTATCCGGATGTGGCGACGGCCCTGGCGCTCTGGCTGGCAGAGGGCGCCGAGGAGACGCTGGCCAACTTGTCACGGCGACTCTGGGCCAAGGCGTTGTTTCCCGAGGAGGTGGGTGATCGGCTGAGTGAGTTGGAAGGAGGGGAGTCCATTGGCACGACCTGGCTATCCCAGCTCGGTAGTTTCGAATAGTTCATCAACGGCCGATGGCTGGCTGCGGTGGCATGGCGTTCAGTGCCCGGCCGCGCCAATGGACTAGACTGATGAGTGCCCCCTAGCTGAGGATAAGCAAGATGCGTTTTACCAATGAGCATGGTGAAGTGATGAACCTGGCAGATGGTCTGACTCTCCATGAGTTGCTCGATATGGGCGTCAGTATCTCCGTCTGTGAGGAGACTGACCCGGATCAGCAGATCTGGTTGGCCGAACCGGAAGACAATCCCTAGATTACCCCCTCTAATGCCCATCCCCGCGGGATGGGCATTCCCCTGCCAACAATTTCCTCTTCAGCAGGATCCACTACTCCCTTCCGAAGCATCCAGGCAATCATGCCGTTTTTCTCGACCCCCTCACTAAATGTTAATATCTGTTTGAAATTTATGACTGTTATTGTCAGATAAAGCCGTGGACAAGCCGGGGGAAGCGGGTTAACTTGGTTTTTCACCCCCTTTTGTGGGGGTATGATGGACAAACCCTATTTTTCAACTATCGCGCTCCGTACTCACTCCGTCTGACCCATAAGAAATAGCAGGCAGACCGGGTGGTGCCGGGAAGCAGCGGAGCCGTCGATAGAATTGCTAAACGGAGCAAAGCCTGGAGGGCTTTATCATGGAGATGTTATCAGGCGCTCAGATGGTGGTACGTGCGCTGGAGGATCAGGGGGTTGAACATGTGTTCGGCTACCCGGGTGGCTCAGTGCTCGACATCTATGACGCCCTCTTCGAAAACGGCAAGATGGAACATGTGTTGGTACGCCATGAGCAGGCGGCGGTACACATGGCAGATGGTTACGCCCGTTCCACCGGCAAGGTGGGCACTGTGCTGGTGACCTCGGGCCCGGGGGCGACCAACTGCATTACCGGTATCGCCACCGCCTACATGGACTCCATTCCCCTGGTGATCCTGTCCGGCCAGGTGCCGACCAGCATGATAGGAGAGGATGCGTTCCAGGAGACCGACATGATCGGTATCTCCCGTCCTGTAGTGAAGCACAGCTTCCTGTGCAAGACGGCGAGCGAGATCCCCGACGCCATCAAGAAGGCTTACTACATAGCTGCGACTGGCCGCCCGGGGCCCGTGGTGGTGGATCTGCCCAAAGATGTGCAGAATCCGAAAGAAAAGTTCCCCTACCAGTATCCCGAGTCCGTCTCCCTGCGCTCCTACAACCCGACCAAGGCCGGGCACAAGGGCCAGATCAAGCGGGCGGCCAAGCTGCTGACCGAGGCCCAGCGCCCGGTCATGTATGTGGGTGGCGGTGCCATCAATGCCAACGCGGATCAGCTGGTGACCAAGCTGGCCGAGCTGCTCAACCTGCCGGTGACCACCACGCTCATGGGGCTGGGGGCGTTCTCCGGCATCCACAAGCAGTTCGTGGGCATGCTGGGCATGCATGGTACCTTCGAAGCGAACAAGACCATGCACAACGCGGATCTGATCTTCGCCGTGGGTGCCCGCTTCGATGACCGCGTCACCAACAACGTGGCCAAGTTCTGTCCCAATGCGACCATAGTGCACATCGACATCGATCCCACCTCCATCTCCAAGACGGTGCAGGCCCATGTGCCCATCGTCGGCTCGGTAGAAACCGTGTTGCAGCAGATGCTGGATGTGATCGGCGAGTGTGGCTTCGACAGTGACAAGCAGGCGATGGCAGATTGGTGGAGCCAGATCGATCAGTGGCGCTCCCGCAACTGCCTGGCCTACGAGACTCACCCAACCCTGATCAAGCCACAGCAGGTTATCGAGACCCTCTACAAGGTGACCAAGGGGGAGGCCTTCGTCTCCTCCGACGTCGGCCAACACCAGATGTTCGCCGCCCTCTACTACCCCTTTGCCAAGCCGCGCCAGTGGATCAACTCAGGGGGCCTCGGCACCATGGGCTTCGGCATCCCGGCCGCCATGGGCGTCCAGTTTGCCAACCCCGATGCCGTGGTGTGCTGCGTGACCGGCGATGGTTCGGTACAGATGAACATCCAGGAGCTCTCTACCTGCATGCAGTACGGGGTGCCCATCAAGATCATCTCCATCAACAACCGTGCGCTGGGCATGGTCAAGCAGTGGCAGAAGATGTTCTATGGCGGCCGTCACAGTCACTCCTACATGGAGTCACTGCCGGACTTCGTCAAGTTGGCGGAAGCCTATGGCCATGTCGGCATGGCAGTGAGCGATCCGGCGGAGCTTGAGAGCGCCATGGAGAAGGCCTTCGCCATGAAGGATCGGCTGGTGTTCATGGATATCTCGGTCGACCCCGATGAGCACGTCTATCCGATGCAGATCAAGTTCGGCGCCATGGACGAGATGTGGCTGAGCAAGACGGAGAGGACCTGACAATGGGAAACATTATTCCGGTCGTACTCATGGAGCTCAAGTTTGGTTCCATCAATGACGAGATGTGGCTGAGCAAGATGGAGAGGACCTGACGATGGAACATATTATTTCGGTCGTACTGGTGGAGCCCGCCGTCGATGAGATGTGGCTGAGCAAGACGGAGAGAAGCTGATGAGACATATTATTTCCGTTCTGTTGGAAAACGAGTCCGGCGCCCTGAGTCGTGTGGTGGGTCTCTTCTCCCAGCGCGGCTACAACATCGAGACCCTGACGGTGGCCCCCACCGAGGATCCCACCCTGTCGCGCATGACCATAGTGACCATGGGTGATGAGCGGGTGCTTGAGCAGATCCAGAAGCAACTCCACAAGCTGGTGGATGTGCTCAAGGTGTGTGACTTGAGCGAAGGGGAGCACATAGAGCGGGAGATAGCCCTGGTCAAGGCCCGTGCCATTGGCGGTACTCGCGACGAGTTGAAGCGGCTGGCGGATATCTTCCGTGGTCAGATAGTCGATGTGACCCCGGATCAGTACACTGTCCAACTGGTGGGTACCAGCGAGAAGCTGGATGCCTTCATCAAGACGGCGGCCCAGACCAACGAGATCATCGAGGTGGTGCGCTCCGGGGTTTGTGGTATCTCCCGGGCAGAGAAATCCCTGCGAGCCTGAGTCCCTCTCACTCCCGTTAAAAAAGAGCTCTTCGGGGCTCTTTTTTTCGTTAGGATGATGGCTGCGCATAGGGGAACACAATCGTGATCTCTGGCTTGCCGGGTGGGAGGTGGCACATTATTGATTCAATTATTTATATCTGCCACTGGCCAATTGCCGGGTTACAAGGCAGATTCAAACCAGTATCATCGATGCCTTTTTCGCCATCACCCCGGGGTCCACAATGCCTTTTCGCCGCTTCAAATTGCGTCAACAGATCATGCGAGGAGTCCAGTCTGGTCTCGTTTTCCTGGTGATCCTGCTGCTTGGTGCCACCATCATCGGCTGGCAGACAGTGAGTGACATGAATGCAGATAACCAGACCAGATTGCAGCATGCTCGCGACATGTTCGATCGTACCCTGGATAACGCCTATCAGGCGGCCATGACGGTCAAACCCTTGCTGGGTCAACCCTGTGCCAACGTCAAGCAGATACTGCGTCACCAAGTGGCGACGGTGCCGGATGTGCGCACCGTCAACCTGACCCGAGGCAATCGCATCTACTGCACTTCCCTCTATGGCGAATACGACCAGGATTATGACCCCAGCGGCTATGTGCAGGGACAGCTGGATCTGGCGCCGGGGAACTCGCTCACCCCGGATCGCGCCCTCATCGTTTACCGCGCCCAAGGGGAGGAGGGCAGTGTGCTGGTGGGGGTGGATGGTTATTACCTGGCCAACACGCTGCAACTAATGAGTCGCGAGGTCCCCATGATGCTGCTGGTGGGCCAACGCTGGATGGGTCCTAATGGTCGCGTCCTGGATGGGGAGCCTCATCTCGATGGGGGCAAGTTCAGTCTCGCCTCCCAGCGTTATGCCTATCGATTGGGCTCGAGTATCACGCCGCAACAATATTGGCAGCGAGCCAGGGATTACAGCAATGGCAGCATGGTGCTCTTCCTGATCTTGGCGTTGTTGGGGGCTGGGGTGGCGTTCTGGGTGTTGGGGCGTCCGGTGTCGCCAGAGGAGGAGCTGGCACGGGGGCTCGCCAAGGGGGAATTCATCCCCTATCTCCAGCCGGTGATGGATGGCGTCCATGAGGCGTGTACCGGTTGTGAAGTACTGATGCGTTGGCAACACCCGCAACAGGGCATGATATCGCCGGATCGTTTCATCCCCATGGCGGAGGCTAGTGGCCTGATCATTCCCATGACCAGCGACTTGATGCGCCAGGTGCGCGAGCGCTTCGCCCCCAAGGCCCGGGAGTTACCCGTCGGTTTTCACTTCGCGTTCAATATCTGCGCCCGCCATTGTCAGGATCTCAGCCTGGTGGAGGATTGCCGGGCTTTCCTCAAGGCATTCGAGGCCAACCCCATCAAGTTGGTGCTGGAGCTGACCGAACGTGAACTGATTGAACCCAATGCCATGACAGATAGCCTGTTTGCCGAGCTGCATAATCTCGGCGTGTTTATCGCCATCGACGACTTCGGTACCGGCCACTCCAGCCTGACGTATCTGCAGAAGTTTCAGGTCGATTTCCTCAAGATCGACCAGAGTTTTGTCGCCATGATAGGTTCCGATGCCCTCTCCAGCCACATAGTGGACAACGTCATCGACCTGGCGACCCGGCTCGGTCTCATGCTGGTGGCCGAGGGGGTCGAAACCCGGATACAGGCGGACTATCTCAAGGCTCACGGCGTCGATTTTCTGCAGGGCTACCTGTTTAGCCGCCCCTTGCCTATGGTCGGCTTTGAACAGGTCATGACCACCTTTGGCAAAGATGGAGGGCAGGCATCGTCGATGTGACTCTAATCACCAATAAAAAAGCGGCCCTTGGCCGCTCTTTTATTGGTAAAGAGGGGCTTAGAGCATGCGCCTCATGGCGTTGCACAGCCGCTTGATGCCTTCCTCTGTGGTGGCTTCGTCCACGCAGGAGAAGCTCAGGCGCAGGGTGTTCTGGATCTCGGGGCGCACATAGAAGGGGGCGCCGGGCACGAAGGCGACCTTCTCCTTGATCGCCTCGTCGAACAGCGCCATGGCCGAGATGCTGGCGGGCAGGGTCAGCCAGAGGAACATGCCCCCTTCCGGACGGGTATAGCTGACGCCGGGCGGGCAGTGACGAGCCAGGGCGGCCTCCATGGCGGCACGTTGGCGGCCATAGACCTCCTTGATCTTCTCCAGATGGGCATCCAGCGAGTGGTCGGTCAGGAAGCGGTGCAGCACCTGCTGGCTGAAGGCGTTGCTGTGCAGATCCGTGGCCTGCTTGGCGATGGTGACCTTCTTGCGCAGCCAGTCCGGTACCAGCATCCAGCCGAGACGAAACGCGGGCACCACCGTCTTCGAGAAGGAGCCGAGCAGCACGGTATTGTTTGGCGCCAGCTTGGCGATGGGGGGCAGGTGCTCACCCTCGAAGCGCAGCTCGCCATAGGGGTCATCTTCCACCATCAGCAGTTCATGGCGCACCAGCCGTTCGGCCAGCGCCTCGCGGTTGGCACGGCTATAAGAGACACCGCTCGGGTTCTGGAAGTTGGGCACGCCATAGAGCAGCTTGGCCGTGGAGCCCTCGGCCAGCAGCGCATCCAGCGCAGCCAGATCCAGTCCCTCTTCTCCCAGAGTGATGGGGCGGAAGTTCGGTTGATAGACGGAGAAGGCCTGAATGGCGCCGAGATAACCCGGCTCCTCGATGATGAGATCTTGTCCCTCGTTGACCAGCACCTTGCCCAGCAGATCCAGCGCCTGCTGGGAGCCGCTGGTGATCAGGATATTGTCCGGGTTGACGGTCATGCCATGGCGCGCCAGGTAGCGGTCGGCAATATATTGGCGCAGTGGGGCGAAGCCCTCGGTGGCGGCATATTGCAGCGCAGCAGCACCCTGCTCGCGCAGCACGTCCTGGCAGGCCTGGTCGATGGCCTTGACCGGGAACAGATGAGGATTGGGCAGGCCGCCGGCGAAGGAGATGATCTCCGGATTGGCGGCAACTTTGAGGATCTCGCGGATGAAGGAGGGTTCAACCTTCTCGAAACGCTGGGCAAAAAACGGCTGCATAGGACTCTCTCTGACTGGTGGGCGGTCGCTCCATTCAACCGCCAAGTTATCCGTTTGTATCAGATTTAAAAATTGAGGCAATGGCTGGTGGAAAAATCGATAAAAAAGGGCAGCTTTGGCACCTGCCCACATTTTATCGTCCCGGCTTGGCATCCCCTCGCCAAAACGGCTGGGGGGCCTGTTACAAGCCAGGATCGCGCAGGAAGCGGATCATGATGTCGGTATTGGCGCCGAGCTGCTGCTCGACCCGGCCCGGGAAGAGCTCGGCCATCTTGTCGAGGCGGTCGTGCTCTGTGTGCCAGATCTTGCCCCACTGGGTCTCGCTGTCCCGATCGCAGGCGCTCTTGCTCCCCTCGTCGTAGCAATCCCACAGCGCCGGGTGGGTGCTCTGGGAGTAACCATCAAAGCCATCAGCACCATTGATGGTGAAGTTGGTCGCCTCGACATAGGCGATGGGCACCCCGAGGCAGGCGAAGGGGGCATGATCCGACCAACTGCCGGTTTCCCCTTCCGGGTAGCCGGCATAGCTGGGATGGATGGCGAACGGGGTCTGGGTCAGCTCCGAGATGGCGAGCAGACGATCCCGTACCTTGGGATCATGGCTGTAACGGGCCGGTTCGGCGCAGCCATACTCGGCTTCATCCGAGTGGGCTGAGTGGACGTAGACGATGTCGCCCCCGGCGATGGTGTCGTAGTTGACCATGGCGAGCAGTCGGGCGATGGCGGCCTCATCCAGGCTGGCGGTATAGGCCTTGGCGCCGTTGAGGCCGTTCTCCTCGGCGCCGAAGAAGGCGAAACGTACCGTATAAGGCAGGGTCTGGCCCTTGAGTGCCTCGGCGACTGCCAGCAGGGCGGCCACGCCAGCACCATTGTCGGTGGCCCCCTCCGACCCCAGCTCTTCCCCTGTGCTGTCGTAATGGGCTCCGATGAGAATGACGTTATCGCTTTCACCCTTGAGTTCGGCGATCAGATTCTGGGATGATTTTTCCTCCCCGCGGCGCTGATAGCTGAACGGCTGGCGTTCGACCTCATAGCCCCAGCCGGTCAGGTGATCCTGGATCCAGTCGGCGGCGCGGGTCTCGGCGGCGCTGCCGGTCGGACGGGCACCAATGCCCTCGGCACTCGAGCTGAGTTGGGTCAGGTATTCGAAGGCCTGTTCGGCTGGCGTCGGGGCAGCCGGGGCCTCTGACTCATTGCTGGAGGTGTTGCAACCGGCCAACAGGGTGGCGAGGCTGAGGGCGACAAGGGTCTTGTTCATACTGCAATCCTTTGTTGTGTATGGTTTTATTATCGCGGCACAGCATGCCCTTATGAAGCCTTTGATACTGTGAGCCAGCTGGCAATTGTCCATTGAGCAGCACGGGATGGGCGCGGCTCGGTCATTAGTTGTCGGAAAGACTTGCGCCTTGAGCCCATCTTGGGATAATTCGCTACCCAGTTTCTGCCGATAGATGAAATAACGAGCAACCCATGTCGGCTGTGACCCAGATTGATGAAATAACGAGTGATCCAATATGCCAGTGACCCAAGACGAATTTAACGAAGACGGCAAATTCATGCGCAAGATCCGCAGCTTTGTCCGTCGTGAAGGCCGCCTGACCAAGGGTCAGGAGAAGGCTCTGGCCGAACAGTGGCCAGTCATGGGGATCGATTTCGACACTGCCCCGCTGGACTTCGTCGCCCTGTTTGGTCGCGATGCCCCCGTGGTGCTGGAGATTGGCTTTGGTATGGGGACCTCCCTGGTCGAGATGGCCAAGCAAGCTCCCGAGAAGAACTTTATCGGTATCGAGGTGCACAGCCCCGGCGTCGGCGCCTGCCTCGGCAGCGCTCAGGAGGCCGGTGTCACCAACCTGCGCGTCATCTGCCACGATGCGGTCGAAGTGCTGGAACACATGATCCCGAATGGCTCGCTCGCCTGTCTGCAGCTGTTCTTCCCGGATCCCTGGCACAAGAGCCGTCACCACAAGCGTCGTATCGTGCAGCCTGCCTTTGCCCAGGATATTCGCCAGAAGCTGGCCATAGGTGGCGTCTTCCACATGGCCACCGACTGGGAAAACTATGCCGAGCACATGCTGGAAGTGATGAGCGCCGCCGAAGGCTATGAGAACACCTCGCCCGCGGGCAACTGGGTGGAGCGTCCCGAGTGGCGTCCGCTGACCAAATTTGAACAACGGGGCCATCGTCTTGGTCACGGGGTTTGGGATCTGATTTTTAAACGCGTTAACTGAACCTGAGGAGCTGTCATGGCAAACCGTAGTCGCCGTCTGCGTAAGAAATTGCGCGTCGAAGAGTTCCAGGAAATGGGATTCGATCTGAGCTTTAACTTCCCGGTCAACACCGCCGAAGCGACCATAGATGCCGTCATCGATGCCCTGATCGATGAGGTGATTGAGCCGCGTAAATTGGCATTCGCCGGTTCCGGCCACCTGGCATGGGAAGGCATGATCTGCACCCAGGCGCTGGGCAAATGCACCGATGAGGACAGAGCCGTTCTCAAGGGCTGGCTGGAAGCCAAAGGCATGGAGGCCGTCGAGGTCACCGAACTGTTCGACCTCTGGTATGGCGAACCGGCCTGATTGGCCGAATGAAAAATCCCGCCGCTGGCGGGATTTTTGTCTGTGGGGTAGATCGCCCCGTTTGAGTCGTGGAACCTCTCAATGCAGTTGTCATCGCAATTATTGGAAAGCATCCTTGATGAAGTGCGTCCCCTGCTGGGGCAAGGCAAGGTGGCAGATTATATTCCGGCGCTGGCCCAGGTGCCGGCCGACAGGCTTGGCATGGCGGTCTACACGGTGGGGGGCGAACTGTTTACCGCCGGTGATGCTTTCGAACCCTTCTCCATCCAGAGTATCTCCAAGGCGCTGAGCCTGACCCTGGCCCTCACCCTCTACCGGGAAGAGGAGATCTGGGCCCGGGTTGGCAAGGAGCCCTCGGGTCAGCCGTTCAACTCGCTGGTTCAGCTTGAGTTTGAGCAAGGCATACCCCGTAATCCCTTCATCAATGCCGGTGCCCTGGTGGTGAGCGATCTGCTGGAAACCCGGCTTACGGCGCCCCGTCAACGGACCCTGGAGCTGGTGCGCCGCCTGGCGGCCAATCCAGCCATCGTCGCGGATGCCGTGGTGGCGAAGTCCGAATACCAACACTCGGCCCGCAATGCCGCCATCGCCTACCTGATGAAGTCCCACGGCAACTTTGAAAATGAAGTCGACAAGGTGCTGCAGAGTTACTTCAACGCCTGCGCCATTCGCATGAGCTGCGTCGACTTGGCACGCGCCTTCGTCTATCTGGCGAATCGTGGCCTGCCACTCGGGGCGAGCGAGCCGCTGCTGGGGGCGCGCACCACCAAACAGGTCAATGCCTTGCTCGCCACCTGCGGCCTCTATGACGAAGCGGGGGATTTTGCCTACCGCGTCGGCATGCCGGGTAAATCCGGGGTCGGCGGTGGTATCATGGCGCTGATCCCGGGTGAGCTCTGTGTCTGTGTCTGGTCACCCGAACTGAACAAGGCCGGTAATTCTCTGGCAGGCACGGCGGCGCTCGAGCGACTGTCCGAGCGCCTCGGCCGCTCCATCTTTTAACTGCCATTCATCATAAGTGAGCAAGTCAATGAAACACGCGATTCGGCAGCTGTTGGCGGCCTCGGCCAGCCTGCTGCTCTGGTGCAGCTTCTCCGCGCAAGCGGGCGAGCTGGCCCCCCTCTCCATGCAGGAGGCCAAGGCTCAGGGCGCCATCATAGTCGACACCCGTCCCAGCCACTTCTATCAGGGATGGCCCATGGAAGGGGAGAGTCAGGGCGGCCATGTATCGGGGGCGGTCAGCCTGTCTGCGGACTGGAAATATGATGACGAGCAGTGGCCCCAGGCACTGCGTGACAAGGGGCTGGATGCCAGAAAGCCGGTCGCCCTCTATGGCAGCGAGCGTGGCCTGGCCGAGGTGGCGCGGATGCTGCGTATGCGCGGCTTCCATCAGCTGTACGAGCTCAAAGGCTGGCAAGAGGCCAAGCGAGAGCGCCTGGTGCGCTGGCAGCAACTGGTCTATCCCCAGTGGCTGGCGGATTTGCAGGCGGGCAAACCCGTCGTGGCCGCTCCCAAGGGCGACTGGAAACTGTTCGAAGTGGATTGGGGGGCGCCCAAGGCGTTTCTGATCAGCCACATTCCGGGGGCCGATTACATCGATACCAATCGCCTGGAGCAGGAGCCGCTGTGGAACAAGGTGTCCGATGCCGATCTTGAGAAGCTGCTGCTGGAAAATGGGATCCGTCATGACACCACTGTGGTGCTCTATGGTCGCAACACCATGGCTGCTGCCCGCGCCGCTCATCTGATGATGTACGCCGGCGTCAAGGACGTTCGTCTGCTCGATGGTGGCATCGAGGCCTGGTTTATCGCCCATCTGCGCACCAAGACCGGCCTGCCGCACCAGTACGAGGCCGCCGAGTCGTTCGGTGCCAAGATCCCGGTGCACCCTGAGTACCTCACCTCGACCGAACAGGCCAAGGCCTTGCTCAAGCAGTCCGATGGCGAGCTGGTCAGCATCCGTACCTGGGACGAGTTCATCGGCGAGACCTCGGGTTACAGCTATATCGAACCCAAGGGTGACATTCCTGGCGCCAAGTGGGGTCATGGCGGTGTTGACTCGCAAAGCATGAGCGATTTCCACAATCCGGATGGCACCATGAAGCCGTCGAGTGAAATTCTGGCCATGTGGCAGCAGTGGCAGATAGCGCCACAGGATCAGACCGCCTTCTATTGCGGCACTGGCTGGCGCGCCTCCGAGGCCTTCTTCTACGCCTGGTTGATGGACTGGAAGCGGATCAGCGTCTACGACGGTGGCTGGTACGAATGGAGTTCTGATCCCAAGAATCCGACCATCACCGGTGAGCGCAAGCCAAAGGGCTGACCGCAGAGACTCGTGCGCCAGAAATAAAAAAGCACCTTCATGGAAGGTGCTTTTTTTATCTGCGATGGGCAGTCATTTCATATCAGAAGGAGGCGACACTGCTCTGGCTGTAGAGCCCGTACTTTCTGGCCAGCATCTGACCCCCGTCCCGGGTCAGGGGGACCCAGCTGATGGTGCCGCTGTCTATGGTGGACTTGAACATCATGAGGTCGAACGGGATGGTGATGTAGAGCCCCTTGGTGAAGCTCCCTTCACCGTACTCTTCTGCCGACACATTGGTGAAGGTCGCAAAGAAACCGGCACTGATGCCCGAATCAAACTCCTTGGCGAAGTTGAGGGTGGCACCATAATCCCCTGCCAGGTAACGACCCACCGAGATCTGGGCCGTCACCTTGTCGAGAAACTCCGGCTGCCAGTAGGTGGTGACATGGCCGGTCGCCACCTGATAGTCAGCAAACTGGAGGGTGTTTTCCCAGTCCCGCTGTTTCACCAGATTGAGATCTGCCCCTATGGCCCAGGATTGGTTGAAGGGGCGATACAAGGCTTCACCGCCGACCCCGGCGTACATCATCTCCAGATAGCCGCCATATGTCTGGGCGTACCAATCTTTACCATATTTATCCATATGGGTGAGCTGAAGGTTATTCAGCAGCACATCTGAGGAGGTGACATATTCCCGGATCCAGGTTCTGACCCGGGGCAAGGCCTCACCATCGGGCGGGGGAGCCGTGTAATTGAACTTGTCATAGTTGTTGAACAGATTGAAGAAGAGCGTGCTGCTCAGCCAGTTGTGATCTGTCATGTACCAGTCGGTATTGGCATTCAACCCGACCTGATACATGTAAAAACTCTCTGAGCCCCCGATGGATTGGCTCAGTTTGGGCACAATATTGAAACTCCATGAGCGGGGCTCCGCCTCATGGCGCCGTGCTCCCTGAACCTGGGTCGGTGATTGCCGGCTGACCTCGATCTCCTGTTTCTGGCCGAGAGGAAGATCGCTGTTGGCGCGGCGCACCGAGTCCAGATCGACGCGGGTCTCCTGCAGTGGCATCCCTTGCTTTTGCTCGATGATCCGCAGTTGCTTCACCGACGCAGGCAGGTCATTGACGGCAAGCATGGTAGCCCTGTGCTCGCCCTGAGCCTGCTCCCGGAAGCGGGTCTGCTCACCCACCAGGGTAAGGGTGTCGTCATCACCGTAGAGGGAGACCTCTTGCCAGCCTGCATTGGCGGCCAGCTGGGAGGACAAATCTTGCCAGTCCACCTCATCCAGAGAGGCCGTTTCGCTGGTCTGATAGGCCGGAACCGGGGGATCCATGAGCTTTGGCAGCGACAAGGAGGGATCGTTGAAATTGGTATGCAGTGTCATCCCCCACATCAGCGTGTTGCCGCGCTGATAACTGAGGTGCATGTCGAGAGCATCATAGGGCTGGTAGACTATGCCCACATTGATGGGGGTGCTTTGTGTGATGACGCCCGCCGACTCGTGACTGTAGTCATTGCCATCGTATTCAAGCTTCAACCTCAATGGTTGCCAGGGCGTCTGGTACTCTATTCCGCCAAAGAGAGCGGCAGGCCCATGGAACAGGCTGCCAAATTCAAATTTGCCACCACTGCCCGAGAACCCGTCGTCCCGTTGGCACCAGCCATCGCGGAGTTCACAGAAGGGGTTCTTGATGTTGCCACTCTGCCCCATGTTTCCCCATGCCATGCCCAGGGTGAAATCAAGGTTCTCATAGCGCTTGCTGGCAACGATGTACTCGCTATCAAAGAGTCCGGTCCCCATGACATCGCGAAGCCCGACAGAGACATGAGGGCGCCAGGTGGATTCATTCCAGAGCCTGGCTTTGACATCCAGCCCCTTGTCTTTATAGGTTTGATCGCCACTGAAGCTCTCATCATTGCTATACAGGCGGGTGCGAATGTCGGTGTATCTCAGGGTGGCTTCCAGCCAGTCGAATGGTTGCATGGAGATAGACCAGCGTCGATATTCCTGGTTATCCATGTAGTTGAAAGAGAACTCACCTTCTGGGGCCATGCGCGCCGTTGGCATCTGGAGCAGACCTACACCACCAAAGTCACTCTGGGTCGGAAAGGCAGGGGAGAAACTATCCGTATTGGCGCAAGCGATAGGAGAGACAAGAATAGAGAGAGTGGCGATTCTGGTTAGCATTACTCGGGTATCCGATTAGCAATCATTTCGGCAATACGGAGATTGATGTTTTTAAATTTGGCTGGCAGCAATTCGGGATCGAACCCGGCAAACAGTGTTGCACCGGGCATGGGTTCTATATGGTATTCATTCCATACGGCCACAGGTGATAACTGGGTGCTGCCATCTGGCTGGATGAGATATACCTCACCCGGGTTGGCTCCGGCCAACAAGCTATGGCCCTGCCAATATTCAGCCAAACCTTTTCCATGCTCATGAGGCAATGACTTACGGCTATTGATTAAACCCATCAAATATAAACGGGATGGCCGAGGAGAGACATACAATGAGTAGTTGCCGCTCAAGCGGGGGTTGTTATCAGGTTCAATTCTGCTGAGATCGGGATCCAGCTTTATATCAATCCGGCCGGTGACATCAAGCTGATCCAGCTCTCGCAACAGTTGCTGGGTTGTTTGAACCAGACCGCCTTGATGCTCTCTCATCCATATCACCTGGAGCGATTTCACATCGCTGAGCAATAATTCCTTGGCTTGCTGGACCACACGCTCTTCTGCGGGGGATGAGATAATGGCGGCAGGCCAATAAATATGATCAGGTAGCTTGGCATTATTCAGTAGCTGTTCAAGACGCTGACTATCCGAAAGGGAGATGGTGGTGCCATTGACATTACCTAAGGCTACTTTGGTAACACTGTCAGCGTGAAGAAAGGGCATATAGCCTATCAATAACGAGAGTATTATTTTTTTCATGATGCGTAAGGCTTGGTAAAGACCATCTCTATGGTGCTGTTGTCAGGGCCTAGCTTTTGAACGGTCTTTCGGATCAGGCCAGACTTTTTGTCCAACCAGTAATAATTATTCCATATTTGATCATCTTTTATCGACTGCACGGTTTCCTCATAGAGGGAGGTCGCAATAATGGTGCCATTGATATCCAGATTTTCATCCGCGAGCTGGCGGAATACACTGCGCATGCTTCTCCCACTGCGACGATCCTTTGCCCATTCGGCGCTGTAACTGAACTGTGCACCCGAGGCGATGGATGCTTGAATCAAGGGGTCCTTCATCGTACTGGAATAATAATGAAGATCATTTTCCAGTTTCAATGTTTTAGTAATTCTACCATGCTCGGTCACTATCATGCCCCTGTCGCTGCTAACCCAGGACAACCTATTTTCATCTGCAAACGCGAGCACGACGAATATTTTTGGTCTGTCATCTACGGTGACATATGCACTGGCATAAGGGAGTTTATTGATGGCTTCCGGGGTGATAGTTATTTCTGCATTTCCGGAGAGAAGAAATTTAAGTTGCTGATAGCTATCAACGTTGTTGTCTGCACAGCCAAACAACAACATTGATAACATTACAATAATGCGCTTAGTTAGCATAAAAACATCGCTGAATGAATCGGTATAAAAATAAAGACTGCCCTCAGGCAGTCTTTAAATCGTAATATCAACGAGCTGTGCTGGTAACAGTCGAGGTGGAGCTGTTGTCGTCTTTGTCGTTGCTGGCAACGGCGACGGCGACGCCGATGGCAGCCGCAGCGGCGACACCAACAGCGATGGCGCCAACGGTCAGACCACCAGCGGCAGCGCTGCCTGCAGCACCTGCGCCAGCAGCAGCAGCTGTTTCTGCAGCCATGGTCTGGCCGGACAGGGCCAGCAGGGCAGTCATAATCAAAACACTCTTCTTCATATATTTCCCTTATAAAATCAGAATAGTCGAGGTTCGTTCTACTCTATTATGATGGCAAGCCATCGTTTTTGGTTAATTTGCACCCATTATTTTTTATCATGACGGAATGCAAACCGAACCAAAACTATCATCACTCCCAACATGCCGCCCAATAGTGCACCCAATACAACAATCAGTGCCCGTTTTGGTTTTATTTTCTCTTCGGCGATGACGGCAGGATCAAGTACTTTAAATACGTATTCCTGATTGACCTCGGCGAGCATCAAGGTCTTGGTCTGCTCTTCGATCAGTTGATAAAAAACCTTCTGCATATCGGCGACGGAGGTTTTGGATAATTGCTCGGTCAGATAGGAAATATTGCGCTTTGCCTCCTCTTGATCCCGTTGTTTCATGGTGTGGTTGAGATCATTGATCAACCAGTCCACCCACTGTTTGGCCAGTTGTGGTGAATAAAAGTCAACGTTGACTGTCAACAATCCGGTCTTGGGATCGCTATTGAGGGAGACCAGCCCCCTGAAAGCCTTGATCAGTTCCCAGTCCGTGGGCTCGGGTGACTTGCCAGCAGGTAATTCGCGCACCCACTTCTGGGTCACCGTATCGTAGATCTGAGGGTCGATGATCAACTCGCCGGTGGTTTTATCCATACCGGTAGCGGCGAGCAAAGGGACAGCCAGCTGGTGGTGGCGGATGAAATCTCCAAGAAACAGCCGTGATTTGCCCACTTCGATGGCTATCGAGGCCTTATCTCCGCCTTTGTTGCCAAGATCGACACCAGCCAGGCTGGCTAGCCCACCGAAGCGGGATGCCAGCGCGGAGAGTCCACCACCTTGCTGCTCAAGAGAGGGAGTCAGCAAGGCCTCGGCGCGATAGATATTGGGGCTCCAGAGTGCGAAGGCGACGGCGAGACCGGTGGCAATGAAGGTGGTGGAAAAAATCCACCACTTGCCATGCCACAAGGCAACCACTAACTCCCGCAGGTCAATTTCATCACTTACCGGAGACATATCTCTCGGTAAGGGAATGACATTCACTTTTTGTGCTTCCATTATGATGTAATGAGTCCTATGGAATATGAACTGATGCGTTCAATAGCATTATTTTATTGCGGACCAGGCCACACCCAATTGATACATGATCTGAGTTGCTGAGGACATAATGCTCAGGTTGTCTAGATAATCAGAGTCCACCGGGACTATGATGGTATCGCCAGGCTCAAGACTCTTTCGTCCACCAAACCAACTGTCATTAGGCAACATCACACTGCCGTTGGCTTTTATCACATAGACGCGATCGGTATCGGCCTGCTTCTTTGTTCCGCCAGCAAGACTGATATATTCATTGATACTGGTATCCCCTTTGTATATGTGAGCTGATGGGAACTGCACCATCCCTGCGATGGAGACCACATTCTGCATGGTCGGGATATATAATTTATCGCCATCCTCCAGCAATATATCGGATTGCTTTTCTCCGGAGAGCAGTGCTGGCATATCTATGGTCATCCGCCCAATGGCCTTGCTGTTCTCCAGTTGATTCACAACCGTCATGGCTTCGGCAGGAGAGCTGCTGTAGTTGGCAATGGTGCTCTGTCTGCGCAAGGTCATGGTCGATATTTCTTGGCGAAGCTCATCCCGCAGCATCACCAACCGTTGTTCTTCCTGCTGGCGCAAGGCCTTACGAGCAAATATCGCCCCGTTGGGATTGGCGTAGGCAGTAATGCCACCCACCCGCTCGATCAGATCGTGCAGGCTTTCTCCGCGTCGGACGGTATATGTGCCGGGGAATTTCACTTCACCGAAGACCTGGACGGTCGCTTCTTCCCGCCACTGTGGGTGGGGCAGGACGTTGATATTGTCTTTGGATTGCAGGAGGGGCGAACTGTACGGGCTATTGGCTGTGTCCAGGGGGAACCGCTCATTCTGGACCAGGATGCTGTCACCACGCTCAGTGACGCGGGACAGTTCGACAATGTTGGCCTGCTCATTGAACCCACCGGCGGCGAGAATGGCATCGGACATGCGACTGCTCTCGGTCAGTGGGTAGAGGCCCGGGTATTTCACTTCCCCCCTGACTTCCATGATTTTGACCGGCTGGCCCTGAGTCGACTGCGCTTTCAGGCGCTCGATGACTGGCGCCAACAAGGCTTGTCTGGAGTCCGCCACAACGGCATCTGTTGCGGTTTTATCGGAAAGTGAAGAGAGCTTGATCTGGCTATCGGTATTCAATTCATCGTTTGTGACATTGGCGCCGGTGGATGCATCTGTGCGCATCATGGCAGCGTTGTCCAGTTCTCGAGACTTCGCCTTGAGATCCTTCACCTTGGTTGAGGTTGTGGCTGTCTCTCTGAGGCGGTCAGTAGCATCATTTCGGAACACCAGCACCTGATCCCGGGCCTGAAGCAGGACATCATCCTTGCCACCAGGGTGTTGCAGGGCATTGCCCAAGTTGAATTGAATCACGTTGATATTACGTTGGGAATCAATCTCTCTGACCACGAGTGCGTAACTCAAATCGGTAGCCGAAATGAGGTCTCGCTCAACACTCTGCAAGATGGTGCTGACCCGAGTACCGGGAGAGAAGCTATAGACGCCGTCACGAACCACAGCGCCTTTGACCACAATGGCCTGGTTATATTCGGTGCTGCTCGGTTTGACCGATATCTTGTCCCCGTCCCGAATACTGAACAGGCGATCATGGGCGTTGGCCAGTGTCAGGTTGAATACCCTGAGACCGCTGTCGGTGTGACGTTCTACGGAGACTTCTTGCAACGCGGCGGCTTTGACGCCGCCAGCCAGTGCGAGCACATCCGCCAGTGGTGCCGAATTCCTCAGCTCGTAAATGGCGGGGCGCTTGACCAGCCCGTTGATGGCGACCTCACTGCCCTTGGCAGGCACAAACACGGTATCTCCGGCCTGTAAACGGATGTCTTGGCTGGTATCACCCCAGACAAGCATCTTGTAGAGATCCACATCGATGATTTTTTGCCCTGCGCGTTTTACCTGGATTTTTCGCAAGGAACCGACTGTGTCTATGCCACCAGCGGCCTGCAATACCTGAGTCACGGTCGCCATGCCACTGACATTGTAAGCACCTGGGCGGTAGGCGTCTCCCATGACAAACACCTGCATGGAACGCATTGAACCAAAGCTGATGAAGGAATTTACACCAATCATCTGCTCCTTGATCCTGGATTCAAGGTCACTTCTGAATTGCTGGAAGGTTAAGCCACTGGCGGAGATAGGGCCGAGACTGGGAAAATCAATAAAGCCTTCCCGGCCGACACTCAAATCGTAAACCGCATTTTCTTTACCGTAGAGTTGAACATGAATTTCATCTCCAGGGCCAATAACATAGTCATCTGCAACTGGCATGTCGGTAATAGGGGCATCCAGGATGGGCTCACCGGCAAATACATTATACCCAAATGGCTGTAAGTCTCCGGGTTGCGCCACACCAGCAATGAGCGGACGTTGGGATACCTGGGTGTAATCGAGTTCACGTGGGGCTGCAACAGGGACTGATGGCGTGACAGGGGTAATGGCGCTTGTGCTTTTCAGTTGCTCTGTTGATATACCATATTGTTTTGCCAATGATTGCTGTTCTACAGGCGATAGACGCTTGAACTGTTCCATCATCTGTGGGCTTATTTGCGGTGCGGCGAACGCATTTAAGCTAACCGCAGCAAGTATCCATGGCGCTGTTATGAATTTCATTTTTGGTAAAGCCTTGAAATGTGTTTGTTCTAACTATTAGAAATGGTTGCCAGAACGTATCTGACATTCCATGTTGACTATATTAACTATTGCTGTGCATCACACCCTGAAAGGAACTGGGCCTATTAAATATATTTTTATTTTCTATGGTGAAATTATTTTAAGTATTTACGAGTCACATGAAATAAACGTATTAAAATTGTAAATTACGAAAAATTGACATTTATAGCGGATGACATGACATGGAGCTCACAGAAAATCAGTATTGACTTATGGCACAAATCACTATCTTGCCAACTGTGCGACCAAATTACTCAATAAAGAGTCTCATCCCATCGACAAGATGTAGGGAAAAATGGGCATAGCTACCGCATCCGAATGACATCCCGGCATGCTTTGTGAATTATTTGTTGCCTAACCTGTTCGCCAGACAACCTGTGTCGCACTTAGGTGGGCGAAAAAGATTTATTATTGATGGTTTTAGTAATTGGGTTGCCATTTGAATTCAGTGGCGGAATCTATCAAAAGTGTATTTTTTTGCAACAAATATCAGACAATTCTCAATAAATGGGTGCCATTAGAGCCATTCATGGTTTTTTGTGCTGAGACGCAGGAGTGTTTGTATAAATTCTGTTGTGTTTTTGTGCTTGATTGTTGGTTTTTAGGTTTCGTTCTGGTGGTTGACTTTCTTGTTTTTATTATTGATTTAAATTCGCTTCAGCTAGGCTGTTGGTGTGTTCCCCTCATGGTGAGGGGCGGGCAAGGAAAGCAGGCGATGAGATTTTCCATGGTGTTACTCTGCTGCGCGTTGGGTGTCACGGCATGCAGCTCCCAATACATAATGAGCACTCGGGATGGCAAGCTGATCACCACTGATAGCAGACCCAAGCTGGATGAGAGCACTGGCATGTATCGGTATTACGATGAGGAGGGGAGGGAGATGCTGATCAGGAAGGACGATGTGACTCAGATAATGGAGCGTTGATCCAACTTGTTCTCTTGGTAAGAGGGCTGCCGATGGGCAGCCCTCTGCCGTGTGTGGTCAGGCTATCTGATCGATCTGCCGATTGACTTGGCGGGCAAACAGCTGATGGAAGCGCGAACCGGGGTTGGCCAGCAGGCCGACCGGCGAGCCCTGCTCCACCACAGTACCGGCTTCCATGACCACTACCTTGTCGAGGGAGAGCAGCGGCTCCAGATGGTGGGCTATCACCAGGTAGCTGGCATCGGGTCTATAGCGATAGAGCAACTCGGCCATCTCGCGCATGCCGCTGTGGCTGAGATCCGAGGTCGCCTCATCCAGCACGATCAGCGGGCGCTGCGACAACAGGATGCGGGCGATCACCAGCAACTGGGTCTCCCCTGCGGAGAGCTGAAGCCTGTCGAGATCCTCATCCAGCCGGCCGGCGCAGCGTTCACCCAGTCCCACCCGTTGCAGGGCCTCTGTCAGCCTAGCATCGCTGTGTTCGGCGCTGAGATTGTCAGGTTGCAGCTCGGTGCTGCCGGAGGGCACACCATGTTGCTGTTCAAGGGGGGCCAGGTTGGCGCGCAGGGTGCCGAAGAAGGTGAGTGGCGTCTGGGATACGGTGTCATAGAGGGCGCGCACGGCCTCGGGGGCCAGGGTCGACAGCGGTTGCTCCCCATAATAGATCTCCCCCTGCGCATAAGGGTACATGGCCTGCAAGGCACCGAGCAGCGAGCTTTTCCCCGCCCCGGTGCGCCCGCACACGCCAACTTTCTCACCGGGAGCCAGCTCGAAGTTGACCTTGTGCAGGGCCCACTGGCTCGCCTCGGGATAGCGCAGACCAAGGTTGACGAAGCGCACTGGGGGATGAGGAGTGCGCAGCGGCTCTCCCTCCTGGCGTTCACTGGCAATCTCGCTGTATTCGCGCACCCGCTCGACGGCATTCATCATCTGCTCGACTTCGGCAAAGGTGCGGATCAGGGCATTGAGCATGGCCGAGGTGGTGAAGGCATAGGTGATGGCCACGGCCCCGAATAGCGTGCTGTCGCTCAGGGCAACCATGAGTGCCACGGCGCCGACCAGGGCGGCGGAGAGCAGGGTCTGGTGCAGGCCGAGCCAGCGGTTGATGGAGGTGGTGGTGTACCAGCTGCGCAGGTTGTTGTCATAGTGAACCAGCACCTGATCCAGGGCGTAACGCTCGGCCCCTGCCAGACGCAGGGCGGGAGCACCACGAATGGTCTCGCTGATGCTGATATAGAGAGGCGAGCGCAGCACGGATGCCTGGCGTCTGAGCTTGAGCTGCACCGCGCGGTAACGGCGCTGCAGCAGGTAGAGCACGCCACCGACCAGGGGCGTCACCAGCAGCAACAGCGGCAGATTGATGCCGATGACCAACACTTGCAGCAGCACCGAGATCAGCATGCCAAACAGACCGCTCATCATGGGCAGCAAGGTCTCCTGGGTTTCGGCGAGATCCCTGTCGAAGCGATTGAGGATCCTGCCCTGGGGCACCTTGTCAAAAAAAGCCATGGGGGCACGGCTGATGCGGCCGAGCATGCCCTCGAACAGACTCCAGGCAAGCTTGAGGCCCAGCTGGTAGTTGAGCACCCGTACCAGGGTGATACAGAGCAGGGAGCCGAGCCCCAGGGCCATGTAGGTGCCGAGCAGGGGCGCCAGTTCAGTGTTGGCAGCCTTGCCGCCCAGCCAGAGATCCGAGGCGATGCGCAGCCCCTCCTGACCCAGGGCCAGCAGCAGGGTCAACAGGATAAGGCCGGGAGCCTGGAGCCGCTGCCACAGAAAGCCAAACAGTCCCCAATCCACCTTGCCTTCGACCATTTTCTCCTCATTGAACAGCTCGGCTTCCTGGGGGACGAGGAGAGCTTGTTCGGATACCGGCACGGGCAAGTCGGCGAGCTGGCGGGGGGCCAGCTCGGTCAAGGATCCCTGCTCAATGGAGAATACCCGGTCGCAGTGTGCCAGCACCTCGGGGTCATGACTTACCAGCAGCCGGGTCGGACCGGGCCGGAACGTTAGCCCCAGACGCAACACCTGAGCCGAGACCATGGGATCCAGTGCCGAGAGCGGATTATCGAGCAGCAGTATGTCGGCCTGGGTGTAGAGCGCCCGCGCCAGGGCCACCCTCTGCTGCTGTCCCCCGGAGAGCCGGGTGCCGAGTTCGCCGACTAGCGTCTGATCCCCGTGGCCGAGCAGGGCGAGATCCCCGGTCAGAGTGCAAGCCTCCAGCACCCAGAGGTAGCGAGCCTCATCCCAGGGCTGCCCGAACAGTATGTTGTTGCGGATGCTGTCATTCATCAGCCAGGGCTTGTGACCCAGGTGGGCGACCCTGCCGTGACGGCGGATCTCCCCTTCGAAGTCATCATCGAAGCCGGCAATCAGGTGCAGCAGACAGCTCTTGCCCGCTCCCGTCTTGCCGGTGATGCCGATTAACTCGCCCGGGTTGATGGTCAGGTTGACGTCGCTCAGCACCGGGTGCTGTTGATGATGGGCGCTCACCTTATGGAGGACCACTGTGCCCCTGGTCAGGCTGTCATCATCGAGCTGGCGATGCTGCTCCGGGCTGTTGAGCAGTTCGCACAGCCGTTGGAAGCCGGTATTGAAGTTGATCAGGGTACGGATGAGGTAGGGCAGGCGCTGCATGGGAATACGCAGCACGGCGAACAGGGCGATGGTGGTGAACACCTGGGGCAGGGTCAGGCTCTGGCCTGACACCAGGTAGGTGGTGAAGGTGGCCAGAGTGACCAGCAGCGGTGTCCCCAGCATGAGGGCATCATTGATGGCATCGAGTCTGAGCACTCGGCCAAGCACCCTGAGCTCCTGCTGACGTTTCTGCTCCGCGGCCCGGGTGAAGAAGGGGCCCAGCCCGTTCTGGCGTACCAGTCGCAGCTTCTTGATGTACTCGGCCAAGATGCCGTTGCGCTCATCCTGGCTGTGTTTGAGGTGCTGTTCCTGCTGGTTCATGCGGCGGATCAACCGGGTCGAGAGCAGCAGCAACAGGGTCAGCACGGCGCAGCCTACCAGGCCGGCGCTGCCCACCTGCCACACCAGCAGGGCTATGGTACCCGCCAGCTGCAATAGCATGGTGATTGGCATGGCGGGGTCGGCAAGAATCCAGGTGATGTCCCAGACATCGCGATTGATCAGGTTCTGCACCCGGCCGCCGGCTCTGTCATCGAAGCTCTTGCCACCGAGCTTCATCACCTTGGCGAGCAGGGCCTCGGCCAGCAGTCGGCGGATAGGGACGTGCATCTTGAGCGCCAGTTGCAGGGCATGTTCTGCCAGCATGCCCGCGGCGAGTACAGAGCCAAACAGCGCGAAGGCCAGCAGCAGTTTGTGCTCGGTCGCGGCGCCAGTACCGAGCTGCGTCATGACATGGTTGAGCAGCCAGGGACTGGCCAGAGTGGCCAGCATGGCCAGCAGTTGCAGCAAGGTAAGCAGGGCGATGCGGCTGCCATAGTGGCGCCAGATGTAGGTCGTGATGGCCCAGGGGCCCACCGGCAGGCGGGCGGTCAGGGCCAGGAAGGCGTCGGCTCGCGCATCTCTGTTGTCTTGGGGCAGCAGGGGGTAGAGATCGTCCAGACTGACGCTGGGTTCCTGCAATCCCTTGCGCTGCAAGGGGCCGGTCCAGTGATAGAAGAGACGACTCAGCCAGCCGGCCGAGAGTTCCGGATGATCCAAGTTCACTTTCCTTATTGTTATTGTTTGCTTCCACATTCGGGCGAACTTGCCGCCCTCTCCCCACTCAGGGGGCGGTGCTAGCGATCCCGGTTCAACCTGATGAGCCTGTCCAGAATATATTCGCCATCGGCGCGCAGGCCGTTGTGCTCGTATTCGTTGGTTATCCAGGCGCGGCTGTTGCCAAGGCCCTTGAGGGTTTCACGACTGAAATCAAACTCCACATACATGTCGTCGGCATAGACGGCGCAGGCCACGGGCACCTGGTTTTGTTGCAGCTGGCTGGGGTCGTAGAGCGGGCCCCAGTCCGCCTTCTTTGCCAGCAGCTGGGCCGCCTCCTTGAGAGGAAGTAGCTCGCGGAACTGCTCGAACATCCAGGGGTAGATCATCTCGCCGGTGAAGGCGAGGTCCTGGCCCGGCGCCCAGGCCAGCTCGGGATACTCGCGGCGAACCCTCTCGGCCGCCCAGTCGCTCGCCCGCCCCTCGGCATAGATGGCCTCGTGCAAGATGGCGAAGATGGGGTGGGCGTTGAAGGGCTGCATGGCCTGGATCTGGTAGAGGAAGGCGGGATTGATCCGCTCGCCGATGAAGGCGTCTTCCAGCAGGAAATAGAGGCCCTCGAAGGCGCCAGTGGCCCCCAGATCCAACCCTTGTTGTTGCAACTGCTTTACCGTCAGACGCTGCCCATTGGGCAACCTGACCTCATGCTGATGCAGATGTTTGGCGAGGCGATTGACCAGTGCCTGCGCATGGGGGAAACGGTCGAAGAAGGCGCGGTTCTTGTCGGCCACCCGCAGGTAGGTGGCGCGATAGACCTCCTCGGCACTGCGGCCCATTGGCGGGACGCCGCCGGTGATATAGACCTCGTGCAGGGCCTTGGGAAAGAGCGACAGATAGCTGAGGCAGCAGAAGCCGCCAAAGCTCTGACCGAGCAGGCTCCAGGGACGGTGTGGGGAGAGCTGGGCGCGGATCAGTTCGGCATCGCGCACTATGCTGTCGGCGCGAAAATGGCTTAGGTAGCTGGCCTGTTCAGCGGGGCTCAGGTGCGCCAGCGCCTCGGCGCTGACCGGGGTAGAGTGGCCGGTGCCCCGTTGATCGAGCAGCACGACGCGAAATTCTTGCAAGGCGCGCTTGAGCCAGCCGCTCTGATTGGTAGGGCGGGGCGCGCCAAAGCCGGGTCCCCCTTGCAGGTAGAGCAGCCAGGGCAAGTCGGCATCCAGCTTGTCCTTGCGACAGAGAGTGCGGGCAAACAGAGTGAGCTCAGGGCCGTCCTCATGCTGATGGTCGAGTGGCACTGTGAACAGGCGAGGCTCACACTGGATGCCATCCAGCACATAACTCAAGGGGCGATTCATCTGGTGTACTCCCGAAACGAGGCAACTGGGGGACCCACATCATAACCATGGCCCAGGAGCCGGTCACGCCGGTTTTGGCTGCATCCGCAAGTTTGGTGATTTGTCCCGTCCCGCTCGGGATCCAGAGCGAGAAGTCGGGTTGACGACGTCTCCCTTACCCGCCCTGTGGTGGCCGCGCGCCAAGCTGGGCGTGCCGCCACGCAGATGCAAAAAGCCCGCTCAATGAGCGGGCTTTTTGCAAAAATTTGGCTCCTCCTGCTGGACTTGAACCAGCGACATACGGATTAACAGTCCGCCGTTCTACCGACTGAACTAAGGAGGAATTGTTGGTGCCCAGAGACGGAATCGAACCGCCGACACGGGGATTTTCAATCCCCTGCTCTACCGACTGAGCTATCTGGGCAACGGCGCGCATTAAACCCTTTTGAGATGGCACTGTCAACCTGAGGGCCGGATAAATTCGCCGTTCGCTCGACATCTGTGCAATCCGCTGTTTTCCTGGCCAGTGACTGGCCGGTCCATCGGGAGGCGCTGGCCGAACGCGGGAGTAGGGGCAGCAAAAAGGCCCCCGCAGGGGCCTCGACTGACATCAATGTTACTGCTTGCTGACGATGATCCTGCCGGTGCTCATGTCCCTGGCCTGACCGGTGACCGCTATCTTGAGGCCAAACTGGGGCAGGCGCTTGCCGGCATCCGGGATGGCAGCCTGTTGATAGCTGTTGCCATCCTTGAAGATGCGTTTGGGCGCTATCCACAGATCCTGCAGGAAGGAGCCGCTCGGGTGGTTGAGGATGAGCGGTTTGGCTATCCCCAGGCTGAAGGTCGCATCATGGATCTGGTAGCGGGTGCTGGCCACGGCGCCATCGCTCCATGTGAGTGGGCGCTGATCCGCATCCACCACGCCGAGGAAACCCTCCCCCGGGTGTTGTCCGACCCAGTTGTTGCTCTGGCTGTTATCCACGTACCAGAGCAGCAGGCCCGGCTCGTAGCGCATCAGCTGGTCGCTCACGTTGATGTGGGCCAACCCCTTGTCGACGCCCGCATGGTTGCGCCACTCGGCCAGGTAGTAGTGATCCTTGGCCTCGTTGCCATTGCTCTTCACGAAGCCCGCCAGGCTGAAGGCTGAGGCAGCCTCGGCACCGTCGCTGACCAGAGTCTCGCCGTCGGCGACTATCTGGATCTCGTCCACGAACAGACCCTGCTCGGCCACGCCACCATCGCTCAGGTACTGCAGGCTGAGCTGGATCTGCTGACCGGCCCAGGGGCTCAAGTCAAAGTCGGCATCGACCCAGCCCCCCGAATGGCCCGTGATGCCGATACCAAAACCGATGCCGTTCGGATCGTCCGAGGTGGTCAGGTTACCCGCAATGGGCTGGCCGTTGACCAGCACCCGCGCGTAGTCGAAGCCATCTTCTATCTGGTACCAGGCCTTGAAGCCAAAGGTCGCACTCTGTTTGCCGGTCAAGTCCAGGTTGAGGACCATGCGGTTGTCCAGATCATTGCCGTTACCACCATGGTATTCAAACTGGCCGGCGTAGGGGGGATTGAGGGGCACCTGTTTCGGGGGCAGATTGATGCGCACCACATCATCGTTGCGTCCCTTGTCGTTGGCCTGATCCAGCATATAGACGTTGCCGCGTCGGCTAAGATCGTCGACATGCACATTGCTGCCGTGCAGCCAGTTGCCGCCGAGGGAGGCTTGCAGGAACTCCTTGGCCCAGGCGGAGAAGCCGGTCGGTTCGGTGCCGCCAATTACCCCCGCCCAGGAGCCGGAAGACATCACGGACCAGGTGGCGACGGGTTCGCCCTTGCCGGTGTACTTGGTGTCATATTCATCCGGCAGGCCGAGATCGTGGCCATATTCATGGGCGCAGACCCCGGCCGCCGCATCGATGGGCTGTATGGTGTAGTCGTAGGCGGCATACTGGCCGTTGAAGTTACCGGCCGGGCTGCTGGTGCCGGGAATGGGGTAGGGGTTGCCCAGGTTCCAGCGATGGGCCCAGATGGCATCTTCACCCAGATCGCCGCCACCGGCCTCTTCCCCCACGCTGGCGTGGAAGATCATCAGGTGGTCGATCAGGCCATCGGGTTCGTTGCGATTGCCGTTGCCGTTCAAGTCGTAGCGATCCTCCTGATCAAACTCGGCGAGATCGATGCTGGGGTCATTGGCGACCTGGATCAGCGCCTCCTTCACCAGCTCCCGCACCGCCGTTTCGTTCTGGTTATTGCCATAGTCGGCGGCAGGCTTGCTGGCCGTGTACCAGCCAGCCACCTGACCGCCCACGCTGTAACTCTGGCCGGATTGCTGCTCGTAGAACTGGCGCATCGAGATGAAGGTCTCGCCATTGGGGCCCTGGTAACCCTTAGGGGAGAACAGCAGGTCGTTGTAGTGCGCCGGGGTGTAGTCCGGGTAATACATCTTGGTCAGCTCGGGGCGGACACTGTTTTTCGGGTAGTCGGGGAAGTCGACCAGAATGGCGAGGATCTTGTCCTGCCGCTTGGCGCCCCGATAGTGCTCTTTCTCGATAGACTTGAGCAGCAGGGTGGGGATGCGATCGCCGGGACGGGCCGTGCCGTTCAAGCGGATCTTCTTGAGGATGCGCTCGCGCACCTTGCCCTCCTGCACCGCCAGGGCACCATGGCCCTGGTGGGCACGCGCCTTCTGGCGGTAGAAGCTGGCCAGGGCGGCCTGCTCCATCTCGGGCGAGGCCAGGGTGGCAATCTTGCCACTCTTCTTGAGCATCTCCAGCACCTTGGCCTCATCGGCCAGGGGGGCATCGAAGGGGCCATGCACCGGGGCGGCGCTGACCTGGTTTCCAATCATAAGGGTCGAGCCAATCAGCAGGCTCAGTATGGTTTTTTTAGTCATTATTAACGTGCTCCATCACGTGAAAAAAAGGAGCCAACAGGGGCTCCTCTCTCGTCGGCAAGCTCGGCTTGCCGACCCTTGATAACCCGATGCGTATCCTTTGTCATCGCGGCTTCACTGCGTCCTTGTTCTGGAGAAAAGGCTATTGGTGACTCATTCGTTCTGGTTTGAATGCGCTTGTCTGCTGGATGTGCGGCCCATCAGGTGATGTATGGCAGATAGTGCGGATTGGCCCCCAAAATGGGCATGTCCCCATTTGGGGGAGAGGGAGCGCGCCTGAACAAAGGGCAGATGGACACCGACACTCGTTGAGCGGGGCGCGCCGGACAGGTATGCTTTGCGCAACCATACCGCCTGGGAGGCAACATGAGTCTGGATATGCAAGAGTGGCGCGACGAAACGACCGCCATAGTGACCGAACTGCTGGCCGACGGCAGCAACCCTGAGCTCGACTACGAGATAGAGCACCACTTCGCCTGCCAGGATTTCGATCTGCTGGAGAAGGCTGCGGTGGACTTGTTCAAGGCGGGCTTCGAAGTGACCGATGCCGAAGAGATGGAGCTGGATGACGGCGCCACTATCTTCTGTTTCGATGCCACTGCCGAATGCGCCTTGAATGTGGAGCGTATTCTCGCCGACATCGAGAAGATGCGTCCCATCCTCGAGAAATACGGGGTGGATTACGATGGCTGGGGCACTTACTTCCAGGAGTAATATCCAGGGGTGAGGCCGTATCTCCCGGGCCCGGCGCCGCCAGATGGGTGGTGAGGGAAGGCCAAACCGCCGCCATGGAGGGCGCCGGGAGTACAGCAGCTAAAAAAGCGGTCACCCCAGGGTGACCGCTTTTTTAGCTGTGACAGCGCAGGCGGGCGATGAGATGCAGGATGGAGCCCCAGGGCTCAGGTATCGCTCAGGCCGTAACTGCGACCGAACTCCTGAGGGGGCAGGGGGCGGCTGAACAGGTAGCCCTGCAGCCTGTCACAGCCCGCCTCGGTCAACCAGCGGCGCTGCTCCTGGGTCTCGACCCCTTCGGCGGTGATCTGGATACCGAGTTCATGGCCCAGGCCGATGACGGATCGCACTATGGCCGTGGTGGCGGCATTGCTCACCAGATCCCGGGTGAAGCTGCGATCCAGCTTGAGGGTGGCGACTTCGAGGCGCGGCAGATAGGCGAGGGAGCAGTAGCCGGTGCCAAAGTCATCGATGGCAAGCTGGAAGCCAGCCTGGATCAGGCTGGAGAGGTTTTGCTCTATCTCGTCGGCATTCTCCATCAATACCCCTTCGGTAATTTCCAGCTCCAGGGTCGCGGGGGCTATGCCATGGCGCAGGGCGCAGGCCTGGATGCGCTGGCCCAGCTCGGGGTCGCGGAACTGCAGTGGCGAGAGGTTGACCGACAGCATGAGATCTGGCCACACCTGTTGCCAGCGCGCGAGCTGGGCACAGCCTTGCTCGAGCATCAGTTCGCCGAGTCGCCCGATGAGCCCCAGCTCTTCGGCCAGGGGGATAAACTCGTCCGGCGCCACCATGCCAAGGGTTGGGTGGGGCCATCGGCAGAGCAGTTCGGCGCCATGCAGCTTGTCTTGCCTGGCGCAGATGATGGGCTGGTAGACGGCGGTGAGCTCGGCCGAGCGGATCGCCTGGGGCAAGTCGGCGCTGAGCTGCTTGCGGCGTTGCAACTGCTGGTAGAGCTCGGGATCGAACAGGGTGCAGTGCTGCTGCAGGCGCTTGCCTTCGGCCAGGGCGGCCTCGGCATGGCCCAGCAGGCGCTCGGCGTCATTGGCTCGCCCCTGGGCGATGCCAAGGAAGCAGGTGATCTGGATGCGATGCTCTTCGACCTGATAGGGTGCCATCAGCTCCCCTTGCAGGCGCTGGCTCCATTCGGCCAGGGGTTTGTCCAGCTCGGGCAGTAACAGGGCGAAGTCATCGGCGGCGACCCGGCACAGCAAGGCATTGGCCGGAGCCAGGCGTTGCAGGCGCTGAGCGACCTGGTTGAGCAGGCGATCGGCGATGCGGATGCCGAACCTGTCGTTGATCTCGCGAAAATGTTGCAGATCGATGAGCAGCAGACTGGCTGGGCGCCCGCCGAGATGGCGGCTGGTCTGCAGGAAATGGGAGAGTTTGAGCAGGCCGGTGAGGCTGTCGTAATGCTGCTCCTGCTGCAACTGGGCCTGGGTGGTGCGCAGCCCGGTGATGTCGCGACTCAACGTGAGTATCCCGAGGGAGAGGCCGTTGTCGTCTGGCACCTCAACTCTGATGATCTCCAGATGGCGACCCTGCCCCTTGGCATCGAGCAGGCAATATTCACCACGGCCCATGGGCATCTGGGGGGGCAGGTGCTGACGGACGTTCTGGCCCAGCACCTCGCTGGCCTGCAACCCCATGAAATCGAGGAAGGCCTGGTTGCAGTCGAGCACCCGGCCGTCGTGATCCTCGAACCGGATAGGATCCGGTATGGCGTCGAGCAAGCGGCGTTGCAACAGCTGCTGCTGCTTGAAGGTCTGCTCCAGCTCCTTGTGTTGCCCTATCTCGCTCACGACGCCAAACAGCGCGAGAGGGGCTCCCTCCTCGTCGTAGATAGGAACCTTGTGGGTCTCTATCCAGAACTCGTTATCGTCACGCAGGCAGAGCTGTTGCTGGTGCAGCAAGGGCTCACCCCGTGCCAGGATCTGGCTGTCCTCCTCGTGAAATACGTCTCCCCAGGGGAGCTGCGCATCCCTCTTGCCAATGAGCTCGCCCGGATGCGTGGCGCCAGCGTGCAGGGCAAAATGGCGATTGACCAGCAGGTAGCGGCCATCTGCACCCCGGCAGAAAATGCTGATGGGGAGTTGATCTATGATGGCTTGCAACTGATCTGGGGTGAACAAGGTGTGAAGGTGGGCTCAAAGGGCAAGTTTCGAGCAAATCTATGATAGGACACTCTTTTTGTAAAGCCCGCTCGGGCCTCGATCATTTCTTTATTGTCCTGCTGACAGCCGTTGACGCTGGCGCCATAATAGCCGCCGGTTGGCCTATGGCCTCATGATGAGACGAGAAGAGACAGATGAAAAAGATAATGGGGAGCGCCCTGGCGCTGCTGCTGGCAGGCTGTGCAGCGGACAACAATGGTGGTGAGCAGTACCGTTATAACCCGCCGATCGCCAAGGCGACCAATAACACCCAGGAGATGCAGATCCCGGTCGATCTGGTCTGGGCTCGCGCCGAGAAGTGGTTTGCCGACCACGGCCTCAAGATCGAGACCAGCCAGCGTGCCACCGGTCTGATGACGGCCAATGTCGAGAATGCGGCCGATGGTCTGGAGTGGCTCGATTGCGGCACCATGGGATCCAAAGTCGCACTGGGTAACCCCAACTTGCAGATCAACCTGATCGTCACCCAGAGCGGTACCAACAGCGTGGCTACCGTCAACGTCAAGGGCAACACCGAACTGTTCTTCGTCGAAGGTTCTGGTGAGCGGGTTGCCGCGCCTTCCATTACACCCGTTTGCGTCTCGCGCGGTACCCTGGAGCAGGGACTGTTCGCCACCCTGGGTAATTAAGAGGGGGTCTGAACGACCCGGCCCCTTGCGTGGCTGCCTGGCCGAGTCATCAAACAGGCAGGGATGAGAAACGCAGCAATAAAAAAACCGGGCCAAGGCCCGGTTTTTTTATTGTCGCCATGCTCACTCTTCGTCGCGGAAGATGGTGATGGCGGAGAAACCCAGCTCCTTGAAGTGGTTCTCCTGATAATCTTTCACGCTCTTCTTGTCACGGCGGCACACCTGAGCCAACTGGGCCTCCATGGCGTGGAATGCCTTGAGGTCGAGCCCCTCGGCGGCCGCGATGGCATCATAGATGCTGCGGAATTTGTCGTTGGAATAGCCGATTTCCTTGGCCTGACTCTTGTATGTGTAGGTAATTTTAAACGCCATGGGGGCCTTCCTTCTTTTTGGACTGCTTGCGCTGGACGTACAGATAGAGGCTCTCGACCTTTTCCCTTGCCCAGGGGGTCTTGCGCAAAAACTTCAGGCTGGACTTGATGCTGGGATCGTCGGTAAAGCAGCGGATATTGATCTGCTGTCCGAGGGCCTCCCAGCCGTAGTGCGCCACCAGTTCGGTCAGGATCGCCTCCAGGGTCAAGCCATGGAGTGGATTCCTGGGCTGGGCCTTGTCGGCCGCAACCTGGTCGGACTGGGGGTTATCGGTCGGTTCGCTCATGCGTCGCTCGCCAGTTTGGCAAAGGGCTGACCCATGCGGGTAGTGACGCCGGGCGCCAGCGGTGCATCGAAGCTGGCCAGCATGCCGGGGCCAAACAGACAGACCACTGTGCTGCCGAGCTTGAACAACCCCATTTCCGCCCCTTTTTGCAGGGTGATGGCCTCATCGCCGCTGTAGTCCCAACGCACCACTTCTTTCTGTTTGGTCGGTCCTTTCTGCTTAGCTGGCGCAATGTTGCCAGCCCAGATGGTCTCGATGCTGGCGACGATAGTGGCGCCGACCAGCACCAGGGCCATGGGACCATGGGCGGTGCGGAAGGTGGCGACCACCCGCTCATTGCGGGCAAACAGATTCGGCACGTTTTCGGCGGTCAGCGGGTTGACCGAGAAGAGGTCGCCGGGCACGAACACCATGCTCTCCAGCACGCCATCCAGGGGCATATGGATGCGGTGATAGTCCTTGGGGGCCAGATAGATGGTGGCAAAGTCACCATCCTTGAAGGGGGCAACCAGATCCTCATAACCACCCAGCAGCTCGCGGGCACTGTAGTCGTGGCCCTTGGCCTGGATAATACGGCCTTGGTTAATGGGGCCGAGCTGGCTGACGGTACCATCTACCGGCAGGGCCAGGGTCATGGGATCGTCAACCAGGGGACGGATCCCCGGCTTGAGCTCGCGGGTAAAGAAGTGGTTGAAGCTCTTGTAGAACGCGGGCTCTTCATGGAGCGCTTCGCTCATGTCGACCTGGTACTGCTTGATAAAGGCCTCGATCACCTTGGTGGTGAGGTTGCCCGCCTCGGCGGCAGCCAGCTTGCCGAGCAAGCGAGAGAGGGCATGCTTGGGCAGACAATATTGACCGGCAATCTTCAGGTTGTCAGTAATGCTCATGATGTTCATCTGCTCTTTTAATAGAAAGAGGGGTTTAGTGGGTCACAGCCGGGCTTGTTGCCGGCCGTGGCGGGCTTCCTGCATGGTTTCCAGGATGCGGTGATAGTTGTAGAAGCGATCCGCGCTGATGTCGCCCCGCTCGACCGCGGTGCGCAGGGCGCAACCGGGATCCTCCTTGTGGGTGCAGTCGCGAAACTTGCAGCCCCCCAGGTAGTCGCGGAACTCGACGAAGCACCAGGTGATGCGATCGGCTTCCAGATGCCAGAGGGCGAACTCACGGATCCCCGGGGAGTCGATGAGATCGCCGCCACTCGGGAAGTGATAGAGTCGCGCCGTGGTGGTGGTGTGCTGGCCGAGCCCCGAGTTTTCGGAGATCTCGCCTGTCAAGACACCCAGGCCGGGCATCAGGGCATTGGCCAGGGAGGATTTACCCACCCCGGACTGGCCGACGAAGATGCTGATCTTGCCGTTGAACTGGGCCTTGAGCTCCTCGAGCCCCTCACCGCTCTCGCAACTGACCAGGATCACCTGATAGCCGAGTTTGCGGTAGGCGCTCAGTTGGCCATCGATGCGCACGCGGGCGGCGTCATCGAGCATGTCGACCTTGTTCAGCACGATGAGCGGCTGGATCTCGACATCTTCGGCGGCTACCAGATAACGGTCGACGATGTTGGTCGAGAACTCGGGCATCACCGCCGAGACGATGATGATCTGGTCTATGTTGGCGGCGATGGGTTTGACGCCGTCATAGAAATCGGGGCGGGTCAGCACCGAGTGGCGGGGGTGTACCGCCTCTATCACGCCCGGAGTCGCCTCGTTGAGGCCCGGACGCCATACCACACGATCGCCGCATACCAGGCTGGTGATGCTGCTGCGGCGCAGGTTGCTGCGGTGGATGCTGCCATCACTCGCTTCCACGTCCGCATGCTGGCCGAAACGGCTGATCACCATGCCTTCGATAGCCGGGCCGAACAGGGTGTCATCGACCTGGTTGTTGTGCTCTTTTTGCAGCCGCTTGTCGCGGTTGACCTGGACGCGCCTTTGTTGACCCAGATTGAGTTTTGCTTTCTTTGCCACTCGATTCGCCAGTTTATGAACAGATCCAAAGCCAGTATGATACATGCAAATTGGCAAAGTTCCGCCATTCCTCCCAATAGAGAGAGAACAAGCATGAGTGTCAGCGCGCAGAACCTGGTATGGATCGACATGGAGATGACGGGGCTGGACCCGGAACTGAATGTGGTTATCGAGATAGCCACCATCATCACCGACAAGGATCTGAATGTGCTGGCCGAGGGCCCGGTGCTCGCTATTCATCAGAGCGAGGCGGAGTTGGCCAAGATGGATGAGTGGAACGTGCGCACACATACCGGCTCCGGCCTGGTGGCTCGGGTACAGGCGAGCGAGTATGACGAAGCCCGCGCCGTGAAGGAGACCCTCGACTTCATCCGGCAGTGGGTGCCGGAGCGCACCAGCCCGCTGTGCGGCAACAGCATCGGTCAGGATCGCCGCTTCATGGTCAAACACATGGGCGAGCTGGAGGCCTTCTTCCACTATCGCAACATCGATGTCAGCACCATCAAGGAGCTGGTACGCCGCTGGCAGCCCGAGTTGCTGGATCAGTTCACCAAGAGCGGTTCTCACCAGGCGCTGGACGACATTCGCGAGTCCATTGCCGAGCTGCAATTCTACCGCGGCCACGTCTTCAAGATTTAAGGGGCCGCCAGCTGTACCAAGCGGCCAGCGTGGCCGAAGGGTAGTGACAAGGGCGCAGCCCTTGTCAGCGTCAGCGGCGGTTATCCCTCTGCGTGGGGCTGTTTCGATGGCAAGGCAGAGGGGGAGTGGCATCATTGGTTGGGAAAATCGACAGTTCGACCAGCTTTTGAGCGAACGGACTCTGCCCGACAAAAAAGCCCTTGCAATTGATCACTCTGCTCTTATAATTCGGCTCCCGTGTAGTAGCGCAAGCAACCAAATGCTGCACGATTTTTTTATTGATGATTGTGCGGGAATAGCTCAGTTGGTAGAGCACGACCTTGCCAAGGTCGGGGTCGCGAGTTCGAGTCTCGTTTCCCGCTCCAACATCGATTCAAAAAGCAATAGATATGCAGCTGCATCGGTTTCACACCGAGATGATGCGGGAATAGCTCAGTTGGTAGAGCACGACCTTGCCAAGGTCGGGGTCGCGAGTTCGAGTCTCGTTTCCCGCTCCAAGCAGTTGCAGATCGCCAGCAGTACCCGGTGCGGGAATAGCTCAGTTGGTAGAGCACGACCTTGCCAAGGTCGGGGTCGCGAGTTCGAGTCTCGTTTCCCGCTCCAATCGAAGAAAGCCGTGTTTGCAGATGCATCGACGCCAGTCGAATCGATGCGGGAATAGCTCAGTTGGTAGAGCACGACCTTGCCAAGGTCGGGGTCGCGAGTTCGAGTCTCGTTTCCCGCTCCAAGCATCCAAAAACACCGCCATACCAGCAGTACCTGTTGCGGGAATAGCTCAGTTGGTAGAGCACGACCTTGCCAAGGTCGGGGTCGCGAGTTCGAGTCTCGTTTCCCGCTCCAATCGAAGAAAGCCGTGTTTGCAGATGCATCGACGCCAGTCGAATCGATGCGGGAATAGCTCAGTTGGTAGAGCACGACCTTGCCAAGGTCGGGGTCGCGAGTTCGAGTCTCGTTTCCCGCTCCAAGCATCCATAAACACCGTCATACCAGCAGTACCTGTTGCGGGAATAGCTCAGTTGGTAGAGCACGACCTTGCCAAGGTCGGGGTCGCGAGTTCGAGTCTCGTTTCCCGCTCCAATCTCTCCTCGAAGTACCCTTTCCAACCTCTTTTTTCATCCCCGATGTTCAGTTGCCTTGATTACTATTACCCCCATTTTTCAGCTATTTATCACTTCGCTTTGCCATAAAAACGTTTGCTGTTTTGTGCGATAATCCGCGCCCTAGATGGTTGATGGGCCTGCTGCCCATGACCCGAGTACACGAGCAGAGGAGTAGTTTGGCAATGCGTAATCTCACACAGTGGTTCATGGCCTTGATGATGGCCATGAGCATGACGACCCAGGCCCAGTCACTCAGCAGTGTCACTGTGGCCGGCCACGATCATCCTCCTTCGTCTCCCATCCTGATCCAGGGACCCATGCCCATCGAAGCCGAGCACTTTGCCTCCTTGTTGCAAGGGGTGGTGATGGAGCAGGTTGGTCCCTACCTCTTCTACCGGGGGACTCTGAACGGTTACCCGGTGATCGTCAGCCAGACCGGCAAGGGGCTGGAGAACACGGCCGCGGCGACGGCCATCGCCATTGGTCGCTATCACCCCCTGGCCATCATCAACCAGGGCACGGCCGGGGGCCATGACAAGCAGCTCAAGGTGGGTGACATTGTGCTGGGCAAGCGGACCGTCAACATTGGCAATCTGAAGACACCCCAGCGAGCAGAAGGGCAGGGGGTCGATGCGCTGGCGTGGCTGCCGATGGATATCATGGCATCTGCCGGCAGTGCGGGTGGCGACGATGCCAACAAGATCCGTTACTACGAGGGAAGCCAGCCGCTCATCGACATCGCCCGGCAGGTAGCCTATGCCAGGGGGAAGGTCGTCGAAGGGACGGTGGGGTCTGCCAACTTCTGGAACAGCGAGGTAGATCGCATCAACTGGTTCCACCGGGAGTTCGGCACCAGCGTGGAAGAGATGGAAGGGGCGGCAGCGGCGCAGATAGCCGATGCCTTCCAGATCCCTTTCCTCTCGATCCGTATCCTCTCCAACAACCTGACCAATGGCGGCCACTATGATCCGAAAACGGGGGAGGCCTGTCAGCTTTTCGTGAAGGGTGTGGTAGAGCGCTACATCGCAAGCCTGCCCCGATAGGAAGTGCTTGGTCCCGGTAAATCCAAGGCCCCTTACGGGGCCTTTTTTGTCGGTTTCGAACGAGTGGCTGCCTGTTCGGCGGCATAGAGCGCGGCCCCGATGATCCCTGCCTGGTTGAGGCTGGCGGCGGCGATAAGCGGCGCCCGGGTGGCTATCTTGTCGACAAACTTGTCGAGTTTGGCGGCAGTGCCCCCGCCCAGGATGAAGAGATCCGGCGAGAAGAGGAACTCGAGCCGGGCCAGATATTGGTTGAAACGCTTGCCCCACTTGCTCCAGGAGATCTCCTCCCGCTTGCGCGCCGCATCCGAGCAGTAGTGTTCGGCTATCATGCCCTCCAGCATCAGGTGACCCAGTTCGGTATTGGGCAGCAGATGACCCCCCACAAACAGGGCCGTGCCTATGCCGGTACCAACGGTGATCAGGATGACGACCCCATCATGGCCCTGGCCTGCGCCAAACCGCATTTCGGCCAGGCCTGCGGCATCGGCGTCATTGAGCACGAAGCAGGGCTGACCTGTCACTTCGCCAAACAGCCTGGCCGCGTCCGTCTCTATCCAGCTCTTGTCGATATTGGAGGCATTCTTCGCGACCCCGTGGTGTATGGTGGCCGGGAAACCGCAGCCGATGGGGCCCTGCCACTGGAAGTGTTCGACCAGCTGCTTGAGGGCATGGGCGATGGCGGCCGGGGTGGCTGGCTGCGGGGTCGGGATGCGATGGCGTTCGCCGATGAGTTCGCCGCGCTTTGTATCGACCAGGGCCCCCTTGATGCCCGAGCCTCCTATGTCCACACCCAATATCTGCATCTGCTCCGATCCTTATGGTGATGACGCCACACTGGCGGCGCTAAAGCATGGGAAATGTGCGAGGAAACAGCAAGGAGGCCGATCCTCAAGCGTGATCTGTCGCTGATCTCTTGTCGAGCAAGGGCATGGCTACTGGCTCTGATCGCGAGTTCGCAGAGGTGACAGTGAGATTAAGCGTGATCCGGCAGACCCTTTTCGATGCAGCGGATGAGCAGCTTGGTCTTGCGGTTCTCACCCTGCTGACGGGCGGTCAGGCTCGCCACTGCCCAGCTGATGTGCTCGGCCACCATGGGATCGGCGCTTGGCAGGGCTGCGTGCAGGGCGGTGAAGACGGCTTCATCGGCCGGGCCGTTGCCGAGCGCCACTGCCAGGTTGCGGCGCCAGCGTTGATAACCGATGCGGCGGATCGGGCTCCCCTCGGTATTTTTCAGGAAGAGAGCCTCGGACCAGGCCCAGAGATCCAGCAGCTTGGGGCTGTGCAGATTGGCGCGCGGACTGAAGTCAGGCTCGGGGCTGGCATCGGCGTAACGGTTCCAGGGGCAGATGAGCTGGCAGTCATCACAGCCATAGATACGGTTGCCGAGCAGGGGCCTGAGCTCGACAGGAATAGGCTCGTCGCTCTCGATGGTGAGGTAGGAGATGCAGCGCCGCCCATCCACCACATAGGGCGCGATGATGGCACCGGTGGGACAGATGTTGATGCAGGCCACGCACTTGCCGCACTGCTCTTTCTCCACCGGCTGGTCGATGGGCAGCGGCAGGCTCAGCAGGAGTTCGCCGAGGAAGAAGAAGGAACCGGCGGACTCATTGAGCAGAAGTGAGTGTTTGCCAACCCAACCGAGCCCAGCCTTGGCGGCGAGTGGCCGCTCCAGCACGGGGGCCGAGTCGACGAAGGGACGCCAGCCCAGCGCCTCGCAGCGCGCCTCAATCCGCTCACCGAGCTGTTTGAGCCTGGCGCGCAGCAGCTTGTGGTAGTCGCGGCCCAGGGCATAACGGCTGATATAGCCGAGGCTGGGATCGCGCAGGGTCGCGGCGAAACCCGCCTCGAAGGGGAGATAATTCATCCGCACCGACAGCACCCGCAGGGTGCCCGGCAGCAGCTCATGGGGGCGGGCGCGCATCATGCCGTGACGGGCCATGTAGTCCATGGTGCCGTGATAGCCGGCATCGAGCCAGGCCTGCAACCTGGGCTCTTCCTGGTGCAGGTCAGTGTCCGTGATGCCAGCCTGGTCAAATCCTAGCTCGCGTGCCCAGAGCTTGATATCTTGGGCCAGTTTGTCGAAATCGGGAGCCGTCATGATGCAGATCAACAGGGAAGGAGGGGGCAGTTTACCACAGCTCCTCAACGAACCGCGCAGTCATGGCCCACGGCTCCCCAGCGCGCTATGGCGTAGCGAACAAATTCGCCGTGCCGAGGCGGAATTGGCCGCCGCTGCGGGGGTGTCGCTCTATGAGTTGATGGAGCGCGCCGGCACCGCGCTGTTTGATTATGCCAAGGGGCATTGGCCAGCGGCTCATCACTGGTGGATCTTCACCGGCCCCGGCAACAATGGCGGCGATGGCTATGTATTGGCCCGGTTGGCGCAGGCTGCTGGCTTCAGAGTGAGAGTCATCGCCGCGCGGGCCCCGGCACAGCTCAAGGGGGATGCCCATCGGGCCGCGGCCGCTTTCCTGGCGGCGGGGGGTCAGGTTGAACGCTTCGAGGATGTCCATCTGACCCTTGCCGAGCCGGTTTCCCTTCCGGATCTGCTGATAGATGCGCTGCTTGGCAGCGGCGTCCGCTTGCCACTCACGAAGGCGATGACAAGAATTGTCGCAACCATCAATCGTTTGCCCGTGCCGCTGCTGGCCGTGGATCTCCCCTCAGGGCTGGATGCCGATACCGGCCACATCATGGCCAGCCCGGTGCGGGCGACTCGCACTCTCTGCCTGGTCGGGCTCAAGCAGGGGCTGCTCACCGGCCAGGGACCGAGCTGGTGCGGGGAGCTGGATGTGGACCCTCTCGGTCTGGATCTGAGTCATTGGCAAGCGCCCGCCGCCCGACGTATCGATTATCCCGCCCTGGCTCATCTGTTAGTCCCCCGTGCACGCTGCGCCCACAAGGGAGAACAAGGCCGTGTGCTGCTGATTGGCGGCAATCAGGGCATGGCGGGGGCCATCTTGCTGGCAGCCATGGCCTGCCTGCGTACCGGGGCCGGGCTGGTCAAGGTGTGCCAGCATCCGATGAATGTTCCCGCCAGCCAGACCCAGCCCGAGATCATGACATTAGCGCGCGACGCGCTGGTCGGCTCCTCATCGGCGGCAGAGACCCTGCCTGGAGAGAGGCTCCGAGTGGGCGGAGTCAATCCCTGGGGATCAGTACGGGTGCTGGGGCCTGGACTGGGCCTCGATGCCTGGGGCGGGGCCCTGTTCAAGCAGGCTTTGTGCCGGGAGCTGCCACTGGTATTGGATGCAGATGGATTGAATTGGCTGGCGCTACAGCCCCGCCATCAGGATAATTGGGTGCTCACGCCCCATCCCGCCGAGGCAGCCCGCCTGTTGGGTTGCAGCACCGCCGAGGTGGAGGCCGATCGCTTCGCCGCCGTACAGACCCTGCAGGGCACCTATGGCGGCGTCGTGCTGCTCAAGGGGGCAGGTACACTCATCGCGGATGGTAAACAGGTCTGGCTCTGCCATGAGGGGAATCCCGGCATGGCCAGCGGCGGCATGGGTGACCTGTTATCTGGTATAATCGCCGCCCTTTTGGCCCAGGGGCTAGGGGCGCGTGATGCAACCTGCCTGGGCGCAGTGCTCCATGGGGAGGCTGCCGATCTGGCGGCGACAGAAGGGGAGAGAGGCATGCTGGCATCTGACCTGTTGCCATGGATCCGCTTTCTGGCCAATCCCGACACTCCTGACAAGTTAAGAAGACGATGGCAAAACAGTTGATGATAGCGTTGCCGGATGAGGCAGCGACCGTAAATCTGGGTGGTCAGTTGGCGCGCGCCAGCCAAGTAGCGACCACCGTCTTTATGCACGGCACCCTGGGGGCGGGCAAGACGACGCTCACCCGTGGCTGGATCCAGGGACTCGGCCATTCAGGCAAGGTAAAGAGTCCGACTTATACACTGGTCGAGCCCTATGAGCTCGGAGCCTGGCAGGTCTATCACTTTGATTTGTATCGATTGGCAGATCCCGAGGAGCTGGAGTTCATGGGGATCCGTGACTATTTCGGCCCCAACACCCTCTGTCTGGTTGAGTGGCCTGAGAAGGGAGAAGGTTGGTTAGCCGCCCCGGATCTCGAGATTACCCTGACATATGTAGACATGCAGCGCGAGGCCCTGCTGGTGGCCCGTACTGCGATCGGCGAAGCTATTCTGGAACGGTTGCAACCCAAGTGCGTCTGATAATTTCCCTGTGTTTTATTCTGCTTGCCTCACCGACCTGGGCCAATCAGCTCAAGAGTGTGCGGATCTGGCCCTCGCCCGACAACACTCGGGTGGTGCTGGATCTCTCCAGTTCGCCCCAATTCAACTATTTCACCCTGACCGGGCCGGATCGGCTGGTCATCGACCTCAAAGGGGCCAGCAATGGCGCCAATCTGGCCCGGGTCGAGAACAAGAGCGAGCTGGTACGCAAGATCCGCGAGAGCACGCCGGTGGACAAGGGAGGCCTGCGTCTGGTGCTGGATCTCAAGTCGACCATCAAGCCGGTGGTATTTCCATTGGCACCAGCCGGTCCCTATGGCCACCGGCTGGTGATCGATCTCCCCTATGAGGAGAGTTCGGCCCGTCATGCCACGCCAGCCCCCGCGACCCCGGGCAGCAAGGTGATCATCGCCATCGATCCCGGTCACGGCGGTGAGGATCCTGGCTCCATAGGTCCGCGTCGCACCTACGAGAAGCGAGTCACCCTGGCGGTTTCCCAGAAGCTGGCCGCGCTCATCAATCGTGAACCCGGCATGCAGGCGGTGATGACCCGCCGCGGGGACTACTTCGTCGATCTCAATAAACGTTCCGAGATTGCGCGCAAGTCCAAGGCGGATCTGCTGGTCTCGGTGCATGCGGACAGCTTCACCAACCCGCGTCCGCGTGGTGCCTCGGTCTGGGTACTCTCGACCAACAGGGCCAATCGCGAGATGGGCAGCTGGCTGGAGAAGCAGGAGAAGCAGGGCGAGCTGCTGGGTGGTGTGGGCAAGGTGATTGCCGAGTCTGACCCCAATCCCTACTTGGCGCGTACCTTCTTGGATCTCTCCATGGACAAGTCCCGCGCCGAGGGCTATGACGTCAGCCGCATGATCTTGAAAGAGATGGGGCGAGTCGCCCGCCTGCACAAGTCCGCCCCAGAGCATGCCAGTCTGGCAGTGCTCAAGGCGCCGGATATCCCTTCCGTGCTGGTGGAGACGGGCTTTATCTCCAACCACGAAGAGGAGAAGCTGCTGGCCAGCAATGCTTATCAGAATAAGCTGGCCCAGGCGATCTTCCACGGGATCCGCAACTACTACAAGGCGCATCCCGTCAAGGGACACATCATGTCGGGCAAGGTGAGCAGCGCGTCGACGCGCAGCACCCAGCCAGCCGTCAGTCAGGTGGCGCCTGTTAGTCAGTCGGCTCGCAGCGGCGCCCCCGTGGTCAGCGCATCCGGGGCGGGTGTTATCAAGCCGATGACCAGCCTCAGCGGCGCGAATACCATCGACAAGCAGCGCAGCATCAGACACGTGGTGACCCGCGGCGAGAGCCTGTCACGGCTTGCCGAGCGCCACGGCATCTCCATGTCCCGGCTTGCTAAATACAACAATCTGAAATCCAACGAGATCCAGATTGGGCAGGTGCTCTACATACCCAAAGGATAAGCGATGCAGATCCGTATTTTGCCTCCTATTCTCGCCAACCAGATAGCCGCTGGCGAGGTGGTTGAGCGCCCCTCCGTCGTGGTGCAGGTACCTGGATTCCCCAGGTTCAACAATCAGGAGTAAGCGATGCCGATCCGTATTTTGCCCGCTCTCCTCGCCAACCAGATAGCAGCGGGCGAGGTAGTGGAACGCCCCTCCTCCGTCGTCAAGGAGCTGGTCGAGAACAGCCTGGATGCGGGGGCTAACCGGATCGAGATCGACATAGACAAAGGGGGCACCAAGCTGATCCGCATCCGTGACAACGGCTGCGGCGTGCCCAAGGATGAGCTGGTGCTGGCCTTGTCACGGCACGCGACCTCCAAGGTGGCGACCCTGGATGATCTGGAAGGGATCAACAGCCTCGGATTTCGGGGAGAGGCGCTCGCCTCCATCAGTTCAGTCTCCCGGCTCAGTTTCACCTCGCGTACTCAGGAACAGTCCGAAGCCTGGCAGGCCGAGGCAGAGGGGCGGGAGATGAATGTCACCATCAGACCCGCCGCCCATCCCGTCGGCACCACGGTCGAGGTGGTGGATCTCTTCTTCAATACCCCGGCGCGGCGCAAGTTCATGCGCAGCGAAAAGACCGAGTTTGCTCACATCGATGAGCTGGTGCGCCGCATCGCCCTGTCGCGCTTCGATATCACCCTGCTGCTGCGCCACAATGACAAGCTGGTGCGCCAGTATCGCGCTGCCAGTTCGGTGCAAGAGCAGGAGCGCCGCCTCGCCGCCGTGTGCGGCACCCCCTTCATGCACCATGCCCTCGCCATCGAGAGCGAGCACAGCGACGTGCGACTGCGCGGCTGGTTGGCGACCCCGGCCGGGGCCAGGCCGCAGAATGATCTGCAATACACCTATGTCAACGGCCGCATGATGCGCGACAAGCTGATCAATCACGCCATCCGCCAGGCCTATGACGAGCTGCTGGGACCGGATCGCTTTGCCGCCTACGTGCTCTATATCGAGCTGGATCCCCGTCAGGTGGACGTCAATGTACACCCCGCCAAGCACGAGGTGCGTTTTCATCAGGCGCGGCTCATCCACGACTTCATCTATCAGGCGCTGTTTAGCGCCCTGCACCAGGCCGACCGTCAGGAGCCTCTGGCGATGAGTGAGGTGAGCCTGCCGACCACGGCGCCCGACTATCCGGGGCAAGCGGCGCGCACCGACTGGTATGGGGCAGAACACGGCTATCGTGCCCCCACCGAGGTGCGGGAGGGGGCCCGCCAGGGCGGATCTGATGGCATCATGGGCAGCGACCGTCCCGCTAGTCAGCCGCGCACGACCTTGGCCAGGGGGCAGGGCTCTCATGGTGGGGAGCTGCCGCAGGCCCCCACTCGGGAGGCGCTGCGTGGCATGGAGGCCCTGTTGACGACCTTGCCCGCTCTCCAGGCGCCACCTCAGACCAGCACGGCGTCCCGGGATGAAGCGCACGCCGAGGGCACCGCTCGGGCCCTGACGTTGGTGGAGGGACGTTATCTGCTGCTCGAGCAGGGAGGCGGGCTCGCTCTGCTGCGAGTGGTTGTGGCCGAACGGCGCCTGCTGCGCCACTGGCTGCTCGAAGGTTGGGGGCAGGGGCTGGCCGCCCAGCCGCTGCTGCTGCCCGTCGCCTTTAAATTGCCCAAATCCCTCCATGGGGTGGCCGCCGAACAGGAAAAGCTGCTCAAACGCATGGGACTCGAGTTGAAAAGCGGTGGTCGCGACACCATGATCCTGACTCGGGTGCCGGCGCTGCTGCGCCAGACTGATCTGGCCCGTTTGCTGCCCGAGCTGCTGCAACTCCTCGAAGGGTTGAGTGCTGCCAGCAACGAGGAGCAGGCTCAGGTGCTCTGTCAGTGGCTGGTCGAACAAGGCTTGGCCAGTGACAAGCAATATGACTTTGCCACTGCCACTCGCCTGCTTGGTGAGCTGATGAGTCAACTGGGTGATCCGCGTGGTGACAAGGGGCTGCTGCGCCCCCTCTCTCTGGCCGCGGCCCTGGCCGAGTTTGAGGAAGAGTGAAGCCACTCGCAGCTGACTTGCATGGGGCAACCCCCCCATTTTTAGCGTTTTGTGAAAGGAATTGACCGTGACTGACTTGCCGACTGCCATTTTTCTGATGGGGCCTACCGCCTCCGGCAAGACGGATCTCGCCATCGAACTGTGCCAGACCCTGCCCTGCGACATCATCAGCGTGGATTCCGCGCTCATCTATCGCGGCATGGACATCGGCACCGCCAAACCGAGTGTCGACGAGCTCAGGCTCGCCCCCCATCGATTGATCGATATTCTGGATCCGGCGCTGAGTTACTCGGCGGCGGATTTTTGCCGTGATGCCTTGCGCGAAATGGACGAGATTGCCAGTCGTGGCCGCATTCCCTTGCTGGTCGGCGGCACCATGCTCTATTTCAAGGCGCTGCTGGAGGGGCTCTCTCCGCTGCCCTCGGCCGACCCCGTCATTCGCGCCGGCATTGAGGCCGATGCGGCCCGGCTGGGCTGGCAGGCCCTGCACGACGAGCTGGTGCGTATCGATCCTGTGGCCGGGGCGCGTATTCATCCCAATGATCCCCAGCGGCTGAGCCGGGCCCTCGAGGTCTATCGCATCAGCGGCAAGACCCTCACCGAGCTGACTCAGGTGCAGGGGGAGGGGTTGCCCTATCGGGTGCATCAATTTGCCATTGCCCCGACCGAGAGGGCTCAGCTGCATGAGCGGATCGAGCAGCGTTTCGATCTCATGCTGGCCCGAGGGTTCGAGAACGAGGTCAGGGCCCTGCGCGCACGGGGGGATCTGACGCCGGACCTACCCTCAATTCGCTGCGTTGGCTACCGCCAAATGTGGGACTACCTGGCCGGGGAACTGGGGTATGATGAGATGCGTTATCGTGGCATCGTTGCCACTCGTCAGCTTGCTAAACGGCAAATGACCTGGTTGAGGGGATGGCCTGAGGTCACCTGGTTGGGATCTGGTGAGTCTGACAACCTCGCCAGGGTCATTGCCTGCGCTGGTGCGGCTTGACACTCCCTGTATAATCAGGTTGTTATAGTGATATCCGGTGTTTAAAAACAACAAACTATAAGGAAAAAAGAAGATGGCTAAGGGGCAATCACTCCAAGACCCGTTTTTGAATGCGCTGCGCCGTGAGCGGATTCCTGTTTCTATCTATTTGGTGAACGGCATCAAACTGCAGGGTCAAATCGAATCTTTCGACCAATTCGTCATTTTGCTCAAGAACACCGTCAGCCAGATGGTCTACAAGCATGCCATCTCCACCGTGGTGCCGGCTCGTGCCGTCAATCATCATCAGCATACCGCCACTGGTCAGGGTGATGAGCCGTCAGGTGACAGTGAGGAGTGAGTCCAAGCGGCGAGCCAGCTCGCCATGCCTCATGAGTCCAGTTAAGGAGCAAGCGCTTGTTTGACCGTTATGAAGCAGGCGAACAGGCTGTGCTGGTGCATGTCAACTTCAGTGATGAAGGGGAACGTGAGGATCTCGAAGAGCTCAAGCTGTTGGTGAGCTCTGCCGGGGTCAACATGTTGGGCGTCGTCACCACCAGTCGCAGTGCGCCCAGCGCCAAGTTCTTTGTCGGCAGCGGCAAGGCGGAAGAGATCGCCTCCGAGGTGCAAGCCCTGGGGGCGGATGTGGTGATCTTCAACCATGCCCTGACCCCTGCCCAGGAGCGCAACCTGGAGCGCTTGTTCCAATGCCGGGTCGTCGACAGAACCGGCCTCATTCTCGATATCTTCGCCCAGCGCGCCCGTACCCATGAAGGCAAGCTGCAAGTCGAACTGGCCCAGTTGCGCCACCTCTCTACCCGACTGATCCGTGGCTGGACTCACCTTGAGCGCCAGAAGGGCGGTATCGGCCTGCGTGGCCCGGGTGAAACCCAGCTTGAAACCGATCGTCGTCTGTTGCGTGAACGCATCAAGGCCATCTTGCGTCGGCTCGACAAGGTCGCCAAGCAGCGGGAACAGGGCCGTCGTGCCCGCAATCGCAATGAAGTACCAACCGTTTCTCTGGTGGGTTATACCAACGCCGGAAAATCCACTTTGTTCAACCAACTTACAGATGCCAGCGTGTATGCTGCCGATCAGTTGTTCGCAACTCTGGACCCGACGCTGCGTAAAGTGGAGATCCGGGACGTAGGAGATGTGATACTGGCGGACACGGTAGGCTTTATTCGACACCTTCCTCATGATCTGGTCGCGGCCTTCAAGGCGACCCTGCAAGAGACCCGGGAGGCTGACCTGCTACTGCATGTGGTGGATTGCGCCGACGAGCAGATGCAGGAGAATATTGACGCCGTGCAGCGGGTCTTGGTCGAGATCGAGTCCGATGATCGCCCCCAGCTGATGATCTGTAACAAGATTGACAAGCTGAGCGATCGCCCCGCCATGCTGGAGCGTGACGATGAGGGCCGACCGGTACGGGTTTGGCTCTCCGCCCAGACGGGTGAAGGCCGCGAACTCTTGTTCCAGGCCCTGACCGAATTGTTGGCTGGCACCATGGTGCACCACAGGTTGCAGTTGCCACCCTCGGCCGCCCGGTTGCGCAGTACCCTCTATCGCCTCAAAGGGATAGAGCAGGAAGGTTTTAGCGAGGAGGGGGATTTCGTGCTGGAAGTCCGCTTGCAAGTGGCCGACTGGAACCGCCTCGTGAAGCAAGAAGGTGAAGTTTTACAACGCTTTATCATGCATTGATCCATCACATGGGCTACTGAGCCTGGTGGACTGATTGCCGATAGAGATGACATCCATTCGCAAGTATTTAAATGGAGATGCTGATGGCTTGGAATGAGCCTGGTAACAACGGCAAAGACCGTGACCCTTGGGGGAATAACGGCAAGACTCAGGGACCCCCTGATCTGGACGAGATGCTGCGCAAGGTCAGCCGTCGCTTCGGCGGTCTGTTTGGCGGCGGTGGTAAATCCGGTGGTGAGATAGGCAAGTTCGGCCTCTCCATCGCCCTGCTGGTCGCCGTGGTGGTGTGGGTCGTCAGCGGCTTCTATACCATTCGCGAGGCCGAGCGTGGCGTGGTGCTGCGTTTTGGGGAGTACTCCCATAACGTGGATCCGGGTCTGCGCTGGAAACCGACCTTCATCGACAGGGTGATCCCGGTGGATGTGGAATCGGTACGCTCCCTGCCAGCCTCTGGTTTCATGTTGACTCAGGACGAGAACGTGGTCCGGGTCGAGATGGACGTGCAGTATCGCATCGTCGATCCCCAGGCCTATCTGTTTAGCGTGACCAATGCCGACGAGAGTCTGAGCCAGGCCACCGACAGTGCCCTGCGCTACGTGGTGGGTCACACCAAGATGGATGATGTCCTGACCACGGGTCGGGAAAAGGTTCGTCAGGAGACCTGGCAGGTGATCGATGGCATCATCGAGCCCTACCAGATGGGTCTGCAAATCGTCGACGTCAACTTCCTGCCGGCGCGTCCGCCAGAAGAAGTGAAAGATGCCTTCGATGATGCCATCTCCGCTCAGGAAGATGAGCAGCGCTTCATCCGTGAAGCGGAAGCCTATGCCCGTGAAGTGGAGCCAAAGGCTCGCGGCTCGGTCAAACGTCTGGAACAGGAAGCCGAAGGCTACAAGTCCCAGATTGTGCTGAAGGCCAAGGGTGAAGTTGCACGCTTCAATGAGCTGCTGCCCCAGTATCAGGCCGCCCCCGAGTTGACTCGTGAGCGTATCTACCTGGAAACCATGGAAGAGCTCTATCAGCAGACCAACAAGGTGCTGGTCGACATGCCTGCTGGCAACAACAGCATGATCTATCTGCCCCTCGACAAGCTGTCTGGCAAGGCGAATGCGGTGCAACCGGCCCGTCCGGCTGGCACTCCTGCGGTGGAACCGGCTCAGCCGTCCAACGAAGGGGCCAACTCCACTCCGACGCCGCTGCGTAGCGGTGACCGTTTCAGCACAGGGAGAAACTGATAGATGAATAAGATAGCTATTGGTGTCATCGCTGTGGCTGCCATGGTCTGCTTCTCTTCCGTCTTCATCGTCGATGAAGGGCAGAAAGGGATAGTGGTACAGTTTGGCAAGGTGAAGCGAGTCGATTCCGGTGAGCCTCGTCTCTTCGAGCCAGGCTTGCACTTCAAGGTGCCGGTGATCGACCAGGTTCGCAAGATGGATGCTCGCATCCAGACTCTGGAAGGCCAGGCGGATCGCTTCGTCACCTCGGAGAAGAAAGATCTCATCATCGACTCCTACGTGAAGTGGAAGATCGAGGACTTCTCCAAGTACTACCTGGCAACGGGTGGTGGCAACAAGATCCAGGCCGAAGACCTGCTCAAGCGCAAGATCAACAACGGCCTGCGTTCCGAGATAGGTAATCGCACCATCAAGGACATCGTCTCCGGTGAACGCAGTACCGTGATGGAAGATGCCCTGATGAAGATGGCGCGCTCTTCCGAGCTCGGTATCAAGGTGGTGGATGTGCGCATCAAGCAGATCAACCTGCCGGTGGAAGTCTCCAACTCCATCTATCAGCGGATGCGTGCCGAGCGGACTGCCGTGGCCCGTGAGCATCGCTCCCAGGGTCGCGAGCAGGCTGAAATCCTGCGTGCTGACATCGACCGCAAGGTGACCGTCATGATCGCCGACGCCGACAGTAATGCGCGTCAGCTGCGTGGTGAAGGGGATGCGGAAGCCGCCAAGATCTATGCCGACAGCTACAAGAAAGACCCCGAGTTTTTCAGCTTCGTGCGTAGCATGGAGGCCTATCGCAAGAGCTTCGCCGGCGGCAACGACCTGATGGTCCTGAAGCCGGACAGCGAGTTCTTCCGCTACCTCAAGTCGCCGGAAGGCAACAAGCAGTAAGCTTGTTAGTCCCATGTCGTTATGTAAAAGGGCCCGTGAGGGCCCTTTTCTATGGCTGGGATTTAACGCCGGTTTAGGCCGACAGATGTGATGATGCTCAGCTGGGGGAGGCCACTGCCACTGACCTATGACGTGTTCGTAAAGGCGCTGGTAAATGGAGGGGACAAGTAGGGCCAGGGGATGACGTGCTTGGGCAGCAGCTGCGGTAGAACAAAGGCCAAGGACGCTCTTGAGCAGAGGGTGGGCTGAGCGATGAAGACAGGGTCTGTCTCTTCTCCACCCTGGTGCATATCAACCAATAAAAAAGAGGCCATCAGGCCTCTCTTTTATTGGTCACGGCGCCAGCATTCAGGCGCTGCGCTGTACTGCCATCTGGGCCAGCTGGATCAGGGCCTGACGATGTTGTGAGTCCGGCAGCACCATGAGTGCCGCTATGGCCTTGTCGGCCTCCTCGCGGGCGCGTTGGCGGGAGTAGTCGAGCGCCCCTGTGCCATCCAGAATGGTGAGGATCTCGTCCAGATGCTCCATGCCGTTACGGTGTTCTATCGCATCACGGATGCGCTGACGCTGGGCCGGCGTCCCCACTTCCATGGCACGCAGCAGCGGCAGGGTCGGTTTGCCTTCAGCGAGATCGTCGCCGACATTCTTGCCCATCTCATCACTCTGAGAGCAGTAGTCCATGACGTCATCGATGATCTGGAAGGCGGTACCCAGATACTTGCCGTAATCGGTCATGGCCGCCTCTATGCGGGCATCTTGCTGGGTCAGCACGGCAGCGAGTCGGGTCGCGGCCTCAAACAGCTTGGCGGTCTTGCAATAGATGACCGTCATATAGCTCTGTTCTGTTGTGTCGGGATCGTTGCAGTTCATCAACTGCAGCACCTCGCCCTCGGCGATGGTGTTGGTGGCGTCGGACAGGATCTCCATCACGCGCAGGTCGGCGAGTTCGGCCATCATCTGGAAGGAGCGGCTGTAGAGATAGTCACCGACCAACACGCTGGCCGCATTGCCGAACATGGCATTGGCGGTCTCCCGGCCACGGCGCAGGTCGGATTCATCGACCACGTCGTCGTGCAGCAGGGTCGAGGTATGGATGAACTCTATGATGGCAGCCAGCTTGAGGTGATCTTCTCCCTCATAACCCAGTGCTCTTGCAGCCATGACGGTCAGCATGGGACGCATCCGTTTGCCGCCTGCACTGACGATATAGAAGCCCAGCTGATTGATCAGACTGACCTCGGACTGAAGTCGGGCCAGGATCAGCTCATTGACCGCCGTCATGTCGGCGGCACAGAGCGCTCGAATAGTCTGTTGGTCCATAGATCTCGTAACGTGACGGGCAGCAATGTCTGCAGTTTTAGTAATGGCGGGGATTCTACACGATTTCACAATGGGTTACAGTGAAGCGTTTATTCACGGCTCGGCACGTGCGCACAAAATAAACTTTTTGCTAAATTGGTCTTGCCTGAACAGATCGATGTGCGTAGAATGCCGGCCCATTGTTATAGGTTTTTGTGCGGGTCTGGCCTTGAGCAAAAGACTCGCCTTTACGGAGTTAATCAAATGTACGCGGTATTCCAAAGCGGCGGAAAACAACACCGTGTGGCCGAAGGTCAAATCGTTCGTCTTGAAAAGCTGAACGTTGAGACTGGCGCTACTATCGACTTCAATGAAGTTCTGATGGTTGCTGCAGGCGACACTTTTAAAGTAGGTGCTCCTTTCGTTGAAGGTGGCAAGGTTGTAGCTGAAGTTGTGGCTCACGGCCGTGGCGAGAAAGTGACTATCGTCAAGTTCCGTCGTCGTAAGCACCATCGTAAGCAAGCGGGCCACCGTCAGTGGTTCACTGAAGTCAAAATCACTGGCATCAGCGCTTAATTCGAGAGGAATCTGAAAAATGGCACATAAAAAAGCTGGCGGTTCATCCCGTAACGGTCGCGACTCAGAAGCCAAACGTCTCGGCGTCAAGCGCTTCGGCGGCGAAACTGTACTGGCTGGTAGCATCATCGTTCGTCAGCGTGGCACCAAGTTCCACCCTGGCACCAACGTTGGTCTGGGTACCGACCACACTTTGTTCGCTACTGCGACTGGTAAAGTGTTGTTCGAAGTTAAAGGTCCGCAGAATCGTAAGTACGTCAGCATCGTTGCTGAGTAATTACGGACCGCAAGGATCCGAAGCCCCGCCAACCTGGCGGGGCTTTTGTTTTTCTGAAAAGTTTGACGAAAAAACGGCACGCGGATGAGCTGGCGCTGACAGGCCTCATCGCCAAGATGCGTCTCGCCCGCAGGGGTCTGTACCACTATAATTGCGTATCGGTTTTTCGAATTAAGGTGACGGTTACCTATGAAGTTTGTTGATGAAGTCCAAATTCGAGTCGATGCCGGTGACGGTGGTAACGGTTGTGTGAGCTTTCGCCGTGAGAAATTCATCCCCAACGGTGGCCCTGATGGTGGCGACGGTGGTGATGGCGGCGACGTTTATCTGCTTGCCGATGAAAACCTGAATACCCTGATCGACTACCGTTTCGAGCGTTTCCACGCCGCCGAGCGTGGTGAGAATGGCCAGAGCGCCAACTGTACCGGTCGCCGTGGCAAGGATCTGACCCTGAAGGTGCCGGTCGGTACCCGTGCCAGCGATGAAGATACCGGCGAGCGGCTCGGTGACCTGACCCAGCATGGCCAAAAGCTGCTGGTCGCCAAGGGCGGTTTCCATGGTCTGGGCAACACGCGCTTCAAGAGCTCGGTCAACCGTGCCCCCTATCAGAAGAGCAACGGCACCGAGGGTGAAGTGCGTACCCTGAAGCTGGAACTGCTGCTGCTGGCTGACGTCGGTATGCTGGGCTTGCCCAATGCCGGTAAATCTACCTTCATTCGTGCCGTCTCTGCCGCCAAACCCAAGGTTGCCGATTACCCCTTCACCACCCTGGTGCCGAATCTGGGTGTGGTACGTGGTGAAAACTCCCGCTCCTTCGTGATCGCCGATATTCCGGGCCTGATCGAAGGTGCCGCCGAGGGCGCCGGTCTGGGTATTCGCTTCCTCAAGCACCTTGAGCGCTGCCGCGTGTTGATCCACCTGGTTGATATCTGTCCGGTTGATGAGTCCGATCCTGCCGAAAACGCGGTCACTATCGTCAAGGAGCTGGAGAAGTACAGCCCTGAGCTGGCGAGCAAGCCGCGTTGGTTGGTGTTCAACAAGATGGACTTGATCCTGGAAGAAGAAGCGGCCGAGGTGATGGAGCGCGTCAAGAGTGCGTTGGCCTACGAAGGCCCCGTCTACGAGATCTCCGCTATCAGCAAGCAAGGTACCAAGAAGGTCTGCTACGACATTCTGGATCTGCTCGATACCATGCCTCGTCAGCTGGAACAGGATGCCAAGGACGCCATCGAGAAGGTGGAGTTCAAGTGGGATGACTACCACAAGAACCAGCTGGCCCAGGCCGAAGCAGAGGCCGCAGCGGCTTCCCGCGCCTTCGATGAATCCCTCGGTGATGATGACTGGGATGAAGACGATGATGACGGCGTAGAAGTCATCTACGTGCGTGACTGATCACTCTTCAGATGGTTGAGATGAATACCGGAGTCCGGCAACGGACTCCGGTTTTTTTATGGGCGCTACTGTGGTTTTCATGGATCCGAAGCGTACCAGTAGATGTATTTGTGATGCCTGTTCTTGCCTGTCCTCGCCAGCTGGTTATACTGCGCACCTGAACGTAACCTGCTTGAAACAATATGCTAACACTGTGTCATGAATTGATATGCATATCTGTTTGGGGATGTTCTTATGGAAGCTTCGTCTGAAAAATACTTATGCTTAAAATTATGCATTAAAAGCTTGTTTGTGCATTTTTTTAGAGTATTCTTTCGCCCGTTTTGCTGGGCGGGGCATGAGTATGCAGGCGACCTGGCTAAGGAAAAGTAACATTAAGGCTGTAATCTCATGTTGGAAAAGACCCTCGAAGCTCCTGCGGTAAATACGCGCCGTAACTTGCTGATGTTCTTGATCCCGTCACTTATCGGGATCCTGCTGTTCATGACGCCTGTGCTCTATGACGGCAATATCACCATCCCCGTGGCTGTGCTGGCCAAGACGGTACAAGCGGTGTTCGCCGACTCCCTGGTGGCCGTGGTGTGCGCCTTGATCACCACGACCATGCTATTGACCCTGGTTGCCTGGCTGTTCAAGCCTGCGATCCTGGTACGTCGCCCCTTTCTCAATGCCCTGTTTAACGTGTCCCCTTTCTGGGCCATGGTGCGAGTACTGGGCGGCCTCTTCGCGTTGCTGACCTTCTTCGGAGTGGGCCCAGAGGCACTGCGTTCCGATGCGACCGGTGGTCTGGTGCTGCATGACCTGTTGCCCGTGCTGTTCTCGGTGTTTATCTTCGCCGGCCTGCTGTTGCCGCTGCTGCTGGATTTTGGTCTGCTGGAATTTGTCGGCACCCTGATGACCCGCATCATGCGTCCGGTATTCCGTCTGCCGGGGCGCTCCGCAGTCGACTGCTTCGCCTCCTGGCTCGGCGATGGCAGCGTGGGCATCCTGCTGACCAGCAAGCAGTATGAAGGCAAGTTCTACACCCAGCGAGAAGCCGCCGTCATCGGCACCACCTTCTCGGCCGTTTCCATTACCTTCTGCCTGGTGGTCATCTCGCAAGTCAGGCTCGAGCATATGTTCGTGCCCTTCTATCTGACCGTCTGTCTGGCCGGTGTGGTGGCTGCCATCATAGTACCGCGTCTGCCGCCGCTCTCCTGGAAGAAGGATGTCTATGCCGATGGCACTCCGCTGTGCCGCAAGCAGGAGGCGGTGCCCCACGAACACAGTCTGGTGAGCTATGGCTTCGAGCGTGCCCTCAAGAAAGCCGATAGCGTGACTGACCTTGGTGCCGTGGCGCGTGAGGGGGTGAAGAACGCCCTGGACATGGTGTTTGGCGTGCTGCCGGTGGTGATGGCGATCGGCACCTGTGCCCTGCTGCTGGCCGAACATACGCCCGTGTTTAACTGGCTGGGTGCTCCCTTCATACCGCTGCTTGAGCTGTTGCAGCTGCCGGAGGCCGAAGCCGCTTCCAAGACCATAGTGGTCGGTTTCGCGGACATGTTCATCCCGGCGATCCTGGCGTCCAGCATAGAGAGCGAGATGACCCGCTTCGTCATCGCCGCCATGTCGGTGACTCAGCTTATCTATATGTCGGAAGTAGGTGCTCTGCTGCTTGGCAGCAAGATCCCGGTCAAGCTGTGGGAGCTGTTTGTGGTCTTCCTGCTGCGTACCCTGGTGACCCTGCCGGTCATTGCCGCCATGGCTCATCTGTTGTTCTGAACCAGCGTGTTGGTAAAAAACGGCTAAAAAAACGGACAGTCCCTTGGCTGTCCGTTTTTTATATATATTTTCTGCCGATCTGTGATCGAACTGGCCTTTTGCAATCGCAGCGGCCACTCAGGCTGCTGTTCGACCAAAGTGGGCTTTGTAATTTCATAATCTTACATTAACGTAACATTCGTCATCGCGATGTTGCCAGCCGAGCCGTAGGCCAGTCGTTCCCCTTATGGCAAGGAGCCCTCATGCCCGCACCGCTCAGCTATCGCGTCGGCCCGACCGATGCCCCCCTGCTTGATCAGACCATAGGTGACTACCTGCTAGGGATAGTCGAACGCTTCCCGGACCGGCCCGCCGTGGTGGTGCGCCATCAACAGATCCGCTGGAACTGGCGTGAATACGCGCAGCAGATAGATCGCCTGGCCAAGGGGTTGCTGGCCATCGGCATACAGCCCGGTGACAGGGTCGGTATCTGGTCTCCCAATAACATCGAGTGGTGCCTGGTGCAGTTTGCTACCGCGCGCATCGGCGCCATCATGGTCTGTATCAATCCGGCCTATCGCCGCGAGGAGCTGGCCTTTGCCATCAACAATGTGGGCTGCAAGGCATTGATCTGCGCCAGCCGATTCAAGGGCAGCGACTATCTTGCCATCCTGGCCGAGCTGGCCCCTGAGTTGGACAGTTCAGCGCCCGGCTCTCTCAAGGCGGCCGCCTTGCCGAGTCTGGCCTGGGTGGTGCGCCTGGGGGAGGATAAGAGCCCGGGCATGCTCAACTTCGACGCCCTGCTCACCCTGGGCGATGAACAGGATGCTTGCGCTCTGCAAAGAGTATCTGCCGGGCTCAAGGCCTCGGATCCCATCAATATCCAGTTCACCTCGGGCACCACGGGCAGCCCGAAAGGCGCGACCCTGAGCCACAACAACATACTCAACAATGGTCTGCTGGTTGCCGCCGGCATGGGACTGACCGAGCACGACAGGCTCTGCATCCCTGTGCCCCTCTATCACTGCTTCGGCATGGTGCTCGGCAACCTGGTCTGTCTGAGTGTGGGGGCCTGCGCGCTCTTCCCCAGTGAGGCGTTCGACCCCGCCATCACCTTGCAGATGGTCAGTGAGGAGCGTTGTACCGCCTTGCATGGGGTGCCAACCATGTTCATCGCCGAGCTGGAGCTTGCGAACTTCGCCGAGTTCGATCTCGGCTCCCTGCGTACCGGCATCATGGCCGGGGCCATCTGCCCGGAGCCATTGATGTTGCGGGTGCAGACCCTGATGCACATGACCGAGGTGACCATCGCCTATGGTCAGACAGAGTGCAGTCCCATCAATCACATGACGGCGGTGGATTGCCCCCTCGACAAGCGAGTCACCACGGTCGGACGGGCTATCGGCCATACCGAGATAAAGTTGGTCGACCCCAGCGGTGAGACGGTGCCCATAGGGGAGAAGGGGGAGATCTGCTGCCGTGGCTACAACGTCATGAGCGGTTATTGGCAGGATCCGGCCAAGACGGTCGCCACGATAGATGGCGAGGGCTGGCTGCACTCCGGCGACATAGGGGTCATGGATAGCGAAGGCTATGTGCAGATCGTGGGGCGCAGCAAGGAGCTGATCATCCGGGGTGGCGAGAACATCTATCCCCGGGAAGTGGAGGAGCGGCTCTATGATCACCCTGCGGTACAGGATGCCGCCGTGTTTGGCATCGACAGCGATCGCTATGGCGAGGAGGTCTGTGCCTGGATCAAGCTCAGGCCCGGCTGTGATGCCGATGAAGAGGAGATTAAACACTTCCTGTCGGCCCGCATCGCCTACTTCAAGGTGCCACGCTATATCCGTTTCGTGGATGAGTATCCCATGACGGTCACCGGCAAACTGCAGAAGTTTCGCATGAAGGAGTTGATGAGTGCCGAACTTGCCCCTCACTAGTCACGGGGGGCCGTCCCAGGGCGGATAGCCCGGCGACCTGTTGTGTCAGCCAGGGGGAGGGCGCTTGCTGGTCTGCCGGGAAGGCTTGAGATCCCGGGACCTGAGGAGCGAGGCAGGCTCACTCGGCCCCGGATTGGAGAAGGCAGCCAGATTGACCTGATCGCATTGCGTCTCGTCCAGGAAGCGCTGGCCATATTGTTGCCAGATACGGCTGCGCAGAAAGAGGGAGAAGAGATCCGGGTCAATGTGACCCTCATTGGCCATCTGGCTCATGATGGCAAGGGACTGGCTGAGACTCTTGCCTGACTTGTAGGGACGGTCGCTCGCGGTCAGCGCTTCGAAGATGTCGGCGATGGCCATGATGCGGGCCGGTATGCTCATCTGCGCCCGGTTCAGCCCCCTCGGATAACCGCTGCCATCGATCTTTTCGTGATGGCCACCCGCTATCTCTGGCACCTGTTTCAGGTGGCGGGGGAAGGGCAACCGTTCCAGCATCCTGATGGTCTGGATGATGTGTTCATTTATCTTGTAGCGCTCCTCCTCGCTCAGGGTGCCCCGTCGAATGCCGAGATTGTGGAGCTCGCCGCGATCATAGAGGCACTCGGGTACCTTCACCTTGAAGCCCCAGGGATTGTCAGCCTCCAGTCTATCGTGGTCGGGGCGGGGGATCCTGTGCTCGGGCTTGTCGGCCAGCAAGGATTCGCGGCAGGGCAGGGGAAGTGGGGCCCTGCCATGGCGTTTGAACTCCTCGACGCCAATGCCAAGCCGGTCATCCAGAGTGCGTAGCCAGCTGCGACTGGCAATCCGTTGCAACTGCTCGAGCCGCTCGGGTGCCATCCACTCACCGCCCTGATTGCACTCGGCCACGAAGGCAAACTCGGCATCGAGCTCTGCCCAGGCCGGGGCCACGGCCGTGCGGGCGAGGCTGCACTGCTGCTCTGACAGCTGTTCACTCAGGGCTGCGATGTGGGCATCGCGCTTGAGCACCTCGAAGCGGGTGCGGATCTCGTGGATGCGGTCGTAGAGGGTTTCCAGCTTGGTTGCCTTGTCGACCACGAACTCGGGGGTGGTCACCTTGCCACAGTCGTGCAGCCAGCTGGCGATGTGGATGGCTTCCCACTCCTGGGCATTGGGACGGAAATCGGCAAAGGGGCCATGGCGCTCTGCGCTCGCGGCTTCGGCCAGCAGCCGGGTCAGCTCGGGGACGCGCTGGCAGTGGCCGCCCGTGTAAGGGCTCTTGGCATCGATGGCGCCGGCGATGAGCTCGATGAAGGACTCCAATAACTGCTTTTGCTCCGCGAGCAGGCGCTGATTTTCGATGGCCGAGGCCGAGGTGCCGGCCAGTGCCTCGATCAGACTGATGCGAGCCGCCAGTTCATCAGGGGAGCAGGGGGGTAACAAGATCTGCAGACACCCGGTCACTTCCTGGTTGTGACTGAGCAAGGGTTCGGCTACCAGCTGTCCTGGGCCCGGATAATCCCCCCAGCCACTCAGATGGCGATGCCATATCCCGCTCTCCAGGGCCAGACTCACCCGCTCGCCCCGCAAGACGGGGCGCAGCAGGGGATCACCATCGAACCGCTGCAGAAGTTGACCCTGCCAGAAGGCCCTGACGGGCCGCAATTGCCCGGACTCGACCAGATAGAGGGCTCCCCCGATCGCCCCCGCTGCGGATATGGTCTCACTGAGCACCAATTTGAACAGTGCATCCATGTCGTGCTCGGCGCCAAGGGCTCTGCCCATGTTCATGAAGTTGCCCAGGGTCAGGCGCATGCCTGACATGGTGCGGGAGAGATCCTCTATCTCCTGAATGGAGGAGTGGGTATGTTCACCTTCGCTAAAGTCGAAATGCTGAATACGTTCGGCCTCTCGGGTCAGGGCTAGCAGGGGGGTGGCCGTGCGTCTGGCCGCAAACCAGATGATAGGCAGCATGAGCAACAAGGCCAGCAGGGCATTGCCGAGATTGTGCAAGGCCTGACGCTTGGCATCCGCAAACAGGCGTTCGCTACTGATGAGCAGCCCGAGGTAGTAGGACGATCCCTCTCCGACTGGAGAGAGGTTGACCTGCCACTCCCCCCGTTCTGGATCGTCGAGGGTCAGGGCGTGGCGGCCATTGAGCAGTTCGGGGTCGGCGCTCAGCCGGCGCTGCAACAGGGTAAAGACGGGATCGCTCAGGGTCGAGATCTTGGGGAGAACTCGCAGTCTGTCGTAGCCGGGTAGCTGGGCCGGATCCGTGGCCAGCAGGGTGGCATGACGATCGAACAGTACCAGCTGGGTTCCCTCCTGCTGCATCTTGCCGATGAGTGCCGAGATGCGCTCGACACTGGCATCGATGCCGATCACCGCTTTGCGATCCTGGCTGGCCATCGCCAGTGTGATGCCTGGCTCCTTGGTGGTGAAAAAGAGATAGGGGGCTGTGCTGGTGATGCCATTGTGGTGAAGCGCCTGCTGATACCAGAGCCTGGCGCGGGGATCGAACTGGTAGTCGGGGATGGGCTGGCGGGCAATCAACTGCTGGCGGGCATCATAGTAGAGGTAGTCGCCTTGGCCTCTGGCGAGGCTCTGCACCAGAATGTTGCTGCCTTCTGGCAGTGAACCCAGCTGCGCCTTGACTCGCTCGGTCAGGGTTCGCACCAGAAAGAAGTCACCGTTGTCATAGCCGACATAGATGGCGCCATAACCGTGGTTGCTGGCCAGTACTTCGATGAGCTGGGGCAAAAATGTCAGTCGCGCCTCCAGATCGTCTGCCTGCATCAGTGAACCGGCCCTGAGTAGCTTGAGACTGGTTCGGGCGGGACGTTCGTTGAGCTGCAATGCGAGGGCCAACCGCTCCCTATATTGCTGAAAATTTTGATATTCGTGTGCCATGCCCTGAGCACGATGCTGTGCGAATTGCTGCAGTATCAAGAGGGCACCGAACAGACAGAACAGGCCGATAAACAGAGTGGCTATATGCACATAGAAAGGGCGGCGTTGTGAGCCGGATTGCCTCATGGTCCAGATCCTTGTGATGGCCACTCATCCATGGTTGGCCAGCAATGAGTGTGGCTCATGGCATCGAGATCGCCAGTGATGGATGATTGTGTCTCATTCAGAGCTAGTGATAGAGTGGGGGTTTTCTCATCCACAGGAGTGAGTCATGGGTGTTCCCTATTCGGTACTGGATCTGGTGCCTGTCCCCGTCGGTTCCCGCCCCGCCGATTCTTTCCGTCGCTCCCTTGAGTTGGCCCAGCAGGCCGAGGCCTGGGGTTATCACCGCTATTGGCTGGCCGAACATCACAACATGCCGGGGATCGCCAGTGCGGCCACCTCGGTGCTGATTGGTCATCTGGCGGCGGGTACTCATACCCTGCGCCTGGGCGCCGGTGGCATCATGTTGTCCAATCACTCTCCTCTGGTGATCGCCGAGCAGTTTGGCACCCTGGAATCCCTCTATCCGGGCAGGATCGATCTGGGTCTTGGCCGGGCACCAGGTTCGGATCAGCGCACCATGCAGGCCCTGCGCCGTCAGCGGATCGGTGAGGTGGATGATTTCCCCGCCGATGTGGCAGAGTTGATGGCCTATTTCGGTGATGAGCCGGGCCCGGTACGCGCCGTGCCGGGGCTGGGGCTCAAACTGCCGGTCTGGCTGCTCGGCTCCAGCCTTTACAGCGCCCAGTTGGCGGCGGCCATGGGGTTGCCGTTCGGCTTTGCTTCCCATTTTGCCCCGGCCCTGTTGTCGCAAGCGCTGGAGATCTATCGCAGCCAGTACCGCCCCTCGGTGCGTTGGCCCAAGCCCTATGCCGTGGTCTGCGTCAATCTGATTGCCGCCGAGAGCACGGCCGAGGCCCGCTTTCTGCTGAGCACAGTACAGCAGCAGTTTTTGCGGCTCTATCGGGGAGATGCCGGGGAATTGCCGGCGCCGGTCGAGGAGCTGACCGGTTGGGCACCCCATGAGCTGGTGGCCATGGAGAAGACGCTGTCTCGCTCCCTGGTGGGTGATAAAGCGGCCATTCGTCATGGTATTCAGGCATTGCTGGCCGAAACTCAGGCCGATGAACTCATGTTCAATGGCCCCATTTTCGATCATCAGGCCCGCTTGCACTCCTTCGCCCTGGGTGCCGAGGTAATGCGCTCGCTCTGATGGCCCGCAAACCCGGTGTACAGACACCGGGTTTTCACTCGCGATTGACAGACCTCCCCACCCTTTTTATCCCCTTCCGACCTTCTGACCTTCGGTCTCATTCTTGCCATCCACGGCACGTCATCTCATTGGTTTCGGCAACCATTCATATGTTCGACGTTTCTGGCATTTAGCGGCAACTTTGCCGATTTTTATCAATTTATCCTGACTTTCATCCCTATTTCCTCCTGCTTTTTTCTGCCCATTGCTGGCTCTGCCTGCTTCGGTGTCGGCTGATCAGGCCCTCCTGTTGCAGTGGTGGAAAAGAGGCATCTGTTCCAGGAATTTGATGCTCTGAGGCTCAAGCATTAAATTTAGTTTAGAACATTAAATAATATTATGGTCAAAAGCTTCTGGCTTGGTGCCTCAACCTGATAATGGAAATTGTTATTATCGTATTTTCTGGTTTTAAATCAGTTATTTGGTTTATGGTTGTGGGTTGGTGGCTGTTATTTAGCCTTTGAATTCACTCAAAAATTGTTTAGTGTATAAAGTGAATTTCACCATGGCCATGCCATGGCGATGGAGTTTTAATCAATTAGAAAAGGGCAACATGACAGTCAAACTGGAAGTAAAGACCCTGTATAAGATCTTTGGAGAGCAGCCTGACAAGGCGTTCAAGTTATTGGAAGAGGGTGATGATCGTGCCGGTATCTTGCAAAAGACTGGGCAGACCCTCGGTGTGCATGATGTGAATCTGCAGATCCATGAAGGAGAGATCTTCGTGGTGATGGGGTTGTCGGGATCTGGCAAATCCACCCTGGTACGCCTGCTCAACCGGCTGATAGAGCCGACCCGAGGACAGGTGTTGATCGATGGCGAAGACATCGCCGTCATCTCGGATGAGGCGTTGCGTCAGGTGCGCCGAAAGAAGATCAGCATGGTGTTCCAATCCTTCGCCTTGATGCCGCACCTGACGGTATTGGACAACGCCGCTTTTGGTCTGGAGCTGGCTGGGGTATCCCAGGACGATCGTCATCGCAGTGCCCGTCAGGCGCTGGCTCAGGTAGGTTTGGACAAGTGGGCGGACGCCTATCCTGACGCTCTGTCCGGTGGCATGAAGCAGCGGGTCGGCCTGGCCCGCGCCTTGGCCAATGACCCCGATATCCTGTTGATGGATGAGGCGTTTTCCGCGCTAGACCCCCTCATTCGCACCGAGATGCAGGACGAGCTGCTCAAGCTGCAAGCCAATCACCAGCGCACCATCGTCTTCATCTCCCACGATCTGGACGAGGCGATGCGCATCGGCGATCGCATCGCCATCATGCAGGATGGCCAGGTGATCCAGGTCGGCACCCCGGATGAGATCCTGAGTCAGCCAGCCAACGATTATGTGCGTGCCTTCTTTCGCGGCGTGGATCTCGCCAATGTGTTCAGCGCCCGTGACATCGCCAGCCGCAAACAGACCCCGCTCATCAAGAAACACATCACGGATGGCCCGGCCAACGCCCTGCGTCAGCTCAAGGAGCAGGAGCGGGAGTTTGGTTATGTGATCGATCGCAGCCGACACTTCGTCGGTGTCGTCTCTCTCGATTCCCTTGCCTGTGCCGTGGCGAGCAAGGGCAGCCTGGATCAGGCCCTGCTCGAGGAGGTGAGCCCCTTGCTGGCGGATACCCCCTTGCATGAACTGATCAGTCAGGTGGCAGCCGCACCCTGTCAGGTGCCGGTGATCGAAGAGGATGGTACTTACCTGGGGCTTATCTCCAAGGCCAATCTGCTCAATACCCTGGACAGGAGTACCCCGGCATGAAGCATCTGTTATCCCTCTGCCTGGCGACCCTGTTGCTGGCCGCACACCCAGCCTGGGCCGACGAAGCCCCTGGCGCCGCTCCGGATCCCTGGGCCGAAACCCCGACGACGCAAGCCGAGGCGGATCCCTGGGGCAGCACTACCCAGACCGCGGTCGCCAGCAACGATTGGCAGAACCAGATAGCCGTGGCCGATGAAAAGCCGGCGCTGGATCTGCTGGATCCTTTCCAGCAGGCCTGGTTGCCCCTCGATGTCTGGGTTGAAGAGGGGATCGGTGTCCTGGTGACCCACTTCAGACCCCTGTTCCAGGTGATTCGTGCACCGGTCGAGGTGACCCTCAATGCCTTGACCCAGGCGCTGCAGAGCGTGCCTTCCGCCCTGATGGTGGGCCTCTTGACCCTGATCGCCTGGCAGCTGGTCAGTGGGCGCATGGCACTTGGCACCCTGGGTTCCCTCATCGGGATTGGCCTCATCGGGGCCTGGTCCGATGCCATGGTCACCCTGGCCCTGGTGATGACCTCCCTGCTGTTTTGCATGTTGCTCGGTCTGCCTGCCGGCATCTTGCTGGCCCGTAGCGAGCGGGCCACCGCCTGGACCCGGCCCCTGCTCGATGCCATGCAGACCACGCCAGCCTTCGTCTACCTGATCCCCATCGTCATGCTGTTTGGCATAGGCAACGTGCCAGGGGTGGTGGTGACCATCATTTTCGCCCTGCCACCCATGATCCGGCTGACCATACTCGGCATTCGCCAGGTACCGGCGGATCTCATCGAGGCGGGTCACTCATTTGGTGCCAGCCCACGGCAACTGCTGTTCAAGGTACAACTGCCGCTGGCCATGCCGACCATCATGGCCGGGGTCAACCAGTCGCTGATGCTCTCCCTCTCCATGGTGGTGATCGCCTCCATGATTGCGGTGGGCGGGCTGGGCCAGATGGTCCTGCGCGGCATAGGCCGTCTCGACATGGGCATGGCCTCGGTCGGCGGGCTCGGCATAGTGCTGCTGGCCATAGTGCTCGACCGTCTCACCCAGGCCATGGGCCAATCCAGCGCCGAGCGTACCGGTCGCTGGTATCAGCGAGGCCCCGTCGGCCTGCTGCTCGCCCCGTTCGGGCGCCATCATCAGAATCACACCAAAGGAGAAATACTATGAGAGCCATCACCAAGGGATTGACCCTGGCAAGCCTGTTACTGAGCACCACCGCCATGGCCAGCGTCCCGGTGCAACCCATTCAGAGCAGCGTACCGGAGGAGGCATTTCAGACCCTGCTGGTGAGCAAGCTGCTCGGCGAGCTTGGCTATGACGTCAAACCCGCCAAAGAGGCGGATTACAACGTGGGCTATGCCTCGGTCGCCAGCGGCGATGCGACCTTCCTCGCGTTCAACTGGGATCCGCTGCACAAGGACAAATACGAAAAAGCGGGCGGTGACACCAAGTTCTATCGTGAAGGCACCTATGTGACGGGGGCGGCCCAGGGCTACCTCATCGACAAGCTGACCGCCGACAAGTACGGCATCACCAATATCGCGCAACTGAAGGATCCCAAGCTGGCCGCCCTGTTTGACAGTGACGGCGATGGCAAGGCCGACTTGGCCGGTTGCAATCCGGGCTGGGGCTGTGAGGGGGTGATCAATCATCAACTCAAGGCGTTTGACCTGGACAAGACGGTGACTCACCAGCAGGGCAACTATGCGGCCATCATTGCCGACACCATTACCCGCTACAAGGAGCACAAGCCGGTGTTCTATTACACCTGGACCCCATACTGGGTCAGTGGCGATCTGATCCCGGGCAAGGATGTGGTCTGGCTGGAAGTGCCCTTCACCGCGCTGCCGGATGGCCGCGATGGCGACACCAAGCTGGCCAATGGCAAGAACTATGGCTTCGAGATGAACACCATGCACATAGTGGCCAACCGCGTCTTCGCCGAGGCCAATCCGTCGGCAGCCAAACTGTTTGACGAGATGAAGTTGCCCATCAACGACATCAACGTCCAGAACAGCCTGATGAAGCAGGGTCAGAACAAGCCCGCCGACATAGAGCGGCACGCCGATGCCTGGATCAAGGGGCATGATAGCCTGGTCAAGCAGTGGCTGACGGAGGCTCGCGCCGCCAAATAGGTGTCAGCAGTCTGTCATCCGATCACGCCCGGCTCTTGAGCCGGGCGTTTTTATTTGTGCAACTTATTCTATAAGATGTTGATCTAAAAAGGCTGTCGCGCAGATGTCGGGTCGCTGTCGTCAAGGATTACTGCCAGGCCGGGTACGCTTGCTCTCGTCAATACCACAAGGAGTTCATCGATGATTGTCAGGAAGTTGAGATTGCAGCGCGGCTGGTCACAGGATCAATTGGCTACCATGTCGGGGCTGAGCGTCCGCACAGTGCAACGGATAGAGCGGGGGCAGGCCCCCGGCCTCGAATCCCTCAAGGCCCTGGCCGCCGTCTTCGAACTCGATATCAGTCAACTGCAGGAGAGCGAGATGAGGGAAACAAGCATGGAGACGGGATCCGGGGTGTCGCTGGAAGAGCGCGAGGCGATGAAGTTTGTCGAGGATCTCAAGGGATTCTACGGCCACCTCATCAGCTATGGGCTGGTGATCAGCCTGCTGTGGGTCATCAATCTGGTGACCAGCCCGGGGCATATCTGGGCCTGGTGGCCCATGCTGGGCTGGGGCATAGGTCTGACGGCTCACGCCTTCAATCTGTTCAAGCTGCCCAAGTGGCTCGGCCCCGACTGGGAGCGGCGCCAGATAGAGAAGCGACTCGGCCGCAAGTTGTGAGCCGAATATGAAGAGGCCCGGCATGATCCGGGCCTTTTTTCATGGGGTAAACCGGTGCTCAGATCCCGGAGCCGTCGTTCTCGCCGCTCTCTTCGTGCAGGCCGCACTCTCGCTTGAGGCCGAAGAAGCGGGTCTGCTCCTCGCTCATGCCCGGCTCCCACTTGGCGGTGGTGTGGACATCGCCCACCGAGAGATATCCCTGTTCCCACAGGGGGTGGTAGGGCAGGTCGAACTCCTTGAAGTAATAGAAGACGTCCTTGTTGCTCCAGTCGATCACCGGCAGGAACTTGAAACGGCCGCGCTGGATGGCCAGCACCGGCAAGTTGCCACGGCTGTCGGACTGCTCCCGGCGCAGACCGGAGAACCAGGTTTGCGCGCCGAGATCCCGCAGCGCCCTGTCCATGGGCTCGACCTTGTTGAGCTGGTTGTAGCGGGTGATCCCCTCCACTCCCTGCTCCCACAGCAGGCCGAAACGGGCCTCCTGCCAGGCAGGGGACAGCTCGGAGCGGTAGATCTTGAGATTGAGCTTGAGCCGCTCGCTCAGTTCGTCGATGAAGCGGTACGTCTCGGGGAAGAGGTAGCCGGTATCGGTCAGCACCACGGGCACGTCACCTTGCTCGCGACTCACCAGGTGCAGCATCAATGCGGCCTGAATGCCGAAGCTGGAAGAGAGGATGTGCTGTCCTGGCAGATTGGCCAGGGCCCAGCGCACCCGCTCGGGGGCGCTCATGGCCTCCAGCTCACGGTTGTGGGGGGCCAGGGCGGCGACCTGCTCCTCTTTGGAGAGGTTGAGCAATAGGGTCAGATCCAGTGTCATCTCAGTGTCTCGCTCTGTGAAGAAAAGCGGGCGCCGCGGCAATGCGGGGCGCCCTTGGGATCAGGCGGCGTAGAAGTCCACGGCCGAGTTGACCACGGGGGCGACGATGGCGGCGCGGATCACGAAGTCACCGAAGCATTCACCCGGGTTGCGCTCCTTGGCCCAGCGGCCGATAAGGGCATCCAGTTCGGCCAGGATCTGCGGCTCAGTGATGTTCTCCTGATACATGCGCGGGATCCGGGTCCCTTCCAGATTGCCGCCCAAGTAGAGGTTGTAGCGACCGGGGGCCTTGCCCACCAGTCCCACCTCCGCCAGCATGGCGCGCCCGCAACCATTCGGGCAGCCGGTGACCCGGAAGATGATGGCGTCATCGGCCAGGCCGTGCTTGCCGAGCAAGGCTTCGATGTCGGTGACGAAGGCGGGCAGCATGCGTTCGGCTTCCGCCATCGCCAGCGGGCAGGTGGGCAGGGCCACGCAGGCCATGGACTGCTTGCGCTGCTCGCTCACCCCATCGTCCAGCAGGCCGTATTGGCGAGCCAGGGCTTCGATCCGTGACTTCTCGCTGGCGGGCACCCCGGCGATGATCAGGTTCTGGTTGGCGGTCAGGCGGAAATCCCCCTGATGCACGCGGGAAATCTCCAGCATCCCGGTCTTGAGCGGCTTGCCCGGGAAGTCCAGCAGGCGGCCATTCTCGATAAAGAGGGTGAGGTGGTGCTTGCCGTCTATGCCCTCAACCCAACCGAAGCGATCCCCACGGCTGGTGAACTCATAGGGGCGACTGTCGGCGAAGGTGATGCCGGCGCGGCGCTCCACCTCGGCCTTGAAGGCCGCCACACCCACTCGTTCGAGGGTGTATTTGGTCTTGGCGTTCTTGCGGTTGACTCTGTTGCCCCAGTCGCGCTGGGTGCTGACCACGGCGGCCGCCACCTCCAGCACGTGGGAGAGCGGGATAAAGCCGAAGTCGCTCGCCTTGCGTGGATAGGTGCTGGTGTCGCCGTGGGTCATGGCCAGTCCGCCACCGACCAGCACGTTGAAGCCCACCAGCTTGCCGCCTTCGGCAATGGCCACGAAGTTGAGATCGTTGGCGTGCACATCGATGTCGTTGTGGGGCGGGATCACCACTGTGGTCTTGAACTTGCGCGGCAGATAATTGGAGCCGAGGATGGGTTCCTCATCGTCGCCGAGCTTCTCGCCATCGAGCCAGATCTCCACATAGGCGCGGGTCTTGGGCAGCAGGTGCTCGGAGATCTGCTTGGCCCACTCGTAGGCCTCCTGGTGCAGCTCGGATTCGACCGGGTTGCTGGTGCAGAGCACGTTGCGGTTCACATCCCCGGCGGTGGCGATGGAGTCGATGCCGGTGCTGTTGAGGGTCTGGTGCATCAGCTTGATGTCGCGCTTGAGCACCCCGTGGAACTGGAAGGTCTGACGGGTGGTGAGGCGAATGCTGCCATACAGGCTGTGATCTTCGGCGAACTTGTCGATCACCTGCCACTGGGCCGGGGTGATGATGCCACCGGGCAGACGGGCACGCAGCATGACGTTGTGCAGCGGCTCAAGCTTCTGGGCGGTGCGTTCCGGACGAATGTCGCGGTCATCTTGCTGGTACATGCCATGGAAGCGGATCAGCTGGAAGTTGTCGCCGTTGAAGCCGCCGGTCAGGGGATCCTGCAAATCCTGCTCTATGGTGCCGCGCAGGAAGTTGCTCTCGCGCTTGAGCCGCTCGTTGTCGGACAGCGGCCCTGCAACCGGCCCCGCTTCTTGTGTTGAGATTGTTTGCTTGCTCATCAGTAGACATCCCTTTGGTAACGTTTGGCACGACGCAATTCGCTCAAATACTCTTCTGCTTCTTCACGGCTCTTGTGGCCATGTTGGGCAATCACATCCAGCAGGGCTTCCTGCACATCCTTGGCCATGTGGTTGGCATCGCCACACACATAGAAGTGGGCACCCGCCTCAAGCCAGGAGAACAACTCTGCACCCTGTTCACGCAATCTGTCTTGCACATAAATCTTGCTGGCCTGATCCCGGCTGAAAGCCAGGGAGATGTTCGACAGCAGACCGCTCTTCACATAACGCTGCCACTCCAGCTGATAGAGGAAATCCTGGGTGAAGTGGGGGTTGCCGAAGAAGAGCCAGTTTTTGCCCGAGGCTCCGATGGCATCACGCTCTTGCAAGAAGGCGCGGAACGGCGCTATGCCGGTGCCCGGGCCCACCATGATGACGGGGGTAGCGGGGTTGGCGGGCAGGCGGAAGTTGTCGTTGTGCTCAACGAAGACCCGTACCTCGGCATCCTCATCCAGCCGATCGGCCAGATAGGAGGAGGCGGCGCCACTGCGCAGGGTGCCATCTTGCTGGGGATAACGGACCACGGCGACGGTGAGGTGCACCTCCTCCTCGACTTCGCTCATGGCGGAGGCGATGGAGTAGAGGCGAGGGGTGAGCGGACGCAGCAGGCCGACCAGCTGTTCCACGCTCAAGGGGGTCGGGAAGCGCTTGAGCACATCGACGACCTGGGCGCTGGCGACCAGGGCGTTGAGCTGAGTCTTGTCACCGGCGATGTCGTGCAGTGCCGCATCGTTGGAGATGGCGGCCAGACCCGTGATAAAGCCGCCATGCAAGCGGGTCAGCTCGAAGTTGCGGGTCAGAGCCGCACGCAGGCTGCCCTGCTCGGTCGGCTCCTCGCCGGACAGGCTGGCCAGGGCCAGCAGTTCGTCCACCAGCGCGGCCTCGTTATCGAACCAGACGCCGAGGGCATCACCGGGTTGATAAGTGATGCCGGACTCTTCGAGGCTTATCTCGATGTGGCGGATATCTTTGGTCGAATCACGGCCGGTGACCTTCTGATTCACAGACAGCCGGGCCGGGAAGGGGTTGGCTTTATCATATTGACGGTGACCGACCGCGCTCTTGACGGCACCGGCCACCGAGCCGACCGGCCCCGCATTCAGGGTCGCGGCGACTGCCGCCAGCGCCTGTTCTGTCCAGGCCTTGGCACCCGCTTCGTAATCCACATCCAGACCGGCCAGGGGCGCGATACGTTCAGCCCCGGCCTGAGCCAGCCAGCCATCGAAATCCTGGCCGGTCTTGCAGAAGAACTCATAGGAGCTGTCCCCCAGCCCCAGTACGGCAAACTTGACGCCATCGAGCTTGCCGAGCTTGCCCTTCTTGAGCTGCTCGTGGAGATCGACCGCAGGCTCGGGCGGCTCGCCCTCGCCATAGGTGCTGACGACGATCAGCAGGTGGCTCTCTTTCTTGAGCTGCTTGGGCTTGTAGTCGGCCATGGAGATCAGCGTGGTGGGTAATCCCTGTGCCTGGGCCTGTTTCTCGATGGCACTGGCCACCCCTTTGGCATTGCCGGTCTGGGAGCCGTACAAGATAGTCAGGCTGCCACCGGCGCTGGCGTGCAGGGCAGGCGCCGCACTGACAGCGCCACCGGCCTGGACCAGACCATAGAGATAACCGCTGACCCAGGTCAGCTGCTGGCTGTTGAGCGTGCCCAGGGCCTGGGTTAGCTGGCGCTGCTGCTCATCGGAGAGGGGAGTTATGTTGGTCAAAGAGTCCGTCAATTGCATCACACAGGTCTTCCATGGTCTGAATTTTGGTCAGATTAAGGGTTGGCATGAATAACAACAAAGAATAAAAATGTCTTTTTTATTCGATTGAGGCATTAAAAAGTGTGAAATCTCCCTTGCAGATCCCTGCCCACAGGAAGGCATGTCTGGGGGAGGGCGATCTTTGTTAGAGTCAGTGTCTTCCATCTGTCTGCCTGGAGCCCCGATGATCCGTCTGTTTCACGTCAATGCCTTCGCTCATGCCCCTTTCACCGGCAACCCCGCCATGGTGGTGCTGAGTCAGGGGCTTGACGAGGCCACCATGCAGCGCATGGCCGCCGAGTTCTGTCTCTCCGAGACCGCCTTCCTGGAGGCCATCACAGGGGATCACTATCGACTGCGCTGGTTCACGCCGCAGCTTGAAGTGGATTTGTGCGGCCACGGCACCCTGGCGGCGGCTCATGTGATCTGGGCGCTGGGCTTGGCTCTCCCTGCCCAGCCACTGCGCTTCGATACCCGCAGTGGCTTGCTGACGGCGGTGCAGGCGGAGGGGGGGATCCGGCTCGATTTCCCTGCCATCGCGATGGCGCCGCTGACGCTGGACGCCGCTTACGGTCAGGCCCTCGGGGTCAACCCTCGTCACTGCCTGGCCGCAGGGGCCAAATTTGTGCTCGAACTAGTGAGGCCGAGGTGCGTGCCATCAAAGCCGATTTTCAGGCCCTGCGCGCCCTGCCGGGACGGGGACTCATCGTCACCGCCCCCGCGGAGGATCCGGCGATAGATTTCGTGTCCCGCTACTTTGCCCCCTGGGTCGGGGTGGAGGAAGATCCGGTCACCGGCTCCAACCACTGCGCCCTGGCGCCCTTCTGGGGCAAGCGTCTGGGCAAAACGGAGCTCAGGGCCTATCAGGCTTCAGGGCGGGGTGGAGAGTTGTTACTGCGGCTGGCAGGTGACAGGGTGCAGATGACGGGGCGGGCGCTGACCCTGAGCCGGGGTGAGTGGTTGCTGCCAGGGTGACAAGCCTCAGGCTCAGTGGCTGAGCAAGAGATAGGCTGATCCAACCCATAAAAAACGCCCCGCAGTTGCGGGGCGTTTCGTTGCGCTCAAGGGGCAGGTCAAGCCTGCCAGAGTGCTTATTTCTGTTGCGGGCGCAGGGCCGGGAACAGGATGACGTCGCGGATGGTGTGGCTGTTGGTGAACAGCATCACCAGGCGGTCGATACCTATGCCCTGACCGGCGGTCGGCGGCAGGCCGTGTTCCAGCGCGGTCACGAAGTCGGCGTCGTAGAACATGGCTTCGTCGTCACCCGCTTCTTTCTGGTTGACCTGATCCTGGAAGCGCTTGGCCTGATCTTCCGCATCGTTGAGCTCGGAGAAGCCGTTAGCCAGCTCGCGGCCGCCGATGAAGAACTCGAAGCGATCGGTCACGTCCGGGTTGGCGTCGTTGCGACGGGCCAGCGGGGAGACGGCGGCCGGGTACTCGGTGATGAAGGTCGGTTGCAGCAGCATGTGTTCCACCGTCTCTTCGAAGATGGCGGTGATCACGTGGCCCAGTTCCCAGCCCTTCATCAGCTCGATGTGCAGACGCTTGGCGACGGCCTTGGCGCTCTCCAGGGTGGCGAGATCTTCCAGGGTGACGCCCTCGGCGTACTTCAGGATGGAGTCCACCATGGTGAGGCGCTGGAACGGCTGACCGAAATCGATGGTCAGGCCCTCTTCACCCTCTTTGGCGTAACGGATCTGGGTGTCACCCAGGATGTCCTGGGCCAGGGTGCGCAGCAGCTCCTCGGTCAGGTCCATCAGATCGATGTAGTCGGCATAGGCCATGTAGAACTCGATCATGGTGAACTCGGGGTTGTGACGCACCGAGATCCCTTCGTTACGGAAGTTGCGGTTGATCTCGTAGACGCGCTCGAACCCACCGACCACCAGCCGCTTCAGATAGAGCTCGGGGGCGATACGCAGGTACATGTCGATGTCCAGCGCGTTGTGGTGGGTGACGAAGGGACGCGCGGAGGCACCACCCGGGATGACCTGCATCATGGGGGTTTCCACTTCCATGAAGCGCTTCTCGTTGAAGAACTTGCGGATGCCGGAGACCACCTGGGTGCGGATCATGAAGGTCTTGCGGGACTCTTCGTTGGCGATCAGATCCAGATAACGCTGACGGCAGCGCGCCTCCTGATCGGTCAGGCCCTTGTGCTTCTCGGGCAGCGGACGCAGTGCCTTGGTCAGCAGACGAATGGTGGAGACATGCACCGACAACTCGCCAGTCTGGGTCTTGAACAGGGTGCCTTCCACGCCGACGATGTCGCCCAGATCCCACTTCTTGAACTGTTCGTTGTAGAAGCCTTCCGGCAGATCGTCACGGGTCACGTAGATCTGGATCTTGCCCGCCATGTCTTGCAGGGTGGCGAAGGAGGCCTTGCCCATGATGCGGCGGGTCATGATACGACCGGCGATCGACACCCGTTTACCCAGGGCAGTCAGCTCATCGCTGCTCTTGTCGTCGAATTCGGCGTGCAGATCACCGGAGAGGCTGTCACGACGAAAATCGTTGGGGAAGGGGTTGCCCTGGGCGCGCAGGGCGGCCAGCTTGGAGCGACGCTCGGTCATCTCGTTGTTCAGTTCGAGCTGGTTCTCGACTGCCGGAGTGGTGCTTTGTTCAGACATGGTGATTCCTGCTGCGTGTTACAGACCTGATTTCAGGCTGGCTTCGATAAACTTGTCCAGGTCGCCGTCGAGCACCGCTTGGGTGTTACGGGTCTCGACGCCGGTGCGCAGATCCTTGATACGAGCATCATCGAGCACGTAAGAGCGGATCTGGCTGCCCCAGCCGATGTCGGACTTGGTCTCTTCCAGGGCTTGTTTCTCGGCATTCTGCTTCTGAATTTCCAGCTCGTAGAGCTTGGCTTTCAGCTGCTTCATACACTGATCTTTGTTCTTGTGCTGGGAACGGTCGTTCTGGCACTGCACCACCACCCCGGTCGGGATGTGGGTGATCCGCACCGCAGACTCGGTCCGGTTGACGTGCTGACCACCGGCGCCCGAGGCGCGATAGACGTCGATGCGCAGGTCGGCCGGGTTGATGTCGATCTCAATGTCGTCATCGATCTCCGGGTAGACGAACACCGAACAGAACGAGGTGTGGCGGCGGCCACCGGAGTCGAACGGCGATTTACGGACCAGACGGTGCACGCCGGTCTCGGTGCGCAGCCAGCCGAACGCATACTCGCCGGTGAACTTGACGGTGGCGGACTTGATGCCGGCCACGTCGCCGTCAGAGAGCTCGATCAGCTCCGGCTTGTAGCCGTGGGCGTCGCCCCAGCGCAGGTACATGCGCAGCACCATGTTGGCCCAGTCCTGGGCCTCGGTACCGCCCGAGCCGGACTGGATATCGATGTAGCAGTCGGAGCCGTCGTGCTGACCGGAGAACATGCGGCGGAACTCGAGATCCACCAGCTTGGCTTCCAGCACATCCGCTTCGGCCACGGCTTCGTTGAAGGTCTCTTCATCTTCCCCTTCGACGGCCAGGCTGACCAGCATCTCGACGTCCTCAGCACCTTGTGTCAAGACGTCTATGGTAGTGACCACGTTTTCGAGCGACACGCGCTCCTTGCCCAGCGCCTGTGCGCGCTCGGGTTCATTCCAGACGTCGGGCTGTTCCAGCTCGGCGTTGACCTCTTCTAGACGCTCTTTCTTGGCGTCATAGTCAAAGGTACCCCCTAAGAAGCTCGGTCCTCTCAGACAGCTCCTTAAGCTTGTTTAATACAGGATTGACTTCAAACATCGTGAAAACTCTCGGGGTCGATGTGATTTAAAAACGGGATATTCTAGCCAATTGTGGAAGGAATAAACAGGGTTGCCCGCCCCTCGTGGGACTTGATGGGGCAATTAGTGGTGCATTTTTGCCCATGGGGGTGAAAATTTTAGCGGCACAGGCAGATAAAGGTTCAGATTTTCCCCAGCGCGCCGCTATTAACGTCTGCAAGACAAAGATGTCGACGGCATTAATGGGCACTCTCTCTTCCTGACATAAGAAGCACACATGATGAAAAACCTCTCACTCAAGCAGAAGATACTGTTATCTGTGGTGATCGCTCTCTCCCTGGTGATCCTGCTGCTCTCCTGGCAGAGCTATACCAGCCAGAAGTCCCTGTTGCTGCAAGGCAGTCAGGAACAGGTGCAGCGCTTGGGTAACCAGCAAGCACAGAGTGTCAGCGACTGGCTGAGTGCCCGCCGCGACGTGATCCAGGCACTGGGCAACAAGGCAAGCAGCGAGCCCCTCAATGCCCTGCAGCAGGCCCAGGTCTCCGGCCGTTTCCAGCTCACCTATTTTGGTGAGGGCAATGGCAAGATGAATGACTCGGATCCCTCCATCAACCGCGACGGCTATGACCCTCGCTCCCGTGGCTGGTATCAGGAGGCCATGAGCAAGGGCGGCCTCATCGTCACCAAGCCTTATCTGGACGTGGCTTACAACATTCTGGTGGTCACCCTGGCGCAACCCGCCCAGGGCGGCGTGGTCGGCGGCGATCTCTCCATCGCCGCGCTGGTCGATGACGTTACCAAGATGACCCTGCCGGCAGACGGTTTTGCCATCATGATGCACAAGGACGGCACCGTCATCGCCTACAAGGATGCCGCCAAGGCGATGAAGCCGGCCACCGAGATCGACAACGACTTGACCAATGCCCTGATCGATCAGAGCAAGTCGAGCCAGAGCCTGGTGCCTGCCTACTTTGATAACGAGGGGCGCGACAAGTTGCTGCTGGCGGTGGACGTGCCCGATACCGATTGGGAGCTGGTGCTGGTGCTGGACAAGGCCACCCTGGAGGCGCCGCTCTCCTCCTTGCTGATGACCCAGCTCGCCATGGCGCTGGTGGTGCTGGTGGGCAGCATCCTCGCCATCTCCTGGCTGGTCAGTCTGCTGCTTGGCCCCCTGGCCAAGGTCTCCCAGGCCCTGGCCCGCATCGCCGACGGTAATGGCGATCTGACCCAGCGCATCAAGATAGATGCCAATGATGAGGTGGGTCAGCTGGCCAACAGCTTCAACCGCTTCGTCGGCAGCCAGCATCAGCTGATCGGCCATATCCGCAATCTGGCCCATGAGCTGAATGCCGACGCCGAGCGCAGTCTGGTGACCAGCCAGGCCGCCGTGGAAGAGCTGCAGCGTCAACAGCAGGAGGTGACCATGGTCGCCACCGCCGTCACCGAGATGGCGAGCGCCACCATGGAGATCGCCGGCAACGCCGAGAACACCGCCTCTGCGGCCCAGCAGTCGGCCCAGAGCAGTGAACAGGGCAAGCAGCTCGTGAACCAGACCCGTCAATCCATCAACAGCCTGGCCAGTGAAGTGGGGCAGGCGACCGAAGTGATTGGCGAGCTGAGCCGCCACGCTCAGGCCATCTCCGGCATTCTCTCCACCATCCAGGGCATTGCCGAGCAGACCAACCTGCTGGCGCTCAATGCCGCCATCGAAGCGGCCCGTGCCGGTGAGCAGGGTCGCGGTTTCGCCGTGGTGGCGGACGAGGTGCGGGTGTTGTCCCGCCGCACCCAGGACTCCACCCAGGAGATCCAGTCCACCATCGAGACCCTGCAAAAGACCACGGCCCGTGCGGTGAGCCTGATGCAGACCAGTCAGGGGCTGGCGGACAACAGCGTGCAGGATGCCGATGCCGCCGCCGCCGCCCTGGAGGAGATCACCCAGGCGGTCTCCCTCATCTCCGACATGGCGGGCCAGATCGCCACCGCCGCCGAGGAGCAGACTCAGGTGACTGGCGAAATCACCCAGAACACCACGGCCATCAAGGATGTGAGTGACGAGATCACCGCCTCCGCCATGCGCGACCTGGATCAGGCCCATGGCCTCAAGGGTCGGGCCACGGATCTGAGCAAACAGGTGTCGACCTTTATCCTGTAGCGAGGCAGGGTTGGTCCAGTGAGCTGACCCCTGTCGCCAGCGCCATGAAAAAGAGCCCATTCGGGCTCTTTTCTTATCTGGGCGTCAGCCGCTCTGCAAGCCGGTGCCGTGCTGGGTCCCCACCACGAAATGAGATGGCGCCGGGCCTTAGTCGAAGGAGGGGGTCAGCAACACCGTTTCGCCCGGGGCGACAGCCGATGGAGACGGCTTGCTCAGCTGCAGCAGGAACTGCTGCTGGGGCTGGGGTTTGGCGTAGAGGTAACCCTGCTGGAAGTGCACCTGGCGCTGGCGCAGAAAGTCGGCCTGCTCCTGGGTCTCGACCCCTTCGGCGACCGTATCCAGACCGAGACGGGTCGCCAGATTGATGGTGTTGTCGAGTATGTGGTGAGAGAGCGCGTCTGTACCGATCATGTCGACGAAGCTCTTGTCGATCTTGAGCAGGTCTATCTGGAATTTTTGCAGATAACTCAGGCTTGAATTGCCTGTGCCAAAGTCATCCAGCGCTATCTTGACCCCTAACTCATGGAGGGCGCCAAACAGCTGCTCGGTGATGAGGGTGGGGGTGATGAGCTCACGCTCGGTCAACTCCAGTACCAGTACCAAGTCTCGGCGCTCGAAGGCGGCCAGGAAGGCCCTGCAATCATCGAGCAGGCTGAGATCCTGGCAGTGGCGGGCGCAGATGTTGAAGCCGAAGTAAAAGTCAGGGGGAAGGAGGTGAACCTTAGGGGCAAGTGCCTGGCTCACCTGCTGCATCAGGCTGCGGGTCATGGGGACGATAAGGCCGCTCTCCTCGGCCAGGGGAATGAAGAGATCCGGGCGGATCAGCCCCTGATGCCTGTGCTGCCAGCGCATCAGTACCTCGCAGCCACGGATGGCCTTGCTCTGGCTATCTATGATGGGTTGCAGATAGGGGATGAACTCCCCGTTGCCTAGGGCGCGTCTGAGCTCCTGGGTCGGGGTGGATATGTGCCACCACCAGCGGTAGACGCTGAGCCCCGTCATGAGTGCCAGCACCAGGCAGAGCAGCAGGGCGGGCCTTTGCTGTTCGAGCAGATATTGATGGAGCTGCGCCTGGCTGAAACCAAAGCGCACGCTATAGGGATAAAGAGTGGAGTCGAGCTGGACGTTATCCCCCATCAGCGGCGGCGGCGGCTCCAGATGTATGACGCCATGGGTGCCAATCCAGCGATCGCCGACCTTGATCAAGGTCTGGGGACCAGTAAGAGTCCAGTCTAGATTGCGGAACAGGTTATAAGGGTCGATAGCGACCTGGACACCTGTACCGCCGAGGTCCAGATGATAGAGAAAGAGTTGAGAATGGCGGCCCAGGGGCGAGCTGGGTAGCAGGCGCAACTGACCCCCTATGTAGCTGTCCCTGTGTTCAGGCACATCGACCTCTTCGAAAATAGAAGAGCAATAAAGGTGGCCATTGCGAGTGAGATTGATGGCGCGAATATAGGGAGAGGAGGCGGCCAGCATGCGAAGTTCTCGCGCGGCCGTCGTGCAGGCGCTGCCCGCCAGGGGTGTGGCCTGCATGGTTATTTCTTTACTGTCTTCCAATACCTGATCGATCTGTTCCACGGCATCAAGAGCTGCGTTGTGAGCCTGTTGACGCAGGTCGGATCGGGTTTGCCAATAAAGCGCGGTGAGTGCGGTGAGTGCGACCAACAGGAGAGACAACAGGCTGTTCAGCAGGCGAGGCTTGTTGCTGCGCATGAAAGAGAGGGGCATAGCCTGACCTTGGTGGAAAATGGCCGCTGAGTTTACTGAGGGGGAGAGGGATAGACTAGTGCATTTCACATTCTACAAATGATAAAAGCGACCATAAGGTCGCTTTTTCAACAAACAAGGCAGGAATCAGAGCTGTTCGATACCAGTGATATGCCAGGGGGCACCGGCCTTGGCCAGGTTGCGCTCCAGGTGCCATACCTCTTTGATATCTTCCTCAACCTGCTCCTGGCGGTCCATGTAGCGGCCGCTGAAGCGCACGCTGACCTGAGCCCAGTCGCTGCCGTGGTCGGCGCGGACCAGCTGGGTGTCCACATACATCACTTCGGTATGCTGCTCACCGGTCAGTTCGGCACGCTCTGTGATGAGCTGTTCGAACAACTCCGGGCTCAGATATTCACGCATCTTCTCCAGATCGTTCTGGTTCCAGGCCTCTTGCAGGGTGCGGTAGTGATCGCGGGCACCGGACAGGAAACCGTTCATGTCAAAGCCCGGCGGCAGACGGAAAGGCACATCGCTGTCGGCAAAGCCGGTCGCCTGGGGGGCGCTGCTGCTCTGCTCGAACTGCTGTGGTGCCTGGGGCTGATAACCTGCTCCGGCATAGGCCGTTCGCTGCTGCTGTGGCATCTGGGCCGCCTTGCTGCGGCGCAGGGCACGGATCAGGAAGAAGGCGCCGAGGGCCAGAGCCGCTATCAGCAACATGTCCATGCCTTGCAGGCCTTCGAAGGCACCGCCACCGAGCAGGGCTGCAAACAGGCCACCGGCCAGCAGGCCGCCGAGCAGGCCGCCCATCATGCCGCTCTTCTTGGGAGCCCCTTGGGCGCCCACTGTCGGGTTCTTGCTGTCAACGGGCTTGGCGGCAGGCTGGGCCGGTGCCGTCTTGTAGCTCTTGCCAAAAGATTTACCGCCGCCAAATTTCTTGGCTTCGGCGATGGGTGCCCCCAGGCCAACGGCCAGGATCAAGGCAAACAAGGTCAGCATTTTTTTCATTTTGACGCTTTCACTCTCAGCAATGGATGGGGCATGCCCCGTTAGTGGCAAGGCGCATGGCAAGCTGCCAGTCCCGCTATGTGTCGCAGCTTGTCACTAGGAGTAACACTCCCGGCATGAATTATTCATGAACGAATTTATCAAGGTACCAGCCTGCCCGAACGGCGATCTCTTGGCAAATCGCGGCGGCCTGGTCGCTTATCCGGCACGCGGCCAGATTAGCGCTCGCGGTGGCGGGCTTTCTTTTGTAAAATTCTCGTCCCCTTCCCGCTGCGGTTTTTTAGGTGTATGGCAGAGCAAGTGACGGCGAAAAAAGACGCCAAGACACAACAGCTGAAAGTCCCCCCCCACTCTTTTGAGGCAGAGCAGTCCGTACTGGGCGGCCTGATGCTGGATAACGAGGCCTGGGACAGGGTCGCCGAGCGGGTGATCGACAAGGATTTCTACAGCCGTCCCCATCGGCTGATCTTCCAGGCCATGGCGCGCCTCTCCAATACCGGCAACCCCATCGATCTCATCACCCTGCAGGAGGAGCTGGAGCGCTCCGAGCAGCTGGAAGAGTCGGGAGGTTTTGCCTATCTGGTGGAGATCGCCAAGAATACCCCGAGCGCCGCCAACATCAGCGCCTACGCCGAAATCGTGCGCGAGCGCGCCGTGGTGCGGGAGATGATCTCGGTTGCCAACGAGATAGTCGAAGCGGGTTACGAGCCCCAGGGTCGGACCTCCGGCGATCTGCTCGATCTGGCCGAGAGCAAGGTATTCAAGATTGCCGAGCAGCGCACCAGCGCCAATGAGGGGCCACAGCCGCTCAAGCTCATTCTGGAGCAGACGGTCGACAAGATTGAGGAGCTGTTCAAGACCCCTCACAACGGGGTGACCGGGGTCTCCAGCGGTTATGGAGATCTCGACAAGATGACCGCCGGTCTGCAGCGCTCGGATCTGGTGATCGTGGCGGCCCGTCCCTCCATGGGCAAGACCACGTTTGCCATGAACCTGTGTGAGCACGCGGCCCTCACCGCCGACAAGCCGGTGCTCATTTTCTCCCTGGAGATGCCCTCCGAGCAGATCATCATGCGTATGCTCGCCTCGGTCGGGCGCATCGATCAGACCAAGGTGCGAACCGGCCAGCTCGACGACGAGGATTGGGCGCGGCTCTCCTCCACCATGGGGCTGCTGCTCGAGAAGGGCAAGATGTACATCGATGACGCCTCCGGCCTGACCCCGACCGACGTGCGCTCCCGTGCCCGGCGCATCGCCCGTGAGCACGGCGGCCTCTCCATGATCATGATCGACTACCTGCAGCTGATGCGGGTTCCGGCGCTGTCTGACAACCGAACCCTGGAGATCGGTGAAATCTCCCGCTCCCTCAAGGCGCTGGCAAAAGAGCTGCAAGTGCCGGTGGTGGCGCTCTCCCAGCTCAACCGAAGCCTGGAGCAGCGCGCCGACAAGCGGCCGGTCAACTCGGATCTGCGGGAATCGGGCTCCATCGAGCAGGATGCGGATTTGATCATGTTCATCTATCGCGACGAGGTCTATCACGATGACAGCCCCGACAAGGGGGTGGCCGAGATCATCATCGGCAAGCAGCGTAACGGCCCGATAGGGCGTATACGACTCACCTTCCAGGGTCAGTTCTCCCGGTTCGACAACTACGCAGGTCCGGCGTTTGATGATGATTACTAAGGTGATATTGGTTTAGGTATCACCATGTTCGCCCTGACAGGGGATGGCCGAGTCAGTGCTCGTAGCTCCCGTCAGAGCCAGTTTTCCCGGTTCGACAATTATGCCGGTCCGGCCTTCGACGATGATGACTCAGGGTTGACACCACAAGGTGCCTGGCGCATTCACGCGCCATCACGCCCTCGCATAGGGAAAACAGATGAAAGCGGCTATTGCCCAAATTGATACCTCGGCCCTGCGCCACAACCTCGCCGTGGTCAAGCGCCACGCCCCTTCCTGCAAGATCATCGCCGTGGTCAAGGCCAACGCCTATGGCCATGGCCTGCTGCCGGTCGCCCGTACCCTGGTGGACGCGGACGCCTATGCGGTGGCCCGCATCGAAGAGGCGCTGATGCTGCGCTCCTGCGCCGTGGTCAAACCCATAGTGCTGCTGGAGGGGTTCTTCTCCCGGGCAGACTTGCCGGTGCTGGCGGCCAACAACCTGCAGACGGCGGTGCACACCTGGGAGCAACTCGAGGCCCTGGAGCAGGCCGAGCTGCCCGCCCCGGTAGTGACCTGGCTCAAGCTCGACACCGGCATGCACCGGCTCGGGGTGCGGGCCGAGGAGATGCCCGCCTTTATCGCGCGCCTCGCCAAGTGCAAGAACGTGGTGCAGCCGTTCAACATCATGACCCACTTCAGCCGCTCCGATGAGCTCGAACAATCGACCACCCGCGAGCAGATCGATCTGTTCAGCCGCCTGACTGCGCCGCTCAAGGGCGAGCGCGCCATGGCGAACTCGGCGGGGATCCTGGCCTGGCCCGATTCCCATTGCGACTGGGTGCGCCCCGGCGTCATCCTCTACGGCGTCTCCCCCTTCCCGGACACGGTGGCGGCGGATTATGACCTCAAGCCGGTGATGACCCTCAAGACCCAGCTTATCGCGGTGCGGGATCACAAGGCCGGCGAGCCGGTGGGCTATGGCGCCAACTGGGTGTCGGACCGCGATACCCGGCTCGGGGTCATCGCCATCGGCTACGGTGATGGCTATCCGCGCATGGCGCCCAACGGCACCTCGGTGCTGGTCAATGGCCGCATAGTGCCCCTGGTGGGCCGCGTCTCCATGGACATGACCACGGTGGATCTCGGCCCCGGCGCCACCGACCAGGCCGGCGACGAGGCCGTACTCTGGGGCGAGGGCTTGCCGGTGGAGCGAGTCGCCGAGGAGATAGGCACCATTCCTTATGAGTTGATCACCAAGCTCACCTCCAGAGTCTTTATGGAGTACGTCTGACCCTTTGACTGGGGATGACGGCCGAGGAGATAGGCACAATCTTCTCCTTACGAGCCGATCACCAAGCTGACGTCCAGAGTCTTTATGGAGTACGTCTAACCCTTTGATTGGGGATGGCGGCCGAGGAGATAGGCACAATCTCCTCCTTACGAGCCGATCACCAAACTCACCTCCCGGGTGTTTATGGAGTACGTGTAGGTCTGGGACCTCGGTTTAGAAGGCAATGAATGGCGGAGACAGGCGTGACCTTTCCCCTACGAGCCCATCACCAAGTTCAGCTCCCGAGTCTTTATGGAATCTGTGTAGGGTCGATTAGCGAAGCGTAATCGGCCGCTGCCATAACCAAGTAAGTTCCCCCGCTGGATGCACCAACAAGAAGGCCGCCCCGATAAGGGCGGCCTTCTTTTATGCTCGTTTATCCCATGGCCGAAAGAACAAGCCCCGCATCGGCGGGGCTTGAGTCTCTGTCACTATGTGGCGCTTAGCCTATGGTCATCAGGCTGGCGTTACCACCGGCGGCGGCGGTGTTGACCGAGAGGGCGTGCTCGACAAGCAGCCGCTCCAGCGGGATGTCGGTCTCGCCACGGTGCAGGCCGTGCACGCCGACGATGGCGCCGGGACGGGCGGCGGCGAGCTTGCTCACCTCGATCAGCTGATCCGAATCGCCGTGGTGCAGCAGGGCATCGAAGCCGATGTCGCTGTTTGCCCAGTCCCCGACCAGCTGGATGCGCTGTTGCACCTCCGTTGGCAGGCTGGCGAGCAGGGTGCGACGCTCGGCATTGTCCTGCCACAGCACCTCGGTTCCGACCGCCAGACAGGCCGCCAGCTGGGCCAGCAGATCCGCCTTGGCCTCGTTATCGTCGGCGGCCAGACAGAGCACCCGCTCCCGGGGCAGCAGGCTGTATGTGTTGCGCTCGCCGGTGGGGCCGACCAGCACCTGGGTCAGGCCGCTCTGGGCCAGCTTGGCATACTGGTCGCAGAGGATGACGAGGGCCGGAGCCTGTTTGGCTGCCCAGTTGCGCAGGGCCTGCAGGGCCGGTTTGGTCGCCTCGGTCTGTTGAGATGCACCGGACTCCTGGCGCAGCTGACTGGCCACCGCATCCTGCGGACGGGTGGCGAGCAAGCGGTACATATAGAGCGGACCGCCCGCCTTGGGACCTGTGCCGGAGAGGCCCTCGCCGCCGAATGGCTGCACCCCGACCACGGCGCCCACTATGTTGCGGTTCACATAGAGGTTGCCCACCTTGGCGGTGTTGACCACCTGGGCGATGGTCTCGTCAATCCGGGTATGGACCCCCAGGGTCAGGCCGTAGCCGCTGTCGTTGATCTGCGCGAGCAACTCGCCGAGCTTGGCACGGGGGTAGCGCACCAGGTGCAGCACCGGGCCGAACACCTCGCGGCCGAGTTCGTCCAGGCTGTCGAGCTCGATCAGGGTCGGCAGCACGAAGGTGCCGCGGCTGTAATCGGCCCCCTTGTCTGCACATAAGGGGACGCGGGCAATCTGGTGCACCCGGCGACCCTTGTCGCTCATGGCCTTGATGTGTTGCTCGATGTTGGCCTTGGCCTCGGCGTCGATCACCGGGCCTATGTCGGTGGAGAGGTGCTCCGGGTTGCCGACCTTGTACTCGGCCATGGCGCCCTTGAGCATGCGGATCACCCGATCCGCCACATCTTCCTGTACGCAGAGCACCCGCAGGGCGGAGCAGCGCTGACCGGCGCTGTCGAACGCCGAGGAGATGACGTCCATCACCACCTGTTCGGTCAGGGCGGAGGAGTCGACGATCATGGCGTTCTGACCGCCGGTCTCGGCGATGAGCGGTATGGTGCGACCCTGGGCGTCTAGGCGACCGGCCAGGTTGCGGGAGATGATGCCCGCCACTTCGGTGGAGCCGGTGAACATGACGCCACGCACCCGCTCGTCGGCGATAAGGGCGGCGCCCACGGTCTCACCGCGGCCCGGCAGCAGTTGCACCGCGCCGGCGGGCACGCCGGCTTCCAGCAGGATGCGCACCGCCTGGGCGGCGATGAGCGGGGTCTGCTCCGCCGGTTTGGCGAGCACCGTATTGCCGGCGGCGAGCGCCGCGCAGACCTGGCCTGCGAAGATGGCCAGCGGGAAGTTCCAGGGGCTGATGCAGACCACGGGGCCGAGCGGTCTATGGCTGTCGTTGGCGAAGTGGTTGCGGGCCTGGGCTGCGTAGTAGCGCAGGAAGTCCACCGCCTCGCGTACCTCGGCGATGGCGTTGCTGAAGGTCTTGCCGGACTCGCGCACCAGCAGGCCCATCAGGGGTTGCAGTTCGGACTCCATCAGGCTGGCGGCTCTGTCCAGCACGGCGGCGCGCTCGGCGGGCGGGGTCGATTGCCAGATCTGGCCGCTGGCCAGGGCGCAGCCGAGGGCAGAATCGACCAGCTCGGGGGTGGCTTCGCTCACCTGACCGACGACATCGCGGTGATCCGCCGGGTTGAGCACATTCAGGAACTCGGTCGGTGCCTCAGTGTCACAGCCCGGCTGTTCATTACCCAACATGGGCAGCGCCTGATAGCGGTTGTTGGTGCTGGCGAGCAGGGCGGCGGAGAGCGACCCCAGGCGGTGTTCGTTGGCCAAGTCCAGCCCTTCCGAATTGGGACGGGCCTCGCCGTACAAGTCCCGCGGCAGCGGAATACGTGGATGAGGCAGGCCCAGGGTGCCTTCACGGGCGGCCATCTGTTCGATCTGCTGCACCGGATCCTGTACCAGATCCTGCAGAGAGATGTTGTTGTCCGCGATGCGGTTGACGAAGGAGGTGTTGGCCCCGTTCTCCAGCAGGCGGCGCACCAGATAGGCGAGCAGGGTCTCGTGGCTGCCGACCGGTGCATAGATGCGGCAGGGGCGGCCCAGCTTGCCATCGGCAACCTTGCCGACTACCTGCTCATAGAGCGGCTCACCCATGCCGTGCAGGCACTGGAACTCGTACTGACCGGGGTAGTAGTTCTGCCCCGCCAGCTGGTAAATCGCGGCGAGTGAGTGGGCGTTGTGGGTGGCGAACTGCGGGTAGATGGCTTCCGGCACCGCCAGCAGCTTGCGGGCACAGGCGAGGTAGGAGACATCGGTGTAGGGCTTGCGGGTATAGACCGGATAACCCTCCAGGCCGTTGACCTGGGCCAGCTTGATCTCGCTGTCCCAGTAGGCGCCCTTCACCAGCCGGATCATCAGGCGGTGACGGCTGCGCTTGGCGAGATCGATCACATAGTCGATCACATAGGGGCAACGCTTCTGGTAGGCCTGGATGACGAAGCCGATGCCGTTCCAGTCGGCGAGGCTCGGGTCGAAGCAGAGCCTTTCCAATAGATCGAGGGAGATCTCCAGCCGATCGGCCTCCTCGGCGTCGATGTTGATGCCGATGTCGTACTGTTTGGCGAGCTGGGTCAAGCCGAGCAGGGTGGGGTAGAGCTCTGCCATGACGCGATCGTACTGGGCGCGGCTGTAGCGCGGGTGCAGGGCGGAGAGCTTGATGGAGATGCCCGGACCCTCGTAGATGCCGCGGCCGTGGGAGGCCTTGCCGATGGCGTGGATGGCCTGCTCGTAGGAGGCCAGATAACGCTTGGCGTCCTCCTCGGTGAGGGCCGCTTCACCCAGCATGTCGTAGGAGTAGCGGAAGCCCTTGCTCTCGGTGCTGCCGGCGTTGGCCAGCGCCTCGGCTATGGTCTCGCCGGTGACGAACTGCTCCCCCATCAACCGCATGGCCATGTCGACGCCCTTGCGGATCAGCGGCTCGCCGCCCCTGCCGATCAAGCCTTTGAGGGAGCTGTTGAGGCCGGCCTCGTTATGGGTCGAGACCAGTTTACCGGTGATGAGCAGGCCCCAGGAGGCGGCGTTGACGAACAAGGAGGTGCTGTTGCCCAGATGCTGGCTCCAGTTGCCGCCGCTGATCTTGTCGCGAATGAGGGCATCGCGGGTCGCCTTGTCGGGGATGCGCAGCAGCGCCTCGGCCAGGCACATCAGTGCCACCCCTTCCTGAGAGGAGAGGGAGAACTCTTGCAGCAGACCCTGCACCAGCCCTTGACGACCGCTGGCACCCTTCTGGTTGCGCAGCTTCTCGGCGATGCTGGTGGCCAGCTTCTGGGTGGCCTCTGCCTTCTCTTTGGGCAGGCGGGCCTGCTCCAGCAGCATGGGCACCGCCTCGGTCTCGGGGCGGCGATAGGCGGAGGTGATGGCGGCGCGCAGCACGGACTGCGGCAAGATGCTCTCGGCAAATTCGAGGAACAGTTGCAGACCCTGTTCGGTCAGGGTTTCCACCGACTCTTCTCCCGCGGCGGCGGCCAGACCAGAGAGTTCCGTGGGGGTCAGGCCACGCTCCAGCTGCTCCAGATAGGTGAAGATCGCCTGCTTGATCAACCAGTGCGGGGTGCGGTCGATGGTCTGCGCTGCCTGCTTGAGCCGGTCGCGGGTCGCTTCATCGAGTTTAACGCCAAGGGTGGTAGTAGCCATGGGACTTCCTGTATCTGTGCCGGCGAGAATATTGCCGTATGGTTAAATTCCGATGAGGATGGCGCAACCAGGTGCAACCTTCAAGTTAGAAATTTTAATGTCTCCGTTACATGGTTGCGTTTGGATAAGCGCGCTGGCGGGGGCTGGCGGTGAAAAACAATGCAGTGTCAGTGTGTTGCGACAAGATAATGAAGTTAAAAATATGTCTCAAAAATGTGCGCTCGCTACGGACGCATAAACGGAGGGTTGCACCTTTTCTCAGTCGTATCGTGGTGTGGGTGCAACCCATGGTGTGGGTGCAAATGGAGGTTTGTCGGCCTTGTGCCAGGGGTCAGGATCTGTCACAGGGCGCCGCAGACGGCATATCCGTTGATTGGCGATGCCAGCCCAGGGGAAGGCCTGTGCCAATGGACATGCTGCCTAGGTTGGTATGGCTGACACAGTGCAATGGGCTGGCGCTGCCCGCACGGTGAGAGGAGGCCATTGAGGCGATGGAGCCGCGCTCTTCTATGCTGATAGCTGGCCTCGTAACCCGTAATCAGTGACAAGGAGTTCACCATGGCGCGTGTCAGTACCTATCTCAACTTTGCCCGGGAGACGGAGGCGGCGTTCCTCTTCTACCGGGAGGTGTTTGGTGGCGAATTCAATGGCCCCATCCACAGGTTCAGCGATTCACCGGGCTGCCCGGGTCAGGATCCCGTCTCCCCGGAAGATGGGAACTTGGTGATGCATGTGGAGCTGGCCATCCTGGGCGGCCATGTGTTGATGGGCACGGATGCGCCGGCCAGCATGGGGTTCACCCTGGTGCAGGGCAACAACAGTTACCTCAATCTGGAGCCGGACAGCCGGGCCGAGACCGACTGCCTGTTTGCTGCCCTTGCCGAAGGCGGCAGCGTAGAGATGGAGTTACAGGAGATGTTCTGGGGTGACTACTTTGGCAGCCTGGTGGACAAGTTCGGTACCCACTGGATGTTCAACTGTCAGAGCAAGAGCTGAGACGGCTTTGCTAATGAAAAGGGCGCCATGGCGCCCTTTCGGTTTTTACTCGTGGCTATTTGTTTCGGCCCACCATCTCGGCAGGCACCACCCAGAGATCGAATTGCTCGGCACTCAGGTGGCCGGAGGCGATGGCCGCTTCCCGCAGACTGATCCCCTGATGGTGTGCCTTCTTCGCTATCTCGGCGGATTTGTCGTAACCGATGTGGGGGTTCAGCGCCGTGACCAGCATCAGGGAGTTGGCCACCAGCTCGTCGATGCGGGCCTGGTTCGGGGTTATGCCGCGGGCACAGTGATGTTCGAAGCTGGTCATGGCATCGCTGAGCAGGCGCACGCTCTGCAAGAAATTGTGGGCAATCATGGGCCTGAACACATTGAGTTCGAAGTTGCCGCTGGCCCCGCCGATATTGATGGCCACGTCGTTGCCCATCACCTGCGCCGCCACCATGGTCAGCGCCTCGCACTGGGTCGGATTGACCTTGCCCGGCATGATGGAGGAGCCTGGCTCGTTCTCCGGGATGTTGATCTCCCCTATGCCACTGCGCGGGCCGCTGGCGAGCCAGCGCACATCGTTGGCGATCTTCATCAGGCTGGCGGCCAGGGTCTTGAGGGCGCCATGGCCGTGGACCAGGGCATCGCAGCTCGCCAGAGCCTCGAACTTGTTCGGCGCTGTGACCAGAGGCAAGCCGGTCTGGCTGGCGAGCTCCCCGGCTACCGCCTCGGCATAACCGGCTGGCGCATTGAGGCCAGTGCCGACCGCGGTGCCGCCCAGCGCCAGTTCGCACAGATGGGGCAGGGCGGCTCGAAGATGGCGCTCTCCATGGGCGAGCTGAGCGGCCCAGCCGGAGATCTCCTGACCCAGGGTAAGGGGGGTGGCATCTTGCAGGTGGGTGCGGCCTATCTTGACGATATGGTCAAATGCCTTGGCCTTGTGCCCCAGGGTCTGGCGCAAGCTGGCGAGGGCGGGCAGCAGATGCGCCACTATGGCGGTCACGGCGGCGAGATGCATGGCGGTGGGGAAGACATCATTGCTGGATTGACTGCGATTGACCTCGTCATTGGGATGCACCAGACGCTCCTCGCCGCGCATGCCACCGAGCAGCTCGCTGGCCCGGTTGGCGAGCACCTCATTGACGTTCATGTTGGTCTGGGTGCCAGAGCCGGTCTGCCAGACCACCAGGGGGAACTCATTGTCATGCTGACCCGCCAGCACCTCGGCGGCGGCGGCAATGATCGCCTCGGCATGGCGATCCTTGAGCAGCCCCAGCCGCTGGTTGACCCGGGCGCTGGCGCTCTTGATTTGCACCAGGGCACGAATGAGCTCGGGACTCTGCCGCTCCACCGAGATGGCGAAGTGGTGCAGGGATCGCTGGGTCTGAGCCCCCCACAGCCGGTTGGCCGGTACCGCGATCTCTCCCAGGCTGTCCCGCTCCATCCTTGTCTTCATCGTCGTTCCCCTTTTGTTGGCTAGATCAGCAACTCTTGGCTGTAGAGCCTTAGCATGCTGGCAACAAGAGAGGGAGGCCAGCATTGAATTTAAACATGCATTGTATATAATAAGTAATGCTTACTAATTTATTGGTCTCGCTATGATGAAACAACCTGACACCCTGGGCTTCCTGATCGGCGACGTGCATCGCCTGATGCGTCGTCACTTCCAGCAACAGTTGGAAGGGAGTTGTCTGACCCTGGCCCAGGCCCGTGCCCTGGTCCATATCGCCCGGCATGAAGGGATGCGTCAGGTTGAGCTGGCCGAGCGGCTGGATATCCAGCCTATCACCCTGGCTCGCCAGCTCGATCAGCTGGCCCAGAGTGGTCTGGTCGAGCGACGCCCGGATCCCGATGACAGGCGTGCTCATCAGCTGTTTTTGACCGAAGCGGCCGTCCCTCACCTGCAATGCATCAAGCGGGCTGGCGACGCCGTACATCGCAGTGCCATGGGCGATCTGGATGAGAAGGCGGCGAACGCCCTCTATCAGGCGCTAAAGACAATGCACGACAACCTTTCCCAGAGCTGATCTTCTCGATTTTTCGGAGTGTTTCTCATGACTACTGATCCGACTTCCGCCCCTGTGGCGGTTTCCGACCGACGCCGTACCCGACTGTTACTGCTGGTGGCGGTCCCTCTCATTGCCCTGTTTGGATGCGGCGTCATCTATATGCTGGGAGGGCGCTATGTGGAGACCGACAACGCCTATGTGAAGGCCGACAAGGTGCCGATCAGTACCGAGGTGCTGGGCCGGGTAGACAAGGTGATGGTCAAGGAGAATGCCCAGGTCAAGGCCGGGGATCTGATGTTCGAATTGGATCCCGCCTCCTTCGAGCTCGCCGTGGGCAAGGCCGAGGCTGAGCTTGCCAAGGTACGCACCGATCTGGTGGCATTGCAGACCAGCTATCGCGGCCAGCAGGCCGAGATAGCCGTGGCTCATACCCGCAACGCTTATGCCCAGAAGGAAGAGCATCGCCAGGCAGATCTGGTTGCCAGGCACTTCACCTCGACCGCCAACTATGATGATGCCCGTCAGCTCACCATACAGACGGCGCAGCAACAGGTGGCGCTGGAAGAGGGGCTCAAGAAGATAGAGGCTTCCCTGAACGGTGACGTCAATCTGCCGGTCGAACAGCAACCCGCCTATATGGAAGCGGCCGCCGAATTGGCCAAGGCAAAACTGGATTTGGCCCGTACCAAGATCTATGCCCCGGTCAATGGCATCGTCAGCCAACTGCCCAAGTCTGGCCAGTACAGCATTGTGGGCATGACCGCCATGATGCTGGTAGAGACCGATCAGCCCTGGATAGAGGCAAACTTCACCGAGACGGATCTGACTCATGTCCAGCCTGGCCAGCAGGTGAACATCAGTGTGGATACCTATCCGGATGCTCGCTGGACAGGGGTGGTCGAGAGTCTTAGCCCGGCGACAGGTTCAGAGTTCTCGGTGATACCGGCCCAGAATGCGACCGGCAACTGGGTCAAGATCACCCAAAGGGTCGCGGTCAGGATCCGGTTGGACGATGCCAGTGCAGCGCCTGCGCTCAGGGCTGGACTCAGTGCCGTGGCCGAGATAGATACCGGCCATCACCGCAGCCTGCTTGGCTGGTCGTTGTGAGGTGAACCCTATGACAACAGCGACTCAGGAAGGACCCAGCAAGGCACATCTTGGCTTCATCACCCTGTCGGTCATGCTGGCCACCATCATGCAGGCGCTGGACACCACCATAGCCAACGTGGCCCTGCCCCATATGCAGGGTGCCATGGGGGCGACCCAGGATCAGATCTCCTGGGTGCTCACCTCCTACATAGTGGCGGCCGCCATCTTCATGCCGCTGACCGGCTTCATCTCTGACCGAATTGGCCGCAAGCGGTTGTTCATGTGGTCGGTGGCGGGTTTCACCATCGCCTCCATGCTGTGTGGCGCGGCCCAGAGTCTGGAGCAGATAGTGCTGTTCCGGCTGCTGCAGGGGATCTTCGGCGCCAGCCTGGTCCCCCTCTCCCAGGCGGTACTGCTCGACAGCTATCCCCCTGAAAAGCATGGTTCTGCCATGGCGATGTGGGGCATAGGAGTCATGGTTGGCCCCATCCTGGGCCCCTCGCTCGGGGGTTGGCTCACCGAATACTACAACTGGCGCTGGGTGTTCTACATCAACCTGCCGTTCGGTCTGCTGGCCTGGTTCGGCCTCGCCGCCTTCATCGAGGAGACCAAGCTCAATAGCAGTCGGCGCTTCGATCTGCTCGGCTTTGCCCTGCTCAGTATTGGCATAGGCGCGTTGCAGATGGCGCTGGACAGGGGCCAATCCCAGAACTGGTTCGCCAGCGCCGAGATCGTCATAGAGACCGGGTTGGTGGTGCTCTGCTTCTACCTGTTCGTGGTGCACATTTTCACCCACTCGCACCCCTACATAGAGCCGGCCCTGTTCAAGGATCGCAACTTCAGCGTCGGCCTGGTGTTCATCTTCATCGTCGGCATCATCTTGCTGGCGACCATGACACTGCTGCCCCCCTTCATGCAGGGATTGATGGGTTATCCGGTGATCGATGTCGGCTACCTGCTGGCGCCACGGGGAGTCGGCACCATGTTCGCCATGATGCTGGTGGGCAGGCTGTCGGGTCGGGTGGATGTGCGCATCCTGATCCTGCTGGGGCTGCTGCTCACCAGCTTCTCCATGTGGGAGATGACGCTGTTCAATACCGACATCAGCAACTGGGACATCATCCGTACCGGGGTCGTTCAGGGCCTGGGTCTGGGTTTCATCTTCGTGCCGCTCTCCACCATCACCTTCGCGACCCTGGCGCCCCGTTTTCGCACCGAGGGCACGGCCTTGTTCAGCCTGATGCGCAACATCGGCAGCAGCATCGGCATCTCTGTGGTGATCACCTATCTGGCCCAGCGCACTCAGATGAATCATGAGGTGTTTGCCTCCTACATCACCCCCTTCAACCAGGCGCTGCATCATGGGGGAGGCATGGCGGAGCTGATGACGCCCAAAGGGCTCAGCGCGATAAATGGCGAGGTGACCCGCCAGGCCAGCCTGCTCGCCTATCTGCAGGACTTCCGGCTGATGATGTGGGTGAGCCTGTGCGCCATTCCGCTGGTGTTGCTGCTAAAAGCCCCCCAGCGGGGCGCCGGCAAGGAGGAGATGGCGATCCTGGAGTGAGTGCCCTTGCAGGACTTCACCCCGGCGCGAGGGGGCAAACGAAAGAGGGATGGCCCAGGCCATCCCTCTTTTCATTGCAGTGCCCCTGACTCAGAGCTTGGGGATGAAGGGGGTGAGGGCGGCCAGGGGAGCGGCATCCTCATGCTCCTGGATCGTCTCGCCGTGCTTGAAGATCTTGAAGCCTTCGCCGCGCACGCTCCAGTACTCGACGGTCTCGCCGCTGATCTGCAACAGGCTGGCTTCGCGCAGGGCCACCACGGATTCGCTCGGATTGATGGCGCAGAACTCGGCGAGCCGCTCGTCCCGGGTCTCCCCCATGTGGCCGCTGATGCTGGCGTCCAGATAGTGGGGATTGATCTGCAGCGGGAACAGGCCCAGGGCCGGCAGCACGGCGGCGCTGCACACCGGCATGTCGTTGGTGGTGCGGATGCTCGGGGTCGCCACGTTGCAACCTGCGCTCCAGCCCACATAGGGCACGCCCCGTTCACGCACGGCGCGCTGTATGGGCACCACCAGACCGTATTCGTGCAGCAGCTGGTTCAGGCGCCAGGTGTTGCCGCCGCTGATAAAGATGGCGTCTGCCTGGTTGATGGCCGCCACGGGATCGTCGAACTGGTGGATGCTGATGGTCTCCACTCCCAGGCTCTCGCTGAGATCCTGGGCGCGGGCATCCCAGTCGCTGCGGATCACCGCATAGGGGATGAGCAGGATGCGCTTGACCTGTTTGCGGGCGAGCAGGGTCTGCACCCGGTCGCGGGCCCAGCCGAGCAGGCCCGGGTGTTCGGTGGTTTTTCCGTTGCTCAGTAACAGCAGTTCCATGATGTCTCCTCGAAATAATGCGCAGGACCTAGGTCGGCCCTGATAAAGGGAAGGGGCTACTCTACCCCCAAGGCGGCGCCAAGTGTGTGATCTCGCCACGTTTTATCTCCCGGGGCTGGGGTTTGCCCATGGCGTGAGCGATTCAGGGCTGCCCATTGACCGCCGCATAGCGCAGCATCAGCTCGGCCAGTGAGCCCACCTCGAGCCGCCTCATCAGGCTGGCGCGGCACACCTCGACGGTGCGCACCGAGATGCAGAGATCCTGCGCTATCTGCTGGTTCTTGTGGCCTTGGGCGATGAGCTGCAACAGCTGGTGCTCGCGGGAGGTGAGCCGCTCGAAAGCGTGTCGATGGGCAAGGCGCGCCGCCGCGGCCAGGGTCGCCTGTTCGGCCCGCGCGATGGCGGCGAGCAGGGGCGCCAGCTGCACCGGCTTTTGCAAGAAATCCACAGCCCCCTGCTTGAGGGACTCCACCGCCAGGGGCACCTCCCCGTGGCCGGTGAGAAACAGTATGGCGATGGGGCTCTGGGCCGCCTTCAGCCGCTGCTGCACCTCGGGGCCCGACAGCCCCGGCATGCGGCAATCCAGGACGAGGCAGGCGGGCAGGTGCAGATCGACCTCTGCCAGGAAGCGCTCGCCGTCGGCAAAGCAGCGCAACTGGCGTTCGTCGCAGATCTCCAGCATGAAGCGCAGGGAGTCGAGCACGGCCTGATCGTCATCGACCAGGTAGAGGGGAGGGCGGTCAACGGGCTGCATATCAGCTCCTTGGATTGGGATGGGAAGCGACCTCAAGCCGCTGCTGAGGGGCGGGCAGGGTCACCCGGGCCAGGCAGCCATGGGGGCTCAGGTTGCTCAAGGCGAGCTGGCCGCGATGACACTCGACCACGTCCCGGCAGATGGCGAGCCCCAGCCCCATGCCGCCCTCCTTGTCGCTGTGAAACGCCTGTTGCAGCAGCGCCTCTGGCATCCTCAGGCCGGGGCCGTTGTCGCGGATCTCCAGGATCAATAGCGCCGCCTCGAAGCAGACAAGCAGCTCGACCCGGCCCGGCTCAGCCCTTTGCGCCGCTGGGCCGTTCGTTCGGGCCGCGCTCTCGGCGCCATTCTTGATGAGGTTCATCAGCAACTGTTCCACCCCTATGCCATCCAGGGGGAGCAGGCGCGGCTGCCCCTGCCAGCGCAGGGTGAAGGTGACGCCGAGGGGGGCCAGCATCTGACCGAGCAGGGGTTGCAGGCCCTCCACCAGGGCGACCAGGTCCGTGGGCTCGGCTTGGCGCGGGCGCTTTTGCAGCCGGGCTCTGAGTCGCTGGACTGTCTGGGTGATGCGCTGGACCTGCAGGCCAATCTGCTCCAGGGCCTGGCGCAGGGGCTCCTGTGATGCGGTCGTGGCCGGATCCTGCCCCTGCCTCGCGAGGCGCAGCAGGGCACCCTGGCTGTAGTTGGCGATGGCGGTGAGGGGCTGGTTGATCTCGTGGGCCATGTTGGCGCCGAGTTCGCCGAGCTCGGCGAGGCGTCTGGCCTGCTCGAGCTGGCGTCCCTTCTCCTCGAGTTGCTGGCGGGTGGCGAGCAGTCGGCGCTGGCTGCGGTTGAACAGCCGTTGCAGCAGCAGGTGGTGGCCGCCGAGCAGCAGCACCAGCGCCAGGGCGCCCCAGCCCCACTGCTGATGCTGGCGCAGCCAGTGCCAGGCCGATTGCCACCAGGGGCCCTGCAGGGGGTGGCGATCCAGCGCCTTGAGCAGGCGGTCGATGCCAAGCTGGCTGGTGGGCACTGTCCAGCCCGCCGAATCGGCGGCCATGGCCGCCTCGCTGTCTGCTGGCAGGTCGAACAGTGCTCGCGTCACCGCCAGAGCAAGCGCAGGGGAGGCCTGCTCCGTCTGGGCGAAGGCCCAGTTCGGGTAGAGCCGGGTCGAGCTCTGGCAGCCAAAGCCCGCCGGCGCCTGGTTGTCCAGCACCCGAAAATCCGAGTCGGCGACCTTGCCCTCCCGCACCATGCGCTCCAGCTGGCACACGGGCACTATGGCGGCGGCGACCTCGTCCGCTGCCAGCTGCTCGATGAGCCTGTCCAGGGGGAAGCCGGTGAAGCGCACGGCGGAGAAGAAGCGCTCCAGCCTGACCCCCTGCTCGTCTGCCTCGAAGCGGTAGGCGAGGTAGCCACCGAAGGCGTTCTCCGACACGGCGGCGACCGGCCGCCCCTCGAGATCCTGCCAGTGCCGGTAGGGGGCATGGGCGCGCACCACCAGGGCGGCGCCTATGGCGAGGTTGTCACCCCCCGCCGGGCTCTTGAGGGTGGCGAGCCAGGCCAGCGGATACTGGCGCGCCAGACTCACCGACTGGCCCGGGTTGGTGATGACAAAGTCGAGCCTGTTCTGTGCGACGGCCTCGGCCAGGGCATCGAGCTCCAGGGGCACCAGCGCGAAGCGCCGCTCTGGCACGCGATCATCCAGCCAGCCCATCAGCGGCTGCCACTGCTGTCGGGCGAGGGGGAGGCCGCGAGTCGCCAGCACGCCGACTCGCACCGGCTCTACTTGGACTGATACGGACACAGGGTGGCTCGGCTCGGGTGCGGCCAAAGCGGGCAGGGCCATCAGCCAGAGCAGCAGGCAGGACAGCAGCCAGCTCAGCCGCTGGCACCGGAACGATGGCGAGGGTTGGAGGAACAGGGGCGCGAACATAGGCGGCCAGTCTATCACCGGGAGGGGCATCAGGGGCCGGCTTGACCCCCTGTCGGGCGTGCAATGGGGGGCCCGTCACAGTTCGGCCAGAGGCCCGCCGCTTTTCTTGCGCTGGATCAAGGGGGCCCCCGCTATGTGGAAAACCACAATAGAGACGGATTTTTGTGGCGGGGACAATGGCCTCATCCCCACGCTTGCCCCCTAGGCAAGCCAGCAGAAGGAATAGTCCATGGAGCCCAGCAAGCGCCGATTGTTATCCGGCATTGCCGCCATCACCGCCGGGGCGGCCCTGATCCCCGTCGCTCAAGCCAGGAGCCCGCGCCATGCCGCCCCGGGTGCCCGCCCAGCCATAGGCCGGGGCGATCCCGGCAAGCGCTACGGCATGCTGATCGATCTGCGCCGCTGCGTCGGTTGTCAGGCCTGCACCGTGGCCTGCACCATCGAGAATCAGCCCCCCCTCGGCCAGTTTCGCACCACGGTCAGCCAGTACGAGGTGAGCGATGTGGCGGCACTCGATGCCCCCGCCTCCCTCTTGATGTTGCCGAGGCTCTGCAACCACTGCGCCGAGCCCGCCTGCCTCGACGTCTGCCCCACCGGCGCCACCTTCCAGCGCGATGACGGCATAGTGGTGGTCAACAACGACTGGTGCGTCGCCTGCGGCTACTGCGTGCAGGCCTGCCCCTATGACGCCCGCTTCATCAACCACGAGACCAACACCGCCGACAAGTGCACCTTCTGCGCCCACCGGCTGGAGGCGGGGCTCTTGCCCGCCTGCGTGGAGAGCTGCGTCGGCGAAGCGCGCATCATCGGCGATCTCAACGATCCCAAGAGCCAGATAAGCCGGTTGCTGCGGGAATATGAGTCCGCCCTCAAGGTGCTCAAGCCCGAGGCCCATACCCAGCCGCGGGTCTTCTATCTGGGCATGGATGAGGCCTTCGTCAGCAAGATCGACGGCCATCCGGCGCAGCGTACCCTGCTCGGCGACGACGGCAAGGAGATAGCCCATGACCATTAACGAACTGCTGGCCCCGGATCAGCCCATCACCTGGCTGCCCTGGGCGGTGCAATATTTCTTCCTCATCGGCCTCGCCTATGGGGCCCTCTGGCTGGGCGCGGCCGATCTATGGCGCAAGGTACCGGATCGGCGGCTGCAGACCCTGGCCGCCGTGCTGATGATGGGGGCCGGTCTGGTGGCGCCCATCGCTCTGACCGCGGATCTGCACCAGCCAGCCCGGGCCTGGCACTTCTACGCCCAGACCCGCTTCACCTCCATCATGTGGTATGGCGCCTACCTGCTGCCGCTGTTCAGCCTGCTCAGCATGGGGCTGGGCTGGCTGCTGATAAGGCCGAACCTGGCCAGGCGTGGGGAGGAGCATGACAGGGTCGCCGCCCTGGCGCGGCTGCTCTGCCTGGGGAGCTGGTCCGGCGAGCGCTGGCGCAAGGCGCTTGCCTTGATGGCGGCCTTGAGCGGGCTCAGCATAGCGCTCTACACCGGGCTCGAGACCATGGTGGTAGAGGCGCGGCCCCTCTGGCACACCTCTTGGCTTCCCTGGTTGCTGGCGCTGAGCGCCGTGCTGGCGGCCCAGAGCGCCCTGCTGCTGCTCAACCGGCTGCTGGCCGGCTGGCAGCAGTGCACGGAGGCGGGGCTACTGTGCCAGATCCGCCCAACCCTTGGCCTGCTCGCGCTCTCCCTGCTGGGCTGGGCCCTGCTCGGTGGCGCCTCGGCGGCTGAGGCTGGCGCCCTCTATCGGCTCGATCCGAGTTGGCGGCTGGCGGCCCACTGGCTGCTGCTGACCCTGGGCCTGCTCGGCCTGTTGCTGCTGGCGGGGCACCGGCTCTCCCCCCGTCTGCAATCCTGGGGCGTGGCGCTGCTGGCGCTGCACCTGGTGTGGGGCCTGCGCTGGCTGGTGCTCATTCAGGGGCAGCTGGCACCGAAATATGGCGCCGGCGTCTATGTCTACCAGATCGCCTGGGGGCCGGCCGGGGTGCTCGGCATCCTCGGCACCTTCGGCCTGCTGCTGGCCCTGCTGGTGGCGCTCTCCGAACTGGTACGCGCCCCGGCTCTGCCATCCGTCACCCAGGCATCCACCACTCATTCCGCTCGCGAGGCAATCTGATGGATCACAGCAAACGCAAGTTTCTCAAGGGAGCCGCCATCGCCGGGGGCACGGGGCTGTTCGTGGCCGGTTACAGCGACACCCTCAAGCAGGTGGTGAGCGGGGTGGCCACCGGCAGCTCGGGCAAGCCGACCCGGGATCCCATCCACGGCAACTCCCTGGCGGTGGAGTACAGGGTCGATGATCGAGGGGAGATCCACCCCAACCCGGCCCAGCGGCTGGCCAACACCATGTGCCTCGGCTGCTGGACCCTGTGCGGGGTGCGGGCCCGCATCGACAACGAGAGCGACAAGATAGTGCGCATCCTCGGCAACCCCTACCACCCGCTCTCCGCCCTGCATCACATCGACTTCAAGACGCCGGTCAAGCAGGCGCTGATCGCTACCAGTGGCTATCAGGAGGGGGGCCTGGATGGCCGCTCCACCGCCTGTGCCCGGGGCAACGCCATGCTGGAGCAGCTCGACAGCCCCCACAGGGTCACCCGCTGTCTCAAGCGGGTCGGCCCCCGTGGTAGCGGTCGCTGGCAGAGCATCCCCTTCGAGCAGCTGATCGAGGAGGTGGTGGAGGGGGGCGATCTGTTCGGGGAGGGCAGTGTCGAGGGGCTCAGGGCCATCCGCAACCTCGCCGAGCCGCTCGATCCCGCCAACCCGGAATATGGCCCCAAGGCCAACCAGCTGCTGGTGAGCAACGCCTCGGACGAGGGGCGCGATACCTTCATCAAGCGCTTCACCTTCAACGGCTTCGGCACCCGCAACTTCGCGAACCACGGCGCTTACTGCGGCCTGTCGTTCCGGGTCGGGGCCGGCGCCCTGCTGGATGATCTGGAGAAGAACGCCCACCTCAAGCCCGACTGGGACGAGAGCGACTTCCTGCTGTTCATGGGCACCTCCCCCCAGCAGTCCGGCAACCCCTTCAAACGCCAGTCCCGCCAGCTGGCGGCGGGGCGGGCACGGCAGGGCAAGCCCTTCTCCTATGTGGTGGTGGCCCCCAGTCTGCCCAACACGGTGAACATGCCGTCCGCCCCCACCAACCGCTGGCTGCCCATCAAGCCCGCCACCGACTCGGCCCTGGCCCTGGCCATGTTGCGCTGGATCATCGACAACGATCGTTACGCCGCGCCCTTCCTGGCGGCCCCCAATGCGGAGGCCGCCGAACGGGCCGGCTATCGCGGTTTCAGCAACGCCAGCCATCTGGTGATAAGTGACGAGTCGCACCCCCGCTTCGGCCAGATGCTGCACGCCAGCGATCTGGGGCTGCCCTTTGAGGGCGAGGCCTATGGCGAGGGGGATGCCGTGCTGGTGATGGAGGCGGACAGTGACGAGCCGACACCGGCCGGCCGTTGCGAGCGGGCCAGCCTCTGGGTGGATCGCCGCATCCCGACCCCGGGCGGGGCGTTGGCGGTCAAGAGCAGCTTCCAGCTGCTGGCCGAGGCGAGTCGGGAGCACAGCCTCGAGCAATACAGCGCCGAGTGCGCCGTGCCGGTGGCCGACATCAAGGAGCTGGCCCGGGAGTTCACCAGCCACGGCACCCGGGCGGCGGTGATCACCCACGGCGGCACCATGAGTGCCAACGGCTTCTACTCGGCCTGGGCCATCATGATGCTCAACGCCATGATAGGAAACCTCAATGCCAAGGGTGGCGCCGTGGCGAGCGGCGGCAAGTTCAATCCCTTCGGGAGCGGGCCGCGCTACGATCTGGAGAGCTTCCCCGGCATGGTGAAACCCGCCGGCGTCTTCCTCTCCCGCTCCAAGTTCCCCTACGAGAAGACCTCCGAATATCGTCGCAAGAAAGAGGCGGGGCAGAACCCCTATCCGGCCCACGAGCCCTGGTTCCCGATCTCGGGCCCGCTGCTCGGCGAGCACCTGACCGCGGCGGTGAGCGGTTACCCCTACCGCGCCAAGGCCTGGATCAACCACATGGGCAACCCGCTCTACGGTCAGGCCGGGCTGCACCAGGCCATAGGTGAACAGCTCAAAGACCCTAGGGTGTTGCCGCTGTTCATCAGCATCGACAGCTTCATCAACGAATCCTCGACGCTGTCTGACTACATAGTGCCTGACACCCTGACCTACGAGTCCTGGGGCTGGGCAACCGCCTGGCACGGGGTCATGACCAAGGTCTCGACCGGGCGCTGGCCTGTGGTGGAGCCTAGGGTGGTCAAGACCGCCGAGGGGGATCCGGTCTGCATGGAGTCCTTCCTCATCGCCGTGGCGAAACGCCTCGGCCTGCCGGGCTTCGGCGAGAGGGCCCTGAAAGGGGCGGATGGCAAGCTGCATGGGCTCAACAAGGCGGCGGACTTCTCCCTCTACGGGGCGGCCAACGTCGCCTACCTCGGCCAGCCGGTGCCTCCCATCGGCGCTGAAGACCTCGCCTGGTCCGGGGTGGAGCGGATCCTGCCGACCCTCAACGCCACACTGAGCGCGGAGGAGGCGAGTCGCGCCGCCTACCTCTTTGCCCGGGGCGGGCGCTTCGAGCCGGTGGCCAAGGGGCGCGATGAATCGGGGCAGCCGAGCAAGCGTTGGCCCAAGCCGCTGATGCTGTGGAACCCGGCGGTGGGCAGCCGCCGTCACAGCCAGAGCGGCCAGTTCCTGAGCGGCACCCCGCGCTTCTTCCGGGCCCAGCTCGCCGACGGCACGCCGCTGAGCGAGGCGTTCAAGCCGGCCCAGTGGCCCCTGCTGCTCACCAGCTACAAGTCCCACACCATGAGCTCCATGAGCATAAGCTCGGATCGTCTGCGCCAGGTGCACCCCAGCAATGGGGTGCGGCTCAACGCCCAGACGGCGGCCAGGCTTGGCATAGTGAGCGGGGACAGGGTGCGGGTCAGCACCCCCAATGGCAGCGTGATCGGGCTGGCCGAGTGCGTGGCCGGGGTGCAGGTGGATGCCATCGCCATCGAGCACGGCTTCGGCCACAAGGAGCTGGGGGCGCGGGCGCACTGGATAGACGGCCAGCCGGTGGCGGCCAGCGCCCTGCGCGGCGCCGGGGTGAACCTCAACGATCTGGCGGTGCTGGATCCGAGCCGCCACGGCCGCTACCCGCTGGTGGACTGGGCCATCGGCTCCTCGGCGCGCCAGGGCTTGCCGGCCCGGGTCGAGAAGCTGGTCTAGCGCCAGATGCAAAAAAAGCGGGGCCATCATGGCCCCGCTTTTCATTGAGTGGATCCCTTGGATCACTTGTCCAGTTCGACGTCCACCCACACCAGGCGGTGATCCGAGCTCACTCCCTTGGCGATGCCAAGCTTGGCGTCATACACCAGGTGGTAGCCGGGCTCGAAGCTGGCGGGCCAGAACACCCCTGAGGCGACCGCGTTGAGGTTGGCGGAGGGGATCAGGTGATCGAGCTGCAGGCCGCTGCTGCTGGTGATGCGCTCCGGGGTGGTGCGGTTGTTGTTGCGCTTGCACTGATCCGGCTGGCTGGCGAGGCACTCGGGGCCACCCTGGCTGACCGGGATCAGGGCGCCGTTGGTGACTGCCTGGTTGACCAGCACGTGGTTGTGCAAGTCCTGGATGGCACTGAGATCCCCGTCGCCGAGTTGGGGATCGGCGTTGAGATCCCCGGCGATGACGAAGCGAGCGCCCTCGGCCAAGCCACCCGCCTTACCCGCGTCATCCACCATGTAGCTGGCGGCTTCCACATAGTCCTGCCAGAAGGCGACCTCGGCCCTGTTGTGCTTGACGTTGTGGCGCGCCGCGTTGCCGAAGATGGGGGGCGTGGGGTGGGAGATGAGGAAGTGGATCACCTCCTCCTTGTTGCCCTGCTTGATGCGCACCGGCACGTCCGCGTGGTTCTTGGAGGAGAGCGGGAACTGCTCCCAGGCCGCGGCGTCATACCAGGCATCGCCGCACTGGCGACCGGCCGGGATCGGCGCCTTGGGATTGTTGCAGTCGTCGATGACGGGGTTGGCTTCGCCCGGCATGTCCTTCCACTTGAAGTGCTGGAAGGTGCGGATCTCCTTGGTGTCGATGGGGTACTTCGACATCACCGCGAAGGCGTACTGGCCGTGGTAGTTGCCAAAGCCCCAGGCGTCATCCGGCCCGCTGCTCAGCTTGCCGTCCAGATTGAGATCATGACCGCTCATCAGGCCGGTGTTGGTGGCAAAATTCTGCAGCACCGGGTAGCTGATGGCGGTCACTTCGCCGTGCTGGGCATGGGCCAGGTAGTTGTCGTTGAACGCCTTCAGATCGGCCGTGCTCTCGCCCTTGCCGTCGTTGTCGAATTCGTTGAGCAGGAACACATCCGGGCGGGTGCGCTGCACTATCTCGGCGATATTGCGGATCTGCTGCACGTTTTTGGCCTGGGTTATCTCGGCCTTGCCGAGGCTGGTGTCGCCGTCCTGGTAGCGGGCCAGCAGGGCGTCCTGGGCGGCGCGGTCCAGGGCCAGTTCGCCGGAGAGCATGCCGGGGGCGGTGCGATCAAACGACAGATTGAAGGTAGCGAAGCGAACCATGGGATCGGGGGCCTTGGAGTCATTGTTGCTGTTACAGCCTGCCAGTAATCCGAGGGAAATGGCGGCGGCCAGTAGGGTTTTATTGAGGTTTTTCATTATATTTTCCGTAGCGTCAATAGGTTAGCGCCTTTTTTTGGCGCTGGCATTATAAGGCGCAAGGAGGAAGGTTGGGTGTCGATTGACCTCGGTTGTGAGCCACTTCACAGGCCGGGAAATAGCAGCAACCTTAAGCGGGATCCCACTGTTCATGGAATAGTCAGCCAAAGGGCAGTAGGGTAAATGATTAAATAGTGTCAAAGCGGGGCCTTTGAGTGATAAATCCCCCGTCTGGACGTTGAAATTTGTGTCACGGCAGGGAAGAATGCGCACCAAGGGTGCTGGCAGCTCATGATGAGCGTGCACCTTCCCCAGATCAGGTCACAGAAACACCTATAGGAATTGTATGAACGCCTTTAGTACCACGGTTCGCGTCGCCGCCTCGGCCCTCTTGTGCAGCCTGACACTGGTCAGCCAGCAAGCCGCCGCTGTTGAATATGCTCTGCCTACCGCCAAGAGCCGTTTGATCGGTGAAAATCAGGAGTACGTGGTGCCGGCGGACAACCGCCCCCTCGAACAGATCGCCGCCGACTTCCAGTTGGGGCTGACCAACATCATGGAAGCGAACCCCGGCGTGGATCCCTTCCTGCCCAAAGCGGGCAGCACCCTGGTGATCCCTCATCAGCTGATACTGCCGGATGCGCCCCGTGAGGGCATCGTCATCAACGTGGCCGAGATGCGTCTCTACTACTACCCCAAGGGCAAGAATGTGGTGCAGGTGTTGCCGATAGGCATAGGCCAGCTTGGGGTCAATACCCCGGAAAACTGGGTCACCAAGGTGGAGCGCAAGCGTGCCAACCCGACCTGGACGCCGACCGAGAACATCCGTCGCCGTTATGCCGCGCAAGGCAAGACGCTGCCCGCTGTCTGGCCGGCCGGCCCGGATAACCCCATGGGTCTGCATGCCCTCTATATCGGTAACCTGTACGCCATCCACGGTACCAACGCGACCTTCGGCATCGGCCTGCGGGTGAGCAGTGGTTGCGTCCGTCTGCGTGCCGACGACATCAAGTACCTGTTTGACAAGGTACCGGTCGGTACTCGCGTGCAGTTCGTCAACCAGCCGGTCAAGGCCACGGTCGAACCCGATGGCAGCCGTTACATGGAAGTCCATGAGCCGCTGTCGCGCAGCGAGGCCGAGTTCAACTCCAATACGCCGGTCCCCCTCAAGCTGACGGCCCCCATCAGCCGTTTCGTCGCTCATGCCGAGAACGATTCCAAGATGGTGAAAGAGGCTCTGGAGCAGCGTTCCGGCCTGCCGACTCGCCTCAACCCCGAGGTCTGATGGTCTCATTGAGAGTGTCAGTCTAGAGAACGGCGACCCCTGGGTCGCCGTTGTTGTTTCTATGGCAGCCATTGGATCAGGATGCCGGGGGCGCATAGAGCGCCAGTCGATTGCCTTCGGTGTCCTCGATAATGACCCGGGAGCCGTGACCGCTGCCGATGCCGTGCAGAGGTGCCAGGACTCGCCCGCCGAGCCGGGGAACCATGAGTTCGGCCTCTTTCAGCCTGTCTCCGAGGGAGAGATAGATGAGGGGGCCACTGCCGCCGGGCTGGTGGTATTCATCCATGGGGCCGAGACAGGCCGCTGCATTATTGCCGTCGTGGCGCAGCATGGCGAAGCGTATCTCCTCCTGTTGTGCCGTGACCGGCACGTCGAGCAGGGCCGAGTAGAAGGCCATGGCGCGGTCCAGATCCCGGGTTGGAATGTCGGCCCAGACTAGCGTGTTGTCCATCTTGCATTCTCCAGACGTTTCCGGCCGATGCGACCGGTGGCTCTTAGAGGTTAGGAGGGGAGAATAAGGGGCGCCATCAATGAAAAAACGGCGCCATCAGGCGCCGTTTTGGCGTGGGGGAGAGCAGCAATTTCTGCACTGTATACAGTCAGTTACCTTCGAGGTTCAGGCCACCGCCCCCTCTCTGTGCTGGCATACAGCGGCTCTTCTTGTCCGAAGGGCTCACTTGCCGGCGATGCTCAGCCCGCCGAAGCGGATGAATGATGGCGCGTAGAAGACTTTGCCATCATTTCCTGTGTCAGCGGGCTATTTCCCGGCGATATTCAAGCCGCCGAAGTGGATGAATGATGGTGCGTAGGAGCCTTTGCCATCGGGTCAAACGCACCGCTTATTTCCCGGCGATGCTCAGCCCGCCGAAGCGGATGAATGATGGTGCGTAGGAGCCTTTGCCATCGGGTCAAACGCACCGCTTATTTCCCGGCGATGTTCAAGCCGCCGAAGCGGATGAGCGGCGCGTAGAAGCCTTTGCCATCGTCGTGGTGCAGCAAGTCGCCGACCGCTTCCAGCTCCCCGAGCAGGCGGTAGAAGTTGCCCGCCACCGTGATGCCGCGTACCGGCGCGATGCGAACCCCGTCCCGACACAGGAAGCCCGAGGCGCCAAACGAGAAGTCACCGCTCACCGCATCGGCCCCCGAGTGCAGGCCATCGAGCTTGACCAGTTCCAGATACTCGCCTGTTTGTACCTCGGTCTCGCTGTGGGGGCCTGTGCCAAACACCAGATGGCGCGGGCTGACATCCAGAGCGCTGCGGGCGCTGCGTGATGCGGCCCCATTGCTCTGGATGCCGAAGTGGTGCGCCGTGACACTGTTGTGGAGCAGGGTTTTCAGCTCCCCCTCGCCAATCAGCAGCAGATCGGTGCTGGGGGCTCCCTCACCGTCGAAGGCCTTGATGTTCATGCCCCCCGGCATATAGACCCGGCTCTCCAGGGTGAGCCAGCGCGACGCCACGCTCTGCCCTACTTTGTTGCGCCAGGGGTTGATCCCCTGCTGGGCCCATTTGCCAGACAGCGCCGACTGGAAGCAGCCAAACAGGCTGGCCAGGCAGTTGGTGCTGAACAGGGCGCTGTAGCGGCCGCTCGGCACGGGGTCCCCCATCAGCAGCCCCTCAGCCACGGCATACACCTGTTCGATGAGGGTACGGCTGTCGAGTTCGTCGAAGCGGCGGCCGTACTGTCCCTGATAATGCATGGACTGGCGCCCTTCACGCTCAACCAGCGCCGAGGTGTAGCAGCCGACGCTGAACTCGCTGTGCTGACAGAGGGTTCCCAGGCTGTTGGCGAGCCAGAGGCGGCTCTCCCCCTCGAACAGGCTGTTGTAGGGCGCACCTGTCACATCCGGCAGGGCCAGCATGTCCGCCTCGAGGCGCAGGGCCAGGGCTATCTTCTCTTCCACCGGGGTGCGATCGGGTTGATGGATCTCGGCGCAGTCGGTATTGAGCTGGCTGTCGGCCACCCGAATCGCCTGATCTGCATCCACCTTGGCGAAACGGCTGGCGTCGAGGGCATCTTGCAACATGGCATCGAGGGCGGCCTCATCCAGGGATTCCGAATAGGCGATGCCGACCCGGCCATCCTTGATGAGACGCAGGCCAAGCTGCTGACTGCTGGTGACCTTGTATTCACCAAGCTCCCCCTTGTCGGCCTTGAGGGAGAACGCCTTGTCCTGATTGGCGATGATATCCGCCTCGGCATTGATATCGGCCACTTTCTCCAGCAGGCGGCTGAGCAGAGTATTCATATCGAGTGTGCTCATCAGGCGTTCCCTCCCACTAAGATGTTATCCACTTTCAAGGCTGGCTGGCCGACCGAGGTGGGCACTGAGCCCGAGACGGAACCACACATGCCCGCGGCCAGGGCCAGGTCGCGGCCGACCATGGAGATCTCCTTGAGCACCTGGGGGCCGGTGCCTATCAGGGTGGCCGATTTGAGCGGCCGGGTGATCTTGCCGTGCTCGATGAGGTAAGCCTCCTGCACGTTGAAGTTGAACTCGCCGGTGCCAGGTTGCACCGAGCCGCCGCCCATCTTCTTGGCATAGATGCCGTGTTCCACCGTGGCCAGCATCTCGTCCAGGCTGTGATTGCCCGCTTCGATAAAGGTGTTGCGCATGCGCGAGGCGGGGGCGAAGCGATAGGATTCGCGTCGCCCTGAGCCGGTGCGGGCATGGCCGGTCTTGAGCGCCCCCATGCGGTCGACCAGGAAGCCGGTCAGTACCCCATCCTTGATGAGCTGGGTGTGCTGGGTCGCCATGCCTTCATCATCGACGTTGATGGAGCCCCAGGCGTTGCCTTGCAAGCCTTCGTCCACGGCGCTGACCGCCGGATTGGCGATGAGCTGGCCCATCTTGTCGTGAAACACCGAGGCCTTCTTGGCGACCGAGGTGGTCTCCAGCAGGTGGCCACAGGCCTCGTGGAAGATGACGCCGCCAAAGCCGCTCTCCATGATGACCGGCAGGGTACCGCTCGGGCAGGGCGCTGCGCCGAGTTTTACCAGCGCCTGACGGGTGGCGGTGAGCGCCAGCTCGCGGGGATCTATGCTGGCCGCATGCTCCCAGCCCATGAGGGCACCGGGGGCCTCGTAGCCCATGGTCTGCTCGCTGCCCTGGGCGGCGATGGCCTGGGCCATGATGCGGTTGTAGTGGCGACGATCCCCCACCTGCAACCCTTCGCTGTTGAAGATCTCCACCTCCTGCTCCCAGCCCATGGCATTGGCGGAGAACTGGCTCAACTTGTCACTCTCGCTGCGGGCGGCGGCATCCATGGCATGCAGATAAGCGATTTTCTGCTCCAGCAGCTTGTCCGCCGACAGCGGCAGGGCGATGGGATGGTGATCGGTCAAACGGGTGAAATCGAAGGCGGTGGCGGTCACCACAGGATCCCGTCTGTCTTTTGCCGCCAGCAGACTGACGATGCGCAGCAGCTCATCGCGGCTGGCCAGATTGGTGTAGCCGTAGAGCACCTTGTGGCCATAGCACAGGCGCACGCCTATGCCAAAATCGAGGCCGCCACTGATATTTTCTATCTGGCTCGACAGCAGGCTGATCTGGCTGCGGCGCTTGCGCTCCACAAACAGCTCGGCGAAGTCGGCCCCCAGCGCCAGGGCGTGATCGAGCACGTCGCGGGCGATGGCGGGGGCCAGGAGGGAGATTTGGATCATAGAATTTCCTTTTCTGGTCTATTCCTGTTTGCTTCCAGCGCCCTGATTTTTAGGATTATGTTGGGCGCAGGTAAACATTGTTACAGACCAGTGTGCAAAAGTCGCTAGGCCGAACCCGATGACGACAATAGAAAATATGAGGGGAAGGGCAGGCTTACAGCAGTTCCTGGATCTCATTGAGGATCTGTTCGACCCACTGTTCGAGTCGCTCATCGGTCTGGTCATACTGGTTGGCGTCATCGAGGGCCAGGCCGACGAAGTGGCGACCGTCGTCGATGAGTGCCTTGGAGGCCTCGAATTCGTACCCTTCATTGGGCCAGTAACCCACCAGCTTGACTCCCTTGGGCAGCAGCTGATCGTGGAGCAGGCCGAGGGCATCCTGATACCAGTCGCCGTAGCCGAGCTGATCGCCCATGCCGAACAGGGCGATGATGCGCCCCTCGAGGTCGAGCCCGGCGATGTCATCCCAGCTGGATTCCCAATCTTCCTGCAACTCGCCGAAATCCCAGGTGGAGATGCCGAGGATCAGGATCTCGTAATCCTGCATGCGTACCATGGGCACGTCTTTGATGTTGTGGATGTCGACCAGCTCCGGGCCCAGCAGGGCACGGATCTTCTCGGCGGCCATCTCGGTGTAACAGGTGGTGGAACCGTAAAACAGACCTATCTTCATCGCTCTTCCAGCCAGCTCAAGGTAAGGGGGCAAGTTTACCAGAGAGTGGCCGCCGCTTCCCAGTCTGGACGGGCCTTGATCCCTCGCCATATCAGGGCGTCTGATCCGACACTCGCAGCCCGGCTTGTGTGGCGGCCCCGACTTGGCGTTAGAATGGCAACCTGTTCGTCAACCCGGCCGCCCCATGACCAAGCAAACCGTCAAGTCCGCCCACTCTCCGCACCCCCTGATCGAGCAGTTCCTCGACGCGCTCTGGCTGGAGCGGGGCCTGTCTGACAATACCGTGGCCTCCTACCGGGTCGATTTGAGCAAGTTCGCCCATTGGCTGGATGCGCAGGGCAGCGCCCTGCTGCTGGCGGGGATGGCCGAGATCCAGCACTACCTCGCTTGGCGGGTGGATCAGGGCTTCGCCCCCAGCAGCACGGCGCGCTTTCTCTCCGCCTTGCGCCGCTTCTATCAGTATCTCAACCGGGAGAAGCTGCGCAGTGACGATCCGACCGTCTTGCTGGAGGGGCCCAAGTTGCCCAAGAAGCTCCCCTCAGACCTGAGTGAGGGGCAGGTTGGCACCTTGCTCGATGAGCCTGATGTGGAGGATCCCCTTGAGCTGCGGGACAAGGCGATGCTGGAGCTGCTCTACGCCACTGGCTTGCGGGTCTCGGAACTGGTGGGATTGACCGCCGAACACCTGAGCCTGCGCCAGGGGCTGGTGCGAGTGGTCGGCAAGGGTAACAAGGAGCGGCTGGTGCCCATGGGGGAGGAGGCGGTGCATTGGCTCGAGCGTTATTATCGTGCCTCGCGCCCCCTGCTGCTCGGCGGGGTGAGCTCGGATGTGGTGTTCCCTTCCAAGCGGGCGCAGATGATGACCCGCCAGACCTTCTGGCATCGCATCAAGCTCTACGCCCTGCGCGCCGGCATTGCCGGGGAGCTGTCACCTCACACCCTGCGTCACGCGTTCGCCACCCATCTGCTCAACCACGGTGCCGACTTGCGGGTGGTACAGATGCTGCTGGGGCACGCGGATCTCTCCACCACCCAGATCTACACCCATGTGGCGAATGAACGACTCAAGGCGCTGCATGGTGAGCATCACCCCCGTGCCTGATTCAATGTGAGCTGACTTCTGCCAACTGGTTCTTGCCATTGGCTTTGGCCTGGTAGAGCGCATCATCCACCTGTTGCAACAGCGCTTCCCAGGCTTGCCCCTGCCAGGCTCCGAGACCAGCGCTGAAGGTGACGGATAGTGCAGGTTCACGCCATACCAGCGTGCTGACTGCTGTTCGCCACGCTTCCATCAGCAGCTTGGCCTCCAGCAGTGACTCCTGCTCGAAGATGACGATCAGCTCCTCGCCACCATAGCGGCACAGGGTCCCCCCCTGGGGCAGGATCTCCTGTCCCAGGGCCGACACGCGCTTGAGGACCGCATCTCCGGTCGGGTGGCCGAAGCTGTCATTGATCGACTTGAAATTGTCGAGATCGACCAAGGCGAGTACGAAGGGACGCTGCTCGTCATGAAGCCGACGCATTTGGTTATCGAAATAACGGCGATTGTAGAGGCCGGTGAGCGCATCTCGATTCGCCTTGTCGGCCACCTTGTCCATCTTGGCCGTCATCCGGTTGAGTTCATCTTCCAGCTCCTCAACCCCTTTGATACTGGGCAGGATAACCTGTTTGCCGGGAGGCGTGACTCGCATCAGGCGCACGACCTGGATGAGCTGGGTGATGATCTGTTCAATTTTGTTCTTGAAGATGACGGCCACCAGGCCAAACAGCAGTAGGGAGAGCAGCAACATGACAATGACTGTGGTGATGAAACCCTTGTTGATGTTATTGGTCAGGCTGAGGGGGAGCTGAGTCACCAGGATCCAGTTGGGGTGCCCCTCAATGCTGCCGAAGGTGACGAGGTTATTCTCATCATCGAGGAACTGGCCATCCAACCCTTCTAACTGCACCAGCATCTTGGGGTCGGCGGGGCTGTTGATGAGAGAAGCGTCGCTGTGAGCGATCAGGATCCCGGTCTGGGTATCGACCAGCATCATACGGGCCCCGTTGGCCAGTTTGGTGTGTTGCTGAAAGATAAGACTCCACTCCTGCAGTGACACATCGAGGGCGACTACCCCATCAATTTCTCCGTCGGGAGCGAGCAAGGCCTTGGAGACCGATATGACCGGGATCTTGGTCAAGGCATCGCTATAAGGATTCCCCCACACCGGTGTATTAGGCAGCTCAAGGGCAACCTGATACCAGGGGCGCCGGGTGGGCTGGTAGTCGTCGGTGAGCAGCAAGGTGGGATAGGAGAAGAAGCTGCCCTGATGACTGCTGTAGTAGATGTGCTTTATCAGGGGGGAGGGATAGCTAAGAGCGCGCCAGCGCTGGGCCAGCTCTTCTTTTTCTGCATTGGAGAGCCGATTTCCTCTTTTTGTCTTGTGCAACTGCTCTCCCGCCATATTGAGCTGGGCGACCAGCATGGTGCTCTGGCGGGCTATGTCTTGAACCATGATCTGGCTGGTCGCCTTGAGTGTCGCCTGGAGAAGATTGGACTGGGTGAGTTGATTGAAATAGAAGAGACCGCCACTGATCAGCAGCATGGGGATGGCCAGGATGATGAGATAATAAGTGACAAACTGATGGTAACTGTTTGTGGGTTTGCTGGGGGAGGTCATGGCATTCCTGAAAGGTTCTGGGCCGAAACAGGCTGACCGACCAGTCTACGTGGCGGGATCCCTCAAGGCAAATGATTGATCTGTCATTTGTATATTCATTTGGGTTTATGCCGAGAAGGGGGCCCTCCTCGGCGTGGTTGCGGGGGCTTGCCGGAGAGTTATTGCTGCTTGTTCTTGAGCAGATCGCGGATCTCGCTCAGCAACTCTTGATCCTTGGTCGGCGCGGCTGGTGCCGCTGGCGCTTCCTCGGCTTGTTTCTTCATGCTGTTCATGGCCTTGACGCCCATGAAGATGGCAAAGGCGATGATCAGGAAGTCGATGATGGTCTGGATAAACTTGCCATAGGCGATCACCACGGCGGGGGTCTCTCCCTCGGCCGCCTTGAGCACCACGGCCAGATCGCTGAAATCGACCCCGCCCAGGATGATACCTATGGGGGGCATGATGATGTCACCGACGAACGAGGAGACTATCTTGCCGAAGGCGGCACCTATGATGATACCGACGGCCATGTCGATCACGTTGCCACGGGCGGCAAAGGCCTTGAATTCCTGGATCAGGCTCATTGAAATCTCTCCAAATGGGTAAAGTTGCACAAAGTTATTAGTCATGGAGTGAGGGCTGAGTACAGGCTGCGCCTACACCCATGAGCCATCTCTGCTAGCTTGATGTGACTGAGCCCAATTGGCAACCTGAGCGGGCAAAATTTCTGTTAACGATCAGTTATTAATGGGATTCGTAATAAGATCCCGAATGATGGAATTTGCCTATCGGGGGCAGGAGTGCGATCCTTGCCACCTGTTTTCGGCCTCTGCCACCGTGTTGATTAACCCCATTGGATAGCCCCATGTCCCTGCAAATTCGTCGTCGTCCCCGGGTGGATGATGCTCATCTCCCCGATACCCTGCATCCCTTGCTGCGTCAAATCTTCGCCAGTCGCGGGGTGGAGGATCCCGCCCTGCTGGAGCGCAGCGCCAGCCAGCTGCTGCCGCCCCAGCGGCTGTTTGGCATGGAGCAGGCGGTGCCGCTGCTGGCCGGGGCGCTGACTGCCCAGAAACGCATCCTCATCGTCGGCGACTTCGACTGCGACGGCGCCACCAGCTCGGCCCTGTGCGTGCTGGCGCTGCGGGCCATGGGAGGGCAGAGTGTCGATTTCCTGGTGCCCAACCGCTTCGAGTTCGGTTATGGCCTCACCCCGGAGATCGTCGCGCTGGCGGTGGCTCGCGGCGCCGAGTTTCTCATCACAGTGGATAACGGCATCTCCAGCATCGCCGGGGTGGCCGCCGCCAAGGCCGCCGGGATGCAGGTACTGGTCACCGATCATCACCTGCCGGGTCATGAGCTGCCTGCTGCCGATGCGATAGTGAACCCTAACCAGCGTGGCTGCGATTTTCCCTCCAAGTCCCTGGCCGGGGTGGGGGTGGCCTTCTACCTGATGGCGGCCCTCAACACCCATCTGCGCCAGAGCGGCTGGTATGAGCGACTCGGCATTCGTCCCCCCAACGTGGCGGACTATCTCGATCTGGTGGCGCTTGGCACAGTCGCCGACGTGGTGGCGCTGGATGGCAACAACCGTATCCTTGTCCATCAGGGGCTGCAGCGGATCCGGGCCGGTCGCTGCCGCCCCGGCATCCAGGCGCTGGTGGACGTGTCGGGCCGCGATGGTCGCCGCCTGTGCGCCGCCGATCTCGGCTTCGCCCTGGGGCCTCGCCTCAATGCGGTGGGCCGGCTGGATGACATGTCCCTCGGGGTCGCCTGTCTGCTGAGCGATGACATCAATCTGGCGCGTCAGCTTGCGGCGGAGATGGACAGCCTCAACCAGGAGCGCAAGGAGATAGAGCAGGGCATGCAGCAGGAGGCGCTGGCCACCCTGGAGCAGATCCGTTTTCGCGACGGCGAGGTGCCCAGCGGCATAGTGCTGCACAGGGACGAGTGGCATCAGGGGGTGGTGGGCTTGGTGGCCTCCAAGATCAAGGAGAAGTACTACAGACCGGTGATCGCCTTCGCCGAAAGCAGCGACACCGAGCTCAAGGGCTCCGGCCGCTCCATCCCCGGGGTGCACTTGCGCGATGCCCTCGAGCTGCTCGATACCCGCCATCCCGGTCTGATGGGCAAGTTTGGCGGCCACGCCATGGCGGCGGGGCTGACGCTGCCCAAGGCCAATATAGAGGCGTTCGGCCGGGCGTTTGAGGCGGTCATCGCCGAGCTGGTGACCCCGGAGCTGCTGACCGGGGTGCTGCTCACCGACGGCGAGCTGCTGCCCGACGAGCTGAGTCTGGAGCTGGCGGAGCTGATCCGCGCCTCGGGCCCCTGGGGCCAGGCCTTCCCGGAGCCGCTGTTCGATGGCGAGTTCGTGCTGGTCCAGCAGCGGCTGGTGGGGGAGAAGCACCTCAAGATGATGCTGACCACGGATTCCGGCCATGCGGTAGATGCCATTGCCTTCGGGGTGGATCTCAAGCGCTGGCCCGATGCCTCGGTCAAACGGGTGCGGCTGGTCTACCGGCTCGATGTCAACGAGTGGCGCGGCAACCGCAGCGTCCAGCTGCTGGTGGAGCATCTGGAGGCCGCCGGTCTCTAGTCTTGCCGCTTCAAACGTCACGCAAGCCAACGGCCACCCTCGGGTGGCCGTTTTGTCATCGAAAGTTATCGAAATCTACCGACAATGACAGCCATGCCATCAACCTGCCTTAAGCGTCCCTTGGACATCACCCAGGGCACTGACCATACCCATCACTTGTTCATAGGCGAGGGGCAACTCGGTGAAACCCTCCCGGTCGAGGAAGTGTCCCCCTTGCTCGATCAGATGCAAAGGAGCCTGGAGCCGCTGGGCCAGACGCGCCGAGTAGGGCTGGGGCACTATGGCATCATCCATGGAGGCGATCAGGGCGCAATGGTGCAGGCGAGCACGAAGCTCGGCAAGGGGCAGCGACTGGGCGACGAAGGGGGTCAGCTCGGGCAGGGTCGCGAGGGGCTCATCAAAGCCACTGACCAGCAGCAAACCGCCGAGGTGATGCGTCGCGGTTTGTTGATGCAGGTAACGCAGGGCCGCGATGCAGCCCAGGCTGTGGCCAACCAGTATGGTGCTGCCATCTGCTTCTCCGATACGCTGGGCCAGATAAGCATCCCAGGCGGCAGGCGCCGGGGTATGGGGATCCGGCATGGCCAGCACAGTGACCTGCACCCTCTGCTCTTCGAGCCGGGTGGCGAGCCAGGGAAACCAGTTGGCCTGGGGGGATGCCGTGTAACCATGGATGATGAAGACCTTGACCGGGGACATGAGCAGCTCCTGAATGCGGCGGGAAAGTCGGCATCATAGCCTCTGCCCGAAGGAACAGGAATGCTCGAACGGGGCCTTGTCGTTGCCTCCAGACGCCTGCGCCGAGTCAGGTCCGCGGGATTCATTGCTCTGGATCAGGCCAGGTCAAGGCCAGTGGCGCTAGATTGAATCTATTTGGAGAGAAGCTGATGCAAATTGGATTCGTCGGCCTGGGCGCCGTGGTGGAAACCGCTTATCTGCCAGCCCTCAAGCGGCTCACCATACCGGGCCTAGATCTGTGGGGCCATGACGTGGATCCCGCTCGGCAGTTGATGGGCATTCATGGCCTGCCGAGTCTGGGAGCCTTGCTGGCCAAGCCGCTGGATCTGTTGTTCATTACCACTCCCTCCCTCGTTCATCTGGAGACCCTGCAGGCAGCCCTGGCTAGCGCAATACCGCTATTGGTGGTGGAAAAACCCCTGGTTGCCCGTCTGGATCAGCTTGGGGAGATGGAGGCGCTGCTGGCCGACGCTGCCCAGGCCGGGCGAGTGCTGGCCCTGGATCACTGGATGGCACGCCGTGGGATCCAGCAACTGCTATCGGGGCAACTTGGCGCGCATTGGCAGGCAGAGGATCCGGCGCAGGCGGATCTTCCTGATTTCACTGGTGCTCGACTTGTGCTGCTGGAGGGCTATCTGCAAGAAGCCAGTGGCAGGGACGATCAGGGGCAGCCCATCGCCCTCAACTTTGCCACGGGAGAAGCGGATCGCCGGGCGCTGCGCCATCCCGATGGGGTCATCCTCGACATAGGCACCCATGTGCTGACTCAGGCCAGAGAGCTGGTGGCGGCGCTTGGGGAGGATGAATCCCTGCAACTGAAAGCCCGTGGCGTGACAGACCGGCTGGGCCAGGCCATAGCCCGAGGCGACCTGCACAGCGCCGAAGGGCGGGCCGAACTGCTTGGCTCCCTGGGATCCATACCGCTTCATATCTGGCTCGACAAATACGCCGGCCCTGCCGGGGGACAGAAGGGGATCCGGGCCTCTCTGGCAGATGGTCGGCAAATCAGCCTGGATCGCTGTGGCAGCGAGGAGCGGCTCACCTTGACTCAGGGAGCCGTCAGCCGCAGTTGGCGCCTGAGCGGCCCTCTCTATGATCACTGTCTGGCCGACTTGCTGACGGGTGAGGGCATTGGCAAGGCGGAGCGTATTGCGTTGACCCGGCGCCGCCTGGCCGAGGTCAGGGCCCTGCTTGAGCTGCAACAACAGGTGCGGGGCCCTCATTGAGCCAAGCCTACAGCAGACCCGGCATGGCGCTCGACCTATTACAGCCTTGATTGACCGATAAAAGAAGAGCGCCCTGAGGCGCTCTTCTTGTTGGCAGATGCATGGGGATGCAAGGGCGATTATTTGACCTCTTCGCCCTTGGCTTGCAGGTCTGCGTGGTAAGAGGAGCGCACGAAGGGACCGCAGGCGGCGTGGGAGAAGCCCAGATCCATGGCGACGTCTTTGAGCTCGTCGAACTCTGCGGGCGGCACGTAGCGCTTCACCGGCAGGTGGTGGCGGCTCGGCTGCAGATACTGGCCCAGGGTCAGCATGTTGACGCCGTGCTCGCGCAAGTCCTTGAGCACCTGGACTATCTCTTCGTTGGTTTCGCCAAGACCCATCATGACACCGGACTTGGTCGGTACATGGGGGTGCATCTCCTTGATACGGCGCAGCAGCTCCAGGGACCACTTGTAGTCGGCACCGGGGCGGGCGACCCGGTACATGCGCGGGGCGGTTTCCAGGTTGTGGTTGAACACGTCCGGCGGGGTCTCGCGGAACACGTCCAGGGCCTGCTCCATCCGGCCACGGAAGTCCGGGGTCAGGATCTCGATGCGGGTCTGGGGGCTGTGCTCACGGATCTGCTTGATGCAGTCGGCGAAGTGCTGGGCACCGCCGTCACGCAGGTCATCGCGGTCCACCGAGGTGATGACCACGTATTTCAGCCCCATCTCCTTGATGGTGAGGGCCAGTTTCTGCGGCTCGTCGGGATCCAGTGCCAGTGGGCGGCCGTGGGCCACGTCGCAGAAGGGGCAACGACGGGTGCAGATGGCGCCCATGATCATGAAGGTGGCGGTACCGTGGTTGAAGCACTCGGCCAGATTGGGGCAGGAGGCCTCTTCGCATACCGAGTGCAGCTTGTTTTTACGCAAGGTGCTCTTGATGTGCTCAATCTTCTGGCTCGAAGGCGGCAACTTGATGCGCATCCAGTCCGGTTTGCGCAGCACTTCTTCGGTGGGATCCGGCATGAATTTCACCGGGATCAGGGCCATCTTGTCGCCATCGCGCAGCTTGACGCCCGGCTCCATACGAACTGGTTTGCTCATGATTCACTCTCGGTGTTTGTTACTGTCAGGTTGATGGCCGAAGGGGGCATCTTGATGTTCCCATCGCCGCAGGGCAGGAAACGACTCATGCTGCTTGCTCGACATGGGTAATGGTCTGATAGCCGATCAGGCTGGCCAGGGCGTCGATAAGCGGCACCGCCGCGTCGGCGACGCTCAAAGGGCCGCCCAGGGCACTGGTTTGAGCCATCGGCATGCCTGCATAACCACAAGGGTTGATCCGCAGGAAGGGGCTCATGTCCATGTTGACGTTGAGGGCCAGGCCATGGAAGGAGCAGCCGCGCCGAATGCGCAGTCCCAGGGAGGCGATTTTGGCCTCGAAACCGGCTTGCTGCACATAGACACCGGGGGCATCCGCCTTGGCATAGGCGGCGATATCGCTCAGGGCCAGGGTCGATATGATGGCCTGCTCCAGGGCGGTCACCAGCTCGCGCACCGACAGCTTGCAGCGGCGCACGTCCACCAGCACATAGAGCACCAGCTGGCCGGGGCCATGATAAGTCACCTGGCCACCGCGATCGCTCTGCACCACAGGAATGTCGCCGGGGGCGAGCAGATGCTCGGCCTTGCCGGCCTGTCCCTGGGTGTAGACGGGCTCATGCTCCACCAACCAGAACTCGTCAGGGGTGTCGCCATCGCGGCCGTCGGTGAACGCCTTCATGGCGTCCCACACGGCCTGATAGGGGCTGCGACCCAGGTGTCTGATCAGCAGGTGACGTTGTGCTGGGCTGGACATGGTTTCCTCACGGGCAGGGCACGACAAAAAATTCGTCGCCCTCAGGGGGCGACGAAGGCATGAGGTTACAGAACGTAGCGAACCAGCTCTATGTTACCCAAGGCGGTATACATGGCTTCGACATGTTCTTTGCTCTGGGCGGTAACCGTCACCCTTACAGAGTGATAATTGCCTTTGGAGCTGGGTTGGACGACGGGGCTGTAAGTGCCCGGCGCATGCTGCTGCAGCACTTGGACAACCTGATCCGGCAGGGCGGGATCGGCGACACCCAGTACCTTGAAGGGGAACTTGCAGGGGAACTCCAGCAGTTCATCAAACTTGGTATTCATTGACTCACCTTTTGTGTCATCAGGGATGACTCTCTCATGTAGCTCATTGCCCTTGGCCTAGACGGCCGCCAGTACAAGTCTATATGGGCATGGCCCAGACCGGGATCAAGACCCGGTTTCGTGCGACAAGACATGGAGGTGCTGCTTTTTACCACAAATCCCGGGGCGGCGGAACCTGCAGATTGCAGGGTTATTCGCTAGTGGCTGTCAGCGAGACAGTAACGGCGCCTGATGGCGCCGTTACTTGACAACATTTTACCCTGCTTGTCCGGCGTCAGCTGGTCAGCTGCCGGGCCATGACTTAGGCCTCGCAGGCTGACGCACTTAGCCGAGCCTTACTTGAACCAGCTGGTCACCAGCAGGACGACATAGTCCCACAGACGGCTCATCAGGCCACCCTCTTGCACATCTTCCAGGGCAACCAGGGGCACTTGCTTGATCTCTTTGTCACCCTGCTTGAGGAAGACGGTCCCGACTTTTTGTCCCTTGGTCAGCGGTGCCTTCAGCTCGCTGTCGAGCTGGAAGTCCGCTTTCAGATTGTTGGCCTGACCGCGGGTCACCACCACAGAGACATCCTGATCAACCCCCAGCTTCACCTCCGGCTTGTCACCCATCCAGATCTTCTGGCTCACCAGCTCGGTACCCGCTTTATAGGGGGTGGCGCTTTGGAAGAAGCGGAAGCCGTAGGTGAGCAACTTCTTGCTCTCGGCGGCGCGGGAGGCCTCGCTGTTGGCACCGAATACCACGGCGATGAGGCGCATGCCCTCATTGTTGGTGGCGGAGGAGACCAGGTTGTAACCGACCTGGCTGACGTGGCCGGTCTTGATGCCATCGACCTGCAGGGATTGATCCCACAGCAGGCGGTTGCGGTTGTGCTGAGTGATACCGTTGAACACGAACGACTTCTGGGAGTAAATCTTGTACTCCTCCGGCAAGTCGCGGATCAGGGCCTGGCCCAGGCGCGCCATGTCGTGGGCGGTACTGTAGTGCCCCTCGGCATCCAGACCATGGGGGTTCATGAAGTGGCTGTCGTTCATGCCAAGCTTGGCGGACCAGGTATTCATCAGGCTGGCGAAGGAGTCGGTGCTGCCTGCCAGGAATTCGGCCATGGCGACACAAGCGTCATTGCCGGACTGGATGATAATGCCCTTGTTGAGATCGTCGACGGAAACCTGTTTGCCAACCTCGATAAACATCTTGGACGAATCGGAGTAGTTCTTGGACCAGGCGTTTTGGCTGATGGTCACCATGTCGGTGCGCTTGATATTCCCCTTGAGCAGCTCCTGACCAATGATGTAGGAGGTCATCATCTTGGTCAGACTGGCAGGCGGCAGGCGCTCTTCGGCATTCTCCTCGGCGAGGATCTGACCACTGGCGTAGTCGATCAGGATATGGGCCTTGGCCGAAATGGTCGGCGCGGCGGGCACTACCACCGGCATGCTGTTGGGGGTGGGCAGTGCATCCGGCACCGGGGTATTGGCCTGGGCGGTTGCGCTGATCAGGGCGGCGAGGATAACTGAATGAGAAAATTTGGACATCGTGAAAATTCCTGCGGGCCTGGTCGGGGGGTGACCCCTGGTAAATGTAAATGAAAAAGCGGGGCTAACTATACCAGAAGCGCGCAGCGGTTATAGTCCGGCATGGCGATCGGGGGGGATTTTTTAACAATCCAGCTCAGCAAACGCGTCGTAATCAGGCGCGCCCCGCCTTGCTGTGGTCGCGGGGGAGGGCCTGAAACGAGCGCATCAGGGGAGCAAGAAAGCCTGTTCGAATCCTGAGCTGCGTAACTGTTGCAGCAACTCAGCCTGCTTGGCCGCAGGGATGGGGCCCAGCAGCACGCGAAAGACGTGGCCGGCGGCCTCAATCTGATGAGGTACCCCATATTGTTTGCCGAGGCTCTCGGCCAGGCTCTGGGCCCGCTGCTGGGACCCGCTGGCGAGCACCTGCATCCGCTTGTCAGACCCTGTCGCCGGGGTGGCCGCAGTGCTGGCCACAGGTGTCTGGGCCTTCACCGCCGGTTTGGCTGGGGGCGCGACTGGAGGCTTGGCCGCTATCAGGGGCTCGGGGACCTGGGCCGCGAGGGTGTCCGTCATGGGAATGTCTGCCACCCGTTCAATCTGTTGATCCGGGGTATCGGTGATGAGATCCAGCCTGACTCGCGCCGTGCCGTTATCGACCATGCCGAGTTGATGGGCGGCGGCATGGGAGAGGTCGATGAGTCGTGATGGCGTGAAGGGACCACGGTCGTTGACCCGCACTATGGTCTCTTTGCCATTGTCGAGGTTGGTGACCCGCACATAGCTCGGCAGCGGCAGGTTGCGGTGGGCCGCACTGAACTGGCTGCTGTCCATGATGTCGCCGTTGGCGGTCTTGTTGCCGTCGAGTCCCTGGTCGAGCCAGCTGGCGGAGCCCTCCTCGCTGTAGTCCTTGATGTCGCGCCACACCTGATACTTCTGCTTGCCTACCCAGTAGTCGCGGTTGCCGCTCGCGCTCAGGGGCTCATGGCGCGGTATGGCGCCAGTGGCCTGGGGGAACTCGATGACCGGCGGTTTCTCCACCTGTACTGGGGGGGAAGGGGGGGCCGGGGGCTGCTCGGGTTGGCTGCTACAGGCGGCCAGCAACAAGGTCAGGCTGAGAAGGAGGGCTTGGTTGTGCTGCATAGGCATCCTGAATGGCTTGGCTGAGTTGATAGACCGCCATGCCGTACAAGGGGCTGCGGTTGTAGCGATTGATCACGTAGAAATTGTGGCGGGCGACCCAGTAGCTGGGGCCGTCCGCCTTATCGAGGGCCAGCAGACGGACCCTGGTATTGGCATCCGGTGGCGTGGCGAGGCGCAGCCCGGCATCAGACAGGGTCTGCCATGGCAGGGTTGGTTCGGGGGCCTTGCCTATCAGAGACTCGGCGACCGGCAGGGTCGCCTCGGCGGGCTCGACCACGGGCTCCTGCCAGCGCCAGCCATGCTCGGCAAAATAGTTGGCCACGCTGCCGATGGCATCGGCCTTGTTGCCGAACAGATCCCGCTTGCCGTCACCATCAAAATCCACGGCATAGTGGCGATAGCTGGAGGGCATGAATTGACCCATGCCCATGGCGCCCGCGTAGGAGCCCTTGAGGGTCTGGAGGGACAATCCCTCCTCCTGGCCGAGTAGCACCAGCTGGGCAAATTCCTTGGCGAAAAAATCGGCCCGTTCCGGGTAGTAGAAACCCAGGGTATAGAGACTGTCGAGTACCCCGTGGCGGCCCATCTGCTTACCGTAGGCCGTTTCTACCCCCAGGATGGCGGTGATGAGGGCGGCGGGGACTCTGTAAGTCTGTTCCGCCTGGCTGAGCTGCGTGTGGTTTTCTTGCCAGAAGCGCACACCGGCCTGAATGCGTTGTTCGGTGACGAACAGCGCTCTGTACTGATACCAGGGCTTGGCCTCCCAGGGGCGCTGCATCAGCGCCAGTATCTCGGGATTGAGTCGGGCGGCCCCGGCGGCAGCCTGCAAGTCGGCCAGAGGAACGGCCTGACGTTCGGCCAGGGTGGTGAGGGTGGCCATGCTCGGCGGCGCAGTGGCGACGGGAGCCGCCATGGTTGGCAAGGTCACTGCCAGCAACAGCAGGCGGGAGGCGCGCCGCAGCATCAGGCCAGCAGCCTTCTGTGAGTCTGAATGGACATCAGGATGCCGAAGCCGGCCATCAGGGTCACCATGGAGGTGCCGCCGTAACTCACCAGCGGCAGCGGCACGCCGACCACCGGCAGTATGCCGCTGACCATGCCCATGTTGACGAACACATAGACGAAGAAGGTGAGGGTCAGGGCGCCGCCAAGCAGGCGTTCGAAGCTGCTCTGGGCCTGCATCGAGATATAGAGGCAGCGGCTGATGATGTAGAGATAGAGTGCGAGCAGCAGCGCGACGCCCACCAGGCCGAACTCCTCGCTGAATACCGCGAAGATGAAGTCGGTGTGGCGCTCTGGCAAAAATTCCAGCTGGGATTGGGTGCCCTGCAGCCAGCCCTTGCCAAAGACGCCGCCGGAGCCGATGGCTATCTTGGACTGGATGATGTGGTAGCCGCGGCCGAGGGGGTCTTTCTCCGGATCGAGCAGCATCAGCACCCGCTGACGCTGGTAGTCGTGCATCAGGAAGAACCAGAGTACCGGCATGAAGGCCGCCGCCAGCAGCGCGGCCAGTCCGATGAGCCACCAGCTGATCCCCGCCAGGAAGATGACGAAGAAGCCGGAGGCCGCCACCAGGATGGAGGTGCCAAGATCGGGCTGGGCCGCGATGAGCAGGGTCGGCAGCAGCACCATGATCAGGGCGACTATCACGTGGCTGAGTTTGGGAGGCAGCGAATGTCGGCTGAGCCAGGTCGCCACCATGATGGGCATGGAGACCTTCATGACTTCGGAGGGTTGGAACTTCATGAAGCCGAGATCCAGCCAGCGCTGCGCCCCCTTGCCGATATGGCCAAAGACATCGACCGCGATCAGCATCAGCACCACCACGGCGAACACGGGGATGGCCCAGCGGGCATAGATAGTCGGTGGCAGCTGGGCCAGGGCCAGCATCAGCATGAAGGCGAGGCCGCCGCGCACCAGCTGGCGCACGATGGAGTCCATGTCCTGACCCGAGGCGGAGTAGAGCACCACCATGGAGAGGGCCATGAGGCAGAGCAGACCGATCAGCAGGGGCAAATCGATATGCAGCCGGTACCAGAGGCTGTTCTGGCGGGCCGAGTTACTCATGGGGGCTTACCTCTGTGGCGTTGGCATCGGTCGGTTTGGCTGCCGCCGCTTTGAGCGGGGCCGGGGGCAGTTCGGGCTCGGGGGGCAGCAGATAGGAGTCGAGCATCTGACGTGCCACAGGGGCTGCGTTCTTGCTGCCGCCACCGGCGTTCTCCAGCACCAGGGCCACCACGGCCTTGGGCGCCTCGAAGGGGGCATAAGCGACAAAGAGTGCATTATCCCTGTGCTCGACCTTGGTGGTGGCCGCGTTATAGATCTGGTTCTCCTTCAGACCGACCACCTGGGCCGTGCCCGATTTGCCACCGGAGACGTAGGCGGTATTGGCAAAGGCATGACGGCCACTGCCTTCCTTGCCCTGGTTGACCCGCCACATGCCCTGCTGGGCAACTTGCCAATAGCTGTCGCTCTTGGTCTTGAGCGCCACCTTGGTATTGATCGGCGCAGGCACCGAGCCATCCAGGGAGACGGTGCTCTTGAGCAGGTGCGGCGTCACGTCATGACCGTTCTGGGTCAGGATGCTGATCGCCTTGGCGAGCTGGATGGGCGTGGCACTCCAGTAGCCTTGGCCTATGCCGATGGAGATGGTGTCACCTTGATACCAGGGTTGGCGCCAGCGTTTCATCTTCCACTCCCGGGAGGGCATGACCCCTCGGGTCTCCTCGTAGAGATCGACGCCACTGTACTGACCGAAACCGAACTGGGTCATGTATTCGTGGATCTTGTCGATGCCGACCCGGTAGGCGAGATCGTAGAAATAGGTATCCGCCGACACTTCGATGGCGCGATACACATCGAGCCAGCCATGGCCCCAGCGGCGCCAGTCCCGGAACTTCTTGGTGGTACCGGGAATGGAGAAGGTGGGTCCGCCAAAGTAGCGGTATTGGGGGGTGATGGCCCCCTCGTTGAGCCCCATCACCGACATCATCGGCTTGACGGTGGAGGCGGGGGCATAGATGCCCTGGGTGGTGCGGTTGACCAGCGGGCGGGCCGGATCGTTGAGCAGACCCGAATAATTGGTGGTGGAGATGCCAGTCACGAACAGATTGGGGTCATAGCTCGGGCTCGACTCCATGGCCAGGATGGCACCGGTCTTGGGATCCATCATGACGATGGCCCCCCGCTGGCCAGCCAGCAGCTGCTGGGCACGTAGCTGCAGGCGGATGTCGATATTGAGGTAGATGTCCTTGCCGGGCTGGGGTGCCTGGAACTTGAGGGTACGCACCACCCGGCCACGGTTATTGACCTCGACCTCCTGGTAGCCGGCGACGCCGTGCAACTGATCCTCGTAGAACTTCTCCACCCCCTGCTTGCCGATATCCTTGGTGGCCGCGTAGTTGGCGAGTTTGTCCTCTTTATCGAGACGCTCCACATCCCGGGTATTGATCTTGGCCACATAACCCAGGGCATGGGTGAGGGTATCGCCAAAGGGGTAATAGCGCTTGAGGTAGGCCTCGATGCTGGCCCCCGGATAGTTGTGCTGATCGACGGAGAAGACCGCGACCTGCTTCTCGGTCAGCTTCTCATAGAGGGAGACGGGCTTGAAGCGACGCTGACGCTTGACCTCCGCCAGGAACTTCTCCTTGGTCCCTTCCGGCAGCCCGAGCAGGGCGATGAGTTCATCGGCCATCTTGTCGATGTCCCCGGCCTCTTCCGGCACGATTTCCAGGCTGTAGACCGGGCGATTTTCCGCCAGCAGCACGCCATTGGTGTCATAGATGAGGCCGCGCGGAGGGGCCACCGGCACGACCCTGATCCGGTTGTCATTGGAGCGGGTCTGGTAGGTGTCGAACGATTCTACCTGCAGGTAGTAGAGATTGCCGAGCAGCACCAGCATCAGGGCGACCATGCCCAGGTAGGCGACCAGGGTGCGACGGAAGAAGAGGTTGCCCTCTGCACTGTGATCGCGCATCTCGATGCGTTGTTTCAGCATGGGGATGCCTCAACCTTGGGGGGGAGCGAAAACATAAAGCGCTATTCCCTGTGATAAGGGTGGTTGGTGGTGATGCTCCAGGCCCGGTAAAGGCTCTCGGCCACCAAGACCCGCACCAGGGGATGGGGCAGGGTGAGTGGCGAGAGGGACCAGCTCTGCTCGGCAGCCGCCTTGCATTCAGGGGAGAGCCCCTCGGGGCCGCCTACCAGCAGGGCGACGTCGCGGCCATCCAGCTTCCAGGCTTCCAGCTGGCCTGCCAGCTGCTCCGTGGTCCAGGGCTTGCCGGGAATATCCAGGGTGACGAGGCGTGAACGACCCGCAGCGGCCAGCATGGCTTCCCCCTCCTTTTGCAGGATACGGGGGATGTCGGCATTCTTGCCGCGTTTGCCTGCGCTTATCTCGACCAGCTCAAATGGCATGTCTTTGGGAAAGCGGCGGCGGTATTCCTGGAAGCCGTGCTCGACCCAGGCGGGCATCTTGGTGCCCACGGCAATTAACTGAATCTTCATGGGGATCAGGCTTGTACCGGAGCACTGCCCCAGAGTTTCTCCAGTTGGTAGAAGTCGCGATACTCGTCTTGCATCACATGCACTATGACGGAGCCCAGATCGACCAGCACCCACTCGCCGGTCTGTTGTCCTTCCACGCTCAGCAGATTGAGCTTGGCATGGCGCGCCTCGCTCGCCAGGTTACTGGCGATGGCACAGACATGACGACTGGAGTTGCCGGAGCAGATGATCAGGGTATCCGTGATGGTGGATTGACCGCGCACATCCAGGGTAACGATGTCGCGGCCCTTCATGTCATCGATCTTGTCGATGATGAAGGCGTGCAGTTGTTGCTCTTGCAATAGTGTTTCTCCTCTGGATCCGGCGCGGCTTGCTTGGGCATGGGGCGGCGGATTATATCATGGGTGGCTTCATTTCCTACCAGGCTGGGTAGGGGAAGCAAGGGGGATCTTTGCGCTGGCGCGATAGAGCCCTTGTTGATCAATATAGTGCGCGACAGAGGCTGGCAACAGATAGCGGGGATCCTGTCCCTTGGCCAGCAACTCCCGCAGCGCCGTGGCAGAGAGATGGATGGGCAGGTTGTCTGCCAGCCAGATATGACCGGCCAGGTGCTGGTGCAGGGCACCGGGATCCCGAGTCTGATGGCGGGCCAGCAGCTCGGCCACCGGGGCGGGGTAATCCGGCTGCCAACCCGGGCGGCCGCTCACCACCAGATGGGCATGGTCGAGCAGTGCTTGCCAGCGATGCCAGCTCGGCAGACTGAGCAGGGAATCCATGCCCATCAGAAAGCAGAGCGGCGTGTCGGGCAGCTCGCTCCTCAGCTCGATAAGCGTCTCTATGGTGTAGGAGGGACGCTCTCTCCTCAGCTCCCGCTCATCGACCACAAACCCCGGATTCTCTGCCGCCGCCAGCCTGACCATGGCCAGGCGCTGCTCGCTCGAGCAGAAGGGGTTGGCCCTGTGGGGGGGGATATGGTTTGGAATGAGCCGGATCTCGGCCAGTGACAGCGCCTGTTGCGCCTCGATGGCTGGGCGCAGATGGCCGATATGAATGGGATCGAAGGTGCCGCCGAGCAGGCCGATAGCTGGATTCAACATGCTGCCCACCCCTGTGGCACTGTCCTGATCGTCGGGGGCCGATGACAAGTGGACTCGAAGGTGGCCTTTGTCGCGCGCAGGCCGATTGGTTTGCTTAGCATGCGGCTGCCTCTGGCAACGGCAGCGGCGCACCATCGCGAAATCCCAGGGCCAGGGTTTGCAACAGCAGCCAGGCACGCTGTGTCTCGAAGTGGCTCAGGGCGGCGTCGAGCTGGCTCATCAGCTGCCAGAGCTGCTGCAACTTGGCAAAGGGCAAGCGGGTCAGTGCCTGCTGGATCAGCTGCTGGCGGCTCTGCCAGATACGCAGGCGGGAGAAGTGCTCCCCCAGGGGTTGGCCACTGCGCATGGCCAGCGACAGCTCGGTGAGCTGTTCCAGCTCGCGAGTCAGGGTCCAGGCGAGCATGCCGGGCTCGGTGCCCTCGGCGCGCAGGGCCTGCAAGATGCGCTGGGCCCGGTTCACTTTGCCCTCCAGCAGGGTATCGATCAGCTGGAAGGGGGTGAAGTGGGCGTGACGAATGATGGTCTCTTGCAGATAGGGGACGCTGATGGGCTGAGGTGGATCCAGCAGGGTCAGCTTCTCAATCTCCTGACTCGCCGCCAGCAGGTTGCCCTCATAGGCATGGCACATGAAATTGATGGCATCGGGCAGGGCCTTGAGGCCGAACTTCTGAAAACGGGCCCCCATCCAGCGCGGGAAGAAGCGCGGCTCCGGGTGGTTGACCGGCACATAGGTTCCAAGTTGGTAGAGCTTGTCGAACCAGGCTGCCTTCATCTGGGTCTGGTTGAGCCGGCCACCGCTCAGCACCAGCAGCAGGTCGGGATGCAGCTGCTTGCCGATTTCGCTGATGCGGGCGGCGAGATCCTTGTCGACCTTGGGGGGGAGCTCCAACTCGATGAGCTGGCGGGCCGAGAACAGGCTCATGGCCTGGCAGGCATCGTAGACCTGATTCCAGTCAAGCCCCGGCTCGACCACGAAACTGTGGCGCTCATCGAACCCCAGCTTGCGTGCGTGCTGGCGGATGCTGTCGATGGCCTCCTGTTTGAGCAGCGGCTCGTCACCAAAGACGAGATAGCAGGGCCTGAGCCCTGTCTTGAGGTGATCCGCAAATTGCTCGGGGTAGATCCGCATCAGAGCCTGGCCTGGTTGAGTGGGTGAGTCGCAAGGTCGATGGCTTGCTCTTTCTCGAACAGCGGCTCGTCACCAAAGACGAGATAGCAGGGCCTGAGCCCTGTCTTGAGGTGATCTGCAAATTGCTCGGGGTAGATCCGCATCAGAGCCTGGCCTGGTTGAGTGGGTGAGTCGCAAGGTCGATGGCTTGCTCTTTCTCGAGCAGCGGCTCGTCACCAAAGACGAGATAGCAGGGCCTGAGCCCTGTCTTGAGGTGATCCGCAAATTGCTCGGGGTAGATCCGCATCAGAGCCTGGCCTGGTTGAGTGGGTGAGTCGCAAGGTCGATGGCTTGCTCTTTCTCGAGCAGCGGCTCGGCACCAAAGACGAGATAGCAGGGCCTGAGCCCTGCCTTGAGGTGATCCGCAAACTGCTCGGGGTAAATCCTCATCAAGATACTCTCATCAGAACTTGACCTGGCTCAGCTGCCGCACTATCAGGCTGGCGGCCTGTTCCTGCATCTCCTTGCCGAGCTGCTCCTGCTCACGGGATGAGGCAAGGGCCGCGTCCGGTTTGTTCAGGAAACTGCGGTTGAAGGTGATGGGGAAGATCTGGGTCGGTTGACCCGGCATGGAGATGGTAAAGCTGGTGCTGTAGCCGAGCACATACTCCCTGTCCTGACCGAGGGCATCGACCGAGGCGACCTCGCTGCTGTTGCCGATGCTGCCCAGGGTCAGCACCGGAATGCCTTCCTTGTCGTCCAGCACGACCCCTGACGCCTTGAGGCGGGTGGTCACCAGTCGATAGAGATCGCTCTTGGTGTCACCGACCACCTTCATGGTCATCAGTTCGGGGGGAATGGCCTGGCCGCGCATCTGGAAGCCGCAGGCCGAAAGCAACAGTGTGGTCAACAGTATGCTGATCCAGCGAATGAGGGGCGAACCCATGGCATGTCCTCTCCAACAAGGAGGCGGCGCGCACCGGCGAGCCGCCTCCTTTGATTATACGAGGGTGCGCGACCTTGCGGCCTTGCACCCGGTGATGGCATCGGGAAGGATGCCTGATCAATCAGTTAGCGACTATGTTGAGCAGCTTGCCCGGGATATAGACAATCTTGCGCACCGTCAGGCCGTCGGTGAACTTCTGCACCGAGGCATCGGCCATGGCCAGCTCCTCGACGTCGGCCTGGCTGATCTCGGCGGGCACCGTCAGCTTGCCGCGCATCTTGCCGTTGATCTGCACGACGACCAGCTTCTCGGTCTCGACCATGGCGGCCTCGTCGGCCACCGGCCAGACGGCGTGGTCCACATCGTCACCCTTGCCCAGCATCTTCCACAGCTCGAAGCCGATGTGCGGGGTGATGGGGTAGAGCATGACCACCACGGCTTCCAGCGCTTCTTGCATCAGGGCGCGGTCTTGCGCATCCGAACCCAGCTTGGCCAGGTTGTTCATCAGTTCCATGATGGCGGCGATGGCGGTGTTGAAGGTCTGGCGGCGACCCACGTCATCGCTCACCTTCTTGATGGTCTTGTGCAGTTCACGGCGCACCGCTTTCTGATCGCCGGTCAGGGCGGCCAGGTCCAGCGCAGGCACGGCACCGGCCGAGACGTGTTCGAAGGTGAGGCGCCACAGACGACGCAGGAAGCGCTGGGCCCCTTCGACGCCGGAGTCGGACCACTCCAGGGTCATGTCGGCCGGGGAGGCGAACATCATGAACAGACGGACGGTATCGGCGCCGTAACGCTCCACCATCAGTTGCGGGTCTATGCCGTTGTTCTTGGACTTGGACATCTTGGTCATGCCGGAGTGGATCACTTCGCGGCCTTCCAGATCGACGGCCTTGGTGATGCGGCCCTTCTCGTCACGCTCGAGCTTGACCTCGGTCGGGCTGACCCAGACGTTGCCGCCCTTCTCGTCCTTGTAGTAGAAGGCGTCGGCCAGCACCATGCCCTGGCAGAGCAGGCGCTTGAACGGCTCACTGCTGTTGACCAGGCCCGCATCGCGCAGCAGCTTGTGGAAGAAGCGGGCGTAGAGCAGGTGCATACAGGCGTGCTCGATGCCGCCGATGTACTGATCCACCGGCAGCCAGTGGTTGGCGGCAGCGGGATCCAGCATGCCCTTGTCGTAGTCCGGGGAGCAGTAACGGGCGTAATACCAGGAGGACTCCATAAAGGTGTCGAAGGTATCGGTCTCGCGGAACGCTTCCTGGCCGTTGTAGGTGGTCTTGGCCCAGTCGGCATCGGCCTTGATCGGGCTCTGGATGCCGTCCATCACCACGTCTTCCGGCAACAGTACCGGCAGTTGATCTTCCGGGGTCGGCACTACGGTGCCATCGGCCAGAGTCAGCATCGGGATGGGGGCACCCCAGTAGCGCTGACGGGAGACGCCCCAGTCGCGCAGGCGGAAGTTGACGGTGCGCTTGCCGCGGCCCAGCGCCTCGAGCTTGTTGGAGATGGCATCGAAGGCGGCCTGGAATTCGAGGCCGTCAAACTCGCCGGAATTGAACAGCACACCCTTGTCGGTGTAAGCGGCGTCGCTCACATCCACCTCGCCATCGGCAGGCTTGATGACCGCCTTGATCTCGAGGCCATATTTGGTGGCAAATTCATGGTCGCGCAGATCGTGGCCGGGGACCGCCATGACGGCGCCGGTGCCATAGTTCATCAGCACGAAGTTGGCGACCCAGACTGGCACCTTATGGCCGCTCAGAGGGTGAATGGCGTAGAGGCCGGTGGCCATGCCCTTCTTCTCCATGGTTGCCATCTCGGCTTCGGCGACCTTGGTGTGCTTGCACTCTTCGATAAACGCGGCCAGTTCCGGATTGGTGGCAGCAGCCTGCAGGGCCAGCGGGTGACCGGCCGCGATACCAACGTAAGTCACGCCCATCAGGGTGTCGGGACGGGTGGTATAGATGTCGAAGGAGGCATCGCTATCGGCGACCTGGAAGGTCATGTTGACCCCTTCGGAGCGGCCAATCCAGTTGCGCTGCATGGTCTTGACCATCTCGGGCCAGCCATCCAGGTTCTCTATATCGTCCAGCAGCTCCTGGGCATAGTCGGTGATCTTGATGAACCACTGGGGGATCTCTTTCTGCTCCACCGGGGTGTCACAACGCCAGCAGCAGTTGTCGATCACCTGCTCGTTGGCGAGTACCGTCTGATCGTTCGGGCACCAGTTGACCGAGGAGGTCTTCTTGTAGACCAGGCCCTTCTCATGGAGCTTGGTGAAGAACCACTGCTCCCAGCGGTAGTAATCCGGCTTGCAGGTGGCCAGCTCACGATCCCAGTCATAGCCCAGTCCCAGCATCTTGAGCTGGTTCTTCATGTATTCGATGTTTTCATAGGTCCAGGGGGCCGGCGCCGTGTTGTTCTTGATGGCGGCGTTTTCGGCGGGCAGACCGAAGGCATCCCAACCGATGGGTTGCAGCACGTTCTTGCCATTGAGCCGTTGATAACGGGAGATCACATCACCTATGGTGTAGTTACGCACGTGCCCCATGTGTAGACGACCAGACGGATAAGGGAACATGGAGAGGCAGTAGAACTTCTCTTTGTCTACTTTCTCCACTGCCTTGAAGGTTTTCTTGGCATCCCAGTGCTGTTGCACTGCTGGTTCTATGGACTGGGGAACGTATTGCTCTTGCATTTGGTGACATCCGGATCTGTGAAATGGGTAGATAAATCGGCTGGGAAATCCCGATAGAATACCCATATCCTGCGGCGGCAACAACCGTCAGCGTCCCGGGTTACCAGTCGGGCAAAGCATCCATCCGTCATTCGAGAGGAGTAATGCCATGGACAAACGTCGAAAAGGTTATGAGGCCTTCATCGCCCAGCTCAGGCAGCAGTGGGAGGAGACGGAAGCCTTTCAGGGCGAGCGCCTCAATCGCATGATTGCCAAGGTACAGGCTTATATGGAAGCCGCCGGTGACCTGACCCAGGATGAGCTGGCCCTGATCGCCGAATACGTGAAGCGGGATCTGGGCAACTTTGAGGCCGGTCGGGCCGAGGCACCGGAGTCGGCTTTCATGCTGGCGCTCAAAGACACTGCCTGGTCCTGGCTCGCCGATGTGACCGACCGATCCCAGGTGGAATGGCAGGAGCTGGCCGACGAACTGGAGCACAAGGGCGTTTATCGTGTTGGTGATTGGGTCGGCCTCGGGGTGCTGGTGTGCGAGGATTGTGAGTGGCGCCATACGGTGCTTCATCCGCAGCAGCTCGGCCCCTGCCCGGAATGCGGGGCGAGCGAGTTCCATCGTGAGCCCCTCTCGCCCTGAGAGTCCGCGTATCCCAGACATAGAAGAAGGCGCCTTTTTGGGGCGCCTTCTTCATTTATCCCTCGGCTATCACAGTTCACGAGCCCAGGGGTGGGCGCGGGGTCTCAGCACCAGGGCCAGCCCCAGCCCCAGGGCGCAGAACGCGTAGAGGGGCCAGCTGCCAAAGCGGTGATAGGGAGTCTGGCCATGGGCGGGACGCACTTCACTGCGCAGCACCTTGGCTTCGAACTGCGGGATCTGGCCTGTGATGCTGCCATCGATCTCGGTGGTGATGGTGATGCCGTTGTTGGTGGCACGCAGCAGCGGGCGAGCCAGTTCCAGGGCGCGCATGCGAGCGATCTCCATGTGCTGCCAGGGACCTATGCTGCTGCCAAACCAGGCGTCATTGGAGACGGTCAGCAAGAAGTCGGTGTCCGGCTGGACGGTGCGGCGCAGCTCCTCCGGGAAGATGATCTCGTAGCAGATGGCCGCTGCCAGCTTGAACCCCTTGGCGATCAAATTGGGTTGCACCTCATCCCCTGGGCTGAAGGAGGACATGGGCAAATTGAAGAAGGGGGCGATGGGGCGCAGCCAATCTTCGAACGGCACATATTCGCCAATGGGCAGCAGATGATACTTGTTGAAGCGGTTCTCATGCTCATAGTGGTAGCTCTGCTTGCCGCCCGCATCCTGTACCCCCATGCCGAGCACCACGTTATAGAAACGCTGCTGCTTGGTGTCGTAGTTGATGATACCGGCCAGCAGGGCGGTATCATTGATCTTCATCGCCTTGTCCAGGCTCTCCAGATAGTTGCCCATCTCTTTTTCGAGTGCCGGAATGGCGGATTCCGGCCAGATGATGATGTCGGCATCCTGGTTGTCGCGGCTGAGATCCTGATAGGTGCGAATGGTGGGCACCAGGGCCTCGGGATCCCACTTGAGGGACTGGGCTATGTTGCCCTGCACCAGCGCCACCTTGACCGGCTCGCCCCGGGTCACCCAGTTGAGCTGCATCAATCCATGGGCGCTGGCGACCAGGGCGACCGGCAACAGCAGCCAGGCCGGTTTGCGACTCTGCCACAGCAGCCAGAGGGCTGAGGTACAGAGCAACAGCGCGAGGGTGATGCCCTGCACCCCGAGGATGGGGGCAAAACCCTTGAGGGGGCCATCAATCTGGCTGTAGCCAAACCAGAGCCAGGGGTAGCCGGTCATCACCCAGCCGCGCAGCCAGTCGGCGATGAGCCAGAGCGCCGGGAAGGCGAGCAGCCAGCGGCTCCAGTGGCGGGCGGTGAAGAAGCGGGCGAACAGCCAGCAGGCCAGGGTCGGGTAGAGGGACAGATAAGCCGCCAGTGCGGTCAATAGCAGGAAGGCCGCTGGCAGGGGGATGCCACCAAACTCCGTCATGCTGACATGGATCCACCACTGCCCCGGCAGGAACATCCCCATGGCGTAACCAAAACCGCGCCAGGCGGCTTGCCTGGGGTTGGCCTTGTCCAGCAGGGCATAGAGGCCAAGCAGGGAGGGGACAACCACGGGCCAGTAACCGAAGGGCGAGAAGGCCAGCACGGCGAGGGCGCCACAGGCAAAGGCACAGAGGCTTGTCAGGAGTTTTGATTTCACGGGTAATTGGGGCTCAAATTGGGCTTCAATGATATTGGCCGCTATCTTAACCCGTAATGGCGGGTAACGGCGAGCCCGGGGGCTCGGCATTGACAGATCGCCAATGAAAACGCCCCGCGGTGCGGGGCGTTTTTTGCAGTCAGCCAGAGTGGCGTGCGCCGGCTTACTGGGTCTCGGATTGTGCCGCGATATGATTTTCGGGGATTCGGACCTGCAACTGCTGCAGACGACGACGGTCGGCGTGCATCACCTTGAACAGATAGCCATCGAGCTCTATCTCTTCCCCTTTCTTGGGCAGGTGACTGAAGGCGTGCATCACCAGGCCGCCCACCGTATCTACCTCTTCATCGCTGAACTGGGTGCCGAAATAGTCGTTGAAGTCTTCTATCTCGGTGAGGGCGCTGATCGCGAAGACCCGCTTGCTGATGCGGCGGATCTCATCGGGTTCGTTGTCGTCATCGTCGAACTCGTCATCTATCTCGCCGACGATGAGCTCGAGAATGTCTTCTATGGTCACCAGACCCGAGACACCGCCGAACTCGTCCACCACTATGGCCATGTGGTAGCGCTCCTCACGGAACTCCTTGAGCAGACGGTCGACCCGCTTGCTCTCGGGCACTATCACGGTCGGGCGCAGGATGTTTTCGAGTTGCAGGGGCTCGCTGGCGTGGTGAGAGCCAAAACCGAATGGCAGCAGATCCTTGGCGAGCAAGATGCCCTCCACATGATCCTTGTCTTCGTTGATCACCGGAAAACGGGAGTGACCAGATTCTATGATGACCGGCAGCAGTTCATCCACGGACTGGGATTTTTCGATGGTCACCATCTGGGAGCGGGGGATCATGATATCGCGCACGCGCAGCTCGGCAATTTCGAGCACACCTTCAATCATGTCCTTGGTGTCCTGGTCGATGAGGTCGCGCTCTTCGGCGTCGGCAATCACATCTACCAAATCATTGCGGTCTCTTGGCTCGCCCTGGAAGAGTTGGCTGAGTTTATCGAGCCAGGTTTTCTTCGGCGAGCCGGTACTAGGGTGATCGTCGGTCATGATGTCTCTTGATTACTCATTAAAGGGTCAGCGACCCGAATAGGTCAGGCCCGAAGGCCTGCGTCGTCAACGGGGTTGACGTCAGTCGCCGTGATGCTCGTCACCGAGTATATCGTCCTGATAAGGATCTGGGAAACCGAGCTCGGCCATGATGTCGCGCTCAAGCCCTTCCATCTCTTCGGCTTCCTCATCCTCGATATGGTCATAACCTAGCAGATGCAGACTGCCGTGCACAACCATATGGGCCCAGTGGGCTTCCAGGGTTTTACCTTGCTCTGCGGCCTCGCGCTCCACCACCTGACGACAGATAACGAGATCGCCGAGCAGGGGCAGCTCCATGCCAGGTGGAGCCTCAAACGGGAAGGAGAGCACATTGGTGGGCTTCTCCATGCCGCGATAGGTGTGGTTGAGCTGCTGGCTCTCGGCCTCATCGACGATGCGTATCGTCACCTCGGCCTCTGGCTGGAAGCCGAGGATGGTGCCTTCCAGCCAGCCTTGCAGCTGGGCTGCACTCGGCAGCCCCGTCTCTTGCTCAGAGGCCAGTTGCAGATCCAGGGTCAGGCTCATTGGGCGCTCTCTTGTTTGGCGTTGGCTCTATTGGGTTTGGCAGTGGCGGACTCGGCCTGCGCGGCGTCGAATGCCTCATAGGCCTGCACGATACGGGCCACCACCGGGTGGCGCACCACGTCCTTGGATTCGAAGAAGTTGAACGACAGGCCATCGACCCCCTGCAGCACTTCCAGGGCGTGGCGCAGGCCGGACTTGGTGCTGCGCGGCAGGTCCACCTGGGTGATGTCGCCGGTGACCACCGCCTTGGAGTTGAAGCCGATGCGGGTCAGGAACATCTTCATCTGCTCGGTGGTGGTGTTCTGGGCCTCGTCCAGGATGATGAAGGCGTCATTCAAGGTTCTTCCGCGCATATAGGCGAGGGGCGCCACCTCGATGATGTTGCGCTCCATCAGCTTCTCGACCCGCTCGAAGCCCAGCATCTCGAACAGGGCGTCGTAGAGGGGGCGCAGGTAGGGATCGACCTTCTGGGAGAGATCCCCGGGCAGGAAGCCGAGCTTCTCCCCGGCTTCCACCGCCGGGCGGGTCAGCAGGATGCGGCGGATCTCCTGGCGCTCCAGGGCATCCACTGCGGCGGCCACCGCCAGATAGGTCTTGCCGGTACCGGCCGGGCCAATGCCGAAGCTGATGTCGTGGCGCACTATGTTGCTGATGTACTGCGCCTGGTTCGGGCTGCGGGGCTTGATGAGGCCGCGCTTGGTCTTGACCGTCACCTCCTTGCCATGGGGCTGGCTCGGGGTCTCCTCATCGTCCTGCTCCAGCACACGGGACTCCTGCACCGTCAGGTGCACCATCTCGGGGGTAATGTCGGTCACCTTGCCCCCCTTGAGCGCCTGGGTCTCCACATAGAGATGCTTGAGGATGACGGCGGCGGCATCCACCTGGGCCTGTTTGCCGAGCAGCTGGAAGTGGTTGTCACGGTAGCTGATTTCGACGCCGAGGCGGCGTTCCAATTGTTTGATGTTGTCATCGAAGGGACCGCACAGGCTGACGAGGCGCTGATTGTCAGCGGGCTCCAGGTGCAGGTTCAGGGTCGAGATGTGTCGGCTCAAAGTGTCCTCGTCTCAGCGATATCCCCCTCCGGCAGGCGGAGGGGGAAGAAAATTAGTGGGGCCTGAAGGCGGCGACGCCCAGTTCATTGGGCAGGTTGTCGGGCCGACGCGCCAGAATGTCGCTCGGCGCCGTGGCGATGCGCAGATTCATTTCGTCCTCGCCGCGGATGAAGCGGCCACGCAGGGAGTAGGGGCGCACGTCGGTGATCTCCACGTCGGCGAAGCCACCGATGAGACGGTGCGGTCCCTCGAAGTTGACCACCCGGTTGTTCTCGGTGCGGCCACTGAGCTGCATGGGATCCATCTTGGAGGGGCCCTCCACCAGGATGCGCTGCACCGAGCCCAGCATGGCGCGGCCGATGAGCATGGACTGGTGATTGATCTGGTTCTGCAGGCGGGTGAGGCGGGCCTTCTTCACCTCCATGTCGACATCGTCCGGCAGATCGGCGGCCGGGGTGCCGGGGCGCGGGCTGTAGATGAAGCTGAAACTCATGTCGAAGTTGATCTCCTCGATGAGCTTCATGGTGGCCTCGAAATCCTCGTCCGTCTCGTTCGGGAAGCCGACGATGAAGTCGGAACTCATGGTGATGTCGGGACGGGCGGCGCGCAGGCGGCGGATCTTGGACTTGTACTCCAGCACAGTGTGGGGGCGCTTCATCATGGTCAGGATGCGATCCGAGCCGCTCTGCACCGGCAGGTGCAGGAAGCTGACCACTTCCGGCGTGTCCTTGTAGACCTCGATGATGTCGTCGGTGAACTCGATGGGATGGCTGGTGGTGTAGCGAATGCGGTCGATGCCGTCGATGGCGGCCACCAGGCGCAGCAGCTCGGCGAAGGTGCAGTCATTGCCATCGAAGGTCGGGCCCCGGTAGGCGTTGACGTTCTGGCCGAGCAGGTTCACCTCGCGCACCCCCTGCTGGGCGAGCTGGGCGATTTCGTAGAGCACGTCGTCGAGCGGTCGGCTCACCTCCTCGCCGCGGGTGTAGGGCACCACGCAGAAGGAGCAGTATTTGGAGCAGCCTTCCATGATGGAGACGAAGGCGCTGGCTCCCTCGGCACGGGGTTCCGGCAGGTTGTCGAACTTCTCGATCTCGGGGAAGGCGATGTCCACCTGGGCACCACGCCCCTCCTGGACCTGCTTGATCATGGCGGGCAGGCGGTGCAGGGTCTGGGGGCCGAACACGATGTCCACATAGGGCGCACGTTGGCGCAGGGCTTCCCCTTCCTGGGAGGCGACACAGCCACCTACGCCGATTACCAGTCCCGGTTTTTTCAGCTTGAGCTTCTTCCAGCGACCGAGCTGGTGGAACACCTTCTCCTGGGCCTTTTCACGGATGGAGCAGGTATTGAGCAGCAGGACGTCTGCCTCCTCGGGCTCTTCGGTCAGCGTGTAGCCATTGCTGGCGTCCAACAGGTCGGCCATCTTGGACGAGTCGTACTCGTTCATCTGGCAGCCCCAGGTCTTGATGTGAAGTTTCTTGCTCATTGCTACTCTTGACGGTTTTTGGCTGTTTCTAAAATTTGACAGGGTCAAACGACCGAGCATTTTACTCCGCAATGGGGACGCTGACCAGTTAATATCCAGCTGGCACCAGGCTTGGCGTGATGGAACTTGTCCTGTTGCCATGGCCGGGCCCTGGCGAGCCAGGTCACTGCTTGCCACCGCATCTTGGGGTATCATGGCCACAGCGACGCTTGGCCGGTTGCCAAGCCTTTGTCACAGAGCCCACCCTCGTCGGTTGGCGCCGCGCCTCTGGGCGCCCGTTTTCAGGAAGCACCCATGTTTGCAAAGTTAGATGTCCCCAGCCAACGGCCCAATGACGCCGATGTGATCATCGTTGGGGCCGGCATGGTGGGCGCCGCCATCGCCTGTCTGCTGGCGAGTCAGGGGCGCTCGGTGCGGCTCATCGAGACGCGCCTGCCCGAACCGTTCAGCCCAGAACAGCCATTGGATTTGCGAGTCTCCGCCATCAGCCAGGCCTCGGTGGCGCTGCTGGACAAGGCCGGTGCCTGGCAACACCTGCAACAGATGCGGCTGTGTCCCTACCGCCGACTGGAGACCTGGGAGCAAGCGGGTTGCGCGACCCGTTTCTCGGCCGAGGAGCTGGGCCTGCCCCAGCTCGGTTACATCATAGAGAACCGCCTCATCCAGCTCGCCCTGCTGCGCCGCATCGAGGATTTTGCGAACATCCAGACCCATACCCCGGCGGCGGTGCAGAGCCTGCAGCAGAACGGTGATCACGCCACCTTGCTGCTCGATGATGGTACCGAGTTGCGGGCCAGCTGGGTGCTGGCCTGCGACGGTGCCGAGTCCCTCACCCGCCGCCTGGCCGGGATCGGGGTGTCACGCTTCGAGTATCGCCAGCACTGCATGCTGATCAATATCGATACCGAGTTCGAGCAGGAAGATATCACTTGGCAGCAGTTCACCCCGAGTGGGCCGCGCGCCTTCCTGCCGCTGCCGGGTCAGCATGGCTCTCTGGTCTGGTACGACAGCCCGGCCCGGATCCGGGCTCTGTCGGCCCTGGATAACGAGGCCCTGGCCGCCGAGGTGCGTCAGCACTTCCCGACCCGGCTCGGCGGTTTCAGGGTGACCGGCAAGGGCAGTTTCCCGCTGGTACGCCGTCATGCCAACGACTATCACGCCGGGCGGGTGGTGCTGCTCGGCGATGCCGCCCACACCATCAATCCGCTGGCGGGTCAGGGGGTCAACCTCGGCTTCAAGGACGTGGCCTGCTGGAGTGAACTGCTAGAGGCGGCGGGAGACAATTGGCAAGATCCTGCCTTGGCAAGGCGTTATGAGCGGCGCAGGCGCCCGGACAATATGTTGATGCAGTCGGGGATGGATCTCTTCTACGCGGCCTTTAGCAACGACATAGGGCCGCTGCGCCTGGCGCGCAATCTGGCGCTCAATCTGGCCGACAAGGCGGGCCCCCTCAAGGAGATGGCGCTACGCTACGCACTGGGGCTGGTGTAGGTCACTCGTTCACATCTGGAGACGCAACCATGACAGACAAGGCACTGCTGGTCATCGATTTCATCAAGGATCTCGCCCACCCGGATGGCAAGATAGCGGCCTCTGCCCGCCACGTGCAGGAGCAAGACGCCATCACTCATGCCAATCAGGCACTGAAATATGCCCGGGCCCATGGTTGGCTGGTGATCCAGGTCAAGGTAGGTTTTGAGGCCAACTATCATGTCCAGCCCAAGGGCTCCCCCATGTTTGGCCGCGCGCAGGCCTTTGGTGCCCTCTGCCTCGATGGCGAGGGGTGCGAGTTTCACCCGGAGCTTGATGTGCAACCGACCGATCTGGTGATGGAGAAGCCAAGGGTCAGTCCCTTCTATGGCACCCTGCTTGAGCCTGCCCTGCGGGCCAATCGCATCGAACACCTCTACCTGTGCGGGCTGAGCAGCAGCTGGGCCATCCAGGCCGCGGCGCGGGATGGCCATGACAGGGATTACCGCATCACCATTCTGGAAGATGCCTGCGCCGCGGCGGATGCCAATGAACACCATGCATCCCTGCGGATGCTGAGCCGTATCGCCGAGGTCATCAAGGTCGAACAGCTAACGGCGGATGGGCAAGGCTAACGCCTCTGGGCGGCTTTCGCTCATAACAGAAGGCCGATCCTCATGATCGGCCTTCTGTTTTTGCGGGTGGGCATGAGGGCAACTGCACCTACTGGGATTGCTGGGCTGCCCGGTAGAGGGTCCACTCTTCCATGACGGTGCCATCTGGCAGATGGCAATATCCCACTGTCCCCCCCGCTTCTTCTTCCATGACTAACTTGCCATCCTGCTCGGTGCAATAGACCGAGGCCGGATTGGCCATGCCTATCTTGGCTGGTGCGGGTGCAGGGCCCTGCTGGGCGCAGCCCGCCAGGGTCAGCAAGGGGAGCAGGGGCAGGGCGTTGTGCCATCTCGATCTCATATCAAACCTCTCGGCAGTGTCAGTGTCGCAGACGATACACCCAGGCTTGGCCGGGTCGCAACTCAGGCATCCCCGGATCTCGTCACTGTGATCCCGGGCGCTGTGGTGCCATGGTCGTCATCATTTTCAAGAAGTTATCCCGGATGGGATCATGGAAACCCGGGTTCCACACCAGGCTTATCTCCCATGCGGAGTGGGGACCCGAGAGGGGATAGAGGGTCACGTTGGGGCCAGCGATGAAGCTGACACTCCTCGGTAATATCGCATTGCCGATGCCGGCGGCGACCAGGGCCACCAGGGTCTGAATATCTTCCGCCTCTTGAATGGTCCCTGTCAGTCGATTGGCGCCGAGGAAGCTGGCAATCTGCTGGCTCAGGCCCGGACAGCGATGCCCCACCATCTGCAGCAGCGGTTGCCGAGTCAGCGCCTGCTCCACATCCAGCCCGGTAGCGTCACCCTGAATGCTTTGGGTGGGCACCGCCAGCACCAGTCGATCTGTCAGCAACGGGATCTCGTGAAGCTGTTCACCTTGAGGGCGGCGCATGAAGCCGAGTTGCAATTGCCCCGACAGCAGTTGTTCATGCTGGACGGCCGAGGGCATGTCCCGCAGATGGACAAGCACTTCGGGGGCGTGCTGGCGAAAGCGAGCGACCAGCGTTGGCGCCAGTTCGAAGCTCGACAGGCCGAAGCCAATATTGAGCCGTCCGGCTATGCCGCTGGCCAATGCCAGGGCGTGGCGCTCGAATCCCTGTCCATGCTCGACCAGGGCGCGGGCCTGGACGAGCAACTGGGCGCCGATGGCGGTTAACGCTGCCCCGTGGCGACCACGATTGAACAGGCTGGCCCCCAGCATCAGCTCCAGCCCCTGGATCTGCTTGGTCAGGGCCGGTTGCGTGATGAAGAGGCGTGCCGCCGCCTCCCGGTAGTTGGCGCTCTGGGCCAGGGTCACGAAGGCTTGTAGCTGTTTGAGGTCGAATTTCATTCCGTTTGATTATCGAATGTTGAGTTTTATTGATTATAAATTATCTATTGCCCTTGTTCTAATGGTCTCGAAACGGGCCTGTTGTCCGTCACGCTGCCCAGAGGGAAGAGACCATGAGCACAGAAACGTATCTGTTATTACGCAAAGAAGGGACTGTGATCGCTCAGCCCCTGGCGGCCCCGGAGACGGGAGAGCTGCTGGTCAGTCTGTTGCAGCAGGGGTTTGTGCTGGATCCCCGGCAGATCCTGGCGGGCAACAGTCGGCAGGCGTTGGCCTGCCATGAACAGGAGATAGGGGCGCTGCCCGGCATTCAGGGCACCCGCAGGGCGGGACGCCCGTCATGACGGGGCTCACGTTGCAGGCGGCGGCGCTGCTGCTCGACATGGACGGTACCCTGGTTCACTCCACCACCGAAGTGGAGACGGTGTGGCGGCTATGGTGTCGGCGCCACCGGCTCGACCCCGAACCCATCCTGGCCGCCTGTCATGGGGTGCGATCCTTTGAGGTGATCCAGGCCCTGGCGCCCGACCTGGATCTGGCCCGGGAGATAGCCCTGCTCGATGAGATGGAGATCCAGCATACAGGGGCCGCCGAACCGCTGGCGGGTTGTCGCGCCGTCTTGCAGGGGCTACCCATGACCCGCTGGGCGCTGGTGACCTCGGCCAGCCGCCGGGTGGCCTTGCACCGTCTGGCCTCGGCGGGTTTGCCCGTGCCGCTGCAACTGATTGGTGCCGCCGAGGTAGCCAGAGGCAAGCCAGATCCCGAACCCTATCTGCTGGGAGCCAAGAGCCTGGGAGTGGCGCCTGCCGACTGCCTGGTGTTTGAGGATGCGCTGGCTGGAATACAGAGTGCTATCAGAGCGGGTTGCCGGGTCGTGCAGATCGGTGGAGATCGCGCGCTCGATCCTGCGGTGGTGGCCCGAGTGCGGGATTGGCGGCAGATAAAGGTGACAGAGCAAGAGGGGGGGCTGGCGATCAGCCTGCACGCTGACAGCAGCTGGTGGTAGTGCACATCCTGCCAAAGCGAGTGTTCGCCGCTGCAGAGATCGGCTTGGGGAGACGATGGACAGTGGCAAGCGGTTGATGCAGAAGGGGGCCCATGGGATGGGCACAGAGTCCGATGAGAATGGGTTGTGAGCCCCCTCATGGGAGGGGGCGGTGGATCTCAACCAAAGACGCGGAAGCGCTCGGCATCATCCATAAAGGTCTTGTCGCCGGCGGGCTGCTCTATGCTGCCAAAGGGCATCTGGGCACGCAGCAGCCAGCTGGCGGGGAGCTCCCAACGCTGATGAACCTGATCGTCAATGATCGGGTTGTAGTGTTGCAGTGAGGCGCCAATGCCTTCCTGAGCCAGGGCGCTCCAGACTGCAAACTGGGCTATGCCGGTGGCATGTTCGGACCAGATGGGGAAGTTGTCGGCATAGAGGGCGAACTTCTGCTGCAGCTCCTTGATGACGGCGGTGTCTTCGAAGAAGAGCACAGTGCCAAACCCTGCACGGAAACTGCCGTTGATTTTGTTTTCCGTCTGGGGGAAGGCCTCGGTGGGAACGAGTTTGCGCAGCGTCTCCTTCGTCAGGTCCCAGAGGGCGTGGTGCTGATCACCAAAGAGAATGACCACCCGGGAACTTTGGGAGTTGAACGAAGAGGGACTCTGCTTGACCGCCTCTTGAATGAGGGCGGTCAACGCGTCCTGACTGTGGGAAACCTTGTCCCCGAGTGCATAGATGGTGCGGCGTACTTTCATCAGTTCGATAAATGAATTGCTCATAACCTCTCCTTGCGTAACGAAAATGCGTGGTTCAACGGCATGGCGGACCCAAGGGCCAAGCTGGCCTCGTGCGCAGCCAGTGTAGCGCCGCCATCAAGCTCTTCCTAGCCCATCCATCCATAGCGTTTGGAGATCCCGCAGGTTCAGGTCATGCCCGACTGGGCCCCTTACCGACAGGAGTTGACCGATGACGAATGACGTCAGGGGGGGGATGCAGGATGAGCTGGCAGGCGTTATCGAGAACTATTCATGACAATTCAAAGAGTTAAACGCTGACCCATTCAGGCTCAGTCAAGCTTTGTCGTCTGGAAGGGGGAGGGGCTATGGCGCGCGTGACCGACTCTCATCATAGTGCAGGGGAAAATTAATCAGCTGGACAGGAGTATCCCATGGGAATGAACAGACAGACGCTGCGTTCCTTGGCGTTGTTGGGGCCTCTGTTGTTGGCCTGGCTGCCGGCGCAGGCCTCCGAGACGGTCAATACCATACTCGGCGGTGGTGTCGGTGGCGTGGCGGGGACCATGCTTGGCAAGCAGCTTGGTGGTGATACCGGTGCCCTGGTTGGCGCGGCCCTGGGTGGCGCGGCAGGTGGTGCCGCGACTGCCAATCGCGGTAACAAGAACGAAGCCGCCATCGGCGGCGCCGTGGGGGCCCTGGGTGGGGCGGCCATCGGCAAGAGTCTGAGCGGTGATACCGGTCAGTTGATCGGTGCAGGCATAGGTGGTGCCGGTGGTTCGGCTATTGGCGCCCGCACCGGGGACGGTCACGAATCCCGTGATGATGACAGGGGCGGTCGCCGCTACGACGGACGTCGCTATCATGACGATCGCCATTATCACCACAACAAGCACAAGAAAAAATATTACAAGAAGCACCGCAAACACGGATGGCATGACGACGACTGATCTCATTCGTGTGCCGAGCAAAGGATCCGTGACAAGCATGCCAGTCTGTCAGACTGGCATGCTTGATTGCATTCTGTCTGCGGTATGCGGGCCGTGGCATGTCCGGCCTGTTGATCCATCGCCCTCCCTGGAAGAGAGACGAACAAGAGAATGGTAACAACATCAGTCATATTAATTTTTTAGAAATATAAAGGAGTTAGCTTAGCCGGACCTCTTACCCAACAAGGTTATGTTCATGTCTATCCCAACACCTCGCCTCCTTAGCCTGGTGCTCTTTTCTCCCCTGTTGCTCTCGGCCTGCAATGACAATGAGTCGATATCCCAGCTTGATCCCCCACCACACCTGTTCAACGAGCCCAGGGCCTTCGATCTAGAAGCGCATCGTGGCGGCCTCGGCCTCGTCTCGGAAAGCACCCTGACCGCCTTTGCCAACGCCCTGGAGATGGGAGTCACCACCCTGGAGATGGACACCCAGATCACCCGGGATGGCATAGCGGTTGTGACCCATGATCGCAAGATCTCGGACAAGAAGTGTCTGGATACCCAGCCCGCCAGCGAGGGAGATCCCCTGTACCCCTACGTGGGCAAATACATCAAGGATCTCACCCTGGCCCAGGTGAAGACCCTGGATTGCGGCTCCCTGCCTCTGGCCGATTTTCCCGAGCAGGTGCTGGTCCCCGGTGCCACCATGCCGACCCTGCAAGAGGTGTTAGCCCTGGTGAACGCCTACCAGGCCGATCAGGTGCTGCTCAACATCGAGACCAAGGTCGAGGCGGGCGCACCGGAGGAGACGGCCCCCCGGGAGATCTTCGTCAAGACGGTGCTCAAGGAGATCCGTGACGCCGGTCTGATGCGGCAGGCAACCATACAGAGCTTCGACTGGGGCTCTCTTATGCTGGCGCGGGAGCTCGAACCCAGCCTGCCTATCATAGCCTTGACCAATGGTCAGCAGTTCCTGCAGGTTGGCATGCCGGGTGCGTCTCCCTGGCTGGGGGGGCTCGACATCGATGACTTCAATGGGGATCTGGTGCAGGCCGTGGCCTCTTTCGGCGCCGATGCCATCTCTCCGGTGCACGGGGATCCCCAGGGGGGACGTTACGGGGATCCCGGCTATGTGGAGTACACCACTCCGGATCTGGTCGATGCCGCCCATGCCGAGGGCATCAAGGTGATCCCCTGGACGGTCGACGATGAGGGCACCATGAATCGCATGCTGGAGAACGGGGTCGACGGCATGATCACCGACTACCCGGATCGACTGCGGGTGGTGATGGAGGCGCGGGGGATCCCGCTGCCGCCCCCTGTCTCCCCACGTTGAAACGCAGGGCGTCTGCAGGCATGAGTTCGCCCATGTGCGGATAGTGTAGAGATAGGCTCAGAGACAAGTGCAAGGATAAGTGCAACAAGACGAGCTGCAGCCGCAGCCTGGTCTCGACCCCGGCTCTTACCGGGAACAATAGAAGAGGGGAGGCATGGTGCCTCCCCTCTTTCTGCCGTTTCACTATCGCCGCTGTGTCGCCCTCCGTGGGAACCTATATGCCTCGTGTTCATTCGCCTTGAGCGTCCTGGGTCAGACCAGCCGGTGCTGGCGTCTCCCGGCGGCAAAGGCGTTGATGTTGTCGATCAGCTGATCGGCCAGGCGCTGCATCGACTCTTCGCTGGCCCAGGCCACGTGCGGGGTCAGGATGAAGTTGGGATATTGCAGCGCCCGCATCAGCGGGTGATCCGGAGGGGGCGGCTCCTGGCTGGCCACATCGAAGCCGGCGCCGCCGAGCCGGCCGTTCCCCAACGCCTCCAGCAGCGCCTGCTCGTCCACCAGGCCGCCACGGCCTACGTTGATCAACAAGGCCGTCGGTTTCATCAGTGCCAGCTCACGCTCCCCGATGAGGTGGCGGGTGTAGGGAGTGAGCGGGCAGTGCAGGCTGATCACATCCGAGCTGGCCAACAGCTCATCGAGGGGCAGGCGATCGCCTGCTGCCTCACCGCCTATCTGGCTCTGGGCATAACGCACCTCCATGCCGATGCCAAGCGCCCGCTCGCCCAGGGCCTGGCCCAGGGTGCCCTTGCCGATGATGCCGAGCCGCTTGCCGTGCAGATCCATGATGGGGTGATCGAAGAAGCAGAACTGGCCGCTCTGTTGCCAGCGCCCCTCCAGCAGGGATTGGCGCCAGGCGAACAGGTTGCGCGACAGGGCCAGCATCAGGGCCATGGCATGCTCTGGTACCGAGGGGCCCGAGTAGTTGCGGATGTTGCACACGGCGACGTTGGCGGCGCGGCACGCCTCCAGATCCAGGTTGTCGCTGCCGGTGGCGGCCAGGGCGATTAAGCGCAGCCCTGGCAACGCGGCCAGTTCGGCGGCGCCGATGCGCACCTTGTTGATGATGGCGATGCTGGCCTCACGCAGGCGAGGCACCACCTGATCCGGTGTCGTGGTCGGGTAACTCAACCAGTGATGGGGGAAGTCGGGGCGATGCAGTCGCACGCCCGCATCCAGGGTATCGCTATCGAGGAAGACTATCTGCTGCATGGGGCCTCCGGCTATGGAGTCCCATGATGCCAAAGAAAGGGGGCGGAGGGCCACTGCCAATCGCCCTTGGCAGCGAGATCCCGCTCTGGGGCCGGATCCGCTATTTCATCCCCTGGCATCAGAGCCGTCAGAGCCAGCCGAGGTGAGTGAGCCAACCCTGGATGCGCCCCGGCGCCTCATCGAGTTCCATCAGGGCATAGGGGCGGTAGTTGAGATTGTGACTGCGCCGACTCTCCTCACGGCGTTGCTCGGCGGCCTGCAGTGGCCAGTTCCCCCCCTGCTCCTGATAGAGATCCAGCGTGGGTATGGTGCCTTGGGCGACCTGCTTGGCCAGGGTCTGGTTGCTCTGGGAATTGGGGAAGAAGCCGTCGAGCAGCACCAGGGCATCGGGGGCGGGCAGCTGCTCGCTGGCAATGAGGTTGCTGACCCAGGCGGCGCTGGTGCCCTGAGCCAGCAGCAGCTTGAAGCCCCCCGCCTGCCACTTGGCGTCACCGAGTTGGACGATGCGCTCGGCGAACTGCTTGCGAAAGGCATCTATGCCCTGCTGCTTCTTCTCGGCCGTGGGATCGAGCTCGGTTTGACTTGGGGAGGGCAGCAGCAACAGGGTATCGAAGCCGACGCGGGTCAGCTGGCGTGTCAGTTGCCACAACTGACCACTGCGCTGCCAGTCAGGCAGCAGGATGGCCAGACCCAGGTAGCTGTTGCTGTCATGTTTGGCAAAGAGCACCGTCTGTTTCTCCAGCTGACTGGCGCCGGGCAGACCTTGCCAGTCACGACTCTGCCAGTGATCCGCCGGAGGGGGCGGGGTCAGCTCGCTGGCAAGGAGAGGCCCACCGCTCAGGCTGCACAGGCTCAACAACAACGGTAGCGATACTCTGGCCATAGGCCCCTCTTGGCTCACCCTGGGTGCGGGTCTTACTGTTAGCGGCGGCCTGGGGCATTCCTGAAGGGGAGTCGAGGGATTAGGAGGTCGTGGGCTGGGATCGCCAGACAGGCGGAGGAAAGTCGGCCAATAAAAAAGCGAGCCAGGGGCTCGCTTTTTTCAACACTGGCCTAAGCCGTCACATCAGTTGACGCGACGCTTGAACTCACCGGTGCGGGTATCGATTTCGATCTTGTCACCGATCTCTACGAAGGCGGCAACGGCCAGCTCGTAGGTGGTGCCCTTCAGGCGGGCAGGCTTGGTCACTTTGCCGGAGGTGTCGCCACGGGCGGCCGGTTCGGTGTACTCGACTTCGCGGACTATGGTGGTCGGCAGTTCGACGGAGATGGCTTTCTCGTTGTAGAAAGTCACTTCGCAGATGTCTTCCATGCCGTCGACCATGTAGTTCAGGGCATCACCCAGGTTGTCTTTCTCGACATCGTGCTGGTTGTACTCGGTGTCCATGAAGACATACAGGGGATCGGAGAAGTAGGAGTAGGTGCACTCTTTACGCTCCAGCTGAACCACGTCCAGCTTGTCGTCAGCCTTGAAGACGGTCTCGGTGGCGCTGCCGTTGAGCAGGCCCTTCAGCTTCATCTTGACCACGGCGGAGTTACGGCCGGATTTGTTGAACTCGGCCTTCTGTACCACCATCGGCTCGGTGCCGATCATGACGACGTTACCAGCGCGGATTTCCTGTGCGGTTTTCATGTAAAAAATTCCTGTGCAATATGTGCGTATAAGGGGATAAAAACCGCCAGATTATATACGGCTTTCCAGAAATTTCACCAATCGTGTGAGGAGATCCCCATCCCTCAGCAACTTCTGTGACCAGTCTCCCCCATGTTGCCGCAAAATAGCGTCATATTGCGGCCATTTGTCCCAGAGCTCCCTCGTGCCATCCCCTTGATTAAGCGCGTGGTTGAAGGCCCGTAGCCATTGACTGACCTCGGGTGGCAAGTCGGCCAGGTAATGATCGAGGAAGCCGTCCAGCTTGACCATGTGGGCCTGCTCCTCCTGGGGATAGATGTGCCAGAGGAAGGGACGCGCCGCCCACTGGGCCCGCACGAAAGAGTCTTCGCCGCGCACCAGATTGAGATCGCAGCTCCACAGCAGCCTGTCATAACCGGCCTGATCCGTCATCGGCAGCAGCTTGACGCTGAGGTTGCCCCCTCGCAACAGATCACCGGCCTGCACGGCCTGGCCCTCACAGCCCAGGCCCCGCAGCACGTCCGCCACGGCGCGGCCCAGCGGCAGCAAGAGGGTGACCGGGGTTGGGCTGGCCTGCCATCCCTCGACCAGGCTGATGAGCGCCTCGCTCTCATAGGCAAACAGGCTGATGCGCCGCTCATCTTCCCCTTGGGGCGGCAGGCCGAGACTGGCCCAGTAGGCGACAAGTCCAGCTTCATCCTGTTGCCAGGCCTCTCGTGCCTGGATCAGTCCGCGCTCGCACAGCAGGCCACCGGTGCTGGGGGTGAAGCCCGGGAAGAAGAAGTATTTATTGAGGCTCTGACTACCGACTCGCTGGGGGGAGGCAAGGCCGTGGCAATCCTCGACCCAGGCTTCGGCACTGAGGTACTCCAGATTGATCCAGCAGGGGGGCGGGCTCTGCTCGGCCATGGCCTGTACGAAAGGCGTGGGCAGTTCGCAGGCAAAGGCTTCGATCACGACCCTGGCCGGGATGACATCGACGGGCAGGGTATAGTGCCAGTGCTGGATGTGGATCCCCTCAACCCACTGGCGATCCAGCGCAGGATCCAGCCCCGGACAGATGCGGGCGAAGCTGGCCAGATCGTCCACCCAGAGCCGTACCTGTCCATGACCCTCCTGCTCCAGCTGGCGGGCCAGCCGCCAGGTGACGCCTATGTCGCCGAAGTTGTCCACCACGGTGCAGAAGATGTCCCAGTCAAAGGGGGGCAGGGGGCTTGTCATGGCTCGGGGTTCCAGATGCAAAAAAACCGGTGCGCAGGGTAGCACACCGGTGGGTTGGCTTCTAACCGTCAGCGGCGCGCTACTCCTTGCCGTAGACGTTGTTCTCTTGTTCGCGCACCCGGATAAAGGTGGTGCGCTTGGTGAGCTCCTTGAGCTGGCTGGCGCCGACCCAGATAGATGCAGGTGGAGCAAACACAACGGGAGCGGGTTTACTCCTTGCCGTAGATGTTGTTCTCCTGCTCACGCACCCGGATAAAGGTGGTGCGCTTGGTCAACTCTTTGAGCTGGCTGGCGCCGACGTAGGTGCAGGTGGATCGCACGCCGCCGAGGATGTCGCGCACCGTGTTCTCGACCGGGCCGCGATAGGGCAGCAGCACGGTTTTACCCTCGGAGGCGCGATAGTCGGCGACGCCGCCTGCGTGCTTGTCCATGGCGCTGGCCGAGCTCATGCCGTAGAACTTCATGAAGGCGTTGCCTTCTGACTCGACGATCTCGCCACCGCACTCCTCGTGGGCCGCCAGCATGCCGCCCAGCATCACGAAGTCGGCGCCGCCGCCAAAGGCCTTCGCCACGTCTCCCGGGCAGGCGCAGCCGCCGTCACCGACGATCTGGCCGCCCAGGCCATGGGCCGCATCGGCGCACTCAATGATGGCGGAGAGCTGGGGATAGCCGACCCCGGTCTTGACCCGGGTGGTGCAGACCGAGCCTGGGCCTATGCCGACCTTGACGATGTCGGCGCCGGAGAGGATCAGCTCCTCCACCATCTCGCCGGTGACCACGTTGCCGGCCAGGATGACGTGGTTCGGGCAGGCTTCACGAGTCTTGCGCAGGAATTCGACGAAGTGCTGGGAGTAGCCGTTGGCCACGTCCACGCAGATGAAGCGCAGGGCCGCCGACATGGCCAGGATCTGGCGGGTCTTGATAAAATCCTCTTCCGAGGTGCCGGTGGAGACCATCACATGGCCGAGCAGGGCCGGATCGGTTTCGCTGACGAAGGTTTGCCACTGGGCGAGGCTGTAGTGCTTGTGTACCGCCGTCATCATCTCGAAGCCCGCCAGGGTACGCGCCATGGCGAAGCTGCCGACGGTGTCCATGTTGGCGGCGATGACGGGCACCCCCTGCCACTGGCTCTGGGTGTGCTTGAAGGTGAACTGACGGGTCAGGCTGACTTGGGAGCGGCTCTTGAGGGTTGAGCGCTTGGGGCGAAACAGCACGTCTTTGAAACCGAGCTTCAAGTCTTCTTCGATACGCATGACATTTCCTTAATGAGCCTGGTCGAGGGGCCAGGAGCCCTGTCTGGATAAACGGCAGGCACAAAAAAACCGCAGGTTTTCGAGGCCTCCGGTTTACAACAGTCTAGTCAGAAATCCCTCCGGAACAAGACTGATAATGGCAGATCTTTTGTGGTAGCCTTTGGCGTCACAACCTGGGTTTTCTCCCGCGACGTCTCCCCCAGTCCCTTCATTCACATCGCATCGTCCCGTTGTCGCTGTTTTGTCGAAAGATGTCCGAATTTGTCGGAAGATAGCTGCCACTTTCCCGATCTTATCCCGGATGCACCGCGCCGCATTGACGGGGGCAACATCAAGCTTCAAGCTGGAACCGATGACGGGCAGGGGCCCGGCATAGATCAAAGAGGGTGAGCGACAGGATGAAACATCAGAACATTGCGCTGTGGGGCTTGCTGGCGCTGTCGCTGAGCACCTCGCAGGCCCAGGCCGACAGCGACCATGTCTATGGCTGGGTCGAGAAAGGGGTGATCATGCCAAGCGGGGTGACGGTCAAACTCAAGCTGGATACCGGTGCGCTCACCTCCTCCATGGATGCGCGAAACCTGACCAGCTTCGAGCGCGATGGCAAGGAGTGGGTGCGCTTCAATCTGAATATGAAAGATGTGGAGACAGACAAGCAGGTCAAGCAGGAGATAGAGCGGCCCGTGCTGCGCCGCGTGACGGTGAGTGGTGCCGGTGGCTCCGAGCAGCGGCCTGTGGTGCATATGTCCATTTGTATCGGTGAGACCCTCTACAAGGAGGAGTTCACCCTGCGATCCCGGGCGAACATGGTTTACCCGGTATTGCTGGGACGGCGCCTGTTGGCGGAGTTGGGTCCTGTGGATGCAGGGCGGACGTTCACCACCCAGCCTGAGTGCCCCTGAGCGGCCTCAACCACAAGGCTGCTCTTCCATGACAGCCCTGCCCATGCAAAGAGGGCCACGCCGGCAGGTGTGGCCCTCTCTGTTTTGGTGTCCCTGGGGTGTCCCGAGCCCGCTTGTGCGCCTGCTGCCGAGTCGGAGCGGCGTCACATCCATGCGCGGCTTTATGGGGTTCCGTCGAGGATCACCCTGACCACCAGGCCCCCCTCGGCGCCATTGTGAATATCGAGCTCGGCGCGATGCAGCTCGGCGATGCTGCGCACTATCGCCATGCCAAGCCCGACGCCATCTCCCTGCTGGGGGTTGACCCGAAAGAAGCGCTCGCACAGTCGGGCCATGGCCTCGGCCGGAATGCCGGGGCCATTGTCCCGGACCTCCACCCGTACCCGCTTGCCGAGTTGCTCGACTCGCACGCTTATCTCCCCCTTGGCCTGGGTATAGCGCAGGGCATTGTCGATGAGATTGCTAAACAGCAGGTCGAGCAGGGTGGGCTGCCCCATGACCTCCGTCTGGCCCTCGACATCGAGGGAGAGTTGCTGATCCTTTTGCAACGCCAGGGGGGCCAAAGTGGCCAAGCTGCCCTGTAGCAGCTGGCCGAGATCGACGCGCTCCAGCACGGGATCCTGCTGATTGTCGATGCGGGCCTGGGTCAGCAACTGGCGCAACAGGCGATCGCTGCGATCCAGGGCGATCAGCATCTTGCCGAGGGAGTGGCGTCGACTCGCCTCATCCTGGGCCGCCAGGGCGTTCTCGCTATGGATGCGCAGCACTGCCAGGGGGGTTCGCAGTTCATGAGCCGCCTCATTGGTGAACTGTTTTTCCCGCTCCAGGGTGTCGGCCAGGGTGTGCATCAGCCGGTTGATCTCGTTGGTGAGCGGCGTGATCTCTTGTACCTGGAGTTCGAGGTCGAGGGGATCCAGGTTGGCGGGGTGGCGCTCGCTGACGGCTTTCACCAGCTGGCGCAGTGGTGCGAGACCGCGGGTGATCAGCCACCAGAGCAGGCCGAGCAGGAAGGGCAGGGTGATGAAGAGCGGCAGCATGGTGAGGGTGGCCATCTTGCTGGCCAGCTCGCCGCGTTCGTCGTCCCGCTCGGCGACAATGAGCCAGGTCTGCTGCTTGTCGTTATAGAGGGTGAAGGTGCGCCACTGATGCCGGTCGATATGCATCGTCTCGAAGCCGATGGCCAGCTTTACCATAGGGGTCACGGGGGCGCTGGGGGAGCGCAGCAGTATGACGCCGTCACTGTCGATGAGCTGGAAGGTGAGGTTGCGCTCGAATTCGTGGCCATAGGGGGTGGTATCCCTGTCCTCGCCACTGAGATTCATCCCCTTCTCATGGGGGCGGGTGCCCGGATTGCGCTGCTCCCAATCCTCATAGATGGTGCCATCGGCGGGCAGCGTCTTGGTGTGATTGATGTAACTGATCAGCAGTTGATTGGTGATACGGGACGACTGGGCCAACCGGGCATCAAACAGCTCCTCCATCTCGTGGCTCGCCTCGAGATAACCAATGAAGGCGCTGAGCACCAGGCTGCCGCCCACCAGAGTCAGTATGCCGGTGAGCAGGAAGCGACGAATGGAGCGCTGTGGTTTCATGAAAGCAAGTTCTCGCAAGGAGGAGTGGTGACCATCAGGGGAGGGACTCCTTGAGCGGCACTATGTAGCCGACGCCACGGATGTTGCGAATGAGGTCCGAATAGAGCTTTTTACGCAGGTGGTGGATATGTACCTCGACCGCATTGCTCTCGGCGCCTTCATCCCAGCCATAGAGGCTCTGTTGCAGCTGCTCCTTGCTGAGCACTCGACCCGTCTGGGTCAACAGTTCCTGCAACAGCTTGTATTCATGAGGGGTGAGTCGCACGGCTTCCCCCCGATAGGTGACCTGTTGTGCATCCGGATAGAGCAGGATATCGCCATATTCCAGCACCGACTGGGCCTGCCCCTTGCTGCGCCGCACCAGGGCGCGCAGGCGGGCGTTGAGCTCCTGCAGGGCAAACGGCTTGACCAGGTAATCGTCGGCCCCGGCATCCAGGCCGAGCACCCTGTCATCCAGGGCATCCCGGGCGGTGAGGATCAATACCGGCAGGCTGTGCCCGGCGCGGCGCAGTTGGCGCAGCAGGCTGATGCCATCTATATCGGGCAGGTTGAGGTCCAGGATCAGGGTGGCGAACTCTTCGCATTTGAGCACGGACAGGGCAGGCAGGCCGAGCTGCAGCCAGTCCACGGTGTAACCGCTGCTGCGCAGGGCATCGCGCATGCCGTCACCCAGCATGAGATCGTCTTCCACCAACAGTACTCGCATACACAACTCCGGGTCAGCAAGGCCTCCCAGTATGTCTGCTGGCGAGCGCAGTTTAAACAAAGAATTCCACGGGTTAACTCACCCGCTTGGACAGGTTCCCGCGGGAGGAGAGAGGGCGGATTGCCGCCGCCCTCTCGGGTATGCCATGGCGTCAGAGTTTGGCAAGCAGCCCCTTGGCTTCGGCCCGTCGGCCCTGATCGGCCAGGGCGCGCCCCGGTCTGTCCGGTGCCTTGAGGGCGTGTTCCAGATAAGGCCTGGCTTCAGCCTTGCGGCCTTGATCTATCAGGAAGTCGCCATAGAAGAAGTTGGGGTCTATGCCGTCTGGATTGAGGGCAAGCGCCTGCTTGAGCAGTTGCTCCGCCTTTTCGTCATCGCCAAAACCCACCGGCCAACCCGGCACCTTGTAGTAGAGGGATCCCAGACTGGTATAAGCGGAGCCGTCGAGCGCCTTGGGATCCTGCTTGATGGCAATCTCCAGTTTGGTCTTGGCCGCCTTGACCAGACTCAGCGCCCCCAGCCCCCCCTTGGCACCTGCCCAGCTGCTCTGCACTATGGCAGACCAGATCAGCAGATCCGTGTTGAAGGGCGCCGCGGCGCTGGCCTCGGCTGCCTCGCTGTTCAACTGCTTGAGGCAGGTTTCCTGGTTGTCGCCGCTCTGCTGGTACTGACACTGGGCCCAGGCCTGTTGTATGCCACCGAGATCCAGGGGGGTGGCCTGGGAGAGGCCGGGGGTCAGTGCGAGCAGGGCAAGGGTGGCTATCACTGTCTTTTTCATTGTGTTTCTCCTTGATCCTGTTGCTTTTTTTGTTCGGTGTTGAGGGTCTGTCGTTGGCGGGCATGGCGTGCTATGACGGCATGTTGTTTGGCAAGGGCCCAGTCGACCAGGGCGGGTAGCAGGCCGTTGAGCCGCACAAACAAGGCCTCGGGCCAACCGAGCCAGTAGTTGCGTCCCTCCCGCATCAGGGCGTGCAACGCCGCCTCGGCCACGGCTTCCGGGGTATCGGTTTTGGTCCCAAGTTCAGCATTCATGGCATAGGCTTCGGTCGAGTTGAGTCGGGTGCGGGTCGCCCGTGGGGCGAAGTGGATCACCTTGATACCAGAGCCTTTCAGCTCCCTCCCCAGGGCTTCGCTAAAGCCGTGCAGGGCAAACTTGCTGGCGCAGTAGACGCTGTAGCCCGGGTAGCCGATGGCGCCGAAACAGGAACCCACATTCATGATGAGGCCAGGGTGATTGAGCCTGGGCAAGAGGGCGCGGCAGAGCTGAACAGGGGCCTCCAGGTTAAGGCGCAGCTGGCGTTCGACCTGCTCGCTGCTCTGATCTTCCAACCAGGCAAACTCGTTGCAACCGGCGTTGTTGATCAGCACATCGATGGGCTCATCCAGTGCCGGGTGCTGCAGCAACTGAGCGCGGCCCGTTGCCGTCATCAGATCCGCTACCAGCAGTTGATGGCGATCAGGGTTGGGTAGCCCCTTGCGCAGCCGCTCCAGGGCGCTGCTGCGGCGTCCATGCAGCAACAAGATGGCTCCCTGTGCTGCCAACTCCTGAGCCAGGGCCTCCCCGATGCCGCCGCTGGCACCGGTGAGCAGTATGCGCTTTGCGGAAAGATTCATGACGAGCGCTCCCCGGGTGAAAGAGAACAGATGACAGGCATCAATGGCGCTCCGTCAGGCTGTAGAGCATGTCGCCGTAGAGGCGGTAGACCACCTTGGCGGCATGAACAATGGCCCCCTGATCGGCCGGGTTCTCGACCCTGTCCATCAGGGATGCGAAGAACTTGAGGTGTTCCTGATCCAGGGCGCCGTGGGAGCTGAGATAGCTCATCGCCTGGGGTGGCAGACCCAATCCGCTCTTGAGCTGGTCGGCAATGGTGGTCGCGATGGCCACGCTGGTGCCTTCCAGCACCTGCACCATGCCGAAGAAGGCCATGGGATTGCCACGGGCTATCTGGTCATAGAGGAAGGCCACCATCAACTCGATGGGCTGCTCGGGCTGGCCGTGGCGCACCGCCTCGGCATCACCGCCGCAGGCGCGGATGTCGCTTAAGATCCACTCCTGATGACCGTACTCCTCGTCGATGTACTCCCGGATGGCGCCGCGCACCCACTCATACTCCTGTCCCAGCTTGCCGCCGGTGGCCATCAGCAGCGGCACGGTGTGGCGCACATGATAAAAGGCCTGGGCCAGGAAGGTGAGATAGGTCTGGCGGCTGATCTCGCCGCGGCGACAGGCTTCGATGATGGGCGCGCTGAGCAGATGTTCGCGCTCATGTGCGGTGGCGTGTTGCAGGGTCTGATAGAAGCTCATGAGGTCTCTCCTGTGAGGCCTTGGGTCAGGCATTGGTCGATCTGCCGGGAAAAGTGGTGATAGATCTCGTTGCGGCGGGGCCGACCGTTGGCGGTCAGCAGGCCGGGGTGCTGATCCAGCGCCACCGGCAGCCAGTGGTGGATGCGGGCGTAATCGGGCAATTGCTGGTTGAGTTGCTCGATCTGTTGCGCCAGCTGGGTATGGGTACCGGGCAGCGCCTGGATCAGCGCCACGTTGGCGGGCTGGCCGTCACCGAAGATCACGATGCGGGCGATGGCGGGACAGATCTGGGCCTCGGCCTCTATCCATTCGGGGGAAAAGTTGCGACCAAAGGCGGTGATCTGGACATTTTTCTTGCGCCCGGTGATATGCAGGTAGCCCTCTGCGTCCAGGTGACCCAGATCCCCGGTGGCGATCTGCAGGTCCGCAGGCTCGCCTGCGGTGCTCTCTTCCCCCAGATAGCCGAGCATGGTGGCGCCCTCCACCATGACCTCGCCATCCAGGGCAATGCTGACTCGGCAGTGGGCCAGAGGCCTCCCCACGCTGCCCACTTTCATCTGATCCGGGCCATTGAGCGCCACGACAGAGCCGCATTCCGACAGGCCATAGCCCTCATAGACGGGCAAGCCGAGGGCGCGGGCACGCAGGATCAGTGCAGGGGCCACCTTGCCGCCACCGACGGCAATGAAACGTACCTCACCGGCGAGATCTGGCTGGTTGGCGCGCAGGCCGACCAGCAGGCGCAGCAACTCGGGCACCAGCACCAGACTGTGGCTGGGCCAGCGTGTGAGTGCCTCGGCCAATATCATGGGGTCCAGCTTGCTGGAGCCGGAGAAACCGAGTTCGACCGGGGAAGGGATGCGGCTGCAGGCGCCGGTGAGCAGCGGCACGTACAGACCACTAAGATTCTCCAGCAGAGTGGCCAGGGGCAATAGGGTCAGGTGCCGTTCAACCCCGGCTGGCGCGACCCGTTCGGCCAGGGAGTGGCACACCCTCATCAGGTGGGGCCAGGAGAGGCAGACTCCCTTGGGCTGCCCCGTGCTGCCAGAGGTGTAGGTTATCTTGGCGGTGCCCTCTGGCAGGGCTGGGACCTGAGCTGGCTGGCAGCGCCACAGCGTCAGTTCGGCACCGAGCAGGGTGAGGGGATGATCCGCTTGCCAGCCATCACGGGCAGGGCCGACCAGGGCATCGGCCCCGCTGCTCTGGAGCAGCCAGGCCTGCTGCTGCGCACTAAAGAAGTGGGGCACGGGGATCACGACGATGTTGGCCAGGGCGCAGGCCAGGTCGATCAGCGCCCAGGGCAGGCCGTTATCGAGTTGCAGAGCGAGGCGGCGCACCCCCGCGTCTTCCAGACGCCAGGCCAGGCCGCGTATTTGAGGCCAGAGTTCGCCATAACTCAGGCTCTGCTGGCTGTCACACAGGGCCGGGCGGTGCGGATCCTGACAGGAGAGATCGAACAGGGTGTCGAACAGGCTCATAAGGATGCCCTCATCTGGCAGGGAAACAGGGACGGCATCGGCCCCAACAGGGAGATCAGCAGACTGTTCTGGCTCAACACCTGGCGCCCCAGGCCGAGATCGCCAGCCATGACTCTGGGCTGGCACTGGTAATAGGCGCCCCAGGCCTGAGCGTCTTCACCGACCCGGTGCGGCTCGGCGCTCGCCAGCTCAACGGGCTCGAGGTGCAGGCGATGGAAACTGTTGCGCAGCTTGGCGGTGCCGGTGAAGACCACCACATCCAACGCATTGTCACAGAGCAGGCAGGTGAGGGCGGCGAACATCAGGCGGGCATTGCCCGGGGTCAGGCAGGCGAAGTTGCCGACCTCTATGATGCGCTCTCGCCCCGTCTGGATGCCGAGGCCGCAGGCGATCGCATCTTCAATCGGCTGCTCCAGATACTGCTCCAGATAGAGGGGCTCATCCCTGGCAAGCTGGAGGCCACAGGCCCCCACCAGCAGACCATCGGCGCGATAGAGACCGACGAGGCAAGAGAGAAAGTGGGGTATGGTGGCATCGAATTCACGCTGATAGGCGTGCTGGATATAGGCTTGCAATTCGGCCCTCTGCTGCGGCTGCTCGGCCAGCACGAGCCGATAGGGGGCTTGGATATCTGTCGTCATGGGCCATCTCCTCATCGTCAATGAGTGCAGCCTAAAAGAGCAAACTTAAGACACCATTAAGAAGATGAAAAAATAGGCTCCGATAATGTCCGGTCATGACGCAGTCGCACTCCGCCCTTGCCATGGCGTCTGTGGGCAGGCACATTGCTCGCCGACCAAGATCGCGCTTCATCCCGATACAAGTAAGGAGTCTGTGTGGAACTCTGCGCCTGCCCCCTGTGTGGCAGCACCCGGCACTATGCCTTGCCGGTGGCTGACAAGCTGTATGGCCGCTGCCTCGACTGTGCCCTGGTGTTCATGGCGCCGGTCCATCGGCTGGGTGATGCGACCGAGAAGCGGGTCTATGACGGCCACCAGAACGAAGTGGATGACCCCGGCTACCGCAGGTTTCTGATGCGCGCCTTTGGTCAGGTGCTGGCGCAGATCCCGGCGCCCGCGAGCGGGCTGGATTTCGGCTGTGGCCCGGGACCTGCGCTGCTGGCCATGGGGCGCGAGTCGGGTTACCAGATGGCCGGTTATGACAAGTTCTATGCCGACCAGCCCGCCCTGTTGACCCGGCAATATGACTTCATCACCAGTACCGAGGTGATTGAACATCTGGCCGAGCCAGGCGCCGTGCTCACCCAGTTGTGGGATTGCCTCAAGCCCGGTGGCCTGCTGGTGTTGCAGACCCAGCGGGTGCTCAGCGACGAGCGCTTTCGGCATTGGCGTTATCGCCACGATCCCACACATATCGTTTTTTTCGCCGACGCCTCCTTTCACTGGCTGGCAGCGCGGCTCGGCGCACAGCTGAGTCTGCCTCACCCGGATGTGGCCGTGCTCGCCAAGGGCAGGATTCAGCCCTAGGGGCGCCCTCTTCAGCGGGGATCGCGTCCACATGGTGTGAGCCCGGTTTTCATCCGGGCCACTTTTGGGCATGCTGGGGATCCACTCTCCCGAGGCCATCCCCATGTCTGCCATTCATCTCAGTGTTCAGGATGCCCGTCATCTGCAACTCGCAGCCCAGGGTCTGCTGGCGCCGCCCAGGCACAAGGCGGGCCCGGCCGATGTGCTGGCCTGCATCCGCCGCATGGCGCTGCTGCAGATAGACAGCATCTCTGTGGTGGCGCGCAGCCCCTATCTGGTGCTGTTCAGCCGGCTCGGCCACTACGATCCCGCCTGGCTGGAGCAGTTGCTGGCCGAGGGGGATCTCTTCGAATACTGGGCCCACGAGGCCTGCTTCGTCCCTCGCGAGGACTACCGGCTGCTGCGCCATCGCATGCTGGATCCCGCCGCCATGGGCTGGAAGTTCTCGGCCCAGTGGCTCAAGACCCACGGCGGCGAGATAGAGCAGATAGTCGAGCGCATTCGCCAGCAGGGCCCGGTGCGGGCCATCGACTTCGAGCGCAAGGGGGGCAAGGGCAACGGCTGGTGGGACTGGAAGCCGGAGAAGCGCCACCTGGAGGTGCTGTTTACCGCAGGGCGCCTGATGGTGCGCGAGCGGCGCAACTTCCAGCGGGTCTACGACTTGGCCGAGCGGGTCATGCCCGAGTGGGACGATGGGCGGGATCTGCCGAGCCCTGAGCTCGCCCGGCGGGACATGGTGCGGGCCAGCTGCCGGGCGCTGGGGCTGGTCAAGACCGGCTGGGTGGCGGATTACTACCGGCTGCGGCGCGGCAAATTCGACGCCCTGCTCCATCAGCTGGCGGACGAGGAGGAGCTGTTGCCGGTGCGGGTGGAGGGGTGGCAGCATGGCGCCTTCGTGCACGCATCGCTCTCCGATGAGCTGGCCCGGGCCCAGGCTGGCACTCTCAAGGCGACCCACACAGCCGTGCTATCGCCCTTCGATCCCCTGGTGTGGGATCGCAAGCGGGCCAGCGAACTGTTTGGCTTTGACTATCGCATCGAGTGCTACACCCCGGCTCCCAAGCGTCAATACGGCTACTTCGTGCTGCCCCTGCTGCGCCGGGGCAAGCTGGTGGGGCGTCTGGATGCCAAGGCTCATCGCAAGGAGGGGGTGTTCGAGGTCAAGAGCCTCTACCTGGAGGATGGGGTCAGGGTGAGCGCCAGCCTGGCGCAGGATCTGGAGAAGGCGCTGCAAAAACTGGCCGACTGGCACCAGACGCCGTCTCTGCACGTCGCTGCCATGCCAGCCTCCCTGCGGGCCCTGTGGCCAGAGTCATCGTCTAATAGGGATTAATAGGCATCTGCTGAAGCGTTTGAACGCTAATTGGTTAGCGTACCGCTACAAGATCAAACTGTGGGAGGCATCAGTATGGTGACAGAACAACGACTTAATGCACTATCTTGCGAGGTTTCAGCAGAGTTCGGTTACTACCCAGTGTTCTGCAATATTGAAACCGATAGATTTTCTATCAGAACGCTTCCCGAACATGAACGCATCGTAGCGGCCGTATCAGGAGATCCGAATGCCCTCAAAGGTTGGATTTATCCGAGGGTGGAGGAACATATAGAGTACATGAGCGGAAAGGTTCGCTCGATGCCGTACAACGCCCGAGTTTTCGGTCTTCCCATGACCCATGTTCTGACGCTTCCTGAGGGCCAGAGCAGAGAGGACCTCGATTTCGTGGTGTGGTGTTTATCTTTTTTCACCGGTATGCGGCTGACCACAACAGAGGCGGGCTTTCTCGATGCAACCCCTATCCAGCCGGGAAAGCTCGTTGATTTTATCCTGAGTCGCAGCACTGTCGCCGATGTCGTCGAATTGGCGCTGGACTATCTGGAATCGGAGCGCGGTGATGCTCGTGCGCTTAAGCGGGTGACTGCTGTCATCCATGCCTTGTTTTTGGCTCAGTATCCGCAGAGTCTTTCCTTTGAGAAGTTTCAGTATCTCTATATGGCGCTGGATGCTTGCTTCAAGTTGGTTGCGGTAAAGGAAGCGCAGGAACCTCGCACCTCACATGCAGGGCGTGTTCAATGGATGTGTGAAAAATTTGCTATCCCCGTGCCAAGTTGGGCTAAGAACAGCAAAACAGATCCCTCATCGCTATCAGTTGCCCGTAACGACACCTTCCACGAAGCTCTGTTCTTTGATGGGCCGTTGGGGTTTGCGAGTTACGGCGGTAACCCGCGCTCAGCAGAACAGGAAAATACCCTACTGCAAATGGAAGCATTGGTTTGTCGGTTGCTGGTGGCCATTCTTGGTAAGCCTGGTGTCGGCTATGTTAAGACTTCCGTCAATACCAGAGAAATTCACGCACTGGAATTACGTGGATGAAGGCCAGCGCTAAGTGGAAATAAAAAACCGGGCACTGGGCCCGGTTTTATCATCTGTTGCTGGCAACTTAAGGATTACTGGAGTACCAGCACCATCAGCAGGCCGATTGTGATGGCAGACACCAGGAAGGCGAAGCCATAGAACACATAGTGGTGCAGCTTGGTGGTGTGGATCCCAAGGTCGTGCAGACCGTGATAGATGCGGTGCATGCCGTGCCAGATGGGCAGGGCGATGATCACCAGCAGTATGCAGGCACCCCACCAGGAGCTGGCGAAGTCGTGCACGCGCTCGAAGCTCATGGTCTCCACGTCCATGATGCCCATGGGCACCAGCAGACCGGTAATGAGGACAATCACCGGCAGCAGCATGGCAACCACCATGCCACCGGCACCAAAGAGTCCCCAGTAAATGGGTTCGTCAGAACGTCTCATGATTTTTCCTCATATAGCGCTACCGGCACCAAACGGACGCCAATAAATACGGGCTCGTCAGAACGTCTCATCATTAATCTCCTCAGGCCACGATGATCAGGACAAGCAGGGATACCACCGCCAGCGCCACATACTGGACGATGACGATCGGCTTCTCCGGCAGCAGGTCTTCACCACGGAAGATGCGCATGGCCTTGGGAGCCAGGGCGAACCAGGTCTTGGCGTGGAACAGGCAGGCTGCCAGCGCGATGACGTGGAACAGGATGGCTATCGGGCTCTGCAGGGATTCCAGCCAGCCGTTGAACGCCTCCTGACCCTGAACCAGCCGCAACAGACCCCACATCAGCACCACGGCGTAGATGGAGACGAAGATGCTGGTGCCTTCGCGGATCATGTAACCGGTGTAGAAGGCGTTCTTCAGCCACCAGTCTTTCTTCATTTCGCGCACGTAGGGCTTACGTTTGCTCTGGGTGTTGTTCATGGTCTCACTCCTGATCTCAATCTGGCTTGAACATGGCGATCATGTAGTCCTTGGCGCTCTCGACCTTGCCAAGCTGGATGGCTGCGGCCGGATCCACGCCCTTCGGACAGACATCGGAGCAATAACCCACGAAGGTACAACCCCAGACACCCTCATCCTGGCTGATGATCTTCATCCGCTCCTTGGACGCGCCATCGCGGTTGTCGGCGTTGTAGCGATAAGCCAGTGCCAGGGCCGCCGGGCCGGTGAACTTCTTGTTGATGCCGTACTGCGGGCAGGCGGCGTAGCACAGACCACAGTTGATGCACATGGAGAACTGGTGATATTTCGCCATGTCAGCCGGAGTCTGGGTGTACTCGCCGTCGCACAGGTTGCGCGGCTCAGACGGGATGATGTAGGGCTTGATGCTCTCCAGCTTCTCGATGAAATCGGACATATCGACCACCAGATCGCGCTCGATCGGGAAGTTGTTGAGCGGTTCGATCTTCATCTTGCCCGGCAGGTAGTCCCGCAGGAAAGTCTTGCAACCCAGCTTCGGAATGCCGTTGACCATCATGCCGCAGGAGCCGCAGATCGCCATCCGGCAGGACCAGCGGAAGCTTAAGGTAGAGTCCAGCTGATCCTTGATGTACTGCAGGGCATCGAGCAGGGACATCTCTTTCAGATAAGGCACCTGGAAGGTCTGCATCCAGGGCTCGTTGTCCTGCTCCGGGCGGTAGCGCAGGATCTCAATTTCGATCATCTCAGCCATGTTTGTTAGCCTCGTCTTGTTTCTCACCCTCGGAACCGTGCACCTGTTCAGCTACCGGTTGGGATGCCATGGTCGCGGCCTTTTTGGCCTTGTCCTGCTGTTCACCCTCGGAGCCATAGACGCGTTTTGCCGGTTGGGATTTAGTGATCTTCACATCGGAGTAGTCGATGGTCGGGGCGCCTTGCTGGTTATAGAAGGAGAGGGAGTGCTTGAGGTAGTTCAGGTCATCCCGCTCCTCAAATCCATCCAGCCGCTGGTGGGAGCCACGAGACTCTTTGCGGTTGATGGCGGAGTGGGCCATGGCTTCGGCCACGTCCAGCATGTAGCCCAGTTCGATGGCGTACAGCAGATCGGTGTTGAAGACAGAGGACTTGTCGTTGATCTTGACCTTCTTGTAACGGGCCTTCAGCTCGTTGATCTTGTCGATGGTGCCTTGCATCAGCTCTTCGGTACGGTAGATACCGACCCCGGCTTCCATGGACAGACCCAATTCGTTGCGGATATCGGCCGGGTTTTCGGTGCCGTCGATGTCGAGCAGAGAGAGGTGCTGCTTGATCAGTTGCTCGGCCTTGGCGGCCAGGGCCTGGGTGTCGCCATGGGTCTGGGTCTTGGCAAATTCACCGGCGTGTTCACCGGCCACCTTGCCGAACACCACGATTTCGGACAGGGAGTTGGAGCCCAGCCGGTTGGCGCCGTGCAGACCGACGGAGGCACACTCGCCGAGGGCATAGAGTCCCGGCATGCGAGTGGCGCATTGGCCGTTGGTCTCGATGCCACCCATGGTGTAGTGGGCGGTCGGACGAACCGGGATCGGCTCCTTGACCGGATCCACACCCACGTAGGCCTTGGCCAGCTCGCAGATGAAGGGCAGGCGCTCTTTCAGGTACTTCTCGCCGAGGTGGCGCAGGTCGAGGTGCACCACGTCGCCCATGGGGCCTGGGATGGTGCGGCCTTTCTGCTGCTCCTGCCAGAATGCCTGGGAGAGACGATCGCGGGGGCCCAGCTCCATGTACTTGTTCTTGGCCTCGCCGACCGGGGTTTCCGGGCCCAGACCGTAATCTTGCAGATAGCGGTAACCATCCTTGTTGACCAGGATGCCACCTTCACCACGACAACCTTCGGTCATCAGGATACCGGTGCCCGGCAGGCCGGTCGGGTGATACTGGACGAACTCCATGTCCCGCAGGGGCACACCGTGACGGTAGGCCAGGGCCATGCCATCGCCGGTGACGATGCCACCGTTGGTGTTGTAGCGGTAGACACGACCGGCGCCACCTGTGGCCAGAATGACGGACTTGGCCTGGATGAAGCGGGTGATGCCGTTCTGGATATCGAAGGTCAGGACACCCTGCACGCGGCCGTCTTCCACGATCAAGTCCATGCAGAAGTGCTCGTCGAAGCGCTTGATGGTCGGGTACTTGATGGAGGTCTGGAACAGGGTATGCAGAATGTGGAAACCGGACTTGTCGGCGGCAAACCAGGTGCGGGGGATCTTCATCCCGCCGAAGCGGCGCACGTTCGCCTTGCCGTCCGGTTTGCGGCTCCAGGGGCAGCCCCAGTGCTCCAGCTGGACCATCTCCTGGGTACAGTTTTCGACGAAGTAATCGACCACGTCCTGCTCGCACAACCAGTCGCCACCGGACACGGTGTCGTTGAAGTGGTTTTCGAGGGAGTCATCGTCGCGGACGACACCGGCGGCGCCACCCTCTGCGGCCACGGTGTGGCTGCGCATCGGGTAGACCTTGGAGATCAGGGCGATCTCCAGATCCGGGTGGGCTTCTGCTATGGCGATAGCGGCACGCAGGCCACCACCACCGGCACCGATGATGGCGACATCGGTCTTGATAATATCCACATCTGCCTCCTTAGGGATAGATTTGCTAGGCACGATTTTGCTCTATGAAAAAAATTCAGGCTTGATACAAGTCAAACTGCTCTGTTTTAGTGCGTGGCAATGGTGACTTTTATGCAAATCACCCCATTCCATGGACAAAACTGCCGTATTCATCGCCATCCTTCAGTCAGCTCGGATTAGCCGCATTGCGGATCGTTGTCATTTAAGTCCAAGATTGTACGTAGTTTTCTGTCAAAAAAATGAGAAACACCTCTCTTTTTAGGTATTAACCCTAACGTTTTTAAGTTTTTTATCAAAAATATTTAATAATAATTATTCGCATGGTCTTGTGCAAAAAAGGCGTCAAAAAAGTAATGCGAATATAACTGAGTGGGGACTTATATGAGTAAATTCGTTGCCTGGATGGAGAGCGGGCTCACAGCGAGGTGGGGGGAAAGGGAATGATGGCCACAGAAGCAAAAAGAGTTTATCAAACAAAGGGGCCTGAATGGCCCCTTTGTTTTTTTCAACGCGCTCAGATGCGGAACATGCCGACCTGATTGCTCAATTCTCCCGAGATGTTCTTGAGTTGGGCGGAGAGGTTGCGGGAGCTATCCGCATCCTCGGCTAGCTCGTCCGAGACATCCTTCACCGCCTGTATGTTGCGGCTCACCTCGTCGGTGACGGCGCGCTGTTCCTCGGCGGCACTGGAGATCTGGGTCGCCATGTCGGAGATCTGATTGATGGAGGCGGTGATCTGCTCCAGGGCCAGGGTGGCGTTGCTGGCATCATCCACGCTGTTCTGGGCGAGCAGTTGACCCTCGTGCATGGTGCTGACTGCCCCCTGGGTGTTGCGCTGCAGGGTCTCTATCATGCTGCGGATCTCGACGGTGGAGCTGTGAGTGCGCTGGGACAAGACTCGCACCTCGTCGGCGACCACGGCGAAACCGCGACCCTGTTCACCGGCCCGGGCGGCCTCGATGGCGGCGTTGAGCGCCAGCAGGTTGGTCTGCTCGGCGATGCCCTGGATGGTGGAGAGGATGGTGTTGATCTCCTGAGCGTTCTTCTCCAGCTCTTGAATGATGCCGGAGGCTTGCTTCACCTGGGTGGCGAGATCGGTGATTGATCTCTGGTTGCGGGCAATCACCTGCTTGCCGTGCTCACAGCTGTTGGAGGAGGTGCGCGCCGCATCGGCGGTCTGCTCGGCGTTGCTGGCCACCTCGACGGCGGTGGCGGACATCTCGTGTACCGCAGTGGCAATCTGGGAGATCTCGTTCTGCTGGCGGGCCAGCCCCTGGCTCGATTTCTCCGCCATGTTATGAGAGGAGCTGGCCTGCTGATTGAGCTGACCCGAGGAGTTGGAGATGTCCTGCACCATGACGTGGATGCGATCGATGAAGGTGTTGAGGTGTTTGGCAACCGTACCCACCTCGTCTTCCCGCTCAATCTTGACCCTGCGGGTCAGGTCACCATTACCACGGGACAGGTCGGCGATGGCCTCACCCAGGGTCTGCAAGGGGGAGAGCGCACGGCTGATGGCCAGGGAGGAGAAACCCGCCACTATGAGGATGGTGAGCAGTCCCTGCAGCAGGGTGGAGGTCACCATGCGCGACACCGATTGATAGGCCACCGCCTCATCCACCACTATGCCGAAGTACCAGCTGGAGTTGGGAATTTCGGTCAGGTCGAATACGCTCAGCTTGCCGCCGATCACCATGTCGGAGATGGCGCCATCATGGGCCAGTTCGTTGACCTTGGCAGGGGTCAGCTCGGGGGAGATCTCGGTGGCGGGCTTGAGGGCCAACGCCTTGTCCGGGTGGGCGATGATGACGCCACTCTTGTCGACCAGCACGGCATAGGTACCTTCCTGGTTCATGGCCAGGATATCGCGCACCAGGCTGTCGATGGAGACGTCACCGGCGATGACGCCCTGGGTGTTGCCCCGGGTGAAAGGCTCGGCGATGGTGATGATGAGCTGGCCCGTGGTGATGTCGGCATAGGGCTCCGTGATGATTAGCTTGCCGGCGGCGATGGCTTCCTTGTACCAGGGGCGCTGGCGAGGGTCATAGTCAGCGGGCAGGTCGGTCGGCTTGCTCTGGATCATCTTGCCATCCTGAGTCCCGGCGTAGACGAGGTCGAAGTTGCCGGCATTCATGGCCTGGGCCAGGTGGCTGATGGGGGCATCCTGATCGGTGAAGGCCTCCTTGGCGGAGGTGACCATGCCGATGCGCGAGTCGAGCCAGCGGGAGATCCCCTTGACGTTGGAGGTGGAGCTCTCGTCGATGATGTTCCAGACCAGGCGCTGGGTTTCACTCTTGAGCTGGCTGGTGTTGTACCAGACCTGCAGCCCGGTAATGATCAGAATGATCAGGCCGACGGCCAGTACCAGCTTGTTTTTGATAGATAGGTTCATGGGTACATCCTTGTGAGCGTCTGTCTGCGTTAGTCAGAATGGGTTATTTTATTGTTATGGTCCCTTAGGTTATCGGCCGATTTCCGGCTTCTTTATCCCCTCGACCCCTTTATTTTCGTGGTCTGTGGCGTTTTGACCCAGCTCAGGGTCCTGCAGCATCCGCTCGGGACTGTTGGTGAAGATTCCATCGACCCCCCATTCATGTAATTGCCGGGCATCTTCCAGCTGATCGACCGTATAGATCAGCACCTTGAATCCGCGATCATGGGCATCCCTCACCAGGGCTTCATCCACGAAATCGAGGTCGCAGTTCAGTGACCAGGCATTGAGTGCTTCGGCGGCATGGGAGAAGGCCAGGGGGCGATTGGCGATGAGGGCGCCGAGCCGGATCTCGGGGCGCAGTGCGCCGAAGCGGGCCAATTCGGGGTGATGGAAGGAGGAGACCAGCCACTGCTCCGGGGTAAAGCCGAGATCGCGCTCGGCACGTCGGGTGAGGGCCGCGACCCCCTCTGCCGTATCACTCCCCTTGAGCTCGATATGCAGCTCACAGCGTCCCTTGAGAAGCGTCATGACTTGCCACAGGAGGGGAATGGGCTCCCCCTCACCGGCATCCAGGCCATGCAAGTAGTCGGCACGTTGTCGGCTCAGCACCCCATGACCATTGGTACAGCGTTCCAGGCGACGATCATGGAATACCCACAGTTCGCCATCTGCTTGCTGCACGTCTATCTCGATGGCAGGGGCACCCAACTCGAGGGCAAGGCGTATGGCCTTGAGGGTATTTTCCGGGGCCAGGCTGCTGGCCCCGCGATGGGCGATGATCTGCATTGGCGGGCTCCTGTTGTCGGTGTCGGTGCACGGCGCGGCGCTTGTTGCACCCTACCAGCCCCGCAGGGTGCAATGAACAACGTGAATTGCATCGCTATCCATATCATCCCCGGCTCATCCGAATGTCGATTTGTTGGTGAGGCAGATGCATGCCTAACTGATGCAGTTTTTCCAGGATGGCCGAGTGGACCTCGTGGGTGATCGGCATCCGGTGATCCATGTTGTTGACGTAGAGCCGGATCTCGTAGATGAGCGCCGAATCGGTGAATTCGATCAGGAACACCTCGGGGATCGGGGTATCCAGCACCAGGCTGGATTCACGCACGCACTGCTCGAGCAGCTGCTGCACCCGCTTGGGATCCTGGGTCAGGCCGATGCGGATACGCAGTTTGACCCGGGTGATGGCATCGGACAGGGACCAGTTGATGAACTGTTCGGTAATGAAAGCCTTGTTGGGCACAATGATCTCTTTTCTGTCCCAGTCCACGATAGTGGTGGCCCGGGTCTTGATCTTGGAGACTGTCCCGGTCAGATCGCGGATGGTGACGGTATCGCCGAGCCGGATCGGCTTCTCAAACAAGATGATCAGGCCGGAAACGAAGTTGGCAAAGATCTCCTGCAGGCCGAAGCCCAGCCCCACCGAGAGCGCCGCCACCAGCCACTGGGTCTTGGACCAGTCGATGCCGAGCATGGAGAAGCCGGTCAGGGCGCCTATCAGGATCACCATGTATTTGCTGACGGTGGTCAGTGCAAAGCCGGTGCCGGGGGAGAGGCTCAGGTGTTGCAGCAGGGTGAGCTCCATCAGACCCGGCAGGTTGCGGGCCGTCATCACCGTCAGGATGAAGGCGAACAGGGTCAGCATCAGATCCTGCAAGGTGATGGCCGAGAGCTGCTCTATGCCCGCCACCTTGCTGCTCACCTGCCACACTTCGATGTTGCTCAGGAAACTGAAGGCCGAGTTGAGATCGGACCATTGCACCACCACCAGTATGGTGAAGCCCAGCATCAGCAGGGTGCGGATAAGGCCGAGGGACTGGGCACTGATGGTGTCCAGATCCAGCTCCTGCTCCTCCACCACATCCGGGATCTCCGAACTGAGGTCATCTTGTTCTTCCCGTTCACGCTGGGCCAGGATCTCGGCGCGGCGGCTCTTGGCGCGATCGAAGGCGAGTCGCCTGCGCTGGATCAGCATCCAGCGCCTTGCCAGGTAGTAGACCAGCAGGCAGCCGAGCCCCATCAGCAGGCTCACTTCCAGTTGGCGCAGCAGGATGCGGGAGGTGTAGAAGTAGCCGAGCAGGGCCCCGGTCACCGCCACCAGGGGCGCCAGCATGAGGGCGTTCCAGATGAAGTGGTGCAACAGGTGTGGCTTGTTCATGTCTGCCTGTCCCCAGGTGAGCGGCAGCCGCTCATGATTGAGGCGCACGAAGAAGAGCAGCAGCCAGAGCGCACCCACGATGAAGGCGAGTCGCCCCAGGGTGTCGTAGAAGGCGTGCTCTTGATAGCTGTCGGCCATGCCCTGCACGAAGAAGCTGGGGATCAGGATCAGCAAGAGGGTGCGGAACTGGCCCCAGACGCGGGTCACTTGCACGCCACTCCAGCCGAAGTGGTGAATGAGTATGCCTTTCTCCAGGGTGAGATGGCGCACCAGCAGCAGGGCCAGCAGCAGGAACCAAATCTCGCCGAGCCCCTTGGCGACGGCGATGGCGAAGGGATATTGCCAGGCCCCCTCCAGCTGGTAGCGCAGTAGCAGTGCCATGGCGGGCAGGGGCAGGGCGGCGACCAAGGATCGCAGCAGCAAACGACTGGTCAGGCTGAATTTGTCCTGGGTTACCTTGCCGACCCGTGAGGCTATCTGCTGGCTGAAATTGCTCAGATGGCGGGCCAGCCGGATCCAGAGCCCGAATAGCAGCAGCAGGGTGAGGACGATGAAGGTGAGGCGGGTGGCGCCCTGTTCGGCCAGGGCCAGGGGCAGTTGCCACCAGTTGGCAGGATCGAATGCCAGTCCCAACGCGGCAGGCACCCCGAGCAGGACGGCCGGGGTCAGGGGAGGCACATCTGGCAGCCAGAACAGATGGCTGGCGCTGAGATCGCGAATTTCGTCTATTTTGCTGTTCTGGCGGATGTAGAGCAGCTTGAGCCTGGTCTGCTCCTGGATCAAGGTATCGGCGGCATCATTGAGCCGGGTCAACAGCAGGCGACGCGTCTTGAGCAGGTTATCGAGCACTGTGATCTGGGTGCGGTCGAGCTTGTTGTTCTCCTCTTCGAGCAGTTTATCCCGGACGTGAGCCGGATCCTTGAGTCCCTCCTGCTCCCCTTCATAACGGTATTTGGCGATGCGCGACTGCACTATGGCCGATTCGAGCTTGTCGAGGGGGAAGTGGGCGGGCAGGTCGGCCAGTTTGCTGCGCAGGTTTTCACCGTAAGCATTGCTTATCTGCAGCCATTCGAGCTGTTCGCGTACCGAATCGACCAGGTCATTGAGGTGGGAGAGGCTGTTGTCCAGATCCCGCTGCTCGTCTTGCACCCTTTCTATCTGCTCTTCCAGGGTACCGAGCTGGATGGAGAGCGTCTGGTTCTGCTGTTGCTGCTCCTGCAGCAGCGGCATGTCGGCGGTGAGCTGGGCCTTGAGCCGCGCGCTCTGGGCCAGGGTGCGTTCGGTATTCTGGCGTCTGAGCAGGTTCTGCTGGCCGATGAGGGCATTTTGCCATTCATCTTCATCCGTGATGGCGAGGTTGAGCCCCTGTACCTTGAGCTTGGCAAGATCGCTGCGTTGCTGGGCGGAGAGCTGTTCCAGCTCCAGCATCTGGATCCGGTCAGACAGCGCCTGCTCCTTGAGGCGGGTCATCAATTGCAGTGCCTCATGCTGACGATCCGACTCGCCACTGAAACTCATCCGATCGAGCTGAGCGCGGGTCTGTTGCAGCTGCTTGCGCAGCTCATCGATACGCAGGTGAAACTCCTGGCCGGTGATCTCCTGCTGATTGAGGTTGTCGATCAGCTCCTGACGCTCCTTGCGCAGGTTGAGCTGGCGATTGTTGCTCAGCCCCAGTGCCTGACGCAGGGCATCCTCGCTCAGGCTAGCGAGGGGCACCCTGTTGGCGGGCTGGTAGTTGTGCAGGGCATCTTTGAGCCGTGCCGACTCATTGGGGTAGTCGATCATCAGCTGTTGATAGGCTTTACCCTGTGCCCGGTAGCGTTCCGCATCCCGGGCGTATTGCAGTGCCTGCTGATAGCTTTCCCGCAGCTTCTGATGCTCAGGTGCATCGCCCTTGGGCACGCTCTGGAGCAGCTCCTCTATCTGCGAGGTGGCGTCATCGGCCTGGGAGAGCAGGGGAAGGCAGAGGAAAAGCAGGGGGAGCAGGCGTTGCAACATGAGGCGCGTTTCCGTTCGAGAGAAGAGTCCTAGCCTAAAGCAGGGCTCTGGGCGGGTAAAGTTTTACATATTAATGATTCGTAACATAAATAACGGGTAGGGATGGCTTTGTTTGGCTATTATTCTGCCCCCTCCTGTTTCGTTGTTGAGAGTCCTATGTCGACCCTGGATCTGGGCACTGCCCCACTCGGCCGTCTGTTCTTGCGCTATGTCACACCGACCGTGGCCGCCATGCTGGTCACGGGTATTTATGTCACCATAGATGGCATTTTCGTCGGCCACATTCTGGGCCAGGATGGGCTGGCGGGCATGATGCTCGCCTATCCCATCTGCGCCGTGCTCTATGCGGTAGGTGCCCTCATCGGCATGGGCGCCAGTGCCCGGGTCTCCTTCTTGCAGGGCAAGGGGGAGTCGGAACTGGCCCGGTTGATTGTCGGCAATGCCTTGCTGCTGGTGCTGCTGGCATCCTTGCTGCTCAGTGGCATCGGTCTCATCTATGGGGATGGGCTGTTGCGCTGGATGGGGGCCGAGGGTGCCGTGTTCGAGGCAGGCATTGCCTACCTCGACTGGTACGCCCTGCTTGGGTTCTTCGCCGTGCTCTCCATGGCCTTTACTGCCCTGCTGCGCAACGATGGCCGTCCAGGGCTGGCTACCTGGATCCTGGTGGCCGGAGGCGTGCTCAATGTGCTGCTCGATTATCTGCTGATGGTCGTGTTGCCATGGGGGCTGGCGGGGGCCGCCATCGCCACCATGCTCTCACAAGCGATGACGGGGGGGCTCTGTCTGTGGCACTTCCTCGGCCGCCGCAGCCAGCTACGCATTCGTTGGGACAGCCTGCGTCCGGATTGGCGTCAAATTGGCCAGACGTTGCAACTCGGCTTTTCCAGCTTCCTGATGTACCTCTATCTCTCCGTGGTGTTGGCCATGCATAATAAGGCCCTGCTAGGGGTGGGCACCTCGTTGCATGTGGCCGCCTATGGTGTGATCAGTTACACCGAGGCCTTCTTCTATCTCATCTTCGAGGGGATCGCCATGGGCATCCAGCCCATCGCCAGCTTCAATGCCGGGGCTGGTCTGTGGCACAGGGTCATTCGCGTTCGCAACCTGGCGCTCGGTGCGACCCTCGCTATCGCCTTGGTGGCCCTGTTTCCGCTCTACCTCTGGCCAGAAGGGGCCGTTTATCTGTTTGCCGGTGACAATCCTGGGTTGTTACCTGTGGCGACGCTGGGGATCTGGCTCTACTTCTGGGGCTTGCCGCTGGAGGGATTGCTGCTGGTGGGCGCCACCCATTTTCAGGCCATAGGGCGAGCCCGGTTGGCATCCCTGCTCACCGGCGGCAAGCTGGTGCTGATCGGCGGCTTCTTGTGGCTATTTTCCACCCTGTGGGGCGTGGCCGGTGTCTGGCTGGCCCTGCCCAGCAGCAGCGCCCTGCTGGTGGCCATCATGATCTGGGCCATGGGCCAGGAATCTGCGCTGCATGGCCGCGCCGCCCCTTGAACCCAGAGCACGGGTGAATGACAGAAAAAAGGCAGCCGATGGCTGCCTTTTTTCTGTCTGTTCGATAGTCGAGGTCAGGGTTTGAAGGCACCGATAAAGATGGCGGGATCGACCCGGCTGTCGTTGAGGCTGACGTTCCAGTGCAGATGGGGACCTGTGGCGCGGCCAGTTGAGCCGACTCGACCGAGAATGCCGCCCCTGGGCAGGCTCTGACCCACAGTCACATCCACCTTGGAGAGATGGCAGAACATGCTGATCAGCCCCTGGCCGTGATCGACAAAGACGGTGTTGCCATTGAAGAAGTAGTTACCGACGAGGATGACCTTGCCCGCCGCGGGAGCCTTGACGGGGGTGCCGGCACCGACCGCAAAGTCGAGCCCGGAATGGGGATTGCGCTCCTCGCCATTGAAGAAGCGCCGCAGTCCGAATGGGCTGGAGAGGGGCCCCTGTACCGGCTTGTCGAACAGCAAGTTGCTCGGCTGGATGGGGCTAAAGGTCTGATAAGCCTGGGTCTGCTCGGCCAGCTCGCGTTGGATGCGGGCGAGATCATCCGGGTTGGGATTGACCTGACGCTTGTTGTTGAGCTTGATGTGCTGCTCGCGGTAGTGCTTGCCTTCGACCTTGAAGGCGAGGGTGCGGCCATCGGCCAGGTCGAGCTGATGCCCACCGAGTTTGCTCTTGAGCGGAATGCCGACGATGGCGATCCACTGTTTACCTTGTTCCTTGACCACCAATACGGGTTTTCCCTCATAGCGAGGAGCGGGTGTCTGGCTACCCTCATCGAGAGGGATCACGGCAACGCCACCGGGAACGGGTTGATTGAGCAGACGGCTGATAAAGCTGGGTTCAGCCTGCAAGGCTGCACTGCACAGCAGCAGACAGAGGGGGAACAAGAGGCGCATGACCACTCCGGATAGGGGAAAATTGCAAAGGGGCTATGATGCCACATCCTCGTTTATCTGTCTGACATCTCCAGGTTGAATAGTACTTCCCCCTGAAACAAGGAGTGGTTCACTTGGGGCTTTCTCTATATTTGGCCTGCGACAGGCACAGCGCCACAGGTTGTGCTATTTACTAATAAGTCATTAATTTTCGGTCGTTAAATGACACCCATCAAGGATGATGTGCCGGAGATAGAAAACAGAGCATTGCCAGCACACCGAGTTGAGCTATCCCAACGGGTTAGGTGGAGGTTGTGATGAAAATAAGTCTTCTTGCGGCTCTTGGACTCTCGGCCAGCTTGTTGGCCTCGGGGTCTGTCTTGGCCTTCAATGGCACCATAACGATCACTGGGGAGGTCACGGCGGGAACCTGCGACATCTCTGTCAACGGCGGCAGTGCCTCGGCGATTGTGACCCTGCCCACCGTCAGTACCAATGCGCTATCCGGTCTCGGAGTCACCGCCGGCGCGACAGGTTTCAACCTGGAGCTCACCAGTTGCCCGACGACGGGCTCGGTACGAGCCTATTTCGAGAACTTTGGCGTGGCCCAGAGCACCGGCAACCTGAGCAACAAAGCGGTGGCGTCCGGGGGCAAGAATCCGGCAGCGAATGTGGAGGTGCAGATCCTCGCATCCGACAGTACGCCTATCGATCTGAGAGATAACACGGGCAACGATGTGCTGGTTGATTTCAATGCGACCGGTGATGCCACCCTCTATTACAGCGCCCAATACATAGCCACTGGGGCTGTGGGGGCAGGGTTGGTGTCCGCTGATCTCATTTACTCTCTCGACTATCACTGAGATCAGCCCCATGAGCATGGCATGGCGTCTGGCCCGTCTGGGTGGCATGTGCGGCCGGTTTCTGCTCCCTGGGGTGGTGATCTTGCCCATGTTGGCCTGGGGCCAGGTCCAGATATCTGGCACCCGGGTCATCTATCCCTCCACGGCCCGTGAGGTGACGCTGGAGCTGACCAATAAGGGCACGCTGCCCGCGTTGGTACAGATCTGGATGGACAGCGGCGATCGTCGGATCCGACCCGGTGCCGACAGATTGCCATTCCTCATTACTCCCCCCATTACCCGAATAGAGGCCCTGCGAGGCCAATCCCTGCGCCTGGCTTATGTGGGGCAAGGGTTGCCATCCAACAAGGAGTCGGTGTTCTGGCTCAATGTGCTGGAGGTGCCGCCCAGCGCCAAGTCTGCCGTGGCGGGTCAGAATCTGGTGCAACTCGCCTTTCGCTCTCGCATCAAGCTGTTCTACCGGCCCCAGGGGCTAGCCGGTGACATCCAGAAATCCGCCAATGGTTTGCAGTGGCAACTACTGCATCAGACGAGTGGTTATGTGCTGCGTGCCAGCAACCCGAGCAGTTACCACGTCAGTATCAGCCATCTCGATCTGACGACTGTTCAGGCCGGGCAGTATGCCAATCGCAGTGGTGGCATGGTGGCGCCTGGGGCCAGCTTTGATTTTCCTCTGGAACGATTGAGCGGGCCAGTGCAGGCCAAGACGGTGACCTTCTATTGGCTTAATGATTATGGTGCCCGCGAGGTGGGCCGATTCGCGTTCAACTGACGAGCACCGGGTCGGGGGAGTAAGCCCGGCATCAGGTCTTCCCGCATTCGATGTCAGTCTGTATCTGGAGGGGGTGCGCCGTGATTGCCAGTGAGCTCCCTGCCGCCGTGTCGATGACTGGCCATCATGTTTACCTCCCCCCTTGCCGGATATCTTGCCGGGTTACACGTATTTTCCTGCTTATAATCCTGCTCATCGCTCATGTCGCAATGGCCGCTGAGACCGTGCAAACCAAGGCGGTAGCGGCTCCCGAACCGGTGGAGTTCAATAGTCAGCTGCTCGATGCGCTTGGCATGGACATCGACCTGACCCGCTTCTCCCGCGCCGACTTTGTGCCACCAGGCATGTATCAACTCGACATCATCATTAATGGCCAGGACAAGTTGAGCCAGCAGCTAGAGGTGAGGGCGAGCGCGGATCCCCAGTCACCCCGCTTCTGCTTCAAGGCGGGTCAGGTCGAGCAGTGGGGCTTGCTGATAGACCAACTTCCTGATCAGGAGACAGTTAACGCCCTGCTGCAGAGCGATTGCATCGAAGTCGACGCTTTGGTGCCTGAGGCCCGTTTCACGCTGGACCTACCCAGCCTGACGGGTGCCCTCAGCCTGCCACAGGCCTATGTCGGGCGAGTACGCCGCAATTATGTGGGGCCGGATCAGTGGGTGGAGGGGATCAATGCCGGTTTTGTCGGTTATAACGCCAACCTCTACTACAGCGACCAGCAAGGCGCATCAGACCGGCTCAGCAGCAACATCAACCTCAATACCGGCCTCAATCTGGGAAGCTGGCGTTTACGTCATAACGGCTCCTTCCAGAGCGAAGGGGACTATCAAGCGCTCAACAGCTATGCCCAGCGGGATATCACGGTGCACAGAGCCCAGCTCACCTTGGGAGAGTATTTTACCCCGGGGGACAGCTTTGACAGTGTGCCCTTCACGGGGGTGCAGCTGGCCAGCGATGATGCCATGCTGCCGGATTTTGAACGTGGCTTTGCCCCTGTGGTACGCGGCACCGCCGAAACCAATGCCAGGGTCACCATCCGTCAGGGAACGGCGCTCATCTATGAGACCCAGGTTGCCCCAGGTGCTTTCGCCATCGACGATCTCTACGCCACCAGTTTTGCGGGGGATCTCGATGTGACCATCACAGAGGCGGATGGCCGTGAGCGCAGCTTCACCCTGCCATTCTCCTCCGTGGTGCAGATGCTGCGCACCGATGCCTCCCGGTTTAGCCTGACCCTGGGACAATATCGCAATGATGAAGGGGAGGATGGCCCCAACTTCTTGCAAGGCACCTACAGGCGTGGCCTCTCCAATACCCTGACTCTCTATGGCGGCACTATTGCGGCGCAAGATTATGGCGCCCTGCTGGGTGGGTTGGCGGTGGGATCCGATTATGGCGCCCTGGCACTCGATCTCACCGGTTCCTGGGCGCGGGATCTTCCCCCCGAGTCCGGCTTAGCCGGGGATCTGTCGGGGCAGAGTTATCGGGTGACCTACAGCAAGCAGCTGGACTACACCCGCACCTACTTCACTCTGGCCGCATACCGATTCTCGAGTGAGGGGTATCTGGATCTTGATGATGTGGCGGCATTGCAGGGGGATCGCCTCAATGTGTTGCAGCGGGAGCGCAACCGCTTCCAGCTCAACATCAGCCAGCCGGTGGGAGAGCTGGGCGATCTCTACTTCAGCGGCATCGCCCGCAACTACTGGGGGGGAGAGCCGAACAACAGCAGCTTCCAGCTGGGTTACAACAAGGGATTTAGCTGGGGCAGTCTCTCCCTCTCGGTCAGTCACTCCCTCAATGAAGACGACGGCGGGGATCAATATGTACTGAGTCTCAGCATTCCCATCGGTGAAGCGCTCGGCGGGCCAAGACTGAGTAGCACCCTCTCCTATCAGGAGGGACAGGGCTACAGCGCCCGTGCCGATCTCAATGGTGGTGCGCGTGATGGCTTGCTCTATTACGGGCTCTACGCCAGCAAGAATGGGGGCGGGGCACCCAGCCACTATGGCTATGGCGGCAACTTGCAGTATCAGGGGGCGGCGGCTCAACTTGGGGCCAGTACCAGCCAGGGAGATGGTTACTCCCAGTACGTTGCTTCGGCCAAGGGGACCTTGCTGGTACATAAAGATGGGTGGGTACTGGGGCAGACGCAGGGGGAGACAATGGCGCTGGTGGAAGCCAAGGGCGCCCAGGGGGCCAAGATAAGCCATGGCATCGGCAGCGAGGTCGATGGGGATGGTTATGCGGTATTGGCCGGGCTCAATCCCTATCGTAACAACATCATCAGTCTGGATCCGGGCGGCCTGCCGGTGGACGTGGAGATAGATGGCAGTGCGCAGATGGTGGCCCCGAGGCGCGGCGCCATCGTCAAACTCGACTATGAGACCCATATTGGTCAACCCTTGCTGGTGCAGGCCCAGCTACCGGATCGGATGACGCTGCCGTTTGGCGCCGATGTGATCGATAGCAGTGGCCGCTCGGTGGCCGTGGTCGGCCAGGGGGGACTCATTTTCGTGCGTGGTGAGCAGGGTCAGCTTCACGTGCAGTGGGGCAAGGAGGGAAGCCAGCGCTGCCGTCTGGACTATCGACAACCCAAGCCGGACCCTGCCATTCCCTATCAGCAGGTGACCGCGCTCTGCCAGCCGGAGGAGACACCATGATGCAAAGAGGCGGGCTCTATTGTCTGATGCTGTGCTCGCTCCTCCTGTGGGGAGAGCAGGGGCGGGCAGCCATCAATCTGATGGCGACGCGTCTCATCTATCCGGGCGGGGCACCGGAAGCCAGTCTCAGGGTGTTCAACGATGACCAGCGGCCCAGCTTGTTGCAGGTCTGGGTCGATGAGGGGGATGCGCAGCAGGGACCGAGTCAAAGCAAGGCGCCATTCCTGGTGACCCCTCCCATGATGCGGCTGGGGGGGGGCAAGGGCCAGACGCTGCGTGTTTACGGGACTGATACCAAACGTCTGGTGCAGGATCGCGAATCTCTGTTCTGGCTCAATGTGCTGGGTCTGCCCCCCAATGCGGTCACTGACGGGGCCAGGGTGCAGCTCGCTTATCGCACTCGCATCAAGCTGCTCTATCGACCCGCTGGCCTGCCTGGTTCAGTGAGGGAGGCGGTGACTCGGCTGAATTGGCAAACCGGGCCGGGGCTGGGGGTGACTGTGTTCAATCCCGGTAGGTTTTATATCAGCCTGAGCGAGGTGTTGATCTCCCATGGTAAAAAGCCGCTGGTCTGGCAAGAGGCCGCCCTGATCCCGCCTCTGGGCAAGCTGTTCCTGCCCATGGCGGGGGGGAGTGAGGCCCCATTGCAGGGTGCCCATGGCCGAGTGCGCTGGATTGATGATGATGGCAACTATCATGAGCAGGATTTTCGATTGGGGCAGGGGGCAGGATGATAAGTTTCAAAAACCATACGTGGGTGAATTGGGCCCGGCCGGTGACTCGGCGAGTGGGTATGCGGGGAGTGGTCTTGCTCGGCGCGCTGTGCTGCCTGCCCGAGGCAAACGCCGTCAACGGCCAGTGCACCAGCCCCTTCCTGGCTACAGTCCCGGTGACCAACCCTGCCAGCGTCTATCAACCGGGGGATACGGCCACTGGCAGTTTTGCCACCACCAGTACGGCGACCTGCGACTGTACCGGCATCGGTATTGGTCTCTTGATGACGGTTTACTACCAGGGGACCACCACCTTGCCGACCATTGCCGACCCCCTGGGCACCCTGATCAAACTCAATGATTATTTCGGTCTCAAGGCGGAGTTCAATGCCGGAGGGGGGTATCAAACCGTCCCCTTCAACAACACAACGACAGGTCTGTTGTCCGTTTGTGTGGGGGGGCTGTTAAATGTGTCTGTGCTAGGGGGGATCAGCGTCAATGGTGGGCGATATACCCTCAAATTGCTCAAGGGGATTACGGGGACCCAAACCTTCAGTGGCACTGTCGCCAGCCTCTTCGTGCGCCGCGCCGCTATGCCCAGTACCGCGGTTGGTAACGAGTTCAGCCGGCTGGCCATGAATATCAGCATCACCTCGACTCCGAGTTGTCAGTTTCCGGCGGGCACCAGCATCCCCCTGGATCTCGGCGCCGTGGCCCAGAGCGCCTTCGTCGAGGGGGGCGTGCCACAGGGTTATGCCCCGCGCAGCGTCAACGTGAGTGTGACCTGCAGCCAGATCCCTAGCGACTATGTGACTCCGCTCAGTTACCGTTTTGGTGGCGCCCTCACCAGTCAGGGCAACTTCATCAGCACCAGCCTGGCGGGGGTCGGTATTGGCTTGTTCCAACAGGATACGGATACCCCTATTCCATTTGATACAGCCATCGAGGTACCCTATTCGCAAAGCACCCATAAGACTGACTACAGGGTGAGGGTGTATCCGACCAAGCTGCCCGGTCAGCCGGTACGAACCGGGCCCTATACGGCCACCGTCATGGTGACGGTGACTGTGCCCTGAGCCGCCCTCTGCCCGCCCATCCGATCGAGGCAACATGATGAGTACCCAGAGCGCCCTGCGCACCGAACCCCAGCGTCATCCCATAGGACGTGGCTGGTTATGGATCCGTAGCGGATTCGATATCTTCAACAAGGGCATGGGACTGAGCGTCGCCATGTTGCTGCTCTGGCTGGGGGTTGGCCTGCTGATCGAACAGCTGCCCGCAGGAGGCTTCATCTCCCAGCTGCTCTACATGGTGTGGATGGCCGGCTGGATGGTGGTGGCCAAAGGGGGGGATGAGCAGGGGCGCTTGACCTTCTCCGACCTGTTCGCAGGCTTTCGCCATCGCTTGACGCCACTGATCATGGGGGGCCTGTTTGCCCTTGGTCTCTTCACCCTGATCGCCATGCTCTGTTTCGGACTGCTCTCATTGTGGGGGCTGAGCGATCTGTTTAGTCAGGATCCCGAACAGCTCTCCCTGACGGTGGAGCAGGCCAGAGGCGTGCTGCTCTGCGTACTGCTGGGGATGCTGCTGCTGGTGCCGGTATTGATGGCGATGACCTTTGCCCCCGCCCTCATCTATTTCCATGATGTCGGAGCCTGGCAGGCCGCCAAGCTGAGCTTCATCGGTTGTCAGCGCAATATGTGGCCCTTCCTCTGGTGGGGCTTGCTGGGCTGCGTGATGTTGCTACTCGGCACCCTGCTGATGCTGATTGGCCTGCTGGTGGTGTTGCCTGCGCTCAACTACTCCATCTATATGGCATACAAGGATATTTTCCTCATCGAGCAAGAGGGGGAAGAGCCAGTGGCGCTGACCGGTTTCGAAGCCTGATCCTGCCTTCTTCCTATCAGGGGCCGCAAGGCCCCTTTTTTATCGCCAGAGTGGATCGGCTGCCATGCGCGCGACCATGAAGTCGAGGAAACTGCGCAGCAAGGGAGACATCTGCTTGCGGGTACCATAGACACCGTAAACGCCCATTTGCTTGGGTTGCCAGTCGGGCAGCAAGGCCACCAGCTCACCTCGTTCGAGATGCGTTTTAACCGAATAGTGGGGCTGCAGGCTGATGCCTGTGCCCGCCAGCGTGGCGGCCAGAAGCAGATTGGAGATATTGGCGCTCAGATTGCCGCTGACGGGGACCGACTGGGGGCCCTGCTGACCATCAAATTGCCACAGGCTCTTGCCGAAGTAGGTGTAGGTGAGGCAGTTGTGCAAGGCGAGATCTTGCACCTGTTGCGGTACCGGATGGCTGGCGAGGTAAGCCGGGCTGGCGCAGACCACCGAGTGGCAGGTGCCGAGCCGGCGGGCAACCAGATTGGGGTCCAGATCGTTGGTGATCCGCACGGCCAGATCGATGCGCTCCTCCACCAGATTGACCGTTCTGTCCAACAGCAATATGTCGATGGCGGTGCCTGGATAACGGGCCAGATAGTCATTGGCGATATTCACCAGCAAGGCCTCGGAGAGGGAGTAGCTGCTGGTGATGCGCAGCAAGCCCTTGGGGGCATCCTGGCTCTGCACTGCCAGCTGCTCCATCTCTTCGCCCAGGGTCAGCATGGTACGAGCTCGCAGCAGCGCCTCCTCACCCGGCCCGGTCAGGCTGAGGCGGCGAGTGGTCCTGTGTAGCAGGCGGGCTCCCATCCAGCGCTCCAGCTCGGCCAGGTAGCGTGACACCATGGCCCGCGACATCTCAAGCTGCTCTCCCGCGGCGCTCAGGCTGCCCTGCTCCACCACGCTGACAAAGACCCGCAGGGCGGTCAGTCGATCCATGTTTGCCTCTATATGCTCGATTTATGCAACAGTGAGGTGACTATTATGCGGTATTTGCAACTCAACCGTTCTAATAAACTCTGTTCATCCCGAATCCATCATTAGGAATGACGCAATGAACAAGCACGCACTTCGCAACCTGACCCTGGCCACCACAATGCTCAGCGGCGCCGCACTAGCTGCCCCTCTGACGGTGACCGTCTACAACCCTGGCGAGCAGGGGATCTTCCCGGTCTCTTCCGAGATAGTGGCAGGAGACAAGGAGGCCATACTGGTCGATGCCCAGTTCGGGGTCGGTGATGGCCAGGCGCTGGTCGAGTTGCTGCACAAGAGTGGCAAGACGCTGACCACCATCTTCATCAGTGGTGGCGATCCTGACTTCTATTTCGGTCTTGAGCCTCTCAAGGCCGCCTTCCCGAACGCCAAGATAGTGGCCAGTCAACACGTGGTTGACCATATCAAGGCGACCAAGGATGCCAAGCTGGCTTACTGGGCCCCCATACTGGGCGACCAGGCGCCCAAGAGCCTGATAGTCCCCGAGGTGATGACGGCATCCCACCTGACGCTGGAAGGCGAGCGGATTGAGATCAAGGCAATGAATACCCCGAGCGCCTATCTGTGGGCTCCCTCTATCAAGACCGCATTGGGTGGCGTGCCTGTTTATCACGGAGTCCATGTCTGGATGGCAGACAGCCAGACCAAGGCGGCGCGGGCGCAGTGGGTCAAGACCCTCAATGAGCTGCTGGCGATGCAACCTGCTCGCGTGATCCCGGGCCACTTCCTGGGCGCCGAACCCAAGGGCACCGAGGCGGTGACCTTCACCCGCGATTATGTGCAGCGCTTCGAGCAGGAGCTGGCCAAGGCCAAGGGCTCAGACAGCCTGATCCAAGGCATGAAGCTGGCCTTCCCGGCGCTGCCTGCCGATGACGGTCTGGCTATCGGCGCCAAGGTCGCGACTGGCGAGATGAAGTGGTAAAGCAATAAGCCTGCTTCCCTGTGTTTTTTACCGGGCCCTTGGCCCGGTTTTTTCAAGTTGGATACGATGCCATGAAGATGAATGAAACGACATTGCACTACATCTATGACCCCCTCTGCGGTTGGTGTTATGGCGCGGCCCCCCTGCTTGCAGCGGCCGCGAGGCAGGCCGGGGTGAGGGTCAAGTTGCACCCGGGAGGCTTCTGGCTGGGCCCGCGTCGCCAGCCGATGGGAGCGGCGCTGCGTGATTATGTCAGGCCCCATGATGAGCGGATCCAGGCCCTGACCGGCCAGCTTTTTGGGACACGCTACTTCGACGAGTTGTTGCTGAGCGAGGGCCTGTCCCTCGATTCCGAGCCGCCTATTCGCGCCATACTCGCGCTCGGATCTCTGGGGGGCGACGAGTTGACCATGTTGCAACGGATCCAGGAGTCCCACTATCGGGATGGCCTCTGGGTCGGGGACGTGGCGCGGCTGGCCGGTCTCGCCGCCGAACAGGGGGTGGACGAGGCAGCCTTCCATCATGCCTATGAGGCCCAGGCGCTGGAGCCAGCCCTGCAAGAGAGTCAGCGCTGGTTAACCCGGCTCAAGGGTCAGGGGTACCCGACCCTGGGGCTGGCGCGGGGCGAGACGCTGGAGCGGCTCGACATCGCTCCCTATCTGGGAGATGTGGCTGGGTTTCTGGCGCGATTGGCCGACTAGGTTGCCTTGTTCTTCAAGCACTTATTGGGCATGCTAGGGGTCGATTTTTGCCCGTCAGCAGTGGGGATATATGAACCTTCGCGATCTCGAGTATTTGGTAGCGCTGGAAGAGGAGAAACATTTTCGCAAGGCGGCGGAGCGCTGCTTCGTCAGCCAGCCGACCCTGAGTGGCCAGTTGCGCAAGCTGGAGGATGAACTCGGGGTGATCTTGATCGAGCGCACCTCCCGCAAGGTGCTCTTTACCCCCGCCGGTGATGCCATGGCCCAGCAGGCTCGCAAGGTGTTGCGTGAGGCGCGCGAGCTAAAGAACATCGGCCAGCACTTCGCCGAGCCCATGTCAGGGGAGATCCACATCGGCCTCATCCCCACGGTGGGCCCCTATCTGTTGCCCCATATCATCCAGGATCTGCGTGAGCATTTTCCCCAGCTCGAGTTCTACCTCTACGAAGAGCAGACTCAGGTATTGATGAAGCGTCTGGAGGAAGGGGAGCTGGACTGTGTCATTTTGGCCGAACTGGATGGCATGGAGGGTTTTGGTTCACTGCCGCTGTACCAAGAGCCCATGTGGCTGGCGGTACCCCGACTGCACCCCGAAGCCCACGCCAAGGCTGTGCCGCTGGGCAACCTCAAGGGCAAGAAGCTGCTGATGCTGGCCGACGGTCACTGCCTGCGGGATCAGGCCATGGGTTTTTGCTTCGCAGCCGGGGTGGGGGAGGATGTGCGTTTTCAGGGAACCAGCCTGGAGACCCTGCGCAACATGGTGGCGGCAGGCAGCGGCATGACGCTGATCCCGCGCCTGGCCGTGCCTGCCAATCGCGACGAGGGGGGGGTGAGCTACAGGCCCGTGATTGACCCCGTACCTGGACGCGCCATCTCACTCTTCTATCGCCACTATTCGGTGCGTCGTCCCTGTTTTAACGAGCTGGCGACCCGCATCCGCGCCCTGATGAAGGTGCAGTTGGCCAGTTGAGCCATGAACAGCACAAAGCGCAGCTCAGTGTTTGAGCGGCAATAAAAAACCGGCGCAGAGGCGCCGGTTTTTTTTGATTGCCATAGGCCCGCCTGGCGGGCCTGGATCAGAACAGGTCGTCGGTCGAGACGGGACTGTCGCCATCACCGAAATAGCCATCCTCCCCATAGACTCTGTTGCCGTTCGAGACGGGTGCCGAGTAACGGGTTGGTTCCGTGCCCTCCTTGAAATACTCGGTGGTGGCATTGCCGCTGTGGGTCAAGAGACCCGTGCTGGCGTCAACCGGCAGCTTGATGATGCCTTCAGGGACCGGCATCGGTTGCTCGGGTACCTTGTTGAGCGCCACCTTCATGAAGTCGATCCAGATAGGCTGGGCGGCGTTGCCGCCAAATTCACCACCGGCCGTCTGGTCGCGTCCCATGTTGGCGTTGTAGGCGACACGGCCCAGGGCCCGCTGATGATTGTCAAAACCTATCCAGGCGGTCGCCACCAGATTCGGGGTATAGCCTGAGAACCAGGCATCCCGCGATTCGTTGGTGGTCCCCGTTTTACCCGAGATATCGTGGCGCTTGAGGTCGCGGGCCGCACGCCAGCCTGTCCCCATCCAGCCACGTCCACCCCAGATGGCCGTGGTCAGGGTATCGGTGATAAGGAAGGCACTCTGGGCACTGATGGTTTGCGGGGCCAGGTTGTTGGGCACCACAGGGTCGATGGCACACTGAGCACGCCAATCACCTTCCACATTAAGATAGGCCTCGGGAGCGTTCATGTCGGCGGCAGCCAGAGCACCACAACCCCGGCATGCGGCGGCCGGGTTGGCGGCAAACAGCAGGGTTTCGAAGCTGTCTCTGACTTCGCTGATGAAGTAAGGGGTGACTTGATAACCGCCGTTGGCGAGCATGGAGAAACCACGCACCACTTCCATCGGCGTAAATTCAGCGGCACCCAGTGCCAGGGATTCATTGCGCTGGATGTGTTCGCGAGGGAAGCCGAACTTGACCAGGCCATCCATGTAGGTATCGAGACCGATGGCGCGCATCAGGCGCACCGACATCACGTTCTTGGATTTGGCCAGACCAATGCGCAGCGGCGTCGGACCATCGTAGACGGCCGGTGAGTTCTTGGGCTGCCACATGGGGCCCTTGGAGGGATCCCACTGGTTGATGGGGGCATCATTGATGATGGATGCCAGGGTATAACCCTGCTCAAGGGCGGTGGCGTAGAGGAATGGCTTTATGTTTGAGCCGATCTGGCGACGTGCCTGTTCGACCCGGTTGAATTTGGATAGTTCGAAGCTGAAACCACCCACCAGACCTTCGATGGCGCCATCGGTCGGGTTCATGGCGACCAGGGCCGCGTTGACGTCAGGGATCTGCGCCAGGATCAGGGCCTCACCCTGTTCTCGTACCCAGATCTGGGCGCCGACTTTCAGCACATCCCTCGCCGCCCTGGGGGCATTGCCCTGGCGCGAGTCGGTGATGAAGGCGCGAGCCCATTTGATGCCATCCCAGTTCAGTTCGGCCTGCTTGCCGTTCTTGAGCACTATGCTGGCGCTCTTGTCGGCGAGTTTGGTGACCACGGCCGGGATCAGGGGATTGTAGGTAGGCTCCTTGTTGAGGTGCGCGACTATCTGGTTGTAGTCCCACTGAGCCTCACCCTCTTTCCAGAGCTGGGCGCTGGGGCCACGGTAACCGTGACGGGTGTCGTAATCGGTGATGCCATCGAGCAGTGCCTTCTTGGCTGCCCGCTGGCGGTCGGCGCTGACCGTGGTGTAGACATGCAAGCCCATGGTGTAGGCGTCTTCACCAAACTGGTCCACCATCTTCTGGCGCACCATCTCGGCCAGATAGGGGGCATGGAGCGTGGTCTCGGCGCCATGGTAGCGCGCCTTGATGGGCATCTTGCTGGCTTCGTCATACTGAGCCTGGGTTATCTTGCCAGTATCCAGCATGCGACCCAGTACCACATTGCGGCGAGCGAAGGCGCGCTCTGGCGAACGGATGGGGTTGAGCATGGACGGCGCCTTGGGCAGACCGGCGATGATGGCGATCTCATCCAGGGTCAGCTCTTTGACATCTTTGCCAAAGTAGACTTGGGCGGCGGCGCCGACCCCGAACGAGCGATAGCCGAGCGGTATCTTGTTGAGATAGAGCGTCAATATCTCGTCTTTGGTGAGATTCTGTTCGATACGCCAGGCGAGGAAGACCTCCTTCACCTTGCGCACTATGGTCTTTTCATTGGTCAGGAAGAAGTTACGAGCCACCTGCTGGGTGATGGTACTGGCGCCCTGTTGGGGTTTGCCCGAGACGGCCCAGACGGTGGCGGCACGCAGGATCCCGATGGGGTCTATGCCTGGATGCTCGTAGAAACGGGCATCTTCGGTGGCCAGCACGGCATCGATCATGGACTGAGGGATATCGCTCAGTTGCAGCGGGATGCGACGGATTTCGCCAAACTGGGCGATCAATTCGCCGTCGCGGCTGTACACCTTCATGGGGGTGGCCAGCTTGACGTCACGCAGGGCCGACACATCCGGCAACTGGGGTTTGATGTAGAAGTAGATACCGATGAGGCTGGCGACGCCAAGTACAGCACCCAACATCATCACTATTAACAGGCGTACGAGCCATTTCTGCATGGAAGAACTACCAATCGTCTTAAAAGTAACCAACAGGCGCAGAGTATACCCACACTGCCCAGGAAAATTCGACATTTCCAAGCAGGGGATCGGCTGGCCAAAGAGCGCTCAGATTAGCATCTCGGGCCCTTTTCACCAAGCTGCGCCAAAATGGCGATTGTAGTGGCGATATAGTGAAGATGTGTTATGGCTCTGATAATTAGACAATTCTAAGTTGTGGCGCCGCTCAATATGGAATTAGCTGTTCTACAATCATGACCACAACCCAATAACGCATGGATGTGTATATGGTTGGGCTATTCAAGAATGGAACTCTGATCCCCATGATAGGGGTGGATTTTGGCAGCCAGTCCCTCAAGGCTGTTACCCTGAACGGCACGGCGAGCAAGCCCAGGCTCGAGTCGATAGCCGATGTCCAAATGCCCAAAGGGGCCTTGATCGACTATCAGGTGCAGGATATAGAGAGGGTCAGTCAATCTCTCAGAACCCTCAAGCGTCAGCTGGTTGGCAGCAACCAGAATGTCGCGACCGCCGTCACCGGATCCAATGTGATCACCAAGGTGATACTGGTCGATGCGGGCCTCAGTGAAGGAGAGTTGGAAGAGCAGGTGCAGCGGGAAGCCGAGCAGCTTATCTCCTACCCTCTCGATGAGGTCAGTCTGGATTTCGAGGTGTTGGCTGGTACCCCCGAGGCTACTCGTCAGCGGGTCTTGCTCAGCGCCGCCCGTACTGAGAGTGTCAGCGGCAGGGTCAGCGCACTGGCTGAGGCCGAACTCACGACCCGAGTAGTGGATGTTGGGGCCCATGCACTGGTTCGCGCCGTATTGGCCTGTCAGCCTGAGCTCGCCAGTTTGGAAAAGCCTGTGGCGGTCATCGATATCGGGGCGAGCACCATGACTTTCGCCTCGGTACAAAAGGGGGAAGTGACCTACTTTCGCTTGCAGAATTTTGGTGGTGACCAATACAGCCAGGCGATCTCCTCCTTCTATAACCTTCCCTTGGATGAGTCTGAACTTGCCAAGACTCAGAACCAGTTACCTCAGGATCATGAGATTGAGGTACTGCAGCCGTACTTGCAGAGCCTGTTACAGCAGGTACGTCGCAATATTCAACTTTTTGTCAGTTCGTCCGGACAACGGGATCTCGCCAAGCTGGTACTGACCGGGGGAGGGAGTCTGGTCGTCGGGCTGGCAGATATGTTGCGTCAGGAGTTCTCTCTGGAGGTGCTACACCCGGATCCGTTTGCCCTGTTTGGCAATACTGGCGGTGATAGGCGTGGTCATGGCGCCAAGTATATGACCGCGTTTGGCTTGGCCTTGCGGAGCTTCACACCATGTCAAATATAAACCTGCTACCTTGGCGCGACGCTAAGCAAAAGCGTGAAAAGGCGCAGTTTGGTGTGCTGTTTGGGGTCTGTCTGGCGGTGACGGCCTCTCTGGGGTTTGCGGTTGACTGGTTCGTGAACCAGCAAGTTTCTCAGCAGCGCGGCTTGAATCAGCGCCTGGTGCAGGAGATGGTCAAGCTGGATGCCCAGCTTGGTGAGATCCGTCTCATCAAGGATAAGCGCAAAGGGTTGCTTGAACGGATGGCGCTCATCGAGAGATTGCAGCAGCGCCGTAACTTACCCGTGCGCCTCTTCAACCAGTTGCCGCTTTTGGTGCCCAATGGCGTCTACCTCAATACGCTAGCGTTGAAGAGCGATGCCATTGATGTGAATGGCAAGGCTGAAGCCTATGGCCGGGTGGCGAGCATGATGCGGCGCATCGATGGTTCCGGCTGGTTGGGGGCGTCTCGCATAAGCACTATCTTTGCCTCGGATGTGGCTCCCGTCGCCCTCAGCCAATTCTCCATGATGTTCCAGGTCATCAAGTCGCCAGCCGATGCCGCGGGAGGTAAATCATGAACCTGCAACAACTCAACGATCTGGATCTGAACAACATAGGCGGCTGGCCTAAGGCGGCCAAGCTGGTGCTCATCCTGTTTGGCTGTGTCTTGCTCGGCGGTGCTATTTATTACTATGTGATAGCCAGTTCACTGACCGCCCTGACTCAGGAACAGAGCAAGGAGAAAGAGCTCAAGGCACAGTTTGAGAGCAAGGCGATGCTGGCCGCTAACTTGTCTGCCTATAAAAAGCAGCTGGTCGAATTGGAGTTACTGGTTGATACCCAGCTCAAGCAGTTACCCAACACCCATGAGGTCGCTGGTTTGCTTGATGACATCAGCTTCATCGCCACTGACAACGGTCTCAAACTCAATCGTATTCACTGGGAGGCCGAGACGCCCCATGAGTTCTCTACTGAACTACCGATGCGCATTGAGGTTGCAGGTACCTACCATGAGATTGGCAAGTTTACGGCAGCCATGGCGGCACTGCCGCGTATCGTTATTCTGGACTCTTTTACCCTGAGCCATGGAACCAACAGCGACATCATCTCCATGTCCATGCTGGCCAAGACTTATAAATACAATGGCAATGCCGGGGGGCAGAAAAAATGAGGCAACTCCCCAGATATTGTTTTGTGTTGTTGCTTGCGGGTTGTAATAGCCAGGAGAACATGGATGGCTACATCAGCCAGATCAGGGCCAGGCCCCCGGTTGCCATAGAGCCATTGCCCACCATAACGCCATTCTCTCCCCTGCATTACGAATCGATGGATAAACGAAACCCTTTTGTTGAGCCTCAGCCAGAGAGTCGTGCCGGCGTTGAACAAAAAGCCAAAGCTGACTGTGCCCAGATAGTGGCAGATAGACCCAAGGAGGTGCTTGAGAACTACTCGCTGGCGAGTCTGGCGATGCAGGGCACCATGGGCAAGCAGGGGCAATTGTGGGCACTCATTCGCACGCCTGATGGTCAATCCATGCGCATGGGGCTGAATCATTACATGGGGTTGGATCAGGGGCGGGTCATCAGGATCACCAATACGGCGGTGGATTTGCTGGAAACAGTGCCCGACGGCAAGGGATGTTGGGTAACGCGTGAAACGCAGTTGGTGATGGCCAATATAGAAGCAAAAAATAATCGGTGATGAGCATGAGACGTTGCCGCTGGTGATGGTCCATCTTCTTGAAGCGAAACGATAATCAGGGATGAGCGTCGATGAGAATAACAACAGCAATTACATTCAGGGTGGCTGCGCTGTTACTGGGCAGTTCGTTTCATCCGGTATGGGCGATCCCGACTTTGCAGGAGGTAAAAGTCAATCCCCTGTTGGCCGATCAACTCTTGCTGGAACTGAGCTTTAGCGAGCCGGTTTCGGGTTTTACCGACCGGCTTGGCTATCAACCCAATCAGTTGATGTTGCACATCCCGGGGGCGGTAGGGGCCCTGAAGGTCAACCCATTGCCCATCAAGCAGGAGGGGGTCGACAGCGTCAAGGTCGATGGTAAAGGAACAGGACTGGATATACAGATTGCACTGGACAGATTGATGCCTTATCAGGTGCATCAGCAAGGCAACAAGTTACTTATCTCTCTCGGTGACAAGGCGGCCAAACCGGAACCGACCCCTGTCCCCAAAGCACCCATGGTGTTACCTGCCACCAAAGCCAATACCGAAGATGCCTATTTCAACTCGGTCAAGGGGGTCGATTTTCGCCGTGGCAAAGATGGCCAGGGTGAGTTTCTGGTGCGGTTGGATAACAGCTCGGCAGCCGTGGATGTCAGCAGTACAGGACAGAAAGTGGTGGCCAAGTTTCACGGAACCCGGATCCCGGACGATCAGCTGAACCTCATCAATGTACAAGACTTTGCCACTCCGGTTTCTCAAGTGGAGGCATTTCGTCAGGGTAATGACACCCGATTCGAGCTATCGGTGAATGGCCAGTTCGATTTTCGCTACGATCAGGCGGACAAGCTGTTCATCATCGAAGTGAAAAAGCGCGCGCCGGTCGGTACTGTCGCAAAACAGTATAAAGGCAAGCCCATCTCCCTGAATTTCCAGGACATACCGGTACGTACCGTGTTGCAGCTCATCGCTGACTTCAACAACCTCAATCTGGTGACCACGGATTCAGTCTCCGGCAATATCACTCTGCGCCTCGATGGTGTGCCCTGGGAGCAGGCCCTCGACATCATTCTCAAGGTGCGTGGTCTCGACAAGCGCCTCGATGACAACATCTTGCTGGTCGCGCCGGCAGAAGAGATAGCGGCCCGGGAGAAACAGCAGCTGGAGAGCCGCAATCAGGTGGCAGATCTGGCACCGCTCTATACCGAATATATGCAGATCAATTATGCAAAGGCGTCGGAAGTGGCGGCCCTGCTCTCCTCCGAGAGCACCAAGCTGCTCTCGGCAAAAGGCGCGGTGAGCGTGGATGAGCGCACCAACGTGCTGGTGGTGAAAGACACGGCCGATGTCATTAGCAACATCAAACGCATGTTGGATATCCTCGATATCCCGGTCAAACAGGTGGTGATCGAGGCTAGGATGGTGACCATAGATGACGGTTTCGACGAGGCGCTCGGGGTGCGCTGGGGGGTGACCAAGAATGATGGTCATGGCAATAGCACATCGGGTTCGATAGAGGGGAATGATAACTCAAACGGTATTACCTCCGGACCTCCAAGTGTCGAGGACAGGTTAAACGTCAATCTGCCGGTCACCAATGCCGCAGGCACCCTGGCCTTCCAGGTGGCTCGCCTCGCCAACGGAACCTTGCTGGATCTCGAGCTGTCGGCGCTGGAGAAAGAGAGCAAGGCGGAGATCATCGCGAGCCCAAGAGTTACCACGGCGAACCAGAAACCGGCATTGATTGAACAGGGTACCGAGATCCCCTATGTGGAATCCTCCTCCAGCGGTGCGACCTCGGTTACCTTCAAAAAAGCGGTACTGAGCCTGAAAGTGACACCGCAGATTACGCCGGACAACAGGGTCATCCTCGATCTCACTGTGACCCAGGATACCAAAGGCGAAACGGTTCCTACCGGGACCGGGGATGCGGTCTCCATCAATGCCCAGTCCATCACCACCCAGGTGCTGGTCAACAATGGGGAGACCTTGGTACTCGGCGGTATCTATCAGCAGACCATCAAGAACGATGTCAGCAAGGTCCCCCTGCTCGGTGATATCCCGGGCCTTGGCATCCTGTTTCGCAAGACCACCAGCGAGAACAAGAAACGCGAGTTGCTGATTTTTGTGACGCCAAGGATAGTTACCGACAAGTTTTGAATGCTTTACATATCAGGGTAAAACACATATAACCTTACGCCCCGATGAGGCTGGGGCGTAAGGTCTGCGGTTGCCAGTCCTGATTTCTATTGAGATAATCCCCCTCCTGATCCATCGCAAGACAAGGTTCATAGGTACCCCGATCCATAGTTCATCGGGGTCGTACAGTTTGTAATTACTAATGAAAAGACATGGCTGAGAAACGCAATATTTTCCTGATAGGTCCCATGGGTGCGGGCAAGAGCACCATAGGTAGACATCTGGCAGAACAACTGCATATGGAGTTTTTCGACTCAGATCATGAAATTGAGCGCCGCAGTGGTGCCGATATCAGCTGGGTGTTCGATGTTGAAGGCGAAGAAGGTTTCCGGATTCGCGAAGAGAAGGTGATCGGCGATCTGTCCGAGCAGCAAGGCATAGTGCTGGCGACGGGCGGTGGTGCAATCAAGAGCCGCGAAACCCGCAACAAGCTCTCTGCCCGCGGCATCGTCGTTTACCTCGAAACCACCATTGAAAAGCAACTGGCGCGCACACAGAGAGACAAGCGCAGGCCCTTGCTACAGACCGAAGAGCCGCCCCGTGAAGTATTGGAGCGTCTGGCGTACGAGCGCAATGCCCTCTATGAGGAAGTGGCCGACTTTGTTATCCACACCGATGATCAGAGTGCTAAAATCGTCGCCAATCAAATCGTCAAGCTAATCGGTATGTAATGTCGAGGACGTCCATGGAAAGGTTGAAGGTCGAACTGGGTGAGCGTTCTTACCCGATAGAAATAGCGGCTGGACTGCTGCAGCACCCCGACGTGCTGACTCAGGCCATCAAGGGTAGACGGGTCATGATAGTGACCAACACCGTGGTGGCTCCCCTCTATCTGGAGCGGGTGAGTCAGCTACTGGCGGATTATCAGGTAGAACACCTGATCCTGCCGGATGGTGAGGCACACAAGACGCTGGCGACTTTCGAACGCATCATGTCTGCGCTACTTGAGACCAACCATGGACGTGATACTACCCTGATCGCTCTGGGTGGGGGCGTGATAGGGGATGTGGTGGGCTTTGCGGCCGCCAGCTTCCAACGCGGTATCCCCTTCATCCAGGTCCCCACTACACTCCTCTCCCAAGTCGACTCCTCTGTTGGCGGCAAGACTGCCGTGAATCACCCCCTCGGCAAAAACATGATCGGTGCCTTCTATCAGCCCAAACTGGTCGTCATAGATACTGAATGCCTGCAGACCCTGTCCGAGCGTGAATTTGCCTCAGGCATGGCAGAGGTGATCAAGTACGGCATCATCTGGGATGCAGATTTCTTCAGCTGGCTGGAGCAGAATATGCCTCGGCTACAGCGGCAGGATCCGGTTGCGTTAGCCTATGCCATCAAGCGTTGCTGCGAGATCAAGGCCGAAGTGGTTGCCGAGGATGAGACTGAGCACGGTGTGCGGGCGCTGCTCAATCTGGGTCATACCTTTGGTCATGCCATCGAAGCAGAACAAGGCTATGGCAACTGGCTGCATGGCGAGGCTGTCGCTGCGGGTATGATGCAAGCGGCGGCCACAGCCCGGTTGCGTGGTCAGGTGAGCGCCGAACAGCAGGAGCGGATCCGTGCCTTGCTGCTGGCGGCCAAGCTGCCGGTGAAGGGGCCTGCCGATATGAACTTCGATGCTTACCTGCGTCACATGCGCCGTGACAAGAAGGTGCTGGCTGGCAAGCTGCGTCTGGTATTGCCGGTGGGAATAGGCCATGCCGAAGTGGTGGCCGATGTGTCTGATGCTCAATTGCAATCGGTGATCGAGTCCGAATGTGAGTAAGTTGCTCCAGTTTCCCTCTCAGCGGCAGCTGGTCGAACGGCTGCTGCATCTGATTGAATTCAATCATCCTTTTATATTTCTATCCGGTCCGGCCGGCAGCGGCCGCGCCACCCTCTGCGAGCTGTTGCTGACCCGCCTGCCTGAGAAGGTGCAGGTGGTGAGCCTGATCGGCCGTCCCGACATGAAGATGGGCGAGGTGCGTCAGCTGCTGCTTGAGCAGATAGTCGATAAACCCCTGTTCAATCCTCAAGATGCCTTGGCTGACAGCTTCTTTCGCATGATGGAAGGAAAGCCTGCAACGCTGTTGTTGCTGATCGAGCGGGCGCACGAGTTGCCTGCCGAGGTGCTCAGCGAGCTTTGGACCCTGTGTCGTCACAATGACACCCTGACCAAGCCTCATCAGTTGGCGACCCTGTTGACCGGTGATGACGTCTGGTGTCGCACTGTGCGCCCGGGTCTCAAGGGGCGAGCCATGCCCTCCCTCGAGCTGGAGGTTGCCCCCCTGAGCGCCCCTGAGCAGCGCATCTTCCTGTATGAGAAAGCAAAAGCGCAGAAGATACCGGCGACCCTCTTGCCCAAAGCCAAGGTAGAGGAGATCCTGAGCCAATCGAAAGGACAGCCGTCCATCATCATGCAGGCCCTGGAGGATATCATGACCGACAGAAGACCCAAGAAGTCGCAACCCAAGCTGCCCATCAAGCAGGTCGTCCTGGGTTTTGTTGCCGTCATCGGCATCTTGCTGGCGCTCACTTACCTGCTTCCCTCGCTGTTTTCAGACAAGCCGGAGGGCCAGGAGATGGCGAAACCGCTGAGCACAACACTGCCGGCCCCCATTCCGGAGGAGAGTCCGGCTGGGGCTGTGAACCAGGCAGATACTCAACCGGGAGCAGCCAGTAATGACAGCGGCGCTCTGGTTCGGGATTGGAAACCAGAGAGCCAGGTCTTGCCCAAGAAAGTGGAGAGCGAGACGGTGACTGCCGAGTCAGGCAATTACGAAGGTCGCCGGATAGTGATCTCCGACGACGTGGTCGAGAAGCTGATGACAGGGCCCAGCGTCAGCGGCGCCCTGCCCAGCGAGGTGGTCAAGGAGCTGACCGGTGACGAGTCAAACGTGGCCCCGTCCAATGGGCAGGCAGGCTCGCAAGCCAAGCAGGCGACAGGCAATCAGGCTGCTACGACAGCCCCAGCGAGCCAGACAGGCCCTGCCAAGATGGTCGAGCAGGCCGCTCCAGCCCCCCGGGTTGCCCTGACCCCGGTAACCACCTTGCAGCAGAAAGCCAAGACCCATTACAGCGTGCAGTTGATGGGGGCGAGCAACCGGCCAGCGGTCGACAGCTTCGTGGCGGAGAACCAGCTGTCGGGCAAGGTCTGGGTCTATCAGACTCAGTTCCGCGGCAGTCCCTGGTTCGTGGTGCTGCAGGGCGATCATGCCAGCCTCCAGCAGGCGAAGGCGGCCATCCGCCAGTTACCACCCGCCCTGGTCAAGGGGCAGCCCTGGCCCAAGTCGTTCGCCCAGGTACAAAAAGAGCTGAAGCCATAGCAGCAGGTCGGATAAGGGGGTAGAATCGTCCCCCTTTTTGGGTTGCTGCCTTCTTAACGCCGGATTTCCATGAAGAAAACACGCGCTTTTTTAAAATGGGCCGGGGGAAAGTATTCCCTGGTTGAAGAGATTGCCGAGCGGTTGCCAGCAGGGCGTGTGTTGCTGGAGCCTTTCGTTGGTGCAGGATCCGTGTTTCTCAACACCGATTACGATGCCTATGTGCTCAACGACATCAATCCGGATCTGATTGCCCTCTATAACCATCTCAAGCTCACACCTGAGCAATTGATTGCCGAGGCGCGCAAGCTGTTTGTGGCCGAGAACAATCACAAGGCGGCTTATTACCGGTTGCGGACTCAGTTCAACCAGACAGAGGGCAGCTTCGAGCGCGCCCTGCTGTTCCTGTTCCTCAACCGCCACGGGTTCAACGGCCTGTGCCGATACAACAAGAAGGGGGGCTTCAACGTCCCCTTTGGCTCTTACAAGAAGCCCTATTTCCCGGAAAAAGAGCTGTGGTTCTTCGCTGAGAAGGCGCAGAAGGCGACCTTCATCTGCGAGAGCTATGCCGATGCCATCAAGCGGGCGCAGGCCGACTGGGTCATCTATTGCGATCCCCCTTATGCCCCCCTCTCTACCACGGCCAGCTTCACCAGCTATTCGGCCGGGGGCTTTACCCTGGACGATCAGGCGGTGCTGGCGCGGCTGGCGCGGCACACGGCTGCCGAGAAAGGGGTTCCCGTGCTCATCAGCAACCACGACATCGAACTGACCCGCGAACTCTATCGTGGTGCCAGGCTCGATGAAATCCTGGTCAAACGCACCATCAGCCGCAATGGCGGCACCCGCAACAAGGTGGCCGAGCTGCTGGCACTCTATCCTCCCGGCATAGCGCCGGAGCAGGGGTGGTATCCAGGGGATCTGGTCGAGGTTGGCACCAGCGTCTAGGCAGGGCCGCTGAACGGCTAAGCGAGCACCCAGCTCACCAGTAGCCAGAGGCTGCCTAGCATCAGGGCGATCAGTAGCACTCCCATCAGGATGAAAGCCAATGGCGAGCCGTTGGCAAAATCTCGCTGGCGATTGCGCTGGGATTGCACCCCGAACAGGGCGGCGAGGGTGCTGGTGAGCGTATGCCACAGGGTGAGTCTTTGGTTCATGTGCGCCTCCTGGCTCCCTACAGCCTAGCCAGCTTTCGCCAAGAGAGCCCCTTCCGTCCCTCATCACTCTGCGCTGTCATGTTGTTCATCCCATCATGGAAGATTGTCTCTTCCGCTCTTCCGCTCTTCTGCCCTGATGAGGGTGATATGAGTCGAGATTGGAGGCTGGAGACGGGTTGAGCTCTCTCAACGTCCCGGCCCGGGGGGCGCCCATATCTCCCCATATCCGGGAAAATGGGTCTCCCGTGGGCCATGAGGCGCGGTAAGCGGCAATCAGTCTCGTTTCCTGAGCCAGTTTGGGGTAAAATTGCGCCGTTTTTTCGCCTAGCTGCCAATGGATGACGTGATGAAAGACTTTCTGATAGCTCCCTCGATCCTCTCCGCCGATTTTGCCCGTCTGGGCGACGATGTTGCCAAGGTATTGGCAGCGGGTGCCGATGTGGTGCATTTCGATGTGATGGACAATCACTATGTGCCCAATCTGACCATAGGCCCCATGGTCTGTCAGGCCCTGCGTGACTTCGGTATCAAGGCGATGATCGATGTGCACCTCATGGTCAAGCCGGTGGACAGGATAGTCCCTGATTTTGCCAAGGCGGGTGCCAATCTCATCACCTTCCACCCGGAAGCGTCCGATCATGTCGACCGCACCCTTGGGCTCATCAAGGAGCAGGGCTGCCAGGCTGGCCTGGTGCTCAATCCGGCCACGCCGCTCTCTTGCCTCGAATATGTGATGGACAAGCTGGACGTGATCCTGCTGATGTCGGTCAACCCCGGTTTCGGTGGTCAGAGCTTCATCCCCGGCACCCTCGACAAGCTGCGCCAGGTGCGCCGTCTGATAGACGAGAGTGGCCGTGACATTCGCCTGGAGATCGATGGCGGCGTCAAGGTAGACAACATTCGTGCCATTGCCGAGGCAGGTGCCGACATGTTCGTGGCCGGTTCTGCCATCTTCAGCCAGCCAGACTACAAGGCGGTGATCGACCAGATGCGTGCGGAGCTTGCCCATGTCCAGCGTTAATCGTCCCTTCGATCTGGTGCTGTTCGATTTGGACGGCACCCTGATCGACAGTGCTTCCCAGCTGGCGCTGGCGGTCAATCGCACTCTCACCGATCTGGGTCTGGCCGAGGCCGACGAGGCCGTGGTCCGTACCTGGGTCGGCAATGGTGCCGATAAGCTCATCTCCCGCGCCCTGGATTATCGCGGTGCTGGCGAACAGTTCAGCCAGGCCCGCGGCCTGTTCGATCGGCACTATCAGGCTTGTCTGCTGGAAGGGCTGGCCATGTATGACGGGGTCGAGCAGAGCCTGCGCCGTTTACAAAAACTGGGTTACCGCCAGGCCGTGGTGACCAACAAGCCGAGTCACTTCGTGCAGCCGATCCTCGATGCCCTCGGCATTGCCGATTGCTTCGCGCTCTGGCTGGGCGGCAACTGTGTGGAACCAAAGAAGCCGAGCCCGACACCGCTGCTGCATGCCTGCCATGAGCTGGGTGTCAGCCCGGCGCGCACCCTGATGGTGGGTGACTCCGAAAATGATGTGCTGGCCGCCCAGGCCGCCAGCATGAAGGTGGTAGGGCTCACCTATGGCTACAACTATGGCCGCCCCATTGCCGACTCCAATCCAGACTGGGTGTGCGAGCATTTCTGTGAGCTCGATGCCCTGCTGGTCGAATAAGAACAAGGACTCCTCTCCATGGCCAAACCAATAGTACTGAGCGGTGCCCAGCCCTCCGGGCAGCTCACCATAGGCAACTACATGGGCGCCCTGCGTCAGTGGGTCAAGATGCAAGATGACTTCGATTGCCTCTACTGCATCGTCGATCTCCATGCCATCACCGCCCGCCAGGAGCCTGCTGCCCTGCGCAAGGCGTGCCTGGATGCCGCCGCCCTCTATCTGGCAGTCGGGATTGATCCCGCCAAGAGCACCGTCTTCATCCAGTCTCATGTGCCCCAGCACGCCGAGCTTGGCTGGATCCTCAACTGCTACACCCAGATGGGTGAGCTGTCGCGCATGACCCAGTTCAAGGACAAGTCCGCCCGTTTCGAGAATAACGTCAACGTCGGTCTGTTCGGCTACCCGGTGCTGATGGCGGCGGACATCCTGCTTTATCAGGCCAATCAGGTGCCGGTCGGCAACGATCAGAAGCAGCATCTGGAGCTGACCCGCGACATCTGCACCCGTTTCAACAATCTGCATGGCGAGGTGTTTACCCTGCCCGAACCCTTCATTCCCGAAGAGGGTGCCCGGGTGATGAGCCTGCAGGATCCGACCAAGAAGATGTCCAAGTCTGACGACAACGAGGCCAACTTCATCGGTCTGCTGGAAGATCCCAAGCAGATAGTGAAGAAGATCAAGCGGGCCGTCACCGATTCGGACGAGCCGGCCGTGGTGCGCTTCGATCCGGTCAACAAGCCTGGGGTGTCCAACCTGCTGACCCTGATGTCTGGCGTGACCGGCCGCCCCATCCCCGAGCTGGAGCAGCACTTCGAAGGCAAGATGTATGGCCATCTGAAAGGTGAGTGCGCCGAGGCCGTGGTTGCCCTGCTTGAGCCGCTACAAGCCCGTTTCCATGCCCTGCGTCAAGATGAGACTCATCTGCAGGCCATCCTCGCGGCCGGTGCACAAAAGGCCCGGGAAAGGGCTGAAAAAACCCTGGCCAGCGTATATGATGTGGTTGGCTTCGTTCCCAGAGCCTGATATATCGGATTGTGGTGTAACCGTAGGAAGCCGGGTATCAACCTGGCTTTCTTTGTTTTCCCCCTCGGTATCTGTGATCCCCGGATCCTGAATTTAAGTGGACCCCGAGTCCCAAGAGTGAGCATGTCCATCCAAGAAAAAATCTCCATAGACGAGCTGGGCGACAAAGGTCACTGGCTGCGCAAGTTTCGCAAGGCCAAGAACCTCAATACCCTGCAACTGATGGTCTCCAATGCCATCGACAAACACCATGCTACCCCGGCCATCGCTGCCGCCATCTACCTCGCCGAGTGTCAACGAGAGCGCGAGATGGAACAAGGCCGCTACCTGGATCGCTGAGGCGCCCCTCCGGGCTCTGCCATCCGCGGTGGTTCTGCCCACGTAATCTCCCTGACAGTGCGTGCCAGTCCCAGGGCGCCCTGCTCTCTCCTGCTTGTTCTCATCCCCCGTTTCCTTGCTGCAGAGATGAAAAAACCCGGACGCCGACGCGCCCGGGGTGAATTCATCACGAGTGCGACAGGCATCGATGCCCGTCGCACAGAGGCATCATTTGATCAGTCCCATCGCCTGGGGCAGCGCCATCGAGATGGCCGGTACATAGGTCACCAGCATCAGCACCAGTGCAATGACCGCGAAGAAAGGCAGCAGTGGCTTGATGACCCCTTCAATTTTTATCCCCCCGATCTTGCATCCGGTGAACAGTATGGGGCCAACCGGTGGCGTGATGGTGCCAAGGGAGAGATTGAAGATCATCATGATGCCAAATTGCACCGGATCCATGCCGAACTGGGTGCAGATGGGCAGGAAGATGGGGGTAAAGATGAGTACCGCCGGGGTGGGGTCCATGAAGGTGCCCACTAGCAGCAGTACCAGATTCATGACCAGCAGGATGATCAGGAAACTGTCGGTGAAGGAGAGCAGGGCCGATGCGATCAGTGCCGGGATCTGGGTGAACGCCATTACCCAGGACATGATGGATGAGGCGGCCAGCATCAGGATCACGATGGCGGTCATTTTGGCGGTAGCCAGGAAGATGGCGGGCAGATCGACGGCCTTGATGTTCCGGTAGCAGACACCAAGGATCAGCGAATAGACCACGGCGATGGCGGAGGCTTCGGTCGCGGTGAAGATGCCACCGAGGATGCCACCGATAACCACAACGATCATCAGCAGGCTGGGGATGGCATCTAACAACAGTTTGAGGCGCAGACCCTTGAGAGAGTTGTGCTCGGCCACATAACCACGGCGCTTGGCAATGAAGCCCGCCACCAGCATGACCCCCAGTCCCCACAGAATGCCGGGCACGTAGCCGCCCATGAACAGAGCCGTGATGGAGACACTGCCCGCCACAGTGGCATAGACGATCAGGGAGTTGCTTGGGGGGATCAGCATGCCAGTCGGTGCCGAGGCGATATTGACCGCGGCACTGAAGGCGGGATCGTATTTATCCTTCTTCTGGATAGGGGACATGATGCCGCCGATGGCCGCCGCCGAGGCGACGCCGGAGCCGCTGATGGAGCCAAACAGCATGTTGGCAACCACGTTGGTCTGGGCCAGAGGACCCGGCAGGAAGTTGCTGACTATCTTGGCGCAGTTGATCAAGCGGATGGCTATGCCGCCATTGTTCATCAGATTGCCAGCCAGGATGAAGAAGGGAATGGCCAGCAGGGCAAAGGAGTCCAGGCCGACGAAGACCCGCTGGGCCGAAGTCAGGATGGCGCCATCGAAAGGCAGGATGATCACCATGGCCAGGAAGGAGGGGAGCCCGATACTGATGCTGATAGGGGTGCCGATAAACAGCAGGACAAAGGCACCGATGAACATCACCAGCGCGACAACAACCGCAATATCCATGGTTATACCTTTTGCTTGAAGGAGAGTTGTCTGGCCAACCCGTATTGGTTGTACAGGCAATAGAAAACGGTCAGCACGCCGCAAAGAGGGATGGCGGCATAGATGACGCCGATGGGGATCTGCAGCGCCGAATCGAGCTGTCCCATCTGGCGGCTCATCCCGATGTAACCCCCCACGGTCAGTACCAGCAGGGCAAAGAGAGTGGTCGCCAGCTCACCGAGCATCTCCACCAGGATGCGCACATTGCGCGACATGCGATCACGCATGAAGGTGATTGCCATGTGTTCGCGCAAGCCAAAGACATAGGCACTGCCGATCAAGACCAGCCAAATGAACAGGTAGCGGGAGAGCACCTCGCTCACGGCGCTTGGGCTATTGAGCAGGTAGCGGGTTGCCACCTGATAAGTGACCAGCAGGGTCATCACGGCCACGATGGCGATGCAGAGATAAGAGACCACCAGATCCACTCTTTGCTTGAACCCGGTCAGCGAGGCATAGAAGCCATGCTGAACGGATGGTTCGGAGAGGGTTGCTGGTTGTTGAGCGGGTTTCATAGCGGAACCTCATAGGAGGGGTTGCCATGGCAACCCCTGGCAACAACAGCCATTAGTTGGCCAATGCGCGGATCTTGTTGAAGATATCTTTCTGCTCCGGGGTGGTCAGCAGCGTCTCTTGCAGCGGCTTGCAACGCGCCTGGAAGGGGGCAATATCGACCTCAGTAAAGGTGGCGCCCTGGGCAGTGGCCGTCTGTTTGGCGGTTTCTAGCGCCTGGCTGAAGAGATCAAACTCGGTCGCGGTACTCTCTTTGGCCAGTTTGCGGAAGGTCGCCTGATCGGCGGCATCCATCTTCTCCAGGAATGACTCATTGACCACCAGCAGATCGGCCACCATCACATGGCGGGTGTAAGAGAAATGGGGCGCCACTTCATACTGCTTCAGATCGGCGTAGGTGATCTCGTTGTTCTCGGCGCCATCAAGCACCCCCTGCTGGATGGCGGAGTAGACTTCGCCCTGACCCATGGGAACCCCGGTGCCCCCCATACAGGTCAGCATCTTGACCATGGTATCGGACTGCATAACCCGGATCTTCTTCCCTTTCATCTCTTCTGGAGTCTTGATTGGAGCCCCTTTGACATACATGCTGCGGGCCCCGGCGGTATAGGCGGTCAATACCTCGAAGCCGTTGCCCTTGGTGGAGCTGAACAGGCCATCGAGGAGATCACCGGTGAAGACTTTGCGCTGGTGATCCGGGTTGTCGTAGATGTAAGGCATGGCCAGCACGGAGAAGTTTTTGTTGAAGTTCTCGACCAGGGGGTTGGCGACGACGGCCAGTTGAATGGCACCGGATTGCACCAGCTCCAGTGCCGCCCGTTGATCTCCCAGCAGCTCGTTCGGGTGAATTTCCAGCTTGTATTTACCACCGGTCGCGGCTTCCAGCTTCTGGCTGAAATCTTCGAGCGCCTTGAACTGCGGATTGTGTTCAGACTGGTTGAACGCTGTCTTCAGGATCAGGGGGCCAGCAGCCTTGCTGTCTTCACCACATCCAGTCAGAAACAGACCCGCGGCGACCACTGTGCCAATCAGAGACAGTCTGGGCAGAGCATTCATTGTACGCATGTGTGTAACCCCTTTATGGACTTCGTTATTTTGATGCTGTTCATGCTACGTGAATCCGGCCGCATTTCAGTGATCAAAATCAAGTTAATGAAATGGCGTTCCATATTTGTGGAAATCAAAAATCAAGTTTTGTGATGGCCGTTTGTTACACTGCGGCAACGCTGATGGAATAAGGCTTCAAACGAGTTTTTCGATAAAAATAGGGGAGGGCAGATCCCACCGGAGCACAGGAGAGCGAATAGAAGATGGGGGAGGCGTGCTAAATGGTGCTGGCCTCCTGACCGGGAGTTCATGCCAAGGGGGTGGAGGCCGGCGACTCTTATTGGGCTGACAGCCACTCTTTGCAGATCTTGACCACGACTTTCTTAATCTGGGCGGGGGAGCCGACCTGGCAGGTGGGTCTGTGCACCTCACCGGGATAGAAGATGGCGAAGTCACCGGTGTCGAGCAACAGCCGGGTGGTGATCGCCGGGTTGTCCAGGAAGATGAGGTCCGGTTTGGTTTCCTGATGGTCATGGGGAGCGCGGATTGTGGTGCTGAGGGCGATCGCCTCCTGCCCGGCCAGCACTATCTGGATATCCAGATAGCGATCGTGGAACTCACTCTTCAGATCCGCCTCCTGAGCCGTGATGGGGGAGGAGACGATGTAGAAGACGGCATCCTCGATGAGATCATATTTCCCCTCTGCCTGCTGTTGCAGGTTGTGCAAGGAGAGCGCGGGCCGGTTGAGAAGATGCAGCAGTGGGGATGGCAGCATGGCGATGTCCAGTTGCTGCAGATTACCAACGATCATGGGTAGCTCCTTTGATTGAACCGGTGGTGGAGGTCGATGGCGAACCGGTCGAGGCTGGAATGATGGGCCCGTGAGACGGGCCCCGGCCGATTTAGAGGGCGGCCATGGCTTCCTTGGTCAGGGCGCCGATCTTGTCCCATTCGCGATTGTCGATGAGGTTGGCAGGCACCATCCAGGTGCCGCCACAGGCGAATACCGCAGGCAGGGCAAGATAGTCCTTCACATTGCTCGGGCTGACGCCGCCAGTGGGCATGAAGGAGACCGGGTAGACGGCGCTCATGGCCTTGAGCATGCCCAGCCCACCGGATGGCTCTGCCGGGAAGAACTTGAGGGTCTTCAGACCCAGCTCCATAGCCTGTTCGACCAGGCTGGGGTTGTTGACGCCGGGAATGATGGGAACACCGCGCGCCTGGCAATATTGCACGATGCGCGGGTTGAGCCCGGGACTCACGATGAAGTCGACCCCCGCCTCGATGGCCTGATCGACCTGGGCTGTGGTCAGCACTGTGCCGGCACCAATGATCATCTCGGGAAAGGCTTCCCGCAGCCGGCGGATGGATTCGGCCGCCGCCGGGGTGCGGAAAGTGATCTCGGCACTGGGCATGCCGTTTTCCAGCAGGGTGCGGCCAAGGGCGACGGCATCATTGGCGTCTTTGATGGCAATGACGGGGATGATCTTCAGGGCACAGAGTCGTTCAAGCAATGCTGACATGGGAAGCCTCATTGTATGGGTGATCAGGGGTGATGGGGTGTGGCATGGCCGTCAGGGGGATGATGGCGCCACGATGTTGAATGACGGTGCTCGCCAGCCGATGGGCATAGCGGGCCGAATCGGCCATGGACTGCCCCGCCAGCCGGGTGGCGAGGTAACCGGCGCTAAAGGAGTCGCCAGCCGCCGTGGTATCGATGATCTGCTCTTTCGCCAGGGGGACGGCCAGCACCTGGTCGCTGTACCCAGGCTGCACGATGAGACAGGCCTCGGCCCCGCGCTTGATGACGATCTCGTTCACGCCACATGCAAGGGTGCGGGCCAGGCACTGGGAGTCGTCGCTGTCCCCCCAGAGGGCGACCTCGTCATCCAGGGTCAGGAAGGCGAGATCGGTTAGCGCCAGCATGGCGGCATAGGTCTGCCGGGCCGCGGCCTGGCTCTCCCACAAGCGGGGGCGGTAGTTGTTGTCAAAGGCTATCCTGGCCCCGCCAGCCCGGCACTCGGCCAGCCTGTTCAGCAGGGTCAGCCGGTCATCTTGTGACAGGATGGCGAGGCTGATCCCGCTCAGGTAGAGGTAATCGAAATCGTGCAGTCGCTCACCGATCCGCTCGGCCTCTGGCGTCTGCAGCCAGTAGCGGGCCGCAGAGTCGCTGCGCCAGTAGTGGAAGGTGCGTTCACCTCGATCATCGGTCTCGATGAGATAGAGACCGGGCAGCTTGTGGTCAAGGCGCTGCACCAGCTCGGTGTGTATTCCCTCTTGCTGCCACTGGGTCAGCATGGCCCCACTCATGGGATCCGTGCCCAGGGCACTCACGTAATGCACAGCGATGTCCGGGTTGGCGCGGGTCAGGTAGACCGCCGTGTTGAGGGTGTCCCCGCCAAAATGGCGCACTATGTTGGCCCTGCTTTCGGACAGCTCGATCATGCATTCGCCAATGACGGCGACCTTGATAGGCATAGCGCTTCCCCTGTTTTCCGCGTTGATGATGGCGCTATTCTATTTAACTAACGGAGAATAAAAAACAATTGAAACATCATTTCATTAAAAATGTGATGATTGTCTTGTGTTGATGACTCGCAGGGTGGAGGCAGGGGAAAGTGGCCGTGAGCCAGGGGTTATAAAGACTATCGTCGCCACCTCTGCGGCGAGGTGCGGGTGAATAGTCGCGTGAGCGAGACCACATTCTCTATCCATGAGTGGATGATTTGACTGGATAAGTGGCTCTGTCACTATGAGGGCCAGCTCATTTCAAATACAATGAAACAATCAATCATTTTTTTTGGACGTAAACAATGTCGATGATAGACAACTCGCCCGAATCGGTGTCATCGGTACTCAAGGTGTTCGGCATACTGCAGGCGCTGGGGGAGCAGAAAGAGATCGGGGTGACCGAGCTGTCCCAGCGGATCATGATGTCCAAGAGCACCGTCTACCGTTTCTTGCAGACCATGAAGACCCTGGGTTATATCACCCAGGAGGGTGAAACTGACAAGTATGCCCTTAGCCTCAAGCTGTTCGAGCTGGGCGCCAAGGCGCTGGAACATCAGGATCTGGTGCAGATCGCCGATGAACAGATGTACCGTCTCGGCAAGCTGACCAAAGAGACCCTGCACCTTGGGATGCTCGATGAAGACAGCATCGTCTATTTGCACAAGATTGACTCTGAATACAACCTGCGGATGTACTCCCGTATCGGTCGTCGCCGTCCGCTCTACAGCACCGGCCTTGGCAAAGTGATGATGGCCTGGCTGCCCGAGACCGAAGTACGCGCCATGCTGGCCGGGGTGACCTTCGAGCGCTTCACCGAGCATACCCTTGCCGATGTCGATGCCCTGCTGGTGGAGCTGGCCCAGGTGCGCGAGCAAGGTTATGCCGAAGATCGGGAAGAGATGGAACACGGTCTGCGCTGCTTCGCCGTCCCCATCTACAGCCGCATGGGGCGGATCATCGCGGGGCTCTCCCTGTCGTTGCCCCTGGTGCGCTTCCATGAAGAGCACAAGGCAACCCTGGTGGCCCAGCTACATGAGGCGGCGGCCAATATCTCTGCCGGGCTGGGTTTCCACGACTATCCATTTGGTACTCACTCCTCACGCTGATTGAGTATCTCGTCTCAAAAAGAGCAGGCTTGGCCTGCTCTTTTGCATGTCAGTTCTCAGCGACAATGAGCCGTTGCCCGTGATTGGACCCGCAGGCAGGGTGGTTCACCCCTCGATGTCCTGCGGGGCGGCCTGGTAGAGCTTGAGGATGGTGTAGCCATTGATGACGAAAAAGATGCTCTCCTGCAGGATGCCACCGATGGATCCCGCCCAGATATTGTGGGTCAGCCAGCAGAGGGTACTGCTCAGCATGCACAGTCGCAGGGCAATACCGTTGAGGCGAAACAGGGCGAAGGTGCTGAGGGTGGTGCCGAGCAGGGTCAGCATCTGGACCGGGTGTTCGATCCGGGGGATGACCAGCAACCAGGCCAGGGCGAGGAACAGCAGCATCACACCGAGGCCGCGATAGTAACCGGAGACCCAGTTGCGCACGGCACAGAGCAGGCAGTTGATGGCGGCAACCGAGGAACCCAGCAGCAAAAAATGCAGCCCCATCAGGGTGCCATTGAGGGTGAGCTGGACTCTGAGCTTGCTATCCTGGCGCTGCATGAATGCCGTGGCACCCACGAGGCAGGCCAACAGGCCGATTGACTGGGCAAACCAGAGACTGTCGAGCAACATAGGGCCTTCCTGTCAGGAGACAACGGCAAAAGGCGCCTCGCGGCGCCTGGTCATAGTGAACTGAATTAACGGGCCAGCCAGCCGCCATCGACGGCGATGGTGTAACCGTTGATGTAGTCGGAGGCGACAGAGGCCAAGAATACGACCGGGCCCATCATGTCGTCCGGCACCCCCCAGCGGCCTGCCGGGATCCGTTCAAGGATGGCGGCATTGCGGTCATCATCGGCACGCAGGGCCGCGGTGTTGTTGGTCGCCATGTAACCGGGGGCGATGGCGTTGACGTTGATCCCCTTGCTGGCCCACTCGTTGGCCAGCAGGCGGGTGATGCCCATGACGGCGCTCTTGGAGGCGGTGTAGGAGGGCACGCGGATACCCCCCTGGTAGGAGAGCATGGAGGCGATGTTGACGATCTTGCCGCCCTGGCCCTGGGTCATGAACTGCCTGGCCACCGCCTGGGACATGAAGAACACGCTCTTGATGTTGATGTTCATCACATCGTCCCAGTCCTTCTCGCTGAAGTTGATGGCGTCTTCCCGGCGGATGATGCCGGCGTTGTTCACCAGCACATCGACGCGGCCGAAGTGGGAGACCGCCTGATCGACCAGGGCTGGCAGGGTGTCTACCTTGCTGACGTCCGCCTTCAGGCTCAGGAAGCGGCGGCCAATGGCTTCGATTTTGGCGATCGTTTCGGTCGGCTCGACGATATTGATGCCGACGATGTCGCAGCCCGCCTCGGCGAGCCCCAGTGCCATGCCCTGACCCAGACCGGTATCGCAACCGGTGACGATGGCGACCTTACCTTTCAGATCGAATGCATTAAGAATCATATTGTTACCTCTAAGCCGTGGGCCAATGTGGGGTGAAGTGTCGGGCAGGAGCCGCCATGGCGGCTCGGGATGGGGAAGCCGGTTAGCGCAGATCCTGAACAGCGACATGGTCCATGTCACCGAACACCTGGTTCTCGCCCACCATGCCCCAGATGAAGGTGTAGGCCTGGGTGCCGACGCCGGAGTGGATGGACCAGCTCGGGGAGATGACGGCCTGCTCGTTGTGCACCAGCAGGTGACGGGTCTCGTCCGGCTTGCCCATCATGTGGAACACGGCGGCGTCCTCTTTCATGTTGAAGTAGAAGTAGACCTCCATGCGGCGCTCGTGGGTGTGGCAGGGCATGGTGTTCCACAGGCTGCCCTCTTCCAGCTGGGTCATGCCCATCACCAATTGGCAGGTCGGCAGCACATCCGGTACCAGGTACTTGTAGATGGTGCGGCGGTTGCTGGTGGCGGCATCCCCCAGGGTTGCCGGCGAGGCCTGGGCTTGGGTGACGGTGCGGGTCGGGTAGCAGGTGTGGGCGGGAGCGCTGTTGTAGTAGAACTTGGCAGGCTGCGAGGCATCGACACTGGCAAAGCTCAGGGTGCGGGCTCCCTGGCCGACGTAGAGGGCCTCGGCCTTGTCCACTTCATAGGTAGTGCCATCCACCACCACCACCCCCGGGCCACCGATATTGATGAGGCCGAGCTCACGCCGCTCGAGGAAATAGCTGACCCCAAATCCCTTGCCGAGTTCATCGGAGAAGGTCAGGGGAGCATCCACCGGCATGATGCCACCAAACACGATGCGGTCTATGTGGCTGTAGGTCATGGTCAGGGTGTTCGGGGTGAAGATCTCTTCGACCAGAAACTCACGGCGCAGACCCTGGGTGTCGAGTTGTTTGGCATGATCGCTGTGGATGCTTTGACGAGTTTGCATAATGAACCTCAATTCCGGGCCGCACGCGGCATCAATGACAATGTGTCGGGAAATCCTGTCGTTGAAGGCACGATAGCAAAATGAAAAACTGCGATCAAACTAAAATGAAACTTTGTTTTGTTTTTTGTGATTCACATTTAAAGTTTTATTTTAACGCGGTGAGCGAGGGTGGCGGCAGGAGCGGGATCGCGGTGTTGTATCGAGAGCCCTCTTAGCAGGGGCGACAGTGTGAGGGGCTGGGAGGAGGGGCATAGCGCACCTGATATGAAGGAGGCTGAGTGGGTCTTCTTCAATGGGGGGGGTCCGTATTGTCTGGCGCGAGCCGAAGATGGCATTGATGGGCGAGGGTGGCCCCAGCCACGGGTATCCGGTGGCAGGCGTTTATTAACCGGGGCAGACGTGCCAGAATGCGCGACTCGCCAGCCAACGAGCAGGCGAGTTACCCTAGCCTCGATCTCAATCCTGGGTGTTTGCATGCTGCTACTCATCGATAACTACGACTCCTTTACCTGGAACCTGGTGCAGTACTTCGGTGCGCTGGGGGAGAAGGTGGTGGTCAAACGCAACGATGAATTGACCCTGGCGGACATTGAAGCCATGGCCCCCGATCGCCTGGTGATCTCCCCTGGTCCCTGTACCCCCAATGAGGCGGGTATCTCCCTGGCCGCCATCGCACATTTCGCCGGTCGATTGCCTATTCTCGGGGTCTGTCTCGGCCATCAATCCCTGGCTCAGGTGTTTGGCGCCGAGGTGGTGCGGGCCAGGCGGGTGATGCATGGCAAGACGTCTCTCATCCGCCATCAGGGGGAGGGGGTGTTCGCGGGGCTCAACAATCCGCTGCGTGTGACCCGCTACCACTCACTCGTGGTCAAGGCGCAGACCCTGCCGGACTGCCTGGCGGTGACCGCCTGGAGCGAGCACGAGGATGGCAGCGTCGATGAGATCATGGGGCTGCGCCACAAGACACTGGCGGTGGAGGGGGTGCAGTTTCACCCGGAGAGCGTCCTGAGTGAGCAAGGTCATGAGCTGCTTGCCAATTTTCTGGCTCGGCGCTGAGCCATCCCTACCCAATTTTTCACTGCTTTTTCCTCTTTACCCGCATCATCTGCTGATGAACGGCCTCGGTTCCCATCCATGGCAGCGCGGCGCCGATCGGCAGCATAAAAGCCTGTCTCAGCGGTAAAGCAGGGTTTCGTTCGACTAGACTTATTCCCCTTTCCCACCCCGGGATCCGGGGGGATTTCGCCCTGCTCCGGCTCAAAAACGTGATGAAAATCCCATTTCCATGGGATGGGCGAAATTTTTTTCTCTGACGGTTTATTCACCCCCGCACCAGTCGAAATTATCTCTTGCCAACAGCCTCTGAGCCGTTATGCAATGGGGCTGCCTAAAATCTCACGGGCAATCGAAGATTGTTCCTTGTAGGCCGTCAAGTTACAGACTTTTTACTTTTTTTCTGTGACAATACCGTCACGTTTACACGGATTTAACTTTTAGGCGGTGGATTATTCTGTCGCCATCTGGAAGGAGAGCAAGTATGTCAGAGTTGTTGGCAGTGACACGTGAAGTGTTCGATGAAGTGATGGTTCCCAACTATGCGCCCGCCAATGTCATCCCGGTGCGTGGTGAAGGGTCACGTGTCTGGGATCAGGCTGGACGTGAGTATGTGGATTTCGCCGGCGGTATTGCGGTCAATGGCCTGGGCCATTGTCATCCCAAGCTGGTCGAAGCCCTGAAGACTCAGGGTGAGAAGCTGTGGCATCTCTCCAACGTCATGACCAATGAGCCGGCCCTGCGTCTGGCCAAGAAGCTGGTCGCCGCCACCTTCGCCGACAAGGTCTATTTCTGCAACTCCGGCGCCGAAGCGAACGAAGCGGCCCTCAAGCTGGCCCGTCGTTATGCCATCGACAAGTTCGGGGCCCACAAGACCCAGATCATCGCCTTCCACCAGGGATTCCACGGTCGCACCTTCTTCACCGTGAGCGTCGGTGGTCAAGCCGCTTATTCTGACGGTTTCGGCCCCAAGCCTGCCGACATCACTCACGTGACCTACAACAACCTGGCCGAGCTGGCCGCCGTCATCTCCGACAATACCTGCGCCGTGGTGATGGAGCCGCTGCAAGGGGAAGGCGGCATCATTCGTCCCACCGACGAATTTGCCAAGGGTGTGCGCGAGCTGTGTGACAAGCACAATGCCTTGCTGGTCTATGACGAGGTGCAATCTGGCGTCGGTCGCACCGGCGAGCTGTTTGCCTACATGGGTCTGGGCGTCACGCCGGACATCCTCACCAGCGCCAAGGCGCTCGGCGGCGGTTTCCCCATCGGTGCCATGCTGACCACCACAGAGATAGCCGCTCACCTGAAAGTGGGTACTCACGGCTCGACTTACGGCGGTAATCCGCTGGCGTGCGCCGTGGCCGAGGCGGTGATCGATGTGGTCAATACGCCAGCCGTGCTGGCAGGGGTCAAGCAGCGCGAAGCCCTGTTCCGCGCCGGTATCGAAGCCATCAACGCCAAGTATCACTGCTTCAGTGAAGTGCGTGGCCAGGGCCTGCTGCTCGGCGCCGTATTGAACGATGACTTCAAGGGCCGCTCCCGTGACTTCTTGCTGGCCTCCATCGATCAGGGGCTGATGGCCCTGGTGGCCGGCACCAACGTAGTGCGTTTTGCCCCCTCCCTGGTGATCCCGGAAGCGGACATCCAGGAAGGCCTGGCTCGCTTCGAGCTGGCCGTGGCTCAGGTCGTTAACGCCTGATCCCGAATTGAGGTGGGGAGCCCTCCCGGCAGGAGCCGGGACCCCACCTGTCGTCAATGAAAGGGAGTTGTCATCTATGTTGTTAATCCGTCCTATCGAACAGAAAGATTTTGCCGGTCTCAAGACCTGCGCCATCGAATCCGGTACTGGCATGACCTCCTTGCCGGTCAACGATGAGCTGCTACAGCGCAAAATCGACGCCTCCACCCAGACTTTTTCGGACAAACCCGCGGGAAAGGGCGACTGCCTCTATTTCTTCGTGGCCGAGGATCTGGACACCGGGGACATGGTCGGCACCTGCGCCATCGATGCGGCCGTGGGTCTGTCCCAGCCGTTTTATAACTACCATATCGGCAAGGTGGTGCACTCATCCCCCAAACTCGGCATCTATAACGTGGTCGAGACGCTGACCCTGTCCAATGACTACACAGGTAACTCTGAGCTGTGCACCCTGTTCTTGCGCGAATGCGCTCGCGAGGGACTCAATGGTCGGCTGCTCTCCAAGCACCGTTTCCTGTTCATGGCCGAGCACCCCGAGCTGTTTGATAAAACCGTGTTCGCCGAGATGCGCGGTGTCTCCGATGAGAACGGTCATAGCCCCTTCTATGAGTGGCTGCAAAAGCACTTCTTCTCGATGGATTTCCCCACCGTCGACTATCTCACCGGGATTGGTAAGAAGCGCTTCATCGCCGAGCTGATGCCCAAGTACCCCATCTACGTCAATCTGCTCAGCAATGAGGCGCGGGCCGTGATCGGCAAAACCCACGACAAGACCCGGCCTGCCATCAAGATGCTGCAGGATGAAGGTTTCGTGAATCGCGGCTATGTCGACATCTTCGATGCCGGTCCCACGGTCGAGTGCGACGTGAACAACATTCGCAGCATCCGCCGCAGCAAGCGGCTGACCGTGGTGGTGGGCGAGCCCCTGGGCGGCCACACCTATCTGCTGTGCAACACCCGCTTCGAACAATACCGTGCCTGCCTTGGCAATATCCGGGTCGATCTGGACAAGCAGGAGGCCATAGTGCCCCCCAAGATGGCCGCGGCCCTCAAGGTGGAGAATGGCGATCAGGTCAGGGTCGTGGATCTGGACTGACAACATGGGGACAGTGCGATCCATTGTCCCCTTGAACATGATGAGCTGGCGGCCCGCATTGGGCGGCCAGGCAGGCGAGAGCCAAGCAACAAGGGATATGAGCAATGAGCGAATTAGTACAGCTGATCAATGGCAACTGGCTGGCGGGCGAGGGCAAGGCGTTCGAGTCGACAGATCCGGCCAAGAACCAGGTGATCTGGGGTGGGCAAGCGGCTAGTGCCGCTCAGGTCGATGCCGCCGTCAAGGCTGCGCGCTCCGCCTTCTATCACTGGGCGGATCTCTCCTTGACGGCGCGCAGTGCCATCATCAGCCGTTATGGGGAATTGCTCGGCGAGCACAAGGAAGCGCTGGCGCTCACCATAGCCCGGGAAACCGGCAAGCCGCTGTGGGAGACCCGTACCGAGGTCGCCGCCATGCAGGGCAAGATTGCCATCTCCATCCGCGCCCATGAGGAGCGTACCGGCACGGTCGAAAATCCCATGCCTGGTGCCAAGGCATTCGTGCGCCACAAACCCCATGGTGTGGTTGCGGTGTTCGGCCCCTATAACTTCCCGGGTCATCTGCCCAACGGCCACATAGTGCCTGCACTCATCGCCGGCAATACCGTGGTATTCAAACCCTCGGAGCTGACCCCCATGGTGGCCGAGGCCATGCTCAAGATCTGGCAGGAGGCGGGTCTGCCTGCCGGTGTCATCAATCTGGTGCAAGGAGAGGTCGATACCGGCAAGGCCCTGGCGAGTCATGGGGACATCGATGGTCTCTTCTTCACCGGCTCGTCCCGTACCGGTCACTTCCTGCATCAGCAATTTGCCGGCCAACCGGGCAAGATCCTGGCGCTGGAGATGGGGGGAAACAACCCGCTCATCGTCAAGGACGTGAGCGATGTGGACGGCGCCGTGCACGCCATCGTCCAGTCCGCCTTCATCACCTCTGGCCAGCGCTGCACCTGCTCCCGCCGTCTGTTCGTGGAACAGGGGCCAGCCGGAGATGCACTGTTGGCACGCCTCATCGAGGTGGTCGGCAAGATAAAGGTGGGTCATTACGATGATGCGGATCAACCCTTCATGGGGGCGATGATCAGCGAACGCGCGGCGCTGGGCATGGTCGAGGCCCAGGCCAAGTTGCAATCCCTGGGTGGCAAGAGCCTGCTCGTGCTCAAGCATCTGGAGCCGGGCACCGGTTTTGTCTCCCCTGGCATCATCGACATCACTGCCGCACAAGGATTGCCGGATGAGGAGTACTTCGGCCCCCTGCTGCAGGTGACTCGTTACCAGGATTTCGATGCCGCCATCGATCTGGGCAATGCCACCAGCTTCGGGCTCTCGGCTGGTCTGCTCGGGGACAACGAAGCGGACTGGAACCACTTCTTCAAACGCATTCGGGCCGGTATCGTCAACTGGAACAAGCCCATCACCGGAGCCTCCAGTGCCGCGCCGTTCGGCGGCATCGGTGCCTCCGGCAATCACAGAGCGAGTGCCTACTACGCCGCCGACTACTGTGCTTATCCGGTCGCCTCGGTGGAAGACAGCAAGGCAGCCATGCCGGAGCAGCTGTCGCCCGGCCTGACGTTCTAGGAAAGAGGCAGAAATGAGCAGGCAGGTGCTGGCCGACTACTGTCCCCATTGCCCGGTCGCCTCGGTGGAAGACAGTAAGGCCGCCATGCCGGAGCAGCTGTCGCCCGGCCTGACGTTCTAGGAAAGAGGCAGAAATGAACAGGCAGGTGCTGGCCGACTACTGTCCCCATTGCCCGGTTGCCTCGGTGGAAGACAGCAAGGCCGCCATGCCGGAGCAGCTGTCGCCCGGCCTGACGTTCTAGGAAAGAGGCAGAAATGAACAGTCAGGTGCTGGCCGACTACTGTCCCCATTGCCCGGTTGCCTCGGTGGAAGACAGCAAGGCAGCCATGCCAGAGCAGCTGTCGCCCGGCCTGACGTTCTGACAACCCAACCATAAAAGGGCAGCTCAGGCTGCCCTTGTCTGACCCCGCAAGCAAAGGAAAGAGAGATGCAAAAGGATATCGAAACCCTGTTCGGTCATCTGTGGGATAACTACATTCAAGTCACCCCGAGTGCCCTCAAGGTCCACCAGTTACTGGGTGGTGGTGCCCCCATCGTCAACGACCATGTGGCGTTTCGCACCTTCAACCTGCCCCAGATCGGCCTCGAGACCTTGGCCGCTCATTTTCGGGCGCTGGGTTATGAGGAGAGAGATGAGTATGTGTTCAAGGCCAAGAAACTCTATGCCAAGCACTTCGAGCATGCGGATCCGGATGCTCCCAAGGTGTTTATCAGCGAGCTGAAGGTGGAGGAGCTCTCCGAGGGCGCTCAGGCCATCATTCACAAGCTGGTTGCCCAGGTGCCAACCCATCTGACCGACACCAGCGCCTTCCTCCATGCGGGGGCACCCTGGCAGGTCTCGGGGGCCGACTACCAGACCCTGCTTGCCGAGAGCGAGTACGCGGCCTGGATGGCGGCATGGGGCTATCGCGCCAACCACTTCACCGTCAGCATCAATCGTCTGGCCGAGTTTGACACCATAGAGGCGGTCAACGAGACGCTGAAAGCGGCGGGGTTCGTGCTCAATACTGCCGGGGGCGAGGTGAAGGGGGATCCCCAGGTGATGCTGGAGCAATCTTCCACCATGGCGGACAAGGCCTGCGTGCCTTTCAGCGACGGGGTTCAACAGATCCCGAGCTGCTTCTACGAGTTTGCCCTGCGCTACCCGCGGGTCGACGGCACCCTCTACCCGGGCTTCGTCGAGGCCTCTGCCGACAAGATCTTCGAATCCACCAATAGCATGTAACTGTGGGGGGAGATTGAGGTCAGCTTTCGGTCATTCGTATTGCAACGCCTCCGGTTGGGAGGCGTTTGTCATTTATATCGGGCAGTGACGGGTATTGGCTGGGGTTATTGGCAAGGCATTGCCGTTTAGGGTGAATACATCATGAGCCAAGGTTTATTTCATGAAGGGTTTGGTTAATTTCCAGAGGAAAAATGCCAACGCCCTCATAGTGGTACTACGACGATTTAATCCTTCTTCCCAGATATGTTCAAACAGTACATCCAGTTTTTTGCGACCGTCTCTCTGGCGTATTCCCTCACTCGTTGCTTGCCATGCTCTACCATGTCCTGATATAGAACCGGATTGTTCTTAAGCATCATGGCCGTCTCTATAATGTCATCTTGGCTATGTGCAACAAGGTAATCCAATGGGCTATTCTTTATTGCCTTGATCGCAGGCTCGTCATCACAAATCAATACACAACCAGCCAACCAGGTATTGATGAGCTTGCTCGCTGGTTTGCGTGATAATCGATGGTCATGGTATTTTCGAAAACAGAGCACAATGTCTACATTCTGATAGTCAGTCCAGTCATTCAATTCTACTTTTAATGAAAGACCATGCGCCGCTAATTTTTCTTTGAATGCATCGCTTGCCAATTCGGGAGGGAAGCTGTCCATGCGACCAAAATAACCAATAGTCGTGATGGAACAACGCGCTTTATCTCTGGGTTTGAGGCCAGGTTGTGGCCAGTGTGAGATAAATATGCCGCCATTATTCTCCGCTGACTTTATTTGCTCGACGACATAGTCGGCCCCAAAAAAATATGGCCTGTCTGCTCGGCAGACAACAGTCAGCCCACGCCATGGTTTTACTCTCGGACTGAAATCATCATAATGAAGTAAATTAATTCTGCCTGGCAGACATTCTGTGCCAAAGCTGCACGTTATTTCATCACCATAATAGTGGTTTAAATTGATAAGTGTTTGAAATGTCCAGACGGTACACCCACTCATACAAAGGGTTTGAGGGATCTCATCGGGGTGGATGCGGGCGTTGAGCAGAGATTGGACGTTTTTACCGTATTTATCCATGGCATTCTTACGGCAAACCACATGTATCTTTACTCTTTTCATTATTCTACAACGCCATCAATGTTATCGGGGTGTGGTTTCTTTGTTGTTTTTTGCATTCTGGGTTGTAGGGTTGATATTTGGTTGAATCATCTCCACACCATAAAATAAATCAATGATTTATTTTATGGTGTTCGAATTAAAAGGGCAATGTGCGATGCCCGATGGCATTGCTGCGCGCCCCGCTATGTTATGGCAGCAAGCCAGTGAAACGGGCCGGTCTCTCAGACCCATTCAAGCATGCCCTCTGTCGCCAATATGGTTGCCATGCCCGCCGCCTTGCCAGCCTGAATGCCTATTTCGGTATCTTCAAATACCAGGCAGCGATGGGGGGCGACCCCCAGCAGCTCGGCCACCTTGAGAAAGGTGTCGGGGTTGGGTTTATGGTTTTGCACATCATCGGCGCTGATGAGGACAGGGATAAGGGCATCCAGTCCGGTATTGCGCAGTATCTGCTGCGCCTGATCCCGAGGCGCCCCCGTGCCGATGCCCATGGGGATCTTGCCATATTGTGCCCTGACCAACTCCGCCATGGCCGGGAAGAGGGTGACTTCGCCGATGTGCTGCAAATAGAGGTCGATTTTTCGACGGACGAAGGCGTCAATGTCTATGGTCACTCCCTGCTGCTCGGCCAGCATGGCGACTATCTTGCGGGTAGGGATGCCGCCATAGCTGTTCAGCAGTGCGCGATCGAAGGAGAGCTGGAACTCATCACAGGTGATCTGCCAGGCATCCAGATGCAGGGGCATGGAATCGACCAGGGTGCCGTCCATGTCGAAGATCAGGGCATCATATTGTTCAAACAAGGGGTTGGCTCCGCACGGGGGAAAGGTTCAGCCTAACATGATGCACATCGACCATGTTGGGATTAGTCTCATGCACGGCTTTCGAATATGCAGGGGGCGGATAGGGCTTGGGTGCCATCCGGCAGAAGGGAGGTCATGGCGAGGCCGCAAAGCGGTGAGGCGGGGATCCGCGAACCATGGGGCAGCCGCCGCCATAATATGGCACCATGTGAAACACCGAGCCCCCGTGGCCTACCCCTATGCGAGACCCCTGATGTCCATTTCGCCAAAAACAGTGTTCTCGAGTGTTGCCTTGGTCATTGCCCTGGGATCACTGGAGAAGAGCATTGTCACCACGCCTCTGCCCATGATTGGCGCCGATTTGAACGCCGGCTCGGCCCTGACCTGGGTGGTCACCGCCTACTTGCTTGCCGCGACAGCCGCGCTGCCGGTCTATGGCAAGCTGAGCGATCTGTTCGGCCGCCTGCGGATGCTCAACATCGGCATAGCACTCTTTCTGGCGGGTTCCCTCGCCTGCGGTTTGGCCCAGGATCTCCCTACTCTGCTGGCGGCTCGGGTGCTGCAAGGGCTGGGCGGCGGCGGCCTGATCGCACTCGCCTTCACCGTGATTGCCGACAGCATACCACCGCGGGAGGTGGGCAAGTATCAGGGCTATATCTCCATCGTCTATGCGGTCTCGAGCATCGCGGGTCCTCTGCTCGGTGGCTACTTTACCGAACAACTGAACTGGCGCTGGATCTTCTGGATCAATCTTCCCCTCGGCGCCCTGGCGCTCTGGCTGGTCAATCGCAATCTGCGCCATCTCAATGTGCGTCGCCACAGTCGCTTCGACTGGAAGGGGGCGGGACTGCTTATCACTGTGACCACCTTGTCGCTGTTGCTGCTCTCGCCGGACACGCCGCTGCCTGGTCTCTGGCTGGCCGCGGCGCTCGGCACGGCACTGTTAGTGCTCATCCTCATCGAACGGCGTGCCCATGATCCCATACTGCCTGCTCACCTGGTGCGGCTGCCCGGTTATCTGGTCGCGGTGCTGCTCTCTCTGATCGCCCAATTGCTGATGTTTGCCGTGCTGGTCTATCTGCCCTTGCAGATGCAGTGGCAGAAGGGGATGAGCGCGAGCGAGAGCGGTCAGGACATGGTGATTTTCATGGTATTCATCACCCTTGGGGCCTTCGTCGGTGGCAAGTTCATCGCCCGCACCGGCCATTACAAGCGGTTCGTGGTGGTGGGCTTTGCCCTGGCGGCGGTGGCGTTGTGGCAATTGCACTTCGATGTCTGGGTGAGGCTGGCGCTGCTGTTTGCCGGGTTGGGGCTGGGACTGACCCTGCCTGCGCTCTCCGTGGTGGTGCAAAGTGCGTTGCCAGCCCAGGATCGCGGCATCGGGATGTCGCTGTTCAACTTCGGCCGTGAGCTGGGCGGCGCCATCGGTGTCGCCGTCTGCTCGGTGCTGTTTCATGCCTCCCTGTCCACCCGCTCGGAGGGGGCATTGGATAAGCTCAGCCCGGCCGAGCTGGCGCCGGGCTTCAGTGCGACTTATATCGGCATGGCCGCCATCGCCAGCGGCGCACTGCTGCTCACCCTGCTTGCCCTCAAACGCCATGAGCTGTCGAGCCGCACCCACTAGGTCTGATCGGGATGGCGGGCTTTATTGATATGTCACAAGATGCTGCCAGGGTGACTGTGCTCTGATGGAGTCCGCTGTCGTGATGATGAGCGCGCGGCAGATGGGATAGAGAGGGAGGAGAGTTCGTTGAATTCCGAGTTGGTCTGGGTGCTCTGCCTGCTGCTGGGTGCCATCTATCTGTTCGTCAGCAACAAGGTGCGCATGGATGTGACGGCCTTGCTGGTGCTGATCCTGTTCGTGCTCAGCGGCACCTTGACCCTTAGTGAAGCGCTGGCTGGCTTCAGCGATCCCAGCGTGATCCTGATAGCGGCTCTGTTCGTGGTGGGGGAGGGGCTGGTGCGCACCGGCATCGCCTATCAGGTGGGGGATGCCCTGGTCAAGGTGGCGGGCAATAGTGAGACCCGGCTGCTGGTGCTGCTGATGGTGGCGGTCGCCGGGCTCGGCGCCGTGATGAGTTCAACCGGGGTGGTGGCTATCTTCATCCCCGTGGTGCTCAGTGTCTCGAATCGCATGGGCATACCGGCTGGAAGGCTGATGATGCCGCTCGGCTTCGCCGGCCTCATCAGCGGCATGATGACCCTGGTGGCGACGCCGCCCAACATGGTGGTCAACAGTGAACTGGTTCGCCATGGGATCCCGGGATTTGGCTTCTTCAGCTTCAGCCCCCTGGGGCTCATCATCCTGGTGCTTGGCATCGGCTATATGCTGCTGGTGCGCGGTACCCTGGCCAAGGATACGGCGCCCGGCCGCAGCAAGGGATCGCGGCGCAGCACATTGCGCGAGCTTATTCGTGACTATCGGCTGACGGGGCGGGCGCGGCGTCTGGCGATCCGGCCGGGCTCTCCCTTGATAGGCCACACCCTGGACGAGCTGCAACTGCGTGCCCGTTACGGTGCCAACGTCATCGGGGTGGAGCGCTGGCGCAAATTCCGGCGGGTCATGGTGAGCGTGTCCGGTATCTCGGAGTTTCAGGCGCGAGACGTCTTGCTCATCGACATGGCGGATCCCGAGGTGGATATCCGCACCTTCTGCAGCGAGGCCATGCTCGAGCCCATGATACTCCGAGGGGACTATTTCTCGGATCAGGCGCGGGAGGTGGGCCTGGCCGAGATCTCCCTCATTCCCGAATCCAGCCTGCTCGGCAAGAGCCTGCGGGAGACGACCTTTCGCAGTCAGTATGGGCTGAGCGTGGTGGGGCTGCGGCGCGGCAGTGAGGCGCTGGCCGGGCGGCTGGTCGATGAGCCCTTGCAACTGGGCGACAGATTGCTGCTGGCGGGCAACTGGAGTCTCATTCGCCAGCTACACGCCCATCAGCGGGATTTCTTGCTGCTGGGGCTGCCCGCCGAGGTGGACGAGATGGCCCCGGCCCGCAGCCAGGCGGCCTATGCGCTGTTCTCGCTGGGGGTCATGGTGCTGCTGATGGTGACAGATCCGGTGCCCAATGTGGTGGCTGCCCTGATAGCCTGCCTGCTGATGGGCCAGTTTCGCTGTATCGATCTGGAGAGCGCCTACAAGTCTATCCATTGGCCGACCCTGATCCTCATCGTCGGCATGTTGCCCTTTGCCCTGGCGTTGCAGAAGACAGGGGGCGTGGATCTTATTGTCGGCCTCCTGATGGAGCTGGTCGGCGACATGGGTCCCAGGGTCATGCTGGCCAGCCTGTTTGCCCTCTGTGCCCTCACCGGGCTCTTCATCTCCAACACCGCCACCGCGGTATTGATGGCTCCCATCGCCATCGGCGCGGCGCAGCAGATGGCGGTCTCTCCCTATCCCTTTGCCATGACCATTGCCATTGCGGCCTCGGCGGCCTTCATGACGCCGGTCTCGTCGCCGGTCAATACCCTGGTGCTCGGCCCTGGCGAGTATCGCTTCATCGACTTCGTGCGCGTGGGAGTGCCTTTCACCTTGCTGGTCATGGGGGTGAGCGTGGTGGCCATCCCCTGGTTCTTCCCGTTCTGAGCAGTCTTGGGTGGAATGAACGCAGGAAGATGGACAGATGCGGCCTGCGGGCCGCTTTTTATCGGCGGCATCATGAATACTGAGGCAGATCCAGTCATGAGGGACGTGGCTGTGCAGGAGAAATCAGGGATGTGAGCAGGGCGTGAAGAGGCGGGGAGCTGACCCGCGGGCACAAAAAAACCAGCCTGAGCTGGTCTGTTTGGTACTGCTGTAATGGTGCGGAAGGAGAGACTCGAACTCTCACGCCTAGGGCGCCAGAACCTAAATCTGGTGCGTCTACCAATTTCGCCACTTCCGCAAACTATATGGTGGCTATGACGGGATTCGAACCTGTGACCCTCGCATTATGAGTGCGATGCTCTAACCAACTGAGCTACATAGCCGTCTTGTATCCGACATTGTCGTGTACAAGTAAAATGGCTGGGATACCAGGCTCTGAACCTAGGTGCGTTGACGAGATAAAAACCACTCACGCTTATCACAGCACGTCATCGGCGATGCCAATGACAGTAAAAATGGCTGGGGTACTAGGATTCGAACCTAGGGATGGCGAGATCAAAACCCGCTGCCTTACCGCTTGGCGATACCCCAACAGCGCTCCTCAACAGCCGTGAGACTGGCAAAGAACTTTTAAAAATGGCTGCGGAACCAGTATTTGAACCTAGGCACATTGACGAGATCAAAATCTCTCAATGCTTTCCTCAGCTTGCTACCGACAGGTGAACATCGATAACCAGAATTAATGGCTGGGGTACTAGGATTCGAACCTAGGAATGGCGAGATCAAAACCCGCTGCCTTACCGCTTGGCGATACCCCAACTGCAACTAGAAATGGTGGCTATGACGGGATTCGAACCTGTGACCCTCGCATTATGAGTGCGATGCTCTAACCAACTGAGCTACATAGCCGTCTTGTGCCGACGTAGTCGATACAAGTAAAAATCGCTGAGATACTAGGCTCTGAACCTAGCTGCGTTGACGAGATCAAAACCTCTCACGTTTATCACAGCACGTCATCGGCGAGGCCAACGACAGTAAAAATGGCTGAGATACTAGGCTCTGAACCTAGGTGCGTTGACGAGATAAAAACCTCTCACGCTTATCGCAGCACGTCATCGGCGATGCCAATAACAGTAAAAATGGCTGAGATACTAGGCTCTGAACCTAGGAGCGTTGACGAGATCAAAACCTCTCACGCTTATCACAGCACGTCATCAGCGAGGCCAACGACAGTAAAAATGGCTGGGGTACTAGGATTCGAACCTAGGGATGGCGAGATCAAAACCCGCTGCCTTACCGCTTGGCGATACCCCAACTGCTATTCCCCATCAGCCAGCTGGCCGCTAAAGAACCTTTAACACTTGCCTTGATGCCAGTCACTCACCGGCCGCATTGACGTGTTCAGATTGTCACTGCTTTCATGGCTTGTCATCGACGATGTCAACGACTGAAATAATGGCTGGGGTACTAGGATTCGAACCTAGGAATGGCGAGATCAAAACCCGCTGCCTTACCGCTTGGCGATACCCCAACTGCAACTAGAAATGGTGGCTATGACGGGATTCGAACCTGTGACCCTCGCATTATGAGTGCGATGCTCTAACCAACTGAGCTACATAGCCAACCTAGCGTCCAGTGAGTCGTTACCTCGTCACTGTGCGGCCCGAATTATGCGTATCTGGCTTTGGGGCGTCAACCCTTTTTTTGCCAGAAAATCCGAATTTGGGTGCGTTTGACCAGATATTGCGCTCTGTCGTGCAAAAGCCCAACAATCTGGTTTTTTTAAACTCATGGCAGGGATGGCAAGGGCCTGAACCATGAGCAAAAACAGGCCAGCAAATGCTGACCTGTCATGGGGTTAGACGTTGAACAGGAAGTTCATGATATCGCCATCTTTGACGATGTAGTCTTTCCCTTCTGCGCGCATCTTGCCCGCTTCCTTGGCGCCTTGCTCACCCTTGTAGGTGATAAAATCATCAAATGCGATGGTTTGTGCGCGAATAAAGCCTTTTTCGAAGTCGGTGTGGATCTTGCCTGCCGCTTGCGGGGCGGTGGCGCCGACCGGAATGGTCCAGGCTCGCACCTCTTTCACGCCGGCGGTGAAGTAGGTCTGCAGGTTGAGCAATTCATAACCTGAGCGGATCACCCGGTTCAGGCCCGGCTCTTCAATACCCAGATCGGCCATGAACTCGGCGCGATCTTCGTCATCCAGTTCGGCAATGTCGGACTCGATGGCGCAGCAGACTACGACCACAACCGCATTCTCGGCGGCGGCGATTTCACGCACCTTGTCGAGGAAGGGGTTGTTCTCGAAGCCATCTTCCGCCACGTTGGCGATGTACATGGTGGGCTTGAGAGTCAGGAAGTTGAGGTGGCTGACGGCGGCCAGCTCCTCTTTGTCCAGCTTCATGCCGCGGATCATCTGACCCTCTTCCAGCACGGTCCGAATTTTTTCAAGGGTCTCCACTTCCAGCTTGGCATCCTTGTCGCCGCCCTTGGCGCGCTTGGACTGGCGGTGGATGGCGCGCTCGCAGGCGTCCAGATCCGACAGGGCCAGCTCGGTGTTGATCACCTCGATGTCATCGGCCGGGGAGACCTTGCCGGCGACGTGGATGATGTTTTCATCCTCGAAGCAACGCACCACGTGACCGATGGCTTCGGTTTCGCGGATGTTGGCCAGGAACTGATTGCCCAAACCTTCACCCTTGGAGGCGCCCGCGACCAGACCGGCGATGTCCACGAACTCCATGGTGGTCGGTACCACGCGCTGGGGGTTGATGATGGCCGCCAGGGCATCGAGACGGGGATCCGGCATGGGGACCACACCCGTGTTGGGCTCAATGGTGCAGAACGGGAAGTTGGCGGCTTCGATGCCGGCCTTGGTCAGCGCATTGAACAGGGTGGATTTACCTACATTGGGCAGGCCCACGATACCGCATTTAAAACCCATGGATAGTTACCTTACGTGATGGATGCTGTGAGGAGCCGCCAAGGCGGCGCCTGTCTATCTTTCTGCCCTGAACTGCGTTCATGGCCCGTATCTTGTTCACGTGGCATGAATACGCAGGTATTCATGCCACGCACTTATGCTTTTTCGGCCTTGAAGCTGTGCAGGCGGTTCATGGCCTTGGTCATATCCTGTTTGAACAGAATGTCGGTGGCACGCAGGGCTTCGTCCAGTGCGGCATCGATCAGACTCTGTTCACTGCTGGGTGCCTTGGTGAGCACGAAGCCGGCGACCAGCTCTTTGGCGCCGGGGTGGCCGATGCCGAGCCGTAACCGGAAAAATTCCTTGTTATTGCCCATCTTGGCGATGATGTCTTTGAGGCCATTGTGACCCCCATGACCGCCGCCCTGTTTGAACTTGGCGATGCCGGGGGGCAAATCCAGCTCGTCATGGGCGACCAGCATCTCTTCGGGCGCTATCTGGTAGAAACGGGCCAGGGCAGCCACCGCCTTGCCGGAGAGATTCATATAGGTGTTGGGGATGAGCAGACGCACATCCTCTCCCTCGACCAGGATACGGGCAGTGTGACCGTGGAACTTGGGCTCTTCACGCAGGCTGGCGTTGTGCCAGCGGGCCAGTTGTTCCACATACCAGGCGCCCGCATTGTGGCGGGTCTTGGCATATTCGGCACCCGGATTACCCAGACCGACGATCAATTTGATTTGGCTTGTCACGCTCAGTCTCTTCACTCGCTGCAGCCCGAAACGGTGTGCCCGGGGCAATAGGACGCAATATTCTAGCCGCCGCGTGGCGATCACTCAACCAATGCCGTCCCGGCTTGCCATTTGTTCTGCTGTCAGGGCCGTGGCTGCGGGCCCTTTGCCGCGTGCAGAAAGAGAAAAACCGCCCTGGGGCGGTTTTTCTTATCTGGCCTGCCAGCAAGCTGGCGAGCCTGCATCAATGCTCGAACATGGCAGAGATGGACTCTTCGTTGCTGATGCGGCGAATGGCCTCGGCCAGCACGGTAGAGAGGGTCAGCTGCTTGACCTTGCCGATGGCCTTCATCTCCGCGGTGAGCGGGATGGAGTCGGTGATGATCAGCTCGTCGATGACCGAGTTCTTGATGTTTTCCACGGCGGAGCCGGAGAACACAGGGTGAGTTGCGTAAGCAAATACCCGCTTGGCGCCACGCTCTTTCAGCGCTTCGGCCGCTTTGCACAGGGTGCCACCGGTATCGATCATGTCATCGACGATGATGCAGTCGCGGTCGGCGACGTCACCGATCAGGTGCATGACCTGGGAGACGTTCGGACGGGGACGACGCTTGTCGATGATGGCGATGTCGGTGTCGTCCAGCAGCTTGGCGATGGCGCGGGCACGGACTACGCCGCCGATGTCCGGGGAGACAACCACGGGGGACTCGAGGTTCTTGGATTTCATGTCTTCGAGCAGCACCGGGCTGCCGAACACGTTGTCAACCGGGACATCGAAGAAGCCCTGGATCTGCTCGGCATGCAGGTCAACGGTCAGCACGCGATCCACACCCACGCTGGACAGGAAGTCGGCGACGACCTTGGCGGTGATGGGGACACGGGCGGAGCGGACGCGGCGGTCCTGACGGGCATAACCAAAGTAGGGGATGACAGCCGTGATACGGCCAGCTGAAGCACGACGCAGTGCATCCACCATGACGATCAATTCCATCAAATTGTCGTTGGTCGGGGCACAGGTGGATTGAATGATGAAGATATCGCCACCACGTACATTCTCATTGATCTGTACGCTGATCTCGCCGTCGCTAAAGCGACCTACGGCAGCATTGCCGAGTTTGATAAACAGGCGATCTGCGATCTTCTGGGCTAGTTCCGGCGTTGCGTTACCAGCAAACAGCTTCATGTCAGGCACGGTTTGAAACCTCGGGGTTGCATCCAGTATGTGGGTGAGTCCGTAATCGAACCCATATCGTTCGCTAGCAAACGATTTAGCAAGCTGACGGGGCAGGGCAATGGGCCCGGGTCGGCAGACCAACCGAATGAACTATGCAGAGACCTTATAACAGAGGAGAGGGGGTCGAAGCCATGACGCTAGTCTGTCTTCGGTAATCCTTCCCATGCGTCAATGATGGCTGGGGTACTAGGATTCGAACCTAGGAATGGCGAGATCAAAACCCGCTGCCTTACCGCTTGGCGATACCCCAATCATTGAGTCTGTTGCAATGTCACGAAGAGTGGTGATATGTTCTCGCCCTTGGCGACAAATCCCCCCCACTCTCTCGGTACCTTGGCCAACACCTTTCGAGCACTCACTTCGTCTTCAAACTGAGCAAAGACGCAGGCTCCTGTGCCCGTCATTCTTGACGGCGCGTATTCTAGCAACCAGCCGAGCGCATTGGCAACCTCGGGGTGGCGCTTTTTCACCAGTGGCTCGCAATCGTTTTTCCAAACCCCGTCCAGCAGGCTGTTCAATGCCAATTTGGGGGTATTGCGTGGCAAGTCCGGATCCTGAAAAACCTCGGCGGTGCTGACGTGGCACTCGGGTTTGAGTACCAGGTACCAGGCTTCGGGCAGGGTGACGGGTTGCAACCGCTCGCCCACTCCTTCGGCAAAGGCGGCGCGTCCGCGCACAAACACCGGCACATCGGCGCCCAGGCTCACCCCCAGCTCGGCCAACTCATCCAGGCTCAATCCCCCTTGCCAGAGATGATTGAGGGCCACCAGGGTGGTGGCGGCATCCGATGAACCGCCGCCGATACCGCCACCCATGGGCAGTACCTTCTCCAGCCTGATATGGGCCCCCATGGGACGGCTCAACCTGGTTTGCAGCAGCCGGGCGGCACGGATGATGAGATTCTGCTCATCGGGTACGCCGGGAATGGCCGGGCTCAGGGTGAGCTGGTCGCTGTCCGGCAGCGGCTCGAATTCGAGCCAGTCAGCGTGGTTGAGGAAGATGAACAGGGTCTGCAGCTCGTGATAGCCGTCCGGGCGACGGCCATTGATGTGCAGGAACAGATTGAGTTTGGCCGGGGCAGGCCAGCGAGTCTGGCTCATGGTTGCAGGATCCACTCGTTGATCTGCAGCTTGAGGCGGCTCTGGGGGCCGGTCATGTTCAGCAAGTGGGGCAGGCGGTAGCCATTCTGATCCCGGTAGTCCTGATAATTGATCTGCCACTGGCCATCACGGACACTCGCCAGGCTGTTGTCCGGGTTGAGGTTGTAGTCGGCTTTGCCGGGCAGCCCCTTGATCCACTCGGGCAGGCCGTCGATGGGCAGATGCCAGCCGGTGAGCTGGTAGATGAGCGCCTCGGCATCCTGACTCTGGTGCAGCTTGCCCTCGTTGTCGGTCAGGCTGACCTGGCCTTGCACCCGGCTCAGCTCCAGGATGCTGGTGCCGATCAGGCTGGTGAGATTCAAGCGATAATCCTCACCGTTTTGTTGCCAGTTGAGGCGAGCGCTGCCCTTCTGCTGGGCGGTGATGATGGCCATCTTGCCCGACAGTTGCCAGTGATCGAGCCGCTCTAATCGGGTCCGTTCTTGCTGCCAATCGACTTGTTGGCGCTGGGGTTGGGTGACAGTACAACCGGCGAGCAGTAGCAGGCCGAGCAGGGGGAAAAGTCGCAAGAACAAGGTCGTGCTCCGGATAAGAGGTTTGCCACAGTATAAGGGGCGGCCGTATTGCTTTTAAAGCCTTACCCTTTCTCGTACAATTGACGGCCTTATACACCCTGTGCCCAAGAAACGATCAGCGCCCACTCATGAGTCTGCTTGCCCTCGGAATCAACCACAACACCGCCAGTGTCGCCTTGCGGGAACGGGTCGCCTTTGGCCCGGATTGCATCGACCATGCCCTGCGGGAGTTGGTGGCGCAACCCGGGGTGAGCGAGGCGGTGATCGTCTCTACCTGCAATCGCACCGAGCTCTACTGCGCCCTGGAGCAGGGCCATGGCGCCCAGGTCGCCCAGTGGCTGCAGCAGTATCACGGTCTGGATAACGCCGAGGTGGAGAAGGCCATCTACCAGCACCATGACGAGGAGGCGGTACGCCACCTGATGCGGGTCGCCTGCGGGCTCGACTCCCTGGTATTGGGAGAGCCGCAGATCCTGGGGCAGATCAAGCAATCCTACGCCCATGCCCAGCAGGCCGAGGTGCTCAAGGGCTCCCTGGAGCGCCTGTTCCAGAAGGCGTTCTCCGTGGCCAAACGGGTGCGTACCGACACCGAAATAGGCGCAAGCGCCGTGTCGGTCGCCTTCGCGGCCGTGAGTCTGGCGCGGCGTATCTTCTCGGATCTCTCCCAGACCAAGGTGCTGCTGGTCGGGGCCGGCGAAACCATCGAACTGGTCGCCCGCCATCTGCGCGAGCAGAACGTGCGTCAGATGATGGTGGCCAACCGCACCCTGCAGCGTGCTCATACCCTGGCCGAGGAGTTCGGCGCTCAGGTGATGACCCTCGAAGAGATCCCGGATTATCTGCATGAAGCGGACATCGTCATCAGCTCCACCGCCAGCCCCTTGCCCATCATCGGCAAGGGCATGGTGGAGCGGGCACTCAAGGCGCGTCGCTTCAAGCCGATGTTTCTGGTCGATATCGCCGTGCCCCGCGACATCGAGGCGCAGGTGGACGATCTTTCCGATGCCTACCTCTACACGGTCGATGACCTGCAGGGCATCATCGAGCAGAACCTGGAGACCCGCAAGCGGGCGGCCACCCAGGCCGAGGTCATCGTCCTGGAAGAGCGCGACGAGTTCATGGACTGGTATCGCTCCTTGCATGCGGTCGATCTCATCCGCGACTACCGCGCCCAGGCCCAGCAGTATGCGGAAGAGGAGCTGGCCCGTGCCCTGCAAGCCCTTGCGCAAGGGGAATCTCCCGAGGCGGCGGCGCGCGCCTTGACCCACAGACTCACCAACAAGCTGATCCATGCTCCGACCCAGGCCCTTCGTCAGGCGGGGGCGAGCGGGGATCGCGAACAGCTGATCCAGCTGCGTCAGGTCCTTGGCCTGTCAGCGGACTAACTTTGCCCGGGCAGGCCATGCCGCCCCGTCACCATTGAGATATCGGGAACTATGAATCCGTCACTGATCAGAAAGCTGGAAGGCCTCATCGAGCGCCACGAAGAAGTACAGGCCTTGCTCGGCGAGCCGGGGGTGGCCTCGGATCAGGACAGATACCGCGCCCTGACCCGGGAGTATTCCCAGCTGGAAGACATAGTGCACGCCTTCCAGCGTTTTCGCGGCGCCGAAGACGAGCTGGAAACCACCAAGCTGATGCTGGAGGACAGTGACACCGACTTGCGCGAGATGGCGCAGGAGGAGCTGCCCCTGGTCAAGGCCACGCTGGAAGAGCAAGAGCAGGCGCTGCAGGTGATGCTGTTGCCAAGGGATCCCCGGGATGACAACAACTGCTACCTGGAGATCCGCGCCGGAGCGGGCGGGGATGAAGCGGCCATCTTTGCCGGGGATCTGTTTCGCATGTACTCGCGCTTTGCTGAACGTCAGGGCTGGCGCCTCTCCATCGTCAGCTGCAACGACGGCGAACATGGGGGCTACAAGGAGGTGATCGCCAAGATTGATGGCGAGCACGTCTATGGTCGCCTCAAGTTTGAATCCGGCGGCCACCGGGTGCAGCGGGTGCCGGAGACCGAATCCCAGGGCCGGGTGCACACCTCCGCCTGTACCGTGGCGGTGCTGCCGGAAGTACCGGAAGCCGAGCAAGTCGAGATCAATGCGAACGACCTGAAGATAGATACCTTCCGCGCCTCCGGGGCCGGTGGTCAGCACGTCAACAAGACGGATTCCGCCATCCGCATCACTCACCTGCCCACCGGGCTGGTGGTGGAGTGCCAGGATGAGCGTTCCCAGCACAAGAACCGCGCCAAGGCGATGTCGGTGCTCTCCGCCCGCCTGCAGGCGGCCGAGGATGAGCGCCACCGCGCCGCCGAGCAGAGCACCCGCCGCAATCTGGTGGGCTCTGGCGATCGCTCCGAGCGTATTCGTACCTATAACTACCCCCAGGGGCGCCTCTCCGAGCACCGCATCAACCTCACCCTCTACCGGCTGGGCGACATCCTGGAGGGGGATCTGGACTGCGTCATCACGCCGCTGGTACAGGAGTATCAAGCCGATCAGCTCGCCTCCCTGGCGGACAATGGTTAATCGCCAGCAGAGGAGTGTGTATAGGATGGCAACCCAGAGAGAGCCGCACTGATGCAGATCCAGCAAGCCCGGGCCCATATCATGGCGACCCTGGCCTCCGGGGAATCCCCCCGCGCCGACGCCGATGCGCTGCTCTGCCATCTGCTGAGCTGCCGGCGCAGTTACCTGATGACCTGGCCGGAGCGCACTCTCGATGCCGCGCAGCAAGGGACGCTGCAAGCGTGGCTGGTGCGTCGCCTGGCCGGTGAACCCATCGCCCACCTTATCGGCGAGCGGGAGTTCTGGTCGCTGCCCCTCAAAGTGAGCCCGGCGACCCTGATCCCGCGCCCGGATACCGAGCTGCTGGTCGAACAGGCACTCTCCCGCTTGCCCGCAGGCCCCTGCCGTGTGCTCGATCTGGGTACCGGCACCGGTGCCATTGCCCTGGCGCTCAAGTCGGAGCGCCCCGATGCCGATATCTGGGCCCTGGATCTCATGCCAGGTGCCGTGGCCCTGGCCCGGGAGAACAGTCAGACCCTGTCATTGCCGCTGACGCTGCTGGCGGGCAGCTGGTTTGCCCCTCTGGCCGAGCTGATCACGCCGCCGCGTTTTGACCTGATTGTCTCCAATCCGCCTTACATAGACCCGGATGATGAGCATCTGGCGCAGGGCGATGTGCGCTTCGAACCGCTTTCTGCCCTGGTGGCCGACGAGCAGGGATTGGCTGACTTGCGCCAGATAGTGGCGCAATCCCCGGACTATCTGCAGGCGGGCGGCTGGTTGCTGCTCGAACATGGCTGGCAACAAGGGGAGGCGGTGCGCAACTTGCTGTCGCAGCAGGGTTATCAGGGGGTGGCGACCATACGTGACTATGGCGATAACGAACGGGTGACCCTGGGTTGCTGGCACCCTCATGATTGATGGCGGGCCAGGCCCGCATCTTGTTCAAGGATAAGTGATGTATTTTGCTCTCAAACATCTTCATCTGCTGCTGATCGCGGCTGCCGTGCTGATGTTCATACTGCGTTTCTACTGGCAACAGACGGGTTCTGACCGAGGGAGAGATCCCCGCACCCTGCAACTGAGTGGCTGGTGCAATGGCCTGGTGGTACTCACCGGTGTGGCCCTGTGCATGGTGCTGGATCTCAATCCGTTCAATAATGTCGTGCCCTGGCTGAGCGAGAAGCTGGTATCCATTCTGGTGGTTGCCTTCCTGGGTCTGATGGCATTGCGTCTGGCCCGAGGCAATATGATCCGCTGGTTTGCCTTCCTGGGCACCCTGGGTTGGGTCTATTTCGTGGCCAAGCTGGCCATACTCAAGCACTCAACGCTGTTCGGTTAAGGCTCATGATGCCCGTAATTGAGAAATGGACTGAGGTTGCCTGCATGCGGCTAGCCGCCTGCGATCTCGTGCCTGGGGGAATAAGCTGATGTTTCGCATCGATGAGTGGACGGATTTTGAGGCCCAGGATCTCGTCTTGCTGGCCCTGAGCGTCAGCGAGGAGATCAATCAGCATGATGGGGAAGGATCCCTGCGGGAACTGGAGCTGCTCGATGAGTGGCTCAATGAGACCCTTCAGGAAGGCACGGCCGATGAGGTGCGCACTCAGCTGATCCATGGTTTCTACCAGAGTCTGGGTTTTCACGGCGACTGGCAGGACTTTTTCTCCTCAGGTAACAGCGACATTGCCACTGTGCTGACGCGGCGCCAGGGGATCCCGGTCAGCCTCGGCATACTGCTTATCCAGCTTGGGCGACGGGTTGGTCTGGATGTGGAGGGGATCTGCTTCCCCGGTTACTTCCTGGTGAGTTTTGCAGGGGACGAGGGGGAGGTCTATGTCGATCCCTTCAACGGCGAGGTGCTGAGCCACCACCGTATCGAGCTGCTGCTGCGCGGCTCCCTCGGGGATCTGGCGGCCCTGAAACCGGATCATCTGCAACCTTCGGGGCAGTGGGAGATCATCGAGCGCCTGATCAACGTCAGCAAGAGTGCTTTGCTGCGTGAGAATCGCATGGCGGAGGCGCTGCGCGCCAGCGAGTTGCTGCTGCGCATGAAACCCGGCGATCCGCTGGAGACGCGGGACAGAGGCTTCATCTACGAGCAGCTCGACTGCCCACGCTTCGCCGCCGACGACTTTGAATATTTTATTGAACAGTGCCCGGACGATCCGGTGGCCGATGTGCTCAAGATGCAGCTGGCCGCCCTGGATCTCAGCCCCAAGCCCCTCCATTGAGGGCGTCTGGGGAAGCCCCTTCACTTAAGGATGCCTGGGAATTGAAACAGAAGAATATCAAGATCGATGTGCTCAAGGCGCAGCGGACTGATTTGGATTCAAGCCCCTTCACTTAAGGGGGCCTGGGAATTGAAACAGAAGAATATCAAGGCCGACGTGCCCAAGCCCCTTCACTTAAGGATGCTGAGATGGAACAGAAGAATATCAAGATCAACGCGATCGACGTAGCCAATGACAAACCCTTCGTGCTGTTTGGTGGCATGAACGTGCTGGAATCCCGCGACATGGCGATGGCGGTGTGCGAGAAGTACGTGGAAGTGACCAGCAAGCTGGGCATCCCATTCGTGTTCAAGGCGAGCTGGGACAAGGCGAACCGCTCCTCCATCCACTCCTACCGCGGCCCGGGCCTGGAAGAGGGGATGAAGATCTTCCAGGAGCTCAAGGCGACCTTCGGCATGCCGGTCATCTCCGATCTGCATGAGGTGCATCAGGCCAAGCCGGTGGCGGAAGTGGTGGATGTCATCCAGCTGCCCGCCTTCCTGGCGCGCCAGACCGATCTGGTGGAGGCCATGGCTCGCACCGGCAACGTCATCAACATCAAGAAGCCGCAGTTCCTGAGCCCGAGCCAGATGAAGAACATCACCGACAAGTTCGAGGAGTGCGGCAACGATCAACTTATTCTCTGTGAGCGCGGTGCCAACTTCGGCTATGACAACCTGGTGGTGGACATGCTGGGTCTGGGAGTGATGAAGAAGAGCACCGGTGGCTACCCGGTTATCTTCGACGTGACCCACTCCCTGCAGTGCCGCGATCCCCTGGGCGCCGCCTCCGGTGGCCGTCGGGATCAGGTCACCGAGCTGGCCCGTGCCGGCATGGCGGTCGGTCTGGCCGGCCTGTTTATCGAATCCCACCCGGATCCGAAATCGGCCCGTTGCGACGGCCCAAGCGCCTTGCCGCTGGAGAAGCTGGAAGGCTTCCTCAAGCAGATGAAGGCGATCGATGACCTCATCAAGGGCTTTGAGCCCCTCGATACCTCCGCTTGAGCCTGCGCGCAACAGCCATAAAAAAACCTCCCGTCGGGAGGTTTTTTTTCATCCGTAACCTTAAGCGTGGCTTACAGGCTCTTGGTAAAGGTACGGGTGATCACGTCACGCTGCTGTTCCGGGGTCAGGGCGTTGAATCGCACTGCGTAACCGGAGACACGGATGGTGAGCTGCGGGTACTTCTCGGGGTTGGCGACGGCGTCTTCCAGGGTCTCGCGGCTCAGCACGTTGACATTGAGGTGCTGGCCACCTTCGACGACGGGGTCGCTTTGCAGCGGCAGTTCACGATATTCGAACTGGCCAAGATCGGACAGTTTGACGTCCTGATCGGCGGCGAAGGCATCGTCTTTAGCGCAAATGCAGCGAGCCTGTTGCTGTGCTTCATCCAGCAGCCAGAAAGAATTCAGCAGCGCCGGGTTGGCGGCCTGGGTGATTTGAATGCCCTTGATCATGGCATGACTCCTCATTAAAAGCGGATCCACTGTAAGGAAATTACCCAAATGCGCTGAAAATAACTGAAACAGCCTTAACGGGCGCTTGCCTTACACCTTTACTCTGATGGGGTCATATATAGCATGTTAGTAATAAAACCAATCTTGATCTAAATCAAAAAACATCCGGAAAGCTGGGCTTATAGATATTTAATTCATTGAGTTTAATCAATATTAAGTCATTTGTGCCGAATTGTAAGATGGTCTAATTATGCATCTTTTCAATTCTTAATCTAGTAATTTAACTACATCTTATGCGCTTGTTAACCACACATATAAGCTCAGGGCGGTGAGGATATATGGCGGGTGGCTCAATCTCTTATCCCGTATCTCACTCTCTTTGTCCGGTGGCGCCTGAGTCGGCCCTGGTTGCGTCCGGCGGTTCCTCCCCCTATTCTGGGCACCTTGCAGAAACTGAGAACGAGGTATCCCGGTGTTGACCTGGACGGATGTGATTGGCTCCCAGAAGGAGCAGGACTATTTCAAGCAGACCCTGGCTGCGGTCAGGGCTGAGCGGGAAGCGGGCAAGCTCATCTACCCTCCGACCAGCGAGGTGTTCAACGCCTTCAAACTGACCGAGCTGGCGGATGTCAAAGTGGTGATCCTGGGACAAGACCCCTACCACGGCCCGGGTCAGGCCCATGGTCTCTGTTTTTCCGTATTGCCCGGAGTCCGTACCCCGCCCTCGCTGGTCAACATCTACAAGGAGATGGCACGGGATCTGCCCGGCTTCACCATCCCCAACCATGGCTTCCTCGAGTCCTGGGCGAAACAAGGGGTACTGCTGCTCAATACGGTACTGACGGTGGAGGCGGGGCAGGCCCACTCCCACGCGGCTCTGGGTTGGGAAACCTTCACCGACAGGGTGATAGAGCAGCTCAATGCCAGCCGGGAAGGGGTGGTGTTTCTGTTATGGGGTGCCCATGCCCAGAAGAAGGGGCGTTTCATCGACAAGGAGCGTCACCATGTGCTCACAGCGCCCCATCCCAGCCCGCTTTCAGCCCATCGTGGTTTCATCGGCTGCGGTCATTTCACCGAGACGAATCGCCTGCTGGTTGAGCAGGGTCAGCACCCGGTCGACTGGTGTTCTGTCTGCGTCTGACTTGATTGAGGGCAAAGTTGAGGGGATAAATGGCCGTATACTCAAGGATGGATATGTTCATTTTTAAGCCAAGGAGAGCTTATGTTAGCCAAGCTGCACCAGGATCACCTCAACATAGCCAGGCTGTTGGAGCTGCTCAAAAGCAAGCTCAATGCCATCCATGAGGAGCGGCCGGTCGATTATGCGTTGATGCGTGACGTGATCGACTATTTGCGGGAAGTGGCCGACAAATACCACCATCCCAAGGAAGATCTCATCTATGACTACTACCTCAAGTACCGTCTGGTCGAGGGAAATGTCAGCCAGCGGCTGCAACTGGAGCATGCCTCTCTGGTCGAGACTGGCTCCCAGTTGAAGGAGATGGTGGAGATGATCCTGATGGACGCCGTCATCCCCCTGGATCAATTTACCGCCAAGCTAGCCCAGTTCGTGGCCTTGCAAGAGGGACACATGAACTATGAGGAAGGGGTGATATTCCCGCATCTGCGCGATGTGCTGACCGAAGATGACTGGCGTCAACTGGAGCAACAGTGGCAGAACCGTGCCATAGGCGATCCCCTGTTCGGACCCGAGGTGAGCCAGCACTTTCAGGAGCTGGCCCGTCGCCTCTCTCTGCCAGTCATCTAGATGGTTATTTCACTGAAAGGGGGCTGTGATAGCGGGCCTGTTGTTGAGAGAGAATGGCGGTGGCAGCAGCCTCGTTGAAATAAGAAGACCCCGCGCAGGCGGGGTCTTTTCATGAGAGTCGATGCGGTTACAGCACTATCTCCTCGGAGAGACCATCGTAGGTGATATCGATCGACTGCAGCTCCTTCTGCAAGCGATGTTTATCCTTCAATGCCTCAATTTCTCTCCACTTGCGTTTTTTTCCCGTTGTCCCGCGACCGCGTGAACCCAGCTCAACAACATCTTCAACGTCATAGCTGAACATATCCATGGATCCCTCCTTGGTTGTTATTCTTTTCACCAACCGTATAACACAGCGCTATGGAAATTAAAACGTTTTCGTGACATTCATATGACAGGGTTCAATTGGCTAAATTAATCGACGAAAAAAAACCGGGCTCCCAACAGGGAGCCCGGTTTTTTCATCCGATGCAGACTCACGCCAAGCGGCTGGCCAGCATGGTTTCCAGTTTGCCCTGATCGACGGCAAACAGGCGGATGCCTTCGGCCAGTTTTTCGACGGCCATGGCGTCCTGGTTCAGTTCCCAGCGGAATTGGGCTTCACTCAGGGGGGCGGGTTTGGCCTGGCGTTCACCGGTGTAGCTCAGTTTGCGTACCACGGCGCCTTCGCTCTTGCTCAGCTCTTCCAGCAGGGCAGGGCCTATGGTCAGGCGGTCGCAGCCGGCCAGTTCCAGGATCTCGCCGGTATTGCGGAAGCTGGCACCCATCACCACGGTCGAGTAGTCGTGCTGCTTGTAGTAGTCGTAGATGGCGGTAACGGAGACCACGCCCGGATCTTCGCTCGGGGTGTAGTCACGGTTGTGCTTGGCCTTGTACCAGTCGAGGATACGGCCCACGAAGGGGGAGATCAGGAAGGCGCCGGCTTCGGCACAGGCACGGGCCTGGGCGAAGGAGAACAGCAGGGTCAGATTGCACTGGATGCCCTCTTTCTCCAGCACCTCGGCGGCACGGATCCCTTCCCAGGTGGAGGCGAGCTTGATCAGGATACGATCGTTGCTAATGCCCGCTTCGTTATAGAGACGGATCAGCTTGCGGGCCTTGGCGATGCTGGCCTCGGTATCGAAAGAGAGACGCGCATCCACCTCGGTGGAGATGCGACCCGGCACTATCTTCAGCACTTCCAGGCCGATATTGACCGCCAGCTTGTCACCGGCGTCGATAAGCTGCTGAGCCTTGTCCTGGCTCTGGGCCTTGGCCCAGTTGATGGCGTCGTCGATCAGCGGTGCATACTCGGGGATCTCGGCGGCCTTGAGCACCAATGATGGGTTGGTGGTGGCGTCGGTCGGCTGGTAGCGCTTGATGGCTTCGATATCACCGGTGTCGGCGACGACTGTGGTCAGGGCTTTGAGCTGAGTTAATTTATCGGCCATGGCAAATATCATCTCTTGATGGGGAGTCATCCCAGGGTGATGGCGTGGGCGGTACGTTTTGAAACAAAATTACAAAAACGCGGCGGCAGACGCTCAGAACTGCTGGATGAGGCGACCCCATCCACACTGTTTGCCTACTTAATACAGTTGAAGGGCCTACCGCAAGAGGGGGGATTGCACAGGGATCGAACAGTGGCGTGGTCTTTAGGGTAAACCATGGTTAAAGCGTATGATTTATATGATTTTTTTAATATCTTCATCGCACTATCGAGTGGCTTGTCAGCGTCACTTTTTTTATGTTTTTATCGGATATGTGGAGTTGGTCACAAAAAACTTGATGGCCACTACTTGAAATTTTATTACGTGTAAAACGTTTTTCAGAAAACCGCCTGTTTTGGCCCTTGTTCTGGGAAACGTTTGAGCAAACGATGGCGCGTGGATCGGGGAGGGCCGGGCACTGGCATCTTGTACATCTGCGCGGGCTAAATATGCCCAGATTGGGTATGGATTATTGTTTTTGTTGAATCTTTGCTGAATAACTGCGGTTTTTCGGCCTGGTATCGTTCACTTATTGTGATCAGGGTGACGGGGATCACTATTCTGAACCTGCCCGCTATGCTAGATTCCGCCCCTTTAGCAGAAAGCTAATGCGGCAACATACAGCAAAGCGGTCAGCGCAGACTGGCCATGGATGTGAATAACAACGAGAGAATTATGGATACCTTGATAGCGCTACTGAACGACCTGATGTGGGGAGCCGTGCTCATCTACCTGCTGATTGGGGTCGGCATCTTCTTCACTGTCCGCCTGGGGTTTATCCAGGTGCGTCACTTTGGCCACATGTTCTCGGTACTACGCAACAGTCGTAAATCCGACCAGGCTGGCATCTCCTCCTTCCAGGCACTCTGTACCAGTCTGGCCGCCCGCGTGGGGACAGGTAATCTGGCCGGTGTCGCCGTTGCCATCTATCTGGGGGGCCCGGGCGCCATCTTCTGGATGTGGCTGATTGCCTTCATCGGCATGGCAACCGCCTTCGTCGAGAGCACCCTGGCTCAGCTCTACAAGGTCAAGGATGAGGATGGCAACTACCGAGGGGGCCCCGCCTATTACATGGAGCGTGGCCTTGGCATGCGCTGGATGGGGGTGCTCTTCTCCCTCTGTCTGCTGCTGGCTTTCGGTCTGATATTCAATGCCGTGCAAGCCAACTCCATCAGTCTGGCCATGAACGTGGCGTTTGGCATTCCTGACTGGATGAGTGGCATCGTCCTGGTGCTGCTGGCGGGTCTTATCATCTTCGGCGGCATTCGCGGCATCGCCCGCTTCGCCGAACTGGTCGTGCCCTTCATGGCCCTGGCCTACATACTGCTGGCCCTGGTCATTGTCGCGATGAACATCACCGAGCTGCCCGGGGTGTTTGTGCTGATCATCAAGTCTGCCTTTGGCATAGAGCAGGCCGGATCCGGTGCCATGGGGTATGCCATCTCCCAGGCGATGATCAACGGCATCAAGCGTGGTCTCTTCTCCAACGAGGCCGGTATGGGGTCTGCCCCCAACGCCGCCGCGACCGCCACCCCCTATCCGCCGCACCCGGCCTCCCAGGGTTATGTGCAGATGCTGGGGGTCTTCATGGACACCATCGTCATCTGTACCTGTACTGCCGCCATCATCCTGATGTCCGGTCAGTTCGAGCCGGGTTCTGGCATCACGGGGGTCGAGTTGACCCAGCGGGCACTCTCGTCCCAGATTGGCAGCTCGGGCAATATCTTCATTGCCACCGCCATCTTCTTCTTTGCCTTTACCTCGATCGTGGCGAACTACTCCTACGCCGAGACCAACCTCATCTTCCTGGAACACAACCACAAGGGCGGCCTGCTGTTTTTCCGTCTGCTGGTGCTTGGCATGGTGATGTTTGGCTCTGTGGGCGAGCTGCCGACCGTGTGGGCCCTGGCGGATGTCTCCATGGGCTTCATGGCCATCGTCAACCTGGTCGCCATACTCCTGCTCTCCGGGGTCGCCATCAAGTTGGCCAAGGATTACAACGATCAGCTCAAATTGGGCAAGGTGCCGACCTTCGATGCCAACAAGTACCCGGAGATCCGCAGCCAGCTGGAGGCGGGGATCTGGGATACGCCGGTCAAGAAGTAACACCGCACACCAGACCGATAGCAAGAGGGGAGACAATGGCTCCCTTTTTTATGGATTGAGGGCGGGGAAGTGGGTCAGGGCGGGAGAGGCGTAGACCAGAGGGCTTCGGCGCGACCGGCCCGCAGCGAGATTATCCGGCGCGACTTCACCCAGACTTCACATGGCCTCATCACCAGCACATGCTGCTCGCCTATGCTGGTCTCACTGTGCGCCATGACGGCGACCTGCCGATAAACAAGAGGACGAAGACACAATGCAACAACGACAGCGGATTAACTGGGTGGCAGCGAGCACGCTGTTGTGGGTCGGTCTGGCTCAGGCTGGCAGCGCAGCCACCGACATTCAAGCCGATACCCTGAACAAGTTGGTCGATGCCAACATTCAACCCCTGCTCAAAGAGCAGAGGATCCCCGGCATGGCGGTCGCCGTGCTCAAAGGGGGCAAGGCGCACTATTTCAACTATGGGGTGGCTGATCGGGCAAGCGGGGCCAAGGTCAGCGAGCAGACCCTGTTCGAGATAGGTTCGGTCAGCAAGACTCTTACGGCAACGCTTGGGGCTTATGCCGTGGTGAAGGGAGGGATCAAACTGGACGACAAGGTGAGCCAGCATGCGCCCTGGCTGCAAGGCTCGGTATTTGACGGCATCACCATGGCCGAACTCGCCACATACAGCGCCGGGGGCCTGCCGCTGCAGCTCCCGGACGAGGTGAATTCGACCGACAGCATGCAGGCTTACTACCGCCACTGGTCACCTCCATATCAGGCGGGAACCCATCGCCAGTACTCCAACCCCAGCATAGGTCTGTTCGGCCATCTGGCGGCGAGTAGCCTGGGCCAGCCCTTCGAGCAGTTGATGAGCCAGACTCTGCTGCCCAAGCTAGGTCTCGATCATACCTATCTCACCGTGCCCGAGGCGGCCATGGCGAATTATGCCTATGGCTACGCCAAGGATGACAAACCGATCAGAGTCAATCCGGGGATGCTGGCGGCAGAGGCCTATGGCATCAAGACCGGCTCGGCCGATCTGCTGGCCTTTGTGCGGGCTAACATGGTGTATCAAGGGGATAGCGAGGTCAAAAAGGCGATAGAGCTGACCCACACTGGTTTCTACTCGGTGGGGAAGATGACCCAGGGGTTGGGATGGGAGATGTATGAATACCCGCTGAGCCTGGAGACATTGCAGGGGGGGAACAGTGCCGAGATGGCCCTCAAGCCTCATCCCGTGAGCCCTGTCACCAAGCCGGTCGTGGCGGGGGGCAGTGTGCTGTTCAACAAGACGGGTTCTACCAATGGCTTCGGCGCCTATGTGGCTTTCGTGCCTGCCAAGGGGATTGGTATCGTCATGTTGGCCAATCGCAACTACCCCAACGAAGCCCGGGTCAAGGCGGCCCACGCCATCCTGAGCAAGCTGGCCGAGTGACAGCTCGGCCCTGTTGATTGACATGAGTACGCCGGGATTACCCGGCGTACTTTTTGGTGTTGTCCGGCACAGTCACGCATCACCTGATGGCCCCAATGGCTTGCCCCTTGCCCCCGAATTTCCAAATTGGAATCTACCGATCGCCATCTCGTCACTAGGTGCGAGCGGGTGCCCCTCCTATAGTGCTGTCCATATTCAACCTGTCCCCCCTGCTCCCGCCACCGACGCTGGTTGGCATGGTCTGCGTGGGCTGACCCTTCGCAATGGAGCATCCATGGGCATTTTCCTGCTGTGCACTTTCCTGATGATCATCCTCTATCCGGTCGGGATCGATCTCTATCTGGTGGCAGTGCCCCAGATTGCCGATGCCCTGCAGGCGAGCGAGGCGCAGATCCACACCGCCTTCTCCATCTACCTGTTCGGCATGGCGGCCACTGTGCTACACCGCCTTCTCCATCTACCTGTTCGGCATGGCGGCCACTGTGCTGCTGGGGGGGATCATTGCCGATCGCCATGGACGGCGTTGGGTGGTGCTGGGAGGCGCCCTGATTTTTGTCCTCGCCTCCCTGGCGGCGGCCAATGCGGCGGGGATCCGCCAGTTCTATCTCGGCCGTTTCTGGCAGGGAGTCGGGGCGGGGGCGCTCTACATCATGACCTTTACCGTGCTGCGGGATGTGCTGAGCCAGGCGCGGCTGGCGATGGCGTTCTCCATGATAAACGGGGTGATCTGTGTCATCCCTGTGCTGGCGCCTGTGCTCGGTTATCTCATCCTGTCGCATTTCGACTGGCGCGGGATCTTTGTGGCGATGGCGCTGCTGGCCGCCGTCAGCGGTCTGGTCAACCTGCTGCTGCTCAGGGAGACTCGCCCGGCCCGCCAGCAGAGTGGCGCGACCCGGCCCCTTGCCCTGCTGGGCTCTCCGCGCTTCATGCTGCACTCGCTGCTGACCAGTGCCAGCGTGACCGCCATCCTGGTCTATGTCAGCGTCTCGCCGCTGATCCTGATGCAGGAGTTCGGCTTCACCACTGAGCAGTACGCGATAGTGATGATGGTGATGGCCGGGGTGAGCATGTCCACTTCCTTCCTGACCCCGCTGCTGCTGCGTTGGCTCGGCAAGCATCAGGTGCTGGCGCTCTCTCATCTGACCTACCTGCTGGCGGCGATAGCTCTGCTCGGTTGCTGGCAGCTGGGGGACGACATCCGGTTGCTGCTGCCGGGTTTTGCCCTGGTCTGCATCGGCTTCTCCTGCGGCTTCGGGGTGGCGATGGGGGAGGCGCTGGCGGAGTGTCAGCACCAGGCGGCATTTGCCAGCGCCCTGCTCTGCATCATGCAGATCAGCCTCTCCGGCTTCTATATCTGGCTGCTGGGCCAGCTTGGCGTGGCCCCATCCTTGATGCTGATCTCTGCCCTGCTGTTGACCCTGCTCAGTTACCTGGCCGTCAAAGGGCTGCTACCATGGCTTGCGCTGCGTGAAGCGCGGTCGCGGGGATAAGGGGAGAGGAAAGATGCGCAACCTGGGTGAACTGGATTTGAACCTGCTGGTGGTCTTCAAGCACCTGATGCAGGAGCGCAGCGTGACAGGGGCGGCCAAGAAGCTCTGCGTCACCCCCTCGGCGGTGAGCAAGGCGCTCGCCAAGCTGCGGGACTGGTTTGACGATCCCCTCCTCGTGCGGGTGCGTCAGGGGCTGCAGCCGACCCAGCTCTCCCTGACTCTGGAGGAGGAGCTCAAGGCCTGGTTCCTGCTGACAGACAGCATCACCTCTCTCAATAGCGAGGCGATCCCCGAGGGGGCCCGCTTCAGCCTGGTGATGGAGTCCCCCTTCAGCACCAGCTTCCTGAGCGAGCTGCCCATGACCATCTACCAGAAGTATCCCCACTCTGTGGTCAGGATGCTGGGGTGGGATCATCACTCCCTCAACGACATAGTCAACGGGGATGCGGATCTCGGCTTCTGCGCCCGGGAGACCCACGGTCGCTCCCAGGCCAGGGTCAACCGGCTGCCCTATTACATCGATCACGAGGTGCTGTTCAGTGACAGGCCCGTGGTGTTCCTGCGTAAAAATCACCCCCTGCTCCAGCAGACCTGGTCCCTGGAGAACTTCCTGGCCTGTCCCCAGGTAAGCGTGGTGTGGGAGGCCAGCGACAGCTGGGCGCTGGATGATCTGCTGGAGGACGAGGGGCTGAAGCGGGAGGTGCCCATCATGGTGGCGAGCTTTGAGCAGGCCCTGCACATCGCCTCCCAGTCGAGTCATGAGCTGATCGCGGTGGCGCCGTCTTATTGCGCCGGCTATGCCGCCAGGCACCACGGCAATCTGATCGCCATGCCGTTGCCGCTGGCCGAGGCGCTCTATCAGCAACTGGAGATCGCCTTCATCCTGCTGTGGCACAAGCGCCATAACCAGGATGCCAAGGTGATGTGGCTGCGCAATGAGACGAAACTGCTCTATGGCCTGGCGGCGGAGGGACTTGCCCTGTTCCCATGGGGCGGGGGAGAGGCGGCGTTGGCGCCGGCGGGAGATGCCTGATGCAGGGGGCCAATGGCTGGCCCCCCGGGCTCAACCGTACTGCTCTTCCATCCAGGCTTCGACGATGAGCTGGGCCGAGACGCCATCCACGCTGCCCTTGTCGAGGGCCTTGTAGCCGCCGCGCTCGAACAGTCGGGCACGGGCATCCGTGGTGGTGAGCCGCTCGTCCTTGAACTCGACCTGCTTGCCGAAGCGGCCATGGAGCCGATTGCCGAACTTGCGGGCCCGTACCGTGATCTCCTGATCGGTGCCATCCATATTCAGCGGCAGGCCGACAATAAGCAGATCCGGCTGCCACTCCTTGAGCAACTTTTCAATCTCGTCCCAATTGGGCACACCGTCATTGGCCTTGAGGGAGCGCAATGGCTGCGCCGTGCCGGTGAGCTCCTGGCCGATGGCGACCCCTATGCTCTTGGTGCCGTAATCGAAACCCATGATGCTACGCGCTGATGACATGTCTGTTCCTGTGAGGTGAGGGAAGGGCCAGGCTTAGCTGTGCCCTATGTCGCTGGAGAGGTGCAGGGGGTTGACCCCTATGCTGGCGGCGGCTTGCTGCCAGCGCAAATGGGTTGGGGTATCAAACAGCAGGGCCTTGTCCGGTGGTATCACCAACCAGGCGCTGTCGACCAGCTCCTGCTCGAGCTGACCCGCACTCCAGCCGGCGTAGCCCAGCGCCACCAGATAGTGATCCGGCGCCAGCTCCGTGCCCAGGGTCTCCAAGATGTCCTTGGAGGTGGTGACCATCAGCTCGTCACTGACCTGCAGGCTGGAGTTGAAGCCGGGGCGAAAGCTGTGCAGCACGAAGCCGCGTTCGGCGGCGACCGGCCCGCCCTGCAACACCGGCTGCTTGAGTTCGGGTTTGGGGGGCGGCGTCAGCTTGAGCTGCGCCAGCATGGTATCGAGCGCCATGTCGACGGGGATGTTGACCACCAGCCCCATGGCCCCCTCTGGGCTGTGCTCGCACAGGTAGACGAGGGCACGCTCGAAGTAGGGATCCTTGAGGCTCGGCATGGCGAGCAGAAAATGATTTTGCAGTGTTTGCATGGGTCAAAGAGTGCAAGGCCGAGGTATTTGGGCCAATTATGGCAGCTAGGGCGGGCGGGCAAAACCGCTTTTTTAGTGGGCGGGCTGGAGAGTTGCCAGCGGATGAGCATGATGGGAGCCCTGAAACGGGGGCCAGTTCTTGGTAGAAGAGGCTGCGAAAGCGCTGAGTCACGCCACTTTCCTGGCGGTGACCACTGCGTGCTTGGCGGTTACCGCAGCGCGGGATCTTCGGCGCTGCGGCGATAAAATGGCAGGCGAAAAAAATGAGGGAGCGGGTTGCCCCACTCCCTCGTTGTGTTGCCAACCTGGGCTGATCAGTGGCCCAGGCGACGCTCGATGGCATCCATCAGCATGCCGGTGACGGAGACGTCGAAGGCGGCCTCAATCTCGCGGATGCAGGTCGGGCTGGTGACGTTAATCTCGGTCAGCCGATCGCCGATGATGTCGAGGCCGACGAAGATCAAGCCCTTGGCCTTGAGGGTCGGGCCGACCGCGCGGGCGATGGCCCAGTCGGCCTCGCTCAAGGGGCGCGCCTCACCGCGGCCACCGGCCGCCAGGTTGCCACGGGTCTCCCCTTGGGCCGGGATACGGGCCAGGCAGTAAGGCACCGGCTCACCGTCCACCACCAGCACCCGCTTGTCGCCGTCCTTGATGGCGGGCAGGAAGGTCTGCGCCATGCAGTACTGGCTGCCATGTTCGGTGAGGGTCTCGATGATGACGCCGACGTTGGCATCGTCCTCCTTCATGCGGAAGATGGAGGCGCCCCCCATGCCGTCCAGCGGCTTCAGGATCACGTCCTTGTGCTCGGCGTGGAAGGCGCGCAGCTTGTCGGCGCGGCGAGTGACGAGGGTGGTCGGGGTGTGCTCGGCGAACCAGGCGGTGTAGAGCTTCTCGTTGGCGTCGCGCAGGCTCTGGGGCTTGTTGACGATCAGGCTACCCTCGTCCTCGGCCCGCTCCAGCATGTAGGTGGCGTAGATGAATTCGGTGTCGAACGGCGGATCCTTGCGCATCAATATCACATTGAGCTCGCTGAGCGGCTGATCGACCACCTCGCCCAGTTCATACCACTTGGCCGGGTTCTGATCCACGCGCAGTGGGCGCATGGTGCCGAAGGCGCGACCGGCCTCCATGTAGAGATCCGCCATCTCCAGATAGAAGAGCTCATAGCCACGACGCTGGGCTTCCAGCAACATGGCAAAGCTGGAGTCTTTCTTGATGTTGATGGTCGAGATGGGGTCCATCACGATGCCGAGTTTAATGGTCATCCGAATATCCTTCTGGTAGCTCGATTGCGAGTGAGATTCTTAAAACTTGTTCAAGGTCTGTCACGAGAGGTCGTCAGCAAGGTAAAGAGCAGCGCAGGAACCGGAGCGTATAGACATACGTGAGGATTCCGAGCAGCGCATGAGCCTTGATCACGACCTCGCAGTAAGACATTGGACTGGTTTCAGGCGAGATCGCCAAACCGGCACTGCAGCGCCGTGATGACGGTCAGGGCCGCGGTTTCGGTGCGCAGCACCCGCGGCCCCAGCAGCATCTCTTTGAAATCTTCCTGCACAGTACGGGCGATCTCGTCGCTGGACAAGCCGCCCTCCGGGCCTATCAGCAGGCGTACGCCGTGCGCAGGGATAGGCAGGGTGCTGATGCTGTACTCGGCGCGCGGGTGCAGGTTGAGCTTGAGCTCCTGGGTCTCTTCTGCCAGCCAGGCATCCAGCTCCATCGGCATACGCACCTCTGGCACCACATTGCGGCCGCACTGCTCGCAGGCACTGATCACCACCTTCTGCCACTGTTCGCGTTTCTTCTCCAGCCGATCGGCGGGCAGTTTGACGCCGCAGCGCTCGGAGAAGAGCGGGGTGATGCAGGTGACGCCCAGCTCCACCGATTTCTGGATGGTGAAGTCCATCTTGTCGCCACGGCTGATCACCTGGCCCAGGTGGATGGCCAGAGGCGACTCGACCGAGCGGGCCTCGGCGCTCTCTATGCTCACCTCGAGGGATTTTTTCCCGACGCTGGTGATGAGGGCGTGGTACTGCTGGCCATCACCGTTGAACAGCTCGATGGCCTGACCGGCCTGCATGCGCAGCACCCGGCCTATGTGATTGGCACCGTCTTCCGACAGGGCGAGGGTCTGGCCAACCTGCAGGGCGGCCGGTTCATAGATACGTGGAATGCGCATGGCTGAGTGTCTGTCTCTTGGCTGATTCAATGAGCGGGATGGCTCTCATCCCGCCCTGTCTGGGAGCAAGGGGACGCCTGCTTCCTTACATGGTGTCATTGGCACTGCTTTTCAATGAAGGGATTGGTGTTGCCCTGCAGTTTGCCGATGCGGCGATTGCGTTCGCACTCCCAGCTATCTGCCGGGTACTGCCTGTCCCAGGCTTCGAACAGTTTACGTTGTTGTGCGGCCAGACGCAGCCCGTGTTGTTTGCTCATATAAAGATAGGCGCGGGCTATCTGGCCCCGTACCGGCCCCTTGGGCGGCTGTACCTGACGCGCCTTGAAATCAACCAGCATCTGGCACTGGCCATACTGGTTCGGCTTGCCGTTCCAGTCGGAGAAGCGGTAGTTGGCGCGATCGCCGTTCACCTCGCCGATGGCGGGGAAGAGGTTGTGCATGTCCCCCTCCATCTGGTTGAACTGGTCGCTCTTGCCGCAGTTTTTGCGGCCACCCTCCTGCCAGCACTGCAGCTGGTGGCCGAACTCCCAGGCGGGCACCACATGTTCCCACTCGATGCGGGCGGCGCGTTTGGCCTGCTTGCGCGGCTCATAGCCACAGCTGGCCAGATCCGGGCTCATCTGCTTGCCCTGATAGTCGATGTCGCAGCCGCAGTAGAAGCTGGTGGGGTGGGACTGATAGAGGCGATTAAGACTTTGTTTGGCGGTGCGAAAGGTCTGGGCTTGCAACGGCAGGGCCATGAAGAGGGCAAGCAGGATGAACGAGGCGAAACGAGACATGGGCTTCCTTAAGGGGGTCGGGAGTGATGTTGGCAGCGCCCCTGGCATGGGGGCGACAAGAATGCGACTCAGGGGCGAGTGAGCACCTGCTTACAGCGCCGGCAATGGTAATTGGCCTCCCCGCGCGCCACCTTGTTATGGCGGCGGATGGAGAGCTGATGCTGCTGGCAGGCACAGGCGTAGGTCACGCTAGGCTGAGCCAGCACGGCGAGATCGAAGCTGTGGGTGGTTCTGGGTTCCAGATTGAACACTTCTCGCATCACCGACTGCCACTGGCGGCCGTGGGGCAGCACTCGCCCCTTGCCTCGTCCTGCACCCCACAAGGCATGCACCAGCAGGTGCGCCACCTCATGGGGCACCACCTCATCGAGGAAGGCCTGATAATTGGCCGCAAACAGTGCCGGGTTGAAGCGCAGCTCCCAGGTTTGCAGCCGTGCCGACCCCGCCGCCCGGCCACGCATGTTGCAGTGGATCTGCGGACGCGGGAACGGGCGCCCCAGTTTCTGCTCGGCTTGACTGAAACAGAGATGGACCCGTTCGGTCAGGGTCTGCTGCATCTGTAGCGGGGTGAGAGTAAGTGCTGACATGGGCAATTGAAGGCTATTCATGCAGGTGAGCGAAAGGGGGCAGTCTACCTCTTGCTCATGCTGACGAAAAGCAGGCAAGGGGTCTGTTCATCCGGATCCCGGACATGAAAAAGGGGAGCCTGAGCTCCCCTTTCTGACTACCGGCTGGCTTAGAGGCCAGCGGCGGCGCGCAGCAGCTCGGCCTTGTCGGTACGCTCCCAGGGGAACTCTTCGCGACCGAAATGGCCGTAGGCGGCGGTGGCCTTGAAGATGGGGCGCTTGAGATCCAGCATCTCGATGAGGCCGTAGGGGCGCAGTTCGAAGTGCTCGCGCACCAGCGTGACCAGCAGCTCCTCGGAGACCTTGGCGGTGCCGAAGGTTTCGACGCTGATGGAGGTCGGCTCGGCCACGCCGATGGCGTAGGAGACTTGCAGCTCACAGCGGTCGGCCAGACCGGCGGCCACTATGTTCTTGGCGACATAGCGAGCGGCGTAGGCGGCGGAGCGATCCACCTTGGATGGATCCTTGCCGGAGAAGGCGCCACCACCGTGACGGGCCATGCCGCCGTAGGTATCGACGATGATCTTGCGACCGGTCAGACCGCAGTCACCCATGGGGCCGCCGATGACGAAACGGCCGGTCGGGTTGATGAAGAACTTGGTGTTCTTGCTGATCCACTCGGCGGGCAGTACCGGCTTGATGATCTCTTCGCGCACCGCTTCGACCAGATCGGCGTGGCTGATGGAGTCGCAATGCTGGGTGGAGAGCACCACGGCATCGACGCCAAGGATCTTGCCTTCGCTGTCATAGGCGAAGGTGAGCTGGCTCTTGGCATCCGGACGCAGCCACGGCAGGGTGCCATTCTTGCGCACTTCGGCCTGACGCTTCACCAACAGGTGAGAGTAAGTGATGGGTGCTGGCATCAGCACCTCGGTCTCGTTGGTGGCGTAGCCAAACATCAGGCCCTGGTCACCGGCGCCCTGCTCATAGGGATCGGCACGATCGACACCCTGGTTGATGTCCGGGGACTGCTTGCCGATGGCGTTAAGCACGGCGCAGGAGTCGGCATCGAAGCCCATGTCGGAGTGGGTGTAGCCAATCTCGCGCACGGTATCGCGCACGATCTGCTCGATGTCGACCCAGGCAGAAGTGGTTACTTCGCCGCCAACCAGTACCATGCCTGTCTTGACCAGGGTCTCACAGGCGACACGGGCCATGGGATCCTGTTCCAGGATGGCATCCAGCACCGCATCGGAGATCTGGTCGGCGATTTTATCGGGATGGCCTTCGGAGACCGACTCGGAAGTAAACAGCTTTGCCATGGAAGCATTCTCAACGCTAGGGGTTATCGCCTTGGCCATAACCGGGTAAAAAGGAGAGTCTTGGTATTTGAGATATCTGCATCGGGACGTCACTCTAGGGACGTCTTTGTAGAGGTATCTCCATCTGGACGTCTATTTTAAAGAGGGGGGAGGGTGATTGCCAGCACTATTTTGGTTTGGTGCCAGCTGTGGCCAGCCTTACCCATAAAGGGTTGCAAATGGCCGCAAAGCGAATCGTTTGCCGGGGCAAGAAAAGCGACTGCGCTCCCAAAGCCACTTTATTCGCCCAGATAATATTTGCACCTCGCCCGCCCTGCTGGGACAATAACGCGCCTTAATCTTGGCCATCAAATGAAGCAATCGCAGGAGATACAGATGCCTTCTCGTAAAGAGCTTGCCAATGCCATTCGCGCATTGAGTATGGATGCCGTACAAAAAGCCAACTCCGGTCACCCGGGCGCCCCCATGGGAATGGCAGATATCGCCGAAGTGCTGTGGCGTGGCCACCTCAAGCACAACCCGAACAACCCCAAGTGGGCCGACCGCGACCGTTTCGTGCTGTCCAACGGCCACGGCTCCATGCTGATTTACTCCCTGCTGCATCTCTCCGGTTACGACCTCACCATCGAGGATCTGAAAAACTTCCGCCAACTGCACTCTCGCACCCCGGGTCACCCTGAGTACGGTTATGCCCCTGGCATCGAAACCACCACTGGCCCGCTGGGTCAGGGCATCACCAATGCCGTGGGCATGGCGATCGCTGAAAAATCCATGGCCGAGCAGTTCAACCAGCCGGGTCACGACATCGTCGACCATTACACCTACGCCTTCATGGGCGACGGCTGCCTGATGGAAGGTATCTCCCACGAGGCTTGCTCCCTGGCCGGTACCCTGCAGCTTGGCAAACTGATCGCGTTCTGGGATGACAACGGCATCTCCATCGACGGTCACGTGGAAGGCTGGTTCACCGACGACACCCCCAAGCGTTTCGAAGCCTACGGCTGGCACGTCATCCCGGCCGTTGACGGTCACAGCCCGGAAGCCATCAACGCCGCCATCGAAGCCGCCAAGGCCGAGACCGGCAAGCCGACCCTGATCTGCTGCCGTACCATCATCGGTTACGGTTCACCGAACAAGTCCGGCTCCCACGATTGCCACGGCGCACCGCTGGGCAACGACGAGATCGCCGCCGCCCGTGCCTTCCTGAAGTGGGATCACGCGCCCTTCGTCATCCCGTCCGAGATCGCCGCCGAGTGGAATGCCCAGGAGAAAGGCACCAAGCTCGAATCCGACTGGGCTGCCAAGTTCGCCGCCTATGAAGCCGCGCACCCGACCCTGGCTGCTGAATTCAAGCGCCGTACCGCAGGCGAGCTGCCAGCCAACTGGGCCGCTGAATCCGCCAAGATCATCGAAACCCTGCAAGCCAACCCGGCCAAGATAGCGACCCGTAAAGCGTCCCAGAACTCCCTGGAAGCCTTCGGCAAGCTGCTGCCCGAGTTCATGGGTGGTTCCGCCGATCTGGCGCCGTCCAACCTGACCATGTGGTCCGGCTCCAAGTCTCTGACTCCCGAGAGTGCGGCGGGCAACTACATCCACTACGGCGTGCGCGAGTTCGCCATGTCCGCCATCATGAACGGCATCGCCCTGCACGGTGGTTTCATCCCCTACGGCGCCACCTTCCTGATGTTCATGGAGTACGCCCGTAACGCCCTGCGCATGGCCGCCCTGATGAAGCAGCGCGCCATCTTCGTTTACACCCACGACTCCATCGGTCTGGGTGAAGATGGCCCGACTCACCAGCCGGTAGAGCAGATAGCCTCCCTGCGTCTGACCCCGAACATGAGCACCTGGCGCCCCTGTGACCAGGTGGAATCCGCCATCGCCTGGAAGCACGCCATCGAGCGTATGGATGGCCCGACTGCGCTGATCTTCTCTCGTCAGAACCTGCCCCAGATGGACCGCAGCGCCCAGCAATTGGCCGATACCGCCAAGGGTGGTTATGTGCTGAAGGATTGTGCCGGTACCCCGGAGCTGATCCTGATCGCCACTGGTTCCGAAGTGGAGCTGGCCGTGGCCGCCTATGAGCAGCTGACCGCCAAGGGCCGCGCCGTGCGCGTGGTCTCCCTGCCAGCCACCGACGTGTTCGACGCCCAGTCTGCCGAGTACAAGGAGTCCGTCCTGCCGTCCAGCGTCACCAAGCGCGTGGCCATCGAAGCGGGTATCGCCGACTACTGGTACAAGTACGTGGGCTTCGGCGGCAAGATCATCGGTATGACCACCTTCGGTGAGTCCGCACCGGCCGAGCTGCTGTTCAAGGAATTCGGCTTTACCGTGGAAAACGTGGTTGCGACCGCAGAGTCTCTGTAATAGCCCCTGTAATTCCTGAAGATTGGGCCGTCTAGGCTCAATAGCCGGAAGGATAAAACGCCCTCCATCGCAAGATGGGGGGCTTTTTATAAGATAAAAACTAATAACAAGAAGGGCATAATGTGAATACACTAATTGCATTTGATGATACCGGCTCTCCAGGCAAGTCTCTTAATTCTAAATATTTAGACTCTGATCGTAAAACATATGTTGGTGTTTTATTTGAGCCTAATATTATTGATGAGGTACGAACGCAGATGAATGGTGTGTTAGGCCTATTTAAAGATGAGCTCAACACGACAGAATGTCATCTTACTGAAATAATGAATGGCCAAGGAGAGTGGGCTAAAATAGACTCTGACATGCGATTATGTATATTTAGTACATTTTGTGATATTTTTTCACATTACAAATTCACGTGTTTAGTTCAGTCCTGGGCTCCTTCTTATTACGTTAGGAATAACATTGCCCTTGGTAAGGGGACAAAGCATGGAGCACTGAAATTATATGAACATAGTGATATGGCTATGTTTATGGCATTGATAAAAGCAAAGCATTATTTGATAGATAATAATTATAAAACTCCTGTTTCTATAATTTTCGATGAGGGGCGCCGAAAAGCAGGTAGTGAAATGGTGTTACCATTATTGCGAGGTATTACTAAGCGTGCATCTATATCTTTCGAAAGATCAAGTGGAAATCCATTCCTACAAATTGCAGATTTTGCCGCATACTGCTTAAATAAATCTCAGTTATTAGCAGTAAAGGAAAAAAGAAGTGAGATAGATGACTTGATTTTGAAATGCATAGAACTCGCTGATTTTAATTATGTTGGGGCGCCTAAAATAGATGTTAAATATAGCGAGCTAAATTCAGAGCACTATGACTACATGCAGCGATTGTATTTGGACTCGATAAGGAGTTGATAGATAATCAGATTGTGATGTTAGTAGATCAGTTAAATTGGCTTGATGATTAGAAGATAACGATTTCACCGGTATCTTCTAATCTCTCGTAGAGTTTATTAAATTTAAGCCTGTGGCGGGGTACTTTCCGCATTGGAGAGTACGGCATCCATCTGCACTAGGGCGCCGGCGGGCAGCTCGCTCACGCCAATGACGGTACGGGCGGGCAGATAGCTCGGGAAGTATTTGGTGTAGATGGCGTTTACTGCGTCCAGATCCTCGATGTTCTTCAGCTGGATATTGACCTTGACGATATCGTCCATCACATGGCCGATGCTCTCCACAATCGCCTTGATATTGCTCAGGCACTGGGCAGTCTGCTCACGGATACAGCCGGTCAGCACCTTGCCGGTGGCCATGTCGATCGGCAGCTGGCCGGCAATATGGTTGTAGTGGGAGAAGGCGACGCTCTGGCAATGGAGCGGGCTGCGTGGTGCCTGGTCGGTGTTGCGGGCGCGGATCACCAGGTTGTGCCTGTCTTCCACCAGCTGGGGCGGGGTGCCGTCACCGTGGGAGATGACCGCATCCATCTGCACCCGGGCACCCAGCGGCAGGGCAGAGGCCACGATCAGGCTGCGGGCCGGCAGATAAGCCACGGCGCGGGCGATGGCGGAGTCCGGGAAGAAGGTGCTGTAGACCTCGTCAACGGCCTCCAGATCCGCGAGGCTGGTCAGGTAGATGTTCACCTTGACGATGTCGTCAAAGGGCACATCTATGCTCTCCAGCACGTTTTTGATATTGCGCAGGCACTGGGCCGCCTGCTCCTGGATACCACCGGCAACCAGTTTGCCCGATGCCCCGTCGACCGGCAGCTGGGCACCAATGTTGTTGTAGTGAGAGAAGGCAACGGTATGGGTCGAGAGTGCACACTGCGGGGCTTTGTCGCTATTGCGGGCGAGTTTCACTAAGGCGCAGGGTGCCTGGGGGAAGGTGCCTTCGCCGTTGGAGATAAGGGCGTCCATCTGCACCAGCGCATGCATCGGCAGGGCGGCCACGGCGAGCACGGTGCGGGTCGGCACATAGCCCGGGAAAAATTCGCGATAAACGCTGTTGACCGCCTCCAGATCCCCCATGTCTTTCAGGAATATGGTGGCTTTGACCATATCGTCCATCACGTGGCCGATGCTCTCTATGATCGCCTTGAGGTTATTCAGGCACTGTCTGGCCTGCGCCTGGATATCGCCACTCACCAGCTTGCCGGTCTTGGGATCGACAGGGAGTTGAGCGGAAATATTGTTGTAATGAGAGAACGCCACGCTCTGGGTATAGGGGCCCAGATCCTGGGGGGCATTAGGGGTATTTCTGGCTGACTTGATGATGGTACCACTCATGGCGATACTCCTTTCTCTTTATTGATGTAGGGTCAACGCCTTCCTCGTTTGCCGCACGCCTCGCTTTATTTCGGCAACAGTTGCCCGTTCCCGACGAATGACGACGGGTGATACGGAAAACAGTCATCGCTGTTTCGAGTCTTGCTTCGACGTCGCCTGCGTGGGCGAGCGGCTGATGGAGAAATGGATCGGGTTGATGATTCAGACAGGGGGATTCTATGGGGGGCCGACCAGGGGATGCAAACTGGGATCGCATTTCTATGAGGTGGCTCAATGCTCTGAAATATAGCTAAAATGCGGTTCAATTCACGATATATAACGGCTGGCCGGGTGTCATAACGCGCCTTATAAGGGAAATGGCCGCAGTGCGTGGGTTTGTACCGGGCCGTCGTTGATCAATTCTGTGAATAAAGGGTTAATCATCGGCAATATTTTGCTGTTCATGCACTTCAATATGAATGGCTATGCATTTTATGCCCATGAACGGGGCTGTCAGCAACATCAAAAATATGCTAGCCAATGTCCGTTTTCGACCCTTGAAACAGAGGCGAGAATTATCATTCACCTAGGCTGCATGACGACGATGTCATTGACGCAAGCGAGCCGCCGCAATCAACCAATACGGGCTGCATATGACATTCAGATTTATGCAATGAAATTGCAGCGGGAAAAAGAAGGGAAGAGAACAAGGTCGATAACGTCTGCCGGCAGAGCCGGATAATGACAGAGAGGGCGGCATGTGCCGCCCTCTCTGTTCGTGTGCGCTGGTTGCCCGTTCAGGCGGGGTAGAGGGCACCGAGCACCGCTGGTCGGCTGGCGCCGGTGACGGCGGGCAGGTTGCCCGGTTTGATAAACGGGGCCGGGATGACAGTCGGCTACCCCTATTGCCCCTCTCGGCCCTTCAGGCGGGATAGAGGGCACCGAGTACGGCCGGTCGACTGGCGCCGGTGCTCGAATAAGGGCAGGTTGCCCGGTTTGATAAACGGGGCCGGGATGACAGTCGGCTACCCCTATTGCCCCTCTCGGCCCTTCAGGCGGGGTAGAGGGCACCTAGTACCGCTGGGCGGCTGGCGCCGGTCACCGCAGGTAGGTTGCCTGGCTGGCGCTGGATAAAGCGCTGCGCCAGCCAGGCGAAGGCGGCCCCTTCCACCCAGTCGGGGGCGAGCCCCAGCTCGGCCGTGCTGGCGATGCGCCAGCGGGGCAGCAGAGCCGCCAGCTCGGCCAGCAGCGGGTCGTTGTGGGCACCGCCGCCGCAGACAAACAGCTCGGCCTGGGGGGGGGTGTCATCCGCTCCCGTTGCAAGCACGGGCAGCTGGCGGGCGATGCTGTGGCAGCTCAGCGCCTGCAGGGTGCGCTGCACATCGACGGGGGAGTAATGGCTGCCTGCCAGCTCGCCGTCTAGCCACTCCAGGGTAAACATCTCCCGCCCGGTGCTCTTGGGGGCGGGGGCGGCGAAGTAGGGGTGGCTGAGCAGTTTGTCGAGCAGTTCAGGAACCACTTGGCCGCTGGCACCCCACTGGCCACCGGCATCGTAGCTGCCGCCCTGGGGCTGATGACGGCGATACCAGCCATCGAGCAGGGTATTGGCGGGGCCGGTGTCGAAGCCATAGACATTGCAACCGGAGCCGCCGGGCAGCACAGAGATATTGGCGATGCCGCCCAGATTCAACACCACCCGCAGGACGCCCGCTTTGGCAAAAATGGCCTGATGGAAGGCGGGCACCAGGGGGGCTCCCTGGCCGCCGAGGGCCATGTCCAGACTGCGGAAGTCGCTGATGACGTCGATGCCGGTCAGTGCGGCCAACAGAGCGCTGTTGCCAATTTGCAGGGTGAAGCCGAGCTGGGGGCGGTGGCGAATGGTCTGGCCGTGGGAGCCGATGGCACGGATATCGGCGGGCGCGAGCCCCGCTTTGTCGAGCAGAGCCTGAGCGGCGGCGGCAAATTCGCGGGCCACCAGGTTATCGGCTACCCCCATGCGATCGATTTCATTCTCCCCCGGAGTGCAGAGGGTGTGCAGCGCGTGAGCCGTGTCATCGGGCCAGGGATGGCACAGCGCCACCTCGACCCGCACGCCATCCCCATCCGTCTCTATCAGCACCGCATCGATGCCATCCAGGCTGGTGCCGGACATCAGACCCAAGTAACGTTCCGCCATCTGAGGGCTCCTTGTCATTGCTTGTGATAACCGCTTTGCCTGTCGCCATACCGGCGATGGCTGCTGCTTGCTCCCCGTGATCCGGGTGAGCCCTTGACTCAGGATCCGTCCCGGCGCTGGGCAAGCTGAGGCTCTGAGCGCTCCAGCTTGGCGAGTTGCAGCAGGGCCTGGGCCTTGAACTGGCTCAACTCGCGGCCGCTGAGGGTTTCTGCCTGAGGCAGGGTCAGGGTGCGCGGGTTCTTGTGTACCCCGGCGACCAGGAATTCGTAGTGCAGATGGGCGCCCGTGACCCGGCCCGTGCTGCCCAGCAGGCCTATGGTCTGTCCCTGCTTCACCCGCTGACCCTTGTTGACTGTGCGCTTGGAGAGGTGCAGATATTTGGTCACATAGTTGCCGGCATGCTTGATGAACACATAGTTGCCGTTGAACTGGTTGTAACCGGCGGCCACCACGCTCCCCGACCCCGAGGCCATGATGGGGGTGCCCACGGGGGCCACGTAGTCGATGCCGTTGTGGGGGCGCACCTTGCCGGTGACCGGGTGCAGGCGACGCGGGTTGAAGTTGGAGCTGATGTACTTGAAGTTGACCGGCGCGCGCAGGAAGCTCTTGCGCATCGCCTTGCCCGCCGGGGTGTAGTAGTTGCCATCATCGCTCAGCACGGCGCGGTAGGCCTCGCCCTGGTTGACGAACTCGGCGGCCAGAATATCGCCGGAGGCGACCCGCTCCTCATCCTGGTATTTCTCCTCGAACAGCACCCGGAAGCTGTCCCCTGGTTGCAAGTCCTGGGCAAAGTCGATGTCCCAGCCGAAGATGGCGGCCAAATCCATGATCTGATCCTCGGTCATGCCCGCTTCGACGGCGGCGCCCCAGAAGCTGGAGCGGATATTGCCTTGGGCCCAGTTTTCACGGGTGTCGAGTTCCAGGCGAACCGCTTTGGCCACGAAGCCATCTTCCCGTCGGTTGACCTTGAGCGCCTGCTCCAGGCTGTGAGGGTAATAGAGGCTCTGCAGTTCGCCGCCCTGGGTGAGTTTGAAGGTCAGCTCCTGACCGGGTTTGAGCATGCGCAGCGGATCGGCGGCCGCGAGCTGATCGATGAGGTGCAGATCTGCCGTGCCGAGGCCCAGACGCTGGAAGATGACCCCCATGTTGTCGCCGCTGCGAACCTTGACCTGCTTGGTGACATAAAGAGGCTTGGCCGGGCGGACAGTCTGCTCCAGTGCGAGGCGATCCTGCTCGTCTGGCAACTCGTCGCGGGTCCGACTTGCGGCATGCTCATCGACCCGGGTGGCGACGGCCTGTTCGCCGGGCCAGGCGGCCAGCATCATCACCAGGATGCTCAGAATAAGCACCATCTTGCGGTGCCAGAGGGGAAGAGCGTTGAAGGTGTGCCAAATATGCATGAGAAAAGGGCGTGAAGTCGGGCGGAATCAGCGGATTTTACAGGCTTTCCAATTGTCTCGCCATTCCAGTAATATGTCTGGCCCTGTGGAATCGTGATTGGAGAGTCAAAAAATGTCCCAGCTCGAGGTGGCGCTAGCCGAGATCAAGCGCGGAGCGGAAGAAATTCTGGTTGAAGAAGAACTGGTTGCCAAGTTGAAGGAAGGGCGCCCGCTGCGCATCAAGCTGGGCATGGACCCGACGGCTCCGGACATTCACCTGGGTCATACCGTGATCCTCAACAAGCTGAAGACCTTCCAGGATCTGGGCCATGAGATCATCTTGCTGATCGGCGACTTCACCGCCATGGTGGGGGATCCCTCCGGCAAGAACAGCACTCGCCCGCCGCTCTCCGAAGAGGCCATCAAGTACAACGCCCTCACCTATGCGGAGCAGGCGTTCAAGATTTTGGATCCCAAGAAGACCCGCATCGAGTACAACTCCAGCTGGCTGGGTGAGCTCGGCGCCACCGGCATGATCAAGCTGGCGGCCAAGCAGACCGTGGCCCGCATGATGGAGCGCGACGACTTCAAGAAGCGCTACAGCAGCGGCCAGTCCATCGCCATCCACGAATTCCTTTATCCGCTGCTGCAAGGCTATGACTCGGTCGCGCTCAAGGCGGATGTCGAGCTCGGCGGTACCGATCAGAAGTTCAACCTGCTGATGGGTCGCGAGCTGCAAAAAGATGCCGGCATGGCCGCCCAGTGCGTGCTGATGATGCCGCTCTTGGTGGGCCTGGACGGCGTCAAGAAGATGTCCAAGTCCGCCGCCAACTACATCGGCGTGCACGACGCCCCGGGGGAGATGTTCGGCAAGATCATGTCCATCACCGACACCCTGATGTGGAACTACTACGAGCTGCTCTCCTCCCGCCCGCTGGCGGACATCGAAGGCTTCAAGGCCGGCATCGAAGCCGGTACCCTGAACCCGCGCGACGTGAAGATCTGGCTGGCGAAAGAGATCATCGCCCGTTATCACGACGAGGCGGCGGCCGAGGCGGCCCACGAAGACTTCACCCAGCGTTTCTCCAAGAACGCCATCCCGGACGAGATGCCGGAAGTCGAACTGGCCCTGGAAGGGGACGGCCTGGCCATCGCCAACCTGCTCAAAGACGCCGGCCTGGTGGAGACCACCTCCGAGGCACTGCGGATGATCAAGCAGGGCGCGGTCAAGGTGGATGGCGACAAGCTGGACGATGGCAAGGCGCTGATCGCTGCCGGCACCGCCGTCTATCAGGTCGGCAAGCGCAAGTTTGCCCGGGTGACGGTGAAGTAAGCGCTTCCCCTCCGCCAGCCTGATCAGGCTGGTCCTGAGATCAGAAAGGCCTCCCTCGCGGAGGCCTTTTCGTTGGCGATGTCCCCTCGGCAAGCTGATGGGTCGATCCAGTGGCCATTTCTCTTAAAGGATCATCGGGCCAGCCACGGCCTCGGCCGCAGTGGCGCCACGCAGCACCTGCACCAGGGTGAGGGCAAACTCGATGGCCGTCCCCGGTCCCTGGCTGGTCACCAGTCGCGCGCCCTTGTCTATCACCACCCGCTCATGGCGGAGTTGGGCGGCGGGGATCTGGGCCCAAAAGCCGGGATGGCAGGTGACGCTGGCTTGCCCCAGCAGCTGATGGGGCAGCAGCACCACGGCGGGGGCGGCGCACAGGGCCGCGCGCCAGCGACCGTTCGCGGCTTGTTCGCGCAGCAGACCGATGGCGCGGCTGTTATCGCGGATGCACTCGCTGCCGGGCAGGCCGCCGGGCACCACTATCATCTCGAACTCCTCTTGCGGCAGCTCGTCGAGATGGCAGTCGGCGACCAGCTGAACCCCGCGTGAGGCGCGAATTTGGCGCAGGCCCAAAGGGCAGCAGGAGGCGAGCAGCACCGCTATGTTGGCGCGCACCAGCACATCCAGGATGGCGACGGTTTCTATCTCCTCCGAGCCGGGGGCGACCAATACCAAGACACTCATGGGGGACTCCTGCTCCGGTTGAGGACTAAAGGTGGATCAGCGCTCGGCCTGGTGGCGATCCTTGACGGCCTGATAGAGGCCCTGATTGACCGGTACCATGATGCCGTGGAGGCGCGCCTTGGCCAGCAGGAAGCCGGTGATGGCTTCTATCTCAGTCTCTTTGCCCTGCTCCAGATCCTGCTGCATGGAAGAGTAGTTGTCCGCGGTCAGTCCGGCGACCGACTGTACCCGCCGCGCCAGCTCCTCGTGGGTCGTGGCAATGCCCTCTGCATTCATGACATCGGCCACCTCGATGCAGACTTGCTGCAAGGTGTCGGCAAAGCGTGGACCTGTCAGCTCGCCATTCTTGATGCGATAGAGGGCGGTGAGGGGGTTGATGGCGCAGTTGATGGCGAGCTTGTGCCATTGTCGGGCGAGGATCTGCTCGTCCCAGCCCGCCTGGCCCAGGGCCTGGGCAAGGCGGTCTGCCAGATGGGCGAAGTGGCGCCCCTGCTCGTTGACCGGGCCTAGCCAGGTTTCGCCCCGGCCAGTGTGGCGGAACACGAAGTGACCCTGCTGCAGGGCGCCATGGCTGGTGACACCCGCGATGATGGGGTTCTCTGCAAACAGCTCGGCGACCCGCTCGGCCACCCCCATGCCGTTGTGCAGCAGCACTATGGGCACAGACTTGTCCAGCTTGCCGACCAGGAGCTGCAAGGCGGGGATCACCTGATCCGCCTTGGTCATCACCAACAGGCGACGGATGGGGGGGTTATCGGCCAGGAAACCCCTGGCAATGCTGAGCAGCCCATGCTGGCCATCCAGCCCGGTAAAGTCGATGACGGGGTGCAGTGTCGCTCTGTGGCGCTCGCGTAGCAGCACCTGAGTCGGTTGGCCGGATTGGGTCAGCAGGGCGGCGAAGACGCCGCCAAGTGCGCCACAACCGAGCAGGGACCAGGAGGGGGGGAGGGGGGATTGAGATCCGCTTGGCATGATATGACTCGATCAAGAGGGTGGGCCATTCGACCTGGAGAGGTGCCCGAATGGCGATAGGGTGGACACTCATGGGTCTCACCTGTCGGCAATGGCAAGGATTCTAACAGAGCGCCTTTATCGAAATCAGCAAATTTGCCGGTTTTCTGGTAGATTTGCCCCCTCATAACGAACGCAACATGAGGAGCCCCGGCCATGCCGTCATTCGATATTGTCTCTGAAGTCAAAATGAACGAGGTGTTGAACGCAGTCGACAACGCCAATCGTGAACTGGCCACCCGATTCGATTTTCGCGGTGTAGAAGCCAGCTTCGAGATGGCCAAGGAAGAGGTCAAGCTGGAGGCCGATGCCGACTTCCAACTCAAGCAGATGGTAGAGATACTGCGCGCAGCCCTGCTCAAGCGCAACATCGAAAACAGTTCAATGGAGGCGGGCGATAGCGTCCACTCCGGCAAGCGTTTCCATCTGAACGTCAAGTTCAAGCAAGGGATCGAGAAAGAGGTCGCCAAGAAGCTGGTGAAGCTCATCAAGGATTCCAAGATCAAGGTGCAGGTCGCCATTCAGGGCGATGAAGTGCGCGTCACCGGCAAGAAGCGTGACGACTTGCAAGAGGCCATGGCCCTGGTGCGTGGCGCCGAGCTGGGTCAGCCTATGCAGTTCCAGAATTTCCGCGACTGATCCCGGGGGAAGAGGGTTCGGCCCTCTTTTTCTGCGCGTTGCGCCATAAAAAAACCGGAGCCCAGGGCTCCGGTTTTTCGTTTCTGCGTGCTACGGGTTCGATTAGAACTTGTAGGTCACGGAGAAGTAGTGACCGAAACCAGTGGTTTTCAGGCCGTAGGTACCGTTCTGGATACCGTAGATGTCGTTGAAGTACTTCAGGCCGTAACCGACGGCGTAGCGGTCGGAGTGCCAGTACAGGCCGTTGAACATGGCGGTACCGTCGGTGGAGGTGTCCTTGGCATCAAACAGGTGATCCAGGTAGCCCTGATAGGCGACGAAGCTGCCGTTGCTGAAGGTGTAGAAGGGCTTGAACCAGTTCATGGAGAACTGATAGCCGTTCCAGCCTTGCTCGCCAGAGCCTTCGTTGACGTGACGTGCGTACAGGTTCATGCCCACTTTGCCGAACCAAGGCACTTGTACGTCGGCACCCAGACCAGTCATGGCTTCAAACAGGCCATCCGGACCACCCACGTTGACCAGGTTGGCAATGTAGACTTCTTGCACCGGACCGAAGGAGAGATCTTTGCCGGTCATGGCATCGATGGACAGGCGTGGGGCGAACTTGATGAACAGGTTGTCGCTGTCATGCTTGTCGTCGTGCTTGCTCTGGAAGATGTCGAACACGTCGACGTAACCGTACAGGTCAAAGATACCGGAGCGACCACCAAATTCCATTTCGAAGTAGGTGTCGTTGTAACCACCTTCGGATTCGCTGTAAGGCAGCTGATCGATGGTGTGCATGACGTTGAACTGGAACCACTTGTAGTCGTTCTTGTGGATGTCACCGCTATAGTCGGCAGCCATAGCCGGAGTGGCGGATGCTGCCAGCAAGCCTGCCGCGATCAGAGTCTTGTTCAATTTGGCCATTTTATTGGTCTCTTGTGCGTTTAGTTGAGGTTTTCCGTAGCCTGCCCACAAGGAGCGGAGGGATTCTAGCCAATTAATTTCCGCGGATAAACGATCAAGAGGGAACTTTCTCTGGAAGTGTGAATCTAATCACCCCCAAATTGGCGCAAACGCTTGCTATTCGTTCGATTTCGGTAACAACGCACTGTTTCGTCTGGCAACCATGGTGATGAGGATCAGCACCGGGATGCCCAGCAGACTGGTCCCAATGAAGAAGACGCTGTAGCCAAACTGTTCGACGAAGCCACCGGAGAAGCCAGCCAGCAGTTTTGGCAGCAAGAGCATGACGGAGCTGAACAGGGCGTATTGAGTGGCCGAGAAGGCGACATTGGTCAGGCTCGACAGATAGGTGATGAACGCCGCGGTAGCGATGCCGGCGCTCAGATTGTCCAGGGAGATGATCAGGGTCAGCAGCTCCAGGTTGTGACCGATCTGATTGAGCAGCGCGAACAGCAAATTGGTACTGGCGGTGAGCAGGGCGCCCAGCATCAGGATGCGCAAGGTGCCAAAGCGCATCACCAGAATGCCCCCCACACTGGCGCCGACCAGTGTCATGATGACACCGTATACCTTGGTGATGGTCGCCACCTCCGTCTTGCTGAAGGCGAGATCCACATAGAAGCTGTTGGACATGACCCCCATCACCACATCCGAGATGCGATAGCAGGCGATGAGCCCGAGGATCAACAGGGCCGAACGGCCATGGCGTTCGAAGAAGTCGGCAAAGGGGCACCAGACGGCCTCGTAGGCCCAGGCGCCGAGTCCCGCCAGTGAGCGTGGCCAGCCGTGTTGCAGCAGCAGGGATTTGCGCATCGCTTGCTGCCTGTCCTGACTTGCCACATCGATGTCGGGCTCATGGCAACAGAGGGTGGTGATGAGGCCAATGCTCATCATTCCCGCCATCAGCAGGTAAGTTAACTGCCAGCCCCGATAGTCATAGACGCTGTTGCTGCCAAGCCAGGCTGCCAGGGCAAGAGCGCCCGCCCCGGCCATGATCATGGCCAGTCGATAACCCGTCATGTAGGAGGCCGCCATGGCCGCCTGAAGGCGTTCAGGGGCTGATTCTATGCGATAGGCATCGATCACGATGTCCTGAGTGGCGGAGGCAAAGGCCACCAGCAGGGCGAACAGCGCAAGCTGGGCGAGCTGGGTCTTGGGATCGCAAAAGGACATGCCGACCAGGGCCGCGGCGATCAACAGCTGGGAGAACAGCATCCAGCTGCGGCGTCTGCCGAGCAGACGCGAGAGCAGCGGCAGGGCCAACCTGTCCACCAGGGGGGACCACAGCCACTTGACCCCATAGGCCAGCGCCACCCAGCTCATGTAGCCGATGTCGGTCAGGCTCACTCCCGCCTCGCGCAGCCAGAAGGAGAGGGTGCCGAATACCAGCAACAGCGGCAAACCGGAGGAGAACCCCATGGCAAACAGAATAAGGACGCGGGGCTCGAGATAGACTCGGAGGGATTCTTTCCAGCTTGGTTTGCTGACAGCGTTCAAGTGCCTGACTCCTCGGGAAAAGTGAGCCATTTTGGCAGGTTCATCCGCCCGCGCCAAGGCGGGCGCTCAGATTGTGGGGACAAAGAGAGGTCGTCTGGCCGCCAGAGGGCAGATCACGGCGGCGATGGGTCGTTAACGCGGTGTCGAATGAGATTATTGACGCTCGTCGGCCTCACCTTGCTCTGCCGGGAGCCAGCCATCCCGTGCGATGAGCTCAGGGGCGGGTTCCTATGCAGCCCAGCGGTGCCGGTCCCTCGCCCAGCAAACAGGCGGCGCAGTCATGCAGCTGGTGGCGCAACGCCGGATCCTGAGCCAGCTCATCCTGGTTCCAGAGGTGCAGACTGTGCAGCAGGTGCCAGAACACGCTCTCCTGCGGGCTATCGGCTTGCTTGTCGGCGCAGTCCCGGGGCAGAGACTGCCATTGGCCGAGCAGTTGCCAGCTCACGTCTTGCAGGGCGTCATAGTCGAGCTGTTGTGCCAGAAACTGACGAACGGCCAGGGCCAGGGGGGCCCTGTGCTGGGCAAAATAGTCATCGCAGGTCACGAGATGCTCCAATCCAGATTGAGGGGAGTGAGCAGTATAGAAAACGATCTGGCATCGGGAGGGAAAAGGGACTGGATGGGCAAGAGACCGGGCCCGAGCGGGCCCGGCAGTCGGATTTACTCGGCGAGCAGTGTCACCTTCTTGAGGATGATGGTGCTGGTCGGCACGTCATTGGCACGCAGGATGGGGCTGTAGCCGGTCTGAACCTGAGCCAGCTTGTCCAGCACTTCCATGCCCTGCACCACTTGACCAAATACCGTATAGCCGGCGCCGGCATTGGCGTTGAGGTTGCTGTTATCGGCAAGGTTGAAGTAGAACTGGCGGGTTGCGCTGTCCACCGCCTGGGTGCGGGCCATGGCGATGCTGCCACGGGTATTGGGCAGGCCCCCCTTGGACTCGTTTACCACGGGATCGAAGGTGGGCAGCTGCTGGAACTGCTGGTTGTAGCCGCCCCCTTGCACCACGAAGCCGGGGATGACCCGGTGAAACAGGCTGCCATCGTAGCTGCCATCGGCCACGTAGTGCAGGAAATTCTTCACCGTCTGGGGGGCCGCTTTGGGGGCCAGCTCCACCACGATATTGCCGTGGTTGGTTTCAAGCTTCACCTTGGGGGCTGCGAAGGCCAGGGGGCAGGCCAGCAGGGCCAGCAACATCAGCTTCTTCATGACATTATCCTTGATACATAGAGAGATCAGGCGCTTGGCTGGCCTTTGAGGTAACCGCGCAGTTGTTCGTCGGCCATGATCTGCTGGATCAGGCTACCGAGTTGCTGGTTCAGCACCAGCTCCAGATCGGCGATGCTGGGCTCTCCCGGACCTTCCTTGCTGGCGCTGGCATTGAACACCTTGGTCAGGCGGCTCCCCTGGAAATCGGCCATCACCTGCAGGCTCACCTTGGTCTTGGTGACATAGGTGAAGGTCTTCTCTTCAACGTTTACCAGAGCGTTATTGACCTGCAGCGTCAGGTTGGTAGTGCCGCTGTTGCCCACCTCCAGCCCCTGACTGCGCAGCCCTTCACTGAGGCGCTCGACCAGCAGGGTATTGAGGGGCTGCTCGCTCTTGATGTAGACGGGGGCCTTCTCTTTCTGCTTGATGGCGAACACATGGGCAGCGGCACGCTTGTCTATGCCTTCCATGGTGATGCGGTTGCCGGAGTAGTACTGCTGATTCGCCGGGATCACCTGGGGATTGAGCAGTGCCGTCTCGGGCCAGTGGGTGGCACAGCCGCCAAGCAGCAGGGCGGCGAGCAGCAGGAGTGGTGATTTCATGATGGATTCCTCTAGCGTTTAATGGCTTTCAAAATAACGAATTTACTATTGGATGCAACGACTTGTGCATTGGCAAACAGTCGCTTCAGCTTGTTGTGATAGTCCAGATGCCGGTTGCCCACTATCCAGAGTTCCCCCCCCTTGGGCAACACCCTGTGCGCATCTTCGAACATCTGCCAGGCGATGTGATCGGTGATCGCCTGGAGCTGGTGGAACGGCGGGTTGCACAAGATGCGGTCAGCATAACCGGTCGGCAAGCCATCCAGGCAGTTGTTGACCAGGAACTCGGCACGGGGCAGGGCTGCGGGCAGATTGTGTTCGACGTTGAGCCTTGCCGAGGCCACCGCCATATAGGATTCATCGATGAAGGCCACCTCCACCTCGCTGTCCCGGGCCAGCAGGGCCAGACCGAGCACGCCATTGCCACAACCCAGATCGATCACCTTGCGGGCGCTGTGGATAGGCAGGTTGGCCAGCATGAAGCGGGCGCCGATATCCAGGCTGGTACGCGAGAAGACGTTGGCATGGTTGTGGATGTGCATCTCGCTTCCCTCCAGTGGCCAGACGGTCGGGAAGGGGTTGGCCAGGGTGGGGCTGTCTGTCCCCGCTGCGTCAGCGATGCTGCAATGGATGAGGCGGGCCTTCTTCCAGGCCAGGGAGGTGCGGGTCTCGCCCAGATACTTCTCGAACAACTTGAGGGTCGAACTGTGGATCTCCTTGGCCTTGCCGGCGGCCAGGATGCGCGTGGCCGGGGTGACCACCTCACGCAGGGCCAGCAGCTGCTGCTCGAGCAGGGCCTGATACTTGGACACCTTGATGATCACCAGGGTCGGGGCCGCTGGCAGTGGTGCCAGCGAGTCCTGGATGCGGACGGATGCCGGATCCAGATCATTGTCGGCCAGATTGGCCAGGGTGCCTTGTTCGCTGACGAAGGAGTCGGTCACGCACAGGGGCTGATGGTCATGGAGAAAGGCGGCCAGGGCGCCGAAGCTGTCATTCATGATGATGACGGGGCCGCAGCCTTCGGGAGGTTGCTCTGCCAACTGATTGATCAGGTACTCATCGGCGGCATCCCATGCCTGCAGGGGATCCTGCGCCTGGCGCGGATAGCGCTGCAGGATCAGGCGGCAATGGTCTGTCTCGAGGTGGGTCTGCATTGAACTGTCTGTCTCACGGCTGGATCGAATGGCGCTATTCTAACGGCGCCGGGGCAATTCACCAATTACCCCGCAGTGAGGGCTTTCTCTCAGGGGCAACGCCGATCGAGTGGGGCTGCTCTAACGGCTCCAACGGCGCAGGGGCAATTCACCCCTTGTCCCGCCATGCACGTTCTCCCTGAGCGCCAAAGTCGATAGAATGGGGTTTGTCCCTATCAGCCATCGGAAGAGATCATGAATACCCAAGAGACCATCAGCCAACGCCTCAATGAGGCCCTTCATCCCAGCCATCTAGAGGTGTTCAACGAGAGCCACATGCATCGTACCGAGCCGGGCGCCGAGAGCCACTTCAAGGTGATCATCGTGAGCGAAGCCTTCGCCGCTCAGCGCCTCATCAGCCGTCATCGCCAGGTCAATCAACTGCTGGCCGATCTGCTGGCCGGGCCCGTTCATGCGCTGGCACTGCATACCTATACCGATGAAGAGTGGCAACAAAAGGGCATGGCGCCGCGCAGTCCGGTCTGTGCCAGCAAGCTGGGTTCCCAATGAGTGACAGGGAAATAACTGAGAAGCTGTGATGTTCCGTTAACAAAGGGACACCCCTTTGCCTGTTTCATCGGCAACATTTGTCGGCAACCTCATCAATTTTTCTAATCCTGCAGTGAACTTTCACGAAACTAACTCTTAGTGGGTATTTTAGTCCAGGTGTGGCGGAAGTAGGGGTTTTGATGGGAGTGCTGCACGCAAGTGTGCGGGTTAATTTTGTGATAGCGGGTTAATTTTCCCCATTTGACGTGGCAGTCAGCAGCCTGAAAGTGGTAAACTCAAGCGCTTTTGAAACACCCCGTATGTTGCTGATTTGTTGTTTATTTGTATCCATCCAGCCATGTGCCGAGTGTGTTCAACAACCCGTCGTGATGTATTTCTCGGCGCTAACCATTCTCTCTCCCGTAACGGTAGTGCAAGTGAGTATGATTACAATTAAAAGAGGACTGGACATCCCCGTGCTGGGTGCGCCAGAGCAAGTAATCTACGATGGCCCGGCCATCACCCGTGTTGCTACACTGGGCGAAGAGTTCGTGGGGATGCGACCTACTATGTTTGTCAAAGTAGGGGATCGCGTCATTAAAGGTCAGGTGCTCTTCGAAGATAAGAAGAACCCTGGCGTTAAATTCACGGCTCCCGCCACCGGCGTAGTTTCAGAGATCAACCGTGGTGCCAAACGCATTCTGCAATCCGTGGTCATCGAACTCGATGGCGCTGACGAACAGGTGACCTTTGAGCAGTTTGCGTCCGCCGAGCTGACACAGCTTGCGCGCAGCAAGGTGCAAGAGATCCTGGTCGAGTCAGGTCAATGGACTGCACTGCGCACCCGCCCCTTCAGCAAGGTGCCTGCCGTCGGTTCCGAGCCCCGCGCTATCTTCGTGACAGCCATGGACTCCAACCCGCTGGCTGCCAGCGCTGAACTCATCATCAAGGAGCAATCCCAGGCCTTTATCGATGGTCTGACCGTGCTCAGCCGTCTGACGGATGGCAAGGTGTATGTGTGCAAGGGCGAAGGCAGTCTGCCGCAGTCTTCCGCAGCGCAAGTCCAGGAAGAGGTCTTCACCGGCCCTCACCCCGCTGGTCTGCCGGGTACCCATATTCACTTCATCGATCCGGTTGGCAGCAACAAGATCCAGTGGCACATCAACTATCAGGATGTGATCGCATTGGGCAAGCTGTTCACCACGGGCCAGATCTGTACCGACAAGGTGATCGCCCTGGCCGGCCCCAATGTGGTCAAGCCGCGTCTGCTGCGCACCCGTATGGGCGCCTGCATCAGCCAGCTGACTCACAATGAGCTGCGCGGCGATGAAAACCGTGTCATCTCCGGTTCCCTGCTAAGTGGTGCCAAGACCGATGAGGTACATGACTATCTGGGTCGTTACCACAATCAGGTCAGCGTACTGGCCGAGGGGCGCGAGAAGGAGTTTTTGGGCTGGATCAAACCCAGTGCCGACAAATTCTCCATCACCCGCACCACCCTGTCTCACCTGGTGAAGGGCAAGCTGCTCAATTTCACCACCACGACCAACGGGAGTGATCGTTCCATGGTGCCAATTGGCAGCTACGAGCGCATCATGCCGCTGGACATCCTGCCGACCCTGCTGCTGCGGGATCTGATCTCTGGCGATACCGACAGTGCGCAAGCCCTGGGTTGCCTGGAGTTGGATGAGGAAGATCTGGCGCTCTGTACCTTTGTCTGCCCTGGCAAGACAGAGTACGGCCCCATCTTGCGTGAGTGCCTGACCAAGATCGAACTGGAAGGTTAAGCGATGAGTTTCAAGCAATTTCTTGAAAATATGGAACACCACTTCGAGCCGGGCGGCAAGTACGAGAAGTACTACGCCCTGTACGAAGCGGCTTTCACCATTTTCTACACACCGGGTTCTGTAACCCGTAACGCCGCCCACGTTCGTGATGCCCTCGATCTGAAGCGCATGATGATCATGGTATGGCTGGCCGTGTTCCCGGCCATGTTCTGGGGCATGTTCAACATAGGCAACCAGGCGATCGCTGCCATCGCGCACCTCGGCTCCGCCGCCGGTGCCGTCTCCTGGCAGTATGGTCTGGCTACCCTGTTGGGTGCTTCTCTGGATCCGGCAGTGGCCGGTATCGGCAGCAAGATGCTGATCGGTGCGGCCCACTTCTTCCCCATCTATATCACCGTCTTCATCGTCGGTGGTTTCTGGGAAGTGCTGTTCGCCATGATCCGCAAGCACGAGATCAACGAAGGCTTCTTCGTGACCTCCATCCTGTTTGCACTGATCGTGCCGCCTGAGCTGCCCCTGTGGCAAGCTGCCCTCGGCATCACCTTCGGTGTGGTCATGGCCAAGGAAGTGTTCGGTGGTACCGGCAAGAACTTCCTGAACCCTGCCCTGGCGGGTCGTGCGTTCCTGTTCTTCGCCTACCCGAGCCAGATCTCTGGCGACGCCGTCTGGGTTGCCGTCGATGGCTACTCCGGTGCGACCGCCCTGAGCCAGTGGGCTCAAGGTGGCCAGATGTCGCTGATCAATGGCGCCACCGGTCAGGCCATCAGCTGGATGGATGCCTTCCTGGGCAATCTGCCGGGTTCCATCGGTGAAGTCTCCACCCTGATGATCCTCATCGGCGCGGCCATGATCGTCTACATGCGGATCGCATCCTGGCGCATCATCGCCGGTGTCATGATCGGTATGATAGCGACCTCCCTGCTGTTCAACGTCATAGGTTCCGATACCAACCCCATGTTCAACATGCCGTGGCATTGGCATCTGGTACTGGGTGGCTTTGCCTTCGGGATGGCCTTCATGGCAACCGATCCCGTGTCTGCTTCCTTTACCAACAAAGGTAAATGGTGGTACGGCATCCTGATCGGTCTCATGGTGGTGCTGATCCGTGTTGTGAACCCCGCCTTCCCGGAAGGCATGATGTTGGCCATTCTGTTTGCGAACCTGTTTGCCCCGCTGTTTGACCATTTCGTGGCACAGGCGAACATCAAGCGGAGGATCAGTCGTGGCGTTTAATAAAGACTCAACCGTCGGCACCGTCAGCATAGTGGCGGGTCTGTGCCTGGTCTGCTCCATCGTGGTCTCTGTGGCCGCCGTGGGCCTGCGTCCGGCTCAGCAGCTGAACAAGGCTCTGGACAAGCAGAGCAACATCCTTGCCGTTGCTGGCATTGATGTGACCAGCATCGCCAAGAATGAACTCGGCAAGCTCTATGGCGACAAGATCGAAGCCCGTCTGGTAGATCTCTCTACCGGTCAGTTCGTCGATGGCGATGCTGATGGCTTCGATTTCAAGCTGGCTGCCAAGAATCCGGCCGAGAATGTTCGTCTGGCACCTTCCGATGACAAGGCAGGGATCCGTCAGATCTCCAAATTGATGCCGGTCTTCTTCGCCAAAGACAGCGAAGGCAAGGTCGATAACATCATATTGCCGATCTATGGTCAGGGCCTCTGGTCTACCATGTATGCCTTCGTCGCCGTTGCCGCTGATGGCCAGACCATCAAGGGCATCACCTACTATGACCAGGGCGAAACCCCGGGTCTGGGTGGCGAGATCGAGAACCCGGCCTGGCGTGAGCTGTTCGTCGGCAAGAAGCTGTTCGGTCAAGATGGTCAGCCTGCGCTGCGGGTGATCAAGGGTCATGCCCCGGAAGGTTCCGAGCATGAGATCGATGGTCTCTCCGGCGCGACCCTGACCAGCAACGGTGTCCAGCACTCGTTCGATTTCTGGATGGGCCCCCAGGGCTTCGGTCCTTTCCTTGCCAAGATCCGCGCAGGAGAACTCAACAATGGCTGACAATACCGCAATGAAGAAGTTGCTGTTGACGCCAGTGCTCGGCAACAACCCCATCGCCTTGCAGGTGTTGGGTGTCTGTTCCGCCCTGGCCGTTACCAGCCAGATGAAGACGGCGTTCGTCATGACCCTGGCGGTCATGGCGGTCACCGCCTTCTCTAACCTGTTCATCTCCCTGATCCGTAACCAGATCCCGAACAGTGTGCGCATCATCGCCCAGATGGCGATCATCGCGTCCCTGGTTATCGTGGTTGACCAGGTGCTCAAGGCCTATGCCTATGACATCTCCAAGCAACTGTCGGTATTCGTGGGTCTCATCATCACCAACTGTATCGTGATGGGTCGTGCCGAAGCCTTTGCCATGAAGAGTGCCCCGCTGCCCTCCTTCCTGGACGGTATCGGTAACGGTCTGGGTTATGGCGCCGTGCTGCTGACCGTGGCGACCGTGCGCGAGATCTTAGGGTCAGGCACCTGGTTCGGCATCGAGCTGCTGCCGCTGGTCAACAACGGTGGCTGGTATGTGCCCAACGGCCTGCTGCTGCTGCCGCCGAGTGCATTCTTCATCATTGGTCTGATCATCTGGGGCGTACGCACCAAGGATCCCAAGCAGGTGGAGGCGAAGGATTAAGGTATGGAACATTATCTGAGTCTGTTGGTTCGTTCGATTTTCATCGAAAACTTGGCCCTCTCCTTCTTCCTGGGGATGTGTACCTTCCTGGCGGTGTCCAAGAAGGTCAAGACCGCCATGGGTCTGGGTATCGCCGTGGTTGTGGTGCAAACCATCGCCGTACCGGCTAACAACCTGATCTACAACTTCGTGTTGAAAGACGGTGCCCTGGCCCCCGGTCTGGACTTAAGCTTCCTGAGCTTCATCACCTTCATCGGTGTGATTGCGGCCCTGGTGCAGATCCTGGAGATGGCCCTGGACAAGTATTTCCCTGCGCTCTACAACGCCCTGGGTATCTTCCTGCCACTGATCACCGTGAACTGCGCCATCTTCGGCGGCGTCTCCTTCATGGTGCAGCGTGACTACAACTTCGCGGAGTCTGTGGTCTATGGCGTGGGCTCGGGTGCCGGTTGGATGCTGGCCATCGTTGCGATGGCGGGGATCCGCGAGAAGATGAAGTACTCCGATGTTCCGGAAGGCCTGCGTGGCCTCGGCATCACCTTCATCACCGCGGGTCTGATGGCGCTGGGCTTTATGTCCTTCTCTGGTATTTCCTTGTAATCGGAAAAGGAATCATAAATGGAAATTATTCTGGGTGTGGTCATGTTTACCGTGATCCTGCTGGCCTTGGTGGCAGTCATTCTGTTCGCCAAGTCCAAGCTGGTGACCGCGGGTGACGTGACAATCAGCATCAATGGCGATCCGGCCAAGGGCGTGACCAGCCCGGCCGGTGGCAAGCTGCTCAGCGTGCTGGCCGGTAGCGGCATCTTCGTCTCTTCCGCCTGCGGCGGCGGCGGCTCCTGTGGTCAGTGCAAGGTGCGGGTGAAAGCCGGCGGCGGCGATATCCTGCCGACCGAACTGGATCACATCAGCAAGGGTGAAGCCCGTCATGGGGAGCGTCTGGCCTGTCAGGTCACAGTGCGTTCCGACATGGAGATCGAGCTGCCTGAAGAGATCTTCGGGGTGAAGAAGTGGGACTGTACTGTTATCTCCAACGATAACAAGGCCACCTTCATCAAGGAGCTCAAGCTGCAGATCCCCGATGGGGAGAGCGTGCCGTTCCGCGCCGGTGGTTATATCCAGATCGAAGCGCCGGCCCACCACGTCAAGTACAACAGCTTCGATATTCCCGAGGAGTATCGTGGTGACTGGGATCGCTTCAAGATCTTCGAGCTGGAGTCTGTGGTGAAGGAGCCGATCATTCGTGCTTACTCCATGGCGAACTATCCGGAAGAGTTCGGCATCATCATGCTGAACGTGCGGATCGCGACCCCGCCACCGAGCAACTGGACTGCGCCTCCCGGCCAGATGTCCTCCTATATCTTCAGCCTCAAGGCTGGGGACAAGGTGACCATCTCGGGTCCGTTTGGTGAGTTCTTTGCCAAGGACACCGACGCCGAAATGGTGTTTGTCGGCGGTGGTGCCGGCATGGCGCCGATGCGCTCCCACATCTTCGACCAGCTGCGTCGCCTGAAGACCAATCGCAAGATGACCTTCTGGTACGGTGCTCGCTCCAAGCGTGAGATGTTCTATGTCGAAGATTTCGACATGCTGGCCGCCGAGAACGACAACTTCCAGTGGCACGTCGCCCTGTCTGATCCGCAACCGGAAGACAACTGGGATGGCTACACCGGCTTCATCCACAACGTCTTGTTCGAGAACTATCTCAAGCACCACGAGGCGCCGGAAGATTGCGAGTTCTACATGTGTGGACCTCCCGTCATGAACGCGGCCGTCATCAACATGCTGAAGAACCTCGGCGTTGAAGACGAAAACATCCTCCTGGATGACTTTGGTGGTTAATCCATGCGCAGTGTTGTAAAGACCTGGCTAGCCTTCGGGCTAGCCTTTTTCTTGGCAGGGTGTGGCCAGGAGAATGTCAAAACTCATCCGGAGATGCAGATCACCGGCAGCACCATGGGTACTTATTACTCCATCAAGGTGGCCGATGACGCCATCTTGGACAAAGCCAAGTTCCAGGCCGATATCGACCAGCTGCTCGAGCTGGTGAACGATCAGATGTCCACCTACAGGCCGGAGTCGGAACTGTCCCGGTTCAATCAGGCCCGTAACGCGACGCCGGTTGTGGTCTCTCGCGATACCGCCCGTGTGGTGACCGAGTCCCTGCATCTGGGCCGCGAGACCCGCGGCGCCCTGGATGTGACGGTGGGCCCTCTGGTCAATCTGTGGGGCTTTGGCCCGGATGCAAAGCTGACCAAGGTGCCATCCGATGAGCTGATCAGCCAGACTCGCCAGAAGACGGGGCTGGGCAATCTGCACGTGATCACCTCGGCCGATGCCGATACCCTGCAGAAGGACATTCCGGATCTCTATGTGGATCTCTCCTCCATCGCCAAAGGCTTTGGGGTCGACAAGGTCGCCGAGTATCTGGAAGCCAAGGGGTCGCGCAATTATCTGGTCGAGATCGGCGGCGAGCTGCGCATCAATGGCGTCAACGGCAAGGGTCACCCCTGGCGCGTCGCCATCGAGAAGCCAACCGTCAATCTGGGCTCGGTGCAGGAAGTGATCCAGGTCGGTGACAACGGGGTTGCCACCTCGGGGGATTATCGTAACTATTACGAACTGGATGGGCAGCGTTTCTCCCACACCATCGATCCCGCCACCGGCAAACCCATTCATCATCGACTGGTCTCGGTGACAGTGGTGCACCCCTCCTGCATGACGGCGGATGGGCTGGCCACGGCGTTGACGGTGATGGGCCCCGAGAAGGGGATGGCCTATGCGACCGAAAAAGGCTTGGCCATCTTCATGGTGACCAAGACGGATGAAGGGTTTGAGGAGCGTTACTCTCCCGCTTTCGAACCATTCCTGACCCGTGATGCTAAGTAAGGAATCAATATGCAGATTTTTCTGATCACCTTCGCGGTGTTTCTGTTGGTGGTGGCCGGTATGGCCATCGGTTACATCTTCCAGAAGAAGAGCATCTCGGGATCCTGTGGTGGTTTGGGCACTGTAGGTATCGAGAAGGCGTGCGACTGCCCTGATCCCTGTGACAATCGCAAGAAGAAGATGGCCAAGGAAGAGGCCCGCCGCAAGATGCTCGAAGAGCACAGGATCATCTGATTGCAAAAAGGCCATCTTCGGATGGCCTTTTTTATCTTGAGTCTGGCCAGGCAGACCGCCCCTGGCATTGCTAGTAGTCGTATTGGCGGCACTGTTTCTCGCTGTACTCCTGCTGCCAGCGGGCAAGTTCCTCGTGAGTGCCCAGGGTGTCGCCCTTGGCGATAACCTGCTTGAGCGTGGCTATCCTGTCGTGCAGCCAGCGGCACTCGGCGGTGGGATGCTGTTTGGCACTCCCCAGCATAGGCCAGAGCAGCAGCCCCAGAACCAGCCCCCGATATCCCCATCCTCTCTCCATATTGCCCCCTGATATGTCATCTATCGAGTCTTGTAGACTAGTCGAAAAAGTGGCCGAAAGATGCCGAATGACACCTATCTGGTCTAGGTCCCGGCGCTGGGGTAAGATGTTGGCATCAACTGTTTATTTGTACAGTGTCATGCGCAAGATCATTCACATCGATATGGATTGCTTCTTCGCCGCCGTCGAGATGCGCGAGAACCCGGCCCTGCGTGAGGTGCCGCTGGCCATCGGCGGTGCGGCGGACAGGCGCGGGGTCATCTCCACCTGCAACTATGTGGCACGCCGCTTTGGGGTGCGCTCCGCCATGCCGACCGCCCTGGCGCGCAAGCTCTGTCCCCCGCTGGTGCTGCTGCCGGGGCGGATGGCGCTCTACAAGGAGACCTCGACCCGGATCCAGGCCATCTTTGCCCGCTACACCGAGCTGGTTGAACCGCTCTCTCTGGATGAAGCCTATCTGGATGTCACCGACAGCCCCCATTGCGGCGGCAGTGCCACCCTGATGGCCGAGCAGATCCGCGCCGCCATCCAGAGTGAGCTGGGGCTGACCGCCTCGGCCGGGGTGGCGCCCAACAAGTTCCTGGCCAAGCTGGCGTGCGAGCGGCGCAAACCCGATGGTCTCTTCGTGATCGCCCCCCAGGAGGTGGACGATTTCGTGCGCCTGTTGCCCCTTGGCAAGATCCCGGGGATAGGGCGCAAGACGGCGGAGCGGCTTGAACTACAGGGGCTCTATCTGTGCGAAGATGCACGTCAACTGCCAAAAGAGGAGCTCAAGGGGCGATTTGGCAAGCTGGGTGTGATGCTGGCCGATCGCATCTGGGGACGCGACGACAGCCTGGTTCAGGCGAGCCGGGTGCGCAAGAGCATAGGGGTGGAAACTACCCTGGATGCCGATGTCTATGACGAGGCGGCTTGCTGGGCCGTGCTGACCCGGCTCATTCCCGAGCTGGAGCTGCGCTTTGGCCAGCGCTGTCCGCGGGACCAGATCATGGGGCAGGGGATCAAGCTCAAGTTTGCCGATTTCCAGCAGACCACCGTCTACCGCAGTCATGGAGGCTATTCGGCCCCTCTGTTCCATGATCTGCTCCATGAGGGGTTGGTGCGAGCGGAAGGAAAACCCATACGACTCCTTGGCTTGGTGGTGGGCCTGCCAAAGGAGGGGGAAGTGAATCAACTTAGTCTGGATCTCGACCGTTGAGGTTAAGTTTTTGTTATTGTCACCGATAACCTGTAGACGACTGCATTAAAAGGATGTTTCGCATGTTTTCTCTCTCAGTACAGGGGCGTATTACCCTGATTGCGGGTTGCTCCCTGCTGCTCTGTGCCGCCACGCTAGTGGTCTCCTCTCTCTACAACGCGTCCCGCATGCAAGGTGAGGTGATGACCTCCACCACGGCGGAGGCCGAACTGGCCGCGACCCGCTGGATGCAGGCCATGGGCTCGGAGCAGTCGGCCCGGATCACCAGCTATCTGGATGAAGCCTATTTCCGGGCCACCCTGCTGGCCCAGAGCCTGCTGTTCCAGCGCCAGAATGCCAGCGACAACTTCATCCACTCCGAGGCGCTGCGCGGGGCCGTCAACCAGCAACTGCACAATGCGGTCATGCACTCTCCGAACCTGCTTGGTGCCTATGCCATTTTTGAGCCCGATCAGCTCGATGGTGAGGATGCCAACTACCAGGGCTCCACGGATCTTGGCTCCAATGACAAGGGGCGCTTCTCCAGCTATTGGGCCCACGTAGGGGATAAGGTGAGTCTGGAGGTGATGAACGAAGCCACCCTGAATGATGCCAGTCCCGATGAGTCTGGCACCCCCAAGAATGAGTGGTATCGCTGCAGCCTGCGTGACAAGGCTCTCTGTCTGCTCGAGCCCTATCTCGACGAGGTGGGTAGCGAGGAGGTGTTGATGACCTCGGTCACCACGCCGCTGCTCGAAGAGGGCAAGCTGCTCGGCATGGTGGGCATGGATATCTCCTTGGCCAAGCTGCAAGCGCTGGTGGCCGAGATGGATCAGACCCTCTATCAGGGCCAGGGGCGGATACTGCTGCTCAGCCATGGCGGGCGGGTCGCCGGTGCTGCCGGTTTTGACATCATCCCCGGCAAGGCCCCCGGTGCACAGTTCCAGGGGCTGATGACCATGCTCACCGGCTGGCTCAGTGCGGGCCAGCCGCTCACTCAGTGGAGCCAGGATGGCAGCAGCCTGCAGAGCTTCATGCCGGTGACCATGCGGGGCAGCGAGCAGCGCTGGGGCATCTATATCGATTTGCCACGGGCTGTGGTGCTGGCGTCGGCCAGCGAGCTGCAACGCGAGCTGACGAGCCAGGCAACACGCAGCATCTGGTCCCAACTTGGGGTCGGCAGCCTGATCACCCTGGCGGCCCTGCTGTTTATCTGGTGGATGGCCCATCACATAGTGGCGCCCATTCGCGCCGTGGTGGCTCGTCTCAATGACATCGCCTCCGGGGAGGGGGATCTCACTCAGCGTATCGACATCCAGCGCAGCGACGAGATTGGCGAACTGGCCGATGGCTTCAACCGCTTCCTCAACAAGTTGCAGCTCACCATGGGCGACATCATCACCACAGTCGGCGGCACTCGGGCCAGCGCCACTCAGGCCGCAGTGGTGGCCGACAGTACCAGCGAGGGGATGCAGGCCCAGTATCAGGAAGTGGATCTGGTGGCGACCGCGTTCGAGGAGCTCAGCGCCACTGCGCTGCAGGTCTCGGGCCATGCCAAGGCGGCGGTTGCGGCGGCCGATGAAGCGGACAGTGCGGCCCTGGAGGGCAAGTTTGTGGTGGCCGATACCCAGGTCGCCATGGCCAGGCTGATGACTGTCATCAGTGAGGCCAAGCCTGAGGTGGAGCGCCTGTCAGCCAACAGCGAGAACATCAACGACATACTGACGGTGATCCAGAGCATTGCCGAGCAGACCAATCTGCTGGCGCTCAATGCCGCCATAGAGGCGGCGCGGGCAGGGGAGCAGGGTCGTGGCTTTGCCGTGGTGGCGGATGAGGTACGCAACCTGGCCGGCCGCACCCAGAATGCCATCGTCGAGATCCAGACCCTGATCCATCAGTTGCAATCGGGCACTCAGGCGGTGGTCAAGGGGATCATGAGCGGCCATGATCAGGCGAGCCTGACCCTGGACAAGGTGGACTCCTCGGTGCGGGTGCTCGAGCAGATCATCTATGCGGTGGGTACCATACACCAGATGAATGAGCAGATAGCCCGGGCGGCGGGGGAGCAGAGCACGGTGGCTGACGAGATCAATCGCAACGTCAGCAATATTCGCGACGTGAGCCATCGTATTCGTGAACAGGCGGCAACCGCCGCCGAAAATAGCCGCTCCCTGGCATCCCTGGCCGATCAGCAGCAGCAGTTGGTGGGTCAGTTCAAAGTATGATGATGGGGCCCGTGGCGCGCTGCGGGCCAACCCCTTGTTGCAGCCATAAAAAAGGCGCCATCCAATAGGAGGCGCCAAACACATTCAGATGACAGACTGGGTCAACACCTCACGGCATAAACCCTCTTCCCGCAGAGGAAGAAACACAACACCACAATCGGATCGTCGGCTCATAAGGCACATGTAAACCACATGGGGCAGAAAATGTGAGTCATATGACAACGGATTGCGGAGCGAATTATGTTTATTCACTGGTCGGCCCGCAACCGACAAATTATAATGCGGTCCATTAGAAAAACTCATCGTTGGCTGGTGTCATGTCTCGTCGTTTACCCCCGCTCAATGCGCTCAAGGCTTTCGAAGCGGCGGCGCGCCATTTAAGTTTTACCCGGGCAGCCGAAGAGCTGTTCGTCACTCAGGCTGCCATCAGTCACCAGATCAAGGCGCTGGAGGAGTACCTGGGGATCAAGCTGTTCCGGCGCAAGAATCGCTCCTTGCTGCTGACCGAGGAGGGGCAGAGTTACTTTCTCGACATCAAGGACATCTTCGCCTCCATCTCCGAGGCCACCGACAAGCTGCTGGCTCGCAGCGCCAAGGGGGCCCTCACCGTCAGCCTGCAACCGAGTTTCGCCATTCAGTGGCTGGTACCGCGTCTGGTGCGCTTCAGCGAGCGTCATCCCGACATAGACGTGCGCATCAAGGCGGTGGACATGGACGAGGGGGCCCTCACCGACGACGTGGATGTGGCCATCTATTACGGCCGTGGCAACTGGCCGGGATTGCGCTGTGACAAGTTGCATACCGAATACCTGATCCCGGTCTGCTCACCGCTGTTGCTGACCGGTCCCAAGCCGCTGCGCACCCCTGATGATCTGACTCGCCATACCCTGCTGCACGATACGTCCCGCCGCGACTGGAAGGCCTGGTTCCGCCAGCTCGATATCGATGCCCCCAACGTCAATCAGGGACCGATTTTCAGCCACTCCACCATGGTGATCCAGGCCGCCATTCACGGTCAGGGGGTGGCGCTCGGTCACAGCGTGTTGGCCCAGCCCGAGATAGAGGCAGGCCGCCTCATCTGTCCGTTCGAGCAGGTACTGGTCAGCAAGAATGCCTTCTACCTGGTGTGCCAGGAGCAGCAAGCGGATCAGGGCAAGATCGTCGCCTTCCGTGACTGGATGCTGGAGCTGGTGGAGCAGGAGGAGGCCCGTCGCCGGGCGCGGCTCGCCGATGCCTGATCCTGTTTATGATGTGATCCGGGCAGGCAGTGCCCAGGCTCCCACCCGGCTGTTGCTGGCCCATGGCGCCGGCGCCGGCATGGACCACGACTTCCTGACCCGGCTCTCGACCCTGCTGGCAGGATCTGAGCTTGAGGTGATCCGCTTCAATTTTCCCTATATGAGCAAGCGGGCCCAGGATGGCAAGCGCAGGCCACCGGACAGACAGCCGGTCTTGCTGGCCCATTGGCGTGCCATGGTGGCCGAATTTGCCCATCCCCGGCTCTTTATCGCCGGTAAATCCATGGGCGGGCGGATGGCGGCCGAGATAGCCGATGACGTCAATGCTGCAGGATTGTTCGTTCTCGGGTATCCTTTCCACCCTCCCGCCAAGCCGGACGCCTGGCGTGGAGAGATACTCAAGCAGATAAAGACGCCAACTCTGCTGCTGCAAGGGGAGCGCGACAGCTTCGGCAGCCGTTTGGAATTGGCGGATTTCCCCTTCTCCGCCTGCGTCGATGTGCAGTGGTTGCAAGATGGTGACCACAGCTTCAAGCCGCGCAAGGCCAGTGGCCGTACCGAGCCGGAGAACCTGGCTCAGGCGGCGGCCCATATAAAGTGCTTCATCGAGGCGCAGGCTCAAGAGGCTGCCCTTGGTGCTGCATTGCAAGGAGTTAATGATGAGAACTAACCCTGTCTGGTTGGTGCTCGCGGGCCTCTTTGGCCTCACGGCCACTATGCTGGGGGCCTATGGTGCCCACGGTTTAGGCGCCACCGGGATAAGCCCGGAGCGACTGGCGGCTTATCATAGCGCCGTCGAGTATCAGTTCTTTCACGCCCTGGCCCTGCTGATGCTGGGTTGGTGCGCACCGCGCCGCCGCGCTATCACTGTGGCGGGCGTTGCATTCACGCTGGGGATCCTGGGATTCTCCGGCAGTATTTACGCCATGGTGCTGCTTGGCAGCAAGGGGCTGGGGTTAGTGACTCCGGCCGGTGGCCTCTGTTTTATGTTGGGATGGACCGCCCTTATCTGGGTGGGCTGTCGTCTTGGAGGAAAAAATGAATAATCTGCTGCTTTATTGCCGCCCCGGTTTTGAGAAAGAGGCGGCGGCAGAGATCACCGAGCGTGCCAGTAACATGCAATGCTACGGCTTCGCCCGGGTCAAGGACGACAGCGGTTATGTGATATACGAGTTGTATGACGAGGAGCAGGCCGATCTGCTGGCGCGCAAGCTGCCGTTCCGTGAGCTCATCTTCATCCGTCAGATGCTGGTGGTGACCCACGAGTTGAAGGATCTGGATGTGGCGGATCGGATCTCGCCCATCATAGAAGCGACCAGCGACTACACCATTTGTGGCGATCTGCGGGTCGAAACTGCGGATACCAACGAAGCCAAAGAGCTGTCGGCTTTCTGCCGCAAGTTCACCGTGCCGCTGCGCCAGGCCCTGCGCAACAACGAGCGACTGACCAAGAAGGAGACCGGCAACCGCCCCGTGTTCCACGCCTTCTTCATGGCCAACGATCACCTGCTGCTCGGTTACTCCTATTCGTTCAACAACTCCGAATTCCACATGGGCATACCGCGTCTGCGCTGCCCGGCCGATGCTCCGAGCCGCTCCAGCCTCAAGCTGGAAGAGGCCTTCTATGTGTTCGTGCCCAAGGAAGAGTGGAGCCGACGCCTCACCTCCGGCATGAAGGCGGTGGACTTGGGCGCCTGCCCCGGTGGCTGGACCTATCAGCTGGTGCGTCGTGGCATGATGGTGACCGCGGTGGACAACGGCACCATGGCGCCTGCCTTGATGGAGACGGGCCAGGTCAAGCACCTGCGCGATGATGGTTTCGTCTGGCGGCCCAGCAAGAAGAACATCTACTGGCTGGTGTGCGACATGGTCGAGAAGCCGGCGCGGGTGACTCACATGATCGCCGACTGGTTCAAGGATGGAGATTGCCAGGAGGCCATGTTCAACCTCAAGCTGCCGATGAAGAAGCGCTACGCCGAGGCGGTGCACAATATCGAGGTATTGCGCGAGCTGCTCAAGAAGATCGATAGCGCCTTCGTCATCCAGGCCAAACAGCTCTATCACGACCGTGAAGAGATCACTGTGCATGTGTACAACAAGTACTGGGTCTCCAAGCTGGAAGAGAAGATCTGACGGCTCACATCCGATGAGGATGGATGCAAAAAGACCGGCTCTGGCCGGTCTTTTTCTTTTCTCCGATACGCTCTGCTTAGGCTGCCAGTTTGTGCAAGACGGAGCTCAGAACTTGTAGTCGAAACGCAGGGAGGACTCATCATCGGTGAGCTTGATCTCGACTTGCAGCGGTATCTTCTTGTCGGTCGGGTTGAATTGCATCTTGACCCCATCCCCGCGCAATTTGACGGCGGTGTTCATGCCACCTGCCTTGAACTTGACCCTGGGCCGGAAGTTCTCGAAGGCGAGGCTGACACTCTTCTCCGGCGTCAGGTTGAGCTTTTGATAGGGGGTGATGGTCTTGTTGCCGAGGTTGTCCGTACTGATATCTACCCCGAACGACATCGGTTTGGGGGCTTTCAGCAGGTCATTGGTATCCAGGCTGGATTGCCAGGTCTGGGTGGGGGTCTGTTCGGGTGCCTCTTTCCAGGCTCGTTGTGCGACGGGTCTGTCGATGGCCATTACCCCGCTGCTTATGAGTAGCAGCATCAGCATAGCGCGCATGTCGGATCTCCTTATCCTTGGTCTATTGAACATAGTTGCCAATGGAACAGGGGGGAAGCGGCGCGCCGGAGAAAATAGAGGGAGCCGAAGCTCCCTTTTTGAATCAATCAGTTGAGGGGTTTACAGCCGGGCGATGATGGCCTGGGTGAACTCATCGGTGGAGGCAGTGCCGCCCAGATCCCGGGTCACACATTCTCCCGCTTCGATGGTGCTGCGCACCGCTTCGCGGATCTGCTCAGCCTTGTCCTGCATACCTAAGTACTCCAGCATCTGGATAGAGGCCAGGATCACCGAGGTGGGGTTGGCAATGTTCTTGCCCGCGATGTCGGGGGCCGAACCATGCACCGCCTCGAAGATGGCCGCGCCATCGCCAATGTTGGCGCCTGGGGCCATGCCCAGTCCGCCAACCAGGCCTGCGCACAAGTCCGAGAGAATGTCGCCAAACAGGTTGGTGGTGACCATGACATCGAAGCGCTCCGGGTACATCACCAGATTCATGCAGGCGGCATCGACGATCATCTCCTCGCTCTGGATATCCGGGTAGCGAGCGGCAATTTCCCGTGCCACTTCCAGGAAGAGGCCGGAGGTGGATTTGAGGATGTTCGCCTTGTGGACGATGGTGACCTTCTTGCGGCTCTCTTTGCGTGCCAGCTCATAGGCGAAGGTGACGATTCGCTCGGCGCCATCGCGGGTGATGATGCTCATCGCCTCGGCACTGCGGTTATCTTCGCTGCGCTTCTGGCCAGCCCCCGAATACATGCCTTCGGTATTCTCCCGCACCGTGATGATGTCGATGTTCTCGTAGCGACTCTTGGTGCCCTTGAAGGAGATGACGGGGCGGACATTGGCGTAGAGGTGAAACTTCTTGCGCAGGGAGACGTTGATGGAGGTGAAGCCGCCGCCGACCGGTGTGGTGAGTGGCCCCTTGAGGCTTATCTTGTTCTTTTCAATCAGATCGAGGGTGGATTGGGGCAGCAACTCACCGTGCTTCTCGAGGGCCACCAGGCCCGCATCGGCGTACTCATATTCGAAGTCACAGCCTGCATGGGTCAGGATCTGGATGGCGGATTCAATGATGCTGGGGCCTATGCCGTCGCCCGGGATGACGGTGATCTTGGTTTTTGACATGAAACTAATCCACTTCTAGGGAACGAGGAGGGGGAGGATTCGGCGGTTTTTATATCATTTTCACCCAAAAACCACCATGTTTCTTTACATTTTACCGGTTTTCATCAACAGCGAAGGTGAGCCCGATCATGCTTGTGGCTATTTGCACTCAGCGGGCGCAATAGCGGATCTCCTGCAGATTGAAGCCCAGCGGGATATCGAGGCGCAGGCGAACCAGGGTCTGGGCGAGTCTGGCCTCTTCGGCCTGGGCCAACACCTTCTGCAGGGGCTTGCCTGCATCTTCGGGGGCCACCTCGAGCATCTGGGCCAGGCTGCCATATTGCTGCAACAACAGCGTCGCGCCCTTGGGGCCAATGCCCGCTACCCCCTTGATGTTGGAGCCGCCGACACCGGTCAATGCCCAGAAGTCCACCAGCTGCGTCGGCGCAACGCCGTACTGCTGCTGGACGAAAGCGGTATCCAGCCAGCGCTTGTTGAAGTAGTCACGGATCTGGATCTGCGGGCAAATGAGCTGGCAGAACCCCTTGTCGGTGGAGATGATGGTGGCGTTGTGACCATGGCGGGCGATGCCGCAGGCCAGGGTCCCTATCAGGTCATCGGCCTCATCGGTTTCGGAGAGCAGGGCGTCGATGCCGCACTCCCAGAAGGCATCCTGCAAGCTGGCGAGCCCGGCTCTGAGTTCAGGAGGCATGGGGTTGCGTCCCTCTTTATAAGCGGGGTAGCGCGCCTTGCGCCAGCCTGGCACCTCACCATCGAGCTCACTATCAAATACGGCGATGACATGGGTCGGCTCACTGGCCGCCAGCAGTTTGCGGCTGGTGTTGATGAGATTGGCCCGGGTGGCGATCAGAGCCTGCTCCGGGCTCAGGGATTGCTGGGCCTGCACCGCATGGAGGCGGCGGATGAGGTTGAGTGCATCGATGATCAGCAGATGGGATTTGGGCGGCATAGCGGTGTGCTTTCTCGAATGGCCAGATCCTCGGGGCCCGGCGGTGGTGACAAGGCGCTGATGCGCTCGGATGGCCATTGTAACAAGGGAGGGGCGCCATTGCGCCCCTCCCTTCATCTTGTCTGCATCGATGTGCGGCTGATCAACGCACAATCTCGTAGCAGGGGATGTACTGGCTACCCGGCAGCTTCATGCGCTGCTGTTTGACGAAGCTCTCCAGCAGGGTATCCATGCGCTGCATCAGCTCCTTGTCCCCGTGCAGCTTGAAGGGGCCATGTTGTTCGATGGCCTGCAGCCCCGCTTCCTTGACGTTGCCCGCCACTATGCCGGAGAAGGCACGGCGCAGGTGCGCAGCGAGCTGCTGTGGAGCCTGGTTGCGATGCAAGTCCAAGGCGGCCATGTTGGCGTGGTTGGGCTCGAATGGCAGCTGGAACTCGGGCTCTATCTTGAGGGACCAGTTGAAGGAGTAAGCGTCCCCCACGGACTTGCGGTATTCACGGATCCGCGGCATGGCCTCCTTCATGGCGCGGGCCACCTCGGGGGCATCTCCCACCACGATGCGATAGAGGCTGGTCGCAGGTTCGCCCAGGGTCGCCTTGATGAAGTCATCGATGGCGCGGAAGTAGTCGGCACTCTCCCTGGGTCCCGTCAGTATGATGGGGATGGGTTGGCGCTCGTTGGCCGGGTGCATCATGATGCCGAGCAGGTAGAGCAGCTCCTCGGCGGTGCCGACTCCACCCGGGAAGATGATGATGCCGTGGCCCAGACGCACGAAAGCCTCGAGCCGTTTCTCTATGTCCGGCAGTATCACCAGCTCGTTGACGATAGGGTTGGGGGGCTCGGCGGCGATGATGGAGGGCTCGGTCAGGCCGATATAGCGGCCATTGCGAACCCGCTGCTTGGCGTGGCCCACGGCGGCCCCCTTCATCGGACCCTCCATGGCGCCAGGGCCGCAGCCGGTACAGATGTTGAGTTCACGCAGGCCGAGTTCGCTGCCCACCTCACGGGTGTACTGGTATTCAGTCTCGTTGATGGAGTGACCGCCCCAGCACACGACCAGGTTGGGATCCGCCCCCGGATGGATCGCCTTGGCGTTGCGCAGCATGGAGAACACCAGATTGGAGATGTGGCTCGGGCTGGTCAGGTCGACCAGGCGGTTGGCATCGATCTGGTTGGAAACGTAAAGAATATCGCGCAGCACGGAGAAGAGATGCTCCTGGATGCCGCGGATGATTTCGCCATCGACGAAGGCGTGCTCGGGGGCGTTGAACAGCTCGAGCTTGACCCCGCGCTCGCGCCGGATCACGTGAATATCGAATGATTTGAAACGCTCCAGTATCTCTTTGGAGCTGTCGGTGTGGCTACCCGAGTTCAGGACCGCCAGCGAGCAGTTGCGATAGAGTTGATAGATATCGCTGGAGGCCGTTTGCTTGAGTCTGTCGACCTCAAGCTGGGACAGCAGGTCCATGCTGCCCACGGGATTGATGTGTGTGATCATGATCTTCCCCTTCTCGCTCAATTGTTATCGTTCTCTCTTTCCCTGGGGATAGAGGGGATGCCTTTGGGCATCCCTCTCGCCTGATAGTAGAGCGAACTTGAGGGGAAGGGGAATAGGGGGCCGTGCGACTGTTGCTTTTTTGAGCGCTTCATCGGGCTGGTATGGCCCCTCGATCAGACAAGGCAGGGCCGATGTATCACGAACCGTGCCACCGCCAGCGCTGCCCGGCGCTGGCAGTACCGGGATTATCCGAGGTCGGTATTGACCCTGTCCCTGCCGCCATTCTTGGAACCGTACAGCGCCTTGTCGGCCCGCTCGAAGGCATCCGAGGGTTGATCCCCCTCCTTGAACAGGGTGGCACCGATGGAGATGGTGATCTCGACCCTGGCATCGCGAAACCTGAATGGAATGCTCTTGATCGCCTTGCGCAGATTTTCGAGGGGTGTCTCGAACTTGTCCGGGTTGACGTTGGGCAGCAGCACCACGAACTCCTCACCGCCGAAACGGGCGATGAAGTCGGTATCGCGCAGGGATTTTTGCAATGCCTTGGCAACCACCTTCAACGCCTTGTCGCCGGCCATGTGGCCATAGTTGTCGTTGATGTTCTTGAAGTGATCGATGTCGATGATGGCCAGGCACAGGGGGGTGCGGTAGCGCAGCCAGCGTTTGTATTCGAGCTCGAGCCGCTCATCCAGCGCCGCCCTGTTATGGACCTGGGTCAGGCTGTCGAGGAACAGCTTGTGCTTCTGGATGGTGAGCCGCTTCTTGTACTCCGCCGTCTCCTCCTTCATCAGCCGCAACTTGGCCTCCATGGTGGAGAGGCGGGTGATGAGATGCAGTTCCCGGGCCGTCATGCTCTCCCGCTCCCGCAGCAGCAAGCCGATGGTGGCCATGTGCTCGCTGATGGCCTCCTTGAGCGCCTCGGAGGAGTGGTGGCGAGTGAGGGTGTCATCGATGGCCTGGACTTCGTTATCCAGGGCCACGCGGCTGGTCTGGCTCGCCTGCTGCAAGGCTCGCCCCTCATCCAGCGACTCGGTGAAGTTGAAATGGACCGAGGAGAGGCTCTCATTGAGGGCCGTCAGGAAGGCACGGGAGCTTTTACGCTCCTCGCGGGTGCCCTCGATGATGAGCTGGATCACCTGCAGGCAGGATTCGGCCAGCAGAGTGGGATCCATTCCCATCAATAGCTGACGGCGAATTTCCGCCAGGCTCTCACCCACGGCACCGGCAAAATCGAGCTCGGTAATGAGGCGCTGCAGTTCATCGGCGATACGGCTATAGACCTTGCCATCCAGGCAGGCGGCCGCCTCGCCAGTCTCCTTGCTTGCGGAAGCCAGACCCTGGCCCGCGGTGTCGAGGGAGGGGAGGTTTGCGGGTAACAGCTGGATCTTGATGGCCTGCTGATAGAACTCCAGCAATTGAGTGACCCGGCGCTGATGATCGCTGAGGCCATAACCATTGGGGGCGGCCAGGAATGCCTTGAGGGACTTTCGGGTCTCTTCCGGAAAGCCCTTGAGGGATTTGAGTTGCCTGGAGCCGAGCTCGATGGCACCCGCGGTCAGGCTGATCGACTCCTCAAGCGCCGTGCTGTGCTGCTGCAGCAGCTTCTCGATGGCGGCGAGATCCTGATCCAGATGGGTCAGAGAGGGCTGGCCATCCAGCTTCTGTTTGAGCTTGGCGAGTTTGCTGTCGAGTTCGCGATCGTGGCCGCGGCAGGCTTGCATCAGTTTGGCGATAAACTGAATGCTGCGGCTGCGCTCGGCCTGGGAGCAGAGCACTGTCTCGTCGAGTTCAAACTGTTTGCGCTGAAGGGACTCTCTGAGTCTGGCCAATTGTCCCGCTACGGCAGTGATGTCATTCATTCTTCAGGCTGCCCTGTTTGTTATTATTTATGGCGGTGGGATAGTCCTCTGCGGGCGAGGCCGACTCAGATCCCCAGCGATTCGCTATCTTGTCATCGATCATCTGTGCCCTTCGTCCGTGACAGGCCAGGCCAGTTGATCCACTGTTTGTCGTGAGAAGAGTTTACTTTTACCAATCCCTTGTCAATCGCCATCAGACAGCATTGCCACACATCTCCGTTAAAAAACGCGGCCTGTTGACAGTCGATCGCGGCCAGCTCCAACCAGGCGCTCTGATTGGCCCGCTCGCTGAGCTGGATTGCACCTGCCAGGGCCAGGTAGCAGAGATCGAACAGGCCGAGATGATCGAGGGCGGTAGCCGCCTTGGGCAGGAAGGGATGACTGACGATGCCGAGGCTGATGCGGCGATCGATGGGCTGAGCGCAGGGGAAGGCGGCGAGCTGCTCGAGCAGCTCCCGGGCCAGTTGATGCAGCTGTGCGACATGACGCTGGGGCACCACATAGAGCAAGTGGCCCTCGCGCAGGTCATAGATACGGCCATCGGGCGGCGTCAGCCCGGCGACATAGTCGCCGAATGCCGTCTCAATCTCCCTCGCTAGCTGATAACCGTGTCGTTCCAGGTTGTTGGCCAGGAAGGGCACCTTGAAGAGCAGATAGTGCAACTTGTCATCAAACTCACCCTCGGTCAGCTCATTCAGGTACCAGCGCTCCGATTGTTGCTGACGCTTGGCCATCTCTTTTGGCCAGCGGTTCATCAGGCGCTGCCAGTTGGCCAGACCGCTACGGGGCTCTTTCAGGGTGGCTTCTCCCAGGAAACGCGCCTGTTGGCGGGTGCTCTTGAGCCGCAGCCAGAGGGTGAAGAAGAGGTAGATGAAGAAGGCCAGCAGCAGACCTGTGATGACACTCGACCAGAGGTAGCGCTCCTGCTGATGGCGGCTGTTTTCCAGGCTCAGCTCCAGGGACTTGATCTGCTGCTCACGCTCGACCTGGGTGTAGTTGTCGCGAATGGCCTCTTGCTCCAACGCAACCTGTTGCTGGCTGATCTGTTCGCTCAGCTGGTGGAAGCGCTTATAGCTTTCCAGCGCCTGCAGCAGATAATCCTTCTGCTCATAAGCGAGAGAGAGCAGGCGATAGATCTGGAACTGGCGACCGGTATCGGCAATCTGGTTGGCAAGGTCCAGGGCATTTTCCAGTTGCAAGATGGCGATGGCAGCCTCTTTCTGCTTGAGGTGCAGTTCACCGAGCAGCAGCAGGGTATCGATGAGGGGTCGCTTGTCATCCTCCGCCCGATGCGCCTGGCGCGCTGCGCTCAGATAGCTGCGAGCGAGGGGCAGGTTGCTGTTTTGCAGATAGGTTTTGCCTATTTCGTACTTGAGCTGCGCGACCTGGATGCGCTGGTGCCCCTCGTCGAGCAGGTCCAGGGCATTGAAGAAATAGACCAGGGCCATGTTCATGTCGCCCTGGGTACGGTTCAGGCGCGCCAGCACGGTCAGTGCCTGGCTGAGCAACACGGGATTGCCGAGGGCGTGGAAGTAGTTGGCCGCCTCGTTGGCGTACTGCAACGCCTTCTGGGGCTCCTGCTCTTCCTGATAGAGATCCACTATCTGATTGGCGAGCAGGCCGAGGAACAGGGGATCCGCCAGGGGGCGAGCCTGTTGCTGGGCCGAAATATAGTCGCCAAGGGCGAGCTGGGGCTGCCTGAGGGCATGGTAGAGATCGCCGCTGACCGCATCGACCCAGGCTTGTGCCTTGCTATCGCCTATGGTGCGGGCCCATTGCCGGGATTCGCTGAGTCGTTGTTTGGCCTCCTCGAACTGATGAGATTCGATAAGGTCGGTGATGCGCAGTAGTCGGCTATAGACCTGGAGCGGGCTGTTCTTGAGGGCTGTTGCACCGAGCAACTGATCGAGCTGGGTGCGAAGGGGCACATAATCACGGCCGCTGCCGAGCAGCGCTTTGTTGCGCAGCATCAGATAGAGGCTCTGGGCTTGCAGCTCGGGTTGCTTCTCCTTGCTTGCCAGGGCCAGGGCCTGCTGCAGCTCCTGATCCGCCAGCCGGTGTTGAGCGAGTTGGATCAGGCACTCACCCTTGAGCAGGTGTGCCCCCGTGGCTTGGGCGATGGTGCCGAAGCTGAGCATGGGCTCGCGGTAGCCGTAATCTTGACGATTGCTGATGATTTGCTTGGGATTATTGGCCGTGCGGACCAGGAAGGCCGAGGTGATCTCTACGCATCTGGCCGGATCGCTCAACACCAGGGTCTGAGCCTGTTGCAGATCGATAGACAATTGATCCTTGGTCAGATCCACATTGGGAGCCGACAGGGAGGACATCATCATTGCCAGAAAAAACAGTTGATTCATTAGATTAAGGGCCGCACGGGAGTGAGGGCATGTTATCCAAGCCCCCCCCCGTGAGTCCAGAGTTTACTGACGGATCAGTCGAAGGTTCTCACTTGGTTCTTCCCAGTCGCTGCGGAACGGGTTGATATCCAGGCCGCCCCGGCGGGTATAGCGGGCATAGACGGTGAGTTGCTGCGGGGCGCAGTGCTGTTTGAGGTCGGTGAAAATCCGCTCGATACACTGCTCGTGGAACTCGTTGTGCTGGCGAAACGAGATGAGATAGCGCAACAACTTCTCCCGATCCAGACGCAGGCCCCGATAGTGGATGACCACTGAGCCCCAATCCGGTTGGCTGGTGACCAGGCAGTTGGACTTGAGCAGGTGGCTGTGCAGCGTCTCCTCTACCTCGTCTTGACCGGCGGCCCCGATCAGCAGATCTGCATCGAACTCATAGTTGTCGATCTCGATGTCGAGGTCATCGATGCACTCGCCCGGCAAGTCCACTATCTGCTGCGGCGCCTGTGCCAGGGGAGTGAGGGTCACGGCGACCTCGGCGCCAGCACAGGCGCTCAGGTCTTTGGCAAGCAGCTCGCGGACCGCCGCCAGGCTAGTGCAGCGAGTCTGGTTAAAGGAGTTGAGATAGAGCTTGAACGACTTGGACTCGATGAGGTTCAAACTGGTGGCGGGCACGCTTATCTCACCCAGCGCCACCACAGGTTTGCCTTTGTCATTGAGCCAGGAGAGCTCGTACAGGGTCCAGATGTCGGCGCCATGGAAGGGCAAGGGATCCGGCAGGGCCAGATCGTTTCGGTTCAGACTGCGGGGCACGGGTTGCAGCAAGGAGGGGCTGTACTGGCTGATGTAGGCGGACTGTTGGCCCAGGCTCAGCCCCAGCAGGGCGTTGGCGTATCTGTCTTGTTTGCTCATGGGATTGATGGTGCAATAGCGAATGTTGTCGCTAATTGTGAGGAATTTCGATGTCGGATCAAGTCTTGTCTGCCCTGGCGCATTTTTTTTCGCGCTGGCAACGCGACGGTGAGGCGAGACGGGGTCTGCCCTTGTGTCAGTGGGAGCCGGATTGGCGCTCCCCTTGTGAGCTGAGTGAAGCCAATGGCGGGCTGGTCGCCTGGCGTCCCCATGCTCGCACTGACGCTGCCGACTTCACCGCCCTGGAGGGCGCCCTGGAGCTGGAACTGCACCCGAGTGCCAAGCTGTGGTTTGGCCACTGGTTCAGTCGTCCACTGCCATGTCTGTTCAAGGGATTGAGGCTGGAGCTGATCCTGCCCTGGAATGAACAGGATCTCGATCTGCTGCGCGAGAACCTGATAGGTCACCTGCTGATGCTACGCAAGCTCAAGCGCTCCCCATCACTCTTTATTGCCACGACCCGCAACGAGATGACGCTCATCTCCCTGGATAACGAGACGGGGCAAGTGTGGCTGGAGTGGTTGGACAGCGGCCGTCGGCTGGTACTGGCCCCCTCTTTGCCGCACTTCTTGGCGAGGCTGGAGACCTTGCCGGACTAGCTGCGTCAAGTCGGTTTCCATGCAAAGGGCGTCCCGGTCGGACGCCCTTTGTGTTTGGGGAGAAGGAGCATGGGGAGCGCAGCCCTGCCCGGGCGCGCAACCTGCTAATCCTTGAAGTCCCAGGAGATATTGGAGATCAGCCGACAGGGCTGGCACTGGAAGTCGAAGATCTCATGCAGGGGGGTTGGCAGGGCCCAGTCACCGCCACAGCCGGGGCAGGGGCGAGCGCGCTCCTCCGGGGCACTCAGGCCGCCGACGCGGTAGAGATAGTAATAGACGGGGATGCCGGTCAGGGCTTCGAGCCGCTTGCACAAGTCAGTACCACGCCGAGCCAGGCGGCTGCCGGGATCGCCAATCTCGTGCAGTGCCACATGTTCGGCAATGGAGCCATTCATCTGCAGCTGATCGCACGCTTCCCAATCTTCCTGCCACTTGATGATCTGCTTCTGATCGCCATTGGCGATGGCGGGCAACCGATAGAGGGGCACGGGGGCAAAGTGATCGCCGCAGCGCAGGGGGGAGCAACTGTGCAGGAAGCTGGTGTAGAGCAGTAACCAGCTCGGTCGTCCGCAAGGGTCGGTGCCATCTGAGAGCAGATCGGCTCCCAGCAGCTGTAGCTTGGGGGCGAGCAGGCCTGCCTGGTGCAGGCCTTGTTCGGCCAGGACAACCTGTTCACTCTGGTTATCCGGGTGCAGGCTATCTTGCTCCGGGCAGACCACCCGGCTGACGAAGTGGCCTTGCTGCATGCTGGTGGGAAACTCCCGGCCCAGGATCTGACCCTGATAGCGCAGCATGTCCAGATAATTGACGATGGCGCGCTCGGCGTCGCCGAGGGAAGTATCGCGGTAGCATTCGAAAGTCAGTTCGAGAATATACATGGAGAGAGCTGGGCCTGATTTAGCGGGGCTGGGTCATGAGGGCAAGCAGACGATCCAGCTTCTGTTCGAGTCTGTCGAGCTGGGCGGCGAGGCTCTGCACGCTGGGCTCATGGGGCAGGGGCTCTTGGTGGGGTTGTGGCCCCTCATGCCTGTCATGGGGCGCTGGCTCGTCCTGTTGCTCTTTGAGTTGTGCCTGCTTCCACTGACTGAGGCTCTTGAGCAGCTCGGCCATGGGCACGGCCTGGCTCAGGCGCGCCTTGACCATGGCGGTGGTGGGGGTGATGCCGCGGGCTTTGAGCTCGCTGGCAATCTGGTGGATCTCGGCGGATGACATTGGGCTTCCTCTGGTTCTCTCTCACGGGCAGGCACCGGCTTGGCGGCGCTGGGCGGCCAGAGCTTACCCTGACTGCGCCTTGCCGAACAGGGGCCTCACTGGCGCAGCAGTACATCGAGTTGATCTATGGTCTCGCTCCAGGCGGCGTCATCGCGCAGGGATTCCCGCAGGAATTGGGCCTGGGAGGCGTTCCAGAACGGTGCCTCGCTCAGTTCCATCTCTTTTTGCAGGCTATGGCTGTCGATGAAGTGACGCAGGCTGGCCGCATCATTGGCCAGTCCCAGCTGGGCAAAGAGGGTAGGCATGTCATGTACCATGGGGTCCATCGTCTTTCTCCTTGAATGAAACCCCTAAATTATAGACAGCCCGCCTCCCTTCCTGGTCCCTGGTCGTCCAATGGGCCGTGCTCAGCGCCAGTCATCCGGCACTTGTCACCGCCACAAGCCCCTGGCCCGGGTGGTCATTTTATCCACCGCCGGGCAGCCGGTGCGGCGGGATCTCAACCCCTGCCACGTTGAGCCCCTGCATGGTGAGGGTGCCAAGATAGTGACTCTCCCCATCGCTGCTGAATTCAAACTCGTAGCAGGTGAGCAGGCGCAGCGGCCGGTGGGCAAGCCGCCTGTGGCTGCGCGCCACCGACAGCAGTTGCAACTCATGCTGCTGGCAGTAGCGCCTCAGGTATTGCCAGGCCAGCTCGGCCTGACGCCGCTGGTGCCAAAACGCGCTGGCCAGACAGACCAGCAGCATGATCCAGAGCATTTCTTCCATGGACGGGCTCCTTGAGGCCGGGTCAGTTGGCGTTGAACAGGCGACCGATGGCGCGGCTCAGCGCCTCGCTGCGATCCGGACTGCGCAGGATGGCGAGTACCTGGGGACGCAGCAGTGGCAGGGTAACCAGCTCGGCGAAGACCTGATTGAAGAAGGGGGTCGGCTGGTCAGCGAGTCGTTCCAGGAAGAGATCGAGCAGGGGACCCTGTTGCAGATCCGGCCAGAGCCGTCCGGCGATGGCGAGCAACAGACTGGGGCTGGGCTGGGTTTCCAGCAGAGTCAGCAACTTGTTGGTGCGAGCCTGGTTAGTGGCACTGGCGGCGAAGGCGCGACACAGATAGGCCAGGGTCTCGGGATCCGGGGAGGCGCACTCCTGCTCCTTGCCAAGGCGCTCAAGCAAGGCACCTTGCAGCGCAGGGGGCAGGGCGGCACTCTCCAGGCTCTGGCACAGGGCGTGGAGCGGCTCATCGGGCAGGCGCGCCATGGCCTTGCACACCAGCGCCAGATTGCTCTCTTGCTGCAAGCGCTCGGCGAAGTCGGCAAAGCCCTGCAGGCCGAGCTGTTGCCAGCCATCCTGCCCGGGTGCTGCCAGATAGTGGCACAGCGCCTGATAATAACTGGAGGGGGCCTGCTCGAGCTGGCGTCCCAGCTTGGCGTGCAGACTGGCCATCTTGGCTTCGGCCGGGCGGAAGGTGTAAGGGTTGTCTGCCAGTCGCTTGGCGGTGGCATCGTCCAGATCGCCGGTGAGTTTGTAGCCCAGGGTCTCGGCGACCAGATCCATGAAATGCTTGGGGCCGGCCGAGATGAGCAGGCCGCGCTCATCGAGGGCAAACTTGAGGAACCAGAGATAATGTTTCTCTTCGGTCGCTTGAAAGAAATGCACCCCCAGCCAGGCGTGTTGCTGCAACGGCCAGGGGTAGGGGATGGCCTGCTGCTCGATGCGCACAAACTCGGCGTTGTCGAGGGGGCGGACCTGGCGGCCCAGATCAAACAGCTGGAATTGCGTCTCGGCCTGGGTCAGGAAGTCGGTCAGGGTATGGATGGCGGTCATGGCATGGGATGGCTGATGGGTCATGGCCCCGATTATAAGGAGCCTGCTTCAGATAGCCAGCGGTGAGGGAGTGAGGGCTTGCGGCCCCCTGCCTAAGCCCGGTGAGATTGTGTATAGTGGCGCCCCTTTCGATACGCCCTATGAACAGTGTGGTGCTTTGCATCCACCGGGTGATTCATGACGACAAAGGGGAGCCGGTGCAACGAGCCCGGTTGGCAGAGATAGTGAGGAGTTGATGATGAACAAGTATCTGTTAGTGGCTGGCCTGCTGGGCGAGCTGAGCGCCGAGTTGCAGCGTTTGGATCGCTGGCAGCTGGACAATCCGGGTGAAGAGGCGTTGGCCAGCACACTGCCATTTTGCGTCGATACCCTGAGTTTTGATCAATGGTTGCAGTTCGTGCTGATCCCGCGCATGGAGCAGCTGGTGCTGCTACAGGCGCCCTTGCCAAGCAGCGTCTCTCTCTATCCCATGGCGAGCGAGAGCTATAAGGAGGAGCTGGCGGAGGTGACTGACTTGCTGCGGCTCATCGCCCGTTTCGATCTGCTGCTCTCAGGCAAAGTGGTGGAGCAGTGACTTGCCCCTCATCCCCTGGGGATGAGCTGAGACCCACAGGGGCAGATGCTGGGGAGGGCGATAGTGCACTGCACCACAGCTCATCCTTGGACTCATTGCCCGCCGATGAGCAACGGCTGGATGAACTGAGGCCGACCCTGCTCTATCAGGATGAGTGGTTGGTGGCGGTCAACAAACCCTCGGGACTGCTGGTGCACCGCAGCTGGCTCGACAAGGGCGAGACCCGCTTCGCCATGCAGATGACCCGGGATCTCATCGGTGGCCGTCATGTCTACCCGGTACATCGGCTCGACAGACCCACCTCGGGTGTGCTGCTCTTTGCCCTGAGTCCCGAGGTGGCACGCAGCCTGACCGAGGCCTTCAGTGGGCGACGGGTACACAAAGAGTATCTGGCGCTGGTGCGCGGCTGGGCTCCCGAGCAAGGACTGATTGACTATCCGCTCAAAGAGCAGCTGGACAAGATAGCCGATGCCCTCGCTACCCGAGACAAACCCGCCCAGGAGGCGGTGACCAGCTTCAGGCGTCTGCATCAGGTCGAACTGCCCCATGCGGTTTCCAAGCAGCATGCCACCAGCCGTTACAGCCTGGTGCGACTCTTCCCCCACACGGGACGCAAGCATCAACTGCGCCGTCACATGGAGCACCTCTTCCACCCCATGGTCGGGGATACCACCCATGGGGATGGTCGCCACAATCGCTTCTTCCGGGAACATTTTGGCTGCCAGCGCCTGTTGCTGGTGGCGCGTACCCTCAGCTTCGAGCACCCCGTGCTCAAGGTACCCATGCGTATTCAGGCCCCGCTGGGTGCCGAGTTGTTGACGCTATTTGGCAAGCTGGGCTGGCCAGCCAGCGAGAGTGACTACTGAGGGGAATCGGCTTAACACCAGTCAAATCAGTGTATTGATCTCTTGACCTGTCCCCCGGATGCTCGCTGTGGCATGCTGAAACCATTCCCAACGCGAGGAGGCAAGATGGCACAGATAGATATCGTAGTGGGCAGCGTCTATGGCGCCGCCTTCCTGGTCGCCGAGACCCTGATGGATGAACTGACGGGCCAAGGGCATGAGTGCAACCTGCATGAAGAGGCCCGCCTCGAGGACATCTCGCCGACCCGTTTCCTGCTGCTCGTCTCGGCAACCACAGGGCAGGGGGATGTGCCCCCCAATCTGGAAGCCTTCGCCGCCGATCTGAAAGACAGGGCGCCCTATATGAAGGGGCTCAATTATGCGGTGATCGCCATGGGTGACAGCAGTTATGAGCACTTCTGCGGCGCGGGTCGTCAGCTCGACACCTTGCTGCTGGAATTGGGGGCCCAACCCTTGCAGCCCAGACTGGAAATTGATGCGACTGTGGTCGATGAACCTGAAGTGGTCGCACTGGCCTGGCTAAGAGAGTGGCAGGGGCAACTCCAGTGAATTGACCGATTAATGCACTCTCATCGCTATTTATAATCGATAACACGGGCCCTCCATATTGGGCCCGTTATTTTTCCTGCATCCCTTCCTCACACACACATTTATTTCCTTCCCCTACTATGATTAATTAGAGCTCTTACTCTTAAACAGGGTGCAGATAAAAGAGTGGCGTGCTGACAAGTCTCAAATTTAAAAGTTCCTCATTGAAAGCGATTTCAGTCATGTTTTTGTCATTGTTTTGATGGTTTATTACTTATTGCTCGATGCGAATTAATTGATGACACCGTTTTCAGATTGTGTCTGTGTGGTCATTTTTCGATTTAATGGGTGAGTTGTTGCTATTTTATGGCTTCGTACGGGCATTATTAGCCCACTGGGGTAATTGGGCGCTATTTGTCCCTGTTTTGTGAATTGGCTCATGTTTGTCCCCATATCGCCTACCTATAATCGACCCCGGTTATCACCGAAACGTTTTTATGGTGATAGGAAGTTAAACCTAAGGATCACACACTCCTCAGCGGGAAATAAGGAAAATGAAAATGAAAGCAAAGTGGCTCCCGATCGCTGCAGCAGTTACCGCAGCCCTGGCTTCTCAAGCCGCCTTCGCCGTTGATTTCCACGGCTACTTCCGTTCCGGTGTCGGCATCTCCGAAGATGGCGACATGCAGACCTTCGACAAGCAGAAAGTCGGTCGTCTGGGTAACGAGAACGAAACCTATGGCGAAGTACAACTGGGCCAGGAAGTTTATAACAAGGATGGCAAGTCCTTCTATGTCGACTCCATGGTGGCCATGGTCACCAACCAGTCCAATGACTTCGAAGGTACTGGCACCAGCTGTAATTTCGACACCAAGCAGTGTGAAGATGACGCCACTTTTGCCCTTCGTCAGTTCAACGTCCAGGCCAAGGGCGTGCTGGGCTTTGCCCCGGAAGCCACCCTGTGGGCCGGTAAGCGTTACTACCAGCGTCACGACATCCACATCTCCGATTTCTACTACTGGGATGTGTCCGGTCCTGGTGCCGGGATTGAGAACATCCAGGCCGGTCCGGGCAAACTGTCCCTGGCCTGGACTCGCAGCGATGCCGGTGAGCTGAACAACAACATACTGGACGTGCGTTACGCCGGTATTCCGCTGTGGAGCGATGCTTCCCTGGAAGTGGGCGCTGACTATGCCATCGCCAACCCCACCGACGATCAGGACAAGCTCGATGGCGACATCAAAGATGGTGTCATGCTGACGGCTGAACTAACCCAGAACATGTTGGGCGGTTTCAACAAAACCACGCTGCAGTACATGAGCGACAGCTATGCCACCCTGCCGATTTACTACGGCGCCGGTAACTGGACCAGTCAGGATGGTGCCAGCGGTGACGGCTTCCGCATCATCAACTGGGGCGTACTGCCGATCGGTGACAAGGTCGAGTTTGGTCACCAGCTGGTTTATGGTCAGTCCAACGACGTGACCATCAACGGTGTGACTGGTTCTGATGCCGATACCTTCTCTGCCGTGATCCGTCCCATGTACAAGTGGGATGACATCCAGAAGACCATTCTGGAGCTGGGCTACTATCATGACACTCAGGACGTCCGCGATCAGGACAGCCAGGACCGCAACGGTCAGAAGTACACCATTGCCCAAGCCTGGTCTGCCGGTCCCAGCTTCTGGGCCCGTCCGGAGATTCGCGTGTTCGCTTCCTACCTGAAGTCCGGTGGCGATAACGGCCAGACTTTCAATGGCAGCAACAACGATGACAACACCTGGAACTTCGGTGTCCAAGCGGAAGCTTGGTGGTAAGCCCGACTTTCAGTTAAGTTAGTGACTGCCCCCACTTGGGGGCAGTTTCGTTTCGCCGGGTAACGGCCACCGGATAAGAGGGATAATAAGAATGACGCTGGTAAAGATGTCGATTGCCGCCGCAGTGACCGTCTGGTTGACCGGTTGTGCGGGTAATATGGGCGTGCCCTTGCAAGAGCATGCGGCCGTTCTGGACAATGCCGATCAGGCCAAGCAGGCCCTGTCGCAGGCCAGCAACTGCTGTGCCGGTTTCAATGAGTTCCAATATGCCAATCTGCCGGAAGGGGAGACGCTGCTTAGCCTGGATGGCAAGCAACCCAGCTACCGTTTCGATGAAGGCATGAGCTATTTTGCCGCTTATCGTCTGCCCAAAGACACGGGTAACCTCTACATTCGCTTGGCCTCACAGGTTGGCAAAACTGTGCTGCAACCCAAGGTTGTCATGCTGGATGCCAATTTCAAGGTGACCCGTGTACTGGGTGAATCTGTGTTCTCCTATCAGCCTGCTCACCTGATGGATGCCGATCGCATCGAGGGCAAGGTGTTTGTCGATCGCAGCATGCCGGGCAATCCCGCGAGCGAAACCTATATGGTGGTCTATGCACCGGCAGATCAGTTGAGTGGTGCCACCACCATCTTGCACCCTGCCAAAGCCTTTGCCCGGGCCAACAACACAGTCGAACCCGATATCAAGGATCCGGTGATCCCTCACTCCCCTTGGGGACTGGTACAGATAGTGGTCACCGACATGGCCAAGGCACAGGGTATTGAGGCCGTGTTCACACCAGAATATGCCGATAAAGTTGCCATGAGTCAGGCCAAGCCAGCCACCACGGCAGTCGTTGCCACTGGCGCGACGGCAACCGCTGTAGCTGCGACGGCGCCAAGCAAACCCGCGCCAGCCATGCTGAGCGAGACAGAGGCGTTCTATCAGTCTCAGATCGAGAAAGCGGTCAAGGCTGGCGATATCGATAAAGCGATGCAATTGGTCAGTGAAGCCGAGCGGGGCGGTTCTAGCCGAGCCAAGTCAGTATTCGTTGATGCGGTGAAAAAATCCCAAAAATAATAACGGATTTTTTATCCTTCACTATATTTATCAGGCCTCCATTGTCGGGGGCCTTTTTAATGGTTATATTGTTTCTACACAAGATGATTAAGTGGTTACATTGAGTTACGTTTCGTTTCCTTTTATTACGGTTGGCAGTATTTAGATGCAATCTGAAACGGCACTTTTCATCGAATTGAAATATAGTAATGTTGCCAAATTTTAACCAGAAAACGACGTTAAAGACTTATTTAAATCATCTTGTGATCTCCTCTCCAAATTTCCTATCTGCTAATTCCAGAGTAAAGAATTTCCCTTTTCTCTGGGTTATATTGTTCTCGTCAAAATAAAAACACCCGATCTCCCTTTTCCGGTTAGCTTTCATACCCGTGATAGGCTTAACTTCGAATGGGTCCGTTAGGGAACAATCATTCAGGAGTACACACATGTTACAAAACGCATTCTCCAACCTGCAGAAAGTCGGTAAGGCGCTGATGCTGCCTGTCTCGGTCTTGCCTGTTGCAGGTATCTTGCTGGGGGTGGGTGCCGCCCACTTTAGCTGGATGCCCGAAATCGTCTCCCAGTTGATGGAGCAAGCCGGTGGTTCAGTGTTTGGCCAGATGGCCCTGCTGTTCGCCGTGGGTGTTGCCCTTGGTTTCACCAACAATGATGGCGTTTCCGGCCTGTCAGCCATCGTCGGCTACGGCATCATGACGGCAACCTTGTCGGTGATGGCACCGGTGATGGGGGTCGACAAGATCGATACCGGTGTACTGGGGGGTATCCTCGCCGGTGGTGTGGCTGCCTGGGCCTTCAACCGTTTCTACAAGATCCAGCTGCCAGAGTATCTGGGCTTCTTCGCCGGCAAGCGCGCCGTGCCCATCATCACTGGTTTCGTCTCCATCGGTCTGGGTGTGATCCTGTCGGTGATTTGGCCACCGGTTGGCGGAGCCATTGCTGCCTTCTCCGATTGGGCTGCCAACCAGAACCCGGTACTGGCCTTCGGTATCTACGGCGTGGTTGAACGCTCCCTGATCCCGTTCGGTCTGCACCACATCTGGAACGTGCCTTTCTTCTATCAGGCGGGTACCTGTGTCAACGCTGCCGGTGAAACCGTACATGGCATCATGACCTGCTTCCTGACTGCTAACGACGCGACTCGCGCCGCTGGCAACGGCTTCGGCCAACTGGCCGGTGGCTACCTGTTCAAGATGTTCGGTCTGCCTGCTGCTGCGTTTGCCATTGCACACTCTGCCAAGCCGGAAAACCGTGCCAAGATCGTCGGTATCATGGCTTCTGCCGCCCTGACCTCTTTCCTGACCGGTATTACTGAGCCAATCGAATTCTCCTTCCTGTTCGTAGCGCCCGTACTGTACGCCATCCACGCGTTGCTGGCGGGCCTGGCTTATGTGCTGACCAACTCCCTGGGCATTGTCCACGGTCATACCTTCTCCAACGGTTTCATCGACTTCGTGGTGCAATCCCCCAATGCCCAGAAGATGTGGCTGCTGGTGGGTCTGGGCCTGGCCTATGCCGCGCTCTACTACGTGGTGTTCACCGTTGTCATCCGTGCCATGAACCTGAAAACCCCGGGTCGTGAAGACGAAACCGTGGAAGTGAATGCCGTCCAAAGCAAAGACGATATGTCTGCTGCTCTGGTTGCCGCTTTCGGTGGTAAAGATAACATCGCCTCTCTGGACGCCTGTATCACTCGCCTGCGGGTTGGTGTGAAAGAGGTTGCCAAGGTTGACCAGGCTGGCCTGAAGAAGCTGGGTGCTGCCGGTGTGGTCGTTGCTGGCTCTGGTGTACAAGCCATCTTCGGTACCAAGTCTGACAACCTGAAAACCGACATGGATATCTGGATGAAGAGCAACTAATCCGCTTGCTTGAAAGACAGAGATGAAAAGGGAGGCGCCAGCCTCCCTTTTCTATTGCGGCCGCTGAGTGTTTGCGCTGGCAAGGCGGTGAAAAGCCCGGTTTGCGTGGCAGCTTGTGATGGAGTGGCAGTGCCTTGTATCAGGCGGCTGAACGACGAGGCGAGAGGTTTTTTACACCTTAGCCAATAGCAAGGGCGCCATCAGGCGCCCTTGCTATTGGTGCGGCGCTGGCCGCTATCAGAGTTTCTCGAGATCTTTCTCTATCTCGCTGATCTTGTTGGCCACCACTTTTTCCAGGTGGCGCAGATCCCGCAGTATCTTCTGTTTGATATCAGGGTCGGCCTGGCTATGGATCCCCTGGGTCAGGCTGTCGAGTTCATCCACCACATACTTGAGGTTGGCATTGATCTCGGTGACATCCTTGTACTGGTGGGTACCAGAGTCGACCAAAATGGTTTTGCGTTGTCGGGGGTATTTAAACTTGACGCTCTTGGCGAAGAACTCTCCTTTCAACTTCTTGAAGTAGATCTTGAGGATATCGTGGTTCGCTTCCTGACGGAGGGTGTAACTGTCCACTGCCGCGGGATCCTGGATCCCCAAACTCTTCAGATTCTCGTACATTCGACTATTTCCTTGGCTTAAAACCGTCTCGCCCACCCATGATAACCGAGAAAGCGCGACAGGCCTGTGACTGGGCCGCCAAAATAAAAAGAGGTCCGCACGAACCCTTTTCCAGAAGGAGAGCGTAGGGGCTGGCATCATCGATGACGATCCGATCCCATCGGGGCAAGATAACAACAAAATAGGCGCCATAAGGCGCCTGTTTTGCATTCAATGACTCATCACTCGTCGATGGAGCGCAGCAGGGCATTGATACCCACCTTGGCGCGGGTCTTGGCATCGACCTTCTTGACGATGACCGCCGCATAGAGGCTGTACTTGCCACATTTGGAGGGCAGGGAGCCGGAGACGACCACTGAACCTGCCGGGACGCGGCCATAGTGGATTTCGCCGGTTTCACGGTCATAGATACGGGTGGATTGGCCAATGAAGACGCCCATGGAGATGACGGAGCCTTCCTCGACGATCACGCCTTCTACCACTTCGGAGCGGGCACCGATGAAGCAGTTGTCCTCGATGATGGTCGGGTTGGCCTGCAGTGGCTCCAGCACGCCGCCGATGCCGACGCCGCCGGAGAGGTGGACGTTCTTGCCAATCTGAGCACAGGAGCCGACGGTGGCCCAGGTATCGACCATGGTGCCTTCATCGACGAAGGCGCCGATGTTGACGTAGGAGGGCATCAGCACGGTATTGGGCGCGATGAAGGAGCCTTTGCGGGCGGTGGCCGGCGGCACGACGCGCACACCGGCTGCCTTGAACTGCTCGGCAGTAAAATCGGAGAACTTGAGCGGAACCTTGTCAAAGTACTGGGCGTCGTCGCCCTTGATGATGCCGTTGTCATTGATGCGGAAGTAGAGCAGCACCGCTTTCTTCAGCCACTGGTGGACGACCCACTCGCCAGCAATCTTCTCGGCGACCCGCGCCTTGCCGCTGTCCAGCAGCTCGATGGCTTGCAAAATGGCGGCCTTGGTGGCGCCATCGACGGAGCCTGGGGTGATGGTGTCGCGGCGCTCGAAAGCCGACTCAATGATCTGTTGCAACTCGGTCATGATGGGGTTCCTTTAAAAAATTCCGTTTGTTGTATCACACTTTTCCCGCCGGTTTTAAGGGGGAGGGTCGATTTCTTCGTCCAGCAAGCGGCCGGGACTGGCTGGTCAGGGTGTCCCGGCGGTCTGCGAGCGTCACTGGGTTCAGCTTTCTTGCTCCTGGGGGTTGAGCTGATGGACCAGCTTCTCCTCCAGACTGAGTTGTTCGGCCTGGGTCAGCGGCTCGCCGTCGCGATTGGTCAGGCTGAAGAAATCCTCTACCCGCTCGCCTATGGTGGTGATCTTGGCGGCATGAAGGCTGAGACCGCACTGTTGGAAAACCGCCCCTATCCGGGCCAGCAACCCCGGGGTATCCAGCGCCGTCAGCTCCAGCAGGGTGTGGCGGTTCTCTCCCTTGTGGGGCAAGAACACCACCCGGGTCGGCACCATGAACTGGCGATGACGGCGGGACAAGGGTTTGTTGCGCAGCACCAGCTTGCCCGGTTCTTGCAGTGCCTTCTCCAGCGCCTTGCGGATGGTAGCGGTGCGGTTGGGGCTGATGGGTTCGCCATTGGGCTCCAGCACGATGAAGGTGTCGAGCACATAGCCACTGCGCGAGCTCATGATCTGGGCGTCGTGGATGTTGAGGTTCTTCTGATCCAGTGCCGAGGCGACGGTGGCAAACAGATTCGGGGTATCGCGGCAATAGATGAACACTTCGCTGCCGCCTCGGGTCGGGTGTTTGCCTATGGTGACCAGCGGCGTCTCGCCTGCACCCTCCTGTTCGAGAATGTGACGGCTGTGCCAGGCGATCTGCTCCGGACTGTGGCGCAGGAAGTAGTCCGCCTTGAAGTCGCTCCACAGCGCCGTGATGGAGGCATCGTCCAGGTGACGCTGACTGAGCAGCTGGCGCGCCTGGCGCTGGTTCTCACGGATACGCAGCCGGATATCGGGTGGGTTTTCCAATCCCTGACGCAGCGCCTTCTGAGTGGTGAAATAGAGCTCGCGCAGCAAGGTGCCTTTCCAGTCGTTCCAGAGACTGTCGTTGGTGGCGCAGATATCGGCCACGGTCAGGCAGTAGAGCAAGTCCAGGTGCTGCTCATCGCGCACCTTCTGGGCGAAATCGGTCACCACCTCGGGATCGTGAATGTCCCGGCGCTGGGCGGTGACCGACATCAGCAGGTGATGACGTACCAGCCAGGCGACCAGGCGGCTCTCGTAACGATCCAGCCCGTGCAGCTGGCAGAACTCCAGGGCATCGACGGCACCGAGCTCGGAGTGATCCCCGCGCCGTCCCTTGGCGATGTCGTGGAACAGGGCCGCGATACAGAGCAGCTCGGGTTTGCGCAGCCGGTTCACTATCTCATGGCAGAGCGGATGGGTCTGGCGGCTGGCCGACGTGGGGAAGTGATGAATGTTGTTGAGCAGGCGATGGGTGTGCTCATCGACCGTGTAGGCGTGGAACATGTCGAACTGCATCTGGCCGACGATCAGGTTCCACTGAGGCAGATAGGCCGCCAGTATGCCGTACTTGTGCATCAGGGTGAGCGGCTGGCCTATGCCGTTGGGGTGGCGCAGCAGCGCCATGAACAGGCGGCGGCACTCGGGGATATCTTGCAGCCAGCAGTCGAGCTTGCGCCGCGCCTCACGCAGCTGACGCAGGGTCGCCGAGTGAATGCCGGCTATCTCGGGGTGCTGGGCTATCTGGTAGAAGAGTCGCAATATGGCGGCGGGATCGCGACCAAACAGCTCGGCGTCCACGGCATCGATAAGCCGGCCACGGAGCTGGAACTCGTCGCTGATCCGGCGCACGTCCATGGCGGTATTGCCGAGGATCGCCTCATCAAACAGCTGTAGCAGCATCTCGTTGAGCTCGGACACCCGCCGTACCGTCTGATAGAAGCGCTTCATCATCTGCTCGACCGATCGGTTGCCTTCCCCCTCGAAACCCAGCATCTCGGCGACGGTGCGCTGCCGGTCGAACAGCAAGCGGTTGTCACCTCTGTTGATGGCCATGTGCAGGGCGAAGCGCACCTTCCACAGGAAGTTCTGGCAGTCGAGCAGCTCACGGTACTCGGCGCGATTGAGGAAACCGTGGCTGGTCATCTCATAGAGGGTGGTGGCGCCGAAATGGCGACGGGCAACCCAGGCCAGGGTCTGGATGTCGCGCAGCCCCCCCGGGTTGCTCTTGAGATCGGGTTCGAGCTTGTAGGCGGTGCCGAGGAACTGCTGGTGACGCTGGGCCTGCTCGGCGCGCTTGGCGCGAAAGAAATCTTCGCTCGGCCAGAACACCTCGGGGCGGGTGGCCTGTTGGAGCGTCTCGAATCCGCCGAGGTTGCCCGTGATATGGCGCGCCTCGATGAGGTTGGTGGCGACCGTGATGTCGGCCAATCCCTGTTCGATGCACTCGGCCACGTTGCGTACCGACTGACCCACTTCCAGCTTCAGATCCCACAGCAAGGTGATGAACTCACCGATGCGCAGCCCCAGCGCCTCGTCGAGCTGCCCCCCCTCATAGAGAATGAGCAGGTCGATATCGGAGTGGGGATGCAACTCGCCACGGCCATAGCCGCCCACGGCGATGAGCGTGAGGTGCGTCTCCTGATCGAAGCCGAACTTGTGCCACAGCCGGGTGAGCAGCTGATCCATGTACAAGGAGCGGGTCGCCACCAGTTCGATGATGTTGTCGCCAGCATCGAAGCGGGCGTGCAACCAGCCGAGAAAACGGCTCAGGTACTCTTTGCAGTTATCCCGGCTGAGGTCATCATCGGGCAGCAGATGGGGGGAAAGCAGGCTGGCGTCCATGGCATCTCATCGTCTGGAAAACAAAAACCCCGGCGCTGGGCCGGGGTTTGATGTTAACCCTGTTTGATATGGCGGTCGATAGTGTCGTCCGGGCGAAGGGTGAGCACCTCGCAGCCATCCTCCGTCACCAGCAGGGTGTGCTCCCACTGGGCAGAGTCGCCGCCATCCTTGGTGGTGACAGTCCAGCCATCCTTGGGGTTGGTACGGCAGTGGTACTTCTTGCTGTTGACCATGGGCTCAATGGTGAAGCACATGCCCGCCTTGAGCTCCAGCTTGCCGTTGTTGCGGTAATGCAGGATCTGTGGCTCTTCATGGAATTCGCTGCCGATACCGTGGCCACAGTAGTCACGCACCACGGAGAAACCGGCCTGCTCGACGATGGGCTGGATCACGGCACCAATCTCGGTGATGCACATGCCCGGGCGTACCCGCTTGATGGCGGCATACAGGCTCTCCTGGGCAACCTTGCACAGCTGGCGGCGCAGGGGAGTGGTCTGACCGACGATGAACATGGCGGAGGTATCACCGTGGTAGCCATCTTTGATGACGGTGATGTCCAGGTTGACGATGTCGCCTTCCCGCAATTTCTTGTGGTTGGGGATACCGTGACAGATCACATCATTCACCGAGGTGCAGATAGATTTAGGGAAGCCGTGATAGTTCAAGGGGGCCGGAACGGCCTGTTGGACATCGACGATGAAGTCATGGCACAGAGTGTTGAGTTCGTCAGTGGTGACGCCTGCCTGTACGTGGGGGGCTATCATCACCAGCACATCGGCGGCCAGTTGGCCGGCAACGCGCATCTTTTCAATCTCTTCCGGCGTCTTGATTTTAATGGACATGGGATCTCTCTTGCGGCCTGGTTCTTCGTCGGCATGGCCGACAACAAGCAGGTAATGAAAAATAGATGCGTTTGCAATCAGGGCAAAATTTTATCCGCAACCCCCGCCGACTTCCAGTGTGATTGTCATCACAAGGTCAAATCATTGGCGCAGAGTCGACCCCGCTGCCCTTTTTTTAGCGCGGCTGCTGGTGGCGCCAGTGGCAAACTTATGGTATAAAGCGCGCCGGAACCGGAACTACTTGTCCCGGTTTCATCACCCTAATCAATAACACACACACATCGATACCTGTACCGGGGTGCCCCTTTGGGGTCGGTTACATGGGATGTGTGGAGGCCTAACCCCAATACAGAGGTATAAAATGGCTAAAGTTTCTATGCGCGACATGCTGCAAGCCGGCGTTCACTTCGGTCACCAGACTCGTTACTGGAACCCGAAAATGAAATCCTACATCTTCGGTGCCCGTAGCAAGGTTCACATCATCAACTTGGAAAAAACCGTTCCGATGTTTGACGATGCCATGAACTTCGTGAGCTCCGTTGCTGCCAAAAAAGGCAAGGTACTGTTCGTTGGTACCAAGCGTGCTGCGTCTGAAGCCGTCAAAGATGCTGCTATCCGCTGCGATCAGTTCTATGTGAACCATCGCTGGTTGGGTGGCATGCTGACCAACTGGAAAACCGTTCGTCAGTCCATCAAGCGTCTGAAAGATCTGGAAGCTCAGAGCCAAGACGGTACCTTCGAGAAGCTGACCAAGAAAGAGGCGCTGATGCGTACTCGCGAAATGGACAAGCTGGAGAAGAGCCTGGGCGGTATCAAGAACATGGGCGGCCTGCCTGACGTGCTGTTCGTTGTCGATGCCGACCACGAGCACATCGCTATCAAAGAAGCCAACAACCTGGGTATCCCGGTTGTCTCCATCGTTGATACCAACTCCAATCCGGACGGCGTTGATTACGTCATCCCGGGTAACGACGATGCGATCCGTGCCGTTCAGCTGTACCTGAATGCTGCTGCTGACACCGTACTGGAAGCTCGCGCTCAAGACATCGTTGTTCAAGCCGAACAAGATGGCTTCGTTGAAGCTGAGTAATTGATAAGGACTGTTAAAGCCCTTATTAACCAAGCTGATGTAATTGGTTAGCAGGGGCCCTTGTGGCCCCTGTTTCTTGTCAATTCAAGACCGAGGATACTGGACATGGCTAACGTTACTGCCGCCCTGGTAAAAGAACTGCGCGAGCGCACCGCCGCTGGCATGATGGATTGCAAAAAAGCACTCGAAGAAGCCAATGGCGACATCGAGCTGGCGATCGAGAACATGCGTAAATCTGGTCAGGCCAAAGCCGCCAAGAAAGCAGGCCGTATCGCTGCTGAAGGCGTGATCTTTGCCCGTACCGAAGGCAATGTTGCCGTCATGATCGAGCTGAACAGCGAAACCGACTTCGTCGCCAAAGATGCCAGCTTCATGGGCATGGGCCAGAAGATCGCTGACATCGCTGCGACCCAGAAAATTGCTGATGTTGACGCCCTGAAAGCGGCCGACTTCGGTAACGGTGAGTCCGTCGAGCTGACCATCACCAACCTGATCGCCAAGATCGGTGAGAACATGAACCTGCGTCGCGTGATGCTGGTTGAAGGTGACAACCTGGGTACCTATGTACACGGTTCCCGCATTGGTGTTATCACCAAGCTGACCGGTGGCTCCGCCGAGCTGGCCAAAGACTTGGCCATGCACGTTGCTGCCAACAGCCCGCAATTCGTCAAGCCTGAAGATGTGTCCGCTGAAGTCGTTGCCAAAGAGCGCGAAATTCAGATCGACATCGCCATCAACTCCGGCAAGCCGAAAGAGATCGCCGAGAAGATGGTTGAAGGCCGCATGAAGAAGTTCACCGGTGAGGTTTCCCTGACTGGTCAACCCTTCGTCAAGGATCCGTCCATGACCGTTGCCGAGCTGCTGAAGAAAGAAGGTGCTGACGTTGTTTCCTTCACTCGCTTCGAAGTGGGCGAAGGCATCGAGAAGCAGGAAACTGACTTCGCTGCCGAAGTTGCTGCCCAGATCGCGGCTGCTCAGAAGGCATAACCGAACCGGTTTTAGCTAACTCCAGACCGCGACTTATGTCGCGGTCTTTATATGACCAGGAATCAGTGACATGAGTACCAATCCCAAACCTGCATACCGACGTGTTCTTCTTAAGTTGAGTGGTGAAGCCCTGCAAGGATCCGAGGGTTTTGGCATTGATCCGGCTGTACTGGAGCGGATGGCCCAAGAGATCAAAGAGCTGGTTGAGCTGGGTGTTCAAGTCGGTCTGGTCATCGGCGGCGGCAACCTGTTCCGTGGTGCCGGTCTCGCCAAAGCGGGTATGAACCGCGTGGTGGGTGACCACATGGGCATGCTGGCTACCGTCATGAACGGCCTGGCGATGCGTGATGCCCTGCATCGTGCTTATGTGAATGCCCGTCTGATGTCTGCCATCTCCTTGCAAGGTGTTTGCGATTCCTATAGTTGGGCTGAGGCGATCAGCCAACTGCGCGCCGGCAAGGTTGTCATCTTCTCTGCCGGTACCGGCAACCCCTTCTTTACCACTGATTCTGCGGCTTGCCTGCGTGGGATCGAGATCGAAGCCGACGTGGTGCTCAAGGCCACCAAGGTCGATGGTGTCTACACCGAGGATCCGGTTAAGAATCCGGACGCCGTGTTGTATCATGAGCTGAGCTACGACGAAGTGCTTGATAAAGAACTCAAAGTAATGGATCTTGCCGCCTTTACCCTGGCGCGCGATCACGACTTGCCGATCCGTGTCTTCAACATGAACAAGCCGGGTGCCCTGCGCCGGGTTATCATGGGTGAACCGGAAGGCACGCTGATCCACCACGTCGGCAAGTAAGATTGCAGCGAACCGGAAGGCGGTTTGTTATCCATTGCGTCAGTAAATTAAGCTAGAAACGGACCCGTCGCGGGTTCGTTCGCCAAAAGGAAAACCACTGTGATCAACGAGATTAAAAACGACGCCAAGGACCGCATGTCCAAGAGCGTAGAATCGCTCAAATCCCAGATGTCCAAGATCCGTACCGGCCGTGCTCACCCGAGCCTGCTCGACGGCATCCAGGTTGAGTACTATGGCGCAGCGACTCCGCTCAAGCAGTTGGCTAACGTGGTGGCCGAGGATGCCCGCACCTTGTCCATCTCCATCTTCGACCGCTCTATGATGCAGGCGATCGAGAAAGCGATCCTGACCTCGGATCTGGGTCTGAACCCGTCCAGCAATGGCCAGACTCTGCGTGTGCCGCTGCCGGCGCTGACCGAAGAGCGCCGCCGCGATCTGACCAAGATCGTCCGCTCCGAGGCCGAAGGTGCCCGGGTTGCCATCCGCAACATCCGTCGCGATGCCAACGCCGATCTGAAGGCCCTGCTCAAGGACAAAGAGATCTCCGAGGACGACGACCGTCGTGCCCAGGAAGAGATCCAGAAACTCACCGATGCCTTCATCAAGCTGGCGGATGACGCCCTGGCCGTGAAGGAAAAGGAGCTAATGGAAATCTAAGCGTCTGACAGGTATATTACGAGCGCCGTGTAGTGCCCCTGCACGGCGCTTTTGTCTTTGTGGGAGAAATGAATGTCGCGTTTGGCAGCCTTCGGCGATAGCGCCAACCAGTGTCTGCCCCGCCATGTCGCCATCATCATGGATGGCAACGGGCGTTGGGCCGAGAACCGTGGCAAGATGCGGGTCTATGGGCACAAGGCCGGCGTCAAGGCCGTGCGGGAGACGGTGACCTTTGCCGCACGGGCCAAGATGGATGCTCTCACCCTCTTTGCTTTCTCCAGTGAGAACTGGCGTCGTCCGGAAGGGGAAGTCAGTGCCCTGATGGAGCTCTTCCTCACCGTGCTCGGCAGCGAGGTCAAGAAGCTGCACAGCAACGGCATCCGCTTGCGGGTGATTGGCGATACCTCGCGTTTCAGTGCGCGGCTGCGGGCCAAGATCGCCAAGGCAGAGGCACTGACCGAGAATAATCAGGGATTGACCCTCAATATTGCCGCCAATTACGGCGGTCAGTGGGACATTACCCAGGCTGCGCGCAAGCTGGCCGAAGCCGTGGCGGCGGGTGAACTCCAAGCCGAGGAGATCACTGAAGCCCGACTGGGACAGGCCATCTGCATGGCCGATCTGCCCCCGGTCGATCTGCTGATCCGCACCGGTGGAGATCACCGCATCAGCAATTTTTTGTTATGGCAGCTCGCCTATGCCGAGCTCCATTTTACGCCTGTGTTATGGCCCGATTTTAACGAGGCCGAGTTCAGTGAGGCAGTTGCCTCTTTCGTGGCCCGCGAGCGTCGCTTCGGGTGTACGGGTGAACAGATCCGGGAATTGATCGCCGAGCAACAGACCGGCTAAACCCCGCTCCCAAGAGAGAGGTTTCTTTTGCTAAAACAACGAATTATTACCGCATTGTGTCTGATCCCCCTGGTGCTGGGGGCGCTGTTCTTCTTGCCTTTGAAATTTTTTGCCCTGTTGGCAGCTCTGGTCTTCTTGCTGGCCAGTCGGGAGTGGGGTGGTTTTGTTAGCAGTGAGCGGCGGGAATGGATACCCCTGCTGTTTTGTCTCTTGCTCGGTGCCAGCCTGATGTGGCTGCCGGTGGAGCAGCTGTGGGCCCCTGGACTCAACCCCATATTGATGGGGGTACTCTGGACGGCGGCCAGCTGGTGGCTGCTCGGCCTGCTGCTGGTGCTGCGCTACCCCCAGAGCGCCAGACTGTGGAAGGAGTCTGTCTGGCTCAAGTCGCTGTTTGGCCTGGTGACGCTCATCCCCTTCTTCTGGTCCATGGTCGCCATTCGCGGCTACAACTTCTATCACGACTCCTCCATGGGCGCCTGGATCCTGCTGTTCGTCATGGGCCTGGTCTGGGCGGCAGATTCTGGCGCGTATTTTTTCGGCAAGGCGTTTGGCAAACACAAGCTGGCTCCCTCCGTCAGCCCGGGTAAGACCATCGAAGGTCTGTGCGGTGGCCTGTTTACCGCAGGCCTGCTCGCGGTCGGTGTGACCTGGTGGATGGGGTTTGTGCCCGCCAAGATGGGCACTGTGCTGCTTTGCTCTCTGCTGGCGGTGCTGGCCTCGGTGCTGGGCGATCTGACCGAGAGCATGTTCAAGCGTGAGGCGGGCATCAAGGATTCCGGCAACCTGTTGCCGGGTCATGGTGGCATTCTCGATCGTATCGACAGCCTGACGGCGGCCCTGCCAGTCTTCCTGCTCAGCTATCTGTTGCTGAGCCAGGGGGGCTGATGCGCCAGCTCGTTATCCTGGGGGCCTCCGGCTCCATCGGTCAGAGCACCCTCAGAGTGCTGCGTCATAATCCGGGCCGCTGGCAGGTACTGGCGCTGACCGCCTGGCGCAGTCTGGATACCATGCTGCGTGACTGCCTCGAATTCTCTCCTCGCTTCGCCGTCATGGTCGACGAGACCGCGGCCCGCGAGTTGGCGAGCCGACTCAAGGCTCATGGTAGCCAAACCCAGGTACTGTCCGGTGCCAAGGCGCTGTGCGAGGTGGCGGCTCATCCCGATGCCCACAGCGTCATGGCGGCTATCGTGGGGGCGGCCGGTCTGGCGCCGACCATGGCCGCGGTGCGAGCGGGCAAGCGTATTCTGCTGGCCAACAAGGAGGCGCTGGTGATGTCCGGGGCCTTCTTCATGGACGCCGTGCGCGACCACAGCGCCGAACTGCTGCCCATCGACAGCGAACATAATGCCATCTTCCAGTGCCTGCCCGAGGCCATTCAACGTCAGCTTGGCTGCTGCGATCTGGCCGGGGCCGGCATCAGCAAAATCTTGTTGACCGGTTCGGGCGGCCCGTTCCGTTACACCGATATCAACGACTTGGACAAGGTCACTCCCGCGCAAGCGGTGGCACACCCCAACTGGTCCATGGGGGCCAAGATCTCGGTAGACTCCGCCACCATGTTCAACAAGGGGCTGGAGTACATAGAGGCGCGCTGGCTGTTCAATGCCGCCCCTGAGCAGATCCAGGTCGTGGTCCATCCCCAGTCTGTCATTCACTCCATGGTGCAGTACAAGGATGGCTCCGTGCTGGCCCAGCTCGGCAACCCCGACATGTGTACCCCCATCGCCCATGCCCTGGCTTATCCGGCCAGGATTGAGTCTGGCGTGGAACCTCTGGATTTCTTCAGTGTCGGAGAGTTCAGCTTTATTCGTCCCGACTTCGAGCGCTACCCCTGCCTGGCGCTGGCCATGGCCGCCTGCCAGGCGGGACAGAGTGCCACCACGGCACTCAACGCCGCCAATGAGGAGGCCGTGGCGGCTTTCCTTGCCGAGCGCATCGGTTTCATGGATATTGCCAGAGTCAATGAGACTGCCCTGCTGACCGTTGGCCGGCAGTCTGCCGACTCGCTGGACGATTTGATTGCCCTGGACTGTGCTGCACGTGCCCGGGCTCAGGATTTGATTAAGGCACTTAGCCGATGAATGCCATACCCTGGCCTGCTGCTTTTCTCCTTGCAGCGTCGCGGGTCATCGATGACATCAAGGAATTGGACTCATGAGTACGCTGTGCAAAAACAAGTGCAAACACAACACCCGGGTCGCCTTCGGCGCTGACCTGATGACCGGACATGACGCAAGGAGCCTTGGCTGATGGGAGGGGTACTCTGGAATATCGGCGCCTTCATCGTCGCCCTGGGCCTGCTGGTTGCGGTGCATGAGTTTGGCCACTTCTGGGTGGCCCGCCGTTGTGGCGTCAAGGTGGAGCGTTTCTCCATCGGTTTTGGCAAGGCTATCTGGCGCCGGATGGGCAAGGATGGCACCGAGTATGTGCTGGCGCTGATCCCCCTTGGCGGTTACGTCAAGATGCTGGACGGCCGGGTCGACGAGCTTAAACCGGGGGAGGAGGCGCAGGCCTTCAACCACAAGAGCGTCTGGGCCCGCATGGCCATCGTCGCCGCCGGCCCCATGGCGAATTTCGTGTTCGCCCTGTTCGCCTTCTGGCTGATGTTCATGATAGGGGTGCCGAGCGTCAAACCCATCGTCGGCGAGGTGCGCACTGACTCCATCGCCGCCGAGGCTGGCTTGCTGCCAGGGATGCAGATCGTCGAGGTGGGCGGCGAGCCGACCGGTGACTGGGAGAGCATTGTCTATGCCCTGATAAGCCACCTTGGGGACGATTCGGTACAGCTCAAGCTGACCGAACCCAAGAGCAGTTATGCCAGCGACAAGACGCTCGAACTGAAGAGCTGGGCATTCGATCCGGATAAAGAGTCGCCCATCGTCAGCCTGGGGATCATCCCGCTGGGGGCCAAGGTGTTGCCCGTAGTGGCCGACGTGGTGCAGGGCAGTGCCAGTGACACGGCTGGCATGCGCAAAGGGGACAAGATCCTGGCGCTGGATGGCGAACCCCTGACTGACTGGGTCGCCTTCGTGGGCAAGGTACAATCTTCCCCCGAGCAGCCCTTGCAGTTGACCATTGAGCGTGATGGCCGTGAGCAGAGCATCACCCTGACTCCCCATGCCAAAGAGGTAAAGGGCAAGGCGGTGGGCTTCGTGGGATTATCGCCTCAAGTGGTTCCATTACCGGATGAATATCGAATTCTGTTACAGTATGGGCCGCTCGATGCCCTCTGGCAGGGCATGCACAAGACCTGGAGCCTGATCACGCTCACCTTCGATATGATAGGCAAGCTGATTGGTGGCATAGTGTCGCTGGACAACCTGAGCGGGCCCATCTCCATTGCCAAGGGCGCGGGTAACAGCGCCGATTACGGTCTGGTCTATTTTCTCGGTTTCCTGGCGCTGATCAGCGTCAACCTGGGGATCATCAATCTGTTCCCGCTGCCGGTGCTGGATGGGGGCCATTTGGTCTACTTCCTCATCGAGGCAGTGACTGGCAAGCCGGTCTCGGAGAAGATTCAGGAAGTGGGGTTCAGGATAGGCGCCGCCATTCTGATGTTGCTGATGGGTATTGCGCTGTTTAATGATTTCGCTCGCCTCTGAGGCCAGAGCATCAACAAGGACACATAAGAACAAAATGGCTGTTAAAAAAGCATTGGTGTTGAGTTGCCTGCTGGGTGCCAGCTTCCTGGCCCAGGCGGCCCCTGCCTCTTTTGTGGTGCAAGACATTCAGGTTGACGGTTTGCAGCGGGTGACACTGGGCGCCGCCCTGTTGAATCTGCCGATCCGGGTCGGTGACACCGTCGATCCCGTTACCCTGGCCAGCGCCATCAAGAAGCTCTATGCCTCGGGCAACTTCGAGGACGTCAAGGTCTATCGGGATGGCGATGTGCTGCAAGTGGCGGTCAAGGAGAGACCGACCATCTCCAGCATCGAGTTCTCCGGTAACAAGGACATCAAGGAAGAGCAGCTGACCCAGAGCCTGGAGTCCTCCGGTATCCGCGTCGGTGATCCCCTGGATCGTACCGTGCTGAGCTCCCTCGAGAAGGGGCTGGAAGATTTCTATTATGGCGTGGGCAAGTACTCCGCCAAGGTCAAGGCCATCGTCACCCCGTTGCCCCGCAACCGGGTCGACCTCAAGTTCACCTTCGTGGAAGGGGAAGCGGCCAAGATCCAGCAGATCAACATCGTCGGCAACAATGTGTTCCCGGAAGAGAAGCTGCTGGCCCAGCTCTCCCTCAAGGACGATGTGCCCTGGTGGAACTTCACCGGCGATCAGCGCTACCAGAAGCAGAAGCTGGCCGGCGATATCGAGGTGCTGCGCTCCTACTATCTGGATCGCGGTTACATCCGCTTCGCCCAGGAGTCTACCCAGGTCTCCATGACGCCGGACAAGAAGGGGGTCTATGTCACCCTCAACCTCAAGGAAGGGGATCAGTACAAGGTCTCCGGCATCCAGCTCAAGGGTGACATGATAGATCGCGGTGCCGAGATGAAGGAGCTTATCCCCATCACGGCAGGTAGCGTCTACTCCGCCAGCCAGGTGACCCACACCGAAGAGGTGCTCTCCAAGTTACTCGGCCGTTATGGTTATGCCTATCCCAAGGTCACCACCTTCCCGCAGATCAATGACGAGACCAAGGAAGTGGAGCTGATCATCAACATAGAACCGGGTCCCCGTGTCTATGTGCGCAACATCAACTTCAGCGGCAACGTCACCACCAAGGACGAAGTGCTGCGCCGCGAGATGCGTCAGATGGAAGGCACCTGGCTCTCCTCCGACAACGTCGAGCAGTCCAAGACCCGTCTCAACCGGCTCGGCTATTTCGAGAGTGCCGACGTGGACACCAAGCGCGTGGCGGGTAGCGATGACCAAGTGGATCTGGACTTCAAGGTCAAGGAGCAGCCGGCCGGTTCCATCAATGCCGGTGTCGGCTATGGTACCGATTCGGGTCTGAGCCTGCAGGCGGGCCTGCAGCAGGACAACTTCATGGGTACCGGTAAAAAAATCGGTATTTCGGCCAGTACCAACGACTACTCGAAGAGTATCGATCTCAGCTATAACGATCCCTACTTCACCGTCGATGGGGTCAGCCTGGGTGGCCGTCTCTACTACAACGAGTTCAGCGCGGCAGATGCCAACATCGTTGACTATGAGAACACCACCATCGGCTTCCGTCTCTCCAGCGGCTTCCCGGTCAACGAGAACAACCGTCTCGACTTCAGCCTTGGCTTTGAGAATAACAAGCTGTCCCAGCCCAATCCCTATCAGCAGGTTGAGGAATTCTGGAAGGTATACAGCGACAACATCGACGGTGACAACCGCCTGACCTTCAACACGGTCGATTTCACCGCAGGCTGGACCCGTTCCACCCTGAACAAGGGCACCTTCCCGAGCGATGGTAACCGTCAGCGCATCAACGCCAAGGTGACTGTGCCCGGCATGGATCTGCAGTACTTCAAGCTCAATGCCGAAGATGCTCACTACTTCCCGTTCGATGCGGATCACAGCTGGGTACTGATGACCAAGGCCCGTCTCTCCTACGGCAACGGCTACGGCAGCAACGGCGATTACGACCATGTACTGCCCTTCTTCGAGAACTACTTCGCCGGTGGCTTCGATACCCTGCGTGGTTTCAAGAGCAACACCGTCGGTCCCAAGGCACTCTACTACTACAACGTAGGGGGTAACGATGTAGCCCAAGGCACCGACAGTTCCGTGGGGGGTAACGCCCTGGCTATCGCCTCCCTTGAGCTGATAGTGCCGACGCCCTTTGCCTCGGAGACCTATCAGCCTCAGCTGCGTACCAGTGTCTTCGTCGATGCGGGCTCGGTATGGGATACCACCTTCGACTATGACCAGTACCAGAACCGCTGTGTCACTGGCTGCAAGTACTTGATGGACTACTCGGACCCCACCAACTTCCGCGCCTCCTATGGCCTGTCGGTACAGTGGCTCTCGCCCATGGGCCCCCTGGTGTTTGCCATTGCGCGTCCGCTCAAAGAGTACGAAGGGGATAGAACCGAGTTCTTCTCCTTCAACATTGGTCGTACCTTCTAAAGGAGGGAGCCAGCAAGGCTGGTTCCACCTGGTGTAACCGCTCTCCTCGGGAGAGCGGTAAATAATGGGGCCTACCGGGCCCCGCTAGTAACAAGTTGGCACCGGGTGTCGCTTGCAATTCAAGGTAATCAGTTACCCTCATCCGGGGGTACAAGGAGTAAGTGTGAACAAAGCATTGAAAGTCGCTGGTCTGAGTATTGCTCTGATGGTCGCTGGCATGGGTTCCGCCCTGGCTGAGACCAAGATTGCCGTGGTCGACATGAGCGAAATCTTCCAGAAATTGCCCCAGCGTGAAGCGGTTTCCAAGAAGCTGAAAGGCGAGTTCGAGCCGCGCATGCGCGAGTTGCAGAAGCTGGAGTCCGATGGCCAGAAGCTGGTCGAGAAGTTCAAGAAGGATGAAGCCTTCATGAGCGCCGATCAGAAGAAGCAGAACCAGGAGAAACTGGCCAAGCTGCAGATGGAGTTCAACCAGAAGCGTCAGGCCTTCGAGCAGGATAACGGCCGTCGTCAGGCTGAAGAGCGCAACAAGATCCTGACCAAGGTGAAAGCGGCCATCGACTCCATCGCCAGGAGCAATGGTTACGATCTGGTTCTGGAGCGCAACGCAGCCCCTTATGCTGCCAGCAAGCTGGACATCTCCGGTCAGGTTATCTCTCAGGTCAGCAAGAGCAACTAATTGATGGCATTCACTCTCGCACAGCTGGCCCAGCGACTCGGGGCAGAAGTTCATGGCGATGGAAGCCAGGAAATTCGCAAGGTAGCGACACTGGAAAAGGCCGGGAAGGGGGAAATCGCCTTCCTGTCCAACAAGAAGTACCGCACTTATCTGGAGCAGAGTCAGGCTACCGCCGTGTTGATCACGGAGGCAGATCTGCCGTTTTGTCCCACCAATGCGCTGGTACTCAAGGATCCCTATGTCGGCTTTGCCCGGGTTGCCCAGTTGCTGGACACTACGCCGCAGCCAGCCATGGATATTCATCCTAGCGCTGTCATTGCCGCCGATGTCCAGCTGGGTGAGAGGGTTGCCATTGGTGCCAATGCGGTCATCGAATCCGGCGTTGTGCTGGGAGACGATGTCCGCATAGGTCCGGGTTGCTTCGTGGGTAAAAACACCCGATTGGGTGATCGCTCCCGCCTGTGGGCCAATGTCACGCTCTATCATGAGGTGACTTTGGGCACGGACTGTCTGGTGCAAGCCGGGACAGTGATAGGAGCAGACGGTTTCGGTTATGCCAACGAGCGTGGCGAGTGGATCAAGATCCCCCAGCTCGGTGGCGTGACCATCGGCAACAGAGTCGAGATTGGCGCCTGTACTACCATTGACAGGGGCGCCTTGGAAGACACACGCATTGCCGACAATGTCATCATCGACAATCAGTGCCAGATCGCCCACAACGTCGAGATTGGTTACGGCACCGCCGTGGCGGGTTCGACAGTGATGGCCGGTAGTCTCAAGGTTGGTAAGTATTGTATTATTGGCGGCGCTTCCGTCTTTAACGGGCACATGGAGATCTGCGACCAGGCCACCGTTACCGGTATGGCCATGGTGATGCGACCCATTACCGAGCCCGGTGTCTACTCGTCCGGCATCCCCCTGCAAACCAATAAAGAGTGGCGAAAGACCGCCGCCCGGGTGATGCGTATCGACGAGATGCACAAACGGTTAAGCCAGCTTGAGAAGAAACTGGGTGACGAAGAATAATCACGATAGGGTACTGTTTTGACTACTGAAAAGAAAAGCTTAGGGATCCAGGAAATCATGGATCTGCTGCCACACCGTTATCCGTTCCTGATGGTGGACAAGGTTGAACATTACGAGATAAGCGATGAGCGCAAGACCTTGCGTGCCATCAAGAACGTCTCGTTCAACGAACCCATCTTCCAGGGCCACTTCCCGGCCAAACCGGTATTCCCCGGTGTGTTGATCCTGGAGGCCATGGCGCAGGCCACTGGCATTCTGGCGTTCACCATGGTCGGCAAGCCGTCCCCGAATGAACTCTACTACTTCGCCTCCATCGACCATGCGCGCTTCAAGCGTCCGGTCGGCCCTGGCGACCAGCTGGTGCTGGACGTGGTGTTCCTGAAGGAGCGTCGTGGCATTGCCAAATTTACCGGTGTGGCCACCGTTGATGGTGAGGTGGTCTGTACCGCCGAACTGATGTGTGCCAAACGCGAGGTGTAATAGTGATCGATTCGACAGCCGTCATTCACGATACTGCCATCGTCCATGAGTCTGCCGTGATAGGCAAAGGGGTTGAGATAGGCCCCTTTTCCGTCATTGGCGCCGAGGTGGAGATCGGTGATAACACCTGGATAAGCTCTCATGTTCTGATCAAGGGCCCGACCAAGATTGGCCGTGGCAACAAGATCTTCCAGCACACCTCCCTCGGTGAGGATTGCCAGGACAAGAAGTACGCCGGTGAGCGCACCTTCCTCGAGATTGGCGATAACAACGTCTTTCGCGAAAACTGCACCGTGCACCGTGGCACAGTGCAGGATCAGTGTCTGACCAAGGTCGGCAGCGGTAATCTGTTCATGGTCAACGTCCACGTGGCCCATGACTGTGTCATCGGTGACAACTGCATCTTTGCCAACAATGCGACCCTGGCGGGTCATGTGGTGATCGGCGATTTCGTCATCTTCGGCGGCCTCTCTGCCATTCACCAGTTTGGCCGAGTCGGCTCCCATGCCTTCGTCGGTGGCTGCGCCGCCCTGAACAAGGACGTGCCGCCTTACGTCATGGCTGCTGGCAACTATGCCAAGCCATTCGGGGTCAACTCCGAAGGCCTGCGTCGCCGCGGTTTCAGCCCGGAGGCGATATCCGCCGTCAAGCGCGCCTACAAAGAGATCTTCCGCTCAGGCAAGACCATCGAAGAGGTGCTGCCAGTGCTGACTGAGATGGCGGCCAGCGAACCGGCTGTCCAGCTCTATGTCGATTTCCTCAAAGACAATGAGCGTGGCATCATCCGTGCCTGATCCTATTCGCATCGGTATCGTTGCCGGAGAGACCTCCGGCGACATCCTGGCCGCCGGCCTGGTGCGTGAGCTGCAACGCCGTTATCCGGATGCGCAGTTCGAAGGGATAGCCGGGCCGCGCATGCAGGCCCTTGGCGTCAAGGCGCTGTTCGAGATGGAAGAGCTCTCCGTCATGGGCATCACTGAAGTGCTTGGCCGTCTGCCACGCATTCTTCAGGTACGCCGCGAACTGCTGCGCCATTTCATTGCCAATCCGCCCGATATCTTCATCGGGGTGGATGCGCCAGATTTCAATATCGGGGTAGAGCTCAAACTGCGCCGCGCCGGTATCAAGACGGTTCATTATGTCAGCCCCTCAGTCTGGGCCTGGCGTCAGGGCCGCATTCACAAGATAAAGGCTGCCACCGACATGGTGCTCGCCTTCTTGCCGTTCGAGAAAGCCTTCTACGACAGATTCGATGCGCCCTGCCGCTTCGTCGGCCACACCATGGCCGATGCCATTCCGCTGGTGCCGGATCAGGGGGCCGCTCGCGCCGAGCTGGGGCTGGATCCCTCCCGCCGCTGGCTGGCGGTGCTGCCGGGCAGTCGCAGCGCCGAGGTGGGCTTCATGTCCCCCCTCTTCCTCGAGGCGTGCAAGCACCTGACGGTACACTACCCGAGTCTCGGTTTCATCGTGCCCCTGGTCAACGAGGCGCGACGGGAGCAGTTCCTGCGCATCAAGCAGGAGATAGCCCCCAAGCTTGAAATGGTGCTGCTCGAAGGGCAGGGCCGGGAGGCCATGACGGCCGCCGATGTGGTGCTGCTGGCCTCGGGCACGGCGGCACTGGAAGCCATGCTGGTGAAAAAACCCATGGTGGTCGGCTACAAGCTCAAACCCTTCAGCTATTGGTTGGCCCAGCGCCTGGTCAAGACGGATTACGTCTCCCTGCCCAACCTGCTGGCGGATCAGATGCTGGTGCCCGAGCTTATCCAGCACGAGTGCACCACCGAGAATCTGGTCGAAGAGGTGTGCAAGCTGCTGCAACATGATAACAGCGAGCTCATCGCCACCTTCACCCGGCTGCATCAGAGCATCCGCTGCGATGCCGACAAGCAGGCTGCCGATGCCGTACTCGCGCTGCTTGGCAAATAGTGCACCCGCTGGCGATGTTGTGCTGACACTGGCCCTGCGGGGCCTGTTTTGATTCAAGGCTGCAAGATGATGATCGATATTCCCGAAGACAAGCTGGTTGCCGGTGTGGACGAAGTCGGCCGCGGCCCCCTGGTGGGGGACGTGGTCACCGCCGCGGTGATCCTGGATCCTGCCAATCCCATTGTCGGGCTGGCCGATTCCAAGAAGCTCTCCGAGAAGAAGCGTCTCGCCCTGTACGGCGAGATAAAGGAGAAGGCATTGGCCTGGGCCATCGGCCGGGCCACTCCTAGCGAGATCGACCAGCTCAACATACTGCACGCCACCATGCTGGCGATGCAGCGCGCCGTGGCGGGGCTCCACATAGTGCCGGAATTGGTGTTTATCGACGGTAATCGCTGCCCAAGCTTGCCGATGGAAGCCCGCGCCGTGGTCAAGGGCGACAGCCTGGTGGCTGCCATCAGTGCCGCTTCCATCCTCGCCAAGGTGACCCGTGACAGCGAAATGACCGAGCTCGATAGCCGTCATCCCGAATATGGTTTCGCCCGCCACAAGGGCTACCCGACCCCTGAGCACCTTGCCATTCTGGCCGAGCATGGCCCCCTGCCCGAGTATCGCCAGAGCTTCAAACCGGTGCGCCGGGCACTCGGGCAGGAGTGACCTTGCGGCCTTCATCCATGACTCAACCGACGACAGCGTCAGTCAATATCAACCAAGCACCAGGGAGTGACCATGGCCGAGCCTAGCTTTATCCATCTGCGCGTTCATTCCGATTTCTCCATGGTCGATGGCCTGCAGAAGATAGGCCCCATCGTCAGCGCCGCCGCCGCCGATGGTCAACCAGCCCTGGCGCTGACCGATCAGGTCAACATGTGTGGTCTGGTGCGCTTCTATGGGGCGGCCCATGGCAAGGGGATCAAGCCCATTGTCGGGACCGACTTCTGGGCGCAGAGCGACGAGTTGGGGGACGAGCTGTTTCGGCTCACCCTGCTGGCCATGGACAATGAGGGTTACCAGAACATTACCCTGCTCATCTCCCGTGCCTATCAGCGTGGTCATGTGCAGGACAAACCCGTCATCGACAAGGCCTGGCTGAGCGATCATGCCAAGGGGGTGATAGTGCTCTCCGGTGGGCGGGAAGGGGATGTGGGCAAGTTTTTGCTCAAAGGCAACCGACCGCAGACCGAGCAGTGTCTCGCGTTTTATCGTCAGCACTTCCCCGATGCCTATTACCTCGAGTTGCTGCGCACCGAGCGGCCAGATGAAGAGGCTTATCTGCACATGGCGGTGGCCCTCGCCAGCGAGTTCGCGCTGCCGGTGGTGGCCACCAACGAGGTAGTGTTCCTCAACGCCGAAGACTTTGATGCCCACGAGATCCGGGTTGCCATCCACGACGGCTACACCCTGGCGGACAAGCGCAGGCCGCGCAACTACAGCCCCAAGCAATATCTGCGCAGTCAGGCCGAGATGGCCGAGCTGTTCGCCGACATCCCCGAGGCGCTGGAGAACACGGTCGAGATCGCCAAGCGCTGCAACGTGACGGTGCGCCTTGGGGAGTATTTCCTGCCCAACTTCCCGACCGGCGACATGACCACGGAAGAGTTTTTGGTGGCAAAATCCCAGGAGGGGCTGGAGGAGCGACTCGCCTTCCTGTTCCCGGACGAGGAAGTGCGCGCCGCCAAGCGCGGGGAGTATGACGAGCGCCTCGACATCGAGCTCAAGGTGATCAACCAGATGGGCTTCCCTGGCTACTTCCTCATCGTGATGGAGTTTATCCAGTGGTCCAAGGATAACGGCATCCCGGTCGGCCCGGGCCGAGGCTCGGGGGCGGGATCCCTGGTGGCCTATGCCCTCAAGATCACCGATCTCGACCCGCTGGAATTTGACCTGCTGTTCGAACGCTTCCTCAACCCGGAGCGGGTCTCCATGCCCGACTTCGACGTCGACTTCTGCATGGACAGGCGTGACGAGGTGATAGACCACGTCGCCGAGATGTATGGTCGGGATGCGGTCTCCCAGATCATCACCTTCGGCAGCATGGCCGCCAAGGCGGTGGTGCGGGATGTGGGCCGGGTACTGGGTCACCCTTATGGCTTCGTGGACCGTATCTCCAAGCTGATACCCCCGGATCCGGGCATGACCCTCGCCAAGGCGTTCGAGGCCGAACCCAAGCTGCCCGAACTCTACGAGCAGGACGAGGAGGTCAAGGATCTCATCGACATGGCGCGCCGCCTCGAAGGGGTGGTGCGCAACGCCGGCAAGCACGCCGGTGGTGTGGTAATAGCGCCCACCAAGATCACCGATTTCGCCCCCCTCTATTGCGACAGTGAAGGGCATCACCCGGTCACCCAGTTCGACAAGAACGATGTGGAATACGCAGGCCTGGTGAAGTTTGACTTCCTGGGGCTGCGCACCCTCACCATCATCGACTGGGCACTCGGCATGATCAACCCGCGCCTGGCCAAGGAGGGCAAGCCGCCGATCGACATCGCCGCCATTCCCATCGATGACAAGAAGTCGTTCGCCCTGTTGCAGCGCTTCGAGACCACGGCGGTGTTCCAGCTCGAATCCCGCGGCATGAAGGATCTGATCAAGCGGCTGCAGCCCGACTGTTTCGAAGACATGATAGCCCTGGTGGCACTGTTCCGGCCGGGCCCGCTCCAGTCCGGGATGGTGGACAACTTCATCGAGCGCAAGCGCGGGGATGAGGCCATCTCCTACCCGGATGCCACCTGGCAGCACGAGAGCCTCAAACCCATACTGGAGCCGACCTACGGCATCATCGTCTATCAGGAACAGGTGATGCAGATAGCCCAGGTGCTGGCGGGCTATACCCTGGGTGGGGCAGACATGCTGCGCCGGGCCATGGGCAAGAAAAACCCGGCCGAGATGGCCAAGCAGCGCTCGGGGTTTGAAGAAGGGGCGGTCAAGAACGGCATCGACGGCGAGCTGGCGGTGAAGATCTTCGATCTGGTGGAAAAGTTTGCGGGCTACGGCTTCAACAAGTCGCACTCTGCCGCCTACGCCCTGGTCTCCTACCAGACGCTCTGGCTCAAGACCCACTTCCCGGCCGAGTTCATGGCGGCGGTGATGACCGCCGACATGGACAACACCGACAAGATAGTGACCCTGGTGGACGAGTGCCAGCGCATGGGGCTGACCGTGATACCGCCGGACGTGAACACCGGCCGCTACCGGTTCAGCGTCAATGAAGATGGTCATATCGTCTATGGCATAGGCGCGGTGAAGGGGGTCGGCGAGGGCCCCATCGATGCCATACTGGCGGCGCGAGACAGCGACGGTCCCTTCCGGGATCTGTTCGATTTCTGCAACCGGGTCGACATCAAGAAGATCAACAAGCGGGTGATGGAGAAGCTCATCTACTCCGGGGCCATGGACAGACTGGGCCCGCACCGCGCGGCGCTGATGGCGACGCTGGAGGAGGCGATGCGCGCCGCCGAGCAGCACGCCAAGGCGCAGGCATTTGGTCAGGTCGACATGTTCGGGGTCTTGACCCATGAGATTGATGACGTCAAGAAGGCGTTCGCCAACGTGCCGCACTGGCCGGACAAGGTCTGGCTGGAAGGGGAGCGCGAGACCCTCGGGCTCTATCTGACCGGCCACCCCATCAACCAGTACAGCAGCGAACTGCGCCGCTATACCTCGGGGCGGTTGTGCGACTTGCATCCCACCTCCCGGGATACGGTGACCACGGCGGCGGGGCTGGTGATCGCGGCTCGCAGCATGGTGACCAAGCGCGGCAACAAGATGGGGATCTTCACCCTGGATGACAGATCCGGGCGTCTGGATGTGACACTATTCAGTGAAGCACTGGAAAAATACGAAGAATTGATGCAAAAAGACCGTATTTTGGTGGTTTCTGGACAGGTCAGCTTTGATGACTTCTCCGGTGGCCTTAAAATGTCGGCCCGTGAACTGCTGGACATCAATGATGCGAGGGAGCGTTTCGCCAGGGCGATCCGTATTTCTCTCGACGAACAGCGTATAGATGAACGCTTTTTTCAGCGTTTTAGCGAGATTTTGGAGCCCGCTCGTGCCGGAGTCTGTCCGGTTCAGGTACACTATCGGCGCCCCGGCTCCCGGGTGCGACTGACGCTCGGTACCGAGTGGCGGGTGACGCCCACCGATCAACTGATAGATGACTTGCGTGTCCTGCTGGGACGAGAGCGGGTGGAATTGGTTTTTGATTAGAGGTTCTAAGGCCCTATGAGTCTTTTTCTGGATTTTGAACAGCCGATAGCCGAATTGCAGGCGCAGATCGATGAGCTCAAGCATGTGAGCGAAGGCAATCACGCCGTGGATCTCAAAGAAGATATCCGCCGGTTGGAGAAGAAAAACGAAGAGCTGACCAAGAAGATCTTCGGTGATCTCGGGGCCTGGCAGGTATCCCAGATGGCGCGCCATCCCCAGCGCCCCTACACCCTGGATTATATCGAGCACATCTTCACCGACTTCGACGAGTTGGCAGGGGATCGCGCCTATGCCGATGACAAGGCCATCGTCGGCGGCATCGCCCGTCTCGACGGCGAGCCGGTGATGATCATCGGTCAGCAGAAGGGGCGCGAGACCAAGGAGAAGATCAAGCGCAACTTCGGCATGCCGCGCCCGGAAGGGTACCGCAAGGCCCTGCGGCTGATGGAGATGGCCGAGCGCTTCAAGATGCCGATCATCACCTTCATCGACACCCCGGGCGCCTATCCCGGCGTGGGTGCCGAGGAGCGTGGCCAGTCCGAGGCCATCGCCCGCAACCTGAAAGTGATGGCTGGCCTGACCGTGCCGGTGGTCTGCACCGTGATCGGTGAAGGCGGCTCGGGCGGGGCCCTGGCGATAGGTGTTGGCGATCGCGTCAACATGCTGCAGTACTCCACCTACTCCGTCATCTCGCCGGAAGGGTGCGCCTCCATCCTGTGGAAGAGCGCCGACAAGGCCCCGATCGCTGCCGATGCCATGGGCATCACGGCTCAGCGCCTGAAGGAGCTCAAACTTATCGACACCATCGTCGAGGAGCCCCTCGGTGGCGCCCACCGCAATGTGGTCCTGATGGCCGAGCGCCTCAAGGCCCGCATCAAGCAAGATCTCGAGGCGCTGCGCCCGCTGGACAGCGACCAGTTGCTGGAGCAGCGCTACCAGCGTCTGCTGGGTTACGGCTACTGCTGATAACACCTGCGGCAGCTCGCGCCTGAAAAAAGTCCCCGCCATGCGGGGACTTTTTTTATGTCGGCGTCGGGATAATGACCATGGCAGGAGCCCTGTCCCTATGTTACAGCGGTTTATCCCAGGCTGGACTGGAGCTGCATCTGCTCAGTGGCCGGGGTCAGCTTGTACCACTCCCGCCACAGCAACCCGCACAGGGGCAGACTCAGCAGCAGCACTGTGATGGGCTGGGCCATCAGCACCCCATCGCGGCCCCACCAGAGCGGCAGCCAGAAGATGAGCGGCAGCAGCAGCGCCGTCTTGGCGGTCGAGATGATCAGCGCCTGCCTGGTGCGGGCCATGGATTGCAGCAGCACTATGCCGAACATGATGATCCCCTCCAGCGGAATGGCGGCAAGATTGAGGGTCAGGCTGCTGACGGCGGCGGCAATCAGCTCCGCATCCTGGGAACCGGTGTAGAGCATGGCCACCGGTTGCGGCAGCAGCTGGATCAACAGCCAGACCGCCACCCCGTAGATCAAGGTTACCTTGAGCCCCATCTCCATCAGGAACTTCAGATCCCGATGGCGCTTGGCCCCCGCCGCCTGGCTGACTAGCGGCTGGATGCCGAAGGCCAGCCCCTGCAGGATGACGATGAACACCGCCTCGGTGTAACCGGCCACGGTGAAGCCAGCCAGATCCTTGATGGAGCCATAGACCATCAGCTGGCTGTTGTGCAGCAGCAGCAGCAGCCCCAGGTTGAACTGGGTGATGAGGCTCGGCAGGCCGCTGAACAGCAAGCCGGGCATGGCCATCCACTCGGGGACGAGGTCGCGCCAGGAGAGGCGCAGCCTGGCATGGGAGCTAAAGAAATAGCCGAGGCCCAGCAGGCTGACGATACCCTCTGAGATGAGCGTCGCCTGGGCGGTGCCCACCAGTCCCAGCCCCAGTCGGCCCACCATCACATAGTTGAGCGCGATGTTGAGAATGGCGCCACTGCTGACCAGGATCATGGCGAGGCGGGGGCGGCCATCGTTGCGCAGCAGGTAGGGCACCGCCAGGTTGCTGGCCAGCAGCAGGGTGCCGCCACCAATCCAGGCAAGATAGTCACTGGCCTGCTGCCAGGTCGCGGTGCCTTGCTCAATCCCCAGCGCCAGCAGGATCTCCATGTGCCAATGGTGCAGCAGCAGGGGGGCGGCGACCCCAAGCCCTGCCACTAGCCAGAGCGCATTGACCAGGCTCTGACGGGCCTGCTTGAGGTTTCTCGCCCCTTGCTGGAAGGAGATGGCAGTTGCCGCCCCCATGGCTACCATGGCGGCGAGGCCGATCAGCACCATGATGACCGGGTAGACCAGATTGATACCGGCGAGGCCGGCGGCCCCCACATAGTGGCCGACGAAGATGCCATCGATCAGGTAATAGGCACCGGAGACCAGCATGGCGAGGATGGAGGGGAGGGCATAGCCCCAGAAGCGGCGGGTCATGACCCGTTGGCGCAGGGTGAAGTAGGCAGACATATCTGTTCTCTCGGGGAGGCCCAATATCGAGCAGACAGTCTAGATTGATAAACTTACATTGATAATCCGATTTATATTTGATGAATTACTGAATAATACTCAGCAATCATGGCGGTGATAGTGCTCCTTGAGCTGGTCGATCAGGGTGCGCAGGCCGTGACCCAACTGATGGCGGCTGGGGTAGAAGAGTGAGAAGCCCGTGAAGCTGGGGCACCAGGGCTCCAGCACGCTCAGCAGTTTCCCCTCAGCGAGCTGCTGGCTCACCTCCTCCTCCAGGCAGTAGGCCAACCCCAATCCCGCCTCGGCCGCTCCCAGGTAAAGAGCGGGGGTGCTGGTGGTCAGGGGGCCAGTCACCTCTATCTCCAGCAGGCTGCCCTCTTCCCCGGCAAAGGCCCAGCGGTAGTGGTGGGAGGGGGTCAGTCGATAACCGATGCAGGCGTGACGGGCCAGTTCGCGAGGGTGCTGTGGCGTGCCGTGCTCGGCCAGATAGGCGGGGGAAGCCACCACCAGATAGCGTTGCAGCGGGCCGAGCGGCACGGCAATCATCTCCTTGGGCAACAGGTCGCCATAGAAGATGGCGGCATCGTAGCCATCCTCGATGAGGCGCGGCATCAGCTCCTGCTCCACCACCTCAACCTGCATGCGCGGGTAGCGCACCAGATAATCGATCAGCACAGGTGCCAGTACGGTATGGATGGCACCCCGTGGCGCACAGAGCTTCAGCCTGCCGACCGGCTCCTCGCTGTGGCGGGTCAGCTCCTCCAGCGCCTCTTCCAGCTGGGTCAGGGTCGGCACTAGCTGCTCCAGCAGCCGTTTGCCCGCATCGGTCGGCACTACGGCGCGGGTGCTGCGATTGAGCAGCCTGACCCCCAGCCGCTGCTCCAAGCCCTTCAGGCTATGGCTCAGGGCGGAGGCTGAGACGCCAAGTTCGAGGGCGGCTTTGCTGAAGCTCTGGTGGCGGGCGACGGCGGCAAACACCGCCAGTTCGGCGAGATCGGTACGGGTGATGGCCATAGTTATTCAACGGAAAAAGCGGTGAGGAACAGGGTACGCCAGGGCAAGGTGGCGCACAACTTGAGTCCCGGAGGGAGGAGTGTGATCAGGTTGTTTCAGCATCGGGAGCAGGCGTCGATAACGGGCTCCCGGGAATTGTTAACGACTCTTCACCAGAGTGGAAAGGAAGCGTGACTCAGAGCGTGGCAAACACGATTTAAGTCAAACTTTTGTTTAATTTTTCAAATTTACCTGTGATTTGGCCGGATGTTTAATTTAGAGTGACCCCATCAACGCGATGCAGGGTTAACGGGGTGTGAACGCCGCCGTGGCATGGTTCAACGTGAATCCCCTGATCGCCCCACTTGTTGCAATTTGGTAATGCTTGCCGGGTTGCGCCACGGTTCGAGCCAGATCCAGGGCGGACATAAGGTTCCAGGGAGTCGGAACAAGGCGGCACTTGCCGTGAGCCAGAAATTCGATTCTCAAACTACAGGAACGACTCATGTCCGAGATGAATGTTGCAGTAGAGGGCAGCCTGCCGCGCCAGGGCACCCGTGCCACTGGCATGAACAAGGCCGATCTGGTGTGGATGCTGGGCCTGTATGGCACGGCCATCGGTGCCGGTACCCTGTTTTTGCCCATCAATGCCGGGGTCGGCGGACTCTGGCCGCTGCTGGCCATGACCCTGCTGGCGTTGCCGCTCACCTTCTTCGCTCACCGTGGCCTCAATCGCTTCGTGCTCTCTGGCTCGACCCGGGAGGGTGACATCACCGAGGTGGTCGAGGAGCATTTTGGCAAGATGGCGGGCAAGCTCATCACGCTGCTCTACTTCTTCGCCATCTACCCCATCTTGCTGATGTACGCCGTTGCCATCACCAACACGGTGGAGAGCCTGATGATCCATCAGCTCGGCATGACGCCGCCACCCCGCGCCCTGCTGGCCCTGGGGCTGATCCTCTCCCTGATGGCCGTGGTGCGTCTGGGGGGCAAGTTTATCGTCAAGGCGATGAGCATACTGGTGTTCCCCTTCGTCATCGCCCTCATGGGGCTGGCCTTCTACCTGGTTCCGCACTGGAATGGTGCCATCATCAGCGAGGCGCCGGCCTTGTCCGACGCCCTCAATGGGGACTTCGTCAAGACCCTGTGGCTGGCCATTCCCGTGATGGTGTTCTCCTTCAACCACTCACCCATCATCTCGTCGTTTGCGGTGGATAATAAGGGCCGCTACGGTGAGCGAGCCGATGGCAAGTGCAACCGCATCCTGCTGGGCGCCCACATCATGATGGTGGTGAGCGTGATGTTCTTCGTGTTCAGCTGCGTACTGGCACTCTCTCCAAGTGATTTGCTGGCGGCCAAGGATCAGAACATCTCCATCCTCTCCTACCTGGCAAACCACTTCGACAATCCCGTGATTGCCACCCTGGCGCCGCTGATCGCCATGGTCGCCATCAGCAAGTCTTTCCTGGGTCACTATCTGGGGGCGCAAGAGGGCTTCAATGGGCTGATGGTCAAGATGCTGCGTGAACGTGGCAAGTCGATTGACAGCACGCGGCTCAACAAGGTCACCGCCCTGTTCATGATCCTGACCACCTGGGCCGTGGCCACGGTGAACCCCAGCATCCTCGGCATGATCGAATCCCTGGGGGGCCCCATCATCGCCATGCTGCTGTTCCTGATGCCCATGTACGCCATTGCCAAGGTACCGGCCATGCGCAAGTTTGCGGGCCAGCCCAGCAACCTGTTCGTGACCCTGATTGGCGTGCTGGCCATGACCGGCATTCTCTACTCCCTCTTGTTCTGAGTCAGCGTTATCAGCACCAAGCCGCCCTCGGGCGGCTTTGTGCTGTCTGGGCATCCCTGAACTGGCTCAACGGGTGCGATCGACAAGCTCGCTCAAGATGGTATGGGTCTTGATCATGCTGAGCTGGGGCAGGGCCTCCAACTGTTGGCGAATGGCGTCGAGCCGCGTCATGCTCGCCACCCTGACCTGCACCAGCATGTCGGTGTCGCCACTGATGCTGTAGCAGAGCCGCACCTCGGGGATCTGGCCGATGCGGGCGCCATATTGCTCGCAGCGGGGGGTGCGAAAGCTGAGTTCGAAGAAGGCGCTGATCTGGCCCTGGGGCTCGGCCAGCACGGCGCGATAGCCGAGGATGATGCCTCGTTCCTCCAGGCGCTTGAGCCGCTCGCTCACCGCGGAGCGGGACAGCGCCACCGCCTCGGCCAGCTTGCTGATGCTGAGCCGACCATCTTGCGAAAGCAGGGCCACTATCTTGTCGTCGTATTTGTCCACGTTGCCTCTTTGCTGCTGCTTTCCTGCGCACCCCGGTTATGGCCGACGAAATGGCGGTGATAACCGTCACTTCACCACTGCCAAGCGGCAGTCTGATGACTTACCTGCGAGGCCGAATTGGCCTAACATGGTGGACGATTTTCACATCGGACAACGGAAAATGTCGAGCTTAAAGAAGGATCTGGGACTGTGGCAGGGGATGGGGTTGCTGGCGACCTCCTTGCTTGGTACCGGGATTTTCGTGGTACCTGCCGCCGCAGCCTCCCTGGCGGGGGGAGCCTCGCTCTGGGCCTGGGGGCTGCTCATCGTGCTGGTGCTGCCCATCGCCTTTACCTTTGCCCGGCTCGGGCGCCGCTATCCCCATGCGGGCGGGGCGCCCCATCTTATCGGCAAGGCCTTCGGACCCGGCGCAGAGCGTTACTCCGCCTTCCTGTTTCTGGCGGTGCTGCCGGTGGGATTGCCTGCGGCCCTCACCATAGCGGCGGGATTCTGGCATGCCCTGTTCGAACTTGGTGAGCTGACCCTGTGGGCCATACAGCTGTTGACCCTGCTCGGCGTCTTGCTGCTCGGCCTGCGCGGCGCACGCTCCTCGGGTAATCTGCAACTGCTCATTGCCCTGGCCATCGTCGGGCTGACCCTGCTTATCGCCCTCAAGGGCGAGATTGGCTGGCGTGATGCCGCTCAGCCTCTGCCGACGGCAGCTGAATGGCCCGCCATGGCCACGGCGCTGGCGGTGATGTTTTGGTGCTTCGTCGGTCTGGAAGCCTTCGCCCACATGGGGGAGGAGTTCAAAAACCCGGGGCGCGACTATCCCCTTGCCCTGCTTGGTGGCGTGCTGCTGGCGGGGCTCATCTACGGGATCCACTCCCTGGTCGTGCTCAAGTACGGCCTCTATGGCGACGAGGCGGCCAATGCCACCGCCATTCCTACCCTGCTGGCGATCTTGTTCGGGCCGACCGCCAAGTGGCTGGTGGCGATCCTCGGCTATCTCTCCTGCTTTGCCAGCATCAACATCTATCTACAGGGGTTTGCACGGCTCATCTGGAGCATGGCGCGCGAGGGCAAGCTGCCTGTTTCTTTGGCAACCCTGTCGACGCGGGGGGCCCCGGTGCGAGCGCTCTGTCTGGTGCTCGGCATCTGTGTTGCCTCCATCACCCTGATCCTCTGGTGGCGGCTGCCCCTCGATACCCTGATCCGCTACGCCAATGGCAACTTTGTACTGGTCTATCTGCTCTGCATGGCGGCGGGCTGGCGCCTGTTGGCAGGCGGCGGCAAGTGGCTGGCGGGCTTGAGTGCCCTGCTCTGTGCGGCCGTCATGGTCGCTCTGGCCGCCGAGGGGATCTATGCCCTGCTGCTGACCCTGGGTTATGGGCTCTTCGCCCTGTGGCGGCGCAGGTGTCGTCAGCGCCAGGGCGCGGCCGAGGGGGGCAGCTGCTCCGTTATCGAGTGACTGCTGTCACAAGGCGCCGACGCGACCCAGTCAAAGCCCCGCAATGCGGGGCTTTGTCATCATGATTGGCGGCAGTGCTCAGAGGCCAAGCCGCTCGGTGAGCAGGGATAGCTCGTCGCGCCAGCGCTGTTGCAGCCGCGGGGTCTGATGCCTGGGCTTGCGGGCGAGATCGGCCGCCAGCAAGCTGTCCAGTTCGTACCAGCGTGCCAGCATGGCCTCGTCATCCTCCGCTGCCGTGGCCTGGGGCTGAGAGAGGGCCGTGGGGATCGGACTGCTTGATGGGCCTGCCAGTTCATGGCCGAGCAGCTCGGCATAGGCTCGCTCGGCACTGTGGGCCTCGACAATGCGCCCCCCCTTGATCACCCAGAAGCGGTTGCAACTGCGCTCGATCAGATCCCGGTCGTGGGAGACCAGCAAGACGCCACCGGCAAAGCCGGTCAGTGCCTCGGCCAGCTCCTCCTTGCCCTCCAGATCCAGATGGTTGGTGGGTTCATCGAGCCAGAGCAGGTGGTGACTCGCCAGGGAGAGGGCGAGGAACAGCAGTCTGGCCCGCTCGCCACCACTCAGGCTCAAGACCCGCTGGCCGTGACGGGTGTAGGGGAAGCCTGCCCGGATCAGGGCCTGGCGCAGGGTCACCGCCGGTCGCGGCGCCAGGGCGTAGAGGGCGTCGCTCAGGGTGGCCCCGTCATCGAGCTGCTGCAGGGATTGATCGTAGTAGGCGATGCTGGCTGCGGGGTGGCGGTACCAGCCCTCTGCCTGGCGCTGTTCACCTATCTCGGCCCAGCACTGGCGCAGCAGGGAGGATTTCCCCGTGCCATTGGCACCGAGCAGGGCGACCCTGTCACCGGATTTCAACCAGAGATCCTCGGCGCGCAGCAGGGGCGGCAACTGTGGCGCCGGGCGCACGTCGAGGGCTTCCAGCCGCAACAGGGCATCGGCGGGCAGCCCCAGTCCGTGCAGTTCGAGTCGCCAGGGGGCGCCGGCGCCGACCAGGCTCTGCTCCTCCTGCAGCTTCACGATGCGTTTCTCCATGGACTTGGCCTGGCGTATCAGCTTCTCGCTGTCATGTTCCCGCCCCCAGATGGTGAGGCGTTTGCTGCTGGCACTCAGGCGGTCTATCTCTTTTTGCTCATCCATCCGGCGCAGGCGAGCATTGTCGTCCTCTTCCACCAGCGCCGCCCTGGCCTGGCTGCAAGGCTGGGCAAAGCGGTAGATGCGCCTGTCCCGCAGGATCAGGGTGTGCTGGGTCACCCGATCGAGCAGGCGGCCATCGTGGGAGACCAGCACGAAGGCGCCGCGCCAGCTCGACAAGAAGCGCTCCAGCCAGAGCAGGGCGGGCAAGTCCAGGTGGTTGCTTGGCTCATCGAGCAGCAGCAGATTGGGTTGGCGCAGCAGGGCGCGGCCTATCTGCAGGCGGCTGTGCTGGCCACCGCTCAGGGTAGTGACCGGCAAGTCGGCCTGCTCGGCGAGTTGCAGCTCATCGAGCATCTTGTCCACTTGCCAGCCGAGGGCGGGATCCCCTGCCACGGCTTGCTCCAGCACGGCGCGGGTGCTGAGCCCCTGCAACGCAGTGGGTAAATGCTGCGCCACAAACTCGCAGCGGCAGGGGGCGGCCTGTTGCACGCGTCCATCATGGGGCTGGATCTGACCAGCCAGCAGGGCGAGCAGGGTGCTCTTGCCGCTGCCGTTGGCGCCGATGAGGCCGATGCGGTCACCGCTCTGGATGCTGAGGTCGATATTGTCGAACAGGGGAAGGTGACCTGCGCTCATCTGCAGGGAGTGGGTACTCATCAATGTTGTCATGCTGTTGCTCTCTAAAATGCGGGATCGGAGATCCCTGTCATCAGGAGCGCTGGCGACAATGGTCGAGAAAGGTCTCGGTCAAGAAGGGAGTCGGCTTTGCTCGAACCCGCTATCGCAGCGCGATCTTATGCAGGCAAGAGCTGGGGAAAGTGTCGAACAGACGAGCCGAGAACATCGGACACGTTGGGATTACCATTTTTTACCTCCTTGTGTTTTGTCATGGCACAGTGAGGCGATTATAAGCACAGAAAAAAACAAGCGTCCATCGGCGAACCAGAGGGCGTGATCCCCTGGTGATGAGTGTGGCGAACAGCGCATCTCACTGTCTGTCGCAAGCAAAGCGACAGCCTGCATGGCAGGCTGCCGGCTTCACTGTCCATTAATCCCGAGGGGTCTTGAGTGCCTGGATCACATCATCGTTTGGCGCCAACCCCTCCACGTGGTTGAAGCTGTCGAGCCCCTGCTGGGGATCGATGATGAAGGCACTGGCACTGAGATAGCTGCCGCTGCCAGCGCTCTCGATGATGACGATGAGTTCGGGCTGCTTGTCACCGTTGAGATCCTGCAGTGTCAGCTCCTTGATGCTGCCATCGCGGGGCAAGATCTTGCCATCGATGAACTGGTCGAGGGGAAATTGGGGGTTGGCTCCGGTGTAGAGGCGCACGCCGTAGCTGCCGGTGGAGGCGGGTTCACCGCGCCCCTCGCTGACGGTGATCACCTGACCGGAGGGCAGCGTCAGCTGTTTGAAGAAACCATCCGCCGCCTGGCCGGTCAGTGGCAGGCTGAGCAGGCCGAGTGTCATGAGCAAGGTTTTCATCGATTTGACCCTTGTTACTGCGGTGACTGGCAAACAGGGTTGCCTGTCACGGATTGAAACCAGTGGGCCGGGCATCTGTGCCCGGCGCCTGTCATCTGCCTCGACGAGGCGGCGATCACCAGATCTTGACCCGTTTGGCCGGGTCCAGATAGAGCTTGTCGCCCTGATCTATCTTGAACGCCTCGTAGAAGGCGGGAATATTGGGCACCACGCCATTGACCCTGTATTCGGGCGGGGAGTGGGGATCCGAACTGAGCAACATCTGCATCAGCTCGGGGCGATACTTGCCCTTCCACACCTGGGCCCAGCCGAGGAAGAAGCGCTGTTCGCCGGTGAAGCCGTCGAGCACCGGGGCCTCCTTGCCATCGAGTGACAACAGGTAGGCCTTGTGGGCAATGGTGAGGCCGCCCAGATCGCCAATATTCTCCCCCAGGGTGAACTGACCGTTGACGAACTGACCCGCTATGGGTTCGAAGCGGTTGTACTGGGCGACCAACCGGCTGGTGCGGAACCTGAACTCCTTGAGATCGGTCGGCGTCCACCAGTCACGCAACACCCCGTCCCCATCGGACTTGGCGCCCTGATCATCGAAACCATGACCCATCTCGTGGCCGATGACGCCACCGATGGCGCCATAGTTGACCGCATCATCGGCGTTCAGATCGAAGAAGGGGGGCTGCAGGATGGCCGCCGGGAACACGATTTCGTTGTTGCTTGGGTTGTAGTAGGCGTTCACCGTCTGGGGTGACATGTGCCAGCGATCCTTGTCGACCGGGGTGCCGAGCCGGGAGAGACTCTCCTGATACTCGAAGGCCTGGGCGCGCAGCAGGTTGCCGACCAGATCATCCGCGTTGACCTGGATGGCACTGTAGTCCCGCCACTTGTCCGGGTAACCAATCTTGGGTCTGAACTTGGCGAGCTTCTCCTTGGCCTGGGCCTTGGTGGCCGGTGACATCCAGTCGAGGGTGTCTATGCTCTGGCCGTAGGCGATGCGCAGGTTTTCGACCAGTTGCTCCATGCGGGCCTTGGCCTCGGGGGGGAAATATTGCGCCACATAGCGTTTGCCGACGGCCTCGCCCAGGTGGGCATCGAGTACTGCCAATGCTCGCTCCCAGGCCGCGCGCTGCTTGGGAGTGCCGCTCAGGACGGTGCCGAAGAAGGCGAAGTTGGCCTGGTCGGTGTCGCTGTCGAGATAGGGGGCATAGTCGCTGATGAGCTGCCATTTCAGGTAGTCGCGCCACTGGGCTGCGGGAGTCTGCACCATCAGCTTGTCCAGGGCTTGCAGGTAGCTGGGTTGGCCCAGGATCAGGGTCGGCTGGGCGGCAATACCCGCCTCCTCGAGATAGCTCTGCCAGTCGATATGGGGGGCGAGGCGGCTGAGATCGCCGCTGGCAACTTTGTTGTAGCTCTTCTCCCGATCACGCAGGGCGACCTTGTCCCACTGGATGCGGGCGATGGCGGTTTCCAGCGCCACTATCTGTTTGGCTTTGGCCTCGGCATCGGTTTCACCGGCCCGGGTCAGCATGCCAGCGATATGCTGCTGGTACTGCTGGCGCAGGCGCACGCTGGCGTCATCACTCTTGAGGTAGTAGTCCCGGTCTGGCAGGCCGAGACCGGACTGGCCTATGTTGACGCTGTACTGGGTCGGCGCCTTGGCATCGGGTCCAATCCAGAAGCCGAAGGGGGCACCACCGCCCACCTTGCCGGTTCGCGCCAGGGCCTGGGCCAGGGTGCGGCTATCCGTCACCTGATCCAGCTCGGCGAGCAGGGGGCGAAGCGGGCTCATGCCCTTGCCATCACGGCCAGCTTTATCCAGATAACTGGCGTAGAAATCGCGGATCTGCTGGGCTTCAGAGCCCTGGGGCGCATCCTTGGGCAGCGCCTCAATCAGGGTGCGAACATCGGCAAGGGACTTGTCGCGCAGGGTATAGAAGGCACCATCGGCGGGTCTGTCATCGGGGATCTTGGCGCTGGCGAGCCAGTGGCCGTTGGCATAGCGGAAAAAATCGTCGCCGGGCTTGATGCGGGTATCCATGTTGGCCAAGGTCAGCCCTGAGTGGGCCTGATCCTGGGCAGGTCCCTGGCTACAACCGGCCAGCAGGGCCAAGCCTATCAACCCGGCCAGTATGCTTTTCTTGTTGTGCATTGTACTTGTTCCAATTCGAGTTATTTGCTTCCTTGCTCAGGGTGCGAGCAGGCGAGTCTCACTCTAGCAGTCCGGTTACAGCTTGATAAGTCCGCATCTGCTAAGATCGGCCCGTCTATTCCGGGGAAGCCTATGATTTCTCAACTCTATTCACGTGTCTGTCAGACCCTGCCGACGCCAACAAGTTCCAGCTCCTTATTGGTGGCTTACAGCGGTGGTCTCGACTCCACCCTGCTGCTCTTGCTGGCCGAGCGTTTCGCCCGCGAGCGGCAGCTGCCCCTGCGTGCTCTGCACGTGCACCATGGGCTCAGCCCCAATGCCGATGCCTGGGCCGAGCAGTGCGCCGCATTCTGTCGGCAGCTTGGCGTGCCGCTGCAGGTGGCGCGGGTAGCGCTGAGCCGGGGCAATGGCGAGAGCCTGGAGGCGCAGGCCCGCACCGCTCGCTATGACCAGCTGAGCACGGCGCTAGCGCCTGGGGGCTGGTTGCTCACGGCGCATCATCAGGATGATCAGCTGGAGACCCTCTTGCTGGCCCTCAAGCGTGGCGCCGGCCCACGGGGTTTGTCCGGCATTGTGCCGAGCCAGCCATTTGGTCAGGGATGGTTGTTGCGCCCCTTGCTGACCACTGGCCGCGAGGAGCTGGCCGAGGCGGCCGGCGAGGCGGGGCTGAGCTGGGTGGAAGATGAGAGCAATGTGGACGTGAGCTACGATCGCAACTTCCTGCGCCAGCGGGTGATCCCCGGGCTCAGGGCCCGCTGGCCGGCCATCGCCCAGACGGCGGCCCGCAGCATGGCCCTCTGTGCGGAACAGCAGGCGCTGCTCGAAGAGCTGGCGGCCGAGGATTGGCGGTTGGCGGGAGAGGGGGAGGCGTTGCGCATCGCCCCGCTCCATGAGTTGAGTCCGGCCAGGCGCAATAACCTGTTGCGTCACTGGATCCGGCGCCAGGGTGGCGAGATGCCGGCCCGGGATCAGCTGGCCCGGTTGTGGGACGAACTGGTGTTGGCCCGCCCGGATGCCAATCCTCAACTCAATTGGGGTCGGGTGAGTTGCCGTCGTTATCAGGGCTTGCTCTATCTGGTGCGCCCGGATCTGGTGCCGCTGACCGAGCAGATCCCCCTGGTTCCAGGTCGCTGGGTGACATTGCCGGATCGGCTTGGCAGCGTGCAGTTGCGCATCGGCGCCGAGGGGACATTGAGGCTGCCCGGGGCGGATGAGCCGCTCTCCATTCGTTTCTCGGTGGCCCCTGGCCAGACCCTCACCCCGCAGGGGCGAGGGGGGAGCCGTCGCCTCAAGAAATTGTGGCAGGAGTACGGGGTTCCCTCCTGGCAGCGAGGTCGAATCCCCATTCTCTTCTATGGCGAGGCGCCCGCGGCGGCCCTGGATCTCTTCATCTGCGAGGGCTTTGCCCGGATCGGTGGCCTGGGGCTGGCCTGGCAGAGGCTGGACTCGCCGGACGATGCCGAGCCCTTGCCATAAAAAATCCGGGGCGGCCATTGGCCGCCCCGGATTTGTTAAACAGCGCAAGCTCATGGCTTGGCTATCCCAAGATGCAGGCAGGCATGACTGCTTAGCCAGCGCCTTCCGCTTTCTTGCGGGAGTAGAGGTGGCTATCCGCGGTCTCGTACAGGGTGTAGACGTCCATGCCCGGCAGCCAGTTAGCGGCGCCAAGGGAGCAGCCGACCTCGAAGCTGACGAGCTCCTGGTGGCTGCGGAGCATCTGTTGCAGCCGCAGCCAGACCGGTCGCCAGGCCTCGGCATCGGCCGGTTGCAGCAGCAAGGCGAACTCATCCCCCCCGATCCGAAACGCCTGATCCGTGGCGCGGATGCACTGCTGCAGCAGTTGGGCGAAGCGGCTGAGCACCAGGTCACCGACCGGGTGGCCCCAGGTGTCATTCACTTGCTTGAAGCGATCGAGATCCAGCAGTACCAACACCAAGCCATGAGGATCCCGGCTGTGCTGCTCGACGGCGCGGCCGAGGGCTTCATCGAAATAGGCCCGGTTGCCAAGCCCGGTCAGGTGATCGAGACGCACCTGTTGTTCCAGATTGGCCAGGCGCAGGTAGAGGGGCAGCGCCAGCTCGAATTGACGGTGACAGGCCTGCAACTCAGCAGTCTGCTGCTGGCTGGGGGTCTGGAGCAGCTGATAATGGAGCTGCCCCAGGCAGAGACCCTGGCCATCCTTGAGCGGAAACTGGTAGCTGCGCAGGCTGATCTGATCCTGGGGCAGACACTGGATCAGGCTGTGGTGGTGGGTGCCCTCCAGGCAGAGGCTGTGGATGCGGACAATCCTTGCCGCCGTGCGGGCAAAGATTGCCAGCAGCTCGCTCAGCGTCTGCTGGCCGAGCAAGCGCTCGAGCAAGCCATGAGCTGGCTGACTTATCACGGGCGTCAGGTGATCCAGTTGGCGGATCCACTGCGCTGCGTCATAACCGACAGAGGCGTTTGCCCCTCTCCACGATGTTGAATTATCCACTCTATTTCCTTCCCAAGCGGCACCCAGGCCCACCATGGTGCCAAATACTGCAAGATCCGCGCCCAAAATATGTCCTATAGGGGCAACCCCGGCTGGCTAGACTTAAGTCGATAAAATAGGAGGAAAAATTGTATACGGAATTTTTGACGTTGCTGTTTGCCGCCGTGTTGCTGGTGGCGGTTTTCCGGCGCCTGGGCCTGCCGGCGATCCTCGCTTACCTGATCGCCGGCGTGCTGCTCGGCCCCTATGGTCTGGCGTGGGTCACTGAGCAAGCCATGATGCACACCCTGGGGGAACTTGGGGTGGTCTTCCTGATGTTCTCTCTCGGCCTCGAATTCTCCCTCTCCAAGCTCATTGCCATGCGCAGCCTGGTGGTCGGGGTCGGGGGGCTGCAGGTGATCCTGACCACGGCGCTGTTTTGCTGGATTGGCTGGTGGTGGGGGCTGACCCTGCCCCAGGCACTGGTGGTGGCGGGCACCCTCAGCCTCTCCTCGACTGCGGTGGTGATCAAGCAGCTTGGGGAGCAGAAGCAGCTGCATACCCGTCGTGCCCAGCTTGGGGTCAGCGTCCTGCTGTTTCAGGACTTGGCCGTGGTGCCCCTGCTGGTGATGATCCCCATATTGGCCGAGCCCGAAGCCCAGGGCGATGCCCTGCTGGTTGCGGTCGCCTGGGCCTTACTCAAGGGCTTGCTGGTCCTGCTCGGCCTGTTGGCGGTGGGCAAGTGGTGGTTGCCCTCCCTGTTTCATGAGGTTGCCCGGGCCCGCTCCGACGAGTTGTTCGTACTGAGCGCCCTGCTGGTCGCGCTGCTTGCGGCTTCTCTCACTCAGTGGATGGGGCTCTCCATGGCCCTGGGTGCTTTCCTGGCGGGGATGATGTTGGGAGAGTCCCACTATCGTCACCAGCTGGAGGTGGACATCAAGCCGTTTCGCGATGTCTTGATGGGGCTCTTCTTCATCACCATTGGCATGGCCATGGAGTGGCAGCAGGTGGCGCGCCATTGGTGGCAGGTGGTGGGTATTGTGGTGCTGCTGGTGCTGTTCAAATCGCTATTGGTTCTGCTGGCGGGGCGCTTGATGGGGGAGCGAAAACGCGATGCCATGGCGGCGGGCATCATGCTGAGTCAGGTTGGCGAGTTTGGCTTCGTGCTGCTGGCCCTGGCGCTCAGCCACGGCTTGCTTGGTCAGGATATCGTCTCCCTGCTGATCGGTATTGGCGTTATCTCTATTGCCATCACCCCTTGGCTGGTGGGGCGCTCCCAGGAGCTGGCGCGCTGGCTGACGCGATCTTCCCTGCTTTCCCAATCAGAAGTGGCCCAGTCGGGCCTGAGCAAGAGCGGTCACGTCATCATCGCGGGCTTCGGTCGGGCCGGTCAGACCTGTGCCCGCTTCCTCAAGTTGGAGGGGATCCCCTTCCTGGCACTGGATCTGGATCCCGAGCGGGTGAATGAGGCCAAGCTGGCAGGGGAGCAGGTGGCCTTTGGTGATGCCAGCAGACGCGAGATCTTGCTGGCCGCGGGCCTGCAACGGGCCCGTCTGGTGATCATCACCTTCGACGATGCCAAGCGGATCGGCGCCATGCTCTCCCTGATCCCCGGTTTGGCAGAGGGGGTCAAGATAGTGGTGCGCACCCAGGATGACCGCCTGTTGGAGCAGTACAAGCAGGCCGGGGCTCACGAAGTGGTGCCGGAATCCCAGGAGGGGACCCTGATGCTGGTGTCCCACCTGTTGCTGCACTGTGACGTGCCCATAGGCCGGGTGATCCGGCGCATGGAGAAGGAGCGCAACAGCCAGTACTCCTTCCTGCATGGCTTTTACTGGGGGGGGCAGAGTGCCCCGGATCTGGAGACGGATCAGGGCCTGGAGCGGCTGCACCCGCTCGTGCTGAGCGAGCAGGCCTGGGCCATAGGCCACAAGGTGCAGGATCTCGCCCTGGAGGCTGTGCACATCAAGGAGGTACAGCGTGGGGGCGACGTGCTGGAGCCCAGGGCCGAGCTGCTGCTGGGGGCGGGGGATACCCTGGTGCTGTTTGGCACGAGTGCCGCCATCGAGCAGGCAGAGCAACGGCTGCTGGAGGGGCGCTAGTGCAAGTCGGGAAGATGGGGATGGGGTGTGCTGGGAGGCCGCCAGGGCGCTGGCGGCGCAATGGCGGCAAGAACATAGCCCTGGCCGCTATCTGGCGGGTTGGACTGCGGTGACTTGCGAGACGCTGGCCGGGCTCTGGATATCGAGGAAGCGAGCGACACGGGATCTGTCGTCCAGGGTGTCTTGATAACCCAGGGCGATGAGCTGTTGGCAGTAGCCGGGGACGAACATCAGAAAACTGGCCAGGCTGCTGGTCTCATCACCCTTGACCCCCAACACCCGCAGCAGGCGGCGCATCTCGGTTGGCAGCTGGGGCAGAAAAGGGAGCGCCAGCACGTCGAGATCCTGGCTTGGTTTGAGCACGCAGGCTTCCACCTCCTTGAGTTTTAACCTTGCTCTGTCCCGCTCTGGAATGAGCGACAGGGTGAGGTTGATGCGGCCCAGGCGCTCCAGATCCGAATTGAGGGTGTCGGTGAACACGGTGTCGAGCAGGTGGCTGGCGATGTGGGAGCTGGTCAGCCGCTCCCGGTATTGAGTCGGGTTATGTTGGGGAGGCGGCGCCAGGGCAATGGCCAGGATCCGCTCTGCCCCCAGATGGATAGCCGGGCTCAGGGGACTGAGCTGGTGAATGGAGCCATCGCCATAGAATTTGTCGCCGATACGGGTGGCGGGGAACACGAAGGGCAGGGCACTGGAGGCGATCAGGTGATCTGAGGTGATCAGGGTACGGATGCCGCGCCTGCGTTCCCGCTCCCAGGGGTGATGCTGAGAACGTCCCTGAAAGAAGGTGGTGCTAAGGCCGCTCTCATAATCCGATGCCGTGATGGCCAGGGCCTCCAGACTGCCGTAGAGGATATTGTCATCGATGCGGTGGTAGTCGATGAGCTGCTCGAGCAGCTTGCGCAGCGGACTATTGTCGAACAGGTTGAAGGCGCGATTCGGGTCCGGATGGATCAGGCCCGCCGACCCCTCGTAGAGCAGACGCCAGAGCAGGCGCCCCGGGTGAAAATCGAAGATGTGGCGCGTCTCGAAACGGCGCCAGACCCACTCCAGTTTACGCACTCCCAGGTGAAAGCATGAGGCATGGCAGGCGAGGGCCGTGGCGTTGAGGGCACCGGCCGAGGTGCCGCATAAAATGGGGAAAGGGATCCCCTGATTGCGGGGGTAGAGTTCGGCGATAGCTTTGAGGGCGCCAACTTGATAGGCGGCGCGAGCACCACCACCGGTTAACAGCAGGGCTGTGTTAGGTTTGGCCATAGCGGATGCCTTTGGAACTATTCAAGGTTGTTCTGTGGCGCTCAAAGCAAGAGCCGCCGGTCGGGTTCCATCCTGTGACATGGGTTCTGCCAGCGCCCGGCCAAGGGTAGAGAAGATGTCATAGCTGCGTCATTTCCGTCAGGGACGCTGGGCAGTAACTTGACTACAAGTCTATAACATTATTAATAAAAATAGTTAAGCCCATGTGTAAAGTCAGGGTAAATCCAGTCCAGGTTCAGCCTTGCTGTGGGTTAATGTAACGCGAGTTGTGAAATCAATTGAGGCCCCATCAATGCAAGCAGCGCACATCAGCGTCTCCATCGTCATACCGGCACAGAACGAGCGGGACAACCTGGAACCCCTGATCGGCGAGATCCGCCAGGCCATGGATGGACAGTTCGAGTACGAACTCATCTATGTGGATGACGGCAGCACCGATGACAGCGTTGCCATTCTGACCCGGATAAAGCAGGATTTTCCAAGGCTCAGAGTGCTGCGCCATGAGCAGGGGGTGGGCCAAAGTTTTGCCGTCCTGAGCGGGGTGCGCCATGGCCGTGGCGACTGGCTGGTGATACTGGATGGGGATGGTCAGAACGATCCGGCCGACATCCCCGGCCTGCTGCATGAATTGATGGGGCGCAATGAGGCGGATCCGGCGCTGGTGGGCCTGATTGGCCACAGGGTCAACCGACGGGATGACTGGGTCAAGCGACTCTCCTCCAGAGTGGCAAACAGCTTTCGTGATCTTTTGCTGCGCGATGGCATCCCCGATACCGGCTGTGGCCTCAAGGCGCTCAAGCGGGAATGCTACCTGGCGCTGCCCTGCTTCAACCACATGCATCGCTACATTCCGGCGCTGATCCAGGCCTATGGCGGCAAGATGGCCTCTTACCCGGTCAACCACAGGCCACGTCAGGCCGGAACGTCCAAATACGGGGTCTGGAACCGGCTCTGGGTCGGGCTTGTGGATGTGATCGGGGTCTGCTGGTTGCTGCGCAGGGCCAAGGTAGTCCAAGTCAGGGAGCAGCTGGATTGATGATGCTGGAGACCCAAATTGACTGGCTGATATGGACCGGGCTGCATGTCACCGGCTGGAAGCTCATCGGTTATGCGGGGGCCTTGATGTTTGGCGGGCGCTGGCTGGCGCAGTTCATCGCGTCCAGGCGGGCAGGCAAGCCGGTGATCCCGCGGCTGTTCTGGTACATGAGCATACTCGGCAGCCTGATGACGCTCAGTTATTTCATTTTCTCCCCCAAGCAAGACTCGGTCGGTGTGTTGCAGAATCTGTTTCCCGCCTTCACCGCGCTCTACAGCCTCTATCTGGATGTGAAACATCGTGGCTGGCGCCGGGACAGGGGGGATCGGTGATGACAAGGGATTGCCATGATAAGTGATCGATTTTTACTGGAGGCATCACCGCGCCAGACCCTGGGTTGGCTGATGCTGCTGGCCCTGGTCATACTGGCTGCGGGGATCGGACTGCGCGACCCCTGGCCCGCCGACGAGCCCCGTTTCGCCCTGGTGGCCAAGGAGATGGTCGAGAGCGGCCGCTGGCTGTTTCCCATGCGTGGCGGCGAGATTTATCCCGACAAGCCGCCCCTGTTCATGTGGGGTATTGCCCTCGGTTATCTGCTGACAGGCTCACTCAAGGTGGCTTTCTTGCTGCCTTCCCTGCTGGCGGGACTCGGTACCCTGGTGCTGACCTGGGATCTCGGTCGTCGGCTGTGGAATGCCCAGGTGGGTTTCCTGGCGGGGGTGCTGCTGCTCTTTACCGTCCAGTTCACCCTGCAGGCCAAGACGGCGCAAATCGATGCCCTGGTGAGTTTCTTCATCACCCTGGGGCTCTATGGCTTCCTGCGCTTCCTGCTCGCGGGCGGCGGCTGGCGCTGGTACTACCTCGGCTGGTTTGCCGCGGGTCTTGGCATCATCACCAAGGGGGTTGGCATCTTGGCGGTACTGGTGTTGATCCCGGCTATCTGGACGCACAGGGCGCCATTGTGTCAAGCCAGTCGCGCCGCCTGGTGCAAGGGGCTGCTTGGCCCCCTGGTGATGCTGGGGGCGATTGGCCTCTGGCTGCTGCCCATGGTGCTGGCGGTGGCATCGAGCGGTGATGCCGTGCTGCAAGCCTATCGTGACAACATCCTGCTGCATCAGACGGTGACCCGCTATGCCAACGCCTGGCATCACGTCAAACCCCTCTGGTACTACTTCACCGCCGTCATCCCCCCCTTCTGGCTGCCGGTCTCCCTGCTGCTACCCTGGCTCGCGGTCTGCTGGGCTCGTGCCATTCGAAATGATGGTGACAGGCGGGTGATACTGCTGCTCGGCTATCTGCTCTTGATGCTGCTGTTCTTCTCCCTGTCACCGGGCAAGCGCGGCGTCTACATCACGCCGGGCACCCCGGTGCTGGCGCTGCTGGCGGCGCCCTGGCTGGGCCAGCTGCTTGACCGGGTCTGGCCGGTGCGGCTGTTCAAGGGGTTGGGCTGGCTACTCGCTCTGGTGGGGATCGGCGCTGCTCTGGCACTGATGTTCAATGCCAGGCTGGCCGCCAAGGCGGCCGAGCTTGGGGATCATCCCTGGTTGCCGCTGCTGATCCTGGGTCTCGGTCTGCTGGTGATCAATGGCATATTGCACCGGGCCCCGCTGCTAGGGATCCTCGGCTCATTGGCCTTCGGCTGGCTGCTCTATTCCACCCAGATAGCGATGCGGCTCAACGAGGTGCGCACCCCGGAGGAGATCATGGTCAAGGCGGCGCAAGAGGTGCCCCAGGGAGATCAGCTGCTGCTGGTGGGCTTCAAGGAGCAGCATCTGCTGTTCGCCCGTCAGCCGCTTTGGCACTACTCCTACCATGAGGAGAACCGGGTGCAGGGCTGGGAGGCTGCCGCTTGGGTGGCGGCCATGCCCGGGCGCTGGGTGCTGGGCTCGCGCAACATCATCAGTGTCTGTTTCGACCCCCTGCAGACCATGAGTCTGGGCTATCGCCACCGCACCGACTGGTTGCTGGCCCGTGCCGATGCCCTGCGCCCCGCATGCCGGGGCCTGACTCCGACCATCGAGCCCTTCTTCTACGCCCCCACGCTGGTCTATTGAGTTCAGGCAGGTTGACCAAGAAGGGAGGGGGGCCATGGCTCCCCTCTCTTCTTGGCGGGTCGCGAGGTCAGGCCGGCGATTGGCTGAGTTCGACGAAGGCGGCAAACAGGGGCGGGCTGGTCAGTATGCGGCCATGACCCAGGCCTTGGGTGGAGATGAGCCGGGTGCGGCCATGCTGGCTGGCACGCAGGGAGTCTTGATGGGGGGCGAACCTGTCCCCCTCGTCGTGGACGATGAGGGCCGGGCCGCTGCGCCTGGTCAGGGCAGCCAGGGGGTCCACCTCGCTCAAGGGGTGTTGATACTCCTGCTCTATCTCTTTGACCACGGCATCGAACAGCCGCATCGAATAACCGGATCGTGCCACCATGGCGTAGAGCTGGGGCACATAGTCGATGACGGGAGCGACCAGCAGCAGGGGGCAGGTCTGCAGGCGAGGGTGGCGGCTGGAGAGGGCCACGGCGCCTCCCATACTGTGGGCCATCACACCGGCGATGGGGCCAAGCCGCTCGATCAACTCGTCCAGGGCGCGCACGAAGCGGGGCAGATGACCGGTTTTCCCCTCGCTATGGCCGTGGGCTGGGTGATCGTAGGCGATGGCGGTGAACCCCCGGGCCGCAATGTGTTCCATCAGCGGGTAGAGCTGGCTGGCGCTGCCGGACCAGCCATGCATCAACAGCCAGACCGGCCCCTGACCGAGGCGATAGCTCATCAGCTGACCCTCGCTGGTGTGCACGGCCTGGCGCACCAGACCTGCGGGGAGATCGGTGTCGCGCTGGGCGCGGCTCGGGGTCAGCAGCAGCTTGCTGGCGGTGCGTTTGGCGTGGGCGGGGGCCAGGCCATGATGCAAGCGGGTGCCGAGACCCAGCAGCCACTTGCCCGGGCTGAAACGGCGGGTATTGAAGTAGATCTTGCTGCTCATGGGCGGTCACTCCTGTGGTGCGCCGGTGTGAGGCGGCTGGGTGTGTTATTTTGAGTACGGTCGTGCTTTTTAATCGGTTTTAAAAAACAGCGGCTGAAAACAGCCAATCCACCAGGGCGATCAGCTTGGGCGCCAACTGATGAACAGCGCCTCTACCTCGGGCCAGAAATGGTGCCCGTGATCGTCGCTCAGGGCCAGGGCATCGAACACCTGATCGCCCAGATAGAGGCCGTAGAGCCGGTAGACGGCGCGCCAGGGATCCATCTCGGCTCGCCATTCGCCCAGGGCCTGGCCTGCGGCAACCTGACGGGCGAGATAGTCGAGCCAGAAGCGCACCAGCTGGCGAGCGGCTTGCTGCACCTCTCCCTCCTGGGCCGAGGTCCAGGCATCGAGAAACATGCAGCGTCCGGCGAAATTCTGATTCCAGGCGAGCCAGGCTTCCAGCAGCGCCCGTAATTTAGCCTGCTGATCCGGATATGCCCGCTGGCGCACCGGCTGGATCACTCTGTCCCGAAACACCAGGCCTGCGTATTCGAGCACGGCTATCTGCAGGTTATCTCTGGACTGGAAGTGGGCGAACAGGCCGCTCTTGGACATCTCGCACCGGCTGGCGAGGGAGCCGATGGTGAGACTCTCCAACCCCTGCTGGCTTGCCTGTTCGAAACCCTGCTGCAAGATAGTCTCACGGGTCAGTCGGCCTTTGCTCATCCATCACCTCAGTGTCGATCCCGTGGCAGCATATAGGACGATCGTACTTTTTGCGAGCCACAGTTGCACGAAGGAGGGGTGGGGAGTGCGGTAACGGGGGCAGGTGCGTTTAGTTGTCCTTGATATCCAGCTGCTGCAGGGCAATCACTGCCTGGGTGCGATTCTTGACGTCGAGCTTGCGGAAGGCGGTAGTGATATGGGCCCTGAGGGTCAGTTATCCTTGATATCCAGCTGCTGCAAGGCAATCACTGCCTGGGTGCGATTTTTGACGTCGAGCTTGCGGAAGATGGCGGTGATATGTGCCTTGATGGTGGCTTCCGAGACATTGAGCTCCCAGGCAATCTGCTTGTTGAGGCTGCCATCGCGCAGCATCACCAACACCTTGTACTGTTGGGGGGTCAAACTGGCCAGCTTGCTGGTCAGGCTCGACTCATATTCGCACTCTGGCCTGAGCGAGATACCCTCTGGCAGCCAGGTATCACCGGCGATGACCGCATTGAGTGCCGTCACCAGCTGCTTCATGGAGGAGGATTTGGGGATGAACCCCAGGGCGCCGAGCCGCAGCACCTGCTGCACGACAGAGGCCTCTTCCGAGGCTGATACGACAACAATCGGCAGATCCGGGTATTGGCCGCGAAGATGCACCAGCCCCTCGAAGCCATTGGCGCCAGGCATTTTAAGGTCGAGCAGCAGCAGGTCGACTTCGGGGTGATCCTTAAGCAGATGGGCCAGGCTGTCGATGGAGTCAGCCTCCAGCAATTGCGCATCGCTGACGGCCATGTGCACGGCTTGATAGAGTGCGCCCCGAAACAGGGGGTGGTCATCCGCGATGACGATGGTAAATTGGCTGTCCATGGCTCGATGTTAACTATTTGTTTTGGAACATCAAACTAGCATCGCCCCCCATGGTGGTCAAACACGCAGACCGACAAATGTGACGGTCAGCCAGGATGAATTGCTATGTCTATCAATAGGCAATAACAAGTAGCCAGCAACTCGCCGCCTGTGATGGGGTGGCCCGGGACCCTGGCGATGCAGGAGAGCAAGATGGATGAGATGGTATTGACGGTCGGCACTGGCTCGACCTGGGCGATGCGGGCGGCCCTGGTACTCGGTCTGACCGGGGGCAAGTGGCGCGAGCAGGCGTTCGAGCTCAAGGATGCCGCGGCCCTGCACAGGCTCAAACAGCAGGCCCCGGCAGGCTTGGTGCCCTGGTTGGTGCATGATGACGTGCGGGTGCACGACTCCCTGGCCATCGCCGAATATTTGCATGAGCAGTATCCGAGTCGGGGACTCTATCCGGCGGGCCGAGCCGAGCGTGCCCTGGCGCGCAGCCTGTGCGCCGAGCTGCACGCCGGTTTTGGCCAGATCCGCAGCCGTTTACCCTATTTTCTGGGGGCCCCCCGCAAGCAGGAGCCCCCCCTGGAGACCTTGCCCGAGCTGGCCAGGTTGCAGGTGATCTGGGCCCAGGCCGGCGCCGGCTTCTACTTTGGCGCTCCCGGTATACTGGACGCGTTCTACGCCGTCATGGCTCAGCGTCTGTTCAACTACGGTATCGCCTTGCCGGGGGCGGCGGGGGCTTATCAGCAGCATTTGCTGGCCTGGCCCCTGTGGCAGGAGACCCTTGAGCGGGCTGGCAAGGAGTGGCCCGCGCTGGCCGCCAGGCCGCAGGGTTAACATCGGGTGGTGGCGTCAGGCACCGGCCAGGCATGTGCAGTCTGGCGATGGTATGAACGAGGGGAGCCCAGGCTCCCCTCGTTCAGTTTTGCCACCGACCTCTCCCCTTGGCCGCTCGAGTCAGTGATGCCCAGTGTCGATGCGTGCCGGCGCTTAGGGTTGCTCACGCCCGGCGAACACCACCACCACCTTGTCGTCCCCTTTTTCTCGCACGAAGCTGTAGGGGGCATCGGAGAGCTGACGGTGGCTGCCGGCGGCGATGGCCGGGTGGCTGGCGCGGAACTGGCCGAGTCGCTGCCAATGTTTGACCAGCTCGGCCTTGTCACCGCTGGCCAGCTCCTGCCAGTTCATGTCGGATCGCACCCCCTGATCGAAGACGCCGCCATCCTTGGCCAGTCCCCGGCCCGACTCGTCACCGTAGTAGATCTGGACCGCGCCGGGCAGTAGCAGGAAGCTGCTGGCCACCCGCCGTTGCAGCGCCACATCCTGATAGTCCCCGAAGAACAGCTTGGTGTCGTGGGAGCTGATGTAGCTCAGCACGTTGAACTCGGGATCCTGGTTGAGGCGGCTGGCATAGCTGGCGTAAGTCGGCTCGGCGCTGGCCAGGCACTGGGCCTGGGGCAGGGCAGCCTCGCGCTGGTAATCGAAATTGATCAGCGCATCGAAGCCGTTCTGGTACCAGAAGTCCTTGGTGACCCCCTGATCCCACACCTCGCCCACCATGTAGAAGGGCAGATCATCGAGCTTCTTGGTCGGGTTGTTCGCCTTCCACTCCTTGAGGGCCGCACTGCCCGCCTGCTTGAGTTTCAGCCACACCTCGGGTTCCAGGTGCTTGACGGTGTCGGCCCGAAAACCATCGATACCAAAGCGGCGCACCCAGTCGGTGTGCCAGGCGATGAGGTAATCACTTACCGTGGCATTGGGGAGCGCCTTGGCCCGGGTATCCTGCTTGGCGGCGAGCAGAGGAGGCAGGCCCACCGGCTGGTCGGACTCGGTCAGGAAGTCCGGCAGCCCCGCCACCGAACCGGTGACGTCATCGGTGCCGGGCTGGGGATAGCCTGGCAGACCCGCCCGCACCCAGTCTGGCCCCCACCACTTGTTCCACGCTGGTGACTGATAGTCGATGAATGGGTTGTAGTCGTGCCAGCTCTGCGCGCTACTGGGGCGCCACTCATTCCAGCGGGCCGGCAACTTGTCGCTGTTTCGGGTCAGCGCCGTCAGTCCCAGATCCTGCAAGTCGGCGAGGGTGGCGTAACCGGCATGGTTCATCACCACATCCAGGATGATGCGCATGCCCCGCTGATGGGCCTGGTCCACTAGCGTCTTGAGGCTCTCTTCATCGCCGTAGTTGGGGTCGATTTTAGTGAAGTCGAGCGCCCAATAACCGTGATAGCCATAGAAGGGGAACTTGCCCAGCTCGCCGCCACCGATGAAGCCGTGCACCTGCTCCACCATGGGGGTTATCCAGATGGCATTGATGCCGAGGGCCTTGATGTAGTCGAGCTTGGCGGTCAGTCCCTTAAAATCGCCCCCGTGCCAGGTGGCGACCTCGTCCTGGCCATCCTTCTGGCGGCCGAAGCTGTGATCGTTGCCGGGATCGCCGTTGGCAAAGCGATCGGTCAGCAGGAAATAGACGCTCGCCTGATCCCAGCTGAAGGGCTCGGGTCTTGGCGCCACCACGGGTTCGAGCAGCAGCAGGCCGCCGCTCTCCTTGGTCGGGGTCAGGGTCAGCTTGCCCTGTGTGACCACGGCCTCCTGCCTGGAGTAGGCATCCCGCAGCCGGGTGCCGTCGGGCCAGACGCCCTTCAGCGACACCGTCACCGGGCCGCCATCCCAGGCAAGGCAGGCTTGCTCGGGGGGCTGGCGTTTGAAGGTGCTCTTTTTGGTGGCCCGCAGCACCTTCAGGCTGGGGGTCTGCGGGTCGAAGCTGAACTCGTACTCCCCTGCCAGCATCACCTTGAGGGTGAAGCTGCTCTCTGGCGCACAGTTGTCCATGGGCAGATCCGTGCCAAAGGGCAGCGGCATGTTTTCGCGCGGGCCAAAGCTGGTGCCGCAACTGTTGCCTGCATCGCTGATACGAATGCGGTAACTGCCCTTGGCCAGGGGGTGGGTCAGCTGCTGCATCCCCCCGGTCAGGCTGAGATTGACGGGCAGCGCCTCGTTATCCACATAGAGGTGCAAGTCGGGGGCTGCCCAGGCGGGCAGGGCCAGCAGGGCGAGCAACAGAGGGGAGAGACGCATGAGCCATTCCTTTGCCAAGCAGCGGGATGGCCCATTCTAAGGGGCACCAGAGGGCGAGTGGGAAACGGCATCCGGGATCTGTGAACTCGGTTCAAATGGCAACGCTTTCAAGGGCAAGGCGGTTGGTTTGCACAGCAAGCTAAGCAAAATGCCGACCCTGAGGTCGGCATTTTATGGTCGTGATGGGGGATCAGACGGTAAAGAACTTGAAGTTGACGAAGGCCACCGCGATGAAGGAGGCCACCATGCCGGACAGGCAGAGCACTGCCGGTCGGATGGCGGGCCAGCGGTGAGTCAGCAAGATGATGGCCAAGAGGGTCGGATAGAGGCCAAACATGTAGCGCGGCATGGCGTTGAGCCCTGTCATCAGCGGTATGGTGCAGCAGATGAACATCAGGGTCGCCTCGGCCCAGCGCTTCTTGTAGAACAGATAGCCGTTCAGGGCCCAGCCGAACATCACCATGATGGAGAGGTAGGCCTTGCGACCGCCGAGTTCGAAGCCGCTCATCCACCAGTCCAGCGGACTGTCCATGTGGCGACCCCATGCAACCTGTATGTGTTTGAATGCCAGGGCATCACCCATCAGGTGGTAGAGGTAGACCATGTAAGCGAACAGGCCGAAGGGGATGAGCCAGAGGGTGAGCACCACCTTGAGGGTCCGCTCGCTGAAACGCAGGAACTCGCGGATGCCATAGGCCTGCAGCGCCAGGATCAGCACGGGGAACACCATCATGACCCCCAGGTTGCGGGTGCTGGAGATGAGGATCCCCAAGACGGCCACCATCATCCACTGTTCCCGGTAAGCGAACAGGAACATGCCCAGCATGAGCGCCATGAACATGGGCTCGGTATAGCCGGACACGAAATAGGCCGAGAAGGGGGAGAAGGCGAGCAGCCAGACTCCGAAGCGTGCCGTTTCATCTCCCAACTTGAGCTGACGCAGCACCAGCAGCATCAGCGGCAGGCTGGCGAAGAAGGCGAGGTTGGCGACCAGCATCAGTCCAAACAGGCTCTCGACCTCGAGCAGGCTGGAGATGCCGCCGGCCAGCATGGGGTAGAGGGGCATGAAGGCCCAGTTGGCCGCATTGCCCTTGCTGAGCCAGCGTGGATAGAGATCGTAGCCGTTTTCAATGATGCGCTGGAACCAGACGCAGTCGAATTGGCAGTAAGCCTGGAAGGGGCCAATGGGGCTGCCGTACAGCTGGACCCCGAAGTAACCCATGCCATACAAGGCGATGCGACTCAGGGCAAAGGCTGCAAAGATCAGCAGCCAGTCATTGCCGCTGATACGCAGGGAGGGACGATAGGGCGCCACGGCGCCCGGCACATTGAGATTGGTCACATCATTCATCAAGCGAATACCCAGATACGGGAGAGGACATAGGTCAGTATGGTGACCGTCAAGGTGGCGATGACCACCGGCAGCAGGCCGGAGAGCCCGGCAAACAGCAGGCCGCTCAGGATCAGGTTACGCACCGCTAACGAGAAGAGTGCAACCAGCAAGAACTTGCCAACGGCCCCCTGCTTCTGGAAGGTGATATACCTGTGGCCGAAGAAGGAGAACCAGAAAGCCACCGAGAACGCGAGTGTGGTGACCAGGTGCTCGTTGATGCCGGGCCAGCTGTGGAACAGGGCAAAGGCGCTGCCCAGATCCACCAGGGTGGCGCCACCACCGACGAAGCCGAAGCGCACCAACCGCCAGAATTCATCGCGGGAGATCATGCAGGATCTTGCTCCTGGCCATCTCTTGCTGCGTCAGCTTGCTCAGGCTTGCTCGCCTTGGCGCGGCTCTTGGCCTTGGGGGCAGAGGGTTTGCTCGCCTCATCGGCGGCATATTGGCCGTAAACCCCTTCAATCAGGTAAATAGGACGCTGCTTCACTTCCACGAACATGCGACCAATGTACTCGCCTATGATGCCAAGGGAGAGCAACTGGATGCCGCCGAGGAAGAGCACCACCGACATCAGCGAGGCGTAACCGGGGACATCTACGCCGAAGAAGAGCACCTGGGTCACTATCTTGAGGATGTAGAGGAAGGCAACGAAGGAAACGCCGACCCCGACATAGCTCCATACCCGCAGCGGCCAGCTGGAGAAACTCATCACCCCATCGAGGGCGAAGTTCCACAGCTTCCAGTAATTGAACTTGGTCTCGCCGGCATGGCGGGCGGGACGCTCATAAGGCACGCCGACGGCACGGAAACCGGCCCAGGCGAACAGACCCTTCATGAAGCGGGTACGCTCTGGCAGCTGCTTGATGGCCTCGACGACCCGGCGATCGATCAGGCGGAAGTCACCGGCGTTTTCCGGCAGCTTGGTACCGCTGGAGAGGGCATTGAAGAAGCGGTAGAAGCCGCCGGCGGTGATGCGCTTCATCGGGGTATCGGCGCTGCGGTCGACCCGAATGCCATAGACGGTGTCATAGTCACCGGTTTGCCACAGCTTGACGAATTCCAGGATGAGGGCGGGGGGATCTTGCAAGTCCACATCCATGGGGACCATGGCATCGCCACGGGCGTGGTGCAGGCCTGCGGTCATGGCGGCTTCTTTGCCGAAGTTGCGCGCCAGATTGACCAGGGTCACCCGCGGGTCACGGGCGATGGCCTGCTCGACGACGTCACGGGTACGATCGCGACTGCCGTCGTTGACGAAGACGATCTCCAGGTGCTCCTTGATGGAGTGCAGTTCTGAGTCTATCGCGGCAATAAAGGCATCAATGCTCTCTTCCTCGTTATAAACGGGCACGACCAGAGAGAGTCGGAAATTGGCTTGCGACATGGGGCTGTCCTTATAGGAAAGGGGGCATGAAAAGAGGAGGCGGTTATTCGGTGCTCAGTTGCACTGATTCGACGTTGAGCGGGGTCGCCGTCGAGAGAGCCAGGAAGTTGAGCTGTTTGGGATCCTGGCTCAGGGCCTCACCGGGCAGCTGGAAGTTGATTTCGTTCAGACCCGCCTTGGCCAGCTTGATGGTGGTGACGAAGTCATGACCCATGGCGACCTTGAGCAGGGCTCCGGCCTCTGGGCTGTTGATGCGCGCTCGCACAGTGAGGTCATTCTGGTCGGCTGACGACTCACCCTGCTTGGGCAGCAAGAAATAGAGACCCCCCTGACCATTTAGCTGGGTGCCTTGCTCGCTCGGCTTCTTGGACCAGCCTTCGCTGGAGAGGAAGCGGCTCGGTTTGGTCAGATTGAGCTCGTTGCCTACCCGGTACGTCATGCTGGAGTTGTGCTCCCAGAAGCGGGTCTTGCCTTCCAGATAATAGAGGCGATAGGCCAGGCTCACATTGGGGTGGGCAGCCAGGTAGAGGGTATAGAGATAGAAGCCGCTCAAGGCGAGGATGGCTGCGATAAAACCGAACTTTTTGTATGTCATATTACTCTCTACGCCCAAGGGGGAGGCTAACTCGCGCATATGCTAATCCAATTGCAAAAAAAGCATAGTGGATCACAAAAAAATATTTGGTCATATATTAACCCCTGTCATCCGTCATCACCACCCCCGCCCGGTCCCGATGCCGTGACGTCATTTTGCACACTCCCTCGCCAAGACACAGGGCGCGGCAATGGATGGCCCGCTCAGGTCAAGACGAGGGATAATTCAGTGCGTCATCAATTGACACCAAATTTCGGCTCATATGGTCGCCTTGGCCTGGTTATCCCCTTATGATGGCGCGACTCTGCGTGCAAGGATTGCCCATGACCCGTTTGCTGCTCCCCTTGATTGCCTGTTTGCTCTCGCCAGCCCTGTGGGCGGCGAGCCCCTGTCCGCACCCGTTGCGGGTCGGCTACGATGAGTGGCCGCCTTATCACAGTCGTGATGATAGTGGTCAGATGCGGGGCTTTACCATCGAAGTGCTGGAAGCCGTGATGGCACAGATCCCCTGCCAGCTGACCTATGTCGAGCGACCATGGAAGCGGGTGCTGCAAGGGGTGGAGCTTGGGGAAATAGACATCGCCATGGAAGCCTTCATCAATGAAGAGCGTGCCGCCTATGGGCTCTTCTCCGATGCCTATAACCCCGGGGAAACCGGGCTCTGGCTAGTGAAGGGGGGCGGGGTCACGGGGCAGGGTAACAGCCTTGCCAGCTGGCTGGGACAGGGCCAGCGATTGGGGGTGACCCGGGGCTATTTTTATGGGGATGAGCTGATAGCCCTGCTTGCCCGTCACCCACATCAGGTGAGTGCCGTGCCCAGAGAGAGCCAGAATTATCATAAGCTGCTGCTGGGGCGCATCGATGGCTTTCTCGGGGACAGGCTGGCGACCCATCAGGGGCTCATGGATGCCGGACTTGGGCAACAGGTGGTAATGGCAGAGCAGCCTGCCGCTCGCCTGCCCACCTTCTTCATGTTCAGCAAGCAGAGTGTCTCTCCCACGCTGGTGACGCGCGTCAACCTTGCCTTGGTACAGTTGCGCCAGTCCGGCCAGTATGCGCGGATTTGGCAACGCTACACACAGACACCCTAGTCAGCTTGTACTTATTGTCGCATCATGGGCCGGTGAGAGGGTCGCTGTGACTTGGATGGCAATGTTCGGATCTAATTGAGGTTCACATGGGAAAGAAGTATTGGCTGGCATTGGCAAACCTGATGTGGCTGGGCTGTTTGCCGCTGGGGCAGGCACAGGCCAGCGAGACCCCCGTGGTGGTGAGTACTGCGATCGGCACCCATGAATGGTACAGGGACAGTAGATCAGAGCAGGCAAGAAAAGAGCTGGAGCTGCAGTTGCAAGAGGCTGCGTTGGCCCAGTTGCACCCTGAATTCCAAGCTGTGTGGCGGCGGCTCAAGGCGATGCCCGAGCAGGGGCGGGGGCCGCTCTATGACGAGGCGTTCAGCAAGCTGGCCCGTTTCCAGCAACAGTGGCGCGCCATGGATCTGGTCTCTCGCGAGCAGCTGAAGACCCAGAAGCTGGATCTCTCCTTGTCGTCGGAGCCGGTGACAGAGAGCGGCGATCTGCTCGATCAGGTGCGGGATCTGCGCCCCCAGGTCGCCGAATATGAGGCGGTGCGTGCCAAGGTGCACAAGCTGCTGGCGCTGCCCATGGCCACCACCTGGCCCACCCTGGCCATGCCAACTCTGCGCAGCGGCGAACCATCCCCCGAGCTTGGTCAGATCCGCGCCATGCTCAATGAACTTGGCGATGTGGCCCCCGCCCATCAGGATGAAATCTATGACGCCGAGACTGAAGAGGCCATCAAGCTGTTCCAGCGTCGTCATGGTCTGACTGCCGACGGCATCATAGGCCGCCGCACCTTGGCCTGGCTCAATACCGGGCCTGTGGTACGCGCCAGTTTGCTGCTGCGTAATCTCTGGCGCCGGGATCTGGTGGATCATCTGGTCGGCAGCCGTTATGTGCTGGTCAATATTCCCGACTATCGCCTGAGCGTGGTGCAGGGGGGCGGTGAGGTCTTTACCAGTCGGGTCATCGTCGGCAAGGAGGAGCGGGAGACCCCGATCCTCGCCAGCGAGATCCGCTCCGTGGTGCTCAATCCGGCTTGGCATGTGCCCAGATCCATCCTGAGCAAGGACATACTGCCCAAACTGAGTCGCGATCCGGGCTATTTGGCCCGCGAGCAGTTCGAGGTGACCGACAGTGCCGGCAATCCGCAGCACCTCACCGAGGAGCAGTGGCATCAGGCCCTGGCCGAGGGGTTCCCTTATCGACTGCGGCAAAAGCCGGGGGATCACAATGCCCTGGGCCGTTACAAATTCTATCTGCCCAACAACGATGCCATCTATCTGCATTCAACCCCGAGCAAGGGGCTGTTTGAACAGGGGGCGCGGGCCTTCAGCTCTGGTTGTATCCGGGTCGAACATGCAGACGATCTGGCCGAATTGCTGCTCGCCGATTCCCGCTATCAACCCGACAAGGTGGCCAGTCTGCTCAAAGAAGACAAGACCAAGTGGCTGCCGCTCAGCACGCCAACGCCGGTATTCACCGTCTACTGGAGCAGTTGGCTCGATGAGCAGGGTCGTCAGCAACTGCGCAGCGACATCTATGGATTTGATCGGGTCAGCTATCAGAGTCGTGCCCTGTGATCCCGAGCACAGTCTGATAAGCCCGGCTTCGGCCGGGCTTTTTGTTGGCGGATTAGGGTTTGACAGAAAAGGAAGGCGGCGGTTAAGTTCGAGCGGTTGCCTTGTTTTTATTCACATTCAGACGGAGCCGACATGCTCGACAAAGAGATAAGCCGACGCCGCCTGCTACTGGGGGCTGGTTGTGTGATGGGAGCCAGTTTGCTCTCTTTTCCCGCCCAGGCGAGCCGCAGCACCAACAGTCGCGACTTGAGTGTTTTCAACCTCAACACCGGCGAGCGGGTCAAGGCCAGTTACTGGGAGAAGGGGCGCTATCTGCCGGACGGCCTGGCCGAACTCAATCATCTGCTGCGTGACTACAGGCGCGATGAGGTGTTCAACATAGACCGCAAACTGTTTGATCAGCTCTATTTGCTGCAACAGCGCCTCGGCCATCATGGCGAAATCCAGCTTATCTCGGGTTACCGCTCCCCGGCCACCAATAATGCCAAACACAGACGCAGCAAGGGCGTGGCGAAACACAGCTACCATGTACTCGGCCAGGCGGTCGATGTGCGCCTGCAGGGGGTGCAGCTTGCCCATTTGCGCAAAGCGGCGCTGCAGCTCAAGGTGGGTGGCGTGGGTTATTACCCCAGCGACAATTTTGTTCACCTGGATACGGGGCCGGTGCGCAGTTGGTAGACCCATTCGGTCTCATTGGCTGACAGGGGCAAGGGGGAGCTGCTAGGCTTGGTGCCTCATACAGAGGAGAAAAAGATGAAGCAGATCCTGATAGGTGCCATGGTGGCCCTGGTATTGACAGGTTGCGGCAAGATAAACCGTGATAACTACGACAAGCTCAAGATGGGGATCAGCTACAGCGAGGCGAGTGCGATCCTCGGCAAGGCGGACAGTTGCGATGATGCCCTGGGCACGACCAGCTGCATCTGGGGTGACAAGCAACAGAACATCAAGATCCGTTTCATTGCCGACAAGGCGACCTTCTTCAGTTCCGAAGGGATCAAATAGCTTCCCTCAACAAAAAAGCGCCAAACGGCGCTTTTTTGTTGCCCGCTTTTCAGCAGATCAGCCAGGCATGTACCGCTTAGTGGGAAGCATATTGGTAGTTGAAGGTGGGCAGTCCCCACTTGAAGCGTATTGCGAGCAGCCGCAGCACGAAGCCAATACCAATGGCGCCGAATGCCGCCCAATCACTGGGCAGCCCCTGATCGAGCGCCAGGCAATAGAGCCCGGCTGTGATGAGGGAGACACCGGCGTAGAGCTCGCGGCGAAACACCAGCGGGATACGCTGGCACAGCAGATCGCGCAGCACACCGCCAAATACCCCGGTCACCACGGCCATGATGCAGGCAATGCCGGCGCCATGGCCCATCTCCAGGGCGCGGGATGCGCCGAAGATGGAGAAGACCACCAAGCCCAGGGCGTCGAGGGCCATGAACAGCTTGCCGAGGTAGCGCATCAGGGGCGCGCAGATGACAGTGACCAGGGCGGCGCCAGCGACCAGCACCACGTAGAGGGGATGCTCGACCCAGAGCAGGGGATAGTGTCCCAGCAGCACGTCTCTGATGGTACCGCCGCCGATGGCCGTCGCCGACGCGATGATAACGACGCCAAACAAGTCCATTCGCCGCCGGCCCGCCGCCAGCGCGCCCGTCATCCCTTCGGCGACCAGGCCGAGCAAGAAGAGTGCATGTAACATGAGAAATACCCGGGTTCGAGAAAGGCCCGCATCCTAACAAGCCTGCATTGGCCCTACAAGTACTCTCACATTTACATTAGATTAAGTAATGAAAAGGGGGCTATCGCCCCCTCTTTTTCTTATGAAACAATCTCGTTACTTTTTGATCTGCTCATCCCGGTACTGATCGACCCACATGGCGGTGGCACCACAGATGGCCACCGGCATCACGAACAGGTTCACCACGGGAATGGCGGAGAAGAGGGTCACCAGGGCGCCGAAACTCAGGCACTTGCCCCGACGCTGTTTGAGGGCGTCGCGCATGGTGACGAAGTCGATCTTGTGGTTGTCAAACGGGTAGTCCACATACTGGATGGCCATCATCCAGGCACTGAACAGGAACCAGATCAGGGGAGCCAGGGTTTGGCCCACCACGGGGATCAGGAACAGGATCAGGCAGCCAATCGCCTTGGGCAGATAGTATTTCAGCTTGGTCCATTCGCGCCCGAATATCCGAGGCACATCCCGGACTATGTCGAGCATGCCGGTTTCGGCGCTGGGTTGGCCGGTGAGGTGCTGTTCCACCTTCTCGGCTAGCAGGCCATTGAAGGGGGCCGCCACCCAGTTTGCCAGGGAGCTGAACAGGAAGGAGAAGACCACCAGTATGGTCAGCAGTGCGATGGGCCAGAGCAGGTAGTCGAGCCAGGATAGCCAGGAGGGGATCTGCTGGTGCAGCCAGGCGAACAGGCCATCGAGTTGCAGCAACAGGGCGTAGAAGGCGCCGGAGAACAGCAGGAAGTTGACCAGCAGCGGGATCAGCACGAAGGTGCGGATACCCGGTTGGCGGATCAGTGAGAAACCGCGCAGGAAGTAGTCTGCACCGCTGATAGAGTCTTTGACTAAGGGGCGTGATTGGCTCATCTGAGCTCCATCCATGACAGGGAACAGCCTGCATATTACAAACAAGCCATTGATTTGGTAAAGTCATCGACCCGCCGCCCCACTATTTAGCCCGGATATAGGCCTACATGCGTCTGAAATTGATCAAGCTCGCCGGTTTCAAGTCGTTCGTCGAGCCGACCAAGATAGTGCTCAGTGCCGACATGACCGCCATAGTGGGTCCGAACGGTTGCGGCAAATCCAATGTCATCGATGCGGTGCGCTGGGTGCTGGGGGAGAGTTCGGCCCGCCACCTGCGCGGCGAAAACATGACAGACGTCATCTTCAATGGCTCCCTCAATCGCAGTGCCCATGGCCGCGCCTCGGTCGAACTGGTGTTCGACAATCCCCACAATCGCGTGCCCGGCGAGTTTGGCCGTTTCAGCGAGATCTCGGTGCGCCGCGAGGTGCTGCGAGATGGCAGCAACCATTATGAAATCAATGGCCAGAAGTGCCGGCGCAAGGATGTCACCGATCTCTTCCTCGGCACGGGGCTGGGCCCGCGCAGCTACGCCATCATAGAGCAGGGCACCGTCAGCCGCCTGGTGGAGTCGCGCCCGGCGGATCTCAAGCTGTTCATGGAAGAGGCGGCGGGGGTCTCTCGCTACAAGGAGCGCCGTCGGGAGACGGAGCTGCGCATTCGTCACACCCAGGAGAACCTGGAGCGGCTCGGCGACATTCGCAGCGAGCTCGGTGCCCGGCTCGATCATTTACGAACCCAGGCCCAGACCGCCGAACGTTACAGCCAGCTCAAGGGGCGCAGCCGTGCCGCCCGTGCCGAGTTGATGGGCTCTGAGTTGTGGGCGCTGGAGACTCGCTTGGCCCAGGCCAAGGAGGAGCTGGCCAAGGTGGATTTGGCCATTGCCGCCCTCGATGCCAAGCGCAGTCAGGATGACAGTCACCATATCCGCCTGTCGGTGGCACGTCAGGAGGCCCAGGCCGAGCAGACGGCGCGCCAGCAGCAGCTCTTCCTCGGCGGTCAAGCCATCGCTCGCCTCGAGCAGCAACAGCTCCATCGCGATGAGCTGGGCCGCGACTGGCAGACGCGCAGCATTGTACTGACCGAGCGCATCGAGGGGCTCAAGGGACAGTTGGCCGCACTCTTGACCGAGCAGGCCAGCCAGGCGCTGACCGCCGAGCAGGAGGAGGCCCGCCTCGAGCAATGTGAGCAGTTGCTTGAGGATCAACAAGGGGGGCGCGTGGCGGCAAGCGAGGCTCTGGAAGGGGCTAGATCGCGGCAACAACAGTGGCAGCAGCAGCTGGCTCAGTTGCAATCAAACCTCAACCAGACGCGCACTCAGCAACATGGTCTGCAGGAGCTGCAGGCCAAGACCCGGCTCGCTCGCCTCAAGCTCGAAGAGGAGCAAGGGGATCCCCTGGCCGGCCAGCCGGACTTGCAACCGGCACTGGAGGCTCTGAGCCGCGAGCTCGAGCTGATGCGTGCCAAGAACGGGGAGCTGGCCGAATTAGCCCGTGGGGGCGCGGCTCATCATCAGGGGCTCAATGAACGACTGCATCAGCAGACCAGTCTGCTGCGCGAGTTCGATGCCCGGCTCACCACCCTGGATCAGATCCTGGGCCCGCAACTGGGTGGCGACAAACTGGCCGATGGCTTGCAGGTGTCGCCCGTCTGGGCCCAGGCCCTGGACAAGGTGCTGGGTCGCTGGATCACGGCCAACGCCGCCGACATCTGCCCCGAGGGCCATGCAGGGCTCTGGATAGGCCCGGCGGAACCCGCTCTGCCCGGCACGCTCGGGGCCGAAGTGACGGGGCCGCATATCCCGGCTTTTCTCAATGGCATCTGGCTGGCGGCGGATTTGACGGCGGCCCGTCAACAACAGACACAACTGGCGGCGGCGGAGTCTGTGCTCACCCCCGCGGGCGACTGGCTCGGGCGCAACTGGGCCGATTTGGGCCAGGATGGCGCCCTGGGGCCGTTGGCCCTGCAAGGGGAGCGTGAGCGGTTGCGTCAGGAACGCAGCCAGGCCGACGGCGAGCGGCAGCAGTTAGTCAACGCCCTGCAAGAGGCCGATCGGCTATGGGTAGAGCAAAAAGAGTCCTATGAAGCACATGGCCGGGCGCTCGGCGAGCAGGAGCTGAGATGGCAGCGGCAGCGTGAAGCCTGGAGTCAGCAACAGGGTCAGCGCCAGGAGCGGTTGTTGCGGCTGGGCCAGCTGGGTGAGGATCTGCGCCGCCTCGACGCCGAGCAGGCCTCCGAGTCCAGCCGCAGCGAGGCGCTTGCCCAGGAGTCTGAGCTGATTGATGCCCAGTTGCAGGAACATCTGGCGCAAGGAGAGGCTGAGCGTGAGGCGCTGCAACTGGCACAGGAGCAGGGGCGGCGAGCCGAGCAAGAGCTGGAGGCGGCGCGGGTGCGCCGCGAGCAGCAACTGGCGAGCAGCCAGCGCTTGCAGCTGGCGCAACAGAACCGGGATCAGATCATCGCCTTGCGAGAACAAGAGCTGGCCCGGCTCGGGTTGGAGCTGGCGCAGCTCAAGGCGCCTGAGCCCGCATCGGGTCAGGATTTGTCGCCCCTGCTCCATGAGCAGCGCACCCTGGAGACGGCGCAACTGGCCTGCCATCAGCGTATCGCCGAGCTTGATAAGGGGCTGGCCGAGCTGGAGCTGACCCGGGCATCGGATCGCAACGTGCTGGTGACACTGCAAGAGCAGCTGGCCCAGCTGCGCCTAGAGCGTGAGCGCAACCTGACCCGTCGTCAGGGGCTGCATGAGCAGTTCGAGGAGTTGGGGGTACGGCTGATCGATCTCGATCAGGCGGTGCTGATCGCCGCCAATCGCACCGCCCTGCGCCAGGAGATCCAGACCCTGGAGAGCCAGGTGGAGGCGCTTGGCGCCATCAACCTGGCGGCGCTGGCGGAATACGAGGAGGCGCAAACCCGGGCCAGCTACCTGGAAAATCAGTGCCAGGATCTCGAGCAAGCCTTGGAAACCCTGGGCCAAGCCATTAAAAGAATTGATAAAGAGACACAAATACGCTTCCGTGACACTTTCGATAAGGTCAATGAAGATTTAAAATCCCTGTTCCCCAAGGTGTTTGGGGGTGGGAGCGCCTGGCTGGAGCTCACCTCCGACGATCTTTTAGAGGCCGGGGTGAGTATCATGGCAAGACCTCCGGGTAAGAAGAATGCTACCATTGCCCTGCTTTCCGGGGGGGAGAAGGCCTTGACCGCACTTGCGCTGGTTTTTGCCATCTTCAGACTCAATCCAGCGCCTTTCTGTTTGCTGGATGAGGTGGATGCACCGCTCGATGAAGTGAACGTCGGTCGCTTCTGTTCTCTTGTCAAAGAGATGTCGAGCACAGTACAGTTCGTTTACATCAGTCATAACAAGGTCTCCATGGAGATGGCTGAACAACTGATCGGCGTAACGATGCAAGAGCCTGGTGTCTCGCGCATTGTCTCGGTCGACATCGGTGAAGCCGTCGCTTTGGCTGAGCAAAACTAGAAAGAGAAGCAGCTAATGCAGGAATTGCGTTACATCTTGGTCGCCTTGGGCGGGATTGCCATAGCGGCATTGCTCATTCACGGGTTGTGGAGCAACAGGAAGAATCGTCAGTCCCCGATCAAGGAGAAACCCTTGAACCGGATGGACACCAAAGCACGGGATCGTGACAGCGATGCCTTCGATAGCGACGGCATCGGCCAGGTTCGCGTGGTCAGTGCTGGCCGCCGTGCCGAGCCCAAGCTGCAGCCTGAGGCTGCACCTGTCCACGACTACCTCGATGATGAGGATGAAGACGAACTGCCGCCGCCAGCCCCGCGCAAACCGGTTGCCCGTCCCGTCGCCCCAGCCCCTGTCTATGAGGACGAGGAGGAGATCTACGAGGAGCCGGTTGCCGCCGAGCCGGTGCGCAAGCCCGCTCAGGTGAATCGCCGCACCCCAGTCTATCGCTCTCGCCCCCAGCACGAACCCGCGTTGCAGCCGTTTGACGACGAGCCTCAGCCCGAGCCTGCCTACACCAGCGGCCTCAGCTTCGGTGAACAAACCGCGCGCGCCGAACCCCGTCAGGCGCCAGTGCATGCCGAGCCACAGTTTGACGAGCCCCAGTTTGCACCCAGGGCTGAGGCGAGAGTGCAACCCCGTGCCGAGCCCAGGGTCGAGCGTGCCGCCCCCGTGCAGGCCCCGGTTTATGCCCCTGTGTATGACGAGCCGGAGCCCGAACGCGCTCCCGTCGAAAAGATTTGGCAGGATGTCTATGTCATCAACCTGATGGCTCGCCCCGGTCAGGCGCTGCAAGGAGCTGCCTTGTTGGCCTCCCTGCAATCCCTGGCATTCAAGTTCGGCGAGATGGATATCTTCCACCGTCACGAAGGGCTCGATGGCCACGGGGAAGTGCTGTTCTCCATGATCAACATGGTCAAACCGGGCACCTTCAATCCGTACCGGATGGAGCAGTTCAATACCCCTGGGGTTTCCTTGTTCATGCAGCTGCCCCTGCGCAGCAACGTGGCCTTTGCCTTCGAGCACCTGCTGCAAGCCGCCGATCAGTTGGCCAGTGACCTGGATGCCATGCTGACCGACATGGAGCGCAGCCCGCTCAGCGATGAGACCATCGACAGGTATCGCCGCGAATTGGCTGCCTTCGAGGCCAGTCGCGACTAAGCGACCGGCGCTGCCGAGTGAATAAAAAGTGCGGTACCTGGGTGCCGCATTTTTATTTGTCCGCCTAACTTATCATTTCCACCACAGTCGAGATTTTTTCATGAGCGAATCCCTCACCCGCCACCGTCAACTGTGTGAACTGCTTATCGAATATGGCCATCAGTACTACGGGTTGAAAAAACCGACAGTACCGGATGCCGAATATGATCGATTGAAGGAGGAGCTACTTGCCCTTGAATTGGCTCATCCTGAGCTTCGTCATAGCCAGCTGTGTGGACTGCTTACGGAGTACGGCCATCAGTACTATGTGCTGGATAACCCCACCGTACCCGATGCCGAATATGATCGCCTGATGCGCGAGTTGATCGCGTTGGAAAGCGATCATCCCGAGCTGAAAACTGCCCGCTCCCCCAGTGTGCGGGTCGGTGGTGCGCCACTGACGGCCTTCAATCAGGTGCGCCACGAGATCCCCATGCTCAGTCTGGACAATGTGTTCAGCAGCGAAGAGCTGGTGGCGTTCGAGCAGCGCATGAGGGATCGCCTGAAACGTGAGCTGAGTTTCACCTTCTGCTGCGAGCCCAAGCTCGATGGCCTGGCGGTGAGCCTGCTTTATGTGGAGGGTCAGCTGATGCAGGCGGCAACCCGGGGGGACGGCAGCACGGGGGAGGAGATCACCGAGAACGTGCGCACCATCAAGGCGATCCCCCTCGTCTTGCGTGGTGAAGGCTGGCCCGCCCGGCTGGAAGTGCGCGGTGAGGTGTTCATGCCCAAGGCTGGTTTCGAGGCGATGAACGAGCGAGCCCTGGCCGCGGGGGAGAAGGTGTTTGTCAACCCGCGCAATGCCGCCGCTGGCAGCCTGCGTCAACTCGATTCCCGCATCACGGCGAGTCGCCCCTTGAGCTTCTACGCCTACGGGGTCGGCATTGGCGGCGAGCTGCTGGGGGACTCCCACTTCGCGCGGCTGTGCCGTCTCAAGGAGTGGGGCCTGCCCATGAGCCCCGAGGTCAGGTTGATGGAGGGGGCGGCGGGTTGTCAGGCATTCCACGACGACATTCTGACTCGCCGTGACGCCCTGAAATATGAAATTGACGGGGTCGTCTACAAGGTCGACAGCATTCCGCTTCAGCAAGAACTCGGCTTCGTGGCCCGCGCCCCGCGCTGGGCCACGGCTCACAAGTTCCCGGCCCAGGAGGAGATGACCCTGCTGGAAAACGTCGAGTTCCAGGTCGGTCGTACCGGCGCCATCACCCCGGTGGCCAAGCTCAAACCCGTGTTCGTCGGCGGCGTCACCGTCTCCAACGCCACCTTGCACAATGCCGACGAAATCGAGCGCCTCGGCGTCATGATCGGCGATACCGTGATAGTGCGCCGGGCCGGGGATGTGATCCCCCAGGTGGTGGCCGTGGTGGCCGCCCAGCGCCCCGCGGATGCCCGGGAGATCCTGTTCCCGAGCGCCTGCCCCGTGTGCGGCTCGGCGGTAGAACGACACGAGGGCGAGGCGGTGGCCCGCTGCGCCGGTGGTCTGTTCTGCGAGGCGCAGCGCGCCGCCGCCATCAAGCACTTCGCCGCTCGCCGTGCCATGGATGTGGATGGTCTGGGGGACAAGATAGTGGATCAGTTGGTGGACAAGGGGCTGGTCAAGACACCGGCGGATCTGTTCAGCCTCACCGCCATCCAGCTCGCCGGGCTGGAACGAATGGGGCCGAAATCCGCACTCAACCTGGTGGCCGCCATCGATGCGGCGCGCAGCACCACCTTGCCGCGCTTCCTGTTTGCCCTTGGCATTCGCGAAGTGGGCGAGGCGACGGCCCTGAACCTGGCCAATCATTTCCTGACTCTGGATGCCCTGCGCGCCGCCAGCGTCGAGCAGTTGCTCGCGGTGCCGGATGTGGGGGAGGTGGTGGCCAAACATGTCTACTACTTCCTGCGCCAGCCCCATAACATCGAGGTGCTCGACGCCTTGCTGGCCGCCGGTATCCACTGGCCGGAGATTGAGCAAAAAGAGGCGGCCGAGCAACCCTTCGCCGGCAAGACCTTCGTGCTGACCGGCACCCTCACCACCCTGTCACGCACCGATGCCAAGGCGGCCCTGCAGGCTCTTGGTGCCAAGGTGGCCGGTTCGGTGTCGGCCAAGACGGACGTGCTGGTGGCCGGTGAGGCGGCAGGCTCCAAGCTCATCAAGGCCCAGGAGCTCGGCATCACCATCTGGACCGAAGAGCAGTTGCAAGCCGCTATCCAGCCCTGAGCCGGATCCCTGACCTGAGACGCTACAGACCCGGCCCTGACCGGGTCTGTTTTTTCATGGGTTATTCCCTCTGCCGACCCGTTCAGATGAGCGGCTGCCCACGGCCTGCTCGAACGATCCCATCTCTCTTCTCATCTCTTGCAACAGATCATCGCTGCCGGTGCATGGTCTCCCTGACCGGCTCTGCTGGGTTGCCCGGCTGACCGCTGGACAGAGGCGGCCCAGATCGGCTGCAAGGGCTACACATATTTGCAAACCAGGGATCCGACCCTAGGCCAGCGTGGCTCTGGCCTAGGGGTGAAAAGTGCTCTTTTGACGCTGTTTCCTAACTGAGCAGCTGGCGGAAAACCTGTCTTGGATCAAGAAAGCGCCTTCGGCTTTGGGGCCTAATAGCCACCACATATAGGGAATTAAAGAGATAAAAATCCCATATGTTGTGTTTGTAAGCTGTGGATAACCTCAGCACTCCCAGATGCCAGCCAGGGGCTCAAGGCCCGGCTGGTCTCGGCTCGCCCTGGCGAGCCGGGGCAGGCCGGGAGCGCTTATCGGGTCGACGAAGTGCGGCCATTTTGCGGGGATGAGAAATGAAACCGGTTGTGATCAAACGTGATGGATGCCATGCACCTTTTGATGTTGAACTGATTGCGGCCGCCGTCGGGCGAGCGGCCCAGGCGGTCGGTCAGGGGGATCTGGGGTTGGCCAATAGCGTCGCCATGGCCGTGGCGAGTGAGCTTGAGGGCCGTGCCGAGGTCGATATTCACGAGATCCAGAACCGGGTCGAGAACCACCTGATGGCTTCCGACGACAAGACCATCGCCCGTGCCTACATCGAATACCGTCACGACAGGGATCAGGCCCGCGAGGCTCGTGGCCGTCTGGCCCAGGAGATCCGTGGCCTGGTGGAGCAGACCAATGCGGCGCTGCTCAACGAGAATGCCAACAAGGATGCCAAGGTGATCCCGACCCAGCGGGATCTGCTGGCCGGTATCGTCGCCAAGCACTACGCCATCAGTCACATGTTGCCCAAGGCCGTGGTACAGGCCCATGAGCGTGGCGATCTGCACTTCCACGACCTCGATTACTCCCCCTTCTTCCCCATGTTCAACTGCATGCTGATCGATCTCAAGGGCATGCTGACCCACGGCTTCAAGATGGGCAACGCCGAGATTGATACCCCCAAATCCATCAGCACGGCGACCGCCGTCACGGCCCAGATCATCGCCCAGGTGGCGAGCCACATCTATGGCGGCACCACCATCAACCGCATCGACGAGGTGCTGGCGCCCTATGTGACCATCAGCTGGCAGAAACACCGGGAAGTGGCCGAGGAGTGGGGCATCGCGGATGCCGAGGCCTATGCCATGGCGCGCACCGAGAAGGAGTGCTTCGATGCCTTCCAGTCCCTGGAGTACGAGGTCAACACCCTGCACACCGCCAACGGTCAGACCCCCTTCGTCACCTTCGGCTTCGGTCTGGGGGAGAGTTGGCAGTCGCGCCTGATCCAGCGCGCCATCCTCAGCAACCGCATCGCGGGTCTGGGCAAGAACAGGAAGACGGCGGTGTTCCCGAAACTGGTGTTCGCCATCAAGGATGGTCTCAACCACAAGCCCGGGGATCCCAACTATGACATCAAGCAGCTGGCCCTGGAGTGCGCCACCAAGCGGATGTACCCGGATATCCTCAATTACGACCAGGTAGTGAAGGTGACCGGCTCCTTCAAGACCCCCATGGGCTGTCGCTCCTTCCTCGGGGCTTATGAGGAGAATGGCGAGCTCATCCACGAGGGGCGCAACAACATCGGGGTGGTGAGCCTCAATCTGCCGCGCATCGCGCTCAAGTCCCGGGATGAGAGGGATTTCTGGTCACGGCTGGATGAGGCGCTCGAGGTGGCAAGAGAAGCCCTGATGTATCGCATCGAGCGCTTGGAGGGAGTCAAGGCGCGGGTCGCCCCCATCCTCTACATGGAGGGAGCTTGTGGGGTGCGGCTGAAAGCGGACGACAACGTCAGCGAGATCTTCAAACATGGCCGCGCCTCCATCTCGCTGGGTTACATCGGGGTGCACGAGACCATCAACGCTCTGTTTGGTACCGACCGTCACCTGTTTGACAGTGCCCAGTTGCAACAGAAGGCCATCGCCATCATCGCCCGCCTCAAGGCCGCGACCGAGCAGTGGAAGGAGCAGACCGGTTATGGCTTCAGCCTTTACTCCACTCCGAGCGAGAACCTCTGTTCGCGTTTTTGCCGCATGGATGCCAAGGAGTTCGGCCTGGTTCCCGGGGTGACCGACAAGGGTTACTACACCAACAGCTTCCACCTGGATGTGGAGAAGCAGGTGAACCCCTATGACAAGCTGGACTTCGAGGCACCCTATCCGCCCATCGCCAACGGTGGCTTCATCTGCTACGGCGAGTATCCCAACTTGCAGCACAATCTGGAGGCGCTCGAAAACGTCTGGGATTACAGCTATGACAGGGTGCCCTACTACGGCACCAACACCCCCATCGACGAGTGCTACGAGTGCGACTTCACCGGCGAGTTCGAGTGCACCTCCAAGGGCTTCACCTGCCCGCGCTGCGGCAACCACGATCCGGCCAAGGTGTCGGTGACCCGGCGGGTGTGCGGCTACCTCGGCAGCCCGGATGCGCGTCCCTTCAACGCGGGCAAGCAGGAAGAGGTGAAACGCCGGGTCAAACACCTGTGATCGAGACTGACGGGCCTGCTGGCTGCTGATGGAAATGAAAGGGCTTTTTTTGAACCCTTGTCGATTGCGGTAAGCATCGATGATGCAAGGGCCGCAGCTGCCGGTATTGGAAACGAGAAGAGGGCGAGATGCATTACCACAAGTATTACCCTGTCGATGTGGTCAATGGCCCCGGTACCCGGGCCAGCCTGTTCGTCTCCGGCTGCGAGCACCAGTGCCCTGGCTGCTACAACCAGAGCACCTGGCGCCTCGATGGCGGCAAAGCGTTCGATTCGGCCATGAGCGATCGCATCATCGCGGATCTCAATGATGGCCGGATCAAGCGGCGTGGCCTGACGCTCTCGGGGGGGGATCCGCTCCATCCCGCCAATGTGCCCCAGGTGCTGGCACTGGTGAGGCGAGTACGCGCCGAGTGTCCGGGCAAGGACATCTGGTGCTGGACCGGTTATCGGCTCGAGGAGCTTGATGAGGTGCAGTGGCAGCTGGCGGCCCTGCTGGACGTACTGGTGGATGGTCGCTTCGAGCAGACCCTGGCCGATCCTGGTTTGCTGTGGCGGGGTAGCAGCAATCAGCAGGTGCATCAGATCGCGGCGCTGATCCGCTCTGCGCCACTGCGCAATCTGCTCTGATGGGGATGCGGGGCTGGGGCTGCTGTCATTTGGCCCCGACTTAGCCTTTGCCAATTGCTGGCTGTGGGCTTACTGTTAGGCATCAAACTCACAGGAGAATGTGATGAACAACGTGCTCAAAATCTTGCTTGCCATCTTTTTACCCCCGGTCTGTGCCTTTATCCAGGTGGGCTTTAGCCTGCATTTTCTGATCAACATAGTGTTGACCCTGCTCGGCGGTCTGCCAGGCATGGTGCATGCTCTCTGGCTGGTGGTCAGCGACAAGCGTGCCTGACCCGCATTTTGTGAACAAAAAGGCCAACCTGCGGGTTGGCCTTTTTGTTAGCATTTTTTGTTCGCAGCAGTAGGGGCTATGCCACTGGTTACTGTTGTTTGCACTCGGCGTAGAGGCTCTGCCACTTGCCATCTTCGGCCCGCTGTTCGACGAAGCCTTCCTTGCCTTTGTTCCACCAGACAACTTCATGGTCATCGGTGTAGCGGACACCCGAGGCCGAGACGACCTGGGGCAGGGTGTAATCCTTGCCGTTTGGCAAGGCCAGCTTGACGAAGTTGAGGCTGTCATCGGAGAGGCCGAAGTAGCTCACCTGGACCTTCTGATCGTTGGCACACTGATAGGCGATCGGCTCGCCTCCTGTGACTGTGAGGGTATGGGGTGCCGGGGCACAGCCAGCGAGACCGAGCAGCAGGGCACCCGGCAGAGAAAAGCGCAGAAATATCACAATGAAGACTCCATCAGTGAGGTACAGGTTCGACTGAACCCATAGCCTGACCATAAAGCCTAACAGAGCAGGGCATTCAGGCAAGGATTAAGGGGCCCGGGTCGGTCGTGCCGTGAGATATGGGACCCGGTTGCGACATTTTGCGCCGATACGGTTCCATCAGCGGGCTCTATTCATCACCTCTGGTGAACATATTTCCCAAAAAAAGCCCCGACACCAGGTCGGGGCAAACAAAGCTCATCCATGGGCTCATTACAGTAGTCGTATCAGTAACCGAAACGGGTCGCCTCGAAACGGTTGAGCAGGCGGTGGATCAGGTAGCAGGCCAGCAGGGTGGCGACGATGGCAAACAGGATGCTGCTGACCCGGTAGAGGGCGCTGAACACCAGATCGTTGCCCGGGGTCAGGTACTGGCCAAACAGTATGCCGAGGGTGGTGAGGGCACCGAAGCCGACCCCGGAGCCGCTCGCCTCCTTCACATGGGCATGGCTGAACAGCATGGCCCCGAGCCAGAGCAGGGGGGTGACCAGCAGCAGTTGCCCTGACCAGTCATAGAGCACCAATTGGCTCAGGATGCCGAAACTCACCCCCAGCAGGGTGCCCATGGCGCGCTTGCGGGCATAGCTCAGGGCCCCGTCCCAGTGCATGGGAAAAAGCAGCATCAGTGTGGTCGCCTGGGCGGACATGGAGTCGCGCAGATCGAACAGTTGGAACACCAAAAATGAGAGGGTGGCGATGCTGGCACCGAGCAGTGCCTCGTGGCGCAGCCGGTGCGGGGCCTTGACGGAGGAGGCTTTGGGGGCGTGAGCCTCCACATCCGGGATAAGGATCGTCACCAGGTAGGCGATGAGCACCGACATGATGTTGGCCCAGAGGTTGCTGAAGATAAGATTGTTCAGGTCGGTCTGGGGGTAGCTGGCAAAGTGCAGCATGATGCTGAGGCTTACCACACCGTTGGCACCGAACAGGAACAGGCTGCCCCGGGACATGGCGGCGAAACGGTAGAGAAACAGCAGGAAGACGATGGGGGTCATCAGGCCGGCATGGCCGCCGAACAGACCGCCCAGCAGGCCGACCTCCAGCCCGCACATCACGCCGGCGGCGATAAGCTGGCGGGCGGCGTGGCTGTTCATCACCGGGATCATGCCGAGCAGCAGCATGGGGGTGACGGTGTAGAAGACCCCGTAGTTCCAGCCGCAAATCTTGCAGATCAGGAAGCCCAGAGTGCTGCCGAAGGCGATGCGCAGGCATTGGCGCAGCTCGTTGGCGGTGAGGGCTCGGTGCCAGAGTGCCATGCTTGCCCCCATTAGTAGATGTAGTGCAGCAGGCTGAGCAGGCGGATCTGGCCGCGGGCAAAGAGCGCGCTCAGGGCGTTGTCCGGCAGCAGTTGGACGGTGGCGCGGGCCCCGGCCGGCAGGTGGGCGGGCAACTGATCCAGGGTCAGGTGCAGGCGCAGTCGCTGGGCATCCCGCACCCAGCGATCGGATTCGATGGGGTTGGCCAAGAGGCCGTTGGCGTCGAACTGGCCGGCGCTGACCCCTGCGTCCAGGCTGGCGACCCGGGCCGGATAGAGGCGGCCGGGCTCGCCGTCGAAGGCGACCAGCGCCCGGCTCTGCGGGGTGATGTTACGCAGGCTCTTCTCGCGAAAATCGGCGATCACGTCCACCTGCTCCGAGACCAGGGCCAGCAGGGGGGCGCCTGCCGTGGCCACGCTGCCGGGCTTGAGCTGCAGGTTGGTGATGATGCCATCCTGGCTCGCATGGACCTGGCTGTAGGTGAGGTTGAGCTCTGCCTGGGCGAGGCGGTTGCGCGCCTGGCGCAGCAGCAGGTTGTCGTCACCGGCCAGGCCACGGTTGACGCTAGCCTGCTCCATGCGGGCCTGGCTGGCCAGCAAGTTGGCACGGGCGGTGCGGGCGGCGCTGTCTGCGTCATCTTTCTGCTGCTCAGAGACCATGTGGCGGCGATAGAGGGTATCGATGCGCTCGGCCTCCCGCTGTTTCTGGGCGGTCTGGGTCTGCAGCGAGCTGAAGTCGGCGGCGGCGGCGTTCAGGGTCGCATCCAGCTGGCGATTCTGTTGCTCGGCCTGATCCAGGGCGAGTCTGGCCTGTTCGACCGCGAGCTCGAAGGGGGCCGGATCCAGCATGAACAGCAGATCCCCCTGTTTGACGTGCTGGTTGTTCACCACGGCAACCTCGACCACCTTGCCGCTGACCTGGGGCGCCATCTTGGTGACGACCCGGGTGGCCATGGCCTGTGGGGTGAGGGGCATCTTGATGTCGGCCAGCAGGAAGTAGCCGAACACCAGGATGAAGCAGGCCATGGCCCACTTGATCCAGCGTTTGAATTGTTGATCCGGGGTCATCTTATTCTCTCTCTTCATGCTGGGCACCGATCTTGCCGAGGGCATTGGCGGAGATGCGGTGCACTATCTCTTCAAACTGGGCCAGCTCCTGCTGGCTGATGCCCGCCAGCAGATCCCGGCGGACCTCCATGATGCGATCCTCGATCTTGTCGAGCAGCGCCTTGCCGGCCGGGGTCAGGCTGACGATGCGGGCGCGCTTGTCCTGGCTGCAGCAGTGGCGCTCGATCAGCGCCAGCTCTTCCAGCTGACCCAGGGTGCGCATCAGGGAGGGCAGCTCTATCTCCAGCGCCTCGGCCAGGGTCTTCTGGCTGAGGTGGCCGCCGAGGCGGCTCAGCTTCCAGAGCGCGGTCCAGCGCGGATGGGTCAAACCCAAGGGGGCCAGCTCGATATCGGCCACGGTGCGCCACAGCCGGTGCAGTCGCCCCAGTTGTTCGGCGAGGGAGAGCTCGCGCAACATCTCCAGATCCTTTTTCATGGCAGACACCTCATATACTTAGCCTGCTAAGCATTATATTTATTTCGCAGGCTAAGTAAAGCGTGATTCAGTTCACATTCAGTTTCGGGGGCAGGGGGGCGGGGAGGGCAATGGTGCTGAAGGTTTCAATGTTTTTATATGGCTTTGCAGGCCAGCTAACCGACAGCGCAGGAGGGGATACCTAGCGTGGCGCCACACCACAAGCTGGAGCATAACAATGAACAGCTTCTCTACCCCGAAAGCCGCCCCCTGGGGCAATCCACCCATCGCCGGCATGCCGATGATGATCTTCCTCGGGCTCGCCACCTGCGTCCTCTACGCCGGCTGGAACGGCTCCCTGCCGCTCGGCATGGTCGGCCGCTGTTCGAGTACAACCTCCTGCTGCACCAATACGGTGGCGCTGCGTCTCTCCTTGAGCTGCACCACGGCGCGCCGTTATCTGGCATCCGACTACAGGGGCGAGGTACGACCAGCGTGGCCGGCCGGAGCGGCGTTACCACTGGCGCCGGGGCAACCGAGCTGGCGGGTGTTAGCGTGGATATGCAAGAAGGGAGCCTCGGCTCCCTTATTGCTTTGTGCTGCTGCGGCTTGTCTCGCCGGTTTATGCCTCTTCCACAAGGGCGGGGCGTACCCTGGGCTTGAACTGGGAGAGCATGACGCCGCCCAGGATCAGGCCGCCACCGAGCAGGTGATAGCCGTGAATGGGCTCTCCCAGGGTGATCACGGCGATCAGCGCCGTGCACAAGGGCATCAGGTTCATGAACACCGAGGTGCGCTCCGCGCCCATGCTTGCCAGGCCGCGCATCCAGCAGTAGGCCGCCAGCAGGGAGGAGGCGATACCGGCGAAGATCACCAGCGGCCAGGCCTGGACGGAGACGGCCAGGGTATCGGCGCTGACGGCGACCGGAACAAGCAATACCACCGCCAGCAGCACCTGCAGGTAGAGGTTGAGCCAGGGGCCGAACGGCAACTGCCAACGACGGATCAGCAGGCCGTATAAGGCATAGCTGGCCGAACCGAGCAACATCATGGCATCCCCGGGATTGATCCCCTGGCGCAGCAGGCTCAGGGGATCCCCCTGACCGAGCAGCCAGAGTACGCCCAGCAGGGAGAGGCTCATGCCGATGACGGCCTGGCGCCCGGGGCGCTGGCGAAACAGCAATGTCCCTAGCAGCAGGGTCAGCATGGGGATCAGGGAGCCAATGACCCCCATATTGGTGGCCGAGGTGGTGTGGGCGGCGTAATAGGCAAGGCACTGGTAGAGCACCATGCCAAGGGCCGCCAGCACCAGCAGCTTGCCGAGCCAGGGGCGTATTTCATGGCGACGGCGCCACAGTTGCGGAAGGCAGAAGGGGGTCAGCACCAGGGCGGCGATCAGCCAGCGATAGAAGGAGATGGCGGCGGGATCGACCAGGGTGGCTGCGGCCTTGGAGACCACGGTATTGGTGGCCCAGATCAAGACAGCCATGACTGGGAACAGCAGGGGGGAAAACAGGGGCATGACAGACTCCTCATGATAATGGCGCCAGTCTACCCTTGTCTTTTTGTTGTAAAGTAACGTAAAACTGACAATCTATCCCGCAGAAAGGACAACCCATGCAGCCGCGTCCCCACCAGCGCCAGGATGCCGAACTGGCGGAGCCCAATCCGCTCTATTTTCGCTATAGCCAGATCCAGGCGGGCAATGCCTGTCTCGCCCACAGCCACCCCTGGGGGCAGCTCAGCCTGATAAGCCTGGGGGTGATGGAGATAGTGGTGGGCGAACAGCGGCTGCTGGCCCCGGCGGATTACCTCATCTGGGTGCCTGCCGGGCTGGAGCACGCCTCCTACAACCAGCAGGCCCTCGACTACACCTCCATCTATGTCAGCGACACCCTGGCCCGGCGCCTGCCCGACGAGCCGAGATTGCTGGAGCTGACCCCGCTGCTCAAGGCGCTGCTGGCGGACTTTTGCGATCGCCGCATCGGCCACATGGGAGATGACTGGGATGTGCGTCAGGCCGAGCTGCTGGTGGAGAAACTGACCCATACCCGTTGCCAGGACAGTTACCTGCCCATGAGCCAGGACAAGCTGCTGGCCCCCATGCTGGCTGCTCTGCACAGTGATCCTGCCGATCCCCGCACTCTGGCGCAGTGGGCCGGGCAGTTGCACAGCACCGAACGCACCCTGGCACGGCGCTGCGTGCGCGAGCTGGGCATGAATTTTGGTCAATGGCGGGCGCGGCTGCGGCTGCTCAAGGCGCTGGCCTGGCTCAAGGGGGAGTTACCCATTCAGGAGATCGGCTGGCGGCTCGGCTATGGTTCGACCTCGGCCTTTATCGCCATGTTCAATCGCGAGCTGGGTTGCTCGCCCCAGCGTTATCGCCAGCAGTTGGTCCTGCCCGGGAGCTGAGCAAGCCGCCTGGCAAAGCCTGCCAGCGGGATCCCCGGATATAAAGAGAGGGCGCCCGCGGGCGCCCTCAGCGTCGATATTCATTCCGGCTCGGGTTAGAAGAAGCCGAGGGGATTGATGTCGTAGCTCACCAGCAGGTTCTTGGTGTTCTGGTAGTGATCCAGCATCATCTTGTGGGTCTCGCGGCCGATCCCGGACTTCTTGTAACCGCCAAAGGCCGCGTGAGCCGGGTAGGCGTGATAGCAGTTGACCCAGACCCGACCGGCCTGGATGCCGCGGCCCATGCGCCAGGCCAGGTTGCTGTCCCGGGTCCATAGACCCGCTCCCAGGCCATATTGAGTGTCGTTGGCAATGGCCAGGGCCTCTGCTTCGTTCTTGAAGGTGGTCACGCCGAGGGCCGGGCCGAAGATCTCCTCCTGGAAGACCCGCATCTTGTTTTGACCGTGGAAGATGGTGGGTTCGATATAGAACCCCCCCTCCAGCCCGCTCACCCTGGCGGCATTGCCGCCGATCAGCATATTGGCGCCTTCGGCCCGGCCGACGGCCATGTAGCTCAGGATCTTGTCGTATTGCTCGCGGGACACTTGGGCGCCCACCTGAGTATTGGTGTCCAGGGGGTTGCCCTGCACTATGGCCCGGGCGCGCACCAGCACCCTCTCCATGAAGTCGTCATAGATCTTCTCGTGCACCAGGGCGCGGGAGGGGCAGGTGCACACCTCGCCCTGGTTGAAGAAGGTCATCAACATGCCTTCCACCGCCTTGTCGATGTATTGACTCTCATGGTCCATCACGTCGGCAAAATAGATGTTGGGGGACTTGCCGCCCAGTTCGACGGTGGAGGGGATCAGCTTGTCGGCGGCACAGCGCAGTATGTGGGTACCAATCTCGGTGGAGCCGGTGAAGGCGAGCTTCTGGATGCGCGAGCTGGTGGCCAGTGCCTGGCCCGCCTCGGCGCCGAAGCCGTTGACCACGTTGACCACGCCGGGAGGCAGTATGTCCTTGATGAGATCCATCAGCAGCATGATGGTGACCGGGGTCTGCTCGGCGGGCTTGAGTATGCTGCAACAACCCGCCGCGAGCACAGGCGCCAGCTTCCAGGCTGCCATCAGCAGCGGGAAGTTCCAGGGGATGATCTGGCCGACCACGCCGATGGGCTCCTTGAAGTGATAACTGGCGGTGTGTTGATCCAGTTCGGCGGCCGAGCCCTCCTGGGCACGGATGCAGCCGGCGAAGTAGCGGAAGTGATCCACCACCAGCGGCAGGTCGGCGGCCAGGGTCTCACGCACCGCCTTGCCGTTTTCCCAGGTCTCGGCGATGGCCAGCACCTCGATATTCTGTTCGATGCGATCGGCGATGCGCAGCAGCAGATTGCTGCGTTCGGTGACGCTGGTCTTGCTCCAGCTGGCAAAGGCCTTGTGGGCGGCATCCAGCGCCAGCTCGATGTCGGCCGCATCGGAGCGGGCCACCTCGCAGAACACACGGCCATCGACCGGCGAGATGTTTTCAAAGTAACGGCCGCCGCGGGGGGCAACCCAGTCGCCCCCGATAAAGTTGTCATAGCGGGATTTGAAGCTGACCAGGGCGCCTGCCTGGCCGGGTGCGGTATAGATCATTGCATCTTCCTTGTGCTTGTGTGTGTGACCTGTTGTTGCCCGGTCAGCGCCGGGGATAGCCTGTGCTTGCCTACATAGTGGTCATTCACGACATCGCAAGGGCCGTGCCAAGGGTCAGGCCACGGCATCAAAAGTTACAAAAACGTTATCAAATCTCGGTTGGCGGCGTATCTTGTTTAACCAGTGATCCTGGCGAGCCGACGCCTGCTGTTCCAAAACGGGACACACGTTGTCGCGACTGTCACGATTCTGAACAGGAGGAATCATGCGCGAACTACCCGTGTCCGACCCCATACACCGCTCCTGGCAGCGTTGCCTGCATCAGGGGCTCAGTCGTCAACAGAGCGCCGAGCTGGATTTGTTGCCCCAGGGGGAGTTGTCGGCCCGGTTGGAGGGGAGCCGGGAGCTGGTGCTCTGCTTCGAGCAGTTCGTGCTGCCCCTGTTTATCCAGCTGCTGGCAGGAAGACCCTGCCGGTTGCTGCTCTGCGATGGCGAGGGGGCCATACTCGCCGCCAGCGGCGATGACAGCTTTGCCCGTCATGCGGAGCGCATCTTCTTGCGCAGCGGTGCCCGCTGGGGAGAGGGCAGCAAGGGCACCAATGCCATCGGCACAGCCCTGGCCGAGGGGAGTGAAGTGCAGGTGCTTGGCAGTCAGCACTTCTTCGCCCAGCACAGCTTCCTCAGTTGCAGTGCCTGCCCGCTGCTGGCGCCGGACGGCAGCCTGCTCGGCGTACTGGATATCTCCTCGGATGCCCGGCATCACGGTGGCGACATGCTGGGCACGGTGCGACTGCTCGCCATGACCCTGGAGAATGCCCTGTTGGCCCGTCGTCCCGGCCGGCTGGTGGATCTCGATCCCCAGACGCTCTGGTCACCGCGGCTGCTACTGGGTGAGGAGGGGGAGCTGCTCGGTGCCAACCGGGCCGGTCGACTCTGGCTGGGCCAGCATGCTTTCGATGGTCGTCAATTGCTGCACGAGCGCCAGATCTGCCGGATCCTTCCCTCTCGGGCGCCCGTGGAAGGCAAGCCAAATGTGCCCCTCAAGATGCTGGAGCGCGGCATCACGCTGCTGCTGGAGGGGGAAACCGGCAGCGGCAAGGAGCACATGGCCAGGAGCCTGCATCAAGCCTCGAGTCGGGCCGACGCCCCTTTGGTGTGCGTCAATTGCGGCGCCCTGCCCGCCGACCTGGTGGAGGCCGAGCTGTTCGGCTATGTGGGCGGGGCCTTTAGCGGCGCCCGCAGCCAGGGGAGTCAGGGCTATCTGCGCGCCGCCCATGGCGGCATTCTGATGCTGGATGAAATTGGCGAGCTGCCATTGCTGGCCCAGACCCGCTTGCTGCGGGTATTGCAGGAGCGTGCCGTGACCCCCCTTGGCAGCCACAGGCCCGAGCCGGTGGATTTCTGGTTGATCTGCGCCAGCCACCGGGATCTTGGCGCCATGGTCAACGCCGCTACCTTTCGTGAGGATCTCTACTACCGGCTGTGCGGCTGGCGTCAGCGGCTCGCCCCCTGGCGGGAGTGGCCGCCACTGGACCGGCGCCAATTGCTGAGCCGCTTGCTGGCCGAGATGGATCCCGCATTGCAGCTGACGGAGGAGGCCGAACAGCGGCTGCTGGCACATCCGTTGCCGGGCAATGTCCGTCAGCTCAAGCAGGCGTTGGAGGTAGCCTGCGTGCTGGCCGAGGGGCTGGGCTGGATCCGGCCAGAGCACTTGCAGCTGCCAGATGGGCGGGGGGAGGAGACGCCGCCTCGCAGTCTGCGTGAGGCGGGGCACAGGCAAATCGCCAGCACCCTGGCCGAGTGTGACGGCAACGTGACTGAGGCGGCGCGGCGGCTTGGTATCAGCCGCACAACCTTATACCGGCGCCTCGAGCTCAGTCGCGATTAATTAACGTATTGATTTTGTGAGCTGGCTCAACTTATCTGGCTATATGGAGAAGTAGGCTTCGGGCAGAATCGGGGGCTATTAACCTATTTGTGGAGAGGGTTAATCTGGATCAGGGTGCCGCTCACCAAGTTGATTTAGAGTAAGCATCTCGTCGCCTCGGAGTTGTCATGCCCTCATTTGGTCCCTTGCTGATTGATCGCCTGTTTTGGCCCTTGTTGCTGTTGACCCTGCTGGGGATCGCACTGTTCGAGTATGGGCCAGAGCGGGAGCTGAACATGCTGACCAGGGATCGGCTGGTCATCAGCGCCCTGGACGATGGTATCCACAAGGGAAGCTCCAGAGCCAGGCTGCTGCCCGGCGAACAGCCCGGGATAGATTGCGATCTGCGCGACAGCTACCGTTACCCCTTTTGCGAGATCATTTTTACCCTGAGCGAGCCTGAGCAGGGGCTGGACTTGTCCGGTTTCAGCCGCATGACGCTGGCCATCAGCGTCGATGGCCCCACGCCTCAGGAGTGGCGCATTTATCTGCGCAACTACGATCCCAGCTACTCCAGGCCAGACGATCCCGTCTCCCACAAGGTCAATGAGGTACTGTTTCGCAACCACAAGCCCGAGTTGCACCTGGAGATCCCGCTCAAGGTATTCAGCCCCGCCACCTGGTGGATCCAGGATTATCGCATTCCTCTGCTGCAGCAGGGCCCCGATCTGAGCCGGATATTTGCTGTCGAATTGGCCAGCGGCGCCGAGATGCCCATGGGGGAGTACAGACTCAGGGTCGAGAAACTCAGTTTCTATGGCCCCTGGCTGGCGGCGGGCCTCTTCTATCGTGGTCTGCTCGCTTTCTGGCTGGGTTACGGCTTGCTGGTTTTCCTGATGCAGCACCTGTTGCTGCGCGACAAGCTGCGGCGGGCCCGTGCTGCCTGGCTGCAGGCCGAGCAGCGCAACCAGACCCTGTCTGAACAGAGCCGCCGTTCCGAGATGGAGGCGCGTTATGATCCCCTGACCGGCGCCCTCAACCGCCTCGGTGGTCAGACCCTGCTCAGTGAGTTGGGCGACATGCCGCTGAGTGTCATCTATCTGGATCTCGATCACTTTAAACGCGTCAACGACAACCATGGCCACGCCATCGGCGATGAGGTGCTCAAGCATCTGGTCAGCGAGGTACTGGTCTGTTGCGATAGCCTGTGTCGGTTGATCCGCTGGGGCGGGGAGGAGTTCATCCTGATCTGCCTGCACTACGAAGAGGCGCGGGCGCGCACGTTGGCCGAGCGGATCCGCCTCGCCCTGGCAGCATATGATAACTGGCCTGCATCCTTGAGCATCACCGCCTCTTTCGGGGTGGCTGAGCGTCGGGGCGACCCCTTGGAGCAGGCACTGGTGAGAGCCGATGATGCGCTCTATCGGGCCAAGGAGAGGGGGCGCAACCGCGTGGAGGTGGGTTAGCCTGCAAGACAGCGTGCGATGATGGACGCCCCCGATACCGCTTCTTGAGGTGGCTTGCCTGCCATGGGGATCCGTATTGCGCGCAAGGCGCGAGCCAAGGGGGAGCGACTTTGTGCTATCTTGGCGCCCATCATCTGCCTTCGGAATAACAGCTGTCATGAGTATCATTTTGGGGATAGATCCCGGCTCGCGGATCACGGGCTACGGTGTGCTTCGTATCGTCGCCGGCAAGGCCGAATACCTGGGCTCGGGCTGCATTCGTACCGACTGTGGTGAGTTGCCAGAGCGTCTCAAACAAGTCTATGACGGCGTCTGCGAGATCATCACCCAGTTCAAGCCGGACGAATTTGCCATAGAGCGAGTCTTCATGGCGCGCAACCCTGACTCCGCCCTCAAGCTGGGCCAGGCTCGTGGCAGCGCCATTGTCGCAGCGGTCAATGCCTATCTGCCGGTGAGCGAGTATTCGGCCACCCAGATCAAGCAGGCCGTGGTGGGTACCGGGGGCGCCGCCAAGGAGCAGGTGCAGCATATGGTGACTCATCTGCTCAAGCTCTCCGCTACCCCACAGGCCGATGCGGCCGATGCCCTGGGCGTTGCCCTCTGCCACTTCCATACCCGCCAGAGCCTGATCAAGATGGCCGGCCGGGTATCGGGCGCCGCCCGCGGCCGCTATCGCTGATAAAAATTGCCGGATGCAGGGTGACACGGCCAGGAGCCTTCCTGATCCCGTCTCGGATGTATTTTTGTTGCGCAATGACGCCAAAATTTGTCGTACCCCTTTGGCGCCATCTGTTAAGCCCTTCTTCTATATAGGGATATCTTGCTGAAAGAACAATAACTTGTGATGGCTGTCACGTTTTTGCCGGAAAAGTTGCCCCTCGTCATCCGCCTTCATATCCCGATAATACACTTGCTGTGATGGCAGGCTCTTGTGAGGCTTCTGTCATAGAAGACATTGATCAATCAGGAGAATTATCGTGAGACCTTATGCAGCAGAGTTTTTGGGCACCTTTTGGCTGGTGCTGGGCGGTTGTGGCAGTGCCGTGTTGGCGGCGGCCTTTCCGGAGGTAGGCATCGGTCTGCTCGGGGTTTCCCTGGCATTTGGTCTGACCGTGTTGACCATGGCCTTTGCCATTGGCCACATCTCGGGTTGCCATCTCAACCCGGCCGTGACCATGGGCCTGTGGGCCGGTGGTCGCTTCCCGGCGAGCGGTGTGTTGCCTTACATAGTGGCGCAGGTGCTGGGTGGGATAGCCGCGGGTGCCGTGCTGTTCGTCATCGCCAGCGGTCAAGCCGGTTTCGATGTGAGTGCCGGTTTTGCTTCCAACGGTTTTGGCGAGCACTCCCCCGGTGGTTACTCCATGCTGGCGGCCCTGGTATGTGAAGTGGTGATGACCGCTTTCTTCCTGTTCGTCATCATGGGGGCGACCGACAGCCGCGCGCCGGCGGGCTTTGCCCCCATCGCCATCGGCCTCTGTCTGACCCTCATCCACCTGATCAGCATCCCGGTGACCAATACCTCGGTCAACCCGGCACGCAGTACCGGTGTGGCGCTGTTTGTGGGTGACTGGGCGGTGAGTCAGCTGTGGCTCTTCTGGGTTGCCCCCATAGTGGGCGGTATCCTGGGCGCTCTGGCCTACCGCATGGTGGCGACTGAGCAGAAATAATCTGCTCCTGTGTATCGAAAAAAACACGCCGCCTGGCGTGTTTTTTGTTTCAGGAACAGGCTCGCTGGCGTGTCAGAGCCCCTTTGCCTTCAGCATGGTGAGATAGCGCTGATGGAGGAGTTGGACCCGGTTGACATAGGCCCGGGTCTCGGCATAAGGGGGGATGCCACCATATTTCTGCACGGCGCCGGCACCGGCGTTGTAGGCGGCACTGGCCAGGGCCACATCCCCCTTGTATTGCTTGAGCAGGCCCGAGAGATACTTGACCCCGCCAAAGATGTTTTGTTCCGCCAGCAGGGGATCTCCGACCCCCAGTTCCCGCGCGGTGGCAGGCATCAGCTGGGTGAGGCCCATGGCCCCCTTGCGCGAGACGGCGACTGGGTTGAAGGCCGACTCTGCGTGGATCAGGGCCCGGATCAGGGCGGGATCGACCTCATAGGTGTGTGCCGCGGCCTGTATGGTGCTGGCATAGTCGTAGAGGAAGAGACCGGTGGTATTCCAGTTGACCCTGGATTTGGGATCACAGGCGAAACAGTCGTTGAACAGCAGCACCTCAAAGTGCCCCTGTTCCGGCTTGATGTCCGAGTAACGGATCACGCCATTGCTCTGCTGGGATTTGTAGACCTGGAACTGTTTGCTGGCAGGGGGTTTCTGAGGGGAGACGCTCAACATCACCACCTCGGCCGGGGGCGGGGACTGAGCCCAGGCGGGCAGACTGGTGCCGAGTAAAATCGTGAGCAACATCCTTGTGTTCACTGTGGTACTCCTTGCATCGATGCCCGTTGAGTAAAGCATTCAGCCCCCGGAAGGACAAGGGCTATCCAGGAAGAGGCGCCTTGTAAAAGGGATTGGCCACAACAAAAAAGTGTCTGAATGACCTTGCCGGTGCTTATTCACAAAGCGCGCAGTGCTCGCTGTTTTGTCGTCTTGCCCCGTGTTATCTTCTCCGGCTGGCTGGTCTAATCAGATCGGCCGAGTGGGCGCCGAAGGCGACAAGCGGATAGGGGAGCGTGTTTTGATGGATGGCCGAGCCATGGAGCTCACTTTCGAAGAGTATTGTGATGCGGATCTTTCCCTGATCAGGGACTATTACGAAACCACATTCTCCTATTACGTGCCGGACTTGAGCGAGCGGGTCTTCGTGGTACGCGATGCTCACTGGCTGGTCGGCGCCGTGCGGCTGCGTGAAGACGAAGAGTATTACCATCTGTGCGGGTTTCGCCTGCTCCCCCATTATCAGTCTCTGGGGCTGGGTTCCCGGCTGTTGCAGCTGGCTTGCCAGGACCTGATCAGCAAGCCCATCATCTGCCAGGCCCTGCCATTCGAGCAGCCCTTCTATCACAAGGTGGGCTTCGTCGACCTGGCATTGGAGGAGCTCAAGGGACCCCTCCATAGCCATTTCATCAAGCAGCACCAGCAGGGCTACCAGATAGAACTGCTGATCCGCTATCCCGGTGAGTATGCCGTGGCGTTATGAACCCTTGGTCAGCAGATGTATGGTGCCCGGGGTCAGCTCCAGGCCGATGAGATTCTCCTTGAGCCAGAGCTGCTGCGGATCCTTGTCGTCGAGTCGATAGACGGGTTGGGTCTCGAGCCGCTTCTCCATGCTCTTGAGCAGCATGTTGAGCATGAACCCGAACTTCTGCTCCGCCTCAAGGGGCTCCAGCTTGTACTCGATCAGCTTCATGTTATCCAGAAACAGGGCGCCCTGTGTCTTGTCATAACGGGGTCTGGCCTCATAGGTCATGGAGACACGGGCATCGTAGTTGGTGCTGTCAGGCAGGGTGATGTTGAGCTTTCCCTTGCCAAAGACCCTTGCGGTGTCCGGGCTCTGGCGCCCTATCTGGACGTCGCTCTGTTCCAGCTGGACATGCGCCTTGATGATACCGGGCAATTCCAGCTGCTTGTCGACCTGAACCTGGGATTGCAGATATTGATTGATCTGCTGTTCATTGATGTCATATGAGCCTTGCCCTAACATGGCCAGGCTGAGCAACATAGTGTGCAGGATCATGCTTGTGTCCTGATTGAATGGGATTGGCCCGACAGCATATCATCCCAGCTCGGCGGGATCTCCTGGCCGCCCTCATCCCATGTCCAAAGGAGTTCCCGTGTTCAACACTCTGGAATATGACATTCATCTGCTGTTCTCCCGCTTCCTGGGCCTGCTGCTGCTGCTGTTTCACACCGTCATCGTCGCCGGTGTCTCCCTGCGTGTGGTGATGAAGCGCCGCCCAATCGGGGTCTCCCTCGCCTGGCTCTCTCTCATCTACGCCATCCCCTTCGCCGGCGTCGGCTTCTATGTGCTGTTTGGCGAGGTGCGCCTCGGCAAGCGGCGTGCCGAGCGGGCTCAGGCCATGTATCGCCCTTACGCCAAGTGGATCCGCCAACTGGCCCGGCTCTTCCCGCAGCACCACTGCGAGGTGAGCGAGAAGGCCCAGCCCCTGCACGATCTTATCCAGGGGCGACTCGCCATGCCCATGCTCTCCGGCAACCGCATGGTGCTGCTCCACAAGCCGGACTGGATCTTGCGCGAGATCACCAAGGATATCCGTCAGTCCAGCCAATCTTGCTATCTGGAGTTCTACATCTGGCACCCTGGCGGCTGGGCGGACGAGGTGTGCGAGGCCCTGTGCGAGGTGGCGCAGCGCGGCGTGGATTGTCGTCTGCTGCTCGATTCCGTGGGAAGCAAGGCGTTCTTCCGCTCCCACTGGCCCAAGGTGCTGCGTCAGGCCGGGGTCAAGCTGGTCGAGGTGCTGCCGGTCGGTGCCTGGCGCATCCCCTTCCAGCGTCAGGACTTGCGCATGCATCGTAAGCTGGTGGTGATCGATGACAGGGTGGGTTACACGGGCTCCATGAACCTGGTGGATCCGCGTTTCTTCAAGCAGGATGCCGGCATAGGCCAGTGGGTCGACATCATGATCCGGGTGCAAGGGCCCATAGTGCCGCTGATGTGGTCCATCTTCGTCTGGGATTGGGAGGTGGAGACCGGGGAACGGCTGCTCGACAGCCTGCAGCACGAACCCGAATCCTGGCCGCAAAACAACTATCGTGCCCAGCTGATCCCGTCCGGCCCCTTCGTCGGCGGTGACTGCATCCAGCAGAGCCTGCTGCTCGCCATCTACCAGGCCCGCAGCCATCTGGTGCTGACCACCCCCTATTTCGTACCCGACGATCCCCTTGCGGCCGCGCTCTCCTCGGCAGCGGCACGGGGCGTGCAGGTACAGCTGATCCTGCCCGATCGTAACGACTCCCTGATGGCGAACCATGCCTGCAATGCCTTCATGGAGGAGCTGCTGGAGGCCGGGGTGGAAGTGTATCGCTACGATGCCGGTCTGCTGCATACCAAGAGCGTGCTGGTCGATGATGACTTCGCCCTGGTGGGCACGGTAAATCTCGACAGACGCAGCCTCTGGCTCAACTTCGAGGTCACCCTGCTGGTCGATAATGCCGAGTTTGTCGGCCAGCTGAGCAAGCTGGTCGAGGGCTACATGAAGGAGGCGACCCCCATGGTGCTGGCCGATTGGCGTGCCCGACCCTGGTACAAGCGGGCCATGGAGAACATTTTCTACCTGTTCAGCCCCTTGTTGTGAGCGTGAGAGGGCCTTGCCGCCGTGCAGCCAGCCCCGTAAAGTGCCTGCAAGCATGATTAAAATGGATGGTTTGATGAAAAAGTGGATCTGGGGCGTCGCAGGTGCGGCTCTGATTGGGGCTGGCCTTGGGGCCTGCTGGTATACGGGTAGTGAATTCGATCGCCAGTTGGCGCAGCAGATTATCAAGCTGCGCGAGCAGAGCGGGATCGAGCTGCAGTGGCAGCCGAGTCGCAGCAATCTGCTGCACCGCGACGGTGAGATGCGTCTGATCATCGGCCCCGAGGCGCTGGCCCAGCTGGATGACGAGCTGAGCCATGGGGAGCCCATCATGCTGGCGTTCAAGGTTGAGGGGCTGATCCTGCCGCTCTATGTGAAGAGTCATTTGCTGCTCGATACCGAGCAGGGCTCCCTGGCTCCCCTGTTGGCGTCCCAGGGGCTCAAGGAGTGGCGACTGGAGCTCTCCAGCCTGACCAACCTGCTGACCCAGGGGAGTCAGAGCAAGCTCAACATCGCCGCTCTTAGCCTCAAGCATGAACAGGGAAAGATGACGTTTCAGCCGTTGCAGGCCGATTACAGCGGTGATCTGGTCGGCAATGGCCACATGACCCTCAACTGGGCTGGTATGAGTCTCCATGAAACCCAAAGCGGGGCGGATATGGTGCTGGCAGACCTGAAGGGGAGTGCCGAGCTGAGGGATGTCGATGGCAGTTGGCTCTCGCCCCAGAGTGACATGACCCTGGCCAGCTTCTCCTTGCAGCAGCCACAGGACGGGCTCCGCGTCTCGTTGCAACGGCTCACCAGTCACAGCAGACTGGAGGGGGAGGATGCACAGACTCTCTCCAATCGTTACCAGATCCAGTTGGCCGCCCTGGACATGGCCAACGACACGGACAGCCTGGCGCTGACCGATGCCAAACTCGATCTTGAGGTCAAGGGGCTGGATCTGGCGGGCTACCAGGCGCTGCAAGCGCTGAGTGCCGAGGGCAGCCTGGATCAGCAAGCCCTGTTGGCCGCCCTGGATCAGGTGCTGGGCCGTGGTTTGACCCTGACCCTGACCGATCTCAGCTCGCGGCTCAATGGCGAGCCCGCCTCGCTCACGGGGGAGCTGATCCTGGCGTCGACCACCCTGGCCAACCTGGCAGGTGAGGAAGATGGCATGAAGGCGCTCTCTGGCCTGTTCCAGCTCAATCTGAGCGAAGGGATGGGGGAGGCTGTGCCCCAGCTTGCACCCATGCTGTTGCAGCTCCAACAACTGGGTTATCTCAAGGTGCAGCAGAGCAACCTCAAGGCAGAATTGAAGCTGCAAGAGGGCAAGCTCACGGTCAATGAGCTGCCGCTCTGAGAGGGGTAACCCCGCCGAGGCGACTTGACCCATGGTGGCGTCGCCACGGCCATTCAGCTATGCAGTTTATCGATGGTTTAGCATAGAGATATGCAGCATTGCGATGGTTGGCCATCATGGCGCCGGGTAAACGAAAGGTGTGATGGGGGAAGGGTGAGCAAAATAGGGTTGGGCGGCAGTTGTCACTGGTGTACCGAGGCGGTATTTCGCTCGCTGCGCGGCGTAGCGGATGTGGAGCAGGGCTGGCTGGCCGCGCAGGATGCTGACGCCGTGCAAGGGATCGAGGCGGATCCCGCCACTGGCAGCACAGTCAATGGCGCCCTGGTTGCCGCCGGATTCAGCGAGGGGGTGATAGTCCACTTCGATGAGTCCCGCCTGCCGCTGGCGCTGCTGGTCGAGATCCATCTCCACAGTCACAGTGCCACCAACTCACATGCCCTGCGCCATCGCTACCGCTCCGCCCTCTACTGCTTCGATGAGGTGCAACGCCACCGGGTGGCCGAGATGCTCACGGATCTGCAGTCGCACTTTAGCGAGCCCCTGCTGACCGAGGCGCTGCGCTATCGTGACTTCTCGCCATCCCGCCCCGGGATCCGCGATTACTACTATCGTCAGCCGGACAAGCCCTTTTGCCAGATCAGCATCCAGCCCAAGTTGCGGGCCCTGCTCGCCGATTATGGTGACTGGGTCGATGTGGCCCAGCGGCGTACCATCCTGGAGGCTGAAGCGGAACTGGCCCCACCGTCGGGCGAAGGGGTTATCCGTGCTGACCATAGGTGATGGCGGCGTGACATCAGGAGAGCAGAGCGCTGAGTGGGTTTCCACTCGCCTGTCGATAACAAAAAAGGCCCCGCGGGGCCTTTTTGCATGGCGCTGTTACTTGAACACCACCGTCTTGTTGCCATAGACGAAGACCCGCTCGTTGAGCACCAGCTCCAGGGCGCGGCTCAGCACGGATTTTTCCACGTCCCGGCCCGCCTTGGCCATGCCCTCGGCACTGAAGGTGTGACCCACGTGGATCACGTCCTGCTCGACGATGGGGCCTTCATCCAGATCGTCGGTGACGAAGTGGGCGGTGGCGCCGATGAGCTTCACCCCGCGATCGAAGGCCTGGCGGTAGGGGCGCGCCCCGATGAAGGCGGGCAGGAAGGAGTGGTGGATGTTGAGGATCTTGCGCGGATAGGCCTCGACGAAGCTGGGGGTCAGCACCCGCATGTACTTGGCCAGGATCACGTAGTCCGGCTGATAGCCGTCTATGATGGCGCGCACCTGCTCTTCGTGCTCGGTGCGGCTCAGATCTTCATGGCTGACGGTATGGAAGGGGATATCGAATTTGCCCGTCAATTCCGCCAGGGTGTCGTAGTTGCCGATCACCGCCACTATGTCCATGTCCAGGGCGCCCGCATAGTTCTTCATCAGGATGTCCCCGAGGCAGTGGGTCTCCTTGGTCACCAATATGACGATCCGCTTCTTGCCCGCCTTGACCAGGCGACGCAGGGCGCCAGCGGGCAGAGCATCGTCGAGATCCGCCAGCAGGGTCTCGTCATTGAAACGCCCCTCCAGCTCGGTGCGCATGAAGAAGCGGCCGTTCTCGTGATCGACGAACTCGTCGTTCTTGTTGATGTTGAGCTGGTGCTTGTAGCAGATGTTGGTGATCTTGGCGATGAGGCCCTTGGCGTCCTGGCAATCCGTGAGCAGTATTTTCTTTTCCATGTCTGTCATCATTTCCGTAGTGTGGTGGCCATCCGGGCGGAGCAGTGTATCCGCCGGGCTTGCTGGTTAGGCACTGCCTTTGCGGCACAGTTTTTGAGGCACTATGCCATAAAGGAAAAGCCCAAGCACAGCCCGGGCGTCAAATCTCGACAGCTTGCGGTTTTTAGGCCCGCATGCTGGCATCGCGGGACAAATTTCTTTAGTCTGTCTGCGCTTATTCTCAGGGCGGGGCGAAATTCCCCACCGGCGGTATCCCGATTGACTCGGGGAGCCCGCGAGCGCCCGACTCGTCGTCGGGGTCAGCAGATCCGGTGAGATGCCGGAGCCGACGGTCATAGTCCGGATGAAAGAGGATAAGACAGCGTGTTCCACGCGTGGCCCTTTCGGGTGGCCGCCGCATGCCTCTCTCTGTCTGCTCCATGCCCTGATTCTGGTACTTGTGAAGTTAACGGAGTCTTACCATGAATCAGTCTTTACTCAGTGAATTTGGTCATCCCATCGAAAGAGTCGAAGCGGCTCTGGCATCCCTGCGCGCCGGTCGCGGCGTACTGGTTGCCGACGATGAGGACAGGGAAAACGAAGGGGATCTCATCTTCGCGGCGCAGTCCATGACCAACGCCCAAATGGCCATGATGATCCGCGAGTGCTCCGGCATCGTCTGCCTCTGTCTGCCGGAGGATAGAGTGCGCCAGCTCGAGCTGCCCATGATGGTGGAGGCCAACTCCAGTCAATACCAGACCGCCTTCACCGTCACCATAGAGGCGGCCCAGGGGGTCACCACCGGGGTCTCCGCCGCCGATCGCATCACCACTATCAGAGCCGCCATCGCCGATGGTGCCAAGCCGTCCGATCTCAACCACCCAGGTCACGTCTTCCCGCTGCGGGCTCGCAATGGTGGTGTCATGAGCCGTCGGGGTCATACCGAGGCGACCGTGGATCTGATGCAGCTGGCAGGACTCAAACCGTTCGGAGTGCTGTGCGAAGTGACCAACGAGGATGGCACCATGGCGCGTCTGCCGGATCTGGTGGCTTTTGGTCGCCAGCATCAGTTGCCGGTGCTGACCATAGAAGATCTGGTGCTGTATCGTCAGATGTTGACAGAGCATTCGGCCTAAGTTCCATACGAAATTGTAATAAGGGCATTTTTTGGTTACGCTTTGTCCGAACCTCATCACTGAGGCCCCATTTTGTTTGAAATTTGCGCAAGTCGTGCAAATGGAAAAAAAAATGAGGGTTTTAATGCATTTATCTGTGATGAGGCCTATCCAAAGTAAGAATTTTTTGTGCCATAATCACGCCGCTTGCTAAACGTCTGGCGAGCTCAAGGGAGCTTTAAAAATGAAAAAATTGTTGTTGGTAGGTGTTGTTGGTCTGTCTGCCCTGCTGGGCGGTTGTGCTAACACCAGCGAACTGGAAACCTCCGTACAGAACCTGTCTAACAAAGTTGACCAACTGGCTCAAGATGTTAGCGCTGTTCGTGCTGATCAATCCAAAATGGCCGCTGATGTTGCTCAAGCCAACCAAGAAGCCATGCGCGCTAACCAGCGTCTGGACAACATGGCTACTTCCTACAAGAAGTAATTCATGCGAAAAAATGGCGCAGTCTCTGCGCCATTTTTTTTGCCCAAAATTTGCCTTTTCCTTGCCAGGTCCCGCCAGTTATCCCCTCTTTTCTTGTTTTCCCGACAGTGTCTGTTTCTCTGATCTCATTGATAAAAAAGAGCCATGCCCTTCGGCATAGCCCTCTCCTCTCATCGCACCAGTAAGACTCAATAGAGCAGGCTGTAGAGCTTGCGTCTGAAACCGGCCACCGCCGGGTGAGCCCCCATGGTCGCCAGGATATCGAGATAGGTCTTTCTCGCGTCACCGAAGCCGAGATCCCGCTGCAACACGGTCAGCAATAGGGTGAGGGCCTCCTCCTGACGTCCCGCCTGGTGGTAGAGCACGGCCAGCTCCTGAGCCAGGGCGAAATCGTCAGGGGCCTGCTGATAACGGGCCTCCAGAGCACGCAGCTCCGGGCTGTCAGCGGCTTGTTGCGCCAGTGCCAGACGCGAGCAGAGGGTGTGATAGTGATCATCCTGGGCTGCCATGGGAACTTGAGCGAGCCGCTGCGCCGCTTCGTCGAGGCGATTGAGATCGAGGGCTGCCTGGATGAGCCAGAGATGGATATCGTGGCGATCCCCTGCCAGCTGATGGGCTTTGGCGAGATCGGCATAGCCCTCATCGGCCTGCCCTTCGGCGAGGGCTTGCTGTCCTCGCTTGAGCAGCTCTTCCTCTTCCTTGGGAGAGAAGGCGGCGAAATAGGTGCGCAGGGTCTGTTCATCTTGCGGACCCTCCAGCATGGCTTGCTCATCCGGTTGTCCCTGGTGAAAGAGCACCAGCGCGGGCAGGGCACGCAGGCCAAGCTGACCGGCCAGCGGTTGCAGCTGGGGATCGTTCATGTCCACCTTGGCCAGGGTGACCTGCGGGTTGTTCTCACCCACCAGCTGTTCGATGAGGGGCGTCATCCCTTGGCATTCCGGCATCTGCGGCGCATAGAAATAGATGACGACCGGTTTTTGCATGGAGGCATCGAGCAACTCGAGCTGGAAATTCTGGGGATGGATGTCAACGATCATGAGGCTGGCTCTTGGCTAGGGGTTTTTATCAAGATGGGGTTCTCCTGTCATGATTTCAAGGTATTCATCGAGTTGATGCAGATGCACCTCACCCTCTCCTCCCGCCAGGCTGAGCCAGCCTCCCTGCCAGGGCCAGTCACAGACTCGATAAGGGATCCCATCCAGATGATTGAGCAGGCGCCAGTCTTCATCGGGCACAAACTCCACCTTCTCCAATCCGGCGGCGATGCCACCGCCATGGGCCTTGAGCACGGCCTCTTTGCGTGACCAGAGTCGATAGAAGCTGGATCTCTGCTGCGCGCTCGGCAATCCTGCCAGGTGTTGATACTCGGCGGCGGTAAAGAAGCGTTGGGCGAGGGGGAGGGGGGCGCGGGGTCTGCGTCCGAGTTCGAGATCGACCCCCAGAGGCCCCCGGGTACCGATGGCAATGACCAGCCAGTCGCCGCTGTGGCTCAGATTGAAATGACAGGAATCTGACTCAGGACCGGCGAGGGTCGGTTTGCCATGGGGACCACTACAAAACTGCAGATTTTGCGGGTCCTGACCAAGACGGGCCCCCAATAACCGATTAATTGTGGCTCGACTGATCAGGAACTCCTGGCGGCGATGGGGCTGTGTTATCTGCTGCCATTGCCGGTGCTGGGCTGGATTGAGCAGGTGCTCCAAGCCTGACAGCGGGTCTTCGGCCACCTTGGCAGAATTTAACAAAAATAGATCCGTGGTTATCATCATTATTCACTTCAAAATATCGATAAAACAGGGATAAATAGCACTCTGCAGCGGCACCGCAGCGGCTTGCCTATGGGGTATCTTGTGGGTCAATCTTCACATTAATGATGAAAAATAACGCATTTTCTTGCAAAACTGTGAACTTGATAGGGATTTTCACTTGCCTCGATAGGATTCTTGGATATAGTCGAGGGCTGTTGCATTTCATAATTTGCCTGCCAAAGGCCGTATTTTAACAACTTTTAACAAATTTGCGGGGATAAAGGATTGCGTTACCTGATGCTACTGCTGGTCTCACTCGGCATGGTGGGTTGTGCCTCGGCACCCCAACCCGATGTCGCTAGTAAGATCGAGGTCTCCATGATGGAGCCCGTGGTTGAACCGGAAGTCAACCAAACACCTGACGTAAACGAAATTCTGACCGTATTCAAAGAGTGGCGTGGTACCCCCTACCGTTTCGGTGGTACCAGTGAACGCGGCATAGATTGCTCCGCTTTCGCCCGTGAAGTGTATCGCAACGCAGTGGGCATAGAGTTGCCCCGGGATACCCGCTCCCAGGTGCACGAAGGCACCAGGGTCTCCAAGCAGGAACTGGTTGAAGGTGACCTGGTATTCTTCAAGATCAGCTCCCGTCTCAATCATGTGGGCATCTATGTGGGCAACGGTGAGTTCATTCACGCTTCGACCCGAGCCGGTGTGACACGCTCCCGGTTGGACAATCAGTACTGGCGCAATAAGTTCTGGCAAGCGCGCCGCATCGAGATCTAAGAGCCAGGCTGGACAAACCGTTCGCAGTACGGACAGTTTCTCCAACCTCACTCAAACCGGGCCCTGGCGGCCCGGTTTTTTATGGCCATCGTTTAGACTTTTGCGGGTCGACTCTCTATAGTGTGGGCCCGCTTTTCGCCAGGATTGACCAGGCACCAGATGACTAGGCCCCCAATGACCAGAGAGACAACCACCAAAGCCGGATTGCATCCCCGCAATCGCCATCATGCTCCCTATGATCTGGCGGCTCTCTGCCTGCGCACTCCCGAACTGACCCCCTTCGTGTTCACCAACGACCATGGTACTCGCACCCTGGATTTTGCCGACCCCGCCGCCGTCAAGGCGCTCAACAAGGGGCTGCTGGCGTTGCATTACGGCATACGCCACTGGGATCTGCCCGCGGGTTACCTCTGCCCGCCGATCCCAGGACGGGTCGACTACCTGCACCATGTGGCCGACCTCATCAGCGAGGGGGAAGCGGCGCCGCGGACCGGCAAGGGGGTGAGGGTGCTCGATATCGGTGTTGGCGCCAACTGCATTTATCCGTTGCTGGGCTGTCGCGAGTATGGCTGGCGCTTCGTTGGGGCCGACATCGATCCCGTGTCGGTCAAGGCGGCCAACTTGCTGGCGCTCAGCAATGGTCTGGGCAAGCAGATCGAGTGCCGATTGCAGACGGACGCTCGCCGAATGTTTCACGGCATCATAGGGCCCGGGGAGCGCTTCACCCTGACCTTGTGCAACCCGCCGTTTCACGGCTCCCTGGCTGAGGCCAGCGAGGGGACCCGCCGCAAACTGCGTAACCTGGGCAAGGCCGAGGTTAGCAGCGAGGCTCCTGTGCTCAATTTCGGCGGTCAGAAGGCCGAGCTTTGGTGTGATGGGGGCGAAGCGGCCTTCCTCGCGTCCCTGATCCGGGAGAGCCGGGACTTTGCCGGTCAATGTCTCTGGTTCAGCTCGCTGGTCTCGAAAAAAGAGAACCTGGCGGCGGCCAAGCAGGCAATCACCCAGGCAGGCGCCAAGCGGCAGCAAGTGATCGAGATGAGCCTGGGTAACAAACAGAGCCGGATCCTGGCCTGGAGCTTCCAGAGCGACAATCGCTGGTCCGACTGAGCTGAGTGCGCAGGAGAGCCCCTGTGGCGCGTCGTGCTGCATGGCGACTCTGAAGCCGACAACCTCTGGCCGGGAGGCTGATACTCTTCACAGGCCCGCTCCCAGAGCCCCAGCGTCCCGGCTCTGGGGCAGAGGCGGATTGACCACTTTCCTCCTCGCCCCTTGCCCCCTTGTCGAGTAATGACCTTGACCTGATGCCCAGGGCGTGATCGGGCCGATCCCCGCGCAATGACAAACCCCTGACGCTCCCCGGCAGGGGGTTTGGTCGTCATGTTTTTCGTCAGATGAGGCGAAGCTATTGCCTTGATGAGGCACTTTGGCCATTTCAGGCTGCGCTATCTGGGCAAGGGACCCGAAAGCAGATAATCGTTTTTCCACAGAACTGGCGCGGCCTGGAGAGTCCATGTGAGTGGTCACTCTCGCCGCCGGTACAGTTGTACGCCGAGATTTTTTTGCACTTGCAGCTGAAACTTTCATAAAATAGGACTGGTTAGACCTGTTCGTTGGTTAATTAGAGATAGGGATTGGTTAATGAAAGTGGTCGATTTTCTGAAGCGAAAGCGCGAAATCTTGGCGCAACACCCCTTTGAGCTCAAGGATTGGCTCTCGCCGGCTATCCGTGACTACTGGCGTGAGTTTCAGCAGAAGGCGCACCTTCACCCCTTGCTGGGGCGGGTGCTCGACGCCCATGGCCAACCCGTTGTCGAGGTGGAACAACAGTCCCAGCAACGTCAGGTCGTGAACGGTCAGGGCATGGCACAGCCCGCGCCGGCGATTGCCCTCGAAGGGGAAGCGGCCTTGGTCTTCGACCGCTTGCAGGCCCAGCTCGGCGAGGAGACCCATGTCGGTGACTGGCTCCACATCAGCCAAGATATGGTGAATCAGTTTGCCGCCGTCACTGGCGATCACCAGTGGATACACACGGACCCGGATCGCGCCGCCGCCGAATCGCCGTTCAAGAGCACCATAGCCCACGGTTTTCTGACCCTGGCGCTCTTGCCTCGACTGACAGGGTCGGTGGATGAGGAGAACCCCGAGTTCCCCACGGCGCGCATGGTGGTCAACTTTGGTCTGGATCAGGTGCGTTTTCCCTATCCCATCAAGGTGGGCAGCAATGTGCGCGCCCGCACCAAGCTCATTCGAGTGACTCCCATCAAGGGCGGACTGGAACTGCTCAAGGAGATCAAGGTGGAGATAGAGGGCGTGCGTCGCCCCGGCTGCGTCATCGAATCTGTCGCCCGCCTCTATTTCTGACCTCCGCTGTCAGGGCCAAGGATTGATAACGCACTATTAATGCCTGGGTAGCGACAGGCATAATGACAGGGCCGCCCGGCCCTGTTTTGCTATCTGGCCTCCCACACTCATTGAGCCTCATGCTCACAAGGAATTCCCCATGGCCTCTCACCTTGGCGCTCTCACCCTGCTGGTCGCGGACTATGATGCCGCCATCGCTTTTTTCACCCAGAGCCTCGGCTTCACCCTGCTCGAAGACACGCTGCTCGACGAGCCTGGCAAACCGGGCAAGCGCTGGGTCATGGTCGCCCCGTCCACCCAGCCTGGCTGCGCCCTGCTGCTGGCACGGGCCGCCAATGCCGAGCAGGCGTCCCATATCGGCAAACAAGGGGGCGGGCGGGTCTTTTTGTTCCTGGAGACTCAGGATTTCTGGGGTGACTATGAGCGGATGCGCGCCGCCGGTGTCCACTTTTGTGAACAGCCGCGGCAGGAGAGTTACGGCACTGTGGTGGTGTTTGAGGACATCAGTGGCAACCGTTGGGACCTTCTGGCGCGTGGTGCTGACAGTCGCGACTGAAAACGTTTATTCTCTTCGCTGTCATAAAGTCATAAAAGTGTCATACAAAATTCTAATAATTGGCGCACCAATCTTCATGAGGAGAGAGAAGGGATATGGCAAAGCGAATACTGGTGGTCGAGGATGAGGCACCGATCCGCGAAATGCTCTGTTTTGTACTGGAACAGAAAGGATACGAAGCGATAGAGGCGGCGGACTTCGCCGAGGGGCTGGCCAAGGTGTGCGAACCTTACCCTGAACTGATCCTGCTGGATTGGATGATGCCGGGGGGCAGCGGTATCCAGTTCCTCAAGCAACTCAAACAAGATGAGATGACTCGCCAGATCCCGGTGGTCATGCTCACTGCCCGGGGTGAGGAAGAGGACAAGGTGCGCGGCCTGGAGGCCGGTGCCGATGACTACATCACCAAACCCTTCTCTCCCAAGGAGCTGACCGCTCGCCTCCATGCCGTGATGCGTCGTGTGTCGCCCACCTCGGTGGACGAGGTCATCGAGGTACAGGGCTTGAAGCTGGATCCGGTCTCCCACAGGGTCAGTGCCGAAGACAGGGCGCTGGACATGGGACCGACCGAATTCAAGCTGCTCCACTTCTTCATGACCCACCCTGAGCGGGTCTACAGCCGCGAGCAACTGCTCAACAACGTCTGGGGCACCAACGTCTATGTGGAAGACAGGACGGTGGATGTGCATATTCGCCGGCTGCGCAAGGCAGTCGAAGGCTCTGGCCATGACAGATTGATCCAGACGGTTCGCGGAGCAGGGTATCGCTTCTCCACCCGTCTCTAGAGGCAGCTATGTTGCAACCCTACGCCTGGCGGCGACAGTTGTGGCGAATGGCATTTTTTTACCTGCCCTTCGTCTTGTTTGGATGGTTGATGGAGTGCCTGGCCCTGAGTCTGCTGGCAGCCACCTGCCTGCATCTGGCGTGGCATTACCGTTTTCAGAAGCGGCTCTCTGACTGGCTGTGGCACGAACGCAGCCTGGTGCCGCCCAGCGGTAGCGGTAGCTGGGAGTACATTTTTAACGGTATCTACAAGCTGCAGCAGCGTCACAGGGCGCGACGCCGGGAGCTGGCGGGGTTGATCCGCCGTTTCCGGGAAGGGGCCGAAGCGCTGCCCGATGCCGCCGTGGTGTTTCGTACCGATGGCAGCATCCTCTGGTGCAACCGGCTGGCCGAGCAGTTGCTCGGCTTTCGCTGGCCGGAGGATGCGGGCCAGCATATCGGCAACCTCATTCGCCAGCCCAGCTTCGTCAGCTACCTCAACAAGGGTGACTATGATGAGCCCTTCGAGATGCACTCCCCCATCAACGAGGAGAAGTTTCTCGAATTTCGCATCATGCCCTATGCCGAGGATCAGGCCATGTTGGTGGTGCGGGACGTGACCCGACTGCGTAGCCTGGAGAAGACCCGCAAACACTTCGTGGCCAACGTTTCCCATGAGTTGCGCACCCCGCTGACCGTGCTCAAGGGCTATCTGGAGATGACGGAAGAGCCGCCCCCTCCGGCCATGTGGGCCAAGGCGCACAAGGTCATGATGGAGCAGACGGTGCGCATGGATAATCTGGTGAATCAGCTGCTCACCCTGTCGCGCATCGAGGCGGCGCCGGACATCGATCTCTCCCACAGGGTCGACATGCCGGCCATGCTGTTCCTGCTTGAACAAGAGGCGCGGGCGCTCTCCGGCGAGCGATCCCATGTCATCGAGTTTCTGGTTCAGCCGGATCTCTGGCTGCTTGGTGATGAACATCAGTTGCGTAGCGCCGTCTCCAACCTGGTTTACAACGCGATCCACTACACGCCGCCCGGTCGCAAGATAGTGGTGGAGTGGCGCAGGCAGGGCTCCCAGGCGCTGTTTGCGGTGAGCGATGAGGGGGAGGGGATCACTCCGGATCATCTGACGCGGTTGACCGAGCGTTTCTATCGGGTCGACAAGGCGCGCTCGCGGCACACCGGCGGTTCCGGGCTTGGCCTTGCCATCGTCAAGCATGCCCTGAGCCATCACGATGCTCACCTGGATATCGACAGCCGGGTCGGCATGGGCAGCCGATTCAGTTTCCTGATCCCGGCGCGCCTGGTGGTGGCAAAGCCTGCGATCGCAACGGCAAAATAGAACCCATTGATTGTCTTTTTGAGGTTCATGAAGGGTCGCAGCCGCGGCCCTTCATGTTTTCTGCTTATCTGGTGGTTTGTCATCAAAGCGTCATGAACAAGACATAAATTTGTCACTGCCAGGTCAGATACTGGCGCCGTCTTAAAGAACGGACCTTCTGTAATTTTGGAGAGATTGGATGAAACTCAACAAATTGGCTGCTGTTATCGGTGTGACTGCTGCAGTGGTGTTCTCTGCCAGCACAATGGCTTACGGCGTCGACAAAAATCTGCCTGAATACGCGCCGGTTAGCGGCATCTCCGGCAACTTGTCGTCCGTGGGTTCCGATACCCTGGCCAACATGATGACCCTGTGGGCCGAAGAATTTAAACGCGTCTATCCGAACGTCAACGTTCAGATCCAGGCCGCGGGTTCCTCCACAGCGCCTCCCGCCCTGACCGAAGGCACTTCCCAGTTCGGCCCTATGAGCCGCGCCATGAAGTCGGGTGAAGAGGAAGCATTCGAGAAGCGTTATGGCTACAAGCCGACCGCCATTCGCGTCGCTGTCGATGCCCTGGCCGTGTTCGTCAACAAGGACAACCCCATCAAGGGGCTGACCATGCAGCAGGTCGATGCCGTCTTCTCCAGCACCCTCAAGTGTGGCGAGAGCAAGGCCGCTACCCAATGGGCTGATCTGGGTCTGGATGGCAACTGGTCAGGCAAGGATTTGCAACTGTTTGGTCGCAACTCGGTATCCGGTACCTACGGTTACTTCAAGGAGCACGCCCTCTGTGATGGCGACTTCAAGAGCGGCGTGAACGAGCAGCCCGGTTCTGCCTCTGTGGTGCAGTCTGTGTCAGCGTCCCTCAACGGGATAGGTTATTCCGGTATCGGTTATGTCACCTCTGGTGTGCGTGCCGTGCCGCTGTCCAAGGATGGCAAGACCTTCGTCGAAGCCAACGCCGACAACGCCATCACCGGCAAGTATCCGCTGTCACGTTTCCTGTATCTGTACGTGAACAAGCACCCGAACAAGCCGCTGGCCCCGATGGAGCAGGAGTTTGTCAAACTCATCCTCTCCAAAGCCGGTCAGACCATCGTCGCCAAAGACGGCTATGTGCCTGTCCCGGCCAAGGTGGTCGAAGCGGACATGAAGAAGCTGGGCCTGATGTAATCCCACTTCCCGATAAAAAATGTCAAAAACGAGCCCAATCGGGCTCGTTTTTTTATGGGGGGCAAAACAGGGCGGCCAAGCATAGTCACTTGCGCGCGGCGCCGCCTTTCCCGAAAATAGGACATTCCCAGCCACAAGGATCCTGTTGATGATCTCTGCCCTCTCCAAAGTGACACTGCTGGCCGCCAGCACCCTGCTGCTCGGCGCCTGCGCACAATCCCCCACGGGCCGTAGCCAGATGTTGCTGTTTTCCCCCCAGCAGATGAACCAACTCGGGGCCGACTCCTTTAACCAGATGAAGCAGCAGGAGAAGGTGAGCAAGGATGCCAAGCTCAATGCCTATGTCTCCTGCGTCGCCAAGGCAGTGACTGCCCAGGTGCCGAGCAGCTATGGCATCACCAGTTGGGAAGTGGTGGTGTTTGACTCCAAGCAGGTCAACGCCTTCGCCCTGCCTGGTGGCAAGATTGGCGTCTATAGCGGCCTGCTCAATGTGGCCAAGAACCAGGATCAGCTCGCCACCGTCATCGGTCACGAGTTGACCCATGTGCTGGCTCAGCACTCCAACGAGCGTCTCTCCCGCGATCAGCTAACGGGTCTTGGCATGGCGGTCGCCGATGCGGCCCTGGGTAGCAGCCAGGGCAGTGGCGCTGCCATGGCGGCGCTTGGGCTGGGCGTTCAGGTCGGCGTGAGCCTGCCTTATGGCCGGGAGCAGGAGAGTGAGGCGGATCGACTCGGGCTGGATCTGATGGCTCGCGCCGGTTTTAACCCGGCCGAGGCTATCCCGCTCTGGCAGAACATGGCGCAGGCCGCCGGGGGCAAGGCGCCTCCCGCGCTGCTCTCTACCCACCCGAGCAATGAGAGCCGCATCAGTGAGCTGAGCGCCGAGCTTGCGACGGCAACTCCCCTCTACCAGCAGGCCCGCGCCGCCGGTCTGACTCCCCAGTGCAAGAGGTAATGCCGGAGGTGACCCTGCGCATGGCCCGCCAGCAGGATGCCGCCGCCATGACGGTGTTGCAGCGAGCCAGTTGGCTGGCCGCCTATGGTGAGGTGCTGGGCGCCGACTTGCTCGACAGCCTGTCCCCGAGCGTGCATTTGCAGCTGTGGCGCAAGCGGCTCGGGGGCCATGACCCAAGGCCCATGCTGGTCTGTGTCCAGGACGTGGTGGTGGGTCTGCTCTATTGGCAGCATCAGGAGGGCGACATCGGTCCCGAGGCGCATATCCGCGCCCTCTATTTACATCCGGCTCATTGGCGCCGTGGTCATGGTAAACGGCTCTGGCAGGCGGTCGCCATGCAGATGCGGCGCGCCGGGTATGAGCGGGTCAGCCTCTGGCTGCTGGCGGGCAACCGGGTGGGGCAAGGCTTCTACCTGCGCCGCGGTTTTCGGTTCGATGGCACCGAGCGCACCCTGAGCCAACAGGGCCGACCCTGCCTGCAGCAAAAAATGTCCCGCGATTTGTGACGAGGCGCCGTTTTTTCGGGGTGGGTCACTTTATTTTTCTTGCGAATTAATACAATGGCGAGCTCAGGAACAGAGTCGTTTTCTCAGCTGCAAGGGAGTGTGGGCATGTATTACGGTTTCGATATAGGTGGTACCAAGGTGGCGTTTGCCGTCTATGACGGTGCCTTGACCCTGTGTCATGAGGAGCGTCTGGCGACCCCGGGAGACGATTACGAGGCGCTGCAGCAGATCATCCTCGATCGGGTGCTGGCGGCGGATACACGTTATGGGGTGCGCGGCACCGTCGGTATCGGCTTTCCTGGCATCCTCAACCGCGCCGACAAGAGCATAGTGGCCGCCAATCTGCCCTGTATCAACGGCCGCCATCTGGGGGCTGATCTGGGGGCTCGGCTCGATCGCGAGGTGCGGGTCGATAACGATGCCAACTGCTTCCTCTGGTCCGAAGTGCATCAAGGGGCAGCCGACGGTGCCGAGGCGGCATTGGCAGTCACGATTGGTACCGGCATCGGCGGCGCCGTCTATGTCAATGGCGGCCTGGTTCAGGGCCGCAACTGGCTGGCGGGGGAGATAGGTCACTATCCGCTGCCCGGCACCATCTTGATGAAGTACCCCGACCTGCCTCGTCCACGCTGTGGTTGTGGCCGACTCGCGTGCTTCGAAACCTATGCATCGGGCACGGGGTTGGAGCGTCTCTACCTGCACCTGAGCGGCGAGCGTGCCTCCGGCCAGCAGATCGTATCGCGTTTCGAGGCCAGAGAGCCCCATGCGGTCGCGACCCTGGATTGCTGGCTCGAGATCATGGCGGCGGGGTTGGCCACGGCGCTCTCGGTGCTGGATCCGGACGTGGTGGTACTCGGCGGTGGCCTCTGTGGCTTGCCCGCTATCTATGAACAATTGCCGCTGCGCCTGCCGGGACATCTGCTGCCCGGTGTGGCTTTGCCCGAGATACGCCAGGCCCGCTTCGGCGGTGCAGGCGGCGTGCGTGGCGCAGCACTGCTCCATCTGTGAGACCCGATGACGGGTCTCACCTCATCCATCACGAGGAGTCATGATGACCCGTCTCGAAGTCTGCATCGATAACCTTGAGTCCCTGTTTACCGCTCAGGATGCGGGGGCCGATCGTATCGAGCTCTGCTCGGCCCTCGGGCTTGGGGGACTTACCCCCTCCTATGGCTTCATGCAGCAGGTGGCGCGCCATGGGCGCATTCCCGTCTACGCCATGATCCGCCCCCGTGCCGGGGATTTCTGTTTTAGCGAACTCGAGTTCGAGTTGATGCTGCAAGACATAGCCGCGGCCCGTGCCGCGGGTCTGCAAGGGGTGGTGGTTGGCCTGCTCGACGAGCAGGGGCGGGTGCCCGCAGCCCAGCTCAAGCAGTTGGTGGCGGCCGCAGGGCCGTTGGGGGTAACCTTCCACCGCGCCATCGATCTCAGCTCCAACTGGCGCGCCGATCTGGAGACCATAGTCGCGGCGGGTTGTGAGCGGGTCTTGAGCTCAGGCCATGCAGCGAGCGCCCTGGCCGGTCTGGAAACCCTGCAAGCCATGGCGCAGACCCTGGCGGGACGCGCCAGCTTGATGCCGGGGGCCGGGGTCAATGCCGACAACGTGCGTACCATACTTGAATTTACCGGGGTGACTGAGGTGCATATGTCCGGCATGGGCTGGCGCGGTGGCATGGTGCCCCATGGGGTGAACATGGGCACCGCGGACGACGGCCGGGTCAATATCACCGACGGCGCCAAGGTTGCCGCAGTGCGGGCCCTGCTGGATCGCGCCTGAGTCAGGGGGGGACCGGGCGGCATGGTGCCTCTCCATGGGATGTGAACATGGGCACCGCGGACGACGGCCGGGTCAATATCACCGATGGCGCCAAGGTGGCCGCAGTGCGGGCTCTGCTTGATCAATAAGCCAGTCGCTTTGCCAGAGTAGAACGGTCAGCCTTGCTGGCCGTTTTCGTTGTTGCGGATCCTCTGTGTCATCAGGACCTGTGGCGCCGCACCACATCAAGTCAAGGCCGACGGGGACTGGCCCTGTTTGCCGCCTGATGCCACTCAAGGTCATCAGAGCAGATTGGCACTCTGCCTTGGCGGCAGCATCCGGGTAAAAATTCTGTTATCATTCCCGCTCTTTTGACACATGGACCCGGAGCAGAATCTCAATGTCTCAATACGACTCTATCGAACAGAAAGCCAGCTATGGCATAGGCCGCAATATGGGCGATCAACTGGCTCAGCAATCCTTCGCCGGTCTGGATATTCCTGCCCTGCAGCAGGGTCTGGCAGATGCCCTCAATGGTCTGGAGTTCGCGGTCAGCCGTGATGATATCAATGATGCCTTCCAGGCGATCACCAGCCGCATGCAAGCCGAACAGGAAGTGGCCGCCAAGGCTGCTGCCGCTGACGGTGAACTCTTCCTGGCCGACAACGCCAAGCGTGGTGGTGTTCAGGTGACCGATTCCGGTCTGCAGTACGAAGTCATGGTGGAAGGTAATGGTGCTGTGCCAGTTGCCGGTCAGTCCGTGCGCGTGCACTACCACGGTACCTTCACCCATGGTGGCGTGTTTGACAGCTCAGTGGCTCGCGGTGAGCCGGCAGAGTTCCCGGTCACTGGCGTGATCGCCGGTTGGGTTGAAGCCCTGCAGATGATGCCGGTTGGCTCCAAGTGGAAGCTGTTCATCCCCCACGATCTGGCTTACGGCGCCCGTGGTGCCGGTTCCATCGCGCCCTATTCCGCGCTGGTATTCGAAGTGGAGCTGCTGGACATCCTGTGATCCAGTCTGCTCGATGCAAACGGCGGCCCTCGGGCCGCCGTTTGTTTTTGGCCCGATGGCGACGAAGATGGGAGGGAACCGCGGATTTCGTTATAGTCGGATGAGTCAAGGGGGAGGGAACCCATGTCGGCCATCATTGAAGTAGTCGATCTCGTCAAACATTTCGCTGGCGTCAAGGCGGTGGATGGGCTGAGCTTTGCCATCCCGAATGGCAGCTGTTTCGGTCTGCTCGGCCCCAATGGGGCGGGCAAGACCACCACCATAGAGCTGCTTGAGGGCATATTGACCCCCGATAGCGGCCAGATCCTGTTTCATGGCAAACCGCCAGGCCCCGACTATCGTTCGCGCATCGGCATCCAGTTCCAGCACACGGCGCTGCAGGACTTTTTGACGGTGCGCGATACCTTGCGCCTCTTCTCCCGCCTCTATCCCAAGCCTCTGCCTCTGGCGCTGTTAATCAACCTCTGTGCCCTGGAAGACTTCGTCGACCGAGACAGCCGCCGTCTCTCCGGGGGGCAACGCCAGCGACTGCTGCTGGCCCTGGCCCTGCTTGGCGACCCGGAACTGCTGTTTCTCGATGAGCCCACGACGGGTCTGGATCCCCAGGCGCGCCACCACTTTTGGGACAGGGTCAAGGCCATCAAGGCCCAGGGCAAGAGCATAGTGCTAACCACCCACTACATGGATGAGGCACAGCAACTGTGCGATCACATTGCCATCGTCGACAAGGGGCACTTATTGAGTCTTGATACGCCACAAGCGCTGCTCGATCAGCATTTCGACGGGGTACTGGTGCGCCTGTCGGCTCACCCGGCCCTGATGCAGCTGGCGCTACCGCTCACTCAACAGGGAGAGTTGATGGAGCTGACTTGTCCCGATATCGCGACCCTGATGCCGCGCCTGCTCGAGCTGCAGATCCCCCTGACCGGCATGCAGATCCGCTCCCCCAATCTGGAGGATCTCTTTCTCAAGTTGACCGGCCATAGCCTGAGGAGCGGGGCATGAGCCGCAGCAACGTGGCCCTGGTAAGGGAAATGACAAGGAGTCCGCGATGAGAGACAGCCTGAGGCGCATCGCCGCCCTCTTCTATGCCCGCAACCTGGAGTTTGTCCGCGATCGCGCCGCCCTGGTCTGGAACATGGTGGTGCCCCTGTTGCTGGTGCTGGGTTTCTCAATCATCTTCTCCGGCAACCAGAAGCCCCTGCTCCAGCTCGGCGTCGTGGGGACGCTGCCTCCTGCCTACCAGACCCTCGACACCATCCCCCAGCTCAAGCTGATCGAATATGACGACCTGGCCTCCGCCCAGCTCAAGGTGCGTCACCACCAACTGGATTTGCTGCTCAATCCGGCAGGGGGCAATTACTGGGTCAATCCGGACTCGCAGAGTGGGGGGCTGGCGGAATACCTGCTCAAGCAGGCCAGCCTGACCCCTTTGGTACGAGATACTCTGCCGGGCAAGGCCATTCGCTATGGCGACTGGTTGCTGCCGGGGGTGATCGGCATGAATTTGATGTTCTCCGGCCTGTTCGGGGTCGGCTATGTCATTGTGCGGTATCGCAAAAATGGCGTGCTCAAGCGGCTGAGGGCGACCCCGCTCACCGCGACCGAGTTTCTCTGTGCCCAACTGTTGTCGCGGGTAGCCATCACGCTAGTGGTGAGCCTGTTGGTATTCCTGGTCGCCCACTGGCTGCTCGGCACACCTCTGCTCGGCTCCGGCTGGTTGCTGCTGCTCATCACGCTGCTGGGCGGGGCCGCCATGGCCTCCCTTGGTCTTCTGGTGGCGGCCCGTATCCAGAATGAAGAGCTGGCCAGTGGTTTGCTCAATCTCATCAGCCTGCCCATGATGTTCTTATCCGGCGTCTGGTTTTCGCTGGAAGGTTCACCCGCCTGGCTGCAAGAGGTCGCGGCACTGTTGCCACTGACCCAGATAGTGACGGCGGCGCGGGCTGTGATGCTGGAGGGCGCTGGCTGGCAAGAGGTGGCGGGCCCACTGTCCCAGATCAGCCTGTTTACCCTGTGTTGCGTCGCCCTGGGGGCCGCTCTGTTCAGATGGAACGCTAAATGAGATATCCGCTTTCGCTGCTCTTGCTCTGTGTCCTGGCGCTTCCCGTGACGGCCGGGACCTTGCGCTGCAAACGTGACCTGCTGACCGAGGGGGACAGCACGGCCATTCTGCTGGTGCGTTGTGGCCAACCCATGCTCAGGGAGGATTTGACCCGCTATGAGGAGAATGGCTTCGGTGCTCGCATGACGGTCAAGTACGCAGAGCGTTGGACTTATAACTTCGGTAGCAATCAGTTCATGCAGTTTGTCACCGTCGAGAACGGTGTCATCACGGAAATAGAAGACGGCCCGCGCGGTCAATGACCGGCGGGCCGAAAAAAGAATATGGAAGCAAAGGACCAATAAGACTCGCGGAAGTTATCCCAACAGCGGGTTGCCCTGACGCAGACCACGAAGCACACGGTTAACCCTGGTTGCCAGACCCAGGGTCTTGTTGCAATTCAGGTTCTCCAGAATGATCTCGCCCCGAGTAAATTCAAATTTCCCCATCTCCTCGACCATGAAACTGCCACGGTGAAAACTCTTCACGTAACGCGCCATCTGGCGGGGAGACAAGCCTTTGAACACCTTCATCAGAGCATACCTTCTTGTTTGGACAGGGCTCACTATGAGGGGGCGTCATGACAAAAATATGAACCATATGAGTCAGTTGTAATATGAAAGGCTGCCCTCTTCTGGGGCATGACAAAATAGCTGCAAAAAAGATCTGCACGGTCGGTGCTGGCATTGTCAGTATGCTATTTGGTCGATATGGGTCTATTTTTTATTCATAAGGTGTATATCGGGACATATAGGTGCTTTGTGCTGCTGCACCAATATCGCGCCGGTTTGCACCGATTGACAGGCTTTTTTGGCGCTGGATAAGCTGCAAAAAAGTGAAGGCAGGGAGAGCGTCATCGGCAGGCTGCGGTGATGTACATTCGAGTTGAACCACAGGGAAGAGTGATATGAAACAGCTACATAAGATGGGTGTGCTGGTTGCGTTGTCGTTGACAGCCGCCAATGTCTGGGCCGAAGGCACCCTGGATGCCGTCAAGAAGAAGGGTTTTGTGCAATGTGGGGTCGGCGATGGCCTGCCCGGTTTCTCCAACCCGGATGCCAAGGGCACCTGGACCGGATTGGATGTCGATGTCTGCCGCGCCGTCGCCGCTGCCGTGCTGGGGGATGCAACCAAGGTCAAATATGTCTCCCTGACCGCCAAGGAGCGCTTCACCGCACTGCAATCGGGGGAGGTTGATATCTTGTCGCGCAATACCACCTGGACCATGACGCGGGATGCCTCCCTTGGTCTCACCTTCGCCGGGGTCAACTATTACGATGGCCAGGGCTTCATGGTCTCCAAAGCCCTGGGGGTAAAAAGTGCCAAGGAGCTTGATGGCGCCGCCGTCTGTATCCAGTCCGGTACGACCACGGAACTCAACCTGGCCGATTACTTCCGTGCCAACGGCGGCATGAAATATACCCCTGTGGTGTTTGACACCTCGGATCAGACCGTGAAGGGCTTCGAGGCCGGTCGCTGCGATGTGTTGACCTCGGATCAATCCCAGCTCTACTCCCTCAAGATCAAACTCTCCAAGCCGGAAAATGCCATAGTGTTGCCGGAAGTCATCTCGAAAGAGCCGCTGGGGCCAGTGGTGCGTCAGGGTGATGAACCCTGGTTCAAGGTGGTGCGCTGGAGCATGTTTGCCCTGCTCAATGCCGAAGAGGCCGGGGTCACCAGTAGCAACGTGGACGAGATGCTCAAGTCGACCAACCCGGATGTGCGTCGCCTGCTTGGCCTCGAAGATCCCAAGGGAGGCATTCTTGGCCTCGATGACAAGTGGGCCTACAACATCATCAAGCAGGTCGGCAACTACGGCGAGATGTTCGATCGCAACGTCGGCGCCGGTTCTCCCCTCAAGATCGATCGCGGCATCAATGCCTTGTGGAACCAGGGTGGCCTGATGTACGCCCCCCCCATTCGCTAGATATGTTGGTTAGGGGGCTCAGGCCCCCGCTTTCCCTCTTGCCTTGGCTTTGTCGGAGTAAATCCCTATGGCGTCACAACCGCACGACCAGAGGAAAGAACAGGGCCGCTGGTGGTATGACGCGAAGGTGAGGGCGCTGATCTTCCAGTGCCTGGCCATCGCGGCAGTCCTCGGTTTTCTGTTCTACATCATCAACAATGCCCTGACCAACCTGGAGGCCCGTGGCATCACCACCGGCTTCGGGTTTCTCGGCAATACCGCCGGCTTTGGCATACTCCAGAGCCTGATCCCCTACGATGAGACCTATAGTTTCGGCCGAACCTTCGTGGTGGGTCTGCTCAATACCTTGCTGGTCTCTGTACTGGGTATCATCTTGGCGACCCTGCTCGGCTTTGTGATCGGCGTGGCGCGGCTGTCAAAGAACTGGCTGGTATCGCGCATTGCCACTGTCTATATCGAGACCTTTCGCAACATCCCCCTGCTGCTGCAGATTTTCTTCTGGTATTTCTCGGTGCTGCGCACCCTGCCATCACCCCGCGAGAGTGTGAACCTAGGGGAGCTGGCCTTTCTGAATGTGCGGGGCTTCTATCTGCCCAAACCTCTGTTTGAGGAGGGGTTCGGCTATGTGATCGGTGCCCTGCTGCTGGCCCTTGTCCTGAGCTGGGGAGTGCGGCGCTGGGCCAAGCGTCGCCAGGAGTTGACCGGCAAGATATTCCCGGTGTGGCTCAGCACCCTTGGCCTCATCATCTTGCTGCCACTGGCGACCTTCTGGCTGGTGGGCAGTCCGCTTGCCTGGAGCCTGCCGACGTTGCAAGGCTTCAACTTCCGCGGTGGCCTGACCGTCTTGCCCGAGCTGGTGGCCCTGCTGCTGGCGCTGACCATCTACACGGCAGCCTTCATCGCCGAGATAGTGCGCTCCGGCATATTGGCGGTCAGCCATGGTCAGACGGAAGCCGCCTCTGCCCTGGGGCTCTCCACGCCCCGCACCCTGCAACTGGTCATCATTCCCCAGGCGATGCGGGTCATCATACCGCCGCTGACCAGTCAGTATCTCAACTTGACCAAGAACTCCTCCCTGGCGACGGCCATCGGTTACCCGGATCTGGTCTCCGTGTTCATGGGGACCACCCTCAATCAGACGGGCCAGGCCATCGAGGTGATTGCCATGACCATGGGGGTCTATCTCGTCATCAGTATCAGTACCTCTGTCCTGATGAATATCTATAACCGCAAGATGGCGCTGGTGGAGCGATGAGGAGATCAGATGACAGTCAATGCCCAACGGGTCTTCGGTGCAGCCTCTGCGGTGAAAGCATCATGATAAGGGGGAGCTATGTTCGTCACTGACATGCAAGAGGCGCAGCCTGCGCCTGACAACAGGCGTGGCGTACCCGCCTGGCTCAGGGCCAATCTGTTTCCCAATTGGTGGAACAGCTTGGTGACTCTGGCGCTGGCCTATTTTCTGCTGCCGGCGCTCTGGCACTTGATTGACTGGGCTTTTATCTCCGCGACCTGGACGGGCAGTAGCCGAGCTGATTGTAGTCAGGAGGGGGCCTGCTGGTTGTTTATCGAGAGCCGTTTTGGTCAATACATCTATGGCTTTTACCCAGGGGATCAGCGCTGGCGGGTCAATATCGTCTTCGCCGGGCTGGCGGCGTTGCTGGCGCTGCTGATCTGGCCCAAGACGCCCTATAAGGGGTGGCTGGCACTCTTCACCCTGCTGGTGTTTCCCTGTATCGCCTATGGGTTGCTGCACGGCGGCTTTGGGCTGAGGACTGTGGATACCAATCTCTGGGGCGGCCTGATGTTGACCCTGGTACTGGCGGTGGTGGGCATCGCAGTGGCCCTGCCGTTTGGCATCTTGCTGGCCCTCGGGCGTCGCTCCCACATGCCGATCATCAGCAGCCTTTCCACCGTCTATATCGAGTTCTGGCGCGCTGTTCCGCTTATCACAGTGCTGTTCATGGCCTCGGTCATGCTGCCCCTGTTCGTGGCGGGGGAGGTGGAGTTCGACAAGCTGCTGCGGGCGCTCATCGGCATCATCATGTTCCAGTCGGCCTATGTGGCCGAAGTGGTGCGCGGTGGTTTGCAGGCGATCCCCAAGGGGCAGTATGAGGCGGGGGATGCGCTGGGGCTCTCCTACTGGAAGGTGATGGGGCTCATCATCATGCCCCAGGCGCTCAAGATAACCATCCCCTCACTGGTGAACACCTTTATCTCCCTGTTCAAGGACACCAGTCTGGTGTTGATCATCGGGCTGTTCGATCTGCTGGCCATCTCCAAGGTGGCCTTGGCGGATCCCGACTGGCTCGGGTATTCCACCGAAGCCTATGTGTTTATCGCACTGATCTTCTGGATGTTCTGTTTTGGCATGTCCCGTTATTCCATCTATCTGGAGCGCAAGCTGCACACGGGCCACAAGCGTTAGGAGCTGTTGATTATGGAAAGTAACTATGTGGTCGAACTCAAGGACGTCAACAAGTGGTATGGCGACTTCCATGTGCTGCGCAACATCAATCTGAGTGTCGGCAAGGGAGAGAAGATCGTCATCTGCGGGCCATCGGGCTCCGGCAAGTCCACCATGATCCGCTGCATCAATCGGCTGGAGGAGCATCAACGCGGCGACATCCTGGTCAAGGGGATGGCGCTCACCTCGGATCTCAAGAACATAGAGACGGTGCGCCGTGAAGTGGGCATGGTATTCCAGCACTTCAACCTGTTCCCGCATTTGACGGTGCTGGAAAATTGCAGCCTGGCACCCATCTGGGTCAAGCAGTTGCCGAGGCGGGAGGCGGAGCAGATCGCCATGGGCTTTCTCGAACGGGTGCGGATCCCCGAGCAGGCGCTCAAGTACCCGGGTCAGCTCTCCGGTGGTCAGCAGCAGCGTGTCGCCATCGCCAGAAGTCTTTGCATGAATCCTCAGGTGATGCTGTTCGATGAACCGACCTCGGCACTGGACCCCGAGATGGTACGGGAGGTGCTCGATGTCATGGTGGAGCTGGCGAATGAAGGCATGACCATGCTCTGCGTGACCCACGAGATGGGCTTTGCCAAGCAGGTGGCGGACAGGGTCATCTTCATGGACAGAGGCCAGATCATCGAGGAGAACGAGCCTGGGCAGTTCTTCGACAACCCCCAGTCCGAACGCACCAAGCTGTTTCTCTCCCAGATCCTGCATAACTGAGCGAGCGCGGACCGCTCATCGAGAGGGCACCTGTGGGTGCCCTCTCTTTTACCCGACAAGCGACGGGGAAGGCTGGCCGAGAAAATCCCCTAGTGGCTGATCCGGCAAGGTTTTTCTCCATGTATACTGCGGCGTCAGCAACAGAACGGCTCAGGAGAGCAGCATGGAATGGGTCGAGGTGGTCGATGACCAGGACAATGTCATTGAGGTGGCCGATCGGGCACGGGTGCGCCGTGAAAACCTGCGTCATCGCGCCAGCTACATACTGGTGCTGGGGGAGGAGGGTCAGGTGCTGGTGCAGCGTCGTACCCTGGGCAAGGATTTTTGCCCCGGCATGCTGGACGCCTGCGCCGGTGGCGTGATGACGGTGGGCGAGGTGCCCCTTGCCAGTGCCCTGCGCGAGCTGGGAGAAGAGCTGGGCATCATGGATATACCGCTGAGTGAACATGGCAGCTTCCTGGCCGAGGGCAGCAACTACAAGGTGTGGGGTTATCTCTACAGTTGCCGCTATCAGGGGCCATTGCAGTTGCAGGTCGAGGAGGTGAGCGCCGTCCACTGGATGAGTCTGGCGGAGATCGCCAACCGGGCCGCCGAATTTACCCCGGATTCCCTGATAGCCCTCGCCCATTGGCAGGCCAGAGGCGGCGCATAACGGACCCCTGCACGGGGCCTTCATCTGGGGTAAACTGCTCCTCATCATTTACCGTCAGGAAGACTCTTCATGATCTCAGTTGGCCAATCCCTGCCCGCGGGTGAGTTCACCCTCCTTACCACCGAAGGCAAACAGACGCTGAATACCCAGGCGCTGTTCGCCGGCAAGAAGGTGGTGCTGTTCGCCGTGCCCGGCGCCTTCACACCGACCTGTTCCAATGCCCATCTGCCCGGTTATGTGGTCAAGGCGGATGAGTTCAGCGCCAAGGGTGTCGATGCCATCTATTGCCTCTCGGTCAACGATGCCTTCGTGATGAAGGCCTGGGGCGAGGCACAGAACGCGCAGGCCATCACCATGTTGGCCGATGGCGATGCCAGTTGGACCCGGGCGCTGGGGCTGGAGAAAGAGACGGGAGCCTTCGGTGGTGTGCGTGCTCAGCGTTTTGCCCTGATAGCCGAAGATGGCCTGGTCACTGCGCTGAACATAGAGGCACCCGGCAAGTTCGAAGTCTCCGATGCCGACTCCTTGCTCGCACTGCTGGGATAGTTAATCAGGGCTGAGTTAGCCCTTGAAAAGCGATATCCCTCGGTTACACTGGCGCCGACGGGCCTCTTGGGCCCGTGTCCCTGTTTATGCCGTGACCGTCATGGCGCCCTGAAGCTCAACCCGATTGGAAAGAATACGTATGACCCTGGCTTTTGTTGCCCTGATTGCCGGACTGGCCCTGCTGGTCTGGAGTGCGGATAAATTTGTCGATGGTGCCGCCGCCACCGCCCGTTATGCGGGCATGCCACCCCTGCTCATCGGTATGGTTATCATCGGTTTTGGTACCTCGGCTCCCGAGATGGTGGTCTCGGCCTTGGCATCCATGCAGGGCAACCCAGCGCTGGCGCTGGGTAATGCCTATGGCTCCAACATTACCAACATCGCTTTGATCCTGGGTCTGACCGCGCTTATCAGCCCCATCGCCGTCTCCTCCCAGGTGGTGCGCAAGGAGATACCCATCCTGCTTGGCATCACCCTGCTGACTGGCGCCCTGCTGTTTGACGGCCATCTCGGCCGTGGCGATGCGCTCATTCTTGGCGTGGTCTTTGTCGTGCTGTTGGGCTGGTCCATCTGGACCGGGGTCAAGAGCAAGGGCGATGCCCTGGACGCCGATGTCAATGTGGAGATAGACAGCGAGGCCATGCCCCTCAAGAAAGCCATCTTCTGGCTGATCGTGGGTCTGGTTCTGCTGGTCGGCGCTTCCCGCCTGCTGGTGTGGGGCGCCGTCACCATCGCTCAGGCCTTTGGCATCAGCGATCTCGTCATCGGCCTGACCATAGTGGCAGTGGGTACTTCTCTGCCCGAGCTGGCTTCCTCCTTGATGGCCATCAAGAAGAAGGAGCATGACTTGGCCCTCGGCAACGTGCTGGGTTCCAACCTGTTCAACACCTTGGCCGTGGTGGGTATCGCCGCTGGCATAGCGCCCCTGGACGTGGATCCGGCCGTGTTGACCCGTGACTGGAGCCTGATGATGGGGCTGACCCTGCTGCTGCTGGTGATGTGTCTGGGCCGCAAGGGCCAGGGCCGCATCAACCGGGTGGAAGGGGGGATCTTGCTCTGCATCTTCTTCGGTTATACCGGTTGGCTGCTGACCAGCCAGTTCTGATGACGCTGGCGTGACAATGCAAACAAGAGGGGGAGCCAATGGCTCCCCCTCTCTATGTCGGCGTCATGGTCATGCCCTTCAGGCGACGGCGACCAGCTTCTGGCTCTGCTGGCTGCTATCGAGGATCAGGATATTGGCCTTGGGGAAGAAGTTGAAGGTCGAGGCCGAGGCCCAGGTATAGGCCCCCATCACTTTCCCTATCACCAGCTCACCAATCTCCAGATCCGGCAGCATGATGCCGTCACGGATCACATCCACGCTGTCGCAGGTCGGGCCGGAGAGTACGGCATTGTGCAACTCGCCACCGGCATAGGGGGTACTGACCGGGTAGGTGACGTGGTCATAGAGCTGACCGTTGTAGCTGCCATAGAGGCCGTCATCCAGGTAGTACCAGATCTTGTCACCACGGTGGGCCTTGCCCATCACGCTGGATACCGAGGTCATGGCAGGGGCGCTGATGAAACGGCCCGGTTCGGCAATTTTCTGCACCGTGGCGGGCAGCTTGGCGAGCGCGGCGCGGATCGGGGCACAGAAGCCATCGATATCGAACTCGCCCCCTTCATAGTCGACCGGGAAGCCGCCACCGATGTCGAGTACCCAGGGCTTGAGCCCCAGATCCCAGGCCTGTTCCATGATCTCGCGGCAGGCGTCGATAGCCTGGACATGGCGCTCGCTGTTGGGCACCTGGGAGCCGACATGGAAGGAGAGCCCCCTCACCTTGAGCCCTTTTGCCTGGGCCAGTTGCAGCAGGGGCAGCGCCTGCTCCGGGGTACAGCCAAATTTCTTGGAGAGATCGACCTTGGTGTTGGGATTGGGGAAGCTGACGCGCAGCAGCAGTGTCACTTCATCCTTGTAGGGCAGGAACTTGTCCAGCTCCAGGGGGTTGTCATAGACAAAGACGGTGCAGCCATATTCCAGCGCATAGCGAATGTCGCTGTCGCGCTTGATGGGATGGGTATGGATGCAGCGACCCGGCCGCACCCCTTGCGAGCGCACCAGATCCACTTCGCCATTGGTGGCCAGATCGAAGCAGGCTCCCTCTTCCTTGAGCACAGCGACCACCGCCTCATGGGGCAGGGGCTTGAGCGCATAGTGCAGGCGCACCTCGGGCAGGGCGGCAGACAGAGCCCGGTATTGGCGGCGCACGGCAGCCTTGTCGAGCAGCAACAGGGGAGAGCCAAATTGTTCAACCAGCTGACGGTAATCTTGTGCCACAAGGGTCTCTTTCATTGTCTTTTGATCATCCTTAGGGGGCGGAGTTGCCCTAGCCTTGGTTTGTTGAGACGGCAACGGCCGGCTCAGGCGAGCGGTCCGGAAGGGACCTATCCAGCAAGCTGCATAACTTTCATGGTTACTGCTTGGATATGCGCGCAATTATCTGTTTATTGATTTGTCATGCAAGCTTTTTGATTGGCTATGTTGGCAAGATTTTCTGGTCGAGACGAAAGGGGAAATTGATATCCAGTGCAAAAAGGCGTATCCGGATGCAAGAAGGGCCTCCTGGCCAGTGGCGGGCTAACCAATTGATAGTTAACAATCTATTTACTTTCAGGCGGCGCCGGAGGCTCAGGAAGAAAAACGGGGATTGTTGGGAGACAGATCACATTATTTTGGACTAATATGCCCGTCCTAATCCAAAACTAGTTCGGATGAAGGTAGCAGGAGAGCGATGGGGGACCATCCACCGAAGAAGTAAATCTTTCAGGTACCGGGCAACCGGTGTGGACTGCTACTGGACGATACTCTGGAGAGACCCGTTTAATCGGGCGCCGAAGGAGCAAGGTCTTGTTTATCCATGATAAACAGGCCGGAAACTCTCAGGCAAAAGGACAGAGGGGATGGGATGGTTGTACCTGAGCTTGGAACTGTTCACGATCTGTAACGAGAGGTCGTCAGCAAGGTAAAGAGCAGCGCAGGAACCGGAGCGTATAGACATACGTGAGGATTCCGAGCAGCGCATGAGCCTTGATCACGGCCTCGCAGTAAGAGTGTGAACACGTTCTTGGCCCGCATCCGATCACCTCTGGCGATCGCGACACCTATGGGAAGATCATCCTTCTCCTCCTTAATTGTTGTTTTTTAAGGAGGATGCATGTCATCAATTCAATCGGCGCTCGCCGCCATCGATAGCTTTGTCTGGGGTCCGCCCCTGCTGATCCTGCTGGTCGGGACCGGTGTTTACCTCACTCTTCGCCTGGGTCTGCTGCAGCTGGTGCGGTTGCCCTTCGCCCTCAAATTGGTGTTTGGTCGCGATCAGGGCCAGGGCAAGCAGGGGGATGTCTCCAGTTTCGGGGCGCTGTGCACCGCGCTCTCGGCCACCATAGGCACGGGCAACATCGTCGGCGTCGCGACCGCCATCAAGCTAGGGGGCCCGGGTGCCCTGTTCTGGATGTGGATGGCGGCCCTGTTTGGCATGGCGACCAAGTACGCCGAGTGTCTGCTGGCGGTCAAATATCGACAGCTGGACAGCAACGGCCAGATGGCGGGCGGCCCCATGTACTATCTGGAGAAGGGGCTCGGCAGTCGCTGGCTGGCCAAACTGTTCGCCCTGTTTGGCATCGGGGTCGCCTTCTTTGGCATCGGTACCTTCCCGCAGGTCAATGCCATCTCCGACGCCATGAGCCTCTCCTTCTCGGTGCCCCGCGAAGCGACCGCCGTGGTGCTGACGCTGCTGGTCGCCCTGGTGACCCTGGGGGGGATCAAGTCCATCTCCAGCGTGGCCAGCAAGGTGGTGCCCTTCATGGCGCTCTTCTATATTGCCGCCTGTCTCGGGGTGCTGGTGAACAGTGCTGGCGCCTTGCCCGATGCGATCGCGCTGGTGGTCGGGAGCGCCTTCAGCGGCCATGCCGCGACCGGTGGCTTCGTCGGTGCCAGCATCATGCTGGCTATCCAGTCAGGGGTGGCGCGGGGGGTCTTCTCCAACGAATCGGGTTTAGGCTCAGCCCCCATCGCGGCGGCGGCGGCCAAGACGGATTCATGCGTGGAGCAGGGGCTGGTCTCCATGACCGGCACCTTTATCGACACCCTCATCATCTGCACCATGACGGGCCTGACGTTGGTGGTCACCGGGGTCTGGAGCGGCGATCTTAGCGGCGCAGCCATGACCAGCGCCGCCTTCGCCCAGGGGCTGGATGCGCACCTGGGCCAATATCTGGTGAGCATAGGCCTGCTGTTCTTCGCCTTCACCACCATCCTCGGCTGGAACTACTACGGTGAGCGCTGCACTCACTACCTGTTCGGGACTCGGGCTATCAAGCCCTACCGCTTCATCTATCTGGGGCTGGTGGCGGGCGGTGCCTTCCTTCATCTCGACATGATTTGGCTGTTGGCCGACATCGTCAATGGCCTGATGGCGGTACCCAACCTCATCGGTCTCATCGGCCTGCGCCATGTGGTGATCGCCGAGACCCGCGCTTATTTCAAGCGGGGCAGCGATAGCGAAGCCGAGCCAGAGCCGCAGACCGCCTGATACCCGCGGCGCTGAAAACAGAAAAGCCACGACCCGGGTCGTGGCTTTTTCGTATCAGGCAGGCTTTGGGCGCCGGCACATCAGTTGCCGGTCAGCCGCGCCTGCAAACGCCGTTGCACCTGCGCCACCAGTTGCTCCTCGCTACCTCGCCAACCGATGCAGTGCGCCAGGGTGGTGGAGGTATCGGGCAGAAAACGCAGCTCCCCGCCTGCCAGTTCATAGAAGCGGCTCGCCATCCGGGTGCCCTCATTCACATCCCCCGCCACCAATAGCATGGCCTGAGCCAGCACGGCGCCGCCGTGATCCTGACCCGGTGCCAGCCAGCGCTGGGCAGTGCCTGTTACCTTGCGACCCTCGATCACCAGATTGTACTGGCCGTCGCAAAACGAACCGGGCACGAAGTCGTAGCTCCCCTCCAGGCCATGCTCCCCCAGCAGGGCCAGCAGCGGTGCCCCCAGCAGCCGGTAGTAGTGGGCCAGATCCGCAGCGGTGCGGGGCAGCAGCAAGGAGAGGTTGAGGATGCCGGGACCGTGGGGCACGGCGGTGCCGCCGCTGTCGCGCACATGGACAGGCCAGCCTTCCCTCGCAAGTTGCTCGCAGGCGGCTTGATAGCGGGGCAGACGGGTATCTTTGCGGGTGACGATGAGGCACTGGGGGGCCTGCCATAAATGGGCGCGGGGTTGGCCGTCACGGGCACAGTCCCGCAGCCAACCCTGCTCCTCGGTCAAGATCTGATCCGGAGTGTGGCGGGTGGGCAGAGGGGGAAGCAGGGTATAGAGCATGAAGGCGTCCTGGCGCTGAGGCTGCCCAGCACAGTACCCGCGACGGGGGAGGAGGTAAAGCCCCGCACGGCGGGGCTTTACCTGTTTGTTGGCGAGAGAGTCAGGCCTGCGCGGCGGCGCGCTTGGGCAGCAGCAGATTCAGGATGATGGCGGTCAGGCCGCCGGTGGCGACGCCGTAGGAGAGCACGCTCTTGGCCAGCTCGGGCAGGTGTTGCAGCACCTCGGGCACCTGGGCGACCCCCAAGCCCATGGCCAGGGAGACAGCCAGTATCATCAGGGCGCGTCTGTCCAGCTCCTCGCGGGAGATAATGCGCACCCCGGCCGCGGCTATGGTGCCGAACATGACGATGGTGGCGCCGCCAAGCACGGGTTCGGGGATCTGCTGTACCAGGCTGGCCACCGCCGGGAACAGTCCGAGCAGGGCCAGCATGGCGGCGATGAAGAGACCCACATGACGGCTGGCCACTCCGGTCAACTGGATGACGCCATTGTTCTGGCTAAAGGTGGACATGGGGAAGGTGGAGAAGAGCGCCGCCAGCATGGAGTTGCAACCATCGGCCAGCACACCGCCCTTGATGCGGCTCATGTAGAGCGGGCCGCTGACCGGCTCGCCCGAGACATCCGAGGTGGCCGTCATGTCGCCGATGGCTTCGAGCGCCGTCACCACGAAGATGATGGCGAGCGGCACGAACAGTTGCCAGTCAAAGCCGAGCCCATAACGCAGTGGCGCCGGGATCATCAGCAGAGGTCCCTCGAAGACGGGGGGCTGCACCTTGTCCATCAGCAGGGCGACCCCATAGCCGACCAGCATGGCAATCATGATGGCGGAGAGGCGCAGCCAGGGGTTGTGGCTGCGTTGCAGCAGCACAATCAATCCCAGCACCAGCAGGGAGAGGAAGAGGTTGCCGTGGCTGGCAAAACTGCCATCGGCCAGGGCGCCATAGCCACCCCCCATGCTGATGAGGCCGACCTTGATCAGGGTCAGGCCGATGAGCAGCACCACTATGCCGGTCACCAGCGGGGTGATGACCCGGCTCACCAGATGCAGGCAGCGGCTGAGCACCACCATGGTCAGCGCGGCGACCAGCATGGTGCCAAACAGGGTGCCGAGCAGGTCGTCCGTGGGCATGGCAGCCTGCTTGAGGGCCAGCCCGGAGGCGATGATGGGGCCGAGGAAGTTGAAGCTGGTGCCCTGCACCGACAGAAGACCAGAGCCGATGGGGCCAACGCGGCGAGTCTGGATGAAGGAGGCGATGCCGGACATGACCAGGGACATCGACACTATGTAGCGGGTCTCATCGGCGGGCAGGCCAAGGGCGTTGGCGATGATGAGGGGCGGGGTAATGATGGCGACAAACATGGCGAGCATATGCTGCAGGGCGGCGAACAGGGTCTGGGGCAGGGGAGGAACCTCATTGATGCCGTAGACCAGATCCGGGTGGGGGCGCCGCTGTGGCTGGTCGGGAGCGCTCTTGAGAGCAGCCTGTTCCATAGATACCTCGAAATTTGATGGGAGAAGGGGGAGGAAATTTGGCGGCTATTGTAGTGATTGAAAAAGCGAGATCCAGCGGCAATTGGTCATAAACGGGTTTATTTGTCGCGAGGTTGAAACGTTTGCGCGTGACCATTATGATCCGCCGGTTTGCATCTGGGGTGTGAGCGGTAAAACCCGTCGATGTCATGGGTTTTTGCCATATGTAGGCGTAGAATGAGCCCTCTTTCACGACCTGGAGACGCTGGATGTTGAAGCTGTCGGAGTTCTGGAGTGCCCGCGCGCATTCGGAAGATTTCACCCTGACCCGCATGGGATTTATGACGGTCAGGCTGCGGCTGCTTACCTGCCTGTTGATGATCGGCATTCCCGCCTGGGGGCTGGTCGACTGGTTGACCCTGAGTCAGGAGCAATTCAGCCAGCTGCTCAAGGCGCGTGCTTTCTGCCTGCTGGCACTCTCGCCCCTGATCCCGCTCTCCTATCTCATTCACTTTCGCCGGGAGCGCATGAAGCTGGCGCTCGGCTACCTGATGACGGTGATGATGATCTTCTCGCTGTTCTGCCTGGCCAGCTTCGACGCCGGGCAAGAGCTGCAGGCGGGCTACTGGGCCTTCCCCTATCTGTTGATCAGCCTGTTCGCCATCTTTCCGGTCCCTCTCTCGCTCAGTCTGCAGCTGGCGGCCTGCATCATGGTCGCCATGCTGGGGGGCAACTGGTTGCTGCTTGGCCAACCCCTGTGGAGCGCAGCCACCCTGGATCAGCTCTGGCTGCTTACCCTGTTCGCCCTGGCGAGTGCCTGGGTGCAGTGCGGCCAGCTCAACATGCTGCTGCAGCTCTATCGCGAATCCACCAGGGATGAGCTGACTGGCATGATGAACCGGCGGCTGTTGATGAAGCAGCTGGCGCAATCCCGAGCCCGCTTCCTTTACCAGCAAAAACCCTTTGCCCTGCTGCTGCTCGATCTCGATCGCTTCAAGCGCATCAATGACCACTACGGCCATCTGGCGGGGGATGCCGTGCTCAAGGAGGTGGCGGCCTGCCTGGCCGAGCAGCTCGAGACGGGCATGGTGCTGGGGCGTTATGGGGGGGAAGAGTTTGCCGTCCTGCTGCCCGATTGCGGCAGTGGGGAGCAGGCATCGGGGGTTGCCGAGCGGCTGCGCCTGGCGGTCGAGGCGCGCCTCATCAAGAGCCCGACCAGCGATGAGCTGCTCGAGGTGACCGTCAGCATCGGAGTGGCCCTGATGCAGTCCGCCGAATCGGCAGAGAGTCTGCTCAGTCGGGCCGACGAGCGGCTCTATCAGGCCAAGGTGGCGGGTCGCAACTGTGTGGTGGGGGAGCGGGGCTCGCCAGATCGCAGCGTCGCTTGAGCGCGGCTGGCTGCCTCTTTGCCATCAGCAAAACGGGATGCCCCTGGCATCCCGTTGTTCGTCTCAACCCAGCTGGTATTTGCCCGATAGCTGGTGGGCCAGGTATTTGAACATGTTGAACACCGCCATCGTCTTGGGGGTCGGGGTGCCGTCGTCGCTCAGGAAATACTCCCCCTTGAACACCAGCACATCCCCTCGCTGCGCCACGGCGTCGGCGTGCATGCCGTGGATAAACTCGTCATGGTTGCGGATAAGCTCGTTGGCCAGGGTGAGCAGGGCCTCCTGACTCAGGGTCTCTTTTTGTGTGTGCATTGTTTCTCTCCTAACCCGGGGTGGCATCAAGACCCCCCACAAACAAGATGAGCACAGCATACACCCCGGGCCTTGCTCGAACTTTGATTTGCTGCAAACAGAGGTGCACTCACCGGCGCTGATTCAAGCCGCCACCAGGTTGCGCAGCCAGCGGCGGCGCTGTACCCGGCGATGGACCATCAGCACCTTGCTCAACTCCTCGAGCAGCACCACGGCAGCGACCCAGGAGAGAGGCCAGCCGAGCCAGCTGACCGCCAGCCAGGCCAGTGGCAGCCCGATGCACCACATGCCGACGATGTCGATGACGATGCTGTACTTCACGTCGCCCCCGGATCGCAACACCCCGACAATGCCCACCATGTTGAACACCTTGAGCAGCATGCCGAGGCAGAGAATGCCCAGCACCTGACCGGCCTGGGGCAGCAGCTCGGCGGGCAGATTGCCAATCCAGAGCAGCAGGGGGGCTTGCATGAACCAGACGAAGAGACCGACCAGCAAGGCCCCCAATGGCGCCAATACCAGCAGCAGCTGGGATTGCTGCCAGGCGACCTCATACTCCTCGGCACCGAGCCGGTGGCCGAGCAGGGTGGCACAGGCCACCGCCAGTCCGAAGAAGAGGGAGATGAGGATCCCCTCCAGCGCACCCAGGGTGGTCATGATGGCCAGGGAATCGACACCGAGGTGGGCATAGAGGAAGCCATAGAGCAGCATGCCGAAGGCCCAGAGGCCATCGTGCAGCAGCAGTGGCAGGGCGATCAGCACGAAACGGCGCACCTCTTTGCCCGAGAGGGCCAGCAACCAGTCGGGGCTGCGCGGCAGCAGGCGAGCCTCCTTGTGCATCACATAGCCGAGGAGCAGGGCCGTTTGCAGCAGGCGCGACAGCGTGGTGCCCCAGGCCGAGCCTTCGACCCCCATGGCGTCGAAGCCGAAGTGGCCGAAGATGAGGGCGTAGTTGAGCAGCACGTTGGCAAGGATGGCGATGATGCCGATATGGGTGGCGGCAGCGGCATTGCCCACCGAGCGCAGCGCCGCCTCCAGCGGCACCACCAGTGCGGTGCAGAGAATGGTGGCGCCGGTGATCATCAGGTATTGATCCGCCAGGGGGCGCAGCACGGGATCCTGACTGGCAAAGCCAAGCACGCTGCCCGGGGCAAAGGTATAGAGCAGGGCGAAGGGCAGGCTCACCAGCAGGGCGCTGAGCAGAGCCAGGGCCAAGGCGCGGCGCACTCCGCTCAGGTCGTTGCGGCCATAGTATTGCGCCGCCAGCACAGAGACGCCGCCAGAAAGACCGGCGACCACCAGCAGATTGAAGAAGAAGACCCGGTTTCCCAAGCCGACGGCGGCAACCTCAGTCGCCCCCAGCTGGCTCACCATCATGATGTCGATGAGACCCAGCAGGGAGAACATCATGGATTGCAGGGAGACTGGCAGGGCCAGTCGCCACAGTTTGCCCATGAACTCCTTGTCGGTGGTTTGTTTGAAAATCGCTTGCCAATAGTTCATTGCTGTTAACCGGGTCATGGAAACTTAAGGTTGATAGCCGATATCATAAGCGCGGGGCCAGATGTGCCCGCTGTGAATGGCTATCGTCTTTCTTGTTCAAAACTATCTATTACCGATTAACAGGAGGCCAGGTGTTCGAGAGGGAGTGTCTGGAGATAGCGCAGAGTTGCGAGGAGCGGATGCTGGGGCGGGAGGGACTGCCCTTGCTCGGCGAGGCGGGGGTCTTTCTGACCGGTCTGTCGGTGCTGCGCGACCATTACCTTATCCAGCGCAACAGGCCCGCTTTTCATATCTTGCTGCTCAGCCACAGCGAGGGTGGCATGTTGCTGACCGGGCAGGGGGAGACGCCCATCCCGGCCGGGGCCTTGGTCTTTCTACCGGCCGCTCTGCCAGGTGGTCTGCGGCTGGCGGGGGAAAACTGGCACACCAGCTGGATCCTGCTCGATGACGTGCCGCGCTGGCAGCATCTGCACCGGCTTGGCCATCGTTGCTGGGTCAGTCGCGAGGAGGAGTCGCTGCATCATCTATTGCAGCTGATGCACACAGAGGGCAGCCGTTCTGCCCTGCAGCCCCAACTGCTCTCTTTGCTGCTGACGCTGTTGGCCCGGGTGCTGCGCGGCGAGGCGAGGGGCACGCCCCTTGACCGGTTGCAAGGTTTGCAGCGTCTGGTGGAGGGGCGGCTCGATGAGCCCTGGACAGTCCCCCGGCTGGCCAGTCTGATGGCCTGCTCGGCGCCGCACTTGCACCGGCTCTGCCAGCAGGCGTTTGGTATGGGCCCCATGACCTGGTTGACGGGGCTGCGCATGGAGAAGGCGCGCCAGTTGCTGCTCTATACCGATTGGCCGCTCGGCGAGCTGGCCGGTCGGGTCGGTTACAGCGATGGCGCCAACTTTGCGAACCGTTTTCGCCGTGCGACTGGTCAGACCCCCGGTGAGTTTCGCCGGCTCGGTCGCAGACCCGTGGCGACCGGGGTTGCCCAGACGCACACCGATGGCTAAATCCTTTGAAATTGTTGGCCTAAGCCCATAGGATCCAGGGGCCACATCGTCAAGGTACCCAACCATGTTTGAAGATAATAATCAGAAACGTCCTCTCTACATTCCCTACGCCGGCCCCGCTCTATTAGAGACGCCACTGCTTAACAAGGGCAGCGCCTTCACCAGTGAAGAGCGCAGCAACTTCAACCTGGAAGGTCTGCTGCCCCAGAACATCGAAACCATCGAGGAGCAGGTGGAACGTGCCTATCGCCAGTTCATGGCCTTTGGCAACGACATGGACAAGCATATCTACCTGCGCAATATCCAGGATACCAACGAGACCTTGTTCTACCGTCTCATTCGGGATCACCTGACCGAGATCATGCCGATCATCTATACCCCGACCGTGGGCAAGGCATGTGAAGAGTTCTCCAACATCTATCGCCGCGCCCGTGGCCTCTTCATCTCCTACTCCGACAAGGACAGGATCGATGACATGCTGCAAAACGCCACCAAGCAGAACGTCAAGGTCATCGTCGTGACCGATGGCGAGCGCATCCTGGGTCTGGGGGATCAGGGCATAGGCGGTATGGGGATCCCCATCGGCAAGCTCTCTCTCTATACCGCCTGTGGCGGCATCTCCCCGGCCTATACCCTGCCGGTGGTGCTGGATGTGGGTACCAACAACCAGCAACTGCTCAACGATCCCTTCTACATGGGCTGGCGTCATCCGCGCATCTCGGGGGAGGAGTATTACGACTTCGTCGACGCCTTCATTCAGGCGGTCAAACGCCGCTGGCCCGACATCCTGCTCCAGTTCGAAGACTTTGCCCAGAGCAATGCCATGCCGCTGCTCAACCGTTACAAGGATGAGCTGTGCTGCTTCAACGATGATATCCAAGGCACGGCCGCCGTGACCCTGGGCAGCCTGATCGCCGCCTGCAAGGCCTCGGGGGCCAAGCTCTCCGAGAAGCGAGTCGCCTTCCTCGGTGCCGGCAGTGCCGGGTGCGGCATCGCCGAGCAGATAGTGGCACAGATGAAGGCCGAAGGCCTGAGCGATGCGCAGGCCCGTGGCCGGGTATTCATGGTGGACAGATTCGGCCTCATCACCGACAAGATCCCCAACCAGCTCGACTTCCAGCGTCGCCTCTCCCAGCCGGTAGAGCAGATCAAAGAGTGGCCGGTGGGAGACAATATCTCCTTGCTGGAGGTGATGGAGCACGGTCGCCCGGATATCCTGATCGGGGTCTCTGGCCAGCCCGGCCTCTTCACCGAAGAGGTGGTCAAGACCATGCACAAGCACTGTGCTCGCCCCATCATCTTCCCGCTCTCCAACCCCACCTCCCGGGTGGAAGCGACTCCGGCGGATCTCATTCGCTGGACCGACGGCCAGGCGCTGGTGGCCACCGGCAGCCCCTTTGCTCCGGTCGAGTACAAGGGCAAGCGTTATGTCATCGCCCAGTGCAACAACTCCTTCATCTTCCCGGGGATAGGCCTTGGGGTGATTGCGTCGGGAGCCAAGCGGGTGACGGATGCCATGCTGATGTCGGCCAGCCGTGCCCTGGCGGAGTGCTCTCCCATGGTAAAAGGCGAGGATGGCTCACTGTTGCCGGATCTGGCAGATATCCACGAGGTGTCCCGTTACATCGCCAAGATGGTCGCCAAGACCGCCATGCTGCAAGGCAAGGCGGTACAGACCCCGGACGAGGTGATCGACAAGGCCATCGAGGCTAACTTCTGGCGCCCTCTGTATCGACGTTATCGCCGTACCTCCTTCTAACGAAAGAGGCTGAAATAAAGAAGGGATGCCGCGGCATCCCTTCTTTATTTGCACAACGGAGGTGAGGGTTGTCAGGCCTTGGCGGGCTCGCTATCCATGGGCTCAGTGGCGGGCTGAGCATCCACGGGCTGTGGCGTTTGCTCGGTCTGAGTGCCAGTGACCTTGACCTCTACCCGGCGATCCGGTGCCAGGCAGTTGATCAGTTCAGACTTGGGACTGATGCCATCACACTGGCTGCCGGTCACCGGATTGCTCTCACCCAGACCCTGGATGGAGACCTTGTCCGCGGGTAGACCCAGCCCTATCAGGGTATCGGCCACCGTCTGGGCACGGGCTTCGGACAGGGATTGGTTGTAGCCATCGGAACCGAGCCTATCCGTGTAGCCCATGACGGTTACCTGACCATCCTTGGGATTGACCGCCACTATCTGCTGGTAAAGATCTTCCAGTGCACTGCTGCCTTCGGCCCTGAGGGCTGATTTGTTGAACTCGAACAAGACATCGGAGCTCAGGGAGAAGCTCTTGTCGACCATGACGGGGGCGACGGCGGCGACCATGGGGGCGGCTACCGGCGCCACATAGGTATGGCGATTCGGATGAAATACCAGCTCCAGGGTCGCGACGCTCACGTCGGTGACCCAGCGATCCGTGCCGCTGCCCAGCTTGCCATTGTCGGGGTCATCGCCGACCCGGAACATATAGCGGTAGCGGGCCTGAAGGTCGAGCCAGTCGGTCAACTGAGCCCCCATGCCCAGTCCCAGCAGAGGGGCATAGTCATTGTCCGAGCCATTGATGGTATCAACCTGATAGATATAGGCCCCTCCCTCGGCAAAGAGAGAGAAGATATCCCCAAGGGGCAGGCGACCTATGGCTGACAGGGTCGCGCCCTGGCTGCTGAACTGTTCATTATCGACGCTCCAGTCACCCGTGTTGAGGTAACCCAGCTCGGCGCCAAAGTTTTCGGTAAAGTTGTAGCCGGCGAACAGGCTCCAGGCGGTGTCATTTTTGTCGACGTCATCGCCAAGATCGTCCAGATCATGACCAATGGCGACACCGCCACCGCCACCGAGATACCAGTCATTGGCCTGAGCTGGAAGGCTTGCAGCTGATGCGAATGCCACAGCAATCAGTGCAGATAACAGGCTTGGTTTCATCGCTTATCCTCTTTTTTGTTGTGCAAGAGTTGTTACGCACCATCTAGTTATAGCCATCGTCCATGATTTTGCTTGGCTGAACACAGACTTAGAGTGTCTGGGCTGTGAGCGGGATCCCAAGAAAGCGGCGGTGGCAAACCCTAAAGTGCGGTTGGGTCATATACGGCATGAGTGGTTTCAATTGAATGCTAAATATAAACGAAAAGAGGAGGCCATGGCCTCCTCTTTTCATCAACGGTATTTAGCCTGCTAGCAGGGCTTCACACTGTCATCATTACTGCTGCTGCACTTCCTGTACGCCGGTCACACGCACTTCGACGCGGCGATCCGGTGCCAGGCAGGCAATCAGCTGAGCCTTGGCGTGGATGCCGTCGCACTGATTGCCAGTCACTGGGTTGGCTTCGCCTTGCCCTTCGATGGCAACCTTGCCAGCGGGGAGACCCTTGCCAACCAGGAAGTCGGCCACGGTGCGGGCACGGGCTTCTGACAGCTTCTGGTTATAGGCGTCGGAACCGATACGGTCGGTGTAACCGACGACCACGGCGCTGCCATCTTTCGGCTGAACGTCAACGATCTGCTGATACAGACCGTTCAGGGCATCGACCCCTTCCGGCTTGAGGCTGGATTTGCCAAAGGCAAACAGCACGTCAGAGCTCATGGCGAAGTTCTTCTCGACGATGACCGGCTCGGGCTCGGCCACCACTGGCGCGGCGACCGGGGCCACATAGGAGGTGCGATTCGGGTGCAGAACCAGTTCCAGCGTGGCCACACTCATGTCGGTCTCCCAGATCATGTTGTTGCCAGTCTTGTTCTCGTCACCCACGTCCCACATGTAGCGGTAGCGAGCTTGCACGTCGATCAGATCAGACAGCTTGGCCGTCAGGCCAACACCCGCCAGCGGGGCTATGCCGTTGTCGCCGTCGTTGTTGCCTTTAGCGTGGAACACGTAGGCACCACCTTCAGCGAATACGGAGAAGATGTCGCCCAAAGGCAGGCGGCCGATCCCGGACAGGGTTGCGCCCTGAGTGGAGAAATCCACGCCATTGATGCCCGCTTTACCGGCATAGAGGTAGCCAGCTTCGGCACCGAAGTTTTCGGTGAAGTTATAACCACCGAACAGACTCAGTGCGGTGGCATCCTTGTCTACATCGGCATTCTTGCCAAAGTCTTCCAGGTCATGGGTATAGGCCCAGCCGGCGGCGATACCGGTGTACCAGTCGTTATCAGCAGCCTGGGCTGCGGTGCTGCCTGCGGCCGCAAGGGCCAGGGCAATCAGGGTCGGTGCCACTTTCATTTTCATCGTTATATCCTCGTTGAGTTTGCCGCGTCATTGGCGAGCACTCTTAGTCATATGCAACGCATCCGGGAACCCGGATGGCATATCTCCGTGCTGTAGCACGGGCAGTATGAATGAATATGAAGGACTCTTGGCTACTCACGGCCGTAACGGCTTCCGTGGACAACTAACCGGTAGAGGCGCTTTTAATAATTCATCCAATACCTTACAAGCGTGATAACTGTATTCTTTTGGCTCACGTTGATCAAGTTACTGAACGAATATGCAGCATTTTGAGGGGAGCAGGCTGGCTGAGGAGATAAATGCGGGGGAGGGGTCGGACAGGGGTTGTCGTCAGGGTGTCAGATAAACGAAAGGGGATGCGATGCATCCCCTTCTTGCAGTCAGAATCTCGGAGAGATTACTGCTGAACTTCTTGCACGCCAGCAACGCGGACTTCAACACGACGGTCCGGGGCCAGGCAAGTGATCAGGTCAGCTTTAGCTTTGATACCGTCACACTGGTTGCCAGTGACCGGGTTGGCTTCGCCTTGACCTTCGATGGACACTTTACCAGCGGCCATGCCTTTACCGACCAGGAAGTCAGCTACGGTACGAGCACGAGCTTCGGACAGCTTCTGGTTGAAAGCGTCGGAACCGATGCGGTCGGAGTAACCAACAACTACGGCGCTACCGTCTTTCGGCTGAGCGTCGATGATTTGCTGGTACAGACCGTTCAGTGCATCAACACCTTCAGGCTTCAGAGTGGATTTGCCGAAGGCAAACAGCACGTCGGAGCTCATGGTGAAGTTCTTCTCAACGACGACCGGAGCAGGCGCTTCTTCAACAACAGGAGCGGCAACCGGCTCAACGTAGGAAGTACGGAACGGGTGGTAAACCACTTCCATAGTCGCAACGCTCTGGTTGGACTTGTAGTTGTCATCAGAGGTGTTGTAGGCAGCAGTGGACAGGTCAGAGACGTTCCACATGTAGCGATAACGAGCCTGCAGATCCAGGGCGTCGTTCAGCTTGTAGGTCAGACCCAGGCCAGCCAGCGGGGAAACGCGAGTATCGCCAGTTTCCAGACCGTCGGTGTGAGCCCAGTAGGCGCCGCCTTCAGCGAAGATGGACAGGTCCTTGGCAACCGGCAGACGAGCGATACCAGACAGGGTGGCACCCTGGTTCTCGTAACGGGAGCCTTCGGTGTTACCACGGCCAGCGTACTGGTAGCCCAGTTCGGTACCGAAGTTCTCGGTGAAGTTGTAACCAACGAAAGCGTTAGCAGCGGCTGCATCTTCGGTGCCATCGTCAACACCGTTGACGTTGTTCAGACCGTTGAAGTGAGCAGCACCAACACCGGCACCGAAGTAGATATCGTCAGCGGCGTTAGCAGCAGTAGCACCCAGAGTAGCCATGGCGATGGCAATCAGGGAAGGGGCCATTTTCATCATAAATATATCCTCGTTGAGATGGCACGTTGATCACGTGCTTCGCACTTTTTGATTTATGTAAGCTGCAGGCTCTGCCAACGATGGCAAGGAGTCTGACAGGGATCCCGTGTTAACCGGGATCTCTCTCATCCATGAAGAGGGGGTCTGTGTTTGCACACTTTTCACCCACCAAAAAAGGGTGTCAATCCGATGACGATGCGCACTGTATTCCCATTTCAAACCATGATCAAGTTCACAAAAGAGACCTGAGCCAATTTGTGTCGCTGCCGCAAGCTGGGGTTCAGCATTGTAGTTCAGTGGTCTAAGTAGGTCCTATGCAACCGCTTTTCAAGCTTCATATAGACCTCAACCCAGTCTGGTTGCGGGGTGGCGATGTCCTGGCGTGCCGCCAGCACGGCGAGCAAATCTTGTTCGGTAGCCGAATCGAGCAGGGGAGTGAAACTGAGTAAAAAATGTTTGGCCAGATAGGGATCGAGAGGCCAGATATTGAGGATGGCGCGCGCGACAGGTTGCACGGCGGCGGGGCAGATGAAGTGGCGATGACCGGCTTCGAGCCAGAGGCCCATCTCCCGCAGACCCGATTCGGGGACCAGCTGGCCTTGCCCGGGCTCCTGGGCCAGTTGAATATGCTGTCCATTATGGAGGGTGAGAGTGCCGTCATCTTGCAAGACGCCGTCATGGCCACGCAGTGCCAACCCGGCTTGTTCCTGGGCCAGATAGAGGCTGATGCGCTCAGGCAGGGCCGGGAGTATCTCGGTGGCCAGCGCCATCATGGCTTCAGGTAACAAGAAGGCTTCCGCTCGATAATGCTGGCCTTGTTGCAGTTGCAGGGCGAGATCCTGCGGGACGGGGCTCGGATGCAGACGGGATATTATTCCAGGAAACGCCATTTTTGTTACTCGTTATAGATGGTCAATCGATTATACGGAGGATTCAACGGGCCTCCATAAAGGTTTCTCTTCGAGACTGTTTACCTTGAGCGATTGAGCGATTACCATCCCCGAGGTTTTTAAGGGTTGTCGCCAAAAGGCGTTTACAAGATAGAGGCTCGACCATAACGAGTCCGTTCAAAACTGATACACTTGACTACGAGTCGTCGCGAAAAATAAGGCGGAGTCAATCCGCCATACGGAGTATGGAACCATTATGAATTCAAACATTGACACTGTTGGCAAGAAGATCCGCCAGATCCGCGAAGCCGTCGGCCTGAGCCGTCCCAAGTTTGCCGATCTGCTGGGTGTTCCCCCCACCACCCTGAAAAACTACGAACTCGGCTACCGTGAAGTCGGTGGCGCCTTCCTGGTTGCCCTGGCCCATCACCCGGAACTGCACAAGTTCACTCTCTGGCTGCTCGCCGACAAGAAAGTCGCCGAGATTGGTCAGATAGGTCCGGACGATCTAGCCAAAGGCTGAGCCTGAGATTGCGCCCATGAAAATGCCGCCCAAGGGCGGCATTTTTTTATCTTTTTTCCCCGCCAGCACGCTGCAACTTCTCTCTCCCTGTCGCCCCATTCGCGCAGTTTGTCGCAGGATCGCCATCCCCTGATTTCCCCCTAGAATTCCAGTAACGCAACATCAGGGTGAGAGATGAGCATGACAAGCACTCAGGTTCGAGATGGCTTTACCAGCAAGTTTGGCGTGCTGGCCGCGACGCTGGGTTCGGCGGTCGGCCTTGGCAATATCTGGAAATTTCCCTACCTAACGGGGGAAAATGGTGGGGCCAGTTTCCTGCTGGTCTACCTGATTGCCACCTTGCTGGTCGGTTTGCCGGTGATGATCACCGAGATGATGCTGGGTCGCAGGGGAAAAGCCGATGCGGTCAGCACCCTGATCAAGCTGGCACCCAAGGGACAGGCCTGGTGGCTGGTTGCCCTGATGGGGGTGGGGGCCGCCTTCCTTATCATGTCTTTTTACTCCGAGGTCGCGGCCTGGGTGTTTGCCTATATCTTCAAGGGGATTGGCGGCACCATCCTCTCTACGGATCCTGCCGTGACGGGGGCCGCCTTCAATGCACTCATCAGGGATCCGTTGCAGAGCCTGCTCTGGCAGTGGCTGGTATTGGCGCTGATGGGGGGCATATTGCTGATGGGGGTCTCAAGGGGCATAGAGGCGGTGACCAAGAAGTTGATGCCGCTGTTATTCATCCTGTTGCTGGTGATAGGGGCTCGCAGCCTGACGCTGCCCGGGGCGAGGGAGGGATTGATTTTCTTGTTTTCACCGGATTTTTCCAAATTAAGTGCCGGGGTGGTGCTCACCGCCATGGGCTTGGCGTTTTTCAAGCTATCCATTGGCATGGGCTGCATGATGACTTACGGCAGCTATTTTCGGGACGATCAGCACATACCTGCGACGGCATGTCGAGTGATGTGCGCCGATCTCTTCGTCTCCATGCTGGCGGGGATAGCCATCTTCCCGGCGGTATTTGCCTTTGGATTTGAGCCAAGTGCAGGCCCCGCTCTGCTGTTCATTACCATCCCTGCGGTGTTTGCCAGCATCCCCTTTGGTCAGGTATTCATGGTGCTCTTCTTCGTACTCAGTGCCATCGCGGCCACCGGGGCCATGCTCTCCATCCTGGAGGTGCCGGTCTCCGTGTTGTCGGAGCGATTTGGCCTGAGCCGCCCCAGAGCCACCCTCATCAATCTGCTGCTCCTGGCCTTGATTGGGTCGAGCTGTGCGCTCTCCAACAGCACCCTGGCCGGGGTGACTGTGGCGGGCAAGAACTTCTTCGATCTGTTCGACTTTATCTCCTCCAATGTGTTGATGCCGCTCGGTGGCATTCTGCTCTGCCTGTTCGTGGGCTGGGTATGGGGATTCGAGCGGATGAAGGAGGCGTTGACCAATGGCGGGACCCTGCACTTAAGGATCCTCAAACCCCTGTTTTTCGTGGTGCGTTATGTGTCGCCCCTCTTGATCCTGATCGTCATGCTCAAAGGATTGGGGCTCTTCTAGGCCGGGAGGCCGCCGTGAAAAGAGCGCCTCGGGGCGCTCTTTCTATTTATCGGAGATGGAGGCTTAGAGCGAGGGCTCGGGGGCGGTAGCGAGCAGGCCGAGCCGGGTCAGCTCCTCTTTGAGCTGATGGGCGTTACGCTCGACGCAGGCCTCGCCTTCCTCAATGGCTTCTCCTGCCCGGTGAAAATCCATGATGGAGAGATTGCCAAGGCGGGGGCAGAGCTGGATCTCCGGCGGATCCCCCGCCATGCGCGCCCGGGTGATCCGCTCCTGCATGATATTGAGGGTGCTGCTCATCACATTCCACATACCGGGCGGCGTCGGGTTGCCGTTGCCACCCCGGTTGAACCACTGACCGAACAGTCCGCTCTGGGGCTCGACCACCTCATCCGGCTCATGACTCCAGGGCTGGTGCAGATCGGTGTTGAGGTTGACGGCGATCACCACCTCGGCCCCCATGGCGCGGGCCAGCGAGATGGGCACGGGATTGACCACGGCGCCATCGACCAGCCACTGGTCATTGAGCAAGGTGGGCGTCAGCAGGCCTGGCATGCCACAGGAGGCGCGTACACACTGGCGCAAGGGCCCCTCTTTGAGCCAGATCTCGCGGCCGGTATCGAGTTCGGTGGCGATGCAGGAAAATGGCATGGGCAGGTCTTCTATGTTGGGCTCCCCCAGGTGGCCACCGGCGATGCCAAATACTTTCTCGCCGCGAAACAGGCCGCCAGAGAGGGCGGGATCCAGCATGCTGACCACCTGCAACCGGGTAAAGCCACGCACCCACTCCTCCAGGTTGTCGAGGGCACCTGCCGCGTAGGCGGCACCGACGAAGCTGCCAATGGAACAACCGGCCACCAGATCGGGTTTGACCCCAAGCCGCTCCAGGCCCCGTATTATACCTATGTGCGACCAGCCTTTGGCGGCGCCGCTGCCAAGGGCGAGTCCCAGTCTGGGTCTTCGTGCCACTGTGTTACTCCTTGATGATGGTGAATTGCCGCATGAGGGACCGGGCAAGAGGTGCATTCGGGAGGCGGGGCGGTTAATGCTTGTGCTGCGCCTGTTACCTTTTGTCACACTTATACATAGTCACGGCAAGAACTGGGGCTAGAATGGCCCTCTATTGTGAAATTCATACCCTTGTTTGCTGGATCCATCAATGAAAATGCGTAGCTGGCTGTTTCTCACGGTGCTCACCCTGCTGGTTATCGGGGCCTGGTATTACCGCTCTGGCGCGCCTGTTGCCAAGGGCGCGCCTCACCCTGTCAACATTCGTACCCAGATTGTCAGTCAGACCCGGACCGAACCCATGCTCAAGCTGGTCGGCAAGCTGGTCGCCAACCGCGCCGTGGTGGTGAGCCCGGAAGTGACGGGGCGCATCGTCCGCATCGCGGTCCATTCTGGCCAGCAGGTGAAGGCCGGGGATCTGTTGATCCAGCTCGATATCGGCAAACAGCAGGCCGAACTGGCCGAGCAGGGGGCGAGTGTTCGCGACGAGGAGCGCAAGCTGCGCGACATGAAGCGTCTGGTGGCCCGTGGCGCCGTGACCAGCTCCGAACTCGAGGGCCAGGAGGCCACCGTCGCCATGGCCCAGGCCAGGTTGGCGGCGGCTCGCTATGAGCTGAGCCTGCGTGAGCTGCGCGCGCCCTTCAATGGCACCGTCAGCCTGATTGATCTCAGCGAAGGGGCCCTGGTCAGCAATGGCGACAGCCTGCTGCACCTGGACGAGCTTGCCAAGCTGCGTCTGGATTTGGCCGTGCCCGAGCGTTATCTCTCCTTGCTGCGCCCCGGCATGACGGTCACCGCGACCAGCTCCGCCTGGCCGGATCAGGGGTTCCGCGGCACCCTGGAGACGGTCGATAGCCGGGTTTCCGACAGTAGCCAGAACATCAAGGCCAGGGTCATTTTCCCCAACGACTCCGGTCAGCTGCGCCCCGGCATGCTGCTCAGCGTCTCCCTGGCGCTGCCCGCCCAGCAGATGACGCTGATCCCGGCCCAGTCGGTGGAGTACCTCGGTGAGCAGCGCTTCGTCTATCGCCTCGAGGCCGATGGCCGGGTCAAGCGCCTGCCGGTGATCCTGGGTGAAACCCAAGGGGAGCAAGTCTGGGTGACTGAGGGGCTCAAGGCGGGGGATCGCATCGTGGTGGAGGGGCTGGTCAACCTGCGGGATGGCTTGCTGGTCAAGGACTTGGCGAAGGTGAACGGCTGATGTGGCTCTCCGATATATCAGTACGCCGTCCCTTGGTGGCGGTGGTGATCAGTGCCCTGCTCACCGTATTTGGCCTGGTCGCGTTCAGCAAATTGACGGTGCGAGAGATGCCCGATGTGCAGACGCCGTCGGTCTCCATCACCACGACCTATGAGGGGGCGGCCCCCGAGGTGATGGAGAGTCAGGTCACCAAGCCCATCGAGGACCAGCTCTCGGGGATCAGCGGCATAGAGAACATCAACTCCTCGACCCGCAAGGGGCGCTCCAGCATCACGGTGGAGTTCAAGCTCGGCTGGAACATGGTCGAGGGGGTATCGGATGTGCGCGATGCCATCTCCCGCGCGCGCACCAAGCTGCCCGATGATGTGGATGAACCCCTGATCACCAAGGACAGCGGCAATGGCGATGTCGCCATCTGGCTCAACTTCAGCAGCAGCCAGATGGACAGAACCGCCATGACGGATTATGCCAACCGGGTGTTGGTGGATCCTCTGAGTCTGGTGGACGGGGTGAGCGAGGTGATGCTGTCGGGAGATCTGGAGCGGGTCATGTATGTGCGACTGCGCCCGGTGGACATGGCCGCGCGCGGTATCAGCGTCACTGACGTTGAGGACGCCCTGACCCGGGAGAACATAGAGCTGCCCGGCGGCGAGATCCGCAACAACAGCATGACGGTGGCGGTGCAGATAGAGCGGCTCTACAACACGGCCGCCGATTTTCGTCGTCTGCAGATCACCACGGCCGCCAATGGTCAGCCGGTCTATCTTGCCGATATTGCCGACGTGGACGTGGGGGCCAAGAACGAAGACAGCGCCTACCAGCGCAATGGCAAGGAGAGCCTGGGGATAGGCATCATCCCCCAGTCCACGGCCAACCCGCTGGCGGTGGCCGAGGGTATCTCCCAGAAGATGACCCAGATGCAGCGCTTCTTGCCGGAAGGGGCCAGCCTGGAGGTCGATTATGACTCCACCATCTTCATCAAGCAGTCCATCGACGAGGTCTACCACACCCTCGCCATCAGCGCCGTGCTGGTGGTGGCCGTGCTCTATCTATTCCTGGGGCAGGGGCGCACGACGCTGATCCCGGCCATCACTGTGCCCGTGTCGCTCGTCTCCGCCTTTATCGGCGCCTGGTATCTCGGTTTCTCCATCAATCTCATCACGTTGTTGGCGCTCATCCTCGCCATCGGCCTGGTGGTGGATGACGCCATCGTGGTGGTGGAGAACATTCACCACCATCTGCAACGGGGCGAGCCGCCGCTATTGGCGGCCTGGCACGGTACCCGCGAGGTGGGCTTTGCCGTGGTAGCCACCACCGCCGTGCTGGTGATGGTGTTTGTGCCCATCGCCTTCATGGATGGCATGGTGGGCAGGCTCTTTACCGAGTTTGCCATTTTGCTCTCCCTGGCGGTGATCTGCTCCTCCCTGGTCGCCCTGACCCTGACCCCCGCCATGGGCTCCTGGCTGATGCGGGCCAAGGAGACCTCCAACCCGCTGACCGCGGCCCTGGATCGCGGTTTGGGCAAGGTTGAAGAGCACTATCGCCGCCTGCTCGGCTGGCTGTTGCCCCGCTCCGGCTGGGCGCTGCTGATGTTGCTGCTCTGTCTGGTCGGCAGTGTCGGTCTCATCAAGCTGCTGCCCGCCAACCTGACCCCGACCGAAGACAGAGGGGTGGTCTATGTGTTCGTCAAGGGGGCAGAGGGCACCAGCATCGAGCGGATGAAACGCAATATGCAACAGGTCGAAGCCGCCATCATGCCCCTGCTTGGCCAGGGGGTGGTGCAGGCCATGAGTTTCAGCACCCCGGCCTTCGGGCGGGGAGGGGATCAGACCGGCATGACCATCATTCAGCTCACCGATTGGGCCAAGCGTGACCAGAATGCCACCGCCTTCACCAAGGAGCTGGCGACCCTGCTCTCCGATATCCCGGATGTGACCATCAGACCCTTCCAGCCCGGTTTCAGGCGCGGCTCGACCGCCCCGGTGCAGTTCGTGTTGCAGGGGGGGGATTTTGGCGAGCTCAACCAGGTGGGCAATCAGCTCAAGGCGCTGGCTCAGCAGAGCGGCCTGATGACCAACCCGGATCTCGATTACGCCGAGAAGACCCCCGAGCTGCGGGTGACCATAGACCGCGACAGGGCCAGCGAGCTGGGGATCCCGGTGTCGACGGTGGCCAACAGCCTGCAGACCCTGCTCGGCGGCAGTACCAAGACCACCTATGTGGACAGGGGCGAGGAGTATGACGTCTATCTGCGCGCCGATCAGACCAAGCTCAATGGCGCCTCGGATCTCAGTCGCATCTATCTCAAGGCCGCAACCGGCGAGATGGTGAGCCTCTCGACCCTGGCCAGTTTCAAGCAGGTGGCCAGTCCAAACCGGCTCAACCACTATCAGCGCCAGAAGGCGGTGACCCTGACCGCTGACCTGGCGCCGGGCCACACCCTGGGCGAGGCCCTGGATATGCTCGATGGCTGGGCCAACGACAATCTGCCAGCGGGCATGACGGTAGATTACGCCGGAGACTCGAAAGATTATCGCGATAACCAGGGAGAGATGGCACTGGTGTTCGGTCTGGCGCTGCTGGTGGTCTATCTGGTGCTGGTGGCCCAGTTCGAGAGCCTGATCACCCCGGCCGTGGTGATGATGACGGTGCCGCTCGGCATCTTCGGCGGCCTGCTCGGCCTCTGGCTGACGGGACAGGAGATGAACATCTACAGCCAGATCGGCCTGATCATGCTGATCGGCATGGTGACCAAGAACGGCATCCTGATCGTGGAGTTCATCAACCAGCTGCGCCAGCGTGGTGAATCCTTCGAGGCGGCCATCATTGCCGGGGCCGTGCGTCGGTTGCGGCCTATTCTGATGACCTCGCTCACCGCCGTGATGGGGGCCGTGCCGCTGATGCTCTCCATGGGGGCCGGCTATGAGAGCCGGATGACGGTGGGGACTGTGGTCTTCTTTGGACTCTCCTTGGCGACCCTGGTGACCCTGCTGCTGATCCCCGCCTGTTATCACCTGCTCGCCAAGCGGGCCGGCATGACGGGTCAGCGCAGTCTGCAAGTGGATGAGGCCATCGGCACCGCGCCCCGAGTATGACGAGGCCCACCATATGGTGCGAGCCGGGAACCCGATGACGCAACACCGCTAGCCGTTGACTATATTGAGTTCATGGTCTACCGGAGATGTCCATCTTGATCTTGTCACGTCGTGAAGCAGCGCCTCTGCTCTGCCTGTGTTGCGGACTCCTGCTAGTAGGGGTGAGCGAACCGGGGAGGCTGCTGCTTGCCGGCCTGTCCGTCTATCTCATTGGCGGTCTGGTCTGGTATCAACTCAGCCAGCCACGCAGCCATGGCAGGCGCAAGCAAGCGTGGCCGCTCTGGCTCTACGAGAGCCGCCCCTTCGTCATGATCCTGCTGGGGTTGCTGATGCTGCGCGAGGCGACCCACCCCCTGTTCCTGCTGCCTGCGCTGTTCTGGTTGCTGCTCGGCGGTTATCAGCTCTGGCTGCGCCATCAGCACAGATTCTGGCGCCGCCGCGCCCCTGCCTTGCGTCCCCTCTAAGGCCATCCTCCGTGATGGCCTTATCCCTTGCCTTAACAGGGATAAAAAGCCATCGCCCCCGCTGGGCTCTGCCGGTATAATGCGCGACCCGAATTGTTCCAGGTGTTCAAAATGCAGCCGGTTACCAACTTGTTTTCCTATCCCCGTTACTGGGCAGAGTGCTACGGCACCGCCCCCTTCCTGCCCATGTCCCGGGCGGAGATGGATAAACTCGGCTGGGACAGTTGCGACATCATCCTGGTCACGGGGGATGCCTATGTGGATCACCCCAGCTTCGGCATGGCAGTCATCGGCCGCATGCTCGAATCCCAGGGTTTTCGGGTTGGCATCATCGCCCAGCCAGACTGGTCATCGAAAGAAGACTTCATGCGCCTGGGCAAGCCGAACATCTTCTTCGGGGTGACGGCGGGCAACATGGACTCGATGATCAACCGCTACACCTCCGACAAGAAGCTGCGTCACGATGATGCCTACACCCCGGGGGATGTGGGTGGCAAGCGGCCGGATCGGGCGACCCTGGTCTATACCCAGCGCTGCAAGGAGGCCTTCAAGGAGGTCCCCGTGGTCATCGGCGGCATCGAGGCGTCCTTACGCCGTATCGCCCACTATGACTACTGGTCCGAGACCATACGCCGCTCCATTTTGCTCGACGCCAAGGCTGACATCCTCATCTACGGCAACGCCGAGCGGCCGCTGATCGAAGTGGCCCACCGTCTGGCGGCGGGGGAGACCATCGCCACCATGCAGGACATTCGCGGCACCGCCGTGATCCGCAAGGAGCCGCTGCCCGAGTGGCGCGGGGTGGATTCCAGCAAGCTGGACCGCATCGGTCGCATCGATCCCATCATGAACCCCTATATGGAAGGGGCGCCCTGCAGCGATGACGAGGGCACGGCACCCATGGAGCAGGAGGCCAAGCCCGTGCTGGTGCAGCCTCCCAAGCAGAAGCCCTGGGAGAAGACCTACGTCAAGCTGCCGGCCTTCGAGCGAGTGAAGGAAGACAAGGTACTCTACGCCCATGCGTCGCGCATCCTGCACCACGAGACCAACCCGGGCTGTGCCCGCGCGCTCTCCCAGGCCCACGGCGATCGCATCGTCTGGGTCAACCCGCCCGCCTTCCCGCTGGAAACCGACGAGATGGACGGGGTGTTCGGCCTGCCGTACCAGCGGGTGCCGCACCCGGCCTATGGCAAAGAGAAGATCCCGGCCTACGAGATGATCAAGACCTCGGTCAACATCATGCGCGGCTGCTTCGGAGGCTGCTCCTTCTGCTCCATCACCGAGCACGAGGGGCGCATCATCCAGAGCCGCTCGGAAGAGTCGATCTTGAAAGAAATTGAAGAGATCCGCGACAAGGTGCCGGGCTTCACCGGCGTCATCTCGGATCTTGGCGGCCCCACCGCCAACATGTACAAGTTGCGTTGCAAGAGCCCTAAGGCCGAGCAGACCTGCCGGCGCGCCTCCTGCGTCTGGCCGACCATCTGCCCGCACATGGACACCGACCATACCCCGACCATCGATCTCTACCGCAAGGCGCGCGACATCAAGGGGATCAAGAAGATACTGATCGCCTCCGGGGTGCGTTACGACATCGCCGTGGAAGATCCGCGCTACATCCGCGAGCTGGCCAAACACCACGTCGGTGGCTACCTGAAGATTGCCCCCGAACACACCGAGGAGGGGCCGCTCTCCAAGATGATGAAGCCGGGCATGGGCAGCTACTACCAGTTCAAGGAGCTGTTCGACAAGTACTCGAAAGAGGCGGGCAAGGAGCAGTACCTGATCCCCTACTTCATCTCGGCCCACCCGGGCACCACGGATGAAGACATGGTGAACATGGCGCTCTGGATCAAGGAGAACCGCTTCAAGCTCGATCAGGTGCAGAACTTCTACCCGTCGCCGCTCGCCAACGCGACCACCATGTATTACACCGAGAAAAACCCCCTCGGCAAGATCAGCCGCCAGAGTGAGGACGTGTTCGTGGTCAAGGGCGAGCGTCGTCGTCGCCTGCACAAGGCGCTGCTGCGCTATCACGATCCGGCCGGCTGGCCCATGATCCGCGAAGCCCTGCTGGAGATGGGCAAGGGCCACCTGATCGGCAACGGCCCGAGCTGCCTGGTGCCGCCGGAAGGTCGCGGCGAGGTCAAGGCCGAGCGCAGCATCAACAAGGGCCTCAAGCCAGCCCTGACCCGCCACAGCAACATTGTTCACCAGCGGGGTAATGGGGCGGGCAACAAGGCCGCCCGCAGCGAGGCTGGTGCAGGTAATGCCCCGGCGGCCAGCAGAAATGGCGGCAAGGCGGGCAATGGTAAACCGGTGGGTGGCCAGTTGCAAAAAGGGGCTGGCAACGGCAAGCCAGCTTCCCAAGGCGCAGGTCAGGGCAAACCAGCCGGGCAGGGTAAACCTGCTCATAATGGCAAGGCACCGAGCCGCGCCGGCACCGCCAAACCGACGGCCCAGGGTGGCAAGCCTGCTGCCAAAGGCGGCGCAGCCAAGCGACCGGCTCGCTGAGTCTTCCTGATTGGGAAAGTGATAGAAAACAGAAAGGCGACCAGATGGTCGCCTTTTTTCATTGGCTTGTTGGCGCCGACAAGCTGTGGAAGGGCGAAGTGAGAGGAGAGGGGCGCTTGCAGGGCCACCTAATTGGACCGGCTTGCCAAAGCAAAAGCGCTTGGTAAAGCCATCGCCTAATGAGGTGGCGAAGAGTGCTCAGTGATAACAGAAGTAACTTGCATAATAAAAGTAGGTGCCATAAGGTTACTTTTATATTGAAAGTAACCAGGTGGTCTTGGATGCGTAGGAAGAATTTGAGTGAACAACAGTGTCCCATAGCTCGCAGCTTGGAACATGTCGGGGAGTGGTGGAGCCTGTTGATTATCCGTGATGCCATGCATGGTCTCTCTCGCTTCGATGAGTTTCAGAAAAGTCTTGGCGTCGCCCCCAACATACTTACTCGTCGCCTGACCGCCCTGGTTGAGGGTGGCCTGATGGAGAAGCGGTGTTACTCAGAGCGTCCCCCTCGCTATCAATATCTGCTCACCCCTCGCGGTCAGGATCTCAGATCGGTACTGATGGCACTACTTGCTTGGGGTAATACCCATTTCGCGCCAGAGGGAGCGAGTATCCAGCTGAAGGATATTCTGACGGGCGAGCTGGTCGAGCCCATGCTGGTGGACAGGCGCACAGGTCAGGCCATTTCACCCTCACGCCACACCCTGGTGCCGGGACCGGCCGCCAGTGATGGCATGAAGCAGCGTCTGCGCCATGCCAATGGCGTGATGAGCGGCGATAACCCTTCGAAACAGGAATCAGAATCATGAGCTCAACTCGCATCGTGGTGACAGGAATGGGAGCGGTGACCCCGCTTGGATATGGGGTGGAAACCGTGTGGCAGCGGCTGCTGGCGGGCCAGTCCGGCTTGCGCCGCCTGCCGGAGGCCTTCACCGAGGGGCTGGCCGCCAAGGTGGGCGCCATGGTGCCCTCCCTGGCCGAAGATCCCCTGGCCGGATTTGACCCCGATGCCGTGGTATCGACCAAGGAGCAGAAGAAGATGGATCGCTTCATCCTGTTTGCCATTGCCGCGGCCAAGGAGGCCCTGTTGCAAGCCAATTGGGCCCCCAAGACGGCGGCGGAGCAGGAGCGCACCGCCACCATCATCGCCTCGGGCATCGGCGGCTTCCCCGCCATCGTCGAGGCCGTGCGTACCACGGATGAACGGGGACCGCGCCGCCTATCCCCCTTCACAATTCCCTCCTTCCTGGTCAACATGGCGGCGGGCCATGTCTCCATCAACTTCGGCTTCAAAGGGCCGCTCGGGGCGCCGGTCACGGCCTGCGCCGCAGGGGTGCAGGCCATTGGCGACGCCGCCCGGCTCATTCGCTGCGGTGAGGCCGATATCGCCATCTGTGGCGGGGCCGAGGCCACCATAGACCGCGTCAGTCTGGGCGGTTTTGCCGCGGCTCGCGCGCTGTCGTCCGCCTATGCCGATGATCCCGAAGCGGCCTCCCGTCCGTTCGATGTCGACCGCGATGGGTTTGTCATGGGCGAAGGGGCCGGGATCCTGGTGATTGAATCCCTGGAACACGCCCTGGGCCGGGGCGCCACCCCCATAGTGGAGCTGGTGGGCTATGGCACCAGTGCCGACGCCTATCACCTCACCGCAGGTCCCGAAGATGGCGACGGCGCACGCCGCGCCATGATGGCGGCCCTGGCTCAGGCCGGTATTCAGGCGGCGGATGTCCAGCACCTCAATGCCCATGCCACCTCGACTCCGGTGGGTGACAGGGGGGAGCTGGCCGCCATCAAACGCGTATTTGGCGATGACAACCAGATTGTGGTGACCTCCACCAAGTCAGCCACCGGCCATCTGCTGGGGGCCGCCGGGGGCATAGAGGCCATCTTCACCGCCCTGGCCATTCGCGACCAGAGAGTGCCCGCCACCCGCAACCTGCAGCAACCCGACCCGCTCGCCGACGGCGTGGACATAGTGCGGGGCGCGGCCCGTGACATGGGGATCGAGCACGCCATCTCCAATGGGTTTGGCTTTGGTGGGGTAAATGCCAGCGTGCTGTTCAAGCGCTGGCAGGGGATCTGCCCCCCTGGTGAATGATTCTTCTCCTGAAATCTGGGACATCCATCTTTTTACTGTCATCAAAGCGTGGCGGCAGAGGCGATAAAAGCAGTCAGGCGGGGGCGGCTTTGCTATCTTGTGCGGCCAGGTTCTATTGATAGGGGGAGGGCATGATGGCCACCCCCGATAAAGCATCAGGGCGGGCGTTTGCCCCCTGCACAGGAGTAGTCAGATGACGGTCAGAGTCAAATCCAAGCTTGAGAAGATAGGCAGTGGCACCGGGCTGCTGCTGGGGATCATCGCCTTCAATCTGTTGGCCCCGCTGCTGTTTGAGAAGAGGGAGGGGTTTGATCCTGTCCAGATGGTGTTTGCCATCGCCAGCGCCGTGATCTGCTCGGAATTGGGTGCCCGTATGGGCAGACTGGTCGATGAGCGGGGCAAGTCCAAAAACTGACATCCTGACAGCGGGCCTCTTGGCCCGCTGTTTCGTTAACGCAGCGCCGCTTAGTTTCGTTAAAGTCGTGCCGCTTTGTGTCGTTAAATCTGGGGCAGTAGCGCCGCCTGGCAGGGGATGCGGGTGATCTCTCCCCCTTGCAGGCGGAACAAGGCATCCTGCGGCAGCTCCTGCTGCCAGAGCGCCTCGTGGCTCAATCCCGCATAGAGGCCGCGTAACATGATGCCGGACAAGCCATGGGCGACGGCGATGCGCCGGGAACCCAGGCTCTGGTCATGGAGCCAGTCGTGGCAGCGCCCCTGCAGGCTGGCCAACCCCTCGCCCTTTGGCGCTTGCAGGTACCAGTCCGGCTCACCGCTTTCCAGGGCAAAACAGAGGGGGCGTATCTCGTCCAGGCGACGCTCCTCCCACTCCCCCAGGCCCAGCTCCTTGAGCCGCTCATCGACCCGGATCCTGTCATGGCTCATACCAAGCTCGTCGCAGATGAGGCGGGCGGTCTGCATGGCCCGTCCCAGCGGGCTGGCATAGAGGGTCCAGGATGCGGGGTTGTCCAGCTGCTGGCGAAGGGTGGCCCCCATGGCGCGGGCTTGTTGTTCACCCAAGGGGGTGAGGGGGGAGTTGCAGTGGCCCTGCAGTCGTTGCTGGGCATTGAAGCGGGTCTGGCCGTGGCGCAGCAGATAGAGAGTCGGTGTCATCTTGGTCGGAGCTTGGAAAAAGGGAGTCCACGCTAGCCCATCCCTTCATAACTCACAAGGGGATGGGGTAAGCTGGGCGCAGTCTTGAGGGAGAGAGAACACCATGCGTATTGCCATGATTGGGTTGGGTGATATCGCCCAGAAGGCCTATTTGCCACTGCTGGCCAGCGATGAGCGGGTGACGCCGGTGCTTTGCACCCGCAATCCAGCTGTGCTCGACAAGCTGGCCCGCCAGTATCGGGTGGCCGAGTGTTTCACCGAGGTGGATGCGCTGCTGGGGAGCCGCCCCGATGGGGTGATGATCCATGCCGCCACGGCGGTGCATCAGGAGCTGGCCCGCAAGAGTCTGCTGGCGGGCATTCCCACCTTCGTCGACAAGCCGCTGTGCGACAGTGCCGTTGCGGTAGAGGCCTTGTGCCAGCTTGCGTTGCAGCAAGATTGCCCGCTGTTTGTGGGTTTCAATCGCCGCTACCTGCCCGCGCTGTCGGCTGGGCGGGCGCAGCCGGTGACCGAGCTGCATTGGCAAAAGCACCGCCATGGCTTGCCCGGACTGCCCCGCCAGTTCCTGTTCGATGATTTCATTCATGTGCTCGACAGCCTCTGCCACTATGGCGGCCTGCCGGATGGCGCCCTGCACCGGGTATTTAGAGCCAGCGCGCAGGACCCGGCCATGCTGGCCGGGGTGAGCGTCAGCTGGCAGAGCGGGCAGGCGGCGGTCAGTGGCAGCATGAACCGCAGCGCCGGGGTTGCGGAGGAGCGCATCAGCCTCTATGGCGACAATCTGTCGCTCCAGATCGAGAACTGCACCCAGGGCACGCTGGCGCGAGACAAGGTGGTGCAGACCCTGGCCATCGATGACTGGCAACCCGTGCTGGTGCGCCGTGGCTTTGCCGCCATGCTGGATCACTGGTATGAACAAATAGCAGGGGGCAGGGCCGACCAGGCCCTGATCGACAGCTATCTGCGCAGTCATCAGTTGACCGAGCAGCTGGTGACCGAGGCGGAGCAACTGCTGGCGGGCGAGCCGTCTCGCTAACGGGATCCCCGCCTGCCGGTCAATATCAGGCGCTGATGGCCACAACCAGCGCAAAAAAGCAGAGGAGCCATGGCTCCTCTGCTTTTTTATGGGGGATTTTAGCGTGGGATGAGGTGGGCTTAACCGAAGCGGTAGCTGCCCATATAGAGGCTGCCATAGTCCCAGCTATCATGCAGCCGGGCCGGTTTGTCTGCCCCTGCCGCGCCGAGGGCCACGAACAGCGGCCTCAGGTGATCGTCATGGGGGTGGGATTGCACCGCCCCCGGAGCCTGGTCACGATAATCGAGCAGGGCCGCCTTGTCCTGATTGCCCATCTTCTCCTCCAGCCAGTGGGCGAACGCCTGGGCCCAGGCGGGGGGCGGGGAGCCATCGGGGCCGAGCGCCCTCAGATTGTGGGTGATGGCGCCGGAGGCCAGAATGCCAATGCCCTGTTGGCGCAGCGGGGCCAGGGCTTCGCCCAGCCGCCACAACTCGGCCGGACTCATGCCCGCCGGGATGGAGATCTGCACCAGGGGGATCTCGCTGTTGGCATCGAGCAGGGAGAGCGGTGACCAGACCCCGTGATCCAGTTCGCGCAGGACGGGGTTGGCGACCAGTCCTCCTTGCAGCAAGGTCTCCTGCACGGCCTGTTGCAACCACGCCGGGCTGCTGGCGGGCCAGCGCACGCGGTAGAGGGCATCGGGGAAGCCATGGAAGTCATACATGAGCGCCGGGTTGTGCGCCGAGTTGATCTCCAGCTCGCGGCTGAACCAGTGGGCCGAGATGACGACCAGCCCCTTGAGCGGCCCCAGGCTGAGATCCTTCATGAACCGGGTGGCGGGCTCGTCGCGCAGCACCAGATCCGGTGCGCCGTGGGAGATAAACCAGACAGGGGACATCTTAGTGCTCCATCAGAGGGGCCTTGGCAGGCGATGAGGTCATTATCCGCCCCCTTTTTGTGGTGAACAATTAGGCTATATGTGTAATCACTCTTCACTCTGGGTTGATAATTGTTTGGGCAGGCAGGCGGGCAGGCAGGTTGACTGGTGGGGGGTGATCAAACAAAGAGGGAGGCAATGCCTCCCTCTTTGACAGTGCGCTCATGACGGCGCTCATCATGGGCTGACCGAATTGCGTCAGTCGATGGCGAGCAGTTCCACTTCGAAGATAAGCAGGGAGCCGGGCAGGATCTTGCCGGTGGCGCGGTTGCCGTAGCCCAACCTGGACGGGATAAAGAAGCGGGCCTTCTCGCCGACCGTCATCAGCTGTACCCCTTCGGTCCAGCCCGGTATCACCTGATTGAGACCAAATTCGATGGGCTCGCCGCGGGCGATGGAGCTGTCGAAGACGGTGCCATCGAGCAACTTGCCCTCGTAGTGCACCTTGACCTTGCTGCTGGCGCTGGGGTGCATGCCGCCTTCGCCTTCGGCCAGTACCTGATACTGCAGGCCGGACTCAGTGGTCACTATGCCCGGTTTGGCCTTGTTCTCGGCGAGGAAGAGATCGCCGGCGCGGATATTCTCCTCGGCCAGCTTCTTGTTGTTATTGCTTGAGTAGAAATAGAAGACCGCCAGAGCGATCAGGATGGCGATCAGCACAAATTTCATCACTAAATCCTTGTAAGACAATGAGATGAATATCTTATCCCAGTGGGTCGAACTGGGGTAGCAAAAGGGCGCTAATCGCGCCCTTCCTTACCGAGTGAATCGACTCAGTTAAGCCCGGGGGCCGGTTATTTTGCCAGGGCCATCATGAGCGCAGGCAGGGCGAAGAAGAGGCCGCCCACATAGCCCAGTGCCAGCAACTTGTTCTCGCTGCCGACCCTTGCCAGCCACTCGGCGGCCAGGATGGGCAGTTCGCGCAGGAAGGGCAGCCCATAGATAAGCACCACGGCGAAGACGTTGAACAGCACATGCACCAGGGCGATGGTCAGCGCCAGTTCGGCACCGCTGCCGCCGATGGCGGTGGCCGCCAGCAGGGCCGTGATGGTGGTACCTATGTTGGCGCCCAGGGTGAAGGGGTAGAGCTGGCGGGTGGTGAACACGCCGCCGCCGGCCAGGGGGATCATCAGGCTGGTGGTGGTGGAGGAGGATTGCACCATGATGGTCACCAGGGTGCCCGAGGCGATACCGGTGAGGGGGCCACGGCCCAGGGCCTTGTGCAGCAGCCCCTTGGCGCGACCGACCAGCACCTTTTGCAACACCTTGCCCAGATAGGTGACCGAGCCCAGGATCAGCAGGATACCGATGGCGATGGTGGCCAGGGCGGGGCCTTTACCGGGCAAGAAGGCGACGGCGGCATCGATGAGCTGCATGGCGGGGGCGGTGAGCGGCTTCATGAAGTCCATGCCTTTCATCGACATGTCGCTCGAGCCGACCAGCAGATGGGCCAGGAACTCGGCACTGTGCTGCAAGACGCCGAAGGCGAGCTCCAGGGGCAGGAAGATGAACACGGCCATCAGGTTGAAGAAGTCATGGACAGTGGCGGCGGCAAAGGCGCGGCGAAACTCGGTTCTGTCGCGGATATGACCCATGGAGACGATGGTGTTGGTGATGGTGGTGCCGAGGTTGGCACCCATCACCATGGGAATGGCCATGGCCAGCGGCAGGCCACCGGCGACCAGACCGACGATGACCGAGGTCACGGTGCTGGATGATTGCACCAGGGCCGTGGCCAGGATGCCGAGCAGCAGGGCGACGAAGGGGTTGTTGGCGAAGGCAAAGATTTCGGCCGCGCCCTCGGCGCCGCCGGAGAACAATTTGAAGCCGTGGGAGACGGCGCCCACCGCTACCAGTATCAGGTAGACCAGCGCTATGACAGTTATCCAGTGGAACAGCGCACGATGGGAGGAGACGTGCTGCTGTGGCAAGGAGTCAGGGTTGTGCATAAAGCCTCTTGGGACGGCGCTGGCCGTCTGCTGATGAATTTGACCGGCGCATTACAGCAAGGCTTGATGACACTTTTATGACAAAGTGACGTTTTGATGATGATTTGATGACAGTGTGCGCACCGTGGTGCTGTCACCTTCAGAGGAAGGAAAAACGGTCTGCCTATCCCCTTGCCGACGCCTTGGCCAACGGGCGCGTTTGGCCGCAGCCTGGCGTTAGACGTTGACCGACACAAGTGATTGATGTGTCATTAATACTTGTCCTCCCTGCTCAGGCCGTTAGACTAGGCGGTCGTTTTTCAGCTATCGCGAGTCTGTCATGAAGCATTGGTCTCTCTCTCTATTTCCCCTGATCCTGGTCTCCCTCTCTGCTCAGGCTGACGTCCTTCCTTCTGGTTGCAGTGCCGGACAGGTGGCGGTGGGGTCGGCCGTCAATGGCACTACGGGTATCAATAGCCGCTGTTCTGCGGCCAGCGCCAAGCAGCGGGTCGACAATGTCGTGGATGACCCGGCTGACTACGCCAAGCGCAAGGCGGCCCAGGCGACCGGGGTGGATGATGCCTATTACAAGGCGCGCAATACCAAGCAGCGAGTCGAGAATGCGGTGGATGACCCGGCTGACTATGCCAAGCGCAAGGCGGCCCAGGCGAGCGGGGTGGATGATGCCTATTACAAGGCGCGCAACACCAAGCAGCGAGTCGAGAATGCGGTGGATGACCCGGCTGACTATGCCAAGCGCAAGGCGGCCCAGGCGACCGGGGTGGATGATGCCTATTACAAGGCGCGCAATACCAAGCAGCGAGTCGAGAATGTCGTGGATGACCCCGGCCGGGCGGCAGCCAGAAGATTGATACGCTAAGCACCGCGCGCTGGGGCAAGCACTCTGCGCCAGGTTGCGACAACCCAAGACGTCTCGATGAGAGTGGGGCTGGCTCCCAGGGAAGGGGCGTGATGGCCATTGAACCGGGTCTGCTCGGGCCACAGGCTCTCTGAGCCGGGCCTGTCTCACCCTATGACGCCAGTCACCCGCTCAAGGGGGTTGAATGGATGCGTCTTGCTCCCTGCACACATCTCCCTACACTGGGAGATATTCATTCGTCATCAAAAGTGAGTCTGTCATGAAAAAGCTGCTGCTCTGTCTCTCCCTCTGCCTGATCACCCTGGGTGCCCAGGCGGGTGTCATCAACCCGGATTGTACCCCTGAGAAAGCGGTCAAGGGCGCGGCCATGAAGGCCACCGTCGGGGTGGGCGGGCGTTGCTCCGCTGCCGAAACGGCCAAAGACTCGGTCGGCCTGGATGACAAGCAGGACGCATTGAACGACGCCAAGGGTTCGGTGGGCGATGCCAAGGGCAAGGTCGAAAATGCCGTCGATGATCCTGCAAAAGCGGCCACCAAGGCATTGATCAAATAAGGCTCGACGCGCCCAGGGGGTCACAGCCAGAGCTGCTAACAAAGGGGAGTCCATGACTCCCTTTTTGTGTATCTGGCGTTTGCGGACGTATCTCCATAGCCGCAGGATGCCGGATTGTGAATGATAAAAGGGGAGCTAATGGCTCCCCTTTTTGCTTGCTGTGAACGGCGTGGCTTATTGCAGCTCGGCCTCTTCGTACTCCCGCAGGGGCGCCTGGGAGAGCTTGATGCGCAGCACCAGGTAGACCAGACCCAGGCCGGCCCATATGAGGCCCAGATAGAGGGAGCTCAGCTCCAGGTTGAGCCAGAGCAGGCCTATGGTCGCGGCGCCACACAGGGGCAGCAGCAGGAAGCAGACCGTATCCTTGAGGGTCTTGTTACGCTGCTCGCGCACATAGAACTGGGCGATCACCGACAGGTTGACGAAGGTGAAGGCGACCAGGGCGCCGAAGTTGACCAGCGCCAGGGCGATGTCCAGATCGAAGGAGACGGCGGAGAGCGCCAGGGCACCGACCAGCAGCACGTTGATGGCCGGGGTACGCCAGGTGGGGTGCACATAGCTGAACACCTTCTCGGGCAGGACGCCATCGCGCCCCATCACGTAGAGGATCCGTGACACGCCAGCGTGGGCCGCCATGCCCGAGGCCAGTACGGCGACCGTGGTGCTGACCAGCACTATGCTCTGGAACAGCTTGCCACCGACGTAGAGGGCGATCTCCGGCAGCACGGCATCGGGCTCCTTGAAGCGGCTGATGTCCGGGAAATAGAGCTGCAGGAAGTAGGAGACCAGCACGAATATGATGCCGCCGATGAGGGCGGTCAGCAGGATGGCGCGGGGGATCACCTTGCCGGCGTTGGGGGTCTCTTCACTGAGCGAACTCAGGCCATCGAAGCCCAGGAATGAGAAGCAGAGGATGGTGGCGCCGGTAAAGAGCGGCAGCAAGGCGGTGTGCTCCGAATAGAAGGGACGGCTGCTCAGCACACTCCCTTCTCCCTCGCCGAAGTAGACCGCATGGGCCATCAGGGCGAGGAATACCAGTATGATGGCGACCTGCACCAGCACGATCAGGCCATTGAAGTTGGCCACCAGATTGATGCCGCGAAGGTTGAGCAGGGTCATCACGCTCACCAGTCCGAAGATAAAGATCCAGGGTTCGACCCCGGGGAACATGGCGGTCAGGTAAATCTTGGCCAACAGCATGTTGATCATCGGCATGAAGAGGTAGTCGAGCAGGGACGACCAGCCCACCATGAAGCCCACATAGGGATGGAAGGTCTTCTGGGTGTAGGTGTAGGCCGAGCCGGCGGAGGGATACTTGCGCACCAGATGACCGTAGCTGATGGCGGTGAACAGTATCCCGGCCAGGGCCAGCAGGTAGGAGGTGGCGACGTGGCCGCTGGTGATGTCGGAGACCATGGCGAAGGTGTCGAACACCGCCATGGGGGTCAGGTAGGCGAGGCCGATGACCACGACTTGCCATAATTTGAGGGTTTTTTTGAGGCGAACCGGTGCATCAGACATCAGCGAACCTCCTGCATTGCCGCCAGGGCATGGTCATGGCGAGACGCCAGGGGACTGAACAGACGCACACTCGACAGAGTGGTGCAGAGGTCGTTGGCAATCGCGTTGCCAAGGCTGACTCCGGCGAGCGGAGACGAAGTATAAGAGAGCCCCATCTTGTTCCTCATAGCGGCATAAATCATGGGTGGGTTCGCGCCATCTATGAGTGCGACCCCGGATATCATTTCCGGGAAAAGGCCCGGCCTCGGTTTGGTGGTAAACAACAAAATGAAAATAACCGACTTGGCAACCAAGTCGGTTATTTTAGCGGCGCGAATTTTGCCCCAGATGGACGGGGATGACAACCCATGGCAGCCCGGTGGAGTGCAAATATTTGGTGCAAGTTCAGGGGCTTGTTCTGGGGTAAAGACTCAGCCCGGGCACAGGGCCCGGGCTGAGGTTGCCGGTATCCGCCCTAGGCGAGGGCGGCGGTCAGGGCCCGCTCCAGTTTGTCCAGCCCCTCGTCTACCAGCGTCGGTGCGGCGGTGAGCGGCGCCAGGAAGCGGATGACGTTGGCCCGCACGCCACAGGAGAGCAATACCAGCCCCTGTTTGCCCGCCTCGGCCACCAGACGCTTGGTGAGATCGGCGTCCGGTTGGCGGGCATCGCGGCCCTTGACCAGCTCCATGGCCACCATGGCGCCCGGGCCACGGATATCGCCGATGCAGTCGAAACGCTCGGCAAGCTGGTGCAAGCGGGCCTTGAGCTGCTCGCCCTGGGCCTGGGCGCGCCGATTGAGTTGCTCCTCCTCAATGACGTCGAGCACCGCCAGGGCGGCGGCGCAGGCGATGGGGGAGCCCGCATAGGTGCCCCCCAGGCCACCGGGTTTGGCGGCGTTCATGATAGCCGCCTTGCCGACCACGGCCGAGAGCGGGAAGCCACCCGCCAGGCTCTTGGCCAGGGTCATGATGTCCGGCTCTATGCCGCTGTATTCGGTGGCAAAGGTCTTGCCGGTGCGGCAGAAACCGCTCTGGATCTCGTCGCAGATGAGCACGATACCGTGCTGATCGCAGACGTTGCGCAAACTCTGCATGAAGCCGGAGGAGGCTGGGTAGAAGCCCCCTTCGCCCTGTACCGGCTCGATGATGATGGCCGCGACCCGGGTCGGTTCTATGTCGGCACTGAAGCAGAGATCCAGTGCGGCCAAGGCATCGGCCTCACTCACCCCCAGATAATCGGCGGGGAAGGGCAGGTGATAGACCTCTCCCGGCAGGGGGCCGAACCCTGTCTTGTAGGGCACCACTTTGCCGGTGAGCGCCATGCCCATCATGGTGCGGCCATGGAAGCCCCCCTTGAAGGCGATGGTGCCGCTGCGACCGGTATGGGCGCGGGCTATCTTGATGGCGTTCTCCACCGCCTCGGCGCCGGTGGAGAGAAACAGGGTACGCTTGGGGGTCGATCCCGGTACCAGGGCATTGAGTTTCTCGGCAAGCTCGATGTAGCCGGGGTAGGGGGTAACCTGGAAGCAGGTGTGGCTGAATTTTTCCAGTTGCTCGCGCACGGCGGCCACCACCTTGGGGTGGTTGTGGCCGGTGTTGAGCACGGCGATGCCCGAGGCAAAGTCGATGTAGCGGTTGCCCTCCACATCCCACAGCTCGGCATTCTGGGCCCTGTCGATAAAGACCGGCATCAGGGTGCCCACGCCGTTGACCACGGCGGCTTCGCGGCGCGCTTGCCAGGATTGATTACTCATCTTGATTCTCCCATCAGGGGCAAGCCCCTCACTGTATGTTGATGAGTCGGCAGCCTGGCTGTCGCTCCCCATCCTTAGGTTGCCCATCACAGGGGGCCTGGTTGTCCTATGCCCCATCATTGTGAATAAAATATCTATTAATTTGTTTTATTATGCAATGGAGCCGAAGCAGAGATATTTGGTTTCCAGATACTCATCGAGTCCCTCGGCGGCCCCTTCCCGGCCCAGGCCAGACTCCTTGATGCCGCCAAAGGGCGCCAGCTCGGTAGAGATGATCCCTTCGTTGATGCCCACCATGCCGTACTCAAGACGTTCGGCGACCCGCCACACCCGGGCGATGTCACGGCCATAGAAGTAAGCGGCCAGGCCGTAAGGGGTGTCGTTGGCGATGGCGATGGCCTCGGCTTCGGTCTCAAAGCGCACCAAGGGCGCGACGGGGCCGAAGATCTCCTCCTGCAGAATGGGGTTATCGGCCTGGACGTGGGTCAATATGGTCGGGCTGTAGAAGAGGGGGCCAGCGCTGTGGATCTTGCCACCTACCAGTACCTGGGCACCGGCAGCCTGAGCCTGCTCCACCAGGGTGGCGACCTTGTCGGCGGCGGTCTGGTTGATGAGGGGGCCAATCTGGCTGCCTTCACCAAGGCCATTTCCCACCTTGAAGGCGCGCACCGCGGCGGCCAGCTTCTCGGCGAAGGCGTCATAGACGCTGGCCTGCACCAATATGCGGTTGGCGCAGACGCAGGTCTGGCCCGCATTGCGGTATTTGGAGGCGAGGGCCCCGGTCACGGCGGCGTCCAAGTCCGCATCGTCGAACACGATGAAGGGGGCGTTGCCGCCCAGCTCCAGGGAGACGCGCTTCATGGTGTCGGCGCATTGGCGCATCAACAGCTTGCCGATGCGGGTCGAGCCGGTGAAGGAGAGCTTGCGTACCAGGGGGTTGGCACAGAGCTCATCCCCGACGATGGCGGCCTGATGGGAGGTGACTATGTTGAGCACCCCGGCCGGAATAGCGGCCTGCTCGGCCAGTGCAGCCAGGGCCAGGGCGCACAGGGGCGTTTCGGCGGCGGGCTTGATGACGATGGTACAACCGGCGGCCAGGGCCGGGCCTGCCTTGCGGGTGATCATGGCGATGGGGAAGTTCCAGGGGGTGATGGCGGCCACGACCCCGACCGGCTGCTTGATGGTGGCCAGGCGCCTGTCGCCACTGAATCCCGGTATGGTGCGGCCGTAGGCGCGCTTGCCCTCTTCCGCGAACCACTGGATAAAGCTGGCACCATAGGCGACTTCCCCCTTGGCCTCGGCCAGGGGCTTGCCCTGCTCCCGGGTCATCAGCCGCGCCAGGGCATCCTGGTTCGCCATGATGAGCTCATACCAGCGCATCAATCTGGCACTGCGCTCCTTGGCGGTGAGTGCCGCCCAGGCAGGCTGAGCAGCATGGGCGGCTTCGATGGCGGCCTGGGTATCGGCACCATCCATGTCTGGCACCCGGGTGATGAGTTCACCCGTGGCCGGGTTGGTCACCTCGAACTGGCGACCGCTGTGGGCCTGGCACCAGCGACCATCTATAAAGGCAAGGGAGTGAGTCAGGGGTTCGAGCTGCGCTGTCTGTGACATGGGGGCCTCGGCGGTAGATTCAGGGCGTTCTGGATGGGATGGCATGGGATTATCCGGCACGCTTGCTGTATAGAATAATAAGCACTGGATGACCATAATGGCCGCCGTTTTGTTTTTCAAGTGTTAAATGCGGTTGCTCAGGGCGGTGTTGGCGTGCTAGAAGTGGTGTCATTGACAGATTTGCGGTCATGGGTGTGCAAAATAATGAACGGACGGCGCAATCCGTTCGATGCACAAGCCACCCAGTCCCGCCCCCGAAAAGGGACCAGGCAAGGCCCCATTTCAGCCATTATTGAGCGCAATCTTGTGAGGAACGAGGGATCATGACCGAACATGTGAAGAGCTACTACGCCGCCAGTGCCAATACCCATGCGCCTTTCCCCAGTCTGGATGAGCAGCTTGAGTGCGATGTCTGCATCATAGGGGCCGGCTATACCGGCCTGTCCAGTGCCCTGCATCTGGTGGAGAAGGGCTATTCGGTGGTGGTGCTGGAGGCGGTCAGGGTCGGTTTCGGTGCCAGCGGTCGCAACGGCGGCCAGATAGTCAACTCCTACAGCCGCGACATCGACAATATAGAGGCGAGCTGCCCGCCGGATCAGGCCAGGCTGCTCGGCAGCATGTTGTTTGAGGGGGGCGACATCATTCGCGAGCGCATCAAACGCTACGACATTCAATGTGACTTGCAGCAGGGGGGCGTCTTTGCCGCCGATACCGAGCGTCAGCTGCACGAGCTCAAGGCCCAGCAACTGCGCTGGCGCAAATGGGGCAACGATCAGCTGGAGCTGCTGGATAAAGAGGGGATACGCCAGGTGGTGGGGAGCGATCGCTACGTCGGCGGCCTGCTCGACAAGCGCGGTGGTCATATCCATCCCCTCAATCTGGCGCTGGGGGAGGCCGAGGCCATTCGCAGTCTGGGTGGGCGCATCTTCGAGCAGTCAGCGGTCACCAGCATAGAGCCGGGTCAACCGGCGCTGGTGCGCACCGCCAAGGGGGCGGTCAAGGCACGCTTCGTGGTGGTGGCGGGTAATGCCTATCTGGGGGATCTGGTGCCGGAATTGGCGGGCAAGAGCATGCCCTGTGGCACCCAGGTAGTGACCACCGAGGTGATAGGCGAGGAGCGTGCCCGGCAACTGCTGCCGCAGAACTACTGCATGGAAGATTGCAACTACCTGCTCGACTACTACCGCACCACAGGGGATCACCGCCTGATCTACGGCGGCGGTGTCGTCTATGGCGCCCGGGATCCCGCTGACATCGAGCGGCTCATCATCCCCAAGATGCTCAAGACCTTCCCTCAGCTGGCCGACGTCAAAGTGGAATACACCTGGACCGGCAACTTTCTGCTGACCATGTCGCGCCTGCCGCAGTTTGGCCGCATCGGCCCCAACATCTATTACATGCAGGGCTACAGTGGCCACGGCGTCACTTGCACCCATCTGGCGGGCAAGTTGCTCTCCGAGGTGTTGAGCGGCCAGGCGGAGCGTTTCGACGCCTTCGCCAAGCTCCCCCATTACCCCTTCCCGGGCGGCCGTCTGTTCCGCATCCCCTTCACCGCCGCCGGCGCCGCCTGGTACAGCCTGCGGGATCGGTTGGGAGTGTGAGCGATGGCGCTCGGCCAATGACAAGAGACCGCCTGAGGGCGGTCTCTTTCATGCAGGCCTGGTCATTGCGCCAGGCATTTGAGTTGCTGGCCGCTGGGAGGGTTGTGCCAGTCGATGGGGCCGTGGGTGAAACGGTATTGCAGGCGGGGCAGCACGACGTCCAACCATTCATGGCGAAAGTAGTCGTAGCCCTCATCCCAGTCCGGATCATTGGCCCAACCGGTCTGCAGCAGATGGAGGCGGGTGCCCTGGTCTTCGGGCACGAAACGCAGGCTGACCTGGGTCTTCTGCTGGCGCACATGGGGCAGGTGGGGGGGAAAATTCCAGCTGAAACTGAGCAAGTCATGGGGCATGACGGCCATGACCCGGCACCCCTCGCTGCCCCGCTCGCCATGGGGGGCATCGGGGCGGAAGTAGATCTCGAACGGGCCATTGGGTTCGGCCACCATCAGGCACTCCGGAGCGAGAAAGCTGCGTAGCCCGCTCTCCGTCGTCCAGGCGTGCCAGACATCATCTAGGTGGGCAGGAATAAAAATGTTACCTTCAAGTTGCTTGTTATCCATGGTCGGCAAACCTCACACATCCGTAGGCGGGACCCGGGCAGTATAGCCCCTCACCTGTTCAAATTAACAGCAGCCCGCCTGCTTGTGAACCGGATCCTGCCACCCATCTGGGGTAAGCTGATAGCCAATAGAGTGCTCGAACCGGGCCATGCAAGGGAGAGAGGCTGATGATCAGAGCCATGACAGAGGCGGATGTGGCACCATTATCCCGTCTGTTTCAAAAAGGGCGTCGCCAGACGTTTCATTGGGTAGAGCCTTCGCTGTTTGCCCTTGACGATTTTTCCGAACAGATCAGTGGTGAACAGATCTGGGTCGCAGAGCAGGGCGGCACTCCCTGCGGCTTTATCGCCATCTGGGCGCCAGACAGTTTCGTTCATCATCTCTATGTTTCTGCCGATTGGCATGGTCAGGGGGTGGGGCGCGCCTTGCTCGATAAAGCCCTGTCCGAACTGCCCAGACCGGCGTCCCTCAAGGTGGCCATCAATAATACCGCCGCCCTTGCCTTCTATCGGCGTCTCGGTTGGGAGCCGACCGAGGAGACGGGATTATGCGAGGTCACCGGGCCCTGGCGCCGACTCTGCCTCTATTAAGCCATACGGGTCGGTGAGCTCATCGATCATTCATGATCAGTCAAGGCTTCAACAAGGAAGAAGGGCTGCCCTGAGGCAGCCCTTCTCTTATCTTGATGGCGCCAATGAGCTGGCCCCAGGGGGAGCTCAGAGGGTTTCACCGTTGCTCTTTATTACCTCTTGGTACCAATGGAAGCTCTGCTTCTTGCTGCGCGCCTGGCTGCCGCTACCATCGTCGTGTTTGTCCACATAGATGAAGCCATAGCGTTTGCGGTACTCCCCGGTGGTGAAGGAGACGCAATCGATGCAGCCCCAGGGGGTGTAGCCCATCAGCTCGACCCCATCCTCAATCACCGCTTTCTTCATCTGTGCGATGTGGGCGCTGAGGTATTCGATGCGGTAGTCATCTTGTACCTCACCGTTTTCACCCGGCTTGTCCAGGGCGCCGAAGCCGTTCTCGACGATGAACAGTGGCTTGTTGTAACGCTCGTAGAGAATATTGAGGCTGTAGCGCAGGCCGACCGGGTCTATCTGCCAACCCCAGTCCGAAGCCTTGAGGTGCGGGTTGGGCACCCCGCCTTCGAAGCCTGACAGGGCGGTGCCGCTGCCCTGATGGTGGGCACGTACCACATTGCTCATGTAGTAGCTCAGGCCGATGTAGTCGACGCAACCCTCGCGCAGTATCTGTTCGTCACCGGGCTCCATGACTATCTGGTAGCCCTTGCGCTGCCACTCCTTGCGGATATAGCTCGGATAGGCGCCACGGACATGGACGTCGCTGAACAAGAAACGCTCGCGCATCGCCTCCTGGGCATACATCACATCGTCCGGATGGCAGGAGTAGGGATAGAGGGGCACCATGGCTATCATGCAGCCGATCTGGAACTCAGGGTTGATCTCGTGGCCAAGTTTGACCACCTGGGCGCTGGCCACAAACTGGTGGTGCAGTACCTGATACATGCACTCTTCCGGGTTCGGTTCCTGGTTGTAGATAACGCCTGAGCAGCAGTAGCCAAACAGGGGAGAACGCCAGTTACGCTGGTTGTTGATCTCGTTGAAGGTCATCCAGTATTTGACCTTGTGCTGATAGCGGCGCAGCACTGTCTCGCTAAAGCGCACGAAGAACTCGACCAGCTTGCGGTGCTTCCAGCCGCCGTACTCCTTGACCAGGTGCCAGGGCATCTCGAAATGGGAGAGGGTAATGACGGGCTCTATGCCATGTTTGAGCAGTTCATCGAACAGGTCGTCATAAAATTGCAGGCCCTGCTCGTTGGGAACCAGTTCGTCCCCCTTGGGGAAGATGCGCGACCAGGCGATGGAGGTGCGAAAGCACTTGAAGCCCATTTCGGCCAGCAGGGCTATGTCCTGCTGGTAGTGGTGATAAAAATCCACCGCCTCATGGTTGCCATAGTGATAGCCGGGCAGTACGCCGTCGGTGATGACCCTGTCGACCCCATGGGCGCCACTCGATAGCACGTCCACTATGCTGGGCCCTTTACCGCCCTGATCCCAGGCCCCTTCTACCTGATGGGCCGCGACTGCGCCGCCCCACAGAAAGTCTTTTGGTAATCCTTGCTGTTTCATTGGCTTCTCTCTCATCAAGGCCCGAATAAGGGCATGGAATGGGTGATCCTCGCCGAGCAATCGGTAAGAGCCCCATGATTGGGCGCGGTTCAGGGCGAGGTGTGATGGGCTGATGTTAGCAAAGCAAATAACAAAGTCACGATATAACGAAATAGGTTATTCGTGACTTGTCACAATCAAAAAACAAGTTGTTTTCAGGCAGGTGGATTTGCCGTCAGACGGCGGCCTATGGTCTCGATGATATAAACAACGGGCACTTGGGTCGTGATATTATGGTTGTGGCCAACCATGAACTGCGGCATGTGGTAGGAGAGATTGAAGTCTGCCAGTTTAGCCAGCGAACAGGTCTCGCTATTAGTAATGCTGATTATTTTACATTTATGGAAACTGAATTTTTGCGCCAACTTTAACATGTCCTGCGTTTCACCAGAGACCGAGAGAATAATGGCGACGGCATTATGAAAGGTGTCGGTGCTAATAGGGTAATAGGGGTCGTCGATATGGTTGCTGAACTTGCCGACGTTGGAGAAGAATCTGGCTCCATATTTGCCGAGGGAGCCCGAGGTGCCGACTCCGACGAACAGGACACGCTCGGCATCCGAGATCAGGGCGGCGGCTTGATCGATCAGGGTCTCGAACTCGGGGTTGTTGATGCTCTTGAAAAAACTCATCAGCTCATTGACCCCGAAGCGGGTAACCGATGCCGTGTCTTGCTCCAAAGAGAGCCTGAAGCGGATCCGAAACTCGGAAAAACCCGTGCAGCCCAGCTTCTTGCAAAAACGCAGTACCGTGGTGGTCGACACCCCGGCCGCCTGTGCCAGCTCACGGATCCGCATGTAGGGGATCTGCTCCCTGTGCTTGATGACATAGTGATACACCATCAGCTCTAGTTCGTTGAAGGTGGAGAGGGAGAGGTGATCGAACATGATGGGAGCCGCCGGGTCGCTATCAGTAGTGCCAGAAAGAGCCATGATGGCAACGATACCACGGCTTGTAAATTGGAACCTGCCCGGATATGAGTACTTTTAGAATGCGGATTGACTTAATGGTTATTAACGATGCCATCGATGTAGTATTAAAAAGCATGTTTCAACATATATGATTTTTGGATGAAAGCAATAATCTATATATTTATGGATTTTTTAAAAGCTTTTAAATTAAAAGAAATCATATCAACTTTATTTAAATGTTTTTTTAATTCAGAGCGTTTAATAACTGAGGTGGCCATCAGCTTGTTATTTTAATGAAGGTGTTTTCCAGTGGCTGGCAGTCTTATTTTGGAATTTAACAAGCACGCATCCATGATGGCAGAGAGTAAACAAGAGCAAACTTACCCAATAAAACAAAGGACTAACCTCTGATGAGGCTAGTCCTTTGACTTGGCTGGTGCCGGTAACAGGAGTCGAACCTGCGACCTTCGCATTACGAAGTCATGTGATTACTGTCTAACCCGGTATTGTACAATCCAATATAAATCCACTAAATAGATTAAATTCAGTTGGTTAGGTTTTTGTCTTGTTCATTGTTGTCCAACGCGGAACAACCCTATACGATGCCAAATGTGGTACCCCATGTGGTACCCCAATATGAGGTTTTAGGATGATATCTCAAGATCGACAGGTCGCGGCGGCAGAGCTTAAAGAAGATGCAACTGCAACCCGATTTGCTATCAGCTCTAAACACGGTAACGGGTTGTCACTCGAAGTCAGGGCCGGTAAGCAAAAGCGTTTCGTGTATCGATTTAGGCTGCTGGGTAAACAGCAGACCATGGTTCTGGGGCTGTACCCGGCGATGGGCCTTGCTCAAGCTCGCGAGCGGCATTGTATCGCTGTGGGGCAAGTCAAGCAGGGCATAGATCCCCGCCAGGCTATTGCAGAGACGAAGCAAAAGAACGAGCAGATGCTCGTGCTTGATGAGTTGTTTGAACAGTGGCTTGCCCACAAAGCCAGCGTCAAACGCCGTGATGGGGTTCGTTCTGAAATCAGCCCTCGAACCGTCTCTGATTACCGTCGTATCTATCAAACCCACTTACAAAAAGCGCTTGGCAACTATCGTATCTGCGATATCACCATGGCAGTGTTGCACCAGCACTATCAGAAGTTGCAGAAGGTCTCTCTGGAAGGGCTGCGCAAAGCGATGGGGATCATGCACCAGATGATGGAAGAGGCGATGCGACGACAACTCATCGAGATGAGCCCCACATTGGCGCTTAAACCCAGGGTGTATAGTGCAACACCCAATCCGCCTCGGGAGCGATGGTTGCCTGTCAGTGAACTGCGAGCGCTATGGCAAGCGTTAGAGGAGGGGATCACAGGAGGTGGTGCTTTGGCTGCTGGTGGTCGTGGCATTGCAGCGACCTCAGTCCTGTCCGGCAGTGTCTCCAACGCAATCAAAATGATTATCCTGAGCGCTGTTCGTCGAGGGGAGGTGATCTCGATGCAGTGGGCACACCTGGATGGCGACCGCTGGACCATACCTGAGACCAAAAGTGGGCGACCACACGTGGTGACCTTGTCACCACTGGCTCAGGAGATCATTGCAGAGCAGCGAATGATAGCCTCGCCCACCAGCCCCTATGTGTTCGAATCGATGACAAGACGTGGGCATGCGATCACGGGTGATGCTCTTATGCGGGCCATTGAGCGGTTGCAGAAGCGTAAGCTAGCCGAACTTGACCCCTTCAGCGTGCACGATCTACGGCGTAGCGTCGCAAACTGCTGCGGTATTGAGCTTGGTGCCGGACCTTTGGAAATTGAGCATATGCTGAACCACCAGATCAGCGACAAGCTGCTGCGAACTTATCAGGCAGGCGCTCTGCGTAACCCAGAAAAACTTAGGAGCCTGTTTCTACGATGGGGGGAGTTTGTGAAGCAACGGATAGTCCAACATGAAGTGGAAAAATCACCAGCTCTTGGCGATAACGTCATCCAAGGCCGATTCGGTAAACGCTGAGCAGCGTGTTCAATCCATAGACAAATTGATATCGTCCAGGCACTACAAAAAGAAACGGCCCAATTGGGCCGTTTCCATGCTGTTTATTTTTAGCCTTTTCCAGATCAAACAGCTTGCTGGCAGTGTTCCCGATAGACCTTCTGCCACTTTGCATGCTCAGCCTGATCACCTCTTGCCTGCCAAAACTCACTGATGCTCTCGGCCAGGGCTGCAGACATGGCGTGGTCGCCATCGCGGCGACTCACCAAGTACTCAGCCAACCAGCTTTGATACTGCTTCATGCCGCTTGATCCTTTTCGCTCGCTTCAATCGCTTCGATCCCTCTGGGTAGAAAAAAATGATGGGAGCTAATCATGGTTTCAGACTGGTCTTTAATTTTTACCTGTTCGGTGGGGGAAGCGGTAAAAGCGGTCGAGCTGACAAAGTCATGCATAAAGTAGGCAAAAAAGATGCCCACCTCTTCAGGGAAGGTATGTTGAGACGGATAAAGAAACGTCTTCGCCATTTTGAGTGCATTGCTGCCTTGTGCATAGGCGACATAACCATTGGGGTTGGTTACCGCTCGTTCGACATATTTCGCTTCATCACGCACGAATTCAAGCCATCCCCAGCGATCTTTAAGCCATGACCGGTCTTCCGAACTGGGGGTTTCCATCCTTGCCTTATAGTCAGCATATTGCCTGCCAAGCCACCAGGCGTAAATTTGCTGGTGACGTTCGAACGCTTGGCGTGATGGCTTGTTACTTCCCACCTTTTGCATATATTTTCGGCTATAAAAACGCACCGATTTCCCAGCAAGATTGTCATTCATTACAAAATATTCTGCGACTAATGGGTCTATTTCCTGAAGGGTATTGAAATTTGGAAAGGGTACTTCCCCACTACGAGCGGCGTTATACATCTGATGCAGGGCAACCCGGCACAACTCGGCACTGGGGCGCTGTTCATTGGGCAGCAAGCCGCCTGTAATATCTTCGCTTACCCCCGGCAGCAACTCCTCCCGCCAAGTGGATTTCAACGGCCCGAGCGGTACCAGAGGGCGGTAGACACGCCGCTCGTGGGCCGCCACCAAATGGAGCGCCTTTTTCACGGCAGGGTGCAGCGCCTTGTCAAAGTCGATCACCTTACCCCCACCTATCCACTCTAGGGGCCCCGCAATGGGGCGGGCCAACAGCCCGGCCAGGCTGAATGCATCGGCCATGGTATCGCCAGAGTCGAGTGAGCTGCGTCGGGTGCAGTCAAACAGGCCCACAAAGGTGATTTCCACCTTGGCCCCCTCATAGCGATACTCATCCCCCTCCTTGGTGCAGACCTCTTCCAGCAGCTCATCGATAAAGCGTCGGGCCAGAATGCCACCCAGATCGGCGCCAAATACCGAGACCTGGATCAGCTTGATAGGCAGTTGGCTTTCAGCCTTCAGAGAGGAAAATTGCTTTTTAAAGCTGCTTTTGGCGCCATCAACCCGAGCGTCAACCCCGGTCATAAACTGCTCCATCACCATGGGGTGGTCACGGAGCGCCGGTAGTGCTTCCAGGGTCACCTTCTTGGCAATACCCTGGGCGGTATCTGTGATAACGGCCTTGGCCGCCTTGATGCTGAAGAGGTCTTTCAGATTGTGTGACAGGGTATCAAACCAATCCTTTTTATTGGCGTCATATAGCGCATCGACTGCTGCCTCTTTGGCTTGACCGCTGGTGCTATCCAGGGTGTCATCGAGCAAGGCCTTTTGCTGGCTGTCCATCACACTATGCAGACGGTCGGCCGTTTGATCTTCATAGGGAGTGCCTAGCCCAGAGATATAAATAGCTGAATAAAGATAGGAGGAGTCCAAGTCCATCGACTCTTGTATCGGATGAGCCCGAAACAGGCGAGAGACATTGGTCAAACGGTGCGTATCGCTGTCCTGATTGATATTGCGGCGCATACCATCAAAGAAGAAACCGACTTGCCATGCCAGGGAACAGGTGCCAATACCGGCTTGGTGAAGACTTCTCTCCCGCGCCGCCCGGCATTTCATATCATGCAAATCGACCATCATTGCTTCCTCGTCTGGTAAGTAGCGATCACATCCTTAAACGCCCCAGGCTTAGGTGACCAACGCACCTTGACTTCATTATTGGGCATGATCAGGGTGTAAAAATATTCGTCACCCTGTTTGCGCTCTGGCATCGGCAGCGTTACTTTGTGTTTTTCAGGACGATAGCCCAGCTCGTCATACTGAGTTTTGGTCATACTCAACATCCATTCGATCGTGACTGTCTTGCCCGATATATCATAGGGCCCTGCTATTTTACCTCCTGCATTTAAACCATCGAAGGCAAAAGCATTTCCTCCCATATTGCCATTGACGTAGTGGTAGGTAATGGGGCGATCCATTAAATTATTGAGAACCAGAAAGGCCCCGCCAAAGTTTTCTTTAATGGCAAAGGCCCATACCAGATAAGCAACAAACAACACACCAGCCAGCCAGCGCCCCCAGCGGGGCAACAAGTCCCAGGCAGCATTAAACATCCGGATAGAAAACGAATTACGCATTCAAACATCCTCTAAAACAGCGGTTCTTAATTCTTCCAATGCTGGACTACCTCCTTCCAGCCAGGTAAGTCCCCATATCAAGCGATCGGAGGAAGGGGCTCCAGCATCATCTGCTTTCTTTAAGGCTTTCACGGCCATATCGGTACGGATACAGGCGGGGAATTGTGGGAAGCGTACACTGCCTTGCCACATGGTGAGCAACCTTGGTACCTCGGGATCCCCCATCAAGGCTACCTGCAACTCCTCAGTGAGGGTAATCACTCGTAACTCAGCTGGCTTGGCTTCAATAGAGTAATGCTCCCACTGACCATCACACTGGTAACACCACCAGTTACTCAGGCCGCCAAACAGAGACGCATGCCAAGGCGAGTCTCGCTGAGCCAGCATAACGGGTAAGGCTAATAAGGTATAAAAACGCAGTAGTTGACTATGACGCTCTTTGGGCTCTACAACCATGCACCCCATGGCAAGCTGCTGCTGGAGTTCTTCCAGTGAACGCTGACTATGGATCAATCCTTGTACCACTCCTTGCTCAATCATCTGCTCAAGCAAAGGGGCGGATGCTTGTTGGCAGTGCCAAAGCCAGGGGCCTAGATTAATCAGTTCAAATACATCCGGGTGGAGCAGCAACGGGCGTAAGAGACCGCTCTGGTTGGCTATCAATGTTTCTCGCAATTCACCTTTAAGCTCTGCGCCTTCAAACAGCACATAACAGGCATCTTCGGACCACAATTTCTCAGGTAGCATCATTATTCCCCCTGTACGACAGCATCACCCTGCCTCATTGCTCGCAGCATGCAAGGGATACAAACGGGTTTCTCCATTGGCGGCAACGTCTTTAGCAAGGCTTCTGCACTCGCCTGCGTTGGAGTCATAGGGACGATAGTGACGTGCTCAGGAGAAGGTTCAGTCGCGACAGCTTTCGGCAACGAGGGGGCCTGTCCGCCCCAGCCCGTGCCATTACCTGGACTGCCGCCCGAGTTCATCTTGATGGTGGGGCCAATCAGAGTGACGCCGCTGGGATCCACCTTGACGAAGCTGCCGCCTACTTTGAGCGTGATCTCTGCACCCGCTTCCAGTACCACCTTTTGGCCTGATTTGAAGTGAATTTCCTGGCCCGCTTCCACCAGTAGCGCCTGCGCAATTTTCTGATGCAGGGAGGCATCGACGGTCAGCGAGTAATCAGCTTTGATATGGTCGCGCTTCTCGCCATCAACGCTCAGGTGGTCATTGGCCTTGATGCGGGTCACCCGCTCATTGTCGATGTCGCTATGCTGGTCGCGCTTGATGTGCCAGACCGCATCATTCTGAGTGAGCACATTCAGGTCTTTCTGGCCGTGGATATAGATCTCTTCCTGGCTTGCCTGGTCTTCGAAGCGCAGTTCGTTGAAACCTTCCCCCTGGTGGGTTTCGGTGCGCAGCACGGTGCGGGTCTTGTTGGCGGGCAACTCGTAGGGTGGCCTGTTGGTGGCGTGAAAGGTGCGGCCAGTGACGATAGGCTGGTCAGGGTCACCTTCCAAAAAGCTCACGATGACTTCGTGGCCGATGCGCGGGATGGCCATCATGCCGTACTGGCCACCGGCCCAGCCCTGGCTGACCCGTACCCAGCAGGAGCTCATGTCGTTGGAGCTGCCGTAACGGTCCCAGGGGAATTGCAGCTTCACCCGGCCATGTTCGTCGCAGTAAATCTCCTCCCCGTCTGGGCCCACCACGAAGGCGATTTGCGGGCCATCCACCATCGGCTTGTGCGGTATCGCCGGGCGCCAGGTCTGCTGGGCCTTCACGACCGAAAATGCATTGGTGATGGTGGTAGCGCCATCGCCCCCTTCCTCTTCCAGGGCTTGCGGCTGGGTGCCTTCGTGGCTGACGCTGACCACTTGCCAGTCAATATTCAGCGCCACATTGGGATGCTCACTCAAGGAGAAACGCTGACCGGGCAAGAGGGCGGCGCAGTTGGACTGGCCCGTGCTGATGGCGGCGTCATTGCGCAACGCATCGAGCCGGTACCCAGTGAAGGCCTTGCCGCTGCCGTCCTGCTTGAAGCGACCCGGATAATCGAAATGTTGGTAAGTATCTCGTTGATGAGCGAGGGCGCTGCCTATCGCTTGGTGAGAGAGGCTGTAGGCCGGGGTCTGGAAGTGGTAATCCTTGAGCTCAACGGCGGCAGGGCGCACCGATTCACGGTAGCTGAACTGGCGAATATAGGCGCCTTGTTCCAAGGAGCGATTGCCGAGATTGAAGAACAGCGCGGGGCCTTGCAGCAGCACGGCGGCATCGTCGGCAAAGACGATTCGATGCTTGCCCTGCTCGAACTCAAAGAAGTAGAAAATGCCCTCTTCGGCAGCGAGGCGGTTGACGAAATCGAGGTCGCTCTCCCGGTACTGCACGCAGTACTCGCGCTGGGCGTGTTCATTTTTCAGCGCAAAGGCGTAATCGGTGATGCCGTGCTCTTGCAGCAGGATGCTGAGGATTTCATCAGGCTTTTGAGCCTGGAAGATGCGGGCGTTGCGGCGAAGGCCAAGGCGCCACAAGGCAGGACGCACCACCAACTGGTAGCGGGTGCGGCGAAACCCGCTGTCCCCTTGCATGAATTCCCCCACCACGCCGCACACCCGGCGCTGCAACTCGCCGTGGTACCACACCAACAATTCGCAAGGCTGCTCCAGCACATCAGCGAAGGCGACATCAGATAGTGGGCTGGCAACCTCAATCAGCAGCTCAAAGGGGGCACTTAGCGATTCATTGAGCTTGAAAGAGGCGACGACGAAGGTGGTCTCGGGCGGTGCCCCCACCTTGACGGTGAATTGTAATCCGGTGTGATGAGCCATTTAAATTATCCCTTTATGCTTTGTCATGGTGCCTAGCCACATGGCATCCGCGCCATCATAGCACCATGACAAAACACAAAAGCCCGACCCGAAGGTCGGGAAAACGCACAGATTTCAAGCAGAAATCCAGTTGTGCCCCAGGGTATGGAGCAAGGAAAACATACTCTAACCCAAGCGAGGTTTAGGCCTCGATGGGGGCACGCCAGTCGTCAGCACCAGAGGTACCGGCAACGGTGTGCTCCCAGTCGATTTTGCGATAGGCCAGGGAGACCTGGATAAGCTGGGTGAAGTCGGATTTTGCCGGGTCTTGGCAGTGCGGCATCTGGCAGTCGATGTCGACGATGGTGGCGTCGGTCAGCACGGTAGAGAAGAAGTGCTCCTGCTTGCCTTCCACGGAAGTGCGGTACCACTTCAGAGTCACTTTCGGCAGCATCTCGCCGGAGGCCAGGGAGTTGTACATCAGCGGCACGGCTTTGTTCAGGGCGACGGTGAACTTGAACGGCTTGTGGACACGCTGACCAGCAGGCTGACCGGATTGCGGGTCGGTCGGCACGGTAACGACGTGCTGGAACTCTTGTACCAGCATCTCGTCTTCATGGCCTTGTACGAAGATATTGCCGACGGAATCTGAGGTGAAGGCACCGGCAGTGATGTTGCCCTGGGTTTTACCTTCAATGCTGATATAACACGGTGTTGGCATGGTAATGCTCCTGATTGGATTGGTTTAATGAGATAACTCTCCACCGACCACAGGCACAGTGCATGCCATAATTAAAATTGCTTTATTATCAGTTGATTATGGTCCAATTCAACCACAAGGGCACGCCGTCGCGCAAAATATTGCGCCAAACAGGTCATGCCATTGCAATTGGTTGCGTGGTTAGGGAATGACACTGTAAATGAAGCGATATATTGCACTGAGTAGCATAATTGACTGAGGAGATCTGCTGAAATATTGATTTTTTCTCCTTCTGATGGCCATCTGCGTGGCTTCCTCCCTGGGCGTCGGGGCCACCATATTCACTTCAGCCATAGCCCCTGTGCTTCCCTATAAACGATACGACCTCATCATCCTGTTTTTGGGGCGCCTGGGACTCTTGGTATCTTCGGTAGTCTCGGGTTCAGCTTGGAGTTTCATGAAACATTGCGAGATGAACAGGTAATCAAAGGCGTCAACGATGGGTCTGAGCTTCTCTTGCTCACGCTTCAATGCTTCGTCCGCATGGGGCGGTGCTGGCATGTTCGCACTGAAAAAATAGAGCCCGTGGTTCTGGCTGTTAATATCGGGTAAGAGGGGGCAGAGAAAGGCGGTGTTGGTGATGCGGAAGAACGGGTTGTCTTGGGCGTCAGCAACATAATCATTGGGATTGGTTACCGTTCGACCTCATCATCCTTCTTGTATCATTCAGTATTGTATCTTTCTTCCCTCTGAATCTCCCCAACGTCCCGCAACATCACTGGCTACAACCGATGTTTCGATAACCATCATTGATGTCTTTCGTGTAGACTTTTGCCAAGTAGGCAATCCGTATTAAGAAATTGAGATAGCTCTCTGAATGTACTGTGGCCGAACGCTTGTCAATTACATATACCCCATTTTTTGGAAAGTGAACCAAGCTTGCATAATGTGGATACTCAAGGCCCAGCGCGCTACACCAGGCCTTCTGGATCCGTGTCGCCATGTTATCAGCGCCTGAGTCACGGTAGTCGCCCAAGAAGGCATATTCGTCTTTATTGAACAACAGGGCGAGGTGGTAGTGAGGGTAGCCCCCTCCGTCCTGCTCCCGTACCCATATGTACTCAAACAAGTCTGGTGTTCCCGTCTTCCCCTTACGGCGATGTACCTCCCTCAGCTGGCTTTTGAGTGATGCAAAAAAGCGCGTAATGACCTTGTGATCTGTCCGTTGGAGACACATTAGCAAGTCGGGACTCTCATCCGATATATCTTGTGCAAAGCGTAGGTCAACGCGGATGGCCCAGACTCTGGGGAACCTAGCCAGAGCGGCGTAAACGACATCTAAGATCCGCGTTAGGTAAGGCCGTGATATATTGTCATACCATTTTCCAACTTTTTCCTGAAGGCTAATAATTTCGTTATCATTTAATTGATAACCTTGTGTTGTATGTATATTTTTCATAAACCTCTGGTCCGTGAATAGGGATGTCCATGCTAATTAATTTAGATGCTGTTATTTATTAACACTGTTGATTATCTATGTTGTTGTCTCATTGCTTATGTTGTTAACGTAATGCAGATTTATTAATGGTGTATATATAACTAATACCGAGACTGTAAGTGGTGTAAAACCAGGTGTAAAGTCAATATTTTAACAACATGAATGGTGATATAAGTTAAAGAGTTGGTTGAAATTAAATATAAAGTACTCTGCACTTATAAAAATGAAAATTTAATTTGGGGTGGGTGATATTTAACTACGGCCATTCGACCATTGAATAAAAGTGTTGCCCCCCCTTTAAAACAAAGTCGTTGCAATGCGCGGTCCAATTTCATCGCATTTCGTACACAGTTTGGCCCAAAACGACGAATATCATTTTTCTTAAACAACCCGTTAATCGCTCGATGAGGATTGACTTCCAACCAACGTTCTAGTTCATTCATCTCTCGGAGATCGTCTGGGATCGAACGATGACTGAACAATTGAACGAAGTGCTGGAAGTACCATTCAACGATGCTAATACCAGCATGCATGTTAAGAGCTGATATCTCCGTGTTGCGGGTAGTAAAACACTCCAATACCGCTGCAATCCGAGAAGCATGCTCCATGAATTTTGAGGCGAAATCTCGGAATTCACGCCATTCTCCAAAGTTCCCTAATTGGCGTTCAACCCGATTGGCCATTTCAAACCACTTTTCACGTGCGGCCGGGGAGAGCGTCAAACATACCCTAGGCTTCCCGGCATCGTGGCGTTGTTGGGCGTCATTGAGCATGTCTTCAATCATCTGATGAAAATGCGCCAAGTCGGGGAACTCATCATTCCTTTTGGAGATCTTCACACCGGAGTCGTTGACCAAGAACCGTGTTCCTTGCGTCGAATCTGGCTGACAGACCAAGCAACGAGCGAAGAAACCTGATTCCCTAGCCTTTTCTCCTTGTCGCTCAAGGAACCGTTCAAACAGTTTGCTTTGAACCATCATTGAAAGGCTAAAGCGATAATCATCTATCGAGGTAAGCTTCTGGTTAGAAGCTCGTGCCGCAGAGATTGGCTTCCCACCCCAGAGTGAATTCAACACCGACGTATCTCGCATAAAATCACTGGAGAAAAGATGGGCAGACTCATCTGAAAAGACCCCTACAGAGTGACCATATGTGCCGATAGCATGCTTGATAGCCGCACTTGTGACATCATTGAGGATCCATTTCCGGCAAGAAGGGGGCGAAGGTTTATTTGCTTCCACCTGTTTGAGCGCTTGCTTGCATGCTGAAATATCCTCCCCGTTCTTAATCGCTTGGATCAACGCTCCTTTGTATGCTTTCTGCTCGGTCTGCCAAACGCTCAACTCGATATCATATTCAAAGCGCTGCAAACGGTAACGTTCCTCACACGCTTGCTCCATCGAGCGAAATGGCTTCATGATTAGCTCGTCCACCGCCGTCTTTCTTTCCCCTGAATCGCCTAGCGTGATCAAGAACAAAGAGGTTGTGTGTACCAAGCCCTCTTTGGGGCTGACATCTGCCATGTCTTGGCAAGCTAGACTCATCGCACCCAGCACAGACGATGCGATGAGTCCGAGAGGGGCTTGGGTCTGCTGTTGAGCTTGCCATATGACCTGCTGCAAGCGCTCATCCAGGGTGTAGATTGGAAAATCGCCAGTGATATTAATCATTGGTGCATTATTCATATCTAATCCTCTTTCATTGCTGCGGAGATGGAAAGCTGGCTGCGTGATTGAAGCCATGCATACACCTCCGTTAGCATCCATCCAACCGAAGCTGCACCAAGGCGGATCGGTTTTGGAAAGCCATCGTCATATGCCTTGGAGCTGGCATTCAGCTTGTTGTAGATCGTCGAGCGAGACAGTCCCAAAATGGTCACCAGTTCTTTGATGCGTACAACTCGGGCGGCGCCTGCTGCCGTGCTATTCATGTTCATAGTTATTCCCTCTGTGTATGTGTTTAAAGCTCCCCGACAGTAGGGTGTAGGCGTGGTAAGATCCCATCTGGATACCATCCCCGCCTTCCCTGCACATCGGATAAGCGAACAATACCGAGCAGAGAAAAACCAAAACGCAGAAAAAGTGCAGAGACATGACAAAAGATAAAAAGCCGAGCATAGCGCTACCAATACGCAGCTACAGCATTGATGAGTTTGTTACATTTTTGTTTGATGCCTTTGGCCTCCGAGAGGGCCGCCAACATAAACTCCAAGAGTTACGAAGTGTTGATCATCTCTCAACCAGGATGGCATCGATGACCAATGCGCTCGTCAAACATTTGACGAAGAACAACGACAACAGCGAGCCTGTACAGGCTCACCTTCAAGCTATGTTTGAGTTCATGTACTTCATGCTCATGTATTTTAATAAGATCGAATTGTTCCATGAGGTAAATAAAGAGCCGGTCTACAATCTCTTTCTCAGAGATGCACTGCTCCCTTTTATGAGAAAAGCAATAGCTGAAATCACGCATCAACCGGCACCACACTTCCAAGACATTGAGCAAAACAGAGCCTGCCGTTCTACATGCTTAATGACACATCTCTTGTACATGCTAACCCCCGCTTACCTCAAACAGGTAGACTGCAATGTAGATGCTTGGTTCTCTGAACAAAAACAACATCTCCGCCATGGTGTGGGCATTGATTTCAAAAAAACACTACGATGTCACAAGGGAAAATCATCAATCATCAGTAAAAAGACTATCGATACATGTTGCCAGCAGCTAGATGGCGATAAGACGTCGGCACAAGATGAACGATTTAAATATTTTCCATCCACTCTCGAATTAAAAGCCTTTTGGTACAGTGCCAGAGCAGCCCAGTACTTTAGTAAGTGGCTTGTTCTATCTACGCCAACGAATGTATTGTTTTCTCAACTAGAAGAGAGCTGCCTTGTTATATTCAAGCGTCATTTGTCAATTGGTGACTTTTCTCAAGTATGTGAAGAGGAATTTACAACTCCATTTGAAATTCTCGAATCAGGTTTATCCCAATGCAACAAAATCATCAGCGGCAATACATCAAAAAGTTTGAATTTAATCTCACTAACTGATTTTAACCATGCTTTCACAGTCATGATTCATCAAATCGCTAACAATGAATTGGCACTTGCTTACAACACATCATCAGAATTATTAATTAAATGCAATCACCAATTCGTTGGTCAGATTTACGATACAATCATAAAAGTAAATATTGCATTGAAAATAAAGCTAGGAATTATCAAATCAAAAGACAGTGAAAACGCATTGATGAGAGTCGCATTTGGGTTGGGAAGCAATGGGTTTACATTTGAAAGAAATGAGTTGGATGCCTATTCAATAGTAGCTAATAGCATTTTTTCACTCCCATCTTCACGATACATTCTGTCATCAATTCAGTTTTATGGTGAGATTGTTGATGAACTAGAGGGTTCAATTTCTAAAGCATTAACATTAGAAGAAAAGTTGATTTTAATTCCGGCGATACCACGTCTTATTAATGAAGCACTAGCGTGTATTTATGAACATCAAAATGATTTAGCCAGCATGCCACCAGAACTGATAAAAAAACTACTATCACCATTCATGTATAAGAACTGTATTTCTTACATCCCTAACTCCACACTCTATTACTGTCTCGCAGAAATAAACACACTCCGATCATATTGGCCAGCTTGGTTTATATGTGATACAAAATATATTGATAAGTTTTGTCGTGAACCAATTGCCATAAAACGTAAAGTATTACTATCAATAGACTACACTGAAAGCGAAAGGAATATTTATAATAATTCAAAAGTGCTTGTTGCTTTGGAGATAAATCATGACTCTGAAAGAAGTCCACTTGTGAGGGTTGAGGCCCCAGTCGACATTGAGCATGACTATTACTATGTCAAAACGAGAATGGATCATGCAATAAGAAATGCACGTGAAACCCCATCTATCAGACACTTAATGGATGAGTTGTACCAAGTGATTGGTCAGCGTTTCACTAAGGTGTGATCGCCTGCACTCTTGCTACTGTAGCAATTTGTAGCGCCCCAAAATAGTTCTCAAAAGAGAACCGTTTATTTTTGCAACACCAATTGATTCTATTAAAAAATATTTCAAACCTATATCACTTCCATGAGTTAGCAGGTCATTGCTTGCTTTCATTTCACCTGGAGGATAGATGACACACCTGTACAGACTCGAGTATCACCCGCCACACCCCTTGTTAAGGTCTCGCCCATTTCCACATGGCAGGATGACTTCGTATTTTAAATGCACTATGCCCCCTCCCAGAATTCATATCGAGCACTGGTATTGAGTCAATAGCTCAGGCCCTTTTGACACGCATGCAATAAGCACCATTTTCAAGCCAATAGGGTTGGTTTGAGGCTTTTGGCTGGTGTCGTCATTGTACCCTGCCCTATTGACCAGGAGGAGACCATGGCACTGGTGGGTTATGCACGAGTGAGCACCGTAGGACAGAGCCTGGATACCCAACTTCACGCGCTGGCCGAGTGCAGCAAGATATATCAGGAGAAAATTAGTGGCGCCAAGGATGATCGGCCCCAACTTGCCTTGTTGCTGGATTTTGTGCGTGAAGGTGATGTAGTGATGGTCACCAAGTTAGATCGCTTGGCACGTAATACGCGCCACTTATTGGAAATCTCGGAATATCTGCAACACAAACAGGTCGCGCTGAAAATAGTCAATCTGGGTATCGATACGCAAACGCCAACCGGCAAGTTGATGCTGACCATGATAGGTGCCATTGCCACCTTTGAGCGGGAGTTAATGTTGGAGCGACAAGCGGAGGGCATTGAGTTAGCCAAGCAACGTGGGGTCTATAAGGGCCGCAAACCCACGGCGATGGCAAAGCGGGATGACGTATTTATCCTACTAGATAAAGGATTGGCCAAAGCCGAAATTGCCAGGCAGACAGGCATTAGCCTCTCCAGCGTGCAACGCATCATCAAAGCCACATAAAGACCAACGTGTTAATAAAAATCAATTTTTGAAGGGAGATACCATGAAAACATCAATCACACTGTTAGCTGCCACATTCTTGTGCAGTAGTTGTGCCGCCGTGCAACCGCACTGGCAACAGACTGATGGAAGTTTGGATCAAACGCGATATTACGTGGATGTCAACGAACGGGCCGATTTTCGCATTGTCTGCTCCAATCAGCGCATTAGCATGTCATTTTCTGATAAGTATGGTGCTGTTCGCCTGACTGCCATCGTGATGGATGGCCAGCGTTTCGAGGACTATGACTTCTTCAGCATTCAGCTTAGAGATAAAGGAGACATCGACAAGTTTCAGCCGCTGTGGGAGACATTGCGCAGCGCCAAGCGCATTACGGTCATCGCAGACACCACCCCGCAAAAATCATTTGAACTGCCAACCTCAAATCTCGCCAAGATGTTACCCGCCGATGTCACCCAGTGTGATGGACAGCAGCGATAACCCTCATCTGGCCAGAATTCCCCTTTAATACCGATTCGCCAACTGAGCTGATAGTGCAAGCCCGTTGCGGAGCCGATTACTTTTTCAACCGACATGGAGCATCTAATGAAACGTTATCTTGTTATTGCCGCCGCGCTGTTCTTTCTCATCACCCTCAATCTCATCTGGACCGGCAAGGCCCAGCACCTGGGGTTTTGGGGCTATGTCTGCACCTTGGTGTTTGGCACCTTGTTCACCGCTGGCGGCATGATGTTGGGCGAGCTGTTTCGTCGCTTTGCCAAGCCCGACATCATCGTCGTTGACGGTTCACAGAGCCTGTTTGGCCAGAAGCTGTTCTGGTTGGTCGGACCGCAAGCCATTGGCGCGCTGGGTGGTTTCATTGCCTTCCAGGGGTTTATGAAAAATGTGCTGGGTTATCTGGTCTAAGCGAGGGGAAGAGAGATGCAAAAGGGACGCGTTTATTGCCTGTTGGGTGGACTGATATGCGGAGCCGCGATGCCAATAGCCCCTGTCATGGCTTATGGCGAAGCCGGGCGCTGGAGCTCAGGCTGGGGTCAGGGCACTACCGAGTATGTCGCCGTAGTGGATGAGCAGAATCAGCTCTATATCGCCTGCAATGACATCCGCAAAGTGAGCATGACCGCAACGGTTAGCGGCAAGGGATATGGCGATGCGGGTTCGCCCGGCTTTGCCATCATCGTTGATGGCCAGCGCTTTGATGAGCCTTATGAAACCGAGTCTCGGGTCGGGGAGAATAACTTCTTCTCTCTGTGGGACAAGATGCGCAGCGCCAAGACCATTGCGATAGCGACGGCAGATGGGCAGGAGCTCGCTCTGCCGACCCAGGAGGCGGCCACGGTCCTGCCTGCCACTCAGAGTACTGACTTTGGCTGTTTGGCCTGGGACAAGGACACCACTGAGTCACCGGCACCGGCGCCAGCATCGGTTCCCGCCCCAGAGCCTGCCCCCACACAGTTATCTGCTGCCATTTCTCCCGCCACGTTCAGCGTCCGCTGGTACTTCCAGGAATGGGCTCCCAGGCAATATTTTAAGAAATTGGAAATCGTCTCTCACAGCAACAATATCACTCTGCGCAATGCCATCCTTAATCGTGGTAATTGCCCCTTGCTACCTGCGCACGAGCTACCGATGCCCCTGGGCTTTGGTCAGGCACACACGCTCCCCTTCTCTAAGCGCTGCAACCTGTTAGAAGTGCAGTTGTTCACTGACCAAGGAACCGTGACGTATCAGTTCGACCCGCAATCTTAATCTCAACCCAACCCCAACCAGCCGGAGCCCAGTGCTCCGGCTTTTTTATACCAGATGGAGAACCCCATGCCACCTTGTATCCCGCCCGGCAGAGCCCCCTTCAACCACCCCGGTTTTTGGCGCACGCTCTGGGCCAGTGCCAAACGCGCCGGTCGGCCGCTCATCGAAGCCAGTCTGCTGCTCTACTACGTCAGCCAGAAAGAGCACTTACCGCTGTGGGTCAGGGTGCTGATAAGCAGCGCTTTGCTCTATCTCATCGCCCCCATCGATGCCATCCCTGACCTGCTGCCTATGGGGCTTGGCGATGATATTGCCGTGCTGAGTGCAGCCCTCGCCAGCGTCGCGGCTTATATCGATGACGGCATCCGCACCCAGGTTGCCAATACGCTACGCGACCTGTTCGGCCTGGATTAAGTCAATTTCTTGAAGGAGAACACTATGTCTATTCCCTTTTACCGGGGCGGGTTTGCCCTGCCTGTCGCTCAGGCTTTGCGGGTATTGCTGAGCGAGGAGGTGGCAAGGCGGGCCCTCGATCTGATGCGGTTAACCGAACTGACCTTCCACTTCACGCACAAAACCCGTGACTCGGGTCATAGTGCCGGAGGCGTGGGAGGCGGTGCCGGACAAGGCGAGAGGCCCTGCGTGCCCGTGCATCCCTCACTCCTCACCCAGGCACGGAGCAAGCTCCGGGACCTGGGTCATAGTGACGGAGCAGACGAAATCTGCCCCGTCGAGATACGGCTGATCCGGGGTCTCGATGGCTGGCTGTTCGATTACATCACCGACTTTAACCTGGGCCCGGATGCCGAGCGCTATACAGAGACGGATTTCAACTTCCTGGACGATGAGCACTATCGACAAGGGTGGGGCCCCATGCAACGTTCTGAAGCCCATATGCTGTTCGAGCAGTGGCAGAGCGACTTTATCGCCCACTGCCGGTTGGATTACTTCACTGTCATCGTCAATGGGAATTAAAAGGGGGAGGCCGCTTACCCTCAGAGGAGGTTCAAGATGTCTAAACAACCGATAGCCGTTGAGCTTGAGGCCATCAATCGGGATGGTGAAACGCAGGTGGTGCGTGACAGCGGCCTGACCGTGCAGGGCTACAGCGTTTATCTGCGGGCGGTAGAGGCTAACGGGCTGGTCCTGGCTACCTGGATTGCGGACAGCGATGCCATAGGGCTCGCCTACCAGCTGGCCAAGCGTCTGAGCCTGGCGCTGGCCATTCCGCTCACTGTGCAGGTGTCCGAAAGGCTGATGCGGTGAGGAGCGATCCCACGACCATCGCCGACCGCACACCCTCAACATAAACCAACAATGCCAACACTGACCCCGACAAGCCTCGCGCTGCCGGGGTCTCGCTTTTTATGGAGACCTCACATGCGTTACCACAAACTCAAGGCCGGGGAGCACCCCGGTACCTATGTCGTCACCGAACCGGTGACCGAGCAAGACTTGCTGCGCATCGCCAACCAGATTGCTCGTAAACGGCTGGCCAAGGGCACTGCCATCACCTCGACCGCCGAGGCTGCCGAGCGGTTGCAAACCTTGCTGCAGGATAGAGAACACGAAGTCTTTGCCGCACTCTTCCTTGATAACCAGCATCGGCTGCTGGCCTTTGAAGAGCTGTTTCGCGGCACCCTCGACAGTGCCAGTATCTACCCACGGGAAGTGGTCAAGCGGGCCTTACAGTTGAATTGCGGCGCTATTATCGCGGTCCATAACCACCCGAGCGGCAACCCCGAACCCAGCCAATCTGACCGGGTCTTTACCCAAGCACTCAAAGAGGCCTTGGCCCTGGTGGATGTCCGGTTGCTCGACCATCTGGTGGTTGGCGCCGAGGGCGTGGTGTCGCTGGCCGAGAAAGGTCTGCTATGAATCAGCAGTCGGGCAAAGTACACCTCACCGCCCGGTTGTATTGAAGATTGGCGATGGTTAAAAAATGTGCCAAATTTTAATCTTGGCCTTACAACATGGAGAGTGAAAATGGGAGAGTGGTCTGATTACTTTGAGGATTTCCCGGAAGAAAATCCTGCCAATTATGATGAAAATGGGAGGTATGATCCCAATGGTACGCAAAGACATGAAAGAGCCAAACTGAACTTGGCAAATCAGAGATTAACTGAGGTTTTGAAACAAAAAGGTTCCCTGACACAGGCACCGAAAAAAAAGTAACCCCGGTATATTCAAGGACGGCGTACCACTAACCGGACTAACTTCCAATCTGAATTCCCATCGTCAATAAGGCCACCTCACTGCAGGTGGCCTTTTTCATTTCAAGGAATCATCCCAATGTCTGCCTTCATGATCGATCGCCAGGACTACCTGGCCTTTGCCGTGCAGTTGCACCGCTTTTGCAATGCCCCGATGCCACCCCATTACACCTGCGAATTGTTAAGGTCTCTTTGGTGGATCCCGCCAGCAGATGCGACCGGCACCTGGGAGTGGCGGGTAAATCGGCTGGTGCGCCTGATGATGCTCGCCAATCAGCGCGCGGTCTGGCATCGCTATCAGCGAGGCCGCCGGGAATGGGCCTCCAACAAGGCAATCCGAATAGGTCGGTCAAACTGGCCCCACTCAACCCCGTCCACCGCTACCACCTACGGGTGCTCACCGATATCGAGCTGGTCACCCTGTTCAAGTTCATCAACTGCGCCCTCTACCAGTCGAGCGAGTGGAGCGGGGGCCCCGAGCAGGCCCCCAGGCTCGTCAGGCTGATGCAGCAACTGCAAGCCGCCCTGGCCCAGGACGTGCTCTGCAGCCTGTCTCTGTGGGACCCCATTTCCTGGGGCAGCATGCAGTAAGTCAGTCTATTCCCCAACCCGTGCACAACAGCCCCTCACTGCGAGGGGCTGTTGTTATTTGAGGTATTCCACTATGTATGACTTGCGTAACTACAAGACTCTGACGCCTAAGCAAATCACCACCGCCATCGGTCAACTCAACCACAACAGCGCACCTAAGATAATGGCCCACCTGGCAGGCCGTGCGGCCCCACTGTCACCGCTCAGAAACAACAGGTCTCGAGCCAAGGCTCGTCAACTGCTGCGCCGGATCAAGAAGGCTCACAAGGCAGGGCGTATTCCGTTCGAGCTCACTGTGACGGGGTGTCGTATTGACCGGGGCAGCCACAACACCAGTCGCTACCACTACGACGACCGGCTGACCGCAGACGAAGGTTGGCAGCAGTACGACACCGACCAGGATGCCTGGTACTTCGGTATCTGGATTAACCCCAGAACGCTCGAGACCTTCACCTACGCCGAGGGCGATACCCGCCATGTGATGGCTCCGAGTATCGAAGCGTTTCGCGCCGAGCTGGTCAGGCTATATCAGCACCATCCGCAAGCCCCGGCCTTTATCAGTATCGACCCGGAGGCTGGTGTTGTGACCCGCTACTTTGAAGCCAAGCCGGAGGTGTGAGATGACGAAACACATCACCATCAAGGTGCCCGGCAAACATCCGCAAACCGGCGAGCTCACCACCTTTGAGCTCAAGGGGCAGCGCATCGATATCGACATCGGCGGCCAGGCCGTGCCCTTTCTCATTCACGGGAGGGGGATAGGAACGTCGCTCACCCACATTCCGAGTGGCTATCGCATAGCCCTGCTCGGTGGCTGGCTCACTGCACGTTATGCAATACCTGAGAATAAGCCCAGCAGAACGGTCTGCGCCCAGATGGCCATAAACCGGCTGGTGGCCCAGTACGGCTCGCTGCATCTATTGGACCGGCTCAATGCCAAACCTGTGATCAATCAGATAGCTGATACAGCTCGTTGAACCAACTCTGCCTCACTTATCGACAAGCAACATAAAGGGCCAGCCCTCACAGGCTGGCCCTTGGCATCATTGGAGTCACCTAACATGACCCGTCTTATCACCGGGCTCGAGGTGCATCGCTATGCCCCCGAGCTTAACAAGCTGCATCTGCGCAACCGCCAGACGTTACCAGCGCCCGGCCACCACCATCAGGCAAGCCAAAGCACGCCTGTTTGGCCGCTAGCAGCCAGGGCATCAGGTGAGCATCACCGTGAGCCATCCCGACTACATCAATCTTTCCCGACTCTATCGGGGGCGGCTGGCAAACCTGACCGACCTCCCTGAGCACCTGACCAGACTACGCCAGCGCCACAACGTGCCCGGCACTATCATCCACACCCAACTGAGGTATCGCGAATCATGACCACAACAACCACCTACACCAATAGCCAACAACCTGCCGAACCAGACCTGCCCACCCGGATTTTTGCGCAGTGGGGCTTGCCCCACACCGCCACACCACGCGGGTTTCACCTGTGAAGCCGATACCCTGGGTAACCACGGCTATGTCTATATCTGTATTTACTCTGCGGCGAGCATGGGGGCGACGCCTGATGTCAGGAATAGCCAGAGCTAACTCTGATATCTGCACGATTGTAAATCGTTGGGAAGGTCACGAGTTGGCCTTTCCGTAACGTCTGGGAGCAACACCTCATAGCTCATGGCTGTGTCTCAATTGGATTTTAGTGGAATGATGATTGGCTACACTTCAGCCAATTTTATCGATAAAGATCATGGAGTTGTCATCTGGAGTGTCATTCAGAGCGACACCGTGATGTAATGTGATGCATCTCGCATCACTCTGTGACTTAGGCGCTATGAAATCCGTTAGAACGACCGTCTCTTTATCTCATTCACAGCTCGAGTCCTTGCAACGGATAGCTGAAAGCAATGAGGTGTCCATCTCATGGCTTATTCGCCAAGCTGTAGGGGATTTTCTGGCAGTTCATAACGAGGAGCTTTTCCACCCCCTCAAGCGTAAAACTGCACAGCAAGAAGGCAATCAGGAATGACATTCTATTCACCACATCAACAGGCTTGGCTTGCCCATTACCTGACCCTTGAGGGAAAGGCGGAAGAATCGTTAACCAAAACGATGGCCGGGGCCAAGGTGGACATGAACCCGCATCAGATTGAGGCTGCGATGTTTGCCTTAGCATCCCCGTTGTCGAATGGCGTTATTCTGGCCGATGAAGTTGGATTGGGGAAAACGATTGAGGCCAGCTTGGTTTTGGCGCAGAAATGGGCTGAGCGTCGGCGAAAGTTGCTTTTGATCGCTCCTGCCACTTTGCGCAAACAATGGAGCCAGGAGCTTGAAGAGAAGTTTTCGCTCCCCTCTTTCATCATGGAGGCCAAGTCTTTCAATGAGGCAAAAAAGGCAGGGATAGCCAATCCGTTTGATATGGAAATTGCCTTTGGCCAGTCTGCAATCTGTATATGTTCCTACGAGTTTGCCGCTCGGAAAGCGTTGGAGCTACAGCGAGTTCCCTGGGATTTGGTGGTCATGGATGAAGCGCATAAGTTGCGCAATATCTATAAAAATGATGGGGCCAAAACAGCCAAGGTGCTTGATAACGCTTTAATGGGCATCAAAAAGGTCCTGCTTTCTGCCACCCCATTGCAGAACAGTATGCTGGAGTTATATGGGCTTGTATCAGTCATAGATCCGCACTTCTTTGGTGATTTACCATCGTTTAAGGCTCGATATGGCCGGCAGCAATTGGAGCAGGTTGAACTGGCTATGCTGCGAACTCGATTGAGCAAGGTTTGTAATCGCACTCTCAGACGTCAGGTCCAAGAAGAGGGCGGGATCAGCTTTACTCGCCGTTATTCCATGACTGAAGACTATCGACCGTCAGCGCAAGAAGATCAATTGTACAGGCAGGTATCCGAGTACCTGCAGCGTGAAGATCTGCTGGCAATCAAAAGCGGTGCCAGGCATCTGGTGACGCTGGTTATTCGTAAAATTTTGGCGTCCTCTTCGCATGCAATTCAAGGTACTTTACAGACCATGATTGCACGGCTGGAACAAAAGCTGCCCCTTCTTGATGCCTTGGAGGATTATGAGAATTTCTCTGACCTTCAGGATGAAGAAGGGATTGGTGACGAGGAGCTGATCGACCCGCAAGCCCTGCAGGCCGAAATTGATCTACTTAAGGATTTTCAAGGCCTTGCCAGTAGTATTTCGAACAATGCCAAAGCTGATGCGCTTGTTCGCGTTCTCGAACGTGCATTTGAGAAAACGGCTGAGCTAGGTGGATCACGCAAGGCGGTGATTTTTACCGAATCGGTTCGAACGCAAACATGGTTGGCAGAGATGTTAGCCACCCAGGGCTATGACGGCCAAATCGTGATGCTGAACGGTAGTAACAGTGATTCTATGTCGAAACAGATCTATCAAGACTGGCTTGAACGTCATCGAGGTTCAAGCCGTGTCTCTGGCTCCAAAACAGCAGACATGAAAGCCGCTCTGGTTGAGAAATTCCGCGATGATGCCACCTTGATGATCTGTACCGAAGCAGGTGCGGAAGGTATCAACCTGCAGTTCTGCTCCTTGCTGATCAATTACGACTTGCCATGGAATCCCCAGCGGGTAGAGCAGCGCATTGGCCGCGTTCACCGCTATGGCCAGAAAAATGACGTGGTCGTGGTCAATTTCATCAACAAGGGCAACCGCGCCGATGAGCGCGTATTTGAACTGCTTAGCCAGAAATTCCAACTCTTCGAGGGCGTCTTTGGTGCCTCGGATGAAGTGCTGGGCTCTATAGAATCAGGTGTCGATATTGAGCGCCGGATCCATGATATCTACCAGCGTTGTCGCAGTGATGCACAAATTGAGTCTGAATTTAATGCTTTGCAAGAAGAACTCAGGGAGCATCTGGAAGCCAAAAACAGCGACACTCGGCGTTCACTCTTCGAACACTTCGATGCAGATGTCGTCCGCCGCCTTAACCTTCGTCGTGGCAAGACAACAGAGGAACTGACGGCTTATCAGAAAAAGATGTTGTTGCTGGCGCGTATGACCTTACAGGGGAATGGTGACTTTAGTGAGTCCATGGATGGTTTTGTCTGGCTGGGGAACAAGTACAATCTGAACTGGCAGAATGCAGAAATTGAGAAAGGTGAGTTTTTCCGCCCCCACGATGGACTGGGTGCTGCATTGATCGAGCAAGCCAAGACCGCTTCATTGCCATCTGTTGCACTCCAGTTTGTTTATAAACGCTCGTCGGAGCAAGGTCAATGGGTTGATGTGAAGGGGCAGATAGGTAATAGCGGTTTGCTCAAAGTCATCAAGGTGAGCATTGAGTCAGAGGCGCTGCGACGTGAACAATTGCTGCTGCTAGGCACTAACCATCATGGCGATCAGTTGCATACCGAGACGGTCGAACGACTGCTACAACTCCCGTTAGCACAGGCTCCACTCGTCATTCCAGAGCCCGATGTATCAGCCTTGTTAGACCTGCAACAAACACGGCTGGGGGATTTTCAGCGTGAGGTGGAGCGGGATAACGAAACCTACTATGGCGAAGAAGTAGAGAAGCTAGAACGCTGGTCAGAAGACAAACGCATTGCTCTGGACCTGCGTATCAAACAGCTGGACCAGGAGATCAAGGAAGCACGCAAGGCATCCCGGCAGCTGACCTCCTTACAGGAGAAGATGGAGGCCAAGAGAGCCCTTAAGCAGTTAGAGAGAGAACGAGATAACGCCATGTTGCATTATTACGAAGAGAAGAAACTGATTGAACAGGAGGAGGACCGCCTGTTAGAAAAAGTTGAGGCACGCCTGACCACAGACACCTGTGTGATGGAGCTCTTTGCAGTAACATGGCAGATCGTAGCTAATGAATGTGAAGGTGTAGCATGAAGGGTGTTACTGGCAGAAACCAATTGAGTCGCATTGTGATTGATGGCTATAAATCGATTGCTCATTGTGACCTTAAAATGGGCAGTCTGAATGTACTAATCGGTTCGAATGGTGCAGGGAAATCAAATTTTATTAGTTTTTTGTCATTTTTGTCTGAGTTACTTTCTTCCCGCTTGGCTGTGCACGTTGCCCAATCGGGAGGGCCAGATGTGCTATTGCATTATGGAAGAACTACAACTGAGATGATCCATAGTGAAATACACATCAATGACCTGTGCTATAGCGCAAAGCTTGGAGCGTCAAATGACAACAGACTATTCTTTGAAGCCGAGACAGTCTTTTCTAGTGGACCAAACTCTTCAGTATTGACTCAGGGGCATTATGAAACTGCTATAAATAATTTTCATTCCCATGGTGCAGGGAAAAACAAGTTAGACACAGTTGTTAATAGCATTCGGTCTTGGCGTATTTATCATTTTCATGATACAGGTCGAAAAGCAAAAGTTAAGCAGATCCACCGTATCAATGATAACGATTATCTACGAGAAGATGGTGCTAATCTGGCGGCCTTCTTGTTCCGGGTAAAAAAAAATCACCCCAGTCACTACAAGCGGATAATACGTACCATCCGTATGGTAGCTCCATATTTTGGTGACTTTTATCTGCGGGCTACACCAGATAACCTGGATAGCATTCAGCTTGAGTGGACTGAGAAAGATCACGATGTTCCGTTCAAAGCCAGTGAGCTGTCGGATGGCACTCTGCGCTTTATTTTGCTGGCGACGGTGTTGTTGCAACCAGAAGAGTTTATGCCTGGCGCAATTATCGTAGATGAACCCGAGCTGGGATTACATCCTTATGCGATCAACGTATTGGCTGAATTGATAAAAAGTGCCAGTCATGAGCATCAGCTGATTATTTCGACACAGTCTGTCGAGCTCGTTAACCAGTTCGATGCCGAGGATTTGATCGTGGTAGATAAACAAGGCGGCTCCTCAACCTTCAAACGCCTGGAGACCGCGTCATTAAGCGAATGGTTAGAAGATTACAGTCTCGGTGATTTGTGGAAGAAAAACCTGTTGGGCGGGAGACCACAATCATGAGTCGAGTATTGGTCTTCGTTGAAGGGCAGACTGAAGAAACATTTGTGCGCGATCTGCTGGAGCCCTATTTTGCTACACTTGGCATTTATCTCACCCCCATCCTGGCACAGACCAGTCCGGGACATAAGGGCGGGATTGTCAGCTATGGCAAGGTAAAACATCAAGTCACCCGCTTGTGTCGACAAGATCACAGTGCTTATGTTACCACCTTGATCGACTACTACGGTTTGCCCAATGACTTTCCTGCGTTAGACAACCAAGTGCAGGATGCCCATCAACGTGTGTTGCAGATAGAGCAGGCGCTACAACAGGATCTCAATGAGCCCAACTTTATCCCGAATCTGCTACTGCATGAGTTTGAAGCACTGCTTTTTTCTGCTCCCGCCAAGTTTGCCGACTGGGTGGATGATGGTGATCCAATTGCAGAGCTGGAAGCTATTAGGGCGGCATTTGACTCACCCGAGCATATCAATAACAGCCCGCAAACTGCGCCTTCCAAGCGGATCCTTGCACTAGTGCCGAACTATAAAAAGACACTGCATGGCCCCTTGATTGCTGAAGATATTGGCCTGGACGCGATCCGCGCCCAGTGCCCCCACTTTAATCACTGGATTGAGCGCCTGCTGGCGTTGCCTCGTTAATTTCCATTGGAATTAGAATCACGATGAACAAACAAAAACTCGAACTTACCTGGATTGGCAAGGATAAACGGCCACGCCTTGAACCGCGTATTTTTCTGGAAGATAAGAGTCTCTCTTATCAGGCTCCATTGTTGGGGAGTAATAATGATGGTAATGCTAATGACATAATTAATGACAACATGTTAATCCATGGTGATAACCTGTTGGTCCTTAAAGCTTTAGAGCAAAAATATGTAGGAAATGTAAAAGCTATTTATATAGACCCTCCATATAACACTGGGGCTGCATTCTCTGAATATGATGATGGCCTTGAGCATTCTCTCTGGCTGAGCTTAATTAGAGATAGATTGTCGCTTCTGTCAAAACTATTACGTGAAGATGGAAGTATATGGATTAGCATAGATGACAATGAGTATGCCTACTTAAAGGTTTTATGTGATGAAATTTTTGGGAGAGAGAATTTTGTTGGGACAATGATTTGGGAAAAAAGAAAAACAAGAGAAAATCGCCGCGTATTCTCATTTAATCATGACTTTATTTTAGTGTATGCTAAATCAAAGCTTGTTTTCGATAAACAAAGAAACCCACTCCCTATTACTAGCGATATTTTAGCTAGGTATAAAAATCCCGACAATGATCCAAGAGGTCCATGGCAATCTATATCTGCATTAGCTCAAGCTGGGCATGGGACATCAAGTCAGTTTTATGACCTTACACTTCCATCAGGAGATGTCGTAAGTCCTCCTAAAGGAAACTGCTGGAGATATTCTCAGTCTAGAATGAAGCAAGAAATTGAGGCTGGAAGGATATGGTTTGGGAAAGGTGGAGGTAATGCACCCAGAATAAAAAAATATCTTTCTGAGTCAGAAGATAAAGGTGTTACACCTGAAACAATATGGAAGGCTGATGATGTAGGAACAACAGATTCAGCTAAAAAACATATAAACCAACTATTGCATGAAATTTCGTTTGATACACCTAAGCCAGAAGAACTTTTGTCAAGAATTATTCATATATCTTCCAACCCTGGGGATTTAGTTTTAGATTCTTTTGCTGGTTCGGGCACTACTGGCGCAGTTGCGCACAAAATGGGCCGTCGCTGGATCATGGTTGAGCTGGGTGAACATTGCCACACCCATATCGTTCCACGTCTGAAGAAAGTGATTGATGGGGAGGATCAAGGAGGCATTTCCAAGGCAGTCAACTGGCAAGGTGGTGGTGGCTTCCGTTATCTTCGCTTGGCCCCTTCTTTGCTGAAAAAAGATGATTGGGGCAACTGGGTTATCAATAAGGAATATAATGCCGAGATGCTGGCCGAGGCAGTGTGCAAGCATATGAGCTTTACTTACGCACCGAGCCAAACCCAGTTCTGGAATCATGGCTATAGCACCGAAACGGATCATATCTACGTGACCACCGGTTCACTGGCTTATGACCAGCTCAAGCGGATCAGCGAAGAAGTGGGGAATGAGCGTACCCTGTTGATCTGTTGTAAGGCGTTTATGATGGATGGCGCCGACTTCCCAAATTTGACGCTGAAGAAGATCCCAAAAGTCATTCTGAATAAATGCGAGTGGGATCATGATGACTACAGCTTCACCCTCAATGTGCTGCCAGAAGAGCAGGACGAAGAGTGGGCAGATGACGACAGCGAAGAATAAGGAAAACAGATGAGCAACGGGACCACTATCGCCAACCAGATCGGGGCGCGCCTTTCCCTGCGCAAGCCGCAGAGTGAATCGCTCGCGATCCTCTGCCGCTTGTTAGAACAGCTGAAGCTGGAGAAAGAGCCTGATTTACAGCACTGGATTGATCTCCTCAAAGCCGAGAAGCTGCCATTCAAGAGTTTTGAGCGAGACTTCCCTTCGCTCTGCTTTGCTCTGGCAACCGGTGTTGGTAAGACTCGCCTGATGGGAGCCATGATTGCATGGCTCTATCTGACCGGGCGTAGCCAGCATTTCTTTGTCTTGGCTCCTAACCTGACAATCTATGAAAAGCTCAAGCAGGATTTTCTGCCCGGCTCGCCCAAGTATGTGTTCCAAGGCATCCCCGAATTGGCTCAGACACCGCCGGTATTGATCACCGGTGATGACTATCAGGAGGGGCGTGGCGTTCGTCTGGATCAGGTTCAAACGATGAGTGCCACGGGGGATATGTTTGCGATCGAGACAGCGCCGCATATCAACATTTTTAATGTTTCCAAGATCAATGCGCTGGATAACAAGAAAGGGGCCGAGAAGTCCAAGCAGGCGAAAGTACGCCGCCTGCAGGAGTATATCGGTGACTCCTACTTCAACTACCTGGCCGACTTGCCTGATCTGGTAGTCTTGATGGACGAGGCCCACCGTTACTATGCCGACTCTGGTGCAACGGCAATCAACGACCTCAAGCCGGTGTTGGGTATCGAGCTGACGGCGACCCCGAAAACCACTGGTGCCAAGCCACGAGATTTCAAGAATATTGTGTTTCACTATCCGCTTGCCCGAGCGCTCAATGATGGTTATATCAAGACCCCGGCAGTGGCGACCCGCAAAGACTTCAAAGCGAGTAGTTACAGCGAACAACAGCTTGAAACCATCAAGCTGGAAGATGGCATCCATCATCATGAATACGTCAAGACCGAGCTAGCCAGCTACGCCAACAATACCGATCGGCCACTAGTTAAGCCCTTTATGCTGGTGGTAGCGCAAGATACCAACCACGCCGAAGCCATCAAGGCCCGTATAGAAGACAGTGAATTTTTCCATGGTGCCTATAAGGGTAAGGTGATTACCGTCCACTCTAACCAGACCGGCCAAGAGTCTGACGAAAACACTCAACGCCTGTTAGCGGTTGAGCATGATAAGAGCACCGAGATAGTCATTCACGTTAACAAGCTTAAAGAAGGCTGGGATGTCACCAACCTCTACACCATAGTGCCGTTGCGTGCGTCTGCCTCCGAGATCCTGACCGAGCAGACCATTGGCCGGGGCTTGCGCCTGCCCTATGGGAAACGGACAGGGGTCGAGGCTGTGGATCGTTTGACGATCATTGCCCATGACCGGTTTCAAGAGATCATTGACCGTTCAAATCAGGAAGACTCCATCATCAAGAAAACGCTCTTCATCGGTGCCGATGATGACGATGACGGGATCCCGGAGCATAAGCCCAATCAAGTGATCGTGCCATCGCAGGCCGATACGCTACTGGGACTTACTCCTACTGATGGTCAGGGGCATCAAGTCAAGGAGGGCTTTGCTCCACCATACCAGGGCAACAGTATACAGATGGATAATCCCCCACCGGTTCTCGCAACTGAGGCTCAGCGGCAAGTTGCCGAGATCACTGTCAGGATCATAAGCGATGAAGCCAAGCGTCTTGGAAGCAGCAAAGAGTTGATGACACCTGAAGTGCTACAAAGTGTTACCCGTAAGGTTCAGCAGGTCATGAAGGAGATATCACCACCTATCTCCAGCCCAGCCATTCAACCAGAACTGACCGGTATGTCTTCCCCTGATCCAATTGCTCCGCGTGAGCTGGATGAGAAGAGTATTGCGAAGCTAGTTGGCCAGATTTCTGAAAAAGTAGCAGAACACACTATCGACATTCCCCAGATCGTGATCCTGCCGACCCGTGATGTGAACTATGGTTTTGCAGAGTTTGAGTTGGGTAGGCTAAACAGCATTGCGATGCGGCCAAGTAGTCAGGAGATGCTGCTGCAAAATCTGCAGGACAACAGCTCCAGCACCATCAGTTGGGCTCAAAGCGGTATGTCAGAGGAGCGTCTGGAAAACTACCTGGTTCATTATCTCTTCGACCATGACGAAATCGATTATGACGAGCATGCGGGATTGCTTTACCGCCTTGCAGGGCAAATGGTTACGCATTTGCAAACCTACCTGAATGATGAAGAGGTAGAGGTTCTGCTCAAAACACAGGGGCGGCAACTGGCAGACTTTATCTGGGTGCAGATGAAGCAGCATATGTGGACGACACCAACCGATTACGTTGGCCATGTTACTAAAGGGTTTGATGTATTACGCCCAACCACCTTCAACTATGCCCATAACGAACAGCCTCGTGACTTCCGCTCTCCCATCCAGGCAGGAGAGAAGAGTAGGGTTCGCCAGATGCTGTTCACTGGCTTTAGCAAATGCTGTTATCCGTACCAAAAGTTTGATTCTGTCGATGGTGAGTGGCGCCTGGCACAGATCCTCGAAGGGGATGCAAGCGTGCTCAAGTGGATGAAGCCTGCCCACGGACAGTTCCGGATCGAGTATGCCAATGGGCAGAACTATGAGCCTGATTTCGTGGTGGAGACTAAAGACGCCTGTTTTCTGATCGAGCCCAAAAAGGCAACCGAGGTATCAACCCCAGACGTGCAAGCGAAAGCTAGGGCTGCGGTTCGCTGGTGCAAGTACGCTAACGAGTATGCAAGCCAGCATTCTGGCAAGCAATGGCGTTATTTGCTGATCCCCCATGATGATATCGAGTTGGGTCGGAGCATTGCGGGTTTAATGCAAGAGCATGAAGTGGTCAGTTAACCGCAAAAATGCCCGTTTGTTCATGTTAACTAAAACCAAAACAATAGCAGAGGGCCACAAGGCCCTCTGCTATTTGAGGTGTGCTTAATTCCAACAGCAGCGCCGTGCTGGATGAATGTGGGTAATCTCACAGGATTTCGACCTCGCTCTCCTGAAGCCAGCCAGCAGCAACAACGTTTCGCTTGGCAAGTGTCGGCTGGGGGGTATATACGACAATCGCCAGGCTCTTTTCAGCTCTACTACACGTCACATAAAGCAGCCTACGAGTGCGTGCTAGTGCGTTGTCCTTACCGTCCCGCTCGTTGTCCCGGTCAGTCTTTGTTGGCTCTTTTACACCCAGCAATTTGTCGTAGCTGAATAAGAAGCCACCTGCCTCCTCATCGTTGATGACAACCATGACTCGTGGAAACTCTAGTCCCTTTACTCCTTGATGTGTGCCGTAGGGTGAAAGGCCATCCGCATAACTCGCAAAGGCTGCTAACTCCGAAAATGGCCGCTCAAGGAATAGTTGGTAGGCGTAGTTGGTCATCGCGTTCATATCTTCGGGGTCTGGGGCCTCACCAGGGGCACCCAACACTATTGCCCCAATCAGAGCCTCGGGGACATCAAGTAGTTGGGTTTGCAACAGAAGCGTTGCAACCTCGTTCAAAGTTGGATCGTTTTCTTCGAAAAGGGCAAGCAGGGCATGCGTCGCATCCTCTACACGTTGCATGTGGGCCGATTGATCCCCTGTTGACTGCATAGTGTCCTTGCTGAGCAAGGGAGAGCTAGTGCGTATGGCTTCAAGTATAAGGAAGTGATCGTCCTTTGCGGTAAGGATGGGAAGAACACCTTCGCTGAAAACGCGAAGTGCGGGCAGGGTTCCATCCAACAAGCCTGTTTGAAGGTGCTCAACCGAGTATAGGGGCGTGAACAGCTTTTCGAACCCCATCCGCCGTCCTGCCATCTTGTGTTCTAGGATCAATGTCTTTCGACCTTCAGGGCCGATAGCCCATTCGCTGTCGCCGGTGATTGCTGCCATCGAATGAGCGATGCTTTCCTCAAAATTTGGTGCTTGTTCTTGGCTTTGACTAATGCAGTACATGCGCACAACACCTTCAATGGCATCAGGCTTTGGGGTCTGCTGATGAGTGTCTGCGGTGCGTCGAATCACGTTGATAAGGTCTACCACCCTACGAGGGCAGCGGTGATTAACGACCTTTTCAGGTTTCAGCCAGTCACCCGGTATCTCTTTATCAAGGCGCGTTACACCATGGCCGTAAATTTGTTGCATTGTGTCGCCCAGTAGTCCCAGGCAGAAGCGTGTCTGTGCTAATCGCTGGACTTTCAGAAAAGCCTCCATTACTGGAGCGTGGGTATCCTGGCTTTCGTCGATCAGTACAACTGGGTAGCGGTCTACTAGAACATCCAACAAAGGGCGTTCAGTAGCGAATGTCGCAGTTAACTTGATGACCTCATCGTGGTTGAGTGCCTGCCGCTCTCGGTTGTCACCGGTGGGGCTGTAGATGAACTTCGTAATCTCATCGAGAGTCTCAAGTCTGCGTATTTTGTTTTGTAGCTTCCGTTGGTTTGCTCGAGATGTCTTATTGTCGCCTCGCGCGCGTGCCAGCCCGCCCTCGATCTTCTCAATGTCCTGGGCAAGTTTGATCCTTAGCCACTCCCTGATCTCGTTATCGAATCCTTTGATTAGACGCCAGGCAAACGCATGAATGGTCGAGACTTCTACGAGTGGATCGAACTCTAGCCTTTGGAGAATCTCATCGCAGGCTGCGTTTGTATAGGTGATCACTGCAATGCGCCGGCCCTCGAATATCAAGCGTTCTCGTTCGCGACTTTTGAGTTCTCGGATAGCCTCGACGAGTGAATGAGTTTTTCCTGAGCCAGCTCCTGCGTAAAGAAAAAAACTCTTCGGGGTGGAGAGGCTCAGACAGGTTCCAATGATGGTGTCGGCGTCTGCGACAGCAGTCTCGCTCATTGCATCACCTCCGGGCCCTCGGGCGGAATTACCAGTAGCTCCTTCTGCTTACTTCGCAATTTGGATTCAAGCCAGTTGAGGCTTTCACTGATGTATTCAGGGATTTTGAGACTGGAGAAGTTTTTGTCTCCCAAAACGAGCAACACAAACTCTGCTTTCTTTCCTTCACGTAATGCGTCGAAAAAACCTTTTCCAACGGCTTCCGATGTTGGCGCCTCATTCAAAACTTTCACGAAAGCTTTCATCAGACCAGTGCCGTTTGTTTTTTCCGCAAAGTGACCAGCGTTGCTCAGCACAAAGCTGTCTTCAAAAGTATTTGGTAGAGCTTGTATTGCTTCACCAGTAGCGGGCAGGTGGGTGGAAATAGGGGTTTGATAGGCGATGCGTACCGAGTACAGGTCATCGAACTGGTGCTCTTTTTGATTCGCTGGCAGCTCAAGCAGCTCATCCACTGTGCTGCCTAGATGCATCAGTTTCATCCAGTTCCGCAATGTCGGGTTGTTCGTAATTTGACCTGCGTTTCTTTGCACCGGTTTTGCAGCTTTATTAAGCCCTGCATCGAGGTCCGTAATAACCAGGGTAAGGATGCCAAGGGCATCAATTAAAGGCCTTAGTCGGTGTGCGTGACTGCCACCGATATCGAGGGTTGTGATGTAGCAGCGGTCAAGGAATGGAAACTTATTCCGCAAAAAATGCGGCAGCATCATTCTCTCTGCGGAGCCCTCTACCAAGATGACGGCGTCGGCGAAGAATATGTCTGCGTGCTGTGCCCGTAGATACCTGGTTACGAACTCCCTCGTCTTGGTTCCCTCGCCGAACACGTTAGAGAGATTAGAGACCGTCGACACCGGTACACCAATGCCATACATCCCTGCTGGAAGTCGTCTGAAATACCTAAGGTTCTGGTACTCCACTTCATGAGTTACATGGCTGGAATGCGTGCTCACCAGAAGTTGAGTCTTCAGATTGGGGTAGCGTTCAAGCAAAGCATCTCGGCATAGAACTTGGTAGGCGTGGCGCACGAACACTTGTTGTACTTGAACATGAAGGTGGGCTTCAGGCTCCTCAATGAGCACAAGGTGGATGGGTTCAATGCGGTCTATGACTTCCACGCTGACTGACCTAGTTTTTCTTAGCCACTCATCTCTAAAACCCATCAACCGGAAAATCATAGATATCAGGTTTTGATATCCCAACCCGTTAGCGGTCTCTGGTAAATAAAGAGGAGGTGCTCCGGGGTCACCCTGAGTTGAATCTAATTCAAAAAGAACTGCGGCTTCATGATTCATGCCGTCAGTTGCAGCTAGGCGACTTGCGACTTTTATACGCGGGTCATTGCGCCCGGGGTAGCCCAGCCCTTCGACCTCTCTGATAGCTGGTTCGAAGCTGTTACTCAGCTTGGTATCAAATGCTGACTGGGCTGCTTCTATCGCCCGCAAAGCCTCGAGATCTGAGATATCTGGGCTGTCACCAGGGTCAAGGTGTCGGGAGTAATAGGATCTCAGTTGTTCCGAGAGTTTTCGAGAGCCGCTGGGTCTAGTGTTATCGCCTTGATTTTCATCCGAGTGGTCGCCGAACCCTCGCTGTGCATTGATCTCATGTACTCGAATTAATCCACTGAGGGGATTGTTTTCTAAGGGTAGAGCGGCGGGACTCAAATGCTGCATTTGAGCCATTCGTGTCGTCTTGTCAGGCTTATTAAGTTGTTGTGGGTCTAGGCGGTACCAACGCACCTTGAATTTATCTCCAAGGCGACGGTTCAGGTAATCATGTAGGCTCTGTGGCCATAGCTTCAGCGGCCTACTTGGTGGGTCTTCCTTTCCTAGAGCATCTTCAAGCTCTGCAACCCTCGCGCGTTCCTTGCGATAGTCGGTGTATAGCGTATTCATATCATCTGGCTCAAGTAGGAAACGCATTCCTACAAGCCCCCCGCGCCACGCAAAGCTGGGTATTAGGTCGCGGATGAAATGAAACTCGCCTTGATCTGCTGACACCCAGACATCCAGGCTTGGGAGCCAGTTGGCCCAGTCCTTAGCGGTAGGAATTTCATAGTTTGCGGGTGGGTTCTCCCACTCCTTACCAATCTCATCCAGTTTGGATAGATGACAAAGAGTCAGATCCTGAAGCCGAAAAGCAGAAGCCTTCGAAACCAAAAACTTCCGAAGTGCCAGCATGGCGGAGGATTTGCCGCTGTTGTTTGCACCGACAAGCAGCGTGGTCTCATTAGCGAAGTCAATTCGCACAGAAAGCAATTTTCGGAAATTTGATATCTCTAGATGCCGGATATGCATGGGCCGTCCTTGATGCCAAGATAATACGGCAATGATCTCACATCAGGGACTTATTCGCACCTTCCCTCGTAAAACGTATCAAGTAGCCCGCGCAAATCGCTATCCTTGTTTGTGATATTTAGAAAGGCATCCAATTTATCAACCAGCGGCGCTCTGACCGTTTCCAGTTCTTCCAGAAGTGACAGTTTTTTTGCTTCCAATTCACCGAACTTCTCTTACACAGCCACCGCACTGGCGATGATTAGTGAACCGCTGAAGACCATGTCTACTTGCTGTTAGGAGGACCCTTCGGGAGTAAGGTTAGTTCCTACAGTGTGCCAAATGTGGTACCCCATGTGGTACCCAGGACGAATAACTACAATTTGTCAGGCATAATGAAATCATAAGTCACTGTTTTTAATGGTGCCGGTAACAGGGGTCGAACCCGCGACCTTCGCATTACGAATGCGCTGCTCTACCAGCTGAGCTATACCGGCTTGACCCTAGATTCCGAAAAACGGATTGGCAAGTCAATCGAGGAATGTCCGTTTTTCAAGCCTGCTCATGGTGTTAGCCGATGGTGACTGACTGCTTGTTCAGAGATCGGCAAATTCCGGTATGTGGGCCCGGCCACGGCTCTCGAGGAAACTGAGCAGGGCACGAGGGGAGCGCGCCAGGATCCGCTCCTCGGGGAAGCCCGTTTCGGTCACCAGGCGCTGGCAATGCTCAAAGTCGCCGACGCTGAAGGCGACATGGGAGTCGGAGCCGAAGGTGAGATAGGCTCCCAGATCCCGCGCGGCCTCTACGATGGCGCGACAGTTATCTTCACTGCCAGCCCGGGAGTGGCTAAAGGAGGAGTTGTTGACCTCCAGCGCGACCCTGTATTCGGCGGCGGCCTTTACCACGGCCTGGATGTCGATGGGGAAAGCGGGGTTGCCCGGGTGGCTTATCATGTCGACCCGACCGCTCTTGATGGCATTGATCATCGCCTGGGTATGGGTCGCCCGATCGCACGGGGGAAACACGGGCTCATGGAAGCCGGCCATGATCATGTCGAGTCGGGATTCGTAGCGCTCGGGGAAATCTATCTCTCCGTCCAGATTCTTGATGTTGGCTTCTATGCCTCTCAGTATGCCGACCCCGTCTACGACCCGTGGTAACACATGCAGGTTCACGAAGTGCCAGAAGTGAGGGGCATCGGCCATATCCGGGCCATGATCCGTAGTGGCGAACAGCTTGATCCCCTTGGCCTTGGCAATGGGCAGGTAATCGTGAATGGTGCTGTAGGCGTGGGTGCTGGCGACCGTGTGGGTATGGGTGTCGACTGTGTACTTCATGGCGTTCCCCTCGATGTTCAGAGCCGGGTGGTGGAGCGCCAGCATAGCAAAAAGAGCGGTATGGGGCCACGATGGGGGCCTGTCATACTTTGTCACAAATGCTCGTCACTCTGACAAAGTTTGCCCAAGACTATTGGGTAGCATGTGGCCATCGATGTGCAGCCTGAACTTCCATCGATGGGTTGGGTCAGGACGACGCAACCTCCCTTTCCCCACCGTCGCTCTGCGGCGGTTTTTTTTATCCTTCTTTTCCCTTTCAAGCCAGTCGTTACCACTGACCCATGGGCTGCACCATAAAAAAATGCCCAATCAGCACGGGGCTGGTTGGGCGAGACTTAATGTTTAATTGCAGTGGCATAGATATAGAGTGCGTTCTTTGGTCAAAGTTCAAAGTTTTTTAATAAAACATTTCCCTAACCTCCATTCACATTCTCTTGACACCTCAGGCCGTGAAACGTACTTTTTAAACATTCGTTTAAGTGAGGTGTGCTGTGAGCAAGATTGATACCAAGAACCGTATTCTCGATGCTGCCGAGGTGTTGTTTGCCGAGCGGGGATTCGCTGATACCTCTTTGCGTCTGATCACCAGTGAGGCCGACGTCAATCTGGCCTCGGTGAACTATCACTTCGGCTCCAAGAAGGAGCTGATCCAGGCGGTGCTGGACCGCTATCTCTCCCTGTTTATGCCAGAGCTGGATGCCAAGCTGAGAGCCCTCATTGAACAGGATGAGCTCACCCTGCTGCCGGTGTTTGAGAGTTTCGTCAGTCCCTTGATGAAGCTGGTTGCGGTACGTCCTCAGGGGCCGGCGATTTTCATGCAGTTGCTGGGCCGTGGCTATATCGATAGCCAGGGTCACCTTCGCCGCTTCATCACCACTCACTATGGTGACGTGCTGCAAAGGATCACCCTGGCGATTTCAAAGGCCAATCCCGAGCTGACCCCGGCAGACTTGTTCTGGCGACTGCACTTCACCCTGGGCACAGTGGTCTTCACCATGGCCTCTGCCGATGCCCTGCGCGACATAGCTCAGGCCGATTTTGGTCAGCGCCTCGATGTGGAAGCGCTGGTGCGCAACGTTATTCCTTACCTGGCTGCCGGTGTCGGTGCGCCCGTGGAGTCGACCAGGTTATCCCTGGCTGTCTAATCAAAACAATAAGTTAACGGAACTGTGAAAGAGAGGGAACTGAACCATGATCACATTGCTTGTCCTGCTGCTGGTGGCCGTTGCGGTAGTGCTCGGCGTCCCGGCTATCCGTAAGAAGCTGGTGACCCGTCCGGTCTTTGGCATCTTCAAGAAGATATTACCGCCGCTGTCGGCCACCGAACGCGAGGCCATGGAAGCGGGCTCCGTCTGGTGGGATGGCGAGTTGTTTCGTGGCAACCCGGACTGGAAGAAACTGCATGGCTACGGCAAGCCGACCCTGAATGCCGATGAGCAGAGCTTCATCGACAATCAGGTCGAGACCCTGCTCGCCATGATTGACGACTTCAAGATAGTCAACGAAACCAAGGATCTGCCCGAAGCGGTCTGGGATTATCTGAAGAAGGAGGGGTTCTTCGCGCTCATCATCCCAAGATCCTACGGTGGTCGCGAGTTTTCGGCCATTGCCAACTCCACCATAGTCACCCGTATCGCCACCAAGAGCCTGAGCGTGGCGGTCACCGTCATGGTGCCCAACTCCCTGGGGCCGGGCGAGCTGTTGATGCACTACGGCACCCAGGCCCAGAAGGACTTCTGGCTGCCGAGTCTGGCCAATGGCAAAGACGTGCCCTGCTTCGCCCTGACCGGACCGGAAGCCGGCTCCGATGCCGGTGCCATCCCGGACAAGGGGATCATCTGCAAGGGGCTCTACAAGGGTGAGGAAGTGCTCGGTATTCGCCTCAACTGGAACAAGCGTTACATCACACTGGCGCCGCGCGCCACCGTGCTGGGGCTGGCGTTCAAGCTCTACGATCCGGAAAAACTGCTGGGTGACAAAGAAGAGCTGGGCATCACCTGCGCCCTGATCCCGACCAGTCATCCCGGGGTGCGAGTCGGCGATCGCCACTACCCCATGGGGCTGGCGTTCCTCAATGGCCCCACCTTCGGCAAGGATGTGTTCATCCCCATTGACTGGATCATCGGCGGGCAGGATTACGCGGGCCGCGGCTGGCGCATGCTGGTCGAGTGTCTCTCCGCCGGGCGTGGCATCTCCTTGCCAGCCCTGGGCACCGCCTGCGGTCACATGGCGAGCCGCACCGTCAGTGCCTACGCCTATGTGCGCAAGCAGTTCGGCATGTCCATCGGCAAGTTCGAAGGGGTACAAGAGGCCATGGCGCGCATCGGCGGCCTGACCTATCAACTGGAAGGGGCCCGTCGCATGACCGCCGGTTCACTGGATCTGGGGCAGGCTCCGGCCATCGTCACCGCCATTTCCAAGTACCACATGACGGAGATGGCGCGCCAGATCATGGATGACTCCATGGACATCCATGCCGGCCGTGCCATCCAGCTCGGTCCGAAGAACTACACGGGTTACGCCTACATGGGCATACCGGTCGCCATCACGGTGGAGGGGGCCAACATACTGACCCGCAACCTGATGATCTTCGGTCAGGGCGCCACGCGCTGCCACCCCTATGTCTTCGGCGAGATGGAAGCGGCGGCGGATCCAGATAGCGAACGTGGTCTCGAGAAATTCGATGGCCTGCTGATGAAGCATCTGGCCTTCGGGGCGGGCAACTTCTTCGGTGCCCTCGGTCAGGGGTTGACCCTGGGTCGCTTCAACAGTGCTCCCGTGGGTGGCGAGACGGCGCGCTATTATCAGCAGCTGTCGCGCATGAGCAAGGGGCTGGCCCTCTGTGCCGACATCTCCATGTTGATGCTGGGTGGCGATCTCAAGCGCAAGGAGATGATCTCGGCCCGCCTGGGGGATGTGTTGAGCCACCTCTACCTGGCCTCCTCGACCCTCAAGCATTATGAGGATCAGGGGCGCATGGTATCGGATCTGCCCTTCGTCCAGTATGCCCTGGAGCGTAACTTGCACCTTATCGGCAAGGCGTTTGATGGCTTCTTCCAGAACTTCCCGAACAAGGTCGTCGGCGCCCTGCTCAAGCGGGTGGTCTTCCCGTTCGGCATTCATTATCAGATGCCCGCCGATGACCGTTGTCACTCAATCTGCCAGGCCATGATGAAGCCGGGCGAGTTCCGGGATCGCCTCACCGCCTTGTGCTACGTAGGCAAGGATGAGCAGGATGCCGTCGGTCAGATGGAGCGTGCCTTCCTGGCCATGGTAGCGGTACAACCCCTGGAGAAGAAGATCGCCCAGGCTCAGAAAGAGAAGCGTCTGCCCCGCAAGCTGGCGATCGCCGATCTGGTGAGTTCGGCCTTGGCCCAGTCCATTCTGACCCAGGCTGAGGCCGACCAGTTGCTGGCCGCCGATGCCCTGCGTTACGAGGCCATCCAGGTTGACAACTTTGCCCCCGGTGAACTCGAGTCCATGGGGCAGGCAGCCCGGGTCGACGACGCGGCATAAGATCTTTTCCTACTGTTTCAACCGGCCTTGATGGCCGGTTTTTTTGTTGGTATTTCGAGCATTTACAATTAATTGGATTTCCAGTTTAATGATTTGCCCCCTAACCCTTGGGGCAGGAAGCAGGCCCGCGGAGCGGGTCGATAACAACAAAATCAGGGAAGATGAAATGAATCTCGCCAAGACGGCGATCGAACGCCCCATTTGGGTGGCGGTCTCGGTCGTGCTCATCTTTTTGGCAGGACTGCTCAGTATTCGCAGCCTGCCGGTACAGCTATTTCCCGACATAGACAGGCCCCATCTCAACATCTCTGTCTCCTGGCGCTCGGCCTCGCCCCAGGAGATGGAGTCCGAGATAACCGATCCCATCGAGCAGGAGCTGCAAGGGGTGCAGGGCCTCAAGAGCCTGACCAGCAACAGTTACCCCGGTTTCGTCGAGATGGATCTGGAGTTTGCCATCGGCACCGACATGCAGCGGGTTCAGCTGGAGATCATCTCCCGCCTGAACCGGGTCTCCAGTCTACCGGACAACATAGATGGCCCCTATCTCAACAACTACAGCAGCAACGACACCCTCACCTTCTTCTTCATTCAGCAACTGCCGGGGGCCAAGGGAACCATCGATGATCAGCAGCCGCTGATCGAGTCCAGGGTCAAGCCCGAGCTGGAGCGTATCCCCGGGGTCTCTACCGTGGAGATAGACGGCATCAATGCCCGCCAGCTCCAGATCCGCTTCGACCCCTATCGCGCCGCCGAGCTGGGGGTGGAGATCCCCGTGCTGGCGAGCCGGGCAGCGACCGGCTGGGACGTCTCCGCCGGTACCCTGGACATAGGACGTTGGGAATACAAGCTGCGCTTCGCGGGTCGCTACGATGTCGAGACCCTGGGGGACAAGGTGGTGGACTGGCGCGATGGCCTGCCCATTTATCTGCGCGATGTGGCCGAGGTGCGGCTGACCCGGGAGACGTCCCCCGTGCTGCGGATCCAGAATGGCAACCAGGCTATTTCAGCCCAGATCTTCAAGGAGAATGGTGCCAATGCCCTGGCGGCCCTTGAGGCGATCAAGGCCAGGGTGGCGGATCTCAACCGCGAGGTGCTCGAACCCGCCGGGCTGCACATGGAGCAATCATTCGATGCCTCCCTCTATATCAATCGCGCCATCCACATGGTCACCGCCAACCTGGGGCTGGGGGTACTGCTCTCCTGCGCCATCCTCTGGGTCTTTCTGCGCCAGCTCAAGGCGACCCTGATGATAGCCCTCGCCATTCCCATCAGCATCATGTTGACCCTCTGCCTGCTCAAGCTGATGGACAGGACCCTCAACGTCATCTCTCTGGCCGGGATAGCCTTCGCGGTGGGCATGGTGCTCGATGCCGCCATTGTGGTGCTGGAGAGTATCTACCGGCGCCATGAGCGGGGGGACATCGACAAGGCGGGAGCGGCGTTGGCGGGCACCCGCCAGGTGTGGGCGGCACTGGTGGCCTCGACCCTAACCACAGTCGCCATCTTCCTGCCGGTCTTGCTGCTCAATGATGTCGAAGGCCAGCTGTTTGCGGATCTGGCGCTGACCATTGCCTGCGCCGTGACCGTCTCCATGCTGGTGGCGGTCTCCGTGCTGCCGGCCGTGGCCTCGCGCTGGATGGGGCAAGACCGATTGACAGATCCCTATGCAAGCCATTGGCACAGGGCCACGATGCGTATCATCCACTGGACGCGCACCCCGGCGCGGCGCTGGGCCATCATCCTTACCATGATGAGCCTGCCTGTGCTGGCGACCTGGGCCCTGCTGCCCAAGATGAACTACCTGCCGGATGTGAAGCGTGACGCCATCGATGTCTGGATGAGTTTTACCCCCGGCGTCAATCTCAAGGCCCAGCGCGAGGAGGTGATCGATACCCTGATCGCCCGTCTCGACCCTTACATGAGAGGAGTCAAGGAACCGGCGCTCAAGAACTACTACATCATGCGCTACCCGGGTGGGGCCCAGATTGGGGTGCGGGCCAGGGACGATGATCGCATCAAGGAGCTGGAAACCCTGCTGATGAAGGATCTGCTGCAGGGCATCCCCGATACCCGGGCCTTCGGTGGCCAGGGCTCGCTGTTTGGCGGCTTCGACAGCGAGAACGGGGTCGAGCTGTTGCTCCAGGGCGGATCCCTGCCTGCACTCTATCGGGCGGCGCGCACGGCCATGGAGATAGTCAAACAAGACTTGCCAGGCGCCCAGGTGCGACCCGAGCCCTCCCTGGATTTCACGGCCCCCGAGCTGCGGCTGGTGCCGCAAGACCGGCGCCTCGCCGAGGTGGGTTGGGATCGCGGCCCCATGCCGACCATCATCCAGACCTTCGGAGATGGCCTGCGGGTCGGCGAGTATTTTGATGGGGATGAGCGTTTCGACATCCTGCTGATGGGGCAGACCTCGGGCAATCCGGACGATCTGAAAGCGGTGCCCCTGGCCACCCCCAGGGGGGGCATAGTCCCCCTGGGGGAGCTGCTGAAGGTCGACCATGACATGGGTCCCTCCGGCATCTTTCGTGCCGACGGTCGTCGTAGCCTGAGCCTGCATATCACCCCACCGGAGGGGATGAGCATGGAGCAGGTGCTCGATACCCTCAAGGGCAAGAGCTTCGCCCGTATCCGGCCCGAGCTGCCGGCCGGGGGCGAGCTGCGGGTAGTGGGCAATGCCGACAGCCTGCAACAGGCCCTCGGCAACCTGGGCAGCATCTTTCTGTTTGCGCTGGTGATACTGCTGGTGCTGCTCTGGGGGCTGTTTGCCTCGGTCAGGGATGCTTTGCTGGTGCTGCTGACCCTGCCGCTCGCCACCGTCGGTGGCGTGGTGGCCCTCAAGCTGAGCGGGTTGGTAGTACCGTTGCCGATGGATCTGCTCACCCTCATCGGCTTCGTCATCCTGCTGGGGCTGGTGGTCAACAATGCCATCTTGCTGGTGCATCAGACCCGCACGGCCGAGCGCGAGGGATTGGATCGCGGTGCGGCGGTGGCGGATGCGCTGCAGAGCCGGATGCGCCCTATCGCCATGACCAGTCTGACCAGCATCTTCGGCATGTTGCCCCTGATGCTGAGCCCGAGTGCAGGCAGTGAAATTTATCGGGGGCTGGCCACCGTCATCGTCGGCGGCATGAGCTGCAGTACCTTGTTTACGTTGATATTGCTGCCTGCCTTCCTGCGACTGGGAGAGCAGACGCCGGTCAGGGTTGCGCTGCGTCAGCGGGCCTGATGCGAGGTTGGACATGATGAGACTCGGATCCATGGATAAGGAGAGGAATGTGAACAAGATCATTGCCGGGCTGGCCCTGATGGCCAGCCTGCCACTCTGGGCAAAGTCGGTCACCCTGGCCGAGGTGACACAAGGGGAGGCCGGAGCCAGTCTCTGGGTCAGCGGCACTGTCGCGAGTCGTCAGCAGGCGGAACTCAGCGCCGAGTTCAGTGGTCGGGTCGAGTGGATAGCCGACTTTGGCAGCCGGGTCGAGGCGGGGCAGGAGTTGCTGCGCCTCGACGCCGCGGCGCTGCGTCTCTCCCTCGAGCAGGCCCGCGCCGAGCAGGCCAAGTGGGCCAGCAGCCTGCGTTTTGCCAAGGCGGAGTTCGAGCGCCAAGACAAGCTGCGCAAGCAGAACAATGCCTCCCTCAGCCAGTTCGACAAGGCGCGACTCGAGGTGGAACAGGCCAATTTGGCGTTGCAGCTGGCGAGCATAGCGGCGCGCCAGATAGAGGAGCAGATCCGCCGCAGCCATATCTATGCCCCCTTTGCCGGGGTGGTCAACAGTCACTTCATTCAGCCAGGTGAGCACGTGGATGCGGGGGAGAGGGCGCTGGAGCTGGTCAACCCGGATGCCCCGGATATCCGGTTGCAGGCCCCCATCGACTGGGCCCTGCGTCTGGCCCCCCAGACGACGCTCAAGGTCGAGGGAGGGTCGCTGCGGGGCGAGGCGACCTATTACCAGCGGGCGGCGAGCGCCGATCCCAGCTCCCGGCTCATCGAGCTGCGGCTCAAGCCGAGTCAGGGCCACTACATCATAGGGGCGCCGGTACGGGTCGCGCTGCCCATGGGGGAGCAGCAGACCATGTTGCTGCCCCGGGATGCCCTGGTGCTCAATACCCAGGGCAGCGTGGTCTATCGGGTCTTGGGGGAGGGGGATGCCCTGACGGTGAGTCGGGTGCCGGTCACCATTTTGTTTGGCGACGAGCACCAGGTCGCCATCAGTGGCGATCTTAAACAGGGGGACAGGGTCGTGGTGCGCGGTGCCGGGACCCTGAGCGATGGCGACAAGGTCGAACTCTATCGCGGCAGTTGAGGTGCTCTCTTTTGAGGTCTCGGTTTGCTGGCTGGCAGCAACAAAAACGGCTCCCGCGGGAGCCGTTTTTCATCATGATGGCGGCAATTATTCGACCATCATCACCTTGCAGGTGTTGGTACTGCCCACGGTTTCCATCTTGTCGCCATGGGTCAGCAACACCATGTCGCCGCTCTTGAGCAGTCCCTTGGCCTTGAGCACTTCCAGGGCCTCGCGGCACACCTCGTAGACGGGGCGGCTCTCATCGGCATCGAACAGTACCGGGGTGACGCCGCGGTAGAGATTGGTCCAGGAGAGGGTCTTGGCGTGGGGAGACATGGCGAAGATCGGCAGGCCGGAGCTGATGCGCGACATCAACAGCGGCGTGGTGCCCGATTCGGTCAGCGCGACGATGGCCTGCACCCCTTCCAGGTGGTTGGCGGCATACATGGTCGACATGGCCACCGCCTCTTCCACCGAGGTGAAGGTGTAGTTCATGCGATGGTTGGAGACATTGATGCTGGGATGCTTCTCGGCGCCCACGCAGACGCTGGCCATGGAGGTGACCGTCTCGATGGGGAACTGGCCGGCGGCGGTCTCGGCGGAGAGCATGACGGCATCTGTGCCATCGAGCACGGCGTTGGCCACGTCCATCACCTCGGCGCGGGTCGGCAGCGGGGCGTTGATCATGGACTCCATCATCTGGGTGGCGGTGATGACGATGCGATTGAGGCGACGGGAGTGACGGATCAGTTTCTTCTGTACCCCGACCAGCTCGGGATCGCCAATCTCGACCCCGAGATCGCCCCGCGCCACCATGACGGCGTCGGAGCCGAGGATGATGTCTTCCATCGCCTCATCGGTGGCGACGGTTTCGGCGCGCTCGACCTTGGCGACTATCTTGGCGTTGGAGCCGGCTTCACGGGCCAGTTCGCGGGCATAGCGCAGATCATCGCCGCAGCGGGGGAAGGAGACGGCCAGGTAGTCCACGTTCATGCGGGCGGCGGTCTTGATGTCTTCCTTGTCTTTGTCGGTCAGGGCCGGGGCCGAGAGGCCTCCCCCCTGCTTGTTGATGCCCTTGTTGTTGGAGAGCGGGCCGGCCACGGTGACCGTGGTGTGGATGCGGCTGCCTGCCACGCGCTCAACCTTGAGCTGCACCCGACCATCGTCGAGCAGCAATACATCGCCTGCCACCACGTCATCGGGCAGGCTCTTGTAGTCGATACCAACCTGCTCCTGGCAACCATCACCCTTGCCGAGGGCGGCATCCAGGATGAAGCTGTCGCCGATGGCCAGGTAGATCTTGCCATCTTTAAAGGTGGAGACACGGATCTTGGGTCCCTGCAGATCCCCCATGATGGCGACATGGCGGCCCAGCTTGGCGGCGATGGCGCGTACCTGTTCGGCCCGCTGGATATGGTCTTCTGCACTGCCGTGAGAGAAATTCATTCGCACCATGTCGGCACCGGCGCGGATGATCCCCTCGAGGATGCCTTCGCGGTCGGTAGCAGGACCGAGTGTGGTCACAATCTTTGTACGTCTTGGCATGAAAGACTCCAGTTTGAAGTTGATATGACTTGAAATACTGTCCCGGCGGGCAGAGGCCCAAACGCCATCTGAGGGGATATTGTTGCTAAATGACAATACTACAGAATGGCGGCGGGTACACCTAGTGGGGGCGCAGGGCCCCATCGACTCAGGCAGAGTGCGGTGTATCAAAGCGGGATTCGCGAAGACCTTCTTTGACCTTCTTCAGGTTTTCGCGAAATTTCATGCCACGGCGCAGGGTAAAACCGGTAGCCAGCACATCGACCAGGGCGAGCTGGGCAATGCGCGATGCCATGGGCATGTAGACGTCGGTGTCTTCCGGCACATCCATGGAGAGCACCAGGTTGCACTCCCGGGCCAGTGGAGAGTCCTTGGCGGTCATGCCGATGACGGTGGCGTCATTCTCGCGGGCCAGGGCGGCGATCTCGACCAGGGCCTTGGTGCGGCCGGTGTGGGAGATGAGCACCACCACATCCCCTTCGCTGCTGTTGATGCAGCTCATGCGCATCATGACGATGTCATCGAAGCTCACCACCGGGATATTGAAGCGGAAAAACTTGTTCTGGGCATCCCGGGCCACGGCGGAGGAGGCCCCCAGGCCGAAGAAACTGATCTTCTTGGATTGGGTCAGGATATCGACGCAGCGATTGATGGCGGAGATATCCAGGCTGTTCTTGGCCGCATCCAGACAGGCCATGGTGGACTCGAAGATCTTGGCGGTGTAAATCTCGGGGCCATCTTCGGCCTCCACGTGGCGATTCACATAGGGGGTGCCATTGGCCAGGCTCTGGGCCAGGTGCAGCTTGAAGTCCGGGAAACCCTTGGTATCGAGACGACGACAGAAGCGGTTGACCGTGGGCTCGCTGACATCGGCCAGCTTGGCGAGGGCGGCGATGCTGGAGTGAATGGCCGTCTGGGGAGAGGCGAGGATCACCTCGGCGACTTTGCGCTCCGACTTACTGAAACTTTCCAGATTGTTCGTAATCTTATCGAGGGTATTCATCATTACCACCAGGCTTTCTTGTAATTTAGCTTCAGTGTCTTTGCACTAAATAGAGGGCTAAAAAGGTTTCCAATTACGCCGAGGACTATACAAGACAAGCGCTTATCGGCACTAATCTCGGCCCTGTAAAGTATGACTCATGTCTAATTATTTCGTTATTTTGGTTACAAATTTCCAGAACCCCTTTGAAACCGCTTACAAATGTTGCAAAGCAACAACACTGTGAGCCCGCGCACGTTTGTGGTGTCCAACTCCCCTCGTAAAGGTGCGCCTCGGGTAGAATCCCAGCCAAATAATAAGCTCGGGTGTCAGCACTGCCGGGCCCTTAACGAAGGAACGAAGGAGTGATTATGCAGCATACCCATGCCCTGGTTGGCGATGTGGGCGGCACCAACGCCAGGCTTGCCTTGTGTGAATTGAGCTCGGGCACCATCACCTTGCCCAAGACCTATTCCGGATTGGAGCACCCCTCCCTCGAGGCGGTGATCCGCCTCTATCTCGCCGAACATCAGGTGCCGGTGAGCGAGGCGTGTATCGCCATCGCCTGCCCGGTCAATGGCGACTGGGTGGCCATGACCAACCACAGTTGGGAGTTCTCCATCGCCCAGATGCAGGCCGACCTGGGACTGGCTCGTCTGCTGGTGATCAATGACTTCACCGCCGTCTCCATGGCCGTGCCGGTGCTTGGCGAAAATGACAGGATCCAGCTCGGTGGCGGCCAGGCTCAGGCTGGCAAGCCGGTGGCCATCTATGGTGCGGGCACCGGCCTTGGGGTCGCGCATCTTGTGCAGGCGGCGGGACAGTGGTTGAGCCTGCCGGGAGAGGGGGGACACACGGACTTTGCCGCCAACACGGAAGAAGAGGATGCGGTGTTGCAGGTGATGCGCGCCGAGCTGGGTCATGTCTCGGCCGAGCGCTTCCTCTCAGGCCCCGGGCTGGTGAATCTCTACCGTGGTCTGGTCAAGTCCGATGGTCGCGAGCCTGCCGAGTTGGCGCCAAAAGACATCACAGAGCGGGCGCTGGCGGGATCCTGTCTCGACTGTCGCCGCACCCTGAGCCTGTTCTGCGTCTTGATGGGGCGTTTCGCGGGCAATCTGGCGCTCAATATGGGCACATTCGGCGGCATCTATATTGCCGGCGGCATAGTGCCGCGCTTCCAGGCGTTCTTCCTCGCCTCGGGTTTTCGGGTGGCCTTCGAAGACAAGGGGCGGTTCAAGCCCTATCTCAAGGAGATCCCGGTCTTCCTCATCACCCATCAGGGACCGGGTCTGCTCGGGGCGGGGGCCTATCTGCGTCAGGCCATGGGGATCGCGCTCTGATTCAGCCCCAATTAAGCCTGGCCGGCTTATAGTGAACCCACGCATTCAAGACCCGTGAGGTCCGCAGGACGCGGAGTAGCGAGTCATCCGCTGAGTGTGTTTGTCACCTGACAAAGCCTGAACTGTATTTACCGGCCTTATGGCCGGTTTTTTTTATGTCTGCCATTTATGTCTGCAAATGGAAGGGGTGAGGCTTAGAAGCCGCTCTCCCGTAGCAGCACCGAGGCGAGCTGGGTCGCCGCCTCGCCGAGCAGGCTGCGCTCGCTGCCGCTCAGCACCACCTTGCCCCGGGTTTCGCGCAAGCTGGCGGGGGCCTGATTGAGCTGGACGCGCACCAGGAACAGGGTCTGAGTGGGCACCAGATCCTGCCCCTGATTGTTGGTGGCGATGGGGCCGCCGAAGTGGGAGCTGAGCATGGGATACTTGATCTTGCCAGCCCGGGTGGGGGCTATGTCGACCAGGGTGCCCAAGAGGGGGGTGGGGACACCGTCCGGGTAGAAGCGCACCGGGCTGCCCAGTTGCAGGCGGGCCACATCGTCGGCGGCCACATACGCATCGAGCTGCCAGTGGTCGGGATCGATCAGTATGCCGACCGCCTGCTCGCTATTGAGCCACTGGCCCGGCTGCCATTGGGGATCCACATCCAGCCAGAGGCCATCGAAGGGCGCCTGCAACTTGAGCCGGGCAATCTCGGCGCGAGTGGCACTCGCCTCCCGGTATTGCACCCGCAGCCGCTCTTTCGTCGCCGTCTGCTCATTGAGCCCCAGGGGATCATCCACCATGCCGCCCAGGCGAGCGCCGTAGCTCTGTATGCTCTGCTCATTGCTTTGCACCTTCCAGGCCAGATCAGGATCCACCAGTTGCAGCAGCGGCTCCCCCGCCTTGACCGGGCCTGTGGGTCGCAGGGCGTCCAGCTGGGCGGGGAAAGGGGTAAATACCGGCAGCTGCCGCTCGGCACGGGCCACGCCGCTGCCCTTGATCTCGCTGTGCCAGGGCAGGGCCAGCAGGGTGAACAGGGTGATCAGGATAAGGCCGAGCCAGAGCCGACGAGGCCGGGCGACCTTGGCCCGCTCCTGCCACCAATGCTTGATCTCCCGCCAGACGGGCAGGAGGATGAACCAGCTGATCTCGACGCAGAACAAGAGGATCCCGAGCAGCTTGAAGAAGAGTAAATAGACGGCGACGGCGATACCGAGGAAGAGCACCAGTCGATAGAGCCAGGTCACCATGGCGAAGGTGATCAGAAGGCGGCGTTTGGATGCGGGGAAGGGCTCTGGCCAGGGCTCCATCAGGCCGAGCAGGCGGCGGCGCATGGCGACCCGGGCCAGGGCCGAGGCCCGTTCATGCAGGTTCGGGAAGTTGAGCAGATCCGAGAGGATGAAATAACCATCGAAGCGCATGAAGGGGCTGGCGTTGAGGGCGAGGGACAGTATCCAGCTGGTGGTGGCGAGATAGAGCAGGCCGTTGCGCAAAGCCCCGTCTGCGCACAGGGCCCAGCCCAGGGTGGCGAGCCCGGCAAGGGCCAGCTCGGTCAGTATGCCGGCACTGGCGATGGCGAGTCGCTGACGGGAGTGCGCCAGCTTCCAGCTCTCGCTGGTGTCGGTATAGAGCATGGGCCAGAGCACCACGAAGGCTATTCCCATGTGGGCAACCCTGACCCCCTGGCGCGTCGCCACCAGGGCGTGGCCCATCTCATGGAGCGTCTTGGCCAGGGCCAGCGCCAGGGCGAAGCTCAGCAGCCCATCGAGGGAGAACGACTCTACCACCGCATGGCTGAACTGATCCCACTGCTGCAATACCAGCAGTATGCCAAGCAGACTGGCGCCCACTACCAGCCAGCCGGTGAGGGGGTGGAACAGCCAGCCGAGCCGGCTAGCCAGCGCTTGCAGCCGGGCCTGGGGGCGCAGCAGCGGCACCCGGAAGAAGAGGTAATGGTGCAGCCACCAGCGGCCGGTGAGCCAGGCTTTGCCCTCGCTCGCCAGGCGCAGTCGCTCCACGGCTTGGGGGTTGGGGCGCAGCAGCTGGTGGCGCTCTAGGAACTGGCAAAAACCCAATATCTGTTCCACCTCGGGGTGCAGGGCCGTCTCGGCGGCGATGGCCTGCTGCAAGCGGCGGGGGGTCTGTCCGGCCCAGCGAACCAGGCATTCGAACTCAAACCAGCCGATACGGTAGAAGCGATTGACGACCTTGTCCTGGATCAGCCAGGCCGGTTCCCCATCCGGGTTGCGGCCGGTTGGACAGAGCTGCAGATCGTCACGCAGGGCTGGCAGGGGGAAGTCGGCGGGATCCAGCATCAGAGCCCGCTCCAGGCCCGCAGGGCGGCCAGGGGGCGGCGCAGCAGATAGTAGCCGAGCAGCACGCGCTCGCCATAGAGCTTGGCGGTGCCGTGCAGACCAAGCCGGGCGTGGGCGGGGGCCTCCTCTATGCTGGCCAGCAGGCGATAGGCAACCACCCCTTCGGCGTTGGTCTGCGCCTGATAGCTGGTCTCCAGTATCTTGCCGCGCAGGGGTTGCAAGGGGTAAGCCGTGAGGAAGAGCGCCACCTCGGCGCCGGGCTCAAGGGCGATGGCATCGGCCACCGGCAGCTGGATGCGCATGGCGGGGCGGGCGGGATCTGCCAACTGCATGATGCGCTCCCCGGTCACCACCGGCTTGCCGAGCCAGTCATTGGCATCGCTGAACACGGCGACCCCGGCGGCGGGGGCCACGACCTGGCTGCGACCGAGCTGCAACTGGACGCCGTTGAGCTCGGCCCGCTTCTGCTGGGCGCGGCCGCTGAGCAGGGTCAGCTCGCGCCGACTCTGGGGATTGTCGAAGGCGCGCTGGCTGGCAGCAAGCAGCTCGGCGTCGGCGACGGCGACCTCCTGGGTCAGCACCTCGGCGCGGTTGCGAAGGGTGGTCTCATCGAGTCGAAACAGCGGCGTACCGGCACTGACTGCCTGATTGGGACGCACCGCCACCTCGGCGATGACCCCCGCCAGCGGGCTGCTGATCACCTGACTCTGGCGCGACACTATCTCGGCCGGTGCCAGGGCGCTCTGTCTCACCGGGATGAGCAGCATGAGCCCGGCCACCAGGGCCAGCAGCAGCAGTTGGCGTCGACTCGGGCGCCAACCCAGCAGGCGTGGCTTGTGAGTCAGGCTATGCCAGCAGTAGGCCCAGGTTTGCCAGACCCCCTGCATCAGGGTCAGCAGGGCTTCGGGCGGCTCAGCCTCGAGCAGCAGACAGACCAGGCCGAGCCTGGTCCCCTCTGTCTGCTGGATGGGGATGCACAAGACGCCGTCCGGCCACCATTCACTCCAGCCATCGGCCAGCGATTCGGGCAGGTCGAGCGCCTCCCTCGCCAGCCAGCGCGGTGCGCTGTCGACCAGCTGCGCATTGATCCAGCGGCTCGCCTGCTCCAGCCAGATAAGGTAGGGCGAGTCCTCGCTCGGGCGAGCCAAACCCGAGACGCAGAGCAGCTCCTGGGCCTGGCCGTGGTGGGCGAAGACCAGGGCCTGATGGAAGGGCAACAACTGATAGAGGTCATTGGCCATGGAGAAGGCGAGGGCGTTGAGACTGGTCGCCGCCATGGCCCTGTCCCGCAGTGCGGTCAGGGCCAGCAGCAGCTGGGGAGAGGGGAGGCGTTCCGTCATTGGGTCAGGCGGGCGACGCCACTCATGCCGGCGACCAGCTCGGGATAGGATGCCTCCAATTTGGCCTCCAGCTCGACGGTCTGGGCCACGGCATCGACCCTGGCATTGATCCGGCTCACCTTGGCCGGGTAGGCTTTGCCCGTCTCGAGCACACTGACCTCGAGGGATTGGCCCTCCTTGAGGGTGGGTAGCAGGCGGGAGGGCACGTTGAGCCTTACCTTGAGCGGGCCATCACTGACCAGGTCGAACAGCGGAGTGCCGGCGCTCATGGTCTGATAGGGCTTGGCCTGTACCTGGGCGATGCGGCCAGCAAAGGGTGCCTTGACGTCGCAATAGCTGCTGCGGGTGCGGGCCAGGGCATCGGCCCCCTCGGCCCGCTGTACCCCGGTGGCGGCGATGGCGACTTCGAGATCGCCGACCGCATCAAGCTTGCGCAGGCTCTTTTTTGCACTGAGATCCTGGCGAGCCATCTGCAATTCGGCGCGGGCGACCCTGGCCTGCGCCTCTCCCTCCCGGCAGTCGAAACGGGCCAGGGTGGCCCCCTTCTTCACCGTTTGGCCGAGCCGTCCCTGGAGTTCGCCCAGGGTGCCGCTCATCTGGCTGGAGAGGGTAGCCTCCAGCTCGGCGGCGAGCAGGATGCGGATCGCATTGGGATCATCCTGGGCCGCGCCCAGGTTGAGGGGCGGTGGTGTGGCCGGGGTGGGACTCTCGGCCTGGGCCGTCAGGGGCAGCATGAGCGCCAACCACAGCCAGGGCCCGAATGGGCGCCCGGGCTTAGCGTGCAAGGGCATAGGGAACTCCTCTATTGGTACCAATCAGTTCCTGGCTTGCCTGGCGCTTCATGGTCACTTCGATGGCATGAGACAGGGTCTTGATGTCGTTCTGGGCGATCTCGTCCGGTTGCACATCCAGGCCGACCGAGTTGTAGAGACGGCCCCAGGCCGCCTGGGCTTGGGAGTAGGCGGCCTCGCGCTGATAGCGCGACAGCAGGTAACGCCCCTCGGCCCGGATCACCTCGAGTTCGGAACCCTGACGGCTGGTACTGGCGGCCTGGGCATAGCTGAGCAGGCTCTCATCGACCCGCAGGCTCTCGTCGGCGAAGGCGACCTCCTGGGAGGCCAGGTTATAGCGCAGCACCCCGACCCTGACCTGGGTCAGCACCGCCATGGAGAGGGCGACCCGGCGTGCATCATCGGTGGCCTCCTGCGACTCTTCCATGCCCCAGATGGCGGGCAGTTGCAGGAATTTGAGCAGGTTGAGGGAGACCTGCAGCCCCGCCTCGGACCAGTGGTTGTTGTAGAGATATTTGTTTGAGTCGTAGTTGTAACCCCAGTTCAGCCCCACGTTGGGCCACAGCTCCGCCTTGGCGATCTTGATGTCTTGCTGGTTGGCGCGCTTGCGATACCACTCTTCCATGATTTCGGGGCGGTTCTCCAGGGCCATCTGCTCCAGATTATCAACCCGTTGGGTCAGGACCGGCAGATTGGGCTCGGGGTCATCGGCCAGCACCATCTCGCTGCCGGGGGGCAGGGACATGAGGGCGGAGAGCTCGGCGCGGGCGAACTCCAGATCCTGACGACGCTGGTTGAGCAGGGAGACGGAGTCGATCAGTGCTCGTTGGTAAGCCAATGCCTCTTGCCGTGGCATCAACCCCTGGGTTTCGGCCTGACGGGCCGAATCGAGGGCCATCTGGGTGCGGGTCATCAGCTTGTCGACCTGAGGCAGCAACCGCTGGGCGCCGAGGGCGCGCCAGTAGGCACTGCGCACATCCTGCAGCACGTTCTGGGAGACCTTGCGACGACGCTCTTCGGCCATCATCACCTGATCCCCCTTCTGCTGACTGCGGTAGTAGGCCACGCCAAAATCGAGCAGGCTCCAGCTCAGCCCCAAACCACTCAGGTCGCGGTAGCGCTCCTGAGAGGTTGAGGCCCGCAGACTCTCTTCCCCGTCCTCGATGCCGATCGAGGTGCCGCCGGACTCATTGCTGCGGCTGGCGTAACCGGCCGAGGCGACCACTCGGGGCAGCATCTCATAGCTGGAGAGGTCATGGAGATCCGAGGCCAGTGCGCCTTCCATCAGCTTGAGGCGATAGTCCAGGTTGTATTTGAGCGCCCGGGCCGCCGCCTCGTAGAAGGTGATGGGATGAGTGACAGGTTCCTGCTGGCCATACATGAGTTTTCGGTCCAGGCGGATCCTGTCTTGTTTATCCTGCTGGGTATAAACCTCCGGCGGCAGGGCGCTACAAGCGCCCAGCAGCAGGGTGGAGGCGAGGGTAAGTGGTCGAAGAGCGTGTCTTGGCATCATCTGTCCTTAGAATCAAACGCCTGAATTGGTCACAAAGGGCTGATTGTCCCCTTTGGGCTGGGCAGAACGCCCGGCGGCTTCTTGTAGTTGTCTGGTAAAGCTGTTGGCTTTGGTCGGCCGCTCGCCCTGGGACGAGGGGGCCTTCATGTCTTGTGGCGTCAGGGCAAACACCGATTCGTCACTGAGCAAGCCATCGGCATTGAGATCGACCCGGCCATGGCGGCCGAGGAAGCTGGCAAGATCCAGCTCCTGCGCCATGGCGCTCTCCTGCACGCTCTGACCGACGAAGGTACCCTCTATCTGGCCAAGGCCCTGGCCGATGCTCTGGCTGCGGATCTCGGGGGGCATGCCGAAGAACAGCTGGCTGCCGTCGGAGCGATCGCCGCTGGCATCGAGTCCCAGTCCGACCCGTTGCACCACTGGGGTGACGAAGATGGCTGGCGTGATATCGGGTAGCCCCGTCTGCCGATCATTGTCTATCTCCCTGTCGAGCCGATGGGGGCCAACCCCTCCTTTTTCGGGAGGCGGCACGTAGGGCGCGGAGATGTCCAGATGGATCACCAGCTGGGCCAGGTCGGTGGCATCGCTGCCATCAATCAGGGTGTAAGTGAACACATCCTGCAGCACCTGTCCCAAACCTGCGGCGGCCAGCACTTCCCTGTTGGTCAGGTCAATGGTGTAGCTGTAACTGCCATCCCCATTGAGGGTGAGCCAGCCGTAGCGACCGGCCAGGGGTTGGCCGAGTTGACCTGCCTGGCCACTGCCGCTCTCGGTGCCACTGCGCACCCCTGTGACCCGCAGGGGATCATTGGCATCGACATCGCTGTCGTTGGGCAGCACATTGCCGGAGGTATGAGGGGGTTGAACCTGATCATTGGCGAGCGAGCTGTCATCCTGGGCGACGGGATTGTCATTGGCACCCTGGATGACGACGGTCAGCCGCGCTTCCGAGAAGGCCCCTGCCTGGTCACGCATCCGGTAGCTGAACACTTCGGTGAGGGTCTGGTTGGCCGAGCGCAGCGCCTCTACCTCGGGATTGTCATTGTCGACCAGATACTGATAGCTGCCGTCGCTATTGAGGATCAGCTGACCATAGCGCCCCTGCAGAGTCTGGCCCGCATTGACGCTGACACCGGCGGCGCTGGTGACGGTGAGCACCGCTTTGGTTTCCCCATTGGCCTGGCTGTCCACATCGGTATCGTTATCCAGCACATTGCCAGCGGGATCCAGACCGGCGCCTGTGTTGTGAACGCCACCGGTTTCAATGGCGGTGGTGGTGTCATCGACGGCGATGGGGGTGTCGTTGCTGCCGCGAATGGTCAGGGTCAGAGTGCTGGCGCTGCCTACCCCCCAGATATCTTCAATCTGATAGCTGAAGACCTCGACCAGGGTCTGATTGGGGCCGCGCAGAGCCTGCACCTCGGCCAGGCTGTTATCCAGGCTGTAGTGCCAGCTGCCATCGGCATTCATCACCAGATCCCCATAACGGCCATGCAATACGGTGCCGAGACTTGCCCCCTGGCCACTGCTGTTCTGGACCCCGGTCACCGTCAGGGCATCCCCTTCCAGATCGGTATCGTTGCCAAGCACGTTGCCACTGGGATCAAGACCCGGCTGGCCGTTATTGAGCCCACCCGCCTCTATCACCTGAGCCTGATCCGGGTTGGCAACGGGGGCATCGTTGCGTCCCCGTATGATGATGCTGAGCTGGGCCAGGTCGACGCCGCCAGCGAGATCCTGTGCCTGATAGGTGAAGTTGTCTCTTAGGGTCTGCAGGGGGGCCAGGCCTTGCACATCGCCATTGTTGATATCCAGCACATATTGGTAGTGGCCGTCGAGGTAGAGCGTCAGGGTACCGTACTGGCCGGTCAAGACCAGAGGGGAGCCTTGAGTGACGGGGGCCAGGCTGCCACCGGCCTGCTCCTCACCGGTGCGGCCTGCCGTCAGGGTCAGGCTGTCCCCCTGATCGACATCTCTGTCATTGGTGAGCAGATTGCCACTGGGGTTGCTGACATTGCCTGCGCCATTGTCGGCCACGGCGATACCAGTATTGTTCTGGGCCAGGGGGGCATCGTTGGCCCCTTCGATGCGGATGGTCAGATTGGCCGCGCTGGTGACACCACTGGCATCGCCCATGCTGTAGCTGAAACGGTCTATCAGGATATCGGTGCTGGTACGCAGGGCTTGCACCGCCGCCAGGCTGTTGTCGATCACATAGGTGTAGCTGCCGTTGGCGTTGAGGGTGAGCCAGCCATAGGTGCCTCTGAGCTGGTTGCCCAGCGTTCCCGTGGTGCCCGCGCCCGTGGTGGTACCGGTACGTACTGTATTGACAGTTTTCGTCTCGCTGCCATTGGCCGAATCGGGGTCAGTGTCGTTGCTCAGTACATTGCCGGTGGCATTGCTGCCTGGGGTGGTGTTGTTGACGCCCCCCGCCTCGACGGCTGTGCCGGTATCATTGACTGCTACCGGTGTGTCGTTTCGGCCCTGAATGGTGATGGTCAGAGTCGACGCGCTGACCAAGCCAGCCAGATCCCTCATCTGATAGTCGAATACCTCGCTGAGCGTCTCCCCTGGCCGCAGCTTTTGCACATCGGCATTGCTGTTGTCGAGTACATAGCTGTAACTGCCATCCGCGTTGAGGGTAAGGGTGCCATAGAGCCCGTTGAGGGCCGTGCCGGGGGCGGCGTTGTTGCCAGTGAAACTGACGCCGGTGACGGTGGGTTGCTCACCGTAGCGATCCGGATCCGTGTCGTTGCTGAGCACATTGCCGGTTGGGTTGCTACCTGCGGTACCATTGTTGAGGCCACCGGCCTCGATGGCGGTGCCTGCATCGGCGACGGCAGTGGGGGCATCATTGGCCCCCTGAATGGTGATGGTGATGCTGGCCGAACTGCTGGCGCCATTGGCATCAACCATGGTGTAGCTAAAGCCGTCACTCAGGGTATTGCCCGACAGGCGCAGGGCCTGCACCGTCGCCAGGCTGTTATCGACCTCATAGGTGTAGTTGCCATCACTGTTGAGGGTGAGCCAGCCGTAGGTGCCCCTGAGCGGACTGCCCAGGGTGCCCGCGGTGCCACTGCCGGTGCTCACTGTCGTGACACTCTGACGCTCATCGATGTTGGCGGACTCGGGGTCGGTGTCGTTGCCCAGCACATTGCCGGTGGCATTGCTGCCCAGGGTGACGTTATTGACACCTCCCGCCTCGACGGCTGTGCCGGTATCATTGACGGCTACCGGGCTGTCATTACGCCCTTCAATGGTGATGGTCAGGGTCGAGGCGCTGATCTGGCCGCCCAGATCCGTTATCTGGTAGTCGAACAGTTCGGTGAGGGTTTCCCCTGGCAGCAGCTTTTGTACGTCGGCATTGTTGTTGTCGAGCACATAGCGATAACTGCCATCCGCGTTGAGGGTGAGGGTGCCATAGAGCCCGTTGAGGGCTGTGCCGGGGGCGACATTGCTGGCACCGAAGCTGGCGCCGGTCACGGTGAGCTGCTCGCCATTGAGATCCGGATCCGTGTCGTTGCCGAGCACATTGCCGACTGGATTGCTGCCAGCGATGCCGTTGTTGAGGCCGCCCGCCTCGATGGCGGTGCCTGCATCGGCGATGGCGGTGGGGGCATCGTTGGCCCCCTGAAGGGTGATGGTGATGTTGGCCTGGCTGGTGGCGCCTGCGGCATCGATCAAGGTATAGGTAAAGCTGTCTGTCAGGGTATTGCCCAACAGGCGCAGAGCCTGCACCGCCGCCAGGCTGTTATCTATCTCATAGTCATAACTGCCGTTGGCATTGAGGGTGAGCCAGCCATAGGCGCCCTTGAGCGGGTTGCCCAGGGTGCCAGCGGTGCCCGTGCCGCTGGTGGTACCGGTGCGCACCGCGCTGACGGCTTGGGTCTCGTTGAGGTTGCTTGCATCCGGGTCTGTGTCATTGACGAGCACATTGCCGCTGGCATCGCTGCCCGGCGTGGCGTTGTTGATCCCTCCCGCCTCGACGGCCGACCCCGTATCATCCACCGCCATGGGGGCATCGTTGGTGCCATTGATGGTGATGACCAGGGCGGCGATATCATTGAGGTTGCCACGATCCGTGGCTCTGTAGCTGAAGGTCTCGGTGAGGGTGTCTCCTGCCCGCAGTGCCTGGACGGTGGCATTGCTGTTGTCAATCACGTAGCGATAGCTGCCATCGGCACCCAGGGTCAGGGTGCCGTACAGACCGATGATCACGGCGCCATTGGCGCTGGTGCTGCCTGCTGGCACGTCGGTTATCTGGCTGAGATTGGTGTCCGGCCCCAGAGCCACCTTGCTGACGTGGCTGCTGTCCCCGCTATCGATGTCGCTGTCGTTGCCCAGCACATTGCCGGTGGCATTGGTGCCTGCCTGGCCGACTCCCTGCTCGGTGGCACTGCCGATGTCATCGCTGGCCACAGGGGCATCGTTGGCCCCCTGGATGGTGATGATGAGACTGGCCTGGCTGCTGGCACCGTCGATATCCAGCAGTTGATAATCGAACTGCTCGGTCAGGGTGTCGCCACTGAGCCGCAGGGCCTCCACCTCTGGATTGCTGTTGTCGACCACATAACGGTAACCGCCCCCGGTCAACAGATAGAGGGTGCCGTATTTGCCCTCAACAGTGACGGGATTATCGACCGAGTTTGGGGTGGCACTGTTGCCGGTGGCCACACTGGCAACCAGTCCCAGGTGCAAGATGTCGCCATTGGTGGCGATATCCACATCGGTGTCATTGCTGATCAGGTTTCCCTGAGGGTCATTGCCAGGCACTGTGTTGGCCGTACCACCGGCCTCGATGGCGGTGGCGCTGTCGTTGTTGGCAACGGGGGTGTCATTGACCGGATTGATGGTGATGAGGATGCTGGTGGTGGCAGTCAGGGCATCCTCGGCGTTGCCGGGAGTGCCGTCACCATCGAGCTTGTCACCAAACTGGCCATTGTCATTGACCAGGACAGAGAGGGTATCAGTGCCGTTGAAATCCTGATTGCCACGGTAGTTGAGGGTCAGCAGGGCGGCATTGAGGGCGGCCAAATTGCCGGTCAGCACCAGCTGGGCGCCGCCATTATTGGTGACGACATTCAGGCCAGTCGCACTGCCCAGAGAAAGCACCCCATGACCCACTGTCAGGGTGAGGGTCAGGGCGCCGCTGCCCGCATCTATGTCGGCGACCGAGAGGCCAACCAGCGCCAGGTCGAGATCCTCATCCACGCTCTGGGCTGGGGTGGTGTTGCCCAGGGTGGGGGCATCGTTGAGTTCCACATAACCGATATTGGCCCCATCTTCATACTGGCCAGTGTTTATCCCTGATTCGGTGAGCGCTATGCCAACCTGACCCAGGTCGCCACCATCGCTGTCGATGCGGACCTGCAAGGTGCCCGCGCTGGCATCGGTGATGGTGGTGCCAGCCGGTCCGTCGAGGCGATAGACGCCCGAAGGCAGTATGCCGAATGAGAAGTGGCCGCTGCCATCCGTAGTGGTGACAAAGCTCTGGTTATCACCAGTGGTGGTCAAGTCGTTATCCAAGCCGCCCCAGACCAGGGTCACCGTCTGATTGGCAAGCCCCGGGCCATCGGGGCTGGTGCTGGCGGTGGCGCTGGCAGTGTCATTCCAGAGGGTGCCGCTGATGATCCCGAGCCCGGCTGCGCTGGTGAGCACGTAGTTGTTGAGGGTATTGCCCTGACCATCCTGGCCGGTACGCTCGCCGCCGGCGGTACCGTCAACGCCAACGTTGTCGCCACCCCAGGTTGTGAAGCTGTCCGGCAGGCTGGACCAGCTCAGGCTGGCATCGGTGCCGGCAATGGTCGCGCCGTTTGGCAAGTCGACCTGATAGACCAGGGTCACCTTGGCCCCTGCATCCAACTGAGAGAAGTCGACGGCAAAACTGCCCCCTTGGGTGACACTGATGATGACGCCGGGTGGCAGACCAAAGTTGTTGCCGCTGTCGCTGCTGTCATAGGTGTACGTTGTACCGCCCAGCTCTATGATCAGGCTGTTGAGGGCATAGTTGCTACCACCGGGGAAACCATCGGTCAGGCGAGGCTCGAAGGCGGTCATGCCCCCATTCTGCTCGAAGCTTATCTGCACCACGGCGCTGCCGGTATTGCCTGCCGGGTTGGGGTTAAAGGCGATCACCTCTTTGTCGAGGTTGGCAAAACCAGGCTCAATGATGTCCTGATAGACCACTTGGCTGATACCGCGCTGCACCAGGTTGTCGGGATCGACACCAATATAATCCTTGGCGCTGACCTCAAGCTGGGTACCAGCCTGGTTGCCCAGGCTGTTATCGACCCGCACGTTGAACTCGATGGCGATCCCTTCCTGATCGAGATCGGCATCGAGGTTACTGATGTCGCCCAACCGGAAGATAATGGTCTGGTTGCCATCGGCATCGGTCACTATCTCTATCTGGCCAGCGGCCAGCAGCCCGGTTAACTCGTTGGCCAGGGTGGAGGAGATGGCCTGGGCGGCGCTGCTGGTCTCGTCGCCAGTGACATCGGCACCCGTGATGGCGGTGCCGCTCAAGCTGCTGGTCAGACCGCCATTGGAGATGAGGGCGAGGCGCACCTGATCCTTGTCGATGAAGCTGAGCCCCTTGGGCAGGCTGATCCGCAATTCATAGTTGTCATTCTCCCCTTGCGGGAGCAGGGCCACCACCTTGTAGCGGATGATCTCGCCGACCGTGACCTGTTCATGGCTGGCATTGGTGGCACCACCGCCGGTTTCGGTGACACCACCCACCCGGGAGATAAAGATGCCGCTGGCGATGGGGATCAGCCCCTGGCTGACGGCTCGATAGTCATTGAGCACGTCACTACCCGGTACACCATCGGCGCCGGTGCGCTCACCGGCGGGGTCGGCGCTGGTGCCGACACTGCCATCGAGGCTGGTCCATTGGACTTCGACCTGGTTGGGAAGCTGGGCCAAGTTGGTGGCGCTGGCATTGACTACCCCGCTGATCACCAGGGTCAGTTGCTTGCCCACGGCGATATCGAGATTGGCATTGGCCTTGGTCTGCAATTGGCCGCCCACTATCTCGAACTGGCTGCTGACATCGACGCCATCATAGATGACCGAGTCCAGGCTGTAGTTGCTGAGCTGGCTGGGCAGCAGATCGCTCAAGCGGATGTCGAAGGCATCCAGAGGCCCATTGTTGCTGATCACTATCTTGACACTGACGTCATCCCCTTGCTGGAAGCCATAGGGCGGCGGCGTGATCAGCAGGTCCTGGCTGACGGTGAGCTTGGGCTCCTGAATAATGGCATTGGGGGCCGGGGTCGCAGTGATGTCTCGCACCAGTGCCGCACCACCGGCTAGGTCGCCATCGGGATCCTGATAGTGCAGGACGGCGCCATTGCTGAGGGTGGTGCCGTCCTGATTGCTGAGCACGTTATCGGCGATGAGCCTGACCCTGATGGTGAAGCTGTTGTTCCCTGCGTTGTCATCGGCATTGGCGCCGCTGACACTGAAGCTGAAACGGGCATCGACACCGTTGCTGCCGATAGTCCCCCCTATTCCACTGAGGAGAGGGTCACTGACCGAGCCGCCAAATCCGGTGAGGATCAGGTCATAACCCTTGCCGCCGTTGTAGCTGGTATCGAGCTTGAAGCCGGGCGGAATGAGGTTGTCAATGTTGAGCTGCTGGGTGCTGCCCTCGGGCAGGGTCACCACTATGTCGTAACCCATGCTCTCGCCAATCACCAGATTGGCGCCCGAGGTATGGCCCGCGCTGGAGGCGTTGCCTGCATTGCCGCCGGTGAAATCGATGCTGATGGTGGGGGCGGCGACTTGCTCGCTTGCCGTCTCCGTCAAGTCGGTGGGGGTGAAGTCATCACCGTTATCAATGCTGGCATAGTTGCTCAGCACAGCGCTGGTCTCCAGGGTGCTGCTGGCATTGATGTTGTCGGCAACCGTCACATCGTAAGTGATGATCACCAGGTTGCTGCCAGCCAGGTCGGCAGCGGTGCCATCGCGTCCTGCCAGCAAGGTGGCTTGCCCCCCCGCATCGAGGAAGCTGATGGTGTTGCCGTTTACCTGATAATCGGTACCCAGTACAAGCGGGGTGCCGTCACCACGGTAGATCTTCAGATTGGCATCGGCCAGGGTGCCATTCAGGAAGGAGAGGCCGGCGGGCAGATTGATGCTGGTGACGACATCGAAGGCGCCGCCACCACCGCGGTTTTCAATGGCGGTCGCCAGGCGCAGGGCATCACCGCCATCTATGCCACTGACATTGCCATTCACCGCATTGATATCGGTGACTGTGCCAGTGAAGGGCATGCCGCCACTGCCCGGTTGCTGCCAGCTACCCGTGGTACCGCTCACCGTGCCGTTGTTCGATGAGACGACACCGTGGCCGATGGCGAGATCCGGTTCGGCGATGGAGGTAATGACGGTGACGTCCGAACTGCTGAGCTGGGTCTTGTCGAGGGTGGTCACCTGACTCGACTGGGCCAGTACATCGAGCTCGCGCTGGTCGGCAAAGGGTTGATCGCCAACGGTGAGGGTGAACTGTATTTCGATGCGGGTGCCGTTCAGATCACTGGTGTCATAGCTACCGAAGTCGAAGATGAGTGAGTTGCCCGGCCCATTGGTGACACTGATGATATTGCCCAGGTTGGTGTCACCGCTGCCGAAGTGCCATTGGCCGACGCCGTTGCCTGCGGACCAGTTGATGCCGCTGAGATCGAACAGGGGCAGGGGCAGATAGGCGGTGAGTTTGAACTGTTCATAGTCCCCGGTCACCAGATCGTAACTGAGCTGGAAGGTGACCTCGTCGCCGGGGTGCAGCTCGACGGCGCCTCCGGGATTCGCGCCCCCATTGATATCGACCAGATCGATGACAACCTGGCTGGTGGGGATGCGGGTGGTGGTCTGGGAGCTGTCGGACTCGCTACCGCCGGTCAGGTTGATGCTGCTTTCGACTATGGTGGCGGTGACGCTGGCGCTGTTGCCAAGGGCATCCCCCTCATTGATCTCGCTCTGGGGATTGCCGGCCGGGGGGGTATAGCGTTGGCTGATCAGGGCGCTGTAGCTCAGCAGCGCCAGGGTGGCACCCTGCTGCTGACTGTCATTCAGGGCAAGATCGCCAGCCAGCCAGCTGATGAGTTGATTGGCATTGGCCAGGGACTGGCCGATGTCGAAGGTGATGCTGGTGGTGCCATCGGCATTGAGGGTGGCAGTGTAGACCAGGGTGATGGTCTCGCCTGTGGCGCTGCCATTGCGAAACAGGGTCAGGGTCGGGACACCGGTCAGGGTCTGACCATCACTCAGGGTGTCGGTGACCACAAACTGACCTTCGCCGAAGGTGGTTTTGCCAAAGGCAAAGTAATCAGACAGCGCCATATTGACCCTGTAATCCAGGGTATCTCCCGGACTGATGCCCGCCTTGCCGCCATCGACGCTCAAGGTGACATCTTTTTGCAGGGTGATGGAGCGGGCAGTGAAGGTCACTGTGTCACCTTGGCCTGCAAAATCGATGCTGGTGGCCGGCGCCGTGACATCCCGGCCATCGAGAGGCACCCACTCACCCTTGCCAGTGGGGGCGTCGATCACTATCTGCACCGCATCGCCGCTGTTGGGGTCTATCACCTGCTCGCCATTGGCATCGGCATCGGGCACGTAGAACTTGACCTGCGTGTCGGTCGCCATTGTCAGCGTGCTGTATTCGACCGTGAAGGCGCTGATAAAGAGGCTGTCACTATTGATGGCGGCATCCATCAGCGCCGGGTTGGTGATGACGCGACCATCGGAGAGGGTGATGGAGGTCAGGGTGCCATTGGCACCAGGGATGATGGCGGTCACCTGCATATTAGACGGCAGGGTCTGGCTGATAACCACATTGCTCAAGGGCTGGCCATCGGCCGGGATGGCGGTCAGGGTCAGGGTATGGTTGAAGTTGGGCCCGGTGGCGGTCTCTCCTTCGCGCATATCAAGGCTCTGCTCGAAGCTGATAACCGTCGGGTTGACCACAAAGGTATGAATGCTGCTCTCGACCAGGCTGGGGTCAGCCTGGGGGTTGTTGAGGGAGTCATTGCCGAACTGGAAGCCACTGCGCGTCCCTATGGTCAGGGCTGGCGAGCCATTGGAGTAGCTGGTATCGGCCAGATTGCTCAGACGCGCCGTGACATCGATGGCGATGTCCGGCTGCCCCTGGCTCAGGCTGCCAAAGGGGATCTCCAGCACTATCATGGTATCCCCGGCCCTGAGCCCGACATCGCTGGCCCTGATGATGAGCGGATTACCATTGTTGTCGACCGCGAGGGGATGAGTCGCGTTGCCCGAGGCATCGAAGGTGACCTGATGGAACTTCAGGGTCTGATCCAGGTAGGTTGCCTTGACGAAACTGATGCCATCGTCGCCATCCTTGCCGGTGCTGGGCAGATAGAGATCCACATAGGGGGCATAGCCTACCTGGCTGGATCCGTTGCTGACGTTAACGGTGAATTCGAAGCTGTCACCGAGCAGCACATCCGAACTGCCCTGGCTCAGGCTGGTCTCGGGACTGGCATTGGCAAGCAGGCTGTCAAAAGCTTGTACGGCCTCCCGGCTGAGGGCCAGGGGTTGTTCGATGAGGCCGCTACGCACCTCCAGATCCCAATCGCCACCCTTCTCCCTGGCGCCGGTATCATCGCTGGAGGCCGCTACATCGGCACCGGTCCACTTGGCCAGGGCGCTGACCAAGGCCTGACCCGCATCGCCCGCACCGACTCTGCAACCGTACAGCTGAATATCTGCATCATCGCTCAGATGGCTTTGCCAGCCTTGCAACTGTTGGGAGACGCTGGTCAGGCTATCGGCCGTGAGGGTGCGATCCCCCAGAGTGAACTGTCCGGCGGCGCCGTGGGAGAGGATCTGGATGGCATCGACCTGGCCCAGCTCGGCCAGTTTGGCGCCTATGGCACTCAGGGCGTCGGTGTTGCTGTCGATGACAAGCAGGCTGACGTTGCTGCCGAGGTGCTTGGTCAGCTCGCTGGCCTGCTCGATACGGGCATCGACGACCAGCAACTGGCGGGGTTGGCCGCTTTGATTCGGCTCGGCGTGATCAGGCGCTGTCTGGGATGCGTCCTGATTATCCTGGCTCTGATGGTCAACGGCGACGGCGGCTGCGCCATCGAACAGAATGCGTGGCTCCAGGGCCAGCATCTGTTGATGGGGTCTGAGAATTGCAGATGAAAAGGGCTTGGCCATGGCTATCGCTTCCGTGCGGCAGAGAATGGCTCTAGTTATGTCACATATAAGGTACATTTTCCACGCTCCACATGGAGCAATTTTGCATAAGATTGTGGCTTAACGCCTTGTTTTCAGGTCATAAAATCTTCACATGTGAATCATTGAGGCAGTTTCAGCTGAAATCTGGCCCCGCCGAGGGGGGATTCATCCACCCGGATTTCGCCGCCATAGCTGTGTACTATCTCGGTGACCACGGCCAAGCCAATGCCCTGACCCGGCGAGGTGTCGGCGCGCACCCCTCGTTGGAATATCTGCTGCGACTTGCTCGGCTCTATGCCTGGGCCATCATCCTCGACCTCGATCAGCAAGCCATTGTCCTGACGGCGCACCTGGACCCGGATCTCGCTGATGGCGAACTTGCAGGCGTTATCGAGCAGGTTGCCCATCAGCTCCATCAGATCCCCCTGTTCCCCATGGAAGAAGACGTCGTCGTCAAACAGGAAACGGGTCTGCAGCTTCTTGTGGCGGTACACCTTGGCGAGGCTGGCCAGCAGTTTTTCGATGAGCGGCACGGGTTCTGTCCCCTTGCCGGCGAGGCGTTTTCGGCCAGTCACGGCTCGGCGCAGCTGATACTGGACCATCTGATCCATGGTTAAAATTTGTTCATTGATGTTTTCGTGTAACTCCTTGCTCATTGCGACATCTTGCGTCGTCATCTGTATGAGCGCTAATCGGGTCTTCAAACTGTGGGCGAGATCATTGAGGGCATGTTGGTAGCGCAGGGTCTGCTGGCGTTCGTTCTCCAGCAGCTGATTGACGGAGCCGGTGAGGGGAGCCAGCTCGCGCTCGTAATCTTGTGACAGGGCATCCCGTTTGCCTGCGCGGATTTCATCGAGCTGGCGCGCCATGGCGCGCAGTGAGGAGAGGCTCCAGAAACTGGTGAGTAGCAGCAGGGCACCGAGCAGGGCATAGGCGAGCAGTGCCTGACGCATGCACTGGTAGAGGTAATCTTGTACCTGCTGTTGATACGAGGTGGCCGAATCAATCATCACCACGTAATAGGTGACGGGGCCCTGGCCATGGTTGCGCATGAAACGCAGGCTGTAGATGAAGTAGCTGTTGCCGCTCTTGATGGTGATCAGCTTGAAGAAGTAGTCATGATCCATCTTGCCGAGGTAGTTCATCAGATCCTGACACAGGGTCGGTTTGGCCTCGAGCACCTCGGGATTGTGCAGACTGGCCCAGCTTATCTGACCATCTGCGCGGCAGATCATGGTGTCTAGTCTCGGATCGGCAGCATTCTTGTCCAGGGTATCGAACCCGGCCTGGCCCTGATTATCGGGCAGTTTGGAAGAGAACAGCTTGGAGAGGTTCTCCTGCATCTGGGTGCTGGTCTGTTTGACGAGCTCTTCCTGTTTGGCCAGATAGAGGGCATAGACGGCAAAGGCCAGAATGAGCGCGATGACCAGCATGGTGCTCAACATCAGCTTGGCCAGCAGGGAGCGGCGGATCAACGGCATGGGCTGGCCTCGGTGAGAGTCTGGGGAGGGGCTCGCGATGCCAGGGGCTCACCTGGTTGGACAGTGAGAGACAAGGCGAGAGCCATCTTAGCTGCAGGAGAGATTGAAGATGTAACCCTGGCGACGGATGGTGGAGATGGGTTGTATCTCGCCATCAGGATCCAGCTTCTTGCGCAGCCGGCTCACCATCACCTCTATGGTATTGGGGTCACCTTCTCCGTCGCCATAGAGCTGGTCGAGCAGTTGCTGCTTGGAGACCACCTGGCGGGCATTGCGCATCAGGTATTCCAGGATCAGATATTCAAAGCTGGTCAGCACCACCACCTCCCCGGCGATGGTCAGCTCCTTGCGCGACAGATCCAGTTCGTAATCCCCCCCTTGCACCTTGGGCGAGATAAAACCGGCGCTGCGCCGCACCAGGGCATTGAGCCGGGCCAGCAGTTCATCTTTCTGGAAGGGTTTGACCAGATAGTCGTCGGCCCCCGCCTCGAGCCCCTCGACCTTGTCTTGCCAGTTGCCGCGGGCGGTCAACACTATGATGGGGAAGGCGATCTGCCGCTCTCTGAGGGTGCGGATCAACTGCAGACCATCCATGTCCGGCAGGCCGAGATCGATGATGGCCACATCGATGGGGTAATCCTCGGCATAGTGTAACGCCACCTGGGCGCTGTCGGTGCCATGCACCTGATTCTGCGCCTCGCCGAGCAGGGTAGTGAGATGATGATTGAGCAGCTTGTCGTCTTCGACTAACAGAATTTTCATAAGATGTTCGTGCATGAGATCCGAGACGCCAATTAGAGGGGTTTAAGCTGGGAGAGTCAATTCAGATGGTAGCGGATAGGGCCTGTATTGAGACTGAATCGGCACTAATTGTGAACTGGATAACAGGGACAGGGGGCAGTATTCAGACCCCTGAGCGCACGGTCTGATTGCCCGGACTCTCACCATCTGGCACGCCAGCGCCTTCGGTCGGTCAATCTGCTATTGATCCGGCTCGGATTTTCGCCTCTTCCCGCTTCCCTCCGTCAGGCGGGTCGTTATGATAGCCATTTGGTAACCAATGTTCGGGCATGAGGTTGTCCGTTGGCATGGCCAATACGCATCATGACGCCAATCATGCAAAACGTGAGACAGGCCATAAAAAAATCGACACGTGGTTATAAATAATGCCCACGACATGGTTCATGACATGTCCGGGGAATGTATTGCTAGACAGATCCTTGAAATATATGCACTGTTTTGTATGTAGATGAGTGATATTTATTTTCTCAGGGCAACTGAAATCTGATTGGCTTCATGGAGGCATGATTGAATCATTTAATCGTTTTTACCGGAGGGCCAGGGTCAGGAAAAACAACGACTATTGATTGCTTGAAGGCTCTCGGTTACCAGTGCGTGGATGAAGTGGGCCGCAAGGTCATCTTGCAACAACTTGCGATAGATGGGTGTGCGTTACCCTGGATGGATAAGGTCGCCTTTCGCGATGAGATGATACGAGAAGAGCTGGAATGTTTCAGCCACCATCAAGGCAACCAAGGCCTGGTATTCTTTGATAGAGGTATTATCGACTCATATGCCTATTCAAAACTCGAAGGGCTGCCGATACCCAGTGCATTGTTGAACACATGCCATCTTGCTAGATATCACATTGATGTGTTTATCTTCCCGCCGTGGGAGTCCATCTATTCTAATGATTCAGAGCGTAAGCAGAGTTATGCCGAAGCTGTTGATACTTACCTGGAAATGGTCGCTGCATACCAGACTTTTGGTTACTCGTTAATTGAAGTGCCAAAGGCCTCGGTATCCGAGCGTGTGGAGTTTATTTTACGGTCACTGGCGGCAACCTAATAGTGGTTAAGTCAAGGCGGCATCATACAGATGAAAGATTGCATCCTTGTTAAGGATAAGCAGTGGTGCAGGAATATACAATATAATAGCCGGAGACTGCATGCGAGAAAGCTTGAAAAGAAAATTCGTTGAGGTATGCGACAAGACAATTGCCAGCAAGGGACCAGGGGTGGGTCTGTCATTCTATGCCTTCTTCGCAAACAGGAATGATGATCCCGAATTACTTATGGAGGCGGCCACCTGGTGGATAATGACGCATCGGCTCGATCATTTTGAAAAGGCAACGAAGATAAAAGACCTGGTTCTGTCCAGTAAATAGCGCCAATATCTCTGACCTGCTCTCAGGGACCCAAGTAAGAATATTTAAACTAAGCGTATGCTCAAAAGGCACTATACGCTATAAGCACACTATGACAGCTAGCTATTTGATGTGGCAGGATGCTTATGAATTCAGATATCCAGGAGAAGTTTGATGGCTACCCGACAGAGGCAAGGCAGCAGCTTGAGCGCGTTCGCCAGCTTATTCTGGACTCTGCGATTGAAAACCAGTTAGGGGGGGTTGAAGAGTGCCTCAAGTGGGGGGAAGCGAGTTACCTCGTTAGAGGGGGGACGACCATTCGAATCGACTGGCAGCCAAAGGATCCGCATGTCATCAAAGTATTTTTTCACTGCCAAACCCGGCTGATTGAAACCTTCAGAGAAATTTATCCAGGCATCTTCTGCTTTGAGGGAAAGAGAGCCATTATAGTGCCGCTGACTACCAATATTGAGCAGATACCATTAAGGCATTGCATTGTATTGGCGCTCAAGTATCACAGCCTTAAAGGGCTTCCTCTTCTGGGGGCCTGATCTGACTGTGCCTCTATTATATCAATGTCATTTAATATCGAGGTCTCAATGGATGTGCTAAAGCAATCAATAATTCATGGTTATATGGAAGGTGCATATTTTTGCGACACCCATACGACTGAAATAGATTATAAGAATCAATCGGCATTGGATATTTACCATGCTGTTGCAAAAGGCACACCAGCCTGGATTGACTGGTTAATGTCATTGAGGAATGCGACGGTATCATTCTTTGGTTTGAAAGATCTTGGGGGCATGACGAGTGTCGACGCCGGTAAAGTCAGCAGCGAATACAAATATGGTGATGTTGTCGGGATTTTTAGTATCTTGCAAAACACTCAACATGAAGTCATTCTGGAAGACCGTGACAAACACCTGGATGTAAAGGTGTCGTTTCTTGTCACTCCAAATGGCGACAAGGCAACAGTACATGTGACTACGGTCGTTCATATAAACAATACCTTAGGTAAAGTTTATATGTTCTTTGTCACGCCCATGCATAAAATTATTGTGCCTCACTCATTGAAGAGTCTGTCGTTGGCTTAGTGATCCAGCTGTTTAAATTACATTGGCTGCTGTTATCGTAAAGTCATTCTTTGCTGTACGGTTCCTATGTGGCGCACTGAGAATAGAGTCAACCCTGAGGTATTTGACACCATGTTGAAAGTGATTGCACAAGATTTTATACACCCGGACCACATCGATGATGTCATGCCACTCTATCGAGAGTTGGTAGAAAAAACGCGACAAGAACCGCGCTGTATCTCTTACGAGCTGTGTATTAACCAGAAGGATCCCGGACATTTTATCTTCATTGAGGAGTGGCCAGATAGAGCGGCCCTGGATGCTCATTGCAATACCGAGCACTTCAAGCGGTTGGTGCCGATGATCAATCAACATCAGCGACAGGCGGAAAGTTTCATTCTGATGGATCCATTCAAGTAAGAAGGCGCACTCTTGGGCCTGCTGCCGACTCAATCACTGTGTCGTCCATCTGGACAATTAACGGGGCACAACGTCGGGTGATGATCCTTCCCATGTTCGAGGCGGCCATGCAGAGAGACAAAAGAGCCAGTCAGTGTTCACTGACTGGCTCTTGATTGACGCCTGTTTTACAGGTGTTTTGGGCTGGGATCAGCCTACCAGACTGGCCCAGAGGTCATATTCGTCCGCTTCATCGATGCGGACCTTGACCATGTCGCCCGCTTTGAGGCCGGTTTCACCATTGAGATAGACCAGGCCGTCGATCTCGGGGGCGTCGGCGAAGGAGCGGCCGGTGGCCCCCTCTTCGTCCACTTCGTCGATGAGCACCGTCATCTCCTGGCCGACCTTGCGGGCCAGCTTGCGGATGGAGACCTGCTGTTGCAGCTCCATGAAGCGCACGAAGCGCTCTTCCTGGATATCTGCCGGCACCGGATCCGGCAGCTCGTTGGCCTTGGCGCCATCAACCGGGCTGTATTTGAAGCAGCCGACCCGGTCCAGCTCCGCCTTGTCGATGAAGTCCAGCAGCATCTGGAACTCTTCTTCGGTCTCGCCGGGGAAGCCGACGATGAAGGTGGAGCGCAGGGTGATTTCGGGGCAGATCTCGCGCCACTTCTGGATACGCTCCAGGGTGCGCTCGACGGTACCCGGGCGCTTCATCAATTTCAGGATACGCGGGCTGGCGTGCTGCAGCGGGATGTCCAGGTAGGGCAGTACCTTGCCATCGCGCATCAGCGGGATGACGTCGTCCACGTGGGGGTAGGGGTAGACGTAGTGCAGGCGTACCCAGATGTCGAGCTTGGCCAGCTCTTCACACAGCGCCACCATGCTGGTCTTGACCGGCATGCCATCAAAGAAACCGGTGCGGTGCTTGACGTCCACGCCGTAGGCGGAGGTGTCCTGGGAGATCACCAGCAGCTCCTTGACGCCAGCCTCTTTCAGGCGCTTGGCCTCGGCCAGCACGTCGCCGATGGGACGGCTCACCAGATCCCCGCGCATGGAGGGGATGATGCAGAAGGTGCAGCGGTGGTTGCAGCCTTCGGAGATCTTGAGATAGGCGTAGTGACGGGGGGTCAGCTTGACGCCGTGGGCCGGCACCAGGCTGGTGAAGGGGTTGTGGGTCGGCTTGGCCACGTATTTGTGGACATGACCCAGCACCTCTTCATAGGCATGAGGGCCGGTGATCTCGAGCACCTTGGGGTGGATCTCGCGGATCTGATCCACCTTGGCGCCGAGGCAACCGGTGACGATGACCTTGCCGTTCTCGGCCAGGGCCTCACCGATCGCTTCGAGGGATTCCTGTACCGCGCTGTCGATGAAACCGCAGGTGTTGACTACTACCAGCTCGGCATCGTCATAGCTGGGCACCACATCGTACCCTTCGGTACGCAGCTGGGTCAGGATGCGCTCGGAATCGACCAGATTTTTGGGGCAACCCAAGGAGACGAATCCTACTTTGGGGGCCTGTTTCGTGTTGGACATCGCTCAATCGCTCTTAGGTGGCTCTCTTATAAGGGCGCGGATTTTACCGGAATGGCTAACCAAAAACTATACAGCTGGACGCGTTGACGGGAACAATTTATGTCAAATGCCTGGGCCGCGGGTGCCAGATACGCGAGGAGGCGGGCATTACCAGCCGGGAGAGCCGCACCAGTACTGGCTTTTGGAGGATGGACAGCGGTAACGGGGCGGATGCCAGGGGTGAGCAGAACGCTCAGATGGGGGCAGATGGCGCCTCAGCGCAACTGCATATCAAGGGCAGGGCCGAGGGGGGAGTCTATCAGGGCAAGATGAGAGGGCCGCGCGGAACGGCCCGAGGGTCAGCGCAGCAGCAACAGCGTGCAGGGCAGGGCGCGCAGCATGGCGCTGGTGTGGCTGCCGAGCACGAACTGGCGCATGCGGGAGTGGCCGTAGGCCCCCATCACCAGCAGGGCTATCTGCTGCTGCGCCAGATATTGAGTCAGGGTGGGGATGAGTTCCCCCTGGCGCAGACTGGGGATCACCTGCCAACCCCCCTGGCGCAGCATGGCGGCGGCATCCTCGAGCTGAGCGCTGTGCTCGGCGCTGGGGTCGGCCACCATCACCAGATGACAGGGCAAGCCCTTGAGCAAGGTATTGGCTGCCAGCTGCTGCAAGGCCCGCTGCGCCGTCTCGCTGCCATCAAAGGCAAACAGCAGGCTGGTGGGGGCGGTGAAGTGGCGCTGCACGACCAGCGCTGGGGTGCGCTGGGTGCGCAGCACGCTCTCGAGCTGGCTGCCGACCACGGCATCTTCCCCCTCGTGCCGGGCGCCGCATTTGCCGAGTACCAGCAAGCGAGTCTGCTCGGTAAACTCGCTCAGGGTCTCGAGCAAGTCGCCATGGCGCTGCAGGCGATTGGCCTGGATGCCGTGTTCCGCCAGCTGATGGACGGCGGCGTCCAGCTGCACCTTGCCTTGCTGGCGAGCCAGCTGGCTGCGCTGCTGGTCGAGTTCGGCCAGCTCGGCCTGCAAGGTCTCCCGGCTCCCCAGACCAATGGTGCCGCTCAAGTCGGGCAGCACGTTTTGGTGGCGCTCCAACACATGCAGCAGGGTGACAGCATCACCGGTGATGGTAGCGGCCCAGGCGGAGGCATCGCAGATGGCCCCTTGGCTGGCTACCCCATCGAGGCAGGCGAGGATATGGGTCATGGTCGCTCCTTAGTGGTTGGCCAGCAGCTTCTCTATCTCTTCGGGCTTGTCCTGTACTCCAAATCGGTCGACCAGGGTCGCGCTCGCCTCGTTCAAACCGATCACGTCGACCTGGGTCCCCTCGCGGCGGAACTTGAGCACCACCTTGTCCAGGGCGGTCACCGCCGTGATGTCCCAGAAGTGGGCCTGGCTAAGATCTATGGTCACCCGGCTGAGCACCTCTTTGAAGTCGAAGGCGGCGATGAACTGTTCGGCAGAGGCGAAGAACACCTGGCCTCGTACCTGATAATGGCGCTCATCCCCCGCTTTGCTGCTCTCGCTCTTGACCAGCATGAAGCGGGCCACCTTGGCGGCGAAGAAGAGGGAGGCGAGCAGTACTCCGACAAATACCCCAAGGGCAAGGTTATGGGTAGCGACCACGACGGCAACCGTGGCCACCATCACGATATTGGTGGAGAGCGGGTGGCTGCGCAGGTTGCGGATGGAGTCCCAGGAGAAGGTACCGATAGAGACCATGATCATCACGGCGACCAGGGCGGCCATGGGGATCTGGCGGATCCACTCATCCATGAAGACCACCATCAGGATCAACAGGGTGCCTGCCACAAAGGTGGAGAGACGGCCACGGCCGCCAGATTTGATGTTGATGATCGACTGGCCAATCATGGCGCAACCCGCCATGCCGCCCATCAGGCCGGCCCCTATGTTGGCCAGACCCTGACCCTTGCACTCGCGGTTGCGATCGCTCTTGGTGTCGGTCAGATCGTCGACGATGGCCGCCGTCATCAGCGACTCAAGCAGACCGACCACGGCCAGCGCCGCAGAGTAGGGGAAGATGATGGCTAGTGTCTCCAGATTGAGCGGCACGTCTGGCCAGAGGAAGATGGGCAGGGTATCGGGCAGCTCGCCCATGTCGCCCACGGTGCGAATGTCGATGCCCATGGTGATGGCTATCGCCGTCAGGATGACGATGCACAGCAGCGGGGAGGGCACCAACTTGCCCACCACGGGAATGAGCGGGAACAGATAGATGATGGCAAGGCCGGCGGCCGTCATGGCATAGACCTGCCAGGTGACGTTGGTCAGCTCGGGCAACTGGGCCATGAAGATCAAGATGGCCAGGGCGTTGACGAAGCCAGTCACCACCGAGCGGGAGACAAAGCGCATCAGGCTGCCGAGCTTGAGATAGCCAGCCCCTATCTGGAAGATCCCGGTGAGCAGGGTCGCCGCCAGCAGGTATTGCAGGCCGTGATCCTTGACCAGGGTGACCATCAGCAGCGCCATGGCACCGGTGGCGGCGGAGATCATGCCGGGGCGGCCGCCGACGAAGGCGATGATGACGGCGATGCAGAAGGAGGCATAGAGGCCCACCTTGGGATCGACGCCAGCGATGATGGAGAAGGCGATCGCCTCCGGGATCAGGGCCAGGGCGACCACAGTGCCGGCGAGCAGGTCACCACGCACATTGGCGAACCACTCTTGTTGTAGGCGTTGACGCATGTCGATTATCTCGCTCGTTGTCGCTCACTGCCTTGTCCCTTGGCGGGATCGAGGGGGAGTCATTGTGATGGGGGTCGGTGATAGCCGGTCTCGCTGGAAGCTGGTCTGCATCCTGCAGCGACGATGTCCGGGCCGCTGATTATTTGGCCGCGCAGGGTAGCAAAGCAGGGGCGGGAGGAAAAGTCATTTGGCTGGATTGATCATTTCAATAACTCTTGTATAGTTGAACTAACTGAGTGAATAAGGTGTGGATCATGGTCGAAATGAACAAGACAGTCGCCAGCAAGTTGTTCGAGTCCCTCGCCTCCGGGGTGCGACTCGATGTGTGGCGGCTACTGGTCAAGGCGGGTCTGGAGGGACGGGTGGCGGGTCAGCTCGCCAGCGAGCTGGACATCGCCCCCAACGCCCTGTCGTTTCATCTGAAGGCCATGCTGCACGCGGGTCTGCTCTCGGTGGAACAGGAAGGGCGCTTTTTGCGTTATCGCGCCAACATCGCGCTGATGCAGAGCCTGATTGGCTACCTGACCGAGGAGTGCTGCGCCGGTCACCCGGAGGCCTGCGGCATCATGCCCGGTGAGTCCTGCTGCTGAACTCATGGGCAGCCAGTCATACGCAGGGGGGCGCGACCAAGAGTTGCGGCTGCGTCCCAAGGCGCTGACCCTGGCCCCTCACGTCAATTACCTTATCCTGTTGGCGGCGCTGATCTCTGTCGGTTTGCCCTGCCATCAGCCGCCTGTTTCATCCTCTCAGGGAGTCTCTTGATGAGTATCAATGCCTGCTGCGATCTGCCCGTCAGCAAAAAAATGAGTTTTCTCGACCGCAATCTCACCCTCTGGATCTTCGTCGCCATGGGCATAGGGGTCGGGATTGGCTATCTGTTCCCCCAGGTGGCCCAGTGGAATGAGGCGATGTCGGTCGGCACCACCAATATCCCGCTGGCCATCGGCCTCATCCTGATGATGTACCCGCCGCTCGCCAAGGTGAACTACGCCACCATGGGCACCATGACCCGGGATCGCCGCGCCATCACCCTCTCCCTGGTGATGAACTGGCTGGTGGGCCCCATCCTGATGTTCGTCATCGCCCTGGTGTTTTTGCATGATCAGCCGGGCTACATGGTCGGCCTCATCCTGATAGGCCTGGCGCGCTGCATCGCCATGGTGCTGGTATGGAACGATCTGGGCGGCGGCAACAAGGAGTACGGTGCGGGCCTGGTGGCCCTCAACAGCGGTTTTCAGATCCTTACCTATAGCTTCATGGCCTGGCTGTTCATTACCGTGCTGCCGCCCATGTTTGGTTTAGAGGGCTTCGCGGTGGACATCACCATGCTGGATATCGCCGAGAGCGTGCTCATCTATCTCGGCATCCCCTTCCTGGCAGGCTTTCTGAGCCGCCATTACCTGGTCAAGGCCAAGGGGGAGAAGTGGTATAGCGAGCGCTTCATTCCGGCCATCTCCCCCATCACCCTCATCGCCCTGTTGGCCACCATAGTGCTGATGTTCAGCCTCAAGGGGGAGATGATCGTCGAGCTGCCCATGGATGTGCTGCGGGTCGCCATCCCGCTGGTGATCTACTTTGTGCTGATGTTCTTCACCAGCTTCCTGGTGGGCAAGAGGCTGGGTATTCCCTATGACAAGAACGCCTCCATCGCCTTTACCGCCACCGGCAACAACTTCGAGCTGGCCATCGCTGTCTCCATTGCCGTGTTCGGGCTGAGCTCGGATCAAGCCTTCGCCGGGGTCATAGGCCCATTGGTGGAAGTGCCCGTGCTGATCGCCCTGGTCAACGTGGCCCTGCGCATGAAACGCAACTATTTGAAAGAAGAGGCTTTATCATGAATGACACCCTGATCACCATCTACCACAATCCGGCCTGCGGCACCTCGCGCAATACGTTGGCACTTGTCCGCAACTCAGGTGTGGAGCCGACCGTCATCCACTATCTGGAGACGCCGCCGAGCCGCGAGACCCTGGTCGCGCTTATTGCTGCCATGGGGATACCGGTGCACGACCTGCTGCGCCAGAACGTGCCCCCCTATGAGGCGCTTGGGCTGGCCGAGGAGGGATTCAGCGATGATGAGTTGATCGACGCCATGCTGGCTCATCCCATCCTGATCAACCGCCCCATAGTGGTCACCCCGCTTGGCACCAGGCTGTGCCGTCCGTCAGAAGTGGTGCTGGATATCCTGCCGAGCCCCCAGCAAGGAGCCTTCAGCAAGGAAGACGGGGAGCAGGTGGTGGATGCACAGGGACGACGTTTCAGTTCATCGCCATGATGGATATTGGTCCACACAGGGGGAGCCTTGGCTCCCTCTTCTTATCCCCATGACCATGTCTGCATCCCGGCTGACGAGCCCCTCCAGGTTGGGATGCCATTGCGGATCCAGCTCCTCTTCTCAACAGGATGCCCTGCTAACTGTCCGGATAACAGACACTTGCTACTCTCCAGGGCTGTGGCGACGCCCCTGGCGGTGTATGCTAAAGGAAACGCAGTTTCTCGCCCCTGGTGGGCATTTGATATGGAGATAGTCATGAAGATGCGAACTCTGCCCCTGCTCATGGTAGCGCTGGTGGCCATGCCCGGTCATGCGGATTGGGACAAGCTCAAGAGTGCAGCCTCCGACCTCGGCGACGCGGTGAGTGAGACCAGCAAAGAGGCGTGGCGTGATGTCAGCGATTTCTCCAAACAGACTTGGGATTCAGCCTCCCAGTGGGGAGAAGAGGCATTCAACACCGCGGGGGAGTGGACCGACAAGAGCATGGCGACCAGCAAGGAGTGGTTGACGGTTGCAGACAAGAAGCTCGATGAGATGGTCGAGCCCAAGACGGCCGAGCAGGCACGTACCGCCCTCGATACCATGGCCGATACCGCCCTGGTGCGGCTATTCAACGAGCAGCCCTCCGCCAAGTTGCTGTTTGACCAGGCCTATGGCTATGCGGTCTTTGATTCTCGCAAGTTCTCCCTGATGCTCAGCACCAATCAGGGCGCCGGGGTGGCGGTCAGCCGCCAGAATAACAGTCGCACCTACATGAAGATGTTTGGCGGTGGCCTCTCTGCCGGTATGGGCGGAAAATTCTATCAGCAGGTGATCCTGTTCGAGAACAAAGCCAAGTTTGATGGATTTGTCCACCAGGGCTGGGAAGCAACCTCCGAGGTGGGGGCAGTGGCTGGCAAAGAGAGCGCCGAACTGACCGCCAAATACAATGGCGGCATGGCTATCTACCAGATCGGTGAGAAAGGGCTCTTGCTCGACGCCAGTGTGGCGGGTTCCAAGTACTGGCTGGATGACGATCTGAACAAGTCATGATCACCCGCTGTTCAGCAAGGAGTTTTTCTGGTTTTGTGTTGAAATTCTGGCTGTTTAAATAGCGAGTTTTCCAGTAAAAAGAGGGCCTTGTGCCCTCTTTTTCTATGGGCATCCCAAAATAGCATCGCGAGACAAGGAGTGCAGTATGGCGCAGGAACCGGATCAGGCAGCACGGGATGCGACTCAGGGCCAACAACGGGAGTGGGACAGACAGAGTATCTATCTGCGCCTTCCCCAAGAGAGGCCCATGGCCTTCTGGGTCTGGGGGGATCGGGTTGATCCTCTCTCGCCTCGTCCTGAACTGTTTGATTATGATGGTGATTTCGGTTGGGGCCAGGAGAGTGACGGCTGCATGGCGCTGGCGGTTGCCATCGTCGCCAAGCTGGTCGAGGTGGGTCTGGTGGCCCCCGAGCTGGCCACTGCCAAGAGCCGCTATCTCCATGATGAGGTCTTGGTCAAATTGCCCGCCGATGAGCACAGGGATCTGCACCTGAGTTATCTCCGATTGTTGCTGGGCTAAGGCAGCCCGGGCTCGGGCGCCGGAGCTCACCCGTCGGTGCCCGCTTGCCCATTTCTCCCTCGATATCCCGGATTGGCACCCTAATTGCTTATCTTCTGCCAGCGTCAATGATTTGTCTGGGGAAGAGTGATGGAAATAAGTGCAAGCAGCCTGATGCAAGAGATGCAGGCCCTCAAGGTGGAAGCGGGTATTCCTGCCGTCAGCCAGCCAAGCGGCCACGTCAGCTCGGATTTCGGCCAGCTGCTGCAGCAGGCCCTCGGCAATGTGAACGGTTTGCAGGGCACTGCCAACGATCTGCGTACCCGGCTCGACATGGGTGACAAGTCGGTGGATCTCTCCGATGTGATGATCGCCGGTCAGAAAGCCTCCATCGCCTTCGAGGCGACGGTGCAGGTGCGTAACAAGATGGTCGATGCCTACAAGACCATCATGAACATGCCGGTGTAAGGGGTTGATTTTGCTATTTGGCCAGGTACTGGAGAGCGCATTTTCCCTCCTCGCTATCCCCCTCTTTCATGAACCTCATGAACCAGACCAGAAGATAAGGATCTGACCCGTGGCGAACGATCAAAATGGCGATCTGCTGATCAACCATGAAGGGGCGAGTGCCCTCGACGAGAATGAACAGAAGAGCTCGGCGCTGGGGTTTCTCTCCAACAGCGATGTGCTGCGCCAGATCACCCTGATCCTGGGGCTGGCCATCTGTCTGGCCATCGCCGTCTTCATCTTGCTGTGGGGCAAGGAGCCGGAGATGCGGCCCCTTGGCACCTATAGCACCGAGGAGCTGGTCTCCACCCTGGATTATCTGGATCAGCAGAAGATCCCCTATCAGGTCGATGGCAAGAGCGTGCTGGTCAGCGCCGAGAACTATGGGGATATCCGACTGCGATTGACCCGGGCAGGGCTCGGCACCAACAGCGTCAGCAGCAACGATGGCGAGGCCATCTTGCTCAAGGACTCCAGCTTCGGGGTGAGCCAGCGCATGGAAGCCGAGCGCCTCAAGCTCAGCCGCGAGCGCCAGCTCGCCAGCGCCATCGAACAGTTCCAGAACGTGGCCAAGGCCCAGGTGCTGCTGGCCATTCCCAAAGACAACGTGTTCGCCCGCAACGAGCGCAAACCGAGCGCCACCGTGGTACTGAGCCTCAAGGGCTCGGCCCTGGGTCAGGGGGAGGTGGACTCCATCGTCGACATGGTTGCCTCCGCGGTCCATGGCCTGGAACCGACCCGGGTCACTGTCACCGATCAGAGTGGTCGCCTGCTCAACTCCGGCTCCCAGGATCCGGTCTCCGCCCAGACCCGCAAAGAATTTGCCATGCAGCAGAAGCAGGAGCTGGAGTACAAACAGAAAATTGACGCCATCCTGATCCCCGTGCTCGGCATGGACAACTACACCGCCGAAGTGGACTTGGCCCTGGACTTCTCCCAGCAGGAGCAGACCCGCAAGACCTACAACCCGGACCTGCCTGCGGTGCGCTCGGAGATGACCCTGGAAGAGAACAGCGCCAGCGGGGCCAATGGCGGTGTGCCTGGCGCCCTCTCCAACCAGCCACCCGCCGCCTCGGGGATCCCGGAGAAGGTCGAAGGGGGCGAGAGCAGCACCAGCGCCGGTCGCTCGCGCAAGGAGGCCACCCGCAACTATGAACTCGATACCACCGTCAGTCATACCCGGCGCCAGATGGGCGGCATTCGCCGCATGACGGTCTCGGTGGCGGTGGATTACAAGTCGATCACCGGGGCCGATGGCGCCGTCACCCGTGAGCCGCGCAGCCAGACCGAGATTGATACCCTGCGTCGCCTCATCAGCGGCGGCCTGGGGTTCGATGTGACCCGGGGCGACAGCCTGGAAGTGGTCGCCATCCCCTTCAACCGTCCCGAGCTGGATGTGATGCCGGACCTGCCCATCTACGAGCAGCCCTGGTTCTGGCGCGCGGTGCGCATCGCCGCCTCTGTGCTGGTCATCATAGTGCTGATCGTGACTGTGGTGCGGCCCATGCTCAAGCGTCTGCTCTACCCGGATGTCAGACCCGATGGCGAACTGGATCTGGACAACAGCATAGTGCTGGGCGGCGACGACGAACTGAGTCTGCTGGCGGCCCAGGCCGAGGCAGAACCCATCTTCGGGGTGCGCGATGGCCACCTCAAGCTGCCGGATCTCCATCGTGATGAAGACTTGCTCAAGGCGGTGCGTGCCCTGGTGGCGAATGAACCGGACTTGGCCGCGCAGGTCATTAAAGAGTGGGTAACCAAAGATGCCTGAAGAAAATAAGAATCAAGTGACCGGCAACGACATCAGCGATGGTCAGCGCCAGATCCTCGAGCAGATGACGGGGATAGAGATGGCCGCGGTGCTGATGCTCAGCCTCAACGAAGAGGATGCGGCCCAGATCTTCCGCCACCTCGAGCCCAAGCAGGTGCAGCGGCTCGGCATGTCCATGGCCTCCATGTCCGATTTCAGTCACGACAGGGTGGCGGCGGTGCATCGTCAATTTATCGACGATATCCAGAAGTACACCAACATCGGCATCGGCAGCGAAGATTTCGTGCGCAAAGCCCTGGTGGCGGCCCTGGGTGAAGACAAGGCCAGCAACCTGGTGGATCAGATCATCCTGGGCTCAGGCGCCCGTGGCCTCGACTCCCTCAAGTGGATGGATGCCCGCCAGGTGGCCAGCATCATCCAGAACGAACACCCGCAGATCCAGACCATAGTGCTCTCTTACCTGGAGCCGGAGCAGTCTGCCGAGATCCTGAGCCAGTTCCCGGAGCAGGTACGGCTGGATCTGGTGATGCGCATCGCCAACCTCGAAGAGGTGCAACCGGCGGCGCTGCAAGAGCTCAACGACATCATGGAGAAGCAGTTTGCCGGTGCGGCAGGTGCTCAGGCAGCCAAGATGGGCGGCATGAAGGCGGCGGCCAACATCATGAACTACCTGGACACCAACGTCGAAGGTCAGCTGATGGACGCCATCCGCGACTCCGACGAGGAGATGAGCCAGCAGATCCAGGACTTGATGTTCGTGTTCGAGAACCTGATCGACGTGGACGATCGCGGCATCCAGACCATGTTGCGGGAAGTGCCGGGGGATCTGCTGCAACGGGCCCTCAAGGGGTCGGACGATCAGATGCGCGAGAAGATTTTCAAGAACATGTCCAAGCGCGCCGCCGAAATGCTGGCGGACGATCTGGAGGCCATGGGGCCGATCCGGGTCTCAGAGGTGGAGGCGGCCCAGAAGGAGATCCTCTCCATCGCCCGTCGCCTGGCCGATGCCGGAGAGATCATGCTGGGCGCCGGTGGCGGCGACGAGTTCCTCTAAACCATGCATCATAAGCGGCGCGGCGGCGCCGGGCCGCTAGTGACGAGGAGTGCCTCTCAACCATGAACAACAGCAAGCTGCGCGGATATGTGAGACCCGACACGACCGGTACCCAGATAGAGACCTGGGGCTGGCCGGAGATGGAAGTCGAGTCCGAGATAGAGACCAATGCCCTGGGCCTGCCCCAGGATTGGTATAGTCAGTCGGAACTGCCACCTGAGCCGGAGCCGGCCGAGGAACCCGCCCCCAGCATCACGGCCGAGGAGCTGGAAGCCATTCGCCAGGCTGCCTGGGAAGAGGGCATGGCCGAGGGGCAGGCCGCAGGTTTTGCCAAGGGGCTGGAGGAGGGCAAGCTAGAGGGTCTCAAGCAGGGGCACGATGCCGGTCTTAGCCAAGGCAAGGAGGAGGGCTTGGCCCTCGGGCGCGAGTTGGTCGAGCAGGAGCAGGGCCATTGGCGCCTGCTGGCCTCCCGCCTGGCCGACCCCCTGGCCGAGCAGGATGCCGAAGTGGAGCAACAGCTCATCGCCCTGGTGATGCAGCTGACCCGGGCCCTGATCAAGCAGGAGGCCGTGACCTCACCCGCCTTGCTGCTCGGTGCCTTGAAGGAGGGGCTGGCCCTGCTGCCCGCGTCCAATCAAGGGGTGACGCTCTCCCTGCATCCGGATGATATTGCCCGGGTGGTGGCGGCATTCGGGGAGGAGGAGTGCGAGCGGCGCCACTGGCGGCTAGAGAGCGATCCGACCCTGTTGCCCGGCGATATTCAGCTGGCCACCGAACTCTCCAGTGTGGACTTGACCCTCTCGGGGCGCATCGACCAGCTGTTGCGCAACTTCTTGCGCGACAACCAGCGCGATTGACGCCAGGGTTTCCCTTCTCAATTCCCAGCCTCAGGATCCCATTATGAGCAACAGCCTTTGCCAGCGACTGCAACGTTACCGGGTCGGGGAGATAGCCCCCAAGACCCCGGTCGCCGGAAAGTTGACGCGGGTGGTGGGATTGACCCTGGAGGCCGTGGGGTGCCGGGCCGCCATCGGCGCCCTGTGCCGCATCGATACCCAGGATGGCACCCTGGAGGCAGAGGTGGTCGGCTTTAGCGGCGATCGCCTGTTCCTGATGCCGAGTGAACAGCTCAAGGGGGTGATCCCCGGCGCCCGCGTGGTGCCCATTACCGAGGCCTATGGCATACCGGTCGGCATGAATCTGCTCGGCCGTGTCATCGATGGCATCGGCCAGCCCCTGGATGGACTCGGCCCCATTATCGCGGCCCAGACGGTGCAATTTGCCCAGACCCGCATCAACCCGCTCGCCCGTCGTCCCATCCACAAGCCGATGGACGTAGGGGTGCGAGCCATCAATGCGGTGCTCACCGTCGGTCAGGGCCAGCGGATGGGGCTCTTTGCTGGCTCCGGGGTCGGCAAGTCCGTGTTGCTGGGCATGATGACTCGGGGCTCGGTGGCGGATGTGGTGGTGGTCGGCCTCATCGGCGAGCGGGGCCGGGAGGTCAAAGAGTTTATCGAAGATATTCTGGGGGCAGAGGGGCGCGAGCGGGCCGTGGTGGTGGCCGCCCCGGCGGATGCCTCGCCGCTGATGCGGCTCAAGGGCTGCGAAACGGCGCTGGCCATCGCCGAGTATTTTCGCGATCAGGGCCTCAATGTGCTGCTGCTGATGGATTCCCTCACCCGCTATGCCCAGGCCCAGCGGGAAATTGCCCTGGCCGTGGGAGAGCCGCCCGCGACCAAGGGCTACCCGCCGTCGGTGTTCGCCAAGCTGCCAGCCCTGGTGGAGCGAGCGGGCAATGGCAGCGATGGTCAGGGGTCGATCACCGCCTTTTTCACGGTACTGACCGAAGGGGATGACCTGCAAGACCCCATCGCCGATGCGGCCCGGGCCATTCTCGATGGCCACATAGTGTTGTCCCGCGAACTCGCGGATTCGGGCCACTACCCGGCCATCGACATCGAAAAATCCATCAGCCGGGTCATGCCTCAAGTCACCTCGGCCGAGCATCAGGGGCTGGCACGGGCCCTCAAGCAGTATTACTCCCTCTATCAGCAGAACCGGGATCTGATCACCATAGGCGCCTACAGCCAGGGGGCGGATCCGCGCATCGACAGGGCCATCAGCCAAAAGCCGTATCTGGATCGCTTCTTGCAGCAAAAAATGCGTGAGGTCGTCCACTATGATGATGGCCTGCAGGCACTGCAACTGGTGGCCATGCCCCTGATGCAGTGATCCCGCGTGCGGGGCGAACATCCCCCTTCATCCAGCCAGCGAGAGGTAGTCAATGAGCAAGGGACTGGTGTTATTAGCGGAAAGGTTGCTGGTGGCTGAGCAGCAGGCTGCCCTGGCGCTGGCCAAGGCGCAGCAGGACTTGAAGCTGTACCAGCAGCAGCAAGATGCCCTCAACCAATATCGTCAGGTCTATCACCAGCAGTGGACAGACCGGGGCCTGCAGGGCATACCCGCGCAGCAGAACGCCCAGTATCACGCCTTCATCAGCAAGTTGGAGCAGGCTGCGACCCAGCAGTTTGAGGGGGTGTTGCAGATCCGCGAGGTGCTCAGCCAGCGCCGGGAAGAGTGGCTGGGCGCCCAGCAACGGCGCAAGGCGGTGGCACTGCTGCTCGACAAGCAGGCCGTTCGCGCCCAGCAGCAAGCCCAGCGGCAAGAGCAGAAGATGTTGGATGAATTCTCCCTGCGTAGCCGAACTCAACATTCTGGCCTGTAACTTGCTTTCTAATTGCTCATGACGCACCAAGGGGTGCCCCTATTCCAATTCAGGCCTTATCGGCGCCCAGACCCGGAATCCAGGATGATGCAGACATTGTTGACCCCCATTACGCCACCCGTTAGCGGTGAGACGAGCGTCCTGACAAGCCAGGCTCGGCGCGATGATGCCCCTGTGCCTGGGGAGGAGAAGGCTGGGTTTGCCGATCTGATGACCCAGTACCAGCAAGGGGAGCAGGTTGCGCCGTCCAGGGGAGACCGGGCTGAGGGCGTGGCCAGGACGGATGGCGCTGATAAGAGCTTGCAGCCGCAGATGGAACAGGCCGGGGCAGAGATGGCCGCCGGTTTGTCATCTGCAGGGCGTCAAGAGAGTGACGCCAAGCCAGGCAAAGCCGTTGCTCAGGGGCAAGATGGCGAGGAGGCAGTCAAGGGGGAGGCCCTTGACGATGGTGCCCTGGCGCTCAACGCCCTTGCCGGTCACCCCTTCCTCGCCCATCTGCAAGATTCCCTCAAACAAGATACCCGCCTGGTTTCGCCATCAGGCAGCAGCGCGCCTGGGGAGGGCAATATGTTGCCGCCTGCTCCCGGCCTTGAAGAGACGAGCGCAGCATCGGCATCCGACACGCCGGGCGCGCCACTTGCGGCCCACAGGGGTCAGCATGATGCTGCCGATGAGGCACAGGCACAGGCACAGGCAGAGGCGGGAGAGGGCGACAGCAAGCTGGTTGCGGCCCTGATGGAGAGAGGTGCCGAGCAGGGCCGCAAGATATTGCCTGCCGGGGCCTTGCCCAGTATGGATGAGGCCCTGCAAGGGGATGAGGGCACCACGCCGGTCACTGATTCTGCGCGCAAGCCCGATGCCAGCACGCCGGCCCAGGCCTTTGCGGTCGGCAGCCAGCTCGCCCAGCAAGGGGGGCCGCTGCCGGGCAGCGCGCCGCCAGATGTATCAGGCCGTGGCCAGCCGGCTGACAAGCCGCAAGACCGGACGCCATCAGCAGTGGACGCAGACGGGATCATCAGTCAGGGCGCTGCGGCCAAGGCTGGTGGTGACTCGCAGACTCCCCTAACCCAGAGCGCGCCACAGGCTGCGAGCAGCACGCCAGTGGCGCCGACCTTGGTGGTGCCTCAGCAAGTGCTGGCTCAGGCGCAATCTCAGGGGAGTCAGGCACCGGTCACCAGTTTGCCTCAAGGGGCCTCTGCCGCGACCATCGAGGGGGCCGCCGCGTCAGTGAAAAATGAGCCTGTCACCAAGGGTAAACTGGCGGCTCTTGAGCGCAGTGAATCTCTGGTCACCAGCGGTCAGAAGGGGGAGAGCGACCCTGCGCCTCCCAGCCCGTATCAGGGCCCGCAAGCACTGGCCGAGGCCAGGGTCAGCCAGACTGCCCTGAGCCAGCCCCGCGCCGATGCCCCCGCTTTACCCCATTTGAAATTGGCCGGTCAGGATGCCCCGGCCGAATTGCAGCAACGGGTCAATGTCATGCTGGCAGACAAGCTGCAACAGGCGGAGATCCAGCTCGACCCTCTGGGCCTTGGCAAGATGAAAATCCAGATCCAGCTGGGCCAGGACAGCCAGGCCAGCGTCAGTTTCGTGGTGCAGCATGGCCAGACCCGGGAGATGCTGGAGCAGGCCATGCCCAGGCTCAGGGAGATGCTGGCGGGGCAGGGGATCCAGCTTGGCCAGACGTCGGTGCAACAACAGACCCAACAGCAGGCTCAGCAGCAGTCGCAACAGCAGGCCCAGGGTTTCGCGGGACAGGGGGGCCATGGTCAGCCTGGTCGGGAGGGCGGTCATGGCGCTCAACATGAGGTCGAAAACGGCGTCACTCGACTCAGTTTGTCCATGGATGCGGCAAACGAGAGCGGAATTGATTTCTATGCTTGATGCGCCCCAAGTTAAGTTTATGATAACGAACAAGTTTGATACCAGGGTGGACAAGGGATGGCAGACGATAGCGAACTGACGCTCAAAGACCCGGCGACGGCCAGCAAAAAAAAGCTGATCATCATGGCCGTCATAGTGCTGCTTGTGTTGATGGGGGGCGGCGTTGCCGCCTGGTTGCTGCTCTCGGGGGGTGACGAGGCTGCCAAGGCCGAGGCCAGCGCCCAGGCGGATGGTCAGGCTCAAGACCCCGCGACCCTGCCAGCGCTCTATGTCGGCATGCCGCGTCCCTTCGTGTTCAACGTGGCGGGCCAGAGCCGGGACAGGTTGGTGCAGATCAAGGTGCAGCTGATGGTGCGCGGCGCCCCGAGCGAGGCCCTTGCCAAGCAGCATGTACCGCTCATCGAGGGGACGCTGCTGCGGGTCTTCAGCGCCGCCAGCGCCGAGCAGCTGGTCACCTTCGAGGGCAAGGAAAAGTTGCGAAATGACTCACTGGAAGAGTGCCGTCGGGTCCTGAAAGACCTGACCTCTTCCCCCGTAATCGAACAAGTGCTGTTTACCGGCTTTGTAATGCAGTAGGTGAAGCGTGAGCGATCTGTTAAGTCAGGACGAAATTGATGCCCTCTTGCACGGGGTCGACGATGTCGAAGAGGAGGAGTTAGGGGCGGCCGGCGATCCCGGCATAGCCCAGTTTGATTTTTCCTCCCAGGATCGCATCGTCCGTGGGCGCATGCCCACCCTGGAGCTGGTGAACGAGCGTTTTGCCCGTCACATGCGCATCAGCCTGTTCAACATGATGCGGCGCACCGCCGAGGTGTCGATCAACGGTGTGCAGATGCTCAAATTTGGCGAATATGTGCATACCCTGTTCGTGCCAACCAGCCTGAACATGGTGCGTTTCCGTCCCCTCAAGGGGACGGCGCTGATCACCATGGAGGCGCGCCTGGTCTTCATCCTGGTGGAGAACTTCTTTGGTGGCGACGGCCGCTACCATGCCAAGATCGAGGGACGGGAATTCACCCCCACCGAGCGGCGCATCATCCAGATGCTGCTCAAGCTGGTGTTCGAGGATTACAAGGATGCCTGGGCGCCGGTGATGGATGTGGGCTTCGAGTACCTCGACTCCGAGGTGAACCCGGCCATGGCCAACATCGTCAGCCCGACCGAGGTGATAGTGGTCAGCTCCTTCCACATCGAACTCGATGGCGGCGGCGGCGACTTCCACGTAGCCATGCCTTACTCCATGCTCGAACCCATCCGCGAGTTGCTCGATGCCGGGGTACAGAGCGACAAGGGGGACACCGACGTGCGCTGGAGCAAGGCGCTGCGCGACGAGATCATGGACGTCAAGGTGGAGCTCAAGGCGAAATTGCTGGAGACCGAGCTCACCCTGCGCGACCTCATGGAGCTGAAACCCGGCGACATCATCCCGGTGGAGATGCCGGAGAACCTGCTGGTCTATGTGGAGGACTTGCCGACCTTCCACGCCAAGATGGGCCGCACAAAAGAGAACGTGGCGCTCAAGATTGTCGACAAACTCAAGCGTCCGGACGGGGTCAAGACCGAGATGCACCTGGTCACCCGGGGCGGCGTGCGTATCGATGGCGAAGCCGAGCTGGAAGAGCTCGAGCGCAGCATCGAAAATCCCCACCGATAACAGGCCCGGAACCCGCCTAATCATGAACAGTAAGGAAGTAAGATGAGCACACCCGAAGACGAGCAGGATCTGATGGCCGATGCCTGGGCTGCAGCCCTCGAAGAGCAGGTCACGACGGAAGTCAAACCGGCTCCCCTCGAAGAGCTGAAGGACGATGCGCCCATCAGTGCAGAGGAGCGCCGCAAGCTTGACACCATACTCGACATCCCGGTGACCATCGCCATGGAAGTGGGCCGCAGCCAGATCAGCATCCGCAACCTGCTGCAGCTCAACCAGGGATCTGTGGTGGAGCTGGACAGGGTGGCCGGTGAGCCCCTGGATGTATTGGTCAACGGCACCCTGATCGCCCACGGCGAGGTGGTGGTGGTCAATGACAAATTCGGGATCCGCCTGACCGATGTGATCAGCCAGATTGAACGGATCAAGAAACTCAAATGATGCGGGCCGCCCTCCTGTTGCTGCTGTTGCCGCTGCCTGCCTTGGCACAGACAACCGCCACGCTGCCGAGCCTCACCTCCTGGCTGCTGTCGAGCCTGATGGTCATCGGCCTCATCCTGGTGCTGGGGTTTCTGCTCAAGAAGAGCAAGCTCACTCAGGCGATAGGGGGCGGCCAGATGAAGGTGATCGCCAGTCTGCCCCTCGGCTACAAGGAAAAACTGCTGGTGGTCAAGGTGGGGGAGCAGCAGTTCTTGCTCGGCGTCACCCCCCAGCAGGTCACCTTTCTCCATCGGCTTGAGCAGCCCCTGGATGAGCGTCAACCCCAGGCCTTCGCCCAGCAGCTCAGCAAGCTGATGGCACGCAATGACAAAGAATAACGGGATGAGAAATCTATTGATGAAGCGTCACTGGGGCTGGCTGTTGCTGTTGCTCTGCTCGCCGCTGGTACTGGCCCAGGATGGCATGTCGGCGGTGACCATCAAGACCATGGCGGATGGCAGTCAGGAGTACAGCCTGACCCTGCAGGTGCTGGCGCTGATGACGGCCCTCTCCTTCCTGCCGGCCGTGGTCATCATGATGACCTCCTTCACCCGCATCATAGTGGTGCTCGGCATCCTGCGTCAGGCCATTGGTCTGCAGCAGAGCCCCTCAAACCAGGTGCTGGTCGGCATCGCCCTGTTCATGTCCTTCTTCATCATGTCCCCGGTGCTGGATCGCATCAACGAGGAGGCCTTGCAGCCCTATCTGGCCGAAACCATCACCACCCAGGAGGCGCTGGAGAAGGCCCAACTGCCCCTGCACCAGTTCATGCTGGCCCAGACCCGGATCAAGGATCTCAATACCTTCATGGAGATCGCCAACGTGCAGGTGGACAAGCCCGCCGATGTGCCGTTGCGGGTGCTGATCCCGGCCTTCGTCACCAGTGAGCTCAAGACCGCCTTCCAGATAGGTTTCATGCTGTTTCTGCCCTTCCTGGTCATCGACCTGGTGGTCGCCAGCATTCTGATGGCCATGGGGATGATGATGCTCTCTCCCATGCTGGTATCGCTGCCCTTCAAGCTGATGCTGTTCGTCATGGTCGATGGCTGGAACCTCATTCTGGGCTCCCTGGCGACCAGCTTTGGTTTGGGGAGCGGGGGATGATGTCAGCTATCCCAGTCGTTGAAACCTGTCTGGCATGCCATGCTGGATGGCTGGGGTTTGATGCCGATTTTTCTGGCTGGCAGCCTCAGCCAGCAGACCGGTGGCCAAGCGGGCCAATGGAAAGGAGTCGGTAACATGAGTCCGGAAACCTTTGTCGACGTATTTCGCGAGGCGCTCTGGCTGGTCACCATCATGGTGTGTGCCGTCATACTGCCGAGCCTGTTCGTCGGTCTGCTGGTGGCCATCTTCCAGGCGGCCACCTCCATCAACGAACAGACCCTGAGCTTCCTGCCCCGGCTGGTGGTGACCCTGCTGGCCCTGGGGGCCGGTGCGCATTGGGGCCTGCAGAGCCTGATGGACTTCTTCCAGCTGATGGTGAGCCAGATCCCCGAGGTGGTGGGATGAGTCGCACAACCTCGGGGCGAGCAGCGTGACCTTCTCCAGCCAGCTCATTCTGGAGTGGCTCGCCGCCGTGCTCTGGCCCCTGGCCCGGGTCAGCAGCCTGCTGATGGTGATGGCGGTGTTTGGCAGCAAGCTGGCCCCCATGAATGTGCGCATGGGGCTCTCGTTGGCCATCACCTTCCTGATCGTACCCCTGTTGCCGCCCATGCCCTCGGTGGAGCTCTTCTCCCTCGGCAGCTTTCTTATTCTCGGTCAGCAGATCCTGATAGGTGCCGCCCTCGGCCTGATGACCCAGTTTCTGATGGAGAGCTTCGTGCTGGCCGGACAGGTCATCTCGATGCAGACCAGCCTGGGTTTTGCCTCTCTGGTGGATCCCATGAACGGTCAATCCGCCCCCGTGGTGGGCCAGTTCTACCTGATGCTGGCGACCCTGGTATTCCTCGCCCTCGACGGCCACCTCATCATGCTGCGCATGGTTATCTTGAGTTTCGATACTTTGCCGGTGGGCACAGCGGGCCTCTCGGTTGGGTCTTTGCGCACCCTGGCAGGTTTTATCGGGGTCATGTTCCAGGCCGCTCTGGTGATGTCCCTCTCCGCCATCGTCGCCCTGCTGCTCATCAACTTCGCGTTCGGGGTCATGACCCGGGCGGCCCCTCAACTCAACATCTTCAGCATCGGGTTTGCGGTCAGCATGATGTCGGGACTCTTCATTCTCTGGCTCACTATCGGCGGCTTCATGGGGCACTTCGATGCCCTCTGGGAGCGGGTGCAGGAGACGAGCTGCCAGCTGATCGATACCCAGTGTCTGGGAGGTGCCCATGGTTGATGGGGGTTGGCTGAGCCAGGGGTGCTTGCCAGGTCGCGACCGCAATGTGCCCATAGTTAATGGGGGTTGGCTGAACCAGGGGTGCTTGCCAGGTCGCTACCTCAACGTGCCCATGGTTAATGAGGGTTGGCTGAGCCAGGGGGGCTTGCCAGGTTGCGACCGCAACGTGCCCATAGTTAATGGGATCTGGTTGAGGTGGGGCAGTCTGCCCCCGGGTTTCTGCGGAGCCGGCCCCCATGGCTGATTCCGATCAGGAACGCAGTGAACAGGCGACCGGCAAGCGACTGCAACAGGCCCGTGAGAAGGGGCAGATCGCCCGGTCCAAGGAGTTGGGGACCGCCAGCGTGCTGTTGGCCGCCGTGTTCGGGCTGCTGATGATCAAGGGGCAGCTGGCCACCGCCATGATCAAGGTGATGACCATGGGATTCACCCTGGAGCGGGAGCAGGCATTCGATCCCAATGCCATGGGGGCCATGGTGCCGACCCTGCTCGGCGAGGTGCTGGCCCCGCTGGGGTTGCTGTTCGCCCTGGTGGCGCTGGCGGCCTTTGTCGGCAATACCCTGCTCGGTGGCCTCAACTTTTCTACCCAGGCCATGATGCCCAAGTGGAGCAAGCTCAGCCCGCTCGCCGGTCTCAAGCGCATGTTCGGGGTGCAATCCTGGGTGGAGCTTGTCAAGTCCATCGCCAAGGTGGTCTTCATCAGCCTGTTCGCCTGGTGGACCCTGTCGAGTCAGTTCAACCACCTGCTCAATCTCTCCCTTGAGGCCTTTCCGGGGGGCATCATCGATGCCCTAGAGCTGTTTCTGTGGATGTTGATCATCCTGTGCTGCGCCTTGCTGCCCATCGTTGCCATCGACATTCCCTTCCAGAGCTGGAACCATGCTCGTCAGCTCAAGATGACCAAGCAGGAGGTCAAGGACGAGTACAAGGATTCCGAGGGCAAGCCCGAGGTCAAGGGGCGGATCCGCCGTTTGCAGATGGAGATGGCTGCGCGGCGCATGATGGGAGATGTGCCCAAGGCGGACGTCATCATCACCAACCCGACCCACTACTCGGTGGCGCTGCAATATGATCAGAGCAAGCCGGGGGCAGCGCCCAAGGTGCTGGCCAAGGGGGTGGACGAGATAGCGCTAAAAATTCGCGAGATAGGCCGCGAGTACGAGATCCCCATACTGCCATCCCCAGGGCTGACCCGCGCCATCTACCACAGCGCCGAGATTGGCCAGGAGATCCCCGAAGGGCTGTTCGCCGCCGTGGCCCAGGTGCTGGCCTACGTCTATCAGCTCAAGAAATTCCGCCGTGGCCGGGGTCGCCGCCCTCAGCCTCTTGGCAAGGATCTGCCCATTCCCCCGGAATACCGCAAATAAGCAAATAACGCTGGGCACCCGAGGCCAAGGATCTGGCTATTTCTCCGCAATACCGCAAATAACGCTGGGCACCGGAGGCCAAGGATCTGGCCATTCCCTGCGTAATGCCGCAAATACCGCCGACGATGACAAACTTCTGACGCAGTAAAATTAAAATCATTTAAAATCAACGAATTGCTTTGTTGGCTCGATGTTTGCTTTAATCTGCCCATCTGGGGTTAAGAACTGAGAGTCGTCATGACAGTGCGGGCATCATTGGGCCGGTTGAAAGAGTACCGTGGACTGCTGGGCAAGGGGTTGGGTACACCGCTACTGGTGCTGGCCTCCCTCGGCATGGTGGTGCTGCCCATACCGCCGCTGATGCTGGACACCCTGTTCTCCTTCAACATCGCCCTCTCCATCGTGGTCTTGCTGGTGGCCGTCTACACCCGCCGTCCCCTCGAATTTGCCGCCTTCCCGACCGTGCTCTTGATAGCGACCCTGCTGCGTCTGGCGCTCAACGTCGCCTCGACCCGGGTGGTACTGCTCGAGGGCCACAATGGTGGCGCCGCCGCGGGTCATGTGATCGAAGCCTTCGGCAACGTGGTGATCGGCGGCAACTATGCGGTGGGCATCATCGTCTTCCTCATCCTGGTCATCATCAACTTCGTGGTGGTCACCAAGGGTGCGGGGCGGATCTCGGAAGTCAGCGCCCGCTTCACCCTCGATGCCATGCCCGGCAAGCAGATGGCGATAGATGCCGATCTCAATGCGGGTCTCATCAATCAGGAAGATGCGCGCAAGCGCCGCGCCGAGGTGACCCAGGAGGCTGACTTCTACGGCTCGATGGACGGTGCCTCCAAATTCGTCAAGGGGGATGCCATCGCGGGCATCATGATCCTCTTCATCAACATCATCGGCGGCTTCATCATCGGCATGATGCAGCACGATCTCAGCTTCGGCGAGGCGGCCGAGATCTATACCCTGCTTGCCATAGGTGACGGCCTGGTTGCCCAGATCCCCTCGCTGCTGCTCTCCATCGCCGCCGCCATCATAGTGACGCGCCAGAACACGGATCAGGACATGGGCACCGCCATGCTGAGCCAGTTGTTCGACAACCCCAAGGCCCTGGTCATCTCCGCCACTATTTTGCTGATGATGGGGCTGGTGCCGGGCATGCCGCACCTGGCCTTCCTCAGCCTCGGGGCCGCTGCGGCACTCGGTGCCTGGTGGTTGCTGCGCCGCGAGAAACAGAACAAGGCCAGGGTGGCGAGCGGTGAACTCTTGCCGGCCAATGGCGATGCACCGGTCGAGCAGAAAGACCTGAGCTGGGATGACGTCATGCCGGTGGACATCATCGGCCTCGAGGTCGGCTACCAGCTGATCCCCCTGGTGGACAAGAGCCAGGGGGGTGAGCTGCTCAACCGCATCAAGGGGGTGCGCAAGAAGCTCTCCCAGGAGCTCGGTTTTCTGGTGCCGGCGGTACACATCCGCGACAATCTGGATCTGGCGCCGAACCAATACCGCATCACCCTGATGGGGGTGAGCACGGGGGAGGCGAACGTCTATCACGACAAGGAGATGGCCATCAACCCGGGCCAGGTGTTTGGCCAGATCCAGGGTATCCCGACCCAGGATCCCGCCTTCGGGCTGGAGGCGGTCTGGGTCGCCAAGGATCAGGTCTCCCAGGCGCAGACCCTGGGTTATACGGTGGTGGATGCCGCGACGGTAGTGGCAACTCACATGAGCCAGATCCTCTCCAATCAGGCGGCGCTGCTGCTCGGTCACGATGAAGTGCAACAGCTGCTCGACATGATAGGAAGGCATCAGAGCAAGCTGGTGGAAGGGCTGGTTCCCGAGGTGATCAGCATGGGTAACCTGGTCAAGGTGTTGCAGAATCTCCTCAATGAAGGCGTGCCTATTCGCGACATGCGCACCATACTGCAGACCCTGGTGGAATATGGCCCCCGCAGCCCGGATCCCGAGGTGCTGACCGCGGCCTGCCGTATCGCCCTGCGCCGTTTGATCGTGCAGGAGATAGCGGGCCCGGATCCCGAGTTGCCTGTCATCACCTTGGCACCAGAGTTGGAACGCATATTGCATCAGTCTTTGCAGGCGGGTGGGGGCGAAGGAGCCGGTATCGAGCCGGGCCTGGCGGAGCGGATGCAACGCTCCCTGCTCGAGGCCACCCAGCGACAAGAATTGGAAGGTCAACCGGCGGTGCTTCTGACATCGGGGATTTTACGCAATACCCTGGCCAAGTTTGTCAAGAATGCCATTCCAGGATTGCGCGTCCTGTCCTATCAGGAAGTACCGGATGACAAGCAGATCCGTATTGTCAGCGCGGTAGGACAGAACTAGTTAACGGAGATGACGGGTGAAGATTAAGCGGTTTTTTGCCAAGGATATGCGCACGGCCCTGGCCGAAGTCAAAGAGACTCTCGGGCCGGACGCCGTCATCATGTCCAACAAAAAGGTCACCGGCGGCGTCGAGATCGTCGCCGCGATCGACTATCAGTCCCAGGTCGTTGTGCCCAGGGATGTGCCGGTTCGCCGTCAGTTAAACGAAGAGAGCGTCAATATTTCGTCTGCGGCGCGTCAGGCCGTGCGTCCGACCAGCCAGCTTTCCGGCGCGGGTCTGGCCCAGGAGCCGGCCAGGGGCGGGCAGAGCAGGAACGAGCAGTATGCCGATACCCTGGCCGCCCTGCTGGCGCGTCAACAGCAGCTGACTCCCAGCCAGAGCGGATTGGGCGGGGGACGCGCGGCCTCTCAGCCAGCGCAGGCGCCCCGAACCCTGGCCGAACAGAGCAACTGGGCAGCCCCGGAAGCGCCCAACCCCAAGCCGCGCCCCGCCGCCCAGCGTGCGCCGCAACCGGCTCAGCGCGATCAGGAGATGGAGGGCATGCGCCATGAGATGGCCTCCATTCGCAAGCTGCTCGAGCACCAGATCTCCGGTCTGATGTGGCAGGAGGTGGAGCGCCGCGAGCCGATGCGAGCCCTGCTCATCAAGGAGCTCAAGAAGATTGGTTTCGATGATGCGTTCGCCGATCAGTTGGCGGGCCTCATACCGGAAGATGTCTCTGTGCATCAGGCGTTGGCCCAGTTGGCCGAGGTGCTGACGGCGCAGCTCAAGGTGAGCGAGGACGATATCCTGCGTCAGGGTGGCGCCGTGGCGCTGCTCGGACCGACCGGGGTGGGCAAGACCACCACCATCGCCAAGCTGGCGGCCCGTTTTGCCATGAAGTATGGCGCCGAGCAGGTGGCCTTGATCACCACAGACAATTATCGGATAGGTGCCCACGAGCAGTTGCAGACCTATGGGCGTATCATGGGCTGCCCGGTACGCCAGGTGCGGGATGCCGAGGAGCTGTCGGCCGCCCTCTATCAGTTCCGCCACCGTCGGTTGGTGCTGATTGACACTGCCGGTATGGGGCAACGGGATATCAGGCTGACCGAACAACTCGATACCCTGGTCAAGAGTTCCAAGGTGCAGATCCGCAGTTATCTGGTGATGTCCGCGACCTCCCAGCGCCGGGTCATGCAAGAGGCCATGGATCACTTTCGCCGCATACCGCTCTCCGGCTGCATTCTTACCAAGCTGGATGAGAGCCTCAATCTGGGGGAAGTGATCAACGTGTGCATCCAGAATGCGCTGCCCATCAGCTATATCACCGATGGTCAGCGGGTTCCGGAAGATATTCAGATTGCCAACGCAGCCCAGCTCGTCGGCGCGGCCATGGGGTCGCTGGACCGAGGGAGTGAAGAGCCCTATTTCTGGGGTGCGGGGTTTGGTGAGGGCGAGGATTCAGAATCTTATGAGTAACATACCTATGGATCAGGCGAGTGGTCTGCGCAAAATGCGTACAAATAATCGAGTAAAAGTGATCGCTGTCTCCGGTGGTAAGGGGGGCGTCGGCAAGACCAACGTCACCCTGAACGTGGCCGGGGCCATGGCGGCGCAAGGCAAGCGGGTCATGGTGCTGGATGCCGACTTGGGGCTGGCCAACGTTGACGTCATGCTGGGCCTGCGGGTACACCGCAATCTCTCCCATGTGTTGGCGGGGGAGTGCACCCTGGACGACATCATCGTCGAGGGACCCTACGGCATGATGATAGTGCCGGCCACCTCGGGCACCCAGTCCATGGTCGAGCTCTCACCTGCCCAGCACGTGGGGCTGATCCGCGCCTTCAGCGAGATGAAGACCCAGGTCGACATCCTGCTGGTGGACACCGCCGCCGGTATCTCCGACATGGTGCTGAGCTTCACCCGCGCCGCGCAAGACATCATGGTGGTGGTGTGCGACGAGCCGACCTCCATCACGGATGCCTATGCCCTGATCAAGATCTTGTCCAAGGATCACGGGGTGTTCCGCTTCAAGGTGGTGGCGAACATGGTGCGCTCCCTGCGCGAAGGCCAGGAGCTCTATGCAAAATTGACCCGGGTGACCGATCGTTTCCTCGATACATCCCTGGAATTGGTCGCCTGTATTCCTTATGACACCAACTTGCGGGCCGCGGTGCGCAAGCAGAAGTTGATCATCGAAGCCTTCCCCAAGTCGCCGGCCGCGTTGGCGTTCCGTGCCCTGGGCAACAAGGCCGCCAGTTGGCCCATCCCGCATCAGCCCGGTGGTCACCTGGAGTTCTTCCTGGAAAATCTGCTGCAAAAAACGGCAATCACAGAGGAAGGTACTCGTGAATAAAGCCCAAGCGTACTTGCGTCATCAGGATTCCTATGTGCTGGTGGAGCGCCACGCTCCGTTGGTGAAACGGATCGCCCAGCATCTGTTGGCTCGTCTGCCGAGCAGTGTCTTGCTGGATGACCTGATCCAGGCAGGTATGATTGGGTTGCTCGAAGCCTCCCGCAACTTTGACGGTAGCAAGGGCGCCAGTTTCGAGACCTATGCCGGCATCCGTATTCGCGGATCCATGCTCGACGAGATCCGCCGTGGTGACTGGGTGCCCCGTTCGGTGCACCGCAACAGCCGCACCATCGCCGATGCCATCGAGAATGTGGAGCAGGCCCATGGCCGTGATGCGCGCGATACCGAGGTGGCCGCCTATATGGGGGTGGGCCTCGGGGAGTATCACACCATGTTGCAGGATGTCTCCTGCGGCAAGATCATCGGCATCGAGGATCTGGGGATCAGCGAGGATGTGATAGGCGGGCCCGATACGGGCAATAACCTGGGCTTTGACGAACTGGCGGCCGAGCGCTTCCAGAGCGCCCTGGCCGAGCACATAGGCCGCTTGCCGGAGCGTGAAGCCCTGGTGCTTTCCCTCTATTACGACGAAGAGTTGAACTTGCGCGAGATTGGCGAAGTATTGAACGTAAGTGAGTCTCGGGTGAGCCAGATCCACAGCCAGGCGATGCACAGATTGCGTGCCCGCCTGCGAGATTGGCACGCATAAGCGTGTCATGGCTACACTGGCCCCCGACTCTCAGGCATAATCCGCACCCTGAAACCTGCGCTATTGCATCATGTAAGTAAGCCGCCACGACGGCTCTCTAGGAGGAAAATTTGGACAAGAACATGAAAATCCTCATCGTCGACGACTTCTCGACGATGCGCCGGATTATCAAGAACTTGCTGCGCGATCTCGGCTTCAATAACACCCATGAAGCGGACGATGGCAATACGGCACTGCCCATGCTCAAGAATGGCGACTACCAGTTTGTGGTCACCGACTGGAACATGCCCGGCATGCAAGGCATCGACCTGCTCAGGGCCATTCGCCTCGACGACAAACTCAAGCACCTGCCGGTGTTGATGGTGACCGCCGAAGCCAAGCGCGAACAGATCATCGAAGCGGCCCAGGCCGGCGTCAACGGTTACATCGTCAAGCCGTTCACCGCCGCCACTCTCAAAGAGAAACTCGACAAGATCTTCGAGCGGATCGGCTAAGGGGCCCGCCATGACGGCCAAAACGAGTGCCATGATCTCCCTCGAGCAGGCGAGAATGCTGGTCACCCATCTGGAGCAGCAGGAGTTTGAGTCGGCTGACTCACTGCTCGCCGATGTCTGCGCCCCCAATGCGGCCATGCTGTTTGACAAGGTTGGCCAGCTGACTCGCCAACTGCACGATTCACTGCGCGATTTCCAACTCGACCCCAGACTGCCCTCCCTCGCCAATGAGGAGATCCCGGATGCGCGCGAGCGGCTCAGCTATGTCATCGACATGACCGACAAGGCCGCCAACCGCACCATGGATGCCGTCGAGGCCAGTCTGCCCATTGCCGATCGCCTCAATGACAATATCCAGTTGGTGCTGCCGAACTGGCAGGCGCTGATGTCCCGGGAGCTCAGCCTGGGCCAATTCAAGGCGTTGTGTCATCAACTGGATGATTTTATTAAGGCTTCGGAATCCGATGCCGATAAATTACGACAATTGCTGACAGATATCCTGATGGCTCAGGATTTCCAGGACCTGACCGGACAAATGATCCGGCGGGTGATCACCCTGGTGCAGGAAGTTGAAACCAAATTGATCGACATGCTGACCATGTTTGGCGACGCACCGACTGAGCCTGTCCCTCCCAGCCCCCCCGTGAGCGGGATAGAGGCGGAAGGGCCCATCATGAACCCTCATACCCGAAGTGACGTGGTGAACGGTCAGGATGATGTGGACGATCTGCTGTCCAGCCTCGGATTCTAGATGATCTGCCGGACGGTCTGCTGTCCTGCCTCGGATGCCGAATGAGACTTGGGCTATCCCCTGTCCTGTCTCGGGTGCCAGATGATGTGGACGATCTGTTGTTCAACCCCGGATTCTAATGGAGTGACGAATGGCCTTCGAAGTTGATGAAGACATACTGCAAGACTTTCTGGTCGAAGCATCCGAAATATTGGAGCAGTTGTCTGAACAACTGGTCGAACTCGAGAAGCGCCCAGACGACAAGAACCTGCTCAACGCCATCTTTCGCGGTTTTCATACCGTCAAGGGGGGCGCCGGCTTCCTGTCGCTGACCGAATTGGTCGATGTCTGCCATGGGGCCGAGAACCTGTTCGACATGCTGCGCAATGGCAAGCGGACCCTCAGTGCCGAGCTGATGGACGTGATCCTGCAGGCCCTCGACGCCATCAATGTCATGTTCGCTCAGGTGCAAAACCGTGAGCCGACCAGCGCCGCCGCCCCCGAGCTGCTGCACAATCTCCATGAGCTGTGCAAGCCGCAAGGGGAAGAGCGACTGCTGAATGCGGCCATGGCCCCGGCACCCGTTACCCTGCCCGAGCCTGCCCCTGACGCGGCCCCTGTCCTGGCCGGACAGGGTGGCGGTTCCATCGATGAGATCTCCGACGACGAGTTTGAGCGTCTGCTCGATGAGTTGCACGGGGCGGGTGCCTCACCGACGGCTCAGACTCCCCCCTCAGTGGCACCCTCCGCGGCCCCTTCCGCCAGCGGTGATATCACGGACGACGAATTCGAAGCCCTGCTCGATCAACTCCACGGTCATGGCCAGCATCTGGGCGCCCCGACCCCCAATCCGTTGCAATCGGTACAGAGCGAAGTGGATGCCCTGATCGATGACGACGAGTTCGAACGTCTGCTCGATGAGCTCCATGGCCGTGGTCAGGGCCCCGCCGTCACCATGAAATCGGCCGCGCCAGTGGCTGCCACACCCAGCACGCCAGTGGTGCCAGCAACTCCGCCAGCCCCCGTCGTGGCCAAGGCCGCGACTCCGCTCGCCCCTAACGCGGCAGTGGGCAACGGCGCCGCACCTGCACCCGTCACCGCAGCCCCCAAGGCCCCGGCCAAGCCTGCGGCTCCCGAGAGCAATGGGGTACAAAACGACAGCACGGTGCGGGTCGATACCAAGACCCTGGATGTCATCATGAACATGGTGGGCGAGCTGGTGCTGGTGCGTAACCGCCTGGTGAGCCTTGGCATCAACAGCAATGACGAAGAGATGTCCAAGGCGGTTGCCAACCTGGATGTGGTCACCGCGGATCTGCAAGGGGCGGTGATGAAGACCCGCATGCAGCCAATCAAGAAGGTGTTTGGCCGCTTCCCGCGGGTGGTGCGCGACTTGGCCCGCAGCCTGAAAAAAGAGATTGAACTCATCATGGTCGGGGAAGAGACCGACCTTGATAAAAACCTGGTGGAGGCCTTGGCCGACCCGCTGGTTCACCTGGTGCGCAACTCCTGTGACCATGGTGTCGAGATGCCGGACGTGCGGGAGCAGGCGGGTAAGCCCCGCCAGGGTACCATTACCCTGAGTGCCTCCCAGCAGGGGGACCATATCTTGCTCTGCATCGAAGATGATGGTGCTGGTATGGATCCCGAAAAGCTCAAGTCCATCGCCATCAGCCGTGGGGTGCTCGACGCCGACAGCGCGGCCCGCATGAGCGATACCGATGCGTACAACCTGATCTTCGCCCCCGGCTTCTCCACCAAGTCGGAGATCTCCGACATCTCGGGTCGTGGGGTCGGCATGGACGTGGTCAAGACCAGCATAGTGAGCCTGAACGGCTCGGTGCACATCGACTCTACCTTCGGCAAGGGTACCCGTCTCGAGATCAAGGTGCCGCTCACCCTGGCAATATTGCCGACCCTGATGGTCGAGGTGGGGGAGCAGACGTTTGCGTTGCCACTGGGCTGCGTCAACGAGATCTTCCACCTGGATCTGAAGAAGGCCAATGTGGTGGATGGCCAACTGACCATCATAGTGCGCGACAAGGCAATCCCGCTCTTCTATCTGCGCAAGTGGTTGATCCGTGGCGGCAATCGTCATGGCAACCAGGAGACGGGGCACGTGGTGATCGTGCAGATTGGTACCCAGCAGGTCGGCTTCGTGGTCGACAATCTCATCGGGCAGGAAGAGGTGGTGATCAAGCCGCTGGACACTCTGCTGCAAGGCACACCGGGCATGGCGGGTGCGACCATCACCAGCGATGGCGGCATTGCGCTTATTCTCGATGTTCCCAGTCTGCTCAAGGCCTATGCGCGTAGACAATAATCCTTCGGGTCCAAGGAGTTAGAAAAATAACAATGGCAGTCAAGGTATTAGTCGTCGACGACTCGAGCTTCTTTCGCCGCAGGGTCAGCGAGATCATCAATCAGGATCCTCAGCTGACCGTGATAGACACGGCCCAAAATGGCCGTGAGGCAGTGGACAAGGCCATCGCCCTGCGCCCCGATGTCATCACCATGGACATAGAGATGCCGGTGCTTGATGGCATCAGTGCGGTGCGTGAAATCATGGCCAAGTGCCCCACTCCCATACTGATGTTCTCCTCCCTGACCCATGAGGGGGCTCGCTCCACCCTGGACGCCCTGGATGCCGGGGCCCTGGATTTTCTGCCCAAAAAGTTTGAAGACATCGCCCGCGACAAGGATGAAGCGGTACGCCTGCTGCAACAGAGGGTCAAAGAGATCTCGCGCAAGCGCTTCATGATGTCGGCCCGCCCGCAACCGGTGGCGGCACCTGCGGCCAGACCGGCGCTGGGCACGTCCCCCCTGCGGGAGCGCCCAGGGTTGGCCGAGCGCGCGCTCGGTACTGAGCGCACCGCGCCCGCCGCCAGCTTCAAGCGCAGCGGCAAGAGTTATCAGCTGGTGGCCATCGGCACCTCGACGGGCGGCCCGGTCGCCTTGCAGAATGTGCTGACCAAACTGCCGCTGGATTTTCCCCATCCGATCCTGCTTATCCAGCACATGCCGGCCACCTTCACCGCCGCCTTTGCCGCTCGCCTCAATGGCCTGTGTCAGATAGGGGTGAAAGAGGCGCAGGATGGCGATGTGCTCAAGCCTGGTCATGCCTATCTGGCGCCGGGGGGCAAACAGATGCTGCTCGAGGGGCGTGGCACCGGTGCCCGGCTGCGCATCATAGAGGGCAATGACAAGGTCAATTACAAACCATGCGTCGACATCACCTTCGCCTCCGCTGCCAAGACGTATGGGGACAAGGTGCTGGCCATAGTGCTGACCGGCATGGGTGCCGATGGCCGGGATGGCGCGCGTCTGCTCAAGGAGCAGGGTTCCACCATCTGGGCTCAGGACGAGGCATCTTGCGTCGTCTACGGCATGCCGCAAGCGGTCGCCAAGGCGGGGATCGCTTCCGAATCCCTGCCCCTGGACAGGGTCGCCCAGCGCATCCTGGTCGAGCTGGGCCGCTAAATGGCGCTGCTTGGGTTAGTGCTGGCGCTGGCGGCCATTGCCATAGCCCAATGGTGGCACGGTGGTAGCCTGCTGACCCTGCTCGACGGCCCCGCTTTTCTGATCGTGGTGGGCGGCACCCTGGGCGCCGTCATACTGCAGACCCCGCGCCAGTATTTGCTGCAAGCCTTTGCCCAGCTTGGCTGGGTGCTGAACCCGCCAGCCTGGAACCTCGCCCAGCAGAGTGAACGACTCAAGCGCTGGGCCCTGTTTGCCCGCCAGCAGGGGTTGCTGGCCCTGGAAGAGGCGGCCGAGGGTGAAGAAGATCCTTTCACCCATCAGGGGCTCACCATGCTGGTGGACGGGGTATCGGTCGAACAGATGCGTCAGCTGCTCGAGGCCGACATCGATATCAGCCAGGAGCGCAATGAGCATGCGGCCCGGGTGTTTGAATCCATGGGCGGCTATAGCCCGACCATCGGCATCATTGGTGCCGTGCTGGGGCTTATCCAGGCCATGTTTCACCTGGAAGACCCGGCGGCGCTTGGCGCCGGTATTGCCGTGGCCTTCGTGGCGACTATCTATGGGGTCGGCTTTGCCAACCTCGTCTATTTGCCCCTGGCCAACCGGCTGCGTGCCTTCCACTACCACTACGGCCTCTATCAGGAGATGACCCTGGAGGGGCTGCTGGCCATCGCCCATGGCGAGAACGGCCTGCAGCTGGAGCGCCGGCTCAGGGTCTACCTCAAGGGGGAGTGAACATGCGCAAGCGCTATCGTCTTCACCTGCGGGGCCATGAGCAGCTGGATCGCTGGCTGGTCTCCTACGCCGATTACATGACCCTGATCTTCGCCCTGTTCGTGGTGCTCTATTCGGTGGCCATGGTCGACAAGGAGAAGTTTCGGGCGGTGATCGAAGGCGTGACCCAGGCCTTCGAGGCGCGCCCTCTGCACGGAGAGGGGTTGCTGGAGCGGGAGGGACCCGCCATCGTGCCCCCGGGCTCTGCGCCAGACAAGATAATATCCGACCCCTCGCAGGTGCAGGCAATTGCTCTGGCCCCCATCTCCGGGGTGCCCATGGCCCAGCAGGGGGAACCGCTTCCCACCCTGGATGCCGAGCTGCGCAAGGCGATGGCCCCCCTGCTCGAGGCCGGTCTGGTCGATATCCAGCAGGACAAGGAGTGGCTCAACATTGCCCTCGATTCGGCCCTGCTTTTTTCGAGCGGCAGCGCCTTTATGGGCCCGAATGCATCGCCACTGCTCAATAGCCTCTCAAGTATTCTCAAACCGGTCGATAACTATGTGAGGATTCGGGGCTATACCGATAACCAGCAGATCCACAATGAGATTTTTAGCTCCAACTGGGCGCTCTCTGCGGCCAGGGCCGAGGCGGTGCTCACCACCCTCATCGGTCAGGGCATTGCGCCACAGCGACTCGCGTTCGAGGCCTACGGGGAGTTCTCACCCTTCGCCAGCAATGAGACCGAAGGGGGCAGGGCGAAGAATCGTCAGGTCGTGGTCGCCATCTCTCACCTGCGCTGGGTAGCACCGGCAGCGCCGACAGCACCGACAGTTCAGGTGGCCCAGGTCGAGCAAACTGCTCCCAAGGCCGATGCACAAGCCATTAGAGTCATTGCCTTACCGGGCGGCGGCATACGAATTACCACGAGACAGGATTAACACTGTGATTGTCTGGGCGGTTGCCAATCAAAAGGGTGGGGTAGGTAAAACCACCACAGTCGTCTCACTGGCCGGGATCCTCGCCCAGAAGGGGCAGCGGGTGCTATTGATCGATACCGATCCCCATGCCTCTCTGACCTCCTATTTCGGCTACGACTCCGACCGGCTCGATGGCACGCTTTATGAGCTGTTCCAGGCGGTCAAACCCAGCAGCGAGCTGGTCAACAAGGTGACCCTCAAGACGCGGTTTGACAACATCAGCCTGCTGCCGGCCTCCATCACCCTGGCGACCCTGGACAGGGTCATGGGCAACCGGGAAGGGATGGGGTTGGTGCTCAAACGGGCGCTGCTGCGCATTCAGGACAGTTATGACTATGTGTTGATCGACTGCCCTCCCGTGCTCGGGGTCATGATGGTCAACGCCCTGGCGGCCTGCGATCGCATTCTGGTGCCGGTGCAGACCGAGTTTCTGGCCTTGAAGGGGCTGGAGCGGATGATGAAGACCTTCGAGATCATGCAGCGTTCCAAGCGAGACAAGTTCCGCTTTACCGTGATCCCGACCATGTTCGACAAGCGCACCCGCGCCTCCCTGCTGACCTTGCAGTCGATCAAGGCGCAGTATGGCGAGGCGGTGTGGAATGCGGTGATCCCCATCGACACCAAGTTCAGGGATGCCAGCCTGGAGCACATGCCGCCCTCGATTTTTGCCCCCGCCAGCCGGGGCAGCTATGCCTATCAAACGTTATTGACGCACCTGGATGCCCTAGAGCGCAAACGGGTGCAGGAGGTGGTGGTATGAGCGAGGTCACCCAGACCCGGGCGATGGATGACTACTTCCATTCGCTGCTAATTGATGACCTCCTGCTGGAGGAGGAGCCCGAGCCCGAGCTGGCCCCCCAGTCCCGGGTGGCAGCCCAGGCCTATCGCGCCCCCTATGTGGAGGTGGAGGATGAACGTCTGGCTCAGCTGAGCTCCCTGCTGGCCCAGGTGAGCAAGGTGCAGGTCGAGATGGAGACCCTCAGCCAGGAGACTGCGGTTGAACCCTTCGCCCTGGCGAGCCAGGTTGAGGCCTTGCCCGAGGCTGAGGTGCTGCCGGTCGCCACCGAGGCGCTGCTGGTCGAAGCGCAACCTCAGTACGCGCCTGCCCCTGTCGCCTTGCCGGTAGAGGCTGTGCAGATCGAGACGGCCACCGAGCTGGCCGAGATCCAGCCATCAGAGGCCGAGCCCTGGCAGAATATCGAGATGGGCAACGAGTTTCAGGCGCTCTTCTTCGAGGTGGCCGGCGTGACCTTCGCCGTGCCCCTGATGGAGCTGGGAGGCATTCATCAGCTGGGAGATGTGAGCGCGTTGTTCGGCCAACCGAAATGGTACCGTGGCATCATGACCCAGCGTGAGCAACAGATGAGTGTGGTCGATACCGCGCTCTGGGTGATGCCGGAGAAGGAGCTCGAGGTCGCTGATTACCACTATTTGATCATGCTGGGTGAGTCCAATTGGGGACTTGCTTGCCACCACTTGAGGGGGACCGAGCTGCTGCGTCGGGATCAGGTCAAGTGGCGCCATCAGGAGGGCAAACGCCCCTGGCTCGCCGGCATGGTCAAAGAGAAAATGTGCGCCCTGCTGCACGTCAGGGAGTTGCTGGTTCTGCTGGCGCGGGGCGTCAATATTACCGGGCACTGATCGCTACCCGGCTTTGGCCGGAACGAGATGTTTTCATACAAGGAACAAGACATGACACAAAAGCGCAATATTGCCCAGAATCTGGCGGAAGACGAAGTGCTGCAATGGGTCACCTTCCAGCTCGAAAACGAGACTTATGGCATCAATGTGATGCAGGTGCAGGAGGTGTTGCGCTACACCGAGATTGCCCCTGTGCCCGGTGCCCCTGACTACGTGCTCGGCATCATCAACCTGCGTGGCAACGTGGTCACCGTCATCGACACCCGCTCCCGTTTCGGTCTGCCCGGTGGTGAAGTGAGCGAGAATTCCCGCATCGTCATCATAGAGGCGGAGAAGCAGGTGATCGGCATCATGGTCGACAGCGTGGCCGAGGTGGTTTACCTTCGTTCCTCCGAGATAGACGCGGCACCTGCCGTGGGAACCGAGGAGAGCGCCAAGTTCATTCAGGGGGTCAGCAATCGCGATGGCCAACTGCTGATCCTGGTCGATCTCAACAAGTTGCTGTCAGACGAAGAGTGGGACGATATCGGCTCCCTCTAAGGCTGCGGCCAATGGATGATGCCGGTTGTCGCCGCTCCTTGGGCGTTGGCCCGGCGTGAGCAGATGAGGAAGATGAATTGATACTTGAAGCGATTGCCTTGGGGTTGTCCCTGCTGGCGTTGGCTGTTGCCCTGGCCGGATGGCGCCAGGCTCGGCGCGCCGGGCAGGAGTCCGAGGCGAAGGCGACGGCCCTGCAAGGCCAGCTCGAGAGCCTGCGCAAGCAGATGATGGAGCTGCACACCGGTGCCATCGGCATGGGCCAGCGCCTGCAAGGGGTTGAGGCCCAGGCCCAGCAGCTGGGCGATCGCCAGCAGGAGCTGACCCTGCAGGATCCGGATCGCAGGCTCTACAGCCGCGCCGCCAAGATGGTGGAGCTGGGTGCCGACCTGGACGAGGTGATGAACGAGTGTGAGTTGCCCAAGGCCGAAGCCGAGTTGTTGATCTCGCTGCGCAAGGGTCGCTCATGACCCACGGGAAGGCTGCGGCCTTCCCGTTGTCTTATCTTGCCTGCCCTGAGGCAGAGGCTCGCCACTCCGACTCCAGATCCCCGTGAGCGAGTTGCCCTCCTGGCGTAACCCCGGCCTGCGACGCAGGCGTCGGCGGGATCTCCCCCACAAAACCGGTGCCCGGTTTCTATCTTTGAAAAGACCCATTCCAATACTGTGTTAAGATGCAGGCCGCTACTTTTCATCTGAACCCGTCCCCATGCTGCTTGACGTTCACAATCTGAGCTGCGTGCGTGAAGATCGCACCCTGTTTGAGCATCTCTCCTTCTCCGTCTCCCCCGGCGATCTGCTCCAGATCGAGGGCCCCAACGGGGTGGGCAAGACCAGCTTGCTGCGCCTGATCACCGGGCTCTCCCAGCCCTTTGCCGGTGAGGTGCGCTGGCAGGGTGAAAACATCTGTCACTGCCGCGATGAATATCATGCCAACCTGCTGTATCTCGGCCATCAGCCGGGCGTCAAGGGGGGGCTGACTCCCCTCGAGAATCTCAGCTTCTATCAAAAACTGCATCAAGGCAGTGCCGCAAAGGTCGATCCCTGGCAGATCCTGGCCCAGGTTGGCCTGGCCGGTTTTGAGGATTATCCCAGTGCCCAGCTCTCGGCGGGGCAGCAGCGGCGTGTCGCCCTGGCCCGGCTCTGGCTCTGCGACAAGCCCGCATTGTGGGTGCTTGACGAACCCTTTACGGCCATCGACAAGCAGGGGGTCAAGGTGCTGGAACAGCTGATGCTGCGCCATGGGGAGCGGGGTGGCATGGTGATCCTCACCACCCATCAGGAGATGAGCCTGATGCAGGGCCGACTCAAGACGCTTTCCCTCGCACCAGGCCCCTTGGAGGTTCCATGCTGAGCGCCGTGCTGACCCTGATCCATCGTGAGCTGCTGATGGCCTTTCGCCAGCGGGCCGATATTCTCAACCCGCTCTGGTTCTTCCTCATCGTCATCACCCTGTTCCCGCTGGGCATAGGCCCCGAGCCCCAGCTGTTGGCCCGCATCGCCCCCGGTATCATCTGGGTGGCGGCGCTGCTGGCGGCCATGCTCTCCCTTGAGCGGCTGTTTCGGGATGATTTTGCCGATGGCGCCCTGGAGCAGATGATGTTGATGCCCCATCCCCTCGGGTTGTTGGCCCTGGCCAAGGTGACGGCGCATTGGTTGCTGACCGGTTTGCCGCTGCTGCTCATCTCGCCGCTCATTGCGGTGCTGCTCTCCCTGGACATCCATACCTGGCTCGCCATGGCGGCGACCCTGGCCCTTGGCACCCCCATTCTCAGCCTGCTAGGCGCCGTCGGGGTGGCACTGACCGTGGCCCTGCGCAAGGGCGGCGTGCTGCTCAGCCTGCTTATTCTGCCGCTCTATATCCCGGTGCTGATCTTCGCCACCTCGGCCATAGAGGCGGCTGGCTTGGGTCTGCCCTACAGCGGCCAGCTTGCCATGCTGGGGGCCATGCTGGTAGGTGCCCTGATCATGACGCCGTTCGCGGTCTCGGCGTCCCTGAGGGTGAGTGTGAACTGACGGATTTCATTGAATAATTACTCCGCTGCTGACTTCGTTCACTCTGGGTTAGCATTAGCTGGGCATACTGCGCCCGCTCGCTTGGTTCGCCGTTGTCATTTGTTGGCAAATAGGTTGCGATGGATCAAGGAGAGCGCCGCTTATTTCTTTCGGGGTATTTGCACGCCGGAGGCAGTGAGTAAGGTAGGCGGCGCCAACGATATTAATAACAGAAAGGTTTTGTGAGCTATGTGGAAATGGTTGCATCCCTATGCCAAACCGGAGCAAGCCTATCGGCTGGCCGGTCGGTTATTGCCCTGGTTTGCGGTGATCAGTCTGCTCGCCTTCATCATAGGCACCGTCTGGGGGCTGGCCTTCGCCCCCGCCGACTATCAGCAGGGTGACTCCTTCCGGATCATCTATCTCCACGTGCCCGCCGCCATCCTCTCCATGGGGGCTTACTCCACCATGGCCATCGCCGCCTTCATCGGCATGGTGTGGCAACTGCGCATGGCCGACATGACGGTGGCCGCCATCGCCCCGGTAGGCGCCGTGTTCACCTTTATCGCCCTCTTTACCGGCGCCGCCTGGGGCAAGCCGATGTGGGGGGCCTGGTGGGTATGGGATGCCCGTCTCACCTCGGAACTTATTCTCTTGTTCCTCTATCTCGGGGTCATCGCCCTCTACAACGCCTTCAGCGACAAGGTGGTGGCCGGTCGCGCCGCCGGTATCCTGGCCCTGGTCGGCGTCATCAATCTGCCCATCATTCACTACTCGGTGGAGTGGTGGAACACCCTGCATCAGGGGGCCAGCATCACCAAGTTTGCCAAGCCCTCCATTGCCCCCAGCATGCTGTGGCCGCTGCTGGTGATGATAGTGGCCTTCGCCACCTTCCTCGGCGCCCTTACCCTGATGCGTTTTCGCAATGAGCTGATCATGCGCGAGTGGCACAGACCCTGGGTCAAGGCCCTGGCCGAGCAGGAGAGATAACATGCACTTCTCGTCTTTGGGCGATTTTCTGGCCATGGGAGGGTACGGCTTTTATGTGTGGCTGTCGTTTGGTCTCTCCTGGCTCTGTCTGGTCGGTATCATAGTGAGCACCCGCCTCAAACGCCGCAGCCTGCTTCGCGATCTGCGCAACAAGCAGGCCCGCGAGTCGCGCCGCCTGGCGGCCCAACAGATGGAGAACACCCTGTGATCCCTCTCGTTCCCTCATCCGGCACTCTCTCGATGGAGACTCTGTTATGAACCCGCGCCGCAAGAAGCGTCTGACCATCATATTGGCCATCAGCACAGGGGTTGCCGCCGTGATTGGCCTGGTGCTCTATGCCCTCAGTCAGAATATCGATCTCTTCTACACCCCGGGTGAGCTGGTGCTGGGCAAGGGCCCGGACAAGATCAAGCCCGAGGAGGGCCAACGCCTTCGCATCGGCGGCATGGTGGTGCCGGGTTCGGTCAAGCGTGACAGTCATAGCCTGCTGGTTAATTTCGATCTGATCGATGCCAGCGGCGAGCGGGTCACTGTCACCTATGACGGCATACTGCCGGATCTGTTTCGAGAGGGGCAGGGCATAGTGGCTCAGGGCAACCTCAAGGATGCCCGCACCGTGACCGCCTTCGAGGTGCTCGCCAAGCACGATGAGAACTATATGCCGCCGGAAGTGGCCGACGCCCTCAAGGGGATGAAGCACTACAAACCGGATTACACAGAGGCGCAGCTTCAGGGGGGCAAGCCATGATGGGCTGCCTGAGTGATCTCTCGCCCCTTGCCGCCCGCTCTTCGATTCTGAAAGGATGCCAACTATGATCCCGGAACCTGGTCGTTTTACCTTAACCACTGGCCTGATGACTGACTGCGCTGCGATGAAAGGATGCCCATTATGATCCCGGAACTTGGTCAGTTCGCCCTGATCCTGGCTTTTGCCACCTCCTTGCTGCTCGGCAGCTACCCGCTGCTCGGCGCCAAGTGGGGGCGGATTGGCATGATGCAAGCCGCCCGCCCGCTGGCCTATGCCCAGTTCCTGCTGCTGTTGCTGTCGTTCCTCTGCCTGACCTGGGCCTTTATCGACAACGACTTCACGGTGCAATATGTGGCGACCAACTCCAACAGCCTGTTGCCGCTGCAGTACCGGATATCGGCGGTGTGGGGCGCCCATGAGGGCTCCTTGCTGCTCTGGGTGCTGACCCTGGGAGGCTGGACGGCGGCCGTGGCCCTGTTCAGCCGTAGCCTGCCGCTCGATGCGGTGGCGCGGGTGCTGGGGGTGCTGGGCCTGATCGCCGTCGGCTTCACCGCCTTCGTGCTGTTCACCTCGGATCCTTTCACCCGCACCCTGCCGTTCTTCCCGGTGGATGGCCGCGATCTCAACCCCCTGTTGCAAGATCCGGGTCTCATCTTCCATCCTCCCATGCTCTACATGGGCTATGTGGGCTTCTCGGTGGCCTTTGCCTTTGCCATCGCCTCCCTGATGACCGGGCGTCTGGACGCCACCTGGGCGCGCTGGTCCCGTCCCTGGACCATGGCTGCCTGGGTCTTCCTGACGCTCGGTATCGTGTTGGGCTCCTGGTGGGCCTATTACGAACTCGGCTGGGGTGGCTGGTGGTTCTGGGATCCGGTGGAAAATGCCTCCTTCATGCCCTGGCTGGCGGGCACTGCCCTGCTGCATTCGCTCGCGGTCAGCGAGAAGCGCGCCACCTTCAAGGCCTGGACAGTGCTGCTGGCGCTGTCGGCCTTCTCTTTGAGTCTGCTCGGTACCTTCCTGGTGCGCTCCGGCGTGCTGGTCTCGGTGCATGCGTTCGCCTCGGATCCGACCCGCGGCCTCTTCATTCTCGGCTTCCTGCTGGCGGTGATCGGCAGCTCCCTGCTGCTGTTTGCCTTCAAGGGCTCCCAGGTGAAGAGCCATGGCAAGCATGAGTTCTGGAGTCGCGAGACCCTGCTGCTTGGCAACAACATACTGCTGATGGCAGGATTGCTGACCGTGCTGCTCGGTACCCTGCTGCCCCTGGTGCACAAGGAGCTGGGCCTGGGGAGCATCTCCATCGGTACTCCCTTCTTCAACCATATCTACAGCTGGCTCATCATCCCCTTCGCCGCCCTGCTGGGGGTCGGCCCGCTGTTCCGCTGGCGCCGCCAGGCGGTGGGCGAGCTCAAGGGCAAGGTGATCCTCGCCCTGGCATTGAGCCTGGCTGCCGCCCTGCTGCTGCCCTGGTTCTTTGCCGAGGAGTTCAAACCCTGGGCGGCCCTTGGCATAGGTCTTGGCGCCTGGATCATCATCACCAGCATCCAGGAGACCTGGGTGCGTGCCACCCACAAGCACAGCTTCGGTGTCGGCGTTCGCCGGCTTGGCAACAGCCACTGGGCCATGATCTTCGGTCATGTGGGGCTGGCGGTCAGCATCATCGGCATCGCCTGTACCCAGAACTACAGCATCGAGAAGGACTTGCGGATGCAGGCCGGCGACAGGGTGCATTTCGCCGACTACGAATTTGTCTTCACCGGCATCAAGGAGAAGAACGGCCCCAACTACGAAGGCTTCAAGGGAGTGCTTGAGGTGCATCGTGACGGCAAGCAGGTCGCCCTGCTCAAGCCGGAGAAGCGCAACTACATCGTCAGCCGCATGCCGATGACGGAAGCCGCCATCGATGCCGGCTTCACCCGGGATCTCTATGCGGCGCTGGGCGAGCCGCTCGATAATGGCGCCTGGGCCGTGCGCATCTATTACAAGCCGTTCGTGCGCTGGATCTGGTTCGGTGGCGTCTTCATGGCCATCGGTGGCGTGCTCGCCATGCTGGACAAGCGTTATCGCTTTGGCCGTCGTGAAGAGGAGGCCAAACCATGAGCAAGAAGACCTGGTTGTTTCTGCTGCCCTTCATCATCTTCCTGCTGGGGGCTGTGTTCCTGTTCAAGGGGCTCTATTCCGACCCGCGCAAGCTGGAATCCGTGATGGTCGGCAAGGAGGTGCCCGTCTTTACCCTGCAAGACTTGCACGATCTCAACAAACAGCATGACAGCAGCCTGTTCAAGGGACGGCCCATGCTGCTCAACGTCTGGGCGACCTGGTGCCCGACCTGCTACGCCGAGCACACCTACCTCAAGGAGCTGGCGGGGCAGGGGGTGACCATAGTCGGCATGAACTACAAGGACGAGCGTGACAAGGCCCTCAAGTGGCTGGATGAGCTGGGCGATCCCTATCAGGTCAGCCTCTACGATCCCGACGGCATGCTGGGTCTGGATCTCGGCGTCTATGGCGCGCCCGAGACCTTCTTCATCGACTCCCAGGGCATCATCCGTTATCGCCACGTGGGGGACGTCAACGCCCAGGTGTGGGAATCCACCCTCAAGCCCATCTATGAGGCGATGAAATGATGCGCCGCTCTCTCTCTGCCCTCTTGCTGACCCTGGCATTGAGCGCTTCCTGGTCGGCATTGGCTGCCATCGACGTCTACAGCTTTGACTCCGATGCCCAGGAGCAGACCTTTCGTGAGCTGACCCGCGAACTGCGCTGTCCCAAGTGTCAGAACCAGGACATTGCCGACTCCAATGCCGGCCTTGCCAAGGACTTGCGTGACAAGACCTACCAGATGGTGCATCAGGGCAAGGAGAAGCAGGAGATCATCGATTACATGGTGGCGCGCTATGGCAACTTCATTCTCTACGACCCGCCGATGATGGCCTCCACCCTGATCCTCTGGCTGGGGCCATTCGGGGTGATAGTGATAGGTTTCTGTGTCGTGGTGGCCCGTGCCCGCAAGCGGCCAAGGAGTGAGCCTGCACTCCAGCCGGGATTGAACGATGAGGAGAGTCGCCGTCTTGCTGCCCTGCTCAAAGAGGAAGAGAAACAATGATCGCATTCTGGATTGTCATCGTCGCCTTGCTGGCGCTGGTGAGCCTGACCCTGGCTCTGCCGTTGCTGCGTGGTGAGAGCCGTCAAACCATCAGTCGCTCGGCGCTCAACAAGCAGCTCTATCGCCAACGGGTCGTGGAGATAGGGGAGGAGCGTGATCAGGGCATCCTGGCCGAGGAGCAGGAGTCTCTGGTGGAGCTACAACGTAGCCTGCTGGATGATATTCCTGATGTCGAACAGACCGCCAGTGCTGGTCGCAGCCTGGTCTGGATCCCGGGGGTGCTGGTCTTGGTGGTGGTGAGCCTGGCGCTCTATGCCAAGCTGGGCGCCTGGCAAGAGGTGATGCATTGGCAGTCGGTCAATGCGCGCCTGCCTGAACTCAGCAACAAGATTTTGGTTGAGCGTGATAGCGATGTGACCGAGCAGGATCTGCAGGAGTTCATGCTGGGACTGCGTACCCGCTTGGCCGAGGAGCCGGGTGATTACCGTGGCTGGCTGCTGCTCGGCCGTCTGGCGCTGGATGGCAACGATCCGGACACGGCGCTCGGCTCCCTCGAGCGGGCCTACCAGATGGCGCCGGAAAAACGCCTGGTGACGGTACCCTATGCCCAGGCGCTGATGATGAACGGTGATGAGGTGAAAGCCGACGCGCTGCTTCAGCAGGCCATCGCCAGGGATCCCCAGGATCTGGAGGCGCGCTCCACCTATGCCTTCATGGCGCTGCAAAAAGAGGACTTCAAGACGGCCCTCAGCCGTTGGCAGGCGATGTTGCCATTGATGGAGAAGGGGTCGAGCCGCTACCAGATGATAGAGCGCTCCATCGAGTACGCGGAGCAGCAACTGGCCAAGAGTGGTGGCCAGTTTGCTCCGAGTGTGGCCAGTGGCGACCCGCAAGGGGACGTTAGCCTGGCGGTGAAGGCGGGTGAGTTCCCCATTCACATCACCCTGGCGCCAGGTATTCAGATGCCAGATGATCCTCACCTCTTCGTGTTTGCCGTGGTCCCCAATGGCCCGCCAATGCCGATCGCGGTCAAGCGGATCCGGGATCCCAAGTTGCCCGTCACCCTCTCTCTCGGTGATGGGGACGCGATGATCGAGGGCAGCAAGCTTGAAGTGAACCCCGAGCTGCAATTCAAGGCGAGGCTCTCTGCCGGTGGCAACGTCATGAACAAGGAGGGGGCCTTCGAAGGGGTATCGACAACGGTATCAACAGCGACAATTCCGACAGTGCCGATTGACATCCGTATCGATCGCGCCCTCTAATAGTCATCTTTACTCGGCCCCTCTGGGGCCGAGCCGCTTATAATAATCAAACAGTTCAAGTGACTTTCTCAAGGTAAATCAGTATGCAAGTGCGTTTAGGTGCATGGGGACTGGCATTGCTACTCGGTGGTTGTGCTGGCGGCCCACCCAAACCGGGACCCGCGAGTCTGGATGTCGGGCTCAGTAATCACAATGCCCCCGAGGCGGTCAGTACCGCCAGCGATCCCCAGGATCCCTTCCAGGGGGTGAACCGCGCCATGTGGGCGGTCAACTTCGATGTGCTCGAACCCTATGTCGCCCGCCCCGTCATTCACAGCTATGCCGATTATGTGCCGGACAGCGTCAAGGAGGGGGTAGACAACTTCGTCAACAACTTCGACGAGCCGAGCAGCATGGTCAACCACCTGATCAGCGGCGATCTGCCTGGTGCCGGCAACAATCTGGGTCGATTCACCCTCAATACCACCCTGGGTCTGTTCGGCATCTTCGACGTGGCCAAGCATATGGGGCTGGAGCGCAACATGCTGGAGATGAGCACCCTCATCGGCCGTGCCGACATTGGCGAAGGAGGTTACTTGATGTTCCCCGTGTATGGGCCAACCACCACCCGGGATCTGATTGGCGACACCATAGATACCCTCTACTTCCCCTATGCGCTGCTGACCTTCCCGATGAAGGTGGTGCACTGGGCGCTGGATGGGGTCGGTACCCGATCCAAGCTTGTCGATCAGGAGCGGGTGGTCGATAACTCCCTCGACCCCTATGCCTTCACCAAGGGTCTCTACCTGCAGTACGATCAGAGCAAGATAGAGGGGCGCAATGTGCCGTTCGGCGATGGGGCCAGACCCCAGACCGGCCGTCAGGACGAGGGTAATCTGGATGAGTATCTGGACGAGATAGACCAGTAACAGATACACATCCGCATGACATGAGAGAGGCGCCCATGGGCGCCTCTCTCATTTTGATCGCTTGGCCAGCGCGGATAAAAAAACACCCCGCAGTGCGGGGTGTTTTGGCAAGACGCGGCGGATTAGGCAGCCAGATTCTTGGCCACGAATTCCCAGTTGACCAGGGTCCAGAAGGTTTCCATGTACTTGGGACGCATGTTGCGGAAATCGATGTAGTAGGCGTGCTCCCACAGGTCGACGGTCAGCAGCGGCGTGGTACCGGCTTCGGTCAGCGGGCAACCGGCGTTGGAGGTGTTGACGATGGCCAGGGTGCCGTCGGCTTTTTTCACCAACCAGGTCCAGCTAGAACCGAAGTTGCCGATGGCAGACTTGGTGAAGGCATCCTTGAACTCGGCGAAGGAGCCGAATTGCTTGGTGATGGCATCGGCCAGGGCGCCAGTCGGCTCATTGCCGCCATTCGGGGAGAGGCAGTGCCAGTAGAAGGTGTGGTTCCAGATCTGGGCGGCGTTGTTGAAGATGCCGCCGGTGGAGGTCTTGATGATCTCTTCCAGGGACTTGCCTTCAAACTCGGTACCCGGCACCAGGTTGTTCAAGTTGACCACATAGGTGTTGTGGTGCTTGCCGTGGTGATATTCCAGGGTTTCCTGGGAGATGTGCGGTTCCAGAGCATTGATTGCGTAGGGCAGAGCGGGAAGTTCGAAAGCCATTTTCTACTCTCCATTGGCTGGCCGTGCGAAAGCGACGGTTGCAAGACATTGCATAGGCTTTTCTTGGGCGAAAAGCATTATTTTACGTGACTGGGCGAACGTCCTGAGGTTGCCGGACGGGCGCCCAATGGGCCGAATGATTGTAACAGCATCAAAGATGGGCTCACAACTCTTGATTCTCGCCATGACTGGGATCAAGTTGCCGCGTATTGAGTCGGGTGTAAATGACGCGTTTTCGGTTTGCCGGTTTGTGGTCGGCTGACTTTGCAGTAGAATGATCGGCGAAATCGCTCTAGTGAGGCACCTATGGAAACTATTGAAAAGATTAAACAGCAGCTGGCCGAGAACCCCATCATTCTCTACATGAAGGGATCCCCCAAGCTTCCGAGCTGCGGTTTCTCTGCCCAGGCCTCCCAGGCCATGATGTCTTGTGGCGAACCCTTCGCTTATGTGGACATCTTGCAGAACCCGGACATCCGCGCCGAGCTGCCCAAGTTTGCCAACTGGCCGACCTTCCCCCAGCTGTGGGTCGATGGTGAGCTGGTCGGTGGCTGCGACATCATGATTGAGATGTTCCAGGCAGGGGAACTGCAGACCCTGGTCAAAGAGACCGCCGCCAAGTACAAGTCGGAAGACGCCGCAGAATAAGCGCTGTTACCGGTTGCGAAATACAAAGAGGGGAGCCATTGGCTCCCCTCTTTCATGGGCAATGATGCCCTGCATTTCCCTTTAGGAAATACGCTCCAGACGAGCCATATAGAAGCCATCGAAGCCGGTCTGGCTCGGGCTGACATTATGATCGTCCAACAGGCGGAAGTGCTCGTTGGCGGCCAGGAACTTGTCTATCTGCTGACGGTTCTCGGAGGGCAGTATGGAGCAGGTTGCATAGACCAGGATGCCACCTATCTTGGTCATCTGGCTGTAGCGCTGCAATATCTCTTCTTGCAGTGCCATCAGGATCGGCAGACGCTCGGCGGTGTCGCGCCACTTGGCATCCGGATTGCGCTTGAGTACGCCCAGGCCCGAGCAGGGTACGTCCAGCAGCACACGGTCTGCGCTCTCTTTGAGGCGTTTGACTGTCTTGCTGCTGGTGATGACGCGGGTCTCCACGTTGTGGGCACCGGCGCGGCGGGCACGCTGCTTGAGGTTTTCCAGCTTCCACTCTTCCACGTCCATGGCGAGCAGGCGGCCCTTGCCCTCCATCAGGGCGGAGATGTGCAGCGTCTTGCCACCGGCACCGGCGCAGGCATCGATCACCTTCATGCCCGGTTTGACGTCGAGGGCGGCCGCAACCAGCTGGGAGCCGGCATCCTGCTGTTCGAACCAGCCATCGGCAAAGGCCTTGGTGCGGAACAGGGCTGAGTCGGAGGTGACCTGCAGGGCGCTGTCGACACCCTCAACGGGGATGGTGCTCACATGCTCTTTGTTGAGTTGGGCTTGCAGCTGCGCCTTGGTGCACTTGAGGCTGTTGACGCGCAGGTAGCGCTTGGGCATCCAGGCCAGGGCGGCCCGTTCGGCAGGCCAGGCGTCGCCAAGTTGCTCGGCACCGAGTTTTTCCAGCCAGCTGGGGCAGCCATCCATCAGCACAGGGTTTTTCTTGGCTTCGGTCAGACGGCGACGAAACGCTTCTTCGTTGAAGCGATCCAAGCTGGGGTGGTTGGGCATATCAATCTTGTGGAACGCATGCCAGCTGTGCAGCAGCGGCCAGACGTTCTTGGCGGCTTGACGCACTTGAATGCCGGACAGGTTGCAGTAGAGGCTGAGGCGACGCAGCAGATCGCCGGTGACCAGGGCAATCCTTGCCTGTTCTTGGGGTTTGAGTTCGATGCCGGAAAAATGACGGGCGTAGGCACGGTCCAGAGTGAGACCCTGCGTCAGTACGTCGTCAAGAATGGCATCAACCAGATCCCCGAAACGGGGTAACAGTGGGGATTTGAGCATGAGATTAACCTTGGCCGATGAAATCCGCGCAATGATAGGGGTTAGACCAGATTGGCGCAACCGCAGCGCTCGCGCTTTCCCTTGCTGGTGACGCCATAAACGGCCATGATCCCGTAATTGATGGGGACAGGGGCGGTCAACACACCGAGAGGTCACCATACTCATTCGCGTAGCAAGCCATGATGGCCCTGAGTGGCCCGGACGATAAGGATATCCAGATGATGTCGATGCGAACACTCCTGCTATTGATCCCGCTGATGGCCAGTCAGGTTCAGGCAGAACCCGCACCACACTGGCGCACCCTGGCCGCCAGGGGTCAGGAAGAGGCTGGGCTAGCGGTGCGGGCGCGGGCCTTTCGCCAGGTCGATGATGCCAGTGCGCAGCTGACGGCACTGGCCGATGGTGCGCGCACCCTGGTGCTGCCTCTGCCCGAGGGGGGAGAGGTTGGTTTCATATTGACGCTCAACGATCTGTTGCCTGCCGCTTTGGCGGCCAAGTATCCAGGGATCCTCACTTTCAGCGGCCAGAGCCTGCAGGATGAGCGGGATACCGGCCGTTTCGAGCTGGGGCCCCTGGGTTTTCACGGCATGTTTCACTATCAGGGTCGGCTCATCTTCGTCGATCCCCTGAGGAATGGGCTGGGTTATGTGGTCTACGACCAGCGCGATGCCCTGAGTCCCCTCGAGCAGCAGGCTGACGAGGTGCTGGGTCAGCCCCTCGCCGCCGCCCGGGCCGTGCTGGTGAGTGGCAACGAGCGTCGGCGCTATGTCATCGCCATCTCGGCGTCGGGCGAGTACACCCAGTATCACACGGGGACCAAGGCCGGTGCACTGGCAGCCATCGCCACCCTGCTCAACCGGGTCAACGAGGTCTATCAGCGGGATCTCGGCGTGAACTTCCAATTGGTCGCCAACAACGATCTCGTCATCTACACCGACCCCGCCACTGACCCGTTCAGCAACGACAGCAGTGACATGGCCAAGAATCAGAGCGTGCAGGCGACGGCCCTTGGGGCGACCCCCTTTGATATAGGTCACGTGCTCAACACCGGGGGAGGGGGCCTGGCCATGCTGGGCAGCCTGTGCGTCGCCAATCTGAAATCCCAGGGGATGACCGGCTCGAGTGCTCCGGTGGGGGATGCCTTCTTCATCGATTACGTGGCCCATGAACTCGGCCATCAGCTGGGGGCCGATCACACCTTCAATGGCACCAGCGGGGACTGCGGCAGCGGCAGTCGTATCGCAGCGCAGGCCTGGGAGCCCGGCAGCGGCAGCTCCATCATGGGCTACGCCGGTTTGTGCGGCGAGGAGGATCTGCAAGATGGCAGCCTGCCGTATTTCCACAGCAAGTCCATCGAGCAGATGCGCGAGCACATAGGGTTCTACCAGAGTTGCGGCATCCGGGAGGCGCTCAGCAACAATGCGCCTCAGGTCGCGGCGGGCAATGACTATGTGATCCCGGCCAATACCCCTTTCTTGCTCAATGGGGGGGGGTCGGATCTCGATGGCGACAGCCTGAGTTACAACTGGGAGCAGCTCGATCGCGGCGCCGCCTCCATCAGTCTGGCGACCATGGTCGATGATGGCAGCAGGCCCATCTTCCCCTTTGTGGCGCCCGGCACCTCGAGTCAGCGACTGTTACCCAGCCTGAGTGCATTGCAAAGTGGCACCCTCGCCAAGGGAGAGGCGTGGCCGACCACCAACCGCACCCTGAATTTTCGCCTGACGGCCCGGGATGGCAAGGGCGGGGTGGGCAGTGACGAGATGCAGGTACAGGTGGTCGATACGGGATCCCCTTTCACACTGACCTCCCCATTGAGTGGCACCCTGAGCGAGGGACAAGCGCTGGCCATTCGCTGGCAGGTGGCGGGCAGCCAGGCGGCTCCCATCTCTTGTGCCAGGGTCGATGTGGCCTTGAGCGCCAATGATGGCCATGCCTGGAGTCCGCTTGCCAGCGCCATCCCGAACAGTGGCAACGCCTCCCTGACGCTGCCGACCCTGCCCGTCACCAGCCAGGGGCGACTGAAGCTGAGTTGCAATGGCAATATCTTCTTCGCCCTGAGTCCCAGATTGAGCCTGACCGGCAGTGGCAGCACCATAGGCACGGTCAGTCCGACACCAACAGTGCCCACTGATGACTCCAGCGGAGGCGGCGGTGGCGGCAGCCTGAGCCTCTGGAGTTTGTTGTTGCTCGCGCTGGGTGGTGCCATGCGACGTCGGGGTGACAGATGAGGGCCTTGTTGGCTCTGGGACTCTTGCTGCTGGCTGGCTGCCAGGCCGATGCCAGCCCCCAGGCCGGCACCAGGGCCGCCGTTGAGATCCCTGGCGTGGCGCAGGCCCTCAGTGAGCATCTGGCTCGCGGCGATCACCGGGTGATCATCCGGGCTGGTCGTGGCCAGATGGCGCCGGGCATTGCGGCCGAGCAGCAGGGGGCGGTCAAGGGGCGCTGTGGCATGCGTTATCTGGAGGGGCTGGGGGATCTGGTGAGGCCTGGGGAGGAGGCACAACAGCAGGCGTTGACTGACTTTGCCGCAGCATATAATCGCCAGATAGTGGCGCACTGCCCACGGGATGAGGGAGCAAGATAGCGCGCCAGGCCTCGCAGGATGCAGATGGGAAAAAGGGAGGGGGGCTATGGCCTCCCTTCGCAGTTGAGGCTTGTCGCAAGGCCGGGCTAGTCGCACAATGCCAACCAGGACATGACAGCCCCGAGGCAGGTACAGAGCCTTGGCGTCTTGCGCAGTCATGGGAAAATAAAGAAGGAAAAACAAGATGATGGATGTTGCTGATCTGCGCCGTGAATACAGCAAGGGTGGCCTGCACAGAGCCGATTTGCCTGTCGAGCCCCTGGCGCTGTTCGAGAAGTGGCTGGGGCAGGCCTGCGAAGCCAAGCTGTCGGATCCCACCGCCATGGTGGTTGCCACCGTCGATGCCAGCGGCCAGCCCTGGCAGCGCACCGTGCTGCTCAAACACTATGATGCGGCAGGCATGCTGTTCTACACCAACATGGGCAGCCGCAAGGCGCTGCAACTGGCGGGCAACCCCTGCATCAGCCTGCTCTTCCCCTGGCATATGCTGGACCGCCAGGTGCATGTCACAGGGCGCGTAGAGAAGCTGAGCACCTTGGAGGTGATGCGCTATTTCCACAGCAGACCCAAGGATAGCCAGATTGCGGCCTGGGTCTCGCAGCAGTCTTCCCGTATCAGTGCCCGTGGCGTGCTGGAGTCCAAGTTCATGGAGTTGAAGCAGAAATTCGCCAATGGCGAGGTGCCGCTGCCCAGCTTCTGGGGCGGCTACCGGGTGGTGATCGACAGCGTCGAGTTCTGGCAGGGGGGGGAGCACCGGCTGCACGATCGCTTCCTCTATCAGCGAGCAGGTGAGCGTTGGCAGATAGACAGATTGGCCCCCTGACAGCAGTGATCACTCACCCCTTTGATGACTCAGGGGCCTGGTCTGCTCAGGTGGAGAGACCGGGTGCCATGGGCCTGCTGATCGACAGGGATCTGCTCCAGGCTCACTGGCTCCCTGACGTGAGCGCCTGGCAGCGCGCCGGGCACAGCTGGTGGTTGCTGGGGCGGCGAGGAGATAACAATGCATGCTGCGGTGGCGCCTGGGAGCAGGAGAGTGCATTCCGCCCGGATGGGCGGCTCGATGCGTCCGCGCTGCTGGCTGACTGGCTGGCGCCTGCGGGGGGGCCAGCGCGTGCGAGTGGGGCCAAAGACCGGCAGATCTTGCTGAGCGCCTCCTCGGCCTTGCTGGTACTGGCCAAGGAGCAGGGCTTGCTGACCCTGGGGCCCAGTGGTGCAGATCACTCCCTGTCTCTTACTCAGGGGCTGGGCCCCGCCTTGACACGCTTGCTGGCAAGGCGCCTGACGCTGCCCTGGCTGCGAGAGCCGGCTCTCTCTCCAGAAGAGGCATCTCAGTCCCGGCGAGGGGCGCGGCTAGCCGGCGCCATCTGCCTGCGTCCTCTGGTGGCGAGGGATGCATCCTGGATAGCGGCTTACTGCCAGGATGCGGCCATTGCCCGTTATACCCTCAATATTCCCCACCCCTATCCCGAGGGGGCTGCCAGCGATTGGCTCCAGCTTTGCGGGCGCAAGCAAGGGCTGGGGCAGGCATGGAGCTGGGCCATCTGGCTGGAGGGGGAAACGGAGGCTGCGCCTGTGGGCACTGTGTCCCTGAGTTGCCAGGGCTCCCTGGCCTGGTGGGTCGGTGTGCCCTGGCAAGGGCTCGGCATCGCGACCAGGGCGGCGATACTGGTACGAGACTTTGCCTTTGCGAGCGCTCACTTACCCGAGATCAACGGCTGCCACATGGCGGGCAACCTGGCCTCTGGCCGGGTGATGGCCAAACTGGGCATGAGCGATCTGGGGATGGCGCCTCTGGTCGAGCGCCCCGATTGCGTCGTGCGGCACTGGCGCTTGGGGCGCGGTGTCCGGGGGAGATAATCCTGGTGCCCCTTGAGGCTGTGTTCGGGCAGGGGGAGAGGCGGGATGAGCCCCAGGGATGGGGCGGGCTCTGTCACGTTTTCCTGGGGGAAAGCTCCCATTTCTGGTCAAAGGTGTTCCGGCCCGGCGGGATTTCTGTGGAATAATGGCGGCAAGTTGTATCAGGAGTCTGTCTTAATGCTGAGAACCGAGCGCCCCGGCGACATGTTACCCGTCTATGAGTTGGTGAGTGCCGCCTTTGGCCGCACCGATGAGGCCGAACTGGTCAACCGCCTGCGTGAATGCGGCGCTGCCGTGGTGACCCAGGTGGAAGAGGAGGACTATGAATTCATGGGCCACCTGCTGCTCAGCCCGGTGACCATCAATGGTCTGGAAGGGCCCTGGCTTGGCCTGGCACCGGTTGCCGTGCACCCGGACTGGCAGGGACAGGGCATCGGCTCGGAGCTGATCCGCGAGGGGCTGGATACGGCGCTGGAGATGGACTGGAAGGCAGTGGTGGTGCTGGGCGATCCCGCCTACTACGCTCGTTTCGGGTTTCGTCCCGCCAGTGAATTCGGTCTGCACTGCTGCTATGAGGTGCCAAGCGAGCACTTCATGGCCATGGAGCTGCAGGCGGGTGGCCTGACCAATCTGCAAGGAGAGGTGCTCTACCACCCCTTGTTCGACGAGATCCCCGAAGAGAGTGCTGACGAAGAGTGATGCCCGGCGAGCAGTCAGCCACAGTACCCCATCAAAAAGGCGCCATCAGGCGCCTTTTTTGTCTGTTCGGTTCGCGGCTCAGTCGAAGAACCAGTAACCGCGATTGACCAGGCGGGTGAACAGGTGCAGGAAGCCGGCCTGATCCGCGAGATCCACCATGTCGGACTGGGTCACCAGATCGCGATCGCACAGCAGCTTGAGGGCGGCGCCATCGGGTTCGCCCAGGGTCCAGGCCTCGCCATCGATGTAGCAGGTCTGGTTGTCGTCGCTAAACCAGACGCAGCGCAGACCAGGCACTCGCACCGCTGGCTGGCCCTGGGTCAGCAGATCGGCCACCTCATCGCTGCTGTAATCCGGGGCGTCGTCCTGAGGCAGAGGCATGACATCCAGATCGTGCTTGGCCTCGGAGATGGTGGCGCCGAACCACTCCTTGAACAGGGTCTCGTCATCCAACGCTTGTTGCATAAGCTCGCGCAGGCGGTGCAGCTCGTGCTGCTGGATCTCGCCATGGTGGCGGCAGGGTTTGAGATCCGGGTCGGCATAGCGCTCGGTGCGGATCTCGTTGTCGATCAGGTGATCGGCAAAAGAGGTGAGCAGATCCCGGGCATCCGGGGCGCGGAACCCCACCGAGAAGTTCATGGAGGGCTCGATGGCGTAGCCCTCATGGGGGAATCCGGGCGGAATATAGAGGATATCGCCGGGTTCCATCTCCACATCGATGATCGCCTCGAAGGGCCCGCAGTGACGCAGGGCGCGGTGCGCGGCGTACTCGGTGATCTGCTGGGCATCTCCCACCCGCCAGTGGCGCTTGCCGACCCCCTGGGTGATGAAGACATCGTACTGATCGATGTGGGGACCGACGCCGCCCCCCGGGGTGGAGAAACTCACCATGACGTCGTCGAAACGCCAGCCCGGGATGAACTGGAAGGGCACCGCCAGTTCATGGACCTCGGGAGCCCAATGGTTGCAGGCCTGGATAAGCAGGGTCCAGTCACGTTCGCCCAGCTGATCGTAATCTTCGAAGGGGCCGTGCTCGGCGGTCCACTGGTCATCTTTGCAGGTGACCAGGCGCGACTCTATCTCTTTCTCCATGGCCAGCCCGGCCAGTTCATCGGGGCTGATGGGATCCTGAAACTGCGTGAAGCCGCCCTTGATAAGCAGGGGGCGCTTTTGCCAATGATGTTCGAGGAAGTGAGCGATATCCAGATTGAGTTCGTACATGGGCTTCTCATACCTAATAAAAGTGGTCAGACAGAGGTCTTGATAAGGGCAGCGGCTGCGCTTATCGGGACATCCGCCCGGCGTTGCATGACGGTGTTGCCAGTGCGCAATGCCATGCCAAAACAACAGGGGCCCGGCGGGCCCCTGTTGGCAAGCGGGTACTTACTTCAGCTCATCAACCAGCTGCTTGGCGGCGCCAATATAGTTGGCCGGGGTCAGCTTCTTGAGCTCCACCTTGACGTGCTCGGGCAGTGCCAGGGTGTCGATAAAGGTGCGCATGCCCTCGGCATCGACGCGGCGGCCACGGGTCAACTCTTTGAGCTTCTCGTAGGGCTTCTCGATGCCGTAGCGGCGCATCACGGTCTGGATGGGCTCGGCCAGCACTTCCCAGTTGGCATCCAGATCGGCAGCCATGGCGGCGGCGTTGGCTTCCAGCTTGGAGATGCCCTTCAGGGTCGCCTGATAGGCAATCAGGGAGTAACCCACCGCCACGCCGAGGTTGCGCAGCACGGTCGAATCGGTGAGATCTCGCTGCCAGCGGGAGATGGGCAGTTTGCTCGCCAGGTGCTGGAATACCGCATTGGCCAGACCCAGGTTGCCTTCGGAGTTCTCGAAGTCGATGGGGTTGACCTTGTGGGGCATGGTGGAGGAGCCAATCTCGCCGGCGATGGTGCGCTGCTTGAAGTGACCCAGGGAGATGTAACCCCACACATCCCGGTCGAAATCGATGAGGATGGTGTTGAAGCGGGCCATGGCATCGAACAGCTCGGCGATGTAGTCGTGGGGCTCGATCTGGGTGGTATAGGGGTTCCAGGACAGACCGAGAGAGGTGACGAACTCCTCGGCGAACTGGTGCCAGTTCACTTCCGGATAGGCAGATATGTGGGCGTTGTAGTTACCGACCGCACCGTTGATCTTGCCGAGCAGTTCGACCGCCATGATCTGCTGGTACTGACGCTCCAGGCGATAGGCGACGTTGGCCATCTCCTTGCCCATGGTGCTCGGGGTTGCCGGTTGACCGTGGGTACGTGACAGCAGCGGCATGTCGCGATACTCATGGGCCAGACGCTTGATTTCACTGATCAACTGCTCGCAATAGGGTTTGATCACCTCTTCGCGGGCGGCCTTGAGCATCAGGCCGTGGGAGTTGTTGTTGATGTCTTCCGAGGTGCAGGCGAAGTGAATGAATTCGCTGACAGCCGCCAGCTCAGGGTTCACTTCCACCTTCTCCTTGAGGAAGTACTCAACGGCCTTCACATCATGGTTGGTGGTGCGCTCAATGGCTTTGATGCGAGCCGCATCCGCCTCGCTAAAGCCGTGGACGATGGCATCGAGCGCGGCATTGGCCTGGGCACTCAGGGTCGGGACTTCCGGGATCCCGGCGTGGCTGGCCAGTTTCTGCAACCAGCGCACCTCTACCTCGACGCGAAAACGCAGCAGACCGAATTCGGAGAAGATAGGGCGCAAGGCGGCGGCCTTGTCACCGTAGCGACCATCGATCGGGGATACAGCAGTCAGCGCTGACAACTCCATGGGGTGAACTCCTGATGTGTGGGGGATTAAAATCGTTTGGCCAGTTCCACCATCTTCTTGCGAGCGAAGATGATCTGGGTACGGCTGCCGCCAAGCTGGCGCCAGAGTACGGCGGCGCGGATGCCGGCGAGCAGCAGGGCGCGCACCTTGTGTTGTACCAGCGGCTGTTGCAGGAACAGCGGCGTACCAGCGACCTGGATACGGGGCCCTATCGGGCTGATGAGATCGCTGTAGATGCTCGCCATGTTGGCCAGGATCTGCTCGTCGAGCAGATCGAAATGCTGTTGCTGGCGACCAATCTGGCTGATGCGCTCCCCCAGCATGCTGAGGATATCTTTGCGCTTGGCCAGCTTGCGCTCCAGGGCGATCAGGCTGACCACATAGCGGGTCAGCTCGGCATTCTTCTGGCTGCCATCGGCGCCGAGTTGCTCGACCAGGGCGCGGTAGCCATCGCGAATGGCGAGGTGGCTGCCAAACACTTCCAGGGGCTGCTTGGGATTGGTGACCAGCACGCTTTGCAGGCTCTCGCGCAGGGCGGCCTCGTCGCAGCTGCCGTCACGGGCCACTTTCTGCACCAGATAGGCCGCCTGGCAGATGCCGGCAAAGGCCATGGTTCTGTCTTGAAATTTATCGCTCATACATTCACGGCCCTGTTTTGTTCATTCACCGGCTGATGCCGCCGCAGACCCTGACCTGGTTCTGTCTTGACATGTACCCTTCATATGGTCACGGCCCTGTTTTGTTTATTCACCGGTTGATGCCGCCGCAGACCATGATCCTGCCTTGAAATGTATTGTGCATATGGTCACGGTCTTGATCTGTTCGTGCGCACCGGCTGACTGCAGCACAGTGCCAGGTTACTGACGAGGGCCGTGCATGTGCGCGGCCCTCGTGATTCATTCACACCGAATGGTTGAAACGCTGCTCGATGATGCCGCCGCCCAGGCAATTCTCTCCGTCGTAGAAGACCGCCGACTGGCCCGGGGTCACCGCAGCCTGTTTCTCGTCGAAGATGACCCGAATGGTCTCGTCATCCATGGGCTGGATGAGGCAGGGGATATCCTGCTGGCGGTAGCGGGTCTTGACGGTGCAGCGCAGCGGCGCACGAATGGGGGTACGATCCACCCAGTGCAGCTGGCTGGCTATGAGGCCATCCGAATAGAGGCGGGGGTGATCCCCCTGGGCAACGATCAGGGTGTTGCGCTCGACCTCTTTGTCGACCACATACCAGGCATCTTCCCCGGCATCCTTCATGCCGCCAATGCCCAATCCTTTACGCTGACCCAGGGTGTGATACATCAAGCCCTGGTGGGTGCCGATCACCTTGCCATCCACGGTTTCGATAGGACCTGGCTGGGCGGGCAGGAACTTGGCCAGGAAGTCCTTGAATTTGCGCTCGCCGATGAAGCAGATGCCGGTGGAGTCTTTCTTCTTGGCGGTGATGAGCTCGAGCTGTTCCGCGATGCGGCGCACCTCGGGTTTTTCCAGATTGCCGACCGGGAACAGGCTCTGACCCACCTGGGCTTCGCTCAGGGTGTAGAGGAAGTAGCTCTGATCCTTGTTGGCATCCAGACCGCGCAGCAGGCGCGGGCGACCTGTGCTGTCATCCCGGCGCACATAGTGGCCGGTGGCGATGTAGGTGGCACCCAGCTCTTCGGCGGCAAACTCCAGGAACGCCTTGAACTTGATCTCCTTGTTGCAGAGGATGTCCGGGTTCGGGGTACGCCCCGCCTTGTACTCCTCGAGGAAATGTTCGAACACATTGTCCCAGTACTCGGCGGCGAAGTTGATGGTGTGCAGGTGCATGCCCAGCTTGTCGCAGACTGCCTGGGCATCAGCCAAATCCTGGGAGGCAGAGCAATACTCGTCCGTGTCGTCTTCTTCCCAGTTCTTCATGAACAAGCCTTCGACCTGGTAACCCTGCTGTTGCAGCAGGTAGGCCGAGACGGAAGAGTCCACACCGCCGGACATGCCGACGATCACCTTGATTTGGCTGTTATCTGTCATTGAGTGTCGTTACCAGTTCGTTTAAACGGGGCGTATTCTAACAGCATTTCGCGCCCTCGGTCACATATACAAATCATGATCCCGGGTTGAGCGGGGGGTGGCGAAATCGTTTGTCCCGGATTGGCGGCAGGGGCGGGCCTGGCTCTCCCGTGGCAGGCGTTGTTCGTCAGACGCCCGTCTGGGACTTGCCCTGGATGAAAGCTTGCAGGGCGCACAGGGGCAACCGGGTGCCAGCCAGGTAATCCTGTATGCATTGCCAGACCAGGGGGCTGCGCAAGGCGGCTCTGCGCTCGGCTATCTCGGCCAGGGTAAACCAGTGGCAGGCGAGCACGTCCCCATCGGGATCGGCGGGCTGATGCTGGCCCGGATCGCTGTGAAGGTCAAACACCAGGGCGGTGCGCAGGAAGGTGGCCTCGCTGTCGGCGGGTTTGAACAGATAGTTGCCGAGCCAGGCATTGGGCTCGGCCTCGAGCCCCGTCTCCTCTTTGAGCTCGCGCCGGGCCGCCTCAATCAGGGTCTCCCCCGCTTCCAGATGACCGGCGGGCTGATTGAAGCGCCGCTCACCGTGGATCGCCTCCTCGACCAGCAAGAAGCGTCCCTGCCAGTGCACCAGGGCGGCGACCGTCAGGCGGGCGGGCAGATATTCGTGATCCATAACAAGGCTCCTGGGCAGATAGGCACCGCAAGGTGCAAGGGGGCAATTCGAGCTGGCTTAGATAATCGGGGGTTCGGCCCGGCTTGTCACCCGCTCTTTGCCCGCCAGGGTGGCGGTGATGGGGCAGCCTTGACTGAATCTCCCAGCTGGCAGGGGTAGGCGGCCGATCCCTGGGCTTGCCTGGGATGACCCTGTGATGGGGCGAGCACCACGCTCGGTGATCCCGCTCCCCGCAACAGGCTCCTGGTCAGCACAAGGTCAGGCTTTACGAGCCGGACGGCGCGCGCTGGCGCGGCCGGACCCCTTGCTGCTCGCCCCCGTGCTTGCCTTGTCGGTGGCGCGTGCTGGGGGCTGGCCCCTGGCGGGCGTCGACGCGGCCATGCGGGTTGGCGCCGCTCTGGGCGCGCGGGGACGAGGGGCGGGGGAGGGCATCTCGCCGGGGGTCAGGGCACGGCTCTGGCCCGGGGCCAGCCCATCCAGGGTCCAGGCACCGATGGCGTAGCGAATGAGGCGCAGGGTCGGGTGGCCGATGTGGGCCGTCATGCGCCGCACCTGACGGTTGCGGCCCTCGACTATCTTGATCTCCAGCCAGCAGGTAGGAATGGCCTGGCGCTCGCGGATCGGCGGATTGCGCGGCCACACCTCAGGTTCCGCCATGATGCGTGCCTCGGCGGGCAGCGTCATGCCGTCATTGAGTTCAACCCCGGCGCGCAGGGCGGCCAGGGCATCGTCACTCACCATCCCCTCAACTTGCACCCAATAGGTCTTGGGAGTCTTCTCTCCCGGCTGGGTGAGCTGGGCCTGCAACTTGCCGTCATTGGTGAGCAGCAAGAGCCCTTCGCTGTCGCGGTCCAGTCGGCCAGCGGCATAGATGCCGGGCTCCTTGACGTAATCCTTGAGGGTCTCTCGGCCCCCTTCGTCGGTGAACTGGCACAGCACCATGTAGGGCTTGTTGAGCAGCAATAAGGTGCGATCCTGCGCCGCCACGGGCGGGTTGGCGCCCCCGGTTTGAGTGCGCACCGGGGCGGCCGGGCGGGATGAGGGTCGTGGCGAGAGGAGAGGGCGGCTCGGTTTCATGGCATCTGGCATCAATAATGGCGGGGCCACAGTGTATCACAGGCCCCCGGCGGCGGGATCTGTCCCCCAGGCGTTGAGACTCACGAAGCGAGGTCTGAACCGGGCAGGCTGGTTTCGGCGGGCTAGCTCAGCAGTCCCTCGATGACGATGGCGTGACGGGCCTGATGAGTGCTGGCGTGGAGCAGGGCATGGGTCAGGATCTCGTCCATCATGGCCCGGGCCAGCCGGGTCAGGGGTCTGAGCTGGGCGGGGGGCAACTGCCGGGGGGCGCAGAGCAGGATGATGTTGTGCACCGCCCCCAAGCTGGAACCCCAATCGACGGGCTCTGTGCTGTGCAGCATGGCGAGGGCGGGCTGGCGGACGGCGGCACTGAGCACATGGGGCATGGCGATGCCCGCCCGGATGATGGTGGCGCTGACTTGCTCGCGGGCCATGAGTTCACTGTGCAGGCCAGGGCTCTCTTTGACCAGACTCTCTGGCAGGAGGTCTATCAGCTGCGCCAGCACCTGGGCCTTGGCGTGCGGGGCAGACAGGCTCGCCACCTGGGGCAAGGCAAAGTGGTAGTCGGGCTGGTGGGTGGCCAGGCGCTGCTCGGCGAGGTGCGCCGTCGTACTGCGGCCAAGGGGTTTGCCCAGCTCCACGCACCAGCAGTTGAACGCCATGTGGGCCAGTTCGGCATCCAGTCCTTCAATCAACAGCTGGCAGAGATCCCCGGGCTGGGTGGCTAAGGTGAGCAGGGCGAGCAGGCTGCTGGCCTCGGCGGTCTGGCGGCGACTGAGGTTGCTCAATTGGATATGCGACTTGAACAGGCCCGCCATGCGGCTCAGTTGCCGGGCCTGGTTGATGCTCAGGCCATGGCGGCAATAGAGGGTGATCTCGCGGCTCAGCATCAGGGCGCGGGGGGCGGGGCGCTGAGCACGGCGACCGCATTGAGCAGCACGGACTCCAGCGATACCTGGCGCTGGGGGCAGCCGAGGAAGCGCTCTTTCTGCTCTATCTCGATGTCGGAGGCGATCAGCACCAGATCGGCGCTGGCGATATCCCGGGCGGTGAGGATATTTTCCAGCCCCATGGCGCCCTGGGTCTCGACCTTGATCTTCAACCCGAGCTGGGCGGCCGCCTTTTGCAGCGCTTCGGCGGCCATATAGGTGTGGGCAATGCCGGTGGGACAGGCGGTAACGGCAACGACTTTCATGGGACCTCGCAAAAATGGGTAGCGCCGGGACAAGATAACGTCTGGCCTCGAAATGTCCAACGGACAGATAGGCCCGGCTAGCTTGCGGTGTGCCGCTGACAACACAAAGAGGCCCAGGAGGGCCTCTTTGTGGTTCGGGGCTTCTGTTGTTTAAGCGGGTACGGCAGCCAGCTTGCCCTTGCGCAATTTTTTCAGGGCAACGGCGACCACGCCGGTGACGATGGCACCGCAGATCATGCACAGCAGCGCCAGCAGCGGCTTGTTGACCGCGCCCAGCAGGGCCACGATGGGGCCACCGTGGGCCACGCTGTTGGTGATGCCGAACAGGAAGGCCATCACGGCGGCGGTCATGCTGCCCAGCACGTTGGCCGGAATGACCGCGAGCGGGTCACGGGCGGCAAACGGAATGGCCCCTTCGGAGATGCCCACCAGGCCCATGGCACCGGCGGCTTTGCCCGCTTCGATTTCGGAGGCATCGAACACATCCAGCTTGCGACCAATGAGGGTGGCGAAGGCCATGCCCAGTGGTGCGGCAGGAATGGCGCAGGCCATGGCGCCCATGAACTGGGTCTGGCCCGAGGCTATCATGCCCACCGAGAACAGGAAGGCGACCTTGTTGACCGGGCCCCCCATGTCAAAGCCCGCCATGCCACCCAGCACTATGCCCAGCAGCACCATGCTGCCGCCGCTCATGGAGAGCAGCATGTTGTTGAGGCCGGTCATCATGTCGGCGATGGGGGCGCCAATGATGAAGATGAACACCGCGGCAATGAACAGGGAACCGACGATGGGTGCAATCATGACCGGCACCAGGGGTTGCACCATCTTGCTGTAGTTGCGGGTCGCTATCCAGCGCACCAGGTAGCCGACCAGCAGGCCCGCGACGATGGCACCAATAAAGCCGGTGCCGGCGTCGGCGCCGTAGAAGCTGCCGTCATTGGCTATCCAGCCGCCGATAAAGCCCGGCGCCAGGGCGGGGCGGTCGGCAATGGCATAGGCGATATAGGCAGATAGCACGGGGATCATCAGCTTGAAGGCCACCACGCCGACGTTGAGGATCTGGTTCCACATGCTCCCTTCCGGGATCTGCATGCCGCTCGGGGTCGGGTGACCCCCTATGGCCAGTGCCAACGCAATCAGCAGGCCGCCGGTGACCACGAAGGGGATCATGTGGGAGACGCCATTCATCAGGAAGCGGTAGAGATCGCCGCTGCCGCCACCGGTGCTCTGCTCCTCGCCCTTCTTGTCATCTTTGTCTGCCACATAGGCTGGCGCCTTGAGCGCCTGCTCGATCAGCCCCTTGCCATCCTTGATGGGGGCCTTGACCCCGGTCTTGATGAGCGGCTTGCCGTTGAAGCGGGTCATGTCCACCTGCTTGTCACAGGCCACCACGATGGCGCTGGCGCGGGCAATGTCGGCCGCGGTCGGACTGTTCTTGACGCCGATGGAGCCGTTGGTCTCAACCTTTATCTCATAGCCCAGCTCCTTGGCGGCGCGCTCCAGGGACTCGGCGGCCAGATAGGTGTGGGCGATACCGGCCGGGCAGCCGGTGACACCTATGATGAAGCCTTTGTCGGCGACTGGGGCGGCTTGCTCTTCTTTCTTCTCGAGCAGCAGGGCCAGTGCCTCGGCAGAGCTCCTGGCGGCCAGCAACCTGGCAATAAAGCCCTCTTCGATCAGCTTGGCGGAGAGCTCGGCCAGCACCTCGATATGGTGGTTGGCGCCACCGGCCGGGGAGGCAATCATGAAGAACAGCTTGGAGGGCTGCCCATCCTCGGCGCCGTAGTCGATGCCGGCTCGGCTGATGCCGATGGCCACCGCCGGGGTGCTCACCGCAGCGCTCTTGGCGTGGGGCAGGGCAACCCCCTCCTCGAAGCCGGTGTTGTCCAGCGCTTCCCGGGCCCACAGGTCCTTGATGAACTGCTGCTCATCGCTGACTTTTCCCTGGGCGACCAGCAAGCGGGCCATCTCGCTGAAGACCTCCTCCTTGCATGTCGCTGTTAAATCGAGATTGATCAGATGCTCGTTGATAAGGGTGGTGATCATGGCGTTCTCCCTGCTCCTGGCCGGAGCCTGTTGGCATCTCTTCCCGGATTGCCGCCCGGGACATGCAGACAAAGTTGACATTCATATTATGGTGGCATGGCGGCCACTGCCCTATCGGACAAACATGCTGTTTACTGGATTTTTGTGCGGTAAAATCCTGAGTGTGAGCCGGATCCCAAAGCGAGCTATTGGTCTAAGATAGTAAGGAATTTGTATTTTTACACATAAAATCATGATGTTAGTTTACATATGATTGCGGTGTTATCGCTGTGGCCCTACCAGTCAGGACGGGAGAGAGAAGCTTCTTCTGTAAATTTGTGAGGGTAGATGATGGGGCGAGATGTGAGCCAACGCACATAAATGGCAGCCGTCAGGGGGAGGCAGGTGGAGAAGAGGGAGGGCAAGCTGGAGAAATGGGTTGAGCCGTCGGACTTGGCTATCCGCCCGCTTGGTACGGTGACCCCAGGCAGCACGTCGCCCCTTGCCGGGGTAACAGCCACTCAATACTCGAGAAAGGTCTCGCCGCAGCGCTCGCAAATCAGGTGCTTCACATGGGTGGCCTGATAGGCGAGGGTCTCGCCAAATGCCCAGTTGGTGATGCTGCTGGCGCGAAAGGCTTGCCAGAAGGCCTTGCGCGGCTCCTTGGGCATGATGTCCTGGCTGTGGTCTCGGGCAACCAGCACCACGATATGGTGAGTGCGCTCCCCGCACTGGTCGCAGCGATGGACTTCGCTCTGTGGTTCGGTCTGTGCCTGCTGTGTTGTTACCATGACATCGACTCCCGTTCTGGATGGCGCGCCCATCATAGGTTTATTCACTGTCCCCTCAACCCCCAATGTGGGGGAGTCAGCCATGGGGGGAGGGAGCCTCTTGAGCTCGGTCTGCATGGCCAGGGGATAACGCGCTGGTGCCAGCGCATGGGCAGCCAGGAAGCCTTGCCTGAGCCTCAGGCCGATTCTCGTTTTTGCAGGTTGGGGGTGATGATATGGCGGTTGGGGGCGAGATCCGGTTGCTGCATCCGGGCCAGCAGCCGCTGGGCGGCCTGGCGGCCAATCTCCCGGGCCGGTGAGCTGACGAAGGTGAGGGCGGGGGAGGTGAGTTCCGCCTCCGCCACGTCGTCAAAGCCGAGCAGCGCCACTTGCTGGCCGATGTAGTTGTCCTTGCCGACGCTGCGCCCGCTCGCCTCCACCCCGTAGATGCCCCCCAGCGCCACCTCGGGATAGTGACAGAGGATGGCGGTCACCTTGGGATGCTGATGCAGCAGCTGGGCTATGGTGTCGGCGGCGCTGCGCTGGGTGCGCTCGCACTCCAATATCCACTCGGGTTTGAAGGGCAGGCCGTATTGCAGCAGGCTGGCGCAGTAGCCGCCGATCCGCTCGGCGCGGGCCAGGGAGTCGGCCCGTCCCCCCACGTAGGCGATATGGCGATGACCCTGCTCGATGAGATAGGTGGTGGCCTGCTGGGCGGCGTGGCTGTTGTCCGGGCCGATAAAGTCCACGTCATCGCGATAGTAGGAGCGGGCGGCGCACACCACCGGCAATTGCGAGTCGAGCAGGGTCTGCAGCGTCTTGGCCGCCGCGCCGCGCACCGGATTGAAGATGATGCCAGCCACCCCCTGGCGCGACAGGGACTGGATGCTCTGCTGCAACCGCTCCGGGCTGTGGCCGCACTGGGTCAGAAACAGCAGATAGCCCTGCTGCTCCAGCACCTCGCTCACCCCGGCGGTCACCTCGGTATAGAAGGGGTCGGTGATGTCGCGCAGGAGCAAGCCCACCAGATTGGAGTGCTGGCTGCGCAGGTTGGCGGCGGCGCTGTTGGGCACATAATCGAGTTGCCTGATGGCCTGCTGCACCCGCTCTGCGGTGGCGGGGGAGATACGCCCCTTGCCGTTGAGCACCATGGAGACTGTGGTGACCGAGACCCCCGCCAGCTCTGCCACGTCGGTGATCTTGGCCAGTTTCGCAGCTTGCGGTCTGGGCGACATAGGATTGGATGGCATGGAGTGTGACGACATAGAGCGCGCGTTGCAGCCAGGGACAAGAGATCAGATAGCCACAGCATAACCCCTCATATCCCCAAGTGAAACGTTACATCCCGCGGGCATGGATCTGCCTCACAGATTTGCGACAGGCTGCCATCTTTGCCCATGATTCTGTGATCTTGTCGGCACTTGTGAGTTGATAAAACGTTTTATCATCCATAAAACCTGATGGGACTCCGCCCCTGCTTGCGTTTATCAACCAGGGGGGTGAAGAAGAGCGACATCGGGACCTGACCTTCAACTCACAAGGATCCGTCACATGGCCAAGTCCCCCGCCAAATCCACGATATGGGAGTTCCTGCAGAGCCTCGGCAAGACCTTTATGCTGCCGGTGGCCCTGCTCGCCTTCTCCGGCATCCTGCTCGGGGTCGGCAGCTCCCTCACCAGCGATGCGGTGAAGCAGAGCATGCCCTTCCTCGACAACATGGTGTTGCAGCTGCTCTTCCTCTGGATGACCAAGGTGGGGCTGGTGGCCTTCATCTATCTGCCGGTGATGTTTGCGGTCGCCATTCCGCTCGGATTGGCGCGGGAAGAGAAGGGGGTGGCGGCCTTTGCCGGTTTCGTCGGTTATGCGGCGCTCAACCTCTCCATCAACTTCTACCTGACGGTGGCCAATGTGATCGGTGACGGGGCGGCGGAGAAAGCCTACGGGGTGAAATCGATCCTCGGTATCAGCTCCATCGATACCGGTATTCTGGGGGCCATCATCGTCGGGGTCATCGTCGCCAAGCTGCATGCCCGTTTCTACACCTACCGGATGCCGGATGCGCTGGCCTTCTTCGGCGGTGCCCGTTTCGTGCCCATCATCACGGCGCTGGTACTGGGGGTGGTCGGTCTGGTGGTGCCTCTGGTCTGGCCCTGGTTCGCCGCCGGTATCAACGGCATCGGTGCCGTCATCTCCCACGCAGGCCCCTTCGGTCCCTTCCTGTTCGGTACCGGTGAGCGTCTGCTGTTGCCGCTCGGCCTGCACCACATTCTGGTGGCGCTCATTCGCTTCACCGAAGCGGGCGGCACCCAGTTGGTGTGCGGCAACGAGGTGAGCGGCGCCCTCAACATCTTCTACTCCGAGCTCTCCTGCGCCGACACCACCGGCTTCTCGGTCTCCGCCACCTCCTTCCTGTCACAGGGCAAGATGCCCGCCTTCCTCGGCGGCCTGCCGGGGGCGGCACTGGCCATGTATCACTGCGCCCGACCGGAGAATCGCGGCAAGATCAAGGCGCTGCTGGTGTCCGGGGTGGTGGCCTGCGTCATCGGTGGCATCACAGAGCCGCTGGAGTTCCTGTTCCTGTTCGTGGCGCCGGTGCTCTACTTCATCCACGCCATCCTGACCGGTCTGGGTTTCATGACCATGGGGCTCCTGGGGGTCACCATCGGCAACACCGATGGCAACCTCATCGATTTTCTGGTGTTCGGGGTGCTGCAGGGCACCGCGACCAAGTGGTATCTGGTGCCCGTGGTCGCCGGGATCTGGTTTGCCGTTTACTACGGCGTGTTCCGCTTTGCCATCGTCCGCTTCAACCTCAAGACCCCGGGCCGCGAGATTGAGAGCAACGACGCCCCGCAACCGGCGGGCAAACCCGTAGGCAGCAGCGGTTACAACGGCGAGATCATCCTCAATGCCCTGGGGGGCGCCGACAACATACTGGCGCTGGACAACTGCATCACCCGGCTGCGGATGTCGGTGCAGGACATGAGCCGAGTCGATGACAAGCTGCTCAAAGCCAATGGCGCCATCGGGGTGATCAAGCTCGACGAGCACAACCTGCAGGTGGTGATAGGCCCTCAGGTGCACCTGGTGAAAAACCAGCTGCAGAGCCTGATGGGGGCCTGATCGTCCGCGCCAGCAAGATAATGTCGGGGGCTGATGCCCCCTTATCCATTCTTCCTGGCCATTCGCCGCATTGATGGAGAAAGAAATAGCATGCATGAGATTTATGACTTCGAGCAAGAGGTCGACCGCCATGGCACCTACTGCACCCAGTGGGACTATGTGGCAGACCGCTTCGGCCATGCCGACTTGCTCCCCTTCACCATCTCGGACATGGATCTTGAGACAGCCCCCTGCATACGCGCGGCGCTGGCCAAGCGGCTGGAACACGGGGTGTTTGGCTACAGCCGTTGGAACCACAGTGACTTCAAGGGGGCGGTGAGCGACTGGTTTGCCCGCCGTCATGGCGCCAGCCTCGACCCCGAGACCCTGGTCTATGGCCCCTCGGTCATCTATGTGGTCGCTCAGTTGGTGAGCCTCTGGTCGGCGCCGGGGGAGGGCGTGCTGGTGCACACTCCCGCCTACGACGCCTTCGGCAATATGCTGGCGGCCAGCGATCGGGTATTGCTTTCCTGCCCGCTGCAAAAGAGGGAGGGGCGTTATCAGATCGACTGGGTCTGTTTTGAGCAACAGGCGGCCCGCCCCGATTGCCGCATCCTGCTGCTGTGCAGCCCCCACAACCCCACAGGCCGGGTCTGGAGCCGGGATGAACTCGGCCGGATGGCCGACATCTGTCAACGTCATGGGGTCAGGGTGATCTCGGACGACATCCACATGGACATCAGTTTTACCCCCTACCTGCCCTGGAGCGAGGTGGCGCTAGATGACAGTTGGGCGTTGGTGAGCTCGGGCTCGAAATCCTTCAATATTCCGGCCCTTGGCGGTGCCTATGCCTTTATCCCTGAGGTGGCGAGCCGGGAAGGGTATTTACGGCAACTCAAGGCCGCCCATGGCCTCTCCTCCCCCCCCATTCTCGGCATCCTGGCCCATATCAGCGCCTACCGGGATGGCGATGGCTGGCTCGATGCCCTGAAGCGCCACCTGCATGGCAATCTGGCGCACGTTGCCGAGCGGCTCAATGCCGCCTTCCCGGCCATCGACTACCAAGTGCCCGAGGGCACCTATCTTGCCTGGATTGATCTCAACGGACTCGGCATCGACAGGGCGGAAAAGATGGATGCCCTGCAAAGCTTGCTGGTGGAGAAATACCGGGTCGCCATCATGCGCGGCGACACCTACGGCCCCGAGGGAACAGGCTTTATCCGCCTCAATGTGGGTTGTTCACGGCAGAAGGTGGACAAGGGATTAGATGCCCTGATAGGCGCACTCACCGAGCTGGTTTGATGCTTGTATGAGTCAAGGTTGTCAATAACAAAGGGGCCTTACGGCCCCTTTGTTATGTCAGTGTTCCGTCCTGAATATGGTTTACACCTTTCCCCCGAATAAATGGAGACCCCGATGGATGGCGAGCGCCCCGATCTGCACATCCACGCAGCAGAAGAGGGAGGGGGCGGATAAAACAAGGGCCATCTTCTGATGGCCCTTGTGCATTCAGGGGGTCATGGCACCCCTTAGCTGCGATTGCCAGCGCGGGCAACCCGCCCCTCGGCCAGCAGCTGGTAGCTGCCGGTGGCGGCGGGGACAAAGGCGGACTGGCCCTTTTCGAGGCGCAGTGACTGCTCACCTTGCTGGAGGGTCACTGTGCCATCGATGGCAAACAGGATCTCGGCGCTGGTGGTGATGAGCTGGTGCCCACCGGCCGGGTAGACGCTGAAGGTGAAGTCAGGTACCGGCACCCTGAAGTGCTGCACCGCGCTATCAACGCTGGGGTCCAGCAGGATCTGGTCATCCGGTTTGGCCACAAAACGGGTGCAATCCAGCAGCTCTGCCACATCTATGTATTTCGGGGTGAGCCCGGCGCGCAGCACGTTGTCGGAGTTGGCCATGATCTCGAGGCCGGTGCCGCGCACATAGGCATGGGGGGTGCAGGCATCGAGGAACATGGCCTGACCCGGCTTGAGGGTCACCACGTTCAGCAAGAGCGGCGAGAAGAGGCCCACGTCTCCCGGATACTGGGCGGCCAGGCTGGTGATGAGGGCAAAGGTCTCCTCATCCTGATGGGCGGCGGCATAGCTCAGCAGGCCCGCCAGGGCGGCTTCTTTGCGCGCGCCCTCCAGCACCAGCAACTGGTGGAAGAAGTGCTGCAACCCGGCTTCACCCTGATCCGCTGCGTGAGCGGCGGCGAGGGCCGCTACCAGATCGGCGATAGCCGCCAGCTTGACTCGCTCGAACAGCGTCAGGATGGCGGGAATGGCGCGAAAGCCGTTCATCGCCTGATAGGGGGTGAGGGCAAACACCAGCTCCGGCTTGTGGTTCGGGTCTTTATAGTTGCGATTGCTCGCCTTGAGCGAGATGCCGGCGGCCTCTTCCTTGGCAAAGCCCGCTTCGGCCTGGGATTTGCTGGGGTGTACCTGGATGGAGAGGGCCTTCTCGGCGCAGAGCACCTTGAACAGGAACGGCAGGCTGCCGAAGCGGGCGACGGTGGCCTCACCCAGCACGGCGCTGGGGGCGGCCTCGATAACGGCGGAAAGCTTCTGTGCGTTGCCCGCTAGGCTCACCTCGGAGCAGCCATTGGGATGGGCGCCCATCCACAGCTCGGCCTGAGGGCTGCCGTCCGGATTCGGGATACCAAACAGGGTGGTGAGGGCGTCACGGCTGCCCCATTCGTAGCCCTGGATCGGGTTTTTCATCAACAGAAAAGAGGGAAGATCACGACAACTCATAAGGGACGCCTCATTTAGTTTGAAGAAAGTTGTTTGAAGAAAAGGGTGGAATTGACGGTCCGGCCCGGACTATAACATGGGCGGTTGCGGCGGCCGCAATCGCTTGCCTCTCTCTTGACCGGGATCATCATGTCACTCATCTTCAGCCAACTGCTCGACGACGCCATCACTGAGCAGGCCCCCTTCGAGCGAGTCTGGTTTGCCAGTGAGCAGGGGGTGCCGCCCAGCTTCAGCTACCAGGTCAACTTTCCCCGCCTCGAGCTGGTGTTCAGCGGCGAGTATGTCAATCAGGTCTGGGACAAGGGGCAGGGCAGCCAGGAGATCCGGATATTGCCGGGGCAGGCGTTCTATATTCCGCCCAACGGCTGGAACAAGCCGCAGTGGAGCACGGATTGCTCGGTGCTGAGCCTGCTGTTTGGCAAGCGCCAGCTTGGCTTCAGCCTGGTGAGCAAACGCCGGGAAGATCCCGATTTCTTCGATGTGCAAAAACACAGCATCATGGCCCGGGCCGGTCATGTGACAGAGCATATTCTGGCGGCCCTCAACGTGTTGACCGAGGATCCCGGCCGCTCCCCCACCGACAACCATCTGCTGCTGGCGCTACTGACCAGTGCCCAGCAACTGCTTGGCGCATCGGCGACCGAGCGGCCCCGAGGTGCGGACTTGTTTCATGGCATCTGCATCTATATCCAGGAAAATTTTCACCGCCCCATCAGTCGTGACTCCATCGCCCACCGCTTCAACCTGTCGGCCAGTCATCTCTCCCACCTGTTTCGTGAGCAGGGTCATATGCGGCTGGCGGATTACATCAGCTGGGTGCGGATCGACAGAGCCAAGTTCATGCTCAAGAAGTACCGCTTCCGCCTGGAAGAGGTGGCCAATCGCTGCGGCTACGGTGATGTGAATTACTTCTGCCGGGTGTTCAAGCAAAAAACCGGATTGACCCCCTCCCAATACCGCGCCCTGAGCCAGCCTCAGGGGGAGGGCCAGCCCCTGACGGGAGCGTGAGTGGCCCAGACTGCGATGATGGAAAAGAGGAGGGGGAGAACTGTCCGGGGCACCCGTAACAGGGTTGTTGACCGCATTCCCGGTTGGCGGATGAGGCTGATATCGGGCGCCAAATGAAGGCTGCCTGCCTCGTCAGATCACCTGCGAGTCATCTGGCGAAGAGGTGGCTCGGGCTGCCATGCCCGATCTCAGGTGCGCATAGAGGCCTGCTCCGGCCAAGATCCCGGCGAGGGCCAGCAGCAGCCAGATGGCCGTGCTAGGGCGAGTGCCCGCATCCCCCAGCATAAAACCGATCAGCAGGTTGCCAAACAGCGCCATGCAGCCGCCGGCGCTGGCATAGAAGCCGTAATAGCTGGCGAGCTGGTCGGGGGGGGCGTAGCGGGGCAGCTGGGCGGCAAAGAGCGGAAAGCAGAGGATGGAGCCCAAGGAGAGCAGGGCCACTTGCGCCAATACCCCCGCCGTCGGCCAAGGGGCCAACAGGGGCAGGGCCAGATAGCTCAGCCCCATCAGCCCGATGCCGAGCCCCATGGCGAGCGGCACTCCCAGGCGGCGCTCCACCAGGCGCGACGCCGGCAGCTGGAGCAGGACGCCGATCACCGCCGAGAGGGTGAACACGCCGCCGAGCAGCTCGGTGGCATCCGGCAGGCTCTGGATATGGGCAGGCAGGGCCAGATAGAGCTGGTGGAACAGGATCTGGTAGCTGCCCGCCAGCAGGGTGAACATCATGAAGGAGCGCTGGCGCACTATGGCACGCCACTGCTGCAAGATGGCGCCGCGGGGGGTCTGGTTGGCCACCGGGCGTTTGGGCAGCACCCGATACTGCAACACCCCGAGCAGGGCGAACAGGCTCGCCGCCAAGAGCCCGGTCAGGGCATAGCTCTGCTGGGTCAAGGTGAGGCCGACCAGGGGGCCGAGCAGCATGCCCGCCTGGCTGGCGAGGTTGTGCAGGGCGAAGGCACGCTGGCGCTGGCTCGGGGTGCCGCATTCGCTGGCCAGATAGGCCTGGGCGCAGGGGGTGAACAGGGCCCCTGCAAAGCCGGTGAGGGCCGCCGCCAGCAGCAGTATGGGCAGGGACTCAGCCCAGCCCAGCAGCACGAAACCGACCGATCGCACCAGGCAACCCCAGACGATGGCGGGGTGATAGCCGATGCGATCCCCCAGAGTTCCCCCCAGCAAAAACAGCCCCTGCTGGCTGAAGACCCGCATCCCCATCACCAGGCCACAGGCCCAGCCTGCGAGGCCAAGGCCGCTGCCCATGTGCTGGGCGAGGAAGGGCAGCATCATGTAGAAGCCGAGATTGAATGCCAGGCCATTGAGGATGAGCAGGCGGGCGGCCGGGCTCATGGCCTGCCAGTCCCGCCAGTAGGAGGCGCCGTTCATGTTGCGCGCACCCGGGGGCCTGTTGCGGGCCAGGCCGAAGGCGGCGTTATGGGAAGTCTCGTCATCATTGTCTTCGCAGGGTGCGAAGGAAGGGGATGCCGCTTTGATCGTGACTTATCTGTACCGGCACTTGATAGAGGCGCTCGATGAGGTCGGCATCGAGCACCCGGGCGGGGGGGCCGAACGCTTGCAAGTCGCCATCTGCCAGCACGATCAGCTGATCGGCAAACTGGGCCGCCAGGTTGAGATCGTGCAGCACCACCAGGGTGATCCACTGCTGCTCCCGGGTCTGCTGGCAGAGGTGCTCCATCAGCTGCATCTGGTGGTGAAGGTCGAGGGCGCTGACCGGCTCGTCCAGCATCATGATGCGGGGGTCGCGCAGCAGCACCTGGGCGAACAGCACCATCTGCCGCTGGCCGCCGCTTAAGGAATAGAGCGGACGATCCGCCAGATGAGCGATGCCGAGGGCCTGCAAGGCGCGGGCGGCGGCCAGGATATCCTCGTCCGCGAGGCGCATGGAGAGGCTGTCGAGGCGCCCCAGCACCACCACTTCGATGACGCTCAAGTCCAGCTCCAGCTGGATATTCTGGGGCATGTAGCCAAATTGCTGACGCCACTTGGCCTGGGTCATCTGGTGGGCGCTCTGGCCCCCCAGACGGATGTCGCCAGCGGCCGGGGTCAATTCCCCAAAGAGGGCGCGCAGCAGCGAGGTCTTGCCGGTCCCGTTCGGGCCGATGATCACATGGACCTGACCCGGGTTCAGGGTGAGGTCGAGCTCCCGCAGCAGGGTCTGCTGGCCGATGGTGAGGGAGAGTCGGGATATTTCAAGCACGTTTACGCCCCTTGCCGAGGATCAGCCAGATAAAGAAGGGCACGCCAATCAGGGCGGTGACGATGCCGATGGGAAACAGGGAACCGGGAACGATGGACTTGGAGAGCACCGAGGCCGCCGACAACATGCAGGCGCCGCACAGGGCCGACAGTGGGATCAGGAAGCGCTGATCTTCCCCCACCAGCATGCGGGCTATGTGGGGGGCCACCAGGCCGACGAAGCCGATGATGCCGACGAAGCTGGTGGCGGTGGCGGTGAGCAGGGCCACCAGGATCAGGGTCTTGAGGCGCAGTCTGTCCACGTTGACCCCGAGACTCCGGGCACGGGCTTCCCCCAGCCGCAGGCTGGTGAGGGCCCAGGCATCCCGATAGATGAGCACGCTGCAGATCAGGGTGACGGCGGCCGTGATCAGCAAGGCATCCCAGCTGGTGCGCATCAGGCTGCCAAACAGCCAGAACATGATCTGCTGGTTGAGCTCGGGGGAGGAGAGGAACTGCAGCAGGGAGAGCAGGGACTGGAACAGGAACAGCAGGGCTATGCCCGCCAGGATCAGGGTCTGGCTGCTGATGTTGCGCATCATGGCCAGACCAAACAAGAGGCTGGCGGCAAACATGCACAAAATGAAGGCACCGGCCGGAATGGCAATCAGGGGAGGCAGCCCAAGACCGCCGGTATAGAGCGCCAGTGCGGCGCCAAGCCCGGCCGCGGCCGCGAGCCCTAGGGTGTAGGGGCTGGCCAGGGGGTTGTCCAGCAGGGTCTGCATCTGCACGCCGCCAAGCCCGAGGGAGGCGCCGACCACCAGAGCCATCAGGGCGATGGGCAGGCGCATGTCAAAGACGATGGTGCGGGTCATGGAGTCCGCCTGGGCGGGGGAGAGCAGGGCATCGATCACTTCCCCAAGGGGCAGCAGGGAGGGGCCTGTGGCGATGTCGAGCACCAGGGTAATGCACAGCACCAGGGTGAGCAGTGCCAGCCAGTGCCAGCGGCGGCGCTCCCGTTGCCGCTGGCGGGTGAGGGTCTGCTGCAGGGCAGCCAAATCATTCATGATAACCATCCTGAAACGGGCGCTCTCAAGGGGCGCCCGCAAGGGTTGAAGAGGGATGACGAAGAGGGACTTTCCCGACTCGGGTCGGGACAGTCCGGCCCGTCAGGTTCAACCAGCCATTACTTGATACCCAGCATAAAGGTGCCCTGGGGACGAATGGGCAGATAGCTGCGGTAGAAGCCCTGATAGGTGGCCAGGGGATCGAGATCCTGGAACAAGTCGGGGTAGAGCGCCTTGGCCATGAACTCGATGAGGGCGGCATCCATGATGCTGCGGGTGGCGCCGTGATAGACCGCATAGAGGCGACCCTGCTGCACCGCAGGCAACTCGCTCCAGCCCGGACGGGCAGCAAAGCCCTGCAGGCGCTGGCGCACCGTCTCGGCCGAGACGTCCTGACCGACCTGCATCGCCTCTGCGCTGCTCACGCTCTCGTAGCCCGCCATCAGGATCACCTCGGGTTTGCTCGCCAGCAGTTGCTCAGGGTGGATGGGGCCCCAGCGCTCGACGAAGGGGGCCGCGACGTTGTCACCGCCGGCCAGCAGGGCCATGGCGCCCCACATGTCCTTGCCATAGGTGTAGCTGTACTCGGCCGGGCCCTTGTCCCCCAGCTCGATGTAGACCCGGGGCGGCTGGCGCTTCGCCTGGGCAACCCGGGAAGTGATGGTGTCAATCTTGGCCTTGTATTCGTCGGCCATCTTGCGGGCACGAGCCTCCTGACCGGTCACCTTGCCAAGCAGCAGGGTGCTCGCCATGTGGCGGGCCAGGGTCTGGGCGTTGTAGTCCACCACCACCAGAGGGATGCCTGCCTGCTCGAGGCGCGGCAGATCCGGGGCCAGGGCCTCGTACTGCCACTGGGCCAGGATCACCAGATCGGGTTTGACCGCCAGGGTCTTCTCGATGGAGAAGCTCTGATCCTGCACGTTGCCAAGGTCGGGCACCTTGGCCAGTTGTGGCAGGCTGGCCACATAGAGGGACCAGATGGCGGGGCGGGACTTGACGAACCAGGCACGGGACATGCCCACCAGGCGATCGGCGCCCCCTTCACCGGCCACAGCCAGGTAATCCTCGGGATAGAAACCGAGCACGATGCGGCTCGCGGGCAGGCTCAGGGAGACCTTGCGGCCCATCACATCTTCCACTTCAACGGGGGCGGCGGCCTGTGCCATCCAGCTCATCAGGACGAGCTGGCCTAACAGCAACACTCTTGCCAGGGGGTGACGAAACATCTTGTACAACCTCGGGGGGGACACGGCTTAAAAAGAAAGTGAGAACTATTACTATTTAATGTTCAAAAAGCAATGAGGTTCTACATGGTCAGTCCTCTCTTTTTCTCCCCGGGAGGGGCGTCTGCGTGGTCTAATCCCGCCCCCCGCGAGGGCCTGCCTTTCTCTGAACGGGCTGATTTTTGACCCCAGGGGGAGGGCGATGCAACCATGGCGCCCCGAGTGCGCACTGCTGAGGAAAGGGGGGTGAAAAAGCCCGGACTCATCTTCTTCTTTGGGTCGGCGCAGTCGCATTGTGATCCAGTGCGCGACTATGGTCCGCGCAGTGTGCTCACCATTTGATTATGTAAAAGGATGGGCTAAGATGGCCGCGGAAACGATCAGATTGATAACAAAAGGAAGTTAGGAGATGCCGATGGAAAGCAAAGTAGTAGTCCCGACCCAGGGCCAGAAAATCACAGTAGCAGCCGATGGCAAGCTGACCGTACCGAACAATCCCATCATTCCTTTTATCGAAGGGGATGGTATCGGTGTGGACGTGACCCCTGCCATGCTGAACGTGGTCAATGCCGCGGTCGAGAAGGCTTACAAAGGCGAGCGCAAAATCGCCTGGATGGAAATCTACACCGGTGAGAAGTCGACTCACATCTATGGCGAAGGCGCCTGGCTGCCTGCCGAAACCTTGGATTTCATTCGTGAATACCATGTGGCCATCAAGGGCCCGCTGACCACCCCGGTCGGTGGCGGTATTCGCTCTCTCAACGTGGCCCTGCGTCAGGAGCTGGATCTCTACGTCTGCCTGCGCCCGGTGCGTTACTACCAGGGCACTCCTAGCCCGGTCAAACGTCCTGACTTGACCGACATGGTGATCTTCCGCGAAAACGCCGAAGACATCTACGCTGGCATCGAGTGGAAAGCGGATAGCGATGAGGCCAAAAAGGTCATCGCCTTCCTGCAAAACGAGATGGGCGTGAAGAAAATTCGCTTCCCCGAGTCTTGCGGCATCGGCATCAAGCCCATGTCCAAAGCCGGTACCGAGCGCCTGGTGCGTGCCGCCATCGAGTACGCAATCGACAACGATCGCGACTCCGTGACCCTGGTCCACAAGGGCAACATCATGAAGTTCACCGAAGGTGCCTTCAAGGATTGGGGCTATGCCCTGGCCCAGAAAGAGTACGATGCCCAGTTGATCGACGGCGGCCCCTGGTGCTCCTTCAAGAACCCGAAGACCGGCAAGGTCATCACCGTCAAAGACGTCATCGCCGACGCCTTCCTGCAACAGATCCTGCTGCGCCCGGCCGAGTATGATGTCATCGCCTGTATGAACCTCAACGGCGACTACATCTCCGACGCCCTGGCCGCTCAGGTCGGCGGCATCGGCATCGCTCCTGGCGCCAACATCGGCGACGGTGTGGCCCTGTTTGAAGCAACTCACGGCACCGCGCCCAAGTATGCAGGTCAGGACAAGGTCAACCCGGGCTCCCTCATCCTCTCCGCCGAGATGATGTTGCGCCACCTCGGCTGGGTCGAAGCGGCAGATCTGGTCGTGAAGGGGATGGAACAAGCCATCGCCAACAAGACGGTCACCTATGACTTCGAGCGACTGATGGAAGGGGCCACGCTGCGCTCTTGCTCCGAGTTCGCTCAGGACATGATCGATCAGATGTAATCTATTGATTGTTTTGATATTAAAGGCCGCCATCAGATGATGGCGGCCTTTTTCATTGAGGCAATACCGCCAGTTGATGAACCATGGGCCAGATGTTGGCAATAAAGTTGTTAGTCGGAGGGGCAGATTCCAACGACACCTGATTAATTGTCTGTAAATCAACCAAACGGACCCTGATAATTTCCTTTTCTGTACTCTTGGGAGAGGGAGGATGCTAGAATCCGAAGCTGATTTTAAGCGCCATCTGTGGGCACCTTTGACATTCTTTGCCCATGGCCAATCAATAGTGTGTCAGCTCGTCTCAGAGCCCCGATGCTCCGCCTTGCAGTTCAACGTGTCACCTGAGGTCAACATCATGATCCGTGCGCACACACAATTTGGTCAAAAGCAGCAAACTGGGGGCTGTAACCCAGGGGCGGTAGCTATGGTCTTTGAGTTCGATTGTGTAATCCCCGGCTATTAAATTACACCGCTGTACTAAGCAGATACCCCTGGCTAATCCCATTTCAGAATTCATTCTTATTCAAGAGCATATCTATGAAAATACTCGTTACCGGCGGGGCGGGCTTTATCGGCTCGGCAGTCGTTCGTCATATCATAAAGGATACTAACGACTCCGTCGTCAATCTGGATAAACTCACCTATGCGGGCAATCTCGAGTCCCTGGCAGAGGTATCGGGCAGTGAGCGCTACGCCTTCGAGCAGGTGGATATCTGCAACCGCGCCGAGCTGGACCGGGTGTTTACCGCGCATCAACCCGATGCCGTGATGCACCTGGCCGCCGAGAGCCACGTCGATCGCTCCATCACTGGGCCTGCCGACTTCATCGAGACCAATATCGTCGGCACCTATATGCTGCTGGAGGCTGCTCGCGCTTACTGGAATGGTCTTCCTGAGCCGCGCAAGTCAGCCTTCCGCTTTCACCATATCTCTACCGATGAGGTATATGGCGATCTGCCTCACCCCGATGAAGCTGTCCCTGGCGAGGCCTTGCCGCTCTTTACCGAAACCACCCCTTATGCCCCCAGCAGCCCCTATTCTGCTTCCAAGGCTTCGAGCGACCACTTGGTTCGTGCCTGGCGCCGAACTTACGGCCTGCCGACTGTGGTGACCAACTGCTCCAACAACTACGGCCCGTTCCACTTCCCCGAGAAGCTGATCCCCTTGGTGATCCTCAATGCCCTGGATGGCAAACCGTTGCCTGTCTATGGCAAGGGAGATCAGATCCGTGACTGGCTCTATGTGGAAGACCATGCCCGTGCCCTTTACAAGGTGCTGACAACTGGTGTGGTGGGGGAGACCTACAACATCGGTGGCCACAACGAGAAGCAGAACCTGGAAGTGGTGCACACCATCTGCGATCTGCTGGATGAGATGGTGCCCAAAGCCGGCTCTTACCGCGATCAAATCACCTATGTCACGGATCGCCCCGGTCACGATCGCCGCTATGCCATCGATGCCAGCAAGATGAGCGCCGAGCTTGCTTGGCAGCCAGAGGAGACTTTCGAGTCGGGTATTCGCAAAACCGTGCAGTGGTATCTGGATAACCAGCAGTGGGTGAACAACGTCAAAAGTGGTGCCTACCAATCCTGGATTGAACAGCACTATTCCTCGATTGAACAGAACGATGGGGAGCACGGCTGATGCATATTCTGCTGTTTGGCAAAAACGGTCAGGTAGGTTGGGAGCTGCAACGTGCGCTGGCACCGTTGGGGCGCATCACTGCCGTTGATTTTGACTCCACCGACTATTGCGGTGATTTCAGCAACCCGGCGGGCGTGGCCGAAACGGTACGTCTGGTTAAGCCGGACGTGATTGTCAACGCCGCGGCCCATACCGCAGTCGACAAGGCGGAGAGCGAGCGTGAGTTTGCCGAGCTGCTCAACGCGACCAGCGTGGCCGCGATCGCCAGAGAAGCCGAAGCATTGGGTGCCTGGTTGGTGCATTACTCCACCGACTATGTGTTCGATGGCAGCGGTGAGCGCCCCTGGGTGGAAACTGATGCGACCGCCCCGCTCAATGTCTACGGTGAAACCAAGCTGGTAGGGGAACAGGGGGCTGCTCTCTGCGCTCGTCACCTGATCTTCCGCACCAGCTGGGTCTACGCCGCCCGTGGCGCCAACTTTGCCAAGACCATGCTGCGTTTTGGCAAAGAGCGTAGCGAGATGTCAGTCATCAATGACCAGTTTGGTGCCCCGACAGGTGCCGAGTTGCTGGCCGATTGCACCGCCCATGCGATCCGCGTGGCGCAGAGCAAACCCGACGTTGCCGGGCTGTACCATCTGATAGCCTCCGGTACCACAACCTGGTTTGACTACGCCCAGCTGGTGTTTGCCAAAGCCAGAGAGGCCGGGGTTGAACTGGCGGTTACGCAACTCAATGCGGTGCCGACCAGCGCCTTCCCGACCCCGGCTAAACGCCCCCATAACTCCCGCCTTGACACCAGCAAATTCCAACGCACCTTCGATCTGGTGCTGCCGGACTGGACAGCCGGTGTGGAGCGGATGTTGACAGAGATCCTGGGCAAGTAAATCACTGGCTAGGGATGTATTGAATGCATCCCTGGCTGGCAGGGATAAAACGTAAAAGGTGTGGCCTCAAGCCACCCTTTTCTTTTGCAGTTTAAAAATAAGAAACAAGCATCATGACTAAACGTAAAGGCATTATTCTGGCCGGGGGCTCTGGCACCCGTCTCTATCCGGTGACCATGGCAGTGAGCAAGCAGTTGCTTCCCATCTATGACAAGCCGATGATCTACTACCCACTGAGCACCTTGATGCTGGCCGGTATTCGCGATATTTTGATCATCAGCACACCGCAAGATACCCCCCGCTTTGAGCAATTGCTGGGTGATGGCAGCCAGTGGGGTCTGAACTTGCAATACAAGGTACAGCCAAGCCCGGACGGGTTGGCACAAGCCTTTATTCTGGGTGAAGAGTTCATCGGTTCAGACCCCTGTGCGCTGGTGCTGGGTGACAACATCTTCTACGGCCACGACCTGCAGAAACAGCTGGAGGCGGCTGAGGCCAAAGAGAGTGGCGCCACTGTATTTGCCTACCACGTGCATGACCCAGAGCGTTATGGGGTTGTTGAGTTTGATAAAGAAGGCACCGCTATCTCTCTGGAAGAGAAGCCACTGGAGCCCAAGAGCAACTATGCGGTCACCGGCCTCTATTTCTACGACAACAGCGTGGTCGAGATTGCCAAGAGCCTGAAGCCATCACCGCGTGGTGAGCTGGAGATCACCGACGTCAACCGCATCTACCTTGAGCAAGGCAATCTGTCGGTGGCCATGATGGGCCGTGGTTATGCCTGGCTTGATACCGGCACCCATGAAAGCATGATTGAAGCGAGCAACTTTATTCAGACCATCGAGACACGTCAGGGGTTGAAAGTGGCATGCCCGGAAGAGATCGCCTATCGCCAGAAGTTTATCAGTGCCGACCAGATACGTGAGCTTGCTGCGCCGTTGGCAAAGAATGCTTATGGCCAATACTTGTTAAGAATGGTTGCCAAAGCCTGATGTGATTTTGGGGGAGGGAGTACGCCCCCAATAAAGATTGAATTAAATGTGGGTATACAGATGAATGTAATCAAGACAGCAATTCCTGACGTGCTTATCTTTGAGCCAAAAGTATTTGGTGACGATCGTGGTTTTTTCTTTGAGAGTTTCAACCATAAACAGTTTGAAGAAGCAGTCGGTTATCCAGTGACTTTCGTACAAGATAACCACTCTAAGTCTTCAAAAGGAGTGTTACGTGGCTTGCACTATCAGTTGCCTCCCCATGCACAAGGCAAACTAGTGCGTTGTGTAGTGGGTGAAGTGTTTGATGTAGCGGTAGATATTCGCAAAAACTCACCGACCTTCGGGCAATGGGTTGGTGTGCACCTGTCAGCTGACAATAAGCGCCAATTCTGGATTCCGGAGGGATTTGCTCACGGTTTTGTCACACTAAGCGAGACGGCAGAGTTTTTATATAAAACCACGGACTACTATGCGCCGCAATCTGAGGGGGCCATTCGTTGGGATGAGCCGCAAGTAGGGATTGAGTGGCCGATTGAAGGTGAGGTAAGTTTATCCACAAAAGATCATGTTGCCATGATGCTTTCAAGTGCCATCATGTTTGAATGATTCTTATAATCTTCAGAAATAGCTCTTTGCATCTTAATATATATCGTTGAATTAATACATTCTGTATATTTTAACGTGCTATCAATATGATCAAGGTTGACAAGTTGAAAAAAGCATTTGTTACTATATTTCCTCCGTTTGAAAAAACACATCTTTATAAAGATGTGGGTATGATACCAAGGTATATGGCCAGTGACCACGGATATAAATCCTATATATTAAGCAATGCAAGTATTGTCATAGATGAAAAGCTATTTAATTCTGTTGAATTTAAATTGATAAAGAATAATATAAACAGCATTACCTCATCAAGTTACAATGTATTTGATGTTTTAAGAATATTGCACAATCTCTCGACTGAGAATGATAAAGTAGTAGTCAATTTCTACCATTTCCATCCTAAACATGTGGTTCTTTCATTTTTAATTAAAGTTTTTTTTAGTAATGTTTCTTCATATATAAAGCTTGATATTAGAAGTGAGGGTGCCAAAGAGCTATTTAATAGCTCTAAGTTTTATAAAAAGCACATAAGAGATTTCTTGCTAGGATTCGTTGATATCTTTAGCGCTGAGACAGCGCAGGCGTTCAGCTATCTAAAACAGAAAAGGAATATCAGTGGCAAAACGTATCTAATACCAAATGGTGTTTTATTAAGTGAGGGGGAGATTGATTCCAATAATATTGATTTTTTTAATGATAAAGAAAAGTTAATATTTTCAGCAGGGCGTCTTGAGTCATACCCAAAAAACACAAAATTAATGATAGATTCGTTTTTAAAATCAGAGCTATGGCAAGATGGTTGGCAACTAATTCTTGCTGGTAGTTATGATCAAGAGTTAGTAAATTACATAAAAGAAAAAACAAGAAAGGTGCACCATGGGGCAATATCTCTTGTTGGTCATCTAAATAGAGAACAGTTATTTTCTCATATGCGAAGAGCTAAAGTTTTTGCGTTAAGTTCTCGTTGGGAGGGGTTTGCGCTAGTTTTACCTGAGGCGGTTGCTCATGGTTGTATTATAGCAGCCACTGATGTTGGAGGTGTAGCAGATGTAACAAATATGGGTACACTTGGCTTTATCGCCAAAGAGCAAACTGTTGACTCGTTTACCGAAGCGCTAAAATCTGCCGCGGCAAGTGAGCCCTTGCTAGGAAAAAAGCAAATGGATTTTGGCATATCTAATTTTGATTGGAAGTCTATTTGTAACAAGTTGGCCAAGATCATTGATGAACAAACAAATTAATCTTTCCTATGGTATTTTAAATACTATTCAAAATGCTATTTTTCCGCTAGTTACTTTGCCCTATGTGCTGCAAACTGTCGGGCCTGAATTGTACGGAAAGAATTTACATGCCGCACTTTTTCATCAGTTATTTTCTTTTTTATTTGTATTGGCAGTAAATCCCTACGCTTTACGCCTTTTTAGCAACGTGATGGGGGTAGACAAAAAAGTTGAAGAAGAAACAATTTTTAGTCGCATTGTATCATTTCAATTTATTATGTCTTCGATCGCTACTGCGATTCAATTTTTTGTGATAACAGTGTTGGGGTTGTTAACGCCACTCTATGCACTTTATATATCCATAACTTTTTTTTCATTTATGAATGTAGAGTGGCTTTTTCAAGCCAAACAAGACTATAAGACTATATTTTTTAGAACATTATTATTGCGTTCGCTTGCATTAATATTATTGTTTTTATTTGTTAAAAGTGAAAGTGACTTTAGCCAATATATCTTAATAATGGCTTTCAGTTTAATTTCTCCTGCAATAATATCTTTTCTTATTGCAAGACAATCATATGTTTTTAAACCTAACTTAAGTAATATTAAGAGTGACATGTTTGGTGCTAAATATTTCTATACAAACGGGGCTATTGGCTCAGTTTACTCTTATTTAGACCAAGTAGTTATTGGGTTGTTAGTTACAAGCAAAGAGTTAGCCACCCTAAATCTAATAAAAACATTAGCATCGACGATAATGTCAATCCCTAATATGGTGAATAGATTTATTATGCCGGATGCCTTTAGGTCATTTAAAACTGGAATGTTATTCTATCATCATAGTAAATACTTTACATTAATGTTGATATGTTTAGTGGTTGGGCTTTCTCTGTTTTGTTGTAGTGGATTACCAGTAATTTCCACATTTTTAGGTGAGGAGATAAACTTCGAACAATCATACATTTTATTAATCGCGACATCAGTTTTTTGTACTTCACTTGCGGTATATATCGATACACAGTCAAGTGTTATTTTAGGGTTGGAAAAAATCACTACAATATCCAATCTAATTGTTGCAACCATTAGTCCACTTACAACAATTTTTTTGTTTAGTACTTTCACATATCTAAGCCCTTTTATCGGAATGATTATTGGTGAGTTCTGTGGTGTGTTAGTAATGATATATATGCATTTGTTTATATTTAAAACAAATTTTATTAAATATCGTTGAATGTTAACTGTAAATATAAAAGTTATTAAAAATAAGCGGTTTATAATACTTTGGTGAGATTTACTTATGCATATACATGCTTATTTAATCGTAATTTATAATGAAAGCGTATTTGAATCTAGTACATTTAAATCGCTACTGACACTGTTACAAGAGCGGCCTCATGCCGCTGCTGTATATTTGTGGGATAATAGCCCAACGCCACAGCATCAAGTCAGTGAATTTGATTTAATAAGAACATGTGAAATAAAATATCTTTATTATGGGGTAAATGAAAAGCTGTCAACTGTATATAACAGGGTTATAGAGTTGGCTTTGGTCGATAATTGTGAATTTATCAGTATCTTAGATCAAGACAGTGTTGTACCGTTAGATTTTAAAGATAAAATAGATGCCATAGAAAACCCTAAACTAGTCGTTCCTACAGTTTACTCTAGTAGTAGTGGTTTAATTATTTCGCCTCGTTATCAAAAGTACAATTATCTGACTAATAGTTGTGTTATTAGGTATGTCGATATATCTAAAGTGGAAGGTTCACTTGCATCGAATGAATTTTTTGCCGTTGGTAGTGGTATGACAATTTCACGAACATTATGGGATACTGGTATTAGATTTAATGAATCTTTGAGCTTTTATGGTGTGGATACTGAGTTTTGTAATGACTATGCTAAAAAGTTCAATAGCTTCAATATAATAAAGTGCAACTTTCAGCATGATGCATCAGGTGAAAATGATGAGGATTTTGCAAAATTAAAATGGCGACTTTCAAAATATTTTGAACATTGGAATTTCAGTTTAGTTGAAAAGTTAGGTTGGAATATTTTTTTGGCAAAGATTTACATAATGATTTTTAAAACAGTTTTATTAACCAAGAGTTACGTGAAAAAAAACTTAGTAAATAAATTTATAAAACTATAAATTCTATTTATAATAGGAAAATTAGGGCTTAGTATGCAAGTCAGCGTCATAATTCCAACGTGCAATCGAAATGATACATTGCCACGGGCCATTTATTCAGCATTAAATCAACGTGTCGCTAAATTAGAAGTTATTGTGGTTAATGATACAGATAATTCAATCAGCGATGAAATTCTTAATATTGCCATAACAAATCCGGTGACTTTTACCTGTAATCCAGGTAAGCATGGCGCGGCAAGCGCTCGTAACTATGGTGTGAGCCTTGCGAAAGGAAAATACATAACTTTTCTTGATGATGATGATATGTATCTGCCCGGTAGATTGAATAATATGCTAAATGTTACTCAGCAGAGGAAATACATTATGGTGTCATCGGGTCGCTTCTATGAAACAGGTGACTTTACTACCATACAACCAGCAAAAAAGCAGTGCTTTGGTGAGATAAGACAAAAAGATATTCAATATCAAAATGATATTGATATTGGTTTTATGATGGAGCGTGATATTTTCCTTAGCTTTGGTGGCTTTGATACCAGTTATAAATCGCTAGAAGATTGGGATTTTATCTTACGGGTACTAGAAAAAGGTACATGTTACAAGATAAAGCGCATGGATTATGCGGTTAACTTAGATCCTAACCGCTCTCGTGTTTCTGATAGTGACTCAAAAAGTTACCTTAAAATGGCGGAGATGTATAAAGATAAATATGGAAACGAGTGGTTTACATATATGTCAGCACATGGTTTGAGCCTTGCAGGGAAGTTAAGGTTTAGCAGGGTTGTCCGTGATTGTGGGATTAGATCATTAATTTGTTATTTAAGACAAATTAAGCGAAGTATCTTTAAATAAGATCTAAAAAATGAAAATAAAAAATTTACTTTTTTTTGTTTTAACCAATATATTCGTTTTTAATTATTTCATCAGTTTGAGCTATAAGGTAAATAGCAATCTGATCACCGTTATTATTACGTTGATTGCATTTAACGTAATAAGTGTGGCAAGTTTTTATTTGTATCGCAGTGGGTTCAATCCAATAACAATGCTTGCCCCCTTTGCGCTTGGCTTGTTTTACCATCAGTTTTATTTGTCAAGTAGGCAAGAGACTTTTTCCACAGAAACAATTAGTAATATTGTTTTGTTTTTTTTCTTTTACATTTTCGGTTGTGTTATTTTTCATTATAAAAAATCCTATGCCCTAGATAAGGGGGACTCACCACTTAGAGTGCATGTGTTTTTTATTATTGGCACGATAGTTTTTTTTGCTGAATCATTTTTAAACAACGGATTTGCTATTATACAGACGTTAAAAGGTGCAAATGCTTATATTGAAAAAAAATACATACCTATTCTCCATTATTTCTACATGTTAATCGCGTTATTGCCGGCGTGCTATTATTTTTTATATAAAAAACAGAGGATTAGCAAGTGGTGCTATTTCTTAGTGGTTTCAATCTGTTTTTTTATGATTTTTAATGCGCTGTCGCGGCAGTTAATGTTGCTCTGCATCTTTTCAACCTTTTTTGCGTATATAAACATTAATAATTTAAAAATTGATAAGCCAATTGCTAAGCTTTTTGTTTTTATTGCTGTTCTTTTTATTGTGGTAGGTTCAATACGGTATATAGGATTTGGTAGAGAGGGAGTTAGTGAACTTGAGTATATGAAAGCATATTCTGGTGTTGAAAGTGATTACGATGTTAATATGTTTGATGTAACATTCAATTTATACACCACACAGAATCTTAGTACATTAAATAATATAATTAATGCCAATGATGGTGAGCTACATTTTGGAAAGTATTTTTTGCAGGCGTACTTAAAAATATTGAACGTTGACTCTGCATTAGATCTTAAATTCAGTGATGAGTTGGATTCTTATAAGAGGCTGGGTACAATAATCGCAGATTTATACCTTGACTTTAGTTTTGTCGGCGTTGCTTTGTTTGCTTTTCTATACGGGTTTATTGTTAATTTTACTTATAGTCAATTTATAAATTCTAGGTCGTTATCTGCAACGCTAGTATTCAGTGTTGTTTTTTATTCTATTTTCATGAGCCCATTTACAAATTATTTTAATCAATTATTTATATTACTTTGCTTCATTTATTCTATAAGCTTCCGATATCAATTTAAAATAAGAAGATGAGCCATTTCATATCAGTTTTAATCCTGTTACGCAATTAACGTCGTTTATATTTCGGTATATCTAAATGATCTATAGCATAATAGTTACATATAATCCTAATGAATCTAATTTAACTTTATTGGTGAATGCACTTATCTCTTCGGGAGTTACACCGATTATTGTTGATAATGCGAGTAAGGAAGATGTTTCTGCGCCTTGCCAACTTATCAAGTTAGATTCTAATTATGGTATCGCAAAAGCACAAAATACAGGTATTAAATATGCACTAAGACAGAATGCAGAGGCAATTATTTTTTTTGACCAAGATTCTTCAATAGCAGATGAACTGTTTATAAAGAAGCTCTATCAGCCTATTTTAGATAAAAAAGCAAGTATTACCGCTCCCGTTTTTACTGATTTGGCGCGTGGTTTTATTTATTCGATAGTCGATATTGATAAACATGGTAAAAGAACTAAATACTACCCTGCTATTGATGATGCTCCTTTTAAAGTTAGTAACGTTATATCCTCTGGCACTATGGTTGATGTACAAGCATTAACTGAAATTGGTTATATGGTAGATGAGTTGTTTATTGACTATGTAGACACTGAGTGGTGTCTACGGGCTTATAACAAAGGCTTTGATATTTTAGTTATACCAAATGCAAGAATGACACATTCTATTGGTGATAAAACATTAAAGTTAGGGGCGTTTTATGTACCAAAACATAGCCCATTTAGACGTTACTACCGGATTAGAAATGCTTTTTATCTGTTAAGGCAAGCTCATATACCCAAGCGCTTAGCTTATAGAGAGATTTCTTTCGCAATTATTCATCAAATGATATTAATTGCGGTTGCAAAAGGTGAGCGATTGGCATATATATCCAGTTTTTATCGTGGCTTACGTGATGGCACTTTAGGAAGATTTAACTAATGACTAAAGTATATGTTTTGCTTGCTGCATATAATGGCTCTGATTAAATGGTGAGGCGCTCAGCTTAATTCTCAATTCCAACGTTTCTTAGTAGTGAGTTTATTATGAAAGTCTCTGTTTGCATGGCCACTTACAACGGTGAGAAGTATATAAAAGAGCAGCTAGAATCAATTTTATGTCAATTAAATGGTGATGATGAAGTAATCATTTCTGATGATGGTTCTAATGACGAAACAATAGCCGTAGTTCGCAGACTGAATGATTCAAGAATTAAAATCATCATTAACGATGGACCTCGTGGTTATACAAATAATTTTGAAAACTCCCTAAGAAATTGCACTGGTGGTATTATTTTTTTAGCAGATCAAGATGATGTATGGTTGCCGGGTAAAGTTAATAGATGTATTGAATTGCTTAAAACTTATGACTTTATTGTAAGCGATTGCCGTGTGGTTGATGATAAGCTAGGTGAACTTTCAGCCTCTCATTTTAAATCGAGCAATGTTAAGAAAGGTTTTTTTAATAATCTCGCTTTCCCTAGGTACATAGGTGCGTGTATGGCTTTTAATAGAGACGTTCTTTCTATAGCATTACCATTCCCTGGCCACACAAAATACATTGCACACGATTATTGGTTATCACTTATTGCAGAATTGAAATTTAATGTATGTGTGTTAAATGAGCCTTTTATGTTATATCGCCGCCATTCAAGTAATACATCTACTGGTGGGGGAAAAAGTAAAAATACCTTTTCCCATAAAATAATGGTCAGGATTATTTCGTGCTTAATGTTAATTAAGCGGGTTCTGAGTGGTGGAAAATGAAAGCAATCTGGTTGCTTAGAGCATTGCTCTTAAAGCCATTTATGTCTGAGTTTGGGGTTTTTAGTTATATTGGTAGGCCAATTTTTCTATCTGGATTAAAATTTTTCCATTTAGGTAAGAAGGTAAGAATATATCCTAATGCTAGAATTGAGGCTTTCAAAAAAAGTAAATTTATTATTGAGGATGATGTTTCTATCGGCCAAAACTTACATCTAATTTGTGCAAACGAAGTAAAAATTTGCACTGGCACTACTATATCTGCAAATGTATTCATTTCAGATGTAGATCATACTTTTGATGATATCAATATTCATGTAATGCAACAGCCATTAAAAATAGCCAAAACATACATTGGGTCAAATTCGTTCATTGGCTATGGTGCAGTTATATTGCCTGGGACACAGCTAGGTGCTAGTTGTGTGGTCGGTGCAAATTCAGTTGTTAAAGGTGTTTTCGGTGATTATTGCATGCTTGCTGGTTCTCCAGCAAAAATAATTAAGCGGTATCACATTGAAGAAAAGTGCTGGAAACGTACTGACACCGAAGGTAACTTTTTATAATTTTAATGCTAATAGTAAATTTGGGGTTTCTATGAATAAAAATGTATTGATTACAGGTGGTGCAGGCTTTATTGGTTCTAATTTAGCACTTAAATTAATTGTAGACGGTCATTCTGTTACTGTGCTAGATAATTTATCGCCTCAAATTCATGGTGGTAATCCTGATTTGTCCCCACTCTATATTGCGATTAAAGATAAAGTTACCTTTATTAAAGGAACAGTTGAATCACAAGATGATTGGCTAAAAGCTCTTGTGGGCATAGATACAGTTGTGCACTTGGCTGCTGAGACGGGGACAGGGCAATCTATGTATCAAATTAAGCGTTATAGCGATGTTAATGTCGGTGGCAGTGCCATTTTTCTTGATTTATTAGCTAACCAAAAACATAGCATTAAAAAAATGGTGATAGCATCATCACGCTCAATTTATGGCGAAGGCAAATATCACTGTCAACAACATGGTGTGGTGTACCCAACTGCGCGACTTGATGCAACCATGCAGCAAGGTGATTTCAATGTAAAATGCCCTGTGTGTGATCTTGATGTTGAGCTGATGGCCACAGATGAAGATAGCAAGATTCACCCTTCATCCATCTATGGTGTGACAAAGCAAGTGCAGGAGCAGATGTTCTTGATTACTGGCAATAGCTTAGGAATTGATACCGTCGCATTGCGCTTTCAGAATGTTTATGGTGCAGGTCAGTCGTTGTCCAATCCTTATACTGGAATTCTTTCTATCTTCTCAACGCGCATCAAGAATGGTAATGACATTAACATTTTTGAAGATGGTGAAGAGAGCCGCGATTTTGTATATATAGACGATGTTGTTGACTCTATCTGCTTAGCTATTAACAGCGATAAATCAGCAGCCGGTAAGGTGTATAATGTAGGTGCCGGTGTTTGTACAGACGTGTTAACAGTAGCGCAAACCCTTAAAAATATTTACTGTAGTGATTCAAACATCCAGATTAGCGGTAATTATCGGGTTGGTGATATTCGCCATAACTATGCAGATCTAACTAGAGCAAAAAACGATCTCGGTTTTGAACCTAAGATCACTTTTGCGCAAGGCATGAAAAAATTTACTGACTGGGTGAACTTGCAAGGTGTTCAAGCTGACCGTTATGAACAGTCGATTGAAGAAATGAAAAAGAAAGGTCTTTATAAATAACAATCATTCAGTGCCTTTGCAGTATTAGTAACAAAGGCACTTATTTTAGCATCGGTAAATAAGATGAACGATTTATCTGGAAAAAAAATACTTTTCATTTGCCCTCGTTTTTTTGGATACGAGCGCGAGATTGAACTCGAGTTAATAAACCTTGGTGCTAAAGTTGATTATTTTAATGAAAGGCCCTTTGAGTCATCTATTGCGAAAATATTGAATAGACTTAATTTTAAAGCGGCAATAAAAAAGTCTATAGAATACCATTACTCTAATATTATTCAAAAGTCGGCTTCTGTGAATTATGATTATCTCTTCGTTATAGCCCCAGAAACAATGACTACAGATTTCATAAAAGATATTAAGGAAAATAATAAAAAAATAAAAACAGTGTTATATCTTTGGGATTCAATTAAAAACAAAAAAAATGCTTTTGATTTGATTGGGCACTTTGATAAGGTTTTGACATTTGATAAAACCGACTCATTAATCAACTCTAAAATTGGATTTTTGCCACTTTTTTATATAGATGCATACGCACAAAAATATAACCAATCTCGTGACATTTATCAGCTTGCATTTATCGGGACGGCACATAGTGGGCGTTACAATTTAGTAAAAAAAATTATTGATGATTTAGGTATGAAAAAGAATGAAAATTACTTATTCTATTTTTCTCCTAGTAAGCTATTGTTTATTTTAAAAAAATTATTCACTAATGAATTAAACGGGGTTTCTTTTAAAGATATATCCTTTAATTCAATGACATCTAAAGAAATTACCTCTATTTTAGCAGGCACAAATGTAGTAATTGATATCGAGCATCCTAGTCAAAATGGACTTACTATGCGAACGATAGAAATGCTAGGGATGCAAAAGAAGCTAATTACTACAAATAAAAATGTGGCTGAATATGATTTCTATAATAGGAATAACATTATCATCGTGGATAGAAATAATCCACAAGTAGATCCTGCATTTATACATTCCCAATATCAGCATGTTGATAAGGAAATTCTTGAAAAATACAGGTTATCGACATGGCTAATCAACTTGTTATCATAAAAAATTAAACAGTTGGTTTATTTAAAGGGATATTTATGATTCTACTAACCGGTGCCACCGGGTTTGTGGGTAATGCAGTGTTAACGCAGCTAATGCAACAACCAGAAGTGGCAATCCGTACTTATGGTCGCCGCGCACCGGTTGGGGTGAACGATGACCGTGCTGCTGATGCCAGTCCTCAAATAATGAGCCATGTGGTAGGTGAGATTAGTGCTTCGGCGGATTATGCCCCGGCCTTGGTTGATGTTGATGTGGTCATTCATTGTGCTGCGCAGGCACATATCAATAAAAATGCGACCGACCGCCAGGCAGAGTTGAACCATATAAATTGTGATGGCACGTTGAAACTGGCGCGTCAAGCGATAGCGGCTGATATTAAGCGGTTTGTGTTTATTAGCTCAATCGGTGTCAACGGTAGCCATAATCAAAAAGGGCCATTCAAGTATGATGATGTTGCTGCCCCTTGGGATGAATATACCCAATCAAAATATGCTGCAGAGTTGGGATTGCGTCAGATAGCTAAAGAGACTGGTCTTGAAGTGGTCATCATTCGTCCACCATTGGTCTATGGTGCCAATGCCCCGGGAAATTTTGGTAAGTTGACTCAAACTGTAAGGTATGGTCAATGGTTACCACTTGGGGCAGTTCATAATCAGCGAAGTTTTGTTGCGTTGGATAATTTAGTTGATCTGATCATTACCTGTGTCACCCACCCTCATGCTACCAATCAGGTCTTTTTGGTTAGTGATGATCAGGATGTATCAACCACTCAGTTACTTGAGAAGATGAGTTGTGCTGCGGGGAAATCTCCGCGATTATTGCCGGTGCCAATGAGCTGGTTACGATTAGCAGGCAAGCTGACGGGTAAGCATGCGGTGATTGAGCGGTTGTGTGGTAATCTGCAGGTCGATATCAGCCACACCAAAACAACATTGGGTTGGCAGCCACCGATATCGCTCGAGGAGGGGATTAAACGCTGTTTTATTGAGGATAAAGAAGGATGTTGATTCGAGCGCTTGATTTTTGTGCAGCATTTTTTGGCTTGTTATTGCTTTGGCCTATTTTGTTGGTCGTCACCTTGATCGGCCTGTTTGATACCGGCTCGCCAATTTTTATACAAGAACGTGTCGGACGACATAAGAACCCGTTTAAGTTGATTAAATTTCGCACCATGTCGGTCGATACCCAGTCGGTGGCGAGCCACTTGGCGAGCACAAGTTCGATCACCAAGTTAGGGGCCTTTTTACGTAAGACTAAAATCGATGAACTGCCACAGCTGATCAATGTGCTTAAGGGGGAGATGAGCCTGGTTGGGCCGCGACCTAATCTCTTTAATCAGGAAGAGCTGGTCAAAGAGCGTGATGCATTGGGTGTTTATGAGGTGTTGCCTGGGATTACTGGCTTGGCACAGGTTCAAAACATTGATATGTCAACGCCACAAATATTAGCCAAAACTGATCGAATCATGATCGACACGTTAAATGTGGCTAATTACTTTCGCTATATTATTATGACGGTCACAGGAAAGGGTCGTGGTGATGCTATTAAATCATAGTGATAATATTTAATAATGTTGGTGATATCATGTTGACGTCTTTTCTTGGCATATCTCGCTTATACAAGCGGATAATTAGCGTGTTTGCTGATTCAGTATTGCTTTCATTGGCTTTCTGGGGGGGGTATTGGGTTAGACTTGATATCGCTATGCCTATTCAGAGCGTTCGGCACTGGGAGCTTCTGGCTCTTCTGATTCCGGTTACAGTGTTTATTTTCGCTAGGCTTGGGCTTTATCGTGCTGTATTACGTTATGTCGGTTTTAAGGTGCTCTGGACCGTTTCTTTAGGCATATTCGTGTCAACATTATGCTTGGTAACATTTGCTTTCTTTCTTGAAGTGTTCTTACCAAGGACGGTTTCAGTTATTTATTTTGCTTTTGCAATCCTTCTGATTGGAGGCGTGCGTCTTTTCTTTAGAATGCTGGTAAATCGAGGAAAAGGAGGTAGAGTCCCTGTACTAATTTATGGTGCAGGCTCTTCTGGACGCCAGCTTCAGTTAGCTTTAAATCAGGGGCAAGAGTTTTTCCCGGTTGCTTTTGTTGACGATGCCACTCATTTGAGAAAAGCCCTGATACAGGGGATAAATGTGCATTCCCCGGATATGATTGGCGAATTGATCATACGATTTGGTGTGAAGAAAATCCTGCTGGCCATTCCGAGTGTATCGCGCGCTGTGCGTCAGAATGTCATCCGTCGGCTGGAGCCCTTCCCCTGTGAGGTTCTTTCAATTCCTGGCATGGCTGATTTAGTCGGAGGAAAGGCTCAGATCAATGAATTAAAAGAAGTGTCTATCGAGGATCTGTTGGGGAGGGACCCTGTTGCCCCTATCACTGAACTTATTAGTGCCAATATCACCGGCAAGAGAGTCATGGTGACAGGGGCGGGGGGGTCGATCGGTTCTGAATTATGCCGTCAGATTATCCGATGCAAGCCTGAAAAATTGGTTCTCTTTGAACTGTCAGAATATGGTCTTTATGCAATCGATAAAGAGCTCAGTGACCTTTGTGAACATGAAGGCATCGATGTTGAAGTAGTACCACTGTTGGGCTCGGTACAGCGTCAGAATCGTTTGTTTACTATCATGAGCAATTTCAGGATCCAAACGGTCTATCACGCCGCAGCCTACAAGCATGTTCCCTTGGTGGAATACAATGTGGTGGAGGGGGTTCGGAACAATATATTCGGTACCCTCTATTGTGCTCAAGCGGCTATCGAAGCCGGAGTGGAAACGTTCGTCTTGATCTCGACTGACAAGGCCGTGCGGCCGACGAATACAATGGGAGCGACCAAGCGTTTGGCAGAGCTTGTGTTACAAGCACTGGCCTCGGCTCAGACAAGAACTCGTTTCTGTATGGTGAGATTTGGTAATGTACTGGGTTCCTCAGGGTCTGTTGTGCCTCTTTTTCGTACGCAGATTCGTAATGGTGGTCCTATCACAGTGACTCATACCGACATCACACGCTATTTCATGACTATTCCTGAAGCTTCTCAGTTAGTAATACAGGCAGGAGCCATGGGTTGTGGTGGTGACGTATTCGTATTGGATATGGGGCAGCCCGTAAAAATCATGGAATTGGCTCATCGGATGATCCGGTTGAGCGGATTATTACTGAAAAATGATAAGAATCCGAATGGTGATATCGAAATCAAGATCACGGGTTTACGTCCTGGTGAAAAATTATTTGAAGAGCTTTTGATTGGTGACAATGTCGAGGGAACATCACATCCACGAATCATGAAAGCGAATGAAAGTATGTTGCCATGGGTAGAGTTGCGTTCTTTGCTGGCAGAAGTTGATATAGCCTGTCATCAATTCGATCATGAACTGCTTCGCAGCTTGTTGTTGACTGCACCACTGGTATTCACACCGACGGATGGTATTTGTGACTTGGTTTGGAAGGAAAAATCAGCCATGCAGCAGTATACTGCGACCTCCATCAAGGCAGGGATTGAATTTCTTAATACGGAAACACACCCACCCATTCATTGAATTATTACGGGGCGGGAAAGTAAATTTCTTGCAGTTTTAATATGCTAGAGTTCATATGAGGCCCATTCTATTATTGGGAGAAGGTGGCCAACTTGGTTTGTTATTCCATCGCCTAATGGGAAACTGTTTTACGCTGCTACTAGGCTGTGTTCTTAAAGTGATGAAGATATAATCTCACATCTTCTCAACAGCTTAAGACCTATGCAGTGTCCCGTCGCTATCAGTTGACGATGCACAATGGGGGCTCATCGAGCCCCTGTTTCCACATCACCGCATAAGCGGACGCCCTACTCGCGAGCCACGCCAGGTGCTCGATGGCATTCTCTGGATACTCCACACCGGTGCACCTTGGCGAGATCTGCCAGAACGTTTCGGCCCATGGAGTTCGGTCTACAACACCTTTTGACGTTGGCAGAGTACAGGCCGCATCGATGCCATCCTTGAAGCGCTGTAACTGCATCTCAATGAAGAAGGGCTTATCGACTTCGACCTGTGGTGCCTTGACGGCTCCAATGTCAGGGCATCCAAAGATGCTGCCGGAGCGCGTAAAAAAACACTCCGGTGAATCAAGCTCTTGGCCGCTCACGTGGCGGTTTTGGCAGCAAAATTCACTTGGTCACTGATGGTAATGGTTTGCCGCTGGGGTTCTGCCTTTCGCCGGGGCAATCAGCGGAAATCAGATATGCGACAAGTGCGTTGGCCATGGCAAGGATACCAACCAGGTCGTTATCGCACGCCTCATGTCCAACGCATCTTGCCGCAGATAAGGCCTATAGCAGCAGGGCTTTGCGGGCCGAACTCCGGCGCAGAAGGATAAAAGCGGTCATCCCGCAGCGCAGCGACCAGCAGCGGCACCATAAGGGACGTCCACTGGTATTGGACAAAGCTCGTTATCACAGGCGAAATGTGGTCGAACGGTGCTTCGGATGGCTGAAGAAGTTTCGCCGATTTTCAACGAGGTATGAAAAGCTGGCGGGAAGTTTTGCAGCTTTTATCAAGCGGGCGTTCTGCCTTCGTTACTTGCGGGAACTATTGGCGGACAGAAAACCAGCATTTTGAGAACACAGCCTAGGGAGGGCCGAGGCAGATTTTATGTATCCTGATCAGCTTTCCCAATTAGCCTTAAAATTGCAGCCTAGCATTATTATCAATAAGACTGCTTGCACTTCAATTGCTCCCCAAAATGAAAGAGGCCTACACCAGCCTGCAGATGGAACAAATTCACCTATTACCTGGAGTCGCATCGATTATACACCTGTACACCAGATTCAATAGGGTCTCAAAAATGATAAGGTCAGTAAGGTACTGACCCCGGCAGCGTGAGCGGCCTCTTCAACACGCAGGCCCTGTTCGAGGGTACGCCGGACAAGAAGCTGTCGACCAAAGAGGATGAATCGGGCATTTTTATGGTTGTTCACTCGGGCACTTCGGATGATTGGTTTTGTTGGCGCCTCCAATTCTGCGGGAATGCCCCGAGTGAATAACCTACAGATAGATCACACTTGGAGCCTATGCTGCTGCGCCCGGACCTTTTATCTGTGCCGGACCGCTTCCCTTTCTGCTGTATCTGAAGGCGCTCAGATGAGATACCAATCCCTTGCCACTCCAGAGGTCAAACTGCTGATCCCCACTCGTCACAGGGACGAACGGGGCTATTTTATGGAGACCCTGCGCCAGGATGAGTTTGAGCGCCACTGTGGCCGCTATTCCCTGGTGCAGGATAATCACAGTCACTCCAAGCAGGGCACCCTGCGTGGGCTCCACTGCCAAGCGGATAAACCGCAGGGTAAATTGGTCAGGGGGGCCATCTTCGACGTGGCAGTCGATGTGCGCCGGAGCTCAGCTTCATATGGGCAGTGGGTCGGCCAGATCCTGTCCGATGAAAACGATCACCAGATGTGGATCCCCCCCGGCTTTGCTCATGGTTTCTATGTATTGAGCGAGGGTGCAGATGTCCTCTATCGATGCAGTGACTACTATTCTCCGGCGGGAGAGTGTGGTTTTCGTTGGGACTCTCCGGTACTGGCTATTAACTGGCCTATTTTGACTGGTATCCCGCTGTTCTTGTCCGACAAGGATGCTGATGCACCTATCTTCCCGCCATTCTGAGTTAGGGTCGACTCGCAATTTTGTGGCACAATTACTGATTCAAATAAGAACCTTAATTTAATCAATAAGGTAACCCATGGTGAAAATTGCCGTAGCGGGGACTGGCTATGTCGGCCTGTCCAATGCCGTGCTGCTTGCCCAGCACAACGAAGTGGTCGCCCTCGATCTGGTGGCGGAAAAAGTTGAGTTGATCAATCAGGGCAAGTCTCCTATCGCCGATACCGAGCTTGAGCATTATCTTGCTCATGAGTCGCTCAATTTGACGGCCACTCTGGACAAGCATCACGCCTATCAAGGGGCTGATTTTGTCATCATAGCGACCCCGACTGACTACGATGCGGACACCCACTATTTCAATACCCGCTCGGTCGAGGCGGTGATCCGGGATGTGATGGCCATCAATCCGACGGCGGTGATGGTGATCAAATCGACCGTTCCCGTGGGTTATACCAAGGCGCTCAAAGAAGAGCTTGGTTGCGATAACCTGATGTTTTCACCAGAGTTCTTGCGAGAGGGGCGGGCACTTCATGACAACCTGCATCCCTCGCGCATCATAGTGGGTGAGCGCTCCGAGCGGGCAGAGCGGTTCGCTGCCCTGCTGCAAGGCGGCGCCGTCAAGCAGGATGTGCCGGTGCTGTTGACGGACAGTACTGAGGCGGAGGCAATCAAGCTGTTTGCCAATACCTATCTCGCCATGAGGGTGGCCTACTTCAACGAGCTGGACACCTATGCCCAGGCCCATGGTCTGGACAGTCGGCAGATCATCGAAGGGGTGGGGCTGGATCCACGGATCGGCAGCCACTACAATAATCCCTCCTTTGGTTATGGCGGCTACTGCTTGCCCAAGGATACCAAGCAGCTGTTGGCCAATTATGACGATGTACCGAACAATCTGGTGCGGGCCATCGTCGATGCCAACACTACCCGCAAAGACTTCATTGCCGACTCCATCATCCGGCGTCACCCCAAAGTGGTGGGTGTCTATCGCTTGATCATGAAATCGGGATCCGATAATTTCCGCGCCTCTGCCATTCAAGGGGTGATGAAGCGGATCAAGGCAAAAGGGATCGAGGTGGTGGTGTTTGAGCCTGCCCTCAAGGAGCAGAGCTTCTTCAACTCCCGGGTCATCACCAATCTGGCAGAATTCAAGCAGATATCCGATGTGATCCTCTCCAATCGCATGGCAAGCGAGCTGAGCGATGTCGCAGACAAGGTCTATACCCGGGACCTGTTTGGTAGCGACTAAATAGAGAACAATTATTGAGGCCCTGTCTGCACCCTCGGATGGGGCTTATCCCAAGGCTATTGAAGGTGTTCCCATGAAGTATCTGGTCACAGGCGCCGCTGGTTTTATCGGCTTTCATCTGGTGCAGCGCCTCTGCACTGACGGCCATGAGGTGATCGGTATCGACAACCTCAATGACTACTACGAAGTGAGCCTCAAGGAGGCTCGCCTCGCGCAGTTGGCCCCTCTACCTGGTTTTCGATTCATCCGACTGGACTTGGCGGATCGTACCGGTATGGCCCAGCTGTTTGCCGATGGGGGCTTCGAGCGGGTGGTTCATCTGGCCGCCCAGGCGGGCGTGCGCTACTCCCTCGATAACCCCTTTGCTTACGCCGACAGCAACCTGGTGGGCCACCTGACCGTACTGGAAGGGTGTCGCCATCATGGTATCGGCCATCTGATCTACGCCTCATCCAGCTCGGTCTATGGCCTTAACGACCAGATGCCGTTCGCCACCACGGATGGCGTGGATCACCCCATTTCGCTCTATGCGGCCAGCAAGAAGGCCAATGAGCTGATGGCGCACAGTTACTCCCATCTCTATGGCATTCCCACCACTGGCCTGCGTTTCTTTACCGTCTATGGCCCCTGGGGTCGACCCGACATGGCGCTGTTCAAGTTCACCAAGGCTATCCTGGCGGGCGAGCCCATCGATGTGTATAACCAGGGCCAGCTGTCCCGGGACTTTACCCATGTGGATGATATCGTCGAGGGGATAATGCGGGTGGCGGACCATGTGCCGACTGCCAACTCTGAGTGGACCGCCAGCCAAGGGGCGAGGGATGAGAGTTCGGCCTCCTATCGCCTGTTCAACATAGGTAATGGCAGCCCGGTACGACTGCTCGATTTTATCGAGGCATTGGAGCATGCCATCGGAAAACCGGCCATCAAGAATATGATGGCGATGCAGCCCGGTGATGTGCATGCCACCTGGGCCGATACTCGGGGCCTGTTCGATGCCGTTGGCTATCAGCCACAGATGACGGTGGCAGCAGGTGTCAAAACCTTTATCGACTGGTATCGTGACTACTATCAACAGGTTTGAATCGGCATATCTGCTGCAATCCTTGCCGTATCGATTAGCCAATCCAATTTCCAATAAGAGAAATGTGACAGCATGAGCAATCAAGATCCTACCTTGCCTACCCAGCAAACTGCGTTACCGCCAGGTTGGTCTCAAAACCGACCCAGTGATGAGATTGATTTGAGAGAGCTTATCGTGACGCTCTGGCGCGGCAAGTTACTGATCCTCGGCATCGCGGCCCTGTTTGCGGCTGGTGGTATCGCCTATGCGCTGACTGCGCCGCAAGTCTGGGTCAGCCAGGCCGAGATCAAGCAGCCGACCCTCAAGGAGATAGAGTCCCTCGAGCTCAACATCAACCAGTTGATGAATGCCCAAGTACCTGAGACCGCCTTTACCGCCTTTGACAAGAAAGCGCTATATGATGACTTTGTTAATAACTTCAACAGTTTCAATAATAAACGCCAATTTTTGATTGAGAAGGGCTATCTCGACGCTGAGGCGGCTCAATCTGAGGTCACCGAGGAGAAGGGCAAGCGCCTGCTGCTCAAGAAGATGGCCGAAGGGATAGACGCCAAGGCTCCGGACAAGCTGAGTGAAGATGTCACACTCTCTTTCGCCGCGGACACGGCCGAGGAGGCCAAGCAGCGGCTGGAGCAGTATATTGCCTTTATTCAGCAGCAGGAGTCTGCGGCCAAGGGCAAGGAGCTGGACACCATCTGGCAGAACCGGCTCAAGACGCTGCACTCCCAGTATGAGAGTGCCAGGGCCGACACCCTCAAACAACTGCAAGACGACATCCTTCGTACCCAATACAGCTTGCGCATCACACAAGCTGCAGGCATAGAGTCGCCGGTACAGAATCTGCAAAGTCAGGGCAGTTTGGCTATCGACTTGGGTGCTCGCGCCCTGGCCGAGAAACTCAAGATCCTCAAGGAGATCAAGAATCCTGAGTTTCTGAACCCGGCCCTGAGCGATCTGCGCCTGCAACTGAGCAGCCTTAAAGCGATCAAGCTCGAAGAGTTGCCGTTCCAGTCGTTCACCTATCTGGCCTCGCCCAGCGAGCCCTTGTCCCGGGACAAGCCCAAGCGCCCCTTGATTGTGGTATTGGCCACCTTGCTCGGTGGCATGCTGGGAGTTGGCATAGTGCTGGTGCGTTATGCCTTCCGTGAACAAGTCCGCGTCAAGTAACGCCATATCGGCATGATAAAAGAGGGCTTAGGCCCTCTTTTTTATTTTTTGAGACAAAGGGTTATGCTGGGTGAATAGACAATCTCAGGATGCTGGCCAGATGCTGGAAAAAGGATTTTTTGGACTCTTCGCGCTCTATCTGTTGTTGGGCATGCATTTCTTCATGCACAACCCGGGCGGTGCAGGGCTCTACCTGCCGTTCAATGCCTGGGGCTGGGTGTTTGCCAGCCTGGCCATTGGGCTGGGGCTCTGGCGGGTCACACTGCGTCAGCGGCTAGTCTGGTCATCCTTGCAGGGCTGGCTCTGGGTGGGGGCTCTCCTGCTGCTGTTGCCCATGGCTTATCCCGGTTTTGAGCTAAAGGACTATGCCATTCCCCGCTTGTTGGGGCTCTTTGCCGGCCTGTTCTTCCTATTTTGCCTCTATCAGTGGGCGCTGGGTGCAGATAGGCGTGAGCAGTTGCTTTATCTGGTCTTGGCCGCGGTAGGGATTGAGGCTGTTCTCGGGTTGATAGAGTATTACCTGCTGGTGCCGGGTAACTGGCTCGGCTATGACACCCGAGCCAATCGCCCCTATGGCATCTTCCAGCAGGCCAATGTGATGGCAAGCTTCATGGCCACCGGCCTGGTACTGGCCGTCTGGCTGGAGGGAGAGGGGCGGCTGAAGAGGCGCTGGCTCCAAGGGTTACGCTATGGCCTCATGGTGGCGTGCCCCTTGTTGCTGGTCGTGCTGCAATCCCGGGTGGGCCAGCTCGGCGCCCTGCTGGGGTTGGGGCTCTTGCTGCCCATGCTCAAGAGTCGCCAGCAGCTGACCCGGGTATTGCTGCTGGTCTCGCTCGGCATCTTGCTGGGGTTGTTATCCCAATACCTGATTGCCGGGGCCAAACGGGGGCTGGAGGTCTATCAGTCCGGCGGCATGAGATCCATCTACTGGCCTTATGCCATCAAGCTCATCATGCAGTCGCCCTGGAGTGGCTGGGGCTATGGCAGCTTTGAGTCGGTGTTCTTGCATCACTACATGGCCGACAAGGCGCTGCAGCCAGACATGGTGCAAATTGAGTACAACCTGGATCATCCCCACAACGAGTTTCTCTACTGGGCGGTGGAGGGGGGCATAGCCCCCATGCTGGGCATGTTGCTGATGGGGGTTGCACTGCTGTGGCGTTTGAGTCAGGCAAGATGGCGCCAGGGGCTGGCGCTGTTGGCCCTGGTGACTCCGCTCGTGCTGCACAGCCAGACCGAGTATCCCTTCTACCACTCAATCGCCCACTGGTGGGTCTTGTTGTTGCTTATCTTCGTGCTCGACAGTGAGGTGGAGGAACAAGCCCCAGGGCCCGACTGGCGTGAGCATGTCTACCGTCCCTGGTTGCTGTTGCGTTTTCTGGCCATCGGCATCCCCCTGCTGGTGGTACCTTTCATGCTCACCGCCATTCACACCGCCTGGGTGGTGACCAAGTATGAGCGGGGCGGCTACAAGCAACCCACCTTGTTGCTGGATGTCGTCAATCCCCTCGCCTGGCTGACTCGGGTCGAATTCGACGTCAACTCGGTGCGCCTGCTGGTGGGTTTGCAGAGCAACAATCTGCAGGAGCTGGCGGCTTACCTCGCATGGGGACAAGAGTTTGTGCGCCATACCCCCCGCGTCAACATCTACGCCAACATGGTCATAGCCCTCAATGCCCTGGGGCGGGAAGAGGAGGCAAAGGCTCTGCGCCAGCAGGCATTGCTGCTCTACCCGGCGGATCCGCTGCTGAGTGGCAAATCCACCTCTGTGGCCACCGCGCTGGAGAAGCGCCCCGCAGTCTCTGCCAGCTCCACGGCAACGCAGGCTCACTGATGCGGCGCGGCTAGCCAGCCAGTGATGGCGCCTGGTCGACAAGACTGCTGTTTGTTTCACCAAGGCCATGGCGTTATCGCAAAATCAGGGCGCCAGGCTAGACGGGGGGCTCCCGCGGGATAAGATAGGGCACTGAATGCAATATCTTGTTTATAAAGGGAGTCTGCAATGGAGTTGGTATTAGGCCCATTAGAAGCCCGGGTGATCGGCTGCCTCATCGAGAAAGAGATCAGCACGCCGGATCAATACCCACTGTCCCTCAATGCCCTGGTCAATGCCTGTAACCAGAAGAGCAACAGAGATCCGGTGCTGGAGCTCGAAGAGCTGCAGATCCGCGCCGTGGTTGACGAGCTGATCCGCAAGCGACTGGTGGTCAATACTGCCGGATTCAACGCCCGGGTGCCCCGTTATCAGCACAGGTTCTGCAATACCGAGTTTGGTGATCTCAAATTCGATGCCCAGGCGCTGGGGATCGTCTGCGAGCTGCTGCTGCGTGGCCCGCAGACGCCGGGGGAGCTGCGATCGCGTACCAACAGGCTCTGCCAGTTCGAGGATGTGACCCAGGTCGATGCCGTGTTGCATGAGCTGATGGAGCAGGGCCCCTATGTGGTCAAGCTGGCCCGTGAACCAGGCAAGCGCGAATCCCGCTTTGCCCACCTGTTCAGTGGCGAGGTGAGCGGGGTCGCGAGTGACGAGGTGAGTGCCTACTCAGGACGCGAGCCTGGCGGCAGCGGGGCGAACGGCTCCAACGCAGCCCTCGCTGAGCGCGTCGAAACCCTGGAGACGGAAATCAGCGAGTTGCGTGGCCAGGTCGCCGCCCTGAGTGCGCGTCTGGATGAGTTGACCTCTTAATCGTCCCTTACTCTCTGATGCACCAGGGCGCCGCCATCAAGAGGCGGCCAGCCCTGGTGCATTGTCTGTCGGCCCTGGCCGCGCCCTACTACCCTTATCCTCGCAGGCTCCGTCCTGATCTCTTTATCATCCCTACTGGCTTGCTATCTGGCTGCGCAGTCGCTCCTCAGGATGAACGGGCATTTTGGGGGCAAGCCATTTAATTTGCGTTATTTCATGGTTAAGGGTCGAGCCGAAGGCGCTTTCCCGGTAAAATTCCGCTTTTGCTCCTTCGCGTGAGTCTTGATGTCTGCACCAACCTTGTCTCCAGATTGTTATGCCTTGCTCGGCGAGCTGCAGTTGCAGCGTGCCGTGAGTACCCGCTATCTGCAAGAACAGCTGCCGCTGGGCCAGGTATTGATCGACAAGTTGACGCAACTGCACGACGAGGGACTGATCCGGTTGCGGGGCGAACAGCTCTGGAGCCTGAGTGCCGAGGGAACACTGGCGCTCATTCTGGGAGTTCGCCAGGGAGACTGTCCCATGCCTGACTGGTCGCGGGTACCTAGCCTGACCGGCCAGGATCCCGTCCAGGCCCTGGTGCGATCCCTCTGCCTGGGGGTTGACGGCGAGCCGCCAGCCTATCTCAATGGTGCCGATCTGCTGGCCCTGCTCGATGTGCCCGAGTCCCACGCCCTGCTCTCAGGATCCAGCCCCCAGTGGCAGCGCATCCTGCTCGAGCACTTCGCCCTGCAGGCGAATCTGGATTGCCCCCCTGGCCCCTGGCCCCTGGCCGAGGCGACTGTGGTTGCCGAGTTGCAGCCCTGCTACCAGCAACTGGCCGCCCAATGGCACTGGTTGTGTGATGACGCGGATGCTGACCTTGCGGTGTTACAAGATAGTGTCCCCGATCACCCCAATGGCTGGCCCGAGCTGATGACCCTGGCGGAGCGAGGGGGGAGTGCCCCCCTGGTGGAGGCGCTGCTGAGTGCCCTCAATGGGTGGCAGGCACGTCATGGCAAGGGTCAGTATCCGCATAATTTCATGATGCTGCTCTGGCTTGGCTGGTTGCAGCAGGCGGACCCCGAACTTGCCAGCAGTCAGCGCAAGTTGTGGCAGCGCAGCCTGGGTCAGCAGCAACCCTTGCTGCAGGATCTGATCGCTCAATGGGCGGGGGATCGCCACGGTCAGGCGGTGGGGCTGTTTGATACCCTGCAACTGCCCGCCGACGAACTGCACTGGGGCTACCTCTGGCTCGACCTCTGTGCCCTGGCCCGCCACGGTGGCCAGAGCCCGCAAGTCGCCATCTTGCACAAGTGGGATCTTGACGCACTGCTCGGGGTGGCACCTCGCCATCGTCTGATGGGGTTCTGTCAGGATCTGCTGCGGCAATTGCTCGGCCAGGCGGCCAGGCAAGGCCCCCTCGATCGCCTGAACGCTGACCTGAACGGGCAGGGGGATGAGGATGACGACGATGACAAGGGCGCCGCATCGGCCAGCTGGCTCAACTGGCTGCAAGGGCTGGGACGCGCCAGCGGGGGGCGGAAAAACAAGGAGCAGCTGGTCTGGCTGCTGCACGCAGAAGGGCCCGAGCTCGAATGCAAGATCCAGAAACAGAGCACCAAGGGGGAGTGGACCGCCGGTCGCCGGGTCGATCCTGGTCTGCTCTCCACGCAATATGCGGCCCTGCTCGATGAGGAGGATTGGGCGCTGGTGCGGCTGCTGCCGCGCAACATGAGCCGCTTGCCGGATGAACTCTGGCCCGTGCTCGCCCAGCATCCCCGTCTGCTCAACGCCAAGGGGCAGAAGCTGCAGCTTGCCCTGAGTGCCCCCTTGCTGCAGATAGTGGCAGAGGACGCCGGCATGCGCGGCGTATTGAGCCCGGCTCAGGCCAGCAAGGGGGCGCACATAGTGCCGCTGGCCCAGGATCTGTGGCAGTTGATGCTGACGCCGCCCGGCTTGCAGCCCTTGCTGCCCGCTCTGGCGTCGATCCCGCCCCTGCCGGGGGAGGGGCTGGCCGCCCTGCAACAGACACTCAACGCCATTCCTGGATTGCCCTGGCACAGCGAGGTGGCTGGGCTCCAAGGCAATGTCGAGCTCAAGTCCTGGCCCGGATTGGCGTCGGTCCAGCTCGACTGGCAGGATGGCCAGCTCGCGGTCAGGCTGGTCACTCAGCTTGACGATATGCCCGCCTTGCCCCTGGGCAAGGGGGAGGCCGTGGTGCGCCAGGGGATGAAAGAGTCACTCTACTGGTTGCGAGATCTGGCGGAAGAGAAGCGCGAGGCCCAGAGCCTGCGCAATCAGCTGCCCATCGACTTGCCCGGCACCGAATGGCTGCTGCAGGGGGAGCAGGCACTCTCTCTGGTCAATGCTTTGCCCGAGCTGGTGGAGCAGCAGATACGCATTCACTGGCATCAGGACAGCGCCCGCCTCAAGAGCCTGGATGAAGCGGCTCTGAGCCTGCGTATCGAGCGGCGCCAGGATTGGTTCCAGGTTGAGGGCAGCCTCAGTCTGGATGAACACGAAATCCTGGATCTGCGCCTCATTTTGCGCCAGTTGACCCCGGGCCAGCGAACCGTCCAGCTCGACGAGCAGACCAGTCTGGTGCTGAGTGACAAGCTGGTGGAGCGGCTCACCATGCTGGGGGCCATGCTCGACGAAGAGCAGAGGGTCAACACCCGGCTCGCCTATCCACTGACCCGCCTGCTCTCGGTGATCAGCACGCAAGGGGACAGCGCCTGGCAGGAGTTGCAGGCGGAGTGGCAACAGGAGGTTGACTGTCCGGCTGAGCTGCTCACCCCGCTGCGGGACTACCAGAAAGATGGGGTGCGCTGGCTCGCGACCCTGGCCCATCACGGCTTTGGCGCCTGCCTCGCCGATGACATGGGGCTGGGCAAGACGCTGCAGGCGCTGATCGTGTTGCGTATGCGCCAGCACCTGGGCCCCGCCCTGGTGGTGGTGCCCAAGTCAGTGGTCACCAACTGGCAAGAGGAGGTGGCGCGCTTCGCCCCCGAGCTGGAAGTGGTGACCTTCGAGCCAGGCATGGACAGGGAGGCGCAGATCGCCGAGGCCAAGCCGGGTCAGCTGGTGTTGGTCAACTACGGCATGCTGGGCGGACTGGCGTCGGCGCTCAAGGGGCGCCGCTGGGCAAGCATGGTGCTGGACGAGGCCCAACAGATCAAGAATGCCGGTACCCAGCGCGCCAAGTTGCTGTTCCAGCTCGATGGCGATTTTCGTCTGGCCCTGTCGGGCACGCCGATCGAGAACCATCTGGGGGAGTTGTGGAGTCTGTTTACCTTCATCAACCCGGGTCTGCTCGGCAGCCTGGGCGAGTTCAAGCGTCGCTTCGGCAAGGCGGTGAAGGATCCGGAACACATGGCGCTGCTGCGGGCCGTGATCAGCCCCTTCATCCTGCGTCGCCTCAAGCAGCAGGTGTTGACCGAGTTGCCGGACAAGACGGAGATAGTGCACCACATCAGTCTGTCGGCCGAGGAGCGTCAGCTCTATGAGGCGACCAGGCGCGAGGTGGTGCAGCAGGTGCAAAGCGCCGATGGCCGCGCCCTGATGCATGTGCTGAGCGGCCTGACCCGGCTGCGGCGGCTCTGCTGTTCGCCCTCTCTCATCATGCCGGAGTGGGCCCATAGCAACAGCAAGCTGGACGAAGCCATGGCCCTGCTTGGGGAGGCCATCGACAACGGTCACAGGGTGCTGGTGTTCAGCCAGTTCGTCGACCTGCTGAGCCTGCTGCGCGAGCGTATCGGCAAGCGGGGCTGGGATTACTGCTATCTGGATGGTGGCTGCTCCGCCAAGTCGCGCCAGGAGTCCATCCTGCGATTTCGCAACGAGCCGGTACCGCTGTTTTTGATCAGCCTGAAGGCCGGGGGGACGGGTCTCAACCTGACCCAGGCCGATACCGTGTTGCACCTGGATCCCTGGTGGAACCCGGCGGTGGAAGATCAGGCCAGTGACCGCGCCCACCGTATGGGTCAGACCCAGCCGGTGACCGTCTATCGCCTGGTGTGCGAACAGACGGTGGAGGAGAAGATAGTGGCCCTGCACGATGAGAAGCGCGCCCTGGCCGATGGCCTGCTCAGCGGCCAGTCCGAGGTAAGAGGGCTGGACGTGGAGAGTCTGCGTGCCCTGTTGATGGGCTGATACTCGCCTCCTTTCCTGCCGATCACGCCCCTTCTCCCAAAGAGAGGGGGCGTTTTTATTCCCCTTGTTGCCTGCCGCCGACGGTCAGTGCCTGTCTGCGGGCAGCCCACCGACTGCGCAACAGCTCTCATCTTGCCCCTGTCACCGAACCGCACAACCTGCTGGCTCAGGCTGGCGCCGCACCCGCAGGGCCGAGCTGCGTTAGTCGAGGTGCTCATACACATAGAGATGCAGCCGATCGATGATGAGACGCTCTCCCCCTTTGCGATCCCGCCTCGGCTGGCGCAGCTTGGGAGGATAGTGACCTAGCGGCTTGATGAGGGGAGAGTCGTCGGCGCAGAGCAGCAGTGGCAGGCTCGCCTTGATCTGTTGCTTCCTCGGTTCGCGATCGCGCCACAGCAGGTTGACCATGGGGTGAGTCTTGACCGGGCGACGGATCCGCAGCTCGGCCTCGGCGGGCAGGCGACGGATGTCGTATACCTCCTGATCCACCATCTGCTGCCACTGCGACGGGTTCGACAGCATGGGCACATAGTGACGGCTGCGCTCGAGCATGGTGATCACCTGCTCCCGGCCGAGGCGGCGGATGGTCTGCTTGTCTGCCCAGGTGAAGCCGAAGGAGTGGAGCTCCCCGGTCAACAGGGTGAGCTGGCGATAGATCTGCAAGGTGATGACCCCGGGCAGGGCATCGTGGACCAGCTCGAACTTCTCATCCCGTCCCCCCGCTTGCTGCACCAGCGTCTTGAAGCCTTGCTTGCAATGATTGATCTTCTCCACCAGGGGGCTGAGCTGGGCCGCGCAACGGGCGGGTAATCGCAGCCAGCCGGGCAGGCGTTGAGTGGACTTGGTCGAGCAGCCGGGGCGGGCGCCATGATGTTGATAGGCGGCAATCGCCGCCTCGCGGGCGGCCTCACCACACAGCTGCCCCACCGCTATCTGGCTGATGGGGTCATGCTCCTTGCCTTGCAGCACAGGGGGCAGGGGGTAGACCTGAGCCTCCAGCAGGGGCAGCTGCTCCAACTGTGCGGCCAGTTCGGCCAACAGTGATTCCAGCTCACTCATCTGCTGACGCAGTGCGGCCTTGGGGGTAAAGGTCTCCATGGTTCATCTCTCGGTGACGTGGGGAGTGGGGCAAGCCGCCATCTGCTCGCCGCAAAGTAACTGTATAAATAAACAGTTACCTTGTGTCAACTGTTACCGAGCAGGGGAGCAGTGCCTTGTGGGCAAGGAGCCTGGGCTTTGAGCTTGAAGGCGTGCAGCAGCAACCGGGTCTGGATCCCCATTGCCCGGTTCAACCCGGTTCGGTGGTGAGGACGCGAAGAGCCTGGGCTTTGAGCTTGAAGGCGTAGAGCAGTAACCGGGTCTGGATCCCCATTGCCCGGTTCAACCCGGTTCGGTGGTGAGGACGCGAGGTGCCTGGGCTTTGAGCTTGAAGGCGTAGAGCAGCAACCGGGTCTGGATCCCCATTGCCCGGTTCAACCCGGTTCAACCCGGTTCGGTGGCGAGGACGCGAGGCGCCTGGGCCTTCAGGAAAGGGAGCAGCAACAGGGCTGAGACCCCGGCGGCCACCGAGATCACCACGAAGAAGCCGTTCCAGTGCCAGATCTCCATCACCCTGGCCAGGGGGTAGCCCGCCAGCGCCGCCCCCATGTAGGCGAACAGGCCGACGAAGCCGGTGGCGGCCCCGGCGCAATCCTTGTGGGAGCACTCCGCCGCCGCCATGCCGATCAGCATCTGCGGGCCGAACACGAAGAAGCCGATGGTGAAGAAGCAGGCTGCCTGCATCACGTAGCTGAAAAAGGGCATCAGCCAGAGCGAGCCCACCGCCAGCAGTATCCCCACCGCGAAGATGAGGTTCATCGGTCCCCGGTTGCCGTTGAACAGCTTGTCCGAGCCCCAGCCCGCCACCAGGGCGCCGATAAAGCCCCCCACCTCGAACATGGAGATGGCCGAGTTGGCGCTCATCAGGTTGAAGCCGCGCTGCTCGGTCATGTAGAGGTTGCCCCAGTCGTTGATGGCGGTACGCACCACGTAGACCAGCACGTAGCAGCAGGCCAGCAGCCAGATATAGGGGTTGCCGAGCACGTACTTGCGCAGGATCTGGCGATGGGAGAGCCCCGCATCCTGGGTCTGCTGAGCGATCTCCAGGGCGTCCTGGCGCCACTGCCCGACCGTGGGCAGCCCCATGGCACTGGGGGTGTCCCGCAGCCGCCAGCACAAAAACAGCCCGGCCAGGATGGCGATGATCCCTGGCACTATCATGCCGTAGCGCCAGCCATGCTGCAGGGCTATGGTGCTGACGATGAGCGGGATCAGGGCGCCGCCCACGTTGTGGGCCGTGTTCCAGGCCGACCACCAGAAGCCGCGCTCGGTGCGGGAATACCAGCTGGTGAGCAGCTTGGAGCAGGGGGGCCAGCCCCAGCCCTGGAAGAAGGCGTTGGCGACCCAGAGTGCCGCGAACAGCCACAGCGACGAGGAGAGCCCAAACAGTATGTTGATGACCCCGGTCGCCATCAGCCCAAGCCCCATGAAGTAGCGGGGATTGGCGCGGTCGCTGATGATGCCGGAGACGAACTTGGAGCAGCCGTAAGTGAGGTAGAACAGGGTCCACAGCATGCCGATGTCGGCCTTGCCGAGGATGCCGCTCGCCAGCATGTCCGGCATGGCGAAGTTGAAGCTCTTGCGGGTGAAGTAGAAGACCGCATAGCCCAGATACATGGTCAGCAAGATGTGGAGGCGCCAGTGACGATAACTGGCATCGATCTCGCGCTGATCCCGCACCAGGGGGGCCGGGCGGCTCTTCATAAAGTTCAGCATGGCACTGGGCTCGTCCGGAGTGGGTTGTTACGCATGGTGATCTTCCCGTTTGCGGCAGGGCAGGCTCAGGGTCAGTTGAGTGCCGTGAATGCAGGAGAGTTGCAGGCTGCCCCCCAGCGCCTGCACCCGCTCGCGGATGCCGAGCAGGCCGTAACCCTGGGGCGTCTGCTCGGGCAGGCCGCAGCCGTCATCTTCGAGCAGCAGCTGCAATCGCTCACCCTGCTGGTGGGCCCGGATGCGCACCGAGCTGGCGTTGGCGTGTTTTACCACGTTGTTGAGCCCCTCCTGGCAGACTCGAAACAGGGTGACCCGCTGGGCATCGGAGAGACGCTCGTCGGTCAGCTGCCACTCAAGGCGGGTGACGATGCCATGGCGCTCCAGCTCCAGTTCCCGCAGCAACCCGCGCACCGCCTGCTCCAGGCTCATGTCGTCGAGTTGGCGCGGGCGCAGCCGGCCGAGCAGGCCGCGCACCGCATCATAGATGCCGAGCGACAGGGTATCGATGAGGGCGCTGCTCTGGCCGACCCCTGGGTTGTCCGGCGCGAGTCGCTGCGCGATGCCCGCCTGGGTGCGAATGGCGGTGATGGTCTGGCCTATGTCGTCGTGCAGCTCCCGGGCCACCTCCTTACGGATGCTCTCCTCTGTCTCCAGCAGCCGCTCGGTGAGCTGGCGGTTGTGGGCGAGCTGGCGGGTCAGCGCCTGATTGAGCTCGCGCTGGCGCTGGATGCCGGCCCCCAGCAGCAGGCCGGTCAGGCTCTGGGCCAGCAGGGAGAGCAGCAGATCCAGGGGATGTTCGTGCCAGGCCTGGCCCGCCATCAGGGCCACAGTGTTCATCAGGGTGGCGAGCAGGGCCCCCTGCCAGCCATAGCGCCAGGCCATGGCCATGATGGGAATGGCGAGGCAAAACGGCGTGAAGCGCACCAGGGAATCGGGCAGACCGAGCTGCAACCCCAGGCTCAGCACGAACAGCAGCAGATACCAGACCAGATGACGAAAGCGCCAGTCCACCGGCTGATCCACCAGCGCAGGGCCGAGCGGCACCCAGGTGGCGCGGGTCAGATAGTGCCAGATCAGCATGCAGGTTGAAGTGAGGGTCAGGCCGCCGGTCAGGGTGAGCAGCAGGGCAGTGAGGCCATCTTCCCCGGCCAGATGCCAGAGCAGGGATTGCAGCAGCGCCGCCACGGTGACGGTGGCGAGCAGCACCAGCAGCTGCTGCCAGTCGTTGCGTACCCGCTGGCGGCGGGCGATGAGCAGCGGCAGCAGGGTGAGCAGACTGCCGGCCTGAATGAGTGGCCAGGCTGGCAGGCCTATCTCGCTGTCGAGCCAGTAGAGCAGCAGGGATTCACACAGCAGCAGGGGCGGCCAGTAGGGGAGGGGGCTTTGCAGCAGCAGGCCCAGTCGCAGTCCGAACGGGAACAGCAGCACCGCCAGCACCGGGCCACCCGCCAGATGCAGGCCGATGCTCCACAGACAGAACCAGCCGGCGGCGAAAATGAAGCTGGCCGCCAGGGAGATGGCGACATAGCTGGTAAACCGGGAGATCACCAGCTGTCCAGCATGCGGTGGGCCAGCTCCACGTTGTTGCTGACTTTCAGTTTGTCCATCAGGTTGGCGCGGTGCACGTGCACCGTCTTGGGGGAGAGGCCGAGTTGTTCGGCGATGGCTTTCACTTCCAGCCCGCGGGCCAGCAGCTGCGCCACTTCCCGTTCCCGGTTGGTGAGGGGATCCTGGTTGTTGCTGGCTAGCTTGTGGGCGATGTCCGGGGTGAGGTAGCAGCCGCCGTGGGCGGCGGTGCGCACCGCGGCGATCAGCTCCTCCGGGCTGCAGCGCTTGGAGAGAAAACCCTTGGCACCGGCCTGCAACGCCTGCTCGATCAGCGCCGGGCTGTCGTGCACCGACAGCATCACCACGGCGAGGCCGGCGGGCAGGAGCTTGAGCAGCTCCAGCCCGGACTGAGCCGGCATGGAGATGTCGCACACGCACAGCTGGACGCCGCTGCCGGGCAGGCCCGCCAGCGCCTCGGCGGCGCTGCCGAATTCGGCAACGACCCGCAGATCGGGTTCGAGATTGAGCAGTTGGGCAAAGCCGGAGCGGACTATCTGGTGATCGTCGATGAGGGCAATCTTGATCATGGGGCCCGCCTCCTGGTGGGGGTTGTGATGGCGAATGGCTACCAAAGACGTGCCCTACCCGGCAGGGATAACAGCCAAGGCGCCCCCGAAAGGGGCGCCTTGGCATCTGGATCACGGCGATGAGCAGGCATATCTGGTCAGGGGGCATTAAACACTAGCGGCGCCCGGTGACCAAGTGCTCAGTGAGGAGCAGCCTGGTTGTGTGCTGCTCAGACGGATTGGGCAGCCAGGGTGGCGGCTTTCAATTCGCGTTTGATACGGCGGATCTTGCGCTCCTCGGCCACGGCCACGCAGGCCATCAGCACCAGGCAGGCGGCGGCGGCCATGTCCAGCGCCGCGAAGGTGCCGGTCCAGCCGGTCAGACCGAAGATGGGGGTGCCGTCGGCGATCATGCCCAGACCCAGCTTGGCGAAGCTGTCACCGATGAGGTAGGCGAAGGTGCCCTTGACCCCATCGGCCACGCTGATCCCCTGCTTGGGCACGAAGCCCACGGCGGCCACGCCGATCAGCAGTTGCGGCCCGAACACCAGGAAGCCCAGCAGGAAGAGGGAGCCCAGGAACATGAACTGGGTGGTGGCGTGCTGGTAGAGCCCCAGGGTGGCGATGATGAGCGCCAGTGCCACGCAGGCCACCAGACCACGGCGACCGTTCGCCAGATCCGAGAGGTAGCCCCACATCAGGGTGCCGACCAGGGCGCCCACTTCGAAGAAGGTGAAGCCCTGGATGGCGACTTCCTTGGAGAAGCCAAGCTCCTGGTGGGCGTAGACGGTGGACCACTGGTCGATGCCGATGCGCACCACGTAGAGGAAGATGTTGGCAAAGCAGAGCAGCCAGATCACCTTGTTCATCAGCACGTACTTCACGAAGATCTGACCCTTGGTCAGCTTCTGCTCTTCGGTGGCGATGTCCTCTTCGCTGGCGACTTCGTCAAACAGCTCTTCCACCTTGCCCAGACCATAGGCCTCCGGCGAGTCGCTGCCAAAACGCAGGCCGACGAAGCCGACGATGAGGGCGATGATGGAGGGGAAGATGAACATGCCGAGCACGTTGCCATCGAACAGGTAGTTGGCACCGAACAGCGCCACCCCGGCCGCCCCGGCGCCGCCCACGTTGTGGGAGAGGTTCCACATGCCCAGATAGGTACCGCGCTTGTTGCGGGGGGTCCACTTGGTGATGGTGGAGTAGCTGCAAGAGCCACCACAGCTCTGGAAGAAGCCGCTCAGGGCATAGAAGAAGATCATGAAGTAGAGGCTAAAACCCGTGCCCCCCATGCTGGCGCTGAAGCCCAGCATGCAGAGGGCGGAGAGGATCAGCATCAGCGGCAGGAACTGCTTGGTGTTCTTGCCGTCGGCATAGTAGGAGACGACCGTCTTGCCCACCCCGTAGGTGATGGAGAAGCCAAGGCCTATCATGCCAAGCTCGGTCATGGAGAGACCGTACTCCTGGATCATGTCGTTCTGGGCAATGTTGAAGTTCTTGCGGATCAGATACATGGTCAGATAGCCAATGAATACAACCAGATAAGATTGCATGAATGGCTTGAACCAGAGCTTGCGCCGGGCTTCGACCGGCAGGTCCAGGGTGGGGATCCGGACCTGTTGGAGAAATTTCAACATCTTCGTTCATCCTCTGCGAGATAGACGGTATTTCCGCTGCGCCTCCCATTGGTTGATGGGTTGTTAGAGGTCACGCCACGGAAAGGGCAACAGCAAGCGGGTCGCACTGTGCACCTCGCTCCCCTGTCGATTGAACCCATGCCCAAACCTGCGCCTTGGCGAGCGTCGGGGAATTGCATCAGGTGAGCCGACTGTAATGAGGCGCGGCGCAAATGGCGTGAGAGCCATCCCTAGGGGAGTTAGGAAAATGTCCTAGTTTGGCGGTCAGTGGGCGGGAATCGTGAGGTGAGTCACACGGGGGCGTTGGGGATCATGCTGGGATCTTGTCCCTATGAGTCTTGGCCATGGCGAATAAATGGAGTGAGAATATGAGGAGGGTGGCCATGTAATGAAATTGTTCATTTGTTATTTTTGGAAACATCCCGTTATCACCCAAGGATCATTTCATCGGGATGAGGAAAATAGGCAAACTGTTCGCCATGACGAGCATTGCATAAGCTTAAATATAAAGTGAATAGTTAACCTGGCGTTTAAAAGAACAATCTGCTGTTTGCATTGAAATAGACTTTTGTTTTTTAATTTTTACTTATTAATCATTGTCTTGGTGATTTTTCTTGCCGGATTTCTTATATTACTTTTACTAATGTGTTGTATCAAAATTCGTCAATTGAGACATGGGTGGACAACTCCTAAGCTTGCGGCAACTAATTAAGAGGAGCCGCACCATGGCCAACATGACTTATACCCAAGCCGGTTATCAGCAGTCCAGCGAACTGAATCTGATGGTTCGTGCCAAACAGACCTTCCTGACCTGGTTGGAGCGTAGCCGTAGTCGTCGCCAGCTCTCCGAGCTGCCTGCCTATCTGCTCAAAGATATCGGCCTGAACGAATCTGATCGTTATCAGGAAACCACCAAGCCGTTCTGGCGTGGTTGATTGACCGGGCACGGATGCCTCGTTTTTTTTCGCTGGCCGATAGTGCCAACCATAGTCTCTCTGCCATACCGCCGATCTCTACTAGTGCCATCTTCCTTCTTTGCGTCATCTGCTCAGCATGAGCCCTCATTGTCACCTCTGCATCCTTTCCTGTTCCCCTTGCATTGTTATGCTAATGGTTGAATTTGTTTAAAAAATTGTTTTTAAGCCAGAGCGCTACCGTATAATCGGCGCCATCGACAGTGACAAGATGGTGAAACGGATGATCCCTCAACATGATTTCCTGGCGCTGACCCGCCGTCACGAATGGCAGCTCGATCCCTTCTCCTTTTCCCTGGCCGATGGCGCGCAGGCGCAGGTGTGGGACACAGGGGTGCTCTGCATCGAACCGGCCAGCCAGCTGCGCGCCGAGCCCCTCAAGGAGATAGTGCTCTCCTGCGGCATCCATGGTAACGAGACGGCCCCCATCGAGATCTGCAACCAGCTGCTTGGCAAGCTGCTCAGCGGTGAGTTGAGCGCCCGCCATCGGGTGCTGTTCCTGTTTGGCAATCCGGCGGCCATGAACCTGGGGGTGCGCGAGCTGGAAGAGAACATGAACCGGCTGTTTAGCGGTGCCCACAGCAAGGGGGAGGGGTTGTGCAACAGAGAGCGGATCCGCGCCATGCGCCTCGAGCAATATGTGTCCCGCTTCTACTCAACGCCCGGGGCCGAGCGCCTGCATTATGACTTGCACACCGCCATTCGCGGCTCCCGTCACGAGAAGTTTGCCGTTTATCCTTTCCCCCATGATCGCCCCTACAGCCAGGAGCAGATCCGCTTCCTCGGTGCCTGCGGGGTGCGCACCATACTGCTCTCCAACGGTCCGACCACCACCTTCAGCTATTACAGCGTCCGTCAGCACCATGCCTACGGCTTCACGGTGGAGCTCGGCAAGGTGCGCCCCTTTGGCGAAAATGACATGACCCGCTTCATCGAGGCCAGACAGGCACTGCAGGAGCTGGTGTGCGAGGCGAGCGTGGCGCTGGAGCCCTGGCGGCCCGAGGATTTCAATATCTTTGCCATCGATCGGGTGATCAACAAGCGCAGTGCCGATTTTCGCTTCCTGTTTGCCAGCGATGTCGACAATTTCACCGAATTTCCCCAAGGATTTGTCTTGGCGGAAGATGGCGAGTTGCGCCATCTGGTGGAGAAAGAGCGGGAAGCCGTGGTATTTCCCAATGCCAATGTGGCCATCGGCCAGCGAACCATGCTGCTGGTGGTGCCAACCCGGCTGTGGGATGCCTGATCCCTTGATAACGAGTCCCCTTGACGGGACGGGCCTGGCGGTCAGATGATGGAAAAAGGAGCCTGGATTGGCTCCTTTTTTGTTGCCTGCGCGTCAGACCGATTGGCTGCTTATTGAGCTAAATAAAGAGGATATCACTGGGGTTATTTGCTTTTGCCGCATTGCGCTTTGCTTAACAACTTGTTTACATTTTAAGGGTCGCCGCTGGTGGTGACGCAATCACGGCAAGGAGCCAGTTATGACCCATGTCGACATCCCCTTCCTTCGTTACCTCGATGAGGAGGGGCGCCCGGTCGCCACACTTCCGACCTGGCTGGACAAGGAGCTGCTGCACACTTTCTACCGCAACATGGTGATGGTGCGCAGCTATGACAAGAAAGCAATCGCCCTGCAACGCACCGGCAAGCTGGGGACCTTCCCCTCCCATCTGGGGGCCGAGGCGGTCGGCATTGGCGTCGGTCTCGCCATGCAGGCCCAGGATGTCTATGTGCCTTACTACCGCGACATGCCCACCCTGTTCGTGCGTGGCGTGCCCATGGAGAAGAATCTTCAGTATTGGGGCGGTGATGAGCGGGGTAGCGTCTTCAGCAAGCCAGATGGCACGCCCTCTGAGGACTTGCCCATCTGCGTGCCCATCGCCACACAAGTGACCCATGCCTGCGGCGTCGCGGCGGCGTTCAAGCTGCGCAACCAGCCCAGGGTCGCCGTGGTCACCATAGGGGATGGCGGCACCTCCAAGGGGGATTTCCTGGAGGGGCTCAACTGTGCCGGTGTCTGGCACCTGCCGATGGTGATGGTGATCAACAACAACCAGTGGGCGATTTCGGTACCACGCAAGCTGCAATCCAGCGCGCCGACTCTGGCCCAGAAGGGCCTTGGTGCCGGGGTACCCAGCATCCAGGTCGATGGCAATGATGTGCTCGCCGTCTACGATGCCACCCTGAGCGCGGTGGAGCGGGCCCGCGCCGGTAAGGGACCCACCCTGATCGAGGCCATCAGCTACCGGCTCGGCGACCATACCACCGCCGATGATGCGACCCGCTACCGCGATGCCGCCGAGGTTGAAGCCGCCTGGGCCAAGGAGCCGGTCAAGCGGCTGCGCCAGTTCATGGCCGAGCGAGGCTGGTGGGACGAAGCGCAGGAGCAGGCTCTGCTGGCCGATGCCGCAAAGGCAGTGGATCTCGCTGTTGCCGCCTATGAGTCACTGACGGCGCAACCGCCGGAGTCCCTCATCGATTACCAGTTTGCCGAGCTGCCCCGGGATTATCTCGGTCAGCGTCAGCGCATCATCGACAAGGCCATGGCCGGGCAGGGAGGGCGACACCATGAGTGACATGACACTGCTCGAGGCGATCAATCTGGCGCTGCATCACGAGATGGAACACGACCCCGACGTGGTGGTGCTGGGTGAGGATGTGGGGGTCAATGGCGGGGTGTTTCGCGCCACCGTCGGCCTGCGCGACAAGTTCGGCTTCAAGCGGGTGATAGACACCCCGCTGGCGGAGGGGCTGATCGCCGGGGTGGCGGTCGGCATGGCCACCCAGGGACTCAAGCCGGTGGCCGAATTCCAGTTCCAGGGCTTCATCTTCCCCGGCATGGAGCAGATCATCTGCCAGGCGGCGCGGATGCGCAACCGCACCCGGGGCCGGCTCAGTTGCCCCATCGTTTATCGCTCTCCTTATGGCGCCGGTATCCACTCCCCTGAGCACCACAGTGAGAGCGTGGAGGCGCTGTTTGCCCATATTCCCGGCTTGCGAGTGGTGATCCCATCCAGTCCCAAGCGGGCCTATGGCTTGCTCTTATCGGCCATCCGCAGCCCGGATCCCGTGATGTTTTTCGAGCCGGATCGCATCTATCGCGCCATGAAATCCGATGTGGTGGATGACGGCATCGGCTTGCCGCTGGATGTCTGTTTTACCCTGCGCAGCGGCCATGATCTGACCATTGTGGCCTGGGGAGCCTGTATCTTGGAGGTGATGCGTGCCAGCCAGGCGCTGAGCGATGAGGGCATCCAGTGCGAGGTGCTGGATCTCGCCACCATCAAGCCCCTCGACATGGCTAGCATACTCGCCTCGGTACGCAAGACAGGCCGCCTGCTGGTGGTACATGAAGCGTGTGGCAGCTTCGGGGTGGGGGCCGAGATAGTGGCCAGGGTGACGGAAGAGGCGTTTACCAGCCTCAAGGCCCCCCCAAAGCGGCTCACCGGTGTCGATGCCGCCGTGCCTTATTACCGTAATGAGGAGCACTACCTCATCACCGAGCAGGATATCGCCCTGGCGGCGCACCAGCTGATGGAGAACAAGTGGCTATGAACTACTTCACATTGTGGCGAACTGGCCGTCGAGCAAAAAAGAGTCATGAGATTTTTCAACCTTTGGTGATGTCCCCGCGGATGGAGAACGGATCATGAAATATTTCAAGTTGCCGGATTTGGGCGAGGGACTGGCCGAGGCGGAGATCGTGGAGTGGAAGGTTGCTGCCGGCGATGCGGTCAAGGTCGATCAGGTGCTGCTCTCGGTCGAGACGGCCAAGGCGCTGGTGGATGTGCCCTCGCCAGTCAATGGGGTCATCGCTCGGCTCTGTGGTCAGGAGGGAGACATATTGCACATAGGCGCCCCCCTGGTGGAGTTTGAGGGCGGAGAAGATGATGGCACCGTCGTGGGCAAGGTGAGCAGCAGCCAGCAACATATAGAGGATCACTTCGTGGCCGGTGTGCTGGCTGCTGGCGGTCGTCTGGTGCAGGCCATGCCGGCGGTACGTCAACTCGCCCAGCAGCTGGGCATCGACATCAATAACCTCAAGGGTAGTGGCGCTGGCGGCCTGGTGCTGGAGCTGGATGTCCAGCAGGCGTTCGAGGCGCAGCAAGGCAGCGGCAACGAGTTCCTCAAGGGGGCTCGCCGGGCCATGGCCAAGGCAATGGAACATTCGCATCGTACCGTGGTACCGGTCAGCATCACCGATGAGGTCGATCTGCGAGCCTGGCGGGCCGAGGAAGATGTGACGGTACGTCTCATCAAGGCGATCGGCGTCGCTTGTCGGGCCGAACCATCGATGAACGCCTGGTTCGATGGCGAGACCTTGTCGCGGCGATTGTTTACGGAGGTCAATGTGGCCATCGCCGTGGACTCACGCCATGGGCTCTATGTGCCTGTGATGGAGAATGTGGCCGAGCGGGAGCCTGGCGACATTCGCCAGGGGCTGGATCGCATGATAGCCGACGTCAAAGCGCGGGCTGTGCCGCGGGAGATGCTCCAGGGGGCGACCATCACCCTCACCAACTTCGGTGCCATCGCCGGTCGCTACGCCAGTCCGATAGTGACACCGCCCCAGGTGGCCATCATAGGGGCGGGGACACTGTTCGATAAGGTGGTCTTCGTGCAAGGGGAGGCCAGGCCGGTCAGGGCCCTGCCATTGTCGATGACCTTTGACCACAGAGCCTGCACCGGCGGCGAGGCGGCGCGCTTCCTCAAGGCGCTGGTCAAGGCGTTGGAGGCCCCTGCCTGCTAGGCCTTGTGCCCTGCCATTGGCAGGGCACAAATATGTTTGCGTAATGAACAAAGCTACGTATAATCAGTCGAGCTTGAAAAAGGCAATATTTATGTTACTGAATACGATGTTTCACATCCCCTTCTAGTGTCCATAAGTCATTCCCTCTTTTCGAAGCTTTATCCGCCTTTCAAGGCACGAGTAATTTTTGAATACAGGTTTAATAGATATGTCTAACATGATCACCGGTACCGTTAAATTCTTCAACGAAACCAAAGGCTTCGGCTTCATCCAGCAAGAAAATGGCCCGGATGTGTTCGTACACTTCAGCGCCATTCAAGGCAACGGTTTCCGTACCCTGGCTGAAGGTCAGCGCGTACAGTTCACCGTGACCCAAGGTCAGAAAGGCCCGCAGGCTGAGAACGTAACCGCTCTGTAATTGTTACAGAATTTAAGAAAGCCGTGGTGCCTCTGGTACCACGGCTTTTTGTCTATCTGGGCTTTGCCAAGCTGATCTCAGCGGCAGGGATGGCGGCGATTTCCTTCGTGATATGACCACTCCTGCTCTGGATATGGCCTTGTGTGGCTGCGCCTGACATCACGGTGTCATGGCGGGTTGAGCGTGCTCGACTGAGTGTGTTAGAAATAAGGTATCAACAGGAACAGGACTGTTCGGCAGGTTCGTCGATGAAGAGAAGGATCTGGTTCGCCGCTTGCCTGGCGGTCGTTGTGGCGCTCACCTTGCCGCCATCAGCCACTCAAGCGTCTCCGGTAGCCGGGACACAGCCTGATCTGGTTGCCGCCGAGCAGGCCCGCCTCACCTGCCTGCAATTTTTGCAGGTTCGACTCGGGGGCGAGGCCGCGCCCATCAGTATTGAGACCCGCCCCGTGCCCCACAGGGACCAGCAGTGGCTGGTGGACGGCAATGTAAAAGGACCCGAAGGTCCTTTGCTGTTTGCGTGTCACCTGCAACAAGGCGCACGCTGGGAACTGTTGAACTTTTCGCTCTGGGCGGCGCCTATGCCACCGGCCTGAGGGCCACGAGCAGGTGTTGCAGGTGTTCAACCATTGTCATGCCAAAGGGAGTCAGATAGCCGCCATCCTCGGCGCTGATCAGACCCTGCTGATGCAGGCGTCCCGCCGCCTGGCAGAGCGTATCACTCATATCACTGCGTAACTTGATCCCCACACTCAAATTCGCCGGATCAAAGCAGGCCAGTACTTTCAGTTCATGGATAAAGTCTTCAGAAATCTGGTCGATCCCAATCATGGACAGGCTCCTTACGCTAATGATGTATGCAAATTAGCACTCCCCGAGGGAGTTTAGTGGGCGCTGGGTCAAAGTATTGGCGATTATGGTGGGTGGACAGGCCGTATGGCGATTTTTCAGGCAGGCGGTGCGATGAGCATTGCCGCTCACCGTGATAGGATAGGGCTTCATCGGCCCAGTCCCTCGTATCCCCTTGTCCAAGGCAACCCGCATGACCTGCATCACATTGATTTCTCTGCTTCACCGTCTCTCTCCCCAGTTTCCCATCTATCCGGTGGCGCAGCTCTTGTTCCCGTTGAGCGAGCATGAGGGGGAGGTCTGGTTACCCCCTCTGAGCAGTCCGGATGTGGCGGCTTTGCGTGCCAAGGTGGTCCCGCAAGCACTGCGTGAGCTTGCCTCCCTCTCCGCTGGCTGGTGCGATTTTGCCGTGAGCGACAGCGGTGATACCCCCGAGCTGGACGCCTTGGCCAACTATGACGAAGAGATGCTGGATAACCTGCGCCTTTACTGGGGCAGTGCGGCCAAGATCAATCACCCGATCACCGATAACCTGTTTGAACTGCGCAGGGGAGTGGTGGATGAGGCCCATGGCAGCAAGTTGGCCCAGGCTTGGGAACGCCAACAGGAGCTGCGATTTGCGCAGCTGATGACGGCGGCCAAGGGGCAGGATCTGCTCTGTTTCGTCGAGGTTGAATCGGCCTATTGGCTGCGTCAGCGTCTGAGTGAGCAGGCCGAGATAGTGCTGCATATTCCCGCACTGTAGAGATGATGAAACCGTTGAGTTTACGGGGTCACCCTGTTTGAGTCGCCCTGATTGACCGGGTGGCATCCTTAACTGGCGTTAACCAGCCGTGTCCTGACGGCGCGGGGCGTCCATTCACTGGACAAGGCTGCGGCAAGATGTGAACATGTCGCCCTTTATTGCGCGAGCCAGCCCGGTTCGGGTCATCATCGACTCGGCAGCCCAGGCCCATCGCGATCCTTGGTACTGCATAAGAGACTTGACCATGAGCTATGAACTGACCGAGACCGAGCGCAATGCCGCGCTGCAACTGAACGCCGACTACCGCTTTGATCACTTCATCAGCAAGCTGGTCGAGCATGAAGAGCTGTTCGTGCTGACCGACGAACACGGCGTCATGATGCTGACCACCGAAGACGAAGACTGCATCCCGGTATGGCCGCACCCCGAATACGCCCAGGCCTGGGCCGAAGGCGAGTGGGCTGAATGCAAGCCGCAGTCCATCACCCTCAAGGTGTGGCTGGAGCGCTGGGTGGAAGGCATGGAGCAGGATGAGCTCTGCGTGGCCGTGTTCCCGACCCCGGATCAGGAAGGCATCGTACTCGAGCCTGCCGACGTGGCCGATGCGGTTGCCCAGAAGCAGGCCAAGCGCGGTTAATTCCCCTCCGCTTGTGCTAAACACAACCCCGCCATTGGCGGGGTTGTGTCGTTTGGGGCATCCGATGACGGACTCAGGGCTGCAGGTAGCGGGTGTCGCGGATATTGACCTGAGGGTAGCGGGTGCCTTGCTTGATGGCGTTCAGGGTCTCCTTCTTCACCGTCTCATCTATCCAGAACAGACCGCCGTAGCTGTAGCCGGAGTTGAAGCCATCGAGGGGCCAATAGAGCACTTCGCTCTTGGTGGTGGCAATCTCCTTGGGCAGTTTTATCCAGCGCCATGCCCCTTCCCGGGTATAGGGAACCTGATAGGTGGGCACGAAGCTGGCCAGCTCATAGAGCCGGGCCTGGATCTGCCGTGACAGTTCGGCTTTCTTGGCAAAATCGAACTCCTTGTCGTACTGCTCCACCAGGGCCGTGATGGCGTCATCATCGATGTTCATGATGTTGTTGGTCTGTGGCTTGTGGGCGTTGACCTTGTGGAAATATTCCCAGTAGGCGGGATAACGTCCCGTACTCCAGGCCATCCAGGCGCTCTGGTGTTTCTTCTCCAGCATGGCCTTGAAGCCCGCTGAGGCATCCATCAGGTTGAGCTCCAGATTAAGACCCGCTTTTTTGGCCTCTTCACGCAGCAGGGTGAGGCGCTGGGAGTGCTCCGAGGTGGTGTAGATCACGTTCAGTGACAGTGATCTGCCCTTGGCATCTTGCAATATGCCCTCTGGCCCGGCTTTGGTGAAACCCGCCTTGGCGAAATAGTCGCGCGCGAGCGCAGGGTCGAAGGGCCGCGCCTTGAGGGCGTTATTGGTGAAGTCTCCCTGACCGGATCCATAGTTGTTGAGGCGCTGGTAGTCGCCACGCAACAAGGTACTCAGCATCTTGTCGATGTTGAGGGCGTACTGGATGCCGAGCCTGACATTGAGGTCGCTCAGCAAAGGGTCATCGATGTTGAGATAGAGGCCGCTCGGGGATTGCGGGGTCTGGGTATAGAACCAGATACGGTTTATGTAGCCCTTGTCAAATTCGGGGGTCTTGGTCTTGTCGTGCCACCAGTTCGGGATCACCAGTCCGAAGGTATCCAGCTCGCCGCGCAGGAAGTGCTGCCAGGCAATGTTGAGATCGCGCAACACCTTGATCTGGATACGGTCGGGATTGAACCTGTGCTGGAAGTAGCGCTCGTCGTTACCCCACCACTCGGGAATGCGGCTGAAGGTAACGGATTTGCCCTTCTTGACCTCGCTGAGCTGATAGGGGCCCGTCACCGGCAATACCTTCCAGTTGTACTCCCGCACCCAGTTGTCATCGAGTGTGATGGCGTGACTGGGCTCGGGGGAGAAGGGGAGGGAATCGAGCAAGTCTTCCCGGCTCTTCTCGCTGCCGCTGGTGATGGCCAGAGTGTGGTCATCGAACTTGATCACATCGACAATTTGAGTGCTGTAGTAGTTGTTGTACCAGGGGGCATTGATCTGCTTGCTGCGCAGCATCTTGAGGGTGAACAGGAAGTCGTCTGCGCTGACCGGTACGCCATCGGACCAGCGGGCCTTGGGGTTGATGCGAAAATACATGGTCTTGTGATCGGCCCCGAACGCCCACTGGTTGGCCAGCATGGGGATCGGATTGCCGGTGTCGGGGTGGCTGGCCAGCAGGGGCAGCCGGTTTTCCCGCATATAACCGGCGAAGGCGCCATTGGCATCGGGGCCATAGTTGCGCAGGGTCAGCGGAAAACTGGTCATGAAGGTCCGAAAGGTACCGCCCCGCTGGGCAGCCGGATCGGCATAGACGGGATCCGTATCGTTGCTTTCCCACTTGAGATCCGTTGGCAGGGTGGCACTCCAGCCGAGCTGAGTCCAGCACAGGGCGAGGGCGGCGGCCCCCAGGTGATTCAGTCGCATATCCTTTGCTTCCTTGTCGTGGCTGCGTGTTGAGGCGTTTATTTTACAATAGCGGGCCAAGCCATTGGCATGGCCCATCATGAGAGGGCATCAGGCCCGGGTCAATGGTTTGGACAGGGCCAACCGCCCCCCCAGCAGGTGTACCAGGAAGCCGAGCAGCACCAGCGCAGAGCCCAGCCACTGCAAGGGGGTTGGATGCTCATCGAGCAAGATGGCGGCAGTCACCATGCCGACGCAGGGGACCAGCAGGGAGAGCGGCGCCACTTGGGCTACGGGGTAGCGCATCAGCAAGCGGCCCCACAGCCCGTAGCCGAGCCAGGTGGCAACCAGCGAGAGATAAAGCACGCAGAGCAACCCTTTCCAGCTGAACTGTTGCAGGCTATGGACGATAAGCGCCGGCCCCTCGAACAGCCAGGAGAGGGCGAGAAACGGCACTATGGGCACCAGGCCACCCCAGGCGATCAGGCTCGGCAAGGCCACCTGATAGCGCAGCCCAATCTGGCGGTTGATGACGTTACCGAGGCCCCAGCAAGCGGAGGCGCACAGGGTCAGCACGAAGCCGAGCAGGGTCAGGTTGCCTTCCCCATGAGTGGCGATGAGGTAGAGACCGGCTCCTGCCAACGGCAGGGCGACCCAGTGGTGGGGCTGCCAGCGTTCTCCCAGCCAGATCATGGCGAACAGCAGGGTAAATACCACTTGAGATTGCAACACCAGGGAGGCCATGCCTGCGGGCATGCCAAACTTCATGGCGCTAAACAGGAAGGCAAACTGGGCCAGGCTGATGGTTCCGCCGTAGGCCAGCAGCCAGCGCCAGGGGATGGTGGGTTTTGGTACCAGCAAGATGGCGGGAAAGACCACGCCGACAAAACGCAATGCGCCCAGCAGCAGGGGCGGTATGCCGTCCAGCCCCCACTTGATCACCACGAAATTGAGGCCCCAGCAGAGGATAACCAGGGCTGCCAGACACTTGTCCTTGGCTTGCATGACACATCCTTGTTTGATAGCGAAGGTAATGATCCCGCCAGGACAGGCAGGCAAGGTGTCGAGCATAACCTCGACAGGGTGCCCGGCGTCAACCGGAACGCCAGTTTCAGGCTGATTTAGGTGTCCGTTGAGGGGGGAGCCGGCACTCGATACAAGATGCCAATGCTCAAAGCCGCCTGTGATGGGGTCATCGCCCTGGCGAGCTGCCTTGATTGCCCAAGAGCCAGGGAAGTGCTCGGGGAGGGGTTGCGCAGACTAAACTCCAAGGGAGAGCACCCGCGGTGCGGGTCCTGATAAATGGTAAATACGGAGGTACCCCATGAGCGATCACTCCCTGCTTCCCCATGGCGAGGATCTGCGCCGGGCGGTACGCTGGTTGGCCGAGGGACACGCCAGTGATCCCCATGCTATCGAGGAGGCCTGCCTGCGCTTCGATCTCTCTCCCCTCGATGGAGAGTTTCTCATCACCCACTGGACCGCGCCTGGCAACAGTACCGATCGGCCAGCCTGAGCGCGGCCGGCGCCGGACTCCCTTATAGCGCCGTGGTGTCGTCAGATGAAATGAGCGAGGGTGATGCCATAATCCTTGGGATCCACGGTGCTCTCTATGGTCTCATTGACGCTGGCTTTGGCAAGGTCGAGCAGTTGCACCTCCAGATAGTGCCGTTGGGTGGCGTGATAGATCACCTTGACCAGGGGCTTGAGTGGCGCCAGCTCGTTGCGTTGCATCACCAGGGCCAGGCGCTGATTGGAGAGCAGTACCAGGGTGCCAACCGGATAGACCCCCATGCACTTGATAAAACGCGTCACCAGTCCCTCATCGAAGTGAGTGACAGCCCCCTTGAGCAGGATCCTGAACGCCTGGGTCGGCTGCATCCCCTGCTTGTAGACCCTGTCTGCCGTCACCGCATCATAGACATCGACAATGGCGCTCATGCGCGTGTAGAGCGAGAGCTGCTCTCCCTTGAGGTGGCGGGGGTAACCTGAGCCATCCAGCCGCTCATGGTGGTTGGCGGCCACCTCCAGCATGGTGGGGGTGATACCCGTCGTCGCCTTGAGGATGTCGTGGCTGTGCACCACATGCTCGCGCATGATGGCAAACTCTTCGTCGGTCAGCTTGCCCGGTTTGTTGAGCACGGCATCCGGGGTCATTATCTTGCCCACATCGTGGAGCAGCCCTCCCAGGGTCAACTCCTTGAGCACGCTGCGTTCGAGCCCCAGATAGCGGCCGAAGTTGGCGAGCAGTATGGCCACGTTCATGGAGTGTTCCATCAGGTAGGCATCCTTGGCCCGGATGCGGGCCAGACAGAGCATGGCATCCCCGTGACTGAACATGGTGTCGACCATCTCCTCGGCCACGGTGGCGAGCGAGGTGATATCGATGGGTTCGCCCGCCTTGAGCTGGCGAATGAACTTGCCTTGCAGCTCACGGGCTTCTTGATAGAGGCGGCGGATCTTGAGCTCGCGCCCCTCACCCGGGACACGGGGCCCCTGGGGGGCAGTCATCGAGAGAGAGGAGCTGTCTGGTTGCTCGGCGGCACAAGGGGGGGAAGCCTTGGCCAGCTTGCTACGACTGAGATCGACCCGCACCCTCAGCACGCCGCGGGTCACCAGGGCCGCAATCTGGCGCTCATCGTTGACCCGGCCTGTCTGGGCAATCTCCATGTCGCCCCGTTGGCTGATGATGGCTACCACGAACATGCCGGGTTTGAGGCTACTGATGGCAATGACGGGATGGGGGGAGGCTGAGATCATAGGGTTCTGCCTTTATGATGGTGCCTGGTCACTTAGGCTGATTATGGGGCGAGTCTACCACTGGTTTCGGAGGCCGTCACAGGCCTGGCGGGCGTTAATGCTGGAGTTGTCACGGTTGGCCGATATAATGTCGCCCTTTTCCCGATGGCAATGTTGAGGTAGTGAATGCGGCTCGATAAATTTCTTTGCGACTGTTCCGATCTGACCCGCTCCCTGGCGGGCCGAGTGATCAGGCGAGGAGAGGTCATAGTGGATGGCATCGTGGTCAAACAACCCGCTTTCCATATCAACGAACAGAGCCAGATCGAGTTTGACGGCGTCATGCTGAGCCTCGACAGGCGCAACCGCTACTTCATGCTGCATAAACCGGAAGGCTATGTCTGCTCCAATGAGGATCCTGATCACACGACGGTGTTCGCGCTGCTGGATGAGCCGGCCATCGGCAAGCTGCATGTGGTGGGGCGCCTCGATCTCGATACCACAGGCCTGGTGCTGATCAGCGACGATGGCCAGTGGTCCCATCGCATCACCTCGCCTCGCCACGAGTGTGCCAAGACCTACCGCGTCTGGCTGGCGGACCCTGTTCATCAGGATGCGGTCTCGCTGTTTGCCGATGGGGTTTTCCTGCGCAATGAGACCGATAAAACGCGCCCGGCCAAGCTCGAGCTGTTGGGGGAGTGCGAGGCGCGGCTGACCATCCAAGAGGGCAAGTACCATCAGGTCAAGCGGATGTTCGCCTCCATCGGCAACAAGGTGGTCGGCCTGCACCGTGAGCAGATAGGGCCGTTGATGCTGGATGAGACCTTGGAACTTGGTGAGTATCGTGAGCTGACTGACGAAGAGATTGCCCTGTTCTGAGTCCCCTTGTGCTCAACCACATTGCCTGGGCAGGAGCGGGGATATGGGATGGAAAAACGGCGGGGGCTGACAGGCCCCCGCCGTTTTTTTGTGGCTTCTCATCCCCTCCCTGAGGGTCAGGGAGCGGCGTTACCCACTGGGACGGCGCCTGTTCAGCAGGTCCCATGGGGAGGGCATGGCTCAATGGCTGCCACTCATGCCCAGCACCAGAATGGTGCCCAGGGTGGCGAGCAGGGCACCCGCCCAGGCGGGCAGGCTGGGGCGCTGACCCGAATGCCACCAGAGCAGGGGGAGCAGCACCACAGGGGTGGTGGCGGAGAGAATGGCCACCATGCCCACATCCCCCTGGCGCAGGGCAACCAGGATCAGTGTCATCCCCAAGGCCATGGCCAGGAAACCATTGACTCCAATCATGGCGAGAATGGGGCGATTGATGGGGTTGAGGGGCATGGCGAGGGGCACCCGCAGCAGGCGCAGCACGCAATGGGCAAACAGGGCGCTGGCCATGCGCACCCCGGAGGCGCTGACCGGATCTATGTCGCTGCCGGCCATCACCGGCTTGGCAATGATGGCCCCCAGGCTCTGACACAGGGCGGCAGTCAGACCCAGCCCTATGCCGATGGCGATGTGGCCGCGAACCTGCTCCCAGTCATGGGACTGGCCGCGCCGACCGAAGAGTATGGCCAGCATGACCCCGGTGAGCACCAGCAGGGCGCCAAGCAGCCGCCAGCCGGTGAGCGTCTCGTCAAACAGCCAGAGGCCGAGCAGGGCGGAGAAGAGCGCATGGCAGGAGAAGAGCAGGCCGCTGCGGCGGGGGCCGAGTCGGTTCATGCAGGCGAACAGGGCGGTATCGCCAATGAAGATGCCGATGAGACCCGAGAGGATCAGCAGAGGCACGGCCCCGGCGCTCAGGCTCTGCCAGCCACCCGTTGCCAGACTGGCCCCCCCCAGCATCAGGCTGACCAGGAACATGCGCCAGCGACTGTAGGCGAAGGCCCCCAGATGGCGAGCCGGTTTGACCGATATCAGGGCGGCAACCGCCCATAAACTGGCGGCAGCCAGCGCCAGCCACTCGTACCCCATAAAGACCTCTGAACATCCAGTCTGAAAGCCGAGCCAGGCGGCGACCTGTGCCACTCCCCGACCTTCATGACAACAACGAAAAAGTAGCTGCAAAGCCGTAGCAGGCCACGCCCTGCACCCGTGACTCATACTGCATAAAGACTGCGGCGTCTCAAGGGGGAAAGGTGCGGCAAACCGTTGCCTGCGCCAGTCATCCGGATTCCATGCCAACGACGAAAAAAAATGCCCGAAAGACTCCATCTCTGGGGAGAGCCGGATACAATACGGGGCGTTTTCGGGGATAACAAGGACGGCATCATGCATTCGTCATCAGGCGCGCCGTCGGCCTTCCCCTCATGTTTGGTAAAGCATTGCGAAAAGAGGTCAGTTGTATGTATCACCGTCTTGTCCATCCCGCCCTGCGCCGGATCTCTCCCCTGTTGTGCGCCTTGCTATGTGGCGGCACCTTGAGCCAGGTGGCCCTCGCCACGCCCGTGGATGCCGCCCCGGATCTCGCCCCCCGTCAGACTCTGGTCAAGGGCAATGGTGCCGAGCCAGAATCCCTGGATCCGGCCCTGGTGCGCAGCGGCTTTCCCGGTGAAGTGATCCTGGTCGACTTGTTCGAGGGATTGGTGAGCGAAAATGGCGAGGGCAAGATAGTACCGGCCCAGGCCATGAGGTGGGAGCAGAGCCCGGATGGGTTGGAGTGGCGTTTCTTCCTGCGCCCCAACCTGCACTGGTCGAATGGCACGCCCCTCAAGGCGGAGGATTTTGTCTATGCCTGGCGCCGTTTGCTCGATCCCGCCCTGGCATCTCCCTCGGCGGGGCTGATGCTGGCCACGGGCATCAACAATGCCGCTTCCATCTATGCCGGTGCCCTGGATCTTGACTCGCTGGGGGTGGTTGCAGAGGGGGATCAGATCCTCAAGGTGACCCTGGAGCGGCCCGTCCCCTATTTTCTGCAGCTCATCAGTCAGCGCCCCTTCGTGCCGGTGCCACGGCAAGTGATTGCCGAATTTGGCAAGGGGTGGACCCAGCCCGCTCATCTCGTCAGCAATGGTGCCTATCGGCTCACTAGCTGGGTGATGAACGAGCGGCTGGAGGCCGAGCGCAACCCCGCTTATTGGGACAACGGCCACACTCGCATCGATAGGGTCACCTATCTGCCGCTCGCTTCCCAGCATGCCGAGCGACTGCGCTACGAGGCGGGAGAGATCCAGCTCACCAACCGGGTCGCCCAGGATTACTATGCCCGCATCAAGGCCACTGCCCCTGAACGGCTCTGGGGCCTGCCGCTGCTCGGCACCTATCTCTATAGCTTCAACATGAACAAACCCGAGTTGCAGGATGTGCGGGTACGCCAGGCCCTGAGCATGGTGATCGACCGCCAGCTGCTGACCGACAAGGTGAGTGCTCAGGGGGAGCTGCCCAGCTGGCGCCTGCTGCCAGATATGCCGGGTTATACGGCCACCACCCCTGAGCTGGCGAATGCCTCCCAGGATATCCGCAGCGCCATGGCCGTTAAGCTCCTCAAGGAAGCGGGCATCGACGAGACTCATCCCCTGCGCCTGACCCTCATCTACAACAGCTCGGAGAACCACAAACGCATGGCGCTGGCGGTGGCCAGCATGTGGAAGCCCCTCGGGGTCGAGGTCGAACTGCGCAACATGGAGTGGAATGCCTATCAGCTTGCCAAGAACAGCGGTGACTTCATGGTGGCGCGATCCTTCCTGTTTGGTGACTATGTGGAACCCTCTGCCATGCTCAATGCCCTGCGCTGCCTGGATCCGCAAAACGAGAGTGGCTACTGCAACCCTCACTATGATCAACTGTTAGAGCAGGCCGCGGCGACCCTGGATGAGCAGCGCCGCAACCACTTCTATCAGCAGGCCGAGCGTCTGATAGAGCAGGATGTGCCCGTCATCCCCCTCTATCACTACAACCAGATGCGGCTGGTCGATCCCCAATTGCGTGGCTTGCCCAGCAGCAATCTCAAGGGGGCGATCGCCACCAAGGATCTCTATTTCGTGACTCCTTCAGGGGCCAAGTGATGAGACTCGCCATTCTCTCTGATCTGCATGGCAGCCTGAGCGCCTTTGACGGTGTCATGGCCTGGCTCGGGCCCTGGCAGCCGGATCACTTGCTGCTGCTCGGGGACCTGCTGAGCCATGGTCCGCGCAATCCCGTCCCCGAGGGCTACCAGCCGGCGGCGCTGGCCGCACGACTCAATGGCCTGGCCAGTCGCATTCTGGCGGTGCGAGGGAACTGTGATTCGGAAGTGGATCAGATGCTTCTCGATTTCCCCATGATGGCGCCCTACAACCAACTGCTGGTCGATGGGCGGCGCTGGTTCATGAGTCATGGTCATCTCTACCACGCCGATGCCGTGCCTCTGCCGCCGGGCAGCCTCTATCTGAGCGGTCATACCCACCTGCCCGAGCTGAGGCGCACAGGGCAGGGCGAGCAACGGCGGGTCATGGTCAATCCGGGCTCTCTCTGTTTTCCCCGGGGCGAGCTGCCTGCCAGCCTGGTCTGCTATGAAGCGGGGGAGCTGAGTCTGCGGGCGGCGCAGGATGGACGGGTGCTGCAGCGGCTCTCTCTGGCAGAGGGGTCTGCCTGAGCAGGGGGGGAGATGACAGTGGTGAACCTGAGTGCCCAGCCCGATGGTTGGGCGGCTCACGAGTGAAGATCGATGATGAGTAAAGCGAAAAGGGTGCCCTGAGGGGCCGGGAAGGCAGACGGGAGAGGCTAGGCCTTGATCCCCGGGGAGCGGGTGCCGGAGCGGGTGTTGCCCTTGGCATCATAGGTGAGCGAGTTTCTGTCTCGCAGCTGGTTCAGGAAACCGGCCAGGCGACGATTGGAGACAATACTCAGCTCCAGCAGGCGACCATTGGTATCGTTTTGTTGCTGGCAGGCGACCAGCGCATCGGCGATCCTGGCCATGATATCCGGCTGGTGTGCGAGCCTATCCTGAAGATCGGGCTGCTGGGCCAGACTGGTATCAAGCGCCTCTATGGCACCTAGCAACTGCTGTTTACGTTCTGCCAGGGTCGGCAACTCCAAGGCTCTGCGCTGCTTGAGCAGTTCAAACTCCTCGCTCAGCAAACCCTGCATCTGGGTCAGCTGATCATGCTGTTGTTGCAGCAGTGCAGCCAGACTCATCATCCCAGGGTTTTTTCCAGCTTGGCTTCGAAGCTGAACATCTTCTTGGCAACGGCTTCGCCATTGACCTGATACTGGCCACTGGCCACGGCTTTCTTCAGGCTTTCCACCCGGCTCTCATTCCCGGTCGATGCCGAGTTGAGGTTTTTTTGTACTTGTTGCAACTGTTGCGCCTCACTGGTCAGGGAGACTGAATCGACCTTGACCTGAGTGGTGCGGGCATCTTGTCCGCCGTTGGTCGACTTGGCCACGCTGCTCTGGCTGTTACCGGTATTTTGTACCCGATTACCTGCCAAGTTGTTGATATTGTTAATAGCCATCTTGGTTACCTTTATTCGCTTTGCTGCCTGCTTACCCGTTTATCGGTCTAAGCTACCGGAACTTTAGGGAAAATTACCAAAAAATTCATTCAGAAGCTGACAATAACGGAGCCGACTGAATTCACCTTGCCCTGTACCGTCCTGCCGGACCTGATATTAACCAGCTTGATCATGTCGCCGAAGCTACCATCTTGCAAGGCGCGCGCCATGGTTTTGATCTGCATGCTGCTGTTTTCGGCGATGAGGGTAACCTGATCGCCCTTGCAGATCACACAGATCTGATTCAGGCGCAGCGGTTGGCCGGGTCTGAGTTCGCGTTTGCTGCGAGTACCGACCAGCGCCTCTATGTCCTGTATATAGTCACCACGGATCAGGGTCTGATCCTCGTAGGCCTGGATAAGCTGGTTGCGACCGAGAATATCCCCCTTGGCGATGGCTTCCGAGACGGTGATATAAGGCTTCTGGATGCTGACTCGCACCGGCAGATAGAGATCCCAGCCCGGCGTCTCGTTGCACTTGAGGTAGACAGTGGTGTTGCGTCTGATCTCCATCTTGGCAGGCAGGCTGATGTCGAGATCATGCTCGCAGGCCGTGAGCTGCAAGCGGGTATCTATGCTGGCGGCACTGAGCTCGGCACGGGCATCGAGGGGCAAGGAGAGCTGATCGCGCACGAACTCCTCCGCCCGGGTTTGCAACCCGGCATTGATGTCGGACGCCAGGGCCTTGTTGGCCCCGCTGAGCAGCAACAGGATGAGGAAAAGTCTGTTAATCATTTTCGTCCGCTGGTCGATAAGTGGATAACGTATAAGACAACTGTTCACTATGCTCGCGCCAAGATGGGTTCCTGGAACCGCTGGGAATCTGGCGCGAGTCAACATGGCGCATGCACAACATGCATGAATAATGCCAGGCGTTTTTAGGGAGTGTGTATGGCCGGTATTCTGGACTCGGTAAACCAACGGACTCAACTGGTCGGGCAAAATCGCCTGGAGTTGCTGCTGTTTCGACTCAATGGGCGTCAACGATTTGGCATCAACGTCTTCAAGGTGCGCGAGGTGTTGCAGTGCCCGCCCTTGACTGTCATGCCCAAGCTCAATCCCTGCATTCGCGGTGTGGCGCACATTCGTGGCCAGACTATCTCGGTGATCGATATCAGCATGGCCATGGGTAACAGGCCCATCGCCGATCTCTCCAAGTGCTTCATTATCATCTCGGAATACAACAGATCCATCCAGGGCTTCCTGGTGCAGTCGGTCGAACGCATCATCAACATGAACTGGGAATCTATCTTGCCACCCCCCAAGGGGGCAGGACGGATCAACTACATGACGGCGGTCACCGAGGTGGATGGCGAATTGGTGGAGATCCTCGATGTGGAGCGGATCCTCAACGAGATCTCCCCGGTCTCGACCGAGGTGAGCCAGGAGCTGGTGGCGGTGAGCGCAGAGCACAATACCCAGGGACGGCCGGTGCTGGTGGCCGATGACTCCTCGGTGGCGCGCAAACAGGTGCAGCGGGCGCTCGATGCCATCGGTGTGCAATGCGTGCTGGCAAAAGATGGCCGCGAGGCCCTCAACATGCTGCTGGAGATGGCCAAAAATGGCCCCATCCAGGATCAAATCGCCCTGGTCATCTCGGACATAGAGATGCCCGAGATGGATGGTTACACCTTCACCGCCGAGATCCGCAACAATCCCAGCCTGAAGGATTTACATGTTATCCTGCACACCTCCCTCAGTGGGGTGTTCAACCAGGCCATGGTGCAGAAGGTCGGGGCGAACAATTTTATCGCCAAGTTTCAGCCCGATGAGTTGGCCAAGGCCGTTCAAGGCGCACTCTAAAACAAGAAGAACGCATACATGAAGACACTGTCAGACGACTTATATAAGCAATTCAGCAGCTTTCTGGCGCTGCAGTGCGGAATTGTGCTGGGTGACAACAAGCAATACCTGGTGAAGAGCCGCCTGTCCCCCTTGATGGCTCAGTTTGGCATCGAGAGTCTGTCTGAATTGGTGACCCGTTCCATGAGCCTGCGTGAGCGGGAGTTGAAGATGGCGGTGGTCGATGCCATGACCACCAATGAGACCCTCTGGTTTCGGGATGCTTATCCCTTCCAGCTGCTCACCGACAAGATCTTCCCGGAGCTGGGCAAGAGTGGCCGCCCCATCAAGATCTGGTCGGCGGCCTCCTCCTCGGGTCAGGAGCCTTACTCCATCGCCATGTCGGCGCTGGAGCAGCAGGTCAAACGCCCTGGTACCTTGCCGGGCGGGGTACAGATCATCGGCACAGACATCTCCACCACCATGCTCAATCAGTGCAAGGAGGGGGTATACGACAGCCTGGCGCTGGCCCGCGGCCTCTCCCCAGAGCGCAAGAAGTTATTCTTCGAGCCCCATGGTGACAACAAGATGCGGGTCGTGGATCGTGTCAGAAAATTGACAACCTTCCGCCCCCTGAATCTGCTGGAAAGCTACAGCCTGCTCGGCAAGTTCGACATCATCTTCTGCCGCAATGTGCTCATCTACTTTGCCCCTGAAGTGAAGTCGAAGATCCTCAACCAGTTCGCAGCCAGCCTGAATCCGGGCGGCTACCTGATGCTGGGGGCCTCGGAGTCCCTGGCGGGCCTCACTGACAGGTTCGAGATGATCCGCTGCAACCCCGGTATTGTTTACAAAGTCAAATAACCCCTCCCATCTCTTCCTTTGGCACACCTCTTGCTAAGAATCCAGCAAGCAGGAGGTGTGTTATGGCAATTTCATTCGACAAGGCTTTTGGTGTTCATCAATACACGTTGAGCGTGCGCGCCAAACGTGCCGAGGTGCTATCTAGCAATATCGCGAACGCGGATACCCCAGGCTTCAAGGCCCGGGACATCAACTTCGGCGATGCCATGGCCCAGGCGCAGCAGCATCAACAGGGGTTCAGTCTGGCCACGACCAGCGAGCGCCACTTTGCCTTGAACATGGACAAGCCGGGCACATCCCAGTACCGCAACCCGCTCCAGCCCGACACCGGGGACGGCAACACCGTCGATCTGCAGCAGGAACGCAGCGAGTTTTTGCGCAACAGTCTCGAATACCAGACCTCGGTCGAGTTCATGAACGGCAAGATAAGCGGCCTGCTCAAGGCCCTCAAGGGAGAGCAGGGATGATGAAGCCTGACGCTTTGTTATGCCTGATCGCTTACCGCTTCAGCAATGATCCGATACGCCGCGGCCTGGACCAGGCCTTGCAACAAAACCAAGGAGCACAGCAATGAGTTTGTTCAAGGTCTTTGACATCGCAGGTTCTGCCATGAGTGCCCAGTCGGTGCGACTCAATACCGTGGCCAGCAACATGGCCAACGCCGACAGCGTCAGCTCCAGTGTGGAAGGAACTTACCATGCCAGGCGGCCAGTTTTTGCCGCCCAGCTGGAGCAGGCCATGTCCGATGGCCAGGGGTCGGTCGGCGTCGAGGTGAAGGGCATCGTTGAGAGCAAGGCTCCGCTGCTCAAGGAGTTCAATCCCAATCACCCCATGGCCGACAAGGATGGCTTCATCTTCAAACCCAATGTCAACATGGTCGAGGAGATGGCTGACATGATCAGCGCCTCGCGCAGTTATCAAACCAACGTCCAGATTGCCGATTCTGCCAAGCGCATGCTGCAGCAGACCCTCAATCTCGGTAAGTCCTGATAGGGGGCGGCAAGTAAATGGCAGATACCTATGACAGCGTACTGGGCGTCAATCGCGTTGCATCGAACCAGACCGCAAACACAGTCCAGAAAAAGGAGTTGGATCAGGAGTCTTTCCTCAAGCTGCTCACCATGCAGCTCTCCTATCAGGATCCCTTCAAGCCGGTAGATAACGCCCAGATGTTGTCCCAGATGACGTCCATGTCTACCTCCGAGGGGATCAACAATCTCTCCTCCCAGATGGAGAGCCTCAACAGCCTGATGACCTCGAGCCAGGCGCTGCAGGCCTCGGCACTGGTCGGCCAGGATGTGTTGATCCCGTCCAATACCGGTTATCTGGAAAAAGGCGGCGACATCTCGGGGGTCATTGCAACCGGTGATGGCGGCAGCAACGTCAAGGTGACGGTGAAAGATGAGAGTGGCCAGGTGGTCAAGGAGTTTGCCCTCGAGGGCGATCACCAGGGCAACGTGGCCTTCAGTTGGGATGGCCTGGACAAGGATGGCAATCCCGCCAAGACAGGCAAGTACCAGATTGAAGCCAGCGCAACGGTCGCGGGCAAGTCCGAGAGCCTGCCGGCCCTGACCTATGCCCAGGTGGAGAGTGTCACCCTGGGCTCGGCCAGCTCACCCAGCACCCTGAAACTCAAAGGGCTGGGCGGTATCTACCTCACGGATGTGCTGGAAATTTCCGGTTCTGGCAGCAAGTCGACCCCGACGCCCACCCCAACCAATAACGCAGTGATCTAAGGAGAAAGACATGTCATTTAACAATGCCCTCAGTGGCGTCAATGCGGCTCAAAAAGACCTGAACGTCACCGCGAACAACATTGCCAACGTCAACACCATCGGCTTCAAGGAGTCCCGTGCCGAGTTTGCCGATGTCTATGCCAACTCCATCTTCGTCAACTCCAAGACCCAGGTGGGCAATGGTGTGGCGACCGGTGCCGTGGCGCAGCAGTTCCAGCAAGGGGCCTTGCAATTTACCAACAACTCCCTGGATCTCGCCATTCAGGGCAATGGCTTCTTCGTCACCTCGGACGGGGTCAATGCCCTGGATCGCAGCTACACCCGGGCCGGTGCCTTCAAGCTCAATGAAAACAGCTACATGGTCAATAACTCCGGCGGTTTCCTGCAGGGGTACGAGATCAATGCCGACGGCACCCCCAAGGCGGTGAGCCTCAATGCCACCAAGCCCATCCAGATCCCGGACAAGGCGGGTGAGCCCAAACAGACCACCACGGTCGAGGCCAGCTTTAACCTGCCTGCGACTGCGACCCCTCAGGTCGTCAACCCCTCTACCTTCGATCCCAAGGATTCATCCACCTATTCGTCGTCCACCTCTGTGGTTTCCTACGACTCCCTTGGTGAGCCTCATACCATCACTCAGTACTTCGTCAAAGATGCCGATCCGCTGGATCCTACCAAGTCGGCCAACCCGACCTCCTGGCGCATGTATCTGTATGAGGGCGACAAACCCATCGATATCACCGGTGGTGCCATCACTACGCCGGCAACCGGGGTGGCCACCCCCCCGCTCAGCGCCAGTATCACGTTCAATGCCGATGGCAAGGTGAACACCATTACTCCGGCGGTCATCAAGACCGAAGCCCTGGGTACGCCGGGGGCGGGCGTCATCGACAATGGCGCCGATCCCACCCAGGCGATCGAAATCAAGTTCGGTACTGTGACCCAGTACTCGTCTCCTTTCGAAGTCAATAAATTGACCCAGGATGGCTCCACGGTAGGACGGTTGACCAAGGTCGAAATCACCAATGACGGCATCGTCTCCGCGACCTACAGCAACGCGACCACGGTCAAGGTGGCCATGGTGGCCATGGCCAAGTTCGCCAACGCCCAGGGGCTGACTCAGGTGGGTGATACCTCCTGGCGGGAATCCCTGCTCTCCGGCGATGGTCTGCCGGGCACCCCGAACTCGGGCACCTTCGGTTCCATCAAGTCGTCGGCCCTGGAGCAGTCCAACGTGGATTTGACCTCGGAGCTGGTGGATCTCATCACGGCCCAGCGCAACTTCCAGGCGAACTCCCGTTCTCTGGAAATCAACAGCTCGCTGCAGCAGACCATATTGCAGATCCGCTGATAAGTTTGTGACCAGCACACAAGGGCGCCTCGGCGCCCTTTCTTTATATATCAACACCTTAAGATCAATCTAATCTTCTTGGCATCTTAATTGCTTTATTCCAGGCAGAGTCATCTGTTTGACGGAGAACCCATGGACCACCTTCTTTATATCGCGATGTCCGGTGCCAAAGAGAACATGAACAGCCTGGCTGTGCGTGGCAACAACCTGGCCAACGCCAACACCACCGGCTTCAAGTCTGACTTCGAGCAGGCTCGCGCCATGCAGGCGTTTGGCGAAGGGCTGCCGACCCGGGTATTTGCCATGACCGAGCGGCCGGGCCAGAACCTGCAGCACGGCTCCCTGATGACCACGGGGCGGGATCTGGACGTGGCCCTCGATGGTCAGGGCTGGATCGCGGTACAGGATGACAAGGGGGGAGAAGCCTTCACCCGCATGGGCAATCTGGAACTCAGTGCCACCGGCAATCTGCAGACCAGTACCGGGCTCAATGTGGTGGATGACGCAGGCAGGCCCATCGTATTGCCGCTGCCCCTCGAGAAGGTGGAGATCAACCGGGATGGCACCATCACCGGTCGCCCGGAAGGGGCCGCCCCCAATTTGCCGGAAGATTTTCAGCGCATCAAGCTGGTCAGGCCGGCGGCGGATGCGGTGGAGAAGGGGCAAGATGGGTTGTTTCGCCGCAAGGATGGCCAGCCTGAGCCGGCCTCTGCCGATGTGGGGTTGATCGCCGGTGCGCTGGAGAACAGCAACGTCAATGTGGTCGACGAGATGACCAACCTTATTCGTTTGCAACGTCAGTTTGAAACCCAGGTCAAGATGATGAAGACGGCCGAGGAAAACGACGAAGCCCAAACCCAGCTGCTGCGTATCAGCTAATTAGGAGCCAGACATGAATCCTGCACTTTGGATAGGCAAGACGGGATTGGATGCCCAGCAGACCAACATCGCCGTTACCTCAAACAATCTCGCCAACGCCAGTACCGTTGGCTACAAGAAATCCCGAGCCATCTTCGAGGATTTGCTCTATCAGAACATCAATCAGCCGGGGGGGCGCTCCTCGGCCGATACCGAGCTGCCGTCCGGCCTGATGCTGGGGGCGGGGGCCAAGGTGGTCGCCACCCAGAAGAGCTTCAGTCAGGGCAACGTGCAGACCACGGACAACTCCCTGGATCTGATGATCAATGGGCGTGGCTTCTTCGAGGTGCAACTGCCCGATGGCAGCAGCGCCTATAGCCGCAACGGCCAGTTCACCCTCAATGACGAGGGGACTATCGTCACCCCGGGCAACGGCTATCCGTTGCAGCCCGAGATCCAGATCCCGGAAAACGCCCAGAGCGTCACCATAGGCGAGGATGGTCAGGTCTCCATCCAGCTCAAGGGGGACGGTCAGTCCCAGGTGATTGGCCAGATCAACATCAGCGACTTCGTCAACGCCTCCGGCCTGCAGCCCATGGGTGAGAACATGTTCCTCGAGACCCAGTCGAGCGGAGCGCCCATCGAAGGCACGGCCGGTGCGGACGGATTGGGTGTCATCAAGCAGGGCATGCTGGAGGTCTCCAACGTCAACGTCACCGAGGAGCTGGTCAACCTCATTCAGGCCCAGCGGGTCTACGAGATGAACTCCAAGGTGATCTCGGCGGTGGACTCCATGATGTCCTACCTGACCCAACGGACATAACCTCTTCTCTGACCCAGCGGTAGTAATGGGAGTCTTGCAATGAAACACATCTGGATGTTGGGCCTGTTGGCGCTGGGGGGTTGTACCAGCACCCTCAATACCGCCAAACCGGACGACCCCGAGTTTTCCCCGGTCTATGGTGAATCCGAGCCGGTGTCGGTGCGCCCGACCGGTGCCATCTTCCAGCCCGATCAGGTCAATGGCATCTACTCGGACATCAAGGCCCACAAGGTCGGTGACATCATCACCATCGAGTTGGCCGAGTCGACCTCCGCCTCCAAGAAGGCCAACACCCAGACAGGCAAGGAGAATGATTTCAATCTGGATCCGGTCAGCCTGGGGGGCGTGCCCATCACGGCCGGCGCGTACAATATGTCGGCCTCCATCGGGCAAGATTCCGCCTTCAAGGGGCAAGCCAAGGCGGATCAGAGCAACAGTTTGCAGGGCAGTATCTCGGTCAGCGTGGCCAAGGTGCTCAGCAACGGCAACCTGGTGGTGCGTGGCGAGAAGTGGATCATGCTCAACAACGGCAACGAGTATATCCGTATCACCGGCCTCATCCGCCCCGAAGATGTCACCTCGGACAACAGCGTCTCCTCCCAGAAGGTGGCCAATGCCCGTATCCACTACGGTGGTACCGGTGACCTGGCCAATACCCAGGAACAGGGCTGGCTGACCAGTTTCTTCAATGGTCCCTGGTGGCCACTCTAGTGCTAGGACAACCCATGAAACGACTCCGTCTACTCTGTCTGTGCTGCTGCCTGTTACCCCTGGCGGCCCAGGCTGCCCGTATCAAGGACATCAGTTCGGTCGAAGGGGTGCGTAACAACCAGCTGCTGGGCTATGGCCTGGTGGTGGGTCTGCCCGGCACCGGCGAGAAGAACAACGCCTTCACCGAACAGACATTTCGCACCATGCTCAACAACTTCGGCATCAAGGTGCCCGACAACATCAAGCCGAAGATAAAAGACGTGGCACCGGTGGCCATTCACGCCGACCTGCCCCCCTTCTCCAAGCCGGGCCAGACCATAGACGTGACCGTCTCCGCCATCGGTGAGGCCAAGAGCCTGCGGGGCGGCACCTTGCTGCAGACCTTCCTCAAGGGGTTGGATGGCCGCGTCTATGCGGTGGCCCAGGGCAGTCTGGTGGTCGGTGGTCTCGGCGCCGAGGGAGCCGATGGCTCCAAGGTGGTGGTCAATACCCCGACCGTGGGCCGCATTGCCAATGGCGCCACCGTCGAGCGTGAGGTGCCCAACTCCTTCAGTCAGGGCGATACCATCACCTTCAACCTCAATCGCTCCGATTTCACCACGGCGCGCCGCCTGGCGGAATCCATCAACAATCTGGTGGGGCCCAATACCGCCCAGGCACTGGATGCCACCTCGGTCAAGGTGTTTGCCCCCCGGGATCCGGGTCAGCGAGTCGCCTATCTTGCCACCATAGAGAACCTGGAGGTGGATCCGGGTGCCGAGGCGGCCAAGATCATCGTCAACTCGCGCACCGGCACCATCGTCATCGGCAGCCAGGTCAGGCTCAAGCCTGCGGCCATCAGCCATGGCGGCCTGACGGTGACCATTGCCGAGAACCAGCAGGTCTCTCAACCCAACCCGCTCGCGGGGGGGGATACGGTGGTCACCAACAACTCCACCATCAATGTGCAGCAAGAGCCGGGGCGCATGTTCAAGCTCGATACCGGTGCCACCCTGGATGATCTGGTCCGGGCGGTGAATCAGGTCGGCATCGCGCCGGGCGATCTCATGGCCATCCTCGAAGCCCTGCAGCAGGCGGGTGCCATCGAAGGTCAGCTGGTTATTTTGTAACAGTCTCCAACCTTGGCTGCCCCGTGGCAGCCAACCGGCAAGGGCTTGCCACAGGCGGCAAAGAAGGTAAGCAAGATGGCGAATATCGACAATAAAGGCGTGGATTTAGGCATGGTGCAGGATATCCAGAATCTGGATAAGTTGCGTCAAATGAGCCTTACCAAGGAGGGCAAGCAGCAGGCGCTCCAGTCGGCAGCCCGCCAGTTCGAATCCATCTTCAGCCAGATGTTGTTCAAGGGTATGCGCGAGGCGAGCCAGGCATTGACCGCGGACAACCCCTTTAGCAGCAGCTACACCCAGTTCTACGAAGGCATGCTCGACCAGCAGCGGGTCTCCGACATGTCAGGGATAGGCGGGCTGGGGCTGGCCGACATGGTGGTCAAGCAGTTCTCCCCTGACAGCTTCAAACATGAGGATGGCCGCGTCCTCAAGCTGCCCCAGCGCACCGAACGGGCGCACAAACCCTATGTGGCCCCGACCGGCAGTGAGCATGGTCTGATCGAAGCCTCCAAAGTTGGCAAGGATTTTGCTGAAAAGACCATGGAGCCAGGAGAGTTGACCGGGAGTGCCGCCCTTGGCAGGCGCCATCGCAGCATACCGGCCATGGGACAGCAGTCTCCTCAGGGGCTGCGCGACCCCTCGGCGGGCAGCGGTTTTGATTCCCCCAGCGATTTTGTCAGCAAGTTGATGCCGATGGCCAAGAAGGCCGCCGACAAGCTGGGATTGAACCCGGCGGTGCTGGTCGCCCAGGCGGCCCTGGAGAGTGGTTGGGGCAAACGGGTCATCAAGGATGGGGACGGCCAGATGAGCCATAACCTGTTTGGCATCAAGGCCGATCCGCGCTGGCAAGGGGACAAGGCCGTGGTCAGCACCCTGGAGTATGAGCAGGGTGTCGCCTCCCGTCAGAAGGCGGCGTTTCGCTCCTACGACTCGTTCGAAGAGAGTTTCAATGACTATGTTGATTTCCTGACATCCGGGAGCCGTTACAAGGGCGCCTTGGCCAAGGCCGACAGCCCGGATCGCTATTTTGAGGCACTGCAGCAGGCCGGATATGCCACCGACCCCCAGTACGCCAATAAATTGAAACAGGTATTGCGCAGTGAACACATTGCCCAATACACAGACACGGAGCTGTAAAGCATGGCAAGCGATCTGCTTGGGATAGGAACCTCTGGGATACTGGCGCATCAGAAACTGCTGCAGACCACCAGTAACAATATCGTCAACGTCAATAGCCAGGGCTATACCCGGGAACGCACCCTGATCTACACCAATGCCATCGGGTTTGGCACGGGTGAGAGCATGAGCGAGCGGGTGATCAACCAGTATGCCCAGGGTGAGCTGCGTCGCGACACCTCCGCCTTCAACGCATCCTCCATGCGTTTCGAACAGCTCTCTACCGTGGACAGCCTGCTGGGGGATACCAGCAACAGCGTCGGCACGGCCATCACCGCCTACTTCAAGGGGTTCCATACCGCCAACGAATCGCCGGCGGATCTGGGGGCGCGCAATACCACCCTCACCGGGCTCGGCAGCATGGTGAACCGCTTCCACACCCTCTCCTCCCAGTTCGACAAACAGAGTGACGTCATCAACGATCGCATCGATGACGAGACCCAGCACGTCAACAGCTTGCTCAATAACATCAACGAGATCAACAAGGCGATAGTGCGCACCCAGGGCACGGGGGAAGAGAACCTGATGCTCTACGATCAGCGCGATGATGCCATTGCCCAGCTCTCACAGAAGATGGATATCCGTACCGTCACCCAGCCCAATGGCAGCGTGCTGGTCAACATGAGCTCGGGCCACTCACTGGTGCTGGATGGCTCTGTGGCCCAGTTCACGGTGATCCCGGGGGATCCCGACTCCAGGGACAAGGAGCTGCAGCTCAATCTCGGTAAGAATCAGGCCAAGATAGACAACAAGGTGCTGGGGGGCGGCCTTGGGGGCCTCTTCTCTGCCCGTCGCGATCTCGAACCGACCAAGCGTGAACTGGGGCAACTCGCCATCTCCTTGTCCGACGCCATGAATCAGCAGAACCGCCTGGGCCTGGATCTCGACAACGAGCTGGGGGGGGACCTCTTCTCCTTGCCCAGCAGCGAAGGGCTGCCCTTTGCCAAGAACACCGGCTCGGGGGAGGCCATGGTCCACTTCGTGCCCGGCAAGGGGAGCGAGGTGACCGCCCTCGATTATGAGGTGAGTTTCAGCAGTGCCACCGGCTTTGAAGTCTTCGCCATCGGCAGTGATGGCAAGCGTACCTCCGTCGCCACCGGCAGCACGCCGCCCGCCAGTTTCGAGGTGCCGGGTCATGGGCTCTCCATCGACTTGTCCGGCACGCCGGCGGCAGGGGACAAGCTGTTGCTGCAACCGACCAAACAGGCGGCAGCCGGGATTGAAAAGCTGATCAACCGCGCCGAGGATCTGGCGCTGGCATCTCCCCTCAAGGCCGACAAGAGCAGTCAGAACCTGGGCTCGGGCATCATCTCCCTCGGCACCATAGGCAACACGGGGACAGGCTCGGGTTTTGCCAGCAATGACCTGGATCCCGCAGCGCCGCAAGTGGTCAAGATAGACGGCAGTGGCAACTATGAGGTCTATGAGAAAGATGGCACCACGCTCATAGGGGTCGCGCCCGCCAGCAGCAAGGGCCAAAACCTGATGGCCGCCCTCGAGAGCCCGCTGGGTGGCCCCAAGGTGTACGCCGATCCGGGTCAGAGCCCAGGCTATGAATTCAGCATCACGGGTCAGGTCCAGGCCAATGACAGCTTCACCCTGAGTTACAACAAGAACGGTTTCTCCGACAATGCCAACGGCCTGGCCCTGGCCGAGTTGCAGAACAAGGATCTGGTGCGCAAGAGCAGCAGCTCCGCCAGCGGCAATGACAAGATGACCTTCAACGAGGCCTATACCGGGCTGGTGGTCGGGGTGGGCAACAAGACCAGTCAGGCCAACACCGAGATGCTGGCCAACAAGGGCAAATTGGCGCAGAGCAGCGCCATCTTCGAGAGTGTCTCCGGGGTCAGCCTGGATGAGGAGGCGGGTAATCTCATTCGCTTCCAGCAGGCTTATGCCGCCTCGGCCCAGGTGGTCACCACCGCCAAAACCATCTTCGACACCCTGTTGTCATCAGTGAGGTAAGTCATGCGCATCACCACCAACATGATGTACAACCGCGGGCTCTCCTCCCTGAGTGCGGCGGCCGAGCGGCAAAATACCGCCTATGAGCAGCTCTACTCCGGGGACAAGTTCAAGACGGCGGGTCAGGATCCGTCCGGCATGAGCCAGAAGATGGCGCTGACCAAGGAGATAGACCTGTTCCAGCAATATGGCGTCAATGGCAGCCTGCTGGAGAACAGCCTGGGGCACGAGGAGACCATCCTCAGCTCCCTCAATGATGCCATGCTCAGTGCCCAGACCCTGATGCAAAAAGCGAACGACTCGGCCCTGAGTCAGACGGATCGCGAGTCCGTGGCCAAGGAGCTGGAAGGCTTGCAGCAACAGATGTTCGACCTGATGAACAGCAAGAATTCGCAAGGGGAGTACATCTTCGGCGGCAACCAGAGCAAGACTCAACCCTTCGTGAAGGATCCCAGCGGCAACTATGTGTTCCAGGGGGATACCGGTCAGCGGGAGATCCAGGTCTCCTCCACGGTGCGCATCCCCGCCAATGATTCGGGTCTGGATCTGTTCGAGACGGTGCCGACCCGGCGCACTGCCAGTGCCGATACCGCCGATATCCAGGTCAAGGTGGGGGCTCAAGGCCAGTTCGACAACTTCTATCGCACCAACTATGACAGCGCCCTGGCCAGCAACAAATACACCGTTACCACGGTGGCGGGGGTGCCGGATAGCTACCAGATCACCGACGTGGGCGGCAATGTGCTGCAAAATGGCGACTATGTGGCCGGGGAGGATATCAATTTCAACGGCCTCACCCTCAATCTGAGTCAAGGCGCCGGCACAGTGCAGGAGTTCTCCCTGGATCAGCCAAAGAACGACAACATTCTCAATGGTATCTCCGACTTTCTCGGTGCCCTGCGCGACCCGAATCTCTCCAATGATGACTTCCAGCTGAGATCGCAGGATGCCCAGGCCCATCTGGGCAATGCCCGCCAACGGATGGACACCGGGCTCGGTGCGCTGGGGGGGCGAATGAACAGCCTGGAGCAGGTGATGAGTTCCAATACCGGGCTCGATACCCTCAACCAGCAGGCCAGGGCCAAGGTGTCCGAGATCGATCTCTATGAGGTGATCTCGACCCTCTCCAAGGAGAATGCGGCCATGAGCGCCTCTCAGCAGGCGTTTAGCAATATCAGCAAGCTGACCCTGTTCGACTACATTCGCTAACCGGCTTGAGAGTTGTAAGGGATTGTTAATAAAGGCTCATAGCGTTTGACTCCCTGGCGGGTCTGACCGACCATAGCAGGGCAGGCAAGGTGCGTCGCATCTGCCTGCTTTTTCGCAGCATCTCGTTAGGCGAGGCTCCTGCATAAACACAGGCCACTGATCTCACGACGTCGAGAGACGCCCAAGCTCAGGACAGTTTTCATCGGATTAAGGTGTAAACCCAAGTGGCTTCCAGTTCGCCGGATACGTTATGCAGTGCTAAAGCTGGCACGTGGGGATGATGACACGCCGAACGGCGTCATTTCCTGCCGATTTCTCGTCCATCAATTGCTGTTTTCTTATCAGCCCATCCCTCGCGGGATAGCCCGGCTCGCCGGGATCACAAAGGCTTATCTTCGATGAAGAAAACACATCTGTTACTGAACCGTCATCAACTGCTCGACCTGCCCACCCTGCAGGCCTGGCTCGACAATGAACTGGCCCCGGATGCGCGGGCCGACCAGCTGCTCGCCCTGCGCCAGGAAGAGCTTAACTGTCTGTTTGATACCCTGGGGGCCGATGGCGCCCGACTGCTCGGCATGCTGGCCCGCACCTGCGGTGCCCGGCTGTTGTTGCGCCTGCACCCGAGCGTGCTGACCCTGGTGCAAGGCAAGATCCCGCGCCGGGAGCTGCTTGCCATGTTGCGCAGCCTGGGGAAACGGGATCGCGCCTCCCTGTTGGCGAGTCTGCCATCCGGGGTGAGTGCCGAGCTCAAGGGGCTGCTCCGCTGGCCAAGCGAGTCGGTGGGCGCTCACATGCGTCACGACTTCTTCACCCTCAAGGGGGAGGAGTCCATCGCCAGCGCCAAACAGCGGATCCACGATGCCTGGGACAACGCCGAGGTGTTCCAGGATATCTATGTGGTCGATGAGAGTGGCCAGTTGCTCGGCTATCTCTCGCTCAAGACCATGCTGGTGGCCGAGCCGGACAGGGCGGTGTGCGAGCTGATGGAGCGGGATCTGATCCGCCTCGACGCCCGCATGGATCAGGAGCTGGCGGCGCGGATGCTGGTGGAGCGGGATCTGCTCTCCCTGCCGGTGGAATCCGATGGTCGCCTACTCGGCATCTTCCACCTGGATGATGCCGCCGACATACTCGAGCTCGAATCCACCGAGGATGCCGAGTTGCAAGGTGGCTCGTCCCCCCTCGAAACCCCTTATCTCCATGCCACCCCCTGGCAGCTGTGGCGCAAGCGTATCGGCTGGCTGTTGATCCTGTTCGTGGCCGAGGCCTATACGGGCACAGTGCTGCGGGCCTTCGAGGAGCAGTTGGAGGCGGCCATCGCCCTGGCCTTCTTTATTCCGCTGCTCATCGGCACGGGCGGCAACAGCGGCACCCAGATCACCACCACCCTGGTGCGGGCCATGGCGGTGGGGGAGGTCAGCCTGCGCAACCTTGGCACAGTGCTGCGCAAAGAGATCTCCACCGCCATGCTGGTCTCGGTGGCCATCGCCGTGGCTGCCTGGGTACGGGCCTGGAGTCTGGGGGTGGGCGTGGAAGTAGGGGTGGTGGTCACCCTGACCATCATTGCCATCGTGCTGTGGAGCGCCATCGTCGCCTCCATCATCCCCCTGCTGCTGCGCCGCTTGCGGATGGATCCGGCCGTGGTGTCGGCCCCCTTCATCTCGACCCTGGTCGATGGCACCGGCCTCATCATCTACTTCGAGATAGCCAAGCTGATCCTGCCTGAGCTGAGCTGAGCGCGCAGAGATCAAATGCACAAAGGCAGCTCAGGCTGCCTTTGTTGTTTTCAGGGGGTATGGTTTAGCTCAGTTGAAACAGCAAGGGCCAGTCATGCTCCTGGCAGTAGCGTTGCTCTTTTTCCAGATTCTGCATCAGCAGCCGGTTCTCCTCGCACCAGTCGGTTGGCAGGGTGACCACCAGCTGATCCCCGGCGGCCTGCACTCGCCATTCAGGCAACAGCTTGTCCTGGCGCCTGTGGTGGGCGGCCACCGCGAGGCGCAGGATGCGGATGCAGCGCAGCACAGTGTGTTCATCGTGGTTGGGCAGGGCGGGCAGCTCCGAGAGCTTGAGCCCCTTGCGCTGGAAGCGCACCAGGGCGGCCAGCAGGGCCTGATCGTCCTGGTTGAAACCGGGCAAGTCGGTATGTTGCAAGATATAGGCGGAGTGGCGATGGATGCCGCTGTAGTTGATGGCAAGGCCAATCTCGTGCAGTCGCGCCGCCCAGCCGAGGATGGCGCGATAAGGCTCGATGGGCATCTGCCAGGGGTCGCTCAGGGCATCAAACAGGGTTAGCACGCTCTGCTCCACCCGGGTCGCCTGGCGCTTGTCGATGCGATAGTGGGAGCTGAGGGCCAGCGCGGTGCGCTCGCGAATGTCGTGGTGCTGCAGACGCTCCTCGAACTCATAGAGCAGCCCCTCGCGCAAGGCGCCGTCCGAATACTCCATCCGCTCGATGGGCAAGGAGGTAAAGAGCCCAAGCAGGATGGCGACCGCCGCGGCAAACACCCCTTGGCGATCCTCGGTCAGGCCAGAGAACTTCAGCTGTTCGACCTTCTTGTGCTCGAGCAGCTCCCGTTTGAGGCGCTCGAGCCCTGTCAGGGTGATGCTGCCATCGGTCCAGCCTTCCCCCTGCAACACGTCGCGCACGGTACGGATCGAGCCGGAGCTGCCCAGGCAGCTCTGCCAGCCGAGCTTATGGTATTGGTTGATGATGGGGGCGAGCTGATGCTGCGCCTCCAGCACGGCACTGTTGAAGGCTTTCTCGCTTAATTTGCCGTTGGCAAAGAAGCTCTGGGTGAAGCTGACGCACCCCATCTTGCGGCTGGTGAGCGCCTTGTGTTCGAATCCTTCGCCAATGATGAGTTCGGTGCTGCCGCCGCCGATATCCACCACCAGCGCAGGCCCCTCGATATGCTGGGTGTGAGCCACGCCCTGATAGACGAGACGGGCCTCCTCCTGACCGCTGATCACCTCGATGGGGTGCTGGAGCAAGCTGGCTGCCTTGGCGACGAACTCCCGGGCATTGCTGGCCCGGCGCAGGGTATAGGTGCCGGCGATGCGGATCTGATCCGGCTTGATGTTGGTGAGCCGTTCGGCAAAGAGGGTCAGGCAGGCGAGACCGCGGGCCATGGCCTCGACCGACATTCTATGCTGATCATCCATCCCCTCCGCCAGCCGGACCCGCTCCTTGATCCTGTCGATGATCTGCATGCGCCCGTCGGTGAGACGGGCGATGACCATGTGGAAGCTGTTGGAGCCCAGATCGACGGCGGCATAAAGGCTATTGTCCATGGGGAGTTGACTCGACGCGTTTGAGATAGTCGTAGGTGGCAACCTGGGAGCGGATCTTGCGCCTGTTGCCCCGGTTTACATACAGGTTCTGCTGTTCTGCATCGATGACCCGCGCCTTGGTGGTGTCACTCAGTTGCAACTCCAGTATATCCAGGATGCGCTGCTTGAGCCGATCGTCATAGATGGGGGTGCCCACCTCAATGCGGCCATCGATGTTGCGGCTCATCCAGTCGGCGCTGGAGATATAGAGCTGCACATTGCCCTTGTTGTGAAACACCATGACCCGTGGATGCTCGAGGAAGCGATCTATGATGCTGATCACTCTGATGTTTTCGCTGAGACCCGGCACCCCTGGGCGCAGGGCGCACATGCCACGGATGATCATCTGGATGGGCACCCCGGCCTGGCCCGCCGCATAGAGACGGTTGATGAGGTCTCTGTCCACCAGATTGTTGATCTTGAGGGTGATGCCGCTGGGCAGCCCCGCCTTGGCGTTGGTCAACTCGTTGTCAATCAACCGGTAGAGCTGGCGGCGGCAGTTGATGGGGGAGACCAGCAGGTGATTGAACTTGTAGCGGCGGTAGGGGTACTCGATGTACTCGAATACTCCCTCCACTTCGGCGGTGATGTCGGGGTTGCGGGTCAGCAGAGAGAAGTCGGTATAGATCTTGGCGGTCTTCTCGTTGAAGTTGCCGGTGCCGATATGGGCATAGCGCACCGCCTCACCCTGCTCGAGACGGGTGATGAGGCAGAGCTTGGAGTGGATCTTGAGGCTGGGTACCCCGAACACCACCTTGACCCCGGCGTCGGTCAAGACATTGGCCCAGTCGATGTTGGCCGCCTCGTCGAAGCGGGCCCGCAACTCGACCACCACAGTCACCTTCTTGCCGTTGTTGGCGGCATCGACCAGGGAGTGGATGATGCGCGACTTCTTGGCGACCCGATAGATATTGATGCGAATGGCGCTCACTGCCGGATCGAAGGCCGCCTGGCGCACCAGCTCGGTGAAGTGGTGGAACTTGTGATAGGGGTAGTAGAGCAAGATGTCTTGTTTGGTGATGGCATCGAAGGCGTTGACGAAGCCATCAAAGTCGCGGCAATCGAGGGCCGGCAGCTTGGGGTTTTCCAGATAGTCACGGCCGACATTGGGGAAGCCGATGAAATCCTTGAAATTGTGATAGCGGCCACCGGACATGATGGCGTCGTAGGAGCTGATCTGCAGCTTGAGCTTGAGGAAGCTTATCATGGCGGCGGGCATCTCCCGCTCATAGACGAAGCGTACCGGCATGGCGGTGAGGCGCTGCTTCAAGCCATCACTCATCTTGTCGACCAGGCTGAGATCGAGCTGGTCGGAGAGATCGTACTCCGCATCCCGGGTCAGCTTGACCGCATAGGCGGCGATTTCATCGTAATCGAAGAAGCCCTTGAACAGGTCATCCAGACAAAAGCGGATGATGTTGTCGAGAATGATGATCTGTTTCTTGCGGCGGGTGCCCTCTGAGGGCAGTTGCACGAAGCGGGGCAGATCGTCGGTCGGCACCTCGACCAGGGCGTACTGGATCACCTGGCCCTGCTTTTTCATCTCCACCGCCAGGTAGGTGTACTCGTCTTTCAGAAACTTGACCGGGTTCACCTCCTTGTTGAGCAAGATGGGGATCAGGTGGCGCAGCACCTTCTCCTTGAAGAAGACCCGCATCCACAGCTGTATGTTGTCGGAGAGCTGATTCTCGTTGACCAGGAAGATATTGTGGCGGGCGAGGGCTATCAGCAGCTCCTTGTAGGTGTTGTCGAAGGCTTCGCCCAGCGCCATCACTTTCTGCTGGATGGCACGCAGCAGCCCCTTGGCCTCGTCATCACCGCCATGGACCTCGTTGATCAGGATGCGGCGCTTCACCTCGGAGACCCGCACCTTGAAAAACTCGTCCTGGTTGGAGGAGAAAATGCCGAGGAAGCGGATCCGCTCGATGAGCGGCACCGTCTTGTCCATCGCCTCCTGCAGCACCCTCTCGTTAAAAGAGAGCCAGCTCAGTTCTTTCTCTTCATACAGCTTGTCGGTGCTCATCAGTGCCTCTGTTTATCCAATCCCGTGGAACGAATGGGCCTCATTAGATGACGGTTTTGTGACGCTTTAATGACAGCAGCATCAATCTTCCACGTCTTGATCGATGTCGACCACCAGATCGTCCGAGAGGGACTCCAGGGCATCGATCAGGGTCGGCAGGGCCAGCCCCTGGGGCAGGGCGACCAGAGCATGGGCATAGAAGAGCGGCGCACCGGAGTGGGGGGCGGCCTCGCAGCCCGTGGTCAGGTCGATGACGTTGGCGCCGAGTTGGCGCAAGATGCTCGCCACTTCATGGACAATGCCGGGTCTGTCGTTGCCGGTGACCGTCAGCATCAGCTGGCGCTCGGGCTCGGCACTGAGCACCCCTTCGGCAAAGCTCACCTTGAGTCCGGCCAGCAGGGAGAGCGCCTCGCACAGGGTACGGTAGTGGGCATCGTCCACGCTGATCTGGAGGATGCCGGCAAACTGACCGGCCAATTCGCTCATGGAACTGGCGAGCCAGTTGCCCCCTTGCAGATTGATGAGGGCGGCCAACTCTTCCACTATGCCGGGTCTGTCTGCGCCTATGACTGTGACAACCAATTGCTTTTGCATCCTGCTCTCCTTGTGTGTGAGTCCACTTCATTGTGCCTGCCGTTGCAGGCCAGATGAACCCCCTGACCCGGCCAAAACCGAAATTATTCTGCCGATGGGCGCATCCGGCTTTTGCGCCTTGACAGATAGCGGTTGTGGCCGGGGGTTGTGGTAATATTATGCCCCTCTTTCGTTAGTCGGATTGCCCCCTCCATGAATGGCTTGCTGTTACCCGGTCTGTTAGTACTGGCCCTCGTTGCTGTCCTGTTTGTCTGGCGTGCTCGCCGTGCCAGGGTTGTCTCCTGCTCCTTGCAAGAGACGCTGATGACCTCGGAGCGCCATCGCGAGTTCGCGGCCTTGCAGGCACTGCTGCAAGGGGAGGTGCAACTCTTTACCCATGTGCGTCTCAAAGACGTGCTGCTGCCGGGCAAGGGGGTTGGCAAGGGAAAATGGCAAAAGCAGCTGGCCAGCATGGGGGATCGTCAGTTCGACTATCTGCTCTGTGACCCCGAGGATCTGTCGCTGGTCTGCGCGGTCGAGCGATTGGCGCCGGGGCAGGGCAAGCGTCGACCGAGCCGGGATCGCTGGTTGCAGCAGCTGTGTGAGCGCGCCGACTTGCCGCTCTTGCTCCTGGTGGGGCAGGAGGCGGCGGATCTCGACGAGCTCAGGGAACAGGTGCAGGCCTTGTTGCTCGCCGAGGATGCGCTGGATCCCCTGATGGAACCCGCGCTCAGCGGGGGAGCAAGGCGCGAACCGACCTTCAACCCGCAATCCCTCGGTGCCGTGGATCTGGGCGATACCCCCAGGCCGCTGACTCGGCCCCAGGCCGATGCGGCGAGTGGGCGCACCAGCAAAGGGGCTGGCCGTCGTCATGACAGGGAGCAAGACGCGGACAAGCCCCCCCTTGATCTGCCCATGATGAGATCCCTCCCCCAGACGTTTGCGAGTGGCGAGCCAGAGGCGATGCCCCAGGGGGTATTCACCGCCACCTCGCTGGATGAGGACGAGGAGGGTATGGAGCAGGACCACAAGATCCATGACCAGGATGATGCTGCGCCGGCCAAATCCCACGCTTGCCCACGCTGCAGCGCGCCTCTGCTGGATCGCGAGGCCCGCAAGGGGCCCTATGCCGGCAAGCAGTTTCTCACCTGTACCCGCTTCCCCGAGTGCCGCTATGCGACCCTCAAGCCGAACCCGCAGCACTGAAACTGGCGATCGGAATGGGATTTTCGGACTCGATTGACTAAAGTTGATGGGCGAAACGTCCCTGATTGGAATCATCTGTTGCCACTATGTCGGCCAGGACGCATTCTGGCGCGACAGTTTTTGACAAGGTGCCGGAATTTTGGCACTTTGTGCGCCTTGTGCCTCCACCCGCCTGCGGGGTGGCTGGCGATAGCAATAAGAATCGGCGGTGGAAGAGGGATGAATATGATGGCAATGGGCGTGCTGATAGTGGATACGGATGTCGCTAGACGCCAGCAGTTGGGTACAGTGCTCTCCTTCATGGGAATGCCTTGGCAAGAGGTCGCACAGGGGGATCTCGACATGGCCATCGAAGCCTCTGGCCCCCTGCAAGGGGTCCTGATCGGCGAGCTGGCGGATCGTCCCCTGAGCGCGCTGCTCGAACAATACCCCCGCACCCCCTTCGTCTCCCTGACCGAGATAGCGCTGCCCAATAGCAACTTCATCGGGGTGGCCCAGGCGCCGTTTTCTTATGAATCCCTGACCCGCCATCTGCACTTTTGCCAGGCGTTTGTCTCCTTGCACCCGAAACAGCAGACCCATGACAAGGGTCAAACCCTGTTGCGACTTCTGGTGGGCAAGGGCAAGGGCATTCAAGAGGTGCGCCGTCTCATCGGCCAGGTCGCGCAGACCGATGCCAATGTGCTGATCCTGGGAGAATCCGGGACCGGCAAGGAGGTGGTGGCGCGCGCCATCCATGAACTCTCCACTCGTGCTGGCGGTCCCTTCGTGCCCATCAACTGCGGCGCCATTCCGGCAGAGTTGCTTGAGAGCGAGCTGTTCGGTCATGAGAAAGGGGCCTTCACCGGCGCCATCGCGGCGCGGCGTGGCCGCTTCGAGCTGGCCCAGGGCGGCACCCTCTTCCTCGACGAGATAGGCGACATGCCGATGCCGATGCAGGTCAAACTGCTGCGAGTGTTGCAGGAGCGGCTGTTCGACAGGGTCGGCGGCGGCAAGCCTATCCAGGCGGACGTGCGCATCATAGCGGCGACCCACAGGGATCTTGAGGCGATGATCCGCACCCAGGAGTTTCGGGAAGATCTCTACTACCGCCTCAATGTGTTCCCTATCGATACCCCCCCCCTGCGCGATCGTATCGATGATATTCCGCTGCTGCTGCAGGAGTTGCTCAATCGCCACTCGGAGCAGCATCAGGGCTTCATTCGCCTGACCCAGCGCGCCATGGAATCCCTGCTGCAATACCCCTGGCCCGGCAACGTGCGCGAGCTCTCCAACCTGCTTGAGCGTCTGCTGATCCTCTATCCCCAGCAGATAGTGGATGTCTCGGATCTGCCGAGCCGCTATCGACTGCTGCCTTGCGAACCCAGAGACGCTCGCTTGACCGAGATGGATGAGCGCGATGCCCTGGCTGCCGTGTTCCAGGATCCGCCCGAACTGCTGGCGAGCCCTGGCAACGGCAACCTGATGCAGCTGCCCCAGGAGGGGGTCAACCTCAAGGAGATGCTGGCCGACCTGGAAGTGGAGCTGATCCGCCAGGCCCTGGAATCCCAGGAAGGGGTGGTGGCACGGGCCGCCGATCTGCTCGGCATGCGCCGCACGACCCTGGTCGAGAAGATGAAGAAATACGGCATGAGCAAGGAAGCCTAGGGTCAACCCCTTGACGCACCTATTTAACCTAATGATTTAAAACAGTAAATTTATCTGGCATAGAACTTGAATAACCTGAACGTACTCCCCGTTTGAGGTCAGGTTTATGACGAGCCAACAGCAAGACAACCCGGTCCAGTCCCACGAAGTCAGTCAGCTCTATGCCATTTTCACGGCGCTGCCGACCGGGGTGCTGCTGCTCGACGGCCAGGGGGCCATCACCCGCGCCAACCCCGCAGCCCATGCGCTGCTCGGCGAGCCGCTGGAAGGGTTGAGCTGGCGCGCCATCATCGGCCGCTGCTTCGAGCCCAGGGCCGATGACGGCCACGAGATCTCCCTGAGAGATGGTCGCCGGGTGCAGCTTTCTACCCAGCCGTTGCCGGATCAACCTGGCCAGCTGGTGTTCCTCACCGATCTCACCGAGACCCGCCGCCTCCAGGACAGGGTCAACCACATGAAGCGCCTCTCTGCACTTGGCAACATGGCGGCCTCCCTGGCTCACCAGATCCGCACCCCCCTGTCCGCGGCCATGCTCTATGGCGCCAACCTGGCCAACCGCACCCTCAAGCCGGAATCACGGGTGCTGTTTCAGCAAAAACTGATGGCCAGGTTGCAGGATCTGGAAAAACAGATCAGCGACATCTTGCTGTTCGCCCGCAGTGGCGAGAGCCAGGTGGTGGCCCCCATCTCGGTCCAAGGATTGCTGGGCGAGGTGCAACTGGGCGCCGAGGCGTTCTGCCATCAACAGCAGTGCAGCCTGCATATCGAGGCCCCTGAGCCCGATCTCTGCCTGCTTGCCAACAGCAATGCCCTGGCGGGTGCCATCAATAATCTGATTGCCAATGGCGCCCAGGCGGGGGCCAACTCCCTCATGGTGAGTGCGGTGCGCAGCGACAACAGGGTCGAGCTGAGGGTGATCGACAACGGCAAAGGCATGACCCATCAACAACTCGCCCAGATCTTTGAACCCTTCTTTACGACCCGCAGCCAGGGCACGGGCCTGGGGCTGGCCGTGGTGCAATCCGTGGTGCGGGCCCATCAGGGGGAGGTCAAGGTGACCTCGGTACCGGGGGAGGGCAGCTGCTTTACCCTCTCTTTCCCTTTGCATGAGGGCGCTCTAGCCCTGGGAGTCGTCGCATGAGTGTCGCAGACCTCCGATGGGGGGATGACCAAGTCGTCACCCTGATTTTCCATTCCAATGAGACCGCTCAGTCCCTGGGAGCAAGCGTATGAGTCAGGCCCGGATCCTGGTCGTTGAAGATGATGCCGGTCTGCGCGAGGCGCTGATCGATACCCTGCTGCTCGGCGGTTACGAGTGTCGTGAGGCCGAGAGCGGTGAGCGGGCGCTGCTTGCCCTGTCGCGCCAGCCCTTCGACATGGTGATCTCCGACATTCAGATGGGGGGCATGGATGGCCTCACCTTGCTGGGCAACATCCGCCAGGCCTATCCCCAGATCCCGGTGCTGCTGATGACGGCCCATGCCAACATAGATGGTGCCGTGCGCGCCATGCGCGAGGGGGCCATCGATTATCTCGCCAAGCCCTTCTCCCCCGAGGTGCTGCTCAACCAGGTGAGTCGCTATGTGCCGGCTCAGAAAGTGGAGCGGCGTACTGTGGTGCATGGGGATCCGCGCAGTGCCGAGCTGTTCCAGCTGGCAGCAAGGGTCGCGAGAAGCGAGGCCACCGTCATGGTGACCGGGCCCAGTGGCACGGGCAAGGAGGTGCTGGCCCGCTACATACACGACAACTCCCCGCGCAGTGAACAAGCCTTTGTGGCCATCAACTGCGCCGCCATTCCGGAGAACATGCTGGAGGCGACCCTGTTTGGTTATGACAAGGGGGCCTTCACCGGCGCCGTGCAGGGCTGTCCTGGCAAGTTCGAACAAGCTCAGGGCGGCACCTTGCTGCTCGATGAGATAACCGAGATGGATCTCTCCTTGCAAGCCAAGCTGCTGCGGGTATTGCAGGAGAAAGAGGTGGAGCGGCTCGGCAGTCGCAAGATGATCCCCCTGGACGTGCGGGTCATTGCCACCAGCAATCGCGACCTCAAGAGAGCGGTGCAAGAGGGGCTGTTTCGGGAGGATCTCTACTACCGGCTCAATGTGTTCCCCCTGCACTGGCGCGCCCTGGGGGAGCGGACCGGGGACATACTGCCCCTGGCCGAGCACCTGCTTGCGCTCCATGCGGCTCAACAAGGGTTGCCGACCCCAAGGCTGGACTCTCAGGCGGCGGCGCTGCTGCTCGCCCATCCCTGGCCCGGCAACGTGCGCGAACTGGACAATGTGGTGCAGCGGGCGCTGATCCTCTCCACCGATGGCGAGATAGGGGTCGCCCAGTTGATCCTGGAGCCGGGAGACGTGGGGGCATTCGCGCTGGGGGTCGGCGAGGCCGGACTCATCCCGGCGGACACTGCGGGCAATGTCGAGCGCCCCTTCAACGGCGAGCGGCTCGGCAGCGAGCTCAAGCAGCAGGAACACCAGATCATTCTGGAGACCTTGCACGACTGCAAGGGGAGCCGTAAAGCCGTTGCCGAGCGGCTCGGCATCAGCTCGCGCACCTTGCGCTACAAGCTGGCGCAGATGCGAGAGGCGGGTATTCTCCTGCCCGCCTGAGCCCTACCCTGCAACCGGAGGCGCCCCAGTCGCGCCTGACCCTGGCGCCCTTGCCGTCTCGCTGACGGGCCAAGGACACCAGTGTGAGCCCGCCACCATGGCCTTGGTCGGCGGGCTCGATTATCATGGCCCTTTGTCAGCTCGCCCATCCGGGCACAGAGGGGCCTATGATCCGCCGCCAGAAACTCACCAACATACTCAATCAGCTGCTCGAACCCCATGCCATCAAGGATTACTGCCCCAATGGCCTGCAAGTCGAGGGGCGCGACGAGATCCGCAAGATAGTCACAGGGGTCACCGCTAGCCAGGGGTTGCTCGACGCCGCCGTGGCCGAGGGAGCCGACGCCATACTGGTACACCATGGCTACTTCTGGAAGGGGGAGGCCGAGGTTGTCACCGGCATGAAGCAGCGCCGCCTCAAGACGCTGCTCACCCATGACATCAATCTGTTCGCCTATCACCTGCCACTGGATGTCCATCCGGAGCTTGGCAACAATGCCCAGCTGGCCAAGCTGCTCGGCATCCGGGTGCGTCGTGGTCTGGAGCCCTGGGACAAGAAAAGCGTGGCCATGGTCGGCAAGTTTGACGAACCCCTGAGCGGTGAGGCGTTGGCCGCACGGATTGGCGAACGGCTGGGCCGCACTGTGCTGCACTGCGGCGAGAGCGGACCTGCCCTCATCGAAACCGTGGCCTGGTGTACCGGCGGGGGACAGAGTTATATCAACCTCGCCGCAGAGCAGGGCATAGATGCGTTCATCTCGGGGGAGGCGTCGGAGCAGACCATACACACGGCCCGGGAGATGGGCATGCACTTTTTCGCCGCAGGCCATCATGCGACCGAACGATATGGCGTCAAGGCACTGGGAGAGTGGTTGGCCACCGAGCATGGCGTTGAGGTGATCTTTGTCGATATCGACAACCCGGTCTAAAAAAATACCAGGGTAGAAATCTACCCTGGTTCTTCGCAGCAGCCATACAGGCAAAAAGGGATGAGGTGATATTGAGCCCTGCTCATTCTCATGGTTCGCATTGTTGCCTGAATGTTAATTTTGTTGCAAGTCATTGCGATGACATGGGGCGGGCCACTTCACGATAATGGAGCCAGATCACAGTTTCTCCATCCCCAGGCCAGGATGCATGGGGATGATTTGACTCCCCCTGTTCGCCGCCATTGATCTATGTTCTATTTGGATACCACATTGCAGGAGGCAAGATGACACTGTTGGATCAGGCGGTTTTGGCCCAGTTGGCCGAAGACATTGGCGAAGAGATGATGCCCGTGGTGATCGGGGTCTTTATCGAGGAGGTGGGCGAGCAGCTTGCCCAATTGCCGCCCCTTTATGAGCAGGAAGAGTGGCGGGCGCTGGGGCGACTGGCCCACAGCCTCAAATCGTCCTGCGCCAGTTATGGTGCCCGGCTCAGCCAGCAGCAGGTGGTGGCCCTGGAGCTGGCCTGCCAGCGTCAGGATAGCGCCGAGAGCGGCCTGCTCATCGGCCAGTTGCAGCAGTCTTTGCCCCAGGTATTCACCCAGTTGAACCATTACTGCCAGCCATCATCCTGAATCCCTGGCGCCGGGGTCAGTGACGCTTGCGCCAGTGAATTGCCCTGTCCAGCGCCGCCTTGAGCCTGGCCCTGTCGTGACGATGGGGCAGGCCCTCCTCACCCAGATAGGCCGTCATCAGCAAACCATCCAGCTCGGCCGGGTATTGACCCTGCGGACCTATGATGGCATCGACCCGCCCCGTGCCAATGTGCTGTTCGAGCCAGCGCCACTGGGTCAGCAGATCCATCTGGCCAGCCGGCCCCTTCTCCGCCACCAGATTGGTGATAAAGACCAATTTTGCGCGGCTCTGACCTATGGCCTGGGCAATCTCTTCCAGCAGCAGGGGGGGCATGATGGAGGTGAGAAAGCTGCCTGGTCCCAGCACTATCATGTCAGCCTCGGCGATGGCGCATACCGCCTCCCGGGTCGCCGCCACCTTGGGGCTCAGAGTGAGTGAAAGGGGCGGGCTGTCCAGTTTGTCGATGGATACCTCACCGAGGATCTGGTTGCCACAGGCGGTGCGGGCGCTGAGATCGGTGGGAAACTCCGACATGGGCAACAGTTTGCTCTCAATTTTCAGCATGTTGCTGATGAGACGAATGGCATCGAGAGGGCGCACCGACAAATTGTCCAGCGCCAGCAACATCAGGTTGCCAAGGTTGTGACCGGCCAGCTCGCCCCGGCCGGCAAAGCGATACTCGAAGAGCATGCTGCCGATACTGGGCTCGGTGACCAGTTGGTTGAGGCAGTTGCGCAGATCGCCCCAGGCGATGCACTCCTGACCCTGACGGAGCCGCCCGGTGGAGCCGCCATCATCCGTGGTGGTCACTATGCCCGTCAGGCGCTCGCCGAGGAAAGAGAGGGAGGAGAGCACCCGACCCAGGCCGTGGCCACCGCCAATGGCAACGACATGCTGGAAGTCATTGATATTTTTCTGCCACATAGAGATCCCCGTGCTGACTCATGATGGCCCAGTGTAGTCATGGGCCCCATGTTGTTGTTTGCCCCTGATCCGATTTTTCGGCAACAGCGGAATTTTTCGCAAAGGGTATGACTTTTGCTTGATCGCTGCACCTGATTTTCTTGGCCCCGATTGCGATGACAGGGGCGATGCAAAAGCGGGCCTGTTTCCCGGATGCCCCCAGGCGTCATCGTTCAATGAGATTTAACAGGAGATAGCAGGTGGACTTTCTGACGGCTCACTCCCTTGCAACCAGCTCGATGCTTGCTTGTCGCGAGGTGTGCGAACGCCTGGCGACCCTGCAGGGGGAGCCGGCCTTGCTGCTTGTCTATTTCACCCAGGCCCATGATGCCGCCATCTTGCGTGCTCAGCTGACTAGCCGTTATCCCAACACGCGCCTCATCGGATGCAGCTCTTGCCATGGGGTACAGACCCAGTCCGGTTATCACAGTGCCGGGGGCTGGGGGCTGGCGGTGGCAGCCCTGTGCGATGAGCGGGGCAGTTATGGGGTGGCCGGGGCGCTCGGTGACCAGATTGACATGAAAAGCCTGCTGCATGGCGCCATGGCCCAGGCGGCGCGTCCGGGCGAACTGCCGGCCATGATATTGCTCCATGCCAGTCCAGGTCAGGAGGAGGCCGTATTGGGGGCCATTGAGGCCGAATTTGGCAGCCAGGTGCCAGTGGTGGGGGGCTCGGCCGCCGACGACAGGGTGAGTGGCGACTGGCAAGTCTGCTGGCAAGCAGGGGAGGGCAAGCAGGGGGTCGTGCTGGCACTGCTCTATCCGGACTGCGAGCTGGCGTTCCAGTTTCACTCCGGCTACCTCGCCACCGCCCATCATGGGGTGGTGACGGCCAGGGAGGGGCGCGAGATATTGACCCTGGATGGTGAGCCAGCGGCCCAGGTCTATGCCCGGTGGCGAGGAGTGAATACCCTGCCGGTCGGCCCCATCCTCAAGGAGAGCACCTTGGCGCCGCTGGCGCGTCAGCGGGGCACCCTGGATGGGGTGCCCTACTACAAGCTCTCCCACCCGGAGGCGGTGACGGCCCGTGGTGGGCTGCGGCTCTTTACCGATATCGAGCTGGGGGAGCGATTGACGCTCATGTATGGCAGTGAAGAGGGGCTCCTCGCCCGCAGTCTGGCGGCGGGTCGCATCGAGCCCGCCTATGGCCGCTGCCGCGAGATGCGCCCCTTCGGCGCCCTGCTCATCTTCTGCGCCGGCTGCCGGCTGGCGCTTGGGGAGCGGATCCACGAATTTGGCAGCCTGTTCGAGACCCAGCTCGGCGCTATCCCCTTTATTACCCCCTTTACCTTCGGCGAGCAGGGGCGCTTGCCTTATGGCGAGCTGGCGCACGGCAACCTGATGGTCTCCGCCGTGATACTGCTGGGAGAACCCGCATGACCCCTGTTCCGAACCCTGACAGCAAGGAGTTGGAAGCCCTGAACGACAAGCTGCAGGCGACCTTGCTGGAGCTGGTGCACTGTCGGGCGCGGGAGGAGCAATATCGTCAGGAGTCGCAGACCCTGCTGGCCGGCCTGGGCACCCTGGCCGAGGCCCGCACGCTGGATCAGGTGCTCGACAGCCTGATCCGCAGCCTGCAGCCCTTTATCGGTTTCGAGCAGGCGGACGTCCTGGCCTGGGAGCAAGGATCGGGCGTCACCCATCTGAGCACCGAGCCCAGGGAGTGTGGTCAAACCTGGCGCCATTCTACCTTGTTCGCTCGCGCCCTGGCGGGGGAGACCCTGGTCATCTATGACCCGGGCCAACTGCCCGAGTTTGCGGCCATGGCAGGCAAGGCTGGCTGGGCCAGCCTGATGCTGACCGGCCTGCACGCCCCGGGCTTTGTCGGCATCTTGCTGTGTCGGCACTCGGTTCGAGGGGGGCTGGATCTGCAAAGCAAGGCGGCGCTGGCGCGCTGTCGCCCACTCATTTCCCAAGCGCTGGTCAACATTGCTTATCGGGCCCGGTTGCAGCAGCAGGTGGCGCTCAAAACCCGGGAGCTGCAGGTGAGCGAGCGCCGTTTTCGTCGCTTCGCCGCCATGGCCTCGGACTGGTTCTGGGAGACGGATGCCGACCACAGGCTCCGCTATGTCTCGGCCCCCGGCTATCAGGGCGGGGTCATGACCATGGAGACGGGGCGCAGCCTCTATGAGGTTGCCCACGAGCGGGAGGGAGAGCCTTGGGACAAGTTTCGTCATCTGGTGGAGGGGCGTCAGGCCATTCGGGCGGAGCGGGTGCGTATCAACACCGGCGAAGTCGTGCGCTGGATGGAGGTGAGCGCCGAGCCCGGTTTCGATCCGCAAGGGGGATTCAGCGGCTATAGCGGCACGGCCCGCGACATTGGCCCCCAGATCCACCGAGAGCAGCAACTGGCCCAGGCCCGGGATCAGGCCGAAGCCGCCAATCGTGCCAAGTCCCAGTTCCTGGCCATGATGACCCATGAGATACGCTCCCCCATGAATGCCGTGATGGGCATGCTGGATCTATTGCAGCACGAGGCCCTGGCGCCCGCCCAGCAATCGCTGTTGGGTCATGCGGCGCACTCGGCGCGGCTGCTACAGACCATCATCGATGACGTGCTCGATTTTTCCAAGATTGAGGCCCACAGCCTGGAGCTGCACTGCGAGCGTTTCTCCCCCCGGCATCTCTGCCAGTCGATCATGGAGCCGCTGCAGGCCATGGTGAGGAGCAAGGGGCTCAGCTTGCGATGCGAGCTGGAGGAGGCCGTGCCCGAGGTTCTGTTCGGGGATCCGGTTCGGGTGTCCCAGATAGTCAACAACCTGCTTGGCAATGCGGTCAAGTTCACCGAGCGGGGCTGGGTGGTGCTCAGGATGGGCTGGGACGGTGTGCGGCTGCGCATCGAGGTGCAAGACAGTGGTATCGGCATCAGCGAAGAGGATCAGGGACGCCTGTTTGAACCCTTTACCCAGGTCGACAGCTCGGCCACTCGCCACTGCGCGGGGACAGGGCTGGGCTTGAGCATCAGCAAGCGACTGGTCGCCCTGATGGGGGGCGAGCTCTGCCTGGAGAGCCGGCTGGGGGAGGGGAGTCGCTTCTGGTTCAGTCTGCCCGGGCTCAGCGTGCCCTGCGAGAGCGAGACGCACCCCAGTCAGCCGACACTGATGCTGCGGCCTCTGGAGGTGCTGGTGGTGGAAGACAGCCCGGTCAATCAGCTCGTGGTCTCGCTCATGCTGCAGAAACTGGTGAGCCGGGTCCGTCTCGCGGGCAATGGTCTGGAGGCTATTGCCCAGGTGACGGAGCAGGCGCCGGATCTCATCTTGATGGACATGCGCATGCCGCAGATGGACGGGTTGGAGGCGACCCGGTTGCTGCGCGAGCTGGGTTATCAGATGCCGATAGTGGCGCTGACCGCCAATGCCATGGCCGAAGACCGGGCGCGCTGCCTGGCCGCTGGCATGACGGACTTCCTGGCCAAACCCATCAGTCTGGCACGGCTGCGCGAGTGCCTGACGCGTCACTGCTGAGTGTCATGGCCCTGTCACAGGGAGGGGGCAGACTGCCATGGGAGCGTGGGACAGGCTGTGACGGTCTACTGAGATCCAGTCGAGTTTGGCGTGCGAAAGTGCAGGCAAAAAAATGCAGGCAAAAAAAATGGTCAACTAGGTAGTTGACCAGTTCTTCAGCAAATACTGAAGAGAGCACGGGATAAATCGGGTTGTATAGAGCTATATGAAAGATACGTGCCAACTTTTTAAATCTTCACCGACCCGCTAATTCAGGCCGATGTGGTGCAAATCTGGTGTCTAATGAATACATTTTTTTGCAAATTGCGAATATTGACATCTCATATTGAGACTTTTCGCATTTTGCAAACATCTGGCAAGGGGCTGTACGCTCAAGCGGGAGCCCTTGCCCTGCTTCTCTGCGGTCTCTCTGCTTGTACTATTTGGTCAGCTTGATGCCAAGGGGGGAGCCTCGCGAGACTCCTCTCTTTCCACCTTGGCGGCGCCTGGGCTCGGAACCCTCTAGGTTAGCGGGCAATCAGCCGACGCAGGAATTGGCGGGCCGCTTCACTGTTCTGCTTGGCAATCAGCATTTGCTTCTCGTAGATGGGCATGGGCAGTATTTCCAACCAGCGCTGACACAGCCAGGTGGCATCCTCGAACTGTTTGTCGGGATAGAGCTCATCGAGTTCGGGGTACTGATCGAACACTTCCCGCAGCCGGTTGGCCAGCAGATCGTCGCTGAAGTCGGAGTGGATGCTGGGCCAGTTGGGCAGCGACTCTACCTCGGCACGGCGCACTCCCAGCTCATCCGTCGTCATGCTGTGAATGCAGAAGCGATCCAGGCCGAGCACGGTGACGCCGAGCAGACCGTCATTGAGGGTATAGAAGTCGGTGACTCTGACCCGGGTACCTACCGGCAGGATGCGCCCGGCGGAGCCAGAGGGGGTGGACTCCTCCATGACGATGCCAAAGCCCTTGTCCTGTTCGAAAGACTCCTTGAGCATCTGCAGGTGGCGCGGCTCAAACAGTCGCAGTGGCAACTTGCCGCCCGGCAGTATGTGGGACGGTAAGGGGAACAGTGCCAGCGTGGTGTTATTCATGTTCCTTCCTCCGTTGATTCATGCTTGGAGGGAGTAATGCAGCGACTGTGCCAGACCATGAAAAAAGCCACCCTGGGATGGTGATTTCATCCCCATGTAGGTCTGTCTACATGGGGAATCAACAGCTTATCGTTTACTCTGGCTGATCTCTAACCTATGAAATTAGCCTTAGCGTAGACACTATGTGGCCATCAGATCCCTGCCTCACCGCGCAACGGGTTAAAGTTGATCGCATCTTGCAAATTTGCAAATAGTCCGGCGCAAAATGCGCATAGGCCATAGTTTGCTGAATTGAATCGCGCTTACGACCTTGATTGGGCGCTCGACTTGCTGATGTTCCCGGTCAAGCGGGGTGAGCGTGGCTCGGGGCAGCTGGCCGATGCGCTCATCGGCGAGCTGTTCACGGGCTACTGTGTGCGGCGGGTGCCCGCCATCCTCAAAGAGGTCGCCTGCAAGGAAGCCCGCCTCTGGCTATCTGACCGGGTGAGGGTATTGCGACAGGTGCAAGCTGACCTGCCCGAGCCGCTTGAGCAGTTGCAGCACAAAGACCGCCGTGAAAAGCTGGCGGTGGATTACGTGGAGCGCGTCCAGCGCCTGCTGGATGCCGCCACCAACGGCCACGTCAACGCCATGCCCGCCACCTACCTCTGGCGAGTCTGCGGCCAGCCCCTCAAGCCTTGGGGCTTCTTGCCATTACTCCCCAGCTTCAAGAGCACTGACACCCGGGATACCTTCATCGCCGCCCACCTTATTCGCTGGCTCGACCCACAATGGTGGGCGCGCAAGTTGCGCAAGCTCTGGGAGCAATATCGGGAGCACAGCGCCATCTTGCTGGGCAAGGTGCGCCGGGGTGTCTCGCCCTACGTGTCCAGCTACGCCCTGCGGGCCTTCAATGCGCGCCAGCTGGCCGCCGAGCAGTGGCTCAAGAGCATGGAGGCGCACAACGAAGCGCACGGCATCACCATCTCACTGGCCGATGCGGTCGCCAGCTCCATGGCCAACCCGTCAAACCGCCGGGATGAACTGGTGGTCAGGGCGCGGGGCTTCTCCGATGCCGCCGACGAAATGGGTTATGTGGGCCTGTTCTTCACCTGGACAGCCCCGAGCCAATATCACCCGTGGAAGACAATCCCCCAAGGTCATGGCCAACCCGCCCGCACCACGGAAAACCCCAAGTATCAGGGCCACACCCCCCGCGACACCAACACCTACCTAGGCACCCTCTGGAAACGCTGCCGCGCCGCGCTGGCTCGCCGGGGTGTCGAGTATTTCGGCTTTCGGGTGGTCGAGCCTCACCACGATGGCACCCCGCACTGGCACTTGCTGCTGTTCGTGAACCCCGCCCAACAGCATGAGCTGATAGGCATCATGCAACGCTACGCCCTGAGTCACGACAGGGACGATCTTGAGCGCAAGCGCCACCCGCTAAGCAAACGCCCCTATAGCGACATCACCCCGCGCTTTGACTGGAAGGCAATGGATCCCGCCAAAGGCGGTGCCGTGGGCTACATCGTCAAGTACATCGCCAAGAATATCGACGGCCACCAAATCGGGGACGAAGGCGACCTTGAGGCCGAAACCGCCGCCAGTGAAGGGGCAAGGCGTGTCAGGGTGTGGGCGTCACTCTGGGGCCTGCGCCAGTTTCAACAACTGGGTGGCCCCTCGGTGAGCGTGTGGCGTGAGCTGCGGCGCTTGCCTGGGCAAGTGCAAGAGAAGGAGGGGCGCACGGTAGCCCCGCTGCCGAGCGAGATAATGGAAGAGTGCCGCCGCTATGCAGACACGGCGAACTGGAAGGAGTTTACCTATTCCATGGGTGGCCCAGTGTGCCCCCGGGATGCACGCCCGGTGCGGCTGCATCACCTGATAGACCTTGCTAAGAATAAGTACGGGGAGGATGTGACTCGGCTTGTGGGTGTGGCCGCTGGCAGTGCCGTTAAGCGAACCCGCCTTGATGGCTGGGTGCTACGCCGAAAGGCGACCGACGAGCCCGCAGAGCACGCCGAAGAGGTGTTGAGCGAGCAAAGCGAAGCAGGGTTTGGCGAGCGTAGCGAGGTGCCATTGAGCGGCGCCAGCTGCGCTCCTTGGAGCTCTGGCAATAACTGTACGCTAGAAAATATATCATTATCGATTAAGTAAAACGGCATGCATTTCTATATACAATTGCAGTTTCCTAGCAAAGAAATCTTCCGATAGGCTTTAGATTTCCACAATAATCACGTCTAATTACATAAGCGTTCAAATGTGACATGTTTCAGCATATATAACGCCCCTCATCTTACCATGTGAGTTGGTGGTAAGCATAAAATGAGGATGCATCGCATTGTTTAAAAATTGTGAAGCCACATCAACACTGCATCACCGAAGAATAGTAAGATAACCATCTTTCATGTTGAACGCAGGAATCTCAATCTATGAACATCAGAGTGCTACCGACAAAGTCTCAATCCAAGATGGATGAGAAAGATGCAGATTTCTATCTACACCAAGACGCTTGGAATGATTTTTCATTTCAAACACAATATCATTTATTTATTTCTTTCTGGATATAGAGCCAAGGATGGCGAGCCCATAAGAATTGGTGAAGTAAAAATATTAAAAAAAGAACAAACAGAAGAAGATGGCATCCAATTAAAATGCGGTGATCTTGCTTTTCTAAATAAAGATTTCTGTTCCTTAGGCCAATCACTGGACTATTATGAACGAATTTCATCTCTAAACGAAGATGAAAAGATATTCATATTGAATGCACTTAATGATGTTATTTATAACCCTCAAATAAAAAAATCATTCGAGAATGAACCTGGTTGGAAAATCTCCTTAATGAGAGGTATCAGTGAATCAGATGACATATTTTTACTGTCACCGTATTTAATAAGCAAAGATTACAGCTCAATACCGAGCATAGAATTAAAATTGTCATTTTACAATGAATCAATGAAGAAACCTGTTGTTTTTGATTTTGACTCACCATCATATGGCTATTTTGAAAATGAAAAGTTGCCATGCAGAATAAATGTGCTTGTTGGCCAAAATGGCTCTGGTAAAAGTTCCATATTATCAAAAATTTCCAGAGTGGCATTCTCATCAAGTAAAGACAGAACAAGTAAGGCATTAACAAAGGTTGGGACAATAGAGCCGCTAGGGATAGGATTTCCTAAAATAATTAGCGTCTCTTATAGTGCATTTGACAGTTTCAAGATTCCAGGTGTTTCTTTGGGTGAGAAAAAACAAATACTTTCAGATATAGTTAGTAACAGAGGAAGATATATTTTTTGTGGCATAAGAGATATTAACAAAGAACTTGAGGACTACATAAAACGTTTCTCAAATGTTGAAATGGATGTTCTCCCAGATGATGAAATAATAAATGATAGATTAGAATCAACGACACTGAAGTCAATTTCAACCTTGCAAGGAGAAATTGCAGAGCTATTGACTCTAATAGAGAGAAAAAAACGAATTCGTGCATTCAAAAGAATAATATCAATCCTTTTCAAAGAGCTATCCTTCAAAGAAATAAAAGCCATTCTTTTGGTATCGATAGATATCAAAACACTACCAGATTTATTCTTTGAATGTTCTACGGGCCATAAATTTGTAATTCATTCATTAATGAACATTATTGCCCATGCAGAAAAAAGAAGCTTAATTCTTATGGATGAGCCGGAAACGCATCTACACCCACCGCTTCTTGCTGTTTTCATGACAGCAATTAGAGAAGCATTACGGGAATTCGATTCATTTTGTATCGTTGCAACGCATTCTCCCATTGTTGTTCAGGAAACACTGCGCAGACATGTTCATATTGTGAGGCGTTTCGGCGGACAAATGGATCTAATTTCACCAGAGATAGAAACCTATGGTGAAAGCCTGTCAACAATTACGACGCTTGTATTTAGTCTGACAGGAGAGTTTACGGAATACCATCAGGAACTAGATAACATTACTGACTTCTACATAGAAACAGGTAAGAAAGATTCACCGGAAACTATCTATAATAACATAGAGAGTGCCTTTGGAAATGACCTAAGCATGCAGGCTCGTTCATATGTAATGTCCAGAATTATTGCAAGTCATAGGGGTCTATGACATGTGGACACTAACACCACCAGAAAATATCAATCATCTAGATATAATAGTTACAGCATTGACATATCACAATGGTGATCCTAAACATGCATTAACAATTGATGAGAAAAATGCAATAGCTAATATATGCCAACAATACGATAGACTAGAAGGAAAAGAAGACGACAATCTTAAAGGGTTGGCTACTTTAAGTGAAGATAGCCGAAATGCTATGCATGATGCATATGGAGAGGTGCAGAAACGCGGTAGATTGAGTGACTATAGGAGCAAATTACTTCTATTGGCTAATCGATGTCCATGCTGCGGGATTTCCGCTGCAGATGAACTTGATCATTATTTGCCACGCTCCATATTTAAGCCCCTATCGTTATATTTTAATAATCTGATTCCTCTTTGCCATACATGCAATAATACAAAAAGAACTCATCACAGCACTGCTGATGAGAGATTTCTGCACGCCTATTTCGAAAGCGTTCCAAGTGACGAGCGTTTTTTTGTGGCTGACACCAGCATAGAATACGGTGCATTAATTGTAACTTTCTCGGCAATAAAAACACCAGGTCTTAGCGTCCCCACGCTTACTATGATTAACTTTCAAATGGGTAAGGTTAATTTAAATGAAAGACTGAAAGCAGAGGTTAATATATTCTTAGCATCATACTCAAATTCAATAGAGGGTATTTATGAAGTTAGAGAAAACGCCGATGATGTAAAAGAATTCATGCTAAAAGAAAGTACGACGCACGCCAAACGGTTTGGATTGAATGACTGGAGAACTGCACTTGTCTATTCTCTGGCAAATAACATTAAATTTTGTCGCGGGGGGTTTAGGATAGTTATTCCAAGCTAATTTAAAATCCCCAATAGAGCGTGTAGATAACTAACATCGACACGCTTTATTTCCTACTTTCAATACAAGAGTCTAACCTTACAAAACACCTAAATAGCCTCGAAATTCTTTCATCTATAGTCTGGCATCTAATTTATTTCAACTGTAGGAGGAGGTAGCGAAGTTCATCCCCCCCTGCAATTCTCACAGAATCTATGGCGCCACGGAAACCACTCATCCGCTCCCGCCTACGTGCTGCGTGTATCATCCATTGTGCAAAGGCCTAGGGTTTAAAGAACAAGACGGTTTGAACGTGCCAAGCAGCAAGAGCGGTATCATCAACAGCACCCTGTAGGGGCACTCAGGTGCCCCACAGGTAATCCCAGAGCATACCTACGCCTACACAAGCAAAAAGAGCCACGGATAGAGCTGCGTCACGGAATCCGCGCTCATCCGCTCCCGCCTGCGCGCCCTGTGGGAAAAAATTTTTGCAAAAATGGATTACGGCGAAACCATAGGCCCAGAGCCCGCCAGCTCTGGGCCTTACAGTTAAAATCCAAACTGAAAAGAGTGAACATTTTTTCACTGCATTACAGTTTCCAGATACCCACATCGAACAGCGTCAAATCTTCAATGTATTGTTTTAAAAGACTTTTATCAGTTTTCTGTGAGGGTTTCACTGTGGTGATGTGCTTGGGTAATGAGTCCATAAAATCGAAATTTCATTTATTTTTCAATGTGTTGTAGCCAGCCAAAGCTAAATGAAAAAGTGTAAAATTGAAAAGCTCATGTGGATAGAGGTAGTATCGAACTGATAGGGGTCAACTGAGCCCTTTGTCGGCGGATGATGAGTTAAGTGAAATCTATATAGCACACTGTCATGGCTATGTTCTGGAAAGGATTTATGATCAGATATACTGTTTTCACACTTTCTGTAATTGGCTTGTTTGTGCTTATTCTTATACCTATGTCATTACTTGCTAAACCCGTTTATTTTATATATTCCCAGAGTGTTCTAGGCTCCACTTACATTGGTGATGAAGTGTTTCACGAAGTATTGAAAGTGATTGGATATGTTATGGCCCCTATTAGCCTTGCTGCCTCAATAGTGGTGAACTGGCTGCTATCTAAGCGGCTGTGAACTCAAACTCGGGATACATAATAATGATTCGTGCACTGATCACCTTTGCTCTGTTCTGTATGGTGCTTGCGTTAGCGATGGTCACGGTTGCAAAACCATTATTTTCAATCTATTCAAAGTATGTCTTGGCTGGAAACTATGTTGGTGAGACCTATGCGGCGTACTTCTTCGACTTCGTTCTCTACTGCCTAGCGCCATCTTGCATGATTCTATCAATATTATTAGTGACGCTATATTATAGATACCGAGGAAAAAGGTAGAAAAAAAACCGCCTTTCGGCGGCCTTTTTTATATTGCAAACTGTTCGAGGCTTTTGCCTTGTGCTATCTGCTCGGCTATCGCCTTAGGCATGCGGCCCTGACCCGTCCAGGTCTTTTCCTGCTCATCTTCCTGATACTTATACTTTGGGGGGCGGGGAGTGCGTTTACTCTTACCCTTTTCAGCATTGGCTGCTGGCGCGGCATTGTTTACTAAGTCGCGCGGGTCGATTCCCGCCTCTTTCAGCATTTCAGTAAACTCTGCCAGTTTACGCTGATGCTCTGCCTGCTCGGCGCGTTCTTTCTCGGTTGAGTCACGGCGTTCTATATAGATGGCATCAAACTTCTCTTTCGCATCTTGCAGCTGTTCGAATGACAGCTCGCGCAGAGCAGCGCGCAGGCTACGGACATTCATGAGTGTTTTCAAAAATTCGGTCATAGCGTCCCCATTGACGATGCTTAGCAAAGAGATATTTTCGGGGAAAATAACATGAAGCGTGGAAAATAATAAAACTATTTCATTCGGATAATATTGAATCGTGATGGATTGTGTCTCTATATGCCCTGCCTGATGAGTAAGGCATTGGGTTCCGTCTTGCTCATTAGGTAGGGTGGCAAGCGAAGCGCGGCAGGGGATACCCAGACATAACAAAGCCCCGCATGGCGAGGCTTTGGCATAATATCTCTCGATGTGGTCAACGTGTGGACATTGACTGAAACAAATCCTTTTGTTTCATCTATTTAGCTAAATTTTTAAAGCCACCCTGGGGTGGCTTCATTGTGCTCAGTGGCGCTGTTCCAGATACATGACAGCGGCCTCGACCCGGCTCTGGGCCTCGAGCTTCTTGAGCAGGCTCTTGACGTGTACCTTGACGGTCCCCTCCGAGATATGGAGCACCGAGGCCACCTGCTTGTTGGAGAGGCCCTTTGCAATTTCGCGCAGGATTTGCATTTCGCGACGCGTCAGGCTCTCGAGTTTCTGCTGCAAGTGATCCAGCTCGTAGATGTTCTCCAGATAAGGGCGCAGCGGCTCGCTCAGGATCTGCTGTCCCGTCATCACGTCGCCGAGCTGGGCCAAGAGGGTGTCGGGCTCAGTGTCCTTGAGCAGGTAGCCGTCGGCGCCTGCCTTGAGCAGGGCGACCACATCCTGGCGGGCATCGGACACGGTCAGGATCACCACCCGGGAGGTGATCTCCTCGGCGCGCAGTGCCTTGAGGGTATCCAGACCGGAGAGACCTTTCATATTGAGGTCGAGCAGGATCAGATCGGGTTCGGCCGCCTTGGCCATGGCGATGGCGTCACTGCCGTTGGATGCTTCGCCGCATACTTCTAGGTTCTCTTCCAACGCCAGGAGTTGCACTATCCCCTTGCGCATCAGGGGGTGATCATCGACCACCAGAACTGTGTATTTTATCTCGTCCATCAGGCATCTCTTGTTAGGCTGGTGGGAAAGGTCAGGTGCACTCGGGTGCCCTTGGGGTGGATCTCGCTGATCGCCAGGACCCCATGCAGCTTGCTGGCCCGCTCGTCCATGATGCTGAGGCCATAGTGGTTGATGGCTGAACGGGCATGGCCGATACCGACACCGTCATCGGTGATTTGCACCTGAATGTTACCATCGGCAAGGGTCTCACAGCTAACATCAATCAGTTGCGCACTGGCATGTTTGATGGCATTGAGGACGGCCTCACGGATGAGTTGCAGTATGTGAATGTGCTGGCCCGCTTCCAGATCCGTATCGGACAGACCGTAATGGAGCCTGATCTGGGCCTGAGTCTGGGGCTTGAGCTGCTCTATCATGATGTGGATTGCCTCCCCCAGATTGGCATCTCCGATGCTGAGTCTGAAAGTGCCCAGCAGCTCACGCAGTTGGGTGTAAGCATTACTGAGCCCCTCGTCTATCTGCTCCATGGCCGCCTGTGTCTTGCTGCTGTCCCCCTTGTTGAAGGCGCGTTTGAGCAGGGTGGATTGGATTTTCAAGTAAGAGAGGGCCTGGGCCAGGGAGTCGTGCAACTCGCGGGCGATGACGGCCCGCTCCTCCATCAACAACAAGCGCTGTTGCTGCAAGAGCGTCTGATCCTTGTGCAGGACCTGGGCCAGCAGCATGGAAAAGTTCTTCATCAGCCGCTCGTCGATGGGGTGAGGGCTGATGATGTCGAGACGGCCAAACTCCCTGTCATCCATCTGCAAATAGAAGCTCACCACCGCTTCGAGTTCCCCAGGCCAGCCACTGCGCCCGGTGAGGTAGACCGGCATGGCATTGTGTTCGAAACGGGTCAGCCGTATATGCGCTATCTGCTGATGAGCGGCGGCCCGGTCGAGCAGCTTTTGCAGGGTGTGGCCGCTTAAGGGGGCGGCGTGCAGCTTCTGGGCCGTGGTGTAGAGGAAGGAGAGGGTATCATTGGCCTGCTGCAGCTTGGCGGTCTTCTCTTCGACCTTACTCTCCAAGTCCCGATAGAGCTTGCCCAGTTCGGTGGCCATGGTGCCAAAGGCGTCGGACAGCTCCCCCAATTCGTTGTCGCAGTGGGGGGGCAGAGTGAGGTCAAATTCACGCCGCTGGACCTGGCGGGCGCAATAGACCAGCTGGTTGAGGGGGGCCACTACCTGCTGGCGAGTGAAGCGCACCGTGAACCAGGCGATGGTGATGATGGAGATGAGCCCCAACCCCTCGGCCAGCGCCAGCATGCGCACCTTGAATTCGACGTGGTACTGCATCTGGTTGACGAAGTCATCGATGGCGGCGACGAACTGCTCCGTGTTGTCTATGTAGCGCTGGGGGGTCGCCTGCTCTATGTGGCTGCGCATCAACTGCCACTGGCGCAGCACTTCGCCATAGGTAAGGCGCAGGGCCGCCGGGGTTATCCAGCGCTGGGTCTCTTGCAGCTCCTTGGCATTGAGCGTCTGCTCGAATTGATCCAGCCGCTTGAGGGCAGGCTGTCCCTGACCAATCTCATAGGCCATGCGATAGGCCTGCATCCGCAAGGATCCGGACAGATTGATGGCCTTGGCATCGGGCACCGAGTAGAAGAGGGTGACCATGGCCACCAGGGCGATCAGGCTCGCCATAAACAGGATCAGCATCATGGAGCGACCGATGGCGCTACTGACCGAATGAACCCTGAACCATTGCCCCATGTAGCCTCTGCGCCGCTGAAATACCCCATAAGTTGCGTGGGAGTGTACTCCAACTTGTGCTAGCATCGAAAAACTAGATGAACTCCGAGCATTTTCGCCTAAGTCTTTGGATAAGGGGAAGATTGCCGACAGCCGACATGCGCGCTGTAAGGGTCAGGAAAGAAATGCCCTGGCCTCCCGTATTTGGAAAGGTGTTTATGTTGCCACTTGAAGATGGTTTTTCCCGTCGTTTTTACTATTTGCGCCTGTCGATCACCGATGTGTGCAATTTTCGTTGTACCTATTGCCTGCCGGACGGTTATCGCCCCGAGGGGCGCAAGTCCTTCCTCTCTGTCGATGAGATCCGCCGGGTAGTGTCCGGTTTTGCTGCCATGGGCACCCGCAAGGTGCGCCTGACCGGTGGTGAACCCTCCCTGCGCCGTGATTTCACCGAGATCATCGAGACGGTGGCGGCGACTCCTGGCATCGACAAGATAGCCATGACCACCAATGGTTATCGACTCAAGGAGCGGGCCGCCGAATGGCGAGCCGCCGGGCTGACCGCGCTCAATGTCAGTGTCGACAGCCTGGACCCGCGCCAGTTCCACCAGATCACCGGTGAAAACAAGCTGGCCGAGATCATGGATGGGATAGAGGCGGCACTCAATGCCGGTTTTCCCTCGGTCAAAGTCAATGCCGTGCTGCTCAGGGGGCTCAATGATGGCCAGCTTGCCGAGTTCTTGGCCTGGATCCGGGACAAGCCCATCGAGCTGCGCTTCATCGAGTTGATGCAGACGGGGGAGATGGACACGCTGTTTCGCGATCATCACGTCAGCGGCGAGACCATCAAGGCGCACTTGCTTGAGCAGGGCTGGCTGCAGCAGTTGCGAGGGGTGGATGATGGCCCGGCGCAAGTGTTCCAGCACTCGGGCTCGCGCGGCAGCATTGGCCTCATCATGCCTTACAGCAAGGATTTCTGCGCCGGTTGCAACCGGTTGCGGGTCTCTTCCGTCGGCAAGCTGCATCTGTGCCTGTTTGGGGAGAGTGGCGTCGAGCTCAGGGATCTGCTGAGTGCCGACCAGCAACAGGATGAGCTGATCCAGCGCATTCGAGTCGCCCTGCTCGGCAAGGCCGCGACCCATCACCTTCACGAAGGGAATGCGGGCATGACCCCTCATCTCGCTTCGATAGGTGGGTAAGCCTCAAACAAGCCTCTCCTTCCTGCCGGTTTGCCTATTAGGGGGTATCTTGACGGATATCCCCTACGATTTTTTGCGCCAAGGGATTGATCCAGCGCAATAATCCCCCCTGTTTATCCCCCTGGTGGTATATCCCTTACCTTGTTGAGTCCGCAAAATAGGCCCACTATTAGAATAGGTATTACAGATGCCATTCTTATTTCGCCTGTTCAGGCCAGGTTTTTCGGGGTTCACAAGGAGTGGATATGTCCGATGGGGTCAAGCTGTCACGCCGGCACCTGCTGCGCGGCCGTTTCAAGGCTGTGACACCTGCTGCCCAGTTGCCCTGGTCACTGCCCTGGCCCGCGTTTGTCGCCGATTGCAGCCGCTGTGGCGATTGCCTCACCGCCTGCCCCGAACAGATCATCATCAAAGGGGATGGCGGCTTTCCCGAACTCGACTTCAGCCGGGGTGAGTGCAGCTTCTGTGGCGATTGTGCGAGCGCTTGCAGCGAGCCGCTTTTTCGCCCGACTGAACAATCCCCCTGGGACTATATCGCCCACATAGCCGAAAGCTGCCTGGCCAACGGCCAGGTCTATTGCCAGCGCTGCCAGGATAGCTGCGAGGCGAGGGCAATCCGCTTTATCCCCATACTCGGTCGGGTGCCAACCCCAAGCGTGGATGCCGCCCTGTGCACCGGGTGTGGCGCCTGTGTCGCAGATTGCCCGGTTGACAGTATCAAGGTGGCCAGCCCGGCCGCGAAGGAGCATGAATGAAACCGCAGCCAGCCGATGTCCAGCTTGAGCAGGAATACCACGTATCCAGCCTGGTGGTATTGACCCAGCCCCCCTTGCGCCATCGGCTTGCCGAGCAGATTGGTGCCCTCGAAGGGGCCGAAGTGCATGTGGTCAGTGAGGAGGGCAAGTTGGTTGTCACCCTGGAGGGGCCGAGTCAGCGCCCCATCATGGCGGCCATCGATGCGATCAATGCCATGCCGGGGGTGCTGTCTGCCGGTCTCATCTACCACCAGTTCGATGAGCGCGATGTCCAATGCAAGGAATAACACGCCATGGCGCTGAGTCAGCGTGGCTCATCATGATGGCCATAGAGGCTATCAATGCCATGCCGGGCGTGCTCTCCGCCGGTCTCATCTACCACCAGTTCGATGAGCGCGATGTCCAATGCAAGGAATAACACGCCATGATGCTGAGTCAGCGTGGCTCACCATGATGGCCATAGAGGCCATCAACGGGATGCCGGAGGTACTGTCTGCCGGTCTCATCTACCATCAGTTCGATAATAACGATAAGCAATGTGAGGAAATGTCATGAAGCTGAGTCGACGCGACTTTATGAAGGCCAACGCGGTCGCAGCCGCGGCGGCCGTGGCCGGTGTCAGTGCTCCCGCCCTGGCGGCCAACCTGATCACCAGCACCGACAAGACCGCCATCACCTGGGACAAGGCGCCGTGCCGCTTCTGCGGGACCGGCTGCTCAGTGCTGGTGGGCTCCCAGGCCGGCCGCGTCGTCGCGACCCAGGGCGATCCCGATGCGCCGGTCAACCGTGGCCTCAACTGCATCAAGGGCTACTTCCTGTCGAAAATCATGTATGGCGAGGATCGTCTGACCCAGCCGCTGCTGCGCATGACCAACGGCAAGTTCGACAAGAACGGTGACTTCGCCCCCATCAGCTGGGATCAGGCGTTCGACATCATGGCCGAGAAGTTCAAGGCCACCCTCAAAGAGAAGGGCCCGACCGCGGTCGGCATGTTCGGCTCAGGCCAGTGGACCGTGTGGGAAGGCTACGCCGCCTCCAAGCTGATGAAGGCGGGCTTCCGCTCCAACAACCTGGATCCCAACGCCCGTCACTGCATGGCCTCGGCCGTGGTCGGCTTCATGCGCACCTTCGGCATGGATGAGCCCATGGGCTGCTACGACGACATCGAGCAGGCCGACGCCTTCGTACTGTGGGGCTCCAACATGGCCGAGATGCACCCCATCCTCTGGTCCCGGATGTCCGATCGCCGCCTCTCCAATCCGGACGTGCAGGTGCATGTGCTCTCCACCTTCGAGCATCGCAGCTTCGAGTTGGCCGACAACGGCATGGTGTTCACCCCGCAGACCGATCTCGCGATCCTCAACTACGTCGCCAACTACATCATCCAGAACGACAAGGTGAACTGGGAGTTCGTCAACAAGCACACCCAGTTCCGCAAGGGCGTCACCGACATCGGCTACGGCCTGCGTCCGACCAACCCGCTGCAGCAGCAGGCGAAGAACCCGGACAGCGGCGACTCCACCCCCATGAGCTTCGATGACTTCGCGAAATTCGTGGCGGACTACGACGTCGAGTCGGTCTCCAAGCTCTCCGGCGTCTCCAAAGAGAAGCTGGAAAAACTGGCGCAGATCTATGCCGACCCAAGCAAGAAAGTGGTCTCCTACTGGACCATGGGCTTCAACCAGCACACCCGCGGCGTCTGGGCCAACAACCTCTGCTACAACATCCACCTGCTGACCGGCAAGATCTCCACCCCGGGCAGCGGTCCCTTCTCCCTGACCGGCCAGCCTTCCGCCTGTGGCACCGCCCGGGAAGTGGGCACCTTCGCCCATCGCCTGCCCGCCGACATGGTGGTCACTGACCCCAAACACCGCGCCATCGCCGAGAAGATCTGGAAGCTGCCGGAAGGCACCATCCCGGACAAGGTGGGTTATCACGCCGTGCTGCAGAGCCGCATGCTCAAGGATGGCAAGCTCAATGCCTACTGGGTGATGTGCAACAACAACATGCAGGCCGGCCCGAACATGAACGAGGAGGGGCTGCCCGGTTATCGCAACCCGGCCAACTTCATCGTGGTCTCCGACCCGTACCCGACCGTGACCGCCCAGGCTGCCGATCTCATCTTGCCCACCGCCATGTGGGTGGAGAAAGAGGGCGCCTATGGTAACGCCGAGCGCCGCACCCAGTTCTGGCACCAGCAGGTCAAGGCGCCGGAAGGGGCCAAGTCCGACTTGTGGCAGCTGATGGAGTTTGCCAAGCGCTTCACCGTGGAAGAGGTGTGGCCGGCGGAACTGATCGCCAAGATGCCGGAAGTGAAGGGCAAGACCCTCTATGAGGTGCTCTACAAGAACGGTCAGGTCGATCAGTTCCCCAAAGCGCAGAGCAAGGGCGAGCTCAACGACGAGGCTGAGCACTTTGGCTTCTATGTGCAAAAAGGCCTGTTTGAAGAGTACGCATCCTTCGGTCGCGGTCATGGTCATGACCTGGCCCCCTTCGATCGTTACCACGAAGAGCGCGGTCTGCGCTGGCCCGTGGTCGATGGCAAGGAGACCCTGTGGCGCTATCGGGAAGGGTTCGACCCTTATGTGAAGGCGGGGGAGGGGGTGAACTTCTACGGCAAACCCGATGGCCGTGCGGTCATCTTCGCGCTGCCTTATGAGGCGGCCGCCGAGTCCCCGGATCAGGAGTTCGATCTCTGGCTCTCCACCGGCCGCGTGCTGGAGCACTGGCACACCGGCACCATGACCCGTCGGGTCCCCGAGCTCTATCGCGCCTTCCCGGATGCGGTGCTGTTCATGCACCCGGAAGATGCCAAGGCTCGCGGCGTGCGCCGTGGTGAGGAGGTGATCGTCTCCTCCCGCCGCGGTGAGGTGAAGACCCGGGTCGAGACCCGTGGCCGCAACAAGCCGCCCAGAGGACTGGTGTTCATGCCCTTCTTCGATGCGAGCCAGCTGGTCAACAAGTTGACCCTGGATGCCACGGATCCGCTCTCCAAAGAGACGGATTACAAGAAGTGTGCGGTCAAGGTCGCCAAGGCCTGAGGCAACAGGCATTGATGAGCGCCCGGCCGCCGGGCGACGCTCGCTTGCTACCCAGGGGCCTGCCCGGCGCGGGCCCTTGCGGATAACATGTTCGGAGAACAAATAATGAAGAAGCTGATTGGAGCAATGTTGGCCTGCCTGATGGCGGGGAGTCTGATGGCTGCCGAGGCACCACAGGTCACCACCGAGAGCGGCGGCGTCAAGTCCCTGCGCAACAGTGCGGATCTTGCCGTCGAGGCACCCGCGGCCCAGATGAAGAACTTTCGCAAGGATGGCGATCTTTATACCCGCCAATACATGCATCAGCCGCCGCTGATCCCCCATGACATTCGCAACTATGAGATAGACAAGAAGGTCAACAAGTGCCTGGCCTGTCATAGCTTCAAGAATGCCACCGCCATGAAGGCGCCCAAGATAAGCCCGACCCATTTCGAGTCGCGAGATGGCCTGACCCTGGGCGAAGTCTCGCCGCGCCGCTACTTCTGCTTGCAGTGTCATGTGCCGCAGACCGATGCCAAGCCGCTGGTGGACAATACGTTCAAACCGGTCGATGCGCTGAACTAAGGAGTCATTAGATGAAATTACCCGGTTTTGTGCAGCGGATCTGGACCACCTTCAAGTCGCCCTCCAAGGCGGCGCTCTGGGTGCTGCTGATGATGGGCTTCTTTGGCGGCGTCATCTTCTGGGGCGGTTTCAACACCGCCATGGAAGCCTCCAACACCGAGAAGTTCTGCACCGGCTGTCACGAGATGAAAGACAACGTCTTCGTCGAGTATCGCGACACCATCCACTATGCCAACCGTTCCGGGGTGCGGGCCAGCTGTCCGGACTGCCACGTCCCCCACGAGTGGACCTACAAGATCATTCGCAAGGTGCAGGCTTCCAAGGAGCTGTGGGGCATGTTGACCGGCAAGGTGGACACCCGCGAGAAGTTCGAGTCTCACCGCCGGGAGATGGCGGAGCGGGAGTGGCAGCGGATGAAAGACACGGATTCGAGGGAGTGTCGCAACTGTCACAACTTCGAGTACATGGACTTCTCCTTGCAAGGACGGCGCGCCGCTCAGATGCACTCAACCAACCTGGCCAGTGGCGAGAATACCTGCGTCGATTGCCACAAGGGGATTGCGCACCAGCTGCCTGACATGACAGGGGTCAAGGGATTCTGATCGGAGTGCCCTCGCAAGACAGGCCGGGTGAGCCCGGCCTGTTGCTATGAGCCTGACTGGGCGCTGCGAGCAGATTAATGAGCCTATTCACCCCACTCCCCGACAACTTTTGGTAGAATCCATCCCCAGCAAGGATATTGCCAATCAGATCCAATTGGCTGGCCTCGCCCCTGGCTGGCGTACCGCAAGCATCCTACCCCCTCTTCGCCTCGTGCTCGATGATTTACAGGAATTGTTCAATGGCAGCAGACATCAGCGAATTCACCCCCCTCAACATTGCCGTACTGACGGTCTCTGACAGCCGAGGCGCCGCCGACGACAGCTCGGGGGATTACCTGGCATCGGCCCTGACCGAGGCGGGACATCAGCTGACGGATAGAGCGTTGTGCGCCGACAACCTGTTCCGGGTACGGGCTCAGGTCAGCCAGTGGATCGTTGATGAGAGTGTGCAGGTGGTGCTGATCAATGGCGGCACCGGCTTCAATGAGCAAAACCGGGTTCCGGAGGCGGTGGGTGTGCTGTTCGAACGCACCGTGCAGGGCTTTGGCGAGATGTTCCGTCAGCTCTCGTTTGCCGAGATCAAGGGCTCGGCCATGCAGAGCCGCGCCCTGGCCGGGCTCGCCAACCGCACCCTTATCTGCTGTTTGCCCGGATCCACGGGGGCCTGCCAACTGGGGTGGGAGAAGCTGATCCGGGATCAGCTCGATGTCCGCACCCGGCCATGCAACTTCGCGACCCAGCTGATCAGATGATCCGCACCATCCTTTCCTTTTCGGGGCGGCATACCGCGCCATCAGTGACGAGTAACAGCCAATGAGTTTGACCCATCTCAACCAGAGCGGCGAGGCCCACATGGTGGACGTCACCGACAAGCAGGTTACCGAGCGCGAGGCCCGCGCCGAGGCATTTGTGACCATGGCCCCCGCGACCCTGGCCCTGATCCTGAGCGGTCAGCACCACAAGGGCGACGTGTTCGCCACCGCCCGCATCGCCGGCATCATGGCGGCCAAGAAGACCGCCGATCTGATCCCGCTCTGCCATCCGCTGGCCCTGACCCGGGTGGAGGTAGAGATTGAGCCCCAACCCGAGCACAATAGGGTCCATATTCGCACCCTCTGCAAGCTCTCCGGCAAGACCGGGGTGGAGATGGAAGCGCTCACCGCGGCGTCCGTGGCGGCGCTCACCATCTACGACATGTGCAAGGCGGTGCAAAAGGACATGGTGATCGAGCAAGTCAGGCTGGTGGAGAAGAAAGGCGGCAAGTCCGGCCACTTCCTGGCCCCGGCTGCCGATGGCGGTGCACAACAGAATGCGGGAGAGCCGTCATGATCAAGGTTCTGTTTTTTGCCCAAGTCAGGGAGCTGGTCGGCTGCGACGAGCTCAGCCTGCCCTGCGACTATGCCAGCGCCGAAGATCTGCGCAGCGCGCTGTGCGTGCGCGGTGACAAGTGGGCCCTGGCGCTCGAGTCCGGCAAGTTGCTGGTGGCGATCAACCAGACCCTGGTGCCGCTCGAGACGCCGCTCAATGATGGCGATGAAGTCGCCTTCTTCCCCCCTGTGACCGGAGGCTGACCATGAGCGAGATAACGACCGTGGATCGCACCACTGAGCTGTGCGGTGGCGATGAAGTGGCCTTCTTCCCTCTCTTTCCAGTAACGACCGGAGGCTGACCATGAGCGAGATAACGACCGTGGATCGCACCACTGAGCTGTGGGACGGGGATGAGGCCGCCTTCTTCCCTCTCCTCCCAGTAACGACCGGAGGCTGAGCATGAGCGAGATAACGACCGTGGATCGCACCACTGAGCTGTGGGACGGGGATGAGGCCGCCTTCTTCCCTCTCTTCCCAGTAACGACCGGAGGCTGATGCCATGAGCGAGGCAACCATCACGGATCGCATCCTGGTGCAGCGAGCCGACTTCTCCCTCGGGGAGGAGTACGAACGCCTCGCCGCCCGTCACGACAGCGGGGCCATCGTCACCTTCGTCGGCAAGGTGCGCGACTTCAATCAGGGGGAGCAGGTCTTGGGACTGGCGCTCGAGCACTATCCCGGCATGACCGAGAAGGCGCTGGCCGATATCGTCATCCAGGCCCGCACCCGCTGGCCGCTGCAGGAGTGTACCCTCATTCACCGTATCGGCGAGCTGCTGCTCGGCGATCAGATTGTGCTGGTAGCGGTGAGCAGTGCCCACAGGGATGCGGCCTTCGAGGCTTGTCACTTCATCATGGATTTCTTGAAGACCCGGGCACCGTTCTGGAAAAAAGAGCTGACCGCCGAGGGGATACAACGCTGGGTCGAGGCGAAGCAGAGCGACAACGCCGCCGCTTCCCGCTGGCAATCAGGGGAATAGACCCCATAACAGGATCTGGTCACGAAGGATCCGCAACCAGGAGTAAGGGAATGAAACCGCTGCTATCTGTTGTCATTGCAGGCGTCTGCGCCGCGGCGCTGCACACCACCGCCGTGCAGGCCGATGAGGTCAAGGTCGCCGTGGCCGCCAACTTCAAGGGCACCATAGAGCGTATCGGCAAGGCGTTCACCGCCAAGACCGGTCACAGCGTCGTCATCAGCTCGGCCGCCACCGGGGTGCTCTACACCCAGATCACCCACGGTGCTCCGTTTGACCTCTTCCTCTCCGCCGACGTGGCCACCCCTCAGAAACTGGAGGCAGAAGGCAAGGGCAGCGAGCGCTTCACCTATGCCATCGGCCAGCTGGGCCTGTGGAAGAAGGGCGGCCCAGCCCCTGATGAGGCCACCCTGCGCAGCTGGCAGGGCAACCTCGCCATCGCCAACCCGCGTACCGCGCCCTATGGCACCGCCGCCATGGCAACCCTTGAGCAGCTCAACATCGATCCCAAGCAGTACCGTCTGCTGACCGGCGCCAACATCAGCCAGACCTGGCAGTTCGTCGATACCGGCAATGCCGAGCTGGGCTTTGTTGCCTGGGCCAATCTGGTGGAAGCCGGTAAAACCGGCGAAGCCTGGGCCGTGCCAAATGCGCTCTATCCGGCCATCGAGCAGCAGGGATTGATCCTGAAGAAGGGAGCCGCGGTCGATGCCCTGGTGGCCTGGCTGAAGGGCCCGGGTCAGGGCGCCATCAAGGCTGCGGGCTATGCCTTGCCGCAATGATGCATGAATGCCAATCTCCCATGACCACAGGCCGGCCTCAGGGCCGGCCACGCTTTGCAATGAGGATGCCGAACATGTTGCTGCTCGAACCAGGGAGGGATATGCGCCATGAGTGAAGGGGATCTGCTCGCGGTCTGGTTGACCCTGAAGCTGGCGGCCAGTACCACCGGTATCCTGCTGCTGTTATCCCCCCCGCTCGCCTGGTGGCTGTCCCGCAGCCAGCATCGGCTGCGGCCGCTGGTGGAGGCGCTGGTGGCGCTGCCCCTGGTGCTGCCGCCGACCGTGCTCGGCTTCTATCTGCTGCTCGCCTTCTCCCCGGAGTATGGCCTCGGCGCCTGGTGGCGCGACACCTTCGGGACAACCCTGGCCTTCAGCTTCCTCGGCCTGCTGTTCGCCTCCATCCTCTATTCGCTCCCCTTCGTGGTGCAGCCCCTCACCTCCGCCTTCGTCAACATGGGCAGCAAAGAACTTGAGGCCGCCGCCACCCTGGGGCTGGGGCCCCTGGAGCGCTTCTTTCATATCATCTTGCCGATGACGCTGCCGAGCTTCGTGATGGCGGCGGCGCTGGGCTTTGCCCACACCCTGGGGGAGTTTGGCGTGGTGCTGATGATCGGCGGCAACATCCCGGGGGAGACCCAGGTGCTCTCCATCGCCCTGTTCGATCACGTGGAAACCATGGATTACCAGAATGCTCACTACCTGGCAGGCGGCCTGATGGGCTTCTCCCTCATTATGCTGGTGCTGGTCTATGGCGTGCTGCAACGTCGGCAGCGGAGGTTGTTCGGATGAGCCTGCACCTCAAGGCCAGCCGTTCGTTCGGCCCCTTCAATTTGGCGTGTGATCTGGCGTTGCCCCTGGGTGGCATCCTCGGCCTGTTTGGCCCCTCAGGTTGTGGCAAGAGCACCCTGCTGCGCATCATCGCCGGGCTGGACCGCGCCCCCTCGGACGTCCTGCACTGGCAGGGGCGGGATCTGGCCGCCCTGCTGCCGGAGGCGCGCCGCATCGGGCTGGTGTTCCAGGACTCCCGCCTCTTCCCCCATATGACGGTGCTTGGCAATTTGCAACTGGCGGCGGGCAAGGGGCGAGGGCGCTGGCAGCCCGAGGCGCTGGCGATGCGGCTCGGCTTTGCCGATCTGCTGGAACAGCCTGCCCACGGGCTCTCCGGCGGCCAGCGCCAGCGGGTGGCCCTGGGGCGGGCCCTGCTGGCGGAGCCCGACCTGCTGCTGCTCGATGAACCCTTCTCGGCGCTGGACAGCCGCAGCCGCATCCATCAGGCCCATGTGCTCAAGGGATTGCAGCAAGAGAGCGGCATTCCCATGGTCTTCGTCAGCCACGCCATGGAGGAGGTGAGCTTGCTGTGCGATCAGCTGGTATTGCTTGCCGAGGGGCAGGTCGAGGCGCAAGGCAGGCCGAGTGAGATCTTCGCCCGCACCGACCTCTCCCTCGCCAGTCGGGATGATGTGGGGGTCATGCTGACGGCGATCCTGACCCATTACGAGGCCACCGAACAGATGGCGACCCTGCAGCTCGGGGATCAGAGCCTGATGGTTACCATGGAGCATGCCCCCGACGAGAGTGGCCCCTTGCAGATCAAGGTGGCGGGGCGGGATCTGGTGATAGCGACCGCCCCCATCGCGCACTCCAGTCTCTCCAACTGCCTCAGTACCCGCCTGCTGGCGATGCGTGAGGTGCGCCCGGGTCAGACGCTGTTGCAGTTGGCGCTGGGTGAGCAGATACTGCTGGCCCGGATCACCAGCCGTTCAGCCCTGCGCTTGGGTCTGGCTGAGGGTCAGCAGATTCATGCCTATGTCAAGGCGGTGAGTCTGGTCGGGGAGGGATAAGGGCGCTTGGGCCGCCATGGTGCTGGTCACCGCCCGGGAGCGCTCACTGGCGTTGCCGTCACCCCTATCCTCCACTGTTTTGCTAGAGCGTGGCAGGGTGAGCGGCAGATCCTCGACTGCCGTTCGCGGCAATGAGCTGCGCTATGGCGGCCTTGGGCTGCTCGACGCCTTCTGCCATCGGCAGAGGGCTTGAGGACTTGGCACCGCGTGTTTGAGGAAAATGGATGCGTCGCAATCAAATCATGAAGTCTCAGGGACTGGCCTGGCGCAGTGCCGGGGAGGGCCCCTTGTTGCTGCTGCTCCATGGCCTGGGGTCATCCAGCCTGGACTGGCAGGCCCAGCTCGAACATTTTTCCGACGACTATCGGGTGGTGGCCATCGACTTGCGTGGCCATGGCCAGAGCCTGCAAGAGGGGCCCTTCGATGTCGGGACCCTGGCGGCGGACGTGGTACGCTGGCTCGATGAACAGCCAGAGCCTGCCTGGGTGGTGGGACTCTCACTGGGGGCCATGGTTGCGCTGGAGCTGGCCTTGCAACTGCCAGGCAAGATCCGCGGTCTGGTGCTGGTCAACGGCTTCAGCGAGTTTCTGCTGGAGAACCCCAGGGAGCAGGAGCGTTACGCCCAGCGCCTCAAGTGGCTGCGCTGGTTTGGCATGCGGCCGCTGGCCTGGTGGCTGGGTCGGGAGCTCTTTCCCGGCTCTGAACTTGCCCAGATGCGTCGTACCTTCCGGCAACGTTTCTGCCGTAATCGCAAGAAGGTCTACAAGGCCCTGCTGGATGCCTTGCCCGGCTGGTCGGCCCGTGCCCGGCTCGGCGCCATCTGGCAGCCGGTCGCCATCATCTCCACGACACATGATTACTTGCCGCTTGCCAAACGGGTGGAGCAGTTTGCCGCCCTGCCCAACGCAACGGTGCATAATCCCCGTGGCCACCACGCCTGGCCTGCGGAAGATCCCTCCGGATTCAATCATTTGCTTCAACGGATTTTAGAAAGACATTAGACTTGTCGCCTTCATAAACCGTGTATGTAGTGGTTCGATCGCCTTGGCTTGCCAGAGTGCAAGGCAATCGGACCATGTTGTCTGCTCCCCCATAGGTATTCCCCATATGTCTGAAGTAATGAAGATGGCCATCGATGATGGCTCGACCAACGTCAAGGTCAGCTGGATCGATAACAAGGCGCTTAAGACCATCATCTCCCCCAACTCGTTTCGCAAGGATTGGAAGAGCGCCGCATTGCGCAAAGACAAGAAGATCTACAACTACGAGATAGGCAACACCAAGTACACCTATGACGCCACCTCGGACAAGTCACTGGCCACCACCCATGTGGAGTATCAGTACGACGACCTGAACCTGCTCTCCGTGCACCACGCCCTGCTGCAGACCGGCATGGCGCCGTGCGATGTGGCGATCACAGTGACGCTGCCCATTACGGAGTTCTACCAGCCGGATGACTGCCAGCGCAACGAAGAGAAAATCGAGAAGAAGCGGCGCAACTTGCTTCGTGCCATCTCCCTCAACAAGGGGGAGCTGTTCAATATCGTCAGTGTGGAAGTGATGCCGGAGAGCCTGCCTGCCGCCCTCTCCCGCCTGATTGGCTCGGGCTGCAACGAGTTCACCAAGACCCTGGTGATCGACTGCGGTGGCACCACCCTGGACATGGGCATCATCGTCGGCGAGTTCGACGATGTGTCTGACGTCTATGGCAACAACGAGATCGGTGTTTCCATGGTGACGGATGCGGTACGCAAGGCCCTGGCCGCCGCAGACAGCGACTCCAGCTATCTGGTGGCCAACGAGTTTATCAAGCGTCGTGGTGACGCCAGCTTCGTGCGTGACGTGGTCAACGACGAGGCCCAGATCCCCAAGATCCTGGAAAAAATGCAGAACAAGATAGACGAGCTGGGCAGCCAGGTCGCCCACGAGGCGAAGAAGTTCGCCAAGAATCCGAACCGGGTCTATCTGGTCGGCGGTGGTGCCCCCCTCATCCACGAGGCGATCAAACAGGCTTATCCTACCCTGGGCGACAGAGTTGAATTGCTGGACGATGCACAGTCTGCCCTGGCCCGGGAGATCTGCCTCTACACCACGGAAGAAGAGGAAGTGTACCGGGAAGCGGCCGTGATGGCCGAGGTGGCTGATGAGTAGTCAGCTCAAGCGCATGACCTTCTCCATTTACATGGATCCGGGTGCGCTGGAGTCTGATCGCTACGCGGTCGGAGTGTTGCAGAACTGGTACCAGCGGGCTCGCAAGATCCAGGATGGGGCGGAGGAGTTTGACTTCTCCAAGAGCCGTTTCCACAAGGACATCTACCTGTCGGGGATGTTCATGTACGTGCTGGCACCGAACCTGTGCAAGGCCGTTGCCAACGCGCTCGGGCCCGAACAAGTCAGCCTGATGACCCTGCGTCACGCCTTTGCCAGTTGTGGCTTCACCCTGGGGGAGGGGAGCGAGGCGTCCCCTTCTGCGGGCGATGCCATGGTCGATCAGATAGTGGCACGGCTGGGCCCCCGGTTGGGGCAGGGAAACAGCGGGGCGCTGGTCGATGAGATAGTCAGTCGCCTCGGCCAGCAAGCCGCTACGCCGGATCAGGATTATTTAGTCGATGAGATAGTCAGTCGTCTCGGTCAGCAAGCCGCTATGCCGGATCAGGGCAATTTAGTCGATGAGATCGTCAGTCGTCTCGGGGAGCAGCAACCCACCGAGTTGTGGGACGAGATCCGGCAAGGGCTGCCGGGTTCGCTGGACCCTGAGCAGTTGGCAGACGCCATCGCCGGCAGGCTGCCGGCGGCGGCCGAGCCGGACCTGGCGCCCCTTGCCAGCAGCATCTTGCAGCTCTCCCGTCAGCTGGAAGAGCAATCCCGGCTTATTCGCGAGCAGCACAGCTTGATCCAGCGACTGGCCAGTCAGCCGGGCCGATCCGTGGATCTGGATAAGCGGACGGCCGAGCCATTGTTCGAGGATCTCTCGAGCCAGGTCGCCAACATGAAGAAGGTGAAAGCCAGGGGCCTCTTCTAAGGGCCGACCCATGGTGCTCATGTAGCGATCCGCCAATAAAAAAGCCGAACCCCTGGGTTCGGTTTTTTTATATCTGTCTATTTCTGGTGATATATCGGCGGCTTTATGAATTGAACTCTCGCTATGAGTCTGTGTGGGTAGAAGATTGCATTGATTCAATGCGAAATTGCTTGCGTATTTGGGTGGTGTACTTTCTGGCCGGCGACATTCGGGGACGAAGAAAACAGGAGTGTGGCGTGTTTTTTATTTTTCCCATTAAAATCATTTAATTACATTTATTTTTTTGATGGTTTTTTCGGTGGTGATTAACTTGTCTGAAGCAAAGCCATAGTAGATTGTTGATTCTACCGTCAAGGTCACTTTATTTCGCAAGAAATTATTTTGCTGAATATGGGCATACATATCCGGCTACGCCAGCCAAAAGCTATAGTTAGCTGCTTCCTATGCATCAGCAAGAATAACGCCGAGACTGGGAGCCTGTCGCATCTGCATTCAATGGATTTGAGAGGTGTTATCGTTGCATTTACCCCACAGCCATTTACCCCCTCTTCCGAAGGGGCAGCATTACCGCTTCCATACCATGGTCAAACCCGGTGGATCTCGCTGCAATATCGATTGTGACTATTGCTTCTATCTGCATAAGGGGGATCTGTTCCAACATGATGCCGCCCCTCGGCTTTCGGACGAACTGCTCGAACAGCATATCCGCCAATATATAGAAGCCCAGACAGGGGATGAGGTGGTCTTCTCCTGGCAGGGGGGGGAGCCAACTCTGCTCGGGTTGCCTTTCTTCGAAAAAGTGGTGGCACTGCAGGCCAAGTATCGCAAGGCCGGGCAGCGGATCGAGAACGATCTGCAAACCAATGGCATCTTGCTCAATGAGGCTTGGGTCGCTTTTCTCAAACGACATGGTTTTCTGGTTGGCCTCTCCATTGATGGCCCCCGTGACCTGCACGATATTCACCGCAAGAACCGGGCTGGCCGACCGACCTTCGATGGCGTCATGACAGCGGTCGAGTTGCTGCGCGGCGCAGAGGTGCCGTTTGCTGCGCTTTGTGTCGTCAATCGCAATAACGCCAAGCAAGGGGAGCGAGTTTATCGCTTCCTCGCCGAGGAGCTAGGTTGCACCCGTATCCAGTTCACCCCAGTGGTGGAGCCCAGGATCTTTCGCCAGGGCTCGGTGACGACGCTAGCCACCGAAGCCTTGCCATGGCAGGGCAGTCCCGAGGCCGAGCCCGGCCACCCCATGTCCATCGTTACCGATTGGAGCGTAGCCGCCGCCGACTACGGCCAATTCCTCTGTGATGTCTGGGATGTCTGGTTGGCTGAAGGGGTGGGGCGAGTTCATGTCAACCTGTTCGAAACCGCAGTGGTGCAATCGGCAGGCATGCCTGCCCAGATGTGCACCCAGGCTCCTTTCTGTGGCAAGGCGCTTGCCCTTGAGCACGACGGGGAGGTGTATAGCTGCGATCACTTCGTCTACCCGGAACATCGGATAGGCAACATAGCCGAGCAGCATTTGGGCGATCTCGCTTTTGGCAATCAACAGATTGCCTTTGGACAGGCCAAGCATCTGACGCTGCCTGATCAGTGCCGTCGTTGTGATTACCTGGCGCTGTGCTGGGGGGGATGTCCGAAAGACAGATTGCTCCGCACCCAGGAAGGACAAAGGGGGCTCAACTACTTATGCGGCGGTTTTATGCAGTTCTATCGCCACATAGATAGCGACATGGTGCCGCTGCTGCGCCGTCTCGGTTTGTTTTAAGTCCCGGGGTCATCAAGTAAAAAAGGATGAAAACCATGAAAAAAACCTTATTGGCCAGTCTGGTACTGGGGGCGATGACGTCTCCTTTGTCACTTGCCATGGCAGCTGATACCAGCAAACCCAACATAGTGATGATCATGGTCGATGACATGGCGCCCATGGATATCTCTGCCTATCACCGAGGGATTGGGGCCGTCGATACCCCCAACATCGATCGCCTGGCAGCCGAGGGGATGATGATCTCCGACTATTATGCCCAGCCAAGCTCGACGGCGGGGCGCGCCGCCTTTCTCACCGGCCAGTATCCTATTCGCACGGGGTTGACTGCCGTTGGGCAACCCGGAGATAAAATTGGTCTGCAAGACAGTGACGTCACCCTGGCGCAACTGCTGAAAGACAAGGGCTATGCCACGGCTCAGTTTGGCAAATCCCACGTCGGCGATCGCAATGAGTACCTGCCAACCTTGCATGGTTTCGATGAGTTTTATGGTTTTCTCTACCACCTGAACATGATGGAGATGCCGGAGCAGCCGGATTTTCCCAAGGATCCCAATTTTGTTGGCCGTCCACGCAACATGATCCATGCCTTGGCGTCCGACAAGGATGATCCGACCGTGGATCCTCGTTGGGGACGGGTAGGCAAACAGACCATTGAAGACAAGGGGCCCTTGACCAGCAAGCTGATGGAATCGGTGGATGATACTTTCACCGATCTTTCCATCGATTGGGTCAAGAAGCAGAAAGCGGCAGATAGTCCCTTCTTCCTCTGGTACAACCCGTCGCGCATGCATCAGCAGATCCACGTCAGTCCGGAGTGGCTCGGCAAGAGTGGCCATACCGAGTACGCCGATGCGATTTTGCAGCTCGACCATCTGGTCGGCAAACTGCTCGATACCCTGGACAAAGAGGGGCTGAGCGAGAACACCATCGTCATGTTTACCTCGGATAACGGGGTCAATCTGGCTCACTGGCCCATGGCCGGTAGCGCCTCTTTCCGGGGAGAGAAAGGGCTGACTTGGGAAGGGGGGTTCCGGGTGCCCATGTTGGTGCGCTGGCCAGGTCACATCAAGGCCAACACCTGGAATAGCGGTTTCATGACTTCGGAAGATTGGGTCCCCACTCTGATGGCGGCTGTCGGTGAACCTGATGTCAAACAGGATCTGCTCAAGGGACTGAAAGTGGGTGACAAGGTCTACAAGAACCATCTCGATGGTTACAACCAGATAGACATGTTGACCAAGTCCGATGGCAAATCCCAACGCCATGAGTTCTTCTACTTTGGTGAGACTCATCTCAACGCCATCCGTGTCGAGCAGTGGAAGATCCACTTGGCGGTGAAGGACAAGTGGTTGGACGACACGCGCAAGATCCCGGGCGGTTTGATGATCGATATCAAGCTGGACCCTTACGAGCGCAGCCCAGAGACCGGTGGTCATTTACTGTGGATGAAAGAGAAGAGTTGGTTGCTGCCCAAGATCATGCCGCCGGTGAAAGCCTTTATGCAGAGCATGAAAGAGTATCCGCCTGCGCAAAAAGGCTCCAGTGGCATCGGGGTAGCATCGGCCCTGAATCAGTTGGAAAGTGCTAAAAAACATGCCAATTGATGAAGCTCTGACGGTGGCGCCATGGTGCCGCCGTATCCAATTTAGAGGTTCTCCTATGAAATTGACGTCAATATGGCGAGCCCTGTTGCTGGCAGGCATGGGCACGACGCTACTGCTGGTGCCTGGCGTCCATGCCCAGCAAACAGAGACGGATGTCTTGCTGACCATGCCCACCAGTACAGAGAACATCGCCGCAGGGCTCGCAGCAGATGCCTATGCCAACGGCGTCAATGCCTATGTCTGGGGTTATCCTCTGGTGCGCATGGAGCGTATTGCCCGTGAATACACTCAGGTGTCCGCCTCCCAGGCTGCAACCAGCTACCGGGCCCCCCTCAATCAGTTGGGCTGGGCAAGGGAGCTGGCGACCCCTGATGCCAAAGACATGCCCACCGCCAACAATGACACCCTTTATCTGAGCGCCATCGTCAAGCTCGATGAGCCTTACATACTGCACGTGCCCGACACCCATGATCGTTACTACGTGGTGGATGTGTTCAATATGTGGCAGGAGCTTGAACACTATGTCGGGCGTCGTACCACAGGCACCAAAGCGGGAGATTTTGCCCTGGTACCGCCGGGCTGGCAGGGCACTCTGCCTACAGGGGTCACCCGACTCGACGTGACGACCAGCAAAGTCTGGTTGTGGGGGCGACTTCGCGTGAAACAGGGTGAGGATATGGCTCCTGTGGCTCTGCTGCAAAAAGGCTTCACACTGCGGCCGCTCTCCCAGATGAACAACAAGCAATACACAGCCCCTGACCAGGTGCTGCCAGCGCTACCCGAGATGGGGGAGGATGGCCTGGGCTTCTATCGCCAACTGGGCGCCGTACTCAAAGATAATGGGGTGCCAGCGCGTGATACGTCACTATTCGCTCAGTTCGGCCGCTTTGGGCTGACGGAGCAAGGATTCGATGCCAGCCAACTTGTTGAGCCTCAGCGCCAAGGGTTGCTCAAGGCCCTGACTGATGGCCCCAAGGTGGCCGTCTCGGCGCTGGCAACCTCTGCCGTGCAACGAAACGGTTGGGCCTGGGCCAGTGGTCTGGATCATTTCGGTACCGATTATCCGCTGCGGGCCCTGGTGTCCGGCCCCTATCTGGGTGGCCAGGGAGAGAAAGAAGCCATGTATCCGCTGCGCTCCACCGACGCCAAAGGTGAGCAACTCAGCGGCGATAAAGCCTATGTTCTGCACTTCAAGAAGGCGCCGCCCACCAACGCCTTCTGGTCGTTGACCGTGTATAACGCCGTGGACAAAATGTTGGTGCACAACGAGATAGCACGTTACAAGCTGGGCAGCGATACCCAGGGGCTCAAAATGGCAGAAAACGGTTCATTCGATCTCTATCTGCAGCGCGAGGTACCCAAGGGTGACAAGCAGGCCAATTGGCTGCCCACCCCCGCAGGCCCCTTCTATTTGTTGCTGCGCCTCTATCAGCCGCAAGAGAGTGTGCTGTCTGGTGAATATGAACTGCCCCAAGTCGAGGTCATGACACCACAATGAGAGGACATCCTATGCGCTATCTACCGCTCGGAGTGACCATGTTGGCCGCATTTTATTCCGGTCAGAGTCTGGCAGGGGGCCTCTACCTCTATGAGATAGCCACCGATGATGTTGGGCTGGCCGGTGCTGGCATGGCGGCGAGGGCCCAGGATGCGAGTACCATCTTTGGTAACCCGGCGGGTATGACCAGACTGGATGGGGATCAGGTCAGCGGCGGCCTGCAAGGGCTCTATGGCGATGCCTCCTATGCACTGGATGGGCCTGGCAAGAGCCCGGGCAATGTGGTGGGGTTCTCCCCTCAGGGGAGTCTGTTTTATAGCCATAGCATCAATCAGGACGTCAAGATTGGGGTGGGTTTTTATGGCAACTTCGGTCTGGGTCTCGACTTTGGGGATTGGGCAGGCAGTGGCTTGGTACGAGAGAGTTCTCTCATGGCACTGACACTGCAACCTACGGTGGCAGTGCGGCTCTCACCTCGACTCTCCGTCGGTGGGGGGCTTGGCATCAACTACGGCATGTTCTCCCTGAGTCGAGACAGCCAGACCGGGGATCAGGATCTCAAGGACCATGACTGGGCCTTGAATGCCAGATTGGGTCTGCTTTATGAATGGAGCGAGAACAGCCGCATTGGTCTGGCGTATAGCAGCCGCACCCATTTCAATTACGATATCGAGACCCAGGTCAGCAAGGCCATCGATCCGCCCGGGCCGCTGCCGCCCCAGACGCTCACCTTCAATATTCCCATCGATGCCAGCACGTCCTCCCCCAGTCAGTTGATGCTGAGCGGTTATCAGCGCCTCGACGCACGCTGGGCCTTGTTGGGCAATATTGGCTGGCAAAACTGGAGTGAATTTGATGATGGCAGTATTGAGGCCGCTGGCAATCAAGTGCCGAGCAAGCACCGATTACAAGATACCTGGCATCTGGCGTTGGGCACTCAGTATCAACTCTCGCCCGAGTGGCTGCTCAGCACGGGCATTGCCTACGACTCCAGTTTTTACAAGAGCCAGTCCGATGCCTCTTTGACCCTGCCATCCGATCGCGCCTGGCGCCTTGGCGCAGGGGCCCGTTATCGGCTCAGTGCAAACCAGAGTGTGGGCACTGCGCTTGAGTACCTCAACCTGGGAAATGCCCAGGTGCAGGGAGGGGGGCTCTCAGGGGAGTACCAGAACATGGCGCTCTATTTCATGACCGTGAACTACGACTACCGCTTCTAAGGAGGCCAGATGGCTACTATTTCCAGAATCTTGCTGGGTGCGGCCGTGTGCGGGTCCTTCTGCTCGGGCACTGTGTCGGCAGAGGCGATTCAGCCTGCGGCCACAGTGCCAGGCCCTGTGGCCGGTACTGTGATGACCCCAGGCTATGCCGAGGCGGTAGGGCAGCTCGCCTATGCGTGGGGCTGGCCCTTGGTCAATATGCACAACCGCAGGGCCATGTATAGCCAGGTGCCCCAGATAGCGTTGCTGGGCCCGACGCCGGTGGCGCCCCTCAATGAGCTTGCCATGCTCAACGACTATATCGACCCCAACGTCAAGATAGTGGCCCATCCCAATCAGGATGTGGTCTATGGCTTTGGTGCCCTGGCGCTGGACAAGGAGCCGGTGGTGATCCAGGTGCCTGACTTCGGCGATCGCTTCTGGCTCTATCAGGTTGCGGATCAGCGCACCGACAGCTTCGCTAGGTTAGGTACTGTGCATGGCACCAAACCCGGTTTCTATTTGCTGGTGGGGCCGAACTGGCAAGGAGAGACCCCCAAGGGGATCAGCGGTGTATTCCTCTCTCCGACTCACACTGGCGTGGTGATCCCCAGAGCCTTCATGGCGGATACTGCGACGGACAGGGCGGCCATTCAGCCGGTGCTGTCTGAGGTGATGATGTACCCGTTGTCACGTTTCGATGGCACCATGCAGCGCACCGATTGGAGCAAGTTACCGGCGTTGCCCTTGCCCAAAACAGAAGGTGATAGCAAGGGGGAACTGAGCTGGGTTACGCCCAAGCGTTTCTTCAGCGATTTGAACGCGGTGCTGGCGGAAGTGCCGCCTTTGCCGGGGGAAGAGGCGCTGTATGGCCAATTCAAGGCATTGATAGCGGCAGGTGAGCAGGATCCTGCTATCGCCAGGGTCCTGGCCGAGGTGGCTGAGCGGGCCGAGCAGCAGATAGTGGATCCACTCTTCTTGCTCAACAACAATGGGGTCAGGCTGGCCCATGGTTGGACCCGCCCCCTCAACAACGCCAAGTGGGGCACGGATTACCTGACCCGTTTGGCGGTGGCCAAGTCCAATATCTTCGAAAATGGCGTCGATGAGACCAGCTACATTTTTGCCGAGCATGATGGTGCGGGTCAGCGCTTGAGCGGGGCCCATCAGTACAGCCTGACCTTTGCCAAGGGGCAGACGCCACCGGTGACCGGTTTCTGGTCGCTGACCATGTATGACAAGTACCACTTCTTTGCACCCAATGCCCTCAAACGTTACTCGACGGGGACCAAGAACAAGTCGCTCAAGTACAATACCGATGGTTCCCTGACCCTCTATGTTCAGCATGAGCAGCCCAGCGCAGACAAGTTGAACAACTGGTTACCTGCCCCGGCGGGGGAGTTTGCCATGACGCTGCGTGCCTATGGACCCAAACCTGAGCTGGTGAACGCCAGCTGGGCGCCGCCAGCCATAGTGCGAGCCGCTAAGTAAACCTGTTGTAGATAGCAACTAAAAGATCCCGGCCCTGGCCGGGATTTTTTATGGGGAGCGTGACCGCAGAGATGATGAGGGTGCCGTGCTCAGGAGTGAGCAGACCGGGCAGTCGGGGCGCTTGGGTAGCTTCATCTCGCGAAAACCACCGGACAGGCCATCGATCATCAGCAGGCGGCCGCTCAGGCTCTGGCCCATGCCGGCGAGCAGCTTGATGGCTTCGAGGGCCTGCAGGCTGCCCACCAGGCCGACCATGGGGGCCAGCACCCCCGCTTCGACGCAGGTCAGCGACTGTTCGCCAAACAGGCCGCTGAGGCAGGCGTAGCAGGGCTCATCCGTTTGCCAGCTGAAGCTGATCACCTGCCCCTCCAGTCGGATGGCGGCGCCGGAGACCAGGGGCACCCGATGCTGGCGGGCCCGCTGGTTGAGCAGATTGCGGATGGTGACGTTGTCGGTGCAATCGAGCACCAGCTGGTGGCTCGGCAGCAGGGCATCGAGCAGTGCCTCGTCGGCCAGGGCTGCATGGGTCTCGACCTTGAGCCAAGGGTTGAGGGCGCGCAGGCTCAGCGCCGCCGAGGCGACCTTGTACTGACCGATGCGGGCGTCGTTGTGCAGCACCTGGCGTTGCAGGTTGGAGAGCTCCACCTTGTCAAAATCCACCAGGGTGAGCTGGCCCACCCCGGCCACCGCCAGATACTGGGCGGCGGCGCAGCCCAGACCCCCGGCGCCTATCACCAGCACCTTGGCCTGTTTGAGCGCCTCCTGTCCCTCGAAATCGAAGGCCTTCAGGACTATCTGGCGGTTATAGCGCAGCAGCTCGGCGTCGCTGAGGATCTCGCTCACGACAGCAGGCTCCCGAACGGCTCGACGGTGACGGTCTCCCCGGTGGCAACCTTGCCCCGTGCCTGCTCCAGCACTATGTAGCAGTTGGCCTTGGCCAGGGAGCTGAACACGCCGGAGTCCTGGGAGCCGGTGCTGCGCACTGTCAGGCCGTCTGGGCCCTGGCTCAGGATGCCGCGTTGGAAGTCCAGTCGTCCCGGTGATTTTTTCAGGGGCTCGCTGGCAATGGCTTCGATGCGCAGGGGTGGGGTCCAGCGCTGCCCGGCCAACCTGGCCAGTGCCGGTTGCACCAGCTGATCGAAGGTGACCATGGCGGAGACCGGATTGCCCGGCAGGCCGAAGAACCAGGTATGGGGCAGGCGGCCGAAGGCAAAGGGCTTGCCCGGCTTGATGGCGAGTTTCCAGAAACCGATCTCGCCGAGCTCTTCCAGCAGTTGCTTGGTGAAATCCGCCTCGCCGACCGAGACGCCGCCGGTGGTGATCAGGGCATCGGCTTCACTGTCTGCCTTGAGGAAGGCGGCGCGCAAGGCGGCAGGGTCATCGGGGATGATACCCAGATCCAGGCAATCTACCCCCATGCGTGCCAGCATGGCCCTGACCCCGTAGCGGTTGGAGTCATAGATGTCGCCATGGGCAAGGGGGGCGCCCACCGGCTTGAGTTCGTCACCGGTGCTGAAGATGGCGACCTTGAGCGGACGGCGCACCCTGAGGGTGGCGATGCCCAGCGATGCCAGCAGCGGCAACTCCCGTGGACTGAGCCGGGTGCCGGCCCCCAGTACGCTTGCGCCCTCGCGGATGTCTTCGCCGCGGCGGCGAACATTCTGGCCCACAACCGGCTGACTCAGGAAGAGGACCTTGTCCCCCTCGGCCGTGGTCTCTTCCTGCATCACCACCGCCTCGGTGCCCAAGGGGACAGGTGCCCCCGTCATGATGCGGATACAGTGGCCCGCGGGCCATTCACCCTGATAGGGTTGGCCGGCGAACGCCTTGCCAGCCACCTTGAGCGGGGTGCCGGCGGCGAGATCGGTCAAGCGCACGGCGTAGCCGTCCATGGCGGCGTTATCGAAGGGAGGCACAGACAGGGGAGAGAGAATGTCGTCGGCCAATATCCGACCTAGCGCCTGGGGCAGGGCAACGGACTCGGCGTCGCAGCTGCAATCGAGTCGTTCCAGCATGCTCGCCAGGGCATCGCTTAAGGGGAGTAGGGCTGCGGTATCAAATCCCATTGTCATGACCTCTTGGTAAGGGAAACTGGGTTATGGGGGGGATTATCCCAAAATCCCCCCCGAATGGGCAGGCGATTAGGGCAGTAAAACCCCTCGTATTAACATAAAGTCAGGGCATGGGCGTGCGGGTGACTTGAATTATGAGGCCAATCGCCGTTTACTATGCCGCCACAAACCCTGTGGGCCATAATATTCCCTCTGCGTGGGAGAGAGACAAGATGATGAGCTTAAGCCAGGAAGCCCTGCTGGTCAGAGCGGCCCTCGAGGCCGAAGGACTGGAGACCCCCTTGGTCTCCAATTCCCTGAACAACCAGCAAAAAAAGGAAAATATCGAGGGCCACATGCGTGCCATCATGGAGACGCTCGGCCTGGATCTGGCCGACGATAGCCTGGCCGAGACTCCCCATCGCATCGCCAAGATGTATGTGAACGAGATCTTCTCCGGCCTCGACTACGCCAGCTTCCCCAAGGTGACCGTCATCGAGAACAAGATGAAGGTGGACGAGATGATCATGGTCAAGGACATCAGCCTGACCAGCACCTGCGAGCATCACTTCGTCACCATCGACGGACTGGCCCACGTGGCCTATATCCCCCGTGGCAAGGTGATCGGCCTGTCGAAGATCAACCGTATCGTCCAGTTCTTCGCCCGCCGCCCTCAGGTACAAGAGCGGCTGACCCAGCAAATATTGCTGGCGTTGCAGACCCTGCTCGGTACCAAGGATGTGGCCATCAGCATCGCCGCTACCCACTACTGCGTGAAGGCCCGTGGCGTGATGGATTCGACCTCCTACACCACCACCACCTCCCTGGGCGGGGTCTTCAAGACCCAGCCCGATACCCGCGCCGAGTTTCTCGGTGGCCTGAAAGGCTAGTCACCCTGGGGCATGTCCCACCGACATGCCCCGACTTCTTCTTCTTCTTTTTTTTTTTTTTTTTTTCTCTCCCGTCTGCCCACCCCGGTTTATTTTTTGAAAAAATCCTAAAGGGATGCCCGCGTGCGCCGATACAGCTCACCGTGCCGCGAGATGGTCTGTTTGACACCCGTTTGGCCCCCTCGTCCGTGCCGATACGGATGAGATTTGAATGACTGCTATGGATGGCAGCTAGCGCGCTCGCGCCTTTTGGGGCCAGCGCCGACGAATGCCACTTGATGACCCATATGCAGGACATGCCATGAACACCATGACGATAGGCAAGAAACTCACCGCCGGCTTTGCCGTACTCGGCCTGATGATGGCCTTTATCGGCGGTTTTTCACTGTTTGAATTCAGCACCATGAACCGGGCCGCCACCGGGTTCACCGACAGCATACTGCCCGCCGTGGTGCGCACCAGCACCCTGGGGGAGACCATCAATGCGGTGCGCCGCTATGAGCTGGATGTCTTTCTGGTGGCGGACGATCCCCAGCAGCAGGCCCATTACCGCAATGAGAGCGAGAAGAGCCTGAGGGAGGCCGGGCAGCAGATAGCGGCCCACGATGCCACCATCTGGGCGGAGGATGTGGAGGAGCGCCGCACCTTCGACATCGTCAAGGCGGACTGGGAGAAATACCTCGGCCTGCACCAGCGTATCAGGCAGATGCAGGACGCCGGTCAGATGACCGAGGCCCAGCATCTCTTCATGGGGGAGGGGATCACCCTCTACACCAACCTGGCCAAGTCGGTTGGCGATCTGGTACGCATCAACCATGGCTATGCCGACGCCTCCCGCAAGGTAGTAGTGGGGGCGTATGACTCCGCCAAGCTGAGCGTCACCCTGGCCCTGCTGGTCGGTCTGGCGCTGGTGATCGCGCTCTCTGTGGCGCTGACCCGCCAGATCCGAGATCCCCTCATCATGCTGGCCCGCCAGACCCAGCGCATCGCGGGCGGCGATCTGGGCAAGGGCGAGTTGCAGAGCTGGATCCAGGAGCATCGCTTCAATCGGGATGAACTGGGTCAGCTAGGTGCCGGCATCCACAAGATGCAGGGGGCCCTGGCCGACCTGGTGAGCGAGATTGCCGGTTCGGTGAGCCAGCTGAGCAGCGCGGTGGAGGAGGTGAGCGCCATCGCCGAGCAGTCCGCCAAGGGCATGGCCAGCCAGCAGAGCGAGGTGTCCCAGGTGGCCACCGCCATGAACGAGATGCAGTCCACGGTCAATGAAGTGGCCCGCAACACCACGGATGCCATGGGCGCCGCCAAGGGGGCATCACGCACCTCGGCCGAGGGTCATCAGGTGGTGCGCAGCGCCATCAGCAGCATCGAAGAGGTGTCAGTGCAGATAGAGCAGGCGGGCGCCGTGGTGGCGCAGCTGGAGGCGGACAGCGCCAACATCAGCATGGTGCTGGACGTGATCCGCGACATCGCCGGTCAAACCAATCTGCTGGCGCTCAACGCGGCCATCGAGGCGGCCCGGGCCGGTGAACAGGGCCGTGGCTTTGCGGTGGTGGCCGATGAAGTGCGCTCCCTGGCCCAGCGTACCCAGGATTCCACCGCCGAGATAAGCAAGATGATCGAGCTGCTGCAGAGTCGCGCCGCCGAGGCGGGCAACGCCATGCAACTGAGCCGTCATCAGATGCAGTCGAGCGTCGGCCTGGCACGGGATGCGGGCAACAGCATCGACATCATCAATGGTGCCGTGACCGAGATAACCGACATGAATACCCTGATCGCCACCGCCACCGAGCAGCAAAATGCGGTGACCGAGGAGCTCAATCGCAACATAGTCAACATCCACAATGCCGCCGACGAGAACGCCCTGGGGGCGCAGCAGACCGCCCAGGCCTGTGTCGAGCTGAGCAAGCTGGCCAACAACCTGCACCATATGACCCAGCGCTTCACCCTCTGATTGCGGGCATCTGCTGGATAACCAGGCCCCGCCCATCGGCGGGGCCTGGTCGTTGCTGAGGGCTTGAAAGCGGCGCTTCCCCTTGGCCAGGCTGGTAGCCTGATCGGGCGTTGGACGCGCAGATACCCAGGGTTTCCCCGGCAAGGGGGTGCCACGGCGGTAGCGTTGTCAGCGGATTGTCGGAAATGTTCGAATTCGCTCACAAAACGGTGATTAATTTCAGCTATCCCAGTTCCTGTTACTGCCTCAACCCCTTATGATCCCTGAATTTTTGGCCCAGGAGGCGCCACGTTCGTTATGTTTCGTTCCATCAAATACCAGGTCATGTTTTTTGCGGGTTGCATCCTGCTGGCCACCGTCCTCAGCGTGGTGGGTTACGGTTATCTCTCCCTGGCCAGCTTGCAGGAGAAGATCCAGCAGGAGAGTCATGCCAGTGCCCGGCAGCAGGCCAGGCAGTGGCTACTGACCCTGGCGGATGGTCAGGCGAGCGAAGTGGCGCGCTCCTTCGAGCTGGCGCTCGATGCCGGTGAGACCCTGGCGGCGCTGCTGGCGGGCAATGTCCATCAGCCTGAGCCCCTGAACCGGGACGAGGTCACGGCCCTGCTCAGGGACATCGGCGATCGCAACCCGGACTTTCTCAGCATCTACAGCGGCTGGGAGGCCAACAGCTTCGATGGCGAGGATCTGGCTCATACCGGCAATGGCCAGCATAGCCAGGGATCGGGCAACTTCGCGCCCTACTGGAGCCGCGGCCCGGCCGGTTTCAGCTTGAAGCCCCTCGGTGACTTCTATAGCCAGACACCGAGCGAGACCGGGATCCGCGCCTCCGAATGGTATCTGTGCCCGCAGCAGAGCAAGGCGACCTGCGCGGTCGATCCCTCGGTCTATCAGGTCAATGGTCAACCGACGCTGCTCACCTCCTTCGTGGTCCCCGTGCTCGATGGCGATCAATACCTCGGCATGGTGGGGGTCGATTACTCGCTCAACTATCTGCAGCAGATCGCCCTCAACATCAGCCAGCGGGTATTCGATGGTCAGGGGAGGGTGCGCATCATCAGTCCCATGGGCATCCTTGCCGCGGACTCTGGCGACGAGAGCGGCATCGGTCGCCGCCTGCAAGATCCCCTGTTACTGGCCCAGCAGCAACGAGGCCAGGCAGGCAGCGAGGAGAGTGATGATCAGTTGAGCGTCTTCGCGCCCATCCGTCTCAACAAGGTCAAACAGGCCTGGGGGATTGCCATCGAGGTGCCCAATAGCGCGCTTTATGCCGAGTATGAGCTGACGGCGCAGGCGCGGGCCCAGGCGTTTGGCAAAGGGATCTGGACCCAGCTGATGGTAGGCATGCTGGTGGCGGGGGTGGGATTAGTTTGCCTCGCCTTCGCGGCGGGCTCCATCTCGCGGCCGGTGCAGGAGACGGCGCGCATGGTGGCGCGTCTCTCCAGCGCCGGGGGCGACTTGACCCAGCGTCTGAGCCAGAACCGACCCGATGAGACGGGGGCCCTGGCCAAGGGGATCAACCAGTTTGTCGCCACGGTGCAAGGCATAGTGACCGATACCGCCGCCAGCGTGAGGGAGCTGCAACAGGCGACCGCGGGCTCGGCTCGCCAGGCTCAACAGGGGCTGAGTAACAGTCATCATCAGCTGGAGCAGGTGGAATTGGTGGCTGCCGCCATCCACGAGATGTCCTCCACGGCGGATTCGGTCGCCAGCAGCGCCCAGATCACGGCTCAGGCGGTGGATGAGACCCGTCAGGCCGTGCACAAGGGTCAGCAGGTGGTGAGTGCCTCGGCCAACGGCATTCGTCAGCTGAGCGGGCAGGTGGAGGAGGTGTCAGAGAAGATCACCGCCTTGCAGCAACAGGGGGTACAGATCGGCACTATTTTGGATGTGATCCGCAACATCTCCGAGCAGACCAACTTGCTGGCGCTCAATGCGGCCATCGAGGCGGCCCGGGCCGGTGAACAAGGCCGTGGCTTTGCGGTGGTGGCCGACGAGGTGCGCAGTCTGGCATCCAGGACGCAAGCCTCGACCCAGGAGATCCAGCAGATGATCAACAGCCTGCGGGAGACCACCAGTGCGGCCGTTGGCACCATGGCCGAGGGGCGTAATCTGAGCACGCTGGCCTTGCAAGATGCCGAACAGGCGGTGCAGGAGCTGGCGACCATAGTGGTGGCGGCGGACCGGATCCAGGACATGGCGGCCCAGATAGCCAGCGCCGCCGAGCAGCAGTCCAAGGTGAGCGAGGAGATAAGCCTCAATGTCAGCAGCATTCATGAGGTGGCGACGGCCGGGGCCCAGGTGGCCAGGGAGCAGGACGCCCAGAGTCGGCAGATGCACGGCCTGACCGAGGCGGTGATGACCAAGCTGGGGCGCTTCCACTACTGATGGATGGCCCTGACGCCAGTGAAAGACCCCGCCCATAGGCGGGGTCTTTCATGTGGGGAGGAATCCGCTTGATCGGATGATGTCACCCTTTGCAACGCTGTCGATGTGTCGATGTGTCGATGTGTCGATAGTGGGGCCGGGGCTTGCGTCATCAACTCAATCCCACAATGTCACCCCTCTCATCGATATCGATGTGTCGATAGGCTGGCAAGGTGCCGAGCCCCGGCATCGTCATGACCGGGCCAGCCAGGGCATAGACGAAACCGGCGCCCGCGCACAGGGTCAGCGAGCGGATGGGCAGTTCGAAGTCGGTGGGCACCCCCTTGAGGGCCGGGTCATGGCTGAGGGAGAGCGGCGTCTTGGCGATGCAGACCGGCAGATGATCCCAGCCTGCCGCCGACAGGGCCGCGAGCTGGGCCTTGGCCTGTTCGGACAGCAGGATGCCGCGTCCGCCATAGCCGCACTCGACCAGGGTGGCGAGCTTGGCGGCCAGCGGCAGGCTGTCAGGATAGAGGCGCTGGGACTCGCTCGTGGGTAACCTGGTCTGATGGCAGGCGTTCACCACGGCCCTGGCAAGCTCGGTGGCCCCGGCGCCGCCCTGGGTGAAAGCCTGGGAGAGGGCAGCCTCTGCCCCCGCGGCTCTGGCGGCGGCGAGCACCATCTCGAGTTCAGCCTCGCTGTCGCTGGGGAAGCGGTTGAGGGCCACCACCACGGGCACCCCGTAGCGGCGAGCATTGTGGATGTGCCAGACCAGGTTGGCGCAACCCAGTTGCAAGGTGGGCAGATCCTCTTGCTGCAAGCTGGCGGGCAGCGGCTGGCCCGGGACGAGATTGACCTCACCACTGTTGGCCTTGAGGCCACGGACGGTGGCGACCAGCACCACGGCATCGGCGGCAAGTCCGGATTGACGGCACTTGATGTTGAAGAACTTCTCCAACCCCATGTCGGAGCCAAAACCGGCCTCGGTCACCACATAGTCGGCCAGATGCAGGGCGAGGCGGTCGGCTATCACTGACGAGTTGCCGTGGGCGATATTGGCAAAGGGACCGGCATGGACCAGTACCGGGGTCTGCTCAGTGGTCTGCATCAGGGTGGGCTTGAGCGCCTCCTTGAGCAGCACCGTCATGGCCCCGGCCACCTCGAGTTGCTCGGCGGTGATGGGCTGGCCCTGGTCATTGAGGGCGAGCTGGATGCGGCCGATGCGGGCGCGCAGATCCCGCAAATCCCGAGCCAGGGCCAGGATGGCCATCAGCTCGGAGGCGGCGGTAATGACGAAGCTGTCGGAGCGGGGCACCCCATCCTGCTCGCCGCCGAGGCCGACCTCTATGTGACGCAGGGCCCTGTCATTGATATCCAGGGTGCGGGGCCACAGGATCCTGGCCGGATCAATCTCGAGCCGTGCCAGACCCGTCGTGGCAGTGAACTGGTCGCCGAGTCTGCGCTCATGGAACAGGCGGGCATCCAGGGCGGCGGCGGCCAGGTTATGGGCGGCGCTGATGGCATGAAAGTCGCCGGTCAGGTGCAGGTTCATCGCTTCCATCGGCACCACCTGTGCAAAACCACCCCCGGCGGCGCCCCCCTTGACCCCGAATACCGGGCCCAGGCTCGGCTGGCGCAGGGTGGCGATGCAAGATTCGCCCAGTTTGTTGAGTCCCATGGCGAGCCCGACCGTGGTCACCGTCTTGCCCTCGCCAAGGGGGGTCGGGGTGATGGCGCTGACCAGCACCAGCTTGCCGGCACGCGGCTCGCCCTGACTCAGCAAGGCCGGGTCCAGCTTGGCCATGTGGTGGCCCTGCGGCGAGAGATGGGCGGGATCGATGCCGAGGCGTTCGGCGAGGAGGGTCACAGGCAGGCGGGGGGACTGGCGGGAGATCTCGATATCGCTTAGCATCAGCACCTCGTTGGCATAGGAGTTCGACTATGTCAGGGAGTCTAGAGGAACCAAGAGGTCAGGCCAATGAGTAATAATATTTTATCCCGGGATCGCGTGCCCATGCAGGAGCCGGTCGCCTTCGATCTCAATGGCCTCTATCACCCGCCCAAGCGGCCCCTGACCGCCCTTGGCATCATCAGTGCCGTCATGCCGATGTTCGGATTCGGCTGGCAGGCGATGACGGGGGATCCCGAGCAGCACTTTCGTGATGAGGTCGCGCGGCGCATCAACCGCAATCGCCGTGACGAGGCGAACCTCATTTTGCTGCTGCAAATCGCGGCACTCCATGATTGCCGCGCCCTGACGGTGGCCTTGCCCTATGTGCTCAAGGCCGAGCAGCTGGCCCAGATCCGCACCCGACTGCCGCGCTGGCAGATCGACTGCGACGGGGAGCAATTGCAGGCCAGGTTGGCGGATGAAGTTGTCTGAGCGCAGACAAAGACCGTCGCCACTCCCCCCTGTGCCGCGGGACTCAGGGCGTGACATTATCCCAGTAATGGGGGGCCAGATAGCGCTCCTGCACGAACTCGATGAAACAACGCACCTTGGCCGACACGAAGCGCCGGTGCGGATAGAGGGCATACAATCCCACCTCTCCCTTGTCCCATTCGGGCAGCAGTGACACCAGTTTCCCCTCGCGCAGCGCCTCACCGACGATGAAGGTCGGCTGCAATATGATGCCCTGATCATCACAGGCGGCCCGGGTCAGGGCCACCCCATTGTTGGCTCTGAGCGGCCCCTGGGGACGCACGCTCTGGCGCTCCTCCCCCCGATGCATCACCCAGTCCGGCTGGGTCAGGGTATAGATGAGGCAGTCATGCTCCTTGAGATCCTCCGGGTGCCGGGGCGTGCCGTGTCTGGCCAGGTAGCCGGGGCTTGCACACACCTCGAGACGCATGTTTGCCAGGGGCCGGGCGACCAGGGAGGAGTCAGGCAGAGTGCCAATGCGCAGGGCCAGATCGAAGCCTTCCTCGACCAGCGCCACCCGCCTGTCGCTGTACTCTATCTCCAGCTTGAGCTCGGGGAAGCGTTCACGAAATCGCGGCAGGGCGGGGGCCAGATGCAGGTAACCAAAATCCATGGGCACCGACAGCTTGAGGGTGCCTTGGGGTTGCTGGTTGTTGTGGGTCAGCTGGCTGTGGGTCTCTTCCAGCTCGGCAAGCAGCGCCTGGGATCGCTGGTAGTAGAACTGGCCCGCCTCGGTCGGATTGACCTGTCTGGTGGTGCGCGACAGCAGCCGGGTGGCGAGGGACTCCTCGAGCTGCTGCATCAACTTGGAGGTCATGGCGACCGAGATGCCGAGCTGGGCGGCGGCCTTGGTAAAACTCTGGCACTCCACCACCTTGATGAAGGTGCGCATGGCGGCTATCTGGTCCATTGTTAACTCTCGGTAAATAATTATTTTAATAAATCGCTGATTATCACTCTCTCACGGTGAGTTAGTATCTGGCAAATGCTAATGAATCCACCCATGAAGGAACGAGACATGAAGATGACCAAGATGTTGCTGGCCTCCAGCCTGCTGATGGCGACGCCACTGATGGCCGCCGAGTATGACGTGGATGCGGCGCACACTACGGTGCAATTTGAGGTGGGACACCTCGGTTTCTCCGAGCTGGTTGGCCGTTTCAATACCTTCAGCGGCACTTTTGCCATGGACGATGCCAACCCGGCTGCCGCCAAGGCGAGCTTCGAGGTGGATGCCGCCAGCGTGGACTCCAACCACGAGGCCCGTGACAAGCACCTGCGCAGCCCGGACTTCCTGGATGTCAAACAGTACCCCAAGCTGAGCTTCGTCAGCTCCGCCTATGAAGGCACCAAGGATAAAGGCGTGCTCAAGGGCACCCTGACCCTGCACGGCGTCAGCAAGGAAGTGGCCTTCGATCTGGTCAAGATCGGTGAAGGCAAGGATCCCTGGGGCGGTTATCGCAGCGGTTTCAACGCAGCGACCACCATCAAGCGCAGCGATTTCGGGGTGAACTACATGCTGCCGAACATCCCTGACGAGATGAAGATCAAACTGTTCGTCGAAGGCGTGCGTCGCTAATGGGCGCTGCACTCCTGCTGCAGACACTGGCGGCTCCTCTGGGAGCCGCTTTGTTATCCTGGCGCTGGCCCAGACTCGACTACCTGTGGGGCGCCCTGGCGCTCTGGCTGGTAGGCACTCTGGTGGGCGGCACCTATCTCTTGCCCGTCAAGGCCTGGCAGTGGTTGCCGCTGACCCTGGCGGCGGTGGCCCTCGTCAGCCAACTGTCCAACCGCTGGCTCGGTCTGGGCCTGTTCGCCCTGCAGGGCGCCCTCATCTGGTGGCTGGGCTTTGCCAGCCTGATCCAGGGCACCCCCGAGCTCTGGCTGGCAGTGCTGGCCGCCGTACTCTGGCTTGGCTGGACTCATCGCCATGGGGATAGTCGTGAAGGGCTGGGATTTACCCTGGCTTTCATCTGGCTGGCCCTGGTCATCGGTATTGATGGCAGTCTGCTCATCGCCCAGCTCGCCGGTGCCCTGGCCGCCTTTGCCGGACTGCGGGCCCTGCTGACCATGCTGACCGGTTTCAAGGGGGCAGTGGCTCCGTTGGGGCTGGCACTGGCCTTCATGCAGATGCTGGCCTGGCAGTATGTGGAAGTGCCCCTGCTGGCCCTGTTGCCAGTCTGGTTGTTGCCGCTGTTCGAGTGGTTGCTGAGAACGCGTTCCCTGCCGGTGCGCTGGGCCGTGCTCATCGTATCGGCCGCCATGGGCACCGGGCTCAGCCTGTGGTTCGTCTGGCCACAGGCATCCCTCTACTGAGTTCTGGCGATTAAGAATGGCAGTTAATGTTTGTAAAACAGACAATTAACAACCTTATTGCCATCTGGCGCATAGTTTTGTCCGATAAAGATTGAGCCTCAATCGCGTTTGGGCTAAAAAGGCTGCATATCTAATTTGGACACTTTCAGAAACCCGGCAAGGCCGGGTTTCTGTTTGCCTGCAGTTTGCGGCGTGCTAAGGAGGCCACAGTTGCGCAGTCAAGGATCTGAGCATCTGTTTTTTCGCCATTTTACCAGGCAGGGCCCCATCGAGGGACTCTGCATCGTGCTGGTAACTCATTTGCTGCCCGATCGACCCCACTTCATCCAGGCATTGGCCCAGATTGGCCGTATTGGCGCCATCTTGCCCAAACCCAAATCCGTTCATGAAGCCACCCTGGGATGGGCCCGCCAGCACTTTCCCGTGCGGGATCTCAACCGCCAGTGGAGCAACTGTCCCCAAGAGGTGATCACTCAGCTCGCCCCCCTGGTGGCGGCTCATGAGCGATTGATCATCCTGGATATCGGTGGCTATTTCGCCCGCACCCAGGCGCAGATCGCTGCGTTTTTCGGCCCCCGTTTTCTGGGGGTGGTGGAGATGACGGAGAATGGTCATCAGCGCTATGAGCTGGAGCCGCTGTCGGCCCCCGTGCTCTCGGTGGCGCGCAGCCCCCTCAAGCAGGCCGAGGATATCCAGATTGGCCTGAGCGTGGTCTATTCCGCCGAATCCCTGGCTCGCACCCTCAATCGCACCTTCAATGTCTGCCAGGCCGCCCTGTTTGGTTATGGCAAGGTGGGGCGTAGCATAGCCCGGGAGCTGCGCTGCCGTAATCTGCATCTGGAGGTGGTGGAGACCGATGAACTGCGCCAGGTGGAGGCGCTCTCCCACGGTTTTCGGCTGGTAGACAAGCAGCAAGCCCTGTCCCGGGCCGAGCTGGTGGTCTGCTCCACCGGTAATGGCTCCCTCGATCTGGCCGATCTCGAGGCGCTGCGCCCCGGCGCCATGCTGGCCTCGGTCACCTCGGCCGATGACGAGTTCGCGTTCTGCCTGGCACAACTGCCCTGGCCGAGCGAGGAGGTGTGCCCCCACGTGCTGGCGCTGACCCGTCCCGATGGCAGCGTCATCTTTTTGCTCAATCGCGGTGAGGCGGTCAACTTCGTCCATGGCGCCGTGATCGGAGGCTATGTCTACCTGGTGTTGGCGGAGATCATGGAGGGGGTGCGGCTGTTGGCGGAGTTTCCCATGGTGGCAGGGTTGCGGGATCTGCCGCCGGATCTGATGCGCAATATTGCTCGCCACTGGCTGGCCGATTTTCATGGGGTCAGCCAATAGGCCTCTTTTTAAGCGCGGACAACGGCCAGACCTGATCCATGGCCGCGACGGGCTAACCGATTTTCAGGGAGTGACCCAATGACAGAGTTATCGTCGTCTTTGCCCAAACCACGGATTGAGATCCGCTACTGCACCCTGTGCCGCTGGATGCTGCGGGCCGCCTGGCTGGCCCAGGAGCTGCTCTCCACCTTCGACAGCGACTTGGGGGAGGTGGCCCTGGTGCCCGCCAGCAAGGGGGAGTTTCGTATCCTGGTCGATGGGGTTCTGGTGTGGGACAGAGTGGCGGATGAGGGCTTCCCCGAGGCCAAGGAGATCAAGCAGCGGGTGCGGGACCTCATTGCCCCTGAGCGCGACCTCGGTCACTCGGATCGCAAACCCGCCAGCGAATGAGGATAGCGGGCACATACGAAGAGGGAGGCCATGGCCTCCCTCTTCGCAGGCGGCACTGGTGATCAGGGGCTGGTTGTGGTGGTGGCGGGCATGGCACGCAAGTGTTCAATGGAGGGGGTTTCAAGGGATTGGTTGTCGATATAGCGTGTCCGTTTGTGGGGTTTGATGCGGCTGACATCGACCCAGACCAGGCCATCGATGCAGTGGTTGAAGTCCGAGTCTATGCCGAAATCCATAAACTGCACGCCCCCCGGCTCGCACAGCTCTGAGTACTGCTTGTAGAGGGTGGGGATGGCGCAGCCCAGGTTGCCGAGCCGGGATTTGAGCGCTATCAGGGCATCGCCATAATCCAGACCCGCGAAGTGGGTGTCCGTGGCGGGATAGGGGTGACGAGAAGGGGCCGGGGATCCTTGTCCGGCAGGCCCTTGGGGGGCGAAGTGCTGACGATAGAAACTCACCAGCAGATCCCGCGCCTGGGGTGGCAGGCTGCCGGACAGAGAGACGGGGCCAAACAGGTAGCGGTAATCCGGGTAGCGGGCCAGGTAGGCGCCGATGCCGAACCAGAGATAATCCAGCCCGCGTTTGCCCCAATAGGCGGGCTGAATGAAGCTGCGCCCCAGTTCAATGGCCTGATCCAGTTGAGGCAGCAACGCCGGTTCGAAGCCAAACAGAGTGTGGCTGTAGAGGCCGCTCAGCCCCTTGCTGACCAGGATCTCGCGCACCGGGGCGAAGCGATAGGCACCTATGATGTCGAGCCGGGTCGGATCCCAGAGAATGAGGTGATGGTACTCATCATCAAAACTGTCCAGATCCCGGCGTCGCCCCGACCCTTCCCCCACGGCCCGAAAGGCAATCTCCCGCAATCGGCCCAGCTCGCGCAGTATCTCGGAGTGGCTCTGCTCATGACGGCGATAGAGGTAGATCCGCTGACCATCCGGGGTCTGGCCGAGAGGCTCGCAAGCCTCGATCGCCTGTTTGAGCCGGGCCCTGTCGCCCGGCAGTGCGATGGGGGATTCGGTCGGGAGGCGGCCCTTTTTGCCTTGGCCGATGCGATAGAGATGTTCGCGCACCAGCTTGGCCCCAGGCTTGGCTGGCAGCGCCTCCAAGGCATGGGGCGGGATGCGCTGCCCTATGGTAATGGTCATGCGCCCCCCTTGTTGGCGAAACAGCTGGGCGGCCAGCAGCAGGCCTGCCCAGGACTTGTTGAGCCAGGAGCCGAGGTAGAAGCCAAGGCCATTGCGTGCCCCCAGGTGGATTGGCACCAGCGGGGTCTGGGTACGCTTGGCCAATTTCAGAAATCCCCCCTGCCAGGGGCCATCCTTGATGCCCCTGAGACCGAGGCGTGACACCTCGCCGGCCGGGAATATGATGATGGCGCCGCCCTTGGCCAGATGCTCCCCCATGGCGACGATGGCCCTGCGTTCCGTCTTGCCTCCCAGGTTGTCCACCGGCAGCAGCAGGGATTGCAGGGGGGTGAGACCGGCCAGCAGCCGATTGGCAACAATCTTCACATCGGGACGAATGCGACCGAGCAGGCGCAACAGCGCCAGACCATCGAGGGATCCGATGGGGTGATTGGCCACCAGTATGACCCGCCCCTCGGCCGGGATATTCTCGAGCTGGGCATCGCTGACGTGATAGTCGAAATCGAGCTGGCAGAGCGCCTGTTCGACGAAATCCAGCCCCTTGAGATGGGGATACTGGGCGGCGAAGTGCTGGAAGTCGCGCTCGCGCAATAACCATCTGAGGAGGCGGCGGGCCGGGCCCGGCAGATTGAGATGGGGGTAGTGCTGGCTGAGAATGGCATCGACGCTGAACATGGGGCGGCTCCGGCTGTGGCTCTTCCCCCAGCATGGCGCCGTTCTGTTCCCGCCCCGTGGCAGCCCCGTGACAGTTTGATGGCAAGGGGCGGTGGGAGAGCCTGGCGGCTGGGTAGACTCCGGCACCAGGCCACCTCGGCGGCGTCACTCCTGGTACTGGGCGCTCAGGTGCACCAGGGCGACCAGGGTCTGCACCGCTTTCTCCATGGATTGCAGCGGGATGAACTCATGCTTGCCGTGGAAGTTGTGGCCACCGGTGAAAATATTGGGGCAGGGCAAGCCCATGAAGGAGAGGCGGGCGCCGTCGGTGCCACCGCGAATGGGCTTTATCCTGGGGGTGACGCCCACGGCCACCATGGCCGCCTCGGCCAGCGCGATGATGTGCATGTGCGGGGCTATCTGCCGCTTCATGTTGCGATAGCTGTCCCGGATAGCGAGTTCGATGCGCGCCCCCGCCGCATCGGCTTGCAGGGCGGCGACCCGCTCGGCGAGCAGGGCCTTGCGAGCGGCAAAGCCCTCATCATCAAAGTCGCGAATGAGATAGTGCAATTCGCTCTGCTCCACCGAGCCCTGCATCTGCGCCAGGTGGAAGAAGCCCTGATAGCCGTCGGTGGCCTCCGGCGTCTGCTCGGCGGGCATGGCGGCGTGAAAGCGCGCGGCCAGGGTCTGGCTGTTGATCATGCTGCCCTTGGCGGTGCCGGGGTGCACGTTGTTGCCTGTGATGCGCACGGTGGCGCTGGCGGCGTTGAAGTTTTCATACTCCAGCTCGCCCAGTTCACCGCCATCGACGGTATAGGCCCAACGAGCCGGGAAACGGTCAAGGGGGAACCGATCGGCACCGCGGCCTATCTCTTCATCCGGGGTGAATCCGAGCCAGAGATCGCCCCTGGGCAACGTGGGCTCGGCCTGCAACCGGGCCACCGCCGTGATGATCTCGGCGATGCCGGCCTTGTCATCGGCCCCCAGCAGGGTAGTGCCATCCGTGGTGATGAGATCCTGGCCCAGATAGTGCCTGAGGCAGGGGTGCTCGCGAATGCTCAACACCTCGTCCCCCTTGCCGAGACAGATATCGCCCCCCTGGTACTGTTCGATGAGCTGGGGGTTGACCCGCTCGGCCTCGTAATCGGCGGTGTCCAGGTGGGCGATAAGGCCGATGGCGGGGGCACTGGGTTGGTTGCCGGGCAGGCAGGCGGTGAGATAGCCATTGTCATCCAGGATCACCTGGCTCAGGCCCATGGCGTGCAGCTCACCCTGAAGGGCCTGGGCGAATTGCCGCTGGCCCGGGCTGCTCGGGCAGAGGGGATTGTTGGGGTTGGATCGGGTATGAAAGCTCAGATAGTGCAGAAAGCGGGAAAGCAGCTGGTCCATCGGACGGCCTCGACAGGGGATGAGCCACCATTGTCTGCCGGCCCTTTGCGCCTCGCCTTGCGTCAGCGCAGTTTTTTGGCGACTAACCCCGTCACGGGCCCTTGACCATCGAGAATGGGGTCAGGGGTTGTCGTGCGACACTGCCTGCGTTCGGGGCGGCAAAAAGGGGGGAGAAGTGCCCGGGGTGGCGGGTTGAAAAAGCCCCAGGCCACGGGGGGAGGGCAACAGAGGCCAACCCCAGAGCTGGCTTGGCTGGCAGCGAGATTGGGCTCACTCCAAAAAAGCGAAAATTTAACAAGGTTTTTTATTGTCAGCCCGGCGCAGAAGTGTGTAAACTCCGCGCCGATCCAAGGGGTAACCCCGGGCAGGCGAGGCCGCCCATCCCCCTTGCGTTCGACCGCCTATAGGGCGAGGCATGCAGACACGACAGACACTGCAGGGATTGGATTTCTGTTATATCGGTTAGGTGCCGGTATCAGGGAGAACAGCAGGCATTTTGACCATTCAGGCGACCGAGTGGGCCCTTGGGCTCATCATCATCCCCTTGTCATGGGCGGTCGTGGATGGAAATGCATGCTGCGGTATCTTGTCGTCATCTGCTCGCGTTTGCGATGACGCCTCGTCCCTCTCTTCCTTGAAATCCTGCTCCCAAGGTGTTGTGACTGCCAGGCCATGATGAGCCGCGGCGTGGCTGATGCTGCGCGCCATCAAAGTACCGCGGAGCTGACACCCAGCGCCGCATACCGTTGAGCTTGATGTAAAGCCACAAGCCCCACATCAAGACTCGTTACTTCCCAAAATCCACCAGGCAGCCTTGGCTCGCCGCGATGGGTAAATAGATAGTCTGGATGTGACAGACGTCAACAGTCGTGATCAAGATGGCGGCCAACCGCCCTTGCAAGACGCGTTACGTTATTCGCCCCAGCAGGCAGCTTGGCTTGCCACTATTTGCAATCGATGGTCTGGATGTGATTGAGGGTAACGAAGGCGGCTTCACGCCGCTCATTTGCGAGGCATAGCCCATGACTAACTGGTCCAGCAAGGACTCTTTGAAGGTGTACAACGTTCCCTACTGGGGTGCGGGTTTCTTCAATATCAACGACGCCGGTCATGTGACCGTTTCGCCCGACAAGACTCGCCCCGAGGCACAGATCGTATTGTCTGATGCCATCGAGCAGCTGCGTCAATCTGGCTTGACCACTCCTGTGCTGCTGCGTTTCCCCGACATTCTCAAGAGCCGGGTCGATGCCCTGTTCAACGCCTTCGGTCAGGCCATCGAGAAGTCAGGCTATGAGGGCGACTACCTCTGTGTTTACCCGATCAAGGTCAACCAGCAGCGCCGCGTCATCGAAACCATCAGCCAGTCTTATAGCGACAAACCGCGTCTGGGTCTGGAAGCGGGCTCCAAGCCCGAACTGCTGGCCGTCTTGTCCCATCATCACGATCGCGGCTCCGTCATCGTCTGCAACGGTTACAAAGACCGTGAATACGTGCGTCACGCCCTGCTCGGCAACCTGATGGGCCACAAGGTCTACATCGTGGTCGAGAAGCCCTCCGAGCTGGAGCTGGTGCTCGATGAAGCCAAGCGCCTCAACATCAAGCCGAACATAGGTGTGCGTGCCCGTCTGGCCTCCACCGGTTCCGGCATGTGGGAATCGAGCGGCGGCGCCATGTCCAAGTTCGGTCTCTCCGCCTCCCAGATCCTGGCGCTGGTCGAGCGTCTGCGCGGCCTGGGCCAGCTTGACTGCCTGCAATTGCTGCACTTCCACCTGGGCTCACAGATTGCCAATATCCGTGACATCCAGGGTGGCATCCGCGAGTGCGGTCGCTTCTACGCCGAGCTGCGTCGTCTGGGCGCCGATATCGACGTGGTCGATGTGGGCGGTGGTCTGGGTGTGGACTATGAGGGCACCCGCTCCCAGAGCCACTGCTCCGCCAACTACAGCCTGTCCGAATACGCCAACAACGTGGTGTGGGGCATCGGCGACGTCTGCCGCGAGTTCGATCTGCCGCACCCGACCATCATCAGTGAATCTGGCCGGGCACTGACCGCCCACCATGCGGTGCTGGTTACCAACATCATCGGCGCCGAAGGGGCCGAGATGAGCGAGGTGCATGCGCCTGATGCGGATGCGCCTACCTTGTTGCAGAACATGTGGAAAGGCTGGCTTGAGCTCAACCACGAGGAAGATCCCTCCCTGCTGGAGCTGTTCCATGACTCCCTGGCCGACCTGACCGACGTCAACGCCCAGTACACCATGGGTCTGCTCAACCTGGAGCAACGGGCCTGGGCCGAGACGCTGCACCAGAACACCTGCTTGAAGCTCAAAGAGAAGCTCAACCCGGTGAACCGCAGCCACCGCGCCCTGGCCGATGACTTGAACGAGAAGCTGGCCGACAAATGTTTCGCCAACTTCTCCCTGTTCCAGTCTCTGCCCGATGCCTGGGGCATAGGTCAGGTGTTCCCTGTCATGCCCCTGGCTGGCCTGGATCGCCCGCTGACCCGTCGCGGTATCCTGATGGATATCACCTGCGACTCCGACGGTCAGGTCGAGCACTATGTGGATGGCCTGGGGGTGGAGAGCACCCTGCCGATGCCGGAATATGGCGAACACGAAGAGTGCCACGTCGGCTTCTTCCTGGTCGGCGCCTATCAGGAGATCCTGGGGGATCTGCACAACCTGTTCGGCGACACCCACTGCGCGGAAGTGTGGCTGGATGACGAAGGCAAGATGGACATCCGTAACGTGGTGCGCGGCGATACCGTCGAGCAGCTGCTGCGTTATGTCAACATCGATCCTTCCGTGATCCGCGAGAGCTATCAGCGCATCGTCTCCCATCCGGCCCTGGACGATGAGACCCGCAAGGCCCTGCTCGAAGAGCTGGATCTGGGTCTGCAAGGCTATGCCTATCTGGAAGACGAATAAGCCAGCGGCTTGTTCATCCCGTCACGGTAGAAAGACGGGGATCAAAAACGGCGCCTCTTGGCGCCGTTTTTTATGGCCTGAACACTTGGCTCATGGCAAAGCAAGCAGCAGGTCAGTGGTTGCGAGTCTGGACAAGGGCCCAGCCTCAGGCCGGGATGGCTTCGTTGGCGGCGCAGTGGGCCAGCAAGCGGTCTGCGGGCATGGGGCGGCCGAGCAGATAACCTTGCAGGGTGTCGCAGCCAAGGCGCACCAGCAGCGCCTGCTGCTGGGTCGTCTCCACCCCTTCCGCCACTATCCGCATCCCCAGGGTGTGGCCGAGGGCGATGATGGCGCTGACGATGGCGGCATCCTCTCCCGTCTGGCCGAGGGAGGTGATGAACCCCTTGTCTATCTTGAGCTCATTGGCGGGGAAGCGTTTGAGATAGAGCAGGCTGGAGTAGCCGGTGCCGAAATCATCGATGGATATTTTGACGCCCAGCTCGGCCAGCCGGTTGAGGATGAGCAGACTCTCCTCGGCATTCTCCATGGCGGTGGACTCGGTGATCTCCAGGGTCAGATGGCGGGCCTCCAGCCGGTGACGGCGCAGGGCCTCTTCGACCACCCCCAGCAATCCCGGACTGGCCAGCTGTATGGTGGAGAGGTTCACCGCCAGGCTCCACTGCTCATGGCCTGCCGCCAGCCAGCGGCTCATCTGGCGGCAGGCTTCATCGATGACCCAGTTGCCGATGGGAATGATGAGCCGGGTCTTCTCCGCCAGCGGCAGGAAAGTGGCGGGGGAGATGGCACCATGGATGGGATGCTGCCAGCGCAGCAGCGCCTCGACGCCGATCACCTGGCCCCCCTTGGCCTCGTACTTGGGTTGATAGTGTAGTGCCAGCTCGCCCCGCTCCAGGGCGTGGCTCAAATCCTGTTGCAGCAAAAACTGCTGGTGGGCATTGGCGTTCATGGCGCTGTCGAAGAAGAAGTAGTCGTTGCGGCCCCGCTCCTTGGCGTAATACATGGCGGCATCGGCATTGAGGGTCAGCTCGTGCAGGCTGGTGCCATTATCCGGATAAATGGCGATGCCGATGCTGACCGTGATGTGCAGGTGGTGGTGTTCGAGCTGATAGGGTCTGGCTATCTCGGCCAGCAGTCGCTTGGCGAACAAGCGGGTCTGGGCCATCTCTCCCGGCGCCAGGGCCAGCACGAACTCGTCCCCCCCAAAGCGCGAGGCGGTATCGCCGCTGCCGAGCAACCCCTTGATGCGTTCAGTGACGTCGAGCAGCAACAGATCGCCGGTGTGATGACCGTGGGCGTCGTTGATGATCTTGAAGCCGTCGAGATCGAGAAACAGCAGGGCGAAGCGCTGCCGACTGTGCTGGCAGCGCTTGATGCTCTGGGCCAGCCGATCGGCAAACAACAAGCGGTTTGGCAGGCGGGTCAGGCTGTCATGGAGCGCCAGCTTGACCAGTTCGTCGTGAGCCTGGTGCAAGGAGGAGGAGAGGCGGGCATTTTGCACATCCAGCATGGAGAGAATAAGAGCGATGGCAAACACCGTCAGGGTCACGATGATGACCACCAGGGCCAGCCACTTGGCATCCAGCCCGGTATAGAGGGCGCCGCACAGGCTATCGGCCGGGAACTGGGCCGCCGCCATGCCGGTGTAGTGCATGCCGATGATGGCAAATCCCATCACCAGGGAGGCGAGCGCCTTGCTGAAGAAGGCGCGCTGGGTGTGCTCTCGCAGGCGAAAGGCTATCCAGAGCGCGGCGCCGGAGGCGAGCACGGCGATGACAATAGAGAGTGCGAACAGGCTCGGCAGATAGTGAATGGCGGGGGTCATCATCATCGCCGCCATGCCGATGTAGTGCATGGCGGCGATGCCCAGCCCCATCAGGAGGGCGCCGCCAGCAATATGGCTCAAGGGCAGGGTGGCGCGGCTCACCAGCCAGAGCGCGAAGGCGGACGAGCCGATGGCCGTGATGAGGGAGAGACCGGTCAATGCCAGATCGTAACCGAGGGCGATGGGCAGCTTGAAGGCGAGCATGCCGATGAAATGCATGGACCAGATGCCAAGCCCCATGGCAAAGGCGCCCCCGGTGAGCCAGAAAGCGGCTGCGCGCCCCTGACTCTGGCTGACCCGGCTCGTCATGTTCAGCGCCGTATAGGAGGCGAGCACCGCCACCAGGATGGAGAAAAAGACCAGTTCCTGGCTGTAATAACTGTCGAGCATGGGAGGCGTCATGAGCACGTCTAATAACCCTGGGATGAATAGCCGGCCTGAGCCATGGCAAAGGTGATCTGGCAAATTGGGCGGCGATTGTACACCAGGCCGGGTATAAATCAGCGAGATATAGAGGCGGAGAGTGACTTTAAAGCATATTTCGGAAGGTATTGCATATCTAGTTGATATTAATGACATTTAATATTCATTATCACCACATTTACATGGCTTTTTATATTTGGCAGTGGCACTGCTGGTTGCTGGGTTCCAAATATTCCCACTGGAAATAAATGGTTATTGCGCTGCGCTCACTCTTTGGTGACAAATAGATAGGCCGACGCGCTGCGCCGTTATTTCAGTCTCGGCGTCGATTGTGAGCTGACGCCGGGATTGCGGAGTCGTTATGATGGCAGGGGGTGTAACCGGAGCAGACAAGGAGTCATCATGATCAGTCACATCGACCATCTGGTATTGACGGTCAGCGACATAGACGCGTCCCTCGCCTTTTACAGCCGGGCGTTGCAGATGGAAGCCATCACCTTTGGTGCGGGACGGCGAGCGCTGCGCTTTGGCAACCAGAAGATCAATTTACAGCTGCTGGGGCAGGAGCCGCGCAACCGGGCACAGGTAGGTTCGGGGGATCTCTGCCTCATCAGCCAATGGCCCCTTGGCGAGGTGATGCGCCATCTGAGTGAGCAGGGGATCCCTCTGATTGAGGGGCCGGTGACCAAGTCCGGTGCCATGGGAGAGATCTGTTCAGTCTATTTCCTCGACCCCGATGCCAACCTGATCGAAGTGAGCGTCTATCCTGAGTCTCGGAACTAATGGGCGCACAGTGACGCGTGTTGCCCGAGTGTCATGCACAAGGAGGTGAGGGTGGATCCGGTCAGTTATCTGTTTTCGGCGTATCTCAATCTGGTGCAGCAGCTGACCGATAGCATGGGAACCGAACTCAATACTCAGGTAGTGGAATATCAAGGGGAGCAGGTGCCCTTCTCCTACCTGTGCGTTGGCGGGTCAATGAGCAGAGCGTGTGCCGCCGCTACGAGCAGGATGTGGTGCGGTTTAGCCAGTGCACCGTCAAGGCGGCCTCGCTCTTTGGCGAGCGTTGTCAGACGCTGACAGCCAAACAGGACGCGGTCAGCCCCAACATCAAGCGGATCTATTGCCACGCCGCCCTGAATGACAAACCCATGATCGCCGAGATTGGTCGCGCCAGTACCACGTCAGAGCAAGCGGCAGAGCGCGCCTGCAATCAGGCAATCCTCGTGGCCATGAACTCTGCGGATGAGCGACTGCTGGCTCGACGCGACACGTTATGTGACGGTATTGAGTAGCTAACAGACATCATCAATGATGGCCAAGGAGGCGTGATGAGGCAGATTGCGAACAATATTGGGTGCTGGCTTGCCTTGGTGTGGGTCGGCCAACTGCTTACGGGATGTGCCGACAGCCATCAGGTGCACCTCTCCCCAGAGCTGCCATCTCCCAGGATCCAGGCCGGGCAGAGCCTCTATGTGGCCCTCGCCAGAGATGGCGCTTATGGAGAGCACCATTACCCGGGCTCCGGTCTGATGTTGAGTCAGGCGATAGCCACGCCGCTGCTCAAGCGGCTAACCCGGGTCGAGTTGGCGCGTCATACAGAGAACCTGAATGAAGCCCTGTCTAGTGCCCGAAAGGGGGGATATGACCTGCTCTGCTACCCCCAGATCCTGCACTGGGAAGACAGGGCTACCGAGTGGTCCGCCCGCTCCGACAAGGTGACCGTCAAACTGACCCTGTTCGAGGTGGCCAGTGCCAATGCGCTGCATTCGGCCCTGATTGAAGGCCAGAGCGGCCTCGCTACTTTTGGGGGGGATCATCCCCAGGATCTCTTGCCCGCGCCCCTTGAGGCGTTTACAGACAGCCTGTTCTGAGGAGGCTCCCTGCCTCCTTCATCGGACGTTCGCCTGATATCCTGTCCGGCGGTGATGGGATTGAATCGATACACATGAAGCCATAGCCCTTAGCAACCAGTCGCCCTCAAGGGGTGGCTCAGGAGTCAAGATGCTGGAACTGAGACCCAACTGTGAGTGCTGCGATCGGGATTTGCCCCCTGAGTCGGATCAGGCGCTGATTTGCAGCTATGAATGTACCTTCTGCGCCTCCTGCGCCGAGCAGCAGCTTGGGGGGATCTGCCCCAACTGTGGCGGCAACCTGGTGGCACGGCCTATTCGCCCGGCGGCGCGGCTGCTCAAAGACCCAGCCTCCAGTCGGCGAGTGCTCAAGGCCACCGGCTGCGCCAAGCTATAAGCTTTATTCCCGTACTAACCGGGGAAACTTGTGGTAGAGCGCCTCTTTTAACGCAACCTGCTGCAGGCCATAGTGAAAGGCACGGTGGCAGTTGGGGCACAGTGCCACCGTATTGCTGACGGTGTCTGAGCCGCCCTCTGCCAAGGTGCGCAGGTGATGCACCTCCAAGAAGGGCTCACCGATGGCGCTGATAAAGGGAGCCTGCTGGCCGCACGATTCGCACTGGCCGTCAGCCATCCTGAGTATCCAGGCTTTCACCCTGGGATCACGACCATGGTGGGCTATGGTGTCATAGCGCTGTTTGGGTTCTTGGGTACCGCCGGGCATGGTCCGCAGTGGCTTTGTCTTGCTGTGGATGACTTCGAGTTCGAAGGTAGCCTGCCTCCTGTTAGCTTGGCCGCTCAGTTCACAGAGCAGGCGTTCGATGATAGGGGCATTGTGAGATCCCACATTCTTGGCAGGTTTTAACCCCGTGACCCAAGGGCGGCCCAGCAAGGCGCAGATATAAGAGATATTCTGCATGCGATATTCAAACGACTTTTGAGTGCGGTTGAATTGGTCAGCGAGATCCGCGTAATAGTGTTTTTTAACAAAATGGGTTCCATTTAACTCTTTATCGCGCATTTCAAGGTAAGCCACGACTGTTGCTGTTAACTCTTCTTCTGTCCAATCACGGTTCAAATCAGACTCCTCTCATCGGGCTAGATGAACCCATCTTCTGCTCCGTGTCGATGGGGCAGGTAAGGTTTCATTCGGTTCATATTATTCTGATTCGCATATTAAGCCAAATGAACCCTATCTTCAGCCAGTAGAGGGGGTTAATAGGCGTGATTTCGATAAATTTGTGTAAATAAATCAGAATACTAAGCTTGGTTTTCCCCGATTTTTAATAAAGTGTCCGACAGGCATCTGACACGACAAGTGCAGAGAAGGGTGAGGTAATCCGATTGGCTATTTTCAATGCGGTGATGAGACATAAAGACAATCGAGATAATGGGGTATCACCAGTCGGTGACTATCTTTAACCGATGATAAAAAACGCGGCAGCCCAAGGGCTGCCGCGTTGTTCATTTTGTCCGGCCATGGTCTCTGTCAGCAGACCCCTTGCGCCAGCATGGCGTCGGCGACCTTGACGAAGCCGGCGATATTGGCGCCGCTCTCGTAGTTCACGTGGGCCTCGTCATCCTGGCCCTGTCCATGTTGGCCATAGCGCACGCAGGTGGCGTGAATGCTGGTCATGATCTCCTTGAGGCGCGCATCGACCTCGTCCCGGCTCCAGCCGAGGCGCTGGGCGTTCTGGCTCATCTCCAGACCCGAAGTGGCCACGCCCCCCGCGTTGGCCGCCTTGCCCGGGGCAAACAGTACCCTGGCCTCATGGAAGAGCTGAATGGCGGCAGCGCTGCTTGGCATGTTGGCGCCCTCCGCCACCAGCTGCACACCGTTGGTGATGAGGGTTGCGGCATCCTCTTCCCCCAACTCGTTCTGGGTGGCGCAGGGCAGGGCGACCTGAGTCGGCAAGTGCCAGGGGGAGCGGCCGGTGAAGAACTCCAGCCCCAGCTCGTGGGCGTAATCGGCGACCCGCTTGCGCTGCTCGTTCTTGAGCGCCATCAGGCGGGCCAGTTTCTCGGGGGTGAAGCCGTCGGGATCAAAGACGGTGCCGCCGGAGTCAGAGGCGGTGATGACCCGGGCGCCGAGCGCCATCGCCTTCTCGATGGCGTATTGCGCCACGTTGCCGGAACCCGATACCGAGACCGTCATGCCTGCGAGGGATTGTCCACGATTGGCCAGCATGGCTTGGGCGAAGTAGAGCAGGCCGTAGCCGGTGGCTTCCGGGCGAATGAGGCTGCCGCCAAAGGAGAGTCCCTTGCCGGTGAAGACGCACTCGGCGCTGTTGGTGAGCTTCTTCATCATGCCCGCCATGTAACTCACCTCGCGCCCGCCCACCCCGATGTCACCGGCTGGCACATCGGTGTTGGCGCCCAGGTGGCGATAGAGTTCCAGCATCAGCGCCTGGCAAAAACGCATCACTTCTCCCTCGCTCTTGCCCTTGGGATCGAAATCACTGCCGCCCTTGCCGCCGCCCATGGGCAGGGTAGTGAGGGCATTCTTGAAGGTCTGCTCGAAGGCGAGGAACTTGAGCACCGAGAGATCCACCGAGGGGTGGAAGCGCATGCCCCCCTTGAAGGGGCCGATGGCCGAGTTGTGCTGGATACGATAACCACGGTTGACCCGCACCTGACCCCGATCATCCACCCAACTCACTCGAAACTGGATCAGGCGCTCCGGCTCTACCAGCCGCTCCAACAGGCCGTGCTGCAAATAGTGGGGGTGACGTTCGATGAAGGGCCAGATGGAGGCAACCACCTCACTCACGGCTTGGATGAACTCGGGTTGGTGGGGGTTGCGGTTGGCCAGCTGGGCCAGGAAATCCGTCTGGGAAAGGGAATGGCTCATCGGTAACTCCTGTATGGGATGATGAAATAGGCGTCTGTCAGAAAGCGAGTCAGGCCCCGCATGAAAGGTTATTTTTTAATTGGTAGTCAGTGCGGGTAAATATTCGAATCCATGGCCTGTTTTAAAAATAATATTTTATTTAGACCCGAAGCCACGGCGATCGTGGCGCTTACAGCAAGATAATTCGCGTGAACGAAAATCTTTTTATGCATTTTTGATTAATAAATAGCAAGTTTTTGTTGGTGCCAAGTGACACAGGGGCAAGCTGGCTGCATAGCCAGTGAATGGGTCTCGTGCGAGGAGTGCGGGCAAGGTCGTCGGCCTGTAGCGCGTCTTGATGTGCCCATTGTTGGCCGCACTCTGTGCTCCGCTGAATGTGGGAGTGGGTACTTGTGCCGTTGCGGGCCTCATATCGGGCCTTGCGATCGCGTTATTGGGGAGGGCGGGGGAGAAGTATCCGGCGAATGGATCGGGGCAATATGCTACTGTAGCGGCGCTTTTTTGAAGAATGCGCAGGCTTTGACCCTTTTGAAGACGCTTTTTTGCAGATGCTTTTTGTAGATGGAACAGTATGCAGACTAACCCGATGACATGGCTGACTCAGCCGACAACCCTCCTCAACCCCATATTCTGGCAGGTGACCCATGCTGGCTGATGAATCCATGCGCCTGAACAAATACATCAGCGAGAGCGGCATCTGCTCCCGTCGTGAGGCCGATCGCTTCATCGAGCAGGGCCAGGTCTTCATCAATGGCAAGCGGGCCGGGATCGGCGATCAGGTGTTTGCCGGGGATCGGGTCTTGGTCAACGGTCAGGTGATCGAGGCGCGCGAAGCCGATAGCCTGGTGTTCATCGTGCTCAACAAGCCGGTGGGCATCGTCTCCACCACGGAGGCGGGGGAGAAGGATAACATCGTCGACTTCGTCAACCACAGCACCCGTATCTTCCCCATAGGCCGACTCGACAAGGACTCCCAGGGGCTCATCTTCCTGACCAACCACGGGGATCTGGTCAACAAGATCCTGCGGGCGGGCAACGATCACGAGAAAGAGTACTTGGTGACCGTCGACAAGCCGGTGACCGATGAGTTTATCCGGGGCATGGGGGCCGGGGTGCCGATCCTCGGTGCCGTCACCAAGAAGTGCAAGGTGAAGCGAGAGGCTCCCTTCGTGTTCCGCATCACCCTGGTGCAGGGGCTCAATCGCCAGATCCGCCGCATGTGCGAGCACTTCGGCTTCGAGGTCACCAAGCTAGAACGCATCCGCATCATGAACGTCAGCCTCAAGGGGCTGCCGGTGGGGGAGTGGCGCGATCTTACCGACGACGAGCTGATCGAGCTGTTCAAGCTCATTGAAGACTCCTCCTCCGAGGTGAAACCGGCCAAGGGGGAGAAGCCCAAGACCCCGGCGGCGCAAACCGCCAAACCGGCCCAGGGCAAGAAGCCGCGCCGGGACGATGACCACGAGATTGGCGGCCGCCCCAATGTGCCGGGCCCCTCGGCGTTTGAGAACAAGAGCCCAGCGGGCAAGGTCGCGGCCGGTAAAGGCGCCGCTGGCAAGGGCGCTCCGGCCAAGGGCGGCAAACCGGCTGCGGGCAAACCGCGTTCCCCCCAGGCTGGACGGCAGAAGAAGGGGCGCTAAGCTCGCCCCTCATCCCATAGTGATCCCTCCCAATACACCGGCCTCAGGCCGGTGTATTGCTATGTGCGGGCAGCGGGGCCGGGGCATCACTCTCGGGCACTGCGGGCAGTCGCATCGCGCTCGGGTAGTGCAAGGGGTTGAGGCGCAGCACCAACAGGCTCATCAGCGCCAATCCGCCGAGCTGCCACTGCCAGGCGGCGGCGAAGTCACCGCTCAAGTGGTGCAGGCGCGCCGCCACCCAGGGGCCTGTGGCCGCCAAGATGAAGCCAAATCCCTGCATCAGGGCGCTCAGGCTACCGGCGCGTCTGGGGTCTGGCAGGTGATCGAGCGCTATCACCATGATGAGGGAGAAGCTGCCGCCGAGGCCTGCGCCGCACAGCAGGCACCAGAGGATGGGGGCGGCCTCCGGGGCGAGCCAGAGGCCGCCAAATCCCGCGACCTGCAACAAGATGGCGAGCCCCATCCAGGGGCGCCTGTCCTCCTTGCGCGCCGCCAGCATGGGCAGGCCGAGACCACTCAGGGTCTGGGCCAGTGCCAGCCAGGCGACCAGTTCTCCCCCTTGCTGGGCACTCAGGCCCTGCGCCATGTAGGCCGGTGCCAGCCAGGCCACGACGATGCCATAGCCGCTGTTGATGATGCCAAAGCAGCCGATCAGCAGCCAGCTGCGGGGCAGGCCTATCAATCGCGGCTCCCCCGGTGGTGGCAGGGCCTTGTCCACCACAGGTAATCGTACCCGCCAGCCGAGCCAGATCAGCGCCAGCAGCACCGGCAGGCTCCACAGGGCGAGCACCCGCGACCAGTCCAGCTGGCTCGCGAGTTGGGGGCTGAGGATGGCGCCCAGTGCCCCGCCCCCCATCATGCAGGCAGAAAAAATCCCCATCACCAGCGGGACCCGCTGGGCGAAGGCCCCCTTGATGAGACCGGGCAACACCCCCTGCACCAGGGCCGAGCCGAGGCCACAGAGGGCGGCGCTGGCGATGAGCAGGGCGCCGCTGCTCACATCGAAGCGCAGGGCGCTGCCGAGAGCCAGCAACAGCAACGCCGTGGCCAGCAGCTGGCGCGGGCTGGCCAGGCGCAGCAGGGCCGGAGTGAACAGCACACCGACCCCGATCAGCAGCAGTGGCAGCAGGGTCACCCAGGCGAGGTTGTCCATGCCAAGCGCGAGACGCCCGTCGATCCGCTCCGCCAGCGGCCCGATGGCGGTGAGGAAGGGGCGCAGGTTGATGCCAATCAGCATCACCAGCACCAGCAGGGCACCGCGGCCTTCCTGAATAGATGGCTTACTCATCGGCGTCAGGGCCGTAGAGGGCGGCGGCACTGATGGGGCTCGGCAGCTTGATGAGCGGTAGCGGCGGGGGCGACAGGAGGATCCTCAGCCGGGCGTAGCTGGCGGCGCTGTCAAAGCCGAAGGGGGCCGCATCCTGATTGTCGAAGGCGTAGTAGACGGCGCTGATGCCGTTCATCACCAACGCACAGAGGCACATGGGGCAGGGGTGGCCGCTGGCGTAGATCACGGCGCCCTTGAGGGCGCCGTGCTGGCTGGCGGTGCGCAGCGCTTCGAGTTCGGCATGGCGGGTGGGATCCCCGGCCAGGTGCATCAGATTGACGGCGCTGGCCAGCAGTTGACCATCGCGTACCAGCAGGGCCGCGAAGGGGCGCCCCCCCTGGCGTCGGTGATCAAGGGCAAGTTCGACCGTTTGTACCAGCCAGGCTTGATGGGTCGCCAGGGAGCCATCGGGTGTGGAAGTGTCAGTCATATGGAGTGGCCGCTTGTGGAGTCTGGTGACAGGCTAGCCGCTCGCGCTATTATGGGGAAATTAAATGATTCAATGCCAATCAGTAATTTTTCAAATGGAGTCACCCATGCTGGATCCCCAATTGCTGCGCAGCTTCGTTGCCATCGTCGATACCGGCAGTTTCACCCGCGCCGGTGAACGGGTTCATCTGACCCAATCCACCATCAGCCAGCAGATGCGGCGACTCGAGACTCAACTCGGTTGCGCCTTGTTGGACAGGCGTGGCGGTCAGGTCACGGCGACGGCTCAGGGGGAGACCCTGCTTGGCACGGCGCGGCGCATCCTGAATCTGCTCGCCCAGGCGGAGCAACAGGTGGCAGAGGCGAGCCAGCAGCTCACGCTGGGAGTGCCGGAAGATTTTGCCGCAGGCGCCATGACCCGGGTGTTGGCCCGCTTCGCTCGGGACTATCCCCAGGTGCGGCTCGAGGTGATGAGCGGACTCAGCCATGAGCTGTGGCAGCGCTTTGCCGCAGGGGAGCTGGATCTGGCGCTGGTCAAGCAGAGGCGGGGCCAGGGCCAACCCAGGGCAATCTGGCCCGAACCGATCGCCTGGGTCGACAGCCGCGACTGGCCTGCGGCAGGACGGGATCCCCTGCCGTTGGTGGCCTTTCCAAGCGCAGGACTCTATCGCGACGAGATGACGGCGGCGCTGGACGCCATGGGGCTGCGCTGGCGCATTGCCTATGTCAGTGCCAGCCTGGCCAGCTTGCAGGGGGCGGTGAGCGCCGGGATCGGGGTCAGTTTGTTACCCCAACGGCTGTTGCAGGAGGGGCAGGTTAGCCTGAGTGACTGGCCCGCCCTCGCCCCGGTCGAACTGGCCCTGCATGTGAGCCGTGAGCGGGGCGAGCCCCTGGCCCGGCTCGCCGAGGCGCTGATCACCCTGTGCGATGAGGTGATGACTGTGGATGACCGGCATTGAGGCTCAGGCCAGTTGTTGACGCGGCACCACGGCGAGCCAGATCTCCATCTCGCCGATGCCGTTGATGCCATCAAACTGCGGGGAATAGCGCTCGAAATCGGGTTTATGGGCTGATTGATATTGAGACGCTGCCAGCCAGGCCAGCGCCTCTTGCCAGCGGGCAGGCAGGGCGCTGACATGGCCCTGATGGCAGAATACCGCGTAGGTCTGGGCCTCGATCCGCATCCGCCCCAGCCCCGCGGGCAGCGCCGCCAGGCTGGCCACTTCCAGGGCGCACATATATTCGAAACGGCTGTCATCGCCCCCGCACATCACCCCGTAGGCATATTCACCGAGTTGGCCGGGCAGGGGCCAGAGCTGACCGGCATCCCGCCATTGGCGCCCAATGTCTGCACTGGCTGCGTCGTGCTGACGGCGCAGGCCGCCGAGCAACATAGGACGGCCTTGTTCGAAACGCTGGGGTTGGCTCATGCTGCGCTTCCTCGACGGGAATGGGGGCGGTCTCGGGCTAAAACCGTCTTGGGATTAGTGCTCGGCCCCTGCGGCCAGCTTGCGCTCATAGTCCTGACGGACGATGGCGAGCGCCGCCAGGGCCAGGGCGGGGGCTATCTTGTTGGTTTCCAGCAGCTCGATCAGATCGACGGCGAGCTGCACCTCTGCGGGGGCACTTTCCAGGGACATCTTGGTTTCTCGAATAGAAGGGACCCGCCATTATACAGCCCGGAGCGACGGATACACGCCCCGCTGGCCGGGGCGCATGCTGTCACATGTGCTGACGCATCTCCTTGTCGAGCTCTTCACGCAGGGCCATCAGCTTCTTGGCGTACTGCTGCAAGCGTAGATCCTGCTCGCTCACCGGCTGCCACTGGGGCACGGGGCTCGGCTTGCCGTGCTCATCCATGGCCACGAAGATGATGATGCAGTGGGTGGTCTTGTGGCGAGCCGGGTCGGTGGGGTGGCGGCTATAGACATCCACGGCCAGGTGCATGCTGGTGGTACCTGTGTGGATCACCTTGGCATGGACCTCGACCAGCTGGCCTATCTGGATGGGACGCAAGAAGCGAATGCCCCCCACATAGACGGTGACGGCATAGCCGCCACACCAGCCGGCGGCGCAGGCGTAGCCGGCCTGATCGATCCACTTCATCACCATGCCGCCATGGACTTTGCCACCGAAGTTGACGTCGGCGGGCTCGGCGAGAAATTGCAGGGTCAGTTCACGGGCACTCATGGCACTTCCTTATCTCGTATGCTACCCGGGGCGTAGTGTGCACCGGATCATTGGGATTGAGAGGGCCGTCCCCATATGACCAGGGCGATGCCCCCCAAGATGGCTATGGATGACAATAACAGCCGCATTGACCATGACTCATCCAACCAGATGAGCCCGCCGAGGGCGGCGAGCAGAGGCACCAGCAGCTGGACGCTGGCGGCCAGGGTGCGGCCCAGCTGGGGCAGCACCCGATACCAGAGTGCATAGCCGAGCCCGGAGGCCAGCGCCCCGGAGGCCAGGGCGTAGCCGATGGCCAGCGGGCTGGCCTCAAGGTGCCCCAGCCACAGGTAGAGCAGGGCCGCCGGCAGACTGGCGCGCAGGAAGTGGCCGGCATTGGCGGCGATGGGATCGGCAAAGCGTGAGGCCCGCAGGGTGTAGCAGGCCCAGGCGATGCCAGCGGCTATCATCAAAGCCGCCCCCAGAGGATCCGGCGCCGTGATGCCGGGCAGCAGTAGCAGGATCAGTCCCGCCATGGCGAGCAGCAAGCCGGCCCACTGGCGAGGGGGCAGGCGTTCACCGCGCAGCAGGGGCGGGGCCAGCATGCTGAGCTGCACGGCGGCAAACAGCAGCAGGGCGCCGGTGCCCGTGGTCAGGGTCAGGTAGGCAAAAGAGAAGGCCGCGCCATAGCCGATGAGGGCCAGGGCGCCCCCCCAGTCCCCCTGGCGGGGCTGTGGGGGACGACGGAGCGCACAGAGCAGCAGCAACATCAGGGCGCCGCTGGTCAGGCGCAGCAGGGTGAACAGCGCCGGATCCATCCGCTCGTCGAACAGGGCAAGGCGGCAGAGCAGCGAATTGGCTGCGAACGCCATCAGCGTCAACAGGGTCAGCAGCAGCAGGCGTGGCAGTGGCATTTATTCACCTTGAGTTCAGTGGACGCGACCCAGCATGGGTCACTATGCAACGAGGAGGGCCTATGAAACAAATACTCGATCAACTGCTGGGCAGCGGCAAGAGCTGGCTGAACGATGGCGGTGACAGCCGCAAGGCGCAGATGAAGGGCATGGCGCAAGGTGGCCTGGCCGCCGGGGCCATGGCCTTGTTGCTGGGTAACAAGAAGATCCGCAAATATGGCGGCAAGGTGGCGGCGGTGGGCGGCGCGGCGGCCCTCGGCGGCCTCGCCTACAAGCTCTATCAGGATTGGCAGGCCCAGCAGGGCGGGGCTGCGCAACCGACCCAGCCACTGGACAGCCTGCAGGGCCAGGCGCTGGATGCCCGCGCCACCTTGCTGGTGCGCGCCATGGTGGCGGCGGCCAGGGCTGACGGTCACATCGACGACGCCGAGCGCCAGAAGATCCAGCAGTATCTGACCGAGCAGGGTCAGAGCGATGCGGCGCGCTGGATTGACGCCGAACTGGCGCGCCCTCTCGACCCGCAAGCGCTGGCACGGGAAGTGACCGACATGGAGCAGGCCACCGAGGTCTACCTCGCCTCCCTGCTCACCATAGAGGCGGATCACTTCATGGAGCGCGGCTATCTGGACGAGCTGGCGCGGGCCCTCAAGCTCGATGCCAACCTCAAGGGCAGCATAGAGCGACAGGTGGCCCAGCTGGGAGCCCCGAGCTGACCGTTGGCAAATAGCGGGATAGTCGATAACGCCCCAATCACGGGGCGTTATGTTTTGTGCTTGCCTGGCGGCACTGCCCATTTGGGATGCGATTGACCCTTTTTGTTGTGGCTGACTCCCCCTATGATTGGCCTTTCTCCAGAGATCGCAGGGGATGAATGTGTCACTCACCGGCAAGGAGCCATCATTGAAAATACGCAAGGCAACCGCGCGCGATATCGACGCCCTCGCGGAACTGAATCGGCAAATATGCGTGATGCACTTTGAACATGTCCCCGAGGTGTTTTGTGGCCCCTCTGCGGAGGACCGCGACTTTCTGCTCGCCGCCATCGGCAGCGAAGAGCGGCTGTTTTGTGTGGCGGTGGAGCATGCTCAGGTGCTGGGGTTTCTGGTGGCAAGAATTGACATCAATGAAGCCATTCCCTTTATCAGCAAGCTCCCCATCTGTCGTATCACCACAGTGGTGGTCGATGAGCAGCACAGATCCGGCGGCATCGGCAAGGCATTGATCGCCCATTGCGATCAGTGGGCCAAGGCCCAGAATGCGAGCCAAATCCGGCTGGAGGTGATGTCCTTCAACGACAGGGCCAGGTCGTTTTATGAATCCCTGGGTTTCACCCGTCAGTCCGAAATTTACGCCCGATAAGCGCTCCTCCCCTCAGGAGACAAGGCCCCGTCATGGGGCCTTGTTATGTCCGGCTTTCATGGCGACCGAGCTGCCGGTGGATGAGCGCCGCCAACCGGCTGAGCGCGGCCTCCAATTCGGGGCTCCAGGGATGGGAGCTGTTGAGACGCAGGCAGTGGTTGTACTGACCCTGGCTGGAGAACAGCGCCCCCGGCGCCAGCGAGAAACCGCAGGCCAGCGCCTGGGCATGCAGCGCCCGGCTGTCGAGCCGAGCATCAAATTCCAGCCAGAGGAAGTAGCCGCCATCCGGGGTCGAGATGCGCACCTCCTCCGGGAAGAGGCGCAGCAGGGCCGCCCGCATCTGCTGCTGGCGCTGGGCCAGGGTGTGGCGCAGGCGGCGAAAGTGGGCATCCACCCCGCCCTGGCGCAGCATGTCGGCCAGCGCCAGCTGGCTCGGCACATTGGTCGACAGGGTCGACATCAGTTGCAGCCGCTGGATGCGCTCGGCATGGGGCCCTGCCACCACCCAGCCGACCCGAAAGCCCGGCGCCAGACACTTGGTCCAGGAGCCGCACAGCAGGCTGTCGCCCCGGGCGTCCCAGAGCTTGATGGGCCTGGGGCGATCGCGGCCAACATAGAGCTCGGCGTAGACGTCGTCCTCCACCAGGGGCACCTCATGGCGGTTGAGCAGTTGCATCAGCCCCTGCTTGTGGCCATCCGGCATGGTGTGGCCGAGGGGGTGCTGGACGTTGCCCATCAGCCAGCACGCCTTGATGGGGCGCTGGGCGAGCGCCTCGGCCAGCAGGGCGAGATCGATGCCGACCCCGGGGATCACCGGGATCTCCACCACGTTGAGTTTCAAGCGCTCGATGGCTTGCAGGGCGCCGTAGAAGGTGGGGGACTCCACCACCACCCAGTCCCCCGGCTCGGTCAGCACCTGCAGGCTGAGGGATAGCGCCTCCATGGCGCCTGTGGTGATGATGATCTGCTGGGGATCCACCGCCAGGCCGTCGCTGGCATAACGCTGGGCGATGGCGCGGCGCAGCGCCTCGTTGCCGGGGGGCAGATCTGCCACCGTGCTGAAGGGGTCGAGGCGGCGCATGCAGCTCGCCAGGGCCCGGCCGAGCTGGGGATGAGGGAAGAGGGCGGGATCCGCCACCGCCATGCCAAGGGGCACCAGCGCCCGGGACTTGCTCGCCTGCAGCACCTCGAACACCAGATCGTTGATATCCACCGAGCCTGTGTAGTGCGCCTGTTGCGGGGCGCAGGCTCGCAGCGGTGAGGTGGCGGCCTTGACGTAGTAACCGGACTGGGGCCGCGCCAGGATGAGGCCACGGCTTTCGAGCAGCTGGTAGGCCTGCAGCACCGTCATGGGGCTGAGGGTGTGGGTCTTGCAGCTCTGGCGAATGGAGGGAATGCGCTCCCCCGGCTGCCAGAGGCCGCTCTCTATTTGTTGTTGCAGCAGGGCTGCCAGCTGGCCGTAGCGGGACATGGTGGGCTTAAACTGTTATAGGTGTATTTCACTATAACTGCATCTGTTATAGGTGTCATAGGGCGTGTTGTACTTAACGGGCGAAAAGCTGTCTGTTAAATGCAACATAGAGAGTCCTGCATGATTAACCTGGATGATGTGGTAAGCCTGTCCCGATTGCAGTTCGGGGCCACGGCCATGTTTCACTTCCTGTTTGTGCCCCTCACCCTGGGGCTGTCCTGGATCCTGGTGATCGCCGAATCCGCCTACGTGATGACCGGCAAGGTGATCTACCAGGACATCACCCGCTTCTGGGGCAAGCTGTTTGGCATCAACTTCGTGATGGGGGTGACCACGGGGATCACCCTGGAGTTTCAATTCGGCACCAACTGGGCCTACTACTCCCACTATGTCGGCGACATCTTCGGCGCCCCCTTGGCGGTGGAAGGGCTGATGGCCTTCTTCCTGGAGTCCACCCTGGTGGGCCTGTTCTTCTTCGGCTGGGACAGGCTCTCCCGTGGTCAGCACCTGATGGTGACCATGCTGGTTGCGCTCGGCTCCAACCTCTCCGCGCTCTGGATCCTCATCGCCAACGGCTGGATGCAGAACCCGGTCGGTGCCGAGTTCAACCCCATGACGATGCGCATGGAGCTAACCGATGTGACCGCCGTGCTGTTCAACCCGGTGGCCCAGGTCAAGTTCGTGCACACTGTGGCGGCGGGTTACGTGGCGGCTTCCCTGTTCGTGATGGGGATCAGCAGCTGGTATCTGCTGCGCCGGATGGAGGTGCGCTTCGCCCTGCGCTCCTTTGCCATCGCCTCCGGTTTTGGCCTGGCCGCCATCCTCTCGGTTATCGTGCTCGGGGATGAGTCCGGTTATCGCACTGGCGAGGTGCAGAAGGTCAAACTCGCCGCCATCGAGGCGGAGTGGGAGACCGAGCCCGCCCCGGCCGCCTTCACCCTGTTCGGCTGGCCCGATCAAAGCGCCGAGACCACCCACGGGGCCGTCAAGATCCCCTATCTGATGGGCATCATCGCCACCCGCTCCCTGGATGAGCAGGTGACCGGCATCAAAGATCTCAAGGCCGAGCACGAGGTGCGCATCCGCAGCGGCATGCTGGCTTATGGCGCCCTTGAGGCGCTGCGCCAGGATGGTGGCAATGGAGCCGCCCGCGCCACCTTCGAGCAGCATCGCCAGGATCTCGGCTACGGTCTGCTGCTCACCCCTCATGCCAAGGACATAGCCAAGGCGGACGAAGGGGCCATCGCGCGGGCGGTGGAGGACTCCGTGCCCCAGGTAGCACCGCTGTTCTGGAGCTTCCGGCTGATGGTGGGCATCGGGGTGGTGTTGCTCGGGCTCTTTGCCGCCGCCTTCCTGCAACTGTGTAGAGGTCGGTTGGTGCAGTCGCCGCGTCTGCTTAAGGCGCTGTTCTGGTGCATTCCGCTGCCCTGGGTCGCCATCGAGGCGGGCTGGTTCGTGGCCGAGTTTGGCCGCCAGCCCTGGACCATCAGCGAGGTGTTGCCGGTGTCGGCCTCGGTCTCCTTGCTGCAGCCGGGCCAGATCTGGTTCAGCCTCATCGCCATCAGCCTCATCTACACCAGCTTGCTGGTGGTGGAGCTGTTCTTGTTGCGTCATGTGATCCGCAAAGGGCCCGCCAGCCTGCAGACGGGTCGTTATCAAGGTGAAGTGTTGCAAAACGGGAGTGCGCTCTGATGGATTACGAAACCCTGAAAGTGATCTGGTGGGGTCTGGTGCTCTTCCTGCTCATCGGCTTCGTGGTGATGGACGGCTTCGATCTGGGGGTGGGCCTGCTGTTGCCCATCGTCGGCAAAACCGATGAGGAGCGGCGGGTGCTGCTCAACAGTGTCGGCCCGGTGTGGGAGGGCAACCAGGTGTGGCTCATCGCCGGCGCCGGTACCCTGTTCGCCGCCTGGCCCCTGGTCTATGCCGCCGCCTTCTCGGCCCTCTATGTGCCCTTCATGTTCCTGCTGTTCGGTCTCTTCCTGCGCCCGGTCGGCTTCGATTATCGCAGCAAGCTCGAATCGGCCCAGTGGCGCCGTTGGTGGGACAGGGCCCTGGTGACCGGCGCCCTGCTGCCGACTCTGGTGTTCGGCGCGACGCTGGGCTTCCTGTTGCAAGGCTTGCCGTTTCGCTTCGACTCGGCCCTTCGCATCCACTATGGCGCCTTCGATTTCAACTGGCCGCTGCTCTTCACCTGCATGGGTACGGCGCTGGCCCTGCTGATGCTGCACGGCGCCAGCTTCCTGCAGTGCAAGACCCAAGGGGTGATAGCGGAGCGCTGCGCCCGCCACAGCCTCTGGCTCGGCCCCCTGGCCAGCGGCCTGTTTGCCCTCGGCGGCGTCTGGCTCAGCCAGATGGGGGGCTACCAGATAGAGTCGATCGGCGATCTCAACGCTGCCCTCACCCCGCTGATGAAGCAGGTCACGACGGCGCCGAATGGCTGGTTTGGCAACTTCGTGGCGCACCCGGTGCTCTGGGCTGTGCCTGCCCTCGGCCTCTTGCTACCGCTCTTGAGCACGCTCGCGAGTCGTCTCGGCCTGCCGCGCCTGGCGATCATGGCCAGCGGCGGCGCCTGCGCCAGCATGATGCTGACCATCGCCATCGCCCTGTTCCCCTTCGTGCTGCCCTCGTCCCTGGATCCATCCAGCAGCCTGACCCTGTGGGACGGCACCTCCAGCGAGGGCACCCTGCTCATCATGCTGGGGATAGTGGGGGTGCTGATGCCCATCAACATCGGCTACACCCTCTGGGTCTACCGGGTGGTGCGCGGCAAGGTCAGCACGGATCAGGTTCGCCAGCATGGCCACAGCCTCTACTAACCGTCTTCACCTCAAGGGAGTTTCGATATGTGGTATTTCACCTGGATTCTGGGGCTGGGCTTTGCCCTGCTGTGCGGCCTGGTCAACCTGCTCTGGCTGGAGGCGCGCTGGGCCGCGGATGAGGATCTCAAGGAGTCTTGAGTCTCTTCGCCTTGGAAATGAAAAAGGCCGACACTGGGTGTCGGCCTTTTCGTTTTGCGTCTGCATGGCGAATTAGATGGCCAGCGCCAATTTGGCTTCGCGCTTCTCGCTTGCATGGGTGAGGCCATAGGCCAGCAGCACGATCAGCGCGCCGATCCAGGGGGTGTGCATCAGCCCAAGGTGCTCCACCACCAGGCCACCGACCACTGATCCCAGGGCTATGCCGACGTTGAAGGCGGCGATGTTGAGGCCGGAGGCCACGTCCACGGCATTGGGGGTATGGATCTCCGCCTGTTTCACCACCAGTACCTGCAGCCCAGGCACGTTGCCAAAGGCGAAGGCACCCCACACCAGCACTGTCAGCACCGCCAGCACCGGATGGGGCGCGGTGAAGGTGAGCAGCAACAAGATGAGCGCCAGCCCGGCAAACATCAGCTTCAGGGCGGGCAGGGGGCCCATCTTGTCCGCCAGCTTGCCGCCCCAGATGTTGCCGAACGCAACCGAGACTCCGTACACCAGCAGAATGAGGCTCACCGCATTGGCGCCGAAGCCGCTCACCTGTTGCAGTATGGGGGCGAGGAAGGTAAAGGCGGTGAAGGCGCCGCCGTAACCCAGGGCCGTCTTGGCGTAGACCAGCAGCAGCGGCTTCTTGGTCAGCACCGAGAGTTGCTCACGGATGCTGGAGGCAGCACCTTTGGGCAGGTTGCTCGGGATCAGCAGCAGGCTGCCCACCATGGCGATAAGGCCCAGCAGGCTCACCACCAGGAAGGTTTCGCGCCAGCCAAACTGTTGGCCAATCCAGGTGCCAAGCGGCACGCCTGTCACCAGGGCGACGGTCAGGCCGCTGAACATGATGGCGATGGCGCTCGCCGCTTTCTCTTTGGCCACCAGACCGGTGGCGATGGTGCTGCCCACCGAGAAGAAGACCCCGTGGGCCAGGCCGGTCAGGATGCGGGCGACGATCAGGCTCTCGTAACCCGGCGCCTGCCAGGCGAGCAGGTTGCCAAGGGTGAACAGCGCCATCAACCCCACCAGCAACCACTTGCGCGGCAGCTTGCCGGTCAGCGCGGTCAAGAGCGGCGCACCGATGGCGACGCCAAGGGCATAGAGGCTGACCAGCAGGCCCGCCGAGGGGAGCGAGACATGAAGCTGTTCGGCGATGGTGGGAATGAGCCCCACTATCACAAATTCGGTGGTGCCGATCGCGAAGGCACTCAGGGTGAGGGCAAATAATGCCAGTGGCATAGAAACTCCTTGGATATGGGCTCCCTATGGGAGAAGGAGGCCAGTATGCCCAAGAGCTTTGTTGGCAAAAATGACGACGACATCAAATGACTTTTGCTCAATCAGCAGCAATGAGATGCCGAGTAGCGGCGTTGGAGATAGGGAAATAGGGAAATAGGGAGATAGAGGGTGGCGCTCAGGGTGGCGGGTTACAGAAGGCAGGATGAAGAAGCGGGAGGCAGAGGGCTTTCGCCGAGTGCCTCCCGCTTGGGTGCTTATGGATAATGTCAGGGCGCGATGAGCGACATACCCCCGAGTGGAAGCAGGGGCGGGGATGCGGTGCGCCAGCTATCAGTCAGCTGCGCCCGCTTATCCCGCTCTCTGTTACCGAGAGTGGCCGTCGAGGGGGTTAATCCCAGGCCGGGGCGAAGTCCGGGTTGGCGCAGCGCTCGCCCCGATCCAGGGTGGCAATCTGGGTCATCTCGTCGCCGCTCAGCTTGAGCTCGAGGGCGGCCAGGTTGGCGGCGAGATTTTCCCGCTTGGTGGAGCTCGGGATCACCGCCATGTTCTGGGCCAGCAGCCAGGCCAGGGATACCTGGGCGGCGGAGACGCCATGGCGTGCGGCGATCTGCTGCATCAGGGGCTCGGCGAGCACCTTGCCATAGGCGAGCGGCATATAGGCGGTGATGGCGATGCCGTGCTCCTGGCAGAACTCAACCACCTTGCGGTTTTGCAGCAGGGGGTGGATCTCCACCTGCTGGTGGGCGATGGCGCCGGGCCCCAGGATCTCGATGGCCTGCTGGAGCTGGGCCACGGTGAAGTTGGACACCCCTATCTCCCGGGTCAGGCCCCGGGCCTTGGCCTCGGCGAGCTGCTCCAGATAGACCGCCATCGCCACCTCATCCTGGGGGGAGGGCCAGTGAATAAGTGCCAGATCCAGATAGTCGGTGCGCAGCTTTTCCAGGCTCAGCTCCAGGCTCGGGATCACCTTGCCCGGGCCGAACTCGCTGATCCACACCTTGGTGGTCAGGTAGATATCCTGGCGGGGCACGCCGCTTTCGCTCATCAGCTGGCCCACTTCGGCCTCGTTGTCATAGATCTGGGCGGTATCTATATGGCGATAGCCGAGATCCAGACCCTGCAGCAGGGAGTCGCGCAGGGGTTGCTCTTTCAGGCGGAAGGTCCCCAGACCCATCAGTGGCATGTTCATCATCAAATTCCTCAATTGTGTTGTGACATTCAGCCCCGCTCCTTGGCGCAATGGCGAAGGCGGGGCAAATAGTGAGATAGCAAATAGCGCGGCGCTGGGTTGTCAGGCCGTCACGGCGTGGTAACGGCGGACGGCACTGCTGGCAAACCAATGCTCAGTGTCGGCCACAAAGGCGACAAAGTGGGGCTGCTGCTGGTGGGCGTTGAGCGCGTCCTGGCTCTCCCACACTTCATACAGCATCCAGCTGTGAGTGCTGTCCAAGCTCTGATGCAACTGGTAGCTGTGGCAGCCGGGCTCTTGTACGCTCGCCGCGACCAGCGGCGTCAGGGCGGCTCGGAACTCGGCGCTGAATGCGGGCTTGGCTTCAAGCTGGGCAATGACGACGACAGCAGATGACATCCGAACCTCCTCGTGGAAACGGTGGCCAGTATGCCCGTGGCGAAATGGAGGGAACAGAGCAGCAGTCGCAAAACACTATTGATAATAAAGCATCAATAAAACGGGTTCGCGCCAAGGATTATTGAGTGACGCCCATGGGTTGATGGGGGGCTGTCGTGGCACATATCCCGTTGCCCGTAAGGCCGCCCATGTGGTGTGGAAAGTGGCGGCCTTGCGGGCTATATCATCAGGCCGTGGCTGCCTCCGACCAGACCGCAAACTCATTGCCGCTGGGCTCGACGAAGTGGAAGCGGCGGCCACCGGGGAAATCGAACAGCGGGCGAATGATGGAGCCCCCATGCTGGAACACCTTGGCCTGGGTCGCGGCAATGTCGGCGCTGTAGAACACCAGCAGGGCGCCACCCTGGGCGCTGTGACTGCACAGATCCGCCCGGTAGAAGCCACCATCGAGCCCTTCCCCTTCGAAGGCGCAGTAGTCGGGGCCATAGTCGACAAACTGCCAGCCGAAGGCGGCCTGAAAGAAGGCCTGGGTGGCGGCAAGATCCCTGGCGGCAAACTCCACATAGTTCAGTTTTTCATGGGCCTTGGTCATGGCAACTTCCTCTTGTTTCAAACGGTGTGTGATGACTGGCTCACGATTGTCTGGGCTGCCAGCGCTGCTGGGTCCGTGGCGTGGAGCAGGGCAGTGTCTCCCAGGGGATCAGCTTGAGTTGCCAACGGCGCACCCGGAAGATGATTGCCATCATCAGTCCGGCACCGCTGACAAAGACGCTGATCTGGCGCAGGGCATACCCCGGGCTCACCTCATGCTGCCAACCGAAGCACCACATCAACAACCCCCAGATGGCACCTGTCGGCAGACCAAAGGCAAGCAGGTTGACCAGAAAGCGTTCATGGTGGGGCGGTCTGAGTCGCAGGCCCAGTCTGCGCAGCAATCTGAACAGTGGCGGGTTGTAGTTGAGCGCCTGCACGCCCTTGTCGGCCAGCTCCCTATGGGCGGCGAATAGGCGATGTTCAAATAACATGGTGCTTCTCTTGTGTGACGGCATGACAGGGCCGGGCGATGGAGCGCCGCTCCGAACTTCAATAAGGTGGTGCCGATTGTAGCCTTATTGCTGGCTCGGGTGTTTGCGCCGGATCACATCGTTCCGTGCAGTAGAAGGGGGAGAGCAGGCTGGGGGTAGAGGGGCAGGCCAGAGGGAAGAGAGGTACCTCCGGCCTGATTGACAACGTCAGATGGTCTCCCTGGCTACAGGGCCCGGCCATCATAGTGATGCACAGGCACGGACTCGGGATCTATGGCTTCCAGGCAACGGATATTGATGGCGGCAACATGGTTGCCATCGGGATCCACCCCCTCACCATAGGGGTGCATGCCGCACACCGGGCAGAATCTGTGTTTGACCACGTGTTTGTTGAAGGTGTAGGTGCTGGCCGCCTCAGGCGGGGTCAGCAACGTCATCTTCTCCCAGGGGACAAACCACAGCAGAGACCCCTTGCGTTGGCAGATGGAGCAGTTGCAGGCCAGGGCCTGGGTCAGTTCACCATCGGCTTCGAATGCCACTCTGCCGCAGTGGCAGCTTCCCTTGTATTTCATCACCCGACTCCTTGCGTTATATGGTCAGGGCCCTGAGCCGAGGCGGCTCTGCGCCCTTGCGGCCCCGGATCCCGACCGGATGAAGGGCCCGCATCAGTATAGCCATGTCCCATCGAGGGCTGCAGATGGACAGACTGGCGCTGCATGGGGGCCGCGAGCCTGGGTTCCAAGAAGAAAACAGAGCAGGATCAGGCGCCGTATCCGGGATGACTGCCTTGCCAACTAACCCGCATTGCGCCTATAAAGCCCCATGACTCTTGCCTGGATGACATCAATGAAGACCCATTCCGATGAACTGACCCTGTTTGTGGCCGTGGTGGAGGCGGGCAGTTTTCGCCAGGCGGCGGAGAACCTGGGGCTGGACAACTCTGTGGTGAGCCGCGGCATCAAGCGGCTGGAGGAGAAGCTCGCGACCCTGCTGCTCAACCGCACCACTCGCCGGGTCAGCCTGACCGAGGAGGGGAGCTGGTTCTATCAGCGGGCGGTGAGGGTGTTGACCGAGATGAGCGAGGCGGAGAGCCATCTGCTCAGCCGCAAGGAGCAGCCGGAGGGAATACTGCGGGTCGATGCCGCCACCCCCTTCATCCTGCATCGACTGGTGCCCCTCATCGGCGAGTTTCGGCACCGTTATCCCGGTATCGAGCTGCAACTGCACAGCTCGGAGGGCTTTATCAATTTGATGGAGCGGCGGGTGGACATGGCCATTCGCATCGGCGAGCTGACCGACTCCTCCCTGCGCGCCTTGCCGCTCGGGCGCACGCGGTTGCGGCTGCTGGCATCCCCCGCTTACCTGAGCGAGCGGGGCACCCCGCGCCAGCCGGCGGATCTGCTGGCGGGCCACGAGCTGCTGGGCTTTTTGAATCCCGAGCACCTCAATCACTGGCCCCTGCTCACCGAGGAGCAGGGAGACAGGTTCGCCATCACGCCAACCCTGAGGGCGAGTAGTGGTGAGACCCTGCGCCAGCTGGCGCTGGGGGGGCAGGGTATCGTCTGTCTGTCGGACTTCATGACGGGGGAAGACAGGGCGAGCGGCGCCCTGGTGGAGGTGCTGGCCCGCAGCAACAGCGGCGCCTCGCGCCCCATTCATGCTGTGTTCTACTCCGATGCCCAGCGGGATATCCGGCTGCGGGTCTGGCTCGATTTTCTGAAAGAGCAGATTGGCCGCCACGCGCTCTGAGGGGCGCCGCACCGCAGGCACCATGGAGGGCGTGACGCTGCTCGCCCCCCGGGCCACCGCCTGACAGCCCCACAAAGAAACGGGCCGACATTGCTGTCGGCCCGTTGATTATTACCCGTCTCTCTTTCTCTGTTGTGTGCGCTGCATGCACTTTTTATTGATGAGCGGCTGGCTCGCAAGGGATGCAAGTGGTGCTTGGCATCCCCTGGCGATGATACCCGCAGGCGTGGCCCCGGGGGCTGCGCCAGTCAGGATCGGGCGCCGCGCCCCGACTGTTAATCCTCTTCTGCCCAACGAAGGGAGCGTTGGACCGCCTTCTGCCAGCCGCCGTAGAGGCGATCGCGGCGGGCGTCGTCCATCTGCGGGATGAACTCGCGGTCCACGCTGAACTTGTCTTTGAGCTCATCCGCGCTCTTCCAGAAGCCCACGGCCAGACCGGCCAGGAAGGCGGCGCCCATGGCGGTGGTCTCGATGCGAGTCGGGCGTACCACTGGGGTGCGCATCATGTCGGACTGGAACTGCATCAGGAAGTCGTTGGCCACGGCGCCGCCATCCACCTTCAGAGAAGCCAGCTTGATGCCGGAGTCTTGCTGCATGGCATCGAGCACGTCGCGGCTCTGGTAGGCGATGGATTCGAGCGCCGCACGGATCACGTGGTTGCGGTTGGTGCCACGGGTCAGGCCGACCATGGTGCCACGGGCGTAGGGATCCCAGTAAGGGGCGCCCAGGCCGACGAAGGCCGGGACCAGGTAGACGCCATTGGTGTCGCCGACTTTGGTGGCGAAGTAGTCGGTGTCCCGGGCATCGTGAATGAGCTTCATCTCGTCACGCAGCCACTGGACGGTGGCGCCACCCATGAACACGGCCCCTTCCAGGGCGTAGTTGACGTCGCCCTTGGGACCGATGGCGATGGTGGTCAGCAGGCCGTTGTTGGAGCGAACCGGCTCGGTGCCAGTGTTCATCAACAAGAAGCAGCCGGTGCCATAGGTGTTCTTGGCCATGCCTTTCTCGAAGCAGAGCTGACCGAACAGCGCCGCCTGCTGGTCACCGGCGATACCGGCGATGGGGATGCGCGCGCCGCCGCCACGGGTGGTGTAGCCATAGACCTCGGAGGAGGGGCGTACCTCGGGCAGCATGGAGGCCGGGATGCCCAGCTCGTCGAGCATGCGTTGATCCCATTTCAGATCACGAATGTTGTAGAGCATGGTGCGCGACGCGTTGGTGGGATCGGTGACATGCACCTCGCCATTGGTCATCTTCCACAGCAGCCAGGTGTCGATGGTGCCAAACAGCAGCTCGCCGTTCATGGCCTGCTCCCGGGCGCCTTCGACGTTGTCGAGTATCCATTTCACCTTGGTGCCGGAGAAGTAGGCATCGACCACCAGACCGGTGTTGTCGCGCACGTACTCTTCCAGGCCACGGGCCTTGAGATCTTCACAGATGGCGGCGGTGCGGCGGCACTGCCAGACGATGGCGTTGTAGATGGGCTTGCCGGTGGCTTTCTCCCAGACGACGGTGGTTTCGCGCTGGTTGGTGATGCCGATGGCGGCGATCTGGTCGCTGTGCAGGCCGCTCTTGGCCAGCACCTCGGTGAAGACGGAGGACTGGGTCGCCCAGATCTCCATGGGGTCGTGCTCGACCCAGCCCGCGTTGGGGTAGTGCTGGGTGAACTCCCGCTGGGAGACGGCCACTATGTTGGCATCCTGATCGAAGACGATGGCGCGGGAAGAGGTAGTGCCTTGGTCCAGGGCGACGACGTACTTTTGTGCAGTAGACATGATGTTCTCCAGGTTTGGATGGGACCGCTCTTAAGCGGCGGCCTCTTCTTTAGCAGTTTGGGCGGCTTGCTCGGTGGCGGCAACACGGTTGCCCGGTACGCAAGGAGCCAGCACTTTCACATAGAGGGCGGTGCCGAGCTGGGCGCCGACGATGGGGCCCAGGATAGGTACCCAGAAGTAGGGGTTGTCACGGCCACCCGTCATGGCGACATCGCCCCAGCCCGCCAGGAAGGCGAACAGCTTGGGACCAAAGTCACGGGCCGGGTTCATGGCGAAACCGGTCAAGGGGCCGAGGGAAGCACCGATGACGGCGATGAGCAGACCAATCAGCAGGGCGGCGGCGAAGCCTTTGGGGGCGCCGTTGTTGTTGTCACCCAGTGCCATGATGCCCAGCATCAGCACGGCGGTGATCACCAGCTCGACCGCGAAGGCTTGCAGGTTGGAGAGCAGCGGGTTGGCGTAGGTAGAGAAGATACCGGCGGTGGCCAGACTCTCCAGGCTGCCGCGCACCACATTATGGGTCAGCTCCCACTGGGTGAACAGGCTGCTGTAGAGGAAGTAGACCAGGGCGGCGGCGCTGAAGGCTCCGGCTATCTGGGCGATGATGAAGGGCACGACCTTGCGCTTGTCAAAACCGGCAAAGGTCATCAGTGCCAGGGTCACGGCCGGGTTCAGGTGGGCACCTGATATGCCGCCGGTCACATAGATGGCGATGGCAACGCCGATCCCCCAAGTGATGGAGATCTCCCATTGGCCGAAGTTGGCACCAGCCAGCACCAGTGCCGCCACACAGCCGACGCCGAAAAAGATCAGCAGGCCGGTGCCGATGAACTCGGCGAGACATTCGCCAAGCAGGGTATTGGGTCTTTGTATGCTCATTCCTTTATTCCTCTTATCCACCCACAGACAGGTTTTGATGTTCCATGTTTTTTCTTTCATTCCAATTGGCGCCGAGGATCGGTTTGTTGTTTTTGGAGTCTGCGCAAACGTTATGCTCGTTTGTGCTCGTTCTCGGACGAATGAGAAAATAAACCTTTCTGGCCTGTTCGCCACATCCCTCTGTTGGGAAATGTGGGCAAGATCCCATTCATTGCTAATAAAATGTGACGAAAAGCAAGGCGTAGCAAGTGGTCTATCCCTTAGGTGTTAGTCTGAAAGGCCCTTGCTATCAGGGTTCTGGTCTGATGAGTGTTTGCTCATTAGTGCGCACTTTCTGTAATAAATCTGTAATATTTTCGGTTACATCACAGATTAAATGTTCCTAAATGCGCATAATTGGCTCGCTTACGAATCAAGATGTACTGATCGTGCGGTGTGCACTGGGCAAAGTCCCACACTCAATAACAACAAGACAAGGAAACTAAGATGCTTAGTTTTTTCAGGCCAGCGCCTCATATCGAGCGTCTGCCGGCTGACAAGGTTGACCCCTTCTACAAGCGCATGCGCTGGCAGATGTTCTTCGGTATCTTCCTCGGATATGCCGGTTACTATCTGGTGCGCAAGAACTTCAGCCTGGCGATGCCCTACCTGGTAGAGCAGGGGTTCTCCCGCGGCGATCTGGGCCTGGCCCTGTCCGGGGTCTCCATTGCCTATGGTCTCTCCAAATTCCTGATGGGGAACGTGTCGGATCGCTCCAACGCGCGCTATTTCCTGTCGGCAGGTTTGCTGCTCTCGGCCGCTATCATGTTCATGATGGGGACCATGCACTGGGCCACGTCCAGCATCGGCATCATGTTCGTGCTGTTGTTCCTGAACGGTTGGGTGCAGGGCATGGGCTGGCCCCCTTGCGGCCGCACCATGGTACACTGGTGGTCCCAGAAGGAGCGGGGTGAAGTCGTCTCGGTCTGGAACGTGGCCCACAACGTGGGTGGCGGCATGATAGGCCCGCTGTTCATCCTCGGCATGGGCTGGTTCAACGACTGGCGCAGTGCCTTCTATGTGCCGGCGGCCGCTGCCGCAGCCATCGCGGTGATCGTCTTCTTCGTGATGCGTGATACTCCGCAATCTGTCGGTCTGCCGCCGATTGAGGAGTACAAGGACGACTATCCGAAGGATTACAACGAGAGTCACGAGCAGGAGTTCTCCGCCAAGGAGATCTTCATGAAGTACGTGCTGCACAACAAACTGTTGTGGTATATCGCCATCGCCAACGCCTTCGTTTACCTCATTCGTTACGGTGTGCTGGACTGGGCGCCGACCTACCTCAAAGAGGCCAAGGACTTCAGCGTGGATCACTCCTCCTGGGCCTATTTCCTCTACGAGTGGGCGGGTATCCCCGGCACCCTGCTGTGCGGCTGGATCTCCGACAAGCTGTTCCAGGGTCGCCGTGCCCCGGCTGGTATCCTGTTCATGGTGCTGGTGACCCTGGCCGTGCTGGTCTACTGGCTCAACCCGGCGGGCAACCCGACCATCGACATGCTGGCGCTGGTTGCCATCGGCTTCCTGATCTATGGCCCCGTCATGCTGATTGGTCTGTATGCGCTGGAGCTGGCGCCCAAGAAAGCGGCGGGTACCGCAGCGGGCTTCACCGGTCTGTTCGGTTACCTGGGCGGCGCAGTCGCAGCCAACGCCATGTTGGGCTACACGGTTGACCACTTCGGCTGGGATGGCGGTTTCATGGTGCTGACCGCGTCTTGCGTGATCTCCATCGTTTTGCTGGCCATGACCCTCAAGCATGAAAATATCGCTGTGGCAGCCAAGGCGGCCGCCAATAAGGCATAAAACGTGATCCTGACCTTATCGATCCCAAAGGGGATAAGGTAAACTCCGAAAGGCCCCGCATCTGCCGGGGCCTTTTTTCGTTTCATCATCGGAGTGCAAGCGTGAAACAAACCCAACGACATCTGGAGATACTGGACGTCCTGACGCGGCAGGGATTTGTCTCGACGGAAGACCTGGTGAGCCATTTCGACGTCAGCCCGCAGACCATACGCCGGGATCTGAACGATCTCGCCGAACAGAACAAGATACGTCGTCACCATGGCGGCGCCTCATTGCATTCGAGTACCGTCAATACCGCCTACAGCGCCCGTAAAGTGATGCAGCTCAAGGAGAAAGAGCGCATCGCCCGCGAGGTGGCGGCCAACATTCCCGACGGCTCCTCCCTCTTTATCGACATCGGCACCACCACAGAGGCCATTGCCCGGGCACTGCTCGATCACCGGGAATTGCGCGTCGTGACCAACAACCTCAACGTGGCCAGCATTCTGACCGCCAAGGATGATTTCACCGTCATCATCGCCGGGGGCGAGATCCGCAACAGAGATGGCGGCATAGTGGGGGAGGCGACCCGTGACTTCATCGGCCAGTTCCGCATGGACTACGGTGTCATCGGCATCTCCGGCATCGATGGTGACGGCTCATTGCTCGATTTCGACTATCACGAGGTGAAGATAGCCCAGGCCATCATCGCCCATTCCCGCCAGGTTTTTCTGGCCGCGGATCACACCAAATTCGGCCGTAACGCCATGGTGAACCTGGGCCACCTCAATCAGGTACATGCCCTGTTCACCGACCAGCCCCCTCCCGAGAAGCTGATGCGCATCATGGCTCAGCATCAGATAGAGTGTCATATCTGCTGACGACTCCGGCGCCGCTCCCGCTGCGGTGCCGAGTCGTTTTTCCCGCAGTGCTTGGTCTGGCCGCCCACGGGCGGCCGTTTTGATGGGGGAGTGCGCTTGAAGGGTGAGTCAACCCCCTTGCGGTGGCTTGCTGCGCATCTCCTCGCTGCCGTTGCCGCTTATCTGATCCCGCCTGCTCCCCATTTGCCCTGATATGGCGCCTTTATCCGCTCGCTGTTAGCCTGCACTCTGCACTCTGCACTCTGCACTCTGCACTCTGCACTCTGCACTCTGCGGCACAGGAGCGCGATCACCTGATTGTTTGCAGTCTTTCCCCTCCCCCTCGCTGATGGCGTTGCCCCTGTCATGGGATGGCAACTGACGCCTATCAAGCTGCGTCATCGTCTGCTTTTTGCTGGTATCGAGACAGGTGGTGCCTCCTTGCTGCAAGGAAGGGAGGCCGGATCCCTTTTTTTGCGGTTTGGCCTCTATCGCGATCACACTTTCATCACTAAATGTTCGTTTATAGTTTTTTTATGCTCTAATATGAGCGAAATCAAACATTGTCGCCTTGGCGAACGCAAATATAAGAAAGTAGGTGAACATGAGCGAACATTATGATCTGGTCGTCGTCGGTGGCGGCATCAATGGGGTTGGCATCGCGGCGGATGCGGCCGGCCGTGGCCTGAAGGTAGCTTTGTTTGAGGCTCATGATCTCGCCTCGGCCACCTCGTCCAACTCCAGCAAGCTTATCCATGGCGGCCTGCGTTATCTCGAGCATTATGAGTTTCGCCTGGTGAAAGAGGCCCTGGCCGAGCGGGAAGTGCTGCTCGGCATGGCTCCCCATATCGCTCGCCCCATGCGCTTTCGTTTGCCCCATCGTCCCCATCTGCGCCCGGCCTGGATGATCCGCGCCGGTCTGTTTCTGTATGACAACCTCGCCAAGCGCGACAAGCTCAAGGGCAGCTGCGGTGTGCGCTTCTTGCCGCAAGATGGCTTGAGATCGGGGATCAGCAAGGGCTTCGAATATTCGGATGCCTGGGTTGATGACGCCAGACTGGTGGTGATCAATGCCATGATGGCGCGCAGCAAGGGGGCCGAGGTGCAGACCCGCACCCGCTGCGTCAAGGCGACCCGGGATGCCAAGTTATGGACCCTGACCCTGGAGCGAGAGGGGGGTGAGCGTTTCACCGTCACCTGCAAGGGGCTGGTCAATGCGGCGGGTCCCTGGGTCAAGACCTTCTATGACGAGGGGCTGCACGAGACATCCCCCCGAGGTATCCGCCTCATCAAGGGCAGCCACATCATAGTGCCGCGCATCCACGAGCGCGAAGAGGCCTATATCCTGCAAAACGAAGACCACCGCATCGTCTTCGTCATTCCCTACCAGCAGGATTTCTCCCTCATCGGCACCACCGATGTGGAGCACAGGGGCGATGCCCGCGACGCTCACATCAGCGACGCCGAAGTGAACTACCTGTGCAACGTGGTCAATGCCCACTTCACCCGCAAGATAGCGCCGTCCGATGTGGTCTGGACCTATTCCGGGGTGCGACCGCTGTGCGATGACGAGTCTGACTCCCCCCAGGCGGTGACCCGGGATTACACCCTCGAACTCAGTGGCGATGCCGATGGCGCGCCCCTGCTCTCGGTATTTGGTGGCAAACTCACCACCTACCGCAAGCTGGCCCAGGCCGCTTGTCACAAACTCAAGCCCTGGTTTGCTCAGATGGGCGATGACTGGACCGCGTCCAGCCGCCTGCCCGGCGGCGAGTTCGATTGCAGCACCCAGGAGCTGGCCCGCGCCTATCGACTCGAGTTTGACTGGCTCGATGAGCGCAGTGCCCAGCGCATCAGCGAAGCCTATGGCGCTCAGGCCCGTCTCTGGTTGCAGCATGATCGTGGCGAGCACTTTGGTGCTGGCTTGTATGAATCCGAGGTGCGTTACCTGCTGGAACACGAGTGGGCGCACAGCCTGGAAGACATCCTGTGGCGCCGCAGCAAGTTGGGGCTGCGTCTGGATGCCCAGCAACAAGCCGCACTGCAAGCCTGGCTTGAGCAGTTCCACCACGCCCTGCCACAGGCCATGTAAAGGATGAGGGCATGTCCCGAGCATGCCCCGTCATCACGAGCAGATGGCCACCACGGCCCGGCCGGTATCATCTGCTCGTCATATTTTCCCTCTATAACAATGACCTGCCCCATGACGGCGGTCTGACATATGACCCCAAGGTTGACCTGCGCCATCGATTGGCAGTTTGACTTACCTACCTGACCCTTCAATAACAACAAGAGCACCCAAGATGAAACAAGTAGCCTTATCCCTTCTTGCCCTCTCCCTCGGCGCCACTCTCCCTCTGCCTGCACTGGCTGCCGATGAGGGCAAGGTCGTCATCGCCCACCGCGGCGCCTCCGGATATCTGCCCGAGCACACCCTGGCCTCCAAGGCCATGGCCTACGCCATGGGGGTGGATTATCTTGAGCAGGATTTGGTGATGACCAAGGATGACCAGCTGGTGGTGATGCACGATCACTTCCTCGATGGCATCACCGATGTGGCGGCGCGTTTCCCCGGCCGGGCCCGCGCCGATGGCCGCTACTATGTGGTGGACTTCACCCTGGCCGAGGTGCGCTCCCTGCGCATGACCGAGCCCTTCCAGCTGGTGGATGGCAAACAGGTGCCCGTCTACCCGGCCCGCTTCCCGCTGTGGCAGTCGGATTTTCGGATCCACACCTTCCAGGAAGAGATAGAGATGATCCAGGGCATGAACAAGAGCACTGGCAAGCAGGTCGGTATCTATCCCGAGATCAAGGCGCCCTGGTTCTTCCGTCACGAAGGCAAGGACATCTCCAAGGCGGTGCTCTCCGTGCTCAAGGAGTACGGTTACACCGACAAGCAGAGCAAGGTCTACCTGCAGAGCTTTGATGCCGATGAACTCAAGCGCATCAACGCTGAGTTGATGCCCGCCCTCGGCATGGACGTGAAGCTGGTGCAGCTGATGGCCGAGACCGACTGGAATGAGACCATGGTCTACGACACCAAGGGCAAGGCGACCCCCTACGACTATGACTGGATGTTCAAGCCGGGGGCCATGAAGACCATAGCCGCTTACGCCGACGGCATAGGCCCCTGGAAGCCGATGATAGTCACCGAGCCGGGTACCCCGGGCAAGCCGGTGTTCACCAGCATGGTCAAGGACGCCCATGCTGCCGGGCTCAAGGTACACCCTTATACCTTCCGCCAGGACGAGGGCCAGATCCCGGCCTATGCCAAAGACTTCACCGACCTGCTCAACATCTTCCTCTATCAGGCCGATGTGGATGGGGTGTTCAGCGATTTCCCGGACAAGGCGGTCGCCGTCATCGAGGCCCACGGCAAAGCGTAAATCAGGGCGCAACAGGGAAGAACGAGCGGGGCCAGGTGCCCCGCTTTGTTATGGGCAGGCCACGGGGAAGCGAGCAGTCTGATCGTTTGCATGACCTGGCAACGCTGTGGGGAAGGGGAGCAGTACCCGCCTTGGTGGATGAGGGGCCGCTCAGTGACTGCGGTGGCATCATGATGTCAGGCTGAGCTGCTGCGAGTGTAATTTTTTATTTACGATTTATGATTTTATGGCAAGTGGTACGGCCTATCTTATAGGTCTTTATCATTCCAGATTGGTTGTTTATCCAGCTATTGACAGCTTTTACCGCTGGTTACACTTGATTGTTTGTTTTTCCTTGGTAAGGTGGTGGCGGTTGCGTAACAAGGGGTGAACTGGTGTAAACATTAAGATACACCACCCCTTTTGGCTTAGACAGTAGCGAGAATGACATCATGCACAGAGATCCCCTGAACAACATCCACATCCAGTCCGAACAGGTCATGATCACCCCGGCCCAGCTCAAGGAGCGACTGCCCATCTCGGAGCAGGCCCTGGCCTTCGTGCAAGGGGCGCGCAATACCATAGCCGACATCATTCACCGCCGGGATCATCGGCTGCTGGTGATCTGTGGGCCCTGCTCCATTCATGACATGGACGCCGCCAAAGAGTACGCAACCCGACTCAAAGCGCTGCATGACGCCTATCAAGATTCTCTCTACATAGTGATGCGGGTCTACTTCGAGAAACCCCGCACCACGGTCGGCTGGAAGGGGTTTATCAATGATCCAGACCTGGACGGCACTTTCGATGTCGAGCTGGGACTGCACCGGGCCCGGGAACTGCTCTGCTGGCTGGCCGAGCTGGAGTTGCCGCTGGCGACCGAGGCCCTCGACCCCATCAGCCCGCAATACCTGGCCGAGCTCTTCTCCTGGTCGGCCATCGGTGCCCGCACCACCGAATCCCAGACTCACAGGGAGATGGCTTCCGGCCTATCCATGCCGGTCGGTTTCAAGAACGGTACCGACGGCAACCTGGGTACCGCCATCAATGCCCTGCAGGCGGCATCCAGTCCCCATGCCTTCATGGGCATCAATCAGCAGGGCCAGGTGGCGCTGTTGCAGACCCAGGGCAACCCGGATGGCCACGTGATCCTGCGCGGCGGCAAGCACCCCAACTACGACTCGGTCAATGTCTCCTTGGCCGAGGAGGCGCTGGAAAAGGCGGGCCTGCTGCCGGGGTTGGTGGTGGATTGCAGTCATGGCAACTCCAGCAAGGATCACCGCTTGCAGCCCAAGGTGGCCGACAACGTCATCCACCAGATCCAGGAGGGGAACAGTTCTATCATTGGCGTCATGCTGGAATCGCACCTCAACGAGGGCAACCAGTCCAGCGAGCAGCCCAAGGCACAGATGCGTTACGGCGTTTCCATTACCGATGCTTGCATCGACTGGGAGACCACTGCCACGCTGCTGGATCGTTGTCACCAGCAGCTGGCGGCCCCGCTCAAGGCGCGTGCTCAGGGCTAAGCCATTGAGTCACTGTGTGAAAATGTTGAATAATAGGGCGTCGCATCCGGCGACGCCGTCAGGAAGATGTCATGGCAGAAGAGTTGAATGCCCTCAGGGACAAGATAGATGTAGTCGATCGGCAGCTGCTTGATCTGCTGGCCCAGCGTCTGGCCCTGGTGGGGGAAGTGGGTGAGGTCAAGAGCCGTCATGGTCTGCCCATCTATGCCCCGGACAGGGAGGCGAGTATGTTGGCCGGTCGCCGGGTCGAGGCCGAACGGCTGGGGGTGCCCGGCGATCTGATTGAAGACGTGCTGCGCCGGGTGATGCGCGAATCCTATGCCAGCGAGAAAGATACCGGCTTCAAGTGCATCAATCCTGCCCTGGGCAAGATTGTCATTATCGGGGGCGAGGGGCAGCTGGGCCGGCTGTTTGGTCACATGTTCTCGCTCTCCGGCTACCGGGTCGAGACGCTGGAACAGGCCGACTGGCCGCGGGCGGACGAGATCCTGGCCGATGCGGGACTGGTGATGGTGGCGGTGCCCATCGACATCACCTGTCAGATCATCGACCGGTTGGGTACCCTGCCAGCAGATTGCCTGCTGGTGGATGTGACCAGCGTCAAGAGTCAGCCTCTGGCTCATATGCTGGCCACCCACACTGGGCCCGTGCTGGGTCTGCATCCCATGTTCGGCCCGGATGTGGCCAGCTTTGCCAAGCAGGTGATCGTCTGCTGCCTGGGTCGGGATCCGGCCGCCAGCCAATGGCTGCTCGAGCAGATGACCATCTGGGGCGCCCGTCTGCAACAGGTAGAGGCCAAGGCCCATGATGAGGCCATGACCCTCATTCAGGCGCTGCGCCACTTCGCCACCTTCGCTTATGGCTGGCATCTCTCCCAGGAGGGGGCGGATCTCGAACAGCTGCTTGCCTTGAGCTCACCCATCTACCGGTTGGAACTGGCCATGGTGGGGCGGCTGTTTGCCCAGGATCCCGAGCTCTATGCCGACATCATCCTCTCTTCACCCCAGAATCTGGCCATGGTGCGTCGCTACTTCGAGCGTTTCGGGGAGGTGTTGCACCTGCTGGAGCAAGGGGACAGGGCTGGTTTCATCACGGCATTTCGTCAGGTGTCCGACTTCTTCGGCCCCCACGCCGATCAGTTCCTCAAGGAGAGCCGCATGTTGCTGGCGCAGGCCAACGACCGGCGCCACTACGGTTAGTCTGGACAGCAAGCATGAATAGCAGAAGGGGCCCGCGGGCCCCTTCTTTATGGCGTGATGATTTAGTCAGTCGCAGGCACATAGAGCTCGGCATCGTCCCAGCCAAGGGGCAGGGTGAGCAGGGCATCGATCAACTCCCGGCGATCGGATTTTTCCAGATAGGCGAGATAGAGCGGACGGCGCAGGGGCTGGCCTCCTTCCACCAGATGCAGGCGCCCCTGCTCCAGGAAGGGGGTGACCATGCGCCGCGGCAGATAGGCGGCCCCACCGTTGGCGAGCACAAACTGCAACGCCATGCTGGCGGAGCTTGAGTGCAGCACCGGGGTCTTTTGCAGGCTCTGCAGGCGGCTTGGCTGCGGCTCGAAGCTGGTGCCCCAATCGAGATGGATGTGCGGCATCTGCATCAGGTTGTCGGCATTGGCGGCCGGGTCCCGGCTCACCAGCTCGAACACCAGCTCACCAATGGGGTGCAGGGCTATTTCGTCGATCTTGGTTGGCTCGGAGAGCAGCGCCAAGTCGAGGGAGCGCTCCAGCAACTGGCGGCAAAGGTGCTCGCGAGAGGCGGTCTCTAGCCTTACCGCGAGGCCGGGGGCCAGGGCGTAGACATGATTGAGCCAGTCGTTGAAATCCAGCTCCCAGAACACGGGAGGGGCGCCGATGGCAAGCTGCTGACTGAAGCCCGGGGAGAGGGCCACATCCTGCTTGGCACGGCCCAGGGTGTGCAAGATGGCGTCGGCATAGGGCAGCAGACGCTCCCCCGAGGCGGTCAGACGGATGTTGTTGCGATGACGGGCAAACAGACTGACCCCGAGCTGCTGCTCGAGCTGGCGAATGCGAAAGCTCACCGCCGACTGGGTCAGATAGAGATTCTCGGCGGCGCGGCCAAAGTGACGGGTCTTGCTGACTTCGATGAAGGTGCGTAGCAGTTCGGTATCCATCAGTCGAGGGACTCGTCACCGCCACCCATGCCACCACCCATGCTGCCACTCCCGCCGAAGCTGCCAGCAGCCTCGTCACTGGCGCCACCGGCGACGGTGCAGAGGCGATGAACCCGCTTCGGGCCTATGACTTTGAGATACTTGAACCACACCTTGGCGTGAGGGTTGCTGCCGGGTTCACCCGCCTTGAGTTGCTCGGCGAAGGCGGTCTCTACCTCGTCGCGCGGCGCCAGGTTGCCCTGGTAGATGGCCAGCATGCTGGTGCCGTATTTTTCCAGACTGTCTGCTTCGGCGACGGTGAATTCACCACTGCGACGCAGGCCACGGGGAAAATGTTTGAAGTCGTTGAAACGCTTGTCTGATTCGAAGCTCATAGTGCTCTTGTTCTGGTTAGTTTGACCTTTGCGGGCAAGTATCATCAGGCTTTTAAATAGTGCAAAATCAATTTTCTCACTATCTTGATAAAAATATTTTATTGAACTATTTACCCCTGTCTGTGGTGATGATTGTTGGGGTAAGTTGGCCAAAAAGTGAGAAAAATAACGGACTTATGATGCAGCGCATCATCCCGTTGTCATTTTTTTTTGCCCATTTTTGGCAAGGAAAAGGGCGCACAGTGGCGCCCTTGTCATTCAGTTCTGAGAGCCAAACTGGCCGCCCAATGTCATTCAATCATGGCCGGTTGCGCCTGGGCATCGGCACGCCACAAGCGATAGCGCACCTCGTACTCCTGGGGTATATAGATGACGAAAGGCAGCTTGGAGTTGTAGTTCACGAAGAAGCCTTGGCCATAAATCTGGATGAAACTCTCTTTCTTCTGGCCTTCCGGGCAGGCCATCAGGGTGCTGATGGGGTCGGAGACCTTGCCCAGGGTCAGGTAGTTGTAACCCCACCCCTTGACGCTGTGCTGCTCCAGGTTGCCAGCGAAGCGCGGCACGTTGCAATCCACCAGCATCTTCTTGCCGACTTGCAGCTCGACCATCATGTCGGCTTCATTCTCGACTTCCGGCAGGCGGACAACGACACGTTCCTGGTTTATCTCGGCGGCCGGGAACATGCTGATATCAAATTTTTTCGGTTCGGCGGCGAAGGCATGCCCGCTCAGCAAGAAGGCGCCCAGCAGGCTAAAACGCAATACGGTTTTCATCTGTACCTCATGGGATTGAACTATCGTCGCTAGACTAACCGCTTCACCGCCTTCATACCAGCGCTCTGCCATGCAAATCCTGCCTGTTCGGCCACACAATGACGTGATTTGGCTATTTTCTGACAGTGCGCGCAATCACTGTACTGTTTTGGCGACACCTGCTGGCCGACAGCGGTGCGCGGTGCGTCCGCTGTCGGTCAGTTCAGGGGCTTAGCGCACCAGTATTAGCTGTTTTGCCCAGGCGCTGGGGGCCCGCAGACCGACGGCGCCGCTGGTGATGTCCAGATAAGCCACCGTCTTGCCCGCCGGGAAGGGGGTCGAGGACCAGAGATAGACGTAACCGTCATTGACCTCTTTGCCCTCGCCCGCCATGGCGCGGGGGAAGATGGTCTCGTTCAATGCCGGCTTGTAGCAGGCGGATTCCAGGATGCTGGTCAGCTCCTTGATGGTGGGCAGGCGCCAGTCGGTGTGACCGCCGAAACCATGGAGGGCGTGATTGGATTCGGTGCGGATCCGCTCGGCGGTCAGCAGTGCCTGCTGCCAATAGAGGCGAGTCGGCTCGCCACGGCAGCTCTCATTTTGCCAGGTTTGCCCCAGCTGGCAGCGCATCCAGGTCAGGCCGGATGCCCGGTCCGTCACGGTACCGTTGCCGTGATCGAGGAAGCGGGAGCTGGGGCTGGTTCTGGGCATGCTGTCGTCGCAGATGGCGATGGCCAGTGCCAGCGGGCTGCACAGACAAAGCAGCAGGGTCAGGAGAAACTTGTTCATCGGGTTACCTCGGCCACCAGGCGCAGTTGCAGGGCATTGGGGTCGTCAGGGGTTTGTACGGGAGTCGGGTAATCGGTGCCAGCGTCCTCACCCCAATAAAGCGGGGCAATGACACTGAGCGGCGCACTCTCGAGGCGACGGGAGGGGGTCAGAGTCTGACTCCAGTAATAGCCATCGAAGCCATTGAGACCGGTGCCCAGATCGGGGAAGTAGCGCACATCGAGGGTGGCAATCTGCCCATCCTGCTGAGCCAGCGAGCCGTAGTGTTGCAGACTCATCAGCTCCTGGGCGTGGGGCAGACGCCAGTGCGCGATGCCGCACAGCTGCTGGCTGTTGAGCCATTGACGGTATTGCTCGGTTGAGCAGATGGCCTCACCACTCGGGCAGGCGTAGTCCAGCTCGGCTTGTTGGGGATGGTAGTTGCCAAACTCCCAGGCGAAGACCCGATGCAGATCCCGCGGGCTGTCCGGGTCATCCAGCTTCTTCTCCCAGACGAGGCCGGTGTTGAGATCCTCCACACAATCCCATTGAGCTGCGCTGTCCGGCAGCGGCTGCCCCTTGTTGTCGAGCTTGCGATAACGCAGGGGAGCCTGCTTGAGGCTGGCATCCTGGCCCGGGTGATCCGCGGGCTCGCTGGTCAGCAGATAATCCACTCCGTCGCTGTACGTCGTGACGCCGCTGGCGGTGACCAGGGCTCTTGGCTGCTGCTGTTGCAACACGGCGCCGAGTCGGGGTTGCAGGCTGAGGAGCTCCGGACTGTCGGCAAAATGCTGACTGAGCTCGGGCAGCAGGGTGACCAACCCCTGCCAGATCTGGCGTTGGCGCTCATTGGCCGCGATCCCCGGCAGGGTGCCGGCATCATTGAGTGCGGCCAGTGCCAGCTCGGCGAGGGCCTGGTTGAAGGCCTCCAGCTGACTCAGGGCGGCCAGATCCTGGCCCGGCTGAAGGGGTGCCAGGTCGGCCAGCAGCTTGGCCAGTGCCTGGGCTGGCGGTATCCCCTCACTGATCCGGATCTGCAACAAGGTGCTCAGGGGACTGGGCGTGAGGTGTTGTGCATCCTGGCGCGCCGCCGGGTGAGTCAGAGTCAGCGCGGCGGGATCCCTTGGGATGAACAGCAGAGGGCTGGTCAGCAGGGTGGGGGAGTGACCCTCCAGCGGGCGAGCGCCTGCAGCGCCATTGACCTCGGGTTCACCGGCGTCACAACGATCGTTTTGATTGAGGTTGACGCACAGGGTGCCTGCCTGGGGCAGGTTGACCGTCAGGCGATAGGCCGGTGCGGCCAGTGGCGCCTCGTCCGAGTCGCCGCCACCGCAGGCGCTGAGCAGGGGAGCCAGCAAACAGGCAAGCCAGCTGTATTTCAGATTCATCTCTTGTCCTCAAAGGGGCCTGGGCCCCTCGCTGTTATTGATAGGGTCTGTGTTAACGACGACGCACGAAACGGCGCCAGAGGGCGAGCGGCAGCAGCCAGAACAGGTTGATGGCACCGCCCCCGCTGCTGTCCGCGGTGTCGAAGTGGATGATGCCGTCCTTGGGCGGCGTCACCGGCTTGCCACATTGGGCGCCGACGCGCTGGCTGATGCTCCAGCCATTCAGGCGGCCCCGCTTGCCGGGGGCGTTGTCCACGACGTCCAGGGTCCACTTGCCCGACAAGGGTTCGCCGTTGAACAGGCTCAAGGGTTGCAGGGATTGCAGTTCGGTCGGGAAGACCCCCTTGAGACGGGGCAGCGGACTGTAGCCTTTGTCCCAGATCTGGACCCGGGTGCCGGAGGGGGAGTTGAGCCAGATCTCCAGCTCGTCCAGGGCCTCGTGTTGCAAGTCCAGGGTCAGTTGCAACTGATCGCTCACCCTGGCATCGCTCTTTTCCAGCAGCAGACTGGTTTCGCTCAAGCCCTTTTCATCGCTGCTGATGGCATCGTTGAGGGCCAGCGACTGGCCGCTTGCTCGGGCGACTACCGGGGTGCCGATGGGCAGGCTCAGGGACTGTTGCCATTGGCGCTCGCTCGGGCTGGCACCGGTCAGGGTCAGGTTGACGGGCACAGATGTCACGTCGCCGCAGGCGAGGGGGCTCTGGGCCAACAGTCGCAGGGTGGTGGTCATGAGGCCGCCTGGTGCCAGGGTGCTGCTCTGCCACTGAACCGGCTCGGCCTGCAGGCCGCCGGGCAGGGCCAGGGTCAGACTGTGCAGGGTCACTGGCGTGTTGCCGGGGTTGCTGAGGTTGAGTACTACCGACTGGCGCTCGCCGAGCTCGATGGCGCTGCCGTCGGCCAGAGCCATGCTGACCGGTGCCTGCAGCAGGCCGTGCTGACGGAATGCCTGTTCCAGCAGGCGACCATAGTGGCGCGCCGGATAGAGCCGCTCGGCCGTGTCCACCGTGAGGCGGGCCAGCTGTGGCATGCGAATGGCGGGTCCTAAGCCGAAGTGGGACTCGATGACGAGGCGATCAAACTCGTCTCGCGCCAGCTCGCCATGTTCGGCGACGGCCGCCAGCAGAGCCTGGAACAGGGGGGTGCCCCACAGCTGATCACCGTTGCTGCCGTTGATGGTTCTGTGGGCCGGATAGTTGTAGTCCGGGTGATAGCGGGCGCGCAGATCGTCCAGCTGGCGCGGGGCCCGGTCGGTGAAGCGGGCATCCCAGTTGAACACCATGGCCGGTTCGAACTGGCGACCCGTCTCGCTGCGCTGACGATGACTGGCCGCCAGATAGTCGCTGAAGCCTTCACCTATGGCGCCCCAGTCACCCTCTTCCCCGAGATCCGGCACTATGTGGTGCTGCACCGCGTGACCAAACTCGTGCCAGACAACCATGGGGTCTTCGGCATCGGGCACGCCGCTGCGGCCCAGCTCCAGCCGACGCTCGAACGGATCGTAGAGGGAGTTGTCCTGAAAGCCGGCATCGGTGTCGATGTCGAGGGCGCCGGGGATGAGGTCGGCAAAGCCGAGCGCCTTGAGGTGGCGCTGGGCCAAGTCCAGGTGGTAGTAGGCGTTGATGTCGGCGAAGCCCGGATCGTCTCGGGTCAGGCGAAATGCCTGAGCATTGTCGGCGCGATAGGGCGCCGTGCTGGGCTCCATGGCATCCACCACCCGGGCATGGGGGCCGCTGAGCAGATAGTCGCTGCCCTGCAGGGTGACCGGCAGCGCCACCTTGTCCTGGTAGGCGGCATCGGCAAGTACCAGGGCGTCGTGCCAGATCAGGCTGGCATCTTGCAACTGGGTACGAGGATCCGGGTCGAATACCCGGGCCAAGACGGAGACATCCCCCGCATCGGGGGCCTGTAGCGCTGTGGTGGTGGCGATGTCGCCCCAGCGGCCGAGCTCCTCTGTGCCATCACAGCTGGCAAACAGCTGCACATAGGAGGCCTTGGCGTTGCCATCCTTGTGCTCACGAATGCGCTGGCGCAGGGCCGGCACCAGGGTCTCGCCATCGCGCCAGTACCAGGCCTCGACCAGATCGAGGGTGTCAATCTGGGCACCGGCATCGCGCAGGCTGGTCAGCAAGGGATCCAGATTGCCGCTGGCATCACAGCCCGGCAGGCTGGTCTGAAGGGGGCGCAGGTTGTGGTAGAGGCGCCAGGGCTTGCCGGCGCTGTCTATGCTGATGGCCGCCTGGGTGGTGGCCACCGGCAGGCCGTTGACCAGCATGCGGAAGCTATGGTGGTGGCCGAGCAGGCTGGCCTTGTCGTAGTCGGGGGCAAGGGTCACGCCGAGGCGAGCCTCCAGCCAGGCCTGGGGCGTGGCGGTCAGCGGCGCCTCATCGACAAATTGCAGCTCTGCCGCACAGAGGGGTTGGGCGAGCAGGGTCGCCGTCAGCCAGAGAGCCAGAGAGGAGGGTTTCATGGGTGACTCCAAAACAGAAAAGGTGAATGCGGACATCAGTGACGGACCCCCGCCAGGGAGAGCAAGAAGGCATATTCGCGGGCGGCCTGCTGCTGCGCCGTGCCCGCGCTGGCCAGATGTCCGCCGTCGAGCTCGGTGCTGAGCAGATAGGGGCCGGCCGCGGTGCTCTGCTCCCGCAGACGGGCCATCCACTTCAGCGGCTCCCAGTAAGGCACCTGACTGTCATAGAGTCCGGCCGTCACATAGAGGGGCGGGTAGGGCGCAGCATGCAGGTTGTCATAGGGGCTGAGCCTGCGCATGGCGGCATAGTCCGCCGGCTTGGCCGGGTTGCCCCACTCGGCATACTCCTGGCGGGTGAGGGGCAGTTCGGGATCGCTCATGGTGCCGAGCAAGTCGACGAAGGGGACCTGCAACAGGGCGCCAGCGAAGCGGGTAGGGGCCTGATTGAGCGCCGCCGCCACCAGCAGGCCGCCGGCGCTGCCGCCCATGGCGAACAGCCGGGCAGCGTCGATGGCGGGATCCCGCGCCAGGGCATCGGCGACGGCCAGGAAGTCATCCACGCTGTGCTGTTTGCGCTGACCCCGGCCGTCTTGATACCAGCCATCTCCCAGCAGACCGCCGCCACGCACATGGGCGATGGCGTAGACGAAACCACGATCGAGCAGGCTCAACACCTGAGGCTGGTAGTAGGGGCGCATGGGGGTGCCATAGGCGCCATAGCCATAGAGCAGCAGCGCCTTGGGGGTCTTGATCTCTTTGCGCCACACCAGGGAGACCGGCACCCGGGCGCCGTCCTTGCCCAAGACCCAGCGCCGTTCGCTCTGATAGACAGAGGCCGCTGCCTGAGTGGCATCGCTCAGCCATTGCCCCGAGTCCAGATCCAGCCAGCGTTGATGCGGGGCCTCGGCCATGCCCTGGCGGCGGATCAACACTTGCTGGCTGGCCGGATCCTGAGCGCCCTGGATCCAGGCCGTACCCGCCCCTTCGGTGAGCGGCAGGCTGTGGCGCAGTTCGCCGTTGGCATCGAGCACATCGAGCCAGTCATCGCCATCCTTGCGGTATTGCAGCACGGTGTGATTGGCAAACAGGCGCCACTTCTCGAGGGTGCGGCCCTGACCGGGCCAACGCAGCTGCCACTTGCCTTGCCTCAGTTCGGCCAGGCTGCTGGCCTGGTAGAGGCCAAGCTCGCCATCCCGGTTGCTCTTGAGCAGCACCCGTTCGCCCAGGGTATCGAGGTAGTACTCCACACCGGGTTGGCGGGCCTTGAGCAGGGCGGCCTTGCCGTCGTCCAGCAGGTATTGCTCCGAGCTGTTGTGGTTGTTGCTCTGCAAGATGAGGTGACGCTGGTCGGTGGTGCGATAGAGACTGAGCAGCCAGGCGGCATCCATCTCCTGATGGATCAGCCGCTCCTTGCCCCCTTGCCAGGCCCACAGTTGCCAGGGGCGCAGGGTATTGCGCTCGTTGGCGACCGTATAGAGGGTCTTGCCATCCAGGCTCCAGAGCAGATCGCTGGCGCGGTGTGGCAAAGAGGCGAGCGTCTCGCCGCTCGCCAGATCCAGCAAGGTGATGCGGTAGTCCCTGTCGCCACGGCTATCTTCGGCCAGCGCCAGCCAGCGCCCATCGGGATGCAGCGACCAGCTGGCGAGCTCGTAGTAGCCCTCCCCTGGTTGACGCGGGGCCAGCCGCTGGCGGGGGGGGGCCTGCTCATCGGTCCGCTGCCACAGGCTGCCGTCCGCTTTCATGCGCCACTGGCTGCCGGCCTCGGTCAGCCACTCCTCTGGTAGAGGCTCGCCCCGTTCTCTGGCCTGCCACTCGGTTTGCAGTTGCTGTGCCAGTGCTTGCTGGCCGCTGAGCTGTTGCTCGGTCGAGCGATTCTGCTCGCGCAGCAGCGTCAGCAATTCGGGGGAGCGGCGGCTGTCGTCACGCCAGCCGCCATAGGGATCGACCCGAGCAATCTCGCCTTGCATCAGCAAGGGACGTTTGGGGATGGGGGGCGCTTCCTCAGAGGCCTGGGAGGCAGGGGCCGCCAGCAGGGCGGCCAGGATCAGTAGGTGCTGCATCAGATCCCCACGAAGGTGTAGCGCAGGCTGGCGCTCAGGGAGCGACCGGTCTGGGTGAACAGATCGGCATTGGTGCCCGCTTCCAGCCCGGCCACATCCTGATAGCGGGTGTAACGGGTGTCGAACAGATTATCGAGCTTGAGGTTGAGCTTGAGGGCATCGGTGATCAGCCAGTCGGCGGTCATGGCGAGGCTGAACCAGCCCGCGCTCTTGAGACAGTCACTCTGGCTGCTGGTCAGGCTGTTGCCGCAGCTGGGCACCCGGCTCATGGCGGCGGCGTAGTCGGCCTGCACCCCGACGCTCCAGTCGTTGGCCTGATAGCTCAGGCGAGTGTTGCCCTCCAGCGGGGTGAGGGTGCGCAAGGCCTCGCCCTCGCTATCTTCCCCATCGACCCAGCCGAGTTTGGTGGCGAGCTCCCATTGCTGGGTCAGCCAGTAGCTGGCGGCCACTTCGGCGCCCCAGGTCTCGGCCTTGGCCACGTTGCGGTACTGGCGCAGGATGACGCCGTCGCGCAGCCGCAGCCCGACTTCACGCCAGTCGATGAAGTTGTAGTAACGGTTGTAGAAGAGCGCCGGTTTGATGCTCCAGTGCTCACCTTCGCCGCCAAGGCCCCACTCGAAGCTGTGGCTGGTCTCTTCCTGCAGCTCGGTGTTGGCGATGATCTCGAACGGTGGCAGGGCAAAGTAGTGGGGGATGTTGCCGTACACCTTGTCATAGGAGGGGGCACGGAAACCGTTGGCGTAGCTGAGCCAGCTGCGCCACTGGTCGTTGAAGCGGTAGCTGGTGGCCAGGCTCGGGGAGATATGCCAGCTGTGGTTCTCGCCATTGCTGCCATCCAGCGGTTGCAGCCACTGATGATCCATGCGCAGGGTCGGGGTGAACTGCCACTGACCCAGGGTCGCCACGTCGCTGAGCCAGACCCCGGCCCGGTCGGTGCGGGCCCGGCTGAACGGCGCCGACTGCTGGGGCTGGGGCACGCCCGCCTCCAGGCTCAGCTTGTCCACCGGTCGCTCATGGTTGGTGCGCTCCAGCTCCATGCCATAGCTCAACTTGTGGCCGAGGTCGCCGGTGGTCAGATCCCGGCGCACATCCAGCGCGCTGCCGATCCGCTCTTCGGTGAAGGTGGCCCGTTCCCGCTCGCTGCGATAGCGCGGGTAGCCGCTCAGCTCGTCGTTTTGCAGCAGGCTGCGCTTGTTGGCCGTGTTCTTGGCGTGGTTGCCATAGAGGTTCCAGCTGAACTGATCCGCCAGCAGGCTGTCGAGGCGGCTCGCCTCCCAGCTCAGCTTGCCGCCCTGGGTCTTTTGCGACGCATTCTCGCGGTACTCGCGTACCTGCCACTTGCCGTCGGGCTGGGGCACTTCGCGGGGTCCCTGATCCCGGTAGGCATTGTCCTCGAAGTAGTCGAGTTCGAGGCGCAGCAGGTGGTGCTCATTCAAGTCGAAACGGGAGCTGGTGGAGGCGCTGAGGCCGTCCAGATCCGCCGGGATGCGACTCTCGTCATAGTTGGCGGTCTCGTGTCCCTGCCAGCCGGAAACGCGCAGCAGGTGCTCGGTATCCAGCAGGCGGGCGGCGCCGGTGGCGCTCAGTTTTTGCTTGGCGCTGCTGCCATCGTGCAGGATCTTGCTGCTCAGATAGGCATCCTGGCCCTGCAGGTAGTCTTCCGGCTGCTTGGTGCTGATGACGATGGTGCCGCCGATGGCGTCGGAGCCGTGCAGGGAGGAGCCCGCCCCCTTGGCCACTTCGATCTGCTTGACGTCGTCGAGATCGAAGCTGAAACGGCCCACCTTGTCGTTGAGATCATCGGCGCCGAAGCCATCGCTGACCCGCACCCCATCCTTGATGATCAATACCCGGTTGCCGCCCATGCCGCGGATGATGATGTTTTGCGGCCGCCCGGCGGAGCCGGTCACCGAGACACCGGGTTCATTCTTGAACACGTCGGTGAGTTCGGTGGCCACCTGGCGATCCAGGTCCTCCTCGGTGATGACGGTGATGGAGCCCGAGACGTCGGACAGCTTCTGCTCTATCCGCTGGCCCTTGACCACTATGGTCTCGCGCGCCTTGAGGGTGGGATTGATGTCAGTGGCGTCGATCCTGGCCGGATCGCTGGCGGCCAGGGCTGTACCGGACAGCAGCATGGGCCAGTAGTGCAGTGGTGTTTTCATTGTTGATAATGATTATTATTTGAGCCTGAAGGGCGCGGATTATTGCAGACTCATTAGGGCAGATCAACAGTTGATAATAATTATCATTGCTATCGTACTGAATTGATATTATTGATATTTTTGACATTTATTCAATGAGGGGTGGTGCTGCTTGGTCTGATTGAAGAAGGCAGAGTGTGATAGCGATGCAACTCGGGGAGGTGAGAGACGAGACTGGTGGGAGGGGAGTTGGATTCCGTGCACATACGACAGAGCCCGCCATGAGGCGGGCTCTGTCGAGGGGGCAGGCTCAATCAGGGGGCGCGGTAGAAGCGGTTCAGCTCGTTCATTACCTGGATCATGGCGCCCATGTCCGGAGTGCCGTGCTTGATCTGGCGATAACTGCCCCAGTCACGCAACTCGAAGTCACCCTGCTTGTTGAACTCAGTGATGGTCTTGTCCTGATAGATGGCAAAGTTCTGCTGATCGCCAGCCAGCAGCCAGTTGCGCTGGCCCGGATCGAACAGATTTCGGCCACTGCTGTAGTCGCGCTCAGGGTTGCGCACCCCCAGCATATTGGGCATCAGGGTGGGCACCAAATCCATATGGCTGGTACCCGTATCAATGTCTGCCGCGGCCTTGCCCGGCCAGGCCAGCACCAGAGGGACCTGCACCTGGTAACGGGAATAATTGGTTCCCGATCCCCAGCTGTTGCGATCCGTGTCGTTGAACTCCTGACCATGGTCGGAGGTGATCACCACTATGGTGTCATCGCTGAGCCCTTTTTGCTGCAACTCGGCCAGCATCTGCTCGAGCAGCTGATCGGCGTAGAAGACAGCGTTCTTGTAACGGTTCTCCAGCTTCTGGCGATTCTCGGCGCGATAGGCGGTGGCCGGATTGAACTTGGTCAGTTCGGGCTGGAAGGGGCCCTTGATCTCGGCGGGTAGCTGATAGGCACCCGGGCTGGATAGATAGACAAACGAGAACCATGGTCTGTCGTTCGGGCGCTCACCCAGCCACTGTTGCCAGTCTGCAACCAGCTTGCCATCATCCTGCTGGCGGGAGACAAACACCTGCTTGCGCAGGCCGGCGAGTATGCTCCGGCGATACTTATCGGCATCATCAAGGGAGCCAAACAGACCGAATTCGTAATCCTGGCGCAGCATCTCATCCAGCAGCACTGGCGGGGTCTTGTCGAGGCGGATGTCGTTGTAGTAGTGACCGGGCAGACCATAAAACAGGCTGAACATGCCCATCACATCGTCGTTGCCGCCGCTCAGGTGCTGACGGAAGTTGAGGTGCTGGTCTGCATAGCGTTGCAGATTGGGCATATTGATGCTGTTGAGCATGTCATAGCGCAGCGAGTCCACCACCACGATCAGCAGATTTTGATGATTGCTGGGCGCATTGACGCTGAGCGGGCGCAGCGGATAGCGCAGCCGGCTCTCGCCATCCCCATCCTGGGACTGGGCCTCTTTCTCGTACTGATCCAGGTCCAGCCAGCCATGCTTGGCCAGGAAGCTCTTGGCGGTCATGGGGTAGGAGAGCGGGAAGTTTGCCTTCTGCATGGTGATGGGCTGATACAGGGTCGCATCTGCCCAGCTGTTGACCACGTGGGTCAGGATAAAGCAGCCGAGCAGGGCCAGGCCCACATGGCTGCCATACTGACGGCGCTTGCGCTTGTTGATCTTGCGCCACACATAGGCCGACAGCAGCAGTTGCAGCAGGAAGATGGTCGGCACCGCCACGAAGATGATGCTCCAGATAGAGCCTTGCTCCGTCTGGGCTTGCTCCAATAGCAGCTGCCATACCTGCCCATTGAGGTGGAACTTGAACAGCCGGAACACCTGGGTGTCGATGAGCAAGAGCACCAGTGCCAGGGTCGCCACTATGGCCGAGACGAACCTCAGTGCCTTCTCTTTGGGAAGCACGAAACTCAGGGGGAATATGGTCAGCAGATAGGTGACGAAACTCAGGAAGGAGAAGTGGCCTATCCAGCTGATGATGAGATAGACGATCCCGAGGGTCGTCGATGGCCAGCTGATGGCACCCAGATAGCGGGTGGCGATCAGCATGGCCAGGATGATGTTGAAGAAGGAGAACCAATGCCCCCAGGTGATCAGGCGGGAAACGTTATCACGATAGGGGTTGCCGGTTTCGACCATAGTGATCCATCTACTTGAAAAACATCAAAGAATGCGGAGAAACTCAGTGAGCATCGCGACGGTGATCCACCGAGGCAGTGAGCGCCTGGATGTATTTTTCGGTGATCGCCTGACGCTGGGCCGGGGCCATACCATTGATGATATTGGTGGTCAGGTTGCCAAGCACCATCAGACTGAGATCCACCGGCGCCTTGTGTTTTTCCAGGGCGGTGATCAGGTCGTTCATCAGGGCGTCAAACTGCTCGTTATTGTACTTTGATACGATGGGCATAATCTTCAGTTCATCTCAGTTCAAAGCGACTTATAATACTCCACCCTTTCGGCTAACACTATGGCTTTGTGACATGAGTCTCGATATCGACAAGATCATTCTTCACTCCCTGCGCAGTGGCAGCGGCGGTCAGCCCCAGGCCGATACCCGCAGCCAGACCCTGACCCCCGACGAGGCCGTTCAGGGGTTGATGGCGGAGCTGCATCGCATCTATAACGGCAAAGGCGGCAAAGGATTTGGTTACTTTGCCGAGGGCGAGGAGGGGGCAGAGGCGGCCGAGGGGGATGATGCCCCCAAACCGGCCTCTCCGCTGTTTCGCATCGCCCTCGAACAGCTGCTCGCCGGACAGAGCGACTTCGTCCCCTTCTCGGTCTCCATGACCCAGCACCTGGTCAAGACCCTGGTCGACCATGCTCTGGATGAACAAGGGGTGCTGCTGTTTGCCAAATACAACTATGTGGGGGTCGACTATCTGCTGGTCGCCCTGCTGGAGGGCAAGGAGAGCGTGACGGTGAGTGAAGCCCTCGAGCTCAGCCATATCCAGTATCTGGATATCGGCAAACTCAATCTGGTGGCGCGTATCGATCTCACCGAATGGAAGACTCAGCCCGAGTCGCGTCGTTATATCACCTTCAGCAAGGGGCGGGTTGGCCGCAAGTTGGGGGATTTCTTCCTCGACTTATTAGGTGCCCGTGAAGGCATGGATGCCAAGCTGCAAAATAAAGGGTTATTGCAGGCGGTAGAGGATTATTGCGCCACTCAGCAGCTTGAGCCGCAAGAGCGCAACGATTACAAGAAGCAGGTCTTCAAATATTGCACCGAACAGGCCAGTGCCGGTGAAGAGATCGAGATCCGTGAACTCTCGGCGGAATTACCCGGCGATAACGACCTCGATTTCTATAGCTTTATTGGCAAGGAATATGAGTTGGAGGATCGCTTCCCGCCAGACAGATCCACCCTGCGGGGGCTGACCAAGTTCGTCGGCTCCGGTGGCGGTCTGACCCTGAGTTTTGAACAGAAGCTGCTGGGCAGCCGGGTCTTCTATGATCCCCAAACCGACACCCTGACTATCCGCGGCGTGCCGCCCAATTTGAAGGATCAGCTGACCCGATCGTCATAATGTGATCCAGCCCGGGTTTCTGGTAAAAAGGCACCGCAGTTCGCTGCGGTGCCTTTTTATTTGGTGGGCGGAGGAGGCAAGAAACTGACCAAGTGCTTTAGTTAGCAAATTAAACAATGAATCAACGATGAAAGGGTTTTCATGAGAGTGAAAACCCTTTCATTTATGTAATTATGTTTCAGTAAGGTAACTTAATTTCTCCAATGGTCAGAAATAATGGCCATAAAATGCGATAACCCCCTGAAACAAGAAAATGTTTTCAGAACTTTCCGGAAGGAAATACGTAATTGCATTTCAAAAATGCGAGTTGCGTCATGTGAGGCATCTGAGGCTTGGGATAATATTCATCCCGCACACAATGCTCTTGCAGCGCGGAACAACAACAAGGAAAGGCTCATGAAAAAGACATTACTCTCCTCTCTGATTGGTTTGGCTACCCTGGGTGTGGCTTGCACTGCCACCGCCGCCATTGATGAGGGTCAGCTGACGATCTGGATCAACGGTGACAAGGGATATAACGGTCTGGCCGAAGTGGGTAAGAAATTTGAAGCCGAAACCGGCATCAAGGTGACAGTGGCTCACCCGGATCAGGTTGAGGTGAAATTCCAGCAAGCGGCCGCGACCGGCAACGGTCCGGACATCTTCCTGTGGGCCCATGACCGCTACGGCGAATGGGTCAAGTCAGGTCTGCTGGTGCCCGTGACCCCGAATGCCGACGAGAAAGCCAAGTTCGAACAGTTTGCCTGGGATGCCATGTCTGTGGATGGCAAGACCTACGGTTATCCGGTCGCTGTCGAAGCCGTGAGCCTGATCTATAACAAAGACCTGCTGCCAGAGCCGCCCAAGACCTTCGAAGAGATCGCCAAGATCGACGAGACCCTCAAGAAGGATGACAAGCGCGCCATCATGTGGGCCTACGACACTCCTTACTTCAGCTACCCGCTGGTGGCTGCCAATGGGGGTTATGCCTTCAAGAAGACCGCGACCGGTTATGACGTCAAGGATACCGGCGTGAACAACGCGGGTGCCAAGGCGGGGGTGGGCTACATCGCCGACATGATCAAGTCCGGTCACCTGGAGAAGGGCATCGACTACGGCGTCATGGATGCAAAATTCAACAAGGGTGAAGTGGCCATGATGATCAATGGTCCCTGGGCCTGGAGCAACCTGGACAAGAGCGGCATCAAGTATGGCGTTGCGCCGCTGCCCACCCTGAACGGCAAACCGGCCAAGGCCTTCGTTGGCGTACTGGGGGCCACCATCAACGCCGCCAGCCCGAACAAGGATCTGGCCGTCGAGTTCCTGGAGAACTACCTGCTGACCGACAAGGGTCTGGCCGCAGTGAATGCTGACAAGCCCCTCGGCGCCGTGGCACTCAAGTCTTTCCAGAAGACCCTGGAGTCTGATGCCAACATCAAAGCCACCATGATGAACGCCCAGAATGGTGAGCCGATGCCGTCCGTGCCCGAGATGAGCCGTTTCTGGTCTTCCTTTGAAACTGCCCTCAAGAACGTGACGTCCGGTCGTCAAGGCGTTGACGAAGCCCTGGATACCGCTGCCAAGCGTATCGTTCAGTAAGTATCTACCAGGGAGGCCCGCGGGCCTCCCACCTCTTCTTTCCTTGGCGTAATAAGGTTAATTGGCATGGAAGTAGTACCTTCTCTCGAATCCTATGCCGGTCCCAATGACAAGCACACCTGGCTTAAGTGGACCATGGCGGCGCTGATTGCCGTGCTCAACGGCTATGCGGCCGTGATGATGTATGCCAGTGGCGAGTGGGTGTTTGCCTTGCTCGATCTGCTGGTGGTCTCCGTTGGCCTCTATGTCTTCATGAACAAGAAGACCTATGCACACCGTTATATCTTCCCGGGTGTGGCAGGTATGGTGGTCTTCATCATATTCCCGTTGGCTTACACCATAGGGATAGCGTTTACCAACTATTCAGGCGCGAACTTGCTCTCGGTCGAGCAGGCGCGCAATTACCATCTCAAGAAGAGCTACAAGGTCGCCGGTGGCGAGTTTGATTTCACGCTGCTCAAGGGTGAGAACAACCAGTATCAGCTGCTGCTCACCCAGGATGGTCGCCATTTTGTCAGCCCGCAGATGACGCTGATGGACAACAAGGCGCGTAGCCTGGCCGCGGGGCAAGGCCCGGTGAACGGTGCCGAGCAACAGGTCACACTGACCCCCCTCGAAGGGGAGCCTGGCCTGCCGGCAGCGCCGATCCGCGAGATCATCGCCCACAAGACCCATCTCTCCGAGCTGGATCTGCTGCTGCCCGAAGGCGGCATACAGCTCACCATGAGCAGCCTGCGCAAGTTTGCCGCGCAAAAGCCGCTCTATACCCAGCTGGTTGATGGCGCCGTGCTGAAATCCGGGGTGATGCTCAAGGAGAGCAATCTGCTGCGTGATAACCAGAGTGGCGAGCTGATGATGCCCAATACAGAGACGGGTTTTTATCAGTACATCGACGAGCAGGGCCACTTTGTCGGCAAGAGCGTGGCGCCAGGCTTCGTGGTCGCAGTGGGCTGGAAGAACTTCACCCGCATCCTCACCGATCCGGGTATCCAGGGACCCTTCTTCCAGATCTTCATCTGGACCGTCATCTTCTCCACCTGCTCTGTGGTGCTGACCCTGGCCATCGGCATGGTCGTCGCCTGCCTGGTACAGTGGGAGCAGCTCAAAGGACGGGGATTTTATCGGGTCATGCTGATCCTGCCCTACGCCATCCCGGCGTTCATCTCCATCCTGGTGTTCAAGGGCTTGTTCAACCAGAACTTCGGTGAGATCAACCTCTTCCTGGAAGCGGCATTCGGCATCAAACCGGACTGGTACACCAGCCCCTTCCTGGCCAAGACGATGATCCTCATCGTCAATACCTGGCTCGGCTACCCCTACATGATGATCCTCTGCATGGGGCTGCTCAAAGCCATCCCGGAAGATCTCTATGAGGCGTCCGCCATGGACGGCGCCGGCCCGGTGCAGAACTTCTTCAAGATCACGGTACCGCTGTTGATGAAGCCGCTCACCCCGCTGCTGATTGCCTCCTTTGCCTTCAACTTCAATAACTTCGTGTTAATCCAGTTGTTGACCAATGGTGCGCCGGACATCATAGGCGCCAGTACCCCGGCCGGCACCACGGACTTGCTGGTGAGCTACACCTACCGGATCGCGTTCCAGGGCTCGGGTGGCCAGGACTACGGTCTGGCCAGCGCCATCGCCACCGCCATCTTCCTGATTGTCGGGGCATTGGCACTGCTCAACCTCAAGCTTTCCAAAGCTGATCAACTGTAAGGGGAGCTATATGGCTATCGTACAACCTAAATCTGTCAAGTACCGGGTGTGGGCCACTCACCTGGTGATGTGGGGCTTCCTGGCAGTGATCATCTTCCCGCTGATCATGGTCATCGCCATCTCGTTTCGAAACGGCAACTTCTCGGTGGGGGAGATCATCCCCTCCAACCCCACGCTTGATCACTGGAAGCTGGCGCTGGGCATGACCATCACCAACGCCGATGGCAGTGTGACACCGCCTCCCTTCCCGGTACTGACCTGGCTGTGGAACTCCATCAAGGTGGCCGGCATCACGGCGCTGATGATAGTGGTGCTCTCCACCACCTGCGCCTATGCCTTTGCCCGCCTGCGTTTTCGCGGCAAGCAGACCATCTTGAAGGGGATGCTGATCTTCCAGATGTTCCCGGCCGTGCTGGCGCTGGTCGCCATCTATGCGCTGTTCAACAAGATAGGGGAGTACATTCCCTGGCTGGGCCTCAACACCCACGGTGGCCTGATCCTGGCCTACATGGGGGGCATAGCGCTGCACGTGTGGACCATCAAGGGTTACTTCGAGACCATCGACTCCTCCCTGGAGGAGGCGGCGGCCATCGACGGCGCCACTCCCTGGCAGGCGTTCAGGTTGATCCTGCTGCCCCTGTCGGTACCCATATTGGCGGTGGTGTTCATCCTCTCCTTCATCGGTGCCATTACCGAGGTGCCCATGGCCTCCATCCTGCTGCAGGATGTGAACAACCTGACCCTGGCGGTCGGTGCCCAGCAGTACCTCTATCCACAGAACTACCTGTGGGGTGACTTCGCCGCAGCTGCCGTGCTATCCGGCCTGCCCATCACCCTGGTGTTCTTGCTGGCCCAGCGTTGGCTGGTCGGTGGCCTGACAGCCGGTGGCGTCAAGGGCTGATGTTTTATGGCAGGGAGAGACATCTCCCCGCTATCACGATTTGCACAGATTCAAGAGCGGAGCTCGTCATGGCTGAAGTAGTACTCAACAACGTTCGCAAGAATTACGACCCGGCTGTCCACAAGGACACGCTGCGCAATATCAATCTCTCCATCAAGGAGGGAGAGTTCATCGTCTTCGTCGGCCCGTCAGGCTGCGGCAAATCGACCCTGCTGCGGATGATAGCGGGCCTTGAGGACATCACCAGTGGCGAGCTGACCATAGGGGGTCGTTACATGAACGACGTGCCGCCGGTGGAGCGCAACGTCGGCATGGTGTTCCAGTCCTATGCCCTCTACCCGCACATGAACATCTACGAGAACATGGCCTTTGGCCTCAAGATCAAGAAGATGGGCAAGGACGATATTCACAAGCGGGTGATGCGTGCCGCCGAGATCCTCGGCCTGGAGCCTCTGCTTGAGCGCAAACCCAAGGCGCTCTCCGGCGGTCAGCGCCAGCGGGTCGCCATCGGTCGCTCCATCGTCCAGCAGCCGCAGGTATTCCTGTTCGATGAGCCGCTCTCCAACCTGGATGCCGCCCTGCGGGTCAAGATGCGCATCGAGATAGCCAAGCTGCACAAGGAGCTCAACTCCACCATCATCTATGTGACCCACGATCAGATTGAGGCCATGACCCTCGCCAATCGCATCGTGGTGTTGAGCCCGCTCAAGGGGGAGGCAACCAGCAATCTGGAGCAGTTCGGTACGCCGCTGGATCTCTACCACAACCCGGACAACAAGTTCGTGGCAGGCTTCATCGGCTCACCCAAGATGAACTTCCTCAGCGGCGAGCTGGCCGAGATCGGCGAGCAGGAGTGTCTGATCAAGCTGGTGTCGGGGGATAGGGTGCGTGCTCGCGTCGATGCCCGTCGCGCCGCGGTCGGTGACAAGGTGGAACTGGGGGTGCGTCCCGAGCACCTGGTGACCCTGGATCACCCCCATGCACACAGCAAGGTCACCGGGCAGGTGCAGGTCGCTGAACACCTGGGCGCCGAGTCCTTCATCTACATGGACGTGGAAGGCCATGATTTTACCGTCAAGGCCAATGCGGACATCGAGGTGAGCAGCGGTCAATCCTACAGCGTCGGCATCCCGGCCGAGGCCTGCTACCTGTTCGATAGCAAGGAGCAGGCTTTCCCCCGTACAGCCAAATACATTCGTGGTTGACCATCAGCCCGGAGGGGCCAGGGGCTTCCTGGCCTGACTTTTCATGCAATGCCTTTTGCCGGTCGTGAGACCGGCTTTTTATTGGCACAGGGATTCAGGGGGGATCACTGCTTAGGGTCGGCGGCTTTGCCTCTGCCTTGGGGCGGCTCTGCTGCGGTTGCCTGGGCTGCTTTAGCGGCAGGTGTTACCGCTGCCGTTTTCTTTGCCTGGGCTGCTTTAGCGGCAGGTGTTACCGCTGTTGTTTTCTTTGCCGGGGCTGCGTTGGCGGCAGGTTTTGCCGATGTTGTTTTCTTTGCCTGGGTTGCGTTGGCGGCAGGTTTTGCCGATGCTGTTTTCTTTGCCGGGGCTGCGTTGGCGGCAGGTTTTGCCGATGTTGTTTTCTTTGCCGGGGCTGCGTTGGCGGCAGGTGTCACCGCTGCCGTTTTCTTTGCCGGGGTTGTGCTGGCCGTAGGTGTTACCGATGTTGTTTGCTTTGCCGGGGTTGCGTTGGTCGGGGCGGCGGTAATCGATGGCACTGTCGCCGCCGATCTGGCTTCCAACGGGGCCGTGTTCTTGGCTGGCTTGACTGCTTTGTGCTCCTTGAGCGCCTTGCCCTTGCGCAGTCGATGGGCCACATCGGGTACAAAGCTCTGCTTGGCGAGGGCGGGGCGCTCGTAGCCTTGGGTCTCTATGGGAGGCAAGGTTATCTTGTCGTATTTGATGGCTTTGTAGGGGATCCGGCTGAGCAGGTGGGAGATGCAATTGATGCGGGCGCTGCGCTTGTCATCCGCCTCGACCACGAACCAGGGGCAATCCTCGGTGTCCGTATAGACGAACATGTCATCCTTGGCGCGGGAATACTCGACCCAGCGCGAGCGGGCATGGAGATCCATGGGGCTGAATTTCCAGCGTTTGATGGGGGTATGGATGCGGTCGAGGAAGCGCTTCTCCTGCTCTTCGTCCGATACCGAGAACCAGTATTTGATGACAATGATGCCCGCGCGGGTCAGCATGCGCTCGAATTCGGGGCAGGCGCGCAGAAACTCGCGGTATTCGTCGTCCTCGCAAAAGCCCATCACTCGCTCGACGCCAGCCCTGTTGTACCAGGAGCGATCGAACAGTACCATCTCACCGGCGGCGGGCAGGTGGGAGGCGTAACGCTGGAAGTACCACTGGGTGCGTTCACGGTCGGAGGGGGCGGGCAGGGCCGCGACCTTGACCACCCGTGGGTTGAGCTGGGCGGTGATGGCCTTGATGACCCCGCCTTTGCCCGCGGCATCGCGCCCTTCGAACAGGACCACGACCTTGAGCCCCTCCTGTTTGACCCACTCCTGCAGCTTGACCAGCTCGGCCTGCAGATTGACCAATGCCTTCTCATACTCTTTCTTGCCCAGCTTGGTAGCCTTGCTCATGATCATCTCCCTCTTTGAGTCTTCCCAGCTTGCACCAGTCGCACGCCCCGTGCCAGGGGTCATATGGTAAACTTCCGTTCATAGCACCCTGTGCCAGAACATCCTGGGTGTCGCCTGAGGTTCTGGTTCCCAGGCCAACTTGTTCGAGGAACTCATGAGACAGTTTGTGGAAATTGATGCCAGCCCGCTCGCCTACCTGGACGAGGGGCAGGGACCGGCCATTCTGTTTGGCCATGCCTACCTGATGGATGCCGATGCGTGGCGTCCGCAATTAGAGGCGCTCAAGGGGCGCTACCGCTGCATCGTTCCCGAGTTGTGGGGCCATGGTCAGTCGGGGGGCTTGCCTGCAACCAACGGCAATCTGACCGACGTGGCCAGCCAGATGCTGCAGTTGATGGATAGCCTGGGCATAGCGGAATTCGTACTGGTCGGTCAGGGGCTGGGGGGGATCTGGGGCATAGAGTTGGCCAAGTTGGTGCCCACTCGGGTGCGCGCCCTGGTGCTGCAAGGCTGCTTTGCTGGCTGGGAGCCCCAGATCAGTCGGGCGCGCTACCAGGGCTGGCTGGATGAGATAGCCGCCAAGGGGGCCGTGCCCAGTGCCATCGCCGCCGGTTTTACCGAACGTTACCTGGCAAATCACCCCCATCCGCTGTTGCAGCAGGCCATGATGGCCCGGCTTGCCCAGTGGCCCGCAGACAAGATCGACGCCCTGGTTCGGCTCGGTCAGCATTGGATCGGGCGAGAGGATCGCATCGACTGGCTGCAATACTTCAGCCAGCCGAGTCTGGTCATCATGGGCTGCGAGGAGAAGATACATCCTGTGCTGGAGGGGTATCTGATGGCCGAGGAGCTGGGGTGTCCGCTCAAAGAGATCCCGGGGGCCGGTCATCTGGCCAGTCTGGAGGCGTCAGCGGCAGTCACCGGGGCGCTGGAGGCGTTCCTCGCAACCCTGTGACCTGGCCGCTCATCGATTCAGAAAGAGGCCCGCATCATGCGGGCCTCTTTTTATGTTCTTGTGCGCAGCTCAGGAGGCGTCACCAGATATAGCCCAGCCCGACGCCTGCGTAGAGTTCGCCTTCATGTTGCACCAGAGGGCTGTCGGCGATGTCGTTATCGTAGAGCTCGTAGTTGACGCCGAATCCACCAATCCAGTGGGGGCTGAAACGATAGCTGCCAATGATGGAGGCCATGGGGGAGAGGGTGGTGCCCGTGTTCCATTGCGGGCGGCCCGGTGCCACCTCATCGTCAGAGACGCCGCCGAAGTAGTAGTTGGCCATGTTGTGGCTGCGTAGCATCAGACCAAAGCCCGGCATGACCAGCAGCCTGTCGCGCACTATGGGGAAGTTGGCCCATGCCATCACTTCCTGACCGTTGCTGGTCCCCGTGACATCGCTGGTGGCCCTTAGGGTCAACAAGGCATACGGGGTCACCAGATCGGCACCAAATCCGGCCTCAAACTCGCCCTTGCGCTTGTTCATGCCATCGAAGAAGCGATCGTCATCGGGATCCAGGTTGCCAAAGCGCAGCCGCCCGAAGGCATAGGTCGACAGATTGCCATCCCGGGAGAGGTAGTAGCGGGCCCTGTCCCCCAGATACATCAGGTTCTCACCAAAATAGAGTCCACCAGGTATGGGCAGCATGGTGTCATCCTGATGCTGATAACGGGCCTGGCCGCCGATAAAGGCGCCTCCCAGCACCAACCCTTTGGGAATGGGGCTGGTGGGGCTGTCACTGGAGAAGGGGCTCAGGGCACCCAGATCGATGTCGGCGTGGGCAGTGCCGATGGCGCAAGAGGCCAACAGGGCTGCGAGGCTAGCCAGCTTCCAGGCGGTTGACGGTGTCGATCGAACAGGGGTCATGTAAATCGTCCTTGTTTAACTGCCCGTGTGATAGGCCAGAGGTGTCGAATGAAAAAAGGCGAACATTTAAGCCGATGCCCGGAGCAGATGCAAGTTAGCAGGGCGCAACGCATTTAATATCAATAAATTGGCGCCCTATGTCAGGATAATTTTCATCCCGGTTGAACTCTGCTCGCTGGGTCACGATGGCGTGGTCTCCAATGGATCACCCTTAAGGGGCCGGGCTCTCGTCTCGTTTGGGCCAGGCATTGAGTACGGCCTTGACCAGGGTCGCCAGCGGGATGGCGAAGAAGACCCCCCAAAATCCCCATAAGCCACCAAAGACCAGCACGGCGATGATGATCACCACAGGGTGCAGATTGACGGCTTCGGAGAAGAGCAGCGGCACCAGCAGATTGCCATCGAGGGCCTGGATCACCAGATAGGCGACCATCAGCCAGGCAAATTCAGGTGTCAGCCCCCATTGGAACAGCGCCACCATGGTCACCGGCACTGTCACCGCCGCCGCCCCTATGTAGGGAATGAGGACGGAGAAACCCACCGCCACCGCCAGCAGCACCGAGTAGCGCAGTCCCATCAGGGCGAAGGGAATATAGGTGGCGATGCCGACGATGAGGATCTCGATGACCTTGCCGCGGATATAGTTGATGATTTGATCGTTCATCTCCACCCAGACCCGATTGACCAAGGTTCGGTTACGGGGCAGGAAGCGGCGTATGCCCGCCAGCAACACCCCCTTGTCCTTGAGCATGAAGAACACCATCAAGGGCACCAGTATGAGGTAAATGAGCAGGGCGACCACGTTGACCAGGGAGCTGAGCGAGGCGCTCACCAGGGTCTCGCCGCCGCTCAGGATGCGTTGGCGTATGTTGTCGATCAGCGTCTCCACCAGGCTGACATCGATGAGCTCGGGGTACTTCTCGGGCAGGGTACGCACATAGTCCTGGGTGTGGCCCAGCATGGCGGGGGACTCTTTGGCCAGATTGATCCCCTGGCTGACCAGGGTCGGGATCAGACCAAGCAGCGCCAGCACGGTCAGGGTGAGAAACAGCAGCAATACCAGACCGGTGGCGGGGGTTCGCCCCAGGCCCAACCGCTGTAACCGGCTCACCGGCCACTCCAGCAGATAGGCCATCACCAGGGCCACCAGCAGCGGCGCCAAGATGTCGCCAAACAGCCAGAGGATGGCGAAACAGAACAGCAATAACAGGAACAGGGTGACGGCATTGGGATCGGAGAATCGAGTCTGATACCAGCGTTTCAGGACTTCAAACATGGAGTATTCCTCAACAACAGGATGGCTCCCCGACCGTGAATTGCAGGTGCAGGTGCGAAGGGGTTTGCTCAGCGCTCAGTATGCTATGGCCAAGGCGCGTCAGATAGGCCGGGATATCGCGGCGCGAGCCGGGGTCGGACAGACTGATGGCGAGGGATTGACCGGTTTTAGCCTGGCGCAGCCAGAGCTTGACCATGATGAGTGGCTCAGGGCAGCGATAGGAGGTCAGATCCAGGTGTTCCATAACGGCTCCAGCGGGCGAGACGCCGCTATTATGGCCGTGATGGCAGCCTGAAACAACGCTTGTGGGCCGTCAGGGGCAAGGGTATCCTGCCGAAGCCCCTTCCTAAAGGAGATAGAGATAACGTGGCACGTTTTTCCCCCCTGATGGCAAGCATTCCCCTGCTGACCTCCCTGATGAGCGCCAGCTTTACTGCCCAGGCCAACAATCAGCTGCCCGACATAGGCACAGCCGGGGTGGCGGCGCTGCCCATCGAGCAGGAGGTGCGCTACGGCAACGCCTTCATGCGCTTTGCCCGTGCAGGTCTGCCCGTTATCGATGATCCCGTGCTCAGCCAGTACATTGACGATCTGGGTCAGCGACTGCTGACCAACGCTGACGGGGTGCGCTTCCCCTTCACCTTCTTCCTGATCAACGATCCCAGCATCAACGCGGCGGCCTTCCTTGGCGGGCGGGTCAAGGTACATACCGGCCTGTTTCTCTATGCCGACAGCGAGAGCGAACTCGCCTCGGTACTGGCCCACGAAATCACCCACGTCACCCAGCGTCACATCGCCCGATATCTTGAAGCCCAGGCGAGCAGCTCGGCCATGACCCTCGCCGGTCTGGTGGGCTCAATCGCCCTGGCGGTGATCAACCCGACCGCCGGTATTGCCGCCCTGCAGACTACCCTCGGTCTGTCGATGCAGTCGGCTATCAACTACACCCGGGACAACGAATACGAGGCGGACAGGATCGGCATGAAGACGCTCTATGACGCGGGTTTTGACCCCAGCGGCATGGCGACCTTCTTCCAGAAGCTGGCGGCGGAGTATCGTTACGCCAGCAAGCCCCCCGAGATGCTGCTCACTCACCCCCTGCCCGAGACCCGGATTGCCGAGGCCCGTGCCAGGGCCGCCAGTTACGGCAAACGCAGCCTGCCTCCTAGCCTGGACTTCTGGTTTGCCAAGGTACGTATTCAGGCGCGTTTTGGTACGGAGACACAGGCGGCCCTGCTCACCTTCTTCGAGCAACGGCTGAGTCGGGGCGATTACCCCCTCAAGGACGCTGCTCTTTATGGCAAGGCCCTGGTGTTGCTTCAGCTCAAACGGGCGGACGAGGCCGATGCCATCATGAAGGAGCTGGCCAGCCGCCATCCGGAGGACCTGTTCATCCTGGATGGCCAGACTGACATCGATCTTGCCAAGGGGCGCAATGCCCAGGCCATCGCCCGCCTCGAGCAGTTCAGACGGCGGATGCCGGATAACGAGGTGGTGGTGATCAACCTGGGCAACGCCTATCTGGAGGGCGGCAACACCGCCAAGGCGATCGCCATTCTGGATCCCTACGCCCGGGAGCATGAAGAGAACAGCCTGACCTGGAGTCTGCTGGCCGATGCCTATCGCAAGGCGGGCAAGATGGAAGAGCTGCACATGGCGCGGGCCGAGACCCTCTCCCTGCGCGGCGACTACCAGGCCGCCATCGACGAGCTGATCGTCGCCCGTGGCACGACCAGCAACAAACTGAATCTGGCCCGTATCGAGGCGAGGATCACCGAGTTGGAACGTGAGAAAAAAGCATTGGAGAGCCTCAAGATGTGACGCTTCTTGCGGCGGATAAGGGCGTAGCGGGTCACCGCTACGCCCTTTTTATTGCCTGGTATGCCCGGACGGAGCAGCTGGCCTGCCCAGGCAGGCACAGGTGATTGCCGATCACTGGCGGGTCAGGGTCGCCAGCCGTGCGTGATTGAGTTCACCGACCAGGGTCTGCACCAGCTTGCCATCGGCATCGAGCAGATAGCTGGTGGGCAGCTGGGCGGGGCGGGGGAAGGGCAGCCTGGCGCCGGCTTCGCCGTTGACCTGCATGATGGGCACCTGGATATCGTGACGACGGGCCAGCTCTGCCAGCTCGGGCGCGCTCATGCTGTCGAAGCTCAGCGCCACGACCTGCACCTTGCCCTCCCGTTGCAGGGCATTGAGCAGGGGCATCTCCCGCAGGCAGGGCGCGCACCACTGGGCAAAGTAGTTGACCAGCAGTGGCTTGCCCGCGAACCGCTGCAAGCTGACCGGTTCACCCTGGGTGTCGGTCAACTCGGGTTGCGGGGTACAGGCGCTCAGCAGAGCGGTCAGTGCCATGGCATGGATTGCTTTCATTGCCTCTCCTTGAGATGCGTCATCAGGTTGGGGCCTCTTCAGGCCAGAATGAAAGGCGTCTCATACAATTTGATAACTCTCTGGTTTCATTCCATCAATGGAAGACGTGCCTCAGGCTTTGCCATACAATAGCGCCGCTTCTTCCCCTCTCATGCGATAAATCAGGGAGTTATCATGAGCGAGACCCAAATTTACCACAATCCGCGCTGCTCGAAGAGCCGTGAGACCCTGGCCCTGCTCGAGCAGCATGGCATCCAGCCCGAGGTGGTGCTCTATCTGGAGCAGGCACCGAGCGAAGCTCAGATCCATCGCCTGCTGAGCCAGCTGGGCTTCGAGGATCCCCGCCAGCTGATGCGTACCAAAGAAGACCTCTACAAGGAACTGGGGTTGGCAAATCTGAGTGGCGAGGCCCTGATCCAGGCCATGCATCAACATCCCAAACTCATCGAACGCCCCATCGTCATCAAGGATGGCCAGGCCCGGATTGGCCGTCCTCCCGAGCAGGTGCTGGAGATCCTCAAGTGACCACTTTTCACGCCCGTCTGCTGACCCTGGTCGGCTTCCTTGGTCTGCTGGCCTGGGTCATTATCTGGCACGTCTGGCTCTCTCCGCATCCTGACATCAATCCCTGGTTGCTGCCGGTGATCTGGACGCTGCCGCTGCTGTTCCCCCTAAAGGGCATACTCCAGGGCAATCCCTACACCCATGCCTGGGGCAACTTCGTGCTGATGCCTTACTTCCTGCACTCCCTGACCCTGATCACCGCGGATGAAGGGGAGCGCTGGCTGGCGGTCGTAGAGCTGGTGCTCACCATCCTCGCCTTCGTCGGTACCATCTATTATGCCCGCCTGCGCGGGCGGGAATTGGGCCTGAGCATTCGCAAGAAGAAAGAGACCCAGCCATAGGTTGTCAGCCATAAAAAAACGCCCCTTGGGGCGTTTTTTTATGGTCGATCCGGGTCAGGAAAATGGGGGCGCGCCTGCCACTCTTGCTGGGTAAAGCGCATCAGGTCGGGGTAGAAGGAAAGAAAGCCTTGCTCACAGCTGCGCCACTGGGCCGGGGTCAGGGTTGCCAGCGCCAGGCCGAGAGGTTGCGGGCGGCGCAACCGCTGGCCTATGCCGTTGAGGGCCCGTGTCAGCCCGTCCAGCTCGGCATAGGAGGCGAGCCAGTTCTGGCGCACCATGGCTGTTAACGGGGAGGGGAGGCCACCTGGCAGGCGATCCTCATCGGCCAGCAGGGCGGCATAGCTTTGCTGCAAGAAGAGCGGCAGTGGCGTCTGGCTAAAGCGGGCCCAGTGCAGGCTGAGCCAATGGTCGTAGAGCATATCGACCAGGATGGCGCCAAAACGCCGCCAGGGCGGCGCAAAGCAGGCGACCGCGGCTCTGTGTTCGGGGTGGGCATCGGTGAAGGCATCTATCTTGCGATGCAGCCAGATGCCTGCATCCAGCGATGGCTCAAGTCCGCTTGGCAAGGGGCCCTTGACGAAGTCGCCGAGCAGGTTGCCGGTGAGGGAGCTGTGGGTGTGGGCCGCCAGGTGAAGGTGTGCAAGATAGTTCATGGGGTTCTCGCCGGGTGAGTGAGTGAACCTTAGCCGAGTTCAGGGGGGAGCGTGGTGATGGCCCCCCTTGAACCCGGTTGTGGATCAGATAGCGAGGAAGGCAAGTATCAAAATGGGGCCGAGCAGACTCAAGATGAAGCCGGATACGATGGCGTTCGGCACCATGGTGATGCCCCCCGAGCGCTGGATCACCGGTAGAGTGAAGTCCAGGGCGGTGGCACCACCATAACCGACCGCTGCCGAGGGGTGACGGCGCATCAGCATGGGGATGATGAGGATGGCGATGAGCTCGCGGCCAAGGTCGTTCAGAAATGCCGCCGAGCCCAGCACCGGCCCCAGCTTGTCGGCGACCAGGATGCCGGAGAGCGAATACCAGCCAAAACTCGAACTCATGGCCAGGCCGTGAGCCAAGGGCAGGCCGAGCAGCAGGGAGGCCACCAGGCTGCCCACCCAGCTGGTGAGGATGACGGTGGCCGCTATCTTCATGCCCCAGGGGTTGAGCAGGATCTGGCGCAGGTGCATGCCGGAATTGCGCATCTGCACTCCGATGAGAAACAGCAGCAGCATCAGCGCCCACTCGCTCAACTTGTCGATGGGCAGGAAGCGTGGCTCGAACAGCAGGCCAATGAGCGTCCCCGCCAGCACCACGAAACAGAGCTGCACGGACTCCCATAACATCTTCCACTTGCTCGGCATCTGGGAGTCGTTGCCATCGTGGGGCGGAGGATTGCGTCTGTCCAGCCACCAGAGGCCGGCCAGATTACACAGAGAGATAGAGGCCAGCATCAGGGTCGCAATGACGAAAATGCGCGGCAGGTTAGCCCCCAGATCCTCCACGAAGGCCAGTCCCAAGCCCATCAGGAAGAGGATCAGATAGACCAGCTTGCCGAGGGTGCCGTTGACGAGCTTGAGCAGGGGCTTGGAGGAGAGGGGAACCAGGTAGCCGATCACCAGGGGCAGCAGGATCAGCAAGACATTCAGCAGCATCGGGGCCTCAAAGAAGAGAATGACAAAAACGACACCTTATCATTAGTTATTAAGCGGGTGTCACATATCTGTGAGATAAGTTGACTCATCCGACCCTTGTTTTAACCTCGCGCTTATGGAGCCCCAAGCCTTTTGCGAGAGCGTCATCTGCTCTTGCGGGCTTTTTCTGCCAAAAAAACCAAGAAAATCACATGGATCCACTGCCAGTTTGCATCGCCAGCTGGTATGAATAAACAGGCTTTTATGCTGTTATGATGAAAAAGCGATGATGTGCCGGATTAACCGAGGTATTAGGCGCGAAACAGGCCGGCGTCCTGGCGGTATTAAGTCGAGTTTTATGCATACAAAGTGCTGAAAAATACTATCAAGGCCAATAAAAATACAGATAAAACACCAAGAACCTCTACTCTGTATTGTTTTTTGACCATGTGGATGATATTTTCGCTGAAGGTTGCCATCGGTTAACATTTTGTTAATGGAGTGATGGTGGTATCACGCCCCAGCGGCGTCTAGGGACAGACAAGGTTGTAGTGGATGAGCGACGTTGCCGCACTGGAAGTTCGTGCTTTGCATAAGTACTTTGGCACCCACGAAGTGCTCAAGGGCATCGATATGACGGCCCACAAGGGAGATGTCATCTCCCTGATCGGCTCCTCGGGATCGGGGAAGTCGACCTTTCTACGCTGTGTCAATCTGCTCGAAACCCCTTCCTCCGGTAGCGTATCCCTTCACGGTGAGCTGATCCGGATGAAGACGAGCCGGACCGGCGAACGTACCCCGGAAGACATGCGCCAGGTTGAACGTATTCGCAGTCGCCTCGCCATGGTCTTCCAGAGTTTCAATCTCTGGTCACACATGACCATCATGCAGAACATCATAGAGGTGCCTATCCAGGTGCTGAAGGTGCCCCGTGCCGAGGCGATCGCCAAGGCGGAGCATCTGCTCAACCGGGTCGGGCTCTGGGAGCGTCGCGATTACTATCCCGGCCACCTCTCCGGCGGCCAGCAGCAGCGGGCCGCTATCGCTCGCGCCCTGGCGGTCGACCCCGAAGTGATGCTGTTTGACGAGCCCACCTCGGCGCTGGATCCTGAGCTGGTAGGGGAGGTGCTCAGCCTGATGCGCGAGCTGGCCGAAGAGGGGCGCACCATGATGGTGGTGACCCACGAAATGTCTTTTGCCCGTGACGTGTCGAACAAGGTGATGTTCCTGCACCAGGGGGTGGTGGAGGAGCAGGGCAATCCGAAAGAGATCTTCGCCCACCCCAAGTCAGAGCGTTTCAAACAATTCATATCTTCCATCTATTGATGGACGAGTCTTCCCATTATCCAAATTGTTTTATCAAGGAGAGATGACAATGAAAAAACTGATACTGGCCACGGCCATTCTGAGCACCCTGGCATCCGGCAGCCTGATGGCCAAGGAGTGGAAAGAGGTACGGATCGGTGTAGAAGGCGCCTATCCTCCCTTCTCCTGGACCGAGCCAAGCGGCGAGGTAAAAGGTTTTGACATCGACATCGCCAACGCCCTGTGCGAGGAGATGAAGGTCAAGTGCACCATGGTCAAGCAGGATTGGGATGGCATCATTCCGGCGCTGCTGTCGCGTAAATATGACGCCATCATCGCCACCATGGACATCACCGAAGAGCGCAAGAAGAAGGTGGACTTCACCCAGAAGTACCAGCACATTCCCGCCCGCTTCGCCGCCAAGAAAGGCACCGACGTGCAGCTCGACAAGGCCTTCATGGATGGCAAAACCATTGCCGTGCAGCGTGCCACCTCCATGGACACCTACATCACCGATAACTTCCCCAACGCCACCATCAAGCGTTACGGTACCGCCGACGAGGCCTATCTGGATCTGAAGTCCGGCCGTGTCGACTACGTGATGGCCGACTCTGCCGCCATCAGCGACGGTCTGCTGAAGAAAGATGGCGGTGACGCCTATGAATTCGTCGGCCCGAAACTGACCGATCCCAAGTGGTTTGGTGAGGGTGCCGGTATCGCGGTGCGCAAGGCTGACAAGGATCTGAAAGAGAAATTCAACGCCGCCATCCTGGCCCTGCGTGCCAACGGCAAATACAAAGAGATCAATGACAAGTACTTTGATTTCGATGTGTACGGTGAATAACGAGGCGACAGGCTGACCCCAGTCAATCGTCATCGGGCCCGCGGCTTTTCCCACGAAAACGGCGGGCCCGTTTGGTTGCAATAGAGATGCATGTGTATGTGTTTGATTTGAAAGGATCTGAATCCTCTGTTTGGGTGAGGCATACCCATTCAGTCAGTTTGCGATGGAGTTGCACATGTTTGATTTGAAAGGATACGAAGCCTCCCTGCTGGAAGGTGCCTGGATCACCTTGCAGGTGGCACTGGCCTCCCTGCTGCTGGCGCTCCTGCTCGGCCTGCTCGGTGCACTGGCCAAGCTCTCCCCCTATAAGTGGGCGCGGGGTCTGGCCACTGGCTACACCACCCTCATTCGCGGTATTCCTGATCTGGTGCTGATGATGCTGCTCTTCTTCGGCGGTCAGGTGCTCATCAACGGCATCTGCACCTGGATCAACGAGCAGTACAATGCCTGGTTGTTGTCGAGCAATCCCAACCAGGATTGGGTCTCCCTGGTGCCCGATTACATCGATATCAGCCCCTTTGCCGCCGGGGTGGCTACCATAGGCTTCATCTTCGGCGCTTATATGACAGAAACCTTCCGTGGCGCCATCCTGGCGGTGGACAAGGGCGAACTGGAGGCGGCTCGCGCCTTCGGCATGCGGGCAACCCAGGTGTTTGTGCGCATCCTGTTCCCGCAGATGATGCGCCATGCCTTGCCGGGTTTTGGCAACAACTGGCTGGTCCTGCTCAAGACCACGGCCCTGGTCTCCATCATCGGACTCGATGACATGGTGCGCAAGGCATCACTGGCGGCGGGCTCGACCCAGCAACCCTTTACCTTCTACATGGCGGTAGCCCTCATCTTCCTGGTGTTCACGGCTGTCTCCACCTCGGCGCTCAAGTGGGCCGAGCGTCATTATGCTATCAAGACGAGGTAAGCCATGGACTTCTCGATAATCCTCAAAGAGTGGCCCACCTATTGGCAGGGCCTCTACACCACTGTGCTGCTGGTGGCCGCCGCCTTGCTGCTTGGCCTCATGCTGGCGGTGCCGGTGGGCATCTTGCGTAACCACAAGAACTGGCTGATCAAGGGGCCTGTCTGGGCCTACATTTACTTCTTCCGTGGCACGCCGCTGCTGGTGCAACTGTTCATCATCTACTACGGCGCCGCCCAGTGGGAGTGGCTGAAAAACAGTGCGGCCTGGACGCTGTTCGCCGAGGCCTGGTTCTGTGCCCTGCTGGCCTTTACCCTCAACACCGGCGCTTATACGGCTGAAATCGTGCGCGGCGCCGTGATGAACATGCCCAAGGGGCAGATAGAGGCAGCCCAGGCCTTTGGCATGAGTCCCTGGCAGACCCTGACCCGGATCATCTTGCCCAACTCGTTTCGTCGGGCATTGCCGGCCTACAGCAACGAGGTGATCTTCATGCTGCAAGGCTCGGCGGTGGCAGGCATCATCACCATCGTCGACTTGACGGGGGCGGCGCGGATCATCAACTCCCGCTACTACAGCCCGTTCGAGGCGTTCATCACCGCCGGCCTGCTCTATATGATGCTGACCTTCATCATCGTCTGGCTGTTCAAGAAGCTGGAGTCGCGCTGGCACGCCCACCTGCGTCCCCGCAGCGTCTGATCCCGTCGATGCACCATAAAAAAGCCCGCAACAGCGGGCTTTTTGTTATCTCTATATTGCGGGGAGCTAGGCTCAGCGGCCCAGGTAGGTGCGGTCGAAGAAGGTGTTGACCCAATGGGGGCGGTAGATGGCGAGCAGGGTCATGGTCATGCCGTTGAGCAGGGCCTCGGGAAAGAGCAGCAGTGGCCAGATGCTGAGGTAGTCATCGATGATGGTCTGCCAGGGGTAGTCGCCGCTTAGCCCGAGCAGCAGGGCCGTGGCCAGCACCTTGGTTGAAATGGCGAGGGCGCCGCCGAGGAAGGCGGCGATGAACAGATAGATGAACAGATGCCGTGGCAGCCAGGCCCAGCTTGCGAGGAACAGCAACCAGCTGGTTGCCACCGGCAGTGCTATGCCGAGCAGGGCGTTCCAGCCAACGTTGGCCCACTCCTCGACACCTGTGTAGCTGAGCAGTAGCAGAGTCAGACAGGGGGCCCAGAGCGCCAGGCGCCAACCGAGCAGCAGGGTCAGGCTGGTGATGCCGAGAAAGTGGATGGTCAGGCCATCATGAAGGCCGGCGCGCAGCAGCCAGAGCGGGATCAGAACGATGGCGCTGCCGAGCAGCAGGTGTTGATAGAGGGAGGTGGTGCGCAGGTTGTGCCAGAGCGCACGGTTCATGCTGGTGCCTAACAGCAGCAACCAGAGCAGCAGGGCCGCGAGCTGGCCTTCACTCATGGGGCATCCTTGCCGTGGGGCCGCGGCAGACCGCGGCCGTCTCAGTTAATCAGTATTTTACCTGACTATGGTACTGGCCGAGGATGGCCTGGATCTGATCCATGGTCTCCCGCTTGGGAGGATGAATACCGGTCAGCTCGTAAGTCTCTCCCAGCACGTCCCATTTATGCTTGCCGAGCTCGTGGTAGGGCAGCAACTCCACCTTTTCGACTGACTCACCCAGCTCCTTGATGAATTGACCCAAGCCATGGGCGCTCTCTTCGTCATCGGTCCAGCCTGGCACTACCACATAGCGGATCCACATGGTCTTGCCCTTGGCGGCGAGATAACGGGCGAACTCCAGGGTGTACTTGTTGCTGACGTGGGTCAGGGGGATGTGCTTCTCATCGTTGATCTGTTTGATATCGAGCAAGACGAGATCCGTGTTGTCGAGCACCTGATCGAGCATCTCGTCGTAGTGGCGCACGAAGCCGTTAGTGTCGAGGCAGGTGTGGATCCCTTGCGCCTTGCAGGCTGCAAACAGTTCGGCAATAAAGGGCTGCTGCAACATGGCCTCGCCACCGGAGGCGGTCACGCCACCGCCAGAGGCATTCATGAAGTGGCGGTAGCTGGTGAGATCCTGCATCAGCTCAGGGACCGTCACTTCACGGCCACCATGGGTGTCCCAGGTATCGCGGTTGTGGCAGTACTTGCAGCGCATCAGGCAGCCCTGCATGAAGACGATGAAGCGTATTCCGGGGCCATCGACGGTGCCGCAGGTTTCTACGGAATGAATGCGACCAATAACAGACATAGGGAACTCCAGCGTTTCGAGCAGGTCGTTATTTTATTACGAAAAGCCCTATAAAGCATACTTGTTTAGCCGCTTGATAACGGCGTCAGCAGACTCTCCAGTGCCTTGACCGGCAGTGGGCGGCTGGTGAGGAAGCCTTGATAGTGCTGGCAACCGAGGTGTTTGAGTATGTCGAGCTGCTCCTGCTCTTCGACCCCCTCGGCGGTGACGGTGAAGCGAAACACCCTTGCCAAGTCCAGGATGGCCTTGACGATGGCTCTGTCCTGTTCGCTGTGCACCAGGGTCTGAATGAAGCTGCGATCCAGTTTGACCTCGTCCGCGGGCAGATCCCGCAGATAGGCGAGGGATGAGTAGCCGGTGCCAAAATCATCGATGGAGAGCAAGATGCCGAGCTCCTTGAGCTGATGCATACGGGCGATACTCTCCAGCCTGTTCTCCAGTACCACGGATTCGGTGATCTCGAGCAGGAGGCGGGAGGGGGGCACCCCGGTGTCACGGAGTATGTACTCCACCTGTTGCACGAAACCGGCGGTGTGGAACTGGCGAGCGCTGACGTTGACCGACAGGTGGGGGATCGTGAATCCCTGATTGAGCCAGAAGCTGTATTGGGCACAGGCCGTCTTCATCACCCAGTAGCCGATGTCCTGAATGAGGCTGGTCTCCTCGGCGATGGGGATGAACTCCCCGGGAGGCACCATGGTGCCATCGCTCTTCTGCCAGCGCAGCAGGGCTTCTATGCCGGAGAGGGCACCGTTGTCGACCCGGTATTGCGGCTGGTAGTGCAGCAGCAGTTCGTGATTGCGTAAGGCATCGCGCAGCTGGTTGCTGAGGGCGAGTTTGCTGCGCTCCTTCTCGGCCATGGCCTGACTGAAGAACACATAGCTGCCCTGACCACCGCGTTTGGCCATGTGGGCGGCGGTATCGGCTTGCTGCATCAGGATCAGGTGATCCTTGTCCTCTCCCGAGAACAGGCTGATACCGATCGAGGCGCTGCAGTGCAGTTTGTGGGATTCGATATCAAACGGAGCCCGAAATTGACCCATCAATTCACGGGCAAAGTGCTCTGCCAATATTTTGGCGGTCACATAGCCCTGGCCCAGGGCGGTGAACAGCAGGGCAAACTCGTCCCCCGAGGTCCGGGCCAGCACCAGATTGTCCTGGGGCAGCTCCTTGAGGCGTGCGACCACGGCCTGTAGCAACATGTCGCCATAGGCATGACCCAGGGAGTCGTTGATCGACTTGAAGTTATCCAGATCGACCAGCAGCAGGGCACCCCACTGGCCATTGGGCTCGCTCAGGGTGCGATTGAGGGCATCGGTCAGGCTGCGGCGGTTATAGAGGCCGCACAGATCGTCGTAGTAGGCGAGCTGTTCGATATTGCGGGCCGCCTCTTTCTCCTTGCTGACGTCATAGAAGCTGCAGACCAGGTGGCCTATCTCCCCATGCTCATTTCTGACGCCGCTCACCATCAATCTGACCGGGAACAGGTTGCCGGCCTGATTGAGGCACTGCTCCTCCCCAATCCATAGTTCCTGATTGCGCACCGTCTGCCACACCTCCTCTTTGAGGCGATCGCCGTAATAGGGGGGGCGCAATCGGTCAATGTGCTGGCCCACCATCTCGCTCTGCGCAAAGCCGGTGATGCGGCAAAAGGAGTGGTTGACCTTGAGGATGGTGCCTTGGCTGTCGGTCACCAGCAGACCATCGTGGGTGTTGAAGGCCACCTCGGCCAGGCGCAGGGCATCGTCGGCAGCCAGACGTTGCAGCTCGATGGCGGCCCGCTTGGCCTGGGAGGTGAGTACGTCGAGCAGCGGCATGGGATCGGCCAGTGGCTGGTCAAGCAGCAAGATGAGCTGGCCTATGGGGCCCTGGGTCGGCAGGCTCAGGGGAATACCGATGAAGGCCTTGGCATCGTGACTGAGCAACTTGGTGGCGCTGGGGTAGCGCAGCGCCAGATCTTCGATGTAGAGCGCCTGACCGTGGTGAAACAGCTCGGCGCTGGGGCCGGGATCCAGTCCCATGGCGGGCCAGTGTTGCGGTTCACCCTTGAGCCTGACATGGCGCGGTATGACCCAGAGATCCTTGCCCCTCGGTTGGTACTCACCCACCCACCCCAGGCTGGCGCCACTGATATGACAGGCCCAGCTCACCAGGGTTTCACAATAGTCGATACCCGTCATCAGACTGAGTTCGCCGGGGAGGGAGAGGGCCTGAGCGGCCTCGCTGGCCATCTCCTCAACCTGAGGCTGCCAGTGGCCCAGTTGCTGGGCGCAGTGGCGCACCAGTTGCAACATCTCCTCGTTGAGCAGCATGGGGGTCCGGTACTCCAGGCTGAGCACGCCGATGAGCCTGTCCTGATCGAGCAGGGCGGCATCGAGGCGTGAGTGGACATTGTCCTCGCTCAGGTAGTAGTGCTGGCTGAGCATGGGCTGGTGGGCGGTTTCGGAGAAGCTCAATGCCTTGCGGGTGCGCAGGGCGCGAATGTAGCGGCTGTCGCCTCGAATGGCCGCAAGGGGCGTGGCCGCCTTGCCGGCATCGGTGCCATCCCAGCCGAGGGAGAAGACAGGGGTGAGCTGTTCGCCCCCCAAGCTACCGCTGGCTTGGTAATGCCAGAGGGCGAGCCGGTCTGCCCCCAGGGTCTCTTTCAGACTCTCGAGCATGGGGGCGAACTGCTGCTGGCTCGCCATCTGGCTGAGTCTGGGCAGGTGAAGGGCAAGGTCTGCCGTAATTTCCTGGGACTGGGTCTGCAGGCAGATGAGCCAGAAGGCATCCTGCTCGTGGGAGAGGGCAATCTGCCAGAGGATGCCGTCGAAGCGTAGATGGAGCCGACCGCTTTGGCCCTTGGCCAGCATCTGCTCTATCGGGCCGCGCAGGGCTTCCGGCAACTGGGCAGGCCAGGGAGCTCTGGGTTCATCGAGCCAGTGCAGTGGGGTTTTCATCACATCCGTCAGGGCAACCAGTCGTTGGCTACGAGCGTCCAGGCGAAAGAAGAGGGGCGTGGACGAGGTGGGCACTGGTTGACGAAGTGCGATAGACGACATGAGGGGAAACATCCTGTTGAGCGACTGCCGGAGGGCCAAGAATACTGCATATTGCGGGCAAACAAAATTTCGTTGAAGCCTAAATTAGTGTTGTCTAATGCTATGGCGAGCTATCGCTGGCTGGCGTCTTGCCGATGAAACGGATCCTGTTTGTTGGTGGTGTGGTCATAGGGCCTGCCGCCTGCTCAGCCAGCACGACGTCAAGGTGAAGAAGCTCTCCGGCGGCTTCAAGACCTGGCAGGTGGCGTCCCTGCGCGATCCCTCATAGCTTGCGAAGGCTGGTTGTGAGCGGGGGACCTTGCTCTTTCCCCGGTTCAACCGTGGCGGATCTGGCCGAGGCGGGTGAAACCGTGCAGGCTCTTGCGCCGCAGGAAGTGGCTCTTCTTGATGGGATGGAAGACGAGAGGCCGAGCCAATGCCGCATTGGTGGCCTGCAGGCGGCTGAGCTGGTGCGCGGCCCCTGGCGCCGTGCTGATCAGCAAGGTCAGCGGCAGCACGAGGGGCGCCATGGCGGCAGCCTGAGGGGGGGAGGATAACCGGGTGTCTAGCTGTTCATCCTCGAGAAGGCCCCTCGCCCTGGCAAATGCCGTCAGCATGGGGGGGGTCGCTCTTCCTTCCTCCAGTCCCTTGATAAGGGTGGCGAGCGCCTCATGAAACCCGGTCAGGGCCAGGGTAAAGTCAGGGTGACGGCGTTTGGCGAGCAGGGTATCAAAGGGGAGTGTCCCCAGATGTACCGGCAGGCGCAGGCCAATCTCGAGGTGGAAGCACTCCTGACCCCCTTGAGGTTGGTAGCGGGATTCGGCCAGGTGGAGCAGGCGATCCAGGTAGTCATGGTCGGTGATGAGGATGCCATCGTGGGTCAGTGCCCACTCCCGGGCCAGGTACATGGAGAGGAGATTGGCCAGGCGCCGCGCCATGCGAATGCCCCCCTCATCCTGGCTGGCCAGGCCATGGCTGAGGCAGTATTGATGCAGGTGGGTCAGCCCGGCCTGGGCCGGGCAGAAGCAGTCGTGATTGGCGCCTTGCTGCCAGCGGTCGATGAGCGCCTTGTTGCCAAAAACCCGGTGACGGACAAAGCTCGGGGCGAGCAGGGTGCCTAACTGCTCTATTAACCGGGGGGTGATGGCATCGAAGTCGGCGGCGCTGGGGGAGGGGGCCAGCAGATTGCTCTGCTGGGTCAGCAGGTCGAGCAGGGGCGGCAGTCGGCTCTGCTCGCTCAGGGTGAATACGAAGGCGAGCCGCTCCAGCCAGAGCAGTGCGAACTTGAGCCAGAGCTCATCGCGCACCTCCATGCCGGGGTAATAGATAAAGGTCTTCATCTCGAAGTGATCGCCGCTTGCGTCGCCAGTAACAGAGGAGGGGCAATATACCCAGTTCCCCTGAGCGCGGCAAACGGCTGCGGTCATGTTTGCCAATGGGCTCAGGCCCTTGCGGAGAGGCGACCCGCGTCCCCACGCCATGCCGGTAGGCGATGGCGGCAAGCTCTGCTATAATTCGCGCCCTTTTGTTAAGGTCACTCGAGTCAATGACATGAAGTTCATCATCAAGCTGTTCCCAGAAATTACCATCAAGAGCAAGTCAGTGCGTCAGCGCTTCACCAAGATGTTGCAGGGCAATATCCGTAACGTGTTGCGCCGTTTCGACGAGGACGCCCGCGTGCGAATGGATTGGGACAAGCTAGTGGTGAGCTCGCGCAACGATCACTTCCACGCCCGCTATCTGGAGACCCTGGCCTGTATTCCCGGCATCCAGTATTTCCTCGAAGTGAAACTGAGCAACTTTACCGATCTGCACGACATCTTCGAGCAGACCCGCGCCGTCTGGGGCGATCGTCTGAAAGGCAAGACCTTCTGTGTGCGCGCCCGTCGCGTCGGCAGGCACGACTTCAGCTCCCTGGAGCTGGAGCGCTATGTGGGTGGCGGCCTCAACCAGCACTGTGAAACCGGTGGTGTACGGCTGAAGAAGCCCGATATCCAGGTCAATCTGGAAGTGGAAAACGACGAGCTCTACATCATCAGTGCCGTGCACCACGGCCTCGGCGGTTTCCCCATGGCGACTCAGGAGGATGTACTGAGCCTGCTCTCCGGTGGTTTCGACTCAGGGGTGGCGTCCTATCAGTTCATCAAGCGCGGTTGCCGCGTGCATTATTGCTTCTTCAATCTGGGTGGTGCCGCCCATGAGATCGGGGTCAAGCAGGTGGCCTATTACCTGTGGAGCAAGTTTGGCGCCTCCCACAAGGTGCGCTTCACCGCCATCGACTTTGAACCCGTGGTGGCCGAGATCCTCGAAAAAGTGGACAACGGCCAGATGGGGGTGGTGCTCAAGCGCATGATGATGCGCGCCGCAGGCCAGGTGGCCGATTACTTCCAGATCCCGGCCCTGGTGACTGGCGAGTGCGTGGGTCAGGTGTCGAGCCAGACTCTCACCAACTTGAACGTCATCGACCGGGTGACCGACAAGGTGATACTGCGCCCGCTCATCACCTGGGATAAGCCTGACATCATCAGCCAGGCGCGCCACATCGGTACCCTGGAGTTTGCCGAGACCATGCCGGAGTATTGCGGTGTCATCTCCAAGAAGCCGACCATCAAGGCCGTGCTCTCCAACATCGAGGCGGAGGAGGGCAACTTCGACTTCGCTATTCTGGACAAGGTGGTGAGCGAGGCCCGTCATCTGGATATCCGCCGGATCGGTGAAGAGACGTCAGCCCAGGTGCAAGAGGTGGAGACCACCCAGGTACTGGCCGCAGACGAGATCATCCTGGATATCCGCTCCAATGATGAGCGCGATGAGAAACCGCTGGTGGTCGAGGGGCGTGAGGTGCTGCATATCCCCTTCTTCAAGCTGGCGACCGCCTTTGGTGACCTGCCGAAAGAGCAGACCTATCTGCTCTATTGCGATCGCGGCGTGATGAGCAAACTGCAGGCGCTCTATCTGAAAGAGCAGGGCTTTGACAACGTCAAGGTCTATCGCCCCTGAGCACCAGGCTCGGGCATGGTGCGGCACCCTGCGGTGCCGCCAATAAAAAATCCGGCTTATGGCCGGATTTTTTATTGCACTCGAGCTGTCTGAATCGTGATCGGAGCCGAGCTGTATGGCGATGAGGATCTCCTGCTCGTCGTCAGCGGCCTAGGGGCAGGGGACGGGAGTAAAGGTAGATTGACCCTGGCAACGCCAGCCCATCTGGGCTTGGCGCATCTGCCAGAGGTTGTCACTGCGAAACAGGGTCAGGATGTAGAGCATGTCATTCTTGCTGCCATCGAGGGCAACCGAGAGCACCAGATCATTATCCAGTTGTTGCGCCTGGATCCGGCTCGGTACGTCAGCATGGCCCACGAAACGCAAGGCGATGGCCCTGTAGTCATTCACCCAGGTCTGCTGTTTATTGCTCGCCAGGCGGATCTGCTGATTGAATTCCTGCACCGGCGTGGAGGCCAGTCGACCAAACAGAAGCTGGGCATTGGCACCCATGGTGGTCACTATGAGCAGCAGCGAGGTAATGATCCCGAATTTTTGCATGAAGGTTCCTGCCTGATAATGACTGCTCTCTATGACAACAGAAAAGCCCGCTTGGTTCAATCAGGCGGGCTTTTGTCATTCAGGCATGGCCATGCAGGCGTCAGTGCCGACCGCTAGCCCCGTTGCAGGCTGAAGGTTGGCAGGGAGAGATGCCAGTAGATAGCGGCCACGCGCAGGCCAAATACCACCGCCATGCTGATAAACATGGCCAGCACCCTATCCAGACTGCACTCGAGTGCCACCGTATAGACGATGCCGCCGAGGATACAGGCGGTGGCGTAGATCTCCTTTTGCAGCACCATGGGGATCTCCCGGGCCAATACATCGCGGATCATGCCGCCGGCAACCCCTGTCATGGTGCCCATCAGTACGGCAATCAGGCCGGATGCGCCAAAATGGAGCGCCTTTTGGGCGCCGATCACCGTAAAGAGCGCCAGGCCAAAGGCATCCGCCACCGGTAGAACATACCAGGGCAGGCGCTTGGGCAAGCGAACCAGCCACATGCCCAGCAGGGCCGTCAGCAATATGACCCAGATATAGAGGGTATCGCGCACCCAGAATACCGGGGTGGCGCCGAGGATCATGTCACGAATAGTGCCACCGCCGATGGCGGTCACTGCCGCCAGTACCAACACGCCAAAGGCGTCCATCCTCAATCGGCCCGCAACCAGCACGCCGGAAAATGCGAACACGGCGGTACCGAACATGTCGCTGACATAGACAATCTGATCAACCAGGCTCTGCATGGAGAAACATCGACTCGAACAAAAGAGGGGCGCAGATTCTAGAGGCTGCATGGGCAAGCGCCAAGTCCGACCATGTAAAATTGAGAGATCCACCGCGCTTTGAGCGTCCTCAGCGCCCTGATAGCAGGCTTGCGACGGGGGAGGCGACTGACCCGGCTCATGCCCGCAGTGACGGCGATGTGCGTTCAGCCGTTATTTTTTTCGTTTATTTACTTAAGTCTGACGATAACGGACCGATAAATAGGTTAAGCGGCGAGAATGGAACGAACAGCGAAAAAATCGCTAAAGTCCTCTCAAAAAGCGCCGTTAACCAGAACATATCAGGCACAGAAAAAAATAAAGCCTGAGTGAATTAAAGATAAAATTTAATAGCTTAGGAGAATAGTTATGAGTATGTACATCAATACCAACGTTTCATCGCTCAATGCCCAGCGCAACATGATGAACAGCACCAAATCTTTGGATACCTCCTACACGCGTCTGGCCTCCGGCTTGCGCATCAACAGCGCAAAAGATGATGCGGCCGGTCTGCAGATCTCCAACCGCCTGACCTCCCAGATCAACGGTCTGGATCAGGGTAACCGCAACGCCAACGATGGTATCTCCCTTGCTCAAACCGCTGAAGGGGCCATGGACGAAGTGACCGGCATGTTGCAGCGGATGCGCACCCTGGCCCAACAATCTGCCAACGGTTCCAACTCCGCCAAGGATCGTCAAGCCCTGCAAAAAGAGGTGGATCAACTGGGCGCCGAGGTTAATCGTATCTCCAGCGCGACCACCTTTGCGGGTACCAAGCTGCTCGATGGTTCCTTCGGTGGCACCTTCCAGGTCGGTGCGGATGCCAACCAGACCATCAGCTTCAGCCTGAGTCAGTCCGGTGGCTTCAGCATCTCCGGGATTGCTGCAGCGGTGACCGCTGGAGGGGTTGCCGCTATTTTTACCGGCGGCTCAGCTGGTGGTATCGATATCAGCAGTCAGAGTACAGCACAAGCAGTGTTGGGTGCAGTTGATTCCATGCTGGAAGTCGTTGATGGTAAGCGAGCAGAGTTGGGTGCGGTACAAAACCGGTTGGATTCAACCATCCGCAACCAGTCCAATATCTCGGAAAACGTCTCGGCTGCCCGCTCCCGTATCCGTGATGCAGACTTCGCCACCGAAACGGCCAACATGACCAAGCAGAATATCCTGCAACAGGCGGCCTCCAGCATTCTGGCCCAGGCCAACCAGCGTCCGCAGTCAGCCCTCTCTTTGCTGCAAAACTAATCGATAATTCCAGAAAAAGAAAAGGGCGGTTGTTCAGGCCGCCCTGGTAAGCAAGATGGAACAATGGGGTGTTCGGATTTACGCCTTGTCCTATCGAAAGAGAGTTTCTCTTATTGGTATTACCCCTCGAGTGTTGCGCAGATCGTTCACTCTGTCACCCTCGAGGTTGTTCTCCTGAGCGTAAGCTCTTCTTTGGCCGACATTGTCGGCCTTTTTTATGGGCGCCGATAAATTGGCGACACATAAACTCCAGCATAAAACATGCCAATTTCTATTGCGCAGACATCCATGAGTCGCGTCGGAGTGTCTCGTGACGACAGGGCTTTGCGGCCACGTCGCCTGGAACAGGGCTGTTGCCCGTTTTTTGCGTGGGGAGGTTGAATAAATTGCTTAAAGCTTCTGATGGGACTGCCGTTACAGAGGGTGAAGCAAATTGAGGGGTGTTCGGAAAACCAACATTTGCGCAACTGCGGGTCCTGTGTCCGTTCAAACAGGGGGCCCGCCAGATGGCACAGACCGTTCAATCTGTCCATCTGAACGGTGGGATCCTGGCTGCATAGATGCAAACAGAGCCCGTAGTTTCTTGTTCATCAGGAGAAGTCTTTTATGGCCATGTTTATCAATACCAACACTTCATCATTGAACGCCCAGCGTAACTTGATGAACACCACCAAGTCGTTGGATACTTCATACACCCGCCTGGCATCCGGTCTGCGTATCAACAGCGCCAAGGATGATGCAGCCGGTCTGCAGATCTCCAACCGTCTGACCTCCCAGATCAACGGTCTGGATCAGGGCAACCGCAACGCCAACGACGGCATCTCCCTGGCGCAGACCGCAGAAGGGGCCATGGATGAAGTGACCGGTATGCTGCAGCGTATGCGCACCCTGGCTCAACAATCTGCCAACGGCTCCAACTCCGCCAAGGATCGGGCGGCGTTGCAGAAAGAGGTAGATCAGCTGGGGTCAGAGATTAACCGTATTTCCACGGATACCACCTTCGCTGGCACCAAGTTGCTGGATGGTAACTACAGTGGTAGTTTCCAAGTGGGGGCCGATGCCAACCAGACCATAGGTTTTAGTTTGAGTCAGGCTGGTGGTTTCAGCATTTCTGGGATTGCGGCAGCGATAACCACAGGGATCACTGCAGGGACAGTAACAATCGCTATATCAACAATTTTTACTGGCGGTGGAGCGGGCGGTATAAACATCGCAACTCAGAGTGATGCTCAAAACGTACTGGCTGCAGTCGACTCCATGCTGGAAGTGGTTGATGGGAAACGTGCCGAGCTGGGTGCGGTACAGAACCGACTGGATTCGACCATTCGTAACCAGTCCAACATTTCCGAGAACGTCAGCGCAGCGCGATCCCGTATCCGCGATGCAGACTTCGCCACCGAAACCGCCAACATGACCAAGCAGAATATTCTGCAGCAGGCAGCATCGAGTATTTTGGCCCAGGCCAACCAGCGTCCGCAGTCTGCCCTGTCACTGCTGGGCTGATCAGCAAAAAGAACAGGGCGGTTGTTCAGGCCGCCCTGGTAAGAAAAGATGGAACAATGGGGTGTTCGGATTTACGCCTTGTCCTATCGAAAGAGAGATTATCTTGTTGGTGTATCTCCTCGAGTGTTGTGCAGTCGTTCACTCTGCCACTCTCGAGGAGGTTCTCCTGAGCATAAACTCTTCAATGGCCGACTCTTGTCGGCCTTTTTATTGGCGCCAGAAAAGTGGCGACGAGAAATATACGGCATAAACTATGCCAGTTTAACTTTCTGGCCTGAGTTCAATATGAACAGAAGCCGCCGTCTCTGGACGGGAGTGACAAATAGCCTGATTAACAGCCATCAGCCTCTGAGGGGAAGGCATTTGCCTCTTTGTTGATGAGAGCGGCAATAAATGTCCTAAAGCTTCCGATGGGGCTGCCGCTACAAAGGATGAAGCAAATTGTGGGGTGTTCGGAAATCCAGCATTTGCGCAACTGCGGGTCCTATGTCCGTTCAAACAAGGGACCCGCCAGATGGCACAGACCGTTCAATCTGTCCATCTGAACGGTGGGATCCTGGCTGCATAGCTGCAAACAGAGCCCGCAGTTTCTTGTTCATCAGGAGAAATCTTTTATGGCCATGTTTATCAATACCAACACTTCATCATTGAACGCCCAGCGTAACTTGATGAACACCACCAAGTCGTTGGATACCTCATACACCCGCCTGGCATCCGGTCTGCGTATCAACAGCGCCAAGGACGATGCGGCCGGTCTGCAGATCTCCAACCGTCTGACCTCCCAGGTCAACGGCCTGGATCAGGGCAACCGCAACGCCAACGACGGCATCTCCCTGGCGCAGACCGCAGAAGGGGCCATGGATGAAGTGACCGGCATGCTGCAGCGTATGCGCACCCTGGCTCAACAATCTGCCAACGGTTCCAACTCCGCCAAGGATCGCCAAGCCCTGCAGAAGGAAGTCGATCAGTTGGGGTCAGAAATCAACCGTATTTCCCAGGACACTACCTTCGCCGGTACCAAACTGCTGGATGGCAACTATAGTGGCAGCTTCCAGGTGGGGGCAGATGCCAACCAGACTATCGGCTTCAGCCTTTCTCAGGCTGGTGGATTCAGCATTTCAGGGATATCGGCAGCGGCGGGATCAACAGCAGCTGCTGTGTTTGTTAGTGGTTCAGCAGGTGCCATCGATATCACTAGTCAGAGTACTGCTCAAGCCGTTTTGGGTGCAGCAGATGCCATGCTGGAAGTAGTCGATGGCAAACGTGCCGAGCTGGGTGCGGTGCAAAACCGGTTGGATTCGACCATCCGCAACCAGTCCAACATCTCCGAAAACGTCAGCGCCGCGCGCTCCCGTATCCGTGATGCGGACTTTGCGACCGAAACCGCCAACATGACCAAACAGAACATTCTGCAGCAAGCCGCGTCCAGCATACTGGCCCAGGCCAACCAGCGTCCGCAGTCGGCTCTGTCGCTGCTGGGCTAAGTCGGTTCAACCGTCAATTGACATGAGGAGCGGCAGATGGCCAATGAATCGATAGCCATGCCTTCTGTTACTTCGACGCTGACTCAACATGGCGGCCCCCAGGCCGCCATGGCTGTTTCTCCACCCACATCCAGCGGAGAGGAACTGGCCGAACAGACAAGTGTCGAGCCGACAGCCAAGACATCACAGGCACAGGCCAAGGTGTCAGAGCCGCGTATGGACAAGGCCTATATGGAAAAACAGGCCCAGGAATTGCAAGAAAGGTTGGACAATTTGAGCAAGTTGAAGGGATGGACCATCAATTTCAGTCTGGTCCCCGAATTCGACCAGCCGGTGATCAAGGTGATAGATGCGGAGACCAAGCAGGTTATCCGTCAGATCCCGAGCGAGGAAATGCTCTTGATAAGCAAGAGGTTGCAATCCATGGACCAGCAGATGAATGGCAATGGCTCCGGTCTCTCCGGGCTGCTGTTCGATGGTCAGGTGTGATCCAATTTTACGTCGATAGACAGGAGGATGTATGGCAATTACCTCTGCGGGGGCGGGATCCGGGCTCGATCTTGAAAGTGTGATCTCGGCGAGTGTGGCAGCGAAAAAAGCCCAGTTGCAACAACCGATCGTCACCAAACAAAACAGTACCCAGATCACCTTGTCTGGCATAGGTCAGCTGAAATCCTCCATCTCTGCCTTCACCGACATCCTCGACAAGCTGAGTGCCCCCGGTGCGTTCAACAAACGCGCTATCAACATTACCCAGAGCAAAGACGACCCCATACTGAAGGTGGAGAGCAAGTCTGGCGCCTCCAATGGGCAATACAACATCATCGTCAATAAGTTGGCACAAACGAGCCGTCAGGAAGGGATCTTCGATAGTTCCACCACCTCTCTGGTCACCCAGGATGGGCAACTGACGTTCAAGGCCGGCGACAAGACGTTCAAGGTGGATGTGAAAGCGGGCGATACCCTGCAAGACATTCGCAAGAGCATCAACAGCAATGGCGACAACTTCGGCCTCAGCGCCAACATAGTCAACACGGCGGATGGCAAGGCCAAACTGGTGATCGATTCCGGCATCTCGGGCGATGGCAAGGATCTGACCATCACCGGGGATACGGCGGAGCTCGCCATCTTCGAGTCGGGGGGCGGTGTCATGAACCAGACCCGGGCTGCCAGCAGTGCTGAGATTTCCGTGGATGGCAACGTCCTCAAGAGCGACACCAATACCTTTGATGACTCTATTCAGGACCTCAAGGTGACTGTGCTGCGTGTGTCGGATAAAGACAGTGTGGGGGATCTCAAGGCAAACAAGGTTGATATCACGACCGACAAGAGCTCTATCCAGGAGCTTGTCCAGCAGTTCGTGGATGGTTACAACACCCTGCAAGACAAGATGAATACCCTGGGCAAACGCAACACCTTCGTGGGTGGCGTGAAGCAGGACGATGGCGGCGCCCTGGCCGGTGACTCAACCACAAGAGCCATCGAATCATTCATGAGCAATCTGCTGGTCAGCCCTTCCCAGAACAGTGGTACCTACTCCACCATCTTCGAGGTCGGTATCAAGATGGACAACAAGGGCAAGCTGTCCCTTGACAAGACGAAGTTTGGCGAAGCTGTCGACAAGAACTTCGATCAGGTTGTGGCGCTGTTTGGTGGAGAGAAGGGGTTGGCGGGCACCTTGAATACCGGCTTGAAAGAATATACCAAGAGCGGTGGCATGCTGGCACAACGAGAAGATGTCTTGAACTCGGACTTGCGTGCTCTTACCCAGAAAACCGCAACGGCCAGTGCACAATTGGCAAAATATGAAGCCTCACTGCGTGCCCAGTATGGCAGTCTGGATGCCTTGCTGGTCAAGATGAACAACTCGGCCTCTGCATTGTCCAGCCTGCAGACGAATTATCAGAAATCTTGATAGATCGAGAGTATTGAAATATGTACAAGCGCAATATCAAAGCATATACCGCGGGCAACCTCGCAGCCGATCTGGCCACGGCGGATCCTCACCGTGTCATTCAACTGATGATGCAGGGGTGCCTGGAACGTCTGGCACAAGCCAAGGGCGCCATCGAACGCCAGGACATGGAAGCCAAATCGGTTGCCATCTCCAAGGCGCAGGGATTACTGCATGGTTTGCAGGATGCGCTGGATATGAGTCAGGGCGCCATGTCAGAAGACCTCTATGGGCTTTACGCCTATATGGACGAACGTATCTGGGATGCCAGTCTGGCACGGGATATCGCCCCCCTCGACGAGGTCATGGGACTGATGCTGACCATCAAATCCGGTTGGGATCAATTGCCCGAGGCTGAAAAACAGCAAGGTTTTCAGATGAGACAGCAGCTGGGTGAGCTGTGAGAGCCACTCTCACCGAGCTCGATGACGCACTGCGGGAAAATACCTGCTTGATGGACGTACTATTGCAGCAGCAGCAATATGATGAGGCCCTGCTCTGCATGGATGAGCGGCTGGCGCTGATAGGTCGTCTGGTGCAGCTTGCTCAAGATGACCCTGAGCAGCAACAGGCTGTTGCGGCCCTGGCTGGCGAACTGTCCATTCAAGAAGAGAGCACGAAAGCTCTGGCAGCCAGCCATCATCACGCCATCTTCGAACAGCTGACTCATGTTGGGAAAGCCAACAGGGCCGGGCAAGCGTATCGTGCTAACTGCAAGGAGTTCTGATGCTAGGCAATATTGATGCAATCCTGATAAAAGCGGAACAGGATGCACTGCGACTTCAGCAGCAAGCGGAGCAGGAAGCTGCCATGAAGGTGGCGTTGCCCCTTCGCTTTGCACAAAACATGGCGGCGTTTCGCCAATATATTCCCCATATCGCCGACATGTATGAGGACTATCAGCCCGCCCGTCCATTCAAGTTTTTCTGCAGTGAAAACGGTCAACCCAATCTGGCCTGGCTCGATGATGATGTGGCCGTATACGGTGCCGAACCCTACCTCATCTGTGAGACGCTGGTGAGCGAGTTCATGGAAAAGGGGGCTTTGTCCAAGTTTTCTTTCAGTCAAGAGGCCAATCCCCTCGGCTTCATGCATGTCGAGTACCTCAACAAGCTGAATGCCTATCTTGATGATCTCTCTGCCCGAGAGGCGATGTTGGAAAGGGTCCCCCATGAGGTGCCCAGCGCCCTGATCTTTGGGGTGGGTCTGGGGTATCACCTCGGTTATCTCTATGAAAGGTGCAAGATCGGTACTCTCTTTCTGTTCGAGCCGGACCTGGATCTCTTCTATGCCTCTTTGTATTGCTTCGACTGGGCGCCGCTGCTCGGCTATTTGCATCAGGAAAACCTCGGCCTGCATATTCTGCTGGGGCAGGATGAAAACACCATCGTCAAGGATTTCGCATCAGCCATTCAACGCCGAGGTTCCTTCTTGGTTGCTAATGCCTTCATCATGTGGGGATATCAGGATGAGAAGATCAGGAAACTGATAGAGAAAGTGCAGCAAGAGTACTACCTACTGGTGATGGGATGGGGTTTCTTCGATGACAATCTGATCGCACTGTCTCATACCATCAATAACATCGAGCGTGCAGTGCCATTTTTGCAGCACGATAAAAAAATCTCACCAGTATATCAACGGACCCCTGTCTTTATTATTGCCAATGGTCCCTCATTAGATGAATCAATTGCGGTTATCAAGGCACATAAAGATAGGGCCATTTTGATTTCTTGCGGTAGTGCCATGACCGCATTGCACAAAGTGGGCATAAAACCGGATATCCATGTTGAAACTGAAAGAACTAAGAGTGTTTATGATCTTCTGATAAGTTTGAATGATCCTGATTATCAGCGAGAAATTCTGTTCTTGAGTAGTGATGTTATCCATCCAGATTGTTCGACACTTTTCAACAAGTCCATGCTCACGTTTAAACTCGGTGAACCAGGAGTTACTCTCTATCAGAATCATTTCCCTCACTTGCAACCTTGTGCTGCATTTAGTGGTATGAACCCACTGGTTGGCAATATTGGTGTAAGCCTACCCATTAATCTTGGTTTCAAAAATATATATTTATTTGGTATGGATAATGGTTACCGGCAGAGAGGGTATCATCATTCTAAATTTAGTGCATATTATAATAATAATGTTAAAGCCGAGGCTTTTGGAGAGAATGCTTATGGTGATAGCCAGAGAGCGTGTGAAGGGAACTTTGGTGGTGTAGTTATCAGTAACATCATGTTTGATACTTCTCGCCGTGTGACAGAGGAGGTATTGGCCGCTAATGGCGATGTCCAATGCTTCAACTGTAGTGATGGCGCCAAAATTGAAATGGCTAGACCTCTACCTAGTACGGATATACATATTTCTCAGTCGATAAATAAGTCAGCCTTGATTGAAGAAATCACCAGGTTAGGAGCACCCATTACCTTGTCAAAGCAGGACTTATACCCACTGTTAGATATTGATTTCTTTAATGTATTTATAGACAAGATGACTGATGATTGGCAGTGTTCATTTTCGTCAAGAAATGAACTGAATCAGCTTATGTTACGTAATTTTGGTTATCTTGCGCAAATTGCTGCAACAAAACAGCAGCATGTTGCACAAGTTATGATTGGTTCAATGAATTATGTATTTAGCATGTTGAGCACCCTTCTTTATTCATTTGAAGGAGAGGAGAAAACGCTGGCGTTGATGGAGCCAGCTATCGGTTTATGGCTGGAATTCTTGTCAAAAGTAAGGGATATGTATCCACGAGCGCTCGACAGTATAGATATGATTGATGATCATCAGACAATGGATTTATTCAAGAAATGAAATTTTTACTTGTTCATATCTGTAACTAACAATGTTAATTTCTGTAAGTTTAATAACTATACTTAGAATGCCTTAACGGTAAGAGGTAGCTATGGAATATAATTCTGATTCACAAAATATAAACATACCGCGTACGGAGCAGGAAGACTTCTGGGCCGGTGAATTTGGCAATGCATACGTTGAACGTAATAAAGATGAACATTATGTGGCCGATAGCTTAGCATTTTTTAGCAAAGTTATAGCACGCACAGAGAGGGTTAATAAAATTCTCGAACTAGGTGCTAATGTAGGCCTTAATTTAATGGCTCTGAAGCACTTATTACCCAATGCGGAGTTTACGGCAGTTGAGATAAATGAAAAGGCAGTTGCGACGTTAAAAAAGAATGTTCCAAGTGCTAAAATATACCAAAAATCAATCGTTAACTTTAATGCTAATCAATATTGGGATTTTATTTTTACAAAAGGTGTGTTGATCCATATTAATCCAGAGCAACTTCCCCAAGTATATGAATTAATGTATCAGAAATCATCGCGCTATATACTCATTGCCGAGTATTACAATCAAACACCAACTGAAGTTAGTTATCGAGGGCATTCCGGAAAGCTCTTTAAAAGAGATTTCGCAGGGGAAATGTTGAAAAAATTTCCTGATTTGTCATTGGTTGATTATGGCTTTATATATCATGGGGACATGAATTTCCCTCAAGACGATATAACTTGGTTTCTACTTGAAAAATAAAACATAGAAAGTTATTTTATTGATATAATGTTTTAAGGAGTGAGATATAGCCCAGCAAAAGATACGCTGGGCTATTTGTGTTAGACAGGCTTGCGCGCAATAATATCCCAACTGGCAAAGTGAATTTTATTATTTGGTAGTTCTTGCGATTTTTCTTTATGTTCTAATTTTTCTATAATTAGATCGCTTTTTTTAAAGAGTTCTAATATATGTTCTTTGTCACTAAAGTGAACTTTTCCGATCCTATTTAGATGGCTATCGGCAGGAAGGTTTGTGCGAGTATGGGCGTCGATATAATCTCCAGTTTTGGAGTCTGAATGTACACTCGAATACCAATCAATGCATATTATTTTTCCACCTGGTCTGAGATATTCTACAACATGTTTTAGCGTATTTGTAATAGCATTGGTGTCATTACATGTTATTGATCCGCGATCAACAACGAGATCAAAAAAGTTATCTTTTAAAAAAGAGTTTTTATTGGTGAAATCACCGACAAGAATTTTTTTTGATAGTTCAGGATATATCGCTATTAATTTTTTGACGATGTTTTCACTGCCTTCAATTGAATAATAATCAAAATTTTCTTTCAGAAATAATGGTATATTTGCACCAGCCCCACAACCAAGTTCCAATACTCTTTGGTAGCCATCTCTAGGGTTCGCATATCGATATACAGATGATACGAGATCACTCCATGGCCAGATACTCATATGAGAGTTATTTCTATATACATCATTCCATTCAGTTGCATATGTCATTTAATAGATACCTCACTTAAGGTTGAACCAGTAATCAATGATGCCCATGTAAGGGATAAAGGGACCAAATAATTGCGGGTAAGGGACTTGTTCGAAGCTATGGTGGTTCAATTTTATCCCATTCGAGATGAAATTATTTTCCTCAAGATAGTTCTTTCCCATAGGGCCAGAAAGATAGGTCGTTGCACCTACTTCCTGGCAAATATTTAAAATAAGATCTGACTTTTTTGATGAAATATTTAGTGACGAAGACCTGATTATTTTTGTGTTAATGTCAAACTCTTCTAGCCAAAATAATAAATGATTAAAACACAAATCAGCAAGATGTGTTTCATTATTTTCATAGAGATTATATAGTCTTATATATTTACTATGGAATTCAGCGCACTTTGAGTAATTGTTTTTTATTGACTTCAAATGATTTTTTCGCCAATCAATATCGCTTGCCATTTCAATATCGATTAAGCTCTTGCTTAAGTGCCCTTTTTTGTTAATGGGGATAGTTAGCCAATGTGAGCCATTGGCACCCTTAATTAAATTACGATTGGTAAAACTATTTTTCTCAAGTTGTACTGAGTCAAGGAATATAAATAAATCGCTTTTTTTGATACGATCCACATATCCCAACCAAGGTAGGTAAGCGGGTTGATGGATGCTGACTATCATGGTTTCAATACTTTCGTGCAAACGTCAATAACCCTATCGACATCATTATCTGAGAGAGAAGGGTAAATGGGTATTGAAAGCGTTTTGTGAGTTAATTTAGCAGCATTAGGCACAGACGTACTCGCCATTAGTAATTCCTCTTCTTTGACTGGTATTATGGATTTTATACCTTTTGCAAGCAAATGTTCCTGACATGAAATGATGCTTTTAGCATCAGATAGAAGCACCGCTCTAAACCTAACTGGTTTTATGTCTTTATCTGTGTTGTCAATGAGAGGAAGGCCTGCACTTTGGTATTTTTTAAATATTTCTGCTCGACGAAAAATGAAGCCTGGCAGCTTTTTTAGCTGCTCTCTGGCAATGGCAGCTTGAATATCAGTCATCTGAAAATTAAACCTTGGTATGGTATCGACAATTGAGTCGTAATCCCTTATTTTTCTTGCTAGATCGGAAATGTCTCTGTTTTTTGATATTATAATTCCACCTTGCCCACCACTTGTTATTATTTTAGTTGCGCCGAGAGAAAATACACCGATATCTCCGAAAAGACCTACTTGTATATTTTTTATCGTAGCGCCAAGGGCTTGTGCAGCATCTTCAACTAAAAAATAGCTTCGTTTTTTTTCCACGTTCAAATCTGGCAGGCCAAACATATGGGCTATGATGTAAATATCCGCATTGTTTTTTTTTAATGAGGCATTTACTGATACTTCTTCTACATCTAAAAAATTGGGTATACCACCAGATAACTGTATCGCATTAAATATGGAGCGACATGAGTAGGCAGAGGCAGATACATATTTATTTTTGGCATTTGCGATCGTCAATGACATATAAAGTGCTGCAGAGCCGCTATTGACAGCGACAATATTCTCTGCGGGCAAGTTTATATATTTACCAAACTCTTGCTCTAAGGCTAAGACCTCTTCTCCTTGTGCAATCCACCCGGATGCTAAAACTCTGGCTGCTGCTTGAGACTCCTCATGACCAAGTGTCGGCCTATTATGTGGGATCATTTTTTATGATATCCTCAAAATAGTAACCTTCCTTTACAATCATGGGATTACCAATTACTAATGAATATGGTGGTATATGGCCAGCATCAACAATAGTGCCGGCAGCAATAACAGAATGATGCCCTATGTAGACACCACCTTTTATTACGCAATGGGATCCCACAAAGACATTATTTTCCAAAATAATATCTTTTCTATCAATAGACTTTGCTAGCTCAATGCATTTCAAGTGAGAATCTGCACAGTTAATAGTAACAAAAGATGCAATATCGCAGTGAGCACCAATGACAACGTTCGCACCTGTAGCATTAACTTCGCTAAAGGCGCCAATATAAACATTTTCTCCAATATCAGGAGTGCCTAATATCCATACTAAGGGATGGTAAGGATTTTCTTTGAAAGTAGTCAAATTATAAAAATGTTGCTTGTATTCATCTTGCTTCATCATGATATGTCTTCCCAAGAAAGTAATGTGCCCTTCTGAAGACTGTGTTTTGCCACTCTCCCCAGCACATCGTCGAGGTGAATTGGTGGTAGCCCATTACCAGGTCTACGCAATCCGATGTTTATATTACTGAGGATCTCACCTGGCGTAATGTCTTTTAATGCAGTGATACTTCGGCGAGCCAATACTTTCATATCTTGCTCTGCAATCGTAGGTCTTATAAGAGGAGAGCCAAGCATCAGGTGTGCGTCTCTGATCGCAGATATCCATTCTCGAGCCCCGTTGGGATCTTCTGAAAACCAATGGTCTGGACCAGGTAATTGATGATCGAGTGTGAAGTGCTTCTCGAATACCACAGCGCCTAAACCATATGCAATTGCTGCAGCCAAGGGCCCTTGGGTATGATCTGAAAATCCCAATACTAAATTTGGGAACGCTGCCGCTAGAGTTTTTAATTTACTCAGATTTACATCGGCTACTGGTGTCGGGTATTGAGATGTACATAGCATCAATACGACAGGTTTACCTTCCATTGCACCTGTAACATCAAGAGCCTGATAAACTTCCCCAAGATTAGCCATTCCACAAGAGATGAGAAGTGGCAATCCAGTGGCACTATACTGCTTAAGCAAGGGAATATTGGTAAAGTCATCAGAGCCTACTTTTAGCGCAGAAACACCTAGTTGAAGTAGCAACTCCATATCAGTAACATTTTGCGGTGTAGATAAAAAAGTTATCTTTTTCTCGTCGCAGAAATTTTTTATGCTATGCCACTCTGCTACTGAAAACTCATAGCGACGGAACATATCCCGCATCGACTCAGTCACTTTTTTACCTTGTGAGCTGTAGGTAAAGAGTAACTCCGGATCGCCGACGAATTCATCAGCTTTGAAGGTTTGAAATTTAATAGCATTGGCACCCGCCGATTTAGCGACAGATATCATTTTTTTTGCGATATTTATATCACCATTATGATTAATCCCTGCCTCAAGTATGATATACGGCTCCCTATTCTCTAGCGGTTTGTTAGAAAATAGAGTGTTGATATCAACTGTCATTTCATCTTCTCCAGAGTAGATATAATAGATGACGCAACATAGCTTGCTCCGTTACCATCGGTAATCGACATAGCCGATATGGACATATTATTTATTAGGTTGGGATCAAGGCGCTCAACTGCAGTACGATAATCTGTGGCAGTAAGGTTATCTACCATACCTAAATTAATTACTGCACCCAATTCATGTAGTGTTGCTGCAATAGGGACTTGGTTATCCGCCTGAGTGCTGATTAATGCAGGTAGCCCCATACAGCAGCGCTCCCAGGACGCACTCCCTCCAGCACCTATAGCAAGGTCTGCATCGAGCATCAGCCTAGCCATATGTGGAGTCTGTATATGCAGAGTAGAGTGTGTTGAGCTACATAACTTTAATAACCGGCTTCGATGTGGATTGTTGCCACCAATAACGACATCTATTTTAAAGTTTTTATTTGCAGCCAATACCCCTAGCAGAGCTTTTTCCGTTTCATTATCTGGATCTGTGCCACCAAAGAAAATAATTATTTTTTCCAGCTTGCTTCTTGTTTTTACACGATCTCTGAGGTGTTGGAAGGATTCAGACAATAGGGCATAGCGAGGTCCTAAGAAGCAGACACACTCTTTAGAGATATTATCCACATAATCCACATAGAAATTTTCACTTTTAATGACATTTTGGTCTAGGAGAAACTGACTGCAATGGGAACGGAAAATATCATCTATTGCCAGTAACGAAATGTCGGATGCAGTAATTACCTCTTCCCAATCCATGCCCAGCTGGTAATGATCGACTACCACAAGTTTCGTGGAGGTCGATAGGTTAGATAACGTAGCATAAGCATCATCTTGCTCGCTTTCACCAAGAGAATGTAGAGGTGAGGAGGTCAATACTCTATATTCATGCCCCTTTCTAACCACCTCCTCATAGAGTGCATCCCCATTAGGGGAAAAAATAAAGACAGATTTTTTACCTAATTTCTTAAATGCGTCAGCAAGTGCAAGGCAGCGCATAACATGCCCATATCCTAAGCTTATTGATGCATCGGTACGGAATACAATCATTAGGCACCTAATATGTGACGGCCAAGCATGAAGGCCTCAGCATAATGATATCCTACAGAGGCCCCTCGCCATTTTGCTAAGTATTTTACAGCTTCAAGTGATCGAGGGTGCGGGTAGGAGCGCATTTCTGAAGCATATGCTTCGAGAGCCAGCTTTTTTTTCTGCCAGTGTGACGTAATGTCGACGAACCAATTTGGTGAGAAGGGATAAGCAGATGCCGCAGGGCGCCATTCTGTACTTGATGCAATCTCAAAAAAGAGAATTGTTTGGAGTTTTCTTCCGGGCAAGGGGCGGGTTGCTGCGATAACGGCATCATGTATTACTCTATGATCTATATTCACATCACCAACATGATGGGTATAAACAATATCTGGTTGCCATTCATTTATCTCGGTTTCGACAACTTTAATGACATCAAGCAGGTCGACACTATCCATCCTGTTATCTGGGAAGTCTAGTAAGTTGAGTCTCTTTACACCTAGAATGCTATTTGCCATCTGTGCAGCGCTATTCAGCTCAGTTAACTCCGTCATTACCACCGAGCGTTCCCGTTTGGAGAGTCTAGAAGTTGCACCTTCAGCCATAATAAGAACTGATACTTGGTCGCCTCGCTCGCTATGGTTAGCAATTGTTGCTCCGCATCCCAATACTTCATCATCAGGGTGTGCGGCAACGACTAGCACTTTTCGAGAGGATGTTGTCATACGATAAGACCTTGTTGTTTTTGAAGTTGCCACATAAGTTCAGCCTGATGCCAATCCTCTAGTGTATCGATATCTATAACCAGATGACGTGGTAATATCAGTGGTGTAGCCATACGGCTGAACAAAATATTACTCTCGAGCCAAGCATATTGGGTACCCCAATAAAATTGTCCAGCGTCATGTAAAACCAAGGGGAGATCCTGAGAGCGGGTGGGAAAGTGTTCGGGGAAAAGCATTTCGACACCATCACCAGATCGTACAAATCCTCTGTAAGGAGAGTAATCAAACGTACCGGCACTAAAAACAAAATGCTGATGGCTCTCCTCAAGCATCTTTAGGCCAGTGCGTAGATCATCTGCACGCACGAAAGGTGCTGTTGCATATAGACAGCACACAGAACCGAGTTGCCATCCTTTTGAGATGGCCCAGTTGATGGCGTGTACGACCACTTCTTGGGTTCCGGCATGGTCGTTTGCCAATTCCGGAGGACGGATAAATGGCACACTGGCCCCATGTTTGTGGGCAACGTCTGCGATCTGCTCATCATCGGTTGAGACGATGATTTGATCAAAACAGCCCGCGTCCTGTGCAGTCCTAATTGAATGCACAATCATAGGGACACCAGCAAAAGGACGGATATTCTTACCCGGAATGCGTTTGCTGCCTCCCCGCGCAGGGATGATAGCCAGGGTCTGTGATGTGGTCATAGGAGTTTCCATGTCAGCGAGGTCGGGCTGTCGGGAGTGATACATATTATTTTCTGACTAGCGGGCCAGGCGTTGTATAGCTTGGTTCACGTGACGCAGCTCTTCATCACTCAGAGTGAAATAGAGAGGCAAAGAGAGACAATGCTGATAATAACGCTCTGCTACCGGACATGATCCTGTTTTATCTCCATATTGCTCACGATACCAAGGATGATGATAAACAGGAATATAGTGAACTTGAGTGCCAATGCCGTCAGCCATCAATGAATCCATGACCTGGCTGCGACTCTTACCAATAGCTGCATAATCTATCTCTACCACATAGAGATGGAAACAAGAGGAAAACCCCTCCATTTCCTGGGGGGTCTTCAGCCAGGGAAGTTCGGCCAGCGCCTCGTTGTAGCGGGCTACCAGGGCTCGGCGGCGTGCCTTGAACAGAGTCAGGCGTTGCAACTGGCTCAACCCCAGAGCCGCCTGCATGTCTGTCATGCGGTAGTGCCAGCCGAGGGTCTGCATCTCATGATACCAAGGCCCGGGTTGTTGGCTTAGTTGAGACGGATCCTTGGTGATGCCATGGCTTCGCAGCAGCAGCATGCGCTGATACAAGATGGGGTCATTGGTCATCACGGCGCCACCTTCACCACAGGTAAGGGTTTTTACGGGGTGGAATGAGAAGATGGTGGCATCCGAATAACGGCAGTTGCCCACCGGACTACCGTCTGCATAGCAGGAGCCAATGGCATGGGCCGCATCCTCGATGACCTTGAGGCCATGTTGTTGCGCTAGTCGGTGAAGGGCTGGCATATCGGCGGTCTGGCCAGCGAAGTGAACCGGAGTGAGTAGCGCCGTCGCCGGGGTAATGGCGCTCGCAACGGCTGCTGGGCAGAGGTTATGACTGAGGGGGTCTATGTCGGCAAACACCGGCTTGATGCCGCAATAGGCCATGCTGTTCGCGGTAGCGGCAAAGGTGTTCGGGGTAGTGATGCCCTCGCTACCCGCAGGTAATTCCAAGGCGGCGACCGCCAGATGCAAAGCCGCTGTGCCACTTGCGACCACCAGGCAGTAACGGGCGCCGCTGTAATCGCAGAGTGCCTGTTCAAATTCGGCAACCTTAGGGCCTTGCGTCAGGTAGTCGGATGTGAGCACGGCATTGACTGCGGCTATATCTTCCGCGGAGATGTCTTGTTTGCCATAGGGGATCACTCTGATAGCACCTCTTGGTTGAGCCGCTGCAACTCTGCCTGGGACATAAAAATGGGGTTGTTAAGCGAGTTATATTCAAATCCTATGGGCACACTGCCGCCTCGTTCTCCCAGCGCATTGATAGAGAAGTCATCGCTACGGTGATTGAAGGTAATACTGGGGGCTATGACGTAATAATCTTTGAATTCAAAAGTGTGGTAGGAGTCATCGGCCGGGCACATCACCTCGTGCAGCTTCTCGCCCGGGCGGATGCCAATGATCTCCTGGGGCAGATCTGGGGCCATGGCACTGGCGAGATCCGTGATGCGCACCGAGGGGATCTTGGGAACGAACACTTCCCCTCCCTTCATGCGGGCAAAGTTGGCCAGTACGAACTCCACCCCTTGTTGCAAGGTGAGCCAGAAGCGAGTCATCTCGGCATGGGTGATGGGCAGGCTGGAAGCGCCCTTGGCGATGAGCTGTTCGAAGAAGGGTACCACAGAGCCACGGGACCCAACCACGTTGCCATAGCGCACCACGGAGAAGATGGTCGGGTTCTTGCCCGCCATATTATTGGCGGCGACAAACAACTTGTCGGAGCAGAGTTTGGTGGCGCCGTAGAGGTTGACCGGGTTGGCGGCCTTGTCGGTGGAGAGGGCGATCACCTTCTTGACCCCATTGTTGAGCGCGGCCTTGATGACGTTTTCGGCGCCACCTACGTTGGTCTTGATGCACTCCATGGGGTTGTACTCGGCGGCGGGCACCTGCTTGAGCGCCGCGGCATGCACCACGAAGTCCACGTCTCGCATCGCCATGTCGAGCCGCTCCCCATCACGCACATCGCCGATGAAGTAGCGCATGCAGGGGTGGTTGAAGTGCTGCTGCATCTCGAACTGTTTCAATTCATCACGGGAATAGACGATAAGACGAGCCGGTTGGTAACGCTCCAGAACCATCTGGATGAAACGCTTGCCAAAAGAGCCGGTGCCACCGGTAACCAGGATCGTTTTCTCGTTGAACATAGATATATCTCGTGTGAAGAGGAGTCTGGGGAGATTGAATGCAAAATCAGGGCCAACAATAATCAGCTGATTGCCCATTCGGTCAATTTATCCACTGGCTATTTAGTGACGGCCTGTTCGCTTTTCACCCAGCCCTGATAGTCGCCGCTGAGGTGATAGACATGGCTAAACCCGGCTTTTTCCAGTTCGGCTTCGGCAAGGGCGGCACGCCGCCCAGTTTGGCAATAGACCACCACAGGCAGCCTTCTGTCATCGCCGATCTCGGCCAGACGCTTGATGAGCTGGTCGTGGGAAATGTTGATAGCGCCAGGAATATGGCCCTCGGCAAACTCCTCTTTCGTGCGTACATCCAGCAGCAGTGGCCGCTTGCTCGACTGTTTCTGCCAGCTCTGCAGGGTCTGCTGGTCGATGGGGACAACGGCCATGGCATTGCTGCCAAACAAGGCTGCACCGCACAGGCAGGACCATAACAGGGGCAGCATGAGGGAGCGACGAGAGAGGGTCATGGTGATCTCCAGATCTTAAGGTTGGGTCGCGCGCGCCGTGGCGATGGCCTGGCACACCTGTTCAACCGCGTTGAGTGCTCGCGGGGTAAATCGGTGCAGCTCATCCGGGTTGATCAGGGCGAGTCGGTGTTGTTTAACCGCATCCAGCATGGGCCACTGTTGCCAGTGCTCCAGCACATGCTTGTCTCGGCTGCCCGCCAGGATAAGTTGGGGATTGGCCTTGATGATCTGCTCCAGCCCTACCTGGGGGTAGGGACCGGCCGCATCATCGACCAGATTACGGCCACCACACAGGGTGATGGCTTGCGCCGGCCAGGCGTAGCCGCTAACGCTGGTCAGCGGCGGGTTCCAGAGCTGATAGAAGACGCGGATGGACTCACCATGACCATATTTGGCCTCAAGAGCCGCCAGTCTGGCGAGATAGGCATCGGCTTGGGCATTGGCACTCTGCTGCAACCCCAGTCGCTCGCCCAGGGCACGCATCTCCTGGCCAAGAGAGGCAAAGTCGGTGGGTTCAGAGTAAAACACCGGGATGCCAAGCTGTTCGATGGGGGCCAGCATGCGGGACTGGGCCGAGCGCCAGGCCACCACCAGATCCGGTTTTTGCGCCAGCAAGGCCTCGACATTGATACTGCGGTAATTGGCCACATGGGGCAGGGCGCGCACCTGTGGTGGATAGTCGGAGGCATCATCGGTGGCGACGATGCGGCTCCCGGCGCCCATATCGACCAACAGCTCGGTGAGATGGGGGGTCAGGCTGATGATGCGCTGGGGCGGTTCGGCGCCATACGCCCTGGCCGCCAACAGACAGAGCAAGGCACAGGGCAGCAGGCGCTTAACCATGCAGGCCTCCGGCGAGAGTCAACAGCAAGGCCAGCGCGAGCCAACCCCAACCGATACACAGGAGTCGAGTGAGCAGCCGACGCGGGCTCTCCCAGGAGGGATCGCCTCCATCCCCCAGCACCGGCAGTCGCACTAGCGTGCCTTGATAGTAACGGGGCCCTCCAAGGCGCAGTGTGCATTGGTGCGCCAGGGTGGCAAGCAGGGCGCCAGCGGCGGGGTGGGGCCAGCGGCTCACGCCAGTGCGCAGGGCACTCATCCCCTCCTTGACCTTGGGGAACAGGTTGGGCAGCGCCAGCAGCAGGGCGGCGGGGGCCGCTAATCCCTGATAGAGGGCTGCGGCCGGGCGGCCGAATTGCACGAAAGCCGGTTGCTTGCAGCTCCAGGCGTACTGCGTCAGCTGGGCCAAACGCCACAACAAGGCGCCCTGCACCCCGGCGAGGGCAAAGCCAAGCAGGGGCCCCGCCCAGCCGCCGAGCAGGCGCAAGGTGCAGGTCTCGCACAGCGCCTTGGCGAGCCCCATGGCCGAGAGCTTGCCGGTTTCGCGCTTGAGCCAGGGGGCGGCTTGCAGCCTGGCCAGGGGCAGGGTATCGCTTTTCAGCAAGGCGCCTCCCGCCGTGGCCAGGGTACGCAGAGGGCGGGACTCTATCATCAGCAACAGAAACAATAGGTCGAACAGCGGCTCGGAGAGGGCGAGGTTGCGCACCGCCCAGAGCCCGGCCGCGCAGGGCAGCCAGACGACCAGCAGTGCCAGTATGCCCGCCTGCCACTGCGCGCTCGGGGTGCCGTCCGGGCGATGAACCTTGTGGCCCAGTCGGCTGAGCAGGGGCTCGGCTGCGGAGAGACGCAACCAGTCAGGCCTTGGCAGCAGGGCTTCGAGCAAGGCGGCGCCCCCCATGATGGCCGCCGGGGTGGCCGCCATCAGGGTCAGGGTGTCGAGGGAGGGCAGGGTTATCACAGCTTGCCGAGCAGGGAGAGGATCACCTCGGCGGAGTGCTGGCCGGCGACCTCGATAAAGGCGTCGAAGGATTCCACTTGCTCCTTGCCTGCGATGTCAGACATGGCGCGCACCACCAGATAGGGCACGCCAAACATATGACACACCTGGCCGATGGCGGCCCCTTCCATCTCGACCGCCAGCATCTGCGGGAAGTCGGCGCGGGCACGGTTGATGGCATCCGGCTTGCACATGAATTGATCGCCGGTGCAGATGAGGCCCAGCTTGGTTTGATGCTTGCCGTGCAGGGCGATGCACTCCTGGGCCAGGGTCATGAGACGCGCATCGCAGGGGAAGGCGGCGGGTTGTTGCGCCATCTGGCCCATCTCGTAACCAAAGGCGGTCACGTCCACGTCGTGAAAGCGCATCTCGCTGGCGATCACCACATCCCCTACCCGCAGCGCTTGATCGAAACCGCCGGCGGAGCCGGTATTGATCACGCAGTCAGGGGTAAATCTCTCCAGCAGCAGCGAGGTGGCGACGCTGGCGGCGACCTTGCCGATGCCGGAGCGGGTCAGGATCACCTCTTTGCCTGCCAGTGTGCCGCTATAAAACTCGCAACCGCCTATCTTGGTGGTGGTCATGTCGCTCAGCTGGGCGCGCAGCAGGGCAACTTCCTGCTCCATGGCGCCGATAATACCTACTTTCATCAGAAACCTCGTCTAGGGGCTCAAGCCCGTCTAAGTTGCGGCAATCATAGCAAAAATCCGCGCCAAGCCTACAGGCGAGGCGGCCTTGGGTGATCGCTTGCACAAAAAAACGCCCCCGCAGGGGCGGGGGCGTCGGTTTGTTAGTCAGAGCGACCAAAGAAGGCCTTCGGACTCATGGCCTGGGTCAAACGGCCAGATAGTCCATGATCCCTTCGGCGGCCTTGCGGCCTTCGTAGCTGATGGAGACACCACGAGGATGTCTCCTGGGTTCGCTATCGACGACGGCCGGGCTTAGACACTCAGATAGTCCATGATCCCTTCGGCGGCCTTGCGACCTTCGTAGATGGCGGTCACTACCAGATCCGAACCGCGCACCGCATCGCCACCGGCAAACACCTTGGGATTGGTGGTCTGGAAGGCGAAGTCGGACTGCTCGGGAGCACGGATCCGCTCGCGATTATCCAGCTCGATACCGAACTCAGCCATCCAGGGCTGTGGGTTGGGCTGGAAGCCAAAGGCCATGACCACGGCATCGGCGGCCAGCACCTGCTCGGAGCCTTCAACCACCACCGGATTGCGGCGACCGTTGACATCGGGGGCGCTCAGTTCGGTGCTCACCACCTTGATGCCGCAGGTGCGACCATGGGCATCGAGCTCGACGCCAATGGGCTGCAGGTTGAACATGAACTCGACCCCTTCCTCACGAGCATTTTGCACCTCGCGCTTGGAGCCCGGCATGTTCTCGGCATCGCGGCGATAGGCACAGATCACCTTGTCGGCGCCTTGGCGGATGGCGGTGCGCACGCAGTCCATGGCGGTATCGCCGCCGCCGAGCACCACCACCTGCTTGCCAGCGAAGTTGATGTAATCGGCCTGCGCCTTCTCAAAGCCCAGCAGCCGGTTGGCGTTGGAGATGAGGTAGGGCAGGGCGTCATACACCCCAGGTGCCTCTTCGTTGGTAAAGCCGCCCTTCATGTACTTGTAGGTGCCGACCCCGAGGAAGACGGCGTCAAACTCGCCGAGCAAGTCGGCGAAGGAGACATCTTTACCCACTTCAGTCTCGAGGCGGAATTCGATGCCCATGGCCTCGAAGATCTCGCGGCGGCGCTGCATCACCTCTTTTTCCAGCTTGAAAGAGGGGATGCCAAAGGTGAGCAGGCCGCCAATCTCTGGATACTTGTCAAACACCACGGCGCTGACGCCGCCGCGGGCCAGCACGTCGGCACAGGCGAGGCCAGCGGGGCCCGCGCCTATGACGGCGACCCGCTTGTCGGTTTTCACCACATTGGAGAGATCCGGGCGCCAGCCCATCTCGAACGCCTTGTCGGTGATGTATTTTTCGATGTTGCCAATGGTCACGGCGCCGAATCTGTCGTTGAGGGTGCAGGCACCCTCACAGAGCCTGTCTTGCGGGCAGACCCGGCCGCACACTTCCGGCAGGCTGTTGGTCTGATGGGAGAGCTCCACCGCCTCCAGGATGCGTCCCTCGTTGGCCAGTTTCAGCCAGTTGGGGATGTAGTTGTGCACCGGGCACTTCCACTCGCAATAGGGGTTGCCGCAGTCGAGGCAGCGATCCGCCTGCATGCCGACCTGGGCCTGGTTGAAGGGCTCGTAGATCTCCACAAACTGGATCTTGCGGATTTTCAATGGCTTCTTCGGCGGGTCGACCCGCTGAACATCAACAAATTGGAATACGTTCTGGCTCATAGGTTCCCTCCTTACTGCGCCTGGATTCTGAGTTCTGCACTGGAACGACTGGTGTGGCCCAACAGTGCCTTGACGTCACTGGACTTGGGCTTGATCAGCTTGAACTTCGGCACATAGGAATCAAAGTTGGCCAAAATTTCCTCGGCGCGTGAGCTGCCGGTTTCGTTCAGATGTTCGGTAATGATGCCGCGCAGGTGTTCCTGATGAATGGCAAGGTCTGCCACTTCCAGCAGTTCCACCAGTTCGGGGTTGGTACGCTTGGTAAAGTGACCATCGCTATCGAGCACGTAGGCGAAGCCGCCGGTCATGCCCGCCGCGAAGTTGACCCCGGTTTCACCGAGGACGGTCACTATGCCGCCTGTCATGTATTCGCAGCCGTTGTCGCCAATGCCCTCGACCACCGCCAGGGCCCCGGAGTTACGCACCGCAAAGCGCTCGCCCGCGGTACCTGCCGCATAGAGTTTGCCGCCGGTGGCACCATAGAGGCAGGTGTTGCCGATGATGGCCGCTTCATGGGACTTGAACGACACGCCGACATGGGGTTTGACCACCAGCTTGCCGCCGGTCATGCCCTTGCCCACGTAGTCATTGGCGTCACCGGTCAGGATCAGCTCCAGACCGCCGGCGTTCCAGACGCCGAAGCTCTGGCCTGCGGTGCCGTTGAAGTGTACGCGTACCGGATCGCTGGCCATGCCCTGGTTACCGTGACGGGTGACAATTTCACCGGACAGGCGCGCACCGATGGAGCGGTCTGTGTTGCGGATGTCGTAGCGATACTCGCCGCCGCTCTTGGTTTCCACCGCCTCGAGCAGGTCTTCGACCATGCGCAGGTTGAGCGGCCCCTTGTCGAAGGTGGGGTTGTGTTGTTGGCAGAACAGGCTGGAACCCGCCACCGCCACCGGCTTGGCCAGGATGCCGGAGAGATCCAGCTTGGCCTGACGGGCGGTGAGGCCGGGCAGGGCTTCGAGCAGCTCGGTGCGGCCGATGAGGTCGGTCAGCTGGCTGATACCCAAACCGGCCATCAACTCACGGGTCTCCTGAGCCACGAACCTGAAGTAGTTCATCGCCATCTCCGGCAGACCGGTGAAGTGGTCACGACGCAGTTTCTCATCCTGGGTGGCCACGCCGGTGGCGCAGTTGTTCAGGTGGCAGATACGCAGGTATTTGCAACCGAGCGCCACCATGGGGCCGGTACCAAAACCGAAGCTCTCGGCGCCAAGGATGGCCGCCTTGATGATGTCCAGACCCGTCTTGAGGCCGCCATCCACCTGCAGCCGCACCTTGTGGCGCAGGCCGTTGGCGACCAGGGCTTGCTGGGTCTCGGCCAGGCCAAGTTCCCAGGGGGAGCCGGCATACTTGACCGAGGTGATGGGGCTGGCCCCTGTGCCGCCGTCATAACCGGAGATGGTGATGAAGTCGGCATAGGCCTTGGCCACGCCGCAGGCGATGGTGCCCACTCCGGGTTCGGAGACCAGTTTCACCGACACCAGGCAGCCTGGATTGATCTGCTTGATGTCGAAGATGAGCTGGGCCAAGTCCTCGATGGAATAGATGTCATGGTGGGGCGGCGGCGAGATGAGCGTCACGCCAGGCACGGAATAGCGCAGCTGGGCTATCTGGGCCGTCACCTTGTCACCGGGCAGCTGGCCGCCTTCGCCGGGCTTGGCGCCCTGGGCCACCTTGATCTGCACCACATCGGCGTTCATCAGATAGTGGGGGGTGACGCCGAAGCGACCCGAGGCAACTTGCTTGATGCGCGAGTTCTTCTCGGTGCCAAAACGCTTGGGATCTTCACCGCCTTCCCCTGAGTTGCTCTGACCGCCGAGGCGGTTCATGGCAATCGCCAGGGCTTCGTGAGCCTCAGGGCCGAGGGCGCCGATGGACATGGCGGCGGAGTCGAAGCGCTTGAAGAGATTGGTGGCCGGCTCCACCTCGTCGATGGAGATGGCCTGCTGGCCTTGCTTGACCCCGATAAGGTCGCGCAGGGTCGCCACCGGCCGCTCGTTGACCAGCCGGGCATAGTGCAGGTAGTCGCTGTATTCGCCGGAGCGCACCGCGGTTTGCAGGGTCTGCACCACGTCCGGGTTATAGGTGTGGTACTCCTCGCCGTGGACGTACTTGAGCAGGCCGCCCTGGTTGAGGGGCTTGCGCTTGAGCCAGGCGGTACGGGCCAGATTGTGCTGATCCTGCTGGATATCGTCAAAGTCTGCACCCTGGATCCGGCTGGACACGCCGCGGAAGCAGGTCTCGACGATGGACTTGGACAGACCTACCGCCTCGAACAGCTGGGAGCAGCGGTAGCTGGCGATGGTGCTGATGCCCATCTTGGACATCACCTTGTAGAGGCCCTTGTTGATGCCATTACGGTAGTTGAGCATGGCCTGGCGCAGGCTCATCTTGAGCACGCCCTCTTCCAGCTGCTTGGCCAGGGTCTCGTAGGCGAGATAGGGGTAGACGGCAGTGGCGCCAAAGCCGAGCAGCACGGCGAAGTGGTGCGGGTCGCGGCAGCTGGCGGTTTCTACCAGGATGTTGGCGTCACAGCGCAGGTTGTTGTCAACCAGGGTGCGTTGCACCGCGCCCACCGCCATGGCGGCCGGGATAGGCAGGGTATCGGCACTGATGTTTCTGTCCGAGAGTACCAGCAGCACGGTACCGGCACGGGCGGCAGTCTCTGCCTCCTGGCAGATGCGCTGCACCGCGGCCTCCAGCCCTTCGCTTGGGGCAAAGTTGAGGTCGATCAGGGTGTGGCGATAGTGATCCCCTTCCAGGGCCAGCAGCTGATGGAAGTCGGAGTAGAGCAGGATAGGAGACTGGAACAGCACCCGATGGGCGTGACCAAAGGTCTCGTTGAAGACGTTCTGCTCGCTGCCGATGCAGGTCGCCAGGGACATGACATGATTTTCCCGCAGGGGATCGATGGGCGGGTTGGTCACCTGGGCAAACATCTGGCGGAAGTAATCATAGAGCGTGCGTTGACGGGAGGAGAGCACCGCCATGGGGGTATCGTCGCCCATGGAGCCCACCGCCTCCTGGCCGTTTTCGCCGAGCACGCGAATGATCTGATCCAGCTCCTCATAGGAGTAGCCAAACAGCTTCTGATAGGTCTTGAGCTGATCGTCGTCCAGCTCGCGGGCGCCGGTGTTGGCGTCGTCCATCTGCTCGAAGGGGATGAGGCGCTTGCAGTGATCTGTCATCCACTGCTTGTAGGTGTGGCGGCTCTTGAGATCGTCATCGATCTCGAAGCTGGTCCACACCTTGCCATTGCTGGTGTCGATGACGAACAGCTCACCCGGGCCAACCCGGCCCTTCTCCAGCACCTCGTCCGGGGTGTAGTCCCAGGTGCCCACTTCGGAGGCGAGGGTGATGAACTTGTCCTTGGTGATGACATAACGGGCAGGGCGCAGGCCGTTACGGTCCAGGGCGCAGGTCGCGTAGCGGCCGTCGGTCATGACGATACCGGCCGGGCCGTCCCAGGGCTCCATGTGCATGGAGTTGAAGTCGTAGAAGGCCCGCAAGTCCTCATCCATGTTGGGGTGCTTCTGCCATGCAGGCGGGATCAGCAGGCGCATGGCGCGGAACAGATCCATGCCACCGGCCAGGAAGAGATCCAGCATGTTGTCCAGGCTGGAGGAGTCCGATCCGGTGGTGTTGACGAAGGGGGCGGCCTCTTGCAGATCCGGAATGAGCGGGGTGGCGAACTTGTAGCTGCGCGCCTTGGCCCACTGGCGGTTGCCGGCGATGGTGTTGATCTCGCCGTTGTGGGCGAGATAACGGAACGGCTGCGCCAGCGGCCAGCGCGGGCTGGTGTTGGTGGAGAAGCGCTGGTGGAAGACGCAGATGGCTGACTGCAGACGGATGTCGGCGAGATCCAGGTAGAAATGCGGCAGGTCCACGGGCATGCAGAGCCCTTTGTAGACGGTGACCAGATTGGAGAGGCTGACCACGTAGAAGTAGTCATCGCTGATCCGCTTCTCGATGCGGCGACGCACTATATAGAGGCGGCGCTCGAGATCCTTGTCGACCCAGCCGGGAGGGGCGTTGACGAAGACTTGCTCTATGCTGGGCAGGGACGCCTTGGCAATGGGGCCGAGGACATGGGTATCAATAGGCACCTGACGCCAGCCGACCAGGCTCAGGGTTTCCCGCTCGAGCTCTTCGTTGATGATGTCACGGGCTTGCTGGGCCAACACGGGGTCCGGGTTGAGGAACAGCATGCCGACCGCATACTTGCGACCCAGATGCCAACCCTTCTCCTCGGCCACGGCTCTAAAGAAGCTGTCGGGTTTTTGCAGCAGCAGGCCGCAGCCATCGCCGGTCTTGCCATCGGCGGAGATACCGCCGCGGTGTTGCATGCGAGCCAATGCTGACATCGCGAGACGGACAAGCTTGTGGCTGGCTTCCCCTTCCATGTGGGCCAACAGGCCGAAGCCACAGTTATCCCTCTCCAGCTTTGGATCATATAGTGACATTGCATATCTCCCTTGCTCGGCCTTGATTCGCAAACTGCATAAATTGCGATTGGCTCTTGTGGTTCCGTCTGCCTGAAGTGGCGAATCTCCAAACTAATGGGAATTTTGCACTAGGTCAATTGGACAAGTCAGATGTTTTACTTGTTACATCCACATAACAAAATGTGGTTGCGTATTGATATGTGGGGGGTGTTTTGGTGTATTGGTTTGCTTTTAATTGATATACCAGCGTTATATATCTAAATATTGCACTTTGTCAGTTGAGGTAGCGACCAGACCCTCTTGTAGTAATCTTACCAAGCTGCGCAATCAGTGAATGAGTTCGATCACATTTCTCTGTTGTGCGACTTGCTTTTACTTCCCACCGAGATACCGATTTATTTGTTTTTATAAACAAAAGCTTAGTGGAATTTATTCTCATCACCTGAGGTTCACTGTTGCCAGCATGACGGCAGCACCGAACGGGATAAAGTCTCGGTTGGAGATATTTATTCGGTTCAGGATGAATATTTATATGTTTTTACACCGGGCTGACTCTTGATCCAGCTCAGCATGATGGCCAACCCAGCCTGTACAATTTCGCTTTTTATCGGGAGTTGTCATGCAGTTACATGAAATGGTCAATACCCTGGGGCAGGATCTCAAGCGCCGCCATGGTGAGAAGATCCACAAACTCTCCATTCATGGTGCCTTCAGCTGTCCGAATCGGGACGGCACCCTGGGGCGTGGGGGCTGCACCTTCTGCAATGTCTCCTCCTTCGCCGATGAGTCGGCCCAGCAGCTCTCGGTGATGGCTCAACTCAAGGCCCGGCGTGAGGAAGTGACGCGAGCGCGGCGCTATCTCGCCTATTTTCAGGCCTATACCAGCACCTATGCCGAGGTGGCCTATCTGAAGCAGATGTACGAAGAGGCGCTCTCGGTGAGCGACATGGTGGGCTTGTGTGTCGGCACCCGGCCTGATTGCGTGCCGGATGCCGTACTCGATCTGCTGGCCGGTTATCAGTCCCAGGGTTATGAGGTGTGGCTGGAGTTGGGGCTGCAAAGCGCCAATGACGAGACACTCAGGCGGATCAATCGTGGCCACGGCTATGGGGCTTATGCCGATGCGGTGCGCCGTGCCCAGGTGCGTGGTATCAAGGTGTGCACGCATCTCATTGTCGGCTTGCCGGGTGAACAGGCGATGGATAGTGTGCAGACCCTGCAACGAGTCGTCGAGACCGGGGTCGAGGGGATCAAGTTGCACCCTCTGCATGTGGTGACTGGCAGCACCCTGGGCAAAGCCTGGCTGGCAGGGAGGCTGGTGGTGCCGACGCTGGCAGAATATGTGGCGGCGGCGGTCGCCATGATCCAGCACACGCCGCCGGAGGTGGTCTATCACAGGGTCTCTGCCTCGGCCCGTAAACCGACCCTGCTGGCTCCGGACTGGTGCGAGAATCGCTGGACAGCCATGAGTCTGATTGCAGCAGGCTTGTCTGAGAGCGGTCCTCAGGGCCATCGGTTGGGAACCCCCTTTCTACTCGATAGCCAATAGCTGACTAACCTATCAAATTTAGCAAAAAAAACAGTGGGTTATTAGATGAAAATCAGACTCTGTTCTATAGTTCTCAGGTCGTTAAGCTGTTAAGGTGCGCCGTTCGGAGATATCTGTCAGGCCACGCATTCAATGTTATCAGGCCGATGTAGCACCGAACCTTGAGGTGACCTGTTTGGTGCCTTATCGTGATAGAGGTGACATGGGCCACAGCGCACGATGGCATGTCTCTTATTAGGGATTACGTGTTTTTATTGGGTATCATGTGAGTATCTTTGTGCTTATCATCACAACCAGACGCCTCAGGTAAACGGCGTTTTGGCGCTGAGCATGGATAAGCAAGGTTGACCCCCAGCCTATTTATCGAACAGGATTTTATGCAAGCAGAAACCGACCATATCGATGAGCTGTTGGAATGCCTGGTCTTCCTGACCCGCTTCTATGGCGTTCCCAATAGCAAGGATGCGTTGACCACTGGGCTGCCACTGGTGTCCGGTCGGTTGACCACGGCGCTGCTCAGCCGCGCCGCAGAACGTGCTGGCCTCTCTGCCCGGGAGGTGCTGCAACCTCTCGAACAAATATCCTCACTGCTGTTGCCCTGTATTTTGCAGACCCGCGATGGCGGTGCCTGCATCTTGCTGGAGTGGAACGAGGATCGCAGTCAGGCCAAGGTTATTTTTCCTCAGGCAGGCGATGCGGCCGAGTGGCTAACGGCAGCCCAACTCGGCGATGCGTATCTGGGACGGCTCTTTTTCGTCAAGAAGCAGTTTCGCTTCGACGAACGCTCCCCCAAGGTGCTGGAGACCCGCGATGGTCACTGGTTCTGGAGTACCCTGCTGGAGTCGCGGGGCATCTATCGCGATGTCCTGGTGGCCTCCATTCTGATCAATTTGTTTGCGGTGGCCAGCCCTCTGTTCACCATGAACGTCTATGACAAAATAGTACCCAACCTTGCCTTCGATTCCCTCTGGGTGCTGGCGGTGGGCGCCGTGGTGGTGTTTACCTTCGATTTTGTGATGCGTCAGTTGCGCAGCTACTTCATCGATATTGCCGGCAAGAAGTCGGATGTGCTGCTGTCGGCCAAGATTTTTGCCAAGGTGATGGGGATGCGAATGGAGTCGAGACCCGCGTCCACCGGTGCCTTTGCCAAACATTTGCAGGAGTTTGAGTCAGTGCGGGAGTTCTTCACCTCGGCCACTGTCTCAACCCTGATCGATCTGCCATTTGCCATCTTCTTCCTGGTGGTGATCTGGATGTTTGCCGGGGTCATGGTGGTGGTACCCATCGTCGCCATGCTGATCCTGCTGGCCTACAGCTTCTATATACAGGGCTCCCTCAAACAGTCGATTGAGGAGGGCTCACGGCTCGCCTCCCAGAAAAACGCCAACCTGGTGGAGAGCATCGCGGGTCTTGAAACCGTCAAGATCTTCGGGGCCGAAAGCATGTTCCAGCATCGCTGGGAACAGGCGGTTTCCCACATATCCACCTGGGGGGTACAGACCCGCCGTATCACCAACTCCATGTCATCCCTGGCGAGTTACATCCAGCAGGTGGTGACGGTCGGACTGGTGATTGTCGGTGTTTACCAGATCTCGGATGGCCTGGTCACCATGGGCGGCATGATAGCGGCCGTCATGCTGTCGAGTCGTGCCATTGCGCCCATGGTGCAGCTCTCCGTGCTCGCTACCCGCTATAACCAGGCCCGCTCTGCGTTGACCATCCTCGAGGGGATCATGAGCACCCCGGGTGAGCAGGAGGAGGGGCGGCAGTACATTCACCACCCCGTGGTCGAGGGGCGCATCGAATTCGAGAATGTTACCTTCAAATACCCGGGCATGGAGACCAGCACCTTGCACGACATCAGTCTCAAGATTGAACCGGGCGAGAAGGTGGCAATCATAGGTCGGATCGGGGCGGGCAAGACCACGCTTGAAAAGTTACTGATGGGGTTATATCGCCCGAGTGATGGTTCGGTGCGTCTGGATGGTTTCGATCTCGATCAGCTGGCCCCTGCCGCGGTGCGCCGTAACATAGGTTGCGTGCCCCAGGATGTGACGCTCTTCTTTGGCTCGGTGCGTGACAACATCATGCTGGGCAATCCTCTGGTGGATGATGCCAGGGTGTTGCGCGCCGCCAAGCGAGCCGGGGTGACCAACTTCACCAATCGGGATCCCAACGGTCTGGATCGCCAGATTGGTGAGGGGGGGCGTCAGCTATCCGGTGGTCAGCGCCAGGCTATTTTGCTGGCTCGGGCGCTGCTCAATGACCCTCCCATACTGGTGATGGATGAGCCGACCTCCAACATGGACAACCAGTCCGAGCAACAGGTCAAGCAGGAGCTGGCCAGGCTCGGCTCTGAGACTACCCTGATTGTCATTACCCACAAAACATTGATGCTGGATGTGGTCAATCGGGTGATCGTTATCGAGCAAGGCAAAATAGTGGCGGACGGTCCCAAGGTTCAGGTGTTGCAACAGCTCAAAGAAGGCAAGGTACGGGTTCAGGAGGCATCTAATGCTTAAGAAGGATGTGTTGCCCGCCCAGGAGCATCTGGCCTTCGTGGATGATGGTGCCGCCGCCGTATTGCTCAGTACACCAACCCGGGCTCGAGTGCTGCTCTGGTGCTGTTTCTTCTTCTTTATGAGCGCCCTGATCTGGGCCGCATGGGCCAAGCTCGACGAGGTGACCGTGGGACAGGGCAAGGTGATCCCATCCCGCCAATTGCAGGTGATCCAGAACCTGGAGGGGGGGATTGTCAAAGAGATCTTCGTCAAGGAGGGCGACATCGTCGAGAAGGGCCAGACCTTGTTGCGCATCGATGACACCCGGTTTCGCTCCGACTTTCGTGAGCGCGAGCAGGAGCTGGTTACCCTAAAGGGCGACATCGCTCGCCTGCGAGCGGAGATCCGCAGCGTGGTCGTCAAAAGCGAGGCTAACGTGAGTTGGCGCGAGCAGGTGGCGATTGACAAACAGGCCATCGATTTCCCGGAAGGTTATGAGAATGTATTTGCCGAATATGCGGCCCGTGAGGTGTCGGTGCAAAATGATCGGCTCAACAACCTTCAGAATCAGCTCTATATCCTGGGACAACAGATAGAGCAGAAAGAGCAGGAGCTCATCGAGCTCAACTCGAAAATACGTACCGTGGGCCGCAGTGTGGATCTTGCTCGCCAAGAATTGAATATCAGCCGCCCATTGGCGAAAGAGGGGATAGTACCTCAGGTTGAATTGATCAAACTGGAACGTCAGGTAAACGAAATGCAGGGTGAGCTGGAGAGTAATCGCCTGGTAATTCCCAAACTAAACTCCGCATTGCGGGAAGCCATCTCCAAGCGCAATGATATCGCACTGAAATTCCGAGCCGATGCCCAGACTGAATTGAATGAGCGTCAGGGTAAATTGGGTCAGCTCTCCGCAGGCCAAGTGGGGCTGCGAGATCGCGTCGACAGAACCAGCGTGGTTGCACCTCTCAAAGGCACCATCAAAAAGCTGAAGATCAATACCTTGGGTGGTGTGGTCCAGCCAGGCATGGATTTGATGGAGATAGTGCCACTTGAGGATACACTCTTAGTTGAAGCCAAGGTGTCGCCCAAGGATATTGCTTTTTTGCGACCCGGATTGGAAGCCGTGGTGAAATTCACTGCCTATGATTTCACCATCTATGGGGGCTTGCATGGCAAGGTAGAACAAATAAGTGCCGACTCTATTCAAGATGAGGAAGGTAACTCCTTCTATCTGGTACGAGTCAGGACGGATAAAAGCTTTCTGGGCGATGAAACAAATGCATTACCCATCATCCCCGGTATGTTAGCCAGTGCAGATATCATCACTGGTAAAAAGAGTGTTCTAGACTATTTGCTAAAACCGATATTGCGGGCCAAACAGTCGGCACTGAGGGAACGATAAGCCAACAATCAATAAAAGCATATGACTGGAGATATTATGAAAAAGACGATTGTTGCCATGCTTGTAAGTGGCGCTGTATTACTTCCTGGCCTGGTTCAGGCCGAAACGCTGGAGCAATCCGTTGCTCAGGCGTTGGCGACTCATCCCAAGATCAAGGAGGCATTTGATCTCTATCAGGCCCGCATGTATCAGCATGATGGTGCCAAGGGCGGCTATTACCCCACCATAGATCTGAGAGCCGGGGTGGGGTATGAGAATACCGACAGTCCAGCTACTCGTCTGGGGGGCCCTGGTGTCGATGACTCCATGACCCGCAAAGAGGCTGGCCTCAGTCTGCGCCAGATGCTGTTTGACGGTTTCGATGTCAGCAGCAACGTGGCTCGTACCAAAGCAGAAGCGAGCGCCCAGCGCCTGGCCATGATCTCGGAAGCCGAGAACACGGCGCTGCGCACGGCCGAGGTGTATCTCAATATGCTGCGTCAGCAGGAGATACTGGAGTTGTCCAAAGACAACCTGGCGACCCATGAGCAGATCCGCAGCGACATCAGCAAACGAACCGACTCAGGATTGGGCTCAACAGCAGACCAGACCCAGATCGAGGGCCGGGTCGCACGCGCCTATTCAAACCAGGCGGCGGCGGAGAACAACTATCGGGACGCCGAGAGTGAGTACGTGCGTGTGGTCAATGAGATGCCCAAGGATCTGGTGCAGCCAGTACCGGATGCCAGCCTGATGCCTGCGTCCATCGAAACGGCGCTCAAGACGGCCACCGAGGTGCATCCAACCTTGCTCTCCTCCCTGCAAGATATTGAAGCGGCCAAGTACCAGAATGAAGGTGCCAAGTCTGGCTTCTATCCCAATGTCGCCATCGAGGTGGATCAGAACTGGAATGAGGACATCGATGCTGTCAAGGGACGTAACGACGATCTGACCGCTATGGTGCGGATGCGCTACAACCTGTTCCGTGGTGGTTCAGATCTGGCCGAAAGCAAGGCGACTTCTGCGCTCTATTCTCAGGCGAAAGACATTCATCTGAATGCTTTCCGCCAGGTTGAAGAGGGTACCCGTCTGGCCTGGAATGCCAAGCAGTCGCTGGATCAGCAAAAAATCTACCTGCAACAACACGTAGATGCGAGTTATGACACTGTGCAGGCGTACAAGAAGCAGTTCGGCTTGGGTCAGCGTACCTTGTTGGACGTGTTGAACACCGAAAACGAGCTGTTTGAAGCCCGTCGCAGTTACATCAACGCGGAGTATGACTCCCTGCTGGCCGACTACCGCATCCTCAATGCCACTGGCAGCTTGCTCAGTGCCATGCAGGTGCAACAACCCGCCGAATGGCAAGCCAAAAACTAAGGTAGCGGACTGCTGCTGTTGGGCTTGGGTGTGACGACAATACCAGTGCCGTCACACCCCACATCGGGCTTGCAGTCTGACGCCCTTATATCCAGTATCTTGCACCTGATGATTTGTTGGCTCAGCTGAGTAGGGAAGGGATGTGACATTGTGGCGAATCGGGCAGTGGCTCGGCCTGTTTCACCGCCGGGGACGACACTTGCTCTGGTGTGGGCTGGCCCTGCTTCCTCTCTTGCTGGCGGCGAGTCAGCCGCTGACGGATGCCGATCTGGCCATGATAAAGCGAGCGCAGGACACCTATGGTGAGCGAGCAGGCAAACGCACGGCGAGCTGGCGGTTGCTTACCTTGCAGGCGCAGGCTGCAGGCTGGTCGGAGCGACAGAAGCTAGAGAGAGTGAACAGCTTTTTCAATCAGCTGCATTTTGTAGACGACAGCAAGTTGTGGCGCAGGAAGGATTACTGGGCCAGCCCTCTCGAGTTTTTGGGGGCGGCAGGGGGAGATTGCGAGGATTTCAGCATTGCCAAGTATTTTACCCTGCTGGAGCTTGGCATCGACGATGAGAAGATGCGGATGGTGTACGTCAAAGCCTTGGACTACAACCAGTTTCATATGGTTGTTGCCTACTATGAAACCCCTTCATCCGTCCCCCTCATTCTCGACAATCTTATTGGGGCTCTGCGTCCGGCGACTGCACGTAAGGATCTGCTGCCTATCTACAGCTTCAATGGTCGTCACTTGTGGTTGATGAAGGCACGTGGCCAGGGGGAATTGGCCGGCCAGTCTTCACGTTTGGGATTATGGAATGATTTACGCAATCGCATGACTTCAGGGCGATTGGCTCGACCTGTGGTGAATTTGGATGATTAACCTATGACGCTATATCGACAGTTACTGGCCACCATGTTGTTGCTGTTCGGGGCTCTGTTTGCCGTAACTTATTGGGTTCAGTTCAATTCGACCCGCACCTATCTTGCTCAGCAGCAAGAGACGACAGTGATCAACACCGCAACGGCCCTCGGACTGGCATTGACTCCCTATCTCGAGAATGGCGACAAGGTGAGTGCCGAGTCGGTCATCAAGGCGGTGTTTGATGGCGGCTACTATCGCTTGGTCCGGCTCGATCTCTTGGCCTCCCAGGATGTGATAGAGCAGGAGAATACTCATCATGTTGATGGGGTTCCCGCATGGTTCATGGAGCTGGATCTGTTCCCAGAGATATCTAATGAGTCCATTTTGACGTCAGGCTGGTTACAGCTTGGCAAGCTCAAGGTGGTCGGTCATAGCGGTCAGGCCTATTACGAACTCTGGCAAGGGATGACCAACCTGGCGAGCTGGTTTGTTGTCGGCTTTCTCATCACCACATTGCTGCTGATGCGTGCCCTCAGTTATCTCCTCAAGCCGCTGGATCAGATCCGTGAACAGGCAATTGAGATAGAGCAACACCATTTTGGTCATGAGATCCCCGAGCCGCGTACCCTGGAGCTAAAGCAGGTGGTGCAAGCCATCAATACCCTGTCTGGCAAGTTGGCTGCTCAGTTCAAGGAGCAGGCACAGGAAGCTGAGAATCTGCGCGAGAGAGTCTATCTGGATGCGGTTTCCGGTTTGGGCAACCGCGCCTATTTCGTCGGTCAGGTCAATGCCTGGATCGCCGAGGCGGGACAGGGGGGCGTCATGCTGGTGGCGGTCGATATGCTCGATGACATCTATCGGGACGAGGGTTTTGCCGCGCGGGACAACATGGTCAAGTCCATTGCCCAGAGCCTTAATGATGAACTGAGTGGGTGGGATGGGGCCGCCATTGCCCGCATCTCGGCTACCGAGTACGCATTGCTCTGCCCGACCAACGATCTGGACACCTTGCAGGAGCTGGCCGAGCGGATCAACAGTCGTATCGCCGACCTGGTGGTCAACCCTATGGGTGAAGCGGATGCGCTGTCGGTGATCGGCATCGCCGGGCGAGACAGTCAGGACGATCTTTCCAGCTTGCTGACCAAGGCGGATAATGCCCTGGGCCGGGCGCGCAACGAGCGACGGGGCGCCGTGGTGATGGAAGGGGGCAATAATCAAGGCATGATGGGGCGCCTGGCCTGGCGGGATCTGGTGGAAGATGCAATTAATCGTCAACTGTGGCGTTTCAAGGCACAACCTGCCTGTCGTTTTGACAATGGGACAAGGCTTCACGCCGAACTGTTTGCCGCCATTCATCGCGATGGCAATGATTATTTTGCGGGTCAGTTCCTGCCGGCTATCGAGCAGTTCAAACTCGGCAGCGAGTTTGATCAGGCGATACTCACGGCCACGGTGCCCCTGCTACAACAAGACGCCGAATTGGTACTTGCCGTGAATATTACCTCCGGGGCCATCTGTTCGGATGAGTTCCTGCTCTGGCTCGGTGACTTCTTGGGCCGCAATCCTGAGTTGAAAGACAGATTACTGTTCGAGATCCCGGAAGGGGCCATCCTGAAGCATCAAGCTCAGGTTGAAGCACTGGTGGCCGTGGTGCGCGAGCATGGTTACCAGTGGGGTGTGGATCATTATGGTCGCCACTTCCAATCCCTTGGCTATCTGGAACAGATGGCTCCTAGCTATGTCAAAGTTGACCATGGCTATACCAGCCAGGTCATGGAGCCGGGGGCGGATACCTCCTTCCTGGCTGCAGTATGCCGTGCCGCGCACAATGCCGGCGTTTTGACCATTGCTACCCGGGTAGAGAATGAGCAGCAAGTTGAGCTGCTATCTGGCCTGCATATCGACGGTTATCAGGGTTTTGTACACCCGGCATTCCTCATTTGAGCCAAAAATAATATGAAAAGGGCGCCCAGGTGGCGCCCTTTTTTATCACCTTTCAATGTAACCATTAGTTAACATTATCTCGTGTGATGATAAGGCCTCTTTTGAGGCACTACCTAATATGTTGTTTTAAGAGGATAAATGGCCGGCGTTCGATTTGGTTCATGAGTGTCTCTCTTGGGATGCCAATCCAGTACATTTTTGCAACGGACGTCCCCGTACTTCGCACATAGGGTTTATACATCGAAACCCTCAGTGTTGGAGTCAAGGCTATGCGTACCCAAATGATCGATAAGACTGTCGTCGTCGCCTCAATGGAAGGGGAAATCCTCGTCGTCAATGCTGATGGCAGTACGCGTCCATTGCAAGCGGGTGAGACGCTCTCACCCGGCACCAAACTGACACTGGCTGACGATGCCAAGTTGGCACTCCTCACCCCCGAAGAGGCCGCCGCTCTGGCCCAGGGGTCATCGGCTGCGCCCGAAGCCCAGGTTCCAACCGATGCAGCGGACAAAGCCCTTGATGAGGCCAAACCGGATGGAACCGACAAACCTCTCGATCCCAATGACATAGCCGCATTGCAACAATCCATCCTGGAAGGGGTCGATCCGACCAAGAGTTTTGAAGCTTCTGCAGCTGGGGGGGCGCCAGCGGCAGGAGGTGGTGGCGGAATAGGCGGTGTTGCAGGTGCCAGTGGCAATGGCGGCTTTGTGACCATAGCGCGCACGGGTGATGCCACCATCGCTCAGGCCGGGTTCGATACAGACCACAGTGCAGAACCCTTTGTCGATCGTCTTCAAGAAGACGATCTCTTGCCTGACAATCAGCTCGATGACCAGGATGAATCTGCAGTTACCCAGGAAAATCAGGCCATCAGCGGCAATCTGCTGCTCAATACCAATAATCCCGATGGACCTTCTGATGCCTCGATAGTCTCTTATAGCTGGGGAAATAACATCGGCATACCGGCCGGCGTCGCATCCACCTTGGCGGGGATCGGCACATTGATCATCAATGCCGATGGCTCCTATACATTTACCCCCGCTCTCAACTATTCCGGTCCTGTTCCCCCTGCCAATTACATCGTGACCGATGGCGCTGATACCAACCCGTCGGTCCTGACCATCACCATCTCCCCAGTGGATGACCCGGTGGCTCTGGGTGGGCTGCAAGTGGAAGGAGGGGAGCTTGTCTTGAATGAAGCCGCCTTGGCGGATGGCAGTGCACCTGATGCAGCGGTGCTGACCAAAGGGGGGTCTTTCACCTTCAATGCAGTCGATGGTGTCCAGGTCTTGAGTCTGGGGGGGGTGGTGCTCATCAGCAATGGCCAGGTCATCACCAATTTCCCACAGGTGATCCCCAGTCCTTCAGGCAATCAATTACTGGTGACCGGCATCACTTACAACCCTGTAACCGGTGCCGGGACAGTCAATTACAGCTACACCCTGAACGACAACGAAACCCACACTCAGCCAGCCAATGACACCGCGCTGACTGAAAGCTTCAACGTTGTGCTGACCGACAACGATGGTGACAGTACCAGTGCCAGCCTGGATGTGGTGATACTGGACGATGTGCCCAGCGTGCGTCTTATCCCCGGCTCTGGTGAGCTGGGTGTGGTCAGCGTGGATGAGAGTTTGCCTGTGTTGGGTGGCGCTGACAGCGACGGCATCGCCAGCGCGACCCTGGCCGCAGCTACGGTGCAGGCCCAGTTCAGCCATGCCTTCGGCGCGGATGGCGCGGGCAGTATCGGCTACAACCTTGCCCTCAATGGCGGCAATGTGGCGAGCGGCCTCTATGCGGTCGACTCGCTGGCCGCCAACGGCCAGGGTGCCCAGATCCTGCTTAACCAAGTGGGCAATGTCATCACCGGCAGCGCCAACGGGGTGAGCTACTTCACCCTCACCATAGATCCGGCCACAGGCGCGGTGACCCTGGCGCTGCTGGACAATGTCTGGCACGGCGATACCGGTAGCCATGATGACAGCGTCAGCCTGACCCTGAACAGCGGTGTGCTGACCCTGGTGCAGACCGTCACCGATGCCGACGGCGACAGTGTCAAGGCGAGCCTCGATCTGGGCGCCAGCGGCGTGTTTCGTTTCGAAGATGATGGTCCGGCCTCGGGCTTGGCAGTCGAATTCCAGCGCCCAGGTTTCGTGGTAGTGGATGAAAGCCTGCCCGCCTTGGGGGGAGCAGGTAGCGATGGTATTGCAAGTGCAGTGTTGAGCGGTGTTGCCGTACAGTCACAGTTCACTCATGCCTTCGGTGCAGATGGCGCGGGCAACATTGGTTATAGCCTGGCCCTCAATGGCGGCAATGTGGCGAGCGGCCTCTATGCGGTCGACTCGCTGGCGGCCAACGGCCAGGGTGCGCAGATCCTGCTCAACCAAGTGGGCAATGTCATCACCGGCAGTGCCAACGGGGTGAACTACTTCACCCTCACCATCGATCTGGCCACGGGCGCCGTGACCCTGGCGCTGCTGGACAATGTCTGGCACGGCGATACCGGTAGCCATGATGACAGCGTCAGCCTGACCCTGACCAGCGGTGTGCTGACCCTGGTGCAGACCGTCACCGATGCCGACGGCGACAGCGCCAAGGCCAGTATCGATCTGGGCGTCAACGGGACGTTCCGCTTCGAGGACGATGGCCCGACCGCAGGACTGGCCGGTGAGGCCCCGAGTCTGGGGTCGGTGAAGGTGGATGAGAGTCTGCCGGCGCTGGGTGGGGTGGGCGGTGACGGCATCGCCAGCGCGACCCTGGCGGCGGTCACGGTGCAAGCCCAGTTCAACCATGCCTTCGGCGCAGATGGCGCGGGCAACATTGGTTACAGCCTGGCCCTCAATGGCGGCAACGTGGCGAGCGGCCTCTACGCGGTCGATCCGCTGGCCGCCAATGGCCAGGGCACTCAGATAGTGCTCAATCAAGTGGGCAATGTCATCACCGGCAGTGCCAACGGGGTGAACTACTTCACCCTCACCATCGATCCGGCCACTGGCGCCGTGACCCTGGCGCTGCTGGACAATGTCTGGCACGGCGATACCAGCAACCCGGATGACAGCGTCAGCCTGACCCTGAACAGCGGCGTGCTGACCCTGGTGCAGACCGTCACCGATGCCGATGGCGACAGCGCCAAGGCCAGCATCGATCTGGGTGTCAACGGGACGTTCCGCTTCGAGGACGATGGCCCGGCCTCGGGCTTGGCAGTCGAATTCCAGCGCCCAGGTTTCGTGGTGGTGGATGAAAGCCTGCCCGCCTTGGGGGGAGCTGGTAGCGATGGTATTGCAAGTGCAGTGTTGAGTGGTGTTGCCGTACAGTCACAGTTCACTCATGCCTTCGGCGCGGATGGCGCGGGCAACATTGGTTACAGCCTGGCCCTCAATGGCGGCAATGTGGCGAGCGGCCTCTATGCGGTCGATCCGCTGGCCGCCAACGGCCAGGGTGCGCAGATAGTGCTCAACCAAGTGGGCAATGTCATCACCGGCAGTGCCAACGGGGTGAACTACTTCACGCTGACCATAGATCCGGCCACTGGCGCCGTGACCCTGGCGCTGCTGGACAATGTCTGGCACGGCGATACCGGTAGCCATGATGACAGCGTCAGCCTGACCCTGACCAGTGGTGTGCTGACCCTGGTGCAGACCGTCACCGATGCCGATGGCGACAACGCCAAGGCCAGTGTCGATCTGGGCGTCAACGGGACGTTCCGCTTCGAGGACGATGGCCCGACCGCAGGACTGGCCGGTGAGGCCCCGAGTCTGGGGTCGGTGAAGGTGGATGAGAGTCTGCCGGCGCTGGGTGGGGTGGGCGGTGACGGCATCGCCAGCGCGACCCTGGCGGCGGTCACGGTGCAAGCCCAGTTCAACCATGCCTTCGGCGCGGATGGCGCGGGCAACATTGGTTACAGCCTGGCCCTCAATGGCGGCAATGTGGCGAGCGGCCTCTATGCGGTCGATCCGCTGGCGGCCAACGGCCAGGGCGCCCAGATCCTGCTTAACCAAGTGGGCAATGTCATCACCGGCAGCGCCAACGGGGTGAGCTATTTCACCCTCACCATAGATCCGGCGACTGGCGCGGTGACCCTGGCACTGCTGGACAATGTCTGGCACGGCGATACCGGTAGCCATGATGACAGCGTCAGCCTGACCCTGACCAGTGGTGTGCTGACCCTGGTGCAGACCGTCACCGATGCCGATGGCGACAACGCCAAGGCCAGTGTCGATCTGGGCGTCAACGGGACGTTCCGCTTCGAGGACGATGGCCCGACCGCAGGACTGGCCGGTGAGGCCCCGAGTCTGGGGTCGGTGAAGGTGGATGAGAGTCTGCCGGCGCTGGGTGGGGTGGGCGGTGACGGCATCGCCAGCGCGACCCTGGCGGCGGTCACGGTGCAAGCCCAGTTCAACCATGCCTTCGGCGCGGATGGCGCGGGCAACATTGGTTACAGCCTGGCCCTCAATGGCGGCAACGTGGCGAGCGGCCTCTATGCGGTTGACCCGCTGGCCGCCAATGGCCAGGGCACCCAGATCCTGCTCAACCAGGTGGGCAATGTCATCACCGGCAGTGCCAACGGGGTGAACTACTTCACGCTGACCATAGATCCGGCCACTGGCGCCGTGACCCTGGCGCTGCTGGACAATGTCTGGCACGGCAATACCGGCAGCCATGATGACAGCGTCAGCCTGACCCTGACCAGCGGTGTGCTGACCTTGGTGCAGACCGTCACCGATGCCGACGGCGACAGTGCCAAGGCCAGTGTCGATCTGGGTACTGGCGGCGTATTCCGCTTCGAAGATGATGGCCCGACGGCGGGGGTGAGCACTCAGGCGCCCAGCCTGGGCGCGGTGAAGGTGGATGAGAGTCTGCCGGCGCTGGGCGGCGTGGGCGGTGACGGCATCGCCAGCGCGACCCTGGCGGCGGTCACGGTGCAGGCCCAGTTCAACCATGCGTTCGGCGCGGATGGCGCGGGCAACATTGGTTACAGCCTGGCCCTCAATGGCGGCAATGTGGCGAGCGGCCTCTATGCGGTCGATCCGCTGGCCGCCAACGGCCAGGGTGCGCAGATAGTGCTCAACCAAGTGGGCAATGTCATCACCGGCAGTGCCAACGGGGTGAACTACTTCACGCTGACCATAGATCCGGCCACTGGCGCCGTGACCCTGGCGCTGCTGGACAATGTCTGGCACGGCGATACCGGTAGCCATGATGACAGCGTCAGCCTGACCCTGACCAGTGGTGTGCTGACCCTGGTGCAGACCGTCACCGATGCCGATGGCGACAACGCCAAGGCCAGTGTCGATCTGGGCGTCAACGGGACGTTCCGCTTCGAGGACGATGGCCCGACCGCAGGACTGGCCGGTGAGGCCCCGAGTCTGGGGTCGGTGAAGGTGGATGAGAGTCTGCCGGCGCTGGGTGGGGTGGGCGGTGACGGCATCGCCAGCGCGACCCTGGCGGCGGTCACGGTGCAAGCCCAGTTCAACCATGCCTTCGGCGCGGATGGCGCGGGCAACATTGGTTACAGCCTGGCCCTCAATGGCGGCAATGTGGCGAGCGGCCTCTATGCGGTCGATCCGCTGGCGGCCAACGGCCAGGGCGCCCAGATCCTGCTTAACCAAGTGGGCAATGTCATCACCGGCAGCGCCAACGGGGTGAGCTATTTCACCCTCACCATAGATCCGGCGACTGGCGCGGTGACCCTGGCACTGCTGGACAATGTCTGGCACGGCGATACCGGTAGCCATGATGACAGCGTCAGCCTGACCCTGACCAGTGGTGTGCTGACCCTGGTGCAGACCGTCACCGATGCCGATGGCGACAACGCCAAGGCCAGTGTCGATCTGGGCGTCAACGGGACGTTCCGCTTCGAGGACGATGGCCCGACTGCCAACGACAATGTCGGCGGCACCGTGACCGAAGACGTGGTGGCGAGCCTGAACGGCAACGTGCTGGGCAACGACCTCTCTGGTGCAGACAACCCGGCGGTGTTCGTGGGCTGGAGTGCGACCGGGCATAACAACAGTGCGGCAGTCACCGCGCTGACGACCTACGGCAACTTCGTGCAAAACGGCGATGGCAGCTGGACCTATGCGCTGGACAACAGCCGTCCGGCGACCCAGGCGCTGACATCGGCCTTCAACCAGAGCTATGACGTCTGGTACACAATGAAGGATGCCGATGGCGATGAGGCTATCGCCAAGCTGACCATTACCATCCAGGGGGCGAACGATACCTCCAGCGTGGTGACGGTGGCGGCGATGGGGCCGGACCATCTGGTCTACGAGGCGGGTCTCAGCCCGAACGGCTCGAACGCAGTGGCCAACAGCGAGACGGCGACAGGCAGCTTCACGGTGGCGGCGTCGGACGGGATTTTGAACGTGGTGATAGGGGGCACGACCTTTACCTTTGCCCAGATGCAAGCCTTCAACGGCAGCCAGACCATCAACACCGGGGAGGGGATACTGACCCTGCTGAGTTACAGCGGGACAGCGACCAGTGGGACGGTGAACTACAGCTACACCCTGAGCGCAACCATCGACAACGACAATAAGGCGGGGGCCACGCTGACCGAGTTTGATGACAGCGTGAGCATCGCGGTGAACGGGGTGGGCGGCACCAGTGGCAGCGACCAGCTCATCGTGCGCATCGTGGATGACACACCGACTGCCAACGACAATGTCGGCGGCACCGTGACCGAAGACGTGGTGGCGAGCCTGAACGGCAACGTGCTGGGCAACGACCTCTCTGGCGCAGACAACCCGGCGGCGTTCGTGGGCTGGAGTGCGACCGGGCATAACAACAGTGCGGCAGTCACCGCGCTGACGACCTACGGCAACTTCGTGCAAAACGGCGATGGCAGCTGGACCTATGCGCTGGACAACAGCCGTCCGGCGACCCAGGCGCTGACATCGGCCTTCAACCAGGGCTATGACGTCTGGTACACCATGAAGGATGCCGATGGCGATGAGGCTATCGCCAAGCTGACCATCACCATCCAGGGTGCGAATGACAGCGCCAGCGTGGTGACGGTGGCGGCGATGGGGCCGGACCACCTGGTGTACGAGGCGGGTCTCAGCCCGAACGGCTCGAATGCGGCGGCCAACAGCGAGACGGCGACAGGCAGCTTCACGGTGGCGGCATCGGACGGGATTTTGAACGTGGTGATAGGGGGCACGACCTTTACCTTTGCCCAGATGCAAGCCTTCAACGGCAGCCAGACCATCAACACCGGGGAGGGGGTACTGACCCTGCTGAGTTACAGCGGGACAGCGACCAGTGGGACGGTGAACTACAGCTACACCCTGAGCGCGACCATCGACAACGACAATAAGGCGGGGGCTACGCTGACCGAGTTTGACGACAGCGTGACCATCGCGGTGAACGGGGTGGGCGGCACCAGTGGCAGCGACCAGCTCATCGTGCGCATCGTGGATGATGTGCCGACTGCCAACGACAATGTCGGCGGCACCGTGACCGAAGACGTGGTGGCGAGCCTGAACGGCAACGTGCTGGGCAACGACCTCTCTGGTGCAGACACCCCGGCGGCGTTCGTGGGCTGGAGTGCGACCGGGCATAACAACAGTGCGGCAGTCACCGCGCTGACGACCTACGGCAACTTCGTGCAAAACGGCGATGGCAGCTGGACCTATGCGCTGGATAACAGCCGTCCGGCGACCCAGGCGCTGACATCGGCCTTCAACCAGGGCTATGACGTCTGGTACACAATGAAGGATGCCGATGGCGATGAGGCTATCGCCAAGCTGACCATTACCATCCAGGGGGCGAACGATACCTCCAGCGTGGTGACGGTGGCGGCGATGGGGCCGGACCATCTGGTCTACGAGGCGGGTCTCAGCCCGAACGGCTCGAACGCAGTGGCCAACAGCGAGACGGCGACAGGCAGCTTCACGGTGGCGGCGTCGGACGGGATTTTGAACGTGGTGATAGGGGGCACGACCTTTACCTTTGCCCAGATGCAAGCCTTCAACGGCAGCCAGACCATCAACACCGGGGAGGGGATACTGACCCTGCTGAGTTACAGCGGGACAGCGACCAGTGGGACGGTGAACTACAGCTACACCCTGAGCGCAACCATCGACAACGACAATAAGGCGGGGGCCACGCTGACCGAGTTTGATGACAGCGTGAGCATCGCGGTGAACGGGGTGGGCGGCACCAGTGGCAGCGACCAGCTCATCGTGCGCATCGTGGATGACACACCGACTGCCAACGACAATGTCGGCGGCACCGTGACCGAAGACGTGGTGGCGAGCCTGAACGGCAACGTGCTGGGCAATGACCTCTCTGGTGCAGACAACCCGGCGGCGTTCGTGGGCTGGAGTGCGACCGGGCATAACAACAGTGCGGCAGTCACCGCGCTGACGACCTACGGTAACTTCGTGCAAAACGGCGATGGCAGCTGGACCTATGCGCTGGACAACAGCCGCCCGGCGACCCAGGCGCTGACATCGGCCTTCAACCAGAGCTATGACGTCTGGTACACCATGAAGGATGCCGATGGCGATGAGGCTATCGCCAAGCTGACCATTACCATCCAGGGGGCGAACGATACCTCCAGCGTGGTGACGGTGGCGGCGATGGGTCCGGACCACCTGGTCTACGAGGCGGGTCTCAGCCCGAACGGCTCGAATGCGGCGGCCAACAGCGAGACAGCGACGGGCAGCTTCACGGTGGCGGCGTCGGACGGGATCTTGAACGTGGTGATAGGGGGCACGACCTATACCTTTGCCCAGATGCAGGCCTTCAACGGCAGCCAGACCATCAACACCGGGGAGGGGATCTTGACCCTGCTGAGCTACAGCGGGACAGCGACCAGTGGGACGGTGAACTACAGCTACACCCTGAGCGCGACAATCGACAACGACAATAAGGCGGGGGCTACGCTGACCGAGTTTGATGACAGCGTGACCATCGCGGTGAACGGGGTAGGCGGCACCAGTGGCAGCGACCAGCTCATCGTGCGCATCGTGGATGACGTGCCGACTGCCAACGACAATGTCGGCGGCACCGTGACCGAAGACGTGGTGGCGAGCCTGAACGGCAACGTGCTGGGCAATGACCTCTCTGGTGCAGACAACCCGGCGGCGTTCGTGGGCTGGAGTGCGACCGGGCATAACAACAGTGCGGCAGTCACCGCGCTGACGACCTACGGTAACTTCGTGCAAAACGGCGATGGCAGCTGGACCTATGCGCTGGACAACAGCCGCCCGGCGACCCAGGCGCTGACATCGGCCTTCAACCAGAGCTATGACGTCTGGTACACCATGAAGGATGCCGATGGCGATGAGGCTATCGCCAAGCTGACCATTACCATCCAGGGGGCGAACGATACCTCCAGCGTGGTGACGGTGGCGGCGATGGGTCCGGACCACCTGGTCTACGAGGCGGGTCTCAGCCCGAACGGCTCGAATGCGGCGGCCAACAGCGAGACAGCGACGGGCAGCTTCACGGTGGCGGCGTCGGACGGGATCTTGAACGTGGTGATAGGGGGCACGACCTATACCTTTGCCCAGATGCAGGCCTTCAACGGCAGCCAGACCATCAACACCGGGGAGGGGATCTTGACCCTGCTGAGCTACAGCGGGACAGCGACCAGTGGGACGGTGAACTACAGCTACACCCTGAGCGCGACAATCGACAACGACAATAAGGCGGGGGCTACGCTGACCGAGTTTGATGACAGCGTGACCATCGCGGTGAACGGGGTAGGCGGCACCAGTGGCAGCGACCAGCTCATCGTGCGCATCGTGGATGACGTGCCGACTGCCAACGACAATGTCGGCGGCACCGTGACCGAAGACGTGGTGGCGAGCCTGAACGGCAACGTGCTGGGCAATGACCTCTCTGGTGCAGACAACCCGGCGGCGTTCGTGGGCTGGAGTGCGACCGGGCATAACAACAGTGCGGCAGTCACCGCGCTGACGACCTACGGTAACTTCGTGCAAAACGGCGATGGCAGCTGGACCTATGCGCTGGACAACAGCCGCCCGGCGACCCAGGCGCTGACATCGGCCTTCAACCAGAGCTATGACGTCTGGTACACCATGAAGGATGCCGATGGCGATGAGGCTATCGCCAAGCTGACCATTACCATCCAGGGTGCGAACGATACCTCCAGCGTGGTGACGGTGGCGGCGATGGGTCCGGACCACCTGGTGTACGAGGCGGGTCTCAGCCCGAACGGCTCGAATGCGGCGGCCAACAGCGAGACGGCGACGGGCAGCTTCACGGTGGCGGCGTCGGACGGGATTTTGAACGTGGTGATAGGGGGCACGACCTTTACCTTTGCCCAGATGCAGGCCTTCAACGGCAGCCAGACCATCAACACCGGGGAGGGGGTACTGACCCTGCTGAGTTACAGCGGGACAGCGACCAGTGGGACGGTGAACTACAGCTACACCCTGAGCGCGACCATCGACAACGACAATAAGGCGGGGGCCACGCTGACCGAGTTTGATGACAGCGTGACCATCACGGTGAACGGGGTGAGTGGCACCAGTGGCAGCGACCAGCTCATCGTGCGCATCGTGGATGACGTGCCGGTTCAACCGGTAGAGCTGAATACCCGGGTAGAAGAGTTTTCTAACCCTGGTACCAATCTGATGATCATATTGGATACCTCGGGCAGTATGGACTTCGATGCAGAGGCACCTGGATTTGCTACCCGAATGGCCGTTGCCAGGGCCTCCATCCTGCAACTGATCAGCGACTATGACGATCTGGGCAATGTGATGGTGCGTCTGGTGGGGTTTGCCAGCACGGCGACCACCAACTTCCTCGGCTCGGGGGATATCTGGTTGACGGCAGCTCAGGCACTGGATGTTATCGATGACATTACCGATACCTTGGGTAACGGCGGCACTGATTATGACGATGCTTTGATCAAGGCGATGGCGGCATATGATTCGGCAGGGAAGATCATCGGCGGACAGAGCGTGCTCTATTTCCTCTCCGATGGTGAGCCTACCGAAAGCACCAGCTGGCCCGGTGTGGTCGGTACGGGAAACAACGGTATCAATGCGGCTGAACAGACTGCTTGGCAGAATTTCCTGACCAACAATGATGTCAAGGCCTATGCCTTGGGGATGGGGGGCGGGGCGACGGCGCCAGCATTGGAGCCTATCTCTTACAACGGCGCTACGGGAACAGATCAGCCTGCCATCATAGTGACGGACCTGAGTCAGTTGGCCAGCACCCTCTCGGGGACTGTGCAGGTGCCAACCACAGGCAACCTGCTGATCGATGCTGGGGTGGCCTTTGGTGCGGACGGTCCTGCCGCCTTGCCCATTACCAGTATTTCCCACGATGCCGATGGTAACCCGGCGACACCGGACGTTATCTACACCACGGCTTATTCCGGCTATAACGCTACTACCCATGTGCTGACTATTCCGACTCATGGGGGGGGCACTCTCTCGGTCAATTTGTTGACCGGGGCTTACAGTTACAGCCTGTCGCTGGATGTGGCCAATGACTACACCGAAACCTTCCGTTACACCATCAGTGATGCCGATGGGGATGTGAAGACAGGGGTGTTGAATATGATCACCACGGATTCCAGTGAGGTCACCGTCTATGACAACAGCAATGAGGCGCTGGTGTATCAGATCATGGTGCCAGGGGTGACGACCCCTACAACCTTGGCGGATTTCCAGACGACGACCAATGGGAGCGGTACAGGATATAACCCCTGGATATATGCCACGTCTGGCGCCGGTACCAGCGTGATCGATTTGGGGTCAAGCACTATCGCTACGGCGGTTGCAGGTAATGTAGACAAGTGGGTCGTCAGCACCTTGAACAACACAACACTGGATGGCAGCGTGAGCAGTGGCGTATTGCAACTGGTCGACACGAATGATGATGGTGTGGGGGCTGCGCAGCTTATTACCCCCGAGTTTGTCACGAGTTCGACACTGGCGACAACGCTGAGCTTCCAGTATGACAGAGGCAATGTGAATAATAGCGATACAGTGACTTGGAACCTCTATAAGTTTGATGGTGCTAACTGGATTCAGCTCTCCGGGAATGGCTTGAGTGGTACTCTGTCCAGCGATCCTGGTGCAATGACCACGATCACGACGACCACATTGGATACAAACACTCGTTATCGGGTCTATTTCTCGGTCAATGATGGTGCGGGTAACAGTGACTCCACCTTGCAACTGGACAATATCAGACTCAACATTACAGCCGCTGCCACCGCCGCCATTGCCATCATGGCTGCTCAGGGCAATGTGCTGACCGATCCCAACCACAACCCGTACAGCAGCGATCCCTGGGGGGCGGTAGATGCGCTGGGCAGCGAGCACGCTGTGCTCAAGATCTGGAATGGCAGCAGTTATACCTCTGTTACCACCAGTCAGACGGTTGCCGGGCTCTATGGTTCCCTCGAGATCCACAGTGATGGTGCCTATACCTACACTCCCAACTCGAACCTGAGTAATGTCGGCCAATCTGAAGTCTTCACCTATCAGGTGATGCAGAACGACGGGGATCAGGACACCGCCCAGCTGACCATCAACATTGGAGCCACAGCTGCCGCTGTGCCGACTCCGATAGAAGGCACCGGTGCTGATAACAACCTTAACGGAACGGCAGGCGATGATGTGCTGTTGGGTTATGGCGGTAATGACACCATTCATGGCAATGGGGGTCATGACCACATAGAAGGGGGCGCTGGGAACGATACCCTGTATGGTGATGCAGGCAATGATGCCCTGTTGGGAGGGGGGGGTACCGATATCCTGGATGGCGGCATCGGCAACGATACGCTGATCGGTGGCCTGGGTGCAGATACCCTGACCGGTGGCGCCGGGCACGATACCTTCAAGTGGCTGGCTGGCGAGGGCGATGGCAGCATCGACAAGATAGCCGACTTCACCCTAGGGTTGAGTGGCAGCAATGCCAACAGCGATGTGCTGGACTTGTCCCAGTTGCTGGTCGATGTGCCTGCCAGCGCCAACAACAGTGTCTTGGCCGGTACGCTCAACAGTTATCTGACCTTTGATACGGCCAATAACATGCTGACCATAGACACCAATGGTGGTACTGCAGGCGGGGATCAGTTGACTGTGCTCTTCCAGAATGCACCTAGCTTCTCTTCTGGTTCCAACCAGGACATCATCAAGCAACTGCTCGATGATGGTAACCTCAAGGTGGATCCGCATCCGTAGACAGCATGTACAGAGGGCGGGCTTGCCAGCCCTCTGTTGCTGACACGGGAAGGACGTTAAGATAGGCAACATTGACGTAGTGAGGAAGATATGGGGCCCTTTAACTGGATTGACATTGATGGCATTCGCTATAGCTGGGACGGGCAGGACAATATTGTCTGCTCCGGCCGCTTTGCCTATCAGACCCAGCTCGATGGCAGCAGCCTGACCGGGCTTGAAATAGAGAACGAAGATGGTGAGGCCGCCGGGGTGTTGAACGTCGACTTTGCCGCTATGCAACTCTCCTTCGTCCCCTATGTCGGTGTTGAATCCCCCCACATGGTGCTGCTCTGCGGCGATGGGCAGAGTCAGCAAGAGTGCTCGTTGCAGAGTATCACGGCTCCCCTGCATGATTTATTGGCCAGTCCCGATACGCAAGGATGGGACGCTTGGAGTGCTCCCATTGCCGCTGTGGAGGTGACGTCACCTGTTGAGGGACACATTCTGTCGTGGGACTCATTCCACTTCGATGAGGCCGACAGGCTGCCGGAACTGGCCGCCACACCGAATCTCTCTCAACCGCCAGCACAGGCGATCAACGAGATCAGCATTAGTCTGGACATGAGCAATCACGTGCTGGACTTTATACCCCCCAGTCACGATATATGAATCTGCATCTGGCCCGTGCATAATGCCGCCATCATTCTGATTGAGGTGTTATCTATGTGGCGTTCCATCCTTTCCCTGTGTCTGATTTGCACCAGTGCAACCACCATGGCTATCGAGGTGCCTCAAGCCCCGCATCTGTTGGTGAGCGGCAATGCCGAGCAGAAGGTGGAGCCCGACATGCTGACCCTGCGTGTGGCCGTGACGGCGTTGGAGAAGAAGGGCATTGATGCCAAGCAGCAGGTCGACAAACGGGTTGCGGCCTTCTTTGGTCAACTCGAGGGGTTGGGCATCAAACGCAGCGATGTGGAGGCGGGCAATCTGGTGATCTCCCCCGAATATCAGTATCCGCAAAACCGTAAACCCGAATTGACCGGTTATCGTGCTCAGCGCCAGCTGGCAGTCAAACTCTATCAACTCGACAAGCTCAGCCAGCTGATGGACACCGCCCTCAAATCCGGGCTCGAGTCCGTTTCCCAGATTGAGTTTGGTTTGAAAGATCCCCAGGCTGCTCGCGAGCAGGCCAGAGTCAGCGCGGTACAAGATGCCAGAGCCAAGGCGCAATCCCTGGCCAAGGCATTTGGGGTGACCCTGGGCAAGGTATACAGCATCGAGTATCGCAATGCCGCGCCCATGCCGGTCTATGGCCGAGGGATGAAGATGGCCGCGATGGCGGCGGCGCCCGAGGCGGATGCCAGCTATGAGCAGCAGGAGATCAGCATCACGGACAACGTCGAGGCGGTGTTCCTGATCGATTGAGTCGGATCATCTCGCACAGCACATAAAAAGGGCTCCTATAGGAGCCCTTTTTTGATGACGACGATGTGCGATCAGTGCAGGATCCGGGCCCGCAGCGTGCCGTTGATCTCTTTGAGCTTGGCGAGGGCTTTCTCACTGTGCTCAGTCTCTACGTCGATCACCACATAACCGATCTCGCTGCTGGTTTGCAGGTACTGACCGGCGATGTTGATCCCCTCTTCGGCGAAGATCTGGTTGATCTGGTTCATGACACCAGGCTGGTTGCGGTGAATGTGCAACAAGCGGCTGGAGCCCTTGTGACCAGGCAGGGAAACTTCCGGGAAGTTGACCGCGGACAGGGTGGAGCCATTGTCCGAGTACTTGACCAACTTGCTGGCCACTTCCAGGCCGATGTTCTCCTGGGCTTCCTGGGTCGAGCCACCGATGTGCGGGGTGAGCAGCACATTGTCCAGGCCGCGCAGCGGAGTGAGGAACTCTTCATCGTTGGACTTGGGTTCGCTTGGGAAGACGTCGATGGCGGCGCCACTCAGATGACCGCTCTTGATCACGTCGGCCAGGGCATCGATATCGACCACAGTGCCACGGGAGGCGTTGATCAGGATGGCGCCTGGTTTCATCATGCGCAGTTGCTCGGCGCCGATCAGATCCTGAGTGGAGGCCGTCTCTGGCACATGCAGGCTGATGACATCGGACATGTTGAGCAACTCGGCCATGCTCGGTACCTGGATGGCGTTACCCAGGGAGAGTTTGTTCTCGATGTCGTAGTAATAGACCTTGAGGCCAATACTCTCGGCGATGATGCCAAGCTGGGTACCGATGTGGCCATAACCTATGATACCGAGTTTCTTGCCACGCGCTTCTACCGAGCGGTTGGCCAGCTTTTCCCACACACCCCGATGGCATTTGGCATTTTTCTCGGGAATACCGCGCAACAACAGCAGTATCTCACCCAATACCAGCTCGGCGACCGAACGGGTGTTGGAGAAAGGCGCGTTGAAGACGGGAATGCCGCGTAGCTCGGCGGCTTTCAGATCCACCTGGTTGGTGCCGATGCAGAAACAGCCGATGGCAAACAGTTTCTGGGCCGCGTCCAGCACCTTGTCGGTGAGTTGGGTACGTGAGCGCAGACCGACGAAGTGGACATCACGGATCCGTTCGATCAGATCCTCTTCGCTCAGGGAGGTTTTCAGGTAATCCACATTGGTGTAACCGGCGGCCCGGAAGGTTTCTACCGTGTTGGGATGTACCCCCTCCAGCAGCAGTACCTTGATCTTATCCTTGTCGAGCGAAAACTTGACGGTCATGGCGATCCCTCTAAATCAGTGCAGCTATGGTGTGTGAAGAAAACCGTAAAGTAGCAAAAACAACAGGCAGAGGGAATATTTGTGACGAAAGTCAAATTCTTTGAAGTTATCAACGATAGTTGCAAACGGTTGGCGGCAAGGGACTGACAGATAATAAAAAACGGCGCCATCAGGCGCCGCTATCAATGTCACTACCCGATTATTGGGTGATGACGCCGTCCGGTGTACCTATCAGTACTACGTCCGCCCCACGGTGCGCGAACAGTCCGTTGGTGACGACGCCGACGATGGCATTGAGCTGGTTTTCCAGCCCCTTGGCATCCGTGATGGCCATACCCTTGACGTCCAGTATGTCATTGCCGTTGTCGGTGATGACACCTTCACGCCAGACAGGGTTGCCACCGAGTTTGCGGATCTCGCGGGCCACGTACTCGCGCGCCATGGGGATCACCTCGACCGGCAGCGGGAATTGCCCCAGCACATCCACTGTCTTGGTGTTGTCGATGATGCAGATGAACTTGTCCGCCACGGCGGCGACGATCTTTTCCCGGGTGAGGGCGGCGCCACCGCCCTTGATCATGTCGCGGCTGCCATTGATCTCGTCGGCGCCATCCACATAGACGGAGAGGGCATCGATGTCATTGAGGTCAAACACCTCAATGCCAAGGCCCTTGAGACACTCGGTGGAGGCCACGGAGCTGGATACGGCCCCCTTGATCTCACCCTTCATTGTCGCCAGGGCGTCGATAAAGTGATTGACGGTGGAGCCGGTGCCTACGCCGACTATGGTGCCGGGCACTACGTATTTGAGCGCAGCCCAGCCGGCCGCCTTCTTCATGTCATCTTGAGTCATGGTAGATCCTTAGGGGAAAAAGCGGGCGCATTATAGCCAAGAGTACTCTCGGGGGCGACCGTGGCGCTCACGTTATGAGGATAAAAAGCCCAAGATGTAAATCGTTTGCTTGTTTGTTGGGCAGACGGCCACCGATGCCACCGACAAAGGCGGAGTGGCGAGTCGTTTGTCACTCAACCGACTCGCCAGACTCATGTCGAGTGGCGCCCGATGGCATCATTGCAGCAGGCATTCTCAGCTTCGCGCGAAGCACCAGCGCCTGATTGGGGTCAGGATCTCCGGCAGCGGCACGTCCCAACTCTCGCAGGGAATGGTGTCGACTCGCTGGCAGTCATGGGCAATACCCAGCGGCTTGGGCCCCAGTCGGTGCTGCTGCCAGGCGGTCAGGGTGCGATCGTAATACCCGCCCCCCATACCGAGCCGGTTGCCAGTCTCGTCGAAGGCAACCAGCGGCGTGCAGATAAGGTCCAGATTGGTGTGGGGCAAGACCTGCAACACATCGAGCTCGGGCTCGGCGATGCCAAAACGGTTCTGGGTCATGGGGCTGGTCGCCGTATAGCGCAAGAACAGGAGATGGCCCGGGTTGAAGGGGTGCAGCACCGGCAGATAGACCTCCTTGTGCTGTGCCCAGAGCCAGTGAATGAGCGGCAGGGTACTGAGCTCGCCGTCGTTGGCCAGGTAGAGGGCGATGCGCTTGGCGGTCAGCATGTCCGGATGCTGCTGGCACTGAGCCAGCAACTGCTGCGCCGCGACCTGTTGCTCGGTCTGGCTCAGGGCGCGCCTGCGCTGGCGGATGAGTTGGCGCAGGGATTGTCTGTCCGACATGGGAGGCTCCGGGTTGGATTGCGTGCCTCTACCTTAACAAGGGGAGCGCACAGGGCAAACGGCCTGGGATAAAAAAGCCGGGCACTGGGCCCGGCTTGGCAGGGATTGTCGGATCTCAATCCCGGCGCAGTTGATGCTTGATAACGATGGCGGCCAGGGCCGAGAGCGCCAGCGCCATGGGATAAAAGCTCATGCTCACCACAGAGAGGGGGGAGAGGGCGAACACGGAGCCGAGCAGCAGGGCCTGGGCTCCCCAGGGGATGAGACCCTGCACCACGCAGGAGAAGATATCCAGCATGGAGGCGGCCCGACGTGGGGTGACCCCATGCTGTTCGGCCAGGTCCCGGGAGACCTTGGCGGCCACTATGATGGCGACGGTGTTGTTGGCGGTGCACAGGTTCGTGAGGCCCACCACCCCGGCGATGCCGAGCTCGGCGGCTTTCTCGTTCTGCTCGCCATCATGCTGGCGGGTGAAACGACGGATGAGGGCGCCGATGCGATCGCCAATCCAGGCCAATCCTCCCTGGCGCTCCATCAGGGCGCCGAGACCACCGATCAGCATGGAGAGCAGGAAGATCTCCTGCATGCCGGTGAAGCCCTGATAGATATCCTTGCTAAATTGGCCGAGGGAGTAACCCCCGAACAGCCCCACCATACCGGCGGCCAATATGCCCAGACCAAGCACCACGAACACATTCACCCCGGCCAGTGCCAGCCCCAGGATCAGCAGGTAAGGCATCACCTTGAACAAGTCCGGGCTGCCATGGGGGGCCGGTGCGTCGCCCACATTGCCCAGGGTGAGGTAGATCAGGATCACCAGCACGGCGGCGGGGGCGGCAATCTTGAAATTCTCGCGAAACTTGTCTCTCATCTCGCAGCCCTGGCTGCGGGTCGCGGCTATGGTGGTGTCCGAGATGATGGAGAGGTTATCGCCGAACATGGCCCCCGAGAGTATGGTACCCGCCATCAGCACGGGATCGATGCCGGCGGCCTGGGCGACGCCGAGGGCCACAGGTGCGACTGCCCCTATGGTGCCCATGGAGGTACCCATGGCGGTGGCAATAAAGGCGCAGATGAGAAACAGACCCGGCAGCAGGCACCAGCCGGGGATCAGCGACAGACCGAGGGAGACGGTGGCGTCCACCCCCCCCGTGGCCTTGGCCACGGTGGCAAAGGCCCCCGCCAGCAGATAAATCAGGCACATCGCCATGATGTTGCTGTCACCAATTCCCTTGAAGAAGGTTTCAAGATTCTGGTTGAAGCTCTCCTTGCCGAGCAGCAGGGCCAGGATCACCGCAGGTAGCACGGCAACAGGGGCAGGCAGCTGATAGAAGGCGAACTCGACCCCTTGCAGAGTGAGCCAGGTGCCGGTGCCAATGAAGATGGCCAGGAACAACAGTAGAGGAAGCAGGGCGGTGGGATTAGGGACTCGTTGGTGCATGAGGGCCTCGGATGCGTGGAACATGACTCCTGTCATATGAACCGCATTGGGCGGCTGGCATCCTGCCACTCTGGGCCCATACCCTAGTGATTTGCCTCTCACGGGTCAAGATAGCCGTCCAGATGGATAAATATTAATGCATCTCGATTCTGATATATCGAAATATGTCGTCTTATATTCTGATATTTGAAAACTATCCGTTTATATAGCGGTGCTGAACCGGGAGGCTCACGGGGCTTTTCAAAGGACGTCAGGGCTGGTAGAACTGTCCCTTTCCAAAAAACATGACAACAGATGAGAGGGTGGAGATGGACAATCCGATCCGTGTGGCCGTGATGGGCTGTAATGGTCGTATGGGCAAGGTGCTGCTGGAGGCCATCGCCAATGCTGAGGGGGTGGTCGTTGGCGCCGCACTGGAGCGACCGGGCTCTATCGTGGTCGGTCTGGACGCGGGCGAACTCAATGGGCTGGGCCACCTGGGGGTGGCTATCAGCGACAGCCTGGACAAGGTACGGGATGAGTTCGATCTCATCATCGATTTCACTCGCCCCGAGGTGACCCTGGCCAATCTGGCCTTCGCCCGCGCCCATGGCAAGGCCATGGTGATAGGCACCACCGGCTTTGATGAGGCAGGCAAGCAGGCTCTGCATGAGGCGGCCCAGCACATAGGCATCGTCTTCGCTTCCAACTATTCGGTCGGTGTCAATCTGGTGTTCAAGCTGCTGGAGCAGGCCGCCAAGGTGATGGGAGACTACACCGACATCGAGATCATCGAAGGGCATCACAGACACAAGGTGGACGCGCCGTCCGGCACCGCGCTCTCCATGGGGGAAGTGGTGGCCAAGACCCTCGGACGTGACTTGAAAGAGTGTGCCGTCTATGGCCGCGAAGGGATCACCGGTGAGCGGGATCGCAACACCATCGGCTTCGCCACCATTCGTGCCGGAGATCTGGTCGGGGAGCACACCGTCATGTTCGCCGACATTGGCGAGCGGGTCGAGATCAGCCACAAGGCGTCGAGCCGACTGACCTTCGCCAACGGTGCGGTACGCGCCGCCGCCTGGCTAAGCAGGCAGCCAGTGGGCCTGTATGACATGCAGGACGTACTCAACCTGAAGTGAAGCAGATGACCCCGGGCGACCGGGGTTTTTTATGTGTGTTAAATAGGGCTTATGCTCTTTTTTTTCAACCAAGCGCCCATAACACTCACTCTTCCCTAATGCCCCCGATGATGGGGGCATGAGTTGTCACCGAAGGGTAAACGGCAAGTCCCTGTTTTTGGCCCTTGCTACGATTTTTTCACACGACTCTAAAAAGCGTAAAAATTCAACCAAAGAAAAACGTTTTCCTTTGATTTCATAAAAACAAGTACTGACAAATATGCTTTTATCGTGATTGAGATATTTTTTTTGGTTTCTCAACTGTCTGTTTTTGTTTGGTTAAATATTGAATTGTGTCACCAGGGTGACTCAGGTGGGCAGTTTTGAACTCGTATCGGGATTTTCTTTTGTCGGCGGGGGTTGTAAATAGTAAAACTGCATAGATAATGGGTAATATTGCTTTTTTATTGAATTTAGATGCATTTATTTTGTTGAAAGACATTGAAATGACATCATTTTTGAGTAGAATGCGCCCAATTTGCCAGAAATCTGCCGGTTCAGCCCCCTGTTTCAAACAAGGTTCTGAGCCGCGACACCCAGGTAAATTGCTGAATTTAAAGCTAAATAACTGGAGGTTGTCTTGAATCACACTGCATTGCTAGTGCTGGAAGATGGAACTGTGTTCAAAGGCGTGTCGATAGGCGCCGAGGGATGTTCTGTTGGTGAGGTTGTTTTTAACACGTCGATGACGGGTTACCAGGAAATCCTTACCGACCCCTCATATTCCCGTCAGATAGTCACCCTCACATATCCACATATAGGCAACACCGGCACCAACAACGAAGATGAAGAGTCCGATCGGATCCATGCTCAGGGCCTGATCATCCGTGACCTTCCGATCCTTGCCTCCAATTTCCGCAATCAGCAATCTCTCTCCGATTACCTCAAGTCCCAAAACATCGTTGGCATCGCCGAGATCGACACCCGCAAACTGACCCGCATCCTGCGCGAGAAAGGTGCCCAGGCCGGTTGCATCCTGGCCGGCAAGCAGGTTGATGAGGCATATGCCCTGAGCCAGGCCCGCGCCTTCCCAGGCCTCAAGGGCATGGATTTGGCCAAAGAAGTGACCGTGAACGAGTCTTACACTTGGACTGAAGGGAGCTGGCAGCTGGGCAAGGGTCATGTCACCCCGAGCGAAAGCGACTTCAAATATCACGTGGTCGCCTACGATTTTGGCGTCAAGCGCAACATCTTGCGCATGTTGGTGGACCGTGGCTGCCGCCTGACCGTGGTACCGGCCAAGACCCCGGCCGCCGAGGTGCTGGCCATGAACCCCGATGGCATCTTCCTCTCCAACGGCCCCGGTGACCCCGAGCCGTGCGACTACGCCATCGCGGCCATCAAGGCCTTCCTCGAGACCAACACCCCGGTGTTCGGCATCTGCCTGGGTCACCAGTTGCTGGGTCTGGCTTCCGGTGCCAAGACGGCGAAGATGAAGTTCGGCCACCACGGTGCCAACCACCCGGTCAAGAGTCTGGATGACAATACCGTGATGATCACCGCCCAGAACCACGGTTTTGCGGTGGATGAGACCTCGCTGCCCGATTGCCTGCGTGCCACCCACGTCTCCCTGTTCGACGGCTCCTTGCAAGGCATCCATCGTACCGACCGTCCGGCCTTCAGCTTCCAGGGTCACCCCGAGGCGAGCCCGGGTCCCCACGACTGTGCCGGTCTGTTCGACCACTTTATTGAATTGATCAAGCAGTATCGCGCTTAAGAGGAAAAGAGAAGCCATGCCAAAACGTAACGACCTACAGAGCATCCTGATCCTCGGCGCCGGCCCCATCGTCATCGGTCAGGCCTGCGAATTTGACTACTCCGGCGCCCAGGCTTGCAAAGCCCTGCGCGAGGAGGGATACCGCGTCATCCTGGTGAACTCCAACCCGGCCACCATCATGACCGACCCCGAGATGGCCGATGCCACCTACATCGAACCCATCACCTGGGAAGTGGTGCGCGAAATCATCAAGAAAGAGCGCCCGGACGCCATCCTGCCCACCATGGGTGGCCAGACCGCACTGAACTGTGCGCTGGATCTGGAGAAGCACGGGGTGCTGGCCGAGTTCGGGGTCGAGATGATTGGCGCCACCGCCGATGCCATCGACAAGGCCGAAGATCGCCGCCGCTTCGACATCGCCATGAAGAGCATTGGTCTCGAATGCCCCCGTGCGGGCATCGCCCACAACATGGAAGAGGCCTGGGGCGTGCAGCAGATGGTTGGCTTCCCCTGCATCATCCGTCCCTCCTTCACCATGGGTGGCTCGGGTGGCGGCATCGCCTACAACACCGAAGAGTTCGTCGAGATCTGCGAGCGCGGTCTGGACTTGTCGCCGACCAAGGAGCTGCTCATCGATGAGTCGCTGATTGGCTGGAAAGAGTACGAGATGGAAGTGGTGCGGGATCGCAACGACAACTGCATCATCGTCTGCGCCATCGAAAACTTCGACCCCATGGGTATCCACACCGGTGACTCCATCACTGTCGCGCCAGCCCAGACGCTGACCGACAAGGAGTATCAACTGATGCGCAACGCCTCCATGGCGGTGCTGCGCGAGATCGGTGTCGAGACCGGTGGCTCCAACGTCCAGTTCGGCATCAACCCGAAAGATGGCCGCATGGTCATCATCGAGATGAACCCGCGGGTCTCCCGCTCCTCCGCGCTGGCCTCCAAGGCGACCGGTTTCCCCATCGCCAAGATCGCCGCCAAGCTCGCCATCGGTTACACCCTGGACGAGCTGATGAACGACATCACCGGCGGCCGCACTCCGGCCTCCTTCGAGCCGGCCATCGACTACGTGGTCACCAAGATACCGCGCTTCAACTTCGAAAAATTTGCCGGCGCCAACGACCGTCTCACCACCCAGATGAAATCGGTCGGTGAAGTGATGGCCATTGGCCGCAACTTCCAGGAGTCCCTGCACAAGGCGCTGCGCAGCCTCGAAACCGGCAAGACCGGTTTCGATCCCATGGTTGACCTCAATGCCCCTGACTCCCTGACCCGCATCCGTCACGAGCTGCAAGAAGCGGGCTGCGACCGGATCTGGTACATCGCCGATGCGTTCCGCGCCGGTCTCTCCATGGATGGCATCTTCAAGCTGACCAAGATTGACCCCTGGTTCCTGGTGCAGATTGAAGACCTGGTCAAGCTGGAAGAAGAGGTGAAAGAGCGCGGCATGGCTGGCCTGGACGCCGACTTCCTGCGCGCCTTGAAGCGCAAGGGCTTCGCCGATGCGCGCCTGGCCAAGTTGCTGGGAGTGGCCGAGGGCGAGGTGCGCAAACTGCGCGCCCGTCACAACATCTTCCCGGTCTACAAGCGGGTCGATACCTGCGCCGCCGAGTTCGCCACCGACACCGCCTACATGTATTCGAGCTATGACGAGGAGTGTGAGGCGGCCCCGAGCAATCGTGACAAGATCATGATCATCGGTGGTGGCCCGAACCGTATCGGTCAGGGCATCGAGTTTGACTACTGCTGCGTGCACGCGGCCCTGGCCCTGCGCGAAGACGGTTACGAGACCATCATGGTCAACTGCAACCCCGAGACCGTCTCCACCGATTACGACACCTCCGACCGCCTCTACTTCGAGCCGGTGACCCTGGAAGACGTGCTGGAAATCGTGCGGGTCGAGCAGCCCAAGGGTGTCATCGTCCAGTACGGCGGCCAGACCCCGCTCAAGCTGGCGCGAGCGTTGGAAGCGAACGGCGTGCCCATCATCGGCACCAGCCCGGACGCCATCGACCGTGCCGAAGACCGCGAGCGTTTCCAGACTGCCGTCGAGCGTCTGGGCCTCAAGCAGCCGGAAAACGGCACCGTCACTGCCCTGGAGCAGGCGGTACTGACCGCCGAGCGGATCGGTTATCCCCTGGTAGTGCGCCCCTCCTACGTGCTGGGTGGCCGCGCCATGGAGATCGTCTATGACGAAATCGACCTGCGCCGCTACTTCGCCGAGGCGGTGAGCGTCTCCAACGAATCACCGGTACTGCTGGACCGTTTCCTCGACGACGCCACCGAGGTGGACGTGGACGCCATCTGTGACGGCGTGGATGTGGTCATCGGCGGCATCATGGAGCACATCGAGCAGGCCGGTATCCACTCCGGCGACTCCGGCTGCTCCCTGCCGCCCTACACCTTGTCCAAGAAGATCCAGGACGAGATGCGTGAGCAGGTACGCAAGCTGGCGCTGGAGCTCGGCGTGGTCGGCCTGATGAACGTGCAGTTCGCGGTGAAAGATGACGAGATCTACCTCATCGAGGTGAATCCCCGTGCCGCCCGTACCGTGCCCTTCGTCTCCAAGGCGACCGGCGCGCCCCTGGCCAAGATTGCCGCCCGTGTCATGGCCGGTCAGTCTCTGCAGGCGCAAGGTTTCACCACCGAAATCATCCCGCCCTACTACTCGGTGAAAGAGGTGGTGCTGCCTTTCGCCAAGTTCCCGGGGGTGGATCCGCTGCTGGGGCCTGAGATGCGCTCCACCGGCGAGGTGATGGGGGTGGGCAACAGCTTCGCCGAGGCCTATGCCAAGGCCCAGCTGGGTGCCAGCCATGCCGTGCCCAAAGAGGGCCGCGCCCTGTTGTCCGTGCGTCACAGTGACAAGGAGCGGGTCGTCGATCTCGCCGCCAAGCTGCTGGAGCTGGGTTATGAGCTCGATGCCACCCACGGCACCGCCGTGGCCCTGGGCGAGGCGAGCATCAACCCGCGCCTGGTCAACAAGGTGCACGAGGGTCGCCCGCACATCCTGGACCGCATCAAGAACGGTGAGTACACCTATATCGTCAACACCGCCGAAGGGCGGGTGGCGATCCAGGACTCCAAGCAGCTGCGCCGTGGCGCCCTGCAGCACAAGGTGGCGTACACCACTACCCTGAACGCCGGTTTCGCGACCTGCATGGCCATCAGCGTCGATGCCACCGCCAACGTGAACTCGGTGCAGGAGCTGCACGAGAGAGTTAAAAACCGCTAATGGGCGAGGGGGTGACTCCCCGGCCAGTTGAGCGTCAGTGCGAATGAGTAATGACAAACCCCGCCAGTGATGGCGGGGTTTTTGTTTTGATGGCGGGCCGGAGTGCTCGGTGAGTCCAGACACGATATCGACGAGGAGAAAAAAGGCACATCTCAGTAGGGCGTGGAGCAAATACACCCTTAACTTGCCTTTAAGTAGATAATGATTGCGAACTTTTGGCAAAAGGGCCGCATCTTCGCAATCACTCGCCCCGATTGCCTCTATATACTGGTCCCTCATCACATAAGGTCGTCTGCGCCTGCAACAGCGGGGTGCGAGAGGATCAGGGCCCGCTGCCAACCCGGCAGCGCAGGCCGGCCCCTCTTATCAGGAGGCGCCACAGGAAACCGGTTGTGGGGTTACCACCTGCGCAACCGTCAGGGCCAACGTTACCGCGCCAACCCGTTTCCCCTCATTGCCCCGCCGGTTTGCCTGCCCAGTCGCGTCGTTGCGCACCGTCATCGCCCGCAACGGCGCCGCGCCTCAAGGACATCTGCCAAGGGAATCTGAATATGAGCTTCGATCATCGCAAATACCGCCCGGCCCCCACCATCGCTCTGGCCGATCGCCAATGGCCCAACCAGGTGATGACGAAGGCGCCGCTCTGGTGCGCCGTGGACTTGCGCGACGGCAACCAGGCGCTGGTCGAGCCCATGACGGTGGCCCAGAAGCTGCAGATGTGGGCGCTGATGGTCCATGTCGGCTTCAAGCATATTGAGGTGGGCTTCCCCGCCGCCTCCCAGCCGGACTTTGACTTCGTGCGCGAACTCATCGAGCGTAACCTCATCCCCGACGACGTCACCATCCAGGTGCTGGTGCAGGCCCGGGAAGATCTGATTGTTCGCACTTTCGAATCTCTCAAGGGGGCCAAGCGCGCCATCGTCCATGTTTACAACTCGGTCAACCCGACCCAGCGCAACTATGTATTCAACAGCGGGCGCGAAGGGGTCAAGGCTATCGCCGTGCAGGGGGCGCGCTGGGTACGTGACCATGCGGCGCGCAACCCCGGCACCGAGTGGAGCTTCCAGTACTCCCCCGAGAGTTTCAGCAGTACCGAGGTCGAGTTCGCGGTGGAGGTGTGTGACGCGGTGATCGACGAGTGGCGTCCCGCCGCTCGCCCGATGATTTTGAACCTGCCCGCCACCGTCGAGGTGAGCACCCCCAATGTGTTTGCGGATCAGGTGGAGTGGTTCTGTCGCAATCTGAAGGCGCGCCCCGAGGTGAGTGTCTCCATTCACACCCACAACGACAGAGGCTGCGGCGTGGCGGCGGCCGAGCTGGCGGTGCTGGCGGGGGCCGATCGCATCGAGGGCACCCTGCTTGGCAACGGCGAGCGCACCGGCAACATGGATATCGTCACCATGGCCATGAACCTCTACAGCCAGGGCATAGATCCCGAGCTGGACTTGTCTGACATGGACGCCATCGTCGCCACCGTCGGTGCCTGCACCCAGATTGCCCTGCACCCGCGTCACCCCTACGCCGGCGAGCTGGTCTACACCGCGTTTTCCGGCAGCCACCAGGACGCCATTCGCAAGTCCCTGGCGGCCCCCAAACCCGATGCCTATTGGGATGTGGCCTACCTGCCCATAGATCCTGCAGACCTTGGCCGCAGCTATGAGGCGGTGATCCGCATCAACAGCCAGTCCGGCAAGGGCGGTGTCACCTATCTGCTCGAGCGTGATCTTGGCCTGCAACTGCCGCGCTGGCTGCAGATCGACTTCAGCCGCCGGGTCCAGGCCCAGGCCGAGGCGAGCAGCAGCGAGATCAGTCCCGAGCAGATCCGCACCCTGTTCGAGCGCCATTATCTCGAGCCCGAGCACGGCTATCGCGTCGGCCGCTTCCAGCTCGGTCGCGACAGCCAGGAGAGCCTGCACCTGGAGGTGCAGATCCCGGGTGGTGCCATGCAACTGAACGGTGAGGGGGAGGGCGCCATCACGGCGCTGGTCAATGGCTGGGAGCGCCAGACTGGCATGCACATCGACGTGCTCGATTATTCGGAGCATGCCCTCTCTGCCGGTACCGAATCCCGCGCCGTCGCCTATGTGCTGCTGAGCGTCGATGGAGTGCGCATGTGCGGGGTCGCCATCGGCCGCGACGTGGTGCATGCCTCCTTGCAGGCGGTGATCAACGGCGCCGCCCAGGCCAATGTCGAGGTTCAGGCCGAGCGTCAACGGGCCTGATGTCGAGCGCTTGTCACCCTGATACGCCACCTTTGGGTGGCGTTTTCCATTGAAAGGCCCTCCTTGTGAAGAGACGCCTTGGTAGAGGAGCGGTCGGTTGGCTTGTCTCGCATCCAAAAGCCTGTGCTGTCGCAGTGTCGATAAAGGCACAAGGGACAAGGCTTTAGCCAGGCGGATCAATCCTCTACAATGGGCGCCTGTTTGCGTTCGGGAGTCAGGCCCGGGCGCGCGACTCTCTCTGGCCGGGCGCCCGGCGCCTTGCCCCAGCATCGGAAGCCTTGATGATATCCTCCTCGATCTGTTCTCTCTTTCCCGTGCGGTTTCGCGCCCTGCCACTGGTGGCGGCCCTGCTGCTGGCAGGCTGCGCCAGCGAGCCAACGGCGCCTGCGCAAGATGGCGCGGCGATTGCCAAGTTGCCTGCGTCCATGCAGCCCAAGCAGCCTGCCGACATGAAAACCCGCATCGTCCGCTTCTTGCCCAACCAGGTGAAAGACAAGCAGGGCTGGGCCAATGACGTGGTGACGGCGCTCAGCAGCCAGGGACTGACGGTGAGCGATCACAATGTCTGCACCGTGCTGGCGGTGGCGGAGCAGGAGGCCACCTATCAGGCCGATCCCGTGGTGCCCGGTCTTGGCAAGATTGCCTGGAAGGAGATCTACGCCCGCTCTGGCCGCCTGCATATTCCCGATTTCGTGGTGCGCACCGCGCTGGGTATCAAGTCACCCAACGGCAAATCCTATGCCGATCGCCTCGACAAGGCGCGTACCGAGCAGGAGCTGAGCCTCATCTTCGAGGACATGATCGACATGGTCCCCATGGGCAAGACACTATTTGGTAACCTCAACCCGGTACATACCGCAGGTCCCATGCAGGTGAGCATCGCCTTTGCCGAGCAGAATGCCCGTGGCTATCCCTATCCCATCAAGGAGTCCATCCGCCATGAGGTGTTCAGCCGCCGGGGCGGCATCTGGTTTGGCACCAGGCATATCTTCGGTTATCCCGCCGACTACCCGGACACCCTTTATCGCTTCGCCGACTTCAATGCGGGTTGGTATGCCAGCCGCAACGCCGCCTTCCAGGCCGCGGTGAGCCGGGTCAGCGGCAAGACCCTGGCCCTGGACGGGGATCTGGTCCGTTATGATTCCGACCAGCCCGGCAAGACGGAGCTCGCGGTGCACAGCATCGCCAGCCGGGTCAACATGAGCAAGCAGGCCATCCACCAGAGCCTGCTCAAGGGGGACAGTGCCGACTTTGCCCAGACCGACCTCTACCATCGGGTCTTTACCCTGGCCGACAAGCAGGCGGGCAAGCGCCAACCCCGCGCCGTGCTGCCCGGCATTCAGCTGAAAAGCCCCAAGATCACCCGCAACCTCACCACCGCCTGGTTTGCCAAGCGTGTGGATGACAGGGAGCAGGCCTGCGTGAGGAAGATGGCGAGCATTCGCTGACAGTCAGAGACAACCAGGGCGGCCAAGTGGCCGCCCTTGTTTCAGTTCCAACTGGATGTTCTGGGGTCAGGCCCTGGTGTCCTGAGTCGTCGCCCCATGGCGTGTCTTCCCAAGGGTCAGCATCCCCCTGCATGTTGGGTATTCGCTGCATCCCCAGAACTGATTGCCTCTGTTTTCTCCCCGGCTGGCGGTACGCAAGACCATGGCATTGCCACATCTGGGGCAAGTCGGAGGCTGATCACTGAGCGGTTGGGCGCTGACAGGGGAGGGGATCCCCTGTTCATCAGGCACGGCAGCTGCGGATAACGGCTTGCGTGGCGCTCCGCCGTGGCGTGCCTTCAGCTGGGCCACGTGTTGTCTGTGGGTCTGCCAGTTGGGGGCCAGCCGTCCCTGCTGGATGATCTCGACCACTCGGGTGATCTGGGCCGGGGTCAATACCTGGGTGGTTTTTCCCTTGATATAACGAACCAATCCACGGTTCATGACGTTGTCCGGCATGGGGGTCTTGAAGGTGCAATCGCCAATAAAGCAGATAACAGAATGAAGCTGATGGTCTGACACTCCGAGCAGGGATTTAAGGGTCATCATGTGCAGGTGGTTCTGGTGCAGGGGATTTTGGAAGCTGTGCTTGCGGCGATAGATCTGCTTGGTCCAGCTTTTATGAGCCGGGTTGCCGAATATCCAGCCCTTCATGTTCTTGGTCTCAATCACGAATATCCCGAAGCGGGAGACGATCACATGGTCTATCTGGGTGCTGCCCTGAGGGATGGGCAGGGTCACATCCTTGAGCAGGTGATACGCCCGCTGGTCGAGAAAGAGCCGGATGCTGAGGTTGATAACCCACTCCCCGATCATGCCCTTGAACCAGGGAGTGTTGATCAGAATGGCAATCAGCAGCAGGGGTAGCAGATAGCCGAGCGGAGATAGTAAAGGAGCAATAACGGTGGTGAAGTCCATTTCACTGAGCCTCTATGGAGTCTTGCTTAAGGTGTAGGCCTCGACAGGGAGCAGGTTGCTGCACCTAGGGGCTCTGAGCCTTGGCCGGTTTAGACCCGCAACAGACCGCGAAAGCCCCTGGCGGCGTAGTAGGACTGGGCGCCGTTGTGGTACAGGAACACGCTGTCGTAGCGGCGATCGCAGAACAGGGCGCCGCCGAGCGTCCTGATTTCCTCGGGGGTCTGTATCCAGCTCGATGTCTTGGCATCGAAGCAGCCTAGGGTCTGCAGCGCCCGATATTCGGCCTCCGTCAGCAGTGTGATGCCCATCTTGGCGGCCAGCTCGGTCGCGCTGCCTGCTGGCTTGTTCTCCTTTCTCGACGCCAGAGCCGCGCCGTCATAGCAGAGGCTCCTGCGTCCACTTGGGCTCTCGGCGCTGCAGTCACAGAACAGCAGCTGCCCGGTCTGCCTATCCTGGCCGATGACATCGGGCTCACCGCCGCTGCTCTCCATCTCGTGGAGCGAGCGCAATGACTGGGGATGGGCATCGAGCCTGGCGCGCACCTGTGACCAGGTTATCCCCTCGTGGCGCTGCCTGTGCTGTTCGAAGCGGGCTTGCAAGGTGGCGAGCAAGTCATCAATCTGCAGGTTCGTCACTGTCATCATACAACCTCGTTCTCGTTTGGATTTGCGCCGTTAGAAACTCATCGCCAGGCCAATGGCATAACCATTGGTGTTGTTGCCGAACATCAAGCGGTACATGAGGCGGGTACGGGTGACCCACACCGGGTATTTGCTCGAATCGAGCTCGAGGCCAACCCCGACGGAGTTGAGGGCGTTGAAACCGAGCAGGCCCCGTTGATCCCCCAGGTATTCGGTTCGGGCCCCTTCCAGCACGTAGCGCAGCGGCCGATCGAGCAGGGTCCAATCGAGCAGGGGGGCGCGGCGGCGCAAATAGATGCCGAAGTTCTCGGCATTCGCCTCGCCCTTCACACTGGGACTGGTGCCAATGGTGCTCTGCAGATGGAGGTAGGAGTAGCGAAATTCGGCGTCTATGTCCTGGGTATCGGAGAACAGCTCGTAATCGAGCATGAGGGAGCCGCCGAGTCCGAACACATTGAGCTGGCCGTTATCGAGGAAATCGAGGCTCTTGCCGGTCTTGCGATCGAGATACCAGTTACCTATCTGGATATCGCTGGCCACAGTGCCAAGGGAAAAGTTGGCGATGGGACGCAGTACCCAATTCGGGGCGACGGCGAAGTCCCAGCCGATGCCGCCGGTGGCGGTCAGGCTGTTCCATTTGGCGGGGATGGTTCGGCTCTCTTCGCCCTGGCTTATCACAAATTTGGGATCGTAGCGGCTATAGCCCAGGTTGCCCTCCAGATAGATGGGGACCTCCTTGCTCATGGTGGCGCCGCCGCCAACCTGGCTCATGGTCAATGCCGCCTGTTGACCGCTGCCCCCCGAGATATCCAGGTTGCTGGAGGTAATATCGGGTATCACGTTGAAGGTCATCAACGAGACCACGGCGTTGGCCCGCTCCTGCACGCGGGCATCGACGGCGCCGTCGGCGGCCATGGCCGGGGAGGCGGTCGCAAGGCAGGCCAACAGCAACAAGGGTTGCTGCCTCGATGCAGCGCTCGCGGCGGGGGCGGGAGACCGTATTGGCTTGCCCTGGCCAAGCAACGGTGTGTGCGCGCTGTGCATCGCTGTTATCTCCATGGCACCTCCCTGTGGCCTCATGCCCATGTGAGCACTAGAGATGATTCTACCTGAGGATGGCGCGGCGTCCATTGTCCTGAGCCAGGCTCCTCGCATCGGGCAGGCGCATCACCAGGGGGACGCAGGCGGTGCTGCCTGCCATGGCTCCTCTCTGATCCCTGGCTTGCCCCTTATCATGGCGCGACATGAGGGACTTTTAGGTCGGAGAGATTATTTGAGACGCATTGGCGCCGAAAATTTGTTACACTCCGCGCCCGCCATTTTCCGGCTCGCCTGCAGACCCTGCCAGGCCAGGCCGATCCCTGGCATCCGTTGTCACCCCGGTCGGGTCGCAGCTAATCACAGCTTTGCTGGAACACAGGAAACCCATGATGAAATTTGAATCATTCGATTTTGCCCCCGAGATTTTGCGCGCCGTCTCGGAGTGCGGTTATCAGGAGATGACCCCTGTGCAGCAACAGGCGATCCCGACGATCCGCCGTGGCCAGGATGTACTGGCCAGTGCCCAGACCGGCACCGGCAAGACCGCCGCCTTCGCACTGCCTATCTTGCAGCGCCTCATTGATAACCCGGCGCCGCTCGCACCTTCCAACGCCCGTGTGTTGATCCTGACCCCGACCCGCGAACTGGCGGCTCAGGTGGCTGACAACATCAAGGAGTTTGGCAAGTATCTGGAGCTGAGCGTGCAGGTGATCTGCGGCGGCGGCAAGCAGGACGTACAGGCGCGTCGCCTCAAGGCCGGCGCCCACATCATAGTGGCGACCCCGGGCCGCCTGCTCGAGCACCTGAACGCATGCAACCTCAGCCTCTCCAACGTTGAGTGCCTGGTGCTGGACGAAGCGGATCGCATCCTCGACATGGGCTTCAGTGCCGAGGTGCAAAAAATTCTGCTGGCGGTCAACAAGGATCGCCAAGGCCTGCTCTTCTCCGCGACCTTCTCCGATGGCGTCAAGAAGCTGGCCAATGTGATGCTCAACAAGCCGCAGATAGTCAGCGTCAACAAGCAGAACTCCACCGCCGATACCGTGACCCATACCGTCTATCCGGTCGAGCAGAAGCGCAAACGCGAGCTGCTCTCCGAGCTTATCGGCAAGCAGAACTGGCCACAGGTACTGGTGTTTGCCAGTACCCGCGAGAGCTGCGACGAGCTGGTGGCCGAGCTGAATCTGGATGGTATCAAGTCGGCCGTGGTCCATGGCGAGAAGGCCCAGGGCAGCCGTCGCCGCGCCTTGCGCGAATTCATCGAAGGCAAGGTACGGGTACTGGTCTCCACCGAAGTGGCGGCCCGTGGTCTGGATATCCCGAACCTGGAATACGTGGTCAACTATGACCTGCCCTTCCTGGCCGAGGACTATGTCCACCGTATCGGTCGTACCGGCCGCGCCGGCAAGAGCGGCATGGCCATCTCCTTCGTCAGTCGCGAGGAGGAGCGTACCTTGCTCGACATCGAGGCGCTGATCGGCCAGAAGATCCGTCGCGTCATGGTGCCGGGTTACGAGGTGAGCAACCGCGACATGCTGATCAAGCAGTTGCAGGAGCGTCGCCGCTTTGGCAAGAAGCCCCAGCGTGATGACAATGCCGCCGCCCAGGTGATGGCCGAGGCCAAGCTGCAGAGCCAGCGCACTCGCCTGCGCAAGACGGCCCGCAAAGACAAATAAGCGGCCAAGTCTGCGGCTAAACCGGGCTTGTTGTGAGCCCGGCAATCTTGTTTTCAAAGGCGCCTCGGCGCCTTTTTGATGATGGTGGCGGGGCTGCAAGCGCCTTCCCCAATCTGCCCAGGAGTCGTGATGAGCGATCTGAAAGTGCAAACCTATAACCAGGCCCTGCTCGAGATGGCCGGTGCCAGTCTGGCTGAACTCGTGCGCACCGGCGCCGGCCGCGCCGCCCGTACTCCCGCCCAGGAGAGCCATTTCCTGAGCCTCTGGCTGGTGGACTCCCTCAAGGAGAAACGCTTCTCCCGTCTGGTGATGGAGGATCTCAAGGGGTGGGTGCAGCAGGCGCGCACCCAAGGGGCGGGGGCCGATCTCAAGGGATTGCTCGAGCGCATCGTGCGTCATTACAGCCAGGCGGCGACGCAGGGGCTGGAAGCGCGGCTCATGGCGCTGCTGGACGACTGTGAAGAGGCGGGTTGGCTGCGGGTCACCCAGAGCGTGATCGATGGCCGGGCGAGACTCGCCAACCAGGGGCAGTCTTCAATTGTTATCTGCTCTGCCGAGCTGGCCGCTGCCTGCGCCGACGGCGAGCTGGTCAAGCCGCTCACCCTCTATGTGCGCGGTGACGAGCAAGTGCTGGCCCGTTTCGCCTATCGGCACGGCCTGCTCATTGGCCAGGGCAACAAGAAGCAGGTCAGGGTGAAGCACCACAAGGCCCATCTGCTGATGCCGGGCAACGCTCTGCCTGCCCTCGCGCTGCTGGCGCTGGAGATAGATGGCTGAGCGCGGGATGTTCCGCGGCGCAGAGTCTGCCGCCTGTCCTGTGACCGAACCCCGATCTTGCATCGGGGTTTTTCATGGCTGCAATGCCCGCTTTCCCCATTGCCCCCCTGGCGTGACGTCTGCCACTGGGGTGGCAAGGATCATCAACCCCTCGTGACGATCGCCAGCCTGCTGCTCGCGGGCCTTTGACCGCTACCCAAGACGCTCTTCGCCGGACATCCTGGGTCATCAACCAAGCCTCCTTCGGCCCTCCATCTGGGGGGAATCGCTGGCGCCCCCCATACGGAGGGGCTGCCCCCATATGGCGGTAGGTGCCTGCTTTTCATCTGTTTTAGGGTGGCTGAGCCCCTTCGAGGGCATGGATGCAAACCACATATTCTAAGGAGAGACGATGAAAGCAACACCGATAGCCCTGTTACTGGCAGGCCTGCTGGGTTCCCCCCTCTGCGCCGCGGGTCTGGATGCCAGACTGACCCTGCAAGAGGGCGCGAGTGAGGATGTGCGGGTGCAAGTGACCCTGACCAACAACGGCAACAAGCCGATTGATTTGCTCAAGTGGCAACTGCCGGGCGCAGGGGATGCCCCCTTGTTCGTGGTCGAGCGGGATGGCCAGTCCGTGGCCTATCAGGGGGCCCTGATCAAGCGCGGTCTGCCGAGTCATCGGGACTATCAGCGCCTGAGCGCCGGGGAGAGCCTGACCCTGGAGGCGGAAGTGTCCGGTCTCTATGACATGAGTGCCCAGGGGGAGTACAGCATCAGCTACCGCCTGCCCAAGGTATCTGATAAAGAAGGCGCCAAGCGGAACGCCCAGCCCAGTGCCAAGGCACCCCCCCAGGCCAGCGAATCCAACACCGTCAGCCTCTGGCTCGATGGGGTCGCGAGTGATGATCGCGTATTGGCCAAGGCCGCCGCGGTTGAACCGGCCGCCGCCGGGGGATCGGTGAGTTTCACCGGTCGCTGCACCAACAGCCAGAAGAGCCAGATAGTCTCGGCCCTGGATGCCGCCGGAGTCATGGCGGGGGATTCTCTCAGCTATCTGGCGGTGGACAAGCCCAGTGGTCAACGCTATCGCAGCTGGTTCGGCGCCTATGACGCGAGCCGCTGGAACCAGGCCGAGGGTCACTTCAGCAAGGTGAGGGAAGCCATCGAAGAGAAACCGCTGACCTTCGATTGCGGCTGCAAGGAGAGCTATTTTGCTTATGTCTATGCGGATCAGCCCTACAAGATCTATCTGTGCAAGAGTTTCTGGACCGCGGCCAACACGGGCACGGATTCCCGTGGCGGCACCATCATCCATGAGCTGACCCACTTCAATGTGGTGGCAGGCACGGACGATCTGGGTTACGGTCAAGGCAATGCCCGCAACCTGGCGAGCACGGATCCGGTGAAGGCGCTCAACAACGCCGACAACCACGAATACTTTGCCGAGAACACCCCGAGCGAAAACTGAGTCGACAGGGGGCCTTGGCCCCCTTTTTGATGGAGGCAACATGATGTCACTCTTGCTCGGCGGCGTCCTTGGCCTGAGCGCCTTGCAGTGCGAGCTTAACGTCAAGGCCCAGAGCCGGGTCGACGAACCCTTAAGCCTGGCCATGGCGCTCAGCAACCAGGGGGAGGATACCCTGGAGGTGTTGAGCTGGTTTACCCCCTTCGAAGGCTGGTTTGCCGATGCCATCGACCTGACCCTGAACGAGCAGCCCATTCCCTATCAGGGACCACTCGCCAAACGGGGTGCCCCCGGGGCTGATGATCGCCTGATAGTGGGCCCCAAACAGCGCATCAAGGCCGAGGCAGAATTGACTCAGGTCTATGACTTGAGCCAACCCGGCCACTATCGACTCAGTTATCGCCCCGCGCCGGTGCGAGATGAGCAGGGAGTCACGCCTGAGTGCCCGCCAGTCAGCTTCGAGCGCCTGCCAGTAGACAACCCGCCAGCTGCCCAGACCCAGTGATGGGGGCTGTGAACAGACCATCCCTCTTCCCGACGTGAAGTAAACAAGCCGCAAGGAGTGCATCAGTGCAGATAGACAATCTGCCATTCGGCCTGACCGATTGGCATCAAGAGCCAGAGACCCTTCATCCCGGGGAGCAGGGCGAAGCCCGCTGGCGCACCCGCCAATTCGGGCCGCTGCGGGTGCGCATGGTGGAGTACAGCCCCGGCTATGTCGCCGATCACTGGTGTAGCAAGGGCCATATCCTGCTCTGCCTGGAGGGTGAACTGCATACCGAGCTGGCCGACGGCCGCAACTTCGTGCTGACCCCGGGGGTCAGCTATCAGGTGGCCGACGGGGCCGAACCGCATCGCTCTACCAGCCCCCTTGGTGCCACGCTGTTTATCGTCGACTGACGCGGTATGACGCTCTTCATTGCATAAAGTCGGGGCCAGATTGGCCCCGACTTCCGTTTGGTTGGCTCACCTCAAAGGCCAGCTCCCGTCCCCCTATTTTCTCATCGCATCAGCCATTGCCCAGCAAGCCAACTTCCCGGGCCGCCACCGCCAGGTAGTGGCGAGAGACAGCCCGTTCGCGCCAGCAGGCGTGAACCAGCTTGATGCAGTGATCGTCATTGCTATTGATGGCCAGAGCCACCACCTGCTGCCAGTGAATATCCCCCGGCGCAGGCCAGTGAGGCCCGTTGAGCGAAGGGGCGCCGACCGTCACATAGGCGGCGGCCACTCCTTGCCAGAGGAGCCGGATAAACTCACCGCGCAGCGGCTCACCGAGCTGCGCACTGATGATGGTGGCCGCCCGGGTGCCGGTCACCAGATGCAATACGGTAAAATCCCGGGTCTGCCAGTAGAGCGCCAGGGCCAGCTCGGCCAGGATGCGCAGTAGGTTCCCGGGGCCGCACTTTCCCTCGGTCAGTGGCGGGACACCCGTCAGGTCGCGGGGCAAGGTCTGCACAAAGGCGGGGCTCTCGGCTAGTTGGCGAAGGCGGGCGGTGATCCAGCCCTGATCACTGTGCCAGCCGCCCAATGCCTCATGGAGACGCGCCAGCAGAGCGGGGAGATCCGGGCATGGGGCTCCCAACCCTTGAGCCAGGTGCAGCGGTTTGCAATGCCAGGCTGCCAGTGCCGCAGCCTGTTCGCCCTGATGGCCGTTTTCGATGGCACAGGCGAGGCGGATCATAGGATGAAAGGCGCCACTGGCCGGAGATATCCCCTGAGCCACTATCTGGGTAAACAGGGGCTGCCAGCCCTCTCTGGCAACCTTGCTTGAAAAGTCGGCCCTAAGCTGGCTGAAGCGAGCCTCCGGATCCTGCCCCTCATCCGTGAGCCCGCTCCCAGGGCTCGCGGGCAGGGCCTTGTCGCGCTGCCAGTATGCGAAGAAGTCGTTAAGGCGCGCCTCATCTGCTCCCATTTCAGCCAGGGCATGGAGCGCCATGGGACAGTGATTGGTGGTGCCTCGGCCATTGAGGGCGAACTGCTGGTTGGCATCGAGCAGGTTGTGCAGTGACATCATATGCGGTGACTCCTTGACGGTGAGAGTTCGAATCATGCAAGTTAAAGTTAACTTTAAGTCAAGGGACCCGGTGCAGCCTCTTGTCCAGGGGGCGCTGACTTGGATGCTGGAACATGAGGGATGCAGGAGCATGAGAGATGAGGGATGAGGGCAAGCGACAGCCACAGGGAGCGCGTTTTGTCCCAGAGCGGACATTGATTGGTGAAGCAGGGAGGTATCCATGAGCAAGGACGATATTGAACGCGGGCAGGGGCCAATCCCTTCAGCCCCCGAACAGAGCATGACGAATGGCGAGCTTGGCCATGGCTGGCTTGCCATCGGCCAACTCGCCAAGCGCGCCGGGGTCAAGGCCAGTGCCTTGCGCTTCTACGAGCAGAAAGGGCTGATCAGCAGTGCTCGCAGCCAGGGGGGGCAACGAGTCTATCCCCAGCATGTGCTGCGCCGTGTCGCCTTCATCCGCGCCGCACAAGGAGTGGGTCTTAGTCTGGAAGAGATAGGGCATGCCCTGGCCGGGCTGCCCGAGGGGCGCACACCGACCCCGGAGGATTGGTCCGCCCTTGCCCGTGACTGGCAGTTGCTGCTCGAGGCCCGCATCACGGCGCTGCAACTGATGCAGCGCAAGCTCAGCGCCTGTGTGGGCTGCGGTTGTCTCTCCCTGCGCCACTGCGCCCTCTACAACCCGCAAGATCAGGCCGCTCGTCATGGTGCCGGTGCCCGCTACCTGATGGGGGATATCCCCCCGATATAGATGACCAATAATGACGCCGCTGAAACGGACGATGGCGCAGGCGAATTTTCACCGTGCGGGGCTGGAGAGCGTCATCATCCAGTTGGCGGGGAAAGCGGAGGCCATACTGCCATGCCTGGCCAAGGGGGCATTCGATCTTGTTTTCCTCGATGCGGATCGCAGCCAGTACCACCAGCTGGTGGCCGAGCATCAGGGCGCTACTGTCCACCCGTGGCCTGCTCGTCGTCGACAACGCCATCTCCCATCACCATGAACTTGAGGATTGGATGACGGAGGTGGCACAGGATCCCGGATTTCAGCAACTGTTGCTGCCCATTGGCAAGGGGGAGTGGCTGCTGGTCAAGAACCCGTGATGTCAGGGGGATGGGTGCCGGTTAGCAAGCGCGCAGCGTCGAACGGGGGTGAACTGGCCCTCCCCGGAAGGGCATTTATACTCATTGCTGGTTCAACAGGAGTCATCCCATGGGCGTCATTCCCTGCCTCTGGTTCGACGGCCAGGCCCAGGCCGCCGCCGAACTCTACATCAGCCTGTTTCCCGAGTCCGGGATCCTGGCCATCAACCACTATCCCGGGCAAGAGGCTGATCCGCCTCTGCCCGGTACGCATCGCCCGGCGGCCAGCGTGCTGACGGTGCATTTCCGCCTCGAGGGGAGCCACTACCTGGCCCTCAATGGTGGGCCGCAATTTCCCCACACGCCGGCCTGCTCGCTGGTGGGATACTGTGATAACCAGCTGGAGCTGGACAAGCGCTGGCAGGCCTTGAGCGAAGGGGGGCGGGCGGATCAGTGCGGCTGGCTGCAAGACAGGTTCGGGCTCTCCTGGCAACTGGTGCCACGGCAACTGCCCCAGTGGCTCTCAGGGGATCCCTCCGCCAGTGCCCGGGTGTTTGGCGCCCTGATGAGAATGGGGCGACTCGACATCGCAACCTTGCAGCGGGCCTATGAGGGAAATGCGTGAGGCTCGCTTGCCGGGGGGCCCATTCACTCGGCCCAGTTAGCAAGGCGGCGGTGAGCCTTCACCCCCTCTCTGATCAATCGGATGTTATCTCACTGACACAGGAAGCAATGCCATGATGACAGAACAGCTGGATGAGGCTCGTGATCTGGTGCTGGAGCGATGGATAGCGGCCTCGCCGGAGGCGCTTTATCGCTGCTGGACCGAGTCTGAGTTGCTGATGCGCTGGTTCGCTCCCCAGCCCTGGCGCACCCTGAGCGCCGAGCTGGATGTGCGGGTTGGCGGGGCCAGTCTGGTGGTGATGGGGGGACCCAATGGTGAACAGATCCCCTGTCCCGGCATCTACCTGGCACTGGAGCCGGGGCGGCGTATCGTCTCGACCGATGCCTATGAGCGAGCCTGGCAACCGACGGCCCGTCCCTTCATGACGCTGATCTTGAGTTTTACTCCCGAGGGGGAGGGCACCCGTTATCGGGCATGGGTACGCCATTGGAGCGAGGCGGATCGCAAGGAGCATGAGGCTATGGGTTTTCACAGCGGTTGGGGCCAATGCACGGATCAGCTGGCGGAGCTGGCCGCAACGCTCTAGGGAGGATAGCTGCAAAACAAGAGGCCCCGCAGTGCGGGGCCTCTTTCTATCGGCTAGTGGCTGGCCAATCAGGCTTGATCGGCCGGGAAGCGCACACCAACCTGATGGCGTACCTGGGTGATGACCCGCGCCGTGTCGATGGAGCGCGTCACCGCAGCTTCATCCATTTGGCCTGCGGTTATCTGGGCGGCGAAGGCCGTGGCCTCATAGATCATGCTGTTGTCAGACTGGGGCAGGGTCAGGACTTCCCGCTGGCCGTCGCGGGCTATCCAGGTCAGCCCGGTGCTCTCGGAGAGGTGCTCTATGATGAAGGCGCCTTCGCTGCCCTGGATCTCGCTTGGGATGAAGGAGTCAGACACCTTGGAGTGGCTGATCACCATCTCGAAATCCGGGTAGTGCAGCAGCACTGTGCCTTGAATGTCGACCCCGGTCTCCAGCAACTGGCCGCTGGCGGTGACCCGCTCTGGCGCACCAAACAGGGCGATGGCACTGGCCACGCAGTAGTAGCCAATGTCCATGATGGAGCCATTGGAGAAGGCCGGGTTGAAGGTATTGGGCTGTTCACCGGCCAGGTACTTGGGCCAACGGGAGGAGAACTGGCAATAGCTGAAGCTGGCACGTCGCGCCTGGCCCAGACGGGGCAGTTGCTCGGCCAGCAGGCGGAAGTTTGGCAGGTAGGCGGTCTTGAAGGCTTCGAACAAGATGACGCCCCGCTCACGGGCGCATTGGTACATGGCCTCGACCTCGGCCAGGTTGGAGCCGAGTGGCTTCTCGCAGATCACATGTTTGCCCGCCGCCAGCAGTTGCAGCGTATGGGGGCAGTGCAGGGAGTTGGGACTCGCCACGTAGACGGCGTCGAAGCAGGGGCTGGCGGCAAACTCGGCCAGATCGTCGAAGCAGGCCGGATCATCATACTGGGCGGCAAAGGCTTCTGCGGTGGCGCGCTGGCGGGAGTAGACGGCAGTCAGCTGAAAAGCCTTGCTCAGCAGTGCCGCTTCGATGAATTTTTCTGTGATCCAGTTGGTTCCGATCACCGCGAGTCTGATCATGGGTTAGCTCCTTGTAACAACATGCAGGTAGCAAGAGGGGCAGGGTCGGCGCTCATCATAGCCTAACTCGCCCTCTGGCCCCACCATGGCAGTCGGCCTTCTGCAGGAAAAATTCGTCACTGATGATAAGTCGCTCAATGTTGGTCTGATACCGAGTCGCGGGAGAGGGGGATCCCATCATGCCGCAGATAAAAAAGGGACGTTGTTATTATCCGGGCATCTTTATCAGGCGAAACGATAACCGCCAGGATGAGCGGTGATATATGGATTGAATAGATCAAAAAGTGCACTAGCTAATTTATTGAGACTAATAGATGGTCCGTTAAATACAGTGCTGTTAATAATCTTGCCAATATTCATGGCGCGAATAGTCGGGGTTGGCAAGGGGGTATGATATAGTCGGCAACTGCCGGGAATTTCCCTTCTCGGCCTATCGACACCTCCCAGCAGGACTCCCGGGCGGCGCATGCCATAAGGACATGATGACCAACAGCCTCTGCCATTCGGCAGTTGAGGAATATGGGTAAACATGTTTTATAAAGACCTCTCCATCGGCAAGAAAATTGCCCTGGTGTTTTTCGTGATCGCCATCGTCAATATGATATTCGGTCTCTTCCTCGCCAGTGAATTAAGAACGGTGCGGGAACGCGTATTGAATTTTACCGACTCAACCCTGCCGAGTGTCATCTCGGTTGAAAACCTCATGTATGACGTCTCTTATGTGCGCCGTGCCCAGTTTGCCGTGCTGATGGTGGATGATGCGGCCGATCTGCAGGCGCGGCTTGGCCGGATCCAGGCCAATATCGGCAAGGTGGATGGGGCTATGCGCGGCTATGAAGCCACGGTCGGTAGCGATAATGAGCGTCAGGTATTCAATCGTACCAAGCAGGCCTGGCTCGACTATCGACAGAGTGTGGGCGATTTTGAGCGCCAGCTCACCCAGGGCAACCGGGAACAGGCCCGCGTTCAGCTGTTCCAGACCAATGAGGGTTACAGCCGCCTGGAGCAGGAGGTGAACAACCTGATCAGCGTCAACCTGGGCTTTGTGCAGGAAAACCGGGGGGGGCTGCTCGGCAGTATCAGCACGCTGCTCACCCTCTCCAGCGTCAGCATCGGGGCCCTGGTGCTGTTCATGATCGCCATGACCTGGTTCCTGACGCGCCAGATCTGCCGACCCCTGCAGGCCGTGGTGAGTCAGGCCAATGCCATCGCCGCCGGAGACTTGACCCACAGACTGGATCGCCAGCACATCGGCAAGGATGAGCTGGGCATGCTTGCCAAGGCCACGTTGCAGATGCAGGACAACCTGCGCCGGCTCATTGAAGAGGTGGTGGCCGCCGTCACCCAGCTGGGTACGGCCATCGAGGAGGTGAGCGCCGTCTCCGAGCAATCTTCACGGGGGATCGCCCATCAACAGCAGGAGATCACGCAAGTGGCGACCGCCATGGCGCAGATGAAGGCGACGGTGGCGGATGTGGCTGGCAATACCGAGATGGCCTCTGATTCTGCGAGCGCCGCCAACCGGCTGGCTCGTCGCGGCAACCAGGATGTGCAGGGCTCCCTGGTCGCCATCAATCAGGTGGCCGCCGAGATGGAGCAGGCCGGCATCCTGGTAACCGAGCTGGAGCGGGAGTCGGCCCAGATCAATCTGGTGGTCGATGTGATCCGTGGCATCGCCGATCAGACCAACTTGCTGGCGCTCAATGCTGCCATCGAGGCGGCGCGGGCGGGTGAGCAGGGTCGTGGCTTTGCCGTGGTGGCCGATGAGGTACGTACCCTGGCTGGCCGTACTCAGGCCTCCACCGGGGAGATCATTGCCATCATAGAGACGCTACAGGCCCGAGCTAACCAGGCGCGCAAGGTGACAGGGCAGAGCTGTGACATGATCCGCCAGTGTGTCGGCCAGAGCGAACAGACCGGGGTGGGTATTCAGCAGATTGAAGAGGCGGTGGCCCAGATAGCCGACATGGCCATCCAGATCGCCAGTGCCTGCAGCGAACAGGATGCGGTCTCCGACGAGCTGGGGCGCAATGTCGAGCGGATAAATGAGTCTTCTCGCGAGGTTGCAACTGGTGCCGAGCACACGGCCCAAGCCTGCCTGGAGCTGAGCCAGTTGGCGGCCGGGCTCAAGCAGACCATAGGCCGCTTCCGCCTGGTCTGATGAGGTCAGTATCGGGTTGGCTCAGACTGGCCCGGTCGCTGCGCGTTAATTTCAACACCCGGCCTGGCGCCGGGTGTTTGTTTTTAGCGGGCTGCCAGGGAGGCGGTCGCGGGCAATGTGATCAGGCGACAACATGGCACATCGAGTCATCCGGGACATCTGCCGATTCCAGGGCTGGAAGGTCTGTATCAAGGGCTTATACGGGGCTGGGGATGGCTGCGTTGGAGAGCGGTACTACGGCCGGGATCCCTGGTTGCCTTGATAAGTAGCAGATATAAAAAACCCGGCCTGAGCCGGGTTTAAGGTGCAAGAGTCGGAATTGGCTTATTTGGCCAGAGATTCCGGCAGATTCTCGCGGATCTTGCCGAGCATCACCTTGAGGACGCGCGGGTTGGCAACCACCATGTTGCCGGAGTTTTCGTAGTTATGACCACCCACGAAATCGGTGACGATGGCGCCAGACTCTTTGGCCAGCAGTTCACCGGCGGCACTTTCCCAAGGCTTGAGGCCGATTTCCCAGTAACCGTCGATGCGGCCAGCGGCGACATAGGCCAGATCCAGGGAAGGCGCGGCGGCGCGACGGATGTCAGCACACTCGATGAACATGCTCTGGAACATCTTCAGGTAAGGCTCGATGTGGTGTTTCTGCTTGAACGGGAAGCCGGTGGCCAGCACGGTGCCGGACAGGTCTTTAGCTTTGCCGACACGGATGCGGTAGCCGTTCAGCTGGGCGCCATTACCACGGGTAGCGGTAAAGAGTTCGTCACGGATGGGATCGTAGACGACGGCCTGTTCGGTCTTGCCCTTGACGCGCAGGGCGATGGAGACGGCAAAGTGCGGAATGCCCTTGACCAGGTTGGTCGTGCCATCCAGTGGGTCAATGATCCATTGGTAGTCCGGATTGGTACCGGCAATCTCACCAGACTCTTCAGCGATGATGCTGTGTTCTGGGTAAGATTTTTTGATGGTATGAATGATGGCCGCTTCGGCTTCACGGTCAACGTTGGTCACGAAGTCATTGCTGCCTTTCTGAGTGGCCTCGATGTTTTCGGGCTGGGAGAAGGCTTTTACTACTACTTGACCGGCGTTGCGCGCAGCGCGCACGGCGATATTCAGCATCGGATGCATAGGTTCACCACTGGATGTTAAAGAACGGGGATAAAAGGACGCGAAATTATAGCAGCATACTTTTGAACCGCAAGCTTTATCCCCCATCGAGAAGCGCTAAATATATAGCATCCATCAATGGCTGACTTTACATAACATTTTGGTCTAGTCTTGTCTCGCCAGACCCCTGGCACGTGTAATAACAAGCTCCATCACTCATAGGGATGTGTCGTATGAACTTGTCATTAGTCAGTCATAAACCGTCGTCCATGGCGGTCAATGGGTTGCTGCAGGCGTTACAGACGTCCGCCGACGTCGGCACCTATTTTAACCGCATCGTGGTGACCAGTCCGAGTCAATGGAATCCGACTCGAGATGAGGCCGCCATCTTGCTACTCGATGATGAGGCCCACTGGCCGGAATCTGTGGCGGGGGAGACCGAGACCTCGATTGGATTGCCCGTGCTGCCGCTCTGGGTGTGTACGGCGGAGGATTCGGGAGGGGCAAACACGCGCCGTGGGCCTGATGTACGGGATCCCCGCTACTACTTTGTCTCCAACGGCATTGTGATGGATGGTCACGAGTGGGAGAGCCCGACCAGCAGCCAGCTGCTGCTGGACAAACTCGCCTCGTACCTCCCACTGTTGTCACGCCTGAGCCTGCTGCGTCAGCGCAGCCAGCCGGGGACTGTTAACTAGACCGTCAGCTGGCCGCCCTGCCACAGGGTGAGCTGGCGTTTGAGGGTGGCAATGTCGGCGCGCAAGGTGTCGCCATTGCCTCCTCCCTTCCCGAGCAAGATACAGCCCTGCACATGCACAAACAAAAAGCGCGCCAGTGCTTCCACGTCTGTATTGCCCGCCAATTCCCCATCTCGAATCGCGACCCTGAGCGCATGGGTCAGCGCCTGCTGCAACTCCTGGTGCATGGCCGCGATGCACTCGTGCACCCTGGGTTCATCCATGGCTGTGCCTATCTGGGCATTTTGCAAGAAACAACCCAGGTTGCCGGGTTGAGTCAGGCGCTGCGCCAGGGCATCTAGCCAGCCATGGATGGCCGCAATCCCGCCGCGCTCGCAGAGCAAAGGGGTGAGGCGCTGGCGTGAGACCTTGTCGATGTAGTGATCCAGCGCCATTTGAAACAGGGTGTGCTTGTCGCCGAAGCTGTTGTAGAGGCTGAAACGATTGATGCCCAAGGCATCGACCAGATCCTGGATCGAGGTTGCCTCAAAGCCTTTTTGCCAGAACAGTGTCATGGCTTGTTCCAGCTTTTCGGCTGGATCGAATGCAGTTTTCCGGGCCATAGTGTCTCCTGTTGCCACTATAACAAATTCTTGACCGTTCGTTTAGATAAGACTAGTTTCTAACTGTTCGTTTAGAAATGGAGAGCAGGATGAAAGTCTATGAGTTGCGGCGAGCCCCCAATGCGCGCCGGGTGCGGATGTTTCTGGCCGAGAAAGGGGTCGACATGGCCTATGAACAGGTCGATCTGAGCGGCGGTGAGAACCTGAGTCCGGACTTTCTGGCCAAGAATCCGGCCGGGCGCATTCCGGTGCTGGCGCTGGATGACGGTAGCTATCTGAGCGAGTCGGTCGCTATCTGCCGTTACTTCGAGGAGCTCTACCCCGAGAACAATCTGTTTGGCACCACGGCGCTGGAGCGGGCCCAGATAGAGATGTGGAGCCGCTTCATCGAGTTCAACCTCTGGCTGCCAGCGGGCATGGCCTTTCGCCACATCACCGGCTTTTATCAGGACAGGGAGACTTGTTTCCCCGAGTGGGGGCAGGAGTGCAAATTATTGACGAGTCAGTGGTTCGGCAAGTTGGAGGCAAGGCTGCAAGAGTCTGCCTATATTGCCGGAGATCGTTTCACTATCGCCGACATTCTTGCCATATGCGCCATAGACTTTGCCGCCAGGACGCTGGAACTGCACATAGCCGATGAGCAGACATCCCTCAAGCGTTGGTATGATGCGGTCTCAAGCAGACCCAGTGCCCAGGCCTGAGTCACTCTACCATCAGAGACGCCCGGCACCCTGTGAGTTGGGCAACCAAGGAGAAGATGATGATTGATTTCTACACGGCCGCGACGCCAAACGGCTTCAAGGTCGCCATCGCCCTCGAAGAGTTGGGTCTGCCTTATAACGTGATCCCGCTCGATTTTTCGACCCAGGAGCAGAAGAAGCCCGAGTTTCTGGCCATCAACCCCAATGGCCGCATCCCTGCCATCGTCGATCGGGATAATGGTGACTTCGCTGTGTTCGAATCCGGCGCCATCCTGCTCTATCTGGCGGAAAAAACCGGCAAGCTGCTGCCGCAAGAGCCCAAGCGTCGCTCCCAGGCCATCCAGTGGCTGATGTTCCAGATGGGCGGCGTCGGCCCCATGATGGGCCAGGCCAACGTCTTCTATCGCTACTTCCCAGAGAAGATCCCGGCGGCCATAGAGCGTTACCAGAAGGAGGGGCGCCGTCTGTTCGAAGTGCTCGACGGCCATCTTGCCCACCATGAGTACCTGGCCGACGAGTACAGCATCGCCGACATCGCCACCTGGCCCTGGGTGCGGATCTATGACTGGAGCGGCATCTCCATCGAGGGTCTGCCGCATCTGCAGGCCTGGATGGCGCGCATGGGGGCCAAACCCGCCTGCCAGAAGGGCATCACCATACCACCGCGCAACGAAAGTCCCGAGGATCAGGTCAAGCGGGCGCAGCAGATGGTGACCCGCTAGGATGATGACGATGGCCCGATGACGGGCCATCTCTTTTTATGATCGCCGCCCCATTGACTGCCCTTCACGCCTGCAGGGCCTCTCACCTGCTCACCCCTTTCCCGCTGTAAATAAGCCATTTATCAAAAATCAAGAGTCATTCTTTCCATTAGGTTGTTATGTTATAACACCAGTATTTTATTGATAATCATTATTGTTTGGATGGAATGGATGACAAAAATACACACCTCTGCACGATGGTGCGCACTGGCACTGCTGGTGGGGATGAATGCCGCTCACGGCAAGCCGCTGGCCATGGTGGGGCCCTGGGAGATCCACAGTGTCGATCCCGCCAGCAACGGGGTCTTCTTTACCCGCATGCAGGTGGCGGAGACCCTGGTCGAGGTCGACAGCCAGGGCAATCTGCAACCCGGGCTCGCCAGCCAGTGGTCAAGCTCCAGGGATGGTTTGCAATGGCGATTCACCCTGCGCCCCGGGGCCCGCTTTCACGATGGCAGCGAGGTGAGCGCCGAGCAGGCCGCCTTTGCCCTGCAGCAGGCCTGGCGCAAGCCCGGCGTCATGACCAGCGCCCCCATAGCGTCCATTGAGGCCCGCAAGGGGGCTTTGCTGGTCACCCTCACCGGCCCCTTCGCCCCCCTGGCTGCCGTGCTGGCTCACCCCAGCACCCAGATCCTGGCGAAGGGGGCCTATGATGCCAAGGGAGAGGTGACCCAGGTCATCGGCTCAGGCCCCTATCGCATCACCCGGTTGCAGCAACCCCAGCGAGTCGAGACAGAGCGCTTCGATGGCTGGCAGGGTCCCCAGCCTGCCATCTCGCAGGTAAGTTACCTGACAGTGAGCCGCGCCGAGAGCCGCACCCTGATGGCCGAGAGCGGTAAGGCCGACATCGCCTGGGGGCTGGATCCGGTCAGCATCCGCCGCTTGCAGCAGGCGCCCCGGGTCGCCATCGCCTCCGTTACCCTGCCGCGCACCATACAGCTCAAGCTCAATGGGGCCGATCCTCTTCTGAAGGATCCAGCGGTGCGCCGCGCCCTCAGTCTCGCTATCGATCGCCGTGGCATGGCGGCGGCCCTGCTGCGGGATCCCGAGATGGCGGCGACCCAGCTCTTCCCTCCCACCCTGGGGGAGTGGCATCAACCCGGGCTGACCCCGCTCGCCTATGACGTCAAGGCAGCTCAGGCGGCCTTGGCGGCGGCAGGCTGGCTGTTGGGGGCGGATGGTGTGCTGCACAAGGGGGAGGAGCGCTTCGCCCTGACTCTGCGCACCTTCCCGGATCGCCCGGAATTGCCCCTGCTGGCCACGGCACTGCAGGCGCAGTGGAAGGCGGTGGGGGTGGATCTCAAAGTGGTGGTGGGCAACTCGAGCGAGATCCCGGCCGGTCATCAGGATGGCTCGCTCCAGCTCGGCCTCTATGCCCGCAACTATGCCCTGGTGCCGGATCCCCTGGTCACCCTGCTGGGGGACCTGGCGCCTGCCGGTGCCGACTGGGGGGTGATGAACTGGCACTCCCCGGCCATGGAGCAAAAATTGGCCCGTCTTGGCAAGGAGAGCCTGCCCGCCGAGGAGGCCGCGGCACTGCGCCGTGACATCGCCACCACCCTGCAGCAGGAGTTGCCGCTGCTGCCCATCGCCTGGTACCGCCAGAGCGCGGCAGTCAGCCGTGCGCTGAAGGGCTTTGAGCTGGATCCCCAGGAGCGCAGCTACCGTCTGGACACACTGACATGGAGCGCCCAATGACAGCGATTCCCTTCTCCGCCGTCATGGGGATCCTGGGTCAGCGGCTGGTGCAGGCGCTGATGGTGGCCCTGCTGGTGGCCGGGCTCTGCTTTCTGATGGTGCAATCCCTGCCCGGAGATCTCGCCTTTCGCATCGCCGCAGGCCGCTACGGCTATGACTATGTCACCGCCGAGGCCGCCAATGCGGTGCGCAGCGAGCTAGGGCTGGCCGGTTCGGCCCTCTCCCGCTTCGCTGACTGGCTGGGCGCCCTGCTGCAGGGGGATCTCGGCAGCTCCCTGGTGACGGGGGCGCCTGTGGCCAGCGAGGTGGGCCACCACCTGGGGGCCACCCTGTCCCTGGCGGTGGCCGCCGTGGCCCTGGCCCTGGTGGTGGCGCTGCCGCTCGGCAGCCTGAGCGCCCTGCGCCCCGGAGGATGGTGTGATCGCCTGACCCTGGGCTGGAGCGTGCTGATGCGTGCGCTGCCTCCCTTCCTGCTCGGCCTGGTGCTCATGGTGCTGCTCTCGGTGGAGCTGGGCTGGGTCAGCGCCGCCGGTCACGGGGAGGGGAGCAACCTGCTGCTGCCCGCCCTCACCCTGGGGTTGGGGCTCTCGGGGGTACTCTCCCGGGTGGTGCGCGAGAGCGTGCTCACCGTGGTGCAGTCCGGCTATTACCGCTTCGCCCTCACCAAGGGGCTCTCGCCCGCCCGGGTCTTCAGGCGTCACGGCCTGCGCAACAGCGGGGTCAGCGTCATCGCCTACACAGGGGTTCAACTGGTGCTGCTGATCGAAGGGGTAGTGGTGGTGGAGAGCCTGTTCGCCTGGCCCGGCATCGGCCATGCCCTGGTGCACGCCATCTTCTGGCGCGACATCCCCATGGTGCAGGGCACCGTGCTGGTGCTGGCGGCGCTGTTCGTGCTGCTCAATACCCTGACGGATCTGCTCTGTCTCGCCATCGATCCCCGCGGTCACAAGGAGTCCTGATCATGTCTTTCTCTGTCAAGGCGGGAGCAAGCCTGCTCTTGCTGGTGGTGCTGTTTGCCCTGCTGGGCCCAATGCTCTGGCCCGATCCCGCCGCCCAGGATCTGGTGCAGTTCCTGGCCGACCCCTCCTGGCAGGAGCCGCTCGGGCGCGATCAGATGGGCCGCAGCCTGATGGCGCGGCTCGCGGCGGCGACCCGGCTCTCCCTGTTGCTGGGGATGCTGTGCGTCCTGACGGCGGCCCTGCTGGGGTCGTTGCTGGGCTGGCTCTCAGCCTGGCGCGGTGGCTGGGTCGACGGCCTGCTGCGCAGCCTGGCCGACGGCGTGCTGGCCCTGCCGAGCCTGCTGCTGGTGCTGCTCTTCTCCGCCATGGCCCAGGGGGGCTTCGCCATCCTCTATCTCGGGCTGGCCATGGCCCAGTGGGTGGAGTACTACCGGGTGGTGCGGGCCCGCAGCCGGGCGCTGCTCGCCTCGCCCCAGGTGGAGGCGTCCCGGCTGCTGGGCTTTGGCAACGGCCACATAGTGCGGCGCCACCTCTGGCCCGAGCTGGCCCCCCAGTTGCTGACCATGATGGCCTTTGGCCTCGCCGGGGCCATCCTGACCCTCTCCACCCTGGGCTTCGTCGGGGTGGGCATCCAGCCACCCACCCCTGAGCTTGGCCTGATGATGACGGAGGCGCTGCCCCACTATCAGGAGGCGCCCCGCCTGCTGCTGGCTCCCATCCTGGTGATGGGAATGATGCTGCTGGCCCTGGTGCTGCTCAATCAGCAGGGCACTCTTCACACCCCATCCCCACAAGGAGTCACCCCATGACGACCATTCATATCAAGGGCCTGCAGGTGGATGACGGTCAGCAAACTCTGTTGCAGGCGCTGGATCTCACCCTGCTCCCCGGCAGTGCTTTGACCCTGATAGGGGAGAGCGGCTCGGGCAAATCCCTGCTAGCCCACGCCCTGATGGGGACCTTGCCTGCCCCCCTGCGCGGCCGGGGTGAGATGGCGATGGGCGGCCGGCGCCACAGCCTGGCGGACCCCCAGGCCCTGCGCACCCTCTGGGGGCGGGAGCTGGCCATGCTGCCCCAGGAGCCGGTGCTGGCACTGGACCCCACCATGGGGCTGCTGCCTCAGGTGGAGGAGGGCTGGCTGGCGGGAGGCAAGGAGGCGCGCTCGCGGGCGCGGGCCTCCCTGGCGCGGCTCGGGCTCGCCGGGCGGGAGCGTCACTTCCCGCACCAGCTCTCCGGGGGCATGGCCCAACGCGCGGCCTTTGCCGCCGCCACCCTGGGGCAGGCCCGTTTGCTCATCGCCGACGAACCCACCAAGGGGCTCGACAGTCGGGCCAGTGTCAGGCTGCAGGAACTGCTGCTCGGTTATCTGGCCGAGGGGCGCCACCTGCTGACCATCACCCACGATCTCTCCCTGGCCCGGGCGCTGGGGGGCTGGGTGCTGGTGATCAAGGGGGGCGAGGTAGTGGAGCAGGGGCCCGCCGAACAGGTGCTGCACACGCCTTCCCATGCCTACAGCCGCGCCCTGCTGGCGGCAGAGCCGTCCGCCTGGCCCGAGGCCGTGCATCCCCCGACCGGCGACTGGTTGCTCAGGGGGGAGGGGCTCGCCATGGGCTACGGGGAGCAGACCCTGTTCGAGGGGCTGGATCTGCCACTGGCCCGAGGGGAGCGGCTCGCCATCATGGCGCCGAGCGGCGCGGGCAAGAGCACCCTCGGCAATGTGCTGCTGGGCTTGCAGCGCCCGCTGCGGGGGCGGGTATTGCGCCAGACGGGCATAGCACCGCACCGCTGGCAGAAGCTCTATCAGGATCCGGTGCAGGCCTTCGCCAGCCGGGTGCGCCTCGCCACCCAGTTTGACGATTTGCTGCGCCTGCACCGGCTGCCGCGCCAGCCCCTCACCGACTATCTGGCGCGGCTAGGCCTCGATGAGCGGCTGCTGACCCGGCTGCCGAGCCAGGTGTCCGGGGGAGAGCTGCAACGGCTGTCGCTGATCCGGGCCCTGTTGCTGCGCCCCGTGCTGTTGTTTGCCGACGAGCCCAGCTCCCGGCTCGATCCCCTGAGCCAGCAGCAGACCATCGCCTGCCTGCTAGGGGCGCTGGGGGAGATAGGCTGCGCCCTGCTGCTGGTGACCCATGACGAGGTGCTGGCAGGCAAGGTCGCCAGCCGCTGCCTGCTGTTGGGGAGTGGTGAGGAGGGCGCCGCCAAGGCTGCGCTGGAACCTGCGCGGGTGTCGCGGGCCGGATGAGGGCGCCGGGGGGATTATCCTGAACGATGGACGGGGCCTCTGGGCCCCGTATTATTAGAAAAACTAAGCCAAGCCGATTACAAAGATTCGTTCGTATTTTGTGATCCGAATCACTACCATGGCGGCCATTAAAGGGAGCTGATCTGCTCCCGATCAACGCGGGTCCTCCGCGCAGTGATTACTCATCCAGATCTGACAGTGACTCCTCCCTCGCGGTGAGGAGCGCCATGCTTTTGATGTCGTGGAGCAGTTATGAATCGGCACAGCTTTTATCCCTTGTTTTTCCTGACCATTCTCATGGTCGCCGTGGGCCAGATGACCCAGACCCTCTATGTGCCCTCCATCCCGGTGATGGCGGCGGATCTGGGGGTGAGTTCGGCGTCGTTGCAGGCGGTGATGGCCTGTTATCTGATCCCCTATGGCTTGTCCCAGTTTATTTATGGCCCCCTGTCGGACAAGTGGGGTCGTCGCCCCGTGTTGCTGACTGGCATGATGGTGTTTCTGCTTGGCACCCTGGTGATCCAGCTGATCCCGAGTGCCGGCGCCCTGCTGGTGGGCAGCTTCATTCAGGGGCTGGGAACGGGGGCGGCGGGCGCCATGAGCCGGACAGTGATGCGGGATCGCTACAGCGGCGCCGAGCTCAACCGCGCCAACAGCCTGGTGAGCATGGGGGTGATCTTCTCCCCCCTGCTGGCCCCCGTGCTGGGGGGCTGGCTGACCGAATGGTTGAACTGGCGGGCCGGTTACTGGTTCCTGTTCGGTTTTGGCGCCATCAGTACTCTCGCCATTTTGATCTGGTTTGCCGAGACGCTGCCACCAGCGCGTCGTCAGCCGCTGCGGGTGCGTGCCGCCTACCGCCATGTGCTCGGCAATCCCAGATTCCAGGGTAACCTGCTCTGCCTGATGGCGACCTTCGCAGGCCTTGCGGTGTTCGAGGCGGCGGCGGGGGTATTGCTCGGTGATGTGCTCGGCCTCAATGCCAAGACGGTGAGCGTGCTGTTCGTGCTGCCCCTGCCGGGTTATCTGTTCGGCGCCTGGCTCTCGGCTCGCCTGAGCTTTCGGCTGAGTCAGGGCAGGCTGATGCGTCTGGGCATTGTCTTCCTGGGGGTGGGGGCCCTGATCATCCTGCTGCCGGGTCTGTTTGGCATCGTCAGCGCGGCGTCTCTGGTGGGGGGCGCGGCTGTCTACTTCATCGGCAGCGGCATCCTCTATCCGACGGCGACCTCCTGCGCCATCGAGCCTTTCCCGGGTCAGGCAGGGACCGCCGGGGCCATTCTGGGGGGCATGCAGAACCTGGGCGCCGGGCTGGTCACCCTGCTGGCAGCAACCTTTCCCATGGAGGGGCAGCTGGGACTGGGGGCCATCATGACGGCGATGGTCGTGCTGGTCGCCCTGAGCTTTGCCTGGCTGCGTCACCATGATTTGCCCCGGGAGCAGCTGGCCACCTGATGTCGGTCACCTGCATCCCATCAAAAAGCCCGCCTCCTTTGGCGGGCTTTTTGTTTACCGGGGGGCAGGGGGATGGAGGTAGCACACCTCGCCAGCAGGTGGCATCCCGGGGCTGCGGCTATGGGGCGGGATCCGTCGTCTCCGTGACCAGGGCGAGAAAGGCGCGCATGGCGGGGGTGATGCTGTGCTGACGGGTCATGAAGAGGGTGCGCCCGACATCGAGTGGCTCGAGCAGCCGGTAGTCCAGGTCGGAAAGCTGACTGGCCGAGTGGGCGAGACCGGCGCTGACGATGGCCCAGCCCAGCTGGTGGTGGACGGCGCTGGTCAGATGGAAGAGGGAGTCGGTTTCGATCACTATCTTCAGGCTGATGCCTGCGCGCTCGGCGGCGAGATCCAGATAGTGGCGAAATTGCATGTTCCGGCTGGGCAGTACGAGCGGCTTGCCTTGCAGGCTGGCGAGGGGGATGGGGGCCGCACTCTGCAAGGTGATGGCATCACTGCGGCTCATCAACAGGGCCATGCGGTTGTGGCCCTGGGGGTATAGGTGAAAGGCGCGCCGGTTCGGGGCGCTCAGCGACTCGTCAAAGCCCAGGCCAATGTCGCACTGGTGCAGTTCCAGTTGCGACAGCAGGGCCTCGTTGCTCAGCACCGACAGGCGGATGGCGATATCGGGATAGCGTGCCTGGTAACTGGCGATGAGCGGCATGATGTCGACATTGGACTGCGGGACTATGCCGATGCGCAGGGTGCCTGACAGCTCGCCGTGAAAGCGCCCTAGCTCCTGTTTGAGCGCCTCCTGTTCCAGCAACATCCGCTCGGCATACTGGCGCACCAGCTCCCCGGCCTCGGTGAGGGCGACAAACTGACTGGTGCGTACCACGAGATCGGTGCCGACGCTCTTTTCCAGTGCCGTGATGCTGGCCGACAGGGTGGGCTGGGTGATGTGGCACGCCTTGGCTGCCTTGGCGAAGTGCTGGTGATGGGCCAGCTCATGAAAGTAGTGCAGCTGCTTGATGTTCATCATGCTCTTGCAGGGGCTGGGGGAGGTGAGTGCCAACACTAATCAATTGAAAATCACTATTCAATAGAATAGTTCTATCAACATATAGATTTAATTCATTGGTTTTACAGCAGTTGTCTCTCTAAACTTGAATGCAGTTTGTATTTTTAGGCCACTCATTCATGCCTGCGCACTGTCCCGTTGCCGCCGCTGTCAATTCGCACCCCCTGCCTGCGCTGGATCATCTGGTGGAGGAGGTGGCCGTCTCCATCAACATCAATGGCATCAACCATGCGGTTATGATGGCGACCCCGGACGATCTCGACGATTTTGCCATTGGTTTCCTGTTCTGCGAGTCGATCATCGCGCACAACCACGATGTGCATGATATCCGGGTGACCCCTGCTGAGCTGGGCTTCGTGCTGGATGTGACCATCGCCAATCGTTGCCTGGCGCGGCTGCAGCAGCGTCGGCGCAGGCTGACCGGGGCAACCGGCTGTGGCATCTGCGGGGTGGAGGCGGTCGAGCAGGCATTCCCCGAGCTGCGCCCCCTGCCACTCACGCCTCCCCTTGATGCGGGATTATTGGCCGGGTTGAGACCACAGATTGCCCAGTGGCAGCTCAAGGCGCAGCAGTATGGGGCCATCCATGCGGCCCTGGCGCTGGACGAGCAGGGCCAGATCCTCCATTGCCGGGAGGATATCGGTCGGCACAATGCCCTCGACAAGCTGATCGGCCTGTTGCTGCGCCAGCAGCTTGCCTGCGACACCCTGGTGGTGACCAGTCGCTGTGGCAGCGAGCTTATTCAAAAAGCCGTGCTGTTTGGCGCTCGCCATCTCGTCTGCCTCGCGTCCCCCAGTCAACTGGCGGTGAGGCTGGCCCTCAAATACAACCTCAATGTCGTCCATATTCCCAAGTTCGATGCGCCTGTGTGCTATTCCAGCCATCACCCGTCGAGTCCCATCGGAGAGTCTCATGAGCCATATTGAAAAGCCTGCCAAAGCCGGCGGATTTTCGTCCCTGCAATCCACCATGAAGCAGGTGTTACGCAGCCAGAAAACCAAGCAGAACATCAAGAATCTGCTGCGGGTCAACCAGACCGATGGCTTCGACTGCCCGGGCTGCGCCTGGGGGGACAACGACCACGGTGCTTTCCAGTTCTGCGAGAACGGCGCCAAGGCGGTGGCCTGGGAGTCGACGGGCAAGACGGTGGGCGCGGACTTTTTTGCCAGCCATTCGGTGCGCCAGCTCGCCAATCAGAGCGACTACTGGCTGGAGTATCAGGGGCGTCTGACCGAGCCGATGCGCTACAACCCCGCAACCGATCACTACGAGCCGGTCAGTTGGGATGATGCGTTTGCATTGATTGCCGAGAAACTGACAGGCCTGGATAGCCCGGATCGGGTCGAGTTCTATACCTCGGGCCGTGCCAGCAACGAAGCCTCCTACCTCTATCAGCTGTTTGGCCGCCTGTTTGGCACCAACAACTTCCCCGACTGCTCCAACATGTGTCACGAGGCGAGCGGGGTGGCGCTGACTCAGGCGGTGGGCATTGGCAAGGGGACAGTGGTGCTGGATGACTTTGACCGCGCCGGCGCCATCTTCGTCTATGGCCAGAACCCGGGCACCAACCACCCGCGCATGATGAATGCCCTGCGCCAGGCGGCGCGCCAGGGGTGCAAGATTGTCAGCTTCAACAATCTCAAAGAGGTGGCCCTGGAGCGATTCGCCAGCCCCCAGAGCCCGCTCGAACTGCTGACCCCGGCGGCCACCACCATCAGCCACCAGTATCTGACCCCCAGGTTGGGCGGTGACATGGCGGCCATGCGTGGCATGGCCAAGTACATCCTGGAAGAGCTGCCAGAGGCGGTGGATCGCGACTTTATCACCCGCCATACCCGGCATTTCGACGAGTATGAACAGCAGGTGCGCGCCACCGACTGGGCCGAGATAGTACAGCAGTCCGGGCTAGCCCAGGCGGACATCGTGCAGGCCGCTCGGGTCTTTGCCGCCAGCAGCAGCGTCATCAGCTGCTGGGCCATGGGGATCACCCAGCACCTGCATTCGGTCGATACCATACGTGAAATCGTCAACCTGCACCTGCTGCGCGGCCAGTTGGGCAAGCCGGGGGCGGGGCTCTGTCCGGTGCGTGGCCACAGCAACGTGCAGGGCAACCGCACCATGGGCATCAATGAAAAACCGACCGCAGCCTTCATCGAGCGCATCGAACGCCATCTGCAAGTGAGTCTGCCCAGGGCACCTGGCCACAATGTCTATGAGGCGCTCAAGGCGCTGCACGAGGGCAGGAGCAAGGTGCTCATCTGCCTGGGGGGCAACCTGGCGGCGGCCGCGCCCGATACGGCCTTCACCCATGCCGCCATGGGGGCCACTGAACTCAATGTGCAGATCAGCACCAAGCTCAACCGCAGCCACTTGCAGGTGGGCAAGGCCGCGTTGATCCTGCCCTGCCTCGGCCGCACCGAGCTCGACATTCAGCGCACCGGCAACCAGAAAATCACGGTGGAGGATACCTTCAGCATGGTGCACGCCTCGACCGGGGCCGCGGAACCCCTGTCCGCGCTCTGCCTGTCGGAGACCGACATCGTAGCGCGCATGGCCCATGCCACTTTGGGGAGTGAGCGCGTCGACTGGTTGGCGCTGCGGGATGACTACGGCCGCATTCGCTGCCTCATCGAGCAGACCATTGCCGGCTTCAGTGACTTCAATGCCCGCATCCAGCAGCCTTGTGGCTTCCATCTGGATAACTCGGCGGCCCAGTTGCTGTGGAAAACCAGCAGCGGCAGCGCCGAGTTTCGGGCAAGCCGTTTGCCACGCTCTGTGCTGCCCGAATGCACTCGCCATGCCGAACAGATGACGGATCAACCTGTGTTGCTGCTGCAGAGCCTGCGCTCCCACGATCAGTACAACACCACCATCTACGGCATGGATGATCGCTATCGCGGCATCAAGGGCCAGCGCAAGGTGGTGTTCATGAACCAGACGGATGCCCATCGCCTCGGTCTGGAGGAGGGCAGCAGGGTGGATATGGCCGCCATCTGCAACGATGGCCGGGAGCGCATCGTCACGGGTTTTAGCGTGGCGCTCTATGACATTCCCCAGGGCAACATTGCCGCTTACTACCCGGAAACCAACCCGCTGGTGCCCATCGACAGCGTGGGGGAGGGCTCCTTTACGCCCACTTCCAAATCCATCCCCGTGCTGGTGACCCCCTCCCAGCAAGCGGAGAATCTGCTTCGGCTCACCTAAGCCTGCCATGCCTGTGCGGCGTTATCGCCAAAGCGAGCCGCTGGGCATGGTGTGCCCGCACCGCCAGCTCGGATTGGATGGTGATGGAGGCAGGGGGGCGAGACGGCCCCCTCCGGGTGCCGACAGGTGACAAGCCCCTCAATGGGGCCCGCTGATCTGGAGGGGCGTGTTCGCAGCGACAGGCTGCGCAAAAGAGACAAAAGAAAAGGCCCGTCATCAAGATGACGGGCCTTTTGCTGTTGGTACCCCGGAGATGCCGTTGCCGGTTTGGGCCCTTGAACCGTAGGTTCAAGGCGGAGATCGAGTCTGACCGCAGGCTTCTCGGTCGAGCCGAGCATGCACAATAGCCAGAAGGCCGATCCCCTGTTTGGTTTGATTATCGGCTCGGGGACTTGAACCGGCTGACAAACACTCCAGGGAATTTTAAAACGGGTCGCGCGTTAAGGCTTTTTGGCCTCTTCGCCATTGTCACCATACTGTCCATGCTCGATCAGGGCTGCTTCTATGGTGCGTTGCAGCATCTTGATCCGCTTGTCCATGGTCTCAGAGTATTGGTGGTTCTTCTCTTTTTCAAGGCAGAGCTCATGACAGAAATTGAGCGCCGCCATGATGGCCAGCTGTTCATTGCTGGAGACCTTGGAGCGTTGACGCAGCTCGACAAGCTTGCTGGATAACTGATCGGCGGCCTGGCGCAGGGCATCCTGCTGTCCTGGGGGACAGGATACCTTGTAGGGACGTCCCAAAACGACGATTTCTACGGCCTCTGTGCTCATGCCTTCCTCAATACGGCGGGGGTGATTTCCGCCTTTATCCATGTGGACAACTGGGCGGGACTATATAGCGCAGATGCAGAAGTTTCAAGGCCTTGCTGGCTCTGGGCGGGTGAGAATGCTAGGATCTTGACCATCAATTCCGGCTATTTGACTGAACTTTGAGCGGATCCCCGATGAGCAAGACAACCCCCCCCAATTATGCGGCCCTGGCCGACCTCATGGACCAGCACGAGCTGATGGCCACGGCAGTGGAGGCCCACGGCGTTATCTGTGGCCTGATCTGCGGTGGCGTTCCTCTTGATGACAAGAGCTGGTTAGCCCCTTTCAACGATCTGGTGAACGACGGTTTCGGTCTGCCGGCCCAGGTGCGCCAGGTGATGACGGAGCTCTACCAGGACGCCATCGAGGGGCTGATGGCCCAGAAAGGAGTGGAGCTGTTGCTGCCTAGTGATGATGCCCCCCTGGATGAGCGTATCGATGGGCTGGTGGATTGGTCCCAGGCCTTCCTGGCGGGCTTTGGCGTGGTGCAGCAAGAGCTCTCCAAGGCGTCCGAGGAGCTGCAGGAGATGATCCAGGACATCGCCAACATCACCCAGGTCTCGGAGGAGTTCGATCAGGAGGACGAGGAGAACGAGGTCGCCTTCCTGGTGCTCTATGAGCATGTCAAACTGGGGGTCATGATGACCTTCGAAGAGTTCGGCAAGCGTCCCGACACGCCGGATGCGCCGCCGACGCTGCATTGATCCGGGGTAGACAGCACCCACTCGACGAGGCAGCCATGGCTGCCTCGTCTGTTTGCGGGTTTGCGGGGCGGGCACCATTTTTGCCCGCCACCTCCCATCCCAGCGGGGGCAACTGTGATAGCATGGCCCCACGTTTTATCGGATTCTCTTCATCCCATGACTCACACTGATCCGACCGCAACCGCCCATTCACCTGTCCTGCAGGCCGATATCACCCTGGTTGGCGGTGGCATGAGTGGCGCCGTGCTGGCCCTCTCCCTCGCCGCACTGCGCCGACCGGATGGCAGGCCCTTGCAGATAGTGCTGCTGGAGGCGAGTGCCCTCGCACAGGGCGCGCATCCCGGCTTCGATGCGCGCGCCATTGCGCTGGCCGCCGGTACCTGCGAGGCGCTGGCTCGCCATGGCCTCTGGGCGGGGCTGGCCCCCCATGCCACCCCCATCACCCACATCCATGTCTCGGACCGAGGCCATCTCGGCCAGACCCGCATGACGGCCGCTGAATATGATTTGCCCGCCCTGGGTCAGGTGATTGAGCTCGGCGCCGCCGGTCAGGTCCTGCAAGAAGCCATCGCGCAGACGGCCAATATTCGCATGCTCTGCCCGGTGCAGTTGACGGGGGTCACCCCAAGGGAGCACGCCGTCGAGCTGGCTCTGGCCACGGGGGAGCAGATCATCACCGCCTTGCTGGTCGCGGCCGATGGCGGCCACTCTTTCGTGCGCCAGGCCCTCAATATCCCGGTACGCCGCCATGACTACCGTCAGAGCGCCGTGATAGCCACGGTGCAAACCGCCGCGCATCCGGCCGGGCGCGCCTTCGAGCGCTTCACCGACGGCGGCCCCCTGGCGCTGCTGCCGATGCAGCAAGGGCTCAGCTCTCTGGTCTGGAGCATGCCGGGGGAGGAGGCTGACAGCATCATGGCCCTGAATGACGAGGCCTTCCTGGCCCAATTGCAGCAGGCATTTGGCTGGCGGCTTGGCCGCTTCCTGCGCACCGGGGTACGTCACTGCTACCCGCTGGCACTCACGGCAGCCGATTACCCTCTGGGGCAAAGGACCGTGCTGGTGGGCAACGCCGCCCATCTGTTGCACCCTATCGCGGGGCAGGGGTTCAACCTCGGCATGCGCGATCTCGATGCCCTCTGCGCCATCGTGGCCAGCGCCCTGGCACAGGGGGAGGACATTGGCGGTTACCCGGTGCTGAGCCGTTACTGGCAAGGGCGAAAGGGAGATCAAGAGGCCACCATCTGGCTCACCTCGGCCCTGGCCCAGCTCTTTTCCAACGACCATGGCCCCCTGGTGGCCGGTCGTAATCTGGCGCTCTCTCTGATGGCGCGCGCCAGCTGCCTCAAGGGCCCTCTGGCTCGCCAGACCCTGGGCTTTATCAGCCCAGTCACTAAGGAGTAAGCCATGGAGCAGCATGACATGGTGCAACGGAACAGGGTGCAACCGAGCATGGCGCAATACGATCTGGTCATCGTGGGGGGCGGCATGGTGGGTCTGGCGCTCGCCGCGGCGCTCAAACAGAGCGCACTCAAGATAGCCATCATCGAGGGGCAATTGCCGGATCCCGCGCTGGCGGCGACGCCGGATAACAGGGTCAGCGCCCTGAGCCTCGCCAGTCAGCAGATCCTGCGTGGGGTCGGCGCCTGGCAGGGCATCACCGCACGCCGTTTGCAAGGTTACCAGCAGATGCAGGTGTGGGAGCGCGACAGCTTCGCCCGCATCGAGTTCGATGCCGCCAGCCTGGGGTTGCCCTGGCTTGGTCACATCGTCGAGAACAGGGTTGTTCAATTGGCACTGCAAGAGGCCATCTCGGGGGCTGCTCATATCGACCTGCTGGCGCCGGCCCGGGCCACAAGCCTGCAACAGGGGCAAGAGCATGCCATGCTGACGCTGGAAGATGGCCGAGTGCTGTCGGCCAAGCTGGTGGTGGCCGCCGATGGCGCTCACTCCTGGGTGCGAAAACAGGCCGATATTCCCCTGACCAGCTGGGATTATGGCCACCATGCCCTGGTCGCCACAGTGCGCACCACCGAGGAGCATGGGGCCGTGGCCCGCCAGATCTTCAGCCCCGCCGGACCGCTCGCCTTCCTGCCGCTCTGGCAGCCCACTCTCAGCTCCATCGTCTGGTCGCTGCCCGCCGATGAGGCGCTGCGGCTGCAAGGGTGCGATGAAGAGCACTTCAACCGCGCGCTCACCGCCGCCTTCGATGCGCGTCTCGGCCTGTGCCGGGTGGAGGGAGCCCGCAGTGCCATACCGCTCACCGCCCGTTACGCCCGCGACTTTGCCCGGGAGCGGCTGGTGCTGGTCGGCGATGCGGCTCACACCATACATCCGCTGGCGGGGCAGGGGGTCAATCTGGGGCTGATGGATGCCGCCGCCCTGGCGCAGACGCTGCTGACCCATGTCGCCAAGGGACGGGATATCGGTACCCTGGCCGGGCTGCGCAGTTATGAGCGCTGGCGCAAGACGGAGGCGAGCCGGATGTTGGCCGCCATGGAGGGGTTGAAGCGGCTGTTTGGTGGCGCTCATCCCCTTAAGAAGCTGGTGCGAGGTGTGGGCTTAAGCGCCGTCGATGCCATGATCCCTGTCAAGCAGCGCCTGATCCGCAGCGCCATGGGACTGGAGGGGGAGCTGCCCCTCCTGGCCCGCACCGAGCAGCGTGGCGAGGCATTTTGGGGTATGCCGGGTGAAAAAAACTAATCCCAGGCGCCATTTTTTACAATAAAAGTAATCCGATAGGCTGATGTGCGCGTTTATGGCATCAGCCTTTAATATGGAAAGCTGGCGAAACGTTTTCCTATAAATTGTGACGAGACGGTAAAAATCAAAATTTAACCCTGAAAACTACCGGTCAATACTGTTTTTTCCTCTGTTTTTATCATAGTGTTTGGCCGCTATCAGCATGTTGTGGATTAGTTTTTTTTAAGCGGTGCTCCATCCCGCTTGTCTTATAATCCGCGCCATTGAAGGAACCAGTCCCGCAGCGCCCATGGCGATGTCGGGAGCGAGCCCAGGCCCTGTGGCCTCCTGCTCCACCCGGGAACCGGGATGAGGCAGGCCCAGGTTTTAAGGAAAAACAGCGATGACCCAGACTACCGTATTGCACCCCAAGCACCTGGAAGCCGGCGCCAAGATGGTCGATTTTCACGGCTGGGAGATGCCCATCAACTACGGCTCTCAACTGGAAGAGCACCATGTGGTGCGCACCCAGGCGGGCATGTTCGATGTCTCTCACATGACCATCGTCGATTTGACCGGCGAGCGGGTGAAAGCCTTCCTGCAACATCTGCTGGCCAATGACGTGGCCAAACTCACCACCCCGGGCAAGGCGCTCTACAGCGGCATGCTGACCCCTGAGGGTGGGGTCATCGATGACCTCATTACCTATTATCTGGACGACAGCTTCTATCGCATGGTGGTCAACTCCGCCACCCGCGACAAGGATCTGGCCTGGATCCGCCAGCACGCCGCCGCCTTCGCGGTGACCGTCACCGAACAACCCTCCCTGGCGATGATCGCCGTGCAGGGGCCAGAGGCCAAGGCGCTGGCCGCCAAGGTATTCAATGCCGAGCAGAACGCCGCCGTCGCGGGCATGAAGCCCTTCTTCGGGGTACAAGCCGGGGATCTGTTCATCGCCACCACCGGCTATACCGGCGAAGAGGGTTACGAAATCGTGGTGCCGGAGCATCAGGCCTGCGACCTGTGGCAAGCCCTGCTCGACGCGGGCGTGGCGCCCTGCGGTCTGGGCGCCCGGGACACTCTGCGTCTTGAGGCGGGCATGAACCTCTACGGCCAGGACATGGACGAGAGCATCAGCCCCCTGGCCGCCAACATGGCCTGGACCATCGCCTGGGAGCCGAGCAGCCGTGACTTCATCGGCCGCGCGGCCCTGGAAGCCCAGAAGGCCGCCGGGGATCAGCCCAAGCTGGTCGGGCTGTTGATGGAAGAGAAAGGGGTGCTGCGCACCGGCATGCCGGTCAGCTTCACCAATGCCCAGGGCGAGTCACGCACCGGGGTGATCACCTCAGGCTCCTTCTCGCCGACCCTGGGACTCTCCATTGCCCTGGCCCGGGTGCCTCGCGACATCGGTGACGTGGCCGAAGTCGAGCTTCGCAAGAAGCTGGTAACCGTGAAGGTGACCAAGCCCGCCTTTGTACGCAACGGCCAGAAATTGGTATAACGTTTATCGTTTCAGGCTCGGGGTCCACCCCGGGTCACCCCTGTTCAATGATGCAAGTGAATAAAGGAAGCACACATGAGCCATATCCCGAGCGAACTGAAATATGCCACTTCCCACGAGTGGATCCGTGTCGAAGCCAACGGTGAGGCCGTGGTCGGTATCTCCGAGCACGCCCAGGAGCTGCTGGGTGACATGGTGTTCGTTGACTTGCCGGAAGTGGGCAAGCAGGTTGGTGCCGGTGACGACTGCGCCGTGGCCGAGTCCGTCAAGGCGGCCTCCGACATTTACAGCCCGGTGAGCGGTGAAATCATCGCCGTCAACGAAGAGCTGGAAGGGAGTCCCGAGCTGGTCAACTCCGATCCTTACGGCGCTGGCTGGTTGTTCCGTATCAAGCTGGACGACGCCGAGGAGCTGGCAAATCTGCTGGATGCCGACGGCTACCAGAACGTCGTCGACGAAGAGTAATGTCGCCCAGGCCCTGCACGCGTGCAGGGCCTTTTGCTATGAGCCCCTGCACAGCGCGGGCTTCGCCATGGGAGTGCGCCTTGCCAACTGGCGCGCATCCCAGGCCCGCCCCGCGGAATTATCCTGTGCGGGCGCCTGTTTTATCCGCCGTGGGCAAGTGCCCGCGAGCTGCCGAGCGAGATCTCATCCCTTGGCAAGATCTTCTATCAGGCATATCTACTAGGAAATAGGGAAATGACCCAGTCACTGTTTGAACTCGAGCAAAAAACCAATTTTCTGCGTCGCCACATAGGCCCGGGCGAGAGCGAACTGCGCGCCCTGCTGGCCACTGTCGGTGCCGAGAGTCTGGATGACCTCATCAGCCAGACCGTGCCCGCCGCCATTCGTCGCGAGGCGCCGCTTGGCATAGGCGCGCCCATGACGGAAGTAGAGGCCCTGGCCAAGCTCAAGGGCTACGCCGCTCAGAACCGTATCGCCAAGAGCTACATCGGCATGGGTTATCACGACACCCATGTGCCCCACGTCATCTTGCGCAACGTGCTGGAAAATCCGGGTTGGTACACCGCCTATACCCCTTATCAGCCCGAGCTGGCCCAGGGCCGCCTCGAAGCCCTGCTCAATTTCCAGCAGCTGACCCTGGATCTGACCGGCATGGATCTGGCGAGCGCCTCTCTGCTCGATGAAGCCACTGCCGCCGCCGAGGCCATGGCCCTGGCCAAGCGCATGGCCAAGTCCAAGTCCAACCTCTTCTTCGTCGCCGATGACGTTCACCCCCAGGTGATCGACGTGGTGCGCGAGCGTGCCGTCCATTTCGGCTTCGAGCTGGTGGTGGCCCCGGCCGCCGACGCCGTGAACGAGGAGGTGTTTGGTGCCCTGTTCCAGTACCCCTCGACCACGGGTGAAGTGACCGATCTGGGGGCGCTGATCAAGGCCGTACAGGCCCAGAAGGGTCTGGCTTGTGTCAGTGCCGACATGCTCTCCCTGCTGCTGCTCAAGTCCCCGGGCGAACTGGGTGCCGACGTGGTGCTGGGTAGCGCCCAGCGCTTCGGTGTGCCCATGGGCTACGGTGGTCCTCACGCGGCATTTTTCGCCACCCGTGATGCCTACAAGCGCTCCATGCCGGGCCGCATCATTGGCGTCTCCAAAGACAGCCGCGGCAAGTCTGCCCTGCGCATGGCCATGCAGACCCGCGAGCAGCATATCCGCCGCGAGAAGGCCAACTCCAACATCTGTACCGCCCAGGTGCTGCTGGCCAACATGGCGAGCTTCTATGCCGTCTATCACGGCCCGGTTGGCCTCAAAACCATCGCCAACCGCGTGCACCGTCTGACCAGCATCCTGGCATTGGGACTCACCGCCAAGGGGTTGACCCTCAAGCACGACAGCTGGTTCGACACCATCACACTCCTGACCGCCGACAAGGCCGCCCTGGTAGCCCGTGGCGATGCCATGAACATCAACCTGCGCGCCGACCTGGATGGCGCGGTCGGTGTCTCCCTGTCCGAGACCAGCACCCGCGAAGATGTGGCCGAGCTGTTTGAGCTCTTCCTGGGCCAGGGGCACGGGCTGGATATCGAGACCCTGGATGCCAAGGCGCAGGCTCATCAGGCCATCCCCGCCGAGCTGCTGCGCAGCGATGCCGTGCTGACCCACGAGGTGTTCAACAAGTACCATTCCGAAACCGAGATGCTGCGCTACATCCACCGTCTCGAAGCCAAGGATCTGGCCCTGAACTACGCCATGATCTCCCTGGGCTCCTGCACCATGAAGCTCAACGCCACCGCCGAGATGATCCCGGTGACCTGGCCCGAGTTTGGCAAGCTGCACCCCTTCGCCCCGCTGGCGCAGGCTAAAGGTTACCAGCTGCTGCTGGCAGACCTCGAAGAGTGGCTGGTCAAGATCACCGGCTATGATGCGGTCTGCATGCAGCCAAACTCCGGCGCTCAGGGCGAATACGCCGGTCTGTTGGCCATCAAGAAGTACCACGAGTCCCGCGGCGAAGGGCATCGCGATGTCTGCCTCATTCCGGCGTCGGCCCACGGCACCAACCCGGCCTCCGCCCAGATGGCGAGCCTCAAGGTGATCGTCACCGCCTGTGACAAGTCCGGTAACGTCGATCTTGACGACTTGCGCGCCAAGGCCGCGGAAGTGGGAGACAGGCTCTCCTGCCTGATGGTCACCTATCCCTCCACCCACGGGGTGTATGAGGAGACCATCAAGGAGGTGTGCGACATCGTTCACCAGTACGGTGGTCAGGTCTACCTGGATGGCGCCAACATGAACGCCCAGGTCGGCGTGACGGCGCCAGGCTTTATCGGTGCCGATGTGTCCCACCTCAACTTGCACAAGACCTTTGCCATTCCCCATGGCGGTGGCGGTCCAGGCATGGGCCCCATCGGCGTCAAGCAGCACCTGGCCCCCTTCGTGGCCGGCCACGCCGTCATCAAGACCGACAAGAGCAGCCGCGACAATGGCGCCGTCTCTGCCGCGCCCTTTGGCTCGGCCAGCATCCTGCCCATCAGCTGGATGTATATCGCCATGCTGGGTGACGAGGGGCTGAAGAAATCGACTCAGGTCGCCATCCTCAACGCCAACTACCTGGCCAAGAAACTGGGGGAAGCCTTCCCTGTGCTCTACACCGGCCGCAACAACCGCGTCGCCCACGAGTGCATCCTGGATATTCGTCCCCTCAAGGAGGCCTGTGGCATCAGCGAGATGGATGTGGCCAAGCGTCTGATGGACTACGGTTTCCACGCGCCGACCATGAGCTTCCCGGTGGCGGGAACCCTGATGGTCGAACCGACCGAATCCGAGTCCAAGGCCGAGCTGGATCGCTTCATCGAAGCCATGACCGCCATTCGCGCCGAGATGGAGAAGGTGAAGGATGGCCACTGGAGCCTGACCGACAACCCATTGGTCAATGCCCCCCACACCCAGGATGATGTCATGGACGAGCGCTGGGAGCGGGCTTATACCCGCGCCGAGGCGGTATTCCCGTCCAGCGCGGTGCGCGCCGCCAAGCTGTGGCCCTCGGTCAACCGCATCGATGACGTCTACGGCGATCGCAACCTGTTCTGCTCCTGCATCCCGACCGAGGATTACATCGGGGAGTGAGGCACATGATCGGTGCCATCAAGCGGGGCACAGTGCTCAGCAAGATGAGCTCGGGTAGCTAAGTTGAAAAGTGAGAAGGCCTTGCATCGCGCAAGGCCTTTTTTGTTGATCTGTCTGACGGTGATGCCATAGCGCGAACGGAAACGGCAGAAGAATACGGGCTACTTGCGGTTTGCACCCCTTCAATACCAACCATGGTGAGTGTCGGGTTGGCTACTTGGCATTCAGGCAAGATGTGATAGCCATGGCCTTGCTGTTGCCCATGCTGGTTGAGGGGCAGGGCTGATATAGGTAGTCACATTTCCCACGCCTTTTTAGATCCCTTGGCTTGAGGATCAGGCCGGGGGGCTGCCTCTCCCTGTCAGGGATAGACTCAATTGATAGGACGCCAGAATGAGCTGGCATTCAGCCGTCACAGGAGATGCGGGATGACGATGCAACAACATGGCCTGACCCTGGGGCTGGCCCGGGTGAATGATGTCTCTTTTATTTCAATCAAGGCGGTCGGCAAGCTCAGCCATGAGGATTATCTGGCCATCACTCCCATGCTGGAGGCGGCGCTGAGCCGGGTCGAGGGCAGGGGGGTGAGGGTGCTGCTCGATGCCCGCGAGCTGGAAGGCTGGGAGCTGCGCGCCGCCTGGGACGATCTCACCCTCGGGCTCAGGCATGGCAGCGAGTTTGGCAAGATAGCCCTCTATGGTCAGCAGGGCTGGCAGACCCTCGCTGCCAGGGTCGGCAACTGGTTTCTCTCGGGGGAGGTGAAGGCGTTCGATGATGAAGCTGCGGCCATCGATTGGTTGACCGAGTGACAGCATTACGCAGGGTGGCTCTCTTGCCGGGCATGATGCCAGGAATGGGACTGGGCATGATAGGCTCAAACCCACGGGATCATCTTGTCACGGCGGCCAATGCCGCGTTATCGCCCTTATCCAGAGGCCATCCCCCAAGAGGAGCATGCAATGGACAGTACCCAACGATTTTCGGCCCGGGTTGAGGCCTATGTGAAATACCGCCCTGGCTACCCGGCGGCCATGCTGGATTTTCTCATCCAGGAGCTTGCCATGGGACCCGATGCCGTGGTGGCCGATATCGGGGCGGGTACCGGCATATTGACGGCGCAGCTCGCGCCTCGGGTGAGCCGGGTCTGGGCCCTGGAACCCAATGCGGAGATGCGCGCTGCCGCCGAGGCGCTGCTGGCCGGGGCCAGCAATATCCGCTGGCAGGCGGGGAGCGCGGAGGCAACCGGTCTGGCCGATGCCAGTCTGGATCTGGTGACGGTCGCTCAGGCCTTCCACTGGTTTGACCGAGCAGCCTTCAAGGCCGAGTGTCGCCGAGTGTTGAAGCCAGGTGGCCGGGTCGCCCTCATCTGGAATGACAGGCTGACCGACACCCCGTTTCTCAAGGCCTATGAGGCGGGGCTGCGTGCCTATTCCGGTGACTATGAGGAGGTCAATCATCGCAACCTTGGCGAGGCCGACTTCGACGCCTTCTTCGAGGGAGAGTACCGGCTGGAGTGTTTCGACAACTGCCAGATGTTCGATCTTGATGGTGTGCTGGGGCGGCTCAACTCCTCCTCTTACGCTCCCGCCATCGGGACGCCAGCCTATGAGGCGCTGGCGGCGCTGATCCGGCACGAGTTTGCCCACCACGCCATCGAGGGTCAGATAGCCTTTAACTATCGCACCCTGGTCTATAGCGGCCGGGTCTGAGCATCGACCAGGGTCCCCGGCTTGCTTGCCAGACGCCATCATGAAAAAGCCCTCGCCGTGGCGGGGGCTTTTGCTATCTATCAATCAAGCACGGCAGGGGGCGGATTGCTGGCGCCGCCGAGGATCAGATCTTGTCGATGCCGAGCAGTGCCTTGGCCTTGGCCAGGGTATCGACGGACTCTTGATGGCGACCGGCCTTGTGCAGGGTTTCGCCTTCGGCTCTGAGGGTCTTGACCTCGGCGAGCTGCTCGGCGCTGAGTGCCGGGCCTGTCGCGAGGGCATCGTCTATCTGTTTCATGTCGACCGGGCAGTGGAACGCCAGGGCAGGGGTGCTAAACAGCAGGGCAATCAGCCAATATGCAGGTTTCATGGGGTAGCTCCTTGTTGGTCACTAGCAGTATATAAGCCATGGTTCTTTCACGGGGTGATTGCCCGTCCCTGCGATGCGCCCAGTAAAAAGCCCTCGCCATGACTGGCGAGGGCGTTGTTATCTGGCGATGAGGCCGATTGCGGCGGGTTAGAGCACCATGGCGGCGACCCAGCCAAACAGGATCAGCGGGATATTGTAGTGAATGAAGGTCGGCACCACGGAGTCCCAGATATGGTCGTGCTGGCCGTCGGCGTTCAGGCCAGAGGTGGGCCCCAGGGTGGAGTCCGAGGCGGGGGATCCCGCATCACCCAGGGCGCCGGCTGTGCCGATCAGGGCGATGGTCGCCATGGGGGAGAAGCCAAGCTGCAGACAGAGCGGCACATAGATGGTCGCGATGATGGGCACGGTGGAGAAGGAGGAGCCGATGCCCATGGTGATGAGCAGGCCGACCAGCAGCATCAGGAAGGCGGCGATGCCCTTGTGATGGCCAATCAGGCTGGAGACGGATTGCACCAGACTCTCGACCCCCTGGGTCTCTTTCATCACGGCGGCGAAACCGGCGGCGGAGATCATGATAAAGCCGATGAGGGACATCATGCGCACCCCCTGGGTGAAGGCATCCTGGCTCTCACGAAACTTGATGACGCCACCACAGGTGAAGATGATGAAACCGGCAAGGGCACCGAGCACAATGCTGTCGGTGTAAAGCTGCAGGCCCAGCGCCACGGCGATGGCGACCAGCGCGACCCAGATGTGGGTCAGGTTCAGCTCGACGGATTCGGGCTCGGCGGCCAGGATCTTGGCCAGATCATATTCGCGGGGCTTGCGGTAGCTGATAAAGACGGCAACCAGCAGCCCAAGGAACATGCCAAATACCGGCAGGGCCATGGCCTGGGGGATCTGGCTGTTGACCAGGGTCACCCCATTATCGATGAGGTTCTTGGCCAGGATGTTGTTGAGGAAGATGCCGCCAAAGCCGACCGGCAGCAGCATATAGGTTGCGGTCAGGCCGAAGGTGATGACGCAGGCGACCTGACGCCTGTCCATCTTCATCTGGGCCATCACGTGCAAGAGCGGCGGTATCAGTATGGGAATGAAGGCGATGTGGACCGGGATCAGGTTCTGGGAGGAGATGGCGACCGCCAGCACGGAGGTGAGCAGCAGGGTCTTGACCCAGAGCATCCGTGACGCACTCGCGTCCTTGCCGAGTTGGTTTATCACCTTGCGGGCCAGCAGATCCGTGATGCCGGAGCGGGAGATGGCGACCGCGAAGGCCCCCAGCATGGCGTAGGAGAGGGCTATCTCTGCACCGCCACCCAGGCCGCCACTGAAGGCGCTGAGGGTATCGGTGAGGGAGAGGCCGCCAACCAGGCCGCCGACGATGGCGCTGACCGACAATGAGACGACCACATTGATCCGCAGCAGGCTGAGCACCAGCATCAGCGAGACTGCGATAACAACAGGATTCATGCGACTTCCTTATAATATTGTGTTGTTGTCTGGCGTGTGAAAGGGCGTTAGTTTGCGAAAAACGGGCCAAAAGTCGAGTATAAATTCAGAAAAATGACTCAATCAGTCATTTCAGCTGACGGATATCAAAGAAGGGCTGCCGTGGCAGCCCTTCTCGCAAGGCAACAGGTGGTTACTGTTCGGAGGCCGCGTCTTGTGGCGTTGCCTCAGCGTCAGCCCCGTCGGTTTCCAGCAGGGGCCAACCCCCCAGCGCCTTCCAGCGATTGACGATATGACAAAACAGCTCGGTGGTGCGCTGGGTGTCATAGAGGGCCGAGTGCGCCTCTTTGTTATCGAAGGGGATACGGGCGCTCTGGCACGCCTTGGCCAAGACCGTCTGCCCCAGGGCCAGGCCAGACAGCGCGGCGGTGTCGAAGGTGGCAAAGGGGTGGAAGGGATTGCGCTTGAGGCCGGCACGTTCGGCGGCGGCCATGACGAAGCCGTGATCGAAGGGGGCATTGTGGGCCACGACGATGGCGCGGTTGCAGTCCTGCTCCTTCATGCCCTTGCGGATCCCCTTGAAGATCTCGGTGAGCGCTTCCTTCTCGTCTACGGCGCCGCGCAGCGGGTTGTAGGGATCGATGCCGGTAAAGTCGAGGGCGGCTTTCTCCAGGTTGGCGCCTTCGAAGGGGGCAACGTGGAAGTGAAAGACCTGATCGGGCACCAGCCAGCCCGCCTCATCCATCTTGAGGGTGTAGGCGGCGATTTCGAGCAGGGCATCAGTCTTGGCATTGAATCCAGCGGTTTCAACATCGATGACGACGGGGTAAAAGCCACGGAAACGGCCTTTGAGAGTGTTAACGGCGTCGGTCATGGGATCTCGGTCGGCTTGAAGTGAGGCGGCATTATGGCAAATCAGCCTTCATTTGTCGCGCCCGGGTGACAGGCCGCCGGGTTGCCTGCTTGGTAGACCCAGCCCCTTAGTATGTCGTGCTTGGGTAACAGCCTACCGGGATTGCCTACGTGGCAGACCCAGCCTCTTATTTTGTGTCGCGCCTGGGTGGCAGACGGTCAAGGTTGCCTATACCCCAGGCCCGGCCCTCTGGTCTCGAGCGGCAAAGAATTGCCGCCTGCTCCCTAAAGCTTGCCCGGCTCATGCCGATACAGCCTTGAGACAGATGAAAAACGCCCCTGTGATAGGTGCGTGGACCAGGCAGAGGAGAGGCGAGTGAAGGGGTGGACCTTGGGATTGATCAGCATGTCGGTGAGCATGCACTTGCAGGCGGGGGTGGCCGAATTTGGCGCCGGCCTGGATCAATCCGTCTGGCGCCTGACGGCAGACAGCCAGGTCGAGTGTCGCCTCGAACATCCCATCCCGAGCTGGGGCACTGGGGCCTTCGTGAGCCGGGCCGGGCGCAAGATCAACCTCGATTTCGAACTCAAGGGGCTGCGTCAGCAGGCGCAGACCCAGACGGTGAGCCTGGGCAGCATGCCCCCCAACTGGCGTCCGGGTCTCGCCGGGCGGGATATCAGCCAGATCCGCTTCTTCAAGCAGTTTGACGGCCTGGTCGATGGCCAGACCGCCTGGACCATGCTCGATGAACTCGAGAGTGGCCGCATGCCCACCTTCCAGTACCGGGACTGGTATCGCCAGAACCGGGCGGTGCGGGTGTCGCTCTCCAACGTCAATTTTCGGGTCAAGTATCAGGCCTTCATGGATTGCCTGAATGGTCTCTTGCCTTACAGCTTCAATGACATCGCCTTCAGCGTGCTCACCTATGACAAGAACCGCGACAGCCTGTCGGCTTCCTCCAAGCGACGACTCGCCATGATCAGCGAATTCATCAAGGCGGACACCAGCATCGACGTGGTGGTGATTGACGCCTACAGCGACAGCTATGGCGGGCGCTGGCCCAACCAGAAGCTCTCCGAGAAGCGGGCCGATGCCATCAAGAAGGTGTTCCTCGATTTGGGGATAGAGGAGGGCAAGATCTCGGTGGAGGGCCATGGGGAGAAACAGCATGTCGCCTCCAACGAGACCGAAGAGGGACGAGCCAGGAACCGGCGGGTGGTGATTAGCATGGGGCGTAGCGGAGCCATCTGATTTTTGCTAGTTTGGGACTCACGGGTGCCGGATAAGGGATGCTGGCGCCATGATGCGATGAGAGACAAGCCCAGATGAGAAAATTGACTGCCCTAGCGGGTTTGCTATCCAGCTTGGCGCTGAGTGGTTGCGCCAATACCCCCGACCAACACGGCCATTATGTTCAGGAGCCCACCATGAGCTGGGCCTGGAACGTCACCGCCTATGGTGGCTACCCCAACCTGATCCGTGACAACCCCTATCGCGAGCAAGCCAGCCTGAGTGAACAGGAGGGCAAAGGCATCATACTGCCGGACTCCCTGGTCGAGGCTTATCCGCTGACCCGCGCCAGTGTGGTGACCGCCCCCCTCCATGATGGTGAAGCCTATGATGATGCCGAGGTGGTGCGCCGCGTCCTGCTTGAGCAGTACCAGATCCGCGAACCCCTTGCCGATATCCGCGAAGAGCCCATCCGCCTGCAACCCCTGCTGCGCTCCGGCAACCTCGCGGGCTTCGTGTGCCATGACTATCAGGCGCCTCTGCTGGTGACCACGGTCAGTACCGGCGCCTATACCCACGAGTGCCTGGTGCCGGGCTACGAGGAGTTCAGTGTCTACGTCAAAGCGGTCCGTGAGGCCGATGGCAGCGAGTTTGGCCCGATACTGGGGCTCCCTCAGGGCCGTTATACCGTGCTGACGGTGCGCAGCGACCTCGGTGAGCTGCTGGTGCCCCGCGCCTTGCCAACGGTGCCTGTCTTCCAGTTCAAAAACGGCATCTATGTGGTCAACAGCAACGAGTTGCCCTTCGTTGCCCCCAATCAGGCGGGCAAACGGCTGGTGTTCCTCGATGGTCAGCCCAGCTTGCTGTGACATCAGGGATCGCGCATCGCAGAAGGGGGAGCCAATGGCTCCCCCTTCTCATTAACGGCCCAGGCGGTGAGCACAGGGCTGGCTAGCGCCGCATGTTAGAGGCTCTCACCCAGGCCTGCGCCTGCATCCTTCTTGGCGATCAGCTCAATCTTGTAACCGTCAGGATCCTCGACGAAGGCGATAACGGTGCTGCCGCCCATCACGGGACCCGGCTCGCGGGTGATCTTGGCCCCGGCGGCGCGCAGTGCCTCGCAGGTGGCGTAGATGTCATCCGCTTCCAGGGCGATGTGACCGTAGGCCGAGCCCAGCTCATACTCGCTCACGCCCCAGTTGTAGGTCAGCTCGATGACAGCCTCATCCTTCTCATCCCCATAACCGACGAAGGCCAGGGTGTACTTGTACTGGCTATTCTCGCTCTTGCGCAGCAGGGTCATGCCCAGTACACGGGTGTAGAAGTCGATGGAGCGTTGCAGATCGCCAACGCGCAGCATGGTATGCAGGATTCTCATTGATCAGTTCTCCGGGTAGATTTTTTCTTTGTACTCACACAAGTCTTCAATGATACAGGAGCCGCAGCGCGGCTTGCGAGCGAGACAGGTGTAGCGCCCATGGAGGATCAGCCAGTGATGGACATCCAGCTTGAACTCGGCGGGGACCACCTTGAGCAGCTTCTCCTCCACCTGATCCACATTCTTGCCCGGCGCAAAACCTGTGCGATTCGACACCCGGAAAATATGGGTGTCCACGGCGATGGTCGGCCAGCCAAAGGCGGTGTTGAGCACCACATTGGCGGTCTTGCGGCCCACCCCCGGCAGAGCCTCGAGGGCCTCGCGGTTTTCGGGCACCTCACCCCCATGGCGTTCCAGCAAGATGGCGCAGGTCTTGATGACGTTCTCGGCCTTGGTATTGAACAGGCCAATGGTCTTGATGTACTGCTTGAGGCCATCGACCCCGAGCGCCAGTATGCTGGCCGGGGTATTGGCGACCGGATAGAGCTTGTCGGTCGCCTTGTTGACGCCGACATCTGTCGCCTGGGCCGAGAGCAGCACCGCGATGAGCAGCTCGAAGGGGGTGCTGTAGTTGAGCTCGGTCTTGGGTGCAGGATTGTTTTCGCGCAGTCGTGTCAGGATCTGGCGCCGCTTTTCGTTATTCATCGCTCACTCATCCGCAAATGGTACTTATAACTCGGTGGCGCGGGCGCCCGGTGCCGGTACGCTGCAGTGAGCCTTCTCTGCCACCTGCTTGCGGCCCAGCCAGTCATTGATGCCATTCTTGGCGGCGATGAGCAGCCCCAGGCCGATAAAGCCGCCGGGGGGCAGGATGGCCAGCAGCAAGGCCGAACCCGGTGCGAAGATCTCGATACGCAGGGACTTGGCCCAGTCGCCCAATAGCAGTTCGGCACCATCAAACAGGGTGCCCATGCCGATGATCTCGCGCATGGCGCCGAGCAGCAGCAGCACTAGCGTGAAACCGAGTCCCATCATCAGGCCATCCAGGGCCGCCAGCAGGGGCGGCTGTTTGGAGGCATAGGCCTCGGCCCGCCCTATGATGACGCAGTTGGTGACAATCAGCGCGATGAAGATGCCAAGGGCCTGATAGAGACCGTAGGTGTAGGCGTTCATCAGCAGCTGCACGCAGGTCACCAGGGAGGCGATGATCATCACATAGATGGGGATGCGCACGTCGCGGGGCACCCAGTGGCGGACCAGAGAGACCGCCAGATTGGAGCCTATCAGCACCGCCATGGTGGCCAGTCCCAGCCCCAGGGCGTTGGTGAAGGTGGAGGAGACCGCCAGGGTCGGGCAGAGCCCCAGCACCTGAACCAGGGAGGGATTATTCTTCCACAGCCCCTGGAGCATCAGCTCCTTGACCTCAGAACCTTGATTTTCGTCGCTCATTGGCTCTCTCCGGCCCGTTCACAAGAGGGGGCATCTGCCAGCACCTCGGGATGAGTCTGTTGCAAACGCAGCAGGTTGGCAACTGCCTTGACCACGGCCCGCGGGGTGATAGTCGCGCCGGTGAAGGCATCAAAATCACCGCCATCCTTCTTGACTGCCCAGCTCTTGGCGTTATCCGTGGTCAGGCTATGACCGTTGAAGCTCAAGATCCAGTTCGATTTCTTCAGCTCAATCTTGTCCCCCAGCCCCGGGGTCTCTTTGTGAGCCAAGACTCGCACCCCGCTCACCTTGCCACTGGCGTCGGTGCCGACGATGAGGCGGATGGCACCGCTATAGCCATCGGGGGCAACTGTCTCCAGGGCATAACCGGTCACCTTGCCCGCCTGAGTCGCGGTGTAGAGCGGCATGGCCTGATCGCTGCCGAGCAGGGGGCTGGTCACTCGCTTGCAGCTGGCCACCAGATCGTTGTCGTAGCTGCCAGGAGGGAGCAGCTCATTCAAGGTGGCGAGCTTCTCCCGCTGCTGCTGGTGGGCAATCTTGTCCTGGGTGAGCAGATGGGTGGCCACGACCAGGCTGGTGCAGACCAGGGCGAACAACGCCAGGGTGACCCCATTTTTGCGCATGCTGCTCAGCATTGGGGAGCTCCTTGAATAACGGGGAAGGAGGCGCTCATTTACGGCGTTCTCCATGGGTCTTGGGACGAGTCAGACTGTCAATCTCTGTGGCCACGCAGAGGTTGGCCAGTTGATATGAGGAGGCGCTCATTTACGGCGTTCTCCATGGGTCTTGGGCCGAGTCAGGCTGTCAATCCCTGTGGTCACGCAGAGGTTGGCCAGCCGCACTGTGCAAGCTTGATATGAGGAGGCGCTCATTTACGGCGTTCTCCGTAGGTCTTGGGCCGAGTCAGGCTGTCAATCATGGGTACACAGAGGTTGGCCAGCAATACGGCGAAGGCGATGGCATCGGGATAGCCCCCGAAACGACGAATGATGTAGATCAGGATGCCGATGAGGGCGCCATAGACGAGGCGGCCCCGGGCCGTGGTGGAGGCGCTGACCGGATCGGTGGCAATGAAGAAGGCTCCCAGCATGGTGGCGCCGCTGAACAGGTGGAACATGGGGGTGCCGGTGGCATCGGGGCTGATGAGATAACCCAGGGTCGCGGCGCCAAACAGACTGGCCAGCACGGCGACCGGGATGCGCCAGGCAATTACCTTCTGTTGCAGCAGGAAGAGGCCGCCCAGCAGATAGCCCAGATTGACCCAGCTCCAGCCGATGCCGCCCCAACCCTCGAACACCGCATGGCTCATGACCTCGCTGGCGGTCAGCCCCTGGCCGAGGCCAGTCTTGAGGGTGTCGAGGGGGGTCGCCATGGTGAGACCATCTATCCCCTGCTTGAGCTGGGCCATGCTGTAGCCGTCCAGACTGAAGCCGGTGAAAATGGTCGAGACGGCATCCCCAAAGCCCAGTCCGTAGGCGCGGATGCTGTCGGGGGGTAGCCAGCTGGTCATCTGCACCGGGAAGGAGACCAGCAGCAGCACATAGGCCACCATGGCCGGATTGAACAGGTTCTGGCCCAGGCCCCCATAGAGGTGTTTGGCGATGATGATGGCAAAGGCGGTCGCGACCAGGGTCATCCACCAGGGCAGCAGAGGAGGCAGCGCCAGCCCTATCAGCACGGCGGTGAGCAGGGCGCTGCCATCGAGCAACGCGGGCTTGACGGGACGGCCACGCAGGCGCAGCACCAAGGCTTCGCAACCCAGCGCCGTGACCGCGGCCAGGGTTATCTGGATGACGCTTCCCCAGCCGAAGAACCAGATCTGGGCGGCGAGCCCGGGCAGGCAGGCCAGGATCACCAGCACCATCAGGGTCTGGGTCTGCTTGCGGTTATGGGCGAAGGGGGCACTCGCGATGTTGAACATGAGTCAGGTATCCATCTTGCTATCAGTCTGACTAGCACTGTCTGTGGTGGTGTCCCGCTCGGCCTTCTTGGCTTTGGCGCGGGCGATGGCGGCGGCAATGGCGGCTTTTTTGGGATCGGGTGCCTCGGTCGCGGGGGCGTCGTCACTCACCTGCGAGGAAGGGGTATCGACGGCTGCGTCAGGCTGCGCGGCCTCTGCCGCTTTCTTGGCCTTGGCGCGAGCGATGGCGGCGGCAATGGCGGCTTTTTTGGGATCGGGTGCCTCGGTCGCGGGGGCGTCGTCACTCACCTGCGAGGAAGGGGTATCGACGGCTGCGTCAGGCTGCGCGGCCTCTGCCGCTTTCTTGGCCTTGGCGCGAGCGATGGCGGCGGCAATGGCCGCTTTCTTGGGATCGGGTGCCTCGGTCGCGGGGGCGTCGTCACTCACCTGTGGTGAAACGGCATCGCTGGCGCCGTCAGGCAGCGCGGCCTCTGCCGCCTTCTTGGCCTTGGCGCGGGCGATGGCGGCGGCAATGGCGGCTTTTTTGGGATCGGGTGCCTCGGTCGCGGGGGCGTCGTCACTTACCTGTGGTGAAACGGCATCGCTGGCGCCGCCAGGTTGCGCGGCCTCTGCCGCCTTCTTGGCCTTGGCGCGGGCGATGGCGGCGGCAATGGCTGCTTTCTTGGGATCGGGTGCCTCGGTCGCGGGGGCGTCGTCACTCACCTGCGGTGAAACGGCATCGACGGCTGCATCAGGCTGCGCGGCCTCTGCCGCTTTCTTGGCCTTGGCGCGAGCGATGGCGGCGGCAATGGCTGCTTTCTTGGGATCGGGTGCCTCGGTCGCGGGGGCGTCGTCACTTACCTGCTGTGAAACGGCATCGCTGGCGCCGTCAGGTTGCGCGGCCTCTGCCGCCTTCTTGGCCTTGGCGCGGGCGATGGCGGCGGCAATGGCGGCTTTCTTGGGATCGGGTGCCTCGGTCGCGGGTTCACTGTCACTGACGGCGGAGGGGGAAGCCTGCGGCTCCGCCGCCTTGGCGGCACGGCGCGCCAGTGCTTCTTGCTTGCGCGCCTCCCGGGCTGCGGCCATGGCCGTGTTATCCAGGGCGCCCTCGTTGATGGGGGCATCCTGTTTGGCCTTGATCCGCGCCAGGGCGGCAGCGACCGGGTCTTCGCCACTGGCCGCGGCCATGGCCTGACGGCGCTGCGCCGCAGCCTCTGCGTGACGGGCCTCGCGAGCGGCCTTGTCCCGCTCGAAGCGGGCCTGCTTGGCTTCGAAGCGCAAGCGGGCCCGTTCGGCCTTCTCGGCCTCTTCGCGAGCCTCGCGAATGTCATCCTTGGCAATCTTGTAGTACTGCACCAGGGGGATCTGGCTCGGGCAGACCCAGGCACAGGCGCCGCACTCGATGCAGTCGAACAGGTTGAGCTTCTCGGCCTTCTCATACTCCTTGGCACGGCTGTACCAGTAGAGCTCCTGGGGCAGCAGGGTGGCGGGGCAGACATCGGCGCAGGCGCTGCAGCGGATGCAGGACTGCTCGGGTTCGGGGGGGGGCAGCTCGACCTGGGTTGGCGCGAGCAGGCAGTTGGTGGCCTTGACCACGGGCACCATGGCATGGGGCAGGGTGAAGCCCATCATGGGGCCCCCCATGATCACCCGCTGGCCCGGCTCCGGCTGCAGCTCGAAACGCTTGAGGAGCCAGCGTACCGGGGTGCCAAGGCGCACCCAGGCATTGCCCGGCTGCTTGAAGGCCTCGCCAGTGAGGGTGACGATGCGCTCGATGAGCGGCTCGCCATCCATGACGGCGCGCTTGATGGCGAACACGGTGGCGACGTTGAGCACCATGATGCCAATATCGACCGCCCGGCCCCCCTTGGGCACCTGGCGACCGGTCAGCAGCTCTATGGTCTGCTTGGCGCCCCCGGAGGGGTACTTGGTCGGTACCTCTCGCACCAGGATGTCAGATTCGGCGTCGGCTATCTGCTGGCGCAGTGACATGGCGGCGTCCGGCTTGTTGTCTTCCACGCCGACCAGGGTGAGCTTGGGTTTGAGCAGATGCTTGAGCACCCGGATGCCGTCGAGGATCTCGTCCGCGTATTCACGCATCAGCCGGTCATCCGTGGTGATATAGGGCTCGCACTCCAGGCCGTTGATGATCAGGATCTCGGTGAGCTGGCCATGGCCATCGAGCTTGCTGTGGGTCGGGAAGACGGCGCCGCCCAGGCCCGCTATACCCGCACCTTGAATACGTTCGAGCAGGCTGACTCTGTCCAGATTCCAGTAGTCAGGTTGAGGCTGACGTTCACACCAGGCATCTTCTCCATCGGGAACAAGGGTGATGCAGAGATCGGAGAGACCGGATGGGTGCGCAACGGTGTGCTGGCCGATGGCGCTGATCACCCCGGAGCTGCTGGCGTGCACCGGCACGAAGCGGCCACGTTCGAAGGCCGTGAGAGGTTGGCCCTTCTTGACCTTATCACCGACCTTGACCAGCAAGGCGCCAGCCTGGCCCGCGTGCTGGCGCACCGGAATGATAAGCTCGGGGGGCAGCCCGGCCTGCACGACAGGGTGCTGGCTCGACTGATGCTTGTTCTCTGGGGGATGGATGCCGCCATGAAAATCCCACAGGGCCCCGGCCTTGATGCGTTCGATAACAGACTGCATGACTACTCCACCATCTTGACCGGGATAACGACGCTATTGAGATCCCACTTCCAGTTATCGACCGTGGTGGGCACGGGGATCATCTCGATGCAATCGGTGGGGCAGGGGTCGACGCAGAGGTCGCAACCCGTGCACTCGGCGGTGATGACGGTGTGCATCGCCTTGGTTGCACCGACAATGGCGTCGACCGGACAGGCCTGGATGCACTTGGTGCAACCGATGCACTGATCCTCATGAATGAAGGCGACCTTCTTGATGGGCACGGCGGCGTGATCGCCCCCCATGGCCAGGGGTTCTACCCCCATGAGATCGGCGATCTTGCGCATGGTGGCATCGCCACCTGGTACGCACTTGTTGACGGCATCGCCATTGGCGAGGGCCTCTGCGTAGGGTTTGCAGCCCGGGTAACCGCATTGACCACACTGGGTCTGAGGCAGCAAGGCATCGAGCTGATCGACGATGGGATCGGCTTCAACCTTGAACTTGACGGCGGCAAATCCCAGGATGAGACCGAAGGCCAGGGCCAACAGCGCCAGAACCAGGATGGCAAACAATAAGTGAGTCATAGGGCTATATCTTGATGAGGCCGGTAAAGCCCATGAAGGCAAGGGACATCAGGCCCGCGGTGATCATGGCAATGGAGACGCCGCGAAACGGTGCCGGAACATCGGCGGCCACCAGGCGCTCACGCATGGCGGCAAACAGCACCAGCACCAGGGCGAAACCGGCGGCGGCACCAAAGCCATAGATGATGCTCTGGATGAAGTTGTGGCGCTCATTGATGTTGAGCAGGGCAACCCCAAGCACGGCACAGTTGGTGGTGATGAGGGGCAAAAAGATGCCGAGCAGGCGATAGAGGGTCGGGCTGCTCTTGCGCACCACCATCTCGGTAAATTGCACCACCACGGCGATCACCAGGATAAAGGCCAGGGTGCGCAGATACCCGACCGAAAGCGGCAGCAGAATGTAATGTTCCACCAGGTAGGAGCAGGCGCTGGCCAGGGTCAGTACGAAGGTGGTCGCCAGTCCCATGCCGATGGCGGTCTCCAGCTTGCCGGAGACGCCCATGAAGGGGCAGAGGCCGAGAAATTTCACCAGCACGAAGTTGTTCACCAACACGGTGCCAATCAGTAAAAGCAGGTACTCAGTCATCAGATTTGGATTATCCGCTGTGAAGGCGGGCGGTATTATCTGATGTTAGGGGGTCAGAAACAACCGCAAGCCCGCATGGTTATTATTGAATTCCTCCAGGCGTTCCTGAAAAAGTCACAGGATGACCATGGCGCCGAGATGGGAAAGCAGAAGGGGCTGGGCAGGGCAACCGTTTATAGAGGCACTGCGCTGGGGTTGATGCTGACGCTATGGTAATGCTGCGCACTGCCGGTTCCGTGGCGCCATCAGGCAGGGAATGCACCCTGCCCGATGGCCTCACTCCGCTCAAGGCGCCGCGAAACGCGCCATCTCGGTTACGAAACTCCCTTACAAAGAGAGATTTTTGACGGTATCCGAGACCGAATTGGCATCCTTGATGATCTCTTCGATGACCTCCGAAATGATGCCTGCCTGTTCTTGACCCGCAATGGCATTGGTGGAGACCACGCCAACCGTCTGGGTGATCCGCGCGGTAATGCTGGAGTTCTGCTTGATCACCGCCCCTATCTCACTGGTGGAGGTGCTGGTTCTGGCGGCCAGTTGCCGCACTTCGTCGGCGACCACGGCAAAGCCTCGTCCCTGCTCCCCGGCGCGCGCGGCCTCTATGGCTGCATTCAGCGCCAATAGATTGGTCTGATCCGCGATGCTGCTGATGGTGGAGATGATGGCTTCGATGCTTCTCGACTGCTGGTTGAGCAGTTCAATCTGGTTGGCCACATCACCGACGGAGGTGTTGATATGATTCGATGTGGTGAGCACCTTGTCGATCACCTGACGGCCCCTGGCGGCGCTGGCCACCGTTTCGCCTGCAATGGCGCAGGCGGTGTGGGCGGCCTCCTTGATGGAGAGGGATTTCTCTACCCGCTCGGTGATGTCACTGGCCAGCTTGATGATTTTGACCACCTTGCCCTCATGGTTGAAGATGGGGTTGTAAGTGGCCTCGAGCCAGATCTTCTGACCCTGTTTGCCAAAGCGCATAAAGAGCCCGGTCTTGATGTCCCCTGAGCCCAGATCGCGCCAGAAGTGGGGGTTTTTCTTGTAAAAATCGTCATCACAAAACTGGCGGTGTGCCTTGCCTGTCACCTCGTCCAGCCGGTATCCGAAGCAATCGAGGAAATTCTGATTGGCGGTGATGACGGTGCCATCTGGCTCAAAGTCAATGACGGCCAGGGATTTGTCCAGTGCGGCCAGCAGCGCCTGGGTACGCTCCAGTGATGATTGCTGCGCAGTGACATCCGAAGCCACCTTGGCCACCTTGCTCACCTTGCCATCGACCATGATGGGGAAATAGGTGGCTTCGAGCCAGATGGCCTTGCCTGACTTGGATTGGCGGATAAAGCGACCATTGCGAAAGGCGCCGCCGCGAAGATCTCGCCACAGGGACTCATAGTCGCGGCTCTTGACGTCATCCGGGAAACAGAGTGCGCTGTGATGCTGACCCATCACCTCATCACGATTGAAACCCACAATCTTTAAAAAGAGATCGTTGACGAAGGTGACTATCCCCTCCGGGGTGAACTGGATGTAGGGAACCTGAGATTGGATGGCCTGTTCGAAGGCCCCCAGCTCCACCACTCTTGCCGCCTGTTCACTCGCTTCCTTGCTGGCTGTGCGTTTCCAGAACATAACAGAGCTCCTCCATGAGACCCTTGAATGACAGACTGACCGTAATCTGAGTAAATTAACAATAGCATCGCTATCCCATGAACCCTACTCGAATCACGGTGAACTTTTTGTATTTTTAATTTTCAGTGCCGATTAATTTATTGGGTGAGGAGACTTGAAAATAGGCTAGTCCCTGCGTGGCCAGATAATCACAGGGTGATCTCCCAGTCATGCAGGATGCAGCTATAAATACGCATCAATTGGCACCCCATTATTATGGTGCCATTAGGGATGTGATTGCAGGCTTGGGGCGAGATTATCGGCGTCAAACCTATTTACATGAGACTTATTTATATGAGGCCCATCAGATCCGCTGACCGAGCCGGCGCCGATAGTGCAGGGGAGAAGAACCCATATGGGTCGAGAAAAACCGCGAGAATACCGAGAGGGAAGAGAAACGCAGCCGTTCGCTGATATCCTGAACACTCAGGTTGGTTTCGGCCAGCCAGCGACAGGACTTATTTATTCGCACCTTTTTTAATAGCAGGCTGAGATTGGTTTCCTCCTGACCGAGGCGAATATTGATGGTCCAGCGACTCATGCCCATGACGGCACAAATATGATCCATGAAACTGGTCTCATCCTGGATATGGTCATTCTCGATGACCTCATCGAGCAGGGAATAGATCAGGGATGAAAAACCCTGTTCATGTTCCAGCGCCGCCACCTTGCGGGTGATCAGCTGGTGCTGATTCTTGTTGAGCAGGGGCAGATAGGTCTCGGCCGGGCTGGCCAGATCGGCCCCCTTGAAGTAGATGATGTTGGCCTCCTGCCCAAACTGGCAGTGGCAGCCGAAGGCATCATCGAGCCGCTTGCGCCCGCGCTCATCGCTCCCGCGCAGGGAAACGGCGCTCTTGGTGGTAGGGGCATAGAGACGGACGAGGGCCCTGAGCAGCATGAAGTTGCCGATGGCGGAGTAGTTGCGCTGCGGCATGCCTGACTCCTCGACATAGCCGATGGCGAGATGCTCCCCCTCCTTGCGCAGGACGAAGTTGTCGCAGTTGCCGATGATGACCCGGTTGCGGATATAGCCGAGCACCGCCTCCTCGGCATTTTTCTGATTGAGGCAATAACCCACCAGCTCCGGGAATAATGCGTAGGCCCCGCTGATGATATGATCATCAGCATCGGTTTGGCGCATGCGTTCTTGCCACAGGAAATCATATGGCTCCGTCTCTTTAATAAAGCGCAGATGCTGTTTGTCCGAGATGCGGCCATCACTCTTATCCAGCTCATATTGGCTGAGTTGACACTGCGCACGGATGGCATCGGTATTAACGCCATTTTCGCGCAGGAAATGCAGCGTCGATCTGGCGATAATATTGGAAACGCTCTTCCCCATATAAGTCCCTTCATGCCTGATAAGTATTATTGTGCTGGCCAGGCAGCATCCTGCTGCGCTGCGCGATTAAGGCATCTTCCCGGTGAGATAACTGCGCGTCAGATCAAATGCAGTGAAACTTAACGTCTGTTGTTGTAACCAAATGTAACGCTGTGATGGCGGTGGTGATATTGAATATCACCACCGCCATGCACAATTCCCGCTCCCGGATGCAAAGCGGGCGCCCTTGTCTTCGCGCTACGCTGCGCAGGCTATTCTGGCTTGTTTGTTCACCTGAACATGGAATGAAAGGGAATCATATGAAACATAATAATAACCTCAACAGATGGAGTGGGGTTGCCATTGCCATCGCAGTGGCCCTGGTGGCGCAAGGATGCAATGACAACAGCTCCAGCGCCAAGACAGAGGTCAACAAGGATAACGCCTATTACCGTGCCCTCGCCGAGGGGATGGTGCAGAAGATGACGCCCGAGGAGCGGCTGGGAATGCTGGTGGGGCCTGGCTATGTGTTTGCCAATGGTGCCTTCGTGGCCAACAAGGATGCCCTGAATAACCTCAAGAGCGATGTGCCCGGCAGCGTGGGCTACATCAACGGGGTTTACAACGCCGAGTCGGGTCTGGACATCGCGGCCAGCAAGCTGGCGGATGGGCCTGCCGGGGTGCGCATCACGCCGACCCGGGACGGGGAAGCGGGCACCTTTTATGGCACCGCCTTCCCGGTGGGCACTTTGCTGGCCTCGACCTGGGATGCGGCCCTGGTCAAGCAGGTGGGGGCTGCCATCGGCAACGAGATCAAGGAGTACGGGCTGGATGTCTGGCTCGCACCCGGCATGAATATCCAGCGCGACCCGCTCAACGGTCGCAACTTCGAATACTTCTCCGAGGATCCGCTGGTGTCGGGAGTGATGGGGGCCGCCGAGGTGGCGGGGGCGCAGGCCCAGGGGGTGGGAACCACCATCAAGCACTTCATCGCCAACAATGCCGAGACCTCGCGCTCCATCGTGGACAACATCATCTCCCCAAGAGCCATCCGGGAGATCTATCTGCGGGGCTTCCAATACGCGGAGGAGCACGCCAACCCCTGGGCGGTGATGACCGCCATGAACAAGGTCAACGGCACCTACACCGGGCAGTGGGCCGATCTCAACACCGCTGTGCTGCGGGGCGAATGGGGCTTCGAGGGCTTCGTCATGAGCGACTGGTGGTCGGGGGACGGTAGCTATGCCGCGATGATCAAGTCGGGCAACGACCTGATTGAACCGGGTGGTCCGGCCCTGCCATATGGTTACGGGGATGCCCTGACCGGCCTGCAGGAGGCCTATGCCGCCGGGGATCTGAGCGCCGACACCATAGCGCAGGGGGCGGTGCGGATCCTGACCCAGGTGCTGAAGATGCCATCGAACCAGGGCTATGTGGCCGGCAATGCGCCGGATCTCGACGGCCATGCTCGCCTCTCCCGGCAGGCGGCCAGCGACGGCATGGTGCTGCTGAAAAACAGCCAGGCCAGTCTGCCCTTGACCAAGGGCAGCAAGGTCGCCTCCTTCGGGATCACCCAGATCAACACGCTGAAAGGTGGGGCCGGCAGTGGTGATGTGAACGCGGCCCATACCGTCAATATGGTGGACGGGCTGGCGCAGCAGTTCGCCGTCGATGCCGGGCTGAAGGAGTTCTATCGCAGCTTCTTCGAGGCGAACAAGACATCGAGCGACTTCGGTGGCATCTCCACCGTGGTGAGCTGCCCGGAGCCGGCGCTGAGCCCGAGCGACATCGGCGCCTACGCCGCCAGCAATGACGTCGCCGTCATCACCCTGGGCCGCAACTCCATGCAAGGGGTGGATCGCCAGAACCTGAAGGGCGACTACCAGCTGTCGGATGTGGAGCAGAGCCTGATCGACGACGTCGCGGCCGCCTTCCACGGCCAGGGCAAGAAGGTGGTGGTGGTGCTCAACATCAGTGGCGTCATGGACACCAGCGCCTGGCAGGATAAGGTAGACGGCATCCTGCTGGCCTACATGCCGGGGCAGGAGGCGGGCAATGCGGTGGCCGACTTGCTGTCGGGGGTCGTCAACCCCAGTGGCAAGCTGACCCAGACCTTCCCCCTCAGCTACACAGATGTGCCCTCGTCCAAGGGCTTCCCAGGTACCGACACCGACGGTGATGGCACCATAGATACCCACTACTACAACGAAGGCATCTATGTCGGCTATCGCTACTATGCGACCTTCGGCAAGGGGGTGAGCTATCCCTTTGGCTATGGACTCTCCTACACCAGCTTCGACTACAAGAACACGGCGATCACGGCCAACAACCTCACCGAGCAAGGGGGCAAGCTGAGCCTGACGACGACGGTGTACAACAGTGGCGACCTGCCGGGCAAGGAGGCCGCCCAGGTCTATGTGGCCGCGCCGGCGGGTACCCTCGGCAAGCCGGCCATCGAGCTCAAGGCATTCGCCAAGACCGGCCTGCTGGCGGCGGGGGCAAGCGAGACGCTGAGCTTCGAGATCCCGGCCACTTGGCTGGCCAGCTTCGACAACCTCAACAGCGAGTGGGTCATCGAGCCCGGGACCTACAAGCTGTATGTGGCCCCGTCCAGCGAGGTGTCGGCCATAGAGCCGCTGACCTTCACCCTGGCCAGCAGGCTGGTGGTCAGCAAGACCACGCCCGGCGCCCTGGCGCTGCCTGCCGGGGTCACCGAGGCCGCTTTCGAAACCCAGTATTGAGGGGAGTAGCAAGGGGGGAGCCTTGGCTCCCCCTTTTCATTCCAGTTTGCCGGTTCAGGCGCCGACGTTGGCACTTGAGCCTGTCTATTTCTGCTGCTGAAGGGTCGTGATCTGCTTGTTCAGGGCCTCCATGTCGCTCTGATGGCGGCGGGTCAGGGACTGTATCTCGGCGGCGGAGCGTGGCTCACCGGTCTGGGATGTCGTGGCCCCGTTGAACCTGGCGATCTCACCTTTCATCTTCTGCTGTTTGGCCTCCATCTCGGCGCGCAGGGTCGCAATCTGGCGCTGCTTCTGGCTGTCGGCCAGATTTTTTTCTATCTCCTGGGTCTGCTTGCTGGCCTCTGCCACCGCCTCGACCGGTGGGGTGTAGACGCGCAAGTCCATGGGTTTGGCGTCACCGCTGCAGGGGATGTCGCTGAAGCTGACGCGGCCGTTGACTGTGCATTGATAGACGGCGGCCTGGGTAACCAGCGGGGCAGTGAGGATCAGGCTGGTGAGGCAGATGGCCAGAATGCGTGACATGGACTCCTCCTTGAATGCGGTGCCTGCACAACCAAGCCTGGGCAGGTGACTTGCCGGTTGCATCGGGTATCTGAAACAGTAGTCGCTGCGGCGAGCCGTTTCATGACAGATTGCCACAGTTTATGAAGGTGTTCTGGCGTTGCCGGCCGGTTTGCCTGTGCGGTGGCTCTCATACAGCCCATCACTTCAAGGTGCTCCAGAGTAGTGACGGGGCTATGTGGGGAAAAAAGTACAAAATACAATCGAAATGTCAGTCCATCCACCGTCACATTCGGGCTATCGGCCCGGTCGCGCGGCCCTGCGTCATATTGTACCTATTGCTTGCTTCAGCCCGTGAGCCGGTGCTGATAGAGGTGCATTGCATGGGGGGCGCGTTGATTACATTCCCAGCGGGGCGCACCCCAAGGTGACGTTGCGAGATAGGGCTATCCGGGATGAGTTCAACAGTCGCAATATAGCGAAATGGGGTCGCCAACATGGGCTGCCCTAAACCCATGCGGTAGTGGCGGAGCAGTGGCAATTGATCGGGCTCCGGTATCAGCCTGGATTGTTTGGATAGCAAGAGTGGTGCTGCTCATATCGAGTAAAACCCCGCCATGGCGGGGTTTTACTTTAAATAACCAGAGAGTCTTTATATCAGGCGTTGGCAGGGATGGTGCATGTAGCGAGGAATTGGCCGGAAGGTTGCTTTTGGTAAACAATGCGCCCACCTCGGCTATATATTTCCTCAACTATCTTAGTCCACTCGTCGCCATATTTATGTGTCACCGTCTTCTCCAGTGGATCATGAATGACCAGAGACGGAGGGATTTCGAAGCCACTGCAGAGAATTGGCTTGATGCTATCAAGCTCTTCGAAATCACTAACAGAGATATCGCGAGCATCAATGGTAAATGTCAGTGAGCCGCCGTTTTTAATGAAACTTTGAAACTCTTGAGTTGTTGAGTCTATGATTGCCATCTCATCTCCTTAAAACATCAAGTCACAGTCATTTAAAATACTGCATAACAATATGCAGGAGCAAAAAAATACCCAGACGAGGGTCCTGTGTCAACCCTTTAATTGATGCCTAGATGTCGCGAAGTTATATTAATGTTTTTGAAAATTAAAATTAAAATTAAAATTAAAATTAAAATTAAAATTAAAATTAAAATTAAAATTAAACTTTAAATTTGTAATTAATATGTGTGAAGAACGTGTAATTAATGGCGTGGCACCTACTGAAATAGCAACCTTATTATACTTCTGTATTTCTAACCCATCATAAACCCTGTCATGGAGGCCCTCTGGTTCGCTGCGGATGACGTAACCAATCGAGGAGTCTTTATGTTGCCTGATATCTATTCTGCTACCACGGCTACCACCAGGACCAAAATAAGGCTGGTGACTATCAGGGAGTGATGTGGTGGTTGCATGAGGGGATGGGTGGCGATAGGCCCGAAGGCTTGCCATCTAGCCGGTGCTATCACTGGGCCTGCTGTTGATTCACCGGCCTTTTACCCCTCTCTAAACGGCTTTCGCACTGGGTCGTTTCCAGGTCGCTGAGGTTGATATACCCAATTGGGTTGAGGGTGTTGTCTTGCACCAACGGATTTTTCATTTTTCGCGGCGGGCGACGGCACTTTGCCGGTTTTCCAGGCAGTTCAACACATCAGAGCACCATAACGGGCCACAATGAGGTATCTTATGCCCCGATTTCATTCATTTAACGGTGTCGAGACCCAACATGATTATAAAACCCAAGGTTCGCGGCTTTATCTGTACCACCACTCACCCGGTCGGTTGTGAAGCCAACGTTCGTCGCCAGATTGCCTACACGAAAGCCAATGGCACCATTGCCAATGGCCCCAAGAAGGTGCTGGTGATCGGCGCCTCCACCGGTTACGGCCTGGCCTCGCGCATTGCCACTGCCTTTGGCTCCGACGCCGCGACCATAGGTGTCTTCTTCGAAAAGCCAAGCTCCGAGACCAAGACGGGTTCTGCCGGCTGGTACAACTCCGCCGCCTTCGACAAGGCTGCCAAAGAGGCCGGTCTCTACGCCAAGAGCATCAACGGCGATGCCTTCTCCCATGAGTGCCGTGCCAAGGTGATCGAGCTTATCAAGGCCGATCTGGGTCAAATCGACTTGGTGGTCTACTCCCTGGCCTCGCCGGTACGCAAGATGCCGGACACCGGTGAAGTGGTGCGCTCTGCCTTGAAGCCTATCGGCGAGACCTATACCACCACCGCCATCGATACCAACAAGGATCAGATCATCACCGCCACCGTCGAGCCGGCGAACGAGGAAGAGATCCAGAGCACCATCACCGTCATGGGCGGTCAGGATTGGGAGCTGTGGATGGCGGCCCTGCGTGATGCAGACGTGCTGGCCGATGGCGCCAAGTCGGTGGCCTACTCCTACATCGGCACCGATCTCACCTGGCCAATCTATTGGCATGGCACTCTGGGGCGCGCCAAGGAAGATTTGGACCGCGCCGCGACCGCCATCCGTGGCTCCCTGGCGGCCAAGGGCGGCACCGCCCACGTGGCCGTGCTCAAATCCGTGGTCACCCAGGCCTCCAGCGCCATTCCGGTGATGCCGCTCTATATCTCCATGGCCTTCAAGATCATGAAAGAGAAGGGCATCCACGAAGGCTGCATGGAGCAGGTGGACAGATTGATGCGCACCCGTCTCTACACCGGCGATCTGGCCCTGGATGACAAGGCCCGCATCCGCATGGATGACTGGGAGCTGCGTGAAGACGTGCAACAGACCTGCCGGGATCTGTGGCCTTCCATCACCACCGAGAATCTCTCCGAGTTGACCGACTACACCGGCTACAAGCAGGAGTTCCTGCGCCTGTTCGGCTTCGGTCTGGACGAGGTGGATTACGACGCGGATGTGGATCCGGACGTGAAGTTCGACGTTATCGAGCTGTAATCTCGCCTGAGTTCCCGCCATGAAAAGGGCCCTGTCTGCTACAGACAGGGCCCTTTGCTATGAACGGCTCATGGGGCCGATAGGCGGGCCTCACCCGGCCCATTGCATCCATGAAAGAGGCTCCCGTGGGAGCCTCTTTTCTACATGTCAATCAGCGACTTACTGCTTGTAACCCTTCAAGAAACGGGCGAGGCGACCAATGGCCTCTTCCAGCTCCTCTTCCCGTGGCAGGAAGGCCAGGCGGAAGTGATCCGGGGCAGGCCAGTTGAAGCCGGTCCCCTGCACCAGCAGCAGCTTCTCTTGCTGCAGCAGGTCGAACACCATCTTCTGATCGTCGCGAATGTCGTACACCTTGGGGTCGAGGCGCGGGAACAGGTAGAGCGCCCCCTTGGGTTTGACGCAGGAGACCCCGGGGATGGCGTTGATCAGTTCCCAGGCTTTGTCTCGCTGGCGACGCAGCCGCCCGCCCGGCAGGATCAGCTCATTGATGCTCTGGTAGCCACCGAGCGCCGCCTGGATGGCATGCTGCATGGGCACGTTGGAGCACAGGCGCATGGAGGCCAGCATCTCCAGCCCCTCTATGTAGCCCTTGGCACGGCCCTTGGGGCCGGTGAGGACCATCCAGCCCTGGCGGAAACCGCAGGCGCGGTAGGCCTTGGAGAGGCCATTGAAGGTCACCACCATCACATCGTCGCACTGGGTGCAGACGCTGGTATGAGAGATGTCGTCGTAGAGGATCTTGTCGTAGATCTCGTCGGCGAAGATGATGAGGTTGTGTTGACGGGCTATCTCGATCAACTCCAACTGGAATTCGCTGCCGTAGACGGCACCGGTCGGGTTGTTGGGGTTGATCAGCACCAGGCCGCGGGTGCGCGGGGTGATGCGGGCACGGATGTCATCGAGATCCGGATACCAGTCGGCCCCTTCATCACAGCGGTAATGCACCGCATGGCCGCCGGAGAGGGTGATGGCGGCGGTCCACAGCGGATAGTCAGGGGAGGGTACCAGCATCTCGTCGCCGTTGTTGAGCAGCGCCTGCATGGCCATGACGATGAGCTCGCTCGCACCGTTACCGATGTAGATATCATCGATATCGATCTTGCGCATCCCTTTTTGCTGGTAGTACTGCATCACCGCTTTGCGGGCGGAGAAGAGTCCCTTGGAGTCGCAGTAGCCCTGGCTCTGGGGCATGTTGAGGATCACATCCTTGATGAGTTCCTCCGGGGCCTCGAAACCGAAGGGGGCCAGGTTGCCGATGTTGAGTTTGATGATGCGGTGGCCTTCGTCTTCGAGACGGCGAGCCTCTTTATGCACAGGGCCGCGAATGTCGTAACAGACATCGTCGAGCTTGTGCGACTTGTCGATGGTGAGCATAGTGACTGAAATCCCCTGGAGCGCGTTGGCGAAAAGGCATGCTTAGAATCAAATTTCTTTGTCCCTATTCTTCACAGAATTGAATGCCAGAACAATCCTCTTTTTAGAATAATTCCCTGTTTATGACCGCTAAAACAGGGTTGCCAAGTTGTTATTTTTAGTGTTTTCGTTTGCTGATGGTGCGGATTTCTAGTGAAAGATGGGGTGGTAGTGGTATATCAACCCTTACTGTATTGAATTACCACCCGCTTGTGGCACGATTAGCTTGCGTAAAAAAGTATCGTTTGGGGGCCTGATTGGCCGCAGAGTGGGTCGGTGTTCAGGCCAGTGCGGCGAAGTGCTCACCGATGGCACCATTGAGGAGAATAAGATGGCAGCGGACATGCAACCCCAGTTACCCGAGCCAGGCCGTTATCGTCACTTCAAGGGCGGCTACTATCGGGTGCTCACCCTGGCTTGGCACAGCGAGACCCGGGAGCAGCTGGTGATCTATCAATCCGAGCAGGATGGCGTGGTGTACGCTCGCCCCCTCGCCATGTTCATGGGGAGCGCCGAGGATCAAGGCCAGGCCGTGAGCCGATTCGCCAGGGTGGCGAGTCAAGCCGGGGAATGATCGGCCATGAGCATGAAAAAGGCGCCCCGGGGCGCCTTTTTGGTATTTCTATGGGGTTACTGATCGAGGCCCAGATTGGCTCTTGCATAGGCTTCGAAATCGGTGCAGCCACCGATGTGCTGCTCGTCCAGGAAGATTTGCGGCACTGTGGTGACGGGTTTACCCGCCTTGGCGGCCAAGTCATCCTTGGTGAGCCCTGCTACCTGGATATCCACGTATTTGAAGTCAAAATCATCGCGTTCCTCACGCAACTGCTCGGCCAGCATCTTGGCGCGCACGCAGTAGGGGCAACCGGGACGACCATAAATTTCTACAAACATCTTCTCTCTCCGATGATACGAGGGCGTTGATATGGGACAGGGCACAGCATAGCGGTGCCCCTGGGTCAGTCAAAGTGGAAATTGTCGATGCCTGCATTCGCCTTGTTCGATGGCACAGGCCCTGCCGGCATCGGTATGCTCACCGCGCCCATTCACGGGCGATCGACGATCTGGAGCGGTTGCTGCTGGTAGATACCCTCGAGTATGCCTTTCTCAAAGACGGTCCATGGCCAGGGCGCCTTGCTGGCACGGTAGCGCTCATGGGTGGCGGGATCCTGGGAGAGGCCACGCTGGAACACCACGAACGCCTTGCGCTGTCCCCCGGCGGTATCGATGAAACCGGCCAGGTTGGAGGTGCCTGTGATGGTGCCCGTCTTGGCATGCACCTTGTTTTTCATCATGGGGGCGGTGACGCTGCGTCGCCACGCCAGGGTGCCGTCAACCTGGGAGCTGGGCAGTAACTTGATAAAGCCCAGCTGGGCATCATTGCGCTGGATAAAGTTCAGCACAGACAGCATCTGGCGGGCGCTGATGAGGTTATGGGCGGAGAGACCCGAGCCATCGGCCAGGGTGGCATTGCCCAGATCGATGCCCTGCTTGGTCAGGATGGCGCGGACCGCCATGGTGCCGCTGCGATAACTGCCCGGCTTGTTGTAGTAGTGGCGACCCACGGTCTTGAGGAAGGTATCGGCATAGGTGTTGTCGGATTTCTTCAGCATCTTGGCCAGCATCACCGGCAGCGGGGCGGAATAGTGGGTTGCCAGCGTCTCGGCACCCTCAGGCGCCTTGTGAGTCACGCGCAGCAGACCGTCATGCTTGACCCCGGCTCTGTCCATGGCCCAGCGAATGTTGTCCCAGCCCCAGGCTTCCACATCGTGGATGGCAAAACGTAGCCCTTGAGGCTCCTTGTTCGGGGTGATACAGCCCTTGAGTTCGTAATGATTGCCCTTGGCCATGTCGACCTCCAGGGCGCAGAACTGGCGTGCCATGTCCCCATAGCTCATCACCTCCACGTTGTCGGCGCTGATGCTGATGGGTACCCCGGTGGCCACATGACCGCTGGCGGGGCGGCCTATCTGGGTGGCGCTGACGGTGCCATAGGCACAGTTCTTGTCGATGATGACCGCAGAGACGGGGGCGGCGAAGCAGAGGGTCTGATCCCCCCAGGACCAGCCATTACCGCGTTCATAGCCGTTGTAGGCGCCGGTATTGACGTGGACATTGCCCTTGATGCGCGTGACGCCAAGCTGCTTGAAGAGGGCGAGCAGATCCATCCGCGACAGGGTGGGATCGCCCACGAAGTTGATCCAGAGATCGCCATTGATGAGATCGCCCTGCTTAGCGCCCGGCTTGACCTGGATATCGGTGGCGAAGCGAAAATCGGCGCCGAGCTCGAGTCGGGCAGCCAGGGCGGTGAGTACCTTCATGGTGGAGGCGGGAGCTATCATGTCATCGGCGTGGCGAGCGTACTCGACGCCATTGTTGCCCTGCACTATCACGGCATATTGACCGCCCTGGGGCGGGGTCAGCGGGGCAGCCAGAGCCGCCAGGGAAACGAAAGCACAAAAACCTGTCAAAAGCCGCTGCATAAAAACCTCTGTGTTAGCCGAGGGGCCGGCGGTGCGCTGTCGCCCCTCAGAATAGAAAAATCGTCTCTTTTACCCATCAGCCGGGTCCCGACCTTAGCCAAGGGTTGGCGGTGCGGCGCCTCATCATCGAGCATGGTCGCTGTCACCTGTCAGTCAGGCTCCGACGTTAGCCGAGGGTGTCGGCAGTGCGATACCGCCCCTCATAATCAAAAATCTTCTCTTTCACCTGCCAGAAGCGCCCTGACTTGCGGGCGATGACGAAATCGGGATGACGGAACTGGGCCTGTGCCGCAAGGACGCTATCCAGGGTGGCAAATTCGGGCTCCAGGCCCGGAGCGCGCCAATGATGACGCACAAAGGCCCGTTGAAACAAGCGTCGCGCCCCTGGGCTGTGGAAAGAAAAATACTCCATCAGGGTCAAACCATCCTCGTCGTGATAGGTCACCTCCAGCCGCTCCCCCTGTTTGCCGCGGCCGGCAGCCAGGGTCAGCCCGGCGGCGCGGATCACCATGCAGTCCTTGAGATTGAGGGCTTCCTTAAGCTTGTCATCCGGGTCGACCAGCAGCTGATAGCAGCTTTGGCAGCGGCGGGCAGCGATGTCGTTTTCACTGCCACAGCCGGGACAAATCTTGGCGCGAAAGCGGTAGTCGCACTCTTCCCGCGCGCCATCGTCATCCTCGAAGAATCCCTGGCAGCGCCGGCCATAGTGTTCAATCACCTGGCCATCCTCATCGGTCTTGCCCCAGAAGGTGTTGGCAAAACCACAGGCCGGGCAGGGTACCTGCACGGGTTCGGTGCCGGCATGGGGCCTGGGCTCCCCCACCTCGGGGGCGAACAGGTTGAAGTTGTTGCCCGCGTAGTCGAGTACCAGGCAATCCGTCTTGCCCGGCGAGAGGCGCAGGCCACGGCCGACGATCTGCTGGTAGAGCGAGACAGACTCGGTGGGGCGCAGCATCACGATGAGATCGACATGGGGAGCATCGAAACCTGTGGTGAGCACGGAGACGTTGACCAGAAACTTGAGCTCCCGCCCTTTGAAGGCGCTGATGAGGGCATCGCGCTCAGGGCCCGGGGTCTCGCCGGTGATGAGGGCGGCGTGCTGCTCCTTGGCGACGAGCAGGCCCTGGATCTCGCGGGCATGCTCGACGGTGGCGGCGAAGACCATCACCCCCTGGCGATCGACTGCGTACTCCAGCACCTGGCTGATGATGTGGGGGGTGACCCGCTGCTGGCGCTTGAGCTCGCCATTGAGGTCCGCCTCGCTGAACAGGCCATTGCCCTTGGGAATCAACTTGCTGAAGTCGTAGTGGACTATGGGGGCATCAACTAATCGGGGCGGCGTGAGATAACCGTGTTTCACCATGTAGCGCAGCGGCAGCTCGAACACGCAGTCGCCAAACAGCCGTTCGCCGTGGCTCTTCACCATGCCGTGATAATGGCGCCGGTAGATCCAGCCCAGCCCCAGTCGGTAGGGGGTGGCGGTGAGCCCGAGGATCTTGAGGGATGGATTGGCGATTTTAAGATGGTCGATCACCTGATGGTATTGGCTCTCCTCATCCAGTGAAACCCGATGGCACTCGTCGATGATGAGCAGGGAGAAGCTGCCCGTGGCAGTGATGGTGTCTACCGAGGTGGCTACCACTGGTGAAACGGGATCGAAGGCGGCCAGATTGCGTGCCACAGACTGCACAGAGCCAAACACCACCTGGGCCTTGGCCTCCTTGCGATCCAGCCCGGCGGCGAAGATATCGGCCTTGAGCCCCCAGGCCTCATATTTGCCGTGATTCTGTTCCACCAGTTCCTTGACGTGGGCCAGCACCAGCACCCGGCCACGGGCTTTGCGGGCGAGTTCTGCGATCACCAGACTCTTGCCAGCCCCGGTGGGCAGCACCACCACGGCGGGATCCGGGTGCTTGCGAAAATGCTGGATGACGGCGTTGACCGCCTCTGTCTGATAGGGCCTGAGCACGAACATGATGGGGAAGCTGACTGATAAAAAGGGCTGGCGGGCATTATAGGGAGGGGAAGGGCTGGGCACAAACGACAGCGGGCCAGTCAGACTGGCCCGCTTGGGGTGATCAATGGAAGGGGAACAGGTAGTTGAGCCAGCTACCCATGCGCATCAGAATTTTACGCATGATGGCCACATGGTGGACATGTTCGGTATAGATGGCGGCCTGGCCACTGGAGCCGGCGATCACCTGATACTTGGCCCACTCGGGATCGGTGATCTCGAGGACGATGGGCAGGCGACCCGGCAGCTGCGCCGTGGTCTGGTCGATGAGGCCCGCCTGAGCCTGAATGTTACCCGGCGCCATGGCGGGGATCACGGACTGCACCTTGGCTTTGAAGATCTTGCCTGGGATGCCGTCCAGCACCACTTCAGCCTCGTCCCCTGCCTTCAGGCGCTGCATGCTGTTCTGCCAGAACCAGCCGACATAGGAGTTGGCATCTTCATGGATGAAGGTCATCACGGGTCGATACATGAAGGGGGCGGCGATCATGCCGGGGCGCAACGCCAGTTGCACGATATGGCCATCGCTTGGGGCATAGACCACTGTCTGCTCCAGATCGTATTTGGCGATGTTTAGCTGGGCCTTGAGGTCATCCAGCGCTGCCTTTTGTTGATCAATCTGGGCGACGATATCGTCCACGTTGGCCTGGGTGACGTCGAGATCCCGTTGTTTGCCGATGCCACGGCGCATCAGCTCCTGAGCACGATCGCGATCCAGACTGGCGGAGCGCAGTCTGGCACTGAGGGCTCTGAGGAAATCTGTGTTGGAGGCGAGCCTGGCGGTCAGGCTGGCAACCCTCTCCTGGAATGGCTCTGCGTCGATACGAAACAGCACATCTCCTTTCTTGACAGGCTGATTCGGTTGGACTGGCACCTCGGTGACGCGGCCCTTGACCAGCGGCACCATGGGGGTGGAGACGTAATAGTTGCGTGCCAGCTCTGAATAGGGGTGGTTGTAGTTCATCAGTACGATGAGCGCCCCGATGATGAAGACCCCGCCCAGCACGGCCGTCGGCACAGTCCACTTGTTGAGGGGGATCTTGAAGAGCTTGAAGATACCGATACAGAGAGCGGTATAAGTAAGGATCAGTAGCAAGTCCATGAAATATTACCTATTTTTTGGGCTGTTCGAGCGTGGCCATACGGGCTTGCAAAGCGGCAAGCTCTTGCTTGATGGTAGAAAGATCATCTTCGTCCTGTTGCAGACGTTGACTGAACCCCCAGCCACGATCGGGGCGATAGATAGTGGCCCAGATCCACAGGAAAGGCCAAAGTACGTGCAATGTAAACAGACTGACCCAACCGGCCACGTGAATGGCATCCTGATGGGGGTGATTGCGATGTTTGGCAATTTCATACGGAATATCGTGAATGACGATAACTCCATAAAACATGACCAAGACGACGAATACCAAGATCCCCAAGGCAATGTAATCAAGCATCCTCAATTTCTCCCATATAAATTTCGAGCTGACACTTTCATCTCGTATCCGCAGTGTTCAGCGGCACATGATGACAGCATATTACCTCAGTGCAAGTGTGCAATAGAGGCGTCCATCTTCTGGTACAGCCTAGGTTCATTGGCCGGTTATTAATCACGCAAAAGAGTTTTTTTTCTGTAAAATCAAACAAGAAATTGATCCGGATCTGTGAGGAACAGAGAAATGGGGGCGCGATGAAAAAACTGTGCAACATGAGTTTGTGGTTGACCGGTCTGCTGTTGACTTGCCTGCTCTTGGCAAGAGTGGGCTGGGCGGCAGAGCCGAGGCGAGAGCCCACCGAGCAGGAGCTGGCCCGGACCCTGGTGCTGCTCCATGAACCTATCGTCATGTTTCAGGCCAAATTTGGTAGCCTGGACGGTGCGGATCGGGTGCGTCGGGTGCATGAACGCCTCGACACCATGAGTGCGGATGACTTGCAGACCCCCATTACCGTCGTCGCGAGCCAGCGGCTCGGCTATGAGACGCGGGAGTTCATGGCCAACGGCAAACGAGTCCTGGTGCTGGTGGACAAGGATCTGGACGATCTCGATGAGCTAACCCTGGATCAAGCGGCCGACCGCGTGCGGGGGCGATTGGAAGAGGTGAGACTCAAGTATCTGGAGCTGCACTCCACGCCTTATCTGCTCAAGGCCACCGGCAAGGCTGTGCTGGCCAGCCTGGTATTCTTCGGCCTTATATGGGGCCTGCAATGGATCCATCGTCGAGTCAGAAAGTGGCTCGCCAATCGACTGTTGCTGCAAAAGGGGTTGATCCCTCACCAGTGGCGCCAGGTGGCGGGCAATGTCGAGGTGCGACTACTGGGGCTGGTGACGCTGCTGCTGGTGTTCATGGTGACCTACGGCTGGCTCACCTACGTATTGGGGCTCTTTCCTCAAACCAGGGCCTGGAGCGATCGGCTGGGCAGCTCGCTGTTTACCCTGTGCGTCGACATGCTGGAGGGCATCATGGCCGCCATGCCGGGGCTGGTGACAGTGTTGCTCATCTTCGTCATGACCCGGCTCTTCATACGTATGCTGGGCATCATCTTTGATCGCATCGAACGTGGCCAGCTACGGATGCAGGGGCTGCATGCCGAGACGGTGGGGGCGACCCGTCGCCTGCTCTCCGTGGTGATCTGGTTGTTTGCCCTGACGGTGGCCTACCCCTATCTGCCCGGCGCCAATTCGGATGCCTTCAAGGGGGTGAGTGTCTTCTTCGGCCTGATGGTGACCCTGGGCTCGGCGGGGATCATGAACCACGCCATGAGTGGTCTGGTGCTCATCTACTCGCGGGCCTTGCGTCCCGGCGATCTGGTACAGATTGGCGAGGTGGAAGGCATGGTGACCGAGCTCAGCGCCCTGTCTACCAAGCTGGTGACGCGCCAGGATCACGAGGTCACCCTGCCCAACGCCGTGGTCGTGGGGGGCAAGGTGGTCAACCTCACCCGCCTCGCCGGCGAGAAGGGAGTGGCCCTGCTCACCAAGGTGACCATCGGCTACGACACCCCCTGGCGTCAGGTGCATGCCATGCTGGAACTGGCCGCCCGGCGCTGTGAGCGGCTCAATCAGGACGAGGCCCCGCTGGTGCGTCAGCTCAATCTGCAGGATTGGTATGTGGAGTACGAGCTGCAGGTGCGCATGAAGGCGGGGTTGCTGCCCGCGGTGGTCAAGACCGAGCTCCATGGCCATATCCAGGATGTGTTCAACGAGTTCGGGGTGCAGATCATGTCCCCCAACTTCATTGCCCAGCCGGAGCAGGCGGTGCTGGTGGCCAAGGAGCAGTGGTACCAGGCCCCGGCCGAAGCGCCCAAGGATCAGGCACCTGGCAACTGAGTCAGGGGTCTGCGTCTGATGACCTGACAAATGAAAAGGCCCGGCAGCGATGCCGGGCCTTTTGCTATTTCAGCGCGGGAGGGCGGTCAGCTCTCCTTGATTTCACTGGCGGTCTCGCTCGCATCGGTTGGCCTGAACTTGACCAGGAAGGCCAGGGTCAGCAGGGCAGTAGCCACCAAGCCTATGATGGTCGAGATCTGCATCTCCATGCCAAAGCCGATGGGGGCATTGGCCAGGTAAGTGATGACCACGGCGGTCATGAACATGGCCGGTATGGTGCAAATCCAGTGCAGCTTGCCCTCCTTGGCGAGGTAGGCGGCGGCAGCCCACAGCATGATCACTGCGGTGGTCTGGTTGGCCCAGCCGAAGTAGCGCCAGATCACCCCGAACTCAGCCTTGGAGATGATGTAACCCAGCACAAACATGGGGATGGCAATCAGCAGGCGCTTGACGATGGGCTTCTGGGTCATGTTGAGGAAGTCCGCCACTATCAGGCGGGCACTGCGAAACGCGGTATCGCCGGAGGTGATGGGCAGGATCACCACGCCGAGGATAGCGAGGATGCCGCCGACGGTGCCGAGCAGGCCGGTGGAGACCTCGTGGACCACGGCAGAGGGGCCGCCATTGGCCAGGGTTGCGTTCAGGGCGTCCGTGCTCTCGTAGAAGGAGAGCCCCAGGGTGCACCAGATCAGCGCGATGACACCTTCGCCTATCATGGCGCCGTAGAAGATGAAGCGACCGGACTTCTCATTTTGCATGCAGCGCGCCATCAGTGGGGACTGGGTGGCGTGGAAACCCGAGACGGCACCGCAGGCGATGGTGATGAACAGCAGCGGCCAGAGCGGCAAGTCGGTGGGGTGCAGGTTGGAGAAGTCCATCCCTGTGTTGTAGAACCCCTTGCCCGATACCATGAGGCCGATCACCAGGCCGACCGACATGAACACCAGCAGGGCGCCGAAGATGGGGTAGAAGCGACCGATGATCTTGTCGATGGGGACAATGGTCGCGAGGATGTAGTAAGCAAAAATGGCCGCGATCCAGTAGACCATCTCGATATGAGTCAGGCTGGAGAGCAGACCGGCCGGGCTCAGTACGAACACCACGCCGACCAGCATCAGCAAGATGACGGCAAACAGGTTCATGAAGTGCTTGGCGACCGTGCCCAGGTGCTCACCGACCACGGTCGGGACAGAGGCGCCCTTGGCGCGCACCGACAGCATGCCGGAGAAGTAGTCGTGCACCGCACCGGCGAAGATGCAGCCAAATACGATCCACAGCATGGCGACCGGGCCATAGAGGGCGCCGAGTATGGGGCCGAAGATGGGACCGACCCCGGCGATGTTGAGCAGCTGAACCAGGTAAATCTTCTTGTCGGACATGGGGACATAGTCCACCCCATCGGCCATGGTGATGGCCGGGGTTTTCAGCTCGGGTTTGGGGCCGAAAATCCGTTCGATGATTTTACCGTAAGTGAAATAGCCGGCGACGAGCAGGCCGACACAGAGGAAGAACCAGACCATTGTAACGCTCCATTACTTGTTATTGTGGTGTGCGCTGAGGAGTCTAGGTGGCCGGGCGGTGAAACTCATGGGAAAGAACCTGAGCGGCGTCTTGGCGTCCCGAGCGGCGAAGGATTGTGATCCGGTTCACGCTTGATGCCCGATGGGCCAGGCCTGCTGGAGGCCCGGCTTGCATGGCAAGGGGCCCTGGCAGGGGTCCTTGGTCAAGGCGCGGGGAGGCGGTCAATCAACGCCGAGCGGGTGGTCAAGGCGCCTTGGCCTGCTGGAGGAGGGCGGTTAGCTGAGACCGAACTGGTCTTTCAGCTCCTTGAGGTAGCGGCGGCTGACCGGCACCCGGGCGCCGCTCTGGGTGACTATCTCGGCCAGCTGGTTATCGAGCAGGGCGATTTCGAAGATGGCGGCAGGGTGGATCAGGTACTGGCGATGGCAGCGCAGCAGCGGACTCTTCTCCTCCAGGGATTTGAGGGTGAGCTGGGTATGAAACAACTCCCCCTGACAGGCCACATGCACCCCGCCCAGATCCGAGAAGGCGTACTCCACCTGCGCCATGGGCAACAGTCTCACCCGGTTATGGAGATAGCCGGGAATATGGTGGATGGCCGGTGCCAGGGTCGCCATGGGTTGCGGCGTCATATCCTGCTTGAGCCGAGCCAGGGTCTTGTGCAGTCGGGCGGGTTCGACCGGTTTGAGCAGATAGTCGAAGGCCTGCTCTTCGAAGGCCTGAATGGCATAGTCGTCATAGGCGGTGACGAAGACGATGCGGGGCAGGGGATCGAGCATGGCGACCAGCTCCATGCCGCTGAGTTTGGGCATCTGAATATCGAGGAAGACCACGTCAGGTTTGAGGCTGTTGATCAGGCCGAGCGCCTCTATGGCGTTAGCCGCCTGCCCCAGGAGAACGATGTCATCATCCTGACCAAGCAGCAGGGCCAGCTCGTCGCGGGCATAGGGTTCATCGTCGACGATGAGAACGCGGATCATCTTCTCTCCTGGGACAAAGGGCTCTGTGTGGGACGGGTTGAGACCGGGGCGCAAGGCGGGTTCATGGGGTATCCCTGGGCAAGGTGAACGAGACCCGGGTCCAGTGCTCGGGTTCACAGTGAATGCTGATGCCATATTGCGGGCCGAAGGCGCTCTTGAGGCGCTTGTCGACAATGGAGATGCCTAACCCATCGCCATTGGCTCCCGGTTGCCAGCAACCGGCGTTGTCCTCGACGCTGATGGTCACGCACCCCTCATGCTCCTGGGCCAACAATCGCAATCGCCCCTCGCCCAGCAGGGTGGAGATCCCATGCTTGATGGCATTCTCGATGAGAGGCTGCAGGGTGAAGCTCGGCAGACGCAGCTGGGCCAGATGCTCGGGGATCTCGTTGATGACCGTCAATCTGTCGCCGAAGCGGGCCAGCTCTATCTCCAGATAGGACTGGCAGTGCTCTTGCTCCTCTTGCAGGGTGGCCAGATCGCTCTGGCGCTTGAGGTTGTTGCGAAAGAAGCGCGACAGGTGCAATAGCAGCTCCCGGGCCCGCTCCGGGTTGCGGCGGGTGATGGCCCCTATGGTGTTGAGGGTGTTGAACAGGAAGTGGGGATTGATCTGGGCCTGTACCAACTTGAGCTCTGACTGCATCAGCAGGCGCTGTTGTTGCTCCAGTCGACCGCTGAGCAGCTGCTGGGAGAGCAGATTGGCGATCCCCTCGCCCAGGGTGTGATTGATCTTGAGAAACAATCGGGTCTTGGGCTCGTAGAGCTTGATGGTGCCAATCACCCCCATGTCCCCCTGCAGGGGGATCACCAGCACCGAGCCGAGCTCGCACTGGGGGGAGATGCTGCAGCGATAGGGTTGGCTGTTGCCATCGGCAAACAGCACCCGGTTCTCACTGATGGCCTGCTGAGTGAGGCGCGAGGTGATAGGGGTACCCGGCTTGTGGTGATCTTCCCCTATGCCGATAAACGCCAGGATCTGGTGAGTGTCCGTGATGGCCACGGCGCCGACCCCGGTCTCTTCCTTGACGATATGAGCAATCTTGTCGCTCGCTTCCACCGTGAACCCCTGGCTCATGATGCCGACGGTGCGGTTGGCGATGGTCAGGGCCTTGGCCGAGAAGACCCGGGAGAACTTCTCATACATCTGCTGTTGATCGCGGATCATGCTGATGAACAGGGCCGCGCCGCAGGAGTTGGCCAGGATCATGGGGGTGGCGATGGTGCGCACCAGCAGCAGTGCCTTATCGAAGGGGGCGGCGACCAGCAAGATGATCACCATCTGCATCACTTCGGCCACCAGGGTGACGAAGAAGGCGGTTCTGGGCTCGAACAGAGCATCGGTTCGACCCGCCCGCACCAGGCGCCAGTGCAGCAGGCCGCCGAGCAGCCCCTCGCAGGTGGTGGAGATGGCGCAGGCCAGATCGGTAAAACCGCCCATGCTGTAGCGGTGCAGGCCACCGGTCAGTCCGACCAGCAGGCCAACCAGGGGGCCGCCGAGCAGACCGCCGAGCACGGCCCCCACGGCGCGGGTGTTGGCGATGGCATCATCGATGTCCAGGCCCACATAGGTGCCCAGGATGCAGAAACCGGAAAAGAGCACATAAATGAGCACCTTGTGGGGCAGGCGCACCGAGAAATGCGTCAGCGGCCGAAACAGTGGCGTCTTGGAAAAGAGGTAGGCGATGACCAGGAAGACGCTCATCTGCTGCAGCAGTGAGAGGACCAATTGCATAAAAAACGTTCCTCATTGCTAGGGGGTCAGTGGATGACCATCCCCCCGCAACTGTGATCGGGATCTTGTTCTGTGGCGACTCTGTTGGTGCCTGGGGCGGCATTCTGCCAGAACATAAAATAAAAACTATATAAAATCAGTACGTTAAATTGATATTTGTGTAAATGAAAAACAATTGATATTCAGGAGGGGAGCATGAATGCATCCGCAGGATGTGCCACATGGAGGTGGCATGCTCCGCCCAGTCGTGAGACTGGGCGTTTTTCATCCATCCTCAGTCGACAACCGTTTTGTGGGTTTTCAGTCGATTATTCAAGTTTGTCCAATGAGTTATCCCCAGCTTCTGGGGATAACTCAAAATGCAAAGTAGTAACAAAAGCGTCGGCCCGGATTGAAGAAGTGGCGCTGGGCATCGTCCAGTTCCTCCGGTTTGAGGGAGGCGATGATAGTGCGTTCATCTTCGCGCAGATCGATGAGGGGAACCCCCTCGCTGCGCTGCCCCTTGGCATAGGGCAGGATCTTGGGCTTCAAGGGTTGGGTAGGCTCAGTGCTGACAACCAGGGCCAGGACACCATCCGACAGCTGCACCAGAGATCCGGGGGGATAGACGCCGAGCAGTTTGATAAGCAGCTTGACCAAGGGTTGCTCGAATTTCTTCTGAGAGAGCTTGTAGAGCTGGCTGATGGCCTGATTGGGGGCGACTGGCTGACTCGTCCCCCTGGGGTGAAGCAGTTCATCAAAATAATCCACCAGACCGATGAGGCGCGCCAGTGGCGGGATCTCGCCGCCCTTGATGCCGAGGGGGAAACCACTGCCATCGAGCCGTTCATGATGAAGATGGGCAACCTGACGGATCCTGGGTTCGAATGCCTGCCACTGATTGAGCATTTCCAGCCCGTATTGAGGGTGCATATTCAGGTAATTTTGTTCAGAACGCGTCAGTTCGCCCCGTTTCTGGCTGATCTGGCTGGGCACTCTCAGCTCGCCGATATCATGTACCAGACCCGCCAATCCCACCTCCTCGATCGCCAAGGGGTCCATCTCCAGCTCGCGGGCCATCAACATGGCAATAAAGGCAATGTTGAGGCTGTGCTGTAGCAGGATGTCGCTGTGGACACTGCGGATCAGATGCAGGCCGAGGGGGCCCTGATGTTCACGCAGGCGGGCGGCCACATTGCGCACCAGCTGGGCGACATTGGCCAGCCCCTCATCGGGTTTCAAATTGAGGGCTCCGAGTGCTTCACGCAAATCCGACATGGATTGGCCAAATGCCTTGTCGGCACTGCGCAGGGATCGGCGCCAGGCTTTGTCATCGAAGAGTGCCGTCTCAGTGGCGTGACTCGGGGCAGGGGAGTGTCCGGCAGGGGGTAATTCGACGGGGTCGTCACCTTGCAGCAAGGGGGCCAGCGGCAGGTCACTCTTGTCGGTGTCGACGGTGAGCAGGGCGAGATCCAGGTGGCGTATGATATCGAGCTGCTGCTGATCTTTGATCTTGAAAGCGTTGAACAGGAAGGGGTGTTGCTGCCAGCCCACGGGCAGGTGGACATAGTGGCCTATCCGCAACTGCTCGATAGATGCCTGCATCAGTGCCATACGCAACACCTGTTCGCCAAAAAGCCTACCAACAAGCTAGCAAAATTAAGCAGATAGACAAATAAAAAAGCCCGCGCATGTGCGCGGGCTCTTGTTATCGCTCTGACTTATCAGGCTTTGGCTTTCTTCTTGCTATCAACCTTGACGTCGACTTTGGCTTCCACCTTGGCAGCAACCCGGACTTCCTCGCTGAAAGGACGACCGTAGTAGGTATCCATCAGTATGGCTTTGAGCTCGGTGATCAGCGGGTAGCGCGGGTTGGCGCCGGTGCACTGGTCATCGAAGGCTTCCAGGGCCAGCTGGTCAACCTTGGCCAGGAAGTCGGCTTCGTTCACGCCGGCTTCACGGATGGAGGCCGGGATCCCTAAGGTCGCTTTCAGCTCGTCCAGCCAGGCCAGCAGTTTCTCTATCTTGGCCGCGGTGCGGTCACTGCTGTTGGTCAGACCCAGGTGATCGGCGATTTCGGCGTAACGACGACGAGCCTGCGGACGATCGTACTGGGAGAACGCGGTCTGCTTGGTCGGGTTGTCGTTGGCGTTGTAGCGGATCACGTTGCTGATCAGCAGGGCGTTGGCCAGACCGTGCGGGATGTGGAACTCGGCACCCAGCTTGTGCGCCATGGAGTGGCAGACACCCAGGAAGGCGTTGGCGAACGCGATACCGGCGATGGTGGCAGCATTGTGCACCTTCTCGCGGGCAACCGGGTCGTTGGCACCGTTCTGGTAGCTGGACGGCAGGTACTCTTTGAGCAGCTTCAGGGCTTGCAGCGCCTGGCCATCGGAGTATTCGTTAGCCAGTACGGAAACGTAGGCTTCCATGGCATGAGTGACCGCATCCACACCACCGAAGGCGCACAGGGACTTGGGCATGTTCATGACCAGGTTGGCATCGACGATGGCCATGTTCGGGGTCAGCTCGTAGTCGGCCAGCGGGTATTTCATGCCGGTGGCGTCGTCGGTGACTACCGCAAACGGGGTGACTTCAGAGCCGGTACCGGACGTGGTGGTGATACAGACCAGTTCGGCCTTCACGCCCATTTTCGGGAACTTGTAGATACGCTTGCGGATGTCCATGAAGCGCATGGCCAAGTCTTCGAACGCGGTGTCCGGGTGCTCGTACATGACCCACATGATCTTGGCCGCATCCATCGGTGAACCACCACCCAGCGCCAGGATAACGTCCGGCTTGAAGGAGTTGGCCATCTCGGCGCCCTTACGGACGATGGACAGGGTCGGGTCGGCTTCTACTTCGTAGAAGACTTCCACTTCCATGTTCAGCTTCTTGAGCAGACGCACCACGTCGTCGGCATAGCCGTTGTTGAACAGGAAGCGGTCGGTGACCACCATTGCACGCTTCTTGCCTTCCAGATCACCGAGGGCGATCGGCAGGGAGCCACGACGGAAATAGATGGATTTCGGAAGTTTGTGCCACAGCATATTTTCTGCCCGTTTTGCGACTGTCTTCTTGTTGATCAGGTGCTTGGGACCGACGTTCTCGGAGATGGAGTTACCACTCCAGGAGCCGCAACCCAGGGTCAGGGAAGGAGCAAGAGCGAAGTTGTACAGGTCACCGATACCACCCTGGGTGGAGGGGGTGTTGATCAGGATACGGGCGGTCTTCATCTTGTCGCCAAAGTATCTGATGCGGTCGGCGTTGCGATCCTGGTCGGTGTACAGACCGGAGGTGTGGCCGATACCACCGATGTTGACCATGTCACAGGCCATATCAACAGCGTCTTCGAAGTTCTTGGCACGGAACATACCCAGTGTCGGGGAGAGCTTCTCGTGAGCGAACTCATCCTCGGCGCACAGTTCCAGACCTTCACCGATCAGGATCTTGGTGGTGGCAGGCACAGTCACGCCAGCCATGGCCGCGATCTTGGTGGCCGGCTGGCCGACGATGTCGGCGTTCAGGGCGCCGTTGATCAGCAGTACTTTACGTACCTTGTCCGCTTCATCCTTGGAGAGGATGTAGCCATCGTGGCTGGAGAAACGCTCTTTCACCTGGTTGTAGATGGAGTCAACCACGATGACCGCTTGCTCGGAGGCGCAGACCACACCGTTGTCGAAGGTCTTGGACATCAGGATGGAGGCGACGGCGCGCTTAACATCGGCGGTTTCGTCGATGACGATAGGCACGTTGCCCGCACCGACACCGATGGCAGGCTTGCCTGAGGAGTAAGCCGCTTTCACCATGCCCGGGCCACCGGTGGCCAGGATCAGGTTGATGTCGTTGTGCTTCATCAGCGCGTTGGACAGCTCGACGGAAGGTTGGTCAATCCAGCCGATGATGTCTTTCGGGGCACCGGCGGCAATGGCGGCATCCAGTACCAGCTTGGCGGCGGTATTGGTGGAGTTCTTGGCGCGGGGGTGCGGGGAGAAGATGATGGCGTTGCGAGTCTTCAGGGAGATAAGGGCTTTGAAGATCGCGGTAGCGGTCGGGTTGGTGGTCGGCACTATGCCGCAGATGATGCCTACCGGCTCGGCGATGATCATGGTGCCCATCTCGTCATCCTGGCTCAGGATGCCGCAGGTCTTCTCATCTTTATACGCGTTATAGATGTATTCGGAGGCGAAGTGGTTCTTGATAACCTTGTCTTCGATGATACCCATACCGGACTCTGCCACGGCCATCTGGGCCAGGGGGATACGGGCGTTGCTGGCGGCCAGGGCGGCGGCGCGGAACACTGCATCAACTTGCTCTTGCGAGAAGCTGGCGAATTGACGCTGCGCTTCTTTGACGCGAGCAACCAGTGCATCCAGTTCAGCCAAATTGGTTACTGCCATGTTTATCTCCTGATGATTTGAAAACTGTTTAGTAAGACCTTGGCAATGCCCGGCAATTATAGACACCGTGTCAAGGAGAGCCTGACCACTATGGGGTATTTACAAGCCTTACTGAACTGCTTTCGACATCGATTATAGGGCTGTCTCATGTCAGCAAAGCTTGATCTGGATCATGTGTAACAAAAGAACAAAAGAAATTTTATTTCAAAATACATGTTTTCAACATGTTATCGGCTTGTGGAGTTAAGCTGGCGGGGGATGAATGGGGCGTGAACGAATCTCACGCCATTTAAATCAAGCAGTTAGGACTATGACATCCCAGTGGCCCTGCTGGCCTGTGGGGAGGATGGGGGCGGCATTGTGGTAGAAGCGACGATCATCGAGCACCAGATAGTCACCGGTTGTTAACGCTTGCTGGAAAAAGGGTTGTTCTTTTAATCCGTGGTAAAGCTGCAAGGCCCCGCCCGTGACCCCCTGGCTGCCACAGAAGAAGACGCCGATGAAGTCGAAGCCATCTTGATGCACGCCCTCGGGGGCGGGAGGGGTTGCGCTGCCGAGGGAGGCGCAGATCCGCATCTGATGCACGCCTATCTCGCGGCCGTCAGCCAGTGCCGTGTGGCGTGCGAAGGCGCTGAGCATGGCCAGGAAGGCATCATGCTGGGCAACGGCGGGCAGCAGATCGGGGTAGGTGCGGGGCACGTCGCCGAGAAACTTGTTGATGGCGGCGGCTTGGAAGAAGACGCCGTTGTCGAGGCGATGAAAGCCCTGGCCCTGTTTTTCGAAACGACCGTAGCGGCGGCGACGAAAATCACCGTCGATATAGGGATCTACCGGGAGTTGATCGAAAAACATACTCAGCCCGGCAACGAGCATTGCTGGCAGGGTATCGAGTTGCCAATCCAGGGTGACGTCCATATCTATCATTGAAAACTCCTCTTTTTGTGAGATGAAATCTTGTTACCAAATCCGATGGCGAGATAAAACTCGAAATGATTTTACCGAAATGTTAAATCGTCACAATGTTTTTTAACAAACGATTATGTCGAAATTTGATAACACATTAGAGGAACTAACTATTGAGGGCGGGGAACGTGAGATTATTTGATTGGTGGCCGCACAAACTATGAGGTAAATTCGTGCACAATTTCTTACCTGCTGGCCCCAACGGGCGCTTATCTGTGGATGACTTGCGTGGCTGACATCGATTTTTCGTTATATCTGAAGTTCTTCATTGGCCTTATCGCCATTATCAACCCGCTGGGCCTCCTGCCTGTCTTCGTCAGCTTGACCAATCATCAGACACCGGCCGAGCGGATGAGGACCAACACCACGGCCAATATTGCCGTCATGGTGATCCTGTTGGTCTCCATGTACATGGGGCAACTGATCCTCGATGGCTTTGGCATTTCGCTGGCGTCGTTTCGCATCGCAGGGGGGTCGCTTATCACCCTGATCGCCTGGTCCATGCTGCAGGGCAAGCTGGGAGAGGTGAAACACAACAAGCAGGAGAAAGGGGAGCTGGCCGCCCGCGAGTCGATTGCCGTGGTGCCACTGGCGCTGCCGCTGATGGCGGGTCCGGGGGCCATCTCATCGGTGATCGTCTATGCCAGTCAGAGCCATTGGCAGCAGCTGCTTGGCATGTCGCTGGTGGTGGCCATCTTCTCCTTCTGCTCCTGGCTGATTTTTCGCGCCGCCCCCTTGCTATTCAAGTTGATGGGCAACACTGGCATCAACGTGGTGACCCGGATCATGGGCCTCATCATGATGTCCCTTGGCATCGAGATCATGGTGGCGGGCATCAAGGGAGTCTTCCCTAGCCTGATGTGAGCTGAGTCTGTTTTGTGCCAGCCGGTCCCCGTGACCGGCTTTTTATTGTTTCTTTTTCGTTAACCATTTCCTAGAATCGAGCGGCTCTGTGTATAAAAGCGCCGTTTCGGCCTATTTAAATGCTGGATAATTGCTTAAAAGCTGTTTATTTAACCAAGAATCCAGACCCGCTCTGATGATATCTATTGCATTATCAGAAATGACAGGGAATTATGCTGACTGCGTGCTCAGGCCCGCATTTATGACAAACGCATGGAATGTTCTTGTTGGAGTAAATGGAAATGACTCATAAAAAAACAATGATTAATACCCTTTTATTGGCTGCGCTATTCGGTGGAGCCACCCTGGCTCAGGCCGCCGACGTCCCCGCTGGTACCAAGCTCGCCCCCGAGCAATCCCTGGTGAAAGGCAACGGTTCAGAACCCGCTACCCTGGATCCGCACAAGACCGAAGGAACGGTCGAATCCAATATTCTGCGTGACCTGTTTGAAGGTCTGGTCACCTCAGGCCCCAAGGGTGAGACCCTGCCCGGCGTCGCCGAGTCCTGGGAAACCAAGGACAACAAACACTTCGTGTTCCACCTGCGCAAAGATGCCAAGTGGTCCAATGGCGATCCTGTCACCGCCCACGACTTCGTTTTCGCCTTCCAGCGCGCCGTGGATCCCAAGACGGCTTCTCCTTACTCCTGGTACATGGAAATTCCGACCATCACGAATGCGACCGACATCATCGGTGGCAAGAAACCGGCCGACACCCTGGGTGTGAAAGCCAGCGACGACTACACCTTCGAAGTACAGCTGGAGAAGGCTGTGCCTTACTTCGTCAGCATGCTCTCCCACACCACCACTTATCCGGTACCCAAGGCGGTGATCGAGAAGTTTGGTGACAAGTGGACCCAACCGGAAAACATGGTTTCCAACGGTGCCTACAAGCTGAAGGATTGGGTGGTCAACGAGCGGGTCGATGTCGAGCGCAACCCCAACTATTGGAACAACGCCAAGACGGTGATCGAGAAGGTCACCTATCTGCCCATCCAGTCCACCAACGCCGAACTGAACCGCTATCTGGCTGGCGAAGTGGATCTCACCTACAACATGCCCATCGAGCGCTTCAAGCAGATGAAAAAGGAGCACCCGACGGAGGTGCAGGTGAGCGGCTATGTGGGCACCTATTACTACCAGTACAACTTCAAGCACAAGCCGTTTGACGACGTGCGGGTGCGTACCGCGCTCTCCTATGCCATCGATCGCAACGTGATCGCCGAGAAGGTGATGGGCAAGGGCGAGACCCCGGGCTACACCCTGGTGCCGGACTTCGTGGATGGCTTCAAGCCGGTGGCCCCGGCCTGGTCCAAGCTGACCCAGGCCGAGCGTGACGCCCAGGCGAAAGAGCTGCTGACCGAGGCCGGTTACGGCCCGGGCAAGCCGCTCAAGTTCGAGCTGCTCTACAACACCGATGACAACCACAAGAAAGTGGCCGTGGCCGTCGCCTCCATGTGGAAGAAGCTGGGGGTGCAGGTGAGCCTGGTGAATCAGGAGTGGAAGACCTACCTGGAAACCAAGAAGCAGGGTAACTTCGACGTGGGTCGCGCCGGCTGGATTGCGGACTACAACGAAGCCTCCTCCATGCTGGATCTGATGCAGACCACCCACGGCAACAACGACGGCAAGTACTCCAATGTCGCCTTTGACAAGCTGATGAGCGAATCGCGCAACCAGGTGGATGCGGATGCGCGCAACAAGCTCTATGTTCAGGCCGAAGACATCCTGGCCAAGGACATGCCGATTGCGCCCATCTATCAGTACGTGACCTCCCGTATGGTGAAACCCTATGTGGGCGGCTACCCGGCCAACCCGCTGGATAACCTGTACAGCAAGGACATGTACATCATCGCTCACTGAGTACAATAAAAAGTCGCATAACAAGCAGGCCCGCCAGACGGCGGGCCTTTAAATTAAAACCGCGACCCTTTGGAAGCAGTACAGGACAGGACATGTCTATGTTGAAATTCATCCTTAAACGTCTATTGGAAGCGATCCCGACCCTGCTGGTCTTGATCACCGTCTCCTTCTTTATGATGCGCTTCGCCCCCGGTAACCCCTTTACCAGCGAACGGGCATTGCCGCCGGAAGTTCTGGCGAATATCGAGGCCAAATATGGTCTGGATAAACCCATAGGCACCCAATACCTCACCTACCTGGGCAACCTGGTACAGGGTGATTTGGGCCCCTCGTTCAAATACAAAGACTTCAGCGTCAACGATCTGGTCAGCCAGGCGCTGCCAGTGTCCGCGAAGATAGGGGCATCTGCCTTCTTCTTTGCCGTCTTGCTGGGGGTCACCTTCGGCACCATTGCCGCCCTTAAACAGAACACCCTCATCGATTATCTGCTGATGTCGTCGGCCATGGCCGGGGTGGTGATCCCGGGCTTCGTACTGGCGCCGTTATTGGTGCTCTTCTTCAGTATCTATCTGGGCTGGTTCCCGGCCGGTGGCTGGCAGGGCGGCGGCATCCAGTTCATGGTGCTGCCGGTGTTTGGCATGATGATGTACTACATCTCCGCCATCTCGCGCATCATGCGCGGCAGCATGATAGAGACCATGAACTCCAACTTTATCCGCACCGCCCGCGCCAAGGGGCTGCCGCTGCACCACATCATTCTCAAGCACGCCCTGCGCCCGGCCATGCTGCCGGTGGTCTCCTACCTGGGCCCGGCCTTCGTCGGCATCATCACCGGATCCGTGGTCATCGAGACCATCTTCGGCCTGCCAGGCATTGGCCAGCTGTTCGTCAACGGTGCCCTTAACCGTGACTACTCCATGGTGCTCGGTCTGACCATTCTGGTCGGCGCCTTGACCATCACCTTTAACGCCGTGGTCGATATTCTCTATGCCTTCATCGATCCCAAAATCCGTTACTAAGCCGGGAGTGCATCATGGTTGTAAATAGTGAAAAGCGTGAAGTACTCGAAGCCTTCGCACAGAAAGTGGATGTGGTGGAGGGGCGTTCCCTGTGGAAAGATGCCCGTCGCCGTTTCCTGCGCAACAGAGCTGCGCTGGTGAGCCTGATCATCCTGACCATCATCGGTCTGGCGGTCATCATAGGCCCGCATCTGTCCCAATATACCTTCGACGATCCGGACTGGGGCGCCATGCAATCGGCCCCGGATCTGGAGACGGGACACTGGTTTGGCACCGACAGCCTGGGCCGGGATCTCTTCGTGCGGACCCTGCTCGGCGGGCGTATCTCGCTGATGGTCGGCATCATGGGCGCCCTGGTGGCCGTCATCATCGGCACCCTGTATGGCGCCGCCTCCGGCTTTATCGGCGGTCGGGTCGACAGCCTGATGATGCGGGTGCTGGAGATCCTCAACGCCTTCCCCTTCATGTTCTTCGTGATCATGCTGGTGACCTTCTTCGGCCGCAACCTGGCGCTCATCTTCATCGCCATCGGCGCGGTGAGCTGGCTCGACATGGCGCGGATCGTCCGCGGCCAGACCCTGAGCCTCAAGAGCAAGGAGTTCATCGAGGCGGCCCATGTCTGCGGCGTCTCCAAGTGGAAGATCATCACCCGGCACATAGTACCGAACGTGCTCGGCATAGTGGCGGTCTACGCGACCTTGCTGGTGCCTGGCATGATCATGTTTGAATCTTTCCTGAGCTTCTTAGGCCTCGGTGTGCAGGAGCCCATGACCAGTTGGGGTGCCCTGCTCGATGAAGGCTCCAAGTCGATGGAAGTGGCCCTCTGGCAACTCTTGTTCCCCGCCGGTTTCATGGTGGTGACCCTGTTTTGCTTCAACTTCCTCGGGGATGGTCTGCGTGACGCGCTCGATCCCAAGGATCGCTAAACGTGCAGCCAGGGCGTGCTAACAGACGCCCATGGTCTGGTCATGCATCCCGAAGGATTGATAAGAGCCACGAGGTTCGATAAGGAATTTTTATGAAATTACTGGATGTAAAAGATCTGCGGGTCGAGTTCAAGACCCCGGACGGCAATGTGGTGGCGGTCAACGATCTCAACTTCTCCCTCTCGGCCGGTGAGACTCTGGGAATAGTGGGAGAATCTGGTTCAGGCAAGTCTCAGACGGCCTTCGCCATCATGGGCCTGCTCGCCAAGAACGGCATCATCACCGGCTCGGCCAAGTTCCAGGGGGAGGAGATCCTCAACCTGCCGGAGCACAAGCTCAACAAGATCCGCTCCGAGAAGATAGCGATGATCTTCCAGGATCCCATGACCTCGCTCAATCCCTACATGAAGGTGAAGGATCAGCTGATGGAAGTGCTGATACAACACAAGGGGATGAGCAAGGCTGCGGCCTTCGAGGAGTCGGTGCGCATGCTCGATGCGGTGAAGATCCCCGAGTCGCGCCAGCGGATGAACATGTATCCGCATGAGTTCTCCGGTGGCATGCGTCAGCGGGTGATGATCGCCATGGCGCTGCTCTGCCGCCCGCAACTGCTCATCGCCGATGAGCCGACCACGGCGCTGGACGTGACGGTACAGGCCCAGATCATGACCCTGATGAACGAGCTCAAGCGCGAGTTCAACACCTCCATCGTCATGATCACCCACGACTTGGGCGTGGTGGCGGGGATCTGCGACAAGGTGCTGGTGATGTATGCCGGCCGCACCATGGAGTACGGCAAGGTCAACGACATCTTCTACCGTCCTAGCCACCCCTATACCGAGGGGCTGCTGCGTGCCATTCCCCGCCTCGACACCGAGGGGGAGATCTTGCCGACCATTCCGGGCAACCCGCCCAACCTGCTGCGTCTGCCCAAAGGCTGCCCCTTCCAGGAGCGCTGCCACAGGGCCAGCGAGATCTGCGGTCAGGAGTCGCCGCGCTTGCTGCCCTTCAACGATGGCCGCGCTCGCGCGTGCCACTGGGTATCGGATGCCATGGTCAAGGGAGTGAACTAAATGGGTACTGACAAGAAACTGCTGCTGGAAGTGTCCGACCTCAAAGTCCACTTCAGCATCAAGAGTGACAAGGCCTGGCCCTGGGCCAAGCCCTCGACCCTCAAAGCGGTCGATGGGGTGACTCTGCGTCTGTATGAAGGGGAGACCCTGGGCGTAGTGGGGGAGTCCGGCTGTGGCAAGTCCACCTTTGCCCGGGCGCTGATTGGCCTGGTGCCCGCCACGGACGGCAAGGTGGTCTGGCTGGGTAACGACTTGACCAAGCTCGATCAGAAGGCCCTGCGTGAGAAGCGCAAGGAGATCCAGATGATCTTCCAGGACCCGCTCGCCTCCTTGAATCCGCGCATGACCATAGGGGATATCATCGCCGAGCCCCTTATCACCTTCTATCCCAAGCTCTCCAGGAGCGAGGTGGAGGGCAAGGTGCGCGCCATGATGACCAAGGTGGGGCTGTTGCCCAACCTGGTCAACCGCTACCCCCATGAGTTCTCCGGCGGTCAGTGTCAACGCATCGGTATCGCCCGGGCCCTGATCCTCGAACCCAAGATGATCATCTGTGACGAGCCGGTCTCGGCGCTGGATGTCTCCATCCAGGCGCAGGTGGTGAATCTGCTCAAGTCCATCCAGAAGGAGATGGGGCTGTCGCTCATCTTCATCGCCCATGACTTGTCCGTGGTGAAGCACATTTCGGATCGGGTGCTGGTGATGTATCTGGGCAATGCGGTGGAGCTGGGCAAGGGCAAGGAGATCTACGCCAATCCTCTGCACCCCTACACCAAGGCGCTGATGTCGGCGGTGCCGGTGCCGGATCCTGATCTGGAGCGCAGCAAGGTGATCCAGATCCTGGAAGGGGACTTGCCGTCGCCGATGAATCCGCCGTCCGGCTGCGTGTTCCGTACCCGCTGCCCGGTGGCCGGTCCCGAGTGCGCCAAGACCCGGCCTGTGCTTGAGGGGAACTTCGACCACGCCGTCTCTTGCCTCAAGGCAGACCCGCTCTGACGTGTCGCCGTCATGCAGATAACAGGGCGCCTCTGGGCGCCCTTCTTTATGGGTGCCCCCTGCTGCTGCGGGGGGAGAGGCTGGGTGCGGACCGATCCGCTCATCGGATTGCTATATCTTTATCAGGCACTTGGCAGCACCAGGAGGGCCTGCTAGTATCCGCGGCACAAGGGGAGTAACTTCTCGCCGGTCTGTCGTCATTACGGTGTCTTTGCAGCGCAAAGCACCCGGCACCCGGGCAGCCAAGGCTGTAAGTGAGACCTTGCCGAGAGGCAAGGTGTATCTGCTCCAAACGCGAACCCATGCCTCCGGTCATGGGTTTTGTCGTTTTTAAGGAGGACACAATGGGTGAATGGTGGATGTGGTTGGGGTTCTTCGCCCTGGTGTTGACCCTGCTCTGGGTCGATTTACGTTTCGTGGGGGGCGGCAAGTCTCACAAGGTTTCCCTCAAGGAGGCGGGAGCCTGGTCCCTGGTCTGGGTGAGCATGGCGCTGCTCTTCAACCTGGCCATCTGGTACTGGGTTGATGCGAATATGGGTCGCGAGATGGCGAACCAGAAGGGGTTGGAGTTCCTCTCCGGCTACCTCATTGAGAAGGCACTGGCGGTGGACAACGTCTTCGTCTGGCTGATGCTGTTTGGCTATTTTGCGATCCCGGCCGAGCTGCAGCGCAGGGTGCTGCTGTACGGGGTATTGGGCGCCATCGTGATGCGGGCTGGCATGGTGTTTGCGGGCAGCTGGCTCATCGAGCAGTTCCACTGGATCTTGTATCTGTTCGGCGCCTTCTTGCTGCTGACCGGTGCCAAGATGCTGTGGGCGGCCGACAAGGAGCCGGATCTTGCCAACAACCCCTTGTTGAACTGGATGCGCCGTCGCTTCAAGGTGACCGAGCAGCTGGAAGGGGAGAACTTCTTCGTCTGGCGTGATGGTGTGCGCTACGCCACGCCGCTGCTGCTGATCCTGGTGCTGGTTGAAGTGAGTGACCTCATCTTCGCGGTGGACAGCATCCCGGCCATCTTCGCGGTGACCACGGATCCCTTCATCGTGCTGACCTCCAATATCTTCGCCATCATGGGGCTGCGGGCCATGTACTTCCTGCTGGCCGGTGTGGCCGAGCGTTTCAGCCTGCTGAAATACGGCCTGGCCTTCATCCTGATGTTTATCGGGGTCAAGATGCTGCTGCTCGACATCTTCAAGATCCCGACCGGGGTAGCCCTGGGGGTGGTGGCCAGCATACTGGTGCTCAGCATGGGGCTCAGCCTCTGGCTGACGCGCAAGCAAGTCAAATCGGCGAGCTGATCCGCAGCCCTGGCGCGCGGGTATAACGGCGGCGGTGCCAGAGGATAATGAAATGAAAAGGGCTCCTAAGGGAGCCCTTTTCTATGGGCATTGATTGCCCGCTCGCGCGCCGTGCCACAGGGGCGGCAGGATTAACGCTTGATGATGCGCGGGTTGCTGTAACCCCAGACGGTGTACATGTCCGCCAGCAGGGCGCCATTGTACTCTTCCAGATCTGCCTGTTTAATCTCGTTATCCCCCTGACGGCCAAACATCACCACCTCATCACCGGGTTTGACCCCCTTGATGTCGGTCACATCGATCATGACGGTGTTCATGGAGGTCTTGCCCACCACCGGGGCCTTCTGGCCGTTGATGAGCACGGAGGCCTTGTTGCTCATGGCGCGGCGATAGCCGTCCGAGTAGCCCATCGGCAGGTTGGCCAGCACGGAGTCCCGCTTGAGGGTGAAGGTGCGATCGTAGCCGACCGTGTTGCCCGCCGGGAAGTGACTGACTGCCGCTACCTGGCTCTTGAAGGCCATGACGCGTTTGTATTCGGTGTAGGAGGGGATGGAGTCGCCATAGATGAGGCCGCCCGGGCGAACCATGTCCAGATGTGCTTCGGGCACTTCCAGGGTGGCGAAAGAGTTGGCGCAGTGCAGGGTAAGCTTGCTGCGATCCAGCTTGCCCGCCTCGATCAGCCACTGGGAATCGAGCTTGAACTGGGCCAGACCCAGCTTGACGTCCTCTTTCTCCTCCACCGGGAAGTGGGTCATGATGCCGACCGGGGTGATCCCCTTGAGGCCGAGTATGGCCAGGGCTTCACCCTTGGCATCCTGGGCGCGCAAGTCCAGACCGTTACGGCTCATGCCTGCCGAGTTGAGGCCAATGTGCACCGGTATCCGGGTCTGGTGGCGCTGGGCTATCTCGCTGATGATGGTCGCGTTTTCCAGGCCGCCGACCAGCTCTTCGAGCTTGTAAGGCACCGCCTGCTCGACTTCGGCCGGGGTCGCGGCGCGGACTCGCATCAGACGACCGGTGAAGCCCTTGTCCCGTGCCACGCGGGCCTCTTCGTTGCTGGCGATGCCGATGCAGGGGATGCCGGCGGCAACCACCGAGGGCACCAGCAGATCGATGCCGTGACCATAGGCGTCGGCCTTCATGATGGCGCAGATCTGCGGGCCCTTGTCACCGAGGCGAGTCTTGAGGGTCTGCAGGTTGTGATCGAAGGCTGCCAGATCCACTTCCAGCCAGGCATTGGCGGCGCTGTATTGCTGGCCATTGCGTTGATCGTCCGCCTGGGGCAGGTAAGGGGCGGCAACGGCCTGGCCAGCCATCAGGCCGAAGATCAGGGTCGCGAGCAGGGTTTTCTTGTTCATGGGATGTCCTGTTTTGTTGAGGCGAGGCGGCTGGGCATCGAGGGGCAGATCGGGATCCGCCCCTGGATGCTACCAGTGGCTAATAAATGCCTTGTTATTGATTTTTATGTATTTAACGGGGTTTGGACCCGGATGGGAGTGTACCGTATGGTGCTCTTTGTGGCACGTCTTTAGGTCACGTTTCCCTGAGGTGATCAGAGGCTGAAGGGGAGCAAGACAGGGGAAAATGCCAGCTGTGCCCCGTCTCGGGGCGGGAGGGGGCACAGTCGGGCGTTGGCCATTGACGGAGCGGACCTCGCCCCTCATCAAACGGGTTGGCGAGCCTCTTTCGAGACGGCATGGGGCGCTTGGGTCTCCTCTTCCAGACAATCTTCGGTCTTGGCGATCACGCAGGCGGCGATGGCGTTGCCGAGCACATTGGTGGCGGAGCGGCCCATGTCGAGGAAGTGGTCTATGCCGAGCAGCAGCAGGACACCCGCCTCCGGGATATGGAACTGGTTGAGGGTGGCGGCAATCACCACCAGGGAGGCCCGTGGCACCCCGGCCATCCCCTTGGAGGTGACCATGAGCAGCAGCAACATGGTCACCTGCTGGGCGAAGGAGAGCTCGATGCCATAGGCCTGGGCGATGAACATGACCGCAAAGGTGCAGTACATCATGGAGCCATCCAGATTGAAGGAGTAACCCATGGGCAGCACGAAGCTGGCGATGCGCTTGTCACAGCCGAACCACTCGAGGCGTTGCAGCGTCTTGGGATAGGCCGCCTCCGAGCTGGCGGTCGAGAAGGCGAGCAGCACGGGTTCGCGGATCAGGGCCAGCAGGCGCGGGGTGCGCTGGCGCAGGAAGAGGCTGCCCATGGCGATGAGCAGCAGCCAGAGACAGGCCAGGGCCAGATAGAACTGGGCCATGAAGCTGCCATAGGTAGCGAGGATGCCGAGCCCCTCCTTGGCGACCATGGCCGAGATGGCGGCAAAGACGGCAAAGGGAGCGAAATTCATCACATAGCCGGTCACCTTGAGCATGATCTCGGCGCTGCTTGCCAGCAGCATCACCACCGGCTTGGCGGCATCACCGAGTGCGGCGGCGGCCAGACCGAAGAACAGCGAGAACACCACGATTTGCAGGATCTCGTTGTTGGCCATGGCCTCGATCAGGCTCTTGGGGATGGCATGAGCGATAAAGTCGCGCAGGCTCAGGCTGGCGGCGCTGATGCCGCTGCTGGCGGACTCGGGTGGCAGAGGCAAGGAGAGGCCGCTGCCCGGCTGCATCAGGGTGACCATGAGCAGCCCCAGGCTCAGGGAGAGCAGGGAGGCGAGCATAAACCAGCCGAGGGTCTTGGCGCCGATCCGGCCGACGGTGCGGGTATCCCCCATCTTGGCGATACCGACCACCAGGGTGGTGAACACCAGGGGGGCGATGATCATCTTGATGAGTCGCAGGAAGATGTCGGTGAGCAGGGTGACATTGTCTGCAAAAGCGGGGGCTTCGCCGGGGGCAAAGAGTCGATAACCCTGACCGGTGGCGATGCCAAGCAGCATGGCGATCAGGATGGCGAGGGTCAGCTTGTTCATTTTCATGGGGAGAGATCCGGGCAACGCAAGGAGTCGGGATGGGGTGGCGAGTGCCACGACAGCCGTGCCAGATCGCCAGAGGAGGGCGATCACGGTTTGCAGCATGCCCAAAGGCGAGCACTAACACCAGCGTCGAGTCACACTTTTCATACTGGTCTTAGGTGTATCAAGGATGTTATTTAATTAATTGTTACTATTTACTGTTGCTAATTGTTATTTTATTGAGATATTCAGCTGACAAGCTGCCATCCCCCTTGGCCTGGTGACGCAGGCGCAGGTTGAGCAGGGCAGAGATGCGATGCTCGACATGCAACTGCTCCATGAAGGTGTCTGGCTCGTACTCATCGAAACCAAACTGAGGGCGACGGGGGGTCGCGCGCACGGCATCCCGGGCAATCTCCAGACTCAATACCTCTATCCAGCCATAGCCTCTGGACAGGGCCAGTTCCCCGGCGCGTTTGAGCACGTATTTGCGCGCCGTCTCCCTGTCCACCAGATCGTTGCCGACGAACTCTATCTGCCAGCGATCCGGGCCGAGCTGGGTCTGGGAGAAGCCAGTCTGACCATTCCACATTGACTTCTCACTGTCATAGGGGGTCGCGCAGCCGCCCAAGAGCAGGGTGCAGACCAGCAGGAGAGAGGGCAGAGGAGAGCGACAAGATGGCATGAGATAAACCCTGGGCAGAGACGATAGCTGATCACAACACAGGGATCGGTTTTGGGCAATCATCCACCTGGCTGGAGGAGAGCAGGGAGAGGGTCAATGCCATCCGCGATGAGGGAAAAGGGGGAGGGGATGGATCGCGAATAAAAAAAGGCCCAATCTGCTGATTGGGCCTTTCTCGGGGAATGATGGTCGGCGTGAGAGGATTCGAACCTCCGACCCCTGACACCCCATGACAGTGCGCTACCTGGCTGCGCTACACGCCGACTGCGTCAGCTTGGCTGACGGGGGCTGAGTTTATGGAGATGGCCCCCCCCTGTCAACCAGCAAACAGCGACTTTGACGCGTTCGCCTGCTTTGCACGCAATTAACGGTTAAAGGTCAGCCGTTTGCCCAATGGCAAGCCGGTGAACTGACCGTTTTGCCGGGTGATCTGCCTGTCATCTTCATGCCAATGGGGTTGGGAGCGACAGCCTTTGAATGGCTATCGCTTCCCTCACTGTCAGCGGTTAAAGGTCAGCCGTTTGCCCAATACCTGGTCGGTGACCTGACCGTTCTGCCAGGCAATCTGACCATTCACCAGGGTCATCTCTATGCTGCTCTGGAAGCGATAGCCGTTGAAGGGCGACCAGCCGCACAGATAGAGCAGGTTGTCGTCATTGACCACATAGGGCTTGCCCAGATCCAGCAGCACCAGGTCGGCGAAGTAGCCTTCGCGGATGTAGCCGCGATCCTGCACCTGGAAGCGCTCGGCCACCGCGTGGGAGGTCTTCTTGACGATAGTTTCCAGGGAGAAGACGCCGTTGTGGTAGAGCTCGAGCAGGGCCTGCATGGAGTGCTGCACCAGCGGGATGCCGGACGGCGCCTTGAAGTAGCTGTTCTGCTTCTCTTCCCAGGTGTGGGGGGCGTGGTCGGTGGCGATGATGTCGAGCACATCGTTGCGCACCGCATCGAGCAGCGCGTGCTGATCGGCCGCGCTCTTCACCGCCGGGTTGCACTTGATCTGGCTGCCCAGGGTGTCGTAGTCCGCCTCGTTGAAGAACAGATGATGCACACACACCTCGGCGGTGATGTTCTTGTCCTTGAGATCCTTCAAGTCCGGGCTGGCGGTGAAGAGCGACAGCTCTTTTGCCGTGGTCAGATGCAGCACGTGCAGTTTGGCGCCGTATTTTTTCGCCAGGCACACCGCCATGCTGGAGGATTTGTAGCAGGCATCGGCGCTGCGGATGCGGCCGTGCTCGCGCATCGGCACATCCTCGCCCCACTTGGCGCGGGCCTCGTCTTCGAGCACCTTGATAGACGGCGTGTCTTCGCAGTGGGTCACTATCATCACCGGGCTCTCCCGGAAGATGGCCGCCAGGGTCTCCTGGTTGTCGACCAGCATGTTGCCGGTGGAGGCGCCCATGAAGATCTTGATGCCGCAGGACTGCTTGGGATCGAGCTTCTTGATCTCTTCCAGGTTGTCGTTGGTGGCACCCAGATAGAAGCTGTAGTTGGCGGCAGAGCCTTTGGCGGCGATCTCGTACTTGGCTTCCAGGGCGTCGATAGTAGTTGTCTGGGGATTGACGTTGGGCATCTCCATGAAGCTGGTGGTGCCACCGGCTACGGCGGCGCGGGACTCGCTCGCTATGGTGCCTTTGTGGGTCAGACCCGGCTCACGAAAATGGACCTGATCGTCAATCATGCCGGGGATCAGATGGCGGCCTGCCGCATCGATCACCACGGCGTCCGGGGCATCGATCTGGGGGGCGATCTTCTTGATACGCTCGCCCTCGATCAGCACATCGGAGGCGTAGATGCGCCCTTCGTTGACCAGGGTTGCGTTCTTGATAAGCAATGTGTTCATGGCGGGTCCAGTTCCTTTGTCGGTGAGCGCGGGTCATAATAGCGCAATCTGTCCCTACTCTGTAGCAAGGCCTGAGTAATGAAGTTATTTGTAAGAGATTTGACCGTGATCGACTCCAGCTACCTGTGTGAACGCCGTGGCATGGTGGGTGAGAGCTGGCTGGTGGACGTGGAGCTGGGCGGCGAGCTCAACGAGATGAGCATGCTGCTCGATTTTGGTCGGGTGAAGAAGCTTATCAAGGCGATCATCGACCGCGAAGTGGACCATAAGCTGCTGGTCCCGGCAGACAACGCCCTGGTGCGCATCGAGAGTCTGGCCGGGGGCGAGCAGTGCGTCGACTTGCTGCGCCAGGGCGGCTCCATCCATCTGCGCTGTCCGGGGGAGGCCTTTGCCTTTATCCCCGGTGCCCAGGTCGACAAGGAGTCTGTGACCCGCTACCTGCTGGCGGTACTGGCCAAGGAGCTGCCGGGCAATATCCGGGATCTGTCGCTGACCCTGCGCCACGAAGCCATTGCCGGTGCCTTCTATCACTACAGCCATGGCCTCAAGAAACACGATGGCAACTGCCAGCGCATCGCCCACGGTCATCGCTCGCCCATCGAGATAGAGGTGGAAGGGGAGCGTGATGAAGAGCTTGAACAGAATTGGGCCGAGCGTTGGGCCGATATCTACCTCGGCACCGCCGAGGACCAAGTTCCCCTGACCGAACTGGTCCTGAGCGCCGTCGCCACGCCACTGCTTGGCGAGCAGCATGTTGGTTTTAAATATGTGGCCCCCCAGGGGCTGTTCCAGCTCGCCATGGCCAGAAGCGAGGTGGAGATGATCGACACCGACACCACCATAGAGCTGCTTGCCCACCATATTGCCCGTGAAGTGAAGAAGCAGGTGGGGGACAAGTTCGTCAAGATTGTCGCCTATGAAGGGGTGGGCAAGGGCGCCATCGCCTACGCCTGATGCGCCATGGATAAACAACAAGGCCCCGAAAGGGGCCTTGTTGTTGCTGGGGGCGCCGTCAGAGGCGATCAGGCACTGAGCCGGAACCGCTTGACCAGGCTCTCCTGCTGCTCGGCCAGGGCATCGAGTTGCTGGCTGGTCTCGGCCACCCGGGCGATGCCCTGGTAATTGAGATCCGAGATATCCGAGATGCGATTGAGGTTGGTGGCGATGTCGGCGCTGGTCGCCTGCTGCTGCTCGGCGGCCGAGGCTATCTGGCTCGACATGTCGCTGATCAGCACCACTATCCCCTGCACCTCCTCCATGGCGTTGTTGGCCTGGGAACTCTGGCTCATGCAGCTGTCCATCTCATGGGAGCACTCCTGCATCACGGTCACCGCCTTGGCGACCCCTTGTTGCAGGTTCTCTATCATGGTCTGGATCTCGCTGGTGGATTGGGAGGTGCGGCCCGCCAGACTGCGCACTTCGTCGGCCACCACGGCGAAGCCACGGCCCTGTTCGCCGGCCCGGGCTGCCTCGATGGCGGCATTGAGCGCCAGCAGATTGGTCTGATCGGCAATGCCGCGAATGACGTCGAGAATGTTGCCAATCTGGCCGCTCATGGTGCTGACCTCGGCGATGACAGCCCCGGTCTGCTGCAACTTGCCCGCCAGCTGGTGGGTGGTGCTGATATTGCCCGCCATCACCTGGCGTCCGGTTTCGGAGGCTTTCTCCACATCCATCACCCGCTCCAGGGTCTGGTTGGCCGCCTGGGCAACCTCGCGCACCGAGGCTTCCATCTCGGTCATGGCGGCGGCGACCGAGGCGGTCTCCTGACGCTGGGTCTCCAGATCCGCACGCACCGACTCCGTGGTGTGGCGGTTGCCGTGGGCGGCATCATTGAGCTGGGTCGAGGCCTGGCTCAGCTGGGTGAGGACCTCGCTCATCTGGGCGATCAGCAGGTTGACCTGACTGCCGAGCTGACCAAATTCGTTGCGGCTCTTGAAGCCGACCCGCAGTGTCATGTCCCCCTGGGTCACGTCGGTCAGTACCCGCAGCAGCTCCTTGAGTGGGCGGCGGATGGCCCGGCCCAGGGTGAGAGCGACCAGGATGGCGACCAGGATGGCGAGCACTATGCTGACCCCCTGGGAGAGGGTGCTGCGCTGCTGTACCTGTTCCGAGGCGGCAATGCTGGCATTCATCAGTTGCTGGCTCTGGGCCGTGATGGCATCGAGCTGTTCCTGGATGGCGATGATGAGCTGGCTGGCCTGCTTGCTCTTCTCCAGCAGGGCGGCTTGTTGCGTCATCAGGGCCTGATACTGGCCGAGCAGGCCGTCGCTGGCGGTGGTGTCGCGCACGAAGGCGCGCACGTTGTGACCGACGTCGTTGTCGAAGCTGGGCAGCTCTTTTTCCAGATCGGCGATGGTGCCGTTGAAGCCGCCAATCTGCATCTTGTTGCGCTTGAGCGCCGCTTCGATGGGGCCCGTCATGCTCTGATTGAGGGCATCCATGGTGGAGAGCTCGATGGTGGAGAGCTGGGTGGTCAGCTTCTCGGAGAGCATCTTGATAAAGCTGTCCTCTTGTCCCGCCATCATGTCGCTCAGGTTTTTCTTGAACTGGGGCAGGGTGACCTGGAATTGTCCCTTGGCCTGATTGACCTTGTGCAGCTGGCTGAGCAGGGCCTGGTGTTCGGTGGGCAGGGTCTGGGTCAGCGCCTGATAGCTGGCGACCTGCTCCTTGAGGGCGTTGAGCGGTGCTTGCAACTGGGGCTCATTGCCGGCCTGGCTGCTCAGGGCCTGGAGGCGACCCTCGACCTCGATCTGGGCGGCGTCAAGGGCGCTGATCTCTTCGGGTAGCGCCTTGGCATCTTGCTCGGTCAGCACGTCGTTGAGCCGCTTGTTGGCGCTCAGCAGGCTGATCTGGGTCTGGCTGCTGGCCTGCACCAGGGGCATGGATTGCTGGGTGACCTGATGCAGGGCCTGGCCGAGTGCGCGCTGGCTGTGAAAGGTGAAAGCAGAACTCGCTATCATCACGGCGACCAGGATGGCAAACCCGAGATAGACCCGCTGCAAGATGGAGAGGTCAGACATACTTAGTTTCATTATTGTCCCGCTGTGATGCAAAAGTCCCTTGCCTGAATCCCCCGTCCCTTTGTTACCCTACGGACTTCGTGGTGGGCACCGGGGATCCTTACTGTTCTCGCTATCGGTATTTTTAACAATAACTGAAGGCTTTGTGACAACGGCTGTCGCAAAAATCGCCCTGTGTCACACTTGGCGAAGCCCAGTGGGATGGAATGGGCTCTTTAGAGTCTTAATTTGAATTTTTCTTTTTAACGCAAGGAGTTATCCATGGCCGATGAAACCATTTTCAGCAAAATCATCCGCAGGGAAATCCCGGCCGAGATCCTGTATCAGGACGATCTGGTCACCGCTTTTCGCGACATCTTCCCCAAGGCGCCGACGCATATCCTCATCGTTCCCAATGTGCTGATCCCGACGGTCAATGACGTCGAAGCCGAACACGAGCTGGCCCTTGGCCGCATGTTCACGGTGGCGCGCAAGCTGGCCTCTGAGGCGGGCATCGCCGAGGATGGCTATCGCCTCATCATGAACTGCAACCGCCATGGCGGGCAGGAGGTGTATCACATCCATATGCATCTGGTTGGCGGTCACTCCCTGGGCCCCTTGCTCACCCTGTGAGGATGCGGTTGACCGGGCTGCGCCCCTTGCTGCTCTGCGCCGTTTTGGGGCTGGGCGGCTGCGCCAGTTGGCAAGACCTGTTCGTCTCCTATTCGGTGCAGATGACTCCGGTGCGCAATGCCCTGCTGCAGGGCAAGGCACTCGACGCCATCGGGGAAGTGCGTGAGCTTGACCCCGGCGATGATGGCTATGTGCTCAGCCGGTTGGAGCTGGGGCGTATCGCTTCGCTCGCCAATCAGGCCCCGCAAAGCCGCAAGGCCTGGGAGGCGGCGGACCTGGCCCTCAAGGCCGACGATGAGCAGGCCCGCTTTCGGGTGAGCCAGGGGCTGGCCCAGGCCGGCAGTCTGCTGACCAACGATCAGACCCTCAGCTATCAGACGCCGGATTACGAGCGCACCATGCTGCACCACTATCTGGCGCTGGATTATCTGCAGCGCGGGGATCTGGAAGGGGCCCTGGTCGAAGTGCGCCGCGCCAATCAGGTGCAGGAGCGGGCCCTGCGCGAGCGGGGTGATGAGGTTGCCAAGGCGAAGCAAGAGGCCAGTGTGCGCCAGGCGCTGTCGCGGGCGCCGGATCTCGACCGCCTCACCGGCCAGGTCAAGAACGGCTTCCAGAATGCCTATACCTTCTATCTGTCCGGGGTGCTCTATGAGGCGAGCGGGGATCTCAACGATGCCTGGGTTGACTATGGTCGCGGCCTGGAGATAGCCCCGGATAACCCGGCTCTGCAAGGGGCCATGCTGCGTCTGGCACGGCTGCGCGGCTCGGCTGCTGAGTTGGCGGCCACCGAGCAGCGCCTCGGTCGCAAGGCTCCGCCTCTGGTGCGGGGGCAGGGCAGGGTGGTGGTGCTGTTCGAAGATGGGCTGATCCCGGCCCGCCGCGAACTCTTCCTGCCACTGCCGCTCTTTACCTCAAGGGGGGATTTTCGCACCTTTACCGTGGCCATCCCCTACTACGATAATCGCGGCGCCGAGGTGGGGCCGCTCAGTGTCGGGGTGGGCAACCAGGCAGGCAGCACGGCGCCCCTGGTGCGGCTCGAAGCCCTGGCTGCCAAGGATCTGCAGGAGCGACTGCCCGCCATGTTGAGCCGTCAGGCGCTGCGTCTGGTCGCCAAGGAGCAACTGCGCCGCAGCGCCGCCAAGGAGGGGGGCGATGTGGGCAACCTGGTGGTCGGCATCTTCAACACCTTGTCTGAGCGGGCCGACACCCGCAGCTGGCTGACCCTGCCTGCCCAGGCATCGAGTTGGGACGCGACGCTTCCCCCGGGCTCGCAGCAGTTGCAGTTAGGATCAGGCAGTGGGAGCAAGACCCTGCCCATCGAGGTGCGTGCCGGGCATACCACCCTGGTGTGGGTCAACCGGCTCGGTGCCAATCTCGTCATCCGGGTGATGATGCTCTAATCCCCCCAGGCCGGGTGCCTGGGGGGGAGATATTGATGTGAGGAGTAGAAGATGAAACGAATCGTCCTGGCTTGCGGCCTCGCCTTGGGGCTGTCGGCCTGTGCCACCAACACCAGCGGTGTTGCCCTGTCGGCGCCAAGTGGCGGCGCGGCCCAGATGCAAGTGGATAACAGCACTCTTGACCTGCACCTGCGCGAGCTGGCCAGGCGCCAGCAAAATGGCCTGATGCAGGTCAACGTGGAGATAGTCAATGAGCGCCGTGGCGACAATCCTCTGCAATACCTGTTCTACTGGTATGATGCCAGCGGCCAGGAGGTCGCGTCTGATGGCCGCGGCTGGACGCCACTCGTGCTCCATGGCCAGCAGGTTCGGACACTGTCGGCCCTGGCGCCGACCGTGGATGTGAAGGGTTATCGGCTCTCCGTCCGTGAAGTGATTGAAGAGTCGAACTGATGAGCCCCTGCCGCCGCGAGGCGGTGGCTTGAGGTGTCAGGCACCAGGGGTGCTGACACCTTGCATGTACTTAGTGATTGAGGAAACGAATCGATGAAGATGAATCATGCCTTGCTTATCCTGGGCGGCGCCCTGCTGCTGGGCGGCTGCTCCAGCACCACCGTCAGCTATGGCGATCCGACGGCCACCGAGACGGTGACCGTGGATTACGGATCGAGCGACTTGCAAGCCATCGCCGACAAGATGGCGGATTCCATGTTGAGCTCGCCGGCGACCAGTGAAATCACGGCAGGGGGTCGCCCCGTGATGTTCATGGACTCCATCCGCAACAAGACCTCGGAGCACATCGATACCGAAGCCGTGAGCGACACCATCCGCACCAAGTTGCTGCGCTCCGGCAAGTTCCGTTTCGTCGACATGAGCAAGGTGGCGGCGGTCAAGCAGCAGCTCGAATATCAGCAGAGCAGTGGCATGGTGGATCCCGCTGCCATGGTACGGCTTGGCAAGCAGACCGGTGCCCGCTACATGGTCTATGGCAACCTCAGCAGCATCGTCAAGGACAACGGCAAGGTGAAGGATGTCTACTACCAGATGACCATGAACCTGATGGATCTGGAGAGCGGCGAGCTGGAGTGGGCCGATCAGAAAGAGATCCGCAAACAGGCGAAGACATCGACCTTTGGCTGGTAATGAACAACAGCGCCTGCTGGCGAGCCTGCCCGCTCCCTGGCGGGAGGGGCGGCTCGAACCACTGGGGCTCGGGCTGACCAATAGCAACTATCGACTGCGCCTCCCCTCGGGGCGCAGTTACTTTTTGAGGCAGGGTCACCCAGAACCGGCACGCCTTGGCATCGACAGGGCGACCGAATGGCAGCTCTATCGGGGGGCCATGGCCGCCGGGCTGGCACTGCCTTGCCATTATGGGGACCCCGATCGCGGCATACTGCTGCTCGACTGGTGCGAGGCGCCGAGCTGGGCGCAGGCTCCCCTCCCGCAGCGTCAGGCGTTGCCCGCCCTGGCACTGCTGCTGGCTCGGCTTCATCAACTGCCGGTACCGACCGTCAGGATGGCGGTGCGCGCCCATGCCCGGGGCTACCGCGAGGGGCTCAAGGCACCCCCTCCCTGGCTCGACAAGCTGGAGGCGCCTCTACTCGCCAGCCGGGAGCCGGACGGTTGCTGGCTCCCTTGCCATCACGATCTCAATCCGGCTAACTTGTTGGGAGAGCGACCCTGGGTCATCGATTGGGAATATGGCGCAGCGGGTCACCCCGGTTTCGAACTGGCCAGCATAGTGCGCACCCATGGTTGGGGTCTGGAGGAGATGGCAGCGCTTGAAGACTGCTATCTTGAAGAAATTGAACGGCTTGCCCTGGGTCAGACGCCACGTCCCCTGGATTTTCAGGGGGCGGCCTTTCTGCCCTGGGTCGATTACATCGCCCTGTTGTGGGCCCTGCTCATGGCCGAGCAGGCTCCCGATGCGGCCTATGCCGAGCTGATAGCCCATCATCGCCAACGACTGGAGTAACCCATCTTGATGACACACCCTTGGCGCAAGAAAACACGAGTCTGGCTGGCGGGTCTGGCCTGCCTGCTGCTGGTCGGCTGCTCGACCCGGGTCATCTACTACTGGCTCGACGTCGGCATCGTCTGGCAGCTCGATGACTATTTTTCCCTGAGCAGCAGCCAGAAGAGGCTGCTCGATCAGGAGGTGAAGGGGTTGATGAGCTGGCACCGTCAGCATGAGTTGCCGCGCTATGCCAAGGATCTTGCCGCCCTCTCCAGGGCGGTGGCGAGTCCCATGACACCGGCTCAGGTCTCCCGACATCTGGATGCCACCCAACAGAGCCTGACCCGTACCCTGGAGAACACCATACCGCGGGCGGTGCGGCTGGCCCGCACCCTGACCGATGCTCAGGTCGATGCTTTCATGAAAGACAGGCTGGCGCGACAGCAGGAGCGGGAGCAGGATTTTGCCAAGGATCCCAAGGAGAAGGTGCTGCGCGAGTCGACCGAGAAGATGAACAAGCGACTGGTGTTCTGGATAGGCGAGGTCAAACCCGCCCAGGCGCCCCTGGTGGCCCGCTGGGTTGAGTGGCAATACGAGATGATGCCGCCCTGGATTGAGTACCAGAGAGCCTGGGTCGGCGAGCTGGATCAGCTGCTCAGGCAGCGTGCCAGCTCCGACTTCGAGCAGCGGCTCACCAAGCTGCTGGCCGAGGGGGATGGTCTGATGGACGGCCGTTTCACCGGTTATACCGAGCAGTCCCGCCAACGTACCGTCCAGTGGTTGAGTGACTTGAGTGGCTCCCTGGATCTCAAGCAGCGTGCCCACCTTTACAGCTTGCTCAAGGGTTATGCCAGCGACTTCGAACAGATGACCCAAGGTAAATAGCGCCATTTATCACAGGGTTGCTCGGGTCGGTAGGGCAAAGGCCGGTCCGTTCAGCCCTTGCTGCCGACGAGCCCCTGTGATAGCTTGCCCACAGTGGGCGCCAGCTCACACTTTTTTTCGGAGCCTTATGTCGTCCCATCGTCCAAATACAGTGAAATGGATAGTGATGAGCCTGCTCATCGCCTTCATGCTGCTGTTTTCTACTCTTCGAGTGGATGGACATGTGGTGGCTGCTCCCCAGGAAACATCCCTCTCCCAGAGCGCCTTCCATGGTGTGAGCAGCCCTGAGGAGGGAGCCGTCAAGTTTATCGGCACCCATCAGAGCCATCTGCAGCGGCTGGAACACTCCCTGCGCAACCATGGCGACAGGCAAGATCGCGACTATCAGCTCATCCATGACTGGTCAGCTGCCGTCAGCCTGCTACTGCTGGGGGGCCTGTTGCTCTGCCTCCCGCTGCTCTATCAGAAACACAGCTTCAGAGACAAGTTCAGGGGCATACATCGCCGCTGGCTCTCCCGCCGACACCTGCAATACCGCTTCTCCCAGAGCGCCGTTCACGGCTGATCTTCGGTCACATCAGGGTAGTTGCCCTCGCTGACCGACGGGCTCGTCCATCGGACGCCAGCCCCCATTTCGATTGATTTTCTGCGTTTGCTGCGACTATCGCGGCGATCGCCATGCCTGTTTCGAATTGGATCCTTGCCATGAACAGTGTGAGAAAAAAACCGCGCCTGCTGCACAACCGCACCAGCGCCTGGCAGTACGCCTTGTTGCTGCTGATGTTATTGACCTTCGGTTTCTATTCCCTGCCCACCTTCTTCGGTGAGCAGCCTTCCCTCGGCCTGCATGGCCAGTCGAGTCTGAGTGCCAGCGATGCCAAGCGGCTGGCCGCAGAGGGCATAGTGCTGCAGCAGACCATCGCCTCGGCGGACAAGCTGGAGCTGGTGTTTGCCGATCAGGGGGATCAGCAAAGAGCCAAGCAGTTGCTCGAGCAGCAGGGCCATGACAGCGCCGCCCTGACCCTGGAGTTTCATGCCAAGGCGCCGACCTGGATCAGCCAGCTCGGCGCCACCCCCATCAAGCTGGGGCTGGATTTGCGGGGGGGGTCGCAGCTGCTGATCGGGGTCGATCTGGACTTCGTGCTGGAGAATCAGACCAAGAATCTGGTGGATAACCTGCGCACCGGCCTGCGAGAAGCCCACTTGCGCGGGGGCAATGTGAGCCGGGTAGCGACCGGGGAGGTGCGCATAGTGCTGCCAGAGGAGGCGGAGCAGGGCGCCTGGCTCACCCTCGTCAAGGAGAGTGGCGGTGTGCGTCAGGGCCAGTGGCTGCTGACCCGATCGGGCCAGGTGCTGACCCTCAAGATGAGCGAGGCCGAGCGCACTCTGCTCGCCAATAACGCCGTCACCCAGAACCTGTCGATCCTCAAGAAGCGCATCAATGAGCTCGGCATCGTCGAGGCCTCGGTGCAGCGCCAGGGTCAGGATGGTATCCGCATCGAGCTGCCCGGGGTCCACAACCCCCGTCAGGCCAAGGAGGTGATTGGCGCCACGGCATCCCTGGCCTTCTATCAGGCCAAGCCGGACAGCCGCTTTGTCATGACCGACAAGGAGGGACGCAGCGTCGGGCTGGATCGCAAACCGGTGTTGACCGGCGATCACATCGTCGATGCCCGTGCCAGCATGGGAGAGATGGGGCAGCCTCAGGTCGGCATAGTGCTCGATGCCCTGGGGGGCAGCAAGATGAGCCAGTTCAGTCGCCAGCATGTGGGCAGCCCCATGGCAACCGTGTTCACCGAGTACAAGACGGGCAGCAGCGGCAAGTTGCGGGCTCACAGTCAGGTGATCAACGTGGCCACCATACAGACGGCGCTCGGCAACCAGTTCCGCATCACCGGGCTTGGCAGCATGCCGGAGGCACAAGAGCTCGCCATGCTGCTGCGCGCCGGGGCCCTGACCGCGCCCCTCACGATCCTGGAAGAGCGCAGCATAGGCCCCACTCTTGGGATGCAGAACATAGAGGCGGGCTTTAGCGCCCTGGTGTTTGGCATGGTCGGCATGATGGTGTTCATGTTGTGCTGGTATCGCAAGTTTGGCTGGGTCGCCATCACGGCGCTGTTTGGCAACCTGTTGATGCAGGTGGGCATGCTGGCGGTGTTGCCCGGCGCCGTATTGACCCTGCCCGGCATCGCCGGTCTGGTACTCACGGTCGGCATGGCGGTGGATACCCATGTGCTCATCTTCGAGCGGGTCAAGGACAGGTTGCGTGAAGGTGCCAGCCTGGCGGGAGCCATCGATTTTGGCTACCGCTCGGCCTTCAGCACCATCTTCGACGCCAACATCACCACCCTGATCAGTGCCGTGGTGCTCTACGCCATCGGCTCAGGCCCGCTGCAAGGCTTCTCCATCACCCTGATCCTGGGGCTGGTTTCCAGCATGATCACCGGTATCTGGGGCACGCGCGCCATCATCAATCCCATCTGGGGCAAGAGCAGCCAACGGCTGCAGAGGGTTTAATCATGTTTCATCGCTTCTTTTCCATGAGCCTGACCCGCTGGCGTTATCTGGGGCTGGGCCTCTCCGTGCTGCTCACCCTCGCCAGTCTCGGGCTGCTGGCCATCAACGGCCTGCAACTGGGACTGGATTTCACCGGGGGCATCTTGCTGGAGTTCAAGATCCAGACCCTCAAGGATGCCCATGAGATCAATGCCTTGCTCGGGGAGCCTCTGCGCGCCCTGGTGAGCCTGCAACCGGCCGGCGTCCCCGGTGAGTGGCTGATCAAGCTCCCCCCCGAGGGGCTGACCATGCCTGCCCAGGAGCTGGCCGATCGGCTGGCGACTCAGCTTGGCCTGCCGGTCGAACTGCTGCGCACCACCATAGTGGGCCCCCAGGTGGGCGCCGAGTTGTTCCAGCAGGGGATGATGGCGGTGCTGGTGGCCTCTATCGCCATCTCCGTCTATCTGGCGTTTCGTTTCGAATGGCGTCAGGCCGTCGGCATCTTGCTGTCGGTGCTGCATGATGCCGTGGTCGCCCTGGGGCTGCTTGCCCTGTTCCATATCGAGTTCGACCTCAACGTGATCGCCGGCCTGATGGCGGTGATCGGCTACTCCCTCAACGACAGCATCGTCATCTCGGACAGGCTGAGGGACATCTTGAGCTCCCGCACCCGGTTGGGGATGCATGAGTGCAGCGATATCGCCATCAAGGCGACCTTCAGCCGCACAATGATCACCTCGGGCACCACCCTCTTTACCGTGGGAGCCCTGCTGCTGTTTGGCGGCGATGCCCTCCATGGCTTCGCCTTCACCCTGTTCGTCGGCATTTTGACCGGTACCCTCTCCTCCATCACGGTGGCCTCCACGGTGCAGGAGCTGCTGGGGCTGAGCCCTGCGGCTTACCAGAAGAAGGAGGCATTGCCCGAGGCGGCCTGAACGAGCTTCAATCCAATGCGTACGAAAAACGGGCCTTTGGCCCGTTTTTCAATGGCGATGAGGGGCGGCCAGTCAGAAGCCCGAGCCCGGCTGCGTGAGAAAGGCGCTCTCCTCGGTCGTATTGGGGCGGCCCAGAATGGCATTGCGATGGGGGAAGCGACCGAATCTGTCCACTATCACCTGATGGCGGCGGGCAAAATTGAGGTAGCCCGCGAAGGTCGAGCCGGGCTGCTCGGCGGCCAGGGCGTCGAACAGGGCGACACTGCGCGCCTGATGTTCCCGCTGCTCCGAATGCTCGAGGGGCAGGTAGTAAAACACCCGCGCCAGGGGGGAGAGTGCCTTGTCCGCCCCCAGGGACAACCCGGCCAAGGTGAGGGCCAGGGCCTTGGCGTCCTGCGCAAAAGAGCCCGGGGTGCCGCGGTGAATGTTGCGCGGCAACTGGTCCAGCAGCAGGATCAGCGCCAGCCGCCCGGTGGGCACCTCGGCCCAGTGGGCCAGGGTGCCGGCGCTTGCTTGCTCGGCCAGCGCGCCAAAGCGTTGGCGGATCAGGAGGTCAGTGTCGCGGCTTTTACCCCACCAGAGCGGGGCTTGTCGCTTGGCACGGCTGGCATCGTCGGTGTCATCGCCAAACCAGAAATCGAGCAGAGGCTGCCAGGGTTGCATGGAAACTCCTTGGGCTAGAGGGGGGGTGAGTGCGGATGCAGCAAAGGACAAACGACTCAAGGGGTGCTGCCGAAACGGCGGCTTCTCGTTACACTGTGCCATCTTTAGTCCGAAATAAGGAAGCCACCATGATGCCTGGAACCCGCTCGTTGGCCGAGATGGCGCAGATCACCAAGGGAGTGACAAAGAAGAGAGTCTCTTTATCGATGGATTTCCCCGCCACTGACATGAGGAATAATTGATATGGCCGGAGCCAGTCTGCTGACCCTGCTCGATGATATTGCGACCGTGCTCGATGATGTCGCCCTGATGACCAAGGTCGCCGCCAAGAAGACGGCGGGTGTGTTGGGAGACGATCTTGCCCTCAATGCCGAACAGGTCTCTGGGGTGCGCGCCGAGCGTGAGCTGCCGGTGGTCTGGGCCGTGGCCAAGGGATCGTTTCGCAACAAGCTGATCCTGGTGCCCGCCGCCATTGCCATCAGTGCCCTGATCCCCTGGCTCATTACCCCGCTGTTGATGCTGGGGGGCGCCTATCTCTGTTTCGAGGGCGCGGAGAAGCTGGTGCACAAGTTTCTGCCCCACCAGGAGACGGCGGGTGAGGATGTGCAGGGGAGCGCCGCATCTCATCCTCCTATCGAGGACCTGGTCGGCTATGAGCAGCAGAAGGTAAAGGGGGCCATTCGAACCGACTTTATCCTCTCCGCCGAGATCATCGTCATTGCCCTTGGCACGGTGCAAGGTACCAGCCTGAGCTTGCAGATTGCCGTAGTGGCGGGGATAGCGCTCTTGATGACGGTCGGGGTCTATGGCCTGGTGGCCCTCATCGTCAAACTCGATGACATCGGTTTGCACCTGTTGAAGAAACCGGATGGCGGCCTGTTGCGTCAGGGGCTGGGCCGCGGCTTGCTGGCGGTGGCCCCCAAGTTGATGCACCTGCTGGCGCTGGTGGGCACCATTGCCATGTTCATGGTCGGTGGCGGCATCCTGGTCCATGGCTGGCCCTTCGTGCACCACCTGGTCGAGGGGGCGGCGGCGAGCGTGCAGACCCTGCCGACGATGGGCAGCGTACTGGGTGCCCTGACGCCGACCCTGCTCAATGCCCTGATCGGTGTGCTGGCCGGTCTGGCATTGGTGGCGCTGATGAGCATGGTGAGCAGGCTCAAGCCCGCCAAATAACACCGCCAGCAAGAGAGGCGGTGGCGCTTGCCTCTCTTGCGCCTCCCCATACTCAGTCACGCCGTGATCAAACAGTACAGAGTGCGCCCCGCTGGTCGGGGCGCACTGCTTGCTGGCGTTCCCTGGCTATCAGGGGCGGGTGGCGCGCATATATGGGGGATGGTCAGGGGGCCGGGCTTCTCCTAGCATGCTGACCAGCCTCTCGTCAGAAGAGGTTTGTCATGGATGCAGACAACGCGACACAACCAAGGAGCCTTATGAACCGCATGATCTGGCGTGATGAGCACATCTTCGCCGCCCCCGACTGCCCGGCCATTGACCAGCAGTTTGCCGACGCCGAACCGGCCCTTCATCGCCTGGAGTGCCTGATCGCCGAACTGGCCCACCGCCATGAGCCGGCCGCCCTGCGTGCGCTGCTGCGCACCATTCGCGCGCAGACGAAAGGGCTGACCGAACTCGCCTGGAATAGCGGCGTCTATGGCTATAACCTACTCAGTCGCAACGGCCAGGACGAGGCGGCCAAGACCCTGTTATCCCGAAGTACTCGTCTCTCGTCGCGCCTGGCGCAGGTTACCAAACCGGTGACCCTGTTCTGGCTGGAGGCTGCGCCGGCGCTGGTCGAGACCCTGCTTCAGGATCCGGAACTGTTCGAGCTGGCGCATCAGGTCCGTCATCAGCGTGAGCTGCAAGATCAGCAGTTGGGTCTGGCCTGCGAACAGCTGCTGGAGGGGCTGGCGGTGGATGGCCTGCAGGCCTGGGGCGAACTCTACGACAGCCTGGTTGCCAAGCTGATGCCGCAGATAGCGGGGGAGTGCATGGGGCTGGCCCAGGCCAGCAACCTGCTCAGTCATCCGCAGCAGGCACGGCGCAAGGCCGCCTGGTTTGGTATTCGCGCCGCCTGGGAGGAGGAACAGGAGACGGTGGCCGCCATCCTCAATGCCATCAACGGCTGGCGCCTGGAGCTCGCCCGCCAGCGGGGAGGGCAGCGCCAGCTCGATGCCCTGGATCTCTCCTGTCACCAGAGTCAGATCAGTCGCCAGACCCTGGATACCCTCTTGAGAGTGACGCGGGAGCGCCGCACCCTGGGTCAGCGCGCCCTCAAGGGCAAGGCACTGGCATTGGGATTGCGCGATTATGGTCCCTGGGATCTCTATGCACCGGCGCCGGTGAGCGAGCCCAAGCTGATCGGTTTTGAGCAGGCCATCACCCTGATTGCGGAGATCTTCGCCGAGTTTGCCCCCGAGATGGGGGCCTTCGTGTTGATGATGGCCGAGCGGGGCTGGATCGATGCGGCGCCGAGCGAGCACAGGCGCAGCGGGGCTTACAGCACGGAGTACGCCCATCCCGCCGAACCCAGGGTCTTCATCACCTATGAGGGGACAGTGGATAATCTGACGACCCTGGCCCATGAGCTGGGCCACGCCTGGCACAGCTGGTTGCTGCGTGACCTGCCGCTGGAGCAGCGTGACTACCCCATGACCCTGGCGGAGACGGCCTCGCTGTTTGCCGAAACCCTGGTGCGTGACGCCCTGTTCGAGCGCAGTCAGGAGGTGAGCGAGCGGCGCAACATCGCCTCGATGGACGCCGACAGTGCCGCCTCGCTGCTGGTCGATGTCCCCGCACGCTTTGAGTTCGAGTTGTCTCTGGTGGCGGCCCGCCGCGAAGGCTATGTCGGGGCCAGTCAGCTGAGGAGCCTGATGAAGTCGGCCATGGAGCAGTGGTATGGTGACAGCCTCAGTCGCCATGACGATCTGTTCTGGGCCAGCAAGGGTCATTTTTCCATTTCCGAGGTGGGTTTTTACAACTACCCCTATCTGTTTGGCTACCTGTTTGCCCTCAGTCTCTATGCCCAGAAGGTGCGGGAAGGGAGCGGCTTTGCCGAGACCTATCGCGCCCTGCTCACCGACACCGGCAGGATGAGCGCCGAAGATCTCATTGCCAAACACCTGGGGATGGACATCCGGGAGCCCGACTTCTGGCATGAGAGCCTGAACTATGTGGAGGAGGGGGTCGAGCGCTTCGAGCGCTTGATCTGAGCCCTGCCTCCCCTGCCAACCTATGAGTGGGCTGCGCCCGCTGAAGAGGCGGCGCAGCCCTGTTTGGGTGCCCCTTCACCAGCGGATGTGTGCCCGCAACCCGCCTGATAAAGAGAGAATCGATGCGCCAAGAGACCGTCTATCCCCAATGCTGGGACAATCAACACATCTATCCCGGCCTCGATAGCCTGGAACTGGAGGCCGATCTGGCCCAGGCTCGCAGCCGTCTCATCGAGCTGGCTGATGTGATGGGCGAGCTGGAGACGGCGTGCGAGGAGCCGGCGGCGCGGCTGGCACTCCTGCGCAAGGTGCGCCAGCGCGCCCAGGGCATTCGCAACATCGGCTGGAATATCGCCGTGCTGGCGGCCAGTGCCGCCAGCCAGAATAGCCGGGACCCGCTGGCCAAAACCCAGGCCTCTCGCGCCCGCGCCCTCAATGCCGACTTGTTCAAGACCCTGGCGCCCATGGAGCAGTTGCTGCTCACCCTGCCGGACGTCGACTTCGAGGCGTTGATGAGAGACCCCCTGCTGGGGGAGGAGGCCTTTCGGCTACGCCACGAGCGGCGCCTGGCGGATCAACGGCTGCCGGTGGCGGCGGAGCAGCTGGTCATTGGTCTGGGCAGCGATGGCCTGCACGCCTGGGGCAACCTCTACAACGAGCTGGCGGGCCGACTGCGGCTGCGCGTCGATGACCGCGAGCTGGGGCTGGCCCAGGCCAGCAACCTGCTCGGCAGCGCCGATCGCGCCGTGCGCCTGCAAGCCCAGGCGGCCATCAGTGCCGCCTGGGAGGCAGAGCAGGAGACGGTGGCCGCCATCCTCAATGCCATCAATGGCTGGCGCCTGGAGCTGGCTCGCCAGCGCGGTGCCCAAGCCGGCCACCCTCTGGATGCCCTGGCTCTCTCCTGCCATCAGAGCCGCATCGAACCCGTGACCCTGGAGGCCATGATGAGCGCCACCTATGCGCGGCGTGAACTGGGTCAGCGCGCGCTGGGGGTGATGGGGCGTCGGCTCGGCATCAACCGGATGAGCGCTGCGGATCTGGCCGCCCCCGCACCGGCAGCTTCGGGGCCAGGCATCCCGTTTGAGCAGGCCATCGAGTGGATAGCCGAGGCCTTTGCCAGCTTCGATCCCGAGATGGGGGAGTTTGCCCGCATGATGGCCGAGCGCGGCTGGATTGATGCGGCGCCGAGCCCTGGTCGCCAGAGCGGCGCCTACTGCACCAAGTTTGCCGATCCCGTCGAGCCCCGGGTCTTCCTCACCTATGAGGGCAGCATGAGAAACCTGGTGACCCTGGCCCATGAGCTGGGGCATGCATGGCACAACTGGTTGTTGCGCGACTTGCCCATGAGCCAGCGAGCCTATCCCATGACGTTGGCGGAGACGGCCTCCATCTTCGCCGAGACCCTGGTGCGTGGCGCCCTGTTTGAGCGCGCCGAGGCGGGGGATCGGGACGCCATCGCCTGGATGGAGGCCGACAGCGCCGCGACCTTCTTGCTCAATATCCCGGCCCGTTTCGACTTCGAGCAGGCCCTGGTGCGCGAGCGGGCCCAGGGCTATGTGGGCAGCGCCCGGCTCAAGGAACTGATGGATGAGGCGTGGGGGCGCTGGTACGAGCAGAGTCTGGGGGAGTACTTCCCGCTGTTCTGGGCCGCCAAGGGGCACTTCGCCATCCCGGGGCTGGGTTTTTACAACTACCCCTATCTGTTTGGTTACCTGTTCAGCCTGGGGGTCTATGGCCAGTTGATGGCGCGCAAGGCGCGGGGGGAGGCGGGGGTGGCGCAGGCCTATCGCGCCCTGCTGCGCGACACGGGGCGCATGAGCGCCGAGGCCCTGGTGCTGGAACATCTGGGGCTGGATATTCGCACCACCGCCTTCTGGCAGCAGAGTCTGGACAGGGTGGAGGAGGCGGTGAACCGTTTTGCCGACTTGAGTCAGGAGCTGTCCGGGGCCACCGAGGTTGCAATGTCCGGGGCGCGATAGCCTGGGAGGCCGGCTTTCAACTCATCTGCGCGGCCAGATCCTGCTGACTGGCGACGCAGTTGCGACCGCGTCGTTTGGCGAGATAGAGGGCGAGATCGGCCTGTTTGAGCAGCTCGAAGAGGCACTCCCCCTGACTGGTGGCCACCCCAATGCTGACCGTGACATGGAGTGCGCCCTGTTCGCTGGGCAGTGGCGTGGCGGCTATCTGGCTGCGCAGGTATTCGGCGCGGCCATGGGCATTGGCGATATCCTCCCCCGGCAACAAGATGGCGAACTCTTCACCGCCGATGCGGGCCAGGGTGGCGGATGGCCCCATGTGATCGGTGAACTGCCGGGCGAGGTGGCACAGCACCCTGTCGCCCACATCATGACCGTGGCGATCGTTGACCTGCTTGAAGTGATCCACATCGATGAGCAGCAGCGACCTGGATGCCGCGGGCAGCTCGCGCCATCTGGCCTCAAAGCCGCGTCGGTTGAGGAGCTGGGTCAGGACATCACGTACCGAGAGGTCGTTGAGCTTGCGGGTGTTGCGCAGCACCACCATGAACAACTGCCCCAGCTGCAGGGCGATGGTGAGCAGCCAGATCACCAGCAAGGCCAGGATGTTGTGACTCGAGGGGTAGACGAAATCCTGGGCCGGGATCGGCAGGCTCTGGGCCATCATGATCCGCTCTCCCCAGGCCAGGATGGCGGCCAGCCCCAGCAGGCAGATCAGCCAGCTCAGCGGCGTGCCCAGCTGTTGGCGCAAGGGGCGGGCCGAGTAGCAGATCATCAGGAAGCCGCTGACCCCGGAGAAGAGGGCGAGCAGCAGCAGGCGCAGGTCCATGTGCTCTGGGGCAGGTCCGGCCCAGATGAGCAGCAAGGCGCCGAACAGGGTCACCAGTGACCAGCGGCGCCAGGGGAAACGGCCTCTGTCGAAGCAGTAAGCGCGGCCCCACAACAGGGTGAAGCCGCAGAGCACCAAGACATCGGCGCCAGTGTAGGTGAGCCAGGGGGTCAGGGTGCCCCGCAGGGCAAACAGCGCCAAGGCACCGGCCCAGCACAGGGAGTAGGCGGCGCCGAGCAGGCCGGTGAGCCGCTCACTGCGCACCAGCCAGGCGGTCAGGGACCAGAGGATCCCATACAGCCCCATCTGGGCCGCCAGTAGCAGATAACTCAGAGCAATGGCGTTCACAGCGACCCCATCCGTGGTCTTTTTGTGTTTGAAGAGTAGCAAGTTGTGACGGGAAGGGCGGACGCAGCTGACGATGGCCGGCGTGATCCAAAGCAAGAAAGCCGCATGTTTTGGTGGCGTGGGGCCCGCCTGCTGCGGTAGTTTCGATAGAACCGACACAGAGTCTGAGGTCTTACCATGATCATCTATCTGCATGGCTTTGATGCCACTAGCCCTGGCAATCATGAGAAAGTGCTGCAGTTGCAGTATATCGATGATGATGTGCGCTTCGTTCATTACAGCACCGTTCATCCCCGTCACGACATGAGTCACCTGCTCAAAGAGGTGAAGAAACAGCTCGACATGAGTTCGGATCCCAAGCCCCTCATCTGCGGCGTGGGCCTGGGAGGATACTGGAGCGAGCGGATCGGTTTCCTGTGTGGCATCAAGCAGGTCATCTTCAACCCCAATTTGCACCCGGAAATCAACATGGAAGGGCGCATCGACCGGCCTGAGGAGTATCAGGACATAGGCACCAAATGTGTGTCAGAATTTCGTAATAAAAACTCAGGAAATTGCCTGTGCATCCTTTCCGTCCAGGATGAAGTGGGTAATAATGCGGACATTGAGCGTGAATTGAAGAATTATTACAACATCGTGTGGGATGAGACAGAGAGCCACAAGTTCAAGAACATCTCTCATCACCTGCAGCGGATGAAGGCCTTCAAAGAGGCCTGATGCAGTCACGTCATGGAATTCAACTTCAAGGGAGCCGCCGGCTCCCTTAGCTTTAAATGAGACTGAGGAAATTCACCATGACCAATATCGTTGTCGTCGGCGGCGGGGCTGGCGGACTGGAGCTGGCGACCAGCCTGGGCCGCAAGCTGGGCAAGAAGAACAAGGCGCAGGTAACCCTGGTGGATCGCAATCGCACCCACCTGTGGAAACCCCTGTTGCACGAAGTGGCCACTGGCTCCATGGATGCGGGCATCGATGCCCTGAGCTACCAGTCCCATGCCAAGAACCACGGTTTTGACTTCCAGCTCGGCAGCCTGACCGCCATCAACCGTGATGAGAAGCGCATCGTGCTGGCCCCCATCCACGATGAGGACGGCAAGCTGGTGGTGCATGAGCGTGAAGTGCCTTACGACATCCTGGTCATGGCAATAGGTTCAGTGTCCAACGACTTCAATACCAAGGGGATCCGGGAGCACTGCATCTTCCTGGACAGCCCCTCCCAGGCACACCGCTTCCACGATCAGATGATGAACCGCTTCTTGCAGTTCGCGACGGAATACAAGGAAGGGGACAAGGTCAAGATTGCCATCGTCGGTGGCGGCGCCACCGGGGTCGAACTCTCCGCCGAGCTCTACAACGCGGTGGAGCAGCTCTATGCCTATGGCTTCAAGAACCTCACCACCGACAGCCTGAAGGTGAGCCTGGTCGAAGCGGGCCCGCGCATACTGCCTGCCCTGCCAGAGCGCATCAGCGGCGCAGCCCACCAGGAGCTGGCCAAGCTGGGGGTGGATGTGCGCACCGGCACCATGATCACCGAGGCAACGGCCGAGGGGCTGCACACCAAGGATGGCGAGCTTATCGAAGCTGATCTGATGGTGTGGGCCGCTGGCATCAAGGCGCCGGACTTCATGAAGGAGATAGCCGGGCTTGAGACCAACCGCATCAACCAGCTGGTAGTGCACCAGACCCTGCAGACCACCCGTGACGAGAACATCTTCGTCATCGGCGACTGTGCGGCCTGCCCGCAGCCCGATGGCAAGTTCGTGCCGCCTCGCGCCCAGTCTGCCCACCAGATGGCAACCCAGGCCTACAAGAACATCCTGGCCAAGCTGGCAGGTGGCGAGATGAAGCCTTATCTCTACCACGATCACGGCTCCCTGGTCTCCCTGAGCCGCTTCTCCACCGTCGGCAGCCTGATGGGCAACCTGATGCGCGGCTCCATGATGGTCGAGGGCTACATCGCCCGTCTGGTGTACATCTCCCTGTACCGGATGCACCAGGTCGCCCTGCACGGTTACATCAAGACCGGCCTCATCATGCTGGTGGGTCGCATCAACCGGGTGCTGAGACCGACCCTGAAGCTGCACTGAGTCATTGCACGTCGCCCATGGCAGTGGGCACGATTAAGAAAGGGAGAGGCCAGGCCTCTCCCTTTTTTTGTCTGTTGCTGGGGGCAGTCACCAGCAGGCTGAGGGGCAGACGCAGTCGCTGTGGTTTTATCCATATCCTTGTTGAGTCAATCTTGATGATCCGCGTGGCGCTTCGCACAACCTGTGCTGACCTCGTTGAGTTTGAGTGAAGCCAATGAGCATGTCATGCGGCATATAAAATAATATTTTTATGGTAAATCAAGATCTTGTTCTATTTTGGCCCGTTCATTACTTGCCCATGGGAAGCGGTGAGGGGTGTCGTTTTGATACCGGCCTGTTACTCTGGGGACTCAGCGCACGGTGCGCGATCACCACGACAAGGAGATCCCATGATCCTCTCAACCACCCCCACCCTGGAAGGTAAAGCCATTCGCGAGTATCGCGGCATCGTGGTCGGCGAGGCCATCCTCGGCGCCAATGTGTTCAAGGATTTGTTTGCCGGTATTCGCGACATCATAGGCGGACGTTCCGGCGCCTATGAGAAAGAGCTGGCCCGGGCCCGGGAGATTGCCTTCGATGAGCTCAAAGAGCGCGCTCAGGCGCTGGGCGCGAACGCCGTGGTCGGCATCGATCTCGATTATGAAGTGGTCGGTCAGAACGGCAGCATGTTGATGGTGAGCGTCAGCGGCACTGCCGTGGTGATCTGATGGGCCCCCTTTTTCCTCCCAGACTCAAGCGCGGGGAGTGCATCGGCTTCTTTTCGCCCTCCAGCGCGGCAACCGCCTGGGCACCGAACCGCTTCGCCCGGGCCAGAGAGTATCTTGAGGGGCAGGGTTTTGTGCTCAAGGCGGGCAGCCTGACGGGTCAGCAGGAGAGTTGGCGATCCGGCTCCATCGCGGCGCGGGCCGATGAGCTCAATGCCCTCATTCGCGACCCGCAGGTGCGCGCAATCATGTCGGTGATCGGCGGCAGCAACTCAAACTCCCTGCTGCCCCATCTCGATTACGAGGCGCTGCGCCGGGATCCCAAGATAATCATCGGCTACTCGGATGTGACGGCGCTGTTGCTGGGCATTCAGGCCAAGACGGGGCTGGTCACCTTCTACGGTCCCGCCCTGGTCGCCTCCTTCGGGGAGTGGCCACCCCTGGTCGATGAGACGTTGGCTGCCTTCCTTGGGATCTGCGTTGGCGAGGCTTGTCCCTTGCCATATCTCCTGCCAACCCCAACCCACTGGACCGACGAGCGGCTCGATTGGGAAAGCCAGAGCCGCGCCAAGCTGCGGCAGGAGAATCGACTCATCAGCCTTGGCACGGGCCGGGTGCGGGGTCGATTGATTGGCGGCAATCTCAATACCATGGCAGGCATCTGGGGCTCCCCCTATATGCCTGCAATCGAGCAGGGGGACATCTTGTTGCTCGAAGACAGCCTCAAATCCGCCGAGACGGTGGAGCGCAGTTTCGCCCACCTCAAGCTGTGCGGCGTCTTCAGCCGGATTGGCGCCCTGCTGCTTGGCAAACACGAGGGCTTCAACGATCAGGGCAGCGGCAAGGGCCCCCTCGATATCCTGCTGGAGGTGATTGGCGAGCCGAGCTTCCCCATATTGGCTGAGTTTGATTGTGCCCATACCCACCCCATGTTGACCCTGCCCCTGGGGATCCAGGCCGAGCTGGATCTTGACCGCCAGCAGTTGCGACTGCTTGAGCCTTGGTGCTCTTGAGCGCGCTTGACCCCATGAATAGGTGAGAAAGAGGCCGCCTGGGGCGGCCTCTTGTCTGATGCATCTCGCCTGGCCCGGTATCAAGGAGCACGGCGAGAGGGGCCCTTGGCAACGGCGCTGGCCGTCAGGGCAGGCTGTCCGGGCGGAAGCTCTCGCGGATCTGCGGCACCAGGGGCGCGGCCTTGAACCCCTTCTCTTCCCCCAATACCGGATGGAGCAGCGGCTTGTCGGCCAGCGGCGTGAGATCCCCGGCCAGCAGGGCCCGGGTCTCCTGGCCCATCTGATAGAGCTGGCGCACGGCGCCAAACTGGCGTTCGAGTTCGATGCTGCCATCATCCCGGGTGAAGGCCATCATGGGGATCTGGTAGCCGGCATCCCGGGGGGCTTGCTTGCCATGAATGCCCTCGCTGGCCGACATCAGGAAGGGCTGATGATCGCCAAAGGCGAGCACCAGATAGCGCTTGTCACTGCCATCGAGCACCTTGAGCAGGTATTCGAGGGAAGCCATGGCATCGACCACCCCCGTGTAGTAGGTATTGAGCAGCTGCCGCTGGGCCGGATCCATGTCCGGGCAGGCCTTGTCGAGTTCCTGGGCCTGATAGCGGGCCGCATCGAAGGGGCCATGGCCCTGCATGGTGACCGCATAGGCAAACAGGGGCTGGCTGTCTTGTTCGCTGCGCCTTAGCAGGTGATCGATGAGGGCATGGTCCGAGACATAGAGTCCCTTGTGCTCCAGGCTGGTGAAACGATCGATAAACCAGCGCTCCTCATAGCCAAGGGCAGGAATGGCCTTCTCCCGCCCCCAGAATTTCTCGGTATAGGGGTGGGCGAACAGGGTGCGATAACCGCTCGCCTTGGCGGTCTGGGCCAGGCCCGGCACCCGGTCACGCAAGTAGTAGTAAGGCACTATGCCCTGCTTGAGCAGGCCGACCGGCAAACCGGTATTCATCTCGAACTCCGCCAGCACCGTCATGCCCCCCGTGGTGGGGGAGTGAATGGTTTTTTGCCACTGCTGCACGCTGGCGGGCAGGTTGAGGGTGGGGGCGGGGGCACAGATGTTGGCCTTCCAGTTGAGCCAGAGGGATTCGTATTGCAGCACGATCACCAGATCCCAGCGTGGCGCCGTCTGGTTTGGCAGCTGGCTCAGCTGCGGGGTGAGATCATTGGCCTGCAACGGATAACGGAAGATATTGCCGCTTTGCAGCATCTCGTTGACCAGGTTGAACAGGTAGAGGCCGGGGCCTGAGCGGATGATGTCTCTGTGATAATTGACCGCCCTGTCCACGTAGCGGATGTTGGCACCGAGCAGCAGATTGCCCGCCTGGGTCGCGAACACGCACAGGGCGAAGAAGGCGACGGTGGCGGCTAGGGCGCGCAGCACCCAGCGGGACAGGGCGAAATACCAGCAGAGCCCGATCAGCGCCAGGCCTGTCAGCCAGGGCAGCACGGGATGCTGTTCGGTGAGGATCCGCGCCAGGGCCAGCAGATTGCCGAGATCGTCCCCGCCAAGGGGCACGCCGTAGATGGCAATCTTCATGAAATTGGCGAGCAGACCCACGGCGCATAACAGGGTGAATATCAGCCCCATGTAGAGATTGAAACCGGCAAGGGCGCACAGCCCCCAGCCCAGCACCATGCTGCCCCATGCCAGGTAGTAGTGCTCGGGTCGAAAGCCGGACCAGAGCAGGAACTCACCGACCCTGAACACCACGAAGCCATGGAGCAACACGAAGGTGAGGTTGCCGAGCAGCAGGCAGCCGAGCAGGCGCCACCAGAGGTTCTGGCGCAGCAAGGGCAGGCAGATGCGCAAGATTGCGGCGCAGATCAGCAAGGCCAGCCCAAGGCTTATCAACAGGTAGCTGAGATTGAAGCCCTGCTCCGGCAGGGGCTGCAAGATCTGGCGAAACTCGCCGCTCTCCTCCCGGTCTGCCAGCAGCAGACCGACCCTCAGCTGATAGTGGTTAGACAGTGCATCGTCCGGCGCCCTGAGCGTGCTGTTGATGTCGAGGGTACAGCCTTGCTTGCCACACTTTTGTCTCTTGTCGGCCCGCTGGCGCAGCTGGTCGATACGCTGCCCCTGCTCGCCGAGCAGCTCGACCAGTACCCGATCGCTGGCTTGCAACGGCTTTCTCAGTTGCCACTGGCTGTGCACCACCAGATAGAGACCGCGATTGTCACTCTTGTAGAGCAGGGAGTGGCGCACCAGGGTGGCGACCGGGTTGTCGGCCGGGCCCAGTATCAGCGGCGTGGCCGGGCTCAGCAGGTTGGCCGGGCCTAGCTTTGGCAGCAGCAGGGTAAACAGCAGCAGCACAAACAGCAGTGCCAGGGTCAGGGCTGGCAGCAGAGAAACCCGTAGGGAATGGCGGCCGGGGTGAGAGAGAGACATAAGGGCTCATCCTTTGAGCGTTGCGAGGCAGACTTGGCTTGTTTTAATTTTGACCCGATGGTGCTGGGCTTGTTCCAGCTTGTCAATTTAATGACAGATAAATGAATTGATGCTGAAGCCTGGATGGCGCTTGTGTGATCGGGGTCCGCTGGCGGTGGCTCTTTCTGTGATGAAAGCGGCATCATCAGATGAAGGGGCTGGCGGGCCAAGCACAGAGCTGTTTACTCTCTCAATAACGATGGGGGAGGCTGCAATGAATCCTAAGGTTGTTGGACGCCAGGCGAGATTGCTGCAGATGTTGCAGTGTGATGAAGAGATCCAGATCGGCCGTGAGCGCGATTGCCCTCTGACCCTCGCGCAGTTGCAAAGCCTGCACGAGGGGCACCCCGCCGTGCTCGAGGTGTATCACAGTGGCCTCACCGCCCAGGTGTTCCACCTCAAGGTCGAGGGGCATCACTGGTGCCTCAAGCGGCGCCTTCCCGAGTCGCGAGTGGCCAACATCGATGGCCAGACCGCCTTTCTCACCGAGCTGGAGCGCAGGCGGGAGATAGAGGCCCTGCGCGAACAACACCCCACCCTCTTGCCCCATGTGGTCTGCACCAGCTTTGGATCGGCCCAGGCCGGCATACTGCTCTCCCCCTGGTTGCGTGGCGACCCTGTACAGCGCCTCAATGAGCGCAATCTGGCCCAGATGCTGGCGGTACAGGGGGAGCTGGCGCGCTGGGGATGGTTTGACTGGGATCCGAGCCCGGGCAACCTGCTCGATGATGGCCAGCAGATCAGCGTGTTCGATTTTGGCTACATGTGGCCCTTCGACCCCCGCTTCGAGTTCAACTCCAATGGCCTGTGCGATCCGGCGTTTCATGTGGTGGAGAGGCTCGAGACCCGCACCCTGTCGGGACTCTGGCTCGGGGTTGCCAATCCGTTGCCGCAATTTGCCTACTGGCGCGGCCTCACCTTGGCCTGGGCCGAGCAGGAGCTGGCTCGCCTTGGCCGGGAGGGGGCCTGCGAGCCCGTGCTCGCGCGGCTGGTGGGCCTCGAGCAGGAGTGGCGCACCGCCCTGGCAAGCGAGGAGGGGCTGGCGGCCAACTGGCTCAAGGACATGTACCGCAGCCATTGGCTGGATGTGCAAGACGACCTCAGTGGCCAGAGCTGTACCCCGCTCACCCTCAAGCGCCTCGACTGGCTGGAGCATGCCCTGGGCCACTGTTATGAGGAGCTGCTTGCCGGGGGCACCCAGATCAACCAGAGCCAGGGTGAGCTGCTCGCCCTGCTGGCGAGCCAGCGCGAGCAGGCCAAGAGCTGGCAGCTCCCCCCTGAGCGGGTGTGAGTCACAGCGTGACACCGCCCCTCTGAGGCGCTGGCCACAAACAACAAGGGCGCCTGATGGCGCCCTTGTTGTCGTCAAGCCCGGCTGGCTCAGTCGAGCAGCTCCTGGTGCAGGCGATTCACTATCTGGTTAGCCTCGCCTTCGTTGACCAGGAAGCAGAGGTTATGGGCGCTGGCGCCATAACAGATCATGCGGATGTTGTGATCGCGCATGGCGTCGAACACCCGGCTGCCGACCCCGGTTGCCTCGCTCATCCGGTTGCCGATGAGGGCCACCAGCGCGAGCCCCGTCTCTACCTTCACCTTGCACAGCTGACCCAGCTCGGCCAGTACCTTGTCGCCGAGCACGGGCTCACCGTTGCTCTGGCTGCCGGTGTGATCCAGGGTCAGCGACACGCTCACCTCAGAGGTGGTGATGAGATCCACCGAGATGCGGTGACGGGCGAGTATGCCGAACACCTCGGCCAGGAAGCCGTAGGCGTGGAACATGTTGAGGCTGTGCAGGGTGACCAGCACCTGCTGGCGGCGCAGGGCCACGGCGCGAAACAGCGGGCTGCTCTGGGTGCTGGCGCGGATCCAGGTGCCACCGGCCTGGGGATCCTTGCTGGAGCCGACAAACACCGGGATATCGCAGCGCACGGCGGGTTGCAGGGTGGAGGGGTGCAGCACCTTGGCGCCGAAGGTCGCCATCTCGGCCGCCTCTGAAAAACTGATTTCGGGAATGGGGCGAGCGCGGGTCACCAGACGTGGATCCGTGGTGTAGATACCGGGAACATCGGTCCAGATCTCGATGGCGGCGGCGTCCAGGGCCTCGGTAAAGAGGGCGGCGCTGTAGTCCGAGCCACCCCGGCCCAGGGTGGTGGTGCGGCCATCGCCGTCGGCGCCGATAAAGCCCTGGGTGATGACGAGGGTGTCGCCGAGCAGAGGGGCCAGCGCTTGCTGGCACAGGGCGCGGCTGGCATTCAGATCCACGCTCGCCTTGCCAAAGCGGCTGTCGGTGCGCAGCAGTTGGCGCGCATCCTGCCACTGGGCCTTGACGCCGCGCTGGCACAATAGCTCGGTAAAGAGGCGGGTGGACATGAGTTCGCCACAGGCGATGAGGCGATCGGCCAGCTCGGCATCGGTGTGCTGGGTGGCTTGCAGCGCCATCTTGCGAATGTCGCCGAGCAGGCCATGGATGATGGCAGAGGCTTCGCTCGGCTGGCCGAGGTCTTGCAATATGCTCTGCTGGATATCGGCCAATTTGCCGAGTTGCGCCTCGCGCTCCCCTTCATCGAGCTCGCCCTGGGCCAGGGCGACCAGCAGGTTGGTCACGCCGGAGCTGGCGCTCAGCACCACCAGACGGGTTGCCGGGTTGGCCAGCACTATGTTGGCACAGTTGTTCATGGCGGCGGCATTGGCGACGCTGGTTCCGCCAAACTTGGCGACATTGAAAGGGTTCATTGCATGCTCCTGTCTAAATATCAAAAATCCGGATCCGTGGGGGAAATAGACAGGGGAGGGCAGAAAATGGCAGGAATAGCGAAGGATCCCGGCCAGAAGCGCTCCACCTGTAGAACCCATCCAGTACCCGACCAGAGTCTGGCGCGGGTATTGGATGAACACTACCGATGACAACCCGGGGGATTCAGCCCCCGTAGCCGACGATGAGAAGACCAGTCTCCTGCACCATCTCGGCGCTGCTCCCCCTCAATCGGCATCACTGGACGCTGGTGTCCTGCTCCGATCTACCTGGGCAACGCTCCTCTTCTGGCTCCATCCGCTGGGGATGGAGTGCAATTAGAAATAACCCGCGTTGGATTGCACTGTCAATCGAGTTTCGAAAAAAGTTCAATCTCCCATCGAAGACAGCACAAAATCAACAGCTTAAAAAATAGTCTTCGACAAAACCTTGGAGCGGCGCTGCCAGTTGTAGAGCCGCTGACGCTCCACCGGCAGGGCCTCGACCTCCAGGGGCTCGAAACCGCGCTCCCGGAACCAGTGGATGGAGCGGGTGGTCAGCACGAACAGCTGGCGTATGCCGAGCCGCTTGGCCCGCTCAGCCACCTTGGCGACCAGCTGATCCCCCCGGTTGGAGTTGCGATACTCGGGATGGATGGCGACGCAGGCCATCTCGGCCATGGCCTCTTCCATGAAGCAGTAGAGGGCGGCGCAGCCGATGATGAGGCCGTCACGCTCTATGATGGTGAACTTGTCGATCTCCATCTCCAGCTGCTCCCGGGAGCGGCGCACCAGGATCCCGTCCTCTTCCAGCGGGCGTATGAGATCCAGGATGCCGCCAATGTCCTCTATGGTGGCGGCGCGGGCCTGCTCGGCGCTCTCGCGCACTATCTGGGTGCCCAGCCCCTCGCGGCTGAACAGCTCCTGCAGCATGGCGCCATCTTCCTGGTAGCTGACCAGATGAGAGCGGGGCACACCGCCGCGACAAGAGGCGATGGCCGCTCTCAGGTAGCGAGCCGTGCCGGACATCTCCTCACCCGCCTGCTCCAGCTCAATCAGGTACTCTTCCGCCTGCTCGGGGAAGAGCTCGGAGACGGCCTGACCATGACGGTCCATGACCCCCTGGCTTGAGCTGAAACAGATCAGCTTGTCGGCCTTGAGATCCACGGCGATGCGGCGGGCCACCTCTTCGGAGGTGAGATTGAAGCTCTCGCCGGTGACCGAGCAGCCGATGGGGGAGATGAGCACCAGGTTCTGCTGATCGAGTTGGCGAACGATCCCCTCGACGTCGATGCGGCGCACCCGGCCACTGTGGTAGTAGTCGACCCCGTCATCGACTCCCAGGGGCTGGGCGGTGACGAAGTTGCCACTCACCACGCTGATCCGGGCGCCCTGCATGGGGGTATTGGCCAAGCCCATGGAGAGCTTGGCGGTGATGTCGAATTGCATACCGCCACTGACCTGCTTGATGAGGGCGAAGCTCTGATCGTCGGTGACTCTGATCCGCTTGTGGTACTGGGCGTCTATGTTGGCGCGGGCCAGGGCTTCATCATTCTGGGGGCGGGCGCCGAACACCAGCACGAGGCGGATCCCGAGGGTCTGCAACAGGGCGATGTCACTGACAATATTGGCAAAGTTGGGATGAGCGACCGACTCGCCCCCCATCATGAGCACAAAGGTGGCGCCCCTGTGTACGTTGACATAGGGGGTGGACTGCCGAAAGGCATGGACCAGGCTGGGTTCACGTTCACGCACTCGAGATACATCCATAAAAAACAGCAATGGGCCCAATATATGAAAATAAATTCACAAATCAAGACTAAATATTGATTTTGTGCGATTTATTGCCGATGGGGAGGCAGGGCTGGTCTACCTGAGGGAGATGACAGGGGCAGGATGGGCGCCAAGGAGAGTGGCCCCCGGGAGGCGAGGGCGGTTGATCCAAACGGGCAAACTCCTTATCTTCACAGCTCTTGCCGATGTCAGGGACCGGCGGCGTGCCAGCGGCGCGAGCCTGCCTCGCTATTTAAGGATGAACAGATGGAACAGATGTTGTCAGCCGACCAGGCCCTGCCGGGTCGCGATGAAGCCATGGTGATTGGTCAGGTGCACGCGGTCAACGGTCACCCGACCCAGGGTCCCTGGCCCGAGGGCCTGGCCCGGGCCTGGTTTGGCATGGGTTGCTTCTGGGGAGTCGAGCGCCTGTTCTGGCAGCAGCCAGGCATCTATTCGAGCACGGCTGGCTATCAGGGCGGGCATACCCCCAATCCGACCTATAAAGAGGTGTGCAGCGGTCAGACCGGGCACGCCGAGACGGTGCAACTGGTGTTCGATCCGGCGCAGATAAGCTACCAGGATCTGCTGCGCCTGTTCTGGGAGCATCATGATCCGGCCCAGGGCATGCGCCAGGGCGGGGACGTGGGCAGCCAGTACAGATCCGTCATCTTCTATGCCGATGAGCAGCAAAAAGCGCTGGCCGAGGCGAGCCTGTCCGCCTATCAGGAGGCCATGGTGGCGAGCGGTGATACACGCACCATCACCACCCAGATAGTGCCGTTTGCGCCCTACTACTACGCCGAGGATTATCATCAGCAATATCTGCATAAAAATCCGGAAGGTTATTGCGGCCTCGGTGGCATCGGCGTCTGCCTGCCCCCCAGTCTGGCCCGTTAATGCCAGGAACGTTTCCTTTCGGAGCTTGTTATCAGGGGTTGCAAAAAAGTTGAAATAAAGTGGAACAAAAAAGGAACTTGCGGCCACAGGAGTAGACTAACTAGATAGCAGCCAAGGATGGCCGCGATGCCAGACACATGATGAGCCTCCCAACCATGATAGCAAGCGGGGCCGCCCTCCAGGGGGCGGCCCTTCTCATTTCCGCTTATCAATCAAAACATTGCGAGCCACTTGCCGGGTCAGTTTCCAAGATCAGAGCGCGTGAGGGAGCCAGAGTCCTCCTTTCATTTGACACCCCTTGCGGGTCGGGGTCAGTTGATGGCGCTGTCGAACAGGTTCTTGATAAGGTCAATAAATTCGTTCAAAAAAGCAAGTTGCGGCTCGGTCGGGGCCTGCAGCCAGACGGCGGAGAGCACCTCTTCCAGATCGGCGACCACCGCATCGGCCTCCTGCATCATCACGAAACGCAAGGTGGCATCGAGTTGGGGGTTTTGCTCGCACAGGGTCATCAGACTGCTGGCGACTCGCTCGCTGACCAGATCTTCTATGGTCAGGCTCCCTGGCCCCTGTTGGTGGCCCTCGAACAGGCTGAGCCGTTCAACCAGATATTCAATCAGTGCTATGTAGCCATCACTCTCAACCACCATGGGGTCTCTACCTCATCGAAAAAATCAGGGCGTATTCTAGTGGCCAGGCTCAGCTTGGCAAGCTCATCCGTGTAAGTTCAAGTGCAGGCGGTGACGGGTGAAGCTGACACCGCCCCGGCTTACCTGCTCCAATCCGTCCAGCTCAAAGCCATGGCGCAGGAACAGCGGGTAGCTGAACAGGCTCGCTTCGGTGTCGATGCACGTCAGGCCCAGGGCCCTGGCCTCTTGCAGCAGGCGGCGAATGAGCAAACTGGCCAGTCCCCGTCTGCGCAGCTCCGGCGCCACATAGAGCAGGCCGAGATGGCCATCCGGGCTCAGGGTGATAAAGCCCTGCAAGGTGTCGCCCTGCTCCAGTACCCAACCGAGATGAGCCTGCAACTGGTCGGCAAAGCCGGGATGCTGGCCCCCCCGGGCCCACTGCTCGACCTGCTCCGGGCTGTAATGCTCGGGGCCAAGTTCGCGCACAGTGCGCTCGAACAGGTCTGCGAGGCGCGGGATGTGGGCGGCGCACAGTGGCACGCAGCGCAAGGTATCACGCTCTTGGCTGCCTGATGATGGTTGCGATATCGTCATGATTTCACCGCCTGCGGTCGTTTGGCCTTGGGCAAACCCGCCACCACCCGCTCATAGGAGTGCAGGATCCAGCCCTGCCAGAGCGCGGCGTCCAGACTCTCGCTCAGGGTCACCGTATTCCAGTGCTGCTTGTTCATGTGCCAGCCGGGTTTCACTTCGGGGTGGATCTCGCGCAGCAAGAGCGCCAGCTCAGGCTCGCACTTGAGGTTGATGGTCAGCGGCTCGGCCTGCCAGTTGACCAGGGCGAACATCTTGCCGGCGATGCGATAGACCAGGAACTCCGGGCCGAAGGGGGTATCCTCCTGGGCGCCGGGCAGGCTGAGCAGAAATTCACGCAAAAGAGAGAGGGTCATGCGGGGCTCCGTGCTGGTCCGATGATGAGTGACAGCATATTCAGCGGGGCGCCCCTTCTGTTAATATGCTCGCCGAGTATATCCCTCAACCCCCCGGGAGCCCATAAGATGTTGTACCACAAGACCTTTGAGCTTGGCCCCGATCGGGATTGGGTGGTGTTCGTGCACGGCGCCGGTGGCAGCTCCAACATCTGGTTCAAGCAACTGCGCGCCTATCGGGAGCACTTCAACGTGCTGCTGCTGGATTTGCGCGGCCACGGCCAATCCCACCAGTTGCAGCAAGTGGTCAAGGGGCACTACAGCTTTCGGGCCGTGACCGAGGACATCCAGCGCCTGCTCGATCACCTGCGCATTCCCCGCGCCCATTTTGTCGGCATTTCCCTTGGCACCATCCTCATTCGCCACCTGGCCGAGCTCTGCCCCGAGCGGGTCAAGAGCATGGTGCTCGGCGGCGCCATACTGCGCCTCGACATCCGCTCCAGGGTGCTGGTGCAGCTCGGCCGGGTCGGCCAGCATATTCTGCCCTACATGTGGCTCTACCGGTTGTTCGCCTTCATCATCATGCCGCGCCAGCACCATCAGGAGTCCCGCAACCTGTTCGTGCGCGAGGCCCGGAAATTGTGCCAGAAGGAGTTCAAACGCTGGTTCCGCCTCGCCGCCGAGGTGAACCCCTTGATGCGCTACTTCAAGGAGCGCGCCCTGCCGATCCCGACCCTCTATGTGATGGGGCAGGAGGATCACATGTTCCTCTCCCCGGTGCGCGAGCAGGTGGCCCGCGACCCCTACAGCCAGCTCGCCATCATCGAGAACTGCGGCCATGTCTGCAATGTTGAGCAGCCGGAGCACTTTAATCGGCAGTCGTTGGCGTTTATATCCAGCCAGACGGTCGCGGCATAGGTGGTTGAGTTGAGCGAGGTGAAGCAAAACAGCGAATTGCCTCGTTGTTACAGAGTTCGATAGCGACCATCGACAAAAATATAATCGACCCGAGAATTATCTCGAGACTGGAGAGGTTCGAACGTTCCATCCACGATCATCCGAATACGCTCCGCTATTCTAACCTACGCCAGATATATAATTTCAAACGCCATCCTTTATTAATGCTGTTTTATATTCATCGAATAGATTCTTAAATTCCCTTGCGGATTCAGGTTTGCTGAACATATATACTTCATTTAAACCAGATTTAGATTTCAGATGTAGCTCACCATAACGAACAATAGGGATTTGATAGTTGTCAGTAAAACGCTTGTCTCTGCTTCCATCTTTATTAGATTTTGCCCATGCATGATCGATAACCTTTGAATCTAAAGGTACCTTTTCACTCTCGATGAAATTAACATATGAGAAGTCAATGGTTACGTGTTGTATGTCAATTAGGGCAATATCATTATTGCTTTCCATAAATATAAATTGTGGATAGATATGTAAGTCGTCACCATTTGCATTTCCGAAGTTAAGCGCCTGGTAGTCACAGAGTATTTTTGAACTATCCGATAGCTTTAGCCTCACTTCCTTTCTCTCTATAACATTGTCTGCTGCCGTCCTTTCAACAACTCGGTCAATCCTTCTAGAGGTTGTAATATCCCATGCTTTATCTATAGATATCAAGTTATTGAAGTGATGGCTCAGTGAGCCAAATATGCTTTCAAGCTTATCTGATATTTGTATTTCAAGTCCCAGTTGGTGCTTTTTAATTTCACTATCTAACTCTGCTGACTTATCTCTTAGGGTGAGCAAGGCAGATTTTTTAGATGATATATTTTTCTTAAAGAAAAATTTTGCCGGGAACCAATTTATCCATGCTAGACTGGATTCAGTATCTTTAATATTTATATTTATCATATAAGCATTTTCTTGTAATTTTCTTCTGCTCTGTTCTATGTCATGTAACATATTTTTCAAATCAATCAGGTTTTGAGAAGATAACTTACCTACCACTTTGCTCTTAAAGTAAATTTTATCTAAGTCAATCATATGTACTCACATGGTAAATATTAACAATGGAGGTCTGAGAATACTGCGTCAGGCTGTTGTTATATGAATAATTCACTTCACGGTAGGTTCGATTAGCGAAGCGTAATCGGACTTTCGCGGATTTTTTTGGTCTTGTAAGTCGATGATAAAAATCATATGTAACAAGGCAACAAAGGGTCCAGCTGGAGATGGTATCAATCACCTATCAGCCTGTTGAGTGAAAAATCACCAAAAGCATGGGGTTTGAATGATTCTTTGAAGCCGATCAGATTTTTATGGTGCTCAATACCCCGTCATTTCCAGATAGCCCAGTCCTTTGGCATCGCCCCCCACAGTCACTGCTCCTTCCCAATAGTCGAAGCGGCCGGTCATGGCCTGATTGGGCTGGCGCGCCTTAATAACGAGATTCAAATCGGCGGCCTTAAGTTGCCACTCGATGGGGTAGGGCTGGCCCTTGGGTCCACGCCAGGTTTTGCCGGGGGTGAGGACAATGGATTCCGGGGCGAGCAGCCGGCTGCTGCCGTCCCGTTCGATCAAGATGCCGTAGCGGTTCTCGGGCTGGTTTTCGGGATTGGCGCGGCCCGCTTTGGTGCGCAGGCGAAACAGCATCAGCTCGCGACCATCGTTTAATTGCAGGGAGAACCAGTCCCAGCCCGATTGCCATTGGGCCAGTACCGAGCTGCTCCACTCGTGATCGAACCAGCCTTGCCCCGTCACGGAGCGCGCCTCCCCGTCGAGGGTCAAAGTGCCGGTCAGCGCCAGTCTGGGGTAGGAGTAGTAGAGGGAGGCGTTGCCCGAGCTCTTTTCGCTGTAGCCCCCCTTGCCTTGCAGTACCGCGGGTTTAAGGGCGTTTACTCGCAGCTTCAGCTGACCAATCTTGCTATCGACCCTGAGGGTTGCCGGAAAGAGATCAGCCCCTCGGGTTGTTGCCTGGGATTTCAGTGACCACTCCCTGAGCCAATACTCCCCCTTGCTGGCCCCCGCCAGCCCCGGCCCCTGGCGACTGCTGCGCTCATCTTGCCGATGGCGGCCAGCGGCCAGATCCGTGATGGCAAACTGCGCGAGCCAGAGTTGGGGGCTGAGCCAGGGATTGCCGCTGGCCCCCTCGCTGTTGGTGGATATGCCCTGGCCAGCTACGCCGTGGCGAAACAGCGTCCATTGCAGGCCATAGTCACGCCCCTGTTCATCCTTGAGGTTGCCGGTGAGATACCACCACTCGGATCTGTAGTCTGGGTGGGCCCCGTGATCCCGGGGCAGTTGCACGCTCTCCCCCGGTTTGACCTTTCGCGCGCCATCCTCTTGTGCGCCGAGCACCTCCCTTAACGGATCGGCCCGGGCGAGGCTTGGGGCCAATAATGCCAGCCAGAGCGCCATCACCACTGAGCCAAGCTGCTTGTTGGTCGGTGTGACGAGCCTTGCCAGCGGATGAGCATGGCGGGTCTTGCACAGTTGGCTCTCCTTGCCACCGGCGATGAGTCGGCCAGTGCCGTGGGGCTGGTTCATATGGCTTTCCTTGCTACCGGCGATGAGTCGGCCAGTGCCGAGGGGCTGATTCATATGGCCTTCCTTGCCGCCCGCGATGAGTCGGCCAGTGCCGAGGGGCTGGTTCATATGGCCTTCCTTGCCACCGGCGATGAGTCGGCCAGTGTCGAGGAGCTGATTTATGGGGCTCCCCTTGCCGTTTTCGAGGGGCTGGTTCATATGGCCTTCCTTGCCACCGGCGATGAGTCGGCCAGTGTCGAGGGGTTGATTCATGGGGCTCCCCTTGCCGTTTGCGAGTGTGATGGGTAGGGGCTGATTCATATGGCCTTCCTTGCCGCCAGCCAGGCGGCCAGGGCCGAGGTGAGCGGCGCCAACAGCAGGGCTGTGGCGGCGTGCAGGGGGGCGGGTTCAAACACCAGGGTCCAGCCAAAGGCGCGGGGGTTGACCATCTCAATCAAGATCCAGGCCAGGCCATAACCCACCGGCAGGGCCAGCAGGGCGGTGAGCAGACCAAGGCCCGCCCCTTGCAAGATGAGCAAGCGGCGGCAGCGGGCAGCGGTGAAGCCCAGGCTTTGCAGGGTGCGAAACTCCGGGGCCCGCGCCAGCCCCAGCACCATGAGCGACGAAGCGATGCCAATAAAGGCGATGCCGAGGATCAACAGTTTGAGCAGCTCGGTCACCGCAAAGGTCTGCTCGAACACCTTGAGGGCGGCCGTGCGAATGGCGGGGGCGAACACTTGGCTGGCACTGGGCTCAAGGGCCCGCAGCCGCTGACTCAGGGCCTCAGGGGTGGCAGTGAACAGCGCCAGGGAGTGCGCCGCGCCCGCCTCGAACTCATGGAGCAACTGGCCCTTGTCACTGCTGTAGTCGCGATAGATGCCGCTTATCTGTACCTCTCTGGGCCCGCTTGATGTCTCAACGGAGAGCCTCTCCCCGACCGTCGCGGCAAAGTGGTTGGTGAAGGGCTCGCTGGCCAGCACCTGATCGTTCCCCGTGGGCCAGTGACCGGCCAGCAGGGGATAGGCGCGACGCATGGGAGGGATCAGGTCCATCTGTACCCACTCTATCGCGTGCTCGCCGACGCGAGCCAAGGTGGTGCTGCGCCGGGATAGCTGTGTCAGCTCGGGCAGGGCTTGAATGGTGGCCAGTTCATCTGCGGCAAACCAGCCCCGCTCACCGGGGCCGCGGGCGGGGGGGCTGACATAGAGATCCGCCACCAGCCGCTGGCCGAGCCAGAGCTCCACGCTGGTGCGAAAGCTCGACACCATGACCCCGATGCCGATAGCGGCGGCGATGGCCAGTTGCAGGGCCATCAGGGCGATGGCGGTGCGGTTCAGGTGATAGCGGGTCTCGGCCAAGGCCAGACGCAGGGAGAGGGGCCAGGAGTGGGAGCCCTGGTTGGCGAAGCGGCTGAGGAGCCCAAGCAGCCAGCGCAGTCCCTCGGGCAGCCAGAGGGCCATGGCCAGCAACCAGGCCGCCGCCATCAACAGCGCGCCGATAAGACCGGTTGCTGGCCAGACGGCGCAGAGCCCGCACAGCAGCAATAACCCAGAGGCCGCCGTGCGGCGCCAGCGGGTGCGGCCAGGGGGTTGCGGGGGGCTGTCTCGCAAGGTCAGCGGCGGTTGGCGCAGCAGCTGCCACCAGCCGGGGAGGGCGGCGAGCAGGGCGCCCCCCATGCCGATAGCGGCGGCCTTGAGGGGCACCCAGGGCGAGAGGCGCAGCAGCTCGATGGGGTTGGGGCCATAGAGGCTGGCCAGGCTCTGGGAGACCTGGCCCATCAACGCCTCGGCCAGCACCATGCCCAGCAATATGCCAAGGCCGGTGCCGACCGAGGCGATGAGCAACAGCTCCAGGGCGAGCAGGCGCAGCAGCCGATAGGGCGTCGCCCCCAGCATCAGCAACTGGGCCAGTTGCGGGCGGCGCACGCTCTGCACGAAGCTCATGGCGTTGAACACCAGGAAGAGCCCCACCGCCATGGCGAGCAGGGAGAGGGCGCTGAGATTGAGGCCAAGGGCATCGCCGAGCTGACTGGCGTCCAGGACCGGGCTGATGGGCACCAGCCAGAGCGGGGCGGGCAACAACCCCTGCACGGCGGCGACCTGGGGGGCCGTCAATTTGAACAAGATGGCGTCGAGTCGCCCGCGCTTGCCGGTCAGCTCCTGGGCGATGCCGATGTCGGTGATGATCAGCTGCTCCATGGGCAGGGCGCCGGGTGAAAAGGTACCGGCCAGGGTGAGGCGCAGTGGCGCCGCCCCCTGGTTGAAGCGGTGAAAAGCGCGCGTCTCGCCGACTCGCCAGCCCAGTCGCTCGGCCTCACTGTTGGCCAGCCAGACGCCCTTTTGCACCAGGGCCTTCTCCCCTGGGCGCAGCGAGAGGCCGGGCAGTGCTTGAGCCGCATCCTGGGAGAAGAGGGAGCGCAAGGGGCCCGGGTTGAACAAGTCCATGCCGAGCAGTTGCAGGCTGCGTCCCTGCTCATCCTTGAGCCAGTCGCGGGTCTGGGGCATGGCCTCGAGTCCGGGCAGACTGCGCACCAGTTTGACGTAGAGGGCCTCATCGAGCAGGGCGCCGGGCGGGGCAGAGAGCCGGTAGTTGGCCTCCCCCGCGAGCTGGCTGCGGGCGGCGAGGAAATTGCTGCGTGCACTCTGGTTGAGCAGGTCGATGGCCACCACCAGGGCGCTACCGAGCAGCAGCCCGCACAGGCTCATCAGCAATAGCCAGGGATGACGGCGGTAAAGCCTCAGCAAGGAGAGAAAGATCAGCATGGGGAGGCAGGTTGAGGTGGATGGCGCTCGACGGGTTGCAAGCGGCCCGCACTCAGCCGCAACACGCGATCGGCCAGGGCGGCGTAGGCGGGGTTGTGGCTCACCAGCAGCAAACCGGTGCCGCGTTCGCGCACCGCAGCGACCATGAGCGCCATCATCTGATCGGCGTTCTCCTCATCCAGGCTGCCGGTGGGTTCGTCGGCCAGGAGCCAAGCAGGATGGTGGATCAGTGCCCGCCCCAGCGCCACCCGTTGTCGCTGGCCGCCGGAGAGTTGCTCGGGCCAGGCGTGGCGTTTTGCGCCAAGGCCGAGCTCGTCGAGCAGCTGCGTCAGCGCCGCCTCATCCTGGGGCTGACCGTTGATCTCCCTGGGCAGTCGCAGGTTCTCGGCCACGGTCAGGGTCGCCAGCAAGTTGAAATCCTGATAGACGATGCCAAATTCGCGGCCCCGCAGCTGCGCCAGTGCGTGGGAAGACAACAGATCGAGCCGGGTATCGCCGAGCCAGATCTCGCCGCTGTCGGGGGCGATAAGACCGGCAATCAGGTTGAGCAGGGTCGATTTGCCGCAGCCACTCTGGCCGAGCAGCAGGCAGATCTCCCCCGGCATCAGGCAAAAATCCACCCCCTGCAGCAGGGGCTGCCTTGTGCCGTCCCCCTCGAACCCTTTGTGGAGTTTGACAACCTTTAACAGACTGACCTCCTTGATCCTGTTCTTGTGGATCTGGTTGAGCCTTGGCATGTTACTCTCCCTGAGCCCGCCGACTGACTCGGCGGCGCGTTATCCGAGTCTGGGGCCACTATAGGCCAAGGGGGAGGCGCTCGTCTTGGGCGAGGCGTGATCCGGGCAGCAAAACGGAGCGGGATCCTGTCTGGATCCTGTCTGGCAGAGCTGGGTAGAATAGGGCATCGTGGCTTAGAGGATGGCAAGGATGTTACACAAGCAGGTCAATTTTATCGTCGATGGCAAGGGCAACAAACAAGCGGCTGTGGTGCCCATCGACATCTATAACGAGCTGATGACACTGCAAAAAGCCCTGGCAGAGACCAAGCCGGGCGAGCGGGAAATTTATCACTTCAGCGGCAAGGGGGCAGAGGCCCACGGTTACCCGGTCGGCAAGCGGCAAAATCCGGGCTTCATGGTGTTGGCGGGCTCCACTGCCAATGGGGTGGACGCGGCCTCCCTGCGCGAGGCGGTGATCGAACTGCGTGAAGAGTTGCTCGCCAAGGGCGTGCTTGAGCCGAAGGAGCAGGGCTTCCTCTTCACCCAGGATCAACTGTTCAATAGCCCGAGTCTCGCGGCCAGCCTGGTGGCGGGCAATAACCGCAGCGGCCTGGATGCCTGGCACAACAGCAGCGGCCATACCCTGAAACAGTCAGGTTTCGGAAAAAAATAGCCAGGATGCCGGGCTTTTCTGGAGCCTGGCCAATTGCTTTTCCCACGGCTCAACGAGGTGCGTGTTTTCGGGCAGCAATACTGAAAAGCTTGATATGGATACAATTTATTTTTGTATCGGCTGCTAGCATCAAGGCCAGACAGTTCTCAACGGAAGAGCAGTTATGTCTGGTTTTATACGCCTCATGGCCCTGCTTGGGCTCAGTCTGTTTTCCTGCGCCAGCGTCGCCAACAGTGGCGGCATTCCCCTGACCGACAGCGGTGTTGGCTGGTTTGCCGTGGCCATCTTCGTCTTTGCCTATGCCCTGGTGATGGCCGAAGAGTACCTGCAACTGCGCAAATCCAAACCTGTGTTGATCGCGGCCGGTATCATCTGGATATTGATAGGCATCGTCTACGCCGAGCAGGGGCTCAGTACCCTGGTCCACGACGGGTTTCGCCACAATTTGCTGGAATATGCCGAGCTGATGCTCTTCCTGCTGGTGGCCATGACCTACATCAACGCCATGGAGGACCGGCTGCTGTTCGATGCCCTGCGTGCCTGGTTGGTGCGATCGGGCTTCGGGCTGCGCACCCTGTTCTGGCTCACCGGTGGCTTGGCCTTTTTCATTTCGCCGATGGCAGACAACATGACCACGGCGCTGTTGATGTGCGCCGTGGTCCTCAAAGTGGCCAATGGCGATCGCCGCTTCGTCAATCTGGCCTGCATCAACATAGTGGTGGCGGCCAATGCGGGCGGGGCCTTCAGCCCCTTTGGCGATATCACCACCCTGATGGTGTGGCAGGCTGGCAAGGTGCAATTCGGCCAGTTCTTGTTGCTCTTTATTCCCTCTTTGCTCAACTTCCTGGTGCCCGCCCTGCTGATGAGCCTCATGGTGCCGCGCCATGCCCCCAATGCCCTCCGTGAGGTGGTGGAGCTCAAGCGGGGAGCCCGCACCATAGTGCTGCTCTTTATCCTGACCATAGTGACCGCCGTCCTCTGCTATCACTTCCTGCTGCTGCCCCCTGTGCTGGGCATGATGATGGGGCTGGGTTATCTGCAATTTTTCGGTTTCTACCTGCGCAAGACGCTGCCAGGCTCCCTGGCGCGTAAGCGCGCCCTCTACGAGCGCACCGGCGATCATGAACGCTTGCGGCGTCTGGGATCGGTCGTGCCGTTCGATGTATTCAACAAGATAGCGAAAGCCGAATGGGACACCTTGCTGTTCTTCTACGGGGTGGTGATGTGTGTCGGCGGGCTCGGCTTCATGGGCTATCTGGAGCTGGTCTCCCACTTCCTCTACGAGGGCGGACAGCAGACCTGGGCCAACATCGCCATCGGGCTGCTCTCTTCCATGGTCGACAACATCCCCGTGATGTTTGCCGTGCTGTCGATGGATCCGAATATGCCCCTGGGGCAGTGGCTGCTGGTGACCCTGACGGCGGGAGTGGGGGGGAGTCTGCTCTCCATCGGATCGGCCGCCGGGGTGGCGCTGATGGGGCAGGCTCACGGCATGTATACCTTCTTTGGCCACCTCAAATGGCTGCCTGTCATCCTGCTTGGCTATCTGGCGAGCATAGGTGCTCACCTGTGGCTCAATAGCGCCCTGTTTTGATATGCTCGTCCCCAGGAAAGGCGCTCATCAGGAGCGCTGCGTCATCGCCTGATAAAGCCGAGGGAACAAGCAGATGGGACAGTTATTCGAGGCGCTTTCACCGCGTCATTGTGCCTTTATCGAGGCGCAGAAGATCTTTTTTGTCGGCACGGCGGCAGAGGAGGGCACCGTCAATCTCTCGCCCAAGGGGGGTGACTCTGTGCGGGTCATTGATGGCAACACCCTGGCCTGGCTCAATCTGACCGGCAGTGGCAACGAGTCGGCGGCCCATGTGTTGCAGAACCCGCGCATGACGGTGATGTTCTGCGCCTTCGAGGGGGCGCCCATGATACTGCGGGCCTATGGCCAGGCACGGGTACTGCATCGTGGCGATCTGGACTGGGACGAGGCGATGGCGCTGTTTCCCCCCAGCGTGGCGGCTCGGCAGATCTTCTTGCTCGACATCGATAGCGTGCAGTCCTCTTGCGGCATGTCGGTGCCGCTGTATGACTATCAGGCTGACAGGGTGGACTTGGCCAACTGGTCGACGCGTCAGGGCGAGGAGGGGATCCAGGCATACTGGCGCAAGAAGAACCAGCAGAGCCTGGATGGCTTTGAGAGCGAGATAGTGGCCCGCAGCGGCCTGGCGGCGGTGCAAGACCCCGAGCAATAAGTCAGCGCGCTCCCCGCGCCAACCCGCGCTGTCACCGTGAAAACCCGGTGACAGGAGCACGAAAAAGCCCTGTCTGAACAGACAGGGCTTTTTCGTGGGAGAGACAAGCCTCAGCTTGTGGCGGGACGTCTGCCGGCCAGCAACCAGTAGCAGAGGGTCGCCCCCAGGCCACAGCCGGCGATGGCGATGGCCATGGGCAGGGGAGATTGCGGCGGGTTGAGGTTGACCAGGATGCCAACCAGGGCGCCGACCCCGAATCTCAGGGTGCCCGCCAGGGCAGAGGCGGTACCCGCCGCCTGGTGAAAGTGGCCGAGCAGGCCCGTCATGGCATTGGCTCCCACCAGACTGATGTGGCCGACAAACAGCACTATGGGGATGACGATGCCCCAGAGGCCGCCGCTCTCACTCCAGGCGTTATAGACCAGCAGGAGGCCGGCCAGGGGCAGCACCGTCAGACCGTATTGCAGCATGCGCTCCGAACCCACCCCCTTCACCAGTCGGCTGTTGGCAAAGGTCACCAGCATCATCAGCAAGATATTGAGGCCGAACAGCCAGCCATAGTGCTGGGTCGGCACATGGAAATATTCGATATAGACATAAGGGGATCCACTCAAAAAGGCGAACATACCCGAGCTGGAGAGGGCGCCGCACAGCACATAGCCCATGGCGCGGCGGTGGCTCAGCACGCCCCAGTAGTTACGCAAGATCTGACCCAGACGCAGGGGTTGGCGCAGCTCGGGCTTGAGGGTCTCCTGGATCTTCCACTGCATCACCACGCAGATCAGCAAGCTGATGGCGACCAGCAGCCAGAAGATGAGGCGCCAGCTGGCATGGGCACCGATATAGCCGCCAATGATGGGGGCCACCAGGGGGGCGAGGGTCATCACCAGGATCACAAAAGACATGGCGCGGGAGAAGGCATCTTTCTCGAACATGTCACGGAGCAGGGCATTGACCACCACAGAGCCCGCCGCCCCTCCCGCGGCTTGCACCATGCGCCAGGCCAGCAGTTCGGGCAGGGAGTCCGCCATGGCGCAACCGACCGAGGCGATGGAGAACATCACCAGACCCGCCAGTATCACCGGCTTGCGGCCAAAGCTGTCGGCCAGCGGGCCATAGAACAGCTGGCCGATGGCAAAACCGCCGAGGAAGGCGCTGATGGTGAGTTGGGCGCCATCAATGCTGGTGGCCAAGTCCTGAGCGATGTTGGGGATGGCGGGCAGATACATGTCCACCGACAGCGGGGTGAGACCGGCGAGGGCACCGAGCAGGATAAACAGGAAGCGTGGCGAGAGGGGCGTCTGTGGCATAGAGAGTCCGGGGTTGGGATGACGGCGTGACAAAGGGGTGAGTCTAGCAGCTTTGCCCGGGCAGCGGCCACATCCAGACCGGATATGGCCGCCCATTGAGTGTTGGCACATCGGTTGTGGCTTAGCCCCCCTCGGAGATGGGGCGGGCATGCACCAGGGCGCGGTAGCTCAGGTAAAGCCAGAGCAGCCAGGCCAGCAAGGAGACGCCATAGCCAGCTAGCTCCGGCCAGCGCGGTGCGAGGCGCAGGGTCAGGCGGTGATGACCCGCCGGCACCCAGACCTGGATCAGCCCCTGGTGATTGGCGCTCACGGCCAGGGGGAGACTGTCATCGAGCCAGGCTTGCCAGCCGGGATAGTCATACTGGTGCAGCAGCAGCCGGGCCGGGGCCTTGGCCGTCACCTCAAGTTCGAGGTGGCGCGCCTGCCAGTGCCTGACTTGCCACTGGACATCGGCTTGCTGCGTGACGATGGGGGGCTGGAACTCCTCCTTCCAGGCGAGCCTTGTGGGGGTGAACTCCCCCTTGGGCACCTGGCTGGGCCTGTACTCCCGGGCGCTGCGCTTGCTGTCGAATTCGGCGTCCAGCACCGCCTTGTCGGGGGCCTGGGTGAGGGGGGCATGCTTCACATAGGCCAGGGAGGAGACCAGCGTCAGGAGCAACAACCCCCACCAGCCATAACGCCAGAGGCCTTGCGCCGGTGTCGCCAATGCCACCACGGCCAGGGTGGCCAGGGTCAGGATCAGATTGCAGCGCCAGGGAAATTGCACCTGTTGCAGGGGGGGCAGCAGCCACCACAGGGGTTGGCTCACCGGCAGCATCATCAGGAAGGCCAGCACCCCCACCACGCCCCAGCACTGCAGGCTGGTTCGCCTGGGATCGGCCGCCCCGGCCCAGGCAAGCAGCAGCAGCCCCAGGGTCAGGATGGTCAGCCAGGCCAGCTGGCCGCGAAAATACCAGTCATGCCATCCGCTGGGTAATCGGTCGAGGAAGTTGCGGCGAAAATCGAAAATGCCACCGCGCATCAGCTCCATGGAGATGGCACCTTGATCGAGCAATGCAGGAAACAGCAACATGGCCGCCATCCCCATGCCCAGCATCTGGGCGGACAGGGATTGCCAAAGAGCGCCAAGCGCCGCTGTCTGGCGGGCGTGCAACAACCCCAGCAGGGTGACGAGCCCCAGAGTCAACAGCAGACTGGGCAGGTGGGAGAGCGCCAGCAACGCCACGGCCAGGGCCAGCAAGGTGGGGCCCATGGGCCTGTTGCGGCAGATGAGCTCCTGGCCCAGCAAGGCAAGGGGGGCCCAGACGAAGGCCCAAAACTCGGCGAGGGCGAAGCGGGCATAGAGATCGATGGCCAGGTGATAGGGCAGGGCGAGATAGAGCAGACTCACGGCCAGGGCCCGTCCGCAAGAGGTCAGACGGCACAGCCAGAGATAGGCGAAGAGTCCGGAGAGAAACAGCGCCAGGGTCGCGCTGGCCAGCAGGGGATAGATGGCCCTGTGGGGCGCAAGATCGGGGCCCGCAAAGAGTGCGCTGACATAGTAGGGCAGCGGCGGATAGAAGAAGAAGGTCGGGCTACCAAAACCGCCATTCATGGCCATCAACCAGCGAGGGTAGAGTTCACCCTGCCAGAGCTGCGCCGCAAAATAGTGACCGGAGAGCAGGTGATGGAAGAGATCATGACCCTGGCTGCCCCCCTGCCACCAGAGAGGCATCAGCAGGGCGCCCGTCGCCATGAGCAGGGTGAGGGGAACCAGGCAGAGGCGGTATGTCATCCAGCATGATCTCGGTAGTGGGGGATGCGGGCTGAGTGTAGTCGAGCTCTGTCTGAGACAGATCCTCTGGATCGCTTCAAGAGGGGGGGATACCGAGCCAGAGCCCGGGCTCAGCCCGAAAACGCGGCGCGAACCAGAGGGGCGTGAGAGGGGGATTGCGGGTGGTCAGCTCGGACAGGGGACGACGGCTGAGCCGACAGGCACCCTCGGCCAGGGCCAGACGAGCATCCCCCTCATACCAGGCATCCGTGATGGCCAGGGAGCTCTGTTCCCGCAGCAGTCGTACCCCCCATTGGGTGACGAGGGCCGGACAGCGCTGCTCGGCCAGCTGTTTCGCCGCATACAGGGCCGCAGGTCGCGCCGGGGTCAGGGTAGTGCAGAGCAGCCAGAGGCCGAGCAGACAGAGCAGCAGGGGGAAGGGGGTGCCAAGATGGCCGGGAGAGGAGCGCCCTGAGGCAAGGCGGCGCCCCCATCCTGCCCCCGTCTTGCCGGGCGTGACCAAGGCGCCTGCGGCCAGCAGCAGGCTGAGCAGCAACAGGGGGGCCAGATGGCGGGGGTTATCCGGATTTTGGCCAAACAGCGTCCAGAGCAGCAGGGCAAGCCAACTCAGGCCATAGCGGCTGGCCAGTGCCCGCCCGCTCGCCGCCACCATGTTGCGCAGACCTAAGCCGATGAGGGGCAAGGCCAGCGGCCAGAGCGGGCTGAACTGGGTATTGAGCGTCTGAGCCCAGCTCAGCAGGCGATCCCCATGGGCCACCGCCGTGTTGCCCCACAGGGTGAAATGACCGCTGGTGAAGCGGCGCCCCTCGCTGAAATAGGCCCAGCCATCCCCCTGCCAGACAAAGGCCAGGCAGAGCAGCCCCACCAGCAGGATGGGCAGCAGCAAGAACCGGATGCGCCCTCCTTGCCAGCCGAGCAGCCCTGGCAGCAGGGCCAACACAAAGTACGAGGGGCGAAGGCCCAGCATGATGCCGACAAGCAACCCGGCCAGCATGAGTCTGCGCGCGCTCAAGGGAGAGTGGCCGCTTGGCGTCAAGGCGAGCAGGGCGCCGAGCCAGGCGGCCAGTGCGGGGCCATCGGACAAACCTGCCAGCCCCAGGGCGGGCACCAGCGGCAGACCCAGGCCAAGCAACCAGAGGGGAGCGAGCAAGGTGGGAGCCTGCCAGCGACGCACCACCAGCCAGGCGAGCAGGGGCGGGATAGGCGCCGTGCCCAGCAGGCTGGCATAGTGCACGGCGGCAATGGGGTCTGCCAGCCCCAAATTGAGCAGTCGGGCCAGCCAGATGAAGACGGGGTAGCCCGGAAAGTGGGGGGAGAACTCCAGCACGCTGAAACGCGTCACCCCGTGGGCAAAGTTCAGCGCATCGTCGGAATCGAGAGCCACCGGGAAGGAAAATAGCCAGCCGAGCCAAGCCAGTTGTAGCAAGGCAAGCAGCCAAATGGTGGTGGTGCAGGGGGAAGCCCAACGCCGAGACGCTATCGTCCCCCTCATCCCCAGCCCTTCTCCCGCAAGGGGAGAAGGGGGCAAACCGGCGTTCGGGGGCATCTATCGGCAGGCTGTGGGTAGGGCGGGTAGCGCGAAGCGACACCCACCGTTTGTCACTGCGAGATGGCGCAATGATTGGCAGGTGGTCATCAGAGTGTTGCCAGCACGGCCATCAGCGCTTTTTCCGCTTCGGCGAAGGCGGCGGCATCGGCGGGCTTGGCACCCACCCCGAACACCCCAGGGTTGCCGATGGCATCGAGCACTTGGGCCAGCGCCTGATCGGCCGCCTGGCGATCCCCTTCACTGAGGGAGGGGAGGATCAAATCCAGGAAGCGCTTGCTCTTGACCACCAGCACCTTGGCGGTTTGATAGTCCCCCAGATTCTGGCTGGCACCTTCCAGGCGACGCTCGATCTCCGCCTTGTAGGCGCGGTTGAGCAGGGCGGCCGTGCCCTTGGCATCCTTGGCCGCGATGGCGGCCGCCAGGGGCGCTTGCAGTGTCACCTTGTGGTGCTGCTCCAGGTAGCCGAGCTCCTCGGCAAGGCTGGCCAGTATGGCGCTGCCATCCTGGCCTTCGCTGGCGGCGGTGAGCAACTGCTCGCGGGCATCGATCAACGGCTCCTTGCCCGCCGCCGCGTAGGAGTAGGCCTGGGCCTGTCCGCTCAGGGTCAGCAGCAGAGTGAGGGCAAGTAAACCCGGGCGTATGGTCATCCAGTTCTCCTTCGTTGATGTATTCAGCCGGGCTCAAGCCACGCTCTGGGTCTCGATCACGGTATTTTCATTGCGATGATTGAAGGTGTTGCGGCGTCGGTTTGCCTGTTGAACACCTGTCACCATCCATCAGGCCACGCTCTGGGTTTCAATCATGCTGTTTTCATTGCGATGATTGAAGATGTTGCGGCGTCGGTTTGCCTGTTGAACACCTGTCACCATCCTCAGGCCACGCTCTGGGTTTCAATGACGGTATTTTCATTGCGATGATTGAAGATGGCATGGCGTCTGTCCACCCCGTCGATCACCATGTCCGCAGCCATCATCCCCATCTCCATGGCGGTGTCGGTAAAGATGTAGCGAAATGTCCCCTGGCGCCCGCTCATGATGAGGTTACTGATCGGCATCAGGGCCTGGATGGCCGCGTCGCGTCGGCCCTGATAACCGAGATCCATCAGCGGATAGGCATATTCACTGCGCGCCTCGAAGGTCTCATCGCCAAGTTTGGCGGTATCTACACCAAGCGTTGCCAGATCCTCTGTCACCCGGCCCCGCAGCTCGGCCAGCGGCGCCTGCCAGGTGGTATCCCCCGGATTGCAGGGGACTTCCAGCATCACCGAGCTCTTGCCTTGTGGCGCCATAAAGGGGCTGCGCCGGCGCGGCTCCTGCAAGCGGGTAGCCAGAATATGGGGATCGGAGAGGTACTGCCAGGTGTTGTCCGACAGGTTCTCTTGCGCCAGGGGCATATTGATAAAGCGCAGGGCGCGGTAGTGCAAGTCGCAGGGTAACCCCAGATGCTGGCAGGTGAGCGGCAGTGGCAGGGTGGAGATCACCTGATCGAAGAGCTCGCTCTGCTCAACGTTATCTTGTGACCAATAGACCCGTTCGATCCGACCATCGACCTGCTCCAGGCGGCTGATGGTGGCGCCTGTCTTGACCGTCACACCTTCTGCCACCAGCCGCTCCCCCAGGGTGGTGAAGATCTGGCCGAAACCATACTTTGGATAACGATACTTGCGGGCATAGGTGCGCACCGAGAGGTTGTCCTTGCGCCTTGGCAGCAGGCGGCGTGCCACGTCTTTGAGATCGATGAGACTGATGCGCTGACCGGCCCAGTCGGCGGAGAGTTTGTCCGGGTTGATGCCCCACAGCTTGGCGGTGTAACCCTCGAAAAACTGGCGGTAGAGGGTGCGGCCGAAGTGGCTCTGGATCCATTCGGCAAAGCTCGCCTTGGCGAAATCGTCCGGTTTCCTGGCGAAGGGCAACAGCAGCAAGTCCTTGAGCGCCCCCGCCATCAGGGGGAGCGGCGCGGTCTTGAGCAGATTGCCGAGGTTGAGCGGGTAGTCGTAGGTGCGCCCATTGAAGCGAATGACGCTCTTGCGCTCGGCGTGGAGCAGATCCTCTCCCATCAGCTCGTCGATAAAGGCGAGCAGCTCGGGGTTCTTGGTGATGAAGCGGTGGCCGCCGTAGTCGAAGCGATAGTCACCATCGCGCCCCTTGAAGGTCTGGGTGGCGCACATGCCGCCCACCACGCTCTCCTGCTCGAACAAGGTGACCGCAAAACCGGCCTGACGCAGGCGCCAGGCGGCCATCAGACCGGCGGGACCGGCTCCCAGCACTGCAATTTTCTTCATGTTATCGCCCATCAATACCTGTCCGAAGAGGAGAAAAGGGGGCCCGCAGGCCCCGCGACATCCATCGCCTGACTCAGGCCTTGCCTGCGTCGACCGGCCTGTAACTGCGATGCCAGAGGGTGACGAAGATGGCCAGATAGCTGGCCCAGGTCAGCAACTGCAAGCCGGCCGGTGAGGCATTGTAGCCAAACAGGGCGCGCAGGAAGGTGCCGAACACCCCCTGATCGTCGAGGATGTGGCTGATGTTGAACACTGGCGTGGTCCAGAAGGTGATGACGTCCGCCGCCTGCAACATGTTGATGGCGGACGACAGCAGCCCCGCGGCTATGATGATGATCAGCAGCCCGGTCCAGCGGAAGAAGGGGGCCAGCGCCACCTTGCGGGTGGAGCGCAGCAGCCCCCACACCAGCACCACAGAGACCAGCAGCCCCGCCAGCGCCCCCATCAGTCCCTCATGCAGATCCACCCCTTGCCCGGAATAGACCAGGGCCGAGAAGAAGAGCACGGTTTCAAAGCCTTCCCGCATCACCGCCAGGAAGGCGAGCAGCACCAGACCGAACAGGTTGCCGCCGTCGATGGCGGCGTCGATGCGCGCCGTCATGGCCCCCACCTGGGACTTGGCCTGCTTCTGCATCCATATCGCCATATAGGTGAGCACCAGGGTGGCGAAGATCAGGATCCCCGCCATCAAGAGGTGGTTGTAGCGTTCGCTCTCAAATTGACTCACTACCACCTGGAACAGGAAGGCCACCACCAGCGAGGCAATCAGGCCAAGGCCCACCCCCAGATAGATGAACTTGTTGTGGCGACTGGCGCCAAGCTTGGCGAGGTAGGAGAGACAGATGCCCACCAGCAGGAAGGCTTCCAGCCCCTCGCGCAGGGTAATGAGAAAACTTGCAAACATCAGTGTTCATGCTCCGTGTCAGGGGAGGGGGGAGTCGGCGTTAACTGAGACAGCTGCAGCCGGTTGAGTAGCACTATGGGTGGTTCGGGCAATTGCGGCTCGGCGGCGCGCACTATGTCGTTGACCCACTTGGGATAGGTGCGGAAGTTGAGCCTGATGTCGGCGCTGAAGGGGCCTTGTGCGTCCGAAGGCAGAGGCCAGGCTTCATCGCGCCAACCATCGGCCGGGATGCGGGTATCTTCCAAGAGCTTGGCGTAGCGCCAGAACTTGAGCCCCACCGGCTTGCCCTCGGCATCGCCAAACACTTTTCTGAACAGCCGCGCATCCTCAGGCACGGCGCCATCCACCGGCTGGCCGCTGCGCAGCACCGTCTTGCCACTGGCATCGGTGACGGTCAGCTCCAGCCAGAGCTCCCGAAAATCGGCGACCCCGGTGGGCAGGGCGTGGCCTGCGCCGACGTTGGTCACCCGCACCACCAGTTGCTGCCCATCGGCAGCCTGTTCGATACGGGCGCTGAGGGTGGCACTGGAGCGCAGCAGCGCCAGACTCTCCTGCTCAAGCGCGGGATTGCGCAGCCCCACCAGCTGGTGCTGGGCGCCGGTGAAGTTGTGGCGATAGAGGCGTTCTTTATAGGTGCCATTCTCGGTGGAGCGGCCCGCCACCGGGGCGCCGCCGTTGCCGGGCTCCGGGTTCATGTGGCAGTCGATGCAGCTGCGCCGCCTGGCGGGATCCTTGGCCTTGGCGAAGCTGGATTTTTCCCACTCATCCCAGGTATTGACGATGTTGGCGCCGCTGCCCGGGGCAAACTCGTTGTGGCAGGACTTGCACAGGGCCGCATCCTGGTAGAAATCCTTCTGGTAGGAGGCCTTGTGCATGGCCGGGCGGGCGTTGATCTGCCGCGACCCTAGCCAGTGACGGACGCTGCCGCCGGGGGCATCTTCGAAGACGTAGCTCTCCCTGTCCTTGAGATTGACGGTGACGGCGGCATTGCCCCCCGCGTCTTCCAATCGGGTGATGCGATGGCAGAACAGACAGCTGGTGCCCTCTTCCACCACGGGCTCTCCCTGTTGATGCGCCTTGACAAGGGAGGCGCCCCCTCGCTCGAACATGTGGGAGCCCTTGGGCAGCTCCGTCTGGCCGTTCAGCACCTGCTGGGGCATGTGGCAGCTCTGGCACCACTGACCGAAGGCTTCCCCCTCGGTCTCGCGGGCCAGGGCCTGCACCACCTTGTAGTAGGGGTGAGAGTTGCCCATCAGCCGGTGATTGCTGTCGCTCCAGTCGGCGAAAGCCTCTTGGTGGCAGTTCTGACAGGAGGCGGAGTTGAGCCACTCCTTGGGATGGGTGGTGGGCGCCCTGGCGGGATCCGTGCGGGGGGCATCGAGCCGCAACCAGCTGGCGAGGTAGGGGAGGTTGCCATCGCTGGTCACGAAGGCGTGCAGATCTTTCATCATCGCCTTCACCTCGGGCGGGGGATTGGCGGGATCCACCGCCTCTGCGCCGTCACGGGGGTCGTGGCCCATGCCGCCCTGGGTCTGCTGAGTCATGCGCAGGTATTCACCGATAAAATCTCCCGCCACCATGTTGGTGAGATTGGCGTGGCCGTTGATGGCGTTATCTTTGCTCGATTGACGGTGGGCCTGCATCAGGAAGCGGTTGGTGAAGTTGAAACCATCCAGATGGCAGGAGTTGCAGCTCATCCAGTTGTCCCCCGCCATGGGGAAACGGCGGTTGGCACCGTTTTGACCGAGGGTATTACCCAGATTGAACAGCCGCTCGCCGCGCTTGAGGGGCTCGGGGCGAGGGTCGCTGTCGACCAGCCTGGCGAAACGGGGCTTGTCGACGGTGACCCGGGCGAAGGGGCCGGGGCCACCACTATTAAGGCGGGTGAGATCCTGACTCATGGCGTTTTGCACCAGAATATGGTCGCCGTCGATGAGCAGGTCGCGCGGGTTCTGGCCCGGCAGGTGGCGCAAGAGCTGGGTCGCCTTGGCGCCCCCCTGGAACTTCTTGCGTCTGTGACGGTTGCTGTTGGATTTGCCGCTGCGCGACAGGTCAAACACCAGCAGATCTTCCGAGCCCGCCAGGGTCAGGTAGACCCGCTTGCCATCGGCGGCGAAGCGCGCGGCGAAGGGGTTGGAGACGATCTGGCTGCGGTTGCCGACGCTGGGCAGATTGATCTGCAAGAAGAGCTGCTTGCGCTCATCGACCCGTTCACGCTCAGTATCGAGATCGATGATGGAAACCGCCGGGAAGACGGTGCTCTGAAACTGGAAGGGGTGGTCGAAGTTCCACAGCACATGGGGCAGCCAGGCCTCGCTGCCATCGGGGGAGAGGGCGATGCCATCGAGCAGGCGCGGCAGGCCCTGGGAGTCGCTTGGGGTATCGCTGTGGGTTTCGGCCAGGGTAATGATACGGGGCTCTGCCAGAGAGGGGGCTGCGGGATCCCTCTTGAGCGTGGCCAGGTCGTAGATGGCCAGCTGGCCGGTCATGGCATGGGTCAGCAGCAGGCGATCGTCATCGGTGAGCGCCAGCCCGCGCGGGGTCTCGGCAGTTGCCACATCCAGCATCAGGGCGCCGTCGAGATCGTAGGCTTGCAGGCGCGCCGCCTCAAACAGGGTGACCCAGAACCAGCGCCGCTTGGGGTCGAAGATGACGCCATAGGGTCTATGGCCGGTGGGGATCGCCCTCTCCAAGTCGAGATCTTCGCCCAGCAGCAGCAGGCGATCGCCGCTGTAGTCGGTGACCAGCAGGTTGCCGTTATCGGCTCTTGCGAGCTGACGAAGATCCCCGCCAAAGCGCACCTCTTTGAGCCGTTCACCGCTGCCCCGCGCGAGCAGGGTGATGGAGCCGCCACTCTGATTGGCCGTGACGAGGCGGGGGGCATTCCCCTCCTCATAAGCGGCCAGGGCCGAGCCCATCTGCTGGGCCTGGGCCTGGGGGGCGCCGAGCAGCAAGAGGCAGGTGAACAGGCCGATGAGCAGCAACTTCAACATGGGATCAGGAACGCCATCTGAGCAGGGTCCAGCGCCAGGCGTGGCGCAAGACCAGAGGAGTGAGCGAGAGTGCACTGAGCCAGTGGGCCCAGCTTGCCAGGGAGCCCAGGCTGTCCCCCGGGGTGCCATGCAATAGCAGCAGCAGGCCGCTGCCGAGGCAAGTCAGGAGCAGGCCTTCGATGATGCGGCCCGTGGCGCGCAAGAACGGCTTGCGGCTATGGCGCAGCAGCCGGCGATGAGAGAGCCAGAAGGCACCAAACAGCAGGGGGAACAGGGAGAGCGAAAGCATGACGTGGAGAAACAGATTCCAGCGCGCCAGGGACCAGATCGGGGTCAGCGGCTCCCACAACAGCAGGCCGGAGAAGAACATCAGATAGAGGCTGCCCTCGGCGGCCTGATGGTGATAGGCCAACCACTGCCAGAGGTATCGTGGTGAGAGGGAAAGACGGGTCATAACGGCTCCACTGCCGGGGAATGACCCCAGGCGGAGCAAGTCTACAATGGGGTAAGAGCAATGAAAAGAATTATCAATTCGTTAATCAATGAATAGAAGCTGAATAAAACCCCTGGGCCAGTTCAGCCTCTCTGCTTGCCGTCTGTGACCCCGCCGTCGATGCCCGCCGTCTCGTCCAGCCAGGATACACCATCCCCATTACGGCCCTGCTGTTCAGGGCTTTTCGGGATGGTGATCCGCCAGTCGTTCGGTGATGGCGTAGATGAGTGCGGCGGTGGAGAAGGCGAGAAACACGATGACAGACCACTTCATCTCGGTCTCGTTGCCGACCCCATCTTCGAGGAAGGCCTTGAGCACTTCTATCCCGGCAATGGTCACCAGGGAGTTGATGACAATGAGCTTCAGGGAGGCGAAGTTGATCTTGTATAGCCAGTTGTCGCCGAGGGTCTCCCGTTGCTCCGGGGTCTTGATGAACTGCACATAGCCGCACAGGGCAACCAGGATCAGCATCTGGGCCACCAGTACAAAATCCACCAGGGTCAGCACCCCGGTCACCAAGTCCAGATAGTGGATGGTGAGGATGTCGCGGCACAGTTCGTAGAGCTTGAGGGCAAACTTGACCATCAGCAGCAACACGCTGAGCAGCATGCAGACATAAAAAGGCAGCATCATGAGACGGCTGCCGGTGAGCAAGAGATTGAAGCGGCCCATGGTGACTCCTTGGCGGGGGCAGGTGTGGGGATTATGACTCAGATGGCGGCCATAAAACATGCCGGTTAACGATCTAGTCTGCTGAGCGAGAGCCTGAACAATTCACCCGGCTGAGCCGAGCGAGAACGGGACCGAAGTCATTGCTTGTCGAAGTTGAGCCGAGCGAAACGGGGCGTGCTGATTGTTCACCGCGCGAGGCATGTGGGAGAGCATGCAGTGAGAGAGGGTTGGCTCAGCGTGAAACAATGAAGGGATAGACATGAAAAAGCCCGCTTAGTTTCCTAAGCGGGCTTTCGAATGTGGCTCCCTCGACAGGACTTGAACCTGTGACATACGGATTAACAGTCCGCCGTTCTACCGACTGAACTACGAGGGAATTGGCTCCTCCTGCTGGACTTGAACCAGCGACATACGGATTAACAGTCCGCCGTTCTACCGACTGAACTAAGGAGGAATTGCCTGTCTCGTTGAGACAGCGCGCATATTAAAGAGCCGGGCGCCGGGTGTCAAGCTGGCGCTCGGCTACAAATATCACTTTTGATGCTGTTTGCCGAAAACTTGGCCGTTATGGGGTATTTTCAGCACAATCAGCAATTTGCCAGCGAATACCCCTCAACTATCAACTACCTGGACAGGCGGGCAACTGGCCCGCCTGCAATCAGGCGATGATGATGAAGCCGACGAAGGCAATGGCTGCGGTCAGCAGGGCATAGGGCAACTGGGTCACCGCATGACTGACCAGATCGCAACCTGAACCTTGGGCGGCCAGTACGGTGGAGTCGCTATAGAAGCAGGCCTGGCTACCAAACGAGGAGGCTGACAGCAGGGCGCCTATCACCAGTGGAATATCGGCGCCGACCGAGTGAGCCAGGGGCATGACGATGGGGATGGTGACCGCGAAAATCCCCCAGGAGGAGCCGGTGGCAAAGGCCAGCACCGCCATGGAGACGAAGACCACGGCAGGCAGCATCTGCGGCGTCATGTAAGGGGTCAAGCTGTTGATCACGTATTGCGGCAGGTGCAGCTGATCACAGATGTCCTTGAACACGAAGGCGGCTATCACTGTGCCGATGGCGGGCAACATGGTTTTGAAGCCGTCAATCATCTGCTCCATCATCTCGGCCAGGGGCATCAGCCGCTGGGCCATGTAGTAGGGGATGGTCAGCAGCAGGGTGACCAGCAGCCCCTTCCAGATGTCGATGTCGAAATAGACGGTGAAACCGACCAGCATGGCCATGGGCACCAGGAAGTTGTGCAACTTGCCGGCGCGATCGGCCTGGGCAAACTCCTCCTCGATGGACTTGACCGCATAGCTGTCCGGGGTGAGACCCGCATCTTGCATGAGTTCACTATCGCTGACTCGCATGGCGCCGACGCTGCCATGCTGTGCCCGCAACTCTGCCCGCTTCATGGGGCCTATGGCCGGCACGATCCCCAGGATCACCAGCAGCACCATGAGCACGGCCAGCCAGGCATAGAGCATGTAAGGAATCGCCTGGAAGTAGACGTTGATCCCCTCGCCCGTTGCGGCCACGCCGTTATTTTCCAGCAGACCACCGAAGAAGACGGCCCAGGTGGAGAGAGGGACCAGCACGCAGACCGGGGCCGCAGTGGAGTCCACCACATAGGCCAGCATCTCTCGGGAGACCTTGAAGCGGTCGGTGACTCTCTTCATGGTCTCGCCCACGGTCAGGGCGTTGAGGTAGTCATCGATGAAGATGACCAGCCCCAGCATGAAGGTCATGAAGAGGGAGGATTTCGGCCCCTTGGCCAACTTGAGCGCCTGTTGACCGAACGCCATGGCGCCGCCGGTGCGCACCAGCAGGGCGATGAGGGAGCCAAAGCTGCCGCACACCAGGATCAGCCAGCCGATCGTCTCATCCTGCATGGTACGCAGGGAGACCTCGGCGAAGGTATCGAGGGCATCGAAGGGGTTGGCGCTGAGCAGCAGCAGACCCGCAACCGTCCCTATGATGAGGGAGAGAATGGGGCGGCGCAGCCAGATTGCCAGTACCAGTACGACGATGGGAGGGATGAGACTCAGGGCAGTCGGTTCGGACATGCGCATAGGGTCCTTTTATCGGAACCGGCCTTGGCCGGCATACTAAAAGAGAGTGCCCGGCAAGGTGATGTCGAGGGGCAGTACTGCTTCTTATCGGGGTGACAGGGGAGGGGAGAGGATCCCACCGCGCAGCCACCGACTCCGGCCAAAAACATCGGCGCAGAAACTAAGGCTCATTGGGTGCTGAGTCAACCGAAAATCCGTCCAATGAGGCAAAAATCGGCAATATGGCGGCTATCTTGGTCATTCACCGAAGAGTGTACCCTTTCATTGATCCCGCCCATCGAAATCGAATTGGCTATCGGTTAAGGTTGCATGAGATACCATCGCCGCGTCGACGCTCTTGCCGGCCCTTGATGATGATCGGGTGCCGGCTCCGTCGGCCTTTGTCTCTCTGTTCTGGTATTACGACACCAATGCATACTAAAAAAGCACCACTCCCCGTGAGGCTCGCCGTGGCGTTACGCCAATCCTGCCTGGATGAACCCTATACCATGACCCGCCTGGGGCGCGATTTGGTGGCCGGGATCACGGTCGGCATCATCGCCATTCCGCTGGCCATGGCCCTGGCCATCGCCAGCGGCGTGCCGCCCCAGCATGGGCTCTACACCGCCATCATCGCCGGTATTGTCATCGCCCTGACCGGTGGCTCGCGCTACTCCGTCTCCGGCCCTACCGCTGCGTTTGTGGTGATCCTCTATCCGGTCGCCCAGCAATTCGGGGTCGGCGGCCTGCTGGTGGCGACCCTGATCTCGGGTCTCTTCCTGGTCGCCATGGGGTTGGCGCGCCTGGGCCGCCTCATCGAGTACATCCCCCCCTCGGTCACCCTCGGTTTTACCGGCGGCATCGCCATCGTCATCGCCACCCTGCAAATAAAGGACTTCTTCGGCCTGGATGTCCCCGAGATGCCGGAAACCTATCTGGGCAAGGTGGAAGCGCTGGCCCACGCTCTGCCTGGCTGGCAGTGGGGGGATACCCTCATCGGTGTGACCACGCTGGCGGTTTTGCTGCTCTGGCCCAGGCTCAAGTTGCCGGTGCCGGGCCATCTGCCCGCCGTGCTGGTGGGGGCCGGGCTTGGGGTTGCCCTGCATGGCTGCGATGTCGAGGTAGCGACCATCGGCAGCCAGTTCCACTATCTGTTGCCTGATGGCAGTCAGGGGGCAGGGATCCCCCCTCTGGCGCCCAGTCTGCTGATGCCATGGTCCCTGCCAGGACCCGATGGCCAGCCGGTGAATTGGGATCTGGCCGCCATCCAGCAACTGCTGCCTGCGGCCTTCTCCATGGCGATGCTGGGGGCCATCGAATCCCTGCTCTGCGCCGTGGTGCTCGATGGCATGACGGGGCGCAAACACAGCTCCAACACCGAGCTGGTGGGGCAGGGGCTGGGTAACATAGTGGCGCCCTTCTTTGGGGGCATCACGGCCACCGCCGCCATTGCGCGCTCAGCCGCCAACGTGCGAGCCGGGGCTACCTCGCCCATCTCGGCGGTGATCCATGCCCTGGTGGTACTGGCCGCCGTGCTGGTGCTGGCCCCCTGGCTCTCCTGGCTGCCGCTGTCCGCCATGGCGGCCCTGCTGCTGCTGGTCGCCTGGAACATGAGCGAGGCGCACAAGGCGGTAGAGCTCATTCGTCGTGCGCCCGGTGCGGATGTGTTGGTGCTGCTGGTCTGCTTGTCGCTCACCGTCATCTTCGACATGGTGATTGCCATCACCTTCGGGGTGATCCTGGCCTCACTGCTCTTCATGCGCGACATTGCCAGAATGACCCTGTTGCAGGACTTGGGGCAGCACAAGCGTCATCAGCATCAGCTGCCAGAGCAGGGCCTGCTCTACCGCATCAACGGCCCACTCTTCTTCGCCGCCGCCGATCGGGTATTTGGCGAACTGGTCGAGCAGGTACAGGGCCACCGCGTGCTGGTGTTGCAGATGGATGCCGTCTCCATCCTGGATGCGGGAGGTCTGTCGGCATTTCTCCATTTCAAGCAGCAGATGGCCAATACCGGGGTGGAGCTGCGCATTGCCGAGTTGCAATTTCAGCCCCTCAAGACCCTGGCGCGGGCCAAGGTGGTACCCGTCCCAGGCCAACTGGCATTTTACGGCTCCTTGGAAGAGGCGTTGGCGGAAGAGCAGGCTCCCGGATAAGCCAGATAAACGGGGTTTAATGGGAGAGTTGCCAAGATTTTCACCAATTGGTGTGAATCTTGAGCAAGCGACATAAAAAGCAATAAATTGCGTTGACCCATGCAGGCCCATCCCTTACATTACGCCCCGTTGTCGCCGCCATGGCCGTGAGCAACCCTGGTGATTGAACAGGTAAAGCAGCAGTCGAAAATTTGGTGGGATGTCCGAGTGGCTGCCCACCGACGAAGTCGGAAGAGAAGCACGCAACCCGTGCTCCGCAAGCCACTTCAAAGCAGTAAAAAATTTGGTGAGGTGTCCGAGTGGCTGAAGGAGCACGCCTGGAAAGTGTGTATACGGCAACGTATCGAGGGTTCGAATCCCTCCCTCACCGCCATATTGAAAAGCCCGACTCAGGTCGGGCTTTTTGCTTTCTGGTTCCTGCAGATGTTTGGCTCCTTGCCTCGATTGCCTCGATTGCCTCGATTGCCTCGATTGCCTCGATTGCCTCGATTGCCTCGATTGCCTCGATTGCCTCGATTGCCTCGATTGCCTCGATTGCCTCGATTGCCAGGGCCGCCACGCCTTGATGATCCTGTACCCGCCCTTGGGGAATATGCCACACTGACCCCCCCTTGTTGTCAGGGCAGACGCCATGCCAGATCTCGCTCATCCCACAGCCCCCTGCGGCCAGACTCCCAGTGAGCCTGCGCATTTCACCCGCATAGAACGGGTGCTGAGTCATATTCATCAGCACCTGGATGAGCCGCTTTCGGTGACCGAGCTGGCGGCGCTCAGCTGCTGGTCACGCTGGCAGTTGCAACGGGTTTTCCAGAGTGAGACAGGCCTGACGGTGGCGGCTTATGTGCGCGAACTCAAGTTGAGTCAGGCCGCTGTCGCCTTGCTTGGCGGTCGGGATCGGATACTGGATCTGGCCCTGCGCCACGGTTATGACTCGGAGGTGAGTTTCAGTCGCGCCTTCAAGCAGCAGTTTGGTTGCTCGCCACTCGCCTATCGCAAGCGGGGGGTCAGGGTCGGGCTGCGCCAGCCCATCAGTCAGCTGGGGCCGCGGGGTCTGGGGGAGGGCAAGTGGCTGCAAGTGCGAGTCGAGACGCGGCCTGCCTTCAGGTTGCTGGGACTGCGTGGCGAGATCCGTGGCCTCTTTGCCGAGCAGCCCGATTTTCAACAACAAGTACCCGCCATCTGGCAAAGGGTACAGGCCCTGCCTGGGGGAGAGCAGTTGCACGGCGAGCCCCTGCTTGGGGTGAGCGATCTGCGTGTCCATCAGGATGAGGCGCACCGTTTCCCTTACTGGGCCGGGATTGAGCTGCCTGAATCGCAACCGGATGAGCCCCTCATATTGGCGGGTGCCGAGTTGCTGCGGGTGCCGAGCCAGACCTATGGGGTGGTCACCCATCGCGGGCCCATCGCCCTGTTGCCACACACCTTGAGCTGGTTTATCGAGCAGTGGTTACCCCAGTCCGGTTATCGGGGTCTGGATGGCCTGGAGCTGGAGGTCTATCCCGCCAACTATCAGGGCAAGGCACCAGAGGCCTCTATGAGCTACTGGCTGCCCATTGTCCCCTTGTCATAGCCCATAGCCCATAGCTCATAGCCCAGAGGAGCGGCCCTGATCCTGCAAACCTGGCACTGGCCGCCGGGATCTCGATCCGGTGCCGCCATGGCTGGCAGCACCTTGCCCCTTGTCCAACCTATGGGGTCAGCCTGTCCCCTCGCTCCCAGGCATCCTCTCTCCCTCTGTTTTCTATTGCCCAGCCGCAAGGGGGAACGCCCTCTCTGCCATTGAGGCTGCCCGACATTGACCCTGAACAACATAATAAAGCCTCGTAAGAGACTGATTATGGGGAGCTTCCTGGGCAAGATGCCCCAAAATGTTAAGTCTGGCGCAAAATAGCTGATTAAAATGCAAATGATATTTGTTACTATTCAATCATTGGCATTCGAGGATCAGATGTACCCACTTCACCCCCCATTGACCCTGGTCGCGGCGACCCTCTCCACCCTGTTTGCGGGACAGACACTGGCAGCCCAGACGGAAGCACTGGCTCCCGGTGCTGACACCATGACGGTACTGGGTCAGACCTATCGCAACACGGCGACCAAGACCAAGCTAGACCCTATCGAAACGCCGCAGGCCATCTCCGTGGTCGATAGCCAGACCTTGGAGCAGCGGGGGGCCAGTTCGGTGAGCGAGGCGTTGCGCTATGTGCCCGGGGTCAATACCGAACTGCGGGGGGGCTCGGTCAATCGCCTGGATCTGTTCAACATTCGCGGCTTTGACAACTACCAGAACTTCTATGACGGCTTGCTGTTGCAATATAACGATTGGAACCTGCAGCCCCAGATAGACCCTGTTGCCATCGAGCAGCTGGAGGTGTTCAAGGGGCCGACTTCCGTGCTTTATGGCAGCATGCCGCCGGGCGGCATGGTCAATCTGATCGCCAAGCGGCCACAGCGCGAGGCCAGGCACAGCGTCAGCGTGGCGGGGGGAACGGGGGATCTGCGTGAGGTGACCCTGGATACGACAGGCCCCATCAATGACACCTTTGCCTACCGGATGGTGGGCCTGGCCCGTCACAAGGATGGCCAGGCGGTGACTTCGGAAGAGGAGCGCTATGTGCTGGCCCCCTCCCTGGACTGGCAGCTCGGCGAACGCACCCTGCTCAACCTCAATGTCTATTATCAGAAGGATCCGGCCGCGGGCATCTATACCACTGTCCCGGCCAAGGGCTCGGTCAATGACAACCCCCTCGGCAAGCTCGACAGTGACACCTTCCTCGGTGACGAGAACTGGAACCAGTACAACCGGGAAGTGGCGCTGTTTGGTTACAAGCTGAGCCACGATTTCAATGCCAACTGGCAGTTCCTGCAAAATGCCCGCTACATGGATGCGTCAGCCAGGCAGCACAACACCTATAACGCGGCGTTGGCGGCAGACGATCGTACCCTGGCCCGTAACGCCTATCTGACCGACGAGGAGTCCAAGGGGTTCGTCATCGACAACCAGCTCTCTGGCAAGCTGCAGACCGGATCGATGGAACACAACCTCTTGCTCGGCGTCGACTACCAGTATCTGGATGCCCAGGTGCTCTATCGGGATACCCTCGACTATTCGGCCCCCAGTATCGACATTTTCAATCCTGATCATAGCCAGATTGACCCCGATAGCCTCAACTTCATCTATCAGGATCGCAAGCAGATCAAGCAGTACCAGACAGGGGTCTATCTGCAGGATCAGCTGCGCCTCGACAGACTGGTGGCCATCGGTGGCCTGCGCTATGACAGCTACCGGATGGACACCGACAGCGACACGCTCTACAGCGGAAGTGGCAGCCACACCCTGGCCAAGATCGACCAGGATAATCTCTCCTTCCGTCTGGGCGCCCTCTATGAGCTCGACTACGGTATCTCGCCCTATGTGAGTTATGCCGAGAGCTTCGAGCCGGTGCCGGGGGCGGACAAGCATGGCAAGGCGTTTGATCCCGCCACCGGTGAGCAGTGGGAGGGGGGTGTCAAGTACCTGTCTGAGGAGATGAGCAAGACCCTGACCCTGTCGGCATTCCGCATCACCAAGAAAAATGCCCTGGTGACGGATCCGGACAACGTCTACGGACCCAAGCTGCAGACCGGCGAGATGGTCTCCAAGGGGTTGGAGCTGGAGGGGCGCATCGACGTCACCAGCAACCTGGAGTTGAGTGCCACCTATACCCTGCTCGACATGGTGATCAGCAAGGATACCACCAGTTTGCAAGGCAAGACCCCGGTCTGGGTACCGGATCAGACGGCCTCCCTGTGGGCTGACTACCGCCTCGAACAGGGCCCTGCGGCCGGTCTGCGCCTGGGAACCGGTTTGCGTTACGTGGGGGAGGCCGAGCTCGATGCCGCCAACAGCGACAAGGTGCCCGACTATGTGCTGATGGACATGGCCGCCTCCTACGACTTGGCCCGGCTGAGCCATAGCCTGAAAGGGGTGGAAGCCTCCGTCAGTGCCAGCAACCTGTTCGATACCACCTACTACTCCTGCTACGACCAGAGCAACTGCTGGTTCGGGGCTGAGCGCAACGTGGAGGCCAGACTCAAATACGTATTCTAAGCCTGCGCCCCGGCCGGATGCCGGGGCCCTCTTATCAGGGCAGCCCACCCCATGACAACCCCTCTGCCGGCCCGCTGGGTGAGCCGGGGCTTGGCGGCGTGGCCGCACAGGAGCGGGCACTTGGCCTGGCGGCTTATGAGCGGCTGTTCCTTGCCGCCGGGGAGCTCATTCCCTCCCTCAAGGGGCAGCTGATGGAGGGGGAGAGGCCGTTGCTGGTCACGGCCGACGGCACCATGGCCCCCGCGGCGGTGGCATTGGCCCTGCATGATCACTGGCGGCTGGCACACCCGGAGGCGGGCCCCGCCTACTGGCTGACCCGCAGTTGGGGCATGCTCAGCTGGCAGTCCATCTACCTCGCCATGGTGGCCGTCTATCGGGTGGGAACCGTGCCTGCGCTGGACAAGTTGGGGCTGGGCTATAGCGCCGGTCTGGTATCGGGATTCAGCTTGCCCCTTGACCCACTGATCGGGGGCCAGCAGGAGCTGTTGATCGAGGCGGCGGGCAGGCGACTGCGTCGTCACTGGCAGGAATTGTTCGAGATGCTTGCCAGTGAGATGCGGCTGCGGCCCGGCTTCGTGCGCCCGCTCCTGGCGGACGATCTGCTGGCTGCCCTGATACGAGTGCCGGATTTCTTCGGGGAGATAAGCCCCGAGGTGGTCGCGGCCCATGCGCCGCTCTGGCTGGCCGCCTGTGGCTTGCCCGCCGAGCATCTGGCCGGGTGGCGCCAGGCGTCAGGCGTGGCGGAGGTGGCGAGCGCCTCGCCCGGTTATGTCCGCCAGCGTTGCTGCCTGCACTACAAGCGCCGTGATGGCTCGCTGTGTGAGAATTGCCCCCGGCGGCAAGATGCAGCGGCTCGTTGCGATGATGAGACGGGGCAAGGGTTGGAATAAGTGTGTTGAGTGTTGGTCAAGGCCGCCCATGGGGCGGCTTTTTCATGTCCCGAGTCAGGCCCCCATCTTGACACGAATGCGCTCGAACAGGCTCTGCAGGCAGGGCTGATCCCGATCCGCGGCCCGCACCGCGCCATACATGTGGCGGCGCACCCCGCTGCCCAGGGGGCGCGCCTCGAGCAAGCCCTGGCGCACGAACTCCTCGCTGGCCCAGCGCGGCAGGGCGGCCAGCCCAAGCCCGGCGGCGGCCATCTGCAACATGACCGAGGTGTTGTCCACCGGCTTGCAGCGCTTGGGTTCGACGCCAGCCGGTTGCAAGAAGCGGCTGAACACGTCCATGCGGGCCCGCTCCACCGGGTAGACCAGCAGCACCTCCTGCTTGAGATCCTCCGGGGCTATCCTGGTCTGCTGACAGAGGGGATGGTCCGGCGCCATCACCAGGGTGAGATCGAAGGCGAACAGGGGCTCGAAGTGGAGATCCCCGCGGGCCTGCACGTCCGAGGTGAGCAGCAAGTCGAGCTGGCCGCCGAGCAGGGCGCTGATGGCATCGAAGCCGGGCACCGACTCCACCTCCAGATCTACCCCGGGCCATTGGCGGCGAAAGTCCGGCAACAGCGGCAGCAGCCACTGGATGCAGCTGTGGCAATCGAGCGCCAGGTGCAATCGGCCCGCGTCACCGCTGTGCAGGGCCTGCAACTGCTTCTCGGCCTGGGTCAGAGCGGGCAGCACCTGGCGGGCCAGGGTCAGCAGATGCTGGCCCGCCGCCGTCAACACCAGGGGGCGGCTCTTGCGAAGAAAAAGCTCCAGATTGAGGCGGGTCTCCAGCTCCTTGAGTTGATGGGAGAGGGCAGACTGGGTGAGGTTGAGCGTGAGCGCCGCCCCGGCCAGTGAGCCCTGCTCGGCCAGGGCCGCTATCGTCTTCAAGTGCTTGATCTCCAAGCCTGAATTATTTGGCACCGCCATGGCACATCTCCCTTGAAGGACAGTTGAGGATTATTTGAGAGCCAGTTGAAGAGGATTCAATAGCCAAGGCCACCTTATCTCGACATTCTAGATGTGTAAACATCTGGATGGCTAAATCATCCAGTTCCCCATAGGACAGAGATGAGATCAAGGAAAACGGCCATGACACAAGCACACACCCTGGGCTTCCCCCGCATCGGCGCCAAGCGCGAGTTGAAATTTGCCCTCGAATCCTACTGGCGTGGTGAAACCACCCGCGATGAACTGGTCGCGGTGGGCAAGAGCCTGCGTCAGCGCCACTGGCAGGCGCAGCAGCAAGCCGGGGTCAGCCTGCTGCCGGTGGGCGATTTCGCCTGGTATGATCAAGTGCTCGGCACCAGCCTGCTGGTGGACGCCGTGCCTGCCCGTCACCGCCACGGCGACACCGATCTCGATACCCTGTTCCGGGTGGCCCGTGGCCGTGCGCCCACCGGCCCGGCTGCTGCCGCCGCCGAGATGACCAAGTGGTTCAACACCAACTATCACTACCTGGTGCCCGAGTTCAGCCGCGACCAGCGCTTCAAGCTGGGCTGGAGCCAACTCTTTGAAGAGGTCGAAGAGGCCAAGGCGCTGGGGCTGCCGGTCAAGGCGGTGCTGCTGGGCCCGGTCTCCTATCTGTGGCTCGGCAAGGAGAAAGAGAGCGGCTTCTCCCGCCTCGAACTGCTCGATCGCCTGCTGATCGTCTATCAGGAGATCCTGTCCAGGTTGGCCGCGCAAGGGGTGGAGTGGGTGCAGATAGACGAGCCGGCCCTGGCCCTGGACTTGCCGGATGAGTGGCGTCTGGCCTACCTGAACGCCTATGAGCGCTTGAGCGGCCCCTGCAAGCTGCTGCTCACCACCTATTTCGGTTCTGTGGCCCATCAGCGCGACATCATCACCAGCCTCAAGGTAGACGGCCTGCACCTGGATCTGGTGGCCGCCCCCGAGCAGCTGGAGACCCTGGTGCCGCATCTGCCAGCCCAGTGGGTGCTTTCCGCTGGCGTCATCAACGGCCGCAACGTCTGGCGTGCCAACCTGGCCAAGCTGGCGCCGACCCTGAAAGCATTGAAAGCCAAGCTCGGCGAGCGGCTCTGGGTCGCCTCCTCCTGCTCATTGCTGCACAGCCCGGTGGACTTGACCCTGGAGCACGAGCTGGACGGCCAGACCCGCAGCTGGTTCGCCTTCGCCCTGCAAAAGTGCTACGAGCTGGGGCTGCTGGCCGACTACTTGAACGGTGGCGAGCTCGACAAGATCGAGGCGTACAGCCAGCCCATCGTCGATCGGGAGTCCGACAGCCGGGTTCACAAGCGGGCGGTGCAGTCCCGGCTCGCCAGCCTCACCAACAGCGATTTCGATCGCCAGAGCGCCTATCCGGTGCGCGCCGAGGCCCAGCGCACGGATCTCAAGCTGCCGCTCTTGCCCACCACTACCATAGGCTCCTTCCCGCAGACTTCCGACATCCGGGTGCTGCGCCAGGATTGGCGGGCCGGTCGCATCGACGACGCTGCCTACGAGGCGGGCATTCAGGCCCAGATCAAGGATGCCATCGCGCGCCAGGAAGCCATCGGGCTGGACGTGCTGGTGCACGGTGAGGCCGAGCGCAACGACATGGTGGAGTATTTTGGCGAGCTGCTAGACGGCTTTGCCATCACCCGCTTCGGCTGGGTACAGAGCTATGGCTCCCGCTGCGTCAAGCCGCCGGTGATCACCCGGGATATCGACCGCCCGACCCCCATGACGCTGGCGTGGACCCAGTTCGCCCAGAGCCTGACCGACAAGCCGGTCAAGGGGATGCTGACCGGGCCCGTGACCATCCTCTGCTGGTCCTTCCCCCGGGAAGATGTCAGCCGCGAGCAATCCGCCCTGCAAATCGGCCTGGCCATTCGCGACGAGGTGGCAGATCTCGAAGCCGCCGGCATCAAGATCATCCAGATTGACGAACCGGCGATCCGCGAAGGCTTGCCCCTGCGCAAGCAGGATCATCAGGCCTATCTGGACTGGGCGGTGCGCGCCTTCCGCCTGAGCGCAAGCCCGGTGGTGGACAGCACCCAGATCCACACCCACATGTGTTACAGCGACTTCAACCTCATCATCGAGGCGGTGGCGGCGCTGGATGCGGACGTGATCACCATAGAGACCAGCCGCAGCCAGATGCAGTTGCTCGAGGCGTTCGAGCGCTTCAACTACCCCAACGAAATCGGCCCGGGCGTCTACGACATCCACTCCCCGAACGTGCCGAGCCAGGGCTGGATCGAAGACCTCATCCGTAAGGCGGCCCAGCAGATCCCGGCCGAGCGGCTCTGGGTCAACCCGGATTGCGGCCTCAAGACTCGCGGCTGGGAAGAGACGGAAGCGGCGCTCAAGGTGATGGTCGATGCCACCAAGGCACTGCGTGCCGAGCTGGCTTGACTGATCAGGGGTTGCAAGCTCGCGACTAGCTGATAGGTATCACTGATGAACAAGGGGAGGGCGCAAGCCTTCCCTTTTTCGTTGGCAGATAGCTCATGCCGGGGTCAGCCTCCCGTTGGTCATGAGCCTGGCAAGGGGCGCTGGCATTGAGGGAAGGGATGCCGGTAGAATTGCGCATTTTAAATGAACCTTATCAGCCACGGGAACAGGATGCAGATCAGCGACTTTTATCCGGTATCGACCAACACCAGCCTCAAGGAGAGCTGTTATGGCGCCTTGGGGGCCCTCATCGGTCTGTTGATGACCGAATGGCTCTGCCAATGGTGGCTCGGCGTCAGTCCCCACTGGCTCATTGCCCCCATGGGAGCGTCAGCCGTGCTGCTGTTTGCCGCCCCGGCCAGCCCCCTGGCCCAGCCCTGGTCCATTCTGGTGGGCAACAGCGTCTCGGCCTTGATGGGAGTGATCGCGGCAAGCTGGATCCCGGATCTGGCGCTGGCCTCCGCCGTGGCCGTGATGCTGGCCATCGCCGCCATGTTCCTCACCCGCAGCCTGCACCCGCCAGGGGGGGCAGTTGCCCTGACCGCCGTCATCGGGGGTGAGGCCATCAGCCAGCTGGGTCTCTGGTATGTGTTGATCCCGGTGTTCATCAACTCCTTGCTCCTCCTGGCCATGGGGCTTATCTACAACCGGGCGCTGGGTCGCCGTTATCCCAACGGTGGTCGGGCGCAGCCCAATCGCCATCAGACGGCGGATCCCCAACCCAGCGAGCGGCTGGCGACCCAGGCGACGGATATCGATTTTGCCCTGGAGAAACACGGCGAGCTGCTCGACATCAGCCGCCAGGATCTGCAGGCGCTGCTGCAAGAGGCGCAGTTGCATGCCCTGCGCGAGCGGGTCGGGACAGTGCTCTGCCAGGATGTGATGTCACGGGATCTCATCGTTGTCTCGCCCAAGGCGTCGGCCATGGTGGCCTGGCAACGACTCTCCCGGCATCAGGTCAAGGCGCTGCCCGTGGTCGATGAGGCGCAGCGGCTGGTCGGCATCCTCACCCTGCACGATCTCATGATCGACAGGCAGCGGCAGTTGCCGAGGGAGGCGGCCAGTCTCGAACAGTTGCGGGTGGAGAACCTGATGACCCGGGAGGTGCGCACGGCGCGCCGCTATCAGTCGCTCTACGAGCTGGTCGATGCCTTCTCCGACGGGGGCCTGCACCATATGCCCGTGGTGGAGGGGGAGCAGCTGGTGGGCATCATCACCCAGTCCGATATGGTGGCGGCGCTGTTTAACCTGGCACTGCGTCCGGTTGCGGCCAGCACGGACGAGGGAGAGTAGCCGGACTCTATGTTCAGGGCAGTGACATCTTAGGGGGAGTGCGTGCCGAGCGTCGAGCCTGGGCTTGTTCCCCTCTCATCGTTACCGAGCAAGGCGCGGGCCAGCGCTCGCACTTGCACCTTATCTTCTTCCAGCGTCATGGTCAGCTCACAGCGTGCCAGGGCAAGGCGCCCGTGATGGTGCGCCGCATCACTCATGGCCTGGCTGCCATGGGTGAGCGCCTGCAGGGCTTTTTGCAGCCGCAGGGCCACCTCTAGCGTACCGGCACCATCCCGTGCGATGGCGGTAAAGGCATCATCGAACATATCAATCACTGCCAGTGGCGGGGCAGTGACGCGATCGCAGAGTGAAGCCTCGTTGTTGGCTTGCTCGTCGCTGGAGAGGGGCGCATCCCAGTTCACGAACAAGCGCACCAGGGTAGCCAGTATGCCGATGGCGGTGCCAGGATCGTTGACCGCGGGGGAGAGGGCGCGTCCGGCTATCTCGGCAAGCACGATCAGGCCAAAGCGGGGATCTTCATCGAACAATCGCTCAGCACCGACCTTGAACGCCGTGGCGAGACGACTCAAATCGAGTCTGGCGGGATCCGGGCAACCATATGCCAGGGCGACTCCCTGACCCGGTGCCACAAAGGTGCCGGGTAGCGCCAGGATCTGTATATGGGTGTCCATCTCAGCCGCCAGAGCATTGAGGTACGCCACATCAATCTGCTGCACATAACCAATCTCGGGACTGCTGATCAACAGGCCACCGATGAGTGCCTCATCGGCAGGGCGGGCTCTCAGTGTGGGGGCCTGGCGGCGGCGTTGCAGGGCGGCATGGGTCGCCTGTTCGACCCGTTTGACCGTGGTGCCCAGCCGCCCCAGCCGGGCAATGCGATCCACCCAGTGGACAAACATCAGGATCACGATAGCCAGCACTATCAGGGTGAGCAGAAACAAGGTGAAGCGACCGGCCAGGGCGAAATAGTCGTTCTTGACCCCGATCAGCGCCACCACGCTGAAGATGAAGGCCCCGATGAAGGTAGACAGGGCATTTTGTGACACATCATCGGCAATCACCAGGGTAACGCTACGCGGGGTGGCTGCGCTGCTGGCCGAGGCATAGGCCGCCACCATGGAGGCGACGGCAAAAGTGGCGATCCCCAACATGCTGGCGGACATGATGGAGAGCAAGGAGAGCAGTGCCTCATTGGTGATGACGGGCAGATAGTGGCCAAGGCCGCTGTGATCGGCGAGACGGGCGGCAAGGGCACAGAGGATGGAGATCAGGCAGATAGCGAGGGGCTTTACCCAGAGTCGCTCGCGAAGGCGATTGACCAGGAAGCGGCAACGATCGCGGGAGGGGATGAACGGCATAGGCACTCCTTTTCCTCTGGGAACATCCCAGCCTATGGTGTTCCGTACCGCGCCGCAATCTCATTGCTCCCATGCGTGACCATGACGCAGGAGATCAATGCAAGGAGGAGCAACCTGGGCCGCTCCTCCTGTTATGTCATGAACGTTTCTGTGTTTGGCCCCCATGACAGCCAGTATTGCTGGTGATGATGTGGTGGAGCCATCGGGTGAAGGAGGCTTCCCTCGCCGGGCCTGCTATCGGTTATTGCGAGTAGACGGTCTCCCCCATGAACACCGTCTGCTCGACCCGGGTTTGTGCAATCTGCTCCGGCGTGCCGGCCTTGACCAGGGCGAACAGGTCCCGGTCCAGCACGATGAAGTCCGCCGACTTGCCCGCCTCGATGGAGCCGGTGATGTCCCCCTGGCGTACTGCCCTGGCGCCGTTGATGGTGTAGGCGGCCAGCATCTCGGCAAGGGAGGTGCGCTGACTGGCCCTGAAGTCGTCGCCGCTGCCGGCCGCCTTCACTATGCCGGCGGCCATGTTCTCGAACGGGCGTGGATCCCGGCTGTCCACCGGGGCGTCACTGCCCGCCACCAGCACGGCGCCAGCCTGGCGCGAACTCTCGACCGGGTAGAGGGCGTCATGGAGATAGCCCATGGGGTCGTAGATGGCTTCGCTCAGGGACTGTCCCACCCTGGTTGGCTGGATGAAGGGGCTGACCAGCATGTCGTAGGCAAGCTGGGGCGTGGTCCAGGCATAGGTGAAGGTGAGGTAGAGGCCAAGCTCGCCGAGGCGTTTCTGATCGTCCGGGTGCACCACCTGCAGGTGGGCCAGGGTGTGGGGGATGCCGCTCTCCCCGTTGCTGGCGCGGGCCGCCTCCAGGGCATCGAGGGCCACCCGGGTGCTGCGATCGCCGATGCTGTGCATGTGGATGCCAAACCCGGCCCCATCCAGCGCAGTGACGTAGCGGGTCAGATCCGCCTCCTTGTAGTTGACGATGCCGTTGCTGCCCGCATCCTCGCTGTCCGCTGTGATGCTCACCTCGCCGCTGTCGGGATCCAGGGCCAGATGGGGATGCAGGTAATTCCCCAGCATGCCGGCATTGGGCAGGAAGGGGGGGCTGGTGAAGGGATCCCCCTCCAGCACGCCGTCGAGGAAGATCTTGACCGCATCGGCCTTGATGAGGGGGTTGCCTGCGAAGGCGTCCCGCACCTGGTTCGCCTTGGCCAGGTGCCCGTCAATGTCCAGCTTGCCGCTGTAGTCATCCTGGTTGAAGCAGGTGGCAGCGGTGACGCGCATGTGCAGCAGATCCTGGTCCTGCATCTTGCGCAGCCGCTCCCGGATGAAGTCGTTGGCGCAGGCATCCTGCACCCCCGTGATGCCGCGGGACGCCATCAGCTCGGAGATGGCGGGGAGTATCTTGTCATACTGGGCCGCCGCCTGTTCCCCCTCTGCGCTCAGCACCCCGGTGTCGGGGACCGCAATGGCGCTGCGGGCCGCGTCCCGGATCACGCCGGTTGCCAGATCCACATAGGGAATGAGGGCCTCGAACACGCCGTCCGGGGCCAGAGTGGTGGCATTGAAGCCGACCACATTGCCGTCCTCGTCCTGTGCCAGCGCCAGCGCCTGAGAGTTGTAGCCGCCGGCATGGCCGTCGACCCCGGCCAGCATCACGGGGTTGTTCGGCGCCGCCGCATCCAGGGCCGCCAGCAGGGTGGCATGGGTGGCGGTGGGGGTGTTGCCGTCATAGGGCGACCACTGGTTGACCACCAGCCACTCCCCGGGTGCCGGGGCGTAGCGGGGCAGGCACTCGCTGATCTTGGCCGCGAGCTGATCTAGGTTGACGCTCTGGCCGTCCAGATCGCACATGTCGAGCGCCACAGTGCCGAGCAGGTGGATGTGGTTGTCGTGCAGGCCGGGCAGCACCATCCTCCCTTGCAGATCCACCACCTGGGTCGCACTGTTCTTCAGGGCCTCGGCTCCCGCGCGGGAGCCCACGTAAGTGAATTTGCCCCCTTGCACCACCATGGCCTCGGCCTGGCTGCGTTGCCCATCCTGGGTGTGGATCTTGCCGTTGAGATAGAGGGTGTTGCCGGGGGGCGGCTCACTGCTGTCTTGTTGGCAGCCGAGCAGGCCACTCACCAGCAGGGCGATGGCGCCCAGCCTGAGACGGGGGTGTTTGCTATCCATAGCGCGCTCTCCTTGGGTTAATTGCAGTTTTTACTGCAGATATGAGCACTTATGGTTATTGCAGCTATTCTGAAAAATGCCAGTGATTGCTGCACTTTTTTTGACTTGTGTTTACCTTGTCTCATCATGTAGTTATGACAACCAGTTGCCCCTTGGGGGCGCAGACCGCATCGGGGGAAGAGAATGTCACAACATGTGCTGCCGGCCGAACTGTGCATGCGGCGCCAACCCAGGCAACTGCGCAGCCAGGAGGTGGCGAGCCGCATCGAGCAGGCCACCCTGGCCCTGTTGCAGGAGCAGGGGTTTGCGGCCCTCAACACCAACGCCATCGCCGCCCGCGCCGGGGTGGGCATCAAGTCGCTCTACCACCTGTTTCCCAACAAGGAGGCCATCATCTGCCGGTTGGCCCTGGACTGGCTGGCGGCGGTGTGCGAGGCGCAGGAGAGCATCCGCGAGCAGGCCGACAGCTTGCCGCAGACCCTGCTGATGCTGGACGAGGCGCTGGAGGCGCTGGATGAGCGCTTCGTCGGCTATGGAGCGCTGTGGCAGGCGATGGATCTCATTCCCGCCCTGCACGGGGTCGAGCAGGAGCACGAGGGGCGACAGGTAGCCTTCTGGTCCGAGCGGCTGCGCCACTTTGGCTGCCGCTGGCCCGAGCCAGAGCTCACCACCCTGGTGCGCTACTTCTACCGCACCGCGGACGTGGCCAAGCAGTGCACCAAGGGGCAGGGGGAGGCGGGGGCGCACCTGTGGCAACTGCATAGACGCTGGAGCGAGCAGCTGATGATGGCGGCCATCGAGGAGCCGGATCCCGCCCGGGTCTGGCAGTCGATGCCGGGACTGGCGCCGGGTTGCCAAGCCGCCGCGAAGGGGGGCGAATAGAAGAGAGGCGAATAAAGAGAGGGAGTGCCAGGCACTCCCTCTCTTGCATCTGGCATTGCGCCCCGCGGGCTAGCCGTAGCGGGCCAGGGTCAGCCCCTCGTCGCTGATGGCCGGAGCGCTGCCCGAGATGAGGTCGCTGAGTAGTTGGCCCGACCCTGCCGCCATGGTCCAGCCCAGGGTGCCGTGGCCTGTGTTGAGCCAGAGCCCCGGGATGGGGCTGGGGCCCACCAGGGGCGTGCCGTCCGGGGTCATGGGGCGCAGCCCGGTCCAGAAGCTGGCCTGTTCCAGATCCCCCCCCTGGGGGAAGAGGTCCCTCACCACCATGGCCAGGGTGTCGTGGCGTCTGGGGTTGAGCGCCAGATTGAAGCCGCTGAGCTCTGCCATGCCGCCGACCCGGATCCGCTCATCGAAGCGGGTGATGGCGACCTTGTAGGTTTCATCCAGCACAGTGCTGCGCGGCGCCCCGGCGGCGTCCGTCATCGGCAGGGTGAGGGAGTAGCCCTTGACCGGGTAGACGGGGAGCTCTATCCCGAGGGGGCGCAAGAAGCCAGTGCCATAGCTGCCCAGGGCGCAGACGATGGCGTCGGCCTTGAAGCGCTGCTCGCCGGCACGGACCGCCACGGCGCGCCCCTGGGCGAGTTCAACCTCGTCGATGGCGCAGTTGAAGACGAACTCCACCCCGAGCCGCCGTGCCTCGTCAGCCAGGGCCTGGGTGAAGCGGAAGCAGTCCCCCGTCTCGTCTCCCGGCAGGCGCAGGCCCCCCACTATCTTGCCGCGCACCCGCGCCAGGGCGGGCTCAACCTCTTCACAGCCGCTGGCATCGAGGGACTGGTAGGGGACGCCGTACTCTTCGAGCACTTCGATGTCGCGCTGGCTGGCATCGCGCTGGGCCTGGCTTCGGAACAGTTGCAGGGTGCCGAGCTGGCGCCCCTCGTAGTCCAGCGCCAGCTCGTCGCGCAACAGCTTCATGCAGTCGCGGCTGTATTCGGCCAGGCGCACCATACGCCCCTTGTTGACCGCATAGGCCGCCGGGGTGCAGTTGGCGAACATCTTCAACATCCAGCGCAGCTGGAAGGGATCCGAGGTGGGGCGCACCGTGAAGGGGGCGTGTTTTTGCAGCAGCCATTTGGCCGCCTTGAGGGGAATGCCGGGGGCAGCCCAGGGGGAGGCATAACCCGGGGAGATCTGACCCGCATTGGCATGGCTGGTTTCAAGAGCCACCCCGTCGCGCCGCTCCAGCAGGGTCACCTTGTGACCGGCTTTGGCCAGATACCAGGCGCTGGTCACCCCGATAACTCCCCCACCCAGAACCACAATATTCATTTCTACATCCTTGTTTTAACTGCACTTGTTCATGCAATAACCGAGACGCCCCAGATTGGCCCCTCTGGCAAAATCAGCCGACACCGTCTTGATGGGCACCGGCAGGCATCACGTTATCATCGGCAGCGAAATCGGCAAATGAGCCATCACAAAAATATGATATACCGCTGCTTTTCTGTTTATTACCAGCGAATAAGTCTATCCGATGAGAGGGGCGCGAGGGATCCTGCGGACATGAAACGCTCTGCCCTGTGCGACTGGTCTGTGTCAGCCAGGCCGGGCTATGGGTCCATGAGGTATGTGGGGCAGAGGACGCTATCTATTTCGCAGTGACAGAAAATAAAAAAGCCCCGGGAGGGGCTCTCTCATGACGGACTCATCACTGACCGTTGAAGGCCGTGGTGCGGGCCAGGGCACTGCGATTGCCGCTCTCAAGCCAGGTCTTGATCCGCTTGGCATCGGCGACCCTGGCCCCGGTGGTATCGGCGTTGAGCAGCACCACTATCATGGGCTCGCGGTTGATGTTGGCCTCCATCACCAGGCAGCGGCCCGCCTCGCGTATATAGCCGGTCTTGGAGATGAGCACCTGCCAATCGGCATCGTGGACCAGGCGGTTGGAGTTGCGGTAGTGCAGTTGACGCTTGCCGGTGCGCACATAGTGCTGCTGGGCCGAGGTGAACTGCCGAATGAGTGGATAGGCAGACGCAGCCGCGACCAGCTTGGCCAGGTCATGGGCGGTGGAGACGTTGCGGGGGTTGAGCCCGGTACTGTCCGAAAACTGGGTGTTCCACATGCCGAGCATGCGGGCCTTGGCATTCATGGCGGAGATGAACGCGCGCTGGCCGCCCGGGTAGTAGCGGGCGAGGGAAGAGGCTGCGCGGTTCTCGGAGGCCATCAGGGCGATGTGCAGCATCTCGACCCGGCTCAGACGGGAGCCGATGGCCAGACGGGATCCCGTGCCCTTGATGCGATCTATGTCGGCCTTGCTCACCGTGATCATCTCGTTCAGGCGCGGATTGGCATCGAGTACCACCAGGGCTGTCATCAGCTTGGTGATGGAGGCGATGGGCATGACGCGATTGGCATTGCGCTCCGAAAGGATCTCGCCGGTGCGCGGATTGGCGACCACGAAGGCGGCCGAACTCAAGGTGGGGTCACTGCGTCGCTCGAGCATGCTGGGGGAGGGAGCATTGAGAAACGGAGCGGCCAAAGCTCCCAGGCTGACGGGAAGGAGCAAGGCACCGAACAGCAAGCTGGCAAGGGGACGTATCATGGTGGTGGTCTCTACCGCGTGAAAAAACCGAAAACAACCTCTCAGTTATATGTCGGGTTCTGACGCGCCGCAATCCCCATCACCTTGAACTGATAAGATTTTATGCTTGTCGGGGGATGGATGAGTGTCTATTGGTACCCCTTCGGTTGATAACCTCATGAATGGGGCTTTTTTGAGGCCCTGTCTGGCTAGGTGCCTGGTGGCTGCGACGGCTGCTGATGGGGGACCCATCTTGACGGCCAAGTCGCCGATTATGCCCGAACGGAGACAGTGTTGAGGGCAAGGCGAGCACCGGGTGCTGGGGGAGTTGACGCAGCCTTTCTCAGGGCAGCCTGGACCATGGTGGGGAGGGGCGAGCCTGCAGGCTCGCCCCGCTTCTATCGGGCTGCGCCTATTGGGCTGCGCCGATCTCAGGCCAGCGCCAGAGCCAGCAGATGCACGGGGTGCTCGCAGCGAAAGGGGGTGCTCATCTCAATCTGCCACTTGCAGGTCTCGCAGTCGGTGATGACCAGGTCCGGCTCGAGCTGATTGATCTGCTCAAACAGCCCCTCACCTATGGTCTGGCTGGTCTGGTAGTGCTCCGACTTGAAGCCGTAGGTACCGGCGATGCCGCAGCACAGGGAGTCGAGCACCGTCACCCTGACCCCGGGAATGGCGCGCAGCAGTTCCAGGGTGTAGATGACGCCCCCCATCTTCTCCAGGTGACAGGGGGTGTGATAGGCAATGTGCAGGTTGAGGGGCTTCATGGCCGGTTTGTTGCCCTGGTAAAACTCGTTCCACAGGAAGCGGGTCACTAGCGAGATGCGATCTCGCACCTTGCGATTATCCTGGCCGAGCAGGTGCGGGTATTCGTCCCTCAGGGTGAAACCGCAGGTGGAGGAGGTGGCCAGCAGGGGCATCTCGTTGCCGAGCAGGCTGTTTTCGAGCTGCTGGATGTTGAAGGCGGCCTGCTGCTTGGCCTTGGCCATGAAGCCGTTAGCAATGAGCGGTACGCCGCAGCACTTCTCCCGCGCCAGCAACTGCACCCCTATGTGCATGGCATTGAGCACCTGCACCAGCTCCTTGCCGAGCTGGGGATGGTTGTAGTTGACGTAGCAGCCGTGGAAATAGGCGATTTGCCGGCGATAGCTGGCCTGCACGGCTTGCTGCTTCTTGAACCAGCCGCGAAAGGTGCCTTGAGAATATTTGGGCAGATCCCGGTGGGAGGAGACCCCGAGCGCCTTGTCCAGCACTTGCTTCACCGGTTTGAGTCCAGTGGTGAAGTTGACGATGGGGGCCATCAGGGTCGACATGCTGCCCATCAAGTCCGTGTGGGAGAGCACGAACTCACGCACCCCCGGCTTGAAACCACTGTACTGGTGCTTGGCCTTGGCAATGATGTCGCCGATGCGCACGCCGCTCGGGCAGGCCACTTCGCAGCGTTTGCAGTTGGTGCAATGTTTGAGCGCCTCGTCATAGAGGGCCGGGCTCTTGATGCGCAGCCGCTCGCCGTCGGGCCCGGCCTGTTTGGGGCCCGGATAGGCGGGATTGGCCTTGGCCACCGGGCAATAGGCGGTACAGACGGTGCATTTGATGCACTGATCGAAGGTCTGGTTGGCATGATCCAAGGGCATGGTTAAGCCTCCCGGGCGAGTGATGAAGTGAGGGGGGAACCGGTCTTTGAGTCTCGGGCGACAACCTTGGCGAGTATCTGATCGGCGGCGTGCCAGCCGGTGGCGACCGCCACCCCGGAGCCTGAGCCTTCCGCCACAGGGTCATAGTGTGCCAGCACGCTGCCGGCACCATAGAGGTTGGCGAGGAGCTTGCCGCCGCGCATGACCCGCAACCTGTCATCCGTCTTGACTCCGAAACCCATGAAGGGGTGCTGGTCGAACAGGCGGCGACCGGCCCAGGCATCGCGCTCGGCCAGGCTGATCACGTCGGCATCGAAGATGGGCTCACTGATCCCTCCCAGACGCGAGATCAGGCCACGGCTGAAGAAGCTGCCACTGGCGAGCACGAAATTCTCGGCCTCAAAGAGCTGATCGGCGCCGTTCTGGCTATGCACCCCCGTGACCCTGTCGTTATCCAGGGTGGCGCCCAATACCCGCTCACTGATGAGGAAGGTGCCGCCCAGGGCCTGGAAGCGGCGCCTGAGCGCATCTTGCATCCGCATGCCGATGAGGGAGGGGGGCATGGTGGCGACTTCGCGAAGGGTGCACTGGGTGAGCCGCTCCAGTTCCGCGAGCCGTGGCCCCGCCAACCCCAGGGAGAGGCAGGCGGGCAGCACCAGATGACGGCAGTCGGGGGCGTCGCTCTCGCGCAGCAGGCGGCGGATCTCCTCGGCCAGCGCGCCCAGCAGAGCCTGCCCCTCCTTACCCTGCTTGTCGAACAGGCGGGCGATGTCCGCCGAGCGAAACTCATGAGGATTGCGGTTAAAGGTCGCGAGCTGGGGCAGACATATCTCGCCGGTCAGGATGCGGCTCTGGGCCAGACGCGGATGCAGGGCCAGGTTGGCCGCCGCCAGCGCCGGTTGAAAGTCGCGAAATCCCTCGAGAGTCGCCAGCAGCAGGACGGCCGGGGCGGGCGCCTCGCCCAGGCAGGCGCTGCTGGTCGGCGAGAGCCAGGTCGGCTTGAGGGTGCCGATGGGGGTGAGCCGCAGGTGATTGTGCGACTCATGGAACAGCGGCAATCCCTGCTCGGCGCAGTGGCGCTGCAGATCGGCCAGGCTGGCCGCAATATGAGTGAGCCCGACCTTTTGATAAGGGTGGAGCGGATGGGTCGCCAGGAAGGCGGGCAGGGCGGCGAAGGGATCCCCCTGGCAATCGAGCACGTCCACCGAACCGGAGGAGAAGTGCAGGGCGCTCTGACCCGAGGCCATGATCAGCGTTTTCTGGCCCGCCTCGGCGAGGCGCAGCCCGGCGCACAGACCGGCCATGCCGCCGCCAATGATGATGGTATCGAATCTCATGGGGATACTCCTTCATGGCGCAGGGGGGTGGGGGAATCCTCTGGATCCTGCGGCGCTGTGATGTCGGTGGGGCCAGTCAAATTGCCAAGACCGAACAACCCCTCATAGATCCAGTGGGTGAATTCGGTTTCGCGCAGGGCATCCCCCCACAGCACGGGGCGTACCCCCTTGTAGCGCTCCTCCAGGAAGTCGCGCAGCATGGCGCAGGCCTCGCGGCCATCGGCCTTGCCATATTCGTGCATCAGACCGGCGGCGCGATAGGCACACAGCTCACCCTGGCAGGGGCCCATGCCGAGCCGGGTGCGGCGGCGCAGATCCACCAGGTTGTCCACGTCCAGCTCGCGCAGGGCATATTCAATCTCACCGGCGGTCACCATCTCGCACTCGCAGATGAGGGCGTTGGCCTTGGTGTTGTCTCGAAAGAAGGCGATGACCCGTTCCCCGTGGCGTGACTCAGCCGATCCTTGCGCCGGCGCCGACAGACCAAAGGTCTGAGTGGGCACGGGATCCCGGGAGCCTGGCAGGGCCTGCAGGGCGGTACGACAGGGCTTGCTGTTGCCAAGCTTGCTGGCGACCAGATCCGTGGCCATCTCTGCCATCAGCCGGTAGGTCATCAGCTTGCCGCCGGTGATGGTGATGAAGCCTTCCAGACCATCCCGGCTGGCATGATCGAGCAGCACTATGCCGCGGCTGATGTTGCGGCCCGACTCATCGCCATCCACCGCGACCAGGGGGCGTACCCCCGCATAGGCACGCAGCAAGCGGGTCTGGGCCATGGCGGGGGCCAGCTTGATGCCCTCGCGCAGCAGCACCTCGACCTCCTCGGGTTCGACGCGAAGCTGGTCAATCTTGTCATAGTCGATGCGACTGGAGGTGGTGCCAATGAGGGAGATGGTGTCCCCGGGCACCAGAATGTCGGCGTCCGCTGGTTTGCGTGCGCGATTGAGCACCAGCTGGTTGAGGCGGTAATCCATGATCAGCAGGGAACCCTTGGCCGGAAACATGCGGATGCCCAGCTCGGCATACTCGCAGATCTGCTGGCCCCAGATGCCGGCGGCGTTGATCACCTGCTCGGCTTCTATCTCGAACCCTTCACCGGTGCGCAGGTTGATGGCCCTGACCCCATGTACCCTCTCTTGCTGGCGCAACAGCCCCACGACGCTGCAGTGGGTCAAGATGCGCGCGCCATGCTCCTTGGCATCGAGCACGTTGGCGGTGGCGAGCCGGAAGGGATCGACGGTGCCATCCGGTACTTGTATGGCGCCAATCAAGGCGGGATTGACATTGGGTTCGAGGCGCAGCGCCTCTCTGGGTTCGAGCTGGCGGGCCGGGATCCCGGCCTGGGCACAGGCTTGCATGAAGGGATCCTGGAAACCGATGTCATCCTCGGGCAGCGTCACAAAGAGGCCGCCGGTATCATCGACGCAGTGGTTGGCGATGCGCTTGAGGATGCGATTCTCCTGGATACACTCCCGGGCAGATTCGGGATCCGTCAGGGCATAACGGGCGCCGGAATGGAGCAAGCCATGGTTGCGCCCCGTGGTGCCAGCGGCAATGTCGTCGCGCTCGAGCAGGATGCAATCTATGCCGCGCAGGGCACAATCGCGCATGATGCCGGCACCGGTTGCCCCCCCTCCGATGATGACTACCCTGGTCGTGATCCTGTTCATCTTTCTGATCCTCATTCCCTGCCTGATGGGGCAGTGTGGTGGGAAGCAGAGTGGGAATGTTTGATTTAGACCAAGTTAATGTTCGATATCGAAAGCTATGAGGGGGGTTTTTGTGGTTTTGTGGGTGAAATCACACATGCTACCCAGGGTTGAACGATTGCTTTATTATGTGCGTATTGATGAGAAGCCCTGCCGGGTTGGCTAGTATATCGGCATGAGTTTCCATATGAAACTTTACAGAAGTGATGAGCAGCAAGGGGACAGTATGGAAGGTAATCGAGTGGATACTCCGACGCAGGTCAAACAGGTTCAAGGAGAGGTGTTCATTATCGACCAGGATGGCACTGTCTCCCAGATGCCGCCCGAGGGGCAAATCGCCGCGGGTCAGGTCATGCTCACCGGCCGCAATGGCCAGGCCGTAATAGGCGTTGATGGCCAAGCTGTCGATATTGGTCCAGATTGCGCCACCTGCAGCGATGAGCAGGGCAACTGGGTATCGAGCCAGCATACCCTGACCCTCAATGGTCAGCCTGAAAAAGAGCCGACCAATGTGGATCTCGAGGCGCTGCAACAAGCCATCCGCGCCGGTGCCGACCCGACCGCCGTCTTTGCCGAAACCGCCGCAGGCCCTGCCGCAACGGCTGGGGGCGGCGTGGCGGGCGCCGGTTCGAGCGCCGCTGGTTTTATCGTGGTAGACCGTACCAATGATGCCACCCTGGCCGATGCCGGGTTTGATACCGATCACCGGGCTGCCCTCGATCAGCCCCGGGGCCCCCTGGCTGGCGACTATATCGATACCTTTGCCGCCATCACCGTCTTTGAACCCCAGACCCGCGACAACATCATCAATGCCGAGGAGGTGACAGGGCTCATCATTCGCGGCCAGGTTGAAGACGTGGAGGTGGGGCAACCCGTCACCGTTACCCTGACCGACAGCGCAGGCAACAGCCTGACGGTGACCACAGTGGTGCTGCCCGGCAATCTGTGGGAGGCCGATTTTGGCGACGTGACCGGCAAGCTGGTCGATGGCCCGCTCACCATTCATGCCCACACCGTCGATCTGTTCGGTAACGAGGCGGTCGATGATGGCCTGACCCTGCTCGATACCATTACCACCATCACCCTCGACTTGGCCGATGAGAGCGACTCGGGGGCCAGCCAGATGGACGACTTGACCCGTGACACCACGCCGCTCCTGCAAGGCAAGGGGGAGCCCGGTGCCACCGTCACGCTGACCTTGGGCGGTCAGGTGCTGGCGGTGCTCACCGTCGATGGTGCCGGCAACTGGCAGTTCCCCATTCCCCAGACCCTGGCCGATGGCCGTTATGACTTCAAGGTTGATTCGGTCGATATCGCCGGCAACAAGGCGAGCGATACCCTGACGGTCACCGTCGACACCCAGGCCGGCATCGACATCGACGATCTGGATGCCGGTCGGCTCTGGGGTAGCAATAACGCAACCCTGAGCGGCACAGTGACGCAGGTTGAACCGGGTCAGACCGTGTTTATCAGCCTGAGCGGCGCCGGTCAGCCGGTGCTCAATGTGCAGGGGACGGTCGGGGCCGATGGCCGCTGGCAGATTGATGGTCTGGATCTGTCCGGCTTCAAGGGACCCATCACCATCAAGGCCAATGTGACGGACTTGGCAGGCAATCAGGTGAGCGATGGGGTGCCTCTGATCGGTCAGAGTGAAACCCTGGTGCTATCGGAAGCCGATCTCGCCAATGGACCCATCAGCCAAACCGGCCAGCTCAACACAGGCTCGGGGAGCGATGGCGACCTCAAGGTGACACTGGCGGCGGATCAGTCTGCCCTCGGAAGTCTGGGCCTCACCAGCCATGGTGCTCCCCTGACCTATAGCCAGAGTGGCCAGCAGCTGGTGGCCAGTGCCAACGGCCAGCCGGTATTCACCCTGACGGTCAACAACAACGGTACCTATACCCTGACCTGGCAGCAGAGTCTGGATCATGGCCAAGACAAGCTGGTGCTGCCCTTTGGGCTGGAGTATCGCGATAGCGATGGGGATCTGGTCGAGGCGCCGCTGCGCATTGAACTGCTCGATAGCACCCCCCCCGATTTCCAGATACCCGGCATTACCCTGACCGAAGATGCCTTCCAGGATGCCAGCGCCGTGGTGGGAGTGGCTCAGTTTGAGGTCAAGCACAGCGCGGATCCCATCATCGCCGACACCCTGGGCTTCGTGGAACAGAGCAGCATCCTGGCGGCGCTGCAAGGCCAGTACAGCAGCGACGGTCATCCGCTGACCTTTGAATTCGTTGATGATTTGACCCTGAGTGGCTATTACCTGGATGGCAATGGCCAGCGGGTCGAGGTGCTTCAGGCCAAGCTCAGCGCCACCCAGAACGGCGATGACGTCAAAGGAGAGGTCAACGTCAGTCTGACGGGGCCACTCGATCACCAGGGCTCGGATGCCCTGATCCTGGGGCTGAAGGTCGGTGCCGTCGAGATTGATGGCGATGGGACGTCAGCGGCCGACTTGCAGATCGCCATCAATGACGGCATGGATCCCAGCCTTGGCATCGACACTGGCATCAGCCTGCAGGAAGGGGCCTCTGGCCAGACCCTGGATGGCCAACTGCCGGTCAATGTCGGCAGTGACCGCCTGGTGTCCCTCAACTTCGAGGGGAACCAGCCGGCCCTGGATGGTCTCACCAGCGGCGGCAAGCCGACCAGCTATCAGGTCAACGGCAATGTCATCACCCTGCTGGATGCGGGCGGCAAGACAGTCTTGACAGTGACCCTGGATCTGGATGGCAAGTACCATGTGACGCTCGACGGCGTGCTGGATCAACCTGTGGGCACCAACAGCGTCAATCTGGGGCTGCAGGTAGTGGGCAGCGACTTTGACGGCGACCAGAGCAACCTCGGCACCCTCAATATCCAGATCACCGACGGCGTCTTGCCCCAGGTCGACCCCATCTCCCTGACTCTGGTGGAGGACAGCAACTGGAGCGCGGCCCAGACCCTCTCCGGGGATCTCAACATCACCACCGGCAGCGATCCCCTTGCCAACATCAGTTTCGATGCCAGCCAGCCGGGCCTGCAGGGGCTCACCAGCGGCGGCCAGCCCGTTGTCATCACCATCAGCGGCAACAGCATCAGCGGCGCCGTCAACGGCCAGAATGTCTTCACCCTCACGCTTGATCAGAGAGGTCACTACGTCTTCACCCTGAACCAGCCGCTGGATCAGGGCAGTGCGGAGAGCCTGATCAAGGCGGGCTTCACCCTCACAGACAGTGATGGGGACAAAGTCTCCTCTTCTTTAAGCGTCGCCATCGGCGATGGGGCAAATCCGGTGATCAGCGCCGTGACCGGCACCAGCCTGACCGAGGCCAACCAGGGCGACGCCGCCGTGGTGGGCAATATGAGCTTCACCGTGAGCCACGGCTCGGATGCCCTCGATCAGAGCAGCCTCAGGTTCGATATCGCGGCGATCCAGAGCAGTCTGGATGGCAAATACAGCAGCCACGGCAGCCCGGTTACCTTCACCCTGGATGCCAATGGGGATCTGGTGGGCACCAGCGCGGACGGCCGCGAGGTGCTGCGCGCCGAGCTGGACTTGGTGGACAACAACGGCAACTGGAGCGTCACCAGCAAGGTTGTCTTAAGCGGTGAGCTGGATCACCAGGGCAGCGAGTCCCTCGACCTGCCTCTTGCCATCACTCTCACGGACAAGGATGGGGACAGGGTCTCCACCCAGTTGCCGCTGACCATCAAGGACGGCAATGCCCCCGGTTTCGTGGCGGGCAGCGGGGTGAGCCTGGACGAGGGCAACCTCGATGGCAGTACACCCCTGACCGGCACGGGCCAGTTCCAGATTGATGCGGGCTCGGATCGGGTGAGCGAGGTGTCGTTCGCCGATATCGCGGAGCAACCGGCCCTGACCGCTCTGGGCCAGAGCGTGAAATACGAACTGGTGGACGGCGATGCCGGCATCCCGGGCAACCAGATCCTCAAGGGCTATGTGGAAGTGAACGGGGTGCGGGTCGAGGTGCTGCAGGTGGAAATCGGCGGCAAGCTCGACAACGCCGCCAGCAACGGTTTTGACTACAAGGTGACCCTGTTCGAGGGGGTACATCAGAGCAATGGCGGCAGCACCGAGCTGCCGTTCAAGGTCAACGTCGTCGACAGCGACAAGGGATCAGGCAACAACGACACCACCTCGGGCACCCTCAACATCAGTGTTGCGGAAGGGGACAAGCCGACCCTCAGCCTCACCGGGGTGACCCTGGCCGAGGGGCGCTTCGATGGGGCCGCGAGCAACCAGACCGGTGACGACCAGCAGGCCACCGGCACCTTGACCATCAAGGCGGACTCGGATCCCGTGGTGGATGTGCGCCTGACCCTCTCCGGTCAGGTCGTGGATGCCAGCGGCAAAGCCATCACCCACAACGGCGAGACCCTGACCTGGCAGGAGGTGCCAGGCAGCAACGGTCACAGCTTCCAGGGGGTGACCGCGAGCGGCACCCTGGTGCTGAGCGTGACCCTGCCGAGCGTGCCGGGCAGCATAGCGGCCCACAGCTCGGCGACCCTGGATTACCAGGTCACTGTGCACACCAACCTGGATCACGGCGCCGACGACAAGCTGAACCTGACCCTGCCGGTGCAGGTGACCGACAGCGATGGCTCTGTGAGCACCGGTAATACAACAGCAGTGATCACCGATGCGGCCGACCCCAGCCTTGGCATCGACACCGGCATCAGCCTGCAGGAAGGGGCCGCCGGTCAGATCCTGGATGGTCAGCTGCCGGTCAATGTGGGCAGCGATCGCCTGGTGTCCCTGAACTTCGAGGCCAATCAGCCGGCCCTGGATGGTCTCACCAGCGGCGGCAAGCCGACCAGCTATCAGGTCAACGGCAATGTCATCACCCTGCTGGATGCGGGGGGCAAGACCGTCTTGACCGTGACCCTGGATCTGGACGGCAAGTACCATGTGACGCTCGATGGCGTGCTGGATCAACCTGTGGGTACCAACAGTGTCAATCTGGGGCTGCAGGTGCAAGGCACCGACTTTGACGGCGACCAGAGCAATCTCGGCACCCTCAATATCCAGATCACCGACGGCGCCTTGCCCCAGGTCGACCCCGTCTCCCTGACTCTGGTGGAGGACAGCAACTGGAGCGCGGCCCAGACCCTCTCCGGGGATCTGAACATCACCGCCGGCAGCGATCCCCTTGCCAACATCAGTTTCGATGCCAGCCAGCCGGGCCTGCAGGGGCTCACCAGCGGCGGTTCGCCCGTTGCCATCACCATCAGCGGCAACAGCATCAGCGGCGCCGTCAACGGCCAGAACGTCTTTACCCTCACGCTTGATCAGAAAGGACACTACGTCTTCACCCTGAACCAGCCGCTGGATCAGGGCAGTGCGGATAGCCTGCTCAAGGCGGGCTTCACCCTCACAGACAGTGATGGGGACACCGTCTCCTCTTCTTTAAGCGTCGCTATCGGCGATGGGGCCAACCCGGTGATCAGCGCCGTGACCGGCACCAGCCTGACCGAGGCCAACCAGGGCGACGCCGCCGTGGTGGGCAATATGAGCTTCACCGTGAGCCACGGTGCTGATGCCTTGGCGCCCGACAGTCTCAAGTTCGATATTGCGGCCATTCAAGGCAGCCTGGATGGCAAGTTCAGCAGCCACGGCAGCCCGGTTACCTTCATCCTGGATGCCAATGGGGATCTGGTAGGCACCAGCGCGGACGGCCGCGAGGTGCTGCGCGCCGAGCTGGATCTCGTGGACAACAACGGCAACTGGAGCGTCACCACCAAGGTGACCCTGAGTGGTGAGCTGGATCACCAGGGCAGCGAGTCCCTCGACCTGCCTCTTGCCATCACCCTCACGGACAAGGATGGGGACAGGGTCTCCACCCAGTTGCCGCTGACCATCAAGGACGGCAATGCGCCTGGCTTCGTGGCGGGCAGCGGGGTGAGCCTGGACGAGGGCAACCTCGATGGCAGCAACCCCCTGACCGGCACGGGCCAGTTCCAGATCGATGCAGGCTCGGATCGGGTGAACGAGGTGTCGTTCGCCGACATCGCCGAGCAGCCGGCCCTGACCGCCCTGGGCCAGAGCGTGAAATACGAACTGGTGGACGGCGATGCCGGCATCCCGGGCAACCAGATCCTCAAGGGCTATGTGGAAGTGAACGGGGTGCGGGTCGAGGTGCTGCAGGTCGAAATCAGCGGCAAGCTCGACAACGCCGCCAGCAACGGTTTTGACTACAAGGTGACCCTGTTTGAGGGGGTACACCAGACCAATGGCGGCAGCACCGAGCTGCCGTTCAAGGTCAACGTCGTCGACAGCGACAAGGGATCAGGCAACAACGACACCACCTCGGGCACCCTCAACATCAGCATTGCGGAAGGGGACAAGCCAGTGCTGACCCTGACCGGGGTGACCCTGACCGAAGGGCGTTTCGATGGGGCTGCGAACAATCAGACCGGTGACGACCAGCAGGCCAGTGGCACCCTGACCATCAAGGCGGATTCTGATCCCGTGGTGGACGTGCGCCTGACCCTCTCCGGTCAGGTCGTGGACGCCAGCGGCAAGGCCATCACCCACAACGGTGAGACCCTGACCTGGCAGGAGGTGCCGGGCAGCAACGGCCACAGCTTCCAGGGGATGACTGCGAGCGGCACCCTGGTGCTGAGCGTGACCCTGCCGAGCGTGCCGGGCAGCATAGCGGCCCACAGCTCGGCGACCCTGGATTACCAGGTCACTGTGCACAGCAACCTGGATCACGGCGCCGACGACAAGCTGAACCTGACCCTGCCGGTCCAGGTGACCGACAGCGATGGCTCTGTGATCAACGGCAATACAACAGCAGTGATCACCGATGCGGCCGACCCCGTGATCAGCTCTATCGGGAGTGTCACCGTCAATGAGTCGGATCTCAATGGCGGCACTGGCCAGCACGGGGGCACCAGCCCTGCGGGTACAGGGGAGATGGCTGTCGGTCAGGTGGTGATCGCCGCCGGGAGCGATCGGGTGGCCGCCCTGCAACTGGATGTGGCCCGCTTCAACGCCCTCAACCAGCTCGGCTCCGGGGGCAAGGCCGTCAGCATCAGCGCCGACAGCCAGCCGGGTGTCTATCTGGGCAAGGACAGCGGCGGCAAGCTCATCTTCAAGCTGACCCTGGATGTCTCCGGCAGTTATACCTTCGAGCTGACCGGCAATCTGGATCACAGTGCTCAGGGCGATGATCTGCTCGATATTCAGCTGCCGTTGCAGGCCCTGGACAGCGATGGGGATCTCAGCGGCGAGGTGATAGGTCACGTCAGCGTGCGGGACGATGTGCCCGTCGCGGTGGATGCCGACAAGCCCCAGAACCAGGGGGAGAAAGTGAGCGGCGATCTGCTGGCTACCGCCAGCGAGGGAGCCGACGATGCGGTGATAAAATCGGTCACCATCAACGGGGTCGAACACTCCATTTCCGCCAGCGGCAACACCACCATTGCGGTCACAGACAGCACTGGGCAGACCATAGGCACCCTGGTGATCAACGCCGAGGGGAATTACAGCTTCACCGCCCGGGCGGATATCGATCACAGCAACAACACCCTGGTGCAGAAGGTCGACTTCCACCTGGTGGACGGGGATGGGGATACCGATGATGGGGTGCTGACCCTGACCATCAGGGATGAGGCGGGCAAACTCGTGGTCGAAGCCGTGCCGGGGCAAGAGGATGCTGGCGCGACAGATCCAAGTCAGGGCATCCCCATCACCATGAACCTGGACATAGGCGACTTCGATCGGGGCGAGCATGTGGAGCAGTTGCTGATCCAGGCCCCGGCCAATGCCCATGGCACCTTCTATTTCAACGGTGTGGCGCTGACCACCCTCACCCAAGGTGGCAAGACCTGGTATCAGGTGCCACCCGCGGCGATGCAAGCCGTTGTCGGTACCAACGACAAGTTCGAACTCAAGGGCGTGACCTTTGTGCCCGATCACGACTACTCGAGCCAGAGCGATGGCGGCAAGCCGTTGTCCTTCCCGGTGCAGTTGCAGGTCGGCGTCACAGAAGGCAGCAAGCCCCCCGTGCTGACCGGCAACCTGGCCATCACTGTGCAGGGCATTGCCGACAAGCCGCTCTGGGATGACGGCAGCACGAATAAGCACTACAGCACCAATGAGGACAGCACCGGCATCGCCCTCAACGTGCAGGCCAGCCTCACCGACACCGATGGCTCCGAGACCCTGAGCTACCAGATCAAGTGGGCGTCAGGCGAAGGCAGCCTGACCCTGAACGGCAAAGTGCTCACACCCGACGCAAACGGCCTGGTGACCGTCTCTGCGGGGGAGATCAACAAGATCATCGTGGTGCCCGGCAAGGACTACAGCGGTGACATCAAGCTGGTCGTGACCCCGGTCAGCACCGAGAAAACCCCCGTAGTCACCGGGCAGGAGACTGCCCTTGGGGATCCCATCGAACTGGTTATCAACGTCAACCCGCAGGCGGATGACGCTAAACTGACCATTCGTGACATCCAGGGCAAGGAAGACAGCCTGCTGGATCTGGGCAGCAAGATAGTGCTCGCCCATCTGGGGGATAGCGCAGATGGCTCCGAGAGTATGTTCGTGCGCATCAGCGGCCTGCCCGCCGGTGCCACCCTCTGGCTCGGCGGCGTGGCGGTCACCCTGGATGCGAACGGTTATTACGAAGTGCCCTATGACCGCATCGGCGAGCTCAAGCTCGAGCCGCCGAAGGACAGCAACCTCGACTTCGATCTCAACATCCAGGGTGTGGTAAAAGACACCGCCACCCTGACCGATGCCAATGGTCAGACCCAGACAGTGGTCAACGAGAAGGTGACCGGCAGCCAGGGCCTGCATGTGGATCTGGTGGGGGTGGTGGATGAGCCTCATTTTAATCTGGACAGCACCGGCTGGACCCAGGACAGCAATGACGGTTACACCATCACCATAGGGGAAGATGGCAAGGCGCCGCTGGACTTCAAACTGGCGTCGGGGGAGACGACGGGCGATGGCTCCGAATCCCTCAACCTGGTGCTGGAAGGCTTGCCGGAAGGGGCCAAGGTGTTCGATGGCAATGGCAAGGAGCTCACCCTGACCTTTGCCGGGCTCGACGCTCAGGGCAAGCCGACCTATCAGGTCGACGTTTCTAGTCTGGGCAACCTGCAGATCCAGCCGCCCCCCAACAGCACCGCCGACATCCACCTCATCGCCCACGTGGTGGTGACCGAGAACGACGGGGATCACCAGCGTTTCGACGTACCGCTCACCATCAAGGTAGAGCCTGCGATCGATGCCGGTGACTATGCCAAGACCAGCCATGGTCTGGAGGATCAGTTCGCCGTGCTCGACTGGCAGCCGGACCTGACCGACAGCGCCGAAAAGGTGACTCACCTCAGCCTATCCGGCATAGAGCCGGGTTACGAGATCTGGATCCGGGTGGGCGGGGTCGAGACCCAGCTTAACGTGACGGGCGGCAAGGTGGAGTTGAGTGACGCGGATCTGAAGAGCCTGCTCGGCGGCGGTCAGCTGCTGGTGAAGGCGCCACAAGACAGCGACAGGGACACCACCATCCAGAGTCATGTCACGGTGACGCAGGTCGATGTGGACTCCAGCGTCACAGCCCAGAAGGTGATAGACGGCAATCTGCACGTGGATATCCAGGCGGTGGTCGAACCCGATGGCAACCTGGTGCAGCAGGGTGGGGATCTGGTCAGCCCGGATGGTCATGACATTCCGCTCAAAGATGTCTTTGTATTCGAGGATCTGGATCCGAGCAGCGTCGAAACCATCGATTATCTGGTGATCAGCGATCTGCCGCCGGGCTTCGTGGTGGTGGGCGGGATCAACGACGGCAAGGGCAACTGGACAGTGCCTAACAGCGCCCTCGGGAGCTTCTCCCTGCGTTCACCGGATGGTTTCACCGGCACTGCCACCTTCAAGGTCAGCGCCAAGGTGATCGATCTTGGCGATAACAACGAAGGGGATGTCAGCGCACCGGCTTATCGGGAGATCACCGCCAGCGCCGAGTTCAAAGGTGCAACCCACTCTGGCCAGCTTGCGGCCGGCGTCGATCTCGACAACAGCCAGCCCATCACAGGGGTGGAGGATCACGGCGTCAATTTTGGCACCCAGCTCAAGAGCATGGTGACCCTGGGGACGGCAAACATCGGTGATGACGAGCTCAGCATAGTCCTCACCGGCCTGCCTCCCGGCGTGAGCGTGCAGGGGCTCACCTTCGACTTCGTCAACGGCGAGTACCTTATCAAGCTGCCGGGTGGCCTCAGTGACCTCGACAAGCTGACCCTGACCCTGCCGGAGGATTACGCTGGCAGCGACCTGAGCTTCAACGTGCGTCTGGTCAATACCGACACCGTGAGCGGCGACACCAAGACGGTGGAGAAGGTCGTTTCCCTCTCCATCACCCCCGAGGTGGACATCAAGGGCGGCGCGGATGGCCAGCCCGAGCTGCACCTGCAGGTGAAGGAGGTGAACGGTCAGCCGAGCAACCTGGAAGACACCCAGATCCACCTCGATCTCTCGGTCAAACTCGCGGACATCAACCCCACAGTGGCCAACGGCGGCCTGGAGACGGTGGAGCGGGTAACCCTGACCGTCGATGCCAAGTACGGCCACTTCCTCGATGGCAACGGCCAGCCGGTCAATACCCTGGTGGTGACGGATCCCGATGATCTCAAGGATCTGGTGTTCGTACCCAAGGAGCACTTCAGCGGTCAGGTACCCCTGGGCATCAAGGTCGACATTCTGGACAGTGCCACCACGGGGACGGACAGGGCCAGCTGGAGCGGCAATGCGAGCTTCGAGGTGCTGCCGGTCAATGATCCGGCCCAGCTCACGGTGAAGGATGTGAGTGGCAACGAGGATGGCAGCGTCAGCCTCGGCGGGCTAGGCGCGACCCTGGTCGACAATGATGGCTCCGAACAGATAGTGGCGCTGCAGATCAAGGGGGTGCCGGATGGCTTCACCCTGTCGGCACCGGCGGTCAACAACGGCGGTGGCGTATGGCAGGTGCCTGTGGGCACAGACTTCTCCAAGCTGACCCTGATCCCGCCCGCCAACTTCAGCGGCAACCTGGAGCTCACCCTGAGCGCCTTCACCCTTGACAAGGGGATCACCATCCCCCTCGAGACCAGCGACAGCTTCACCGTCACCGTCAAGCCGGTGGGGGATGTCATCATCGCCGACATTCAGGACAAGGCGAGCGGCACCGAGGGGGACGTGGTCACCCTCAACCTGGGACTGGAGACCAAGGACACCCAGGCCACCGGCGGCAGCGCCAGCAACGTTCACGAGAACGGCCCGGAGCAGGTGCGGGTCACCATAGCAGGGGTACCCGATGGCGCCGAGATCCGTCTGCCAAATGGTGTGAATGGTAGCGTCGTGGATCTGGGCGGAGGCGTCTGGCAAGTGACCACGACGGGCGGCAAGCTGGCTGCCGTGGAGCTGGTGACCAACGATGCCAATGGCACCCTGGATCTCAAGGTGACGGCCCAGAGCCTGGACAACGGCGCCCTCGGCCCCGAGGTCAACGGCACCATTCAGGTGGTGGTGGATGCGGTCAACGATGCCCCCATCAACGTGCTGCCCGTGGATCCTCAGGTGGCCCAAGAGGACAAGCCCTTCACCATCCAGGGTTTACAGGTCAAGGATGTGGACGCAGGCAGTGGCAACATAGAGGTGCGTCTGTCGGTGACTCACGGCTCCCTGACTGTGCTCAATGCCGCTGGAGTGACGGTGACCGGCGACGGCAGCGGTTCCCTGTTGCTCAGCGGCACCCTGGCGCAGATCAATGCCTTGCTCAGTGGCGGCATCGACTACCTGGGCAATAGCAACTTCAATGGCAGTGACGCCTTGACCATGGTCACCAATGACCTTGGCAATACCGGCAGTGGCGGCGCCCTGAGTGATACCGATGTACTGCCCATCGAGATACAGCCGATCAACGATGATCCTGTCAATATCCTGCCACCGGCCCAGGTGGCAGAGGAGGATAGCGTCCACCTGATCCAGGGCTTGCAGGTGCAGGACCTGGACGCCGCTGGCGCTGATATCCGGGTTAGCCTGAGCGTGGGCAACGGCAGCCTGACCGTGGTTGATGGCACAGGGGTCACCGTGACGGGGGATGGCAGCGGCAACCTGACGCTGCTGGGCTCCCAGGATGCGATCAATGCCCTGCTAAGCAGTGGCATCAACTATCTGGGGGACGCCAACTTCACTGGCACCGATCAGCTGATGATGGTGACCAACGATCTGGGCAACACCGGCAGCGGTGGCGGGCAGGATGTCAGCAGCACCCTGGACATCGCCGTGCAGCCGGCCAATGACGCACCCGAGCTGACCCTGCCTGGCAGCGGTGTTAGCGTGGATGAAGATGGCGACATCATCCTCGGCGGCATCAGCGTCAAGGATGTCGATGCGGGCACCGCGCCCATGCAGCTGACCCTCAAGGTCGAGCATGGCCTGCTGGTCGCGGCGGCCGGGGCCGGGGTCACTGTGCTGGGTAGCAACAGCAATACCCTGATCCTGACCGGGGCTCAGGATGCCCTCAACGCCTTCCTGGCTGGCGCCGTCCACTATCAACCGAGTCCTGACTACTGGGGGGACGACAACCTGAGTCTGGTTATCTCGGATCTCGGTAACACGGGCTCCGGTGGCGCCCTGGAAGAGAGCGGCCAGCTCGGTATCAACGTGGCCGCCCAGGCCGATATGCCCAATTTGCAGCTCGACACGCATGGGGTGACGGCCCTGGTGGGGGGTTGGGTTCCGCTCAGCCTGAGTGCCTGGGTCGCCAACCCCGAGCCGGGTGAGCTGAGCATCCGGTTGAGTGGTCTGGATGGCGCCCAGGTCCTGGATCAGCATGGCCAGCAGGTGGGGCAGGATCTGGGCAATGGCGACTGGCTGCTGCCCGGGGATAACAGCTTGCCGCTGTTCCTGGATGGCTTTGGTGTGGGTGACCACAGTATCGCCGTGCAGGCCGAGTCCAGCGCCGGGGGGAGCATCATCAGCTCAACCCCGGATATTCTGGAAGTCCATACGGTGGCGGGCAATGAGCTCCATGGCAGCGGCAGTGATGACCATCTGATCGGTGGCCTGGGGGATGACATCCTCTATGGCGGCGCAGGCAGTGACATTCTCACCGGGGGGCTGGGCAGCGATACCTTCGCCTGGACCTTGCCGGATGCGGGATCAGCCAGTCAGCCAGCGGTCGATACCATCACCGATTTCAACCTGCAGCAAGGGGACAAGCTGGATCTCAGCGACATGCTGGGTGGGGTGAGCGGGGATGACATCAACAGCCTGCTCTCCCATATCCAGGTATCGGTGACGGCGGGTGCCAACGGGGTGAGTGATTTGCATCTGGATATCTCTCCTGCCGGGGATGGTCAGGTAACCCAGTCCATCGATGTCAAGAGCGTGGATCTCTCCAGCCTCGACATGGGGGGCGGCAGTCAGAGCGAGATCCTCACCTCGCTCATCGATAACCAGCACCTCATCCTGGCCCAGTCATGATGCAACAAGGCCGCCCTCGGGCGGCCTTGTTCTTTATCGGGATTGGGCAGACCCATCAGCCACAGCATTTCTTGTGTTTCTTGCCACTGCCACAGGGGCAGGGATCGTTGCGTCCGGGCAGAGGGCACGCGTCATGGGGAAACTGGACACCCTCGGTATAGACCCAGCGCCCTGCCAGGCGCGTGAAGCGGGAGCGCTCATGGAGACAGTGACGCTGCCCCCCTTGAATAAACCAGGCCTTGAACTCGACCTGGCCCTCCTCATCATCCGGGGTGCCAGCTTGGGTGGTCACTATTTCAAGCCCCGCCCAGCGGGTATCCATACGACTCAGCTCGTGGGCAGTCAGCCCCCCCAGAAAGTCCGGGTGCCAGCTCTGTACCAGATAGTCACCCAGTCCCAATACGAAGGCGCTGTAGCGCGAGCGCATCAGCTGTTCGCAGCTCGCGGCGGATTGGCCCTGATGCAGGGGCGCGCAGCAGGTCTGGTAGGAGAGGGGGGAACCGCAAGGGCAAGGGGTCATGGCATAGGCCGTCTTTGAGTCAAATGTGCGGGGATTGTAGCCAAGCGAGGGGGCCACAGACCAGTACCGCAGCATAATCAGTGATCGGGGCCGGGGATCTGACAGTGCAGTTTGGGGATTGGCCGAGAATATGGAACAATTAACCATTGTTCGCCGTTTCGTTAAAAGACCCTATGAATGAGATCGTGAAAGGCAGTATCGATTTGATCCGGCAGCTCAACTATGGGCTGGTCTACGCCAGTCTGGAGGAGCACAAGGAGCTGTCACGCACCGATCTCTCCCGCCTGACCGGACTCTCCCCCGCCAGCATCACCAAGATCACCCGGGAGCTGCTCGATGGCGGCCTGGTGGTGACCTGTGGCGAAAGTTCCGTCGGTCGGGGTCGGCGCCAGATCCTGCTGCGCATCAATGAGCGTCGCTTCCAGTTTCTCTCCATGCGTCTGGGCCGTGGCTATGTGGACATGGCGCTGTTCGATCTGGCGGGCCGCTCTTTGGCGCGCCATCGTCACCAATTCAGCGAAACCGAGCGGGGGGATCTGCTGGCCAGCCTCATCAAGGCGATAGAGAGCTTCCTGCCCAAGCGGGCCCTGCGTCTGGCCTGCATCGCCCTCTGCCTGCCGGGTCAGGTGGAGCGCCATTCCGGCATGGTACGTCACTTCCCCTTCTATGATCTGCGCAACTGGCCCCTGGGGCCGACCCTGCAGCAGGCATTCGCGGTGCCCGTGCTGGTCAGCGGCGATGTGCGCACCTGGATCCAGGCCGAGCGCGAGTGGGGGGCGGCCAAAAATTGCGCCGATGCCGTGCTGGTGTTCGTCCATAACGACATCGGGGTGGGCATGGTGGTCAATGGTCAGCTGATGGAGAGCGAATCCGCCATGCTGGGGGATCTCAGCCACCTGCAACTCGAACCCTATGGCCAGCGCTGCTATTGCGGTGGTTTTGGCTGTGCCTGCACCCTGGTCACCAATCAGGCGCTGGAGGCTCAATACCGTGAGCTGCGCGAGCGGATAGGCGGGTCGAACTCCGACTTGCCCGAGAGTGTCACCATTCGTGAGCTGTGCGAGCTGGCCCTGGCGGGCAATGGCCTGTGTCAGGACATCTTGCATCAGGCCGCAGGCCGCCTCGCCCGGGTGCTCTCCAATCTCATCTGCCTGCTCAACCCGGGTAAATTGCTGCTCGGTGGCGAGATCACCCGCGCCGACCGTCTGCTGTTCCCCATGCTGCATCAGGCGCTGGCGAGTCAGTTGCCCTCAGAATACCTGGTGCGCTTGCAGATAGAGTCGACCCACTTCTACGAAGATCCCACCAAGCCGACCTCGGTGCAGGTACACAAGGCGCTGCGCGACGGCAGCCTGCTGCTGGATCTGCTGCGGGGCGGTGGCAACGAGTCATGATGGCGGGGATGCTGGTCAGAGGGCGCGGCGCAGGGCGCCCCTCATGAAACTGGGACTGCAGGGACGCTTCCTTCTTATTCTGTGTTGTATCAGTCTGTTGCAGCTGATCTTGCTCAGCACCGCCAGCTATTACTATGTCTCGGAGCAGCGTTATCGTGAGGTCGGCGATCAGGCTCTGGACGTGGCTCAATTGGTGGCGCGGGATCCCGCCGTGATCACCGGGGTGCGCCGGGCCGACACGGCGCGCCTCAATCAGCTGGTTGAAAAGACCCGGGTCGATGTTGGCGCCAGTTTCATCGTGATCGGCGACCGCAATGCCCTGCGGCTGGTGCATCCGCAGCGCGATCGGATCGGCAAACCGATGGTGGGGGACGATCCGACCCGGGCCCTGGTCAACGGGGAGTCCTATGTCTCCCATGCCAAGGGATCCCTCGGGGTATCGGTGCGCGGCAAGACGCCAATCCGGGATGAGCTGGGCCAGATCATCGGCGTGGTCTCGGTCGGTTATCTGGTGCGTGACATAGACGCGGACTTGCGTGGTTTCCTGCGCTTTGGCCTCCTTATCACCCTGCTTATCGTGTTGCTCAACAGCCTGGCCGCTGGCTGGCTGGCGCGGCGCTACAAGAAAGCCATCTTTGGCTTTGAGCCCGAACAGATAGGGCGCCTCTATGCCGAACTCGACTGTACCCTGCGCACCGTGCGCGAGGGGATACTCACCATCGATGGCGAGGGGCGACTCACCTCCATCAACCCCAATGGCATCAAGCTGTTGCACCTCGATGAACAGCAGGCCAGGGGAGCCATAGGCCGCCCCATCAACGATCTGCTGCCAGAGACTCGCATGCTGTCGCTCATCCATGATCCCAAGCCGCAATATGATGAGGAGATCTGGCTCAACGGCCAGCATCTGATCGTCAACCGTCTGCCGCTGGTGCGCGATGGCGAACTCATCGGGGCCGTGTCGAGTTTCAGGCGCAAGGATGAGCTGGCCGAACTGAGTGCCCAGCTCAGCCAGGTGCAGGCTTACAGCGACCTGCTGCGGGTGCAGACCCACGAACACAACAATCAGCTGGGCACCATCGCCGGGCTTATCGAACTCGGTGCCCATGAGGAGGCGCTCGCCTTCATCGGCCGTGAGGCGGGCACAGAGCAGACTCTGCTCAGCTTCCTGATGGCGGCGATCGCCAAACCCAAGGTGGCAGGGCTGCTGCTCGGCAAGTATCACCGGGCCCACGAGCTGGGACTGGAGCTCATCGTCGAGCCGGATTCTCGCCTGCACGATATTCCCGCCAGGGTGTCGGGCTCCCAGCTGGTGACCCTGCTTGGCAACCTCATCGACAACGCCTTCGAGGCGACCCGTCGCCATGGTGCGCCCTATGCCCCTATTCGGGTGTCGATGACGGATCTCGGTCAGGACCTTATTCTGGAGGTCGAGGATGGCGCTGGCGGTGTGGCCCCCGAGCTGCAGGATCGGCTATTTGAACCCGGCGTCAGCAGCAAGGCCGAACAGGGTCATGGCATAGGTCTGGCCCTGGTGCGCAAGACCCTGGATGCGCTCAAGGGCGATATCGTCATCGAGGCGACCGAACAGGGCAGTTGTTTTGTCTGTTACATTCCCAAGGATGTGTGAATGATCAAGGTATTGATAGTGGAGGATGACCCGGCCATCGCCGAGATCCACCGCCGCTTCGTCGAACGGCTGCCCGGCTTCGTCCTGTGCGGTCTGGCGCTCACCCTCACGGATGCCCGCGAACAGATAGCCGTGCTCAAACCCGATCTGGTGCTGCTCGATGTCTGGCTGCCCGATGGCGAGGGGCTGGGTCTGCTCAAGCAGTTGCGCCAGGAGGGGGCCGAAGTGGATGTCATCCTGCTCACTGCCGCGCGGGAAGCGGCTACCTTGCAGGAGGCGATGCGGCTGGGGGTGGTGGATTTCATCTTGAAACCCGTGGTGTTCGAGCGGCTCAAGGGCACTCTGGAGAAATACCGGCAGAGCAGCCAGGCCCTGGCCAGTCTGGCCGATATCAGCCAGCAGGATGTGGATGCCCTGTTTGGCAGCAGCGCAGGCAGTGCCAACCCGCTGACCCTGCCCAAGGGCATCGATGCCCTGACCCTTGAGCGGATCCTGAGCGCCCTGGCCGGCGAGGGGGCCAATGCCGAAGAGATAGGGGCGAGAGTGGGGGTGAGCCGTACCACGGCCCGCCGCTACCTGGAGTTTCTGGTGGGTCAGCAGCTGGCGTTCCCCGAGCTCGAATATGGCACCGTCGGGCGACCCGAGCGCCGTTATCGTCGCCGCTAATCTCATACTCATCGCTAGCAGAAAAAAAGAGCGCCATCATGGCGCTCTTTTTATTACTGCCTGTTATCACTCTGGTTTATCAAGGTCTCTGCTCGTTATGGGTAGGGTACTGAGGCGGCAGAGTGCCATCGATTCAGGAATGAGTCACCGGCTCACCTTTGGGCTCCTTGCGGCCTTGCCACCATTGCCAGAGCGGGATCATCAGCATGGCGACAGTGATGACCGTGAAGCCGAGGGTGATGGGGCGCTCCCACATAAAGCTCATGGAGCCGTCATTGATCAGCAGGGCGCGGCGCAGGTTGTCCTCCAGCATGCCGCCCAGGATGAAACCGAGCAGCATGGGTGCCATCGGGAAGTTGAGCAGGCGCAGGCCGATGGCCGCCAGGGCCACGATGACCATGACATAGATATCTATGGTGTTGAATGACACCAGATAGACCCCGATCAGGGAGAAGAGCAGCACCATGGGGATCAGCACGGGGCGTGGCACTTGCAGGATCTTGGCCAGGTAAGGGATCAGCGGCAGGTTGAGGATCAAGAGCACCACGTTACCCAGATACATGGAGATGATCACCGACCAGAACACTTCCGGATGCTCCATGAACAGACGCGGACCCGGCTGTATGCCATAGGCTATCAGGGCGCCGAGGATCAGGGCCGTGGTGCCAGAACCCGGGATGCCGAGGGTCAACAAGGGCACGAAGGCGCCACTGGAGGCGGCATTGTTGGCCGCTTCCGGGGCCGCAATACCGGTAAGACTGCCATGGCCAAATTCGGCCCGCTTTTTCTTGCTGGCAAAGTTACGTTCAGCACCATAGGCCATGAAGGAGGCAATGGTGGCACCGGCGCCCGGCAGCACACCAATGAAGAAGCCAAGCACTGAGGAGCGAATGGTCGGAGTGGCTATCTCTTTGACTTCACTCTTGCTGAGTTTGAGGGAGCCAAGTTGCTGCATCTGTTTGGCTTCTTCAGCGCTGCTGTCCTTGCCAGGACGCAGTACCGCCATCAGGATTTCGGCCAGGGCGAAGGTGGCCATGGCCAGCAGCAGGAAGGAGAAACCATCGCGCAAATCTGGCAGCCCGAAGGTGAATCTGTCCACGCCGACGCTGCGGTCTATGCCGATGGTGGAGATCATGATGCCAAACAGCGCCATGATCAGCCCCTTGAGCACCTGGCCCTTGCCGGCAAAGGCCGCCACGGCGGAGAGGCCCAATACCATGAGCGCGAAGTAGTCCGCCGATTGGAAGGAGAGTGAGACCTGTGCCAACAAGGGGGCCGCCACCATCAATATGATGGCAGACAGGGTACCGCCGACGAAGGAGGCGTAGGCGGCAATGGCCAGTGCCTTGCCCGCATGACCCTTGCGAGCCAGGGGATAGCCATCGATGGCGGTGATCATGCTGGCCGCACAGCCGGGGGTGTTGATCAGGATGGAGGCTGTCGAACCACCAAACATGGAGCCGTAATAGACCCCCGCCATCAGGATGATGCCGGAGGAGGGATCCAGCCCATAGGTGAGGGGGATCATCAGGGCGATAGCGGTGACCGGGCCCAGGCCCGGCAACATGCCGATAAAGGTGCCGACGAAGCAACCCAATACCACCATGAAGAGGTTGATGGGCATCATGGCGGTGCCAAAACCTTGTAAGATTCCGTCTAACATAATGTTTCCTTTAACCCATCAATTGGGTAAACAGCCGGCCCGGCTCGAGATAGACATGCAGACCCTTGGTCAGCAAGGCCCAGAAGCACAGGGTGAACGGCAGACTGATTTTTATGGCATAACTCCAGCGTGGCTCGCCCATCAAACGGATCCCGACCATCACGAACAAGATGGTGGAGATGAGGAAGCCCAGCCAGGTCAGTGCAAACCCATAGGCCACCATCAGCAGCAACAGGGAAAAGACCAGCCGCCAGTTACCCTCCTCTTTACCCAGGCGTTCGCCACCGGGAAAGGCAAGCAACACGATGGACAGCACTACGCCGATAGCCGCGAGTGCATAGGGCAGGGTGCTGGCGGTAAAGGGTTCGAACTCATCTCCCGGGGAACTTGGGATCTGGGTGGCATAAAATCCATAGATCAGGGAGATCAGCAAAAACAGCAATCCCCCGAACCGCTCCTTGGTGATATTCATCTTCTTCTTCTCCTACAAAGGTGGCGACCATGATGATTCGCCACCTTGACCAGCACTTACTGCTTGATGAAACCGAGTTCTGTCATCAAACCACCAATCTGCTGCTCCTGCGCATTGAGGAAGGCGGTGAACTCGGGGCCAGCCTTGTAGAGGTTGGTCCAGCTGTTACGGGTCCTGACGGCTTCCCACTCCGGTTTGTCATACATCTGCTTGAGCAGGGTGGCGTATTCGGCCGACTTCTCCGGCTTGATGCTGGGGGAGGCAAAGAAGCCACGCCAGTTGGCAAAGACGGTGGGGTTGCCCTGCTCGCTGAAGGTCGGCACCTGATCAGCCCCTGGCAGACGCTTGTCCGAGGTGACTCCCAGGATACGCATCTGGCCAGATTTGACTGCCTCCATCGCCTCGCCAAATCCGGTGGAGATGGCTTGAGTTTCCCCGGCCAACACGGCGGCCATGGCGCTGCCGCCCGCATCATAGGCCACGTAGCGCAGCTGGCTGGCATCGGCGCCAGCATTCTTGAAGGTCAGGGCCGCCACCAGATGGTCCAGGCTGCCACGGGCCGAGCCACCGGCAATTTTTACCTTGGCGGGATTTTCGTTATAGGCAGCCAGCAGCTGCGGCCAGTTTTGGTAGGGGGAGTCCGCCTTGACGGCCAGGGCCTGGTAGTCGGCGATGATGGCGGCAACCGGGGTCAGATCCCGGAAAGATTGCGGCAGCTCCTTGGAGAGGGATTTGACGATGATGGGGGTGGAGTTGACCATCAGGGTCTTGTCTGACTGGGCCGAGGTCTCGATGAGGTGGGCGATCGCCTTGGCACCGCCACCGGCAGACATATTCTGGTAAGAGACTGTCTCCACCAGGCCGGACTTGGTGAGTGCCTCACCGGTGCCGCGGGCCGTGGTATCCCAGCCACCACCTGCACCACCCGGGATCAGGATGTGAAGTTCATCAATCTGGGCATGGGCGCCGAAGCTCAGTGCGAGCAGGCTACCGATCAGGGTGCGTTTGAAGGTTCCTTGCAACATGGTGCTCTCCTTGTGATTGTTGCAGGAAGGTTAACGGTGGGTGGTGCATTGGAAAAGATTGTGACCGAAATGGCTATTTAGGCTCTTGTGGCTATTTTGTTCATTCTGTTTTCAGTGTGTGACGGGGCCATGCTAGCGGGATCAACCAGGGTCTTGGACTCGCTGACTGGCCCGGCAACGACCGAGTCACGCCATGGCAAGGATGGGGGCTGGATGGGTGAACAGGGCACAGGCACTGGGGCGTCAAAGATGGAAGGGGAGACGGCTGGATAGCGACAGATAAAAAAACCGGCGCCTGGGCGCCGGTTTTTGTTCACATCGACTCTGTTACAGAGAGGCGGTGAAGGTACGGGTGATGACGTCTTGCTGCTGCTCTTTGGTCAAAGAGTTGAAGCGCACGGCATAACCGGAGACGCGGATGGTCAACTGCGGATATTTCTCCGGGTTTTCCATGGCATCGAGCAGCATCTCGCGGTTCATTACGTTGACGTTCAGGTGCTGACCGCCTTCCAGGTTGGCTTCATGGTGGAAGTAACCATCCATCAGGCCCGCCAGGTTGGCTTTCTGGGACTCCATGTCCTTGCCCAGTGCGTTCGGCACGATGGAGAAGGTGTAGGAGATACCATCTTTGGCGTAGGCGAACGGCAGTTTGGCCACGGAAGTCAGCGAGGCAACGGCACCCTTCTGGTCACGACCGTGCATCGGGTTGGCACCTGGGCCAAACGGCGCACCGGAGCGACGGCCATCCGGGGTGTTACCTGTCTTCTTGCCGTACACCACGTTGGAGGTGATGGTCAGCACGGACTGGGTCGCCACGGCGTTGCGGTAGGTGTTGAGCTTCTGAATCTTCTTCATGAAGCGCTCGACCAGGTCACAGGCGATGTCATCGACGCGGGCGTCGTTGTTACCGAACTGCGGGTACTCACCGTCGATCTCGAAGTCGATGGCCACGCCATCTTCGTCACGCACCGGCTTGACCTTGGCGTACTTGATGGCAGACAGGGAGTCGGCGGCTACGGACAGACCGGCGATGCCGCACGCCATGGTGCGATAGACGTCACGGTCGTGCAGCGCCATCAGGGAGGCTTCGTAGCTGTACTTGTCGTGCATGTAATGGATGATGTTCAGGGCGGCGACATACTGCTTGGCCAGCCAGTCCATGAAGTGATCCAGTCTGTCCATCACGTCGTTGTAGTCGAGGTACTCGGAGGTCACCATCTCGGTTTTGGGGCCGATCTGGATCTTGAGTTTCTCGTCCATGCCGCCGTTGATTGCATAGAGCATGGTCTTGGCCAGGTTGGCACGGGCACCGAAGAACTGCATCTGCTTGCCGACGATCATCGGGGAGACGCAGCAGGCGATGGCATAGTCATCGTTGTCAAAGTCGGCACGCATCAGGTCGTCGTTCTCGTACTGGACGGAAGACGTCTCGATGGAGACCTTGGCACAGTACTTCTTGAACGCCACCGGCAGCTTCTCGGACCAGAGTATGGTCAGGTTCGGCTCGGGGGAGGGGCCCATGGTGTACAGGGTGTTCAGCATACGGAAGCTGTTTTTGGTGACCAGGGTGCGGCCATCCACGCCCATGCCCGCCAGGGTCTCGGTGGCCCACATCGGGTCGCCGGAGAAGAGTGAATCGTATTCAGGGGTACGCAGGAAGCGAACCATGCGCAGCTTCATGACCATGTGGTCCATCAGCTCCTGGGCTTCTTGCTCGGTGATCAGGCCTTTCTTCAGGTCACGCTCGATGTAGACATCCAGGAAGCTGGAGGTACGACCGAAGGACATGGCGGCACCGTTCTGGGACTTGACTGCCGCCAGGTAGGCGAAGTAGGTCCACTGCACCGCTTCTTTGGCGTTTTTGGCCGGTACAGAGATGTCGCAGCCATATTTGGCAGCCATCTCTTTCATCTGATCCAGGGCGCGGTATTGATCGGAGATCTCTTCGCGCAGGCGGATGGTGGCTTCCAGGTTGACGCCATTTTCCAGGTCGTCTTGCAGAGACTTGAACTGAGCCAGTTTGTCGGCCATCAGGAAGTCGATGCCGTACAGGGCGACACGACGGTAGTCACCGATGATGCGGCCACGGCCGTAGGCATCGGGCAGACCGGTGATGACGCCGGATTTACGGCAGTTCAGGATGTCCTTGGTGTAGACATCGAACACGCCCTGGTTGTGAGTCTTGCGGTATTCGGTGAAGATCTTCTTGACCATGGGGTCCAGCTCGCGGCCATACACCTTGCAAGAAGTTTCAACCATCTTGATACCGCCATTGGCGATGATGGCGCGCTTGAGCGGCTTGTCGGTCTGCAGACCAACGATCTGCTCCAGGCCCTGGTCGATGTAACCGGCATCGTGAGCGGTAATGGTGGAGGGCAGGTCAGTATCAAAATCGACCGGCGCATGGGTGCGGTTCTCGATCTTGATGCCTTCCATGACCTTGTCCCACAGCTTGGAGGTCGCCTCAGTCGCGCCAGCCAGGAAGGACTCGTCACCTTCATAGGGGGTGTAGTTCTTCTGGATGAAGTCGCGGGTGTTGACACTGTTCTGCCACTCACCAGGAGCGAAGCCTTCCCATGCTGCTTGGAACTGCTCGTTACGTTCTGCCATTTTCATTACCTCACAAGGTATTTATGTGTCTGTCGCCGTCCTTAATGATGGCGACGGAAGATAAACCAGTAAGTCAGACCAACCATGACGCCGCCACCAATGATGTTGCCAATGGTCACGGGGATCAGATTGTGAAAGACGAAGTTCGAAACGGTCAGGTCGGCATATTGCGCCGGGTTCTGGCCGATGGCCTGCCAAAACTCCGGGCTGGCGATGGCGTGGATAGCGATGCCAACCGGGATCATAAACATGTTTGCGATACTGTGCTCAAACCCTGAGGCGACGAACATGGCCACCGGGAGCAACATCACCATGACTTTGTCGGTGGCACTGCGGGCACCGAACGACATCCACACCGCCAGACAGACCATCAAGTTGCAGAGGATGCCCAGCGCCACTGCCTCGAAGAAGCTGTGATGAAGCTTGTGCTGTGCCACATTCAGGGCATTGAGCCCCCACTGGCCATTGTCGGCCGTGTACTGTGCCGAGATGACGATGAGCGCCACCATGAGCAGACCGCCGATGAGGTTGCCAAAGTACACCAGGCCCCAGTTCTTGAACAGCTGCGCCCAGCTGATGCGTCCGGCCGCCTTGGCCACCAGGGTCAGGGTGGTGGAGGTGAACAATTCGGCGCCAAGCAAGACGCAGAGAATGAGCCCCATGGAGAAGCAGAGGCCGCCAATCAGCTTGCTCATGCCCCAGGCCATGTCACCTGCCCCTGTGGTGACGGTGATATAGAAGATGAAGGCGAGAGCGATGAAGGCGCCAGCGGTGATGGCGAGGGGAATGACTTTATATGCGGGCTTGGTGGCCTTGGCATAGGTGATGTCTTCAGCCAGTGCGGCTATAGCTTCGGGCTTGAGACAGTCAAAGGGGGATTCTGCTTTCAATTGTCATTGTCCTGCAAATTTTGCCTGTGGAAATCATAACAAAGGGGTTGATCCCCAAAATTGATGCCGATCAAGATTGGCTGATTGTGAATGTAATTTTACTACAGTTTTAATGGCTACTCTGGCCTTCACTGGTGGTTGGTAGTTTCAACTGATATATAAATTATGTTTTTATAACTAAATGATTTTAGTCAGGTTATAAAATTACAATTCGGATGAGCCTGGCTATGCCGTTTGCCTCTGTCCCCATTTTCAGTACGGCCTTCAGGATCCCCCTAAAGAGGTGATTTCTGTTGGTTTTTATCATGGGATCCTGCGCGAAAACCCAGTATAGCCGAGAGTAGACCGGTTACATATGACAACTATCCTGTTCGGTGCTACATAGCGCCCACAGGGCGCGGGTTGCTCTCCTCACGGATCCGGACAAGATCTCATGACGACAGCATTCTGATGGAGCTGATCAAGTCCCAGGTTTAATGGGGCGGGAGCGCGTCGAGGTGAAGACGACAGCGACAGACAGGGAGAGGCACGATTCTAAAGTCTCGCAGATGGCGGGTCTGTGGGGCCGATGAGCCGCGAGAGGGAGGGGGGCGGTTTCGAGCTGCGCAGTTGCCGCACCGCGACAAAAGGCCATAAAAAAATCCGGCGCACTGGGCGCCGGATTTTGTGTATCGCAAAGCGGGGTGAGGTTACACCACGCCTTGGGTACGCAGGTAATCTTCGTAGGTGCCGCCGAAGTCGCGAATGCCGTTTTCAGTCAGTTCCATGATGCGGGTCGCGAGCGACGAGACGAACTCACGGTCATGGGAGACGAAGATGAGGGTCCCTTGATACATTTCCAACGCCAGGTTCAAGGATTCGATAGATTCCATGTCCAGGTGGTTGGTCGGCTCATCCATGATGAGGATGTTGGGACGCTGCATCATCAGCTTGCCGAACAGCATGCGGCCCTGTTCGCCACCGGAGAGCACCTTGACTGGCTTCTTGATGTCGTCCTGGGTGAACAGCAGACGACCCAGAATGGAGCGTACCGCCTGCTCGTCTTCGTTGGCCTGTTTCCACTGTGCCATCCAGTCGAACACGTTGAGATCGGTGTCGAAATCGTCTGCGTGATCCTGGGCGTAGTAGCCGATCTGGGCGTTCTCGGACCACTTGATGGTGCCGCTGTCCGGCGCCAGCTCGCCCATCAGGGTCTTGATCAGGGTGGATTTACCGATGCCGTTGGTACCCAGGATGGCGACCTTTTCGCCCACTTCCAGCATCATGCTGAGATCCTTGAACAGCGGCGCCTCACCATAGCCTTTGGCAACCCCTTCCACTTCCAGAATGTTGCGGTACAGCTTCTTCTCCTGCTCGAAGCGGATGAAGGGGTTCTGACGGCTGGAGACCTTCACTTCCTCAATCTTGATCTTGTCGATCTGCTTGAGGCGGGAGGTCGCCTGGCTGGATTTGGAGGCGTTGGCACTGAATCGGGAGACGAAGGATTGCAGGTCGGCAATCTGGGCCTTCTTCTTGGCGTTGTCGGAGATCAGACGCTCGCGGGCCTGGGTGGCCGCCGTCATGTACTCGTCGTAGTTGCCCGGGTAGACCCGCAGCTCGCCGTAGTCCAGATCCGCCATGTGGGTGCAGACGGAGTTCAGGAAGTGACGGTCGTGAGAGATGATGATCATGGTACTTTCACGATCGTTGAGCACCTGCTCCAGCCAGCGAATGGTGTTGATGTCCAGGTTGTTGGTCGGTTCGTCCAGCAACAGGATGTCGGGGTTGGAGAACAGCGCCTGTGCCAGCAGCACCCGCAGTTTCCAGCCCGGCGCCACTTCGCTCATGGGGCCGTTGTGCAGCTCGATGGGGATGCCGGCACCCAGCAGCAGCTCGCCCGCACGGGCCTCGGCGGTGTAACCGTCATACTCGGCGACCAGACCTTCCAGCTCGGCGGCCTTCATGTAGTCGTCGTCGGTGGCTTCCAGATTGGCGTAGATGGCATCGCGCTCGGCGATGGCGGCCCACAACTCACCATGGCCCATCATGACCACGTCCAGCACGCGCATCTCTTCGTAAGCGAACTGATCCTGGCGAAGCTTACCGATCCGCTCGTTGATATCCAGGCTCACATTACCGCCAGTGGGCTCAAGATCGCTGCCGAGGATCTTCATAAAGGTGGACTTGCCACAGCCGTTGGCGCCGATAAGGCCGTAGCGGTTGCCGCCGCCAAACTTGACGTTGATGTTCTCAAACAACGGCTTGGCGCCGAACTGCATGGTGATGTTATTACTCGAAAGCACTGGAATGTCCCGGTTGATCTGTCAAATGGCGCGCATTATGGCACAGATCTGCCGAAAGTTTTAGCAGGAACTGTGATCTGGCGCTATTGCATGGGGGGAACGGGTCATGAAAAAAGCCGGCCCAGGGCCGGCTTGTCAAGAAACTCAATCCTCTCAGTGGGAGCTGGCGCCGGAGGCACCGAGCCCGGTCTGGGAGCGCACGAACTGCGGGAAGAACTTCTGGTGTTCCTCGCTGGCGTTCTGGGACTTGTCGGTCACCGAGAAGAACCAGATCCCGACAAAGGCCAGCAGCATCGAGAAGAGCGCAGGGTATTCGTAGGGGAAAATCGCCTCGGCGTGACCCAGTACCTTCACCCAGATGGTGGGGCCCAGGATCATCAGGGTCACGGCGCTCACCAGCCCCAGCCAGCCGCCATAGACGGCGCCACGGGTGCTCAGGCGTGACCAGAACATGGAGAGGAACAGCACCGGGAAGTTGCAGCTCGCCGCGATGGAGAAGGCCAGACCCACCATGAAAGCGATGTTCTGCTTCTCGAACAAGATGCCAAGACCGATGGCGACGACACCCAGTACCAGGGTGGTCATCTTGGAGACGCGCAGCTCATCGACTTCGTTGGCTTTGCCGTCCTTCAGCACGCAAGCATAGAGATCGTGAGACACCGCGGAGGCGCCCGCCAGGGTCAGGCCGGCAACCACCGCCAAGATGGTGGCGAAGGCCACGGCGCTGATGAAGCCGAGGAACAGGCTGCCGCCGACCGCATCGGCCAAGTGGACTGCCGCCATGTTGGTGCCGCCGAGCAGGGCGCCGGTGGCGTCCTTGAAGTCCGGGTTGGTGCTGACCAGCAAGATGGCGCCAAAACCGATGATGAAGGTCAGGATGTAGAAGTAACCGATGAAGCCGGTGGCGTAGAACACCGATTTGCGCGCTTCCTTGGCATCGCTCACGGTAAAGAAACGCATCAGGATGTGGGGCAGGCCGGCGGTGCCGAACATCAGCGCCAGCCCGAGCGAGATGGCGGAGATGGGGTCGGCCACCAGGCCGCCCGGGCTCATGATGGCGGCGCCATTGGCGTGGACCTTGACGGCCTCGCTGAACAGAGCACCGATGTCGTAGTTGACCGATTTCATCACCATGATGGCCATGAAAGAGGCACCGGACAGCAGCATCACCGCCTTGATGATCTGCACCCAGGTGGTGGCCAGCATGCCGCCAAACAGCACGTAGAGCACCATCAGGATACCGACCAGCACCACGGCGATGTGATATTGCAGGCCGAACAATAGCTCGATCAGCTTGCCGGCACCCACCATCTGGGCGATCAGGTAGAGCGCCACCACCACCAGGGATCCGCTGGCAGACAAGGTGCGCACCGAGGTCTGTTTGAGGCGATAGGAGGCCACGTCGGCGAAGGTGTACTTGCCGAGGTTGCGCAGCCGCTCTGCGATCAGGAACAAGATGATGGGCCAGCCCACCAAAAAGCCGATGGAATAAATCAGGCCGTCGTAGCCCGAGGTATAGACCAGGGCGGAGATGCCAAGGAAGGAGGCGGCAGACATGTAGTCACCGGCGATGGCCAGGCCATTCTGGAAGCCGGTGATGCGCCCGCCGGCGGCATAGTAGTCGGAGGCCGAGCGGTTGCGCTTGGAGGCCCAGTAGGTGATGAACAGGGTGGCGGCCACGAAGGCCACGAACATGACGATGGCCGGCACGTTCAAGGGCTGGCGTTGCACCTCGCCGGTCAGCGCATCGGCCGCCAGCAGGGGAGTGGACATCAGGCTGCCGAGCAGCAGCAGAGACTTGCCTTTCATGATTGGGCTCCCTTGAGGATCTTGTTGTTCAGCTCGTCAAACTCGCCGTTGGCGCGATACACATAGATGCCGGTCAGCACGAAGGAGGAGAGGATCAGCCCCACACCGACGGGAATGCCACGGGTGATGGCGGAGCCTTCGCTCAGCGGCGTGCCGAGCCAGCCGGGGGCGAAGGCGATGAGCAGGATAAACGCCAGGTAGAGCCCCAGCATCAGGATGGAGAGGGTCCAGGCGAAGCGTTGGCGTTTGCTGACCAACTCCTGGAAGACAGGATCTTGCTGGATCCTCAGATAACGTTGCTGTTCCATTGCATTTCTCCATGACATGAATGTCGGCTGTGAATGAAGGATGTCTCTACCGAGCAGGACGCCCGCTCATGTAATGGAAATGTGAATTAAATGTTATTGATCGGCAATTAGACTTTGGGATAAGCCAGGGGGCCACCCAAGCGCAGACGCAGGAAAATGAGGGCGGCGGTGATGGCATCCGCCAGGGCGTCGTGGGCGGGCAGGGCAGGCAGCCCCAGATGGCTGCTGATGGCGGCCAGGTGCAGATTGATGACCGCACCCGGGTAGCGCCGATAGAGGTGATCGTGATAGAGCCGGCTCACCTCTATCCCCCGTTGCGGCAACTGCAGCCCCCACTGTTTCTGGCAGGCGAGGTTGAGGATGCGCAGGTCATAGGCGATGTGGTAGCCCACCAGTTCACGTGGGCCGATGAAGGCCAACAGCTGGCGCAGCGCGGCCTCCAGCGCCATGCCCTGCTGCAAATCTTGATGGCGCAGGCCGTGAATCGCCACCGATTGTTCGCTCAGGCTGGCGGGCGCCTGCACCCGCAGGGAGAGTGCCTCGCCGGTGAGCAGCCTGTTACCCTGGATACGCACCGCGCCGATGGCGACGATTTCCGCCTGCGCGGGATCCAGGCTGGTGGTCTCGAGATCGAGGGCTACCCACTCCTCCTTTGGGGGCGTAGCAAAGAGCGGGGCGAACTCCCCGTGACGAAAAGCCCGGCCAATCCAACGGCGTCGGCAGCGATTCCACATGTTATTGCCTCAGACGAAAGTGCAAGCCGAGCCACTGCTGGAATTTCTTCACCTGATGCAGGGCATGGCGCAGCAGATCCCGCTCGCCGTGACTGAGTGTCGCCACTCGCACCCGATCGTCGCCCTCCTTGAGTTGGCTGCGCAGGCGCAAGCGCACGAAGAGCCTAAACGCCTCCGCCAGATTGGCGCCGTAATCGCTGCTGAGCCGGCCCGCAGATACCAGCGCCTCGATGCGACCCAGGGTGGAGGTCTCCAGGATCTTGGCCTCCAGCGCCAGCAGGCGGATGCCGTGTACCAGCGCAAACAGGCCACCGCGCTTGAGATCCAGCCCCTCGGGCTCCTGGGCCAGCCGGCCAAACAGGGTGAGGGGGGTGTGAAAGGCGACCGCGGCGCGGGCCATCTCCGCCAGCAGATCGGGCCGATCGGCGAGCTGCTCCCTTAGCCTGTGGGCGATGAGGGGCAGCAGGCTGCGATCACCGGCGATGGGCTGGGCATCGGCCAAGGTGGCGAGCCAGAGCAAGTCGGCTTCGCTGGCCTCGAGGCAGGCCCGTTCTATTGCTTGCTGCCATTGCGTTGCTTCTTTCACCCAGGCGGGATTGTTGACCATCACCCGGCCCGGACAGGGGGGATAACCGAGCCGCTCCAGCAGGGCGCCGAAGGCGGCAAGGTCTGCCTGCTGGCTTGGCCACTGCAGGCTGGCGGGCAGGATCAGGGCGTTGTCCTGATCGGTCTTGAGGATTTGCTCGCTACGACCCTCCGATCCCAGCATCAGCAGGCACACCTTATCCTGCACCTCGGGGGGGATCACCAGGGCGAAGGCCTTGGCGATCAGCTGCTCGTTGAGGGTGGCGATGAGTCTCATCAGGAAGGCGGTGTGGATCCCCTGGGCAAATAGCGAGCGGGTCAGCTGTTGTTGTTCCCGGGCGACGGCCTCCAGGGCGGCCTGGCTGTCTGCCCGGGCGATGCGCAGGGTCAGTACATGGGAGTGGGTTGAGAAGAGCCCCAGCACCTGGGTCAGGTGCAGTATCCCTGCAACCTCCTGCCCCTGCCAGATGACCAGCCGCTTGATGCGGTGGCGGGTCAGCAGCAGCAGGGCGTCGAACAAATAGCTGCCTTGCGCTAGGCCGATCAGCGACGCCGGAGTCAGTACCACCAGCGGCGCCGTCAGAGGCAGTCCCTTGAGAGTCAGGGCATGGAGCAGGGTCTTGCGGGTTGCCAGGCTCAGACTGCCGTCGGCGGCGGGATAGAGCAGACAATCGCTGCTCTGGCTGGCCATGGCTTCGGTCGCGGCCAGCAGGCTGAGTCGGCTCTCGACGAGGAGCGGTGGCTGCAGGTGGCAGGGCTCAATCCGGGTCAGGATGAATTCCGCCAGATTCTGCTGGCCGAGTTGGCTGCGCCGATCCTGCTCGCGCTGGCGTTCCGTCAGGGTGGCGGTGAAGTAGTGGGCAAAATCGGGGTTGTCGGTGCAGAGCACCTGAAACACGGCGCGGGGAATGAGCTGGCAGAGGCAGTCCTCCAGGGCGCTGAAGCCATGGCGGCAGTGGCCATCGAACTGGGCGCGCACGTCGAACAGATCCCCCTCGCCATAATCCCCGAATGACTGGTGGGTGCTCGACTCCTCCACCGCCCCCTTGATGACGAGATAGAGCCCAGGCGGGGCTTCACCGGGGTTCAGTACCGTCTGGCCCGCCCGAAAGTAACAGATGCTGAGGCTCTGTCCGAGCCGCTGGCGCGCCGCTTCCCCGAGGCAGTCAAACGGCGGGCGGCTGAAGTTGAACAAGATGGTCATGGCGGGTCTCGGCCGGGGGCGTGAGGCCAGTCTGACAAAGCGGCCGGAGCGGGGCCAGCCGACTTTAGTCGCACGGAGGCTCTCGCCTCCCTGTACCCGTCGGTAACACTCTGATAATTTGGTGGTATGACCAGTATCGACTAAGGAGAGGGCAGGGGACATGGATAAACCAAGGGTCAAATGGGAGATCCGGGACGGCATCGCCGAGGTGATGCTGAGCCGGCCAGACAAGCTCAATGCGTTGGACTTGCCCATGTTCAGGGCCCTGGATCAGACGCTGCAGAGTCTGCGGCAGATGCCCGGGCTGAGGGCCGTGATCCTGCACGGAGAGGGGCGCGGCTTCTGCGCCGGGCTGGATGTGAAGGCCATGCTCAAGCAGCCGCTGGCCGCGCTGGATATCTTGAAGCGCGAGGCGGACGAGGCGACCAATCTGGCCCAGCGGGTGGCCTATGGCTGGCGTCAGCTGTCGGTGCCGGTGATCGTCGTCACCCAGGGGGTCTGTTTCGGTGGCGGCCTGCAGATTGCATTGGGCGCCGATTTTCGCTTCAGCACGCCGGATTGCCGCTTCTCGGTGATGGAGATCAAGTGGGGCATCATCCCGGACATGAGCGGCAGCGTCACCCTGCGCAACCTCATGGGCGTCGATACTGCCATGGAGCTTGCCATGAGCGGACGCGAGTTGCTGGCCCCCGAGGCCAAGGCGCTGGGGCTGGTGAGCCGGGTCTGCGAGGATCCCCTGGCCGAGGCCCGTGCTTTCGCCAATAGCCTGCTGGGTAAATCACCGGATGCACTGGCGGGGATCAAACACCTTTACCGTCAGGCTTGGGCGCACAGTGACGAGACGATGCTCAACGAAGAGACCCGTTTGCAGAGGCAGATCCTGGGACGCCCCAATCAGTGGCGGGCCACCCTCAACGGGCTGTTTGGCTGGCGACTGCGCTTTGGGCCACGCCGTGACCGGCACTGAGCCGAGCCCACGCCGGGCAGCAGACAACATGAAAAATGGCAGCCGAGGCTGCCATTTTGATGAGTGAATATCGGGCTTACTTGCTAGCACCTGGCTCGCGGTCTGGCTCGAATTCGTGGCCGTTATGTTCCTGCTCCAGATTGTGCTCGGAGCGGCGACCCGTCCAGTAGTCGGCGTTCTTGATGCCAAGCTTCTCGGGGTGGAAGACGGGGTCGACTCCCTGAGCCTTCTGGCTTTCGTAATCCTTCAGGCAGATGAAGGCGGTTTTTTGCATCAGCAGGATGGCGATGATGTTCAACCAGGCCATCAGACCGACGCCAATATCACCTAGTCCCCAGGCCAAGTCGGCGGTCTTGACGGTGCCGTACACGGTGGCGGCCATCAAGCCAATCTTCAGCACGAAGGTCAACCAGGGGCGATTGATCTTGCGGTTGATGAAGGCAATGTTGGTCTCGGCGATGTAGTAGTAGGCGACGATGGTGGTGAAGGCGAAGAAGAAGAGCGCGATGGCGACGAAGATGTTGCCAAAGCCGGGCATCATGCTCTCCATGGCGGTCTGCACATAGCCAGGGCCTGCGGCGATGCCGGCGATGCCGGTATAGAGGGCGGCGCCGTCCGGACCCTGTACGTTATAAAGCCCAGTAATAAGCAGCATGAAACCGGTGGCGGAGCAGACAAACAGGGTATCGATGTAGACGGAGAACGCCTGGACCAGACCCTGTTTGGCCGGGTGGCTCACGGCCGCTGCGGACGAAGCATGGGGGCCAGTACCCTGACCGGCTTCGTTGGAATAGATACCGCGCTTGACCCCCCACATGATGGCCAGACCCAGAATGGCACCGAAACCGGCATCCAGACCGAAGGCGCTCTTCCAGATAAGCAGGATGACACCTGGCAGTTGGCCGATATTGAGGGCGATGATGACGCAGGCCACAATGATGTAGCCCAGTGCCATGAAGGGCACCACCGTCGAGGCAAAGTGGGCGATGCGCTTGACGCCACCGAAGATGATGAAGCCCAGCAGCAGCGCCAGACCGGCGGCGGTGACGTTGGGGTCAATATCAAAGGCGGTCTGCAGGCTGGAGCCGATGGAGTTCGCTTGCACCCCAGGCAGCAACACGCCGCAGGCGAAGATGGTGGCGATGGCGAAGGTCCAGGCATACCAGCTCATCCCCAGACCCTTCTCGATATAGAAGGCGGGACCACCACGGAATTCACCGTTGATCTTCTCTTTATAAACCTGACCCAGGGTGGACTCCACAAAGGCGGAGCTGGCGCCCAGGAAGGCCACCATCCACATCCAGAACAGGGCGCCGGGGCCACCGAAGGTGATGGCGGTGGCCACCCCTGCGATGTTACCTGTCCCGACTCGGCCTGCCAGGGTCATGGTCAGCGCCTGGAAGGAGGAGACACCGGCATCGGTCGCCTTGCCATCCATCATCAACCGCACCATCTCTTTGATATGGCGCAGTTGCAGGAAGCGGGTGCGGCAGGAGAAATAGAAACCTACCCCGAGGCACAGATAGATGAGCGCAGGGCTCCAAATCACACCATTGATGGCATTGACGATCTCGTTCATGTACAACAACTCCTTTGTTGTGAGACTTCCGGCGGGCTTTTGCCCACTCGATCTTTGTTATTCAGTCATTTCTGCTGTCGGCATAGGCCGAGGCGTTTAACATATCGACTTGCTTCGGCGCTTCCCAGTGAAATTTGCGTTAATGTTGCCAATTTGTGAACTCGATATGGTGGCGCGCTTTTCACGGCTTGATTAACGGGATGAAACGGCGTTATTTTCTCCTGAAACAGTGCCTTGGCAGTGATATAGCAATTTTGAGGCCAATCATGAACGAGCAGATGGAAGATATCGGTCCCGGTGAGGGCATACGCCTGGCAGGGGTCGCCGATGCGGAGGTGATGGCGAGGCTCTTTGTCCAGCTCGGCTATGGGGATGAACCCGGCAGGCTGGTGGCGGATCTGCTGGCGATGGAGCCCGGACGACAGGTGCTGGTGAGTGAAAACCTGCACGGCGTGACGGGGGTGCTGGTGCTGCATCTGTTGCGGCCTCTGCATCTGGCGCCAGGCTGGGCATTGATCTCGGCGCTGGTGGTCGATGAAGAGGCTCGCGGTCAGGGCTGGGGGGCCGCCTTGCTGGCGGCCGCCGAACAAATGGCTCGGGAGGCCGGCTGTGGCCAGATTGAACTCTCCAGCAGCCCGCACCGTGAGCGGGCCCATCACTTCTATCAGCAGCAGGGTTATCGGGAAAAGCCAACGCGCTTCGTCAAATCCCTGCTATCACAATGACATCCCAATGGTCGAGGTATTGAGTGGCGAGCGTGTGGTCAGCTATCAGGGCAAGTCGCTTGCTCTGCACCCTGTTGGGTGCACCGAGTCAGTGCAAGGCCGTCGCAGATGCCCAATCACCGGGCAGACCCATGGAGGAGGAGTGGCAGGGGTTGTTTGCTGCCATCCCTATTCTCCATGGCTTGAGTGAGGCCCAGCAGGCTCAGTTGGTGACTCTGGCGCGCCGCCTGCTCGAGCGCAAGAGCTGGACCCTGCTCGGTGTCGAGCTGAGTGAGCGTCAACGGCGTGCCCTGGCACTGCAAGGTGCCTTGCCCATTCTGGCGCTCAGTCTCGACTGGTATCGGGGCTTTCATGAGATCATCATCATTCCCGAGCCCGTCGCTCGCCGTCAGCAGGTGCAGGACGAGTTCGGTCTGGTGAGCGAGTGGGAGGAGGAGAATGCCGGCGAGGCCTGGCCACAGGGGCCGCTGGTGCTGGCCTGGAGCGAGCTGCAGCAGGACGGTGATTGGGATGGCTATAACCTCATCATCCACGAGCTTGCCCACAAGCTCGACATGCTGGGGGGAGAGGCCGACGGCGCGCCCCCTTTGCCAGCGGGTTTGACAGGATCTGAGTGGGCCGTCACCTGCCAGCAGGCATTCGACCAGCTTCAGGGCCAGTGCGAGCGGGGGGAGACGACATTGATAGACTCTTATGCTGCCAGTCATCCGGCCGAGTTTTTTGCCGTGTGCAGCGAGCTCTTCTTCAGCCAACCCCGGCAGCTGCATCACGCCTTCCCGGCGGTGTATGGCTTGTTCACCCGCTTCTATGGTCAGGAGCCCCTGCAACGGCAGCCGGAGGCTGACGAGGGGGAGGGGGACTCGCCGTCACCTTAGTCCGCGTACAAGAGAAGCGGACTGCGCAGAGGCGTGCGGTTGGCAAGGGACAGATAGCAAGAAGGCACCCTGGGGGTGCCTTCTGTGTTTCATCGCCGTGGCGAGGGTCAACCTGAGGCTGGCCCTTGCCTGCGGGCGCTTAGGCGGCGGCTTTAAGCTGCACGGTGGCGGCTTTCTTGTGATCGCCAATCGGCAATACGGTGCGACCGAACTGCTCATTGATCACGGTCGCCATGGCCAGGTAGATGGCGCTGGCACCGCAGATGATGCCTTCGAAACCGGCGATGTGACCGATCAGTGCGCTACCGGTGAAGTTGTGGGCAGCCAGCAGGAAGAACAGCACGGTCAGGGAGGCGAACACGAACTGTTTGGCGCGCGGGTAGTTGACTGTCCCGACCATCATGAAGAGGGTGAACATGCCCCACATCAGCAGGTACCAACCCATGAAGGCGGCGGGGGTGGCTTCGGCCAGGCCCATTGCCGGCAGGACCATCAGCAGCACCAGGCTCCACCAGAAGGTGCCGTAGGAGATGAAGGCGGTGACGCCGAATGTATTGCCACGCTTGTATTCCATGATACCGGCGATGATCTGGGCCAGACCGCCATAGCACAGGCCCATGGCCAGGATCATGGCGCTGATGGGGAAGAAACCCGCATTGTGGATGTTCAGCAGGACAGTGGTCATGCCGAAGCCCATCAGACCGAGGGGGGCAGGGTTGGCCAGTTTTTCGCTCACGCTCACGTGGTGTTCTCCAAAAATGTGTGGGGGTTGTTCAAAGGACGCGGGATTTTAGGCAGGGCTCCACGCCCTCGCAAGGGGAAAGGGCAGTTAAATAGTAAAAAAACTACAACTCAGACCAGCGCAGGGTTAAATCGTGGCTAATCAGTGGTTAATTGGTAAATAAAAGGTAGGGAGCAGGTTGTTTTTTTGTGTTTATTACCAGATTGGATGCCATCAGGTCTGATCGGGGGAGGGGGCCAGTTGGGCGCCGCTATCTCTCTCCGTCGTTGATGTGATGCCAAGTGCAGCCTCCGCAGCACATCCCTCGCCGCCACAAGGAAGCCACTCTCTTCATCAACCGTGGATGAGATGCCAGGTACGGTGTCCGCCGCAGGTATCGCTTGCCTCGGCAGGTGAGGGCACCAGGTGGGGTCGTCTCTCTCGAGATATTGGATCTCATTCCGACAACCGGCGAGGCAGGGCACCTGGGGTTGCCGGGATCATTGACTGGCCGGGGTCGTCAGGATTGTCTCCACACGAGCCGACAAAGAGATGGTTGCATTTCGAACGAATATGCCATCAAACCAGAGTTTGATGACCATGTTTAAAACACAGTGTGACAGAGCCCTGGTTCAAGCGGCTTAGCAGCGGTTCGGCGCCGGGCACCTCCCGTGTGAGTCCAGCTTGAACGGGGCTCATGCCCGCGCATTGGCAGGCTCAGAGATGGGATGGCAGTGAAAAACCGGGTGCCGCAGCTGGCGAGAACGGAGGTTATTCAGCCCCCATTGAAGGGAGTGTGAGCCCCTGTCGCAGGCGGTGCTCACGCTGGCCATCAGCGCGGCCTAGCTCAGAGAGAGCCTGACACCCATCCCGGAGAAGGGGCTGTTCGGGAGAGGAGGACCCTGTGCGGAGGCGTCGCCGGGGATGCCGCGCAAGTCGCTCCTGCGCGCTGGTTGCCGGCATCACAGGGTGAAGGGCAGAGACAGAGGAGCCATCCCCAATGCGTTTGCCCAGCCGAGTGGGCAGCTCACTCATCCAGGGTGAGCACCACCCTGGCGGTCTTGTCGGTCTCCTTGACCTGGCTGTCGAGCACGAACAGGCGATCCGGGGTAATGGCTTGTGTCTCGACCAGATAGCTCTTGGTGTTGCGGGCCCGGGCCATGGCAAGGTTGCGCAGTGACTTGGCGGTGATGAGCTGCTGATCCCGCAGCAAGATGACCGCCTGATCCCGCAACGCCATGCTGGTGACCGCCAGGCCGAGCCGGTCCGCCAGGGCCGCGACATCCTCCTTGAAGCGCTCCTGATAGGCCTGGGCCAGGGCGGTCTGCATGGCCTCATCTTGGCCAAGTCGGGTCAGGTCAACCGGGCTGCCGGTGATCCTGGCCAGTACCCGCTCCAGCTTCTGGCGTTGCAGCAGGGGGCGCTCCTCGTTGAAATTCACCTTGCCGCGGATATTCATGCTGAGCTGGGGTCTGGCCTTGAGCGCCTCGGCGAGCTTGGCCAGCTTGTTCTGCTGGCTCTGTGTCAGCTCATACTCGCCGGGCGCAAAGGAGAGTTCATCGAGATCTTTCGTCCCTCCCGCGAGGGAGGCGAGCAGGGAGAAGGGGGAGGTGATGGCCTTGCGCAGCGTGTTGCCCAGCACATTCCAGAAGATGCTCCCCAGGCTGAAATCAGGCTGATCCAGGTTGCCCTTCACCTTGAGGTTGAGCCTGATGACGCCATTGGCATCGCTGAGCAGGGCCACAGCCAGTCCCAGCGGCAGATCCTTGGCCTTGTCACTGGCTATCTTCTCGCCCAGTTGCAGCTTCTTGATGATGATGTCGTTGTCGCCCTCCAGGCGGTTACCGACCAGGCGATAGTTGAGCTTCATGGTGAGCTGCCCCTTGTCGATGGCATAGCCCGCATAGGTGCCGGAATAGGGGCTGAAGCTGGTCATCTCCAGATTGTTGAAGGCGACGGCCAAGTCCAGCTCGGGCTCATCGATGAGCAGGTTGGCGCCGCCCCTGATGGTCACGGGGGCATATTTGTCGACCTTGCCGTTGAAGGCGATGTCGGATCGTTGGTTGGGAATATTGGTGATGTGGCGGCTCTGACCGTTCAGATCGGCAATATCGGCATTGAACTCCTGGCTCAGGCTGCGATCGGCAAAGCGCAGATTGCCCTGCTGGACACGGATCTGATCGATGACCAAGCGAGGCTCCGGGCCTGCATGGGTAGTCGCTGAGCCCTTGCCCGCCGCAGGGGCAGGCAAGATCAGCTGCTGAACATTGGTGGTGCCATCCTCGTTGATCTCGATGCGGGCAAAGGGTTGGCGCAGCAAGATGTCATCTATCTTCACCTGCTGGCTTAATCCCTCATAGTGGAGCCCGGTCAGCTCGAGTCGGGCTATCTGCAGCAAACGCTGGTTGTCGGCGCGACTCAACACATTGAGTCCATCGATGTCGAGCCCGCCGCCAAGGTCAAACTTGGTGAGGTCACCCTTGTCATTGGTGGCGAGGGCGAGCTTGAGCCGGCTCGACAGCACTCCCTCTTGTACCTTGACGCGGGCTCGCTCCTGCAGATAGGGCTGGGCCCAGCTCAGTGGCAATCCTTGCTGCTTGATCTCCCCCTCCAGGGCGAAGGGCATGGGGGTCAGTTTGCCCTCGAAGGCGATCTGAGCCTGCTGGTTGAGGCTGCTCTTCAGGGTGAGGAGGCTTGCCTTGCCCAGGCGGTTATCGAGCCCGCTCAGGGTCAGTTCGAGGCTCGTCAGCTCGCGGGTCAGCGGCTTGCCGCTGCTCGATTCGAGCAGGTTGAGACTGCCTTTGTGCAGCGCAATCTGGCCGAGCTGCCAGCGCCAGGGAGCACTCTGTGGCTTGGCGGCCTTGCCCCCCTTGGTGGTGGCGGGCTTGGGCTTCGTCTGTGCAAGCCGGGGCGCCAATACCTTGCTCAAGTCCAGGTTGTGCTGAGCATCCAGGGCGGCGCGCAGCACAGGTTGCTGCAGGTTCAGGGTGCCAATTTTCAGCAGTTGCTGCCGGCTATCCAGATTGATATCACTCAGCGCCAGTTGCGTGAAGCGGGCAAACTCTGCCCCCTTGGGGTGTGTCAGTTGCCACCCATCCAGGGTCAACTTGCCCTTGCTCAGTTGCCAATCCAGTCCCTGCTTGCCTGGGGTCAGGCGATAGCTGGCCCGGGCGCTGGCCTGACCCTTGTTCAAATCCAGCGTCAGATAGGGGGCCCAGAGCGGGGCAAAAGCCTTGAGGGGCAGCTTGGCCAGGCTGAGAGTGCCCTGGCTGGCGCCACGCAGGCTGAAACTGCCCTCGGCCTTTAGCGGACTCTTGCCGAGATTGGCGGCCAGGGTGTAGAGCGTGTTCTGATCGGGAAGCGAGCCGAGATGGGTCAGGGTGAGCGTCAGCCCCGTCAGGGTTTGGGGCGGCAACCAGCCATCGGCCTGTGCGGGACGGCTGTCCCGATAAGTCAGGCTGCCCTGCTGCAGCGTCAGCCTGGCTATCTCGAACAAGGGGGGAGAACCGGGTGGCTCACTGGCGGCCCTGGGGGAGGGGGCAAGCAACTGGCTCAGGGCATCGGTCAAATTGAAGCGGGGCGTGCCTGGCTGTTTGGGATCGGGGGCCAGCCGCTGCAACGCCAGTTTGGGGGCGAGCAGGGTCGCCTCGGTGAGTACCAAGCCCTTTTGGTGCCAACTTGCCTTGAGATCGGGTCTGAGGCTGAGCTCGGCCAGGCTGAGCAGGGGCTTGCCGTTCTCATCGGTGAGGGCGCTGGGGCCCAGGGTCAATGAGGGTTGTTGCAGATTGACCTGGATCTTGCCCAGGGTGAGGTTGAGGCCATACTCCTGTTTCAACCAGCCGGGCAGATAGCGCACCGTCAGGGCGGGGGCTTGCCACAGCAATATGATGACTCCGATGAAGAGCAGCAGTAGCAGGCCGGCGATGAGCGACAGCACAAGGCGGCGGGAAGGCAGAGCCATCGAATTCTCCTGAAGGGGCGAGACGCGCTAGCTATAACATGCCCTTGGGGCTAAGGGCCATAGGCAGAGTCAATCGCCACCTACTGCTCTTCACGTCGGGGCAGGGGATCGCAGGCAGGCCGGTCCAACGTCCGTTTGGTCCAGGCCTGCAATTACCCGTCTCTTATTGCGCATCAGCCCAGCTGGCCCAATCCCCCCTGATCACCGAGATTATCGAGGGCCCCGGCGCAACGTCGCTCGGCGCTTTCCAGCTCGGCCAGCACCATCTGGATGTCTTCTTGCTGTTGGCGCAACGCCTCGCGCTTGGACTCAATGAGCTGAACCATGGAGAGCAACTGGGTGCGGCTGGATCTGTCGGTGTCATACATGTCAAAGAGTTCGCGGATCTCGGCCAGGCTAAAGCCGAGGCGCTTGCCGCGCAGGGTCAGCTTGAGACGGATCTTGTCCTTGTGGCTGTAGATGCGATTCTGGCCCTCCCGGGTCGGGGAGATGAGCCCCTCATCTTCGTAGTAGCGAATGGTGCGGGCCGTGATGTCAAACTCCTGCGCCAGTTCCGAGATGCTGTAGGTGACCTCCTTGCCGGCGTGATTATCTGACATGGCAGCTCCCCTGGTGGTTGTCCATCTCTCGCCGGGCGGCGAGGGCGCGACCGACCCGGGAGGCGTTGGGTCGGCCAAGCAGCTCGCTCACCCATTGACCGGTGGCGGCGAGACTCTCTAGATCCACCCCGGTCTGCATGCCCAGCCCTCGCAACAGATAGACCACCTCTTCACTGGCCAGATTACCGGACGCCCCCGGTGCATAAGGGCAGCCGCCGAGCCCGGCCACCGAGCTGTCGATGGTGCGAATGCCACGCTCCAGGGCTGGCATCAAATTGGCCAGGGCCTGACCATAGGTATCGTGAAAGTGCACCGCCAGGCGCCCGGCGGGGATCTCCCGCAGCACGGCGTCGAGCATGGGCACTACAGTGCCTGGGGTGCCGACCCCAGTGGTGTCCCCGAGGGATATTTCGTGGCAGCCCAGATCCAGCAGCCGTTCGGCCATGGCCGCCACCCGCTTGGGACGGGTCGGGCCATCGAAGGGGCAGGCGATGACGGTGGAGAGATAACCGCGCACCCGGATGCCCAGGCGGCGCGCCTCCTGCACCAGAGGGGCGAAGCGCACCAGAGACTCCTCCACGCTGATGCCGATATTGGCCCGGGTGAAGCCATCCGTGCAGGCGGTGAACAGGCCAATCTCATCGACCCGAGCGTTGATGGCCCCCTGCAGCCCTTGCAGGTTGGGCACCAGGGCGCCATATCGAACCGGCGCTCTGCCCGGCATGGCGCCCCGGGGCAGGGCGGCCAGCAGGGCGGCGGAGTCTGCCATCTGGGGCACCCGTTTCGGGGAGACAAAGGCGCCGACCTCGATGCGCTGCAAGCCGCTCTCGCCGAGTCGCCGGATCAGCGTCAGCTTCTGGGGCAGCGTGAGCTGGACCACTTCGTTTTGCAGGCCATCCCTTGGCCCCATCTCGACCAGGCTGACCCTGTCATCCTGCTCCATTATCTGCGTCATGCTGATCCCCTCTATGACTCTGGTTGCGGCCAACCACTATGTGGTGGCAAGAAGGCTGCTGTGAGCCCTGTCATGGCTAGCTGGCGGCCTCTGTACTCTCCAAAAAGCGCACCAGGGGAGCCCCCTGGCTGACCTGATCCCCCTCGCGGCAGAGCAGTTCGGCGATGACGCCATCTTGCTGGGCGCGCAACTGGTGCTCCATCTTCATCGCCTCCAGCACCAGCAGTGGCTGGCCCCGGCTCACTGCTTGACCGGCCTCTATCAGCAGGGCGACCACCAGGCCATGCATGGGGGCCAGGGTGACGGACCTGCCGCTCGCCTCATCCCCGTGGTGATCCTGTTGCGCCACCTCCTGAGCCGGGCCGAAGGGGATCTGTTGTCCCGCCAAGGTCAGCACGAAACCTGGTTGGCGTTGATCCCCCTGGCGCAAGGTTCGGACAGGGTAGCGCTGCCAGCGCCCCTGCCACTGCAGGCGAATATGATCCTCGGCCATGACGTAGGGGATCGACTGGCCCTGCCAGCTCAGTTTTCCCTCGGATGAGTGCAGGGTGAGTTGATGGCGTTGCCCGGCCAGGGTCACGGCTGCCGTCCAGGTCTGGTGTCGTCCGAGCCGAAATCCGGTCGCCTTGTGCCAGGGATCACTGCTGGCGGCACTATGGGCGAGCCAGAGGGTGGCCAGGGGCACCGCGAGCTCGGGCAGAGGCTGAGGATCGGTGGGGAGTGGCCACTGGGTATGGTGACGCACTCCCAGCACGTCCGGCTCCTGGCACAGGCGTGCCAGCAAGGCGCCGTTGTGAGTCAGCGGGCCTATCTCCAGGGCCGTGAGGGCCTCGCTCAATCTGGCCAGGGCCTGGGCGCGGTGCTCGCCATGGGCGACCAGCTTGGCGATCATGGGGTCATAGTAGGGGCTCACGGCGTCACCCGCGGCCACCCCGGTATCGATGCGCACCCCTGTCGGCCAGTGCAGCCAGTGGATGGGGCCGCTCGCTGGCAGGAAACCGGCGGCCACGTCCTCGGCGTAGAGGCGTGCCTCCACCGCGTGGCCGCGCAGCTGAACCTGATGTTGGCTCAGGGGCAGCGGGCGTCCTTCGGCGACGGCGAGCTGCCAGGCCACCAGATCCAGACCCGTGACCGCTTCGGTCACAGGGTGTTCAACCTGCAGGCGGGTATTCATCTCCATGAAATAGAAGGCGCCCTCGCAGAGCAGGAACTCTATGGTGCCAGCCCCGCGATAGTCGATGGCCATGGCGGCGGCCACCGCGGCGTCGCTCATGGCGCGGCGCAGCTCGGGGGCGATATCCGGGGCTGGCGCCTCCTCGATCACCTTCTGATGACGGCGCTGCAGCGAGCAGTCCCTGTCCCCGAGGGAGAGGGTGTAGCCGCTGTTGTCGGCAAACACCTGCACCTCGACGTGCCTTGCCCCGGCCAGGTAGCGTTCGAGCAGCACATTGTCATCGCCAAAGGCCGCCAGGGCTTCCCGCTTGACCGCCCCCAAGGCGTCATCGAAATCGGCCAGCGCCTCGACCCGGCGCATCCCCTTGCCACCGCCGCCGCTGGCGGCCTTGATGAGCAGGGGAAAGCCGATGCTCTGGGCATGGGCTCTGAGGGCGAGCAGGCTCTGATCTGCGCCGTGATAGCCGGGCAGCACCGGCACCCCCGCCGCTTCCATCAGCGCTTTGGCGCCGGATTTGTCCCCCATGGCGAGGATGGCGGCCGCCGAGGGGCCGATGAAGCGGATCCCGGCCTCCTCGCAGGCAAGGGCGAAATCGCTGCTCTCAGAGAGAAAACCATAGCCGGGGTGGATGGCGTCGGCCCCAGCCTGCTTGGCGATGGCGAGCACCTTGGCACCGTCGAGGTAGCTCTCCCGCGCAGGTGCCGGCCCCAGATACCAGGCCTCGTCGGCTTCACGCACGGGCATGGCCTGGTGGTCGGCATCCGAGTAGAGGGCGATGGTGTGAATGCCGAGGCGGCGCGCGGTCTTGATGATACGCACCGCTATTTCGCCACGATTGGCGATCAGCAGTCGTTTGATGGGGACTATCTCTGTCATGACATCTGCTCCGGGGATGAGGCGGCGACGGTGAAAAGCGGCAGTAGGCGCACCCCGGTTTTTTCGCCACGATTGGCGATCATCTGCCATTTGATAGGGACTAGCTCTGTCATGGTTTCTCCTTGCATTCGGGACGCCAGGCGGGCGGGCGCTTGTCAAAGAAAGCCTGCATCCCCTCCTGGGCCTCGGCGCCGACCCGCACCCGGGCAATGGTATCCACGGTCAGCGCCTGGTGTTGACTGGCGGGCAGATGGGCGAGCTTATCGAGCAGTGCCTTGGTGTCGGCCATGGCCGCCGGGCCGTTCTGGCACAGCGTTCGGGCCAGAGCGCGGCCCTCTTCCAGCAAGGCGTCGGGGCTGAACCGCTGATGAATCACGTTGAGCCGACAGGCGGTGATGGCATCGAAGGGCTCGGCACTGAGCATGTAGCGCCGTGCCTGGCGCTGCCCCAGGGTGCGCACCACATAGGGGCTTATCACCGCTGGCACCAATCCTAGCCCCACTTCGGAGAGGCAGAAGCGGGCATCGTCGCTGGCCAGGGCGATGTCGCAGGCACAGATGAGACCAAGTGCCCCCCCATAGGCGGCGCCCTGCACCAGGGCCAGGGTGGGGAAGGGCAGCTCGTCCAGGGTTTGCATCAGCAGGGCGAGCTGGCGGGCATCCTCCCTGTTGTGTTCAACATCGGCATGGGAGAGATCCCGCATCCAGTCGAGATCGGCGCCGGCGCAAAAGTGTTTGCCCTCGGCGCGCAGCAGCAGCGCCCGGGGACTGTGCTCAGTGCGGCCAGCCAGCTCGCGCAAGGCGCCAAGCAGCCCCTGGATCAGCGCCTTGTCGAAGGCGTTATGGCGTGCCGGGCGACAGAGCACCAGCTCAGCCAGGGGGCCAGTCTGCTCCAGGCGAAATCCGGCATCCGGGGCGGCCCTGTTGTCGAGGGCGGCAGGGGATGACCTCATGTCTGCGTTCATACGGGCTCCTTACATCCGGAAGATGCCATATTGCTCGGGGGTCACTCGGGCGCGGGCCAGGGCATCCTGGCAGGCGGCCAGGGCCAGTGCGAGTACGGTGCGGCTCTGGGCCGGGTCGATGACCCCATCGTCCCAGAGCCGGGCACTGGCGTAGTAGGGGTGACCCTGGCGTTCATACTGGTCGAGCACAGGGGTGCGGATAGCCTGCGCCTCCTGCTCGTCGAGGGGCTTTCCCGCTGCGGCGAGCTTGTCGCGGCGCACCTGCACCAAGACGCCAGCCGCCTGTTCGCCCCCCATGACGGAGATGCGGCTGTTGGGCCAGCTGAACAGGAAATCGGGGTCAAAGGCGCGGCCACACATGCCGTAGTTGCCGGCGCCAAAGCTGCCCCCGGTGATCAGGGTGAGCTTGGGCACCCGGCTGCAAGCAACGGCAGTAACTAGCTTGGCACCGTGTTTGGCGATCCCTTCGCGCTCGGCCTGGCTGCCCACCATGAAGCCGGTGATGTTCTGCAGAAACAGCAACGGGATGGCGCGTCTGTTGCAGAGCTGGATGAAGTGGGCGCCCTTCTGGGCGCTGTCGCTGTGCAGCACACCGTTGTTGGCGAGGATCCCGACGGCCATGCCCTGGATGCGGGAGAACCCGGTGACGAGCGTGGTGCCGTACAGCGCCTTGAACTCGTCAAAGTCCGAGCCATCGACCAGGCGAGCGATGATCTCCCTCGCCTCCACCGGCCGCTTCAGACTGGTACCGACCAGACCATAGAGCTCCTCGATGGGATAGACAGGCTCCCGATAGAGGGGGCGGTTGGCTGGCTGGTCGCCCCCCAGATTGCTGACCAGGGTGCGGGCCAGTTGCAAGGCATGGTCGTCATCTCTGGCCAGGTGATCGGCAACGCCAGAGTGGGCGCAGTGGACCAGGGCCCCCCCCAACTCTTCGGCGCTGATCTCCTCGCCAGTGGCGGCTTTGACCAGGGGGGGGCCGGCCAGGAAAATGGTGGCCTGCTGCTTGACCATGATGGACTCGTCCGCCATGGCGGGCACATAGGCGCCGCCTGCGGTACAGAGCCCCATCACCACGGCGAGCTGGGGGATACCCTGGCCCGAGAGGCGAGCCTGGTTGTAGAAGATGCGACCGAAATGATCCCTGTCGGGAAACACCTCGTCCTGCATCGGCAAGAAGGCGCCGCCAGAGTCCACCAGATAGAGGCAGGGGAGGCGCAGCCGCTCGGCGATGGCCTGGGCACGCAGGTGTTTCTTCACCGTGAGGGGGTAATAGGTGCCGCCCTTGACGGTGGCGTCGTTGACCACCAGCAGGCAGAGCCTGCCGTTGATGCGACCAAGCCCGGTGATGATACCGGCGGCGGGGACGGCTTCGTCATAGACCCCCCAGGCCGCCAGGGCGGAGAGCTCGAGGAAAGGGGAGCCGGGGTCGAGCAGCCGGTCGATGCGCTCGCGGGGCAGCAACTTGCCACGCCCGGTGTGGCGGGCCTGATTGACGGCGCCGCCCCCCAGGGTTATCTCCTCCAGCCGATCGTGCAGATCCTCGACCAGGGCCTGCATGGCGGCCCTGTTGGCCTCATAGTCGGGGCTATGGGTGTCGAGCTGGGAGTGGATCTGGCTCATGCGGGCTCCCCTAAAAAGGTGTGAGGGAAAAGGTCTGCCCGGTGAGTCACAGAGCGACCGGCGCTATGGCGTGTTAGCTGGGCGTGCAACGGCTTCATGCAGACTCTCCCATCAGCTCGCGGCCGATGAGCCAGCGGCGGATCTCCGAGGTGCCGGCACCTATCTCGTACAGCTTGGCGTCCCGCAGCAGGCGCCCGGTCGGGTATTCGTTGATGTAGCCATTGCCGCCGAGCAGCTGGATGGCATCCAGTGCCATCTGGGTGGCATTTTCCGCGGCAAGCAAGATGGCGGCGGCGCAATCCTTGCGACTGGTCTGCCCTTGATCGCAGGCGTTGGCCACCGAGTAGACCAGGGCCCGGCTGCTGGCCAGGCGGGTGTACATGTCGGCCAGCTTGCCCTGCACCAGCTGGAATTCACCGATGGCCTGGCCGAACTGCTTGCGCTCGCGCACATAGGGCAACACCACGTCCATGCAGGCCTGCATGATGCCAAGGGGACCCGCCGCCAGCACCACCCGCTCATAATCGAGCCCGCTCATCAATACCTTGATGCCCCCGTGCAGCGGGCCGAGCAGGTTCTCTTTGGGAACGTTGCAGTTGTCGAACACCAGCTCGCAGGTACTGGAGCCCCGCATGCCCAGCTTGTCGAGCTTCTGGGCCGTGCGAAATCCCGGGGTGCCCGCCTCGACGATGAAGGCGGATATCCCCTTGGCCCCCGCCTTGGCATCCGTCTTGGCATAGATGACGAAGGTCTCGGCATCGGGGCCATTGGTGATCCACATCTTGTTGCCGTTCAGCACGAAGTGATCGTCCCTCGCCTCGGCCAGCAGGCGCATGCTCACCACATCGGATCCGGCACCAGGCTCGCTCATGGCCAGGGCGCCCACCTTGGCGCCGCTGACCAGATCAGGCAGGTAACGCGCCTTCTGATCGGGGGTGCCGTGGCGGTGGATCTGGTTGATGCACAGGTTGGAGTGGGCACCATAGGAGAGCCCGACCGAGGCGCTGGCCCGGCTCACCTGCTCCATCACCAGCACGTGGGCCAGGTAGCCCAGGCCCACGCCGCCATACTCCTCGCCGACTGTGATGCCATGCAGGCCGAGACTTCCCATCAACGGCCAGAGATCCCGGGGAAAGAGGTTGCTGCTGTCTATCTCGGCGGCGCGCGGCGCTATCACTTGTCGACAGAAAGCGCCGACCTGGTCGGTCAGGGCCAGCAGGGTCTCATCCATCAATGGGGGCATAGCTGTCTCCTTGTCATCACGAGGGTGGAGGGGGTCTGAGTGCGGGGACGGCAGGCAATAATGGGCACCTTGCTGTCGTCCTGACTGGTCAGTCCATCTCCAGAGTTAGTTTACGTTAGCGTAAACGTAAATCAATTGTTAGTCTAAGGTAAAATCCCTTGTGGTGAGGGAGCTGGCCGCGCTGCCGCCCGCTCAATCCTGTGCAATCCAGTCGTCTGACCAGACTCAAAGGAGTTAAGAACATGACCAGCCATGCCACCCTGTACGGGGATCTGCCGCTCTACATCAACGGCGGGCCCCATGCCTCGACGACGGAGCAGTGGATAGAGGTGACCAATCCGGCGGATCAGAGTCTGCTGGCCCGCGCCCCCAGGGCCACGGCAGAGGAGGTTGAGCTGGCGGTGCGCAGCGCCCAGCAAGCCTATCTGCTGTGGCGGGATGTGCCTGCGCCGGAGCGGGCCAGGGTCATGTTCAACTATCAGCATCTGCTTAAAGTCCATCATGACGAGCTGGCCACCCTGCTGGCTCAGGAGACGGGCAAGAACTTTGCCGATGCCAAGGGGGATGTGTGGCGCGGTATCGAAGTGGTTGAACAGGCCTGCGGCATCGCCAGCCAGACCATGGGCGAGACCATGGGCAATGTGGCGCGGCGGGTCGATGGGCACTCCTGGGTGCAACCGCTGGGGGTCTGCGTCGGTATCACCCCATTCAACTTCCCGGCCATGATCCCGCTGTGGATGTTTCCCCTGGCCATCGCCTGCGGCAATGGCTTCGTGCTCAAGCCCTCCGAACAGGATCCGCTCACCCCCATGCGGCTGGCCGAGCTGTTCACCGAGGCGGGGGCCCCGGCGGGCATCCTCAGCGTGGTGCACGGCGGTGCCGAGCAGGTGGATGCGCTCTTGACCCACCCGGACGTGAAGGCAGTCAGCTTCGTCGGCTCGGCCCGGGTCGGGGCTCATGTCTATCGCACCGCGACCGAACAGCTCAAACGCGCCCAATGCTTTGTCGGCGCCAAGAATCACATGGTGATCATGCCCGATGCCAACAAGGGGCAGGTGCTGAGCAACTTGGTGGGGGCCGGGGTCGGCGCCGCCGGTCAGCGCTGCATGGCCATCAGCGTGGCGGTGTTCGTCGGCAGTGCCCGCGACTGGATCCCGGAACTTGCCGAGGCATTCGCCGCCGTGCGCCCCGGGGTGTGGGACGATCCGCAAGCCGCCTATGGCCCTCTTATCAGCCCGGAGGCCAGGGTGCGGGTGGAGAATCTGATTGAAGCGGGTAAACAGGAAGGGGCCGAGTGTCTGCTCGATGGCACCCTGTGCGAGGTGGCAGGTTACCCGGTCGGCAACTGGGTGGGCCCCACACTGTTTCGCGGCGTGACGGCGCAGATGGGGCTCTATCGGGAGGAGATCTTCGGCCCCGTGCTCTGCTGCATGGAGGTCGACAGCCTGGCTGAGGCGCTCGCCCTCATCAATCGCAACCCCTATGGCAATGGCACCTCCATCTTCACCGGTTGCGGCGCCGCGGCCCGTACCTTTCGCCACGAGGTGGCGGTGGGCCAGGTGGGTATCAATGTGCCCATCCCGGTGCCGCTGCCGTTCTTCTCCTTCACCGGTTGGCGCGGCTCTTTCTATGGGGACTTGCACGCCTACGGCAAACAGGCGGTGCGCTTCTATACCGAGACCAAGACGGTGACCGAACGCTGGTTTGACGAAGACATTCCCACTGGCCCCAACATGACCATCAGCCTGCGTTGAGTGAGGACTCTTGCCCATGAATTTCAATCTGACCGAAGATCAGCAGGCCTACTGCGATGCCGCCACCGCCTTTGCCAACGAGGCGTTCAAGCCCAATGCCGCCCGCTGGGACAGGGATCATGAGTTTCCCATCCAGACCATCAAACAGGCGGCCGAGCTCGGCTTTTGTGGCCTCTATACCCAGGAGCCATATGGCGGCCTGGGGCTGCCCCGGCTCGACGCCAGCCTCATCTTCGAGCGCCTCGCCATGGGCTGCACCTCCACCACCGCCTATCTCACCATCCATAACATGGTGAGCTGGATGCTGGGGCGCTGGCTGCCCGCCGAGGTTGCCGGGGAGTGGGTGCCACGTCTGGCCAGTGGCGAGTTGCTCGGCTCCTATTGCCTCACCGAACCTGGGGCGGGCTCGGACGCCGCCGCCCTCAAGAGCCGCGCCCTGCGCGACGGCGATGATTACCTCATCGAGGGGAGCAAGGTGTTTATCTCCGGGGCGGGCAGCACCGATGTGCTGGTGGTGATGGCCCGCACCGGCGGTGAGGGGGCGGGAGGGATCTCCGCCTTCATGGTGCCGGCAAACAGCGAGGGCATCGTCTACGGCAAGGCCGAAGAGAAGCTGGGCTGGCACAGTCAACCGACCCGGGAAGTGGCCTTTAACCGGGTGCGCATTCCCGCCAACTATCGGCTGGGGGAAGAGGGGGAGGGGTTCAAGTTTGCCATGCAGGCCCTGGATGGCGGTCGCATCAACATCGCCAGCTGCTCCCTGGGCACGGCCCAGCAGGCCCTGGATGATGCCCTGGCCTATGTGACCGAGCGTCAGCAATTTGGCCGCCCCATCGGCGAGTTTCAGAGCGTGCAGTTTCGTCTGGCCGACATGGCGACCGAACTGGCCGCCGCCCGGCTGCTGGTGCGTCAGGCGGCGGCCAAGCTCGACGAGAACAGCCCGGACAAGAGCGCCTGGTGCGCCATGGCCAAGCGCTTCGCCACCGACATCGGTTATCAGATCTGCGATGAGGCCCTGCAACTCTTTGGCGGCTATGGTTATATCCGCGAATATCCCCTCGAACGCTATCTGCGCGATACCCGGGTACATCGCATCCTGGAGGGAACCAACGAGGTGATGCGACTCATCATCGCCCGTCGCCTGCTGGCCACTCCCTCACTGAATCTGCTATAGGGGCGATGCCATGACGTTGCCCGCACACAAGGATGATCCCATGACAAGGATACGGCTCGAATACCATGGCCACGTGGCCTACATCACCCTGGACAACCCACCGGCCAATACCTGGACCCTGGCCAGCCTGCGCGCCTTCGTGCAGATGATGGCCGAGCTCGACGGCAAACCCGAGATAGTGGCCCTGGTTATCCGCGGCGCCGGTGACAGGTTCTTCTGCGCCGGCGCCGATCTCAAGATGTTTGCCGACGGCGACAGCCTGCATGCCGCGCAGGTGGCCGAGGCCTTTGGCGAAGCGTTCGAGGCCCTGGCTCGCTTTCACGGGGTCAGCATTGCCGCCATCACGGGGTTTGCCATGGGGGGCGGGCTGGAAGTGGCGCTGGCCTGCGATATCCGCATCGCCGAGCAGCAGGCCATCATGGGGCTGCCTGAGGCGTCGGTGGGACTCTTGCCCTGCGCCGGCGGCACTCAGCGCCTGACCGAACTGGTGGGGCCGGGTTGGGCCAAGCGCCTCATTTTGTGCGCCGAGAAGGTCGATGCCACCCTGGCCTACGAGATAGGCCTGGTGGAAGAGGTGGTCAAGGTGGGTTGCGCCTGGGAGGCCGCCCGGCAGATGGCAAGCCATGCCGAGCGCCAAAGCCCCGCCGCCCTGCGCGCCTGCAAACGGCTCATCAACGAGGGGCGTCGCCGTCCTCGTGATGAAGCACTGCCCATGGAGCGCGCCCTCTTCCTCGACCTTTTTCAGGATGCGAATCAGCAAGAGGGGGTGGCGGCCTTTCTGGAGAAGCGGGCGCCGCGTTGGCACTACGGTCGAAGTGATGACATCCAGGGTCATGGCCAGCGCGAGCCAGGCAAACAGGCGCAGTGATGGCCGCAAGCAAGCCAACCACAGCCGCTTTGAGTGAGGAGCACGAGATGAGTGATGGGGTAAAGGTCGCGTTACTGCCGACCCGGGATGGCCAACGGTTGGGGGTGCTGACCCTGGACAGTCCGGCGTCCCTCAATGCCTTGAGCCTGCCGATGATCCAGGCCTTGGCGCAGCAGTTAGCTGACTGGCAAGACGATGACACAGTGTGTGGCGTGCTGCTGGAGGGGGCCGGGGAGAAGGCATTCTGTGCCGGGGGGGATATTCGCGCCTTCTATCATGAGCGCCAGCGCATGACAGACCCTGAGCTGGCGGATTACGCCTGCGATTTCTTCGAGCAGGAGTACCGGCTCGATCTGCTGATCCATCACTACCCCAAACCGCTGATCTGCGTCGCAGATGGCATCTGCATGGGGGGCGGCATGGGGCTGTTTGCCGGGGCCCGTTTTCGGCTGGTGACGGAGTGTAGCCTGCTGGCCATGCCGGAGGTGAGCATAGGCCTCTATCCGGATGTGGGGGCCAGCTGGTTCTTGAGCCGGTTGCCGGGCCGCGTCGGGCTCTGGCTCGGCCTGACCGGGGCCCGTATCAATGGTACCGACGCCCTGGGGCTGGGGCTGGCCGATGGGGCGCTGAGCAGAGCCGCTCGCCCTCAGCTGCTCGAGGCATTGCTGCGGCTCGACTGGCGGCAGCCGGCAGAGGAGCTCGATGACAGCCTGGCGTTGATGCTGGGAGCATTGGGGGCGGCAGCGCCGCTGCCCGAGCCGCTGCTGCTGCCTCATCTCGCGCAGATTGAATCCCTCTTGCTCGGCCGCAGTCTGGTGCGGGTGCTCGATCGGCTATTCGACGCCCCTTTGACAGGGTCGCTGGCACAGCAGCGGGACAGTTGTCGCAGCGGCAGCCCCTTGAGCCGCGCCTTGTTGTGGCGCCAATACTGGCAGGGGCGTCAGCAATCACTGGCGGGATCCTTCGCCAATGAGCTGACCTTGTCGGTGAATTGCGTCCTCAAGGGAGACTTTATCGAAGGGGTCAGGGCGCTGCTCATCGACAAGGACAAGCAGCCCCGCTGGCAAGACGCCGAACAGACTGCTATCGCGGAATTCTATCGCTGGCCCGCCTGCGCGGGGGCGAGCAATCCCCTCTGGCGCGAGCTCAAGGGACAAGCGACTCATGGAGACAGCAGCATATGACGACAGGGGTAGGTTTTATCGGCCTTGGCAACATGGGCGGCCCCATGGCCGCCAACCTGGCCAAGGGGGGGCTGCGGGTACAGGTGTTCGATCTGCTGCCCGATCATCTGATTGCGGCCAAGCAGGCGGGCTGTCACTGCGCCGCCAGTGCCGCCGAGGCGGCAGCCGGCTGCGAGCTGGTGATCAGCATGTTGCCTGCCGGGGAGCACGTGATGGGGCTCTGGCTCGGTGACGGGGGAGGCAATCCTGGCCTGCTCCAGGCCCTGGCCCCCAATACCCTTGTCATCGACTGCTCCACCATCGATGTCGCCTCGGCCCGCGCCGTGGGGGGCGCCGCCCGCTTGCTGGGCCATCGCTTCATCGATGCCCCCGTTTCAGGCGGGGTAGTGGGGGCGGCGGCGGGTACCCTCACCTTTATCGTCGGTGGCGAGGCGGCGGATTTTGAATCCGCCGGCCCTGTGCTTGGGTTGATGGGGCAGAACCTGTTTCATGCCGGTCCCCTTGGCGCGGGTCAAATCGCCAAGATGTGCAACAACATGCTGCTTGCCATCCACATGGCGGGTACCGCCGAGGCGTTGGCACTGGGGGTCAAGGAGGGGCTGGATGCCGCCGTGCTCTCCGGCATCATGGCCAAGAGCTCGGGCAATAACTGGAGCCTGGAGCGCTACAACCCCTGGCCCGGGGTGATGGAGAGTGCCCCGGCGTCCCGCGGTTACAGCGGCGGCTTCATGACCCGGCTCATGGTCAAGGATCTGGGACTGGCCATGGGATTGGCCGAACATGCCCACAGCGCCGTGCCCATGGGGGCGCTGGCGCGTAACTTGTTCAATCTGCACGCCAGTCGAGGGGAGGGGGATCGCGATTTTTCCAGCATCCTCAACCTCTATCGGGAACCCGATTGAGACGACATCCCCAAGGAGCGGGCCGCACTGGGCCCCTCCACTGAGATAACGAGGAGCCTTGATGGATCTGAATAATAAATTGATTGCCGTGACAGGGGCGGGACGGGGCCTCGGCAGGGCCATTGCGCTGGCCCTGGCCGAACAAGGGGCCAGCCTGGCACTCATCGATGTCAATCGAGCGGATCTGGAGATCACCGAAGCCGAGTTGCAGAGCCGGGGTGGCCGCTGTTCACTCCATGTCTGCAACGTGGCAGATGAGGCGGAGGTGGAGGCAAGCTTCGCCGCCATCCATGACCTGGGGCCCCTTGCTGGCCTTATCAACTGCGCCGGGATCTTGCGCGATGGTCTGCTCATCAAGATGAAAGAGGGGGTGCTGACCGACAAACTCTCCCTGGCCCAATGGCAGGCGGTGATCGATGTCAATCTGACCGGCACCTTCCTGTGTGGCCGCGAGGGGGCCGCCCTGATGGCGCGCCATGGCCAGGGGGGTGTCATCATCAACATCTCCTCCATTGCCAGGGTCGGCAACATGGGACAGAGCAACTATGCCGCCAGCAAGGCGGGGGTGGCCGCCCTGGTGGTCACTTGGGCGCGGGAGCTGTCGCGCCATGGCATCCGGGTGATGGGCATCGCCCCCGGGGTCTTCGCTACCGAGATGACGGCGGCGATGAAGCCCGAGGCGATGGATCGCATGCTGCACGCCATCCCCGCCGCGTGCCTGGGGGAGGCGCACCAGCTCGCCGATGCGGTGCGCTTCATCCTTGGCAATGATTACCTGTCCGGGCGCATGATAGATCTCGATGGTGGCCTGCGCTTGTAGCGGGGCAGCGTCATCAAACCAGCGAGCGCGGGGCGAAGGCCCCGCCTTGTGGTCTGCTTTGTGGCCCGCACAGCGAGCGAGATGCGGCTCTTCCCCCAGATGCACCATGACGACCCTGGCTTGCGTGCTTATGCAAGGCACCAGGATCCGGGGTCAGATCATGGTATTCCCTGAAAGTGGCGACAATCCGGCAGAGTTTGAGCCAGCTCACAGGCCGTGCCCGTGACTTCTGTAAAATTGCGCCCGGTCAAGGCGGCCAACGATTGATATGGCGAAGGATTGCGAGCCGTATAGTCATGCAATATAGTTGCCGCCTTTTTCAGGGGGCAGGGACAGTCGCTCCATCATGATGCGAGTCGAATTGAGCAGGGATTCTCAACCGCCGCCAAGACAAGCAACAGGATAGAGATGGACAAGAAACTCGGGCTGGGTGCCCTCATCTCACTGGTGATTGGCTCCATGATCGGAGCCGGTGTGTTCAGTTTGCCGCAAAATATCGCCGCCCATGCCAGCGCCGGAGCCGTGGCCCTGGGCTGGACCATCACCGGACTTGGCATGATCTGCCTGGCCCTGGTCTATCAGAGCCTCTCCCTGCGCCGCCCGGATCTCGATGGCGGCATCTTCAGTTATGCCAAGGCCGGATTTGGCGATTTTATCGGCTTCAATGCCGCCTGGGGCTACTGGATCTGCCAGCTGCTGGCCAACGTCTCCTACGCCGTCGTGGTGTTCAGCGCCCTGAGCTACTTCTTCGATACCCCGGACAATGTCATCTTCGGCAATGGCAATACCCCCACCGCCATCCTGCTGGCGTCCCTGCTCATCTGGTCGGTGCATGCGCTGGTGCTGCGCGGGGTGCAGGTGGCGGCCCTGGTCAACATAGTGACCACCATCGCCAAGATGGTGCCCCTCATCGTGTTCTGCGTCGCGGTGCTGCTCGCCTTCAATCTGGACACCTTCACCCTGGACTTCTGGGGGCAGGGCAATGGTGAGCTGGGATCCGTGATGGATCAGGTGAAATCCACCATGAAGGTGACCCTCTGGGTCTTCATCGGTATCGAGGGGGCCGTGGTGGTCTCGGCCCGGGCCCGCCAGCGCAAGGACGTGGGCCGCGCCACTGTGCTGGCCTTGCTCGGCGCCCTGACGCTGTACGTGATGGTGACGCTCTTTTCCCTGGGAGTCATGAGCCAGCCTGAGTTGGCGGCCCTGAAGAATCCCTCCACCGCCATGATACTGGAGGCCGTGGTCGGGCCCTGGGGCGCCTGGCTCATCAATATCGGCCTGGTCATCTCGGTGATGGGGGCCCTGCTCAGCTGGACAGTGCTGGCCGCCGAGGTGCCTTTCATCGCCGGCAAGACGGGGGTGTTCCCGGCCTGGTTTGCCCGGGAGAACAAGCGGGGATCTCCCAGCGTCTCCCTCTGGTGCTCCACCTGCCTGGTGCAGGCCTTCCTCATCATCATCTATTTCCAGAACAGCACCTATCTGGCCCTGGTCAACATCACCACGGCGGCGGCCCTGGTGCCTTATGTCTTCTCGGGGGCCTATGGCCTCAAACTAGCCCTGAGTGGCCAGACCTATGAGGGGCAGCCATATCAGCGCAAGCGGGATCTGTTGTTGGCCCTGGTGGCGACCCTCTATGGCTGCTGGCTGGTCTATGCCGCCGGGGTGGAGTACCTGCTGCTGGTGGCCCTGCTCTATAGCCCGGGCATCTTCATCTACTGGAAGGCGCGCCAACATCACGGCCTGCGTGGTCTCAACCGACTGGAGCAGGGGATGACGGTGGCCCTGCTCGGCTTCGCGGTGCTGGCGTTTTACAAGGTGATGGACGGTACCATTCCCCTGAGTTAATCGGCACAATAGCGAGGTGGCCCATGGGCCACCTCTTTTTTTGCCGATGATGATCGAGCCAGCAGGGTCAGCAGACTCGTGCCAAGGGCTTATGATAAGGATGCAAGATGCTGTTTCTGGGTTATCTGTTGCTGGGGGCCTTCGCAGGTGTGTTGGGTGGATTGTTCGGCATAGGGGGCGGTCTCATCATAGTACCCGTGTTGGTGGTCAGTTTTCATGCCCAGGGCATAGCCCCCGAAATAGTGACCCACCTGGCCCTTGGTACCTCCATGCTCACCATGATCTTCACCGGACTCAGCTCGCTGCGGGTGCACCATGCCAAGGGCGTGGTGGACTGGTCCCTCATTCGCCGCCTGGCGGGGGGCATGATGGTCGGTGCCTGGCTGGGCGGCCTGACGGTGAATCTGCTCAGCGCCACAACCCTCAACATCATCATCGGTTGTTTCGCTTGGGTCATGGCCCTGCAGATGGGGCTGAACCTGAAACCCAAGGCAGAACGCCATCTGCCCGGCCCCCTTGGCACCGGGATCGCGGGGACCTGTATCGGCTGGCTCTCCGCCATGTTCGGTATCGGCGGTGGCTCCTTGACCGTGCCCTACCTCACCTGGAACAGCGTGCCCATGAAACAGGCGGTGGCCGTCTCGGTGGCGGGCAGCATCCCTATCGCCCTGGCGGGCAGCCTGAGTTACCTCTATACCGGTTGGGGTCATAGCCAGTTACCCGAGTGGAGCCTGGGCTACATCTATCTGCCTGCCTGGTTAGGCATAGTGTTGACCAGTACCCAGTTCGCTCGACTCGGCGCCCGTCTGGCTCACCGTTTGTCTCCCCAGCGACTGCGCATGGGATTTGCCCTGCTGCTGCTGTGCGTCGGCGCCAAATTCATGATTTTTAGCTAGATTGCCGACTCTTTGTGCGGGTTGCCGAAAAAGCAGGCAAACGCACCCTGGCAGGGCAGAAAGCCGTTGCAATGACCCTCTGCTTTGGTAGACTCAGCGCCGGTGGTCCCATTGGTCCTCTCGCATTGATAACCCGTCGACCTGGTCAGATCCGGAAGGAAGCAGCCAAGGTGGGGGACTCGAGTGCCGGGATGTGGCTGGTGGGGCCACCACCTGTTTCTGCCATTCAATAAGTTACGACTAACAACCCCCTTCAGACCTCTTGGTAATCCACTTTGTGTGGATGACTGATCGCATCTGCAATGCGTTTCTGGCTCAGTTCCCGATACATCAATACCTAAGACGTTTGCTACCTTCGGAAGGTCGGCACGCTTGCCTGTCGTTGCCGACGGACATCCATAAATTGCTCAGCATGCGGGATAGGACTGGCAGTCCATAGCAAGCTCGCCCTGTTGCTTGTCTGCGCTTGTTCTCGCGTACAACCCAGCCGTCATCTCTGCCATGGTTCCAGTCTCCGTACCCTATCTATGATGTGAGCGTACTGATTGCTGTGAGCAATCGGCCGATCCTCTCTGGTATCTGCCGGTTCGGTGACATGTGTATCCCAGCCCAAGCAACTATGCAGGAGTAACAAGGGCGAACGAGCGTTTTTGAACACCAGTGGTCAGTTCAGCAACAGCAGAAAGCAGGCTTGCTCAGATGACAGCCCGCCGCGCGTACTCGATGAATGCCTTCAACTTGGACGGTTGATCATGCCGACTGGGGTAGTACAGAGAGAAGCCTGGAAAGGTCGGCGAGAACGGTGCAAGGACTCGCGTCAGGCGCTTTGCCTTGATGTGTGGCAGGGCCAGCTGCTCAAAGGTGTAGGCGATCCCGACGCCTTCCAGTGCCGCCTCCGTACTGAACAGGGTGTCCGTAATGGTCAGGTTGCCCTTGACCTCGTACTCGACGATTTCCTCATTCACCTTGAACTCCCATTTGTGGATCGCGCCTGTTCCGGCGAAGCGGAAGCGGATGCAGTTGTGCTGCACGAGGTCGTCCGGATGGCTGGGCGCGGGGAAGCGCGCGAGATAATCAGGGGAGGCGACGATGGCGACTGTGATGGGGCCGCCAAGGGGAAGGGCGACCATGTCCTTGTGCAGATCTTCTCCCATGCGAATGCCCGCATCGAAACCCCGCTCGACGATGTCGACGAAGCCTTCGTCATTGGTCAGTTCAAGTTTCACGTTCGGATGCTCACGAAGGAAACCTGCCAACAGCGGTTGCAACACCATTGAGGTCGAAATGCGTGCGGCATTGATGCGTAATGTGCCGGTGGGCCCACCTTGCAGGACGTTCAGCTCTTCACCCGCCACAATGACCTGACCGAGTGCCGGGCCGATGCGGGCAAGATAGTCCTCCCCAGCCTCCGTCAGACTCACGCTGCGTGTCGTGCGATTGAGCAGGCGTACGCCGAGACGCGCTTCCAGCTGCCTGATCGCCTGGCTCAGCGCGGAAGGCGATACCTCCAGTTCGGCAGACGCGGCAGTGAAGCCGCGATGCTCCGCGACTTTCCAAAAGGCCATCAGGCCGTCGAGTTGATTGAGTTTCATATCTTGAAGCATAGCTTCATATGGTGTGCAGGATTAAGCTATTTTTCTGCGCTAATGCGGCGCCTATAGTTGCCTTCACCGTGAAGGAGGCACCCATGAAAACCAATCCGCAAGATTGCCATGCCCTCGGGCCTCTTTCCCTCAGGTGTCGTGACGCCCTGGTCAGCGTGATGGACCCCACGACGCCGAAACCAACAGGCAAGTGAGAAGGCGCATCAGACCATTGATTATTGAGGAAAAGAAGACGATGAAAAACGTATTGATCATCAACGCACATCAGTTTTTTGAAGGCATCTCCGGCGGCAAACTGAACAGCACCCTGGCAGGTGTCATCAAGCAAGAGATGGCAGCGCGCGGCTATGCGGTGAAGGAGACATACATAGAGCAGGGCTACGACGTTCAGGGCGAGGTCGACAAGCATCTGTGGGCAGACATCATCATCCTGCAATCGCCGGTCTTCTGGTTCGGCATGCCGTGGATCTACAAGAAGTATGTCGATGAGGTATTTACCGCGGGCATGTTCCAGCAGTGTTTTCTGTCGGGTGATGGCAGGACGCGCGAGGATCCGCGCAAGCAATATGGCTCTGGCGGCAAGATGCATGGCAAGCAGTACATGCTGTCGCTGACCTGGAATGCACCGAGGGCGGCATTTGGCGATGCTGGGCAGATGTTGTTCGAGGGCAAAACGGTGGATGACGTCTTCGTCAGCAACACGGCCAACTACAGGTTCTGTGGCGTAGAGGTGTTGCCCTCCTTCTCGTGCTTCGATGTGATGAAGCAGCCGGATGTTGCAGGCGCTATTGAAGAATTGCGTGGCCATCTGGATGCCATCTTTGATCCCGTGGCGAGCCCCCTGCCTCAGGTGGAGAGCAAGATGGACGAGGCACTCACATCCCCTTGACGACGTCGGATGCTGGTCGACAACGAGGTGACGGTGACCGCTCAGTTGCTGGGCGTTCACCGTCTGCCTTGGCCTGTGATGTGCGATGAGTTGTCGCCACCAGTGACCACAATACTGGCCAACCCGCCAACCCGCCAACCCGCCAACCCGCCAACCCGCCAACCGTCTGCCACCCGGCGCATGCGTCAAGGATCTCGAAGGGTCAAAAGGCGTCTCTTGGCCGACTACGAGGTTGTCATTGGCGTCGAAGAAAAGCCGGGTTAGTCAATCAGACTCCTTTGGCTGATGCTGGAAACATCCTGGGGCACCCTTGCGTCACCATAAGCCCGCCGATCTCTCGTGGAGGGCTCTTCGTCAGTCAGCCGTCGCCTGTCTCTGTGACAGCTCGATCACCTGCTTATCCTCCTTATCCGGGCATTGCATCCCCGACTCCCCGAGCATGGGCAAGGCGCAGCTCCTCGGCACCGAGCACGAACTCCGGGCTGTCGGTGAGACGCTCGACTGCCAGATCGATGAAACGGCGTACCCGGGCGGGCTGGGCAGCGCGGCTGCCGTAGTAGAGAAACAGGCTGTACATGTCTGTCATGTGGTCGAGCAGCAGGGGAACCAGGCGACCGGCGCGAATGTGCGCCGCCGCCGTCGGCCCGGCGATTTGGCCTATCACTTCTCCCGCCAGCACGGCGCCCAGCTCTACCGTCTCATCATTGGTCGATATTGCCGGACGAACGAGATGATCCTGCACGCTCTCCCCAATCTTCACATGCCAGGGAATAAGGTGGCCGGTGCCGGCATGACGAAACACGCTGCAGCGGTGCACGCCCAGATCGTGCAGCGTTTGCGGCACCCCATGTTTGCGCAGATAGGTGGGGGAGGCGCAGATGATGAGCTGCAAGGGAAACAGGCGGCGTGCGATCAGCCCATCCTGCGGTGAGAGCCCGATTCTGAGGCCCACATCGACTCGCTCCTCCACCCAGTTGCCGATGCGGTCATCGAGCTGCACATCCGGCTGGACCTCGGGATAGAGCCGGCAGTATTCGTCCAGCACTGGGCCGATGATCATCTGCGCGACCGAGCGTGGCCCCACGATCCGCAGTGGGCCGGCGAATGCTTCCCGGGTCTGCCTCGCGGCTGACAGCGCCTGTTGCAGGCCGAGCAGGGCGGGTTGGGCTGCCTCCAGAAAACGCTGGCCCTCTTCGGTCAACGACATGCTGCGGGTGGTGCGATGAAAAAGACGCACCCCGAGATAGGTCTCCAGTTGCCTCAGTGCCTTGCTGGCGGCCTGAGGGGAGATCTGCTGGGCCTCGGCGGCCTTGCTGAGGCTGCCCAGTTCCACCGTGCGCACGAAGGTGGTGATGGATCTCAATTCGCTGATCATGGTCTTTCTCGTCGATTTACATCATTTAGTTGTAACTGATTCATCCATTTGCCGTCTAGTTCGATGTTTTTTGCCCATTTATAGTTCAGCTCATCGACAAGCCTCCCGGCATGAACCCAGACAGAGAGACGAGCAAGATGGACAATTTCAGCTTTCACAATCCGACCCGGATCGAGTTCGGCACCGGCAAGGAGCGCCTCATCGGCGAGATCCTGGCCCAGCACGGCATCAAGAAGGTGCTGCTGGCCTATGGCAGCGAGCGGATCAAGGGTGATGGCCTCTTCGCCAGCGTGAGCGCCAGTCTGAACGAGCAGGGGATCCCGTTCGTGGCGTGCGGCGGCATCGTCAGCAACCCGCTCATCTCCAAGGTACGTGATGCCATCGCCCTGGCGCGGGAGCAGGGGGTCGACGCCATCCTGAGCGTCGGCGGCGGCTCCGTGCTCGACAGCGCCAAGGCCATTGCCGCAGGGGCCTTATATCAAGGGGATGTCTGGGATCTGTTCGTCGGCAAGGGGCAGATAGAGGCGGCGCTGCCGGTGTTTGCCATCCTGACTCTGGCTGCCACCGGCAGCGAGATGAACAGCGGCGCCGTGGTGACCAACGATGACACCAAAGAGAAGTTTGCCATCAACTCGGTGCACACCTTCCCGAAAGTCTCCATCGTCAATCCGGCGCTGATGCAGACGGTCTCCCGGGACTATCTGGTCTACTCGGCGGCAGACATCATAGCCCACTCCATCGAGGGCTACTTCACCGCCAAGGTGCAGCCGAAAATTCAGTCCCGCCTGGTGGAGTCCGTCATCGCCACCGTGCTGGAGACCACTGAGCAGTTGCTGGCGGATCCCGCCGACTACAACGCCCGCGCCGAGTTCGCCTGGGCTGCGACCCTGGCATTGAATGGTCTGACCTATGCAGGGACGTCGGGTTTTGGTTACCCCAACCACATGATCGAACACGCGCTCTCCGCCCTGTTCAATGTGCCCCATGGCGCCGGCCTGTCTGTGGTGATGCCCGCCTGGATGAGGTGGTTCCAGGGTCAGAATCCGGCTCAGTTCGAACGCTTTGCTCAGCAGCTGTTTGGCTTGAATACCGCTGAGGAAGGCATTGCCGCCCTTGAAAAATGGTTCGACAAGATAGGCACGCCGACCCGCCTCTCCCAGCTCGGCATCACGGAGGCGGACCTGCCTGCCATCCTGGAGAACCTCAAGGGCAACGCCCGCTGGTTTGGCCTGGCCGAAACCTACACCCAGGACGTGCTGGCCACCATCCTTCGCAATGCCATGTGAGTGGCGGTGCCTCCAGGTCCTGCGTCAGGACTGAACCGCACGTCGCCAGCCATCACACCATGGCGCTCTCCAAGGAGAGCGCCTTTCAGGAAAAAGGATCCATCATGCAAACACGTACTTTGGGTAACAGCGGGCTGGAAGTGTCGGCCATCGGTCTGGGCTGCATGGGGCTGAGCTTTGGCTATGGCCCGGCCACGGACAAGGGGCAGGCCATCACCCTGATCCGCCGCGCCCATGAACTGGGGGTGACCTTCTTCGATACCGCCGAGGCTTATGGCCCAGGCGATAACGAGTTGCTGCTGGGGGAGGCACTGACCCCGTTCAGGGACAAGGTGGTGATCGCCACCAAGTTCGGTTTCAAGCACGGCAAGACATCGGAGGGGCTGGACAGCCGCCCGGCCACCATCCGCGCCGTGGCGGAGGCATCGCTGCGCCGCCTCAACACCGATGTCATCGATCTCTTCTACCAGCACCGCGTCGATCCCGATGTCCCCATGGAAGAGGTGGCTGGCACAGTGCGAGACCTTATCCAGGAGGGCAAGGTGCGCCACTTCGGTCTGTCCGAGGCCGGTGTCGACTCCATTCGTCGCGCCCATGCCGTGCAGCCGGTGGCGGCGCTGCAGAGCGAATACTCCCTCTGGTGGCGCGAGCCGGAGCAAACCATCCTGCCGTTGCTGGAGGAATTGGGTATCGGGTTCGTCCCTTTCAGCCCCCTCGGCAAGGGCTTCCTGACCGGGGCCATCAAGGCCGATACCCGTTTCGATGACTCGGATTTTCGCAACATAGTCCCACGTTTTGCCGAGGCGGCGCGTCAGGCCAACCAGCATCTGGTCGAGGTCTTGGGCGACCTTGCGGCCAGCAAGGGGGTGACGTCTGCCCAGATTGCGCTCGCCTGGCTACTGGCACAAAAGCCCTGGATCGCCCCCATTCCCGGCACCACCAAGCTGCATCGGCTCGAGGAGAACCTGGGCGCAGCTCGGGTTTCACTGAGCGCCACCGATCTGGGAGACATTCAGCGTGCCCTGGCCGGGATCAAGGTGGAGGGGGATCGCTATCCGTCACACCTGCAGCACAACGTGGGTCGCTAAGGTCGGATCGTCAACAGGAGTCTCATGAATGCAGAACCCCTCTGTGCTCTCTCGCGCCGTCCCAAGGTGCCGGCGTTCTCTCTGGTTGCTAACAGGAGCCGTGATGGCAGGCATTTTTTCCTATGTATTGAAACCGGGTCTGCCCGCGCACCCTGACTCTTCCCAGTATCAGGCGGGTCAGTTCAGCAATGTCGTGGCACTGCCGCAGCGCAGCACCTGGGAAGGAGCCCGGCTCTGGTGGGATTTTCTGTTCGCCAAGCCTGATGGCACAGTGCCGGATCGCGCCATCCCGGTGCAGGCCATGAGCCGTGAGGGGCTGATGGCCGCCTCGGATAACAGTGTGTGGCGCCTCGGCCACTCCAGTCTGCTGCTTAAGTTGCAGGGCAAGTTCTGGCTGACGGATCCCGTGTTCAGCGAGCGCGCCTCGCCGGTGCAATGGTTTGGCCCCAAGCGCTGGCACGCAGCGCCCATCACCCTGGATGCGCTGCCTCCCATAGAGGCGGTGATCCTCTCCCATGATCACTACGACCATCTCGACCATGACGCCATCCTTGCGCTGCAAGAGAAGGTCAGCCACTTCATCACGCCGCTCGGCGTGGGGGCGCGCCTGGTTGCCTGGGGTGTCCCCCGGCACAAGGTCAGGGAGCTGGATTGGTGGCAGAAGGCCCGGGTCGGCGGCATTGAGTTCATCGCCACCCCGGCCCAGCACTTCTCCGGCCGTGGCCTTGGCGATGGCAACCAGACCCTGTGGGCCTCCTGGGTCATTCGCGGGGAGGGAGCCACTCTCTTCTTCAGCGGTGACAGCGGTTACTTCGATGGCTTCAAGGAGATCGGCAAGCGTTTCGGCCCGTTCGACGTGACCTTCCTCGAGACCGGGGCCTACGACAAGCGCTGGGAGTACGTGCACATGTTGCCGGCGCAGACGGCGCAGGCGTTTCACGATTTGCGCGGGCAGTGGCTCTATCCGATCCACAACGGCACCTTCGATCTGGCCATGCATGGGTGGGATGACCCGCTCGAGCAGATTGTCCGTCTGGCCGCCGAGCAGCAGATCCCATTGACCACTCCGGTGATGGGGGAGCCCCTGAACATGCTGATCCCCCATGAGGGCAGCGCCTGGTGGCACGATTGACACATTTTTAAAGCACAGGAGTCGACAATGAACCCAATATCTGCAACCACGCTCGCCGCCGCCATGGCATTCGGCCAGGCCGAGGCAAAGGATCAGACGATACAGGTATTTTCCCCGGGGCAGGTACCTGCAACCCAGGGTGCCAGCGAGTTCTTCGTCGGGGATGTCTATGTGGATCAGCTGTATCAGGGCACGGCGCCTGCCGCCATCTCTGGCGGCCTGGTCAGCTTCACGCCGGGGGCGCGTACCGCCTGGCATACCCATCCTTTGGGCCAGACCCTCTACGTGGTCAGTGGGCTGGGGCGGGTGCAGATGGCAGAAGGCCCTGTCCAGGGGATCCGGCCAGGGGATCTGGTCTGGATCCCGGCTGGCGTGAAGCACTGGCATGGTGCGGCACCAGATACTCCCATGACCCACCTGGCGCTGGCTGAACGGCAGGATGGCCAGGTGGTGACCTGGCTTGCGCAGGTGAGCGAGCGTGATTATCGCGCCTCCGTCGCCGGGGACCGGAATTGAGCATGCGGGGGAATAACAGTCAGCCCGATCCCCAATCAGTGCACCTTGATACCGCTGGCGGGTAAGCGGCTCGTTCCTTTCATCACCCACGGTGGCTATGGCATCGGGGATAGCGAGGCGGTACTCGCCAGACTGGCGTCAGGTGCCCGGCGAGATGCACCACTGATCATGGAGTGCGATCAGGAGAGACGAACGACCGAGACAGTAGCCCGGTGGCTGGAGGCCAGAGGGACTTGATCTCATCTTTGGGCGAGGCAGACAGGTCATCGTCGTGATGGCGACAGGTGAGGCTCATTACGTAAACAGGATTGATGCTTGATGCCAAACAAGGGAACACAACCATGAAGAGACTCAGTAAATCATTGCTTTTTTGCATGCTGGCGGGGGCGCTAGTGGCGCCCGCTCATGCCAATCCCCTGGTTATTCAGGAGCAAGGCAGCTTTGCCGCGGGGGGCACCGTCGTCACCGCCCCCGGCAAGTTTGACCCCAAGCAGCCACTGGAGCCTGCCGGTCAGACCTACCATGGGGATCACGCCAGCGTCTTCTATCAGATCCCGTCCAACCCGCACAAATATCCGATCGTCATGCTCCACGGTGCCGGTCAGTCTTCCCGTACCTGGCAGACCACGCCGGATGGCCGGGAAGGTTTCCAGAGCCTCTTCCTGCGCCGGGGGTTTGCGACCTATCTGGTCGATCAACCCCGTAGAGGCAGCGCGGGTCGCGGCATGGTGGAGGGGACAGTGGCGCCCAAGCCGGATGAGCAGTTGTGGTTCAATCAGTTCCGCCTCGGCGTCTGGCCGGATTATTTCAAAGACGTCCAGTTCTCGCAGGATCAAGCGGTGCTGAACCAGTATTTCCGCCAGATGACACCCAACACCGGGCCCTTTGATGTCAACGTCATCGCCGATGCCATGGCAGCGGTGGTGGACAAGAGTGGTCCGGCCATCCTGTTCACCCACTCTCAGGGGGGCGGACCGGGCTGGCATACCGCCATAAAAAGCAACAAGGTGAAGGCCATAGTCGCGTTCGAACCAGGCAGTGGCTTCCTCTTCCCTGAGCAGGCGTTGCCAGCCCCCATGCCGAGTGCGTTCGATACCCTGAAGGGGGAGCCGGTGACGATGGCGCAGTTCATGAGCCTGACCAGGATCCCGGTGCTGATCCTGTATGGCGACAACATCCCAGACAAACCGACTGCCATGCCCGCCCAGGACAGCTGGCGAGTACGGCTGGCGATGGCCCGCCAGTGGCGGGATCTGGTCAACCAGCACGGAGGGGATGTCACCGTCGTCCATCTGCCCGAAATTGGCATCAAGGGCAACACCCACTTCCCCTTCTCCGATCTGAACAATATGCAGATTGCCGATCTGGTCAGCCAGTTCCTGAAAGAGAAGGGTCTGCAATAACCAGGGGATAACGGCAGGGTGCCTGATATGCACAATCAAGGTGGTCAGCGCACCCTGGCAACGAATTGATCCCTGGAGACCCTTGGCTGCGTCATGCCAGTCACACCACAGCGAAAGGAAAATGAGATGAACACAGTCAGACTCAATAACGGTATAGAGATGCCCCTGCTGGGCTTTGGGGTCTTTCAGATGACGGAGGCGGCAGAGTGCGAGCGTGCCGTCATCGAGGCCATCGACAGCGGCTATCGGCTGATCGATACCGCCGCCTCCTATCAGAATGAGACCCAGGTCGGGAACGGGATCAGGCAGAGCGGCATCGTGCGCAACGAACTCTTTGTCACCACCAAGCTCTGGCTGCAAGACGCCAGCTATGAGGGAGCCAAGGCGCAGTTCGAGCGCTCCTTGAATCGCCTGCAGCTCGATCATGTGGATCTCTATCTCATCCATCAGCCCTACGGGAATGTCCACGGCGCCTGGCGGGCGATGGAGGAGTTGCAGCAAGCCGGCAAGATCCGGGCAATCGGCGTCAGCAATTTCCAGCCGGATCGGCTGGCGGATCTCATGGCGTTCAACAAGGTGGTGCCTGCCGTCAACCAGATAGAGGTGAACCCCTTCAATCAGCAGTTGCATGCCGCGCCCTGGATGCAGAGTCGGCAGATACAGCCACAGGCGTGGGCTCCCTTCGCAGAGGGCAGAAATGGTCTGTTCCAGCACCCGGTGCTGACCGCCATCGGCGCGAAGCGGGGAAGGAGCGTGGGACAAGTCGCGCTGCGCTGGATCTTCCAGCGAGGCATAGCGTCGCTGGCCAAATCGGTGCGAAAGGAGAGGATGAAGGAGAACCTCGATATCCTCGACTTCGAGCTCAGTCAGGAAGAGATGGTGCAGATAGCCGCGCTGGATACGGCGACCAGCGCCTTCTTCTCTCACCGCGACCCCGCCATGGTGGAGTGGCTGACCCGGCGCAAGCTCGACGTCTGACAAGGGCAATCAGCAATGGCGTCGGGAGATGACAGACGGTTGGTGGCGCGGTTCGCCGCCAACTGGAGTCTGGTGCCTGAACATCAGGACAACCGCCCAGATCAGAAGCGCAAGACGGCTAACAGTGCTCGTCTGATCCAAATCTATCACTCACTGATTGCTCTATCGGCGTTGTGCGGGAGAGGGCAGCAGGCTTTGTTCTCTGAATGACCTCACCGACCAGTCGGTTACAACCATCTCCGGGGTCAGTGGTGCCATGAGGGCCACCGGGAGACAACCCATGATGAATGAGGGCTTTAGCCCAAGAGAGTCCGCGAGGAGGGGGCGGTGTTCTCCACAATTTCAATGGGAAGTACCCTGCACACTCTCTGCATGTACTCCTCGGCTTCGTGTCTGGTCGTGAAGCCTTGAGCTATCCCGGCATCATTCACGACACGGTGTTCGCCTAGCGACGACACCACGGTCGGATACCAGAGGATGTCACTGTGGTTCAGGTTGCAGTAAAGTAGAAGGCCCCCTTCGTTGCCAAATATCTTCACCACTGACTCTCTAATCGTCGTTAAACCCTGCCCGAGCACTGCCTGGAAAGGTGCGAGATTTGTCATGATGTTCCCCTGATTAAGTCATGGTAATTAAACAACGGTAAATTACCCGAGATTGGCTGAATGGCAGCTTGCTACAAAACACGAAAGTGTATGAAAAACCTGCACAGCTCAGGATGGCTGCCTTGTGGGTGTGCCGTGTGTTTTCCATTGGCTGTGAATGTGTCGGTACGCTAGCGTCCCTCCCGGCACTTTTTGGTGCAAAGCGTTGATTATATTGTCAACTCTAGATATGGGAGGGCGACTCAAGGGTCGATTATTGTGGCGGGAGGGGCCCCTGTTTCTGCAAATCAATCAGTGACGGCCGATATTCCCTTGCAGAGCGCTTGGTCATCCATTGGATGGTTCAGGGCTCTTTCAAGTGATTCACTGGCTCTGTTCGCAAGGCATCTGGTTCGTCGAATGGGGTGGCAGCGCCAGCAACCCGTTCATCGCCAAGGTCCGTGATGCCATCACAGTGACGCTGCCGGTGTTTGCCATTCTGACCCTGGCCAAACAGCGGGTGAGGCCAATTATCGCGTACCCGTCGCTGGGTGATACAGGGCTGCCCCAGCTTGCCTCGCGGCAGGCGATCCACGGGAAATAGTGATGTTCATACTCCATTTTCGATAACCCCTCGCTGAGCCAGTACGACGATATATCTGAACGACATGCCCCAGGATCGCACATCAATTATTCCGTCATGATGATTTTTATGAATTGCGAACAATACATGACATTTTAATGACACATTATTTTTGCTGGTTAATTGGCCGCCTGATAATACCTGTCAGATCTGACAGGTATTATAAAAAACTGTCGCTATCCACCCAGTTAATGAGTGCATGCTAAATGACGAGCTGTTTAATGGATTTGTTTAATATTTTTAGTTAATTCAGTTGCTTAGGCTTGTTTGTCAGTATTTTTGAAAAAGGGTTTTTATGAGGTGGAGCGTCAACTGTTATTTTTGACAGGTTGCCATCGGGCTATATCGAGACCAACCTAGTGCACCTAAGTGGATCCAAGATGGTACTTATAGCATGGGAAAGGGAATCGACGGCGCCACAGTAGCGCCCAAAGAACGTATCAATATCAAATATGTCCCGGCAACCGGTGGTCAGCAGGCGGAAATAGAGCTTCCGTTGACCATGATGGTGGTTGGGAATATGAAGGGACGGACTGAAGACACGCCCATTGAAGAGCGTCAGACCGTTTCCATCGATAAGAACAACTTCTCTTCTGTCATGAAGGAATCCGGTCTGGAGTTGAAATTCTCCGTGGCCAATCGTCTGGAAGAAGACAGCCAGGATGAACTGCCTGTCACCATCCAGATCCAGTCTCTGGAAGACTTCACCCCGGATCGCGTTGCCCAGCAAGTGCCCGAACTGCGCAAGTTGCTGGAGTTGCGAGAAGCCCTGGTGGCCCTCAAGGGACCGCTCGGCAATATCCCGGCGTTCCGCAACCGCCTGCAGGATCTGCTGTCCAGCGACGAAGCCCGTGAGCAACTGCTCAAGGAACTGGATGTGATTAAGCCTGCCGAGTAACGCGGCGGAACTGATTGACGAGAAGGGAAATAGACATGTCTTTGGTCGAAGAACAGGTACAGGCAGGGGCCAGCAGCGCCTCTGGGTCCTTGCTGGACGAAATCATGGCGCAGGCCCGCATCAGCCCGGTTGATGAAGGTTATAGCGTTGCGAAACAAGGGGTTGCCGCCCTCATTGCCAATATCTTGGACAATGGTTCAACGGCAGAACCCGTCAACAAGGCACTGGTTGACAGCATGATTGTCGAACTCGACAAGAAGCTCAGCAAACAGATGGATGTCATCTTGCACGCCGGTGAACTGCAGGAGCTGGAGTCCTCCTGGCGCTCCCTGAAGCTCTTGGTCGATCGCACCGATTTTCGTGAAAACATCAAGATCCAACTGCTCCATGCCACCAAGGAAGAGCTGCTGGAAGATTTTGAATTTTCACCAGAAATCACTCAGTCTGGCCTCTACAAGCATGTCTATTCGACGGGCTATGGCCAGTTCGGTGGCCAGCCGATCGGTGCCGTGATCGGCGACTACGCCTTCACCCACAGCTCCCCCGATATCAAGCTGATGCAGTATGTCAGTGCGGTCGGCGCCATGGCGCACGCACCTTTCATCTCCTCGGTCGCCCCCGCCTTCTTCGGGGTGGACAGCTTCACCGATCTGCCGTCGATCAAGGACATGAAGTCGGTATTCGAAGGGCCTTCCTACACCAAGTGGCGCTCGCTGCGTGAATCCGAGGATGCACGCTATCTGGGCCTGACCGCCCCGCGTTTCCTGGCGCGTCTGCCTTACGACCCGACTGAAAACCCCATCAAGGGCTTCAACTATCAAGAAGACATCAGCTCGGATCATGACCATTACCTCTGGGGCAATACCGCCTATCTGATGGGCTCTTCCCTGACCGACAGCTTCGCCAAGTACCGCTGGTGCCCGAACATCATCGGTCCCCAGAGCGGTGGCGCCATCCATGACCTGCCCGTGCATGTCTACGAGGCCATGGGTCAGTTGCAGGCCAAGATCCCGACCGAAGTGCTGATCACCGATCGCCGTGAGTATGAGCTGGCCGAGGAGGGTTTCATCACCCTGACCATGCGCAAAGACAGCGACAATGCGGCCTTCTTCTCTGCCAACTCGGTACAAAAGCCCAAGGTGTTCCCGAACACCAAAGAGGGCAAGGAAGCGGAGACCAACTACAAGTTGGGTACCCAGCTGCCCTACATGTTCATCATCAACCGCCTGGCCCACTACATCAAAGTGCTGCAGCGCGAGCAGATCGGTTCCTGGAAAGAGCGTCAGGATCTGGAACGTGAACTCAATGGCTGGATCAAGCAGTACGTGGCGGATCAGGAAAACCCGCCGGCAGACGTGCGTAGCCGCCGTCCGCTGCGTGCCGCCCAGATCAAGGTGCTGGACGTGGAAGGGGAGCCGGGTTGGTATCAGGTTGCCATGTCGGTGCGTCCGCACTTCAAGTACATGGGTGCCAGCTTCGAGCTCTCTCTGGTAGGGCGCCTGGACAAGGAATAATGACCCATGCCGTATCTCTCTTCCTGGGATAGAGGAAATGCGGCCAGTCTGTTCGATCGTATACGGGGGGAGGGGCTTGCAACTCCCCCCGCTTCGGATGTTGAGCAATTGATAGGCTCGGTGAAACGCCAGCTCGATCAGGTGCTCAACACCCGTCCCGGCAGTTGTGCCAGTTCCCCGGAACTGGGTGTCATCGACTTGAACGATGCGACCCAGGGTCAGGCGGACATCAAGGGGCGGGTCCGGGAAGCGATCCGGCAGTGCATCCGACGCTATGAGCCTAGGATCACCCATGTGGAGGTCAGGACACCCGACTATCAGGACAATCCGTTGGAGATGTCTTTTCAGGTGACCGCCCACATACGACTGGAAAATCTGGAGCAGATTGCCTCGTTCAATGTCCACATGGACAACCACCGTCACTACCGCATGGTCTGATCAATGCCGCTGGAACACTACTTCAGGGATGAACTCGCTTTTTTGCGCCTGCAAGGTCGCGAATTTGCCGATGCCCATCCCGAACTGACCCGATTTCTGTCGGAACAAAATACCGATCCCGACGTCGAGCGCCTGCTGGAAGGCTTTGCCTTCCTGACGGGCAATCTGAGGGCCAAGATCGAAGATGAGTTCCCCGAGCTGACCCATGGCCTGCTCGGCATGCTCTGGCCAAACTACCTGCGTCCCGTGCCCAGCATGACCATGATGCAGTTTTCCGTGATCCCGGGCTCCATTGCCCAACCCGCCCTGGTCAGCCAGGGTTGCCTGCTCGATAGCCGCCCCCAGGATGGGGTGAGCTGCCATTTCAAGACCTGCCGGGATGCCTGGATCTACCCCGCCGACATCGCGCGGATAGATGCCCAGAGCGGCACGGATCTCTCCACCATCAGCCTGGACATTTCACTCCATGGCCCGCTGCCCCTGAGCGACCTGCAACTGGACAAGTTGCGGCTCTATCTGGGGGGGGATGGTTACACCGCTTATGAGCTCTATTTCTGGCTCTCGCACCAGCTCTCCCATATCGAGCTGGAAGTCGAGGGCAAGCGCTTTCGTCAGGATGCCAAAGCCCTGCGCAGCGTCGGTTTTGAGCGTGATGATGCGCTGCTGCCTTACCCGAACAACGTCTATTCCGGCTACCGGATCTTGCAGGAGTTCTTCTGCTTCCCGCAAAGCTTCCTGTTTTTCGAGCTCTCCGGTGGCGACTGGCCGCGCCAGCCCTTGCCGGTCAGCGCGTTCAAGATCCATTTCTGCTTCACCAGACCACTGCCAGCGGATCTGAAGATCCGGCCCGACTCCTTCATGCTCAACTGCGTGCCGGCCATCAACCTGTTCCAGCATGACAGCGAGCCCATCAACCTCAATGGCCGCCAGACCGAATATCCCCTCAAGGCCAGCTATCGCCACAGCGACAGCTTCGAGATCTTCTCGGTGGACAAGGTGGAAGGCTGGGCCGAGGGCAATCTGGGCCGTGCCCGGGGCGCGCCGCGACTCTATCAGCCTTTTGAGAGCTTCCAGCATCAGATTGAGCGGGCCAAGGGCCGCCTGGCGCTCTACTACCGGGTGCGGGTCAAGGAGTCGGTGGCCGGGGAGGGCTTTGAGCATCAACTCTCCTTCGTGCGTGGCGACGAGACCAGCATGGTGCAGCTCGATGAGTCCATCTCTGTGACCCTGACCTGTACCAACAGAGGCAAGGCGGCGCGGCTCAAGGCCGGGGATATCTGCGTGCCGACCGGCAGCTCCCCCTCCTTTGCTACCTTCAGGAATCTGATGCGGCCAACCCGGCCCCTGCATCCGGCTCTGGATGGCAGTCTGCACTGGACTCTCATCTCCAACCTGTCCCTCAACTACGTCTCTTTGCTGCGCCGGGATGCCCTGGTGCAGGTGTTGCGTACCTACGATTTTCCCGCGCTGCAAGACAAGCAGGCGGAGCAGGCATCGCGCAAGCGACTGGCCGGCATCGAGGAGATAACCACCAGTCCGGTCGATCGGCTGGTCAAGGGCATGCCGGTGCGAGGACTCAAGTCGGTGCTCTCCATTCGTCAATCTGCCTTTGGCAGTGAGGGCGAGCTCTATCTGTTCAGCACTGTGCTGGCACATTTCCTCTCGCTCTACGCCAGCGTGAACGCCTTCCACCTGCTCGAGGTGGTCAATTTGGACAACAAGGAGTGCTACAAGTGGCCGGTACAGATAGGTCAGCACTCCCTGATGTGAGGCCCGCCCAGGAGGCGGCTCGCTACAATTTCTTCCAGCTGGTGGAGCTCTTGCGCCAGCAGGATGGCCTGGATCAGGAGAGCGGACTCGATTACCTGCCCGAGCGGGAGCGGATCCGCTTCAAGTCGTCTGCTTCGCTGGGTTTTCCGACCAGCGATGTGCTGACGGTGGATCGCGATGACGAGGGGCGTCACCACCTGGAAGTCGCCTTCCTCGGCCTGCACGGCAGCCAGTCCCCCATGCCCGGTTACTACCTGGACTCCCTGGCCTGGGAGTATGCCCAAGGGGAGCAAAAGCTCGGCCTGTTCCTGGACTTCTTCCACCACCGGCTGTTGACCCTGCTCCATCGCATCTGGCGCAAGTATCGCTACCACGTGCGCTTTCAAAACGATGGTGAGGATGGCTTCTCCCGGCTGATGTTTGCCCTGGTGGGGCTGGGTAACGACGAGCTGTGCCACAGCCTGCCGGTCAACCGCGCCAAGATGCTCTCCTACGCCGGCATGCTGGCCAGCCCCAGTCGCTCCCCCGAGGTGGTGGCGGGTCTGGTGGCCCACTGTTTCGACCTGCTCGATGTCGAGGTGGTTGCCTGGCAGCCGCGCCGGGTTGCCATTCACGGCGAACAGCAGAACCGGCTCGGCCGTGCCAATGCCTCCCTGGGCAGCGATCTGGTCATAGGTGCGGGCGTCAAGGATTGTGCAGGTAAATTTTTGTTGAAAATAAATAACTTAACTCATGAAGAGTTTCTCACCTTTCTTCCGAACGGCGAGCATTTCCAACCCCTGGTGACCTTCGTCTCCTTCATCTTGCGCGATCAGCTTGCCTGGGATCTGCGGTTGGGCTTCGCCCCGGCCCAGGCCCACGGCATGCAGCTCGGCGAGGAGCAGAGCGGTCGGCTGGGATGGAGCAGTTTTCTCGGCCAGCCGCCGGAAGATCCCTACGTGACCATCTGTGTGCAGGAGTGAAAGTGGAGACCATAAATCAACAGCTGTCCCTGGTGGTGCTCAACAGCGAGCAGCTCGATGGCAATCACAGGGTGCAATACAGCTTTGACGAGCTGGGTGGCACCCTGGGCGCGTCCGAGCAGGATGACTGGCAACTGCGGGACCGGCTCGGTGTCGTCATGCCGGGTCATGCCCGAATCGAGCAGCACGATGGCCGCTTCTGCCTGTGCGATCTGAGCGGCCAGACCTATATCAATGGGGCCAGTTCGCCCATAGGGCGGGCTCGCAAGGTTCACCTGGAGCAAGGGGATGAGCTGGTGGTGGGGCCGTTTCGCCTCAAGGCTTATCTCGGTGCCGTCCGCGTCGAGCCGGACTTGCATCAGGTGCTGCATAACCGGCCATCTGAGCAGCTCGACGACTGGTTGAACGGGGACGCCACTCCGGCCTCCCAGGCCGATGCCGGTCCCCAGGATCTGGCACTCGACCCCCTGGCTGCCCTGCAACAGGAGCGCCAGCAGAGCCCGCTCATCGACAGCCGCCCCTCGCCGCGGCAGGGCATTGCCGCCCTGTTTGCCGAGGCGGATGCCAGCGCCCCCAAGCATTGGACCGACCGGGTCCCCCCCACTTTTACTTCCGCCGTTAGCGAGGACACCATGAGTCAGGAATATCTCGACATCCCCACCATCGAAGGGGCCGGGCATGATTATCAGGATCTGCACAACGAGGCGAGCCATGTGGCGCTCACTCCGCTGATGCGTGGCCTTGGCCAATCCTTGCGCGCCGCAGACAGCATGCAGGCTCACGACATGCTCGAGGAGATGGGCAGAACCTTGCGGGCGCTGGTCGAGGGGCTCCTGCTGTTGCAGGCGGATCAGACCGCCCTGACCGACAAGCATCTGCGGCCCATCGAAGATAACCCCCTGCGTCTGGGACTGGGTTATGACGACACCCTGGCGCTCCTGTTCGCCGAACAGCAGAGCCCGGTCCATCTGGCCGCCCCTGCGGCGGTTGCCGAGAGCCTGCGCAATATCCGGGTCCACCACGTGGCCAACCAGACCGCCATCAAAGCGGCGCTGGACAGCATACTGCACGCCTTCTCCCCCGAAGCACTGCGCTCGCGTTTCGAGCACTATCGCCGTACCCGCAAACCCGACGACCTGAGCGAGGAGGCCTGGAGCTGGATCATGTATCAGCACTACTACCAGGAGCTCACCTCATCTCGTCAGCAGGGCTTCGACAAGCTGTTCCATCAGGTATATGCCCAGGCCTATGACAAGGCCCTGCGCGAGCAACAAGGACTTATCTGATGCGCTCAGTGCTCTGCCTGCTGTTGCTGCTCGGGCTGTCCGCTTGCACCACCATGGGCAAGATGGCTGACGTGGCCATGGATCCGGATATCCAGGTCGGCAGTCATGACGATCAGCCTTCTACCTTGGGGCTCAGCCTGCTGGCCGAGCCCGATGTCAATCCGAACGAGGGGGGAGAGGCTGCGCCGATTGAGTTCCAGATAGTGCTGCTGGCCGAAGACTCCAAGCTGCTGGCCACCGATTATGACCAGGTGACGGCGGATCCGGAGAAGGCGCTGGGCAAGAACTACCTGGATCATCAGGACTACACCCTGCTGCCGAACCAGTTCAAATATCTGCCGCCCATCGAGCTTGACGAGAAGACCCGCTACATCGGCGTCATTGCCCGTTATGCCGACCCGAACAGCGCCGAATGGCGCAAGGTCATCAAGGTGCGCAGCAAGGGGCGGGCTTATCAGTTGCTGGTTCACCTGCGACTCGATGAAGTCGAAATACAGAAAGAAGAAGAATAACTATGTCCAGTCGAAATCGGGTTATCTGGCGTGAGGGTTTGTTCATCAAACCCCAGCATTTTCAACAACAACAGCGTCACGGGGACTACAGCCTCCAGGCCAGGCTGAGCGCGCTCAGCGACTACTTCTTCGGCCTGCAATCCTTGAGCATCAATGAGGATTATCTGGGCTTTGGTCGCATCGCCCTGGTCGGTGCCAGCGGCATCTTGCCCGATGGCACAGTGTTCAATATCCCAAATGATGATCTGTTGCCGCCCCCCCTCGAGATCCTCGATGCCTCCTTGGCCAACCAGAAGGTCTATCTGGCGCTGCCGTTGTCGGTGAGCGGGGTCAACGAGGTGAGTGACCCCGAGCAGGGGATCGCCACCCGGTTGCAGGCCCAGCGCCATGATGTGCGGGATCTGCACAGCGAAGGGGGGGACGTGGTCTCCCTGGAGATCGGCAAGGTGAGCCTGCGGCTCATGCTCGAACGGGAAGACCGCAGCGCCTACGCCTCGCTCGCCATCGCCCGCATCCTGGACAAGCGCCCGGATGGCAGCCTGGTGCTGGACAGCAACTTCATGCCGTGCAGCATCAGCGTCTCCGCCATCCCCAGCCTCAAGCGCTTCCTGGGCGAGATAGCGGGCCTGGTGGGGGAGCGGGCTCGCAGCCTCTCCCAGCGTATCGCCGCCCCCGGTCAGCAAGGGGTGGCCGATGTGGCCGAGTTCATGATGCTGCAACTGCTCAACCGCGCCCAGCCCCAGCTCGCCCATCTGGCCCGGCTTGGCACCCTGCACCCCGAACGGCTGTTCGAGGCACTGGTACAGCTGTGTGGCGAGTTGATGACCTTCACCGATGAGTCCCGTCTGCCGCCCCTGTTTGGTGCCTATCGTCACGACGATCAGCAGCAGAGCTTCGAGCCGGTGATCCTGGCCCTGCGCCAGGCGCTCAGCACTGTGCTGTCGCCGCGCGCCGTCTCCATTCAGCTGCACAAGCATCAATACGGGGTCATGGTGGCCATGGTGGGCGAGAGCGAACTCATGGCCAGCGCCGATTTCGTGCTGGCGGTGCGGGCCCGCATGCCCCAGGAGCAGCTGCGCAAGCAGTTGCTGCAACAGATCAAGGTGGCATCGAGCGAGAAGATCCGCGAACTCATCAGCTTGCAACTGCCGGGGATCCCGCTGCTGCCACTGCCGGTGGCGCCGCGCCAGCTGCCTTATCACGCCGGTTACAGCTACTTCCAGCTCGACCGGCAGAGCCCGGCCTGGCAGATGCTGATCAAGGGCAACACCATCGGCTTCCACATCGCAGGGGATTTCCCGGAGCTCGACATGCAGCTCTGGGCCATCCGCAGCCAATGATCCCCCGAAGGGAGGAGTATCACAGATGACCATGGACATCATTCACAGCGACCAGATGCAGGACCTGCTGTTCGACCATGCCGAGCAGCTGGACATGGACTCGGATTACTGGTTCCGCCTGCGGGGCCAGAGCATCAACCCCATGATAGATGCGGTGACCCCGCTGCTGGGCTTGGTGCAGCGGGTGCGCCAACTGACCCGCCATGATCGGGTGCCAGAGCTCTATCAACGGGTGGTCACCGAAGTGCAGGCCATCGAGCAGGAGCTGACGGCCCATGGCTATGAGAACGGGGTGGTCTTGTCGTTTCGCTACATCCTCTGCACCTTCATCGATGAGGCCGTCATGGGCCGCGACTGGGGCAGTCAGAGCGAGTGGTCGGAACACTCACTGCTGACCCGCTTCCATAACGAGACCTGGGGCGGCGAGAAGGTGTTCGTGCTGCTCGCTCGTCTGCAAGAGGATCCGGTGCGCTATCGCGACATCCTGGAGTTCATCTACCTGTGCCTCTGCCTCGGTTTCGAGGGCCGCTACAAGGTGATGACCCAGGGCAAGGGCGAGTTCGAGCGGGTGGTGAGCCAGCTCCATCGCCAGCTCAAGGGCGAGGCACAGACCGAGGCGCCCCGGGTCTTTCACCTGGATCTGGGCCAGCAGGCATCCCGTTATCAGTTACCCCGCCAATGGTCCCTGCGCAGTCTCTGCATCGGCAGCGCCCTGGTATTGGCCCTCATCTTCGGTCTCTACCATCACCAACTCGATAACCAGACCCAGGACGTGCTGCGTCAACTGGGCGAATTATTAAAATAATTACTAAGGAGAGCACGCCTTGATCCGTATAGAACTGCCAGTACTGGTGGAAAGACTCAACCCCATCTGTCGCCACATGTTGGAAGAGGCTGCCGCCTTGTGTGTCAGCCAGCAAGGCAGCGAGATCCGTATCGAGCATCTGCTGCTCAAGATGCTGGAGACGCCCCTGTGCGATGTGCGCCAAATTCTCAAGCGGGCCGAGGTACCGGTCGATGAGCTGACGGGGCTGCTGCAACCCCGGGCGGGGGATGCCAGTACCGATCCGGGCTACCCCTCCTTCTCACCGTTGCTGGTCGAGTGGCTGCAAGACAGCTGGCTGCTGGCCTCCGCCGAGTTTGGCCATGCCCGCTTGCGCAGCGGCGTCTTGTTGCTGGTGCTCCTGATGACCCCCCAGCGTTATCTCAGCGCCGGTATCAGCCGTCTGCTGGCCCAGGTCAACCGCGAACTGCTGCGCCAGCAGTTCGATGAGTGGGTGAAAGAGTCTGCCGAAACTCAGGTCAGCGTCAACGCCAGCGGCGCCGCGACCCAGGGCGCCCTGCCTGCCGATGCCAGTCTGCTGGCCCGCTTCACCCAGAATGTGACCGAACAGGCCCGCCAGAACAGCCTGGATCCGGTATTGTGCCGGGATCATGAGATCGATCTGATGATCGACATCCTCTCCCGCCGCCGCAAGAACAACCCCATCGTCGTGGGGGAGGCCGGGGTCGGCAAGAGCGCCCTCATCGAAGGACTGGCGCTGCGTATCATCGCGGGTCAGGTGCCGGAAAAATTGCGGGGGGTCGAGCTGCTCAGTCTGGATCTCGGCGCCATGCAGGCCGGGGCCTCGGTCAAGGGGGAGTTCGAGAAGCGCTTCAAGGGGGTGATGCAGGAGGTCAAGGAGTCGACGCGTCCCATCATCTTGTTCATCGACGAGGCGCACACCCTGATAGGGGCTGGCAACCAGGCCGGTGGTCTGGATGTCTCCAACTTGATCAAACCGGCCCTGGCCCGGGGTGAGCTGCGCACCATAGCCGCCACCACCTGGAGCGAATACAAGAAGTACGTGGAGAAAGACGCGGCCCTGTCGCGCCGTTTCCAGCTGGTGAAGGTGGGTGAGCCCTCGGCCTCGGAGGCGACCGTGATCCTGCGCGGCCTGCGCAGCATCTACGAGCAAGCCCATGGGGTGCTGATCGACGAGGAGGCGCTGCAGGCTGCGGCCCAGCTCTCCGCCCGCTATATCTCGGGTCGCCAGTTGCCGGACAAGGCCATCGACGTGCTCGATACCGCCTGTGCCCGGGTGGCCATCAACCTGACCACGCCGCCGCGCGCCGTCAGTCACCTGCAAAACGCGCTGCGCCAGCGGGAGCTGGAAATTCGCCAACTCGAGCGCCAGGCCATGATTGGCCTGGGCGACAACGAGGATCGCCTGGCCGAGCTGCACGAGGCACAGCAAGCCTGCACCCTGGCTCTGGGCGAGCAGGAGGCGCACTGGCAGCAGCAGCAGAGCCTGGTGCACGAGATAGTGGCGCTGCGCGCCGCGCTGCTCGATGGCCAGCATGAACAGGCTCAGGCGGAGCAGCCCCAGGCTGGGGTGGATCTGGCCGACGCCGCCATGGACCCCCTGCTCGCCATCGCTCGTCTCAATCAGCTCGATGCCGAACTCACCGCCCTGCAACAGGGGGCAGTGCTGGTCTCGGCCCACGTGGACAAGGGCCAGATAGCGGCGGTGATCGCCGAGTGGACCGGGGTCCCCCTCAACCGTATCTCCCAGGGGGAACTGGATGTGGTGACCCGTCTGCCGGAGTTTTTGGGCAACACCATCAAGGGGCAGGGGGTTGCGGTTGCGCACCTGCACAAGCATCTGCTCACCGCCCGCGCCGACTTGCGCAGGCCGGGTCGCCCCCTGGGCGCCTTCCTGCTGGTGGGGCCAAGCGGCGTCGGCAAGACCGAAACCGTGCTGCAGATTGCCGAGCTGATGTTTGGCGGTCGTCAGTATCTCACCACCATCAACATGTCCGAGTACCAGGAGAAACACACGGTTTCTCGCCTCATCGGCTCGCCCCCCGGCTATGTCGGCTTTGGCGAGGGGGGCGTGCTGACCGAAGCCATTCGTCAGAAACCCTACTCAGTGGTGCTGCTCGACGAGGTGGAGAAAGCCCATCCGGACGTGCTCAACCTCTTCTATCAGGGCTTTGACAAGGGCGAACTGGCCGACGGCGAGGGACGAGTCATCGACTGCAAGAACGTGGTGTTCTTCCTCACCTCCAACCTGGGCTTCCAGACCATAGTGGACCATGCCGAGCAGCCCAATGCCCTGCTCGACGCCCTCTATCCGGAGCTGGCCGCCTTCTTCAAGCCCGCCCTGCTGGCGCGCATGGAGGTGATCCCCTATCTGCCGCTCGGTCACGACACCCTGGTCGAGATAGTGCAGGGCAAGCTGGCGCGACTGGTTAGCCTGCTCAAGGAGCGGTTCGGTGCCGAGGTGGTACTCGAGCCCGAGGTGGCCGAGGAGATTCTGCGCCGGGCCAATCGCAGCGAGAACGGGGCCCGCATGCTCGAATCCGTCATCGACGGGGCCCTGCTGCCGCCGGTCTCTTTGCAACTGCTGCAACGCCTTGGGGCGGGTCAGGCCATCAATCGCGTCAGCTTCCGGGTCGAGTCGGGTGAGTTCATCGCCGAGGTCGAGGGCTAAGCCATGTTACAAGCCCTCGAGTTTGCCCTGGCCCTGACCCGCGCCCGTGATGAGCAGAGTCTGTGTGACTGGTGGCTGGCCGAATTGGCGACCCGCTACCAGGCCAGCGGCATGCTGCTGGCCATGCTGGATGTCAGTGGTCGCGAGCTGCACTGCCAGGGACGGGTGCAAGGGCAGCCGGTCACCATGGTGCTGGGAGCGGATGATTTCGCCCATCCCCTCGCTTATGTACTGCACAAGGCGCAGTCGCGCACCTGGGATTCCCTCTATGGCGGTGCGCGCATCGAGCATAAAGGGTTTCGCCAACTGTTGACCACCCTTGGCCAAGGCACAGGGCTGCACGCCATGCCGCTGGTTGACAGCCAAGGCAAGCCGTTCGCCGTGCTGGCCCTGCTCGATGAGGGAACCCGGCTGCAAGCCTGGAGCGCGGAGCCTTGCCTCACGGCCCTGGCGCAACTGTTTTGCAATCAACTGACCCTCATTCGCGAGCTGGGCCGCAGCCGTCGGGACCAATCGGTGCTGCGTGACTCCCTGCGCTTGATCAAGGGAGAGGGTCAGCGCCAGCGCCAGCATGAACAGCTGCTCGATGAGCGGCTGGTCGGCCAGTCTGCCGCAATCCGCGGCCTGCGCCAGCAGATCCATCAGGGGGGCCAGCACAGGCTGACTGTGCTCATTCAGGGGGAGACGGGCAGCGGCAAGGAGGTGGTCGCTCGCCTGGTGCACCAGTGCTCGGATCGCGCCGACAAGCCCTTCGTGGCCATCAACTGTGGCGCCATCCCGGAAAACCTGATTGAGAGCGAACTGTTTGGCTACCTGAAAGGCGCCTTCTCCGGGGCCCAGCACAACAAGGCGGGCCTGGTGGCTCAGGCCCATGGCGGCACCCTGTTTCTGGACGAAGTGGGCGACATGCCCCCCGCCATGCAGGTCAAGCTGCTGCGGGTGCTGGAAACCCACAGTTACCGACCCCTGGGGGGGGAGAAGGAGTGTCACTCCGATTTTCGCCTCATCGCCGCCACCCATCAGCCCCTTGAGCGTCGAGTGGAGGAGGGGACGTTTCGCAGCGATCTCTACCACAGGCTCTGCCAGTGTCTGCTGCACATAGCGCCTCTGCGCGAGCGCAGTGAAGATATCGCCCCCCTCACTCAGCACTTCCTGGCCCAGTTTGGTGCCGCCGAGGGCAAGGTGCTGGGCAAATTGCAGGGCAGTTTCCTGCGCCAGCTACAGGGTTACGACTTCCCGGGCAATGTGCGCGAGCTGCGCAACCTGCTGGAAGTCGCCTGTGCCCACACCCTGGCCGGTGAGGAAATTGGCCTGGAGGCGCTGCCTCCCGAGCTGCAAAACCGGGTGTGCGCCAGCTTGCCGGGCCTGCTCGATGACTACAACCACATCCGGGACTTGCGCATGGCCATGCAGAAATACGAGGCCTCGGTGATCGAAGCCAGGCTGCGCCACTACCAGGGCAATCGCCTGCTGGTGGCCCAGAGCCTCAATATTCCCAAGCGCACCCTGGATCACAAATGCCAGAAGCTGGAGGTGAACTGATGCCTCTTAACCCGCTGGAGGTGAACTGATGTCCCTTAGCCTGATCCCCTTGCTGCTCGCTGTCACGACTCAGGGCGATGCGCTCGCGCCTCAACTGCAACAGTGCCGTGCCGAAGCGTCTCCGCTAGTGCGCTTGGCCTGCTACGACGCCATCGGCAGCGGGGCCGTCGCCCTGGCCGAACCCGCCCGCCAGTCCGAACTCTGGCAAGCCATCTGGCGTCAGGAGCAGGGTAGAACGGCTCAAAGCGAGCCCTTCTTGCTCGGCCAGGATGCTGAAACGGACGCTGAGCAGGCCAGTCTGTTGCTGACTCGACCCGCCTTGCGTGGCGCCACCCTGGCCATCAGTTGCAGCAACAGCATCACCAGCTTGCGACTGCGTCTGGATGAACCCTGGGTGGGGAACCGCGTCGAGACTCGACTCGATGACGCGCTTCGCCAGGGCAACTGGTTCGTGCGCGAGCAGGGCATGCTGCTGGAGTATGGCCGCGGCCTGCCCGCCATCGATGAGCTCAAGGGCTGGGTCGGCCATCGCCAGCTCACCCTGACGGCGCCCAAGGGGGTGATGTTGCAGTTTGACCTGACGGGTCTGGGCAAGGCCTTGTCACCCTTGCGTCAGCAGTGTCGCTGGTAGGGGGGCGCATGAGTCACATTCACCCCTGGTGCCAACGCCTGTTGACCGCGATCCCTGAGGAACGCAGCCGCGAGCCTGTGCCCCCCGACAATGGCAAGTGGGACTATGTGGAGACCGAACTGGTCAAGCTGGGCTCCCTGGCCCACAGCCAGGTGGATCTCGATGCGGTCGCCGAATCCTGCCTGCAACTGTTTGAGTTGCATACCAAAGACATGCGGGTATTGGCTCAGCTGCTGCGCTGCCTGCAACAGCCGGCCAAGCTGGCGCCCTTCGCGACGGCCCTCGATCTACTGGAGGCCTGGCTGGGTGCCTACTGGTTGACGGCCTGGCCGCACAATCTTGCGCAGAAGCAGCGCTTGATGACTCAGATAGTGAAGCGCTTCGAGGCGGCGGCTGAGCGTAGCTGCGAGTCGGCCAGTGCCGCTGAGCTGGGTCAACTGCTTGGCCGCTGGGACAGGCTATCCTCCCGCTGGCTTGCCCTGTGCCCCGACAAGGAAGAGACCCTGGCCAGCCTGGGCAGCGCCCTGCGCCGGGCCCAGAGCCAGCAAGCGGCCCAGCAGCAGGCCGAGGGTGGCCAGCGTGCCCAGACGGCCCCATCGGGAGCGAGCAGCGCGACCGCTATGGGGCTGACGGCCACGCCATCTCCCGCTGCGCCTCTGGAGATAGACAGCAGCAATGACAGGGCCTGGCGCCAGACCCAGCTCAAGGTGGCCGAACTGCTGATCGAGCGCCAGAGCGAGGCGGCGGTGGGATATCGGCTACGCCGCCACGCCATCTGGTCCGGGATAGCGACGCCGCCGTTGGCGGGGGCCAATGGCAAGACCCAGCTAGCGCCGGTTTCCGCCGACATGGTGGATGAGTACCGCGCCGCCATGGGCCAGCCGACCCAGGCGCTCTGGCAGAAGGTGGAGCAGAGTCTGACGTTGGCGCCGTACTGGCTGGAGGGTCACCAACTCTCCTTCGAGCTGGCCAGGGCCCTGGGCTTCAACGAGGCCGCCCAGGGGATCCGGGAGGAGGCCCAGGCCTTTCTCGCGCGTCTGCCCGGGCTCAAGGCCCTGAGCTTTAGCGATGGGACCCCTTTTCTGCCAGCGGTTTGCGCGAACTGGTTGCAGCAGGCGCGAGCCGGTGAAGGGAGGGCAGAGCTGGGATCCCTGGCGCAGCTTGATCTGGACGAGGGCGGATTGGATCTGGCCCTGCAGCGGCTCGAGGAGCAGATGCAGGGGCTCAGCGAGCCCCGCTCGCGCTTCTATGCCGAACTGGTCCAGGCCGATCTGCTGGCGCAGGCCGGCATGGGGAGCCTGGCACGGCAACATTATCAGCATCTGTGGCAAACCACGGTCCGGCTGGGTCTGGCCCAGTGGGAGCCAAGCCTGGTCAATCGCCTGGAACAGCACGCGACCCCTGGGTCGAAATGAGTCATCGAGTCGGAGTTGAATCACAATCCTATGTTCAAGACCCTATTTAGTTTTTTACGGCAACAGCTGCCCAAGCTGAAACCCTCCTGGACCCTGTTGGGGGGACTGGTGTGGGTCGTCGTGCTGATCCTGGCCTGGTGGCTCGGCCCGCGTCTGACCTTGGGGGAGAGCCAGCCGCTGGCCTCCGTCTGGGCTCGGGTGGTATTCACGATGATCTGGCTCTGGCTGGCGCTGGGGATCCTCGCCTGGCGCCTCTATCAGGGGCTCAAGGCCGATCGCCTGGATCGCGAGAAAGAGGTGGTGCTGGAGCAGGATCCGGCCCAAGCCTTGGTGGACAGTCAGCAGCGTTTCCTCGACCGCTGGCTGGGCGCCTTGCGTCAGCACCTCGGCAAGCAGGCGCTCTATGCCATGCCCTGGTATCTGGTGCTGGGCCTGCCTGGCAGCGGCAAGAGCAGCCTGATCCACAGGGCCAACCCGGCCAACAAGCTCAACCCCAGGCTAGACAACGAGCTGCGCGATGACGCCCAGGGCCAGCAGATCGACTGCTGGCTCGGTGAGCAGGCGGTGATGCTGGATCCCGATGGCCAGCTGTTTGCCCAGCCGGGCGCGGATGAGATGAACTCGCCGGCGCAACGGCGCTGGCATCACCTGCTTGGCTGGTTGCGGGACAATCGGGGTCGCCAGCCCCTCAATGGCCTGGTGCTGACGGTGGATCTCGCCTGGCTGTCCCAGGCCAGCGTCTCCGAGCGCAAGGCCTATGCCCAGCTGATGCGGGCGCGCTTGCAGGAGCTGGTGGGCACCCTCAATACCCGTTTGCCGCTCTATGTGGCCTTCACCAAGCTGGATCTGCTGCACGGCTTCGATGCGGTGTACGAGGCGCTGGATAAAGAGGCCCGCGAGGCGGTGCTCGGGGTCACTTTCGAACCCGGCACCAGCCAGGGCAAGCAGTGGTTGCAGGATCTGGAACTGTTCTGGGATCAGTGGCTGGTCAATCTCAATGACAACCTGCCGGAGATGTTGCTGGCCGGGCGCGGCGACAAGCAGCGCAATGCGCTGTTCGCCTTCGTGCGCCAACTGGCGGGGCTCAAGGATTATGTGACCGCGCTGCTGGGCGAAACCCTGGCCCCCCTGGAAGAGGGCAAACCCATCATGGTGCGCGGCGTCTATGTCAGCTCCGTTTACCAGCAAGGGGTGCCGTTTGATGCGTTCGCTCAGGCATCGGCCCGCCGCTATCAGCTGCCCGACCCTATTTACTCCTCGTTGCGCGGGGAGTCGACCACCTATTTCGTGCGCAATCTGTTCGCCGCCATCATCTTCCCCGAGGCCCATCTGGCCGGGGAGAATCGCCTGCATACCCTCTATCGCCGCCGTCGCATGGCGGTGGGCATCGGCGCCATCGCCCTAGTGTGCGCCGGGTTGGTTGGTGGCTGGCACTACTACTACCGAGTCAACGAGGCGGCGGGGCAGGTCGTATTGGCCAAGGCTCAGGACTTCATGCAGACCCGGGATCTGAGCGGTCAGGATGCCCTGGGCTTCAACCAGCTGCCCCGCCTCAATCTTATTCGCGAGGCGACCCTGTCGTTTGGCAACTATCGGGAGCGCTCCCCGGTGCTGGCGGACTTGGGGCTCTATCAGGGGGACGAGATAGGCCCCTATGTGGAGGGCTCCTATCTGCAACTGCTGCGGCTGCGCTTCCTGCCGGCCCTGATGCAGGGACTGGAAGAGGATCTTGAGCAGGCCCCGGCCGGCAGCGAGGAAAAATTCGCGATATTGCGGGTGATGCGCATGATCGATGATGCCTCCGGCCGTGACAAGCCTCAGGTCGAGCAGTTTATGGGCAGCCGCTGGCAACAAGCCTTCCCGGGTCAGGGAGTGGCGCAGGATCAGTTGATGGGTCACCTGGATTACGCCCTGGACCATACCGACTGGTATGGCAGCCGTGTGCAGAAGGATCAGGCGGCCATCATGGCCTTCGCCCCTTTCCAGCAGAGCGTCTATGGCGCCCAGCGTGAGCTTGGCAAGCTGCCGCTCTATCAGCGGGTTTACCAGAATCTGGTGCTCAAGGCCGACGAAACCCTGGCGCCGGATCTCAATATCCGCGACGAGGTGGGGCCGACCTTCGACAGCGTCTTCGTGCTGCGGGACGAGAAGCGGGGCCTGGTGCCACGGCTGCTCACCTATCCGGGGTTCAGCACCTTCTTCCTCAAGCAGGATACCGCGCTCATCGACTTGACCGCGACCGATGCCTGGGTGTTGGGTCAGCGCAAGAACACCCGGTTGAGCGAGGCGGATCGGCGGGAGATCACCCGTCAGGTCAACGATCGCTATGTCACCAACTATGTGGGCCAGTGGCAGAACCTGCTGACCAACCTGGATGTGCAATCCCTGCAAAACCCGCAGCAGGCCCTGGATGTGCTGGCGGCCATCACGGGTAACGATCAGCCGTTCCAGCGGGTCATCTCGACCCTGGACGACAACACCCGCATCCGCCAGCTGTCGGACAAGGAAGGGGATCCCACCCAGGCCATCTCGGCCCGGATAGGTCGCCCCTTCCTGGCCACCAACGCCGTGCTGAGCGGGCGTGGTGAGCAGGGGCCGCTCATCTCCGAGGTGACCCAGAAGCTGACCGACTTGCAGCACTACCTCGAGCTCATCGTCAACGCCACGGACCCGGGCCAGGCGGCGCTGAAAGCGGTGCAGATGCGATTGACCAACAAGTATGCGGATCCGGTGTTTGCCCTGCAGCAATACGCCACTGGCCTGCCGATGCCCCTGGATCGCTGGGTGAGCCAGCTGGCCGAGGAGAGTTCCCGCCTGGTGGTGGATCTGGCCATGTCCTCCCTCAATCAGGAGTGGCAAGACCGGGTGGTGACCCCCTTCAACACCGAGCTGGCGGGGCGTTATCCCTTCAATCCGGTGTCGGCCAAGGATGCTCCGCTCTCCGAGATGGAGCGCTTCTTCGCCCCCGGCGGCACCCTGGACAGCTTCTATCAGAGCAACCTCAAGCCCATGGTGGAGAGCGGTCTGATGGATGGCGATTACGGCTCGCCAGTGCAGGCCGAGTTGCTCAAGCAGCTCGAGCGGGCGGCGCGGATCCGTCAGACCTTCTTCACCCCCAAAGGCAATCTGGAGGTGCAGTTCGTGCTCGAACCCATCGAGCTGACCGCCAACAAGCGGCGCAGCGTGCTGAATCTGGACGGCCAGTTGCTGGAATATGCCCATGGTCGGCGCAGCAAGGTGCCCTTGGTGTGGCCAAACACCATGCGGGACGGGGCCGAGAGCAAGATAACCCTGGTGCCTGCCGCCCGGGACAGATCGCCGCGCAGTGAAGGCTTCGTCGGGCCCTGGGCCATGTTCCGGCTGATGGACAAGGGGGAGCTGACTCAGGTCAAGGAGGCCGCCTTCGACGTGCGCTTCCCGGTGGATCAGGGCGCCATGACCTACAGGGTCTATACGGATGCGTCTCACAATCCCTTTGCCGGGGGCCTGTTCAGCCAGTTCAGCCTGCCTGAATCCCTCTATTGATAGCTAATGGCGAGACACCGGGGCGAGTCCCCGGTGTGCTCCCAGCGAGTGGAATATTGATATGCAAGACGCACAACAGGCACTCAAGATAGGCTCGGATCCCCGCATGCTGCCCGAATACGAGGCACTGCGCAGCGAAATCAACAAGTTGAGTCATGCCTCTCGTCCCGAGGTGGATTGGGTCCGGATCCATCAGCTGGCGAGCCAGATCTTCGAACGGCACGGGGTGGATCTGCAGACGGCCATCTATTTCGTGTTGGCACGCTCGCGCCTGCAGGGGCTCAAGGGGTTCGCCGAGGGGTGCGAGTTCATGGCCAACCTGATCGTCAGCCAGTGGCAGAGCGTCTGGCCGCCGGTGCATCAGGAGCGGGCCCGGGTCGAGATGCTGGACTGGTTCATCGCTCGTGTCAGCCCCATCATCCGTGAATACCAGATAAGCCATGACGACAAGCGGCTAGTCTATCGCTGCGAGCGGGCCTTGCAGCTCATCAGCGAGAAGCTGCACCACAGCGGGCTCAGCCGCATTCCCAGGGTCGAGAATCTGGTGCACTTCATCGAGGGTTATACCCATCTGTTCGATGAGGCAGAAGTCGTGATTGTCTCGGATGAAGCGGGACTGAGCGACGATCTGCAGATCCCGCCCATGGTGTTCTTCCACGGCGAGCAGGGCGCCCAGGTCGCCGCCGGGTCCGAGAACGCCTCTGGAAGCACCGCGAGCAGCCCGGTTCAGGGCAGCATACTGGTGGGACGAGAACCCGGCACCCTCAGACCGACAGTGCTGAAAATCGAAGCCAAGCACAAGCGGCGTCCGGCCTGGCAGTGGTTCGGTCTCGGGGTGCTCTGCTGTGCGCTGCCCGTGCTGGCAGGGTGGGGTTGGCAGCTGAGTCAGCAGCCGGCCAGCGTGCAACAGCAGGTGGAGCAGGCCAAGCGCAGTGCCATGATTGCCCGCTTGCAGCTGCCCGCCCAACCCATGCCCAAGGGGCTGGATCGGGACGATATTCGCCAGGCGCGCATCCTGCTTGGCGAGCAGTCCCTTCAGGATCTGGCGCCCACCTTGATCGGTGATTACCAGCGTCGGCTCGCCCAGCTGGAGCAAGTCTCGCCCCTCTACTGGTATGGCTTTGGTGACGAGCTCACGAACTCCATGCAGCGCCTCTACCCGGAGACGGCCCAGGTGCAGGCCATGACCCGCCAGTGGCAAGATGCCCTGCTGCGTCAGCGTGGCAATGCCGCACAGACTGGATCCGCTTATCTGGGGGTCAGGGAGGGGATCGATGGCCTGCTCAGCACCCTGCTCGAGCTGGAGCGTCAGCGCAAATCGGTCACCATCTCCTACCTCAAGTCCCGCCTCTACGAGATCCAGAAAGATCTGCTGGTGGAGGTGCCATTGGACGCGAGGTTGAGCGAGATGGAGACGCGGGGAGGGCAGGTGCCTCCGGCTCAGCTCAAGAGCATGGAGGATGAGCTCAAGTCGCTGACGGTACGCCTCTATCAGCTACAGCAGTTGGCCGAGCGCCAGAACGATGGCGTCCTGCCACCCGGTTGAATATCAGGCGGTGCCGGACGCTGTCTGGTGCCGCCATGCAAGGAGAATCATATGTGCCCTACCATTGCCCTGCTCGGAGATCTCGGTACCGATCATGATGGCTTCGTACCATCGCCCATCATCGCGGCCAGTCCCAATGTGCTGCTCGACGGCAAACCGGTCGCGCGTCAGGGGGATCCCCTGGCGCCCCATGACAAACCCAATAATCCCCCCCATCCGCGCAGCATCGCGGGCGGGGTCGGTTCTGTACTGGTCAACGGCAAGCCCATTGCCGTGACCGGCACAGAGATAGGCTGTGGTGGCGTCGTCATCGGCACCGGCAGCGGTTTGGCAGGATAAGGAGCCCCCCATGGCAGACAGCACAGGACTTCAGTTCACCATCAAGGTAGGGGCCTTGCCCGAATCCACCTTCGCCCTGGTCGAGTTCAACCTCGATGAGCAGCTGAGTCGCCCCTTCAGCCTGCGGCTCGATCTCGCCAGCCATCAGGCCGATCTCCCCTTCGCCGACCTGCTCGACCAGCCTTGCGAGCTGCTGGTCTGGTACAACGGCGAATTGCAGCGCCGGGTCAGCGGTGTGGTCAGCGACGCGGCCCAGGGAGACAGCGGCTTTCGCCGCACCCGCTACCAGCTGGAGGTCAAACCGGCCCTGTGGCGCCTGGGCCTTCGTCGCAACGCCCGCATCTTCCAGGCGCAAAAACCCGATGAAATCATCAGCATCTTGCTGCAGGAGGCGGGCATCACCGACTACGCCTTCGCCCTGAAAAACGACCATGGCCAGCGGGAATATTGCGTTCAGTACCGGGAATCCGACTTGGACTTCGTCAACCGCCTCGCCGCCGAGGAGGGCATCTTCTACTTCCACGAGTTTGAGCAGGGCAAGCACCGCATCGTCTTCGCCGACGATGCCGCCGCCCTTGTGACGGGCCCCGAGCTGTTCTTCAATCTCGGCAACCGCTCCCTGGAGCAGGGCCCCTATGTACGTCAGTTCCACTACCGCGAATCGGTGCGCACCAGCGATGTGGAGCTCAAGGACTACCACTTTCAGACCCCGGCCTATGGCCTCTCCCATCAGGCGGTGGGCAGCGCCCTCGACCATCAACGGGATGCCTATCAGCATTTTGACTACCCGGGCCGCTTCAAGGCCGACCCCAGCGGCAAGGCGTTCAGCCAGTACCGGCTCGATGCCCTGCGCAATGACGCCGTGACCGGCCGCGGCCAATCCAACTGCGCCGCCTTGCAGCCGGGCCAGCGGTTTACCTTGAGCGAGCACCCCAACGATGCCCTCAACGACGACTGGCAACTGGTCAACATCCAGCACACCGGCAAGCAGCCCCCGGCCCTGGAAGAGGAGGGCGGCAGCGAGCCCACCGTCTATTACAACCAGTTTGCCGTGGTGCGCGCCAAGCAGAGCTGGCGCCCCCAGATCCCCCACAAGCCCATGGTCGATGGCCCGCAAATCGCCTTCGTGGTGGGGCCAGAGGGGGAGGAGATTTACTGCGACCAGCATGGCCGGGTGAAATTGCAGTTCCCCTGGGACCGCTATGGCAGCTCCAACGACATGAGCTCCTGCTGGGTACGAGTCAGCCAGGGCTGGGCCGGTGGCCAGTACGGCATCATGGCCATCCCGCGCATCGGCCACGAAGTGATAGTTTCATTTCTGGAAGGGGATCCCGACCAGCCCATCGTCACCGGCCGCACCTTTCACGCCACCAATAGGCCCCCCTACGAGCTGCCTGCCCACAAGACCCGCACCGTGCTGCGCACCGAGACCCATCAGGGTGAGGGCTTCAACGAGCTGCGCTTCGAAGATCAGGCCGGGCAGGAGGAGATCTACATTCACGGTCAGAAAGACCTCAATGTGCTGATAGAGAACGATGCCGCCTGGCACATCAAACATGACCAGCACAGCGACATCGACAATGAGCGAGTCACCCGCATCAAGGCCAATGACCACCTGAGCGTCGATGGCGAGAAGCGCGACCACATCAAGGGCGATCTGTCGCTCAGCGTGGATGGCGCCATGCATCAGAAGCTGGGGCAATCCCTGCTGGTGGAGGCAGGCTCCGAGGTCCACCACAAGGCGGGCATGAAGATAGTGCTGGAGGCGGGCGCCGAGCTGACGCTCAAAGTGGGTGGCAGCTTCGTCAAAATCGATCCGAGCGGCGTGACCCTCAGCGGCGGCAGCATCAAGCTGAACTCCGGTGGCAGCCCAGGCAATGGCTCCGGCTGGGCGGGCAAGATGCCGACCCTGCCTGGTGAGGTGGAAGTGGTGGCGCCCCCTGCGCCCATGGACCCCGTTCGTCAGATTGCGACGCTCAAATCGGCCGAGCCCGTCTGCGAGATCTGTGAGCAATTGGCGGCCAAGGAGGGAGGTGCCTGATGCAATCCTGCCTTACCAAGACTCGGCCGGATATACAGTTATCTGACTCAGAACGGCTCTATTTGCTGCTCGATGGCGGCCAGATAGCCGCACTTGAGCAAAGCCTGTTCGAGGTGGAGGGTTCACCTGACTACCAGCCGCTCTACCTCTATCAACCCTGGGACAGCCTGAGGGAGGCGAGTCCCTGTCTGGTCAGTGCCAGTGCGGCCCTGTTAGAGTGGTTTATGGAAAAGCGTGAATCATCATGGGGTTACCTGTTATCTTCCCCCCTTTCATTGTTGCCGTTGGCCGAGAGTCTGCGCACGCTCATCGAGGCCGAGAGCCCCTACGGCAGCCGGGTACTGCTCAAGCTGGCCATGCCGGAGACGGCGTGGCGGCTGTTTGATGGCGACGATGGCTGGCTATGGCAGGGGGTGAGTCAGGTCTGGATCCCGATCAGAGCCGGGTGGCAACACAAACAGGTGCCATCGCCGCTGTTGCCCAGACAAGGGGATCGCCTGCGACTGACCGATGAACAGTGGACGCGCTTGGGGGAGGTGAGCTGGCAGCACACCCTGGACGCCATCTCGCGCCACATGGTCACATGGTTTCCCGCGCGTTTGGCCGAGCAGCCTGATGCTTCCCAGTGGGTCGCCCAGTGGGCCCAGTGGGGTTATGACAAGGGGTTTCAGAGCGAGCGGGATCAGCTGCTGATGTTCAACGTGCTGGGTTATCTGGGCCTGGGGGCAATGCAGGCCCCCGATGTTGCGTCAGCCCAGTCTGGCGAGGATGAGCATGCCGATATCCGGCAGTTGATCCTGTCCACTTCCAGTCAGACCCCCTCCCAGCGAATTGAACGGGCCGCCGAACTGGCCCAGACCCGCGTGCAGAACAAGAAGGAGATAGTGGCATGAGCACCCCCAATCAGGCTGCCCAGTGCGCAAGTCCGAGCGATGGCAAAAACCCAAACGGGGCTTGTCCGTTCAAGAACAAAGAGATAGCCATAGTACCGGTACGCTATGCCCTGGATGAGGTGTTTGAGACAGGTGCCAAGCAACCCCATCCGCTGCCAGCAAAGGAGTTCAAGGGCCCTCTGACGCTCAAGGGCAGTGCCTACACCCTGCGCCAACTGCGCGATGGTTGGCTCTATGTCTATGACGAGACGGCCAAGGTGCTCGATGAGTACGAGATCAAGGGGGCGCAATTTATCAGCGCCAGCAAGGGGAGCAAGGGACACCTGCTCTATCCGGCGACGCACAAATTATCGATGATGTTTGCCCATCAGCCTTGGACTGACCGACTCAAGGTGGCCTATGGCGAACAGCGCTCTTTGCGTAGTAAAGGGATGCGCAGTTTCTCTTTGTTGCCTCTGGCTAGCAAGTTGGGAGGCATGCACGCCGGGCTCTTGAGCCTGCTTGAGAGCCATGTGGCAGATATGGCGCAGGCCAATCAAGGCTTCCCCTTGAGTTGTGCGCCCCTCAACGCCCCGGCTGAAGCTAAGCCAGGTCTGCTCTGGTGTGACAAGGCCGCCCAGGCTGCGAGTGCTTATCAGGCGGGGATACCTGATCCCCAGAGCGCCCTGATGGTGGCGCTGGATGATCCCATCTCTGACATGCACGATCTGACGCTGCGCCTGAGTGATACCTGGGCCAGACAGGAGGCGCCGTTCAAAACCGATAGCGATCGCCATCGCTGGAGCATGGCGGGGATCACCGAGATGCTGGCCCTGCCCCCCTTGAGCGAAGCCGAGTTGCCCGCCGCCGCGCGGGGCAATCGTCTGGCGAGCTTTCGCTTCAAGCGGAAGGTGCAGGGCTATCTGGCGGCGCGCCACGCCTTCAATGAGAAGGTGATGAATGGCTCGGGTAACAACTACTCCCTTGCCGAGGAGCAGCGCCTGCAAGCCATGGGCGATGAGTTGGAGCAAGCGGGCTACACGCCGAGCCGGGCGCTGGCCCAATGGTCGGGGGCCCGGCTGACCGATGAGGTCAACTGGACTGGGCTGGAAGCCCTGATAGCCGCGCAGCAGCCGCTGCTGGATGAGTTGCGGGAGCAGTGGCAACTGAGTTTTGCCGATGCCTTGCTGGGGCTGGACGCTGTGGGGAAGGAGCCCCTGCCGCTGGGGATAGATCCCGAGAGCCCGGAGGGACAGCACTTCTTGCTGAGCGCCAACGGGGAGTGGTTGAACATCTTGGCGATGACTGCGCCGGGGGAGAAGCAGGCCGCAGAACTGCACAAGCAGCTGGGTAAGGGCGCCCTGCCAGCCTTGGTCTATTACGGTTTTTCCGCCCAAACGAAAGAAGAGCTCATCAAGGATACCCCCTGGCTCAACATCGGCAACGGCACGGCCCTGGCCAATGCCAGTGCCGGTTGGAGCGCCCTGGCGGCGGATGGCCGCTTGCTCGACAGTGCGTTGTTTGCCGGTCTTGGCAAGAGTGCCCAGGCGACCATGACGGCCCTCAACAAGGCGGTGACCGGGCCTGGCATGCAGGCCTGGGAGAGGCTGACCATGGCGCTGCACCCGGCACTGCTCAAAGGGCAGCAGGGCTCGGCCTGGGTCGCAGCGGCAGCACTGGAGGCGGTTCACACCGGCCAGTCAGCCCGCTTCAACCCGAACTTTGCCAGCGAGTTGCAGCTCTGGGCACTCAAGGTGGGAGATGCTGCAGGCTCCCAAAGCCGCTTGCTCGGTAACACAGGGCAAGCCGTGACGCCCTTGCAGGTCCAGCGCCTACAGGAGATGAGTGAGCAGATCAAGGCGGCGCGCACCCCACGGATATTGCTGCTGGGTGGCGGCAATCAGGAGGCGTTCGAAGCCAGAGTGGCCCGCTATCAGGGCGCATTGGCCAAAGGCGGTGCCCAGGGGGCCCGCGCGGCGAGTCAGGTATGGGGCGACTGGGGCAACTTTGGTGGTGTGGCGGCCCTGGTCAATATGGCCAATCTGGCCTGCGCCCTCAATGGCTTTGAGGAGAACCAGCGCAAGGCGCGTGGGGATGCCAAGGCCCAGTCGGATCAGGCCCGTGCCCTGGCCTATACCGCCGCCTGGACCGGTAGCGCCATCGCCGGGGTCTATCAGGGCAAGGCCTATGGGCAGTTGACCGAAGACCTCTTGAAATTGTCCATCAAGAACGTCACCGGCGATTCCCTGATCCTTGCCAGCCGCTTTGCCCTCTCCATGGGGGCCATGGCGGGGCTGGGATTGGTGGCGGCAACATTGGAAGGGTTAGAAACGCTCGAAAAGATGAAAGATGGCACCAATTCGGAAATAGAACAGTTTGCTTACGGTTTAAAGGCTTTAGGGCTGGCTGGCCAGTGGGCCGCTGCTTTTGGTTCCGGCGTTGGCTTGCTAACAGGCGCTAGTATCACAGCTATTTTCGCCCCCTGGATGGTGGTTGCCCTAGCCATCGGTGGTATCGCCTATCTGCTCGCCACCCTGTTGCTGGGTCGTTATGGCCGCATTCCCCTGGAGCGCTGGTTGCTGCAATCGACCTGGGGCAGCGAGCCCAATTTGACTTGGACGCCAGCAATCGAATTGCAGGAGTACGAGCGGCTCACCGCGGCTCCCCAGATAGAGATGACGAACACTGAGCTGGTGATCCGGCTGCCGAATCACATTGACAAGATCAGCCTGAAACTCGGCGCCAGACGCATGGTGAAGATGTCCTACCCCGATGGCAGCCCGAGGTTGATGCCGCGCGGCGACAAACCCGAGGCCATTGCATTGGCAAGCAGCAACGGGCAAGGGGGAGAATATCGCGTCCCTCATACCCTGAACCCGCACGATCAGCTCATCGCACTGATCACCTACCCGGCAGACGAGAGCCTGAGCGGCACAGCGCAGCGCTTCGTGGTGCGTGGCGATCTACGCGCGGGGGTCGTGCTCACCGCAGAGCGTGATGCCAGCCTGCCCATCGAAGGCATAATGATTGGAATAGCACCATGAGTGAACAGCAAACCGACAACCTGTCTCCCCTGCAAGGGGAGGCCTTGCGCAGCTATATCAGCGACAGCTATCGCAAATTGGAAAAGGAGCCCGTGCTCTATCAGTGGAACATTAACCATAAGCAACATCATGCAACCTTCATGGGGGTTGCCCAGTTTTTTGTTTTGGGAGCATTAGCAACTTACGCCGCAGGGCAGTCAGATCTTTTATTTTCCACCACGCATCTTATTTACATGTTGGTCGTTATGTTTATCGCAATTAGCGCTCGCTACCTATTTGCTCCAAACCAACTCTATCACTACCACATTACTGCCAAAGGGTTCTTCTATACCCAGCAGGATAATATTCCCGATATAGCCTTTACCATCGCCCGGGGATTGGGCTGGTTTGGCTGTGGTGTCTGTGTGTTGGCCGCGGGCATGTTGGGCCCTGCTGCCTTTATTGGCGCCGGTGCAAGTGCACTGTTGGCATGGAAAATCAAGGATATGCGACCGGTAAAAAAACACCGAGGATGTTTGTTTACACCAAATGGTTATTTGAAGATTTTCAAGAGAAAAGATGCCTTGATAGTCTGCAGTGAACCTTTTGATGCGGGAAACTTTATCTATTTATATTGCCAGCAAGGTGAGGCAGATAAAGTGCTGAATTATATATACCCATATTTACCTAATCATGAAGTGAGAGAGGTTAATAGTTGGCGTGAATTTTAGGCTGGCTATCTCAATGGTGTTGGCGGCCAGCGGTATTGCTTGTCTGGCCGCCACCCTGCTGGGCCGTTATGGTCGCATTCCGTTGGCGTGCTAAACCGTAAAAACGCTGGTCTTCCCACCTAATTTGGCACCGCCGCCCGCCATTTTTCCAAGCGGCGGCCTCAGTATCCCAAGGTTTTCACGAGGACATTATGAAGACGTTTTACATCATTCAGGACAAACGCCAATTGATGGCCATTGAGAAGCAAGATGCCGACGAGCTGGAGGCCGTCTTCTCCGACGCCGTGGCACGGGGCCAGCAACTGGTGGCCGACGCCGTTGTGGCCTCCGATGAGGGGGCTGCTGTCAAGGCGGTCAAGATGATGCGGGTGTGGAGCATGTTTATCTGCCTGGTCGGGTTGCTCAATATAGGGTTTATGCTGATGGTCCAGGAGACGCCATTCAACGTGGTGATGATGCTCGCCATCGCGGGGGCGTTCATCTGGGTGGCGAGCAGCTTCAGGCGCACGCAGAGTGACGCGCTCAAGACCTTGCTAAAACATCAGGGCAACCGGACCTGATCCCGATCAGCCCCCGGCCCGAGGCCATTGCATTGGCAAGCAGCAAGGGGCAGGGCGGAGAGTACCGCGTGCCTCATACCCTGAACCCATACGATCAGCTCATCGCACGGATCACCTACCCGGCGGACGAGAGCTTGAGCGGCACAGCGCAGCGCTTCGTGGTGCGCGGCGATCTGGTTGATGGCGCCGTGCTCACCGCAGAGCGTGATGCCAGCCTGCCCATCGAAGGCATAATGATTGGAATAGCACCATGAATGAACAGCACACCGATAACTTGTCTCCCCTGCAAGGGGAGGCCTTGCGCAATTATATCGAAGATACCTATCGCGAATTGGAAAAGGAGCCCGTGCTCTATCAGTGGAACATTAACCATAAGCAACATCATGCAACCTTCATGGGGGTTGCCCAGTTTTTTATTTTGGGAGCATTAGCAACTTACGCCGCAGGGCAGTCAGATCTTTTATTTTCCACCACGCATCTTATTTACATGTTGGTCGTTATGTTTATCGCAATTAGCGCCCGCTACCTATTTGCTCCAAACCAACTCTATCACTACCACATTACTGCCAAAGGGTTCTTCTATACCCAGCAGGATAATATTCCCGATATAGCCTTTACCATCGCCCGGGGATTGGGCTGGTTTGGCTGTGGTGTCTGTGTGTTGGCCGCGGGCATGTTGGGCCCTGCTGCCTTTATTGGCGCCGGTGCAAGTGCACTGTTGGCATGGAAAATAAAGGATATACAGCCGGTAGAAAAGAAAAATGTATGCCTCTTCGTTAAAAATGAAAAGAAAATGACAATCAGACTATTTGAAAGGAAGAGTGCAATTAAGTTCATTGTCAGTCCTTTATCTCCATATACCTATGCATTTATATACTGCAAGGAGGGAGAATCTGGAAAAGTGATGCAGTTATTATCACCTTATATCGCTGCTTATGACGTTATAAAAGTTAATAGCTGGCGTGAGTTTTAGGACGGCTCTCTACATGACGTTCGTGCTCGGTAGTATCGCCTATCTGGTTGCTACCCTGTTGCTGGGCCGTTACGGCCGCATTCCCCTGGAGCGCTGGCTGCTGCAATCGACCTGGGGCAGTGAACCCAACCCAGCTTGGACGCCAGCAATCGAGTTGCAGGAGTACGAGCGGCTCACCGCGGCTCCCCAGATTGAGATGACGAACACTGAGTTGGTGATCCGGCTGCCGAATCACATTGACAAGATCAGCCTGAAACTCGGCGCCCGGCGCATGGTGAAGATGTCCTACCCCGATGGCAGCCCGAGGTTGATGCCGCGCGGTGACAGGCCAGAGGCCATTGCATTGGCAAGCAAAAACGGGCAGGGCGGAGAGTACCGCGTGCTTCATACCCTGAACCCGTACGATCAGCTCATCGCACTGATCACCTACCCGGCAGATGAGAGCCTGAGCGGCACAGCGCAACGCTTCGTGGTGCGCGGCGATCTGGTTGATGGCGCCGTGCTCACCGCAGAGCGTGATGCCAGCCTGCCCATCGAAGGCATAATGATTGGAATAGCACCATGAATGAACAGCAAACCGACAACTTGTCTCCTCTGCAAGGGGAGGCGTTACGCAGCTATATCAGCGACAGCTATCGAGCATTGGAAAAGGAGCCTGTGCTCTATCAATGGAAAATAAATCACCAGTATCATTTTGCTTGGCCAGCAGCCATTATCGTATTTGCGTTTCTTTCGAGTCTATGGGTTGGGTGGGGTCATGATTTACACACTTTTTTAAAAATTGATACATGGATACTGGTGATGCTATTCATCATGTGCCTTGGCGGGCGTTTCTTATTTTCTCCCAATCAGCTCTATCACTATCATATTACTGCCAAGGGTATCTTCTATACCCAGCAGGATAATATTCCCGACATTGCCTTTACCATCGCCCGTGGATTGGGCTGGTTTGGCTGTGGTGTCTGTGTGTTGGCCGCGGGCATGTTGGGCCCTGCTGCCTTTATTGGCGCCGGTGCAAGTGCACTGTTGGCATGGAAAATCAAGGATATGCGACCGGTAAAAAAACACCGAGGATGTTTGTTTACACCAAATGGTTATTTGAAAATTTTCAAGAGGAAAGATGCCTTGATAGTCTGTAGTGAACCTTTTGATGCGGGAAACTTTATCTATTTATATTGCCAGCAAGGTGAGGCAGATAAAGTGCTGAATTATATATACCCATATTTACCTAATCATGAAGTGAGAGAGGTTAATAGCTGGCGTGAATTTTAGGTCGGCTCTCTACATGACGTTCGCACTCGGTGGTATAGCCTATCTGGTCGCCACCATATTGCTGGGCCGTTATGGCCGCATTCCCCTGGAGCGCTGGCTGCTGCAATCGACCTGGGGCAGCGAGCCCAATCTGGAGTGGACGCCAGCAATCGAGTTGCAGGAGTATGAGGAGTTCACTGCCTCCCTTGACACTTTGCCATCAGGGAAGAATTATCTGATCAACCCTCTAAGTTAGGAGCATTATTTTTGTACATTTTCCTACCCCTATTAATGATTATCATCAAGATCATGATGTTGCTTTGCTGGTGGTCAGACAATACCCTGCGCCAGAAGGAAAGGGATGAGGCCATTTCTAGATTGAAAGAACAAGGCATGACAGCCGATGTGCTATCTGATACCGATCTGGTTTTGCTGAGAAAGATATATAGGCGACGATTTATCGACGGTACCATCTATCAGCATGAAGGGATCTATAGCATTCGCCAGCTGGCGCCTGGATGGCGTCAGCGGTGGCAAGATACCTGTGTTGGTGACCTGAGGGTGGAGTCTATTTATTGGCCAGCGCCCCCTTCCAGCAAGGATGAATCCCATAGCGTTTATATCCGAGGAATTATCTATAAAGATGCGCTCTACGCCATCAGTGCCGATGATGCACTCTTTATTCCTGAAGCCAAGAGGTTAGAAAACCTGCCCAGGCAGTGGGTGCCTAGAGAATTTGATGTCGTCTATCTTGAGGGATTGCACTTCATCATGCCGTTATTTTCACTTTTTACTTTCATCGCTTCTTTGTCGAGCAGCATCCCCATGCTGTCAATATTAACCACCTTAATCCTCGGTATGCTCGGTGCTTATTTATGGTTGATCCAAAAGCAGCATCGTCTATTTCTGATCGAGGGGGAATGCTCACTCATGTCTGCCAATAGCGCATTTGGTGAAAGGAAAGTCATCAATGAGTGTATGGTCAGCGACCCCGCAAAGAAGTTGCAGCCGGGGGAGCGCTACACATTGCATTGCGTGCGTTCCCACCATGAGGTGTTTCTCTCTCCGGAACGACTAAATAACAAGGAGTATGTAGATGGAGCTCAATTCCTACTCTTTGGCTCTCGCCAGTGGAACTGCGCCTTGGCGCTGGTGCTATTTGTTGCACATTTTATTTTTATTCATAACTTATACCACTCGCCAGCGCACCTGATTCATAATGGCTATATAGAATATGTAAGGGAGAAAGTGATTGATAGCGACCATTTTTCCACATTATACGAGGTGTTGCCAAAAGAGTTTATTCATATAAACAGTGTTTTGGTAGTCAATCATGATTTTGATGATACGTTGTGCCTTCGTGATAAGTCGGAACTGAAAAAAGACGATTTCAAGGATGCCGTACAGCACCTTATAGGCATGGACTACAGTGTAGAATTGGATGAGAAAAAATCTCTCTTCGAGATGTACCCTGAAGCTTATGAGTACCTTATAAATATAAAATCCAGGAATCAGGTTAATTGCCCTATTACAATGACTATGACAGGTGAAAGAATATATTACTTTGATACATCACCTATATATATCATCACATATTTGTCTGAACGAGCGCAAAAAATAAAAATGACAGCCAATGCAATGATTAGCTCTGAACTAGTAAAAAAGAGTATTTCAGGGTATGTTTATGGGAATGAATTACCGGTTAGAAATTCTATTCATGGCTTGGTTGTTAAGAAAGAAATAAAATCTAATGGAAATGTATTTATCACTTTGAATAGGGCGTTTACCCCAACGCAGAAAGAGGAAGTCGAGAGTATTTACTACAAGATATGGGTGAATATAATCCTAGCTGCAATCTATTTATTCACGTTTATCGGCTTCTTGATTGGATGGTTCAAAGAGTCAGGATCATCGCCCAGCATGCCTAATCCAAGCGCGACATAACAGTTTGATAGGAAAACCAATCGTTCAACGAAACTGGTAGATGGCGTCAGTACGCAGCGAAAAGGATCTGGCTCGTTATCAGGCGGGCAAAGGTGATAGAGGTTACAGTGCGGGCGCTGGGATTGGCCTATCTCCCCACAGCAGGAATCGATATCACTATCGAGCGGGTTCTGCCACATCGCCAGAGGCGACATCCCAGCAAGGCCGTCTGATTCAATACCATCTGGTTACTACCCCTCCATAAGATCAAACGCAATAAGCTAAGTGGCGATCTGGGCGGCACTACACTCAATAAAATGGGTGAGGTAGCCACTATGAAAGGGTTATGGATAGTGATGATATGGGGGCTCTTTATGGGGCCTTGGTCGCAGGTTTGGGGGGCTGACCCCAAGGAGGAGGAAGAGGAGCGTGCTCAGCTGGACTTTAACAGTGCTGAACTGTCAAAGCCCGCCTTGGGGGATCTCGATGCCATGCTGGAACGGGGCCGCATCCGGGTGCTGACCACTTACAACAAGACTGGCTATTTCATCAACAAGGGCGTGCAACGGGGTGTCACCTATGATGGCTTTATGCAGCTTGAGCAGCGCTACAACGGCCAGTTGCGAAAAGAGAAAGCCATCAAGCGTCACCTCAAATTACATATCGTCTTTATTCCGGTCGCGCGGGACAAGTTATTCAGCGATCTGATCGCCGGCAAGGGCGATATCGCCGCCGCCAATCTCACCATCACGGATCAGCGCAAGCAGGGGGTTAATTTCACCGATCCCTTGCTTGAGGATGTGCGTGAACTGCTGGTCTCGGGCCCGGCTTCCCCCAAGGTGGAAGGGGCGGGGGATCTCGGTGGACAGGCCATCTATGTGCGCCCCTCATCGAGTTATTTCGAGAGCCTGCTCAGTGATAACCAGGTGCGCAAGGCCGCCGGGCAGCCGCTGATTGACATTCGTGCCGTACCTGAGACCCTGGAAGATGAAGACTTGATCGAAATGGTCAATGCCGGTCTGCTGCCGTTCATCATCGTGGATGAGCACAAGGCGCGCTTCTGGAAGCAGATTTTTCCCGATATCAACGTTCATGAGCAGCCGGTATTTCGTGAAGGGGGTGTCATCGCCTGGGCGGTACGCAAGGAGAGCACTCAGTTGTTGGCGATGCTCAACAAGCAGATCGCGGCGCTGCGGGGCAAGCAGACTGGATCTCAGCGGCTGGCCCTCTATCTCAAGCAGAATAAGTATGTAAAGAGCGCAGCAGCCGAGGCTGACCGCAAGAAGTTTCTGCAATTGGTCGACCTGTTTCGCCAATACGGAGCACGCTATGAGGTGGGCTGGTTGCTCATTGCGGCCCAGGGCTATCAAGAGTCGGGCCTCAACCAGAAGGCGCGTAGTCATGTGGGCGCCATCGGTGTGATGCAGCTGATGCCCGCCACTGGCAAGCAGATGAAGGTGGGGGATATTCGCCAGACTGAGCCCAACGTTCACGGTGGGGTCAAATATATGCGCTGGATGATAGATCACTATTATGCAGACGAGCCCATGACCGATCTGGACAAGGCGCTCTTCTCCTTCGCCTCTTATAATGCGGGGCCGGCCCGGGTGGCGCGCTTGCGAGCAGAAGCCAAGAAGCGGGGCTTGGATCCCAATATCTGGTTCCAGAATGTCGAATATGTGGCGGCAGATAAGATAGGCCCTGAGACGGTGACCTATGTGGGCAACATTTATAAGTACTATATCGCCTACAAGCTGGTGATGGAGCAGATCGAACAAAAAAACCAGGCTGCCGCCGCGTTGGAGCAAGATGCGGGCATGGCCAGTGGGGCCGCAAGTACGCTAACGACCCCGAAAATCATTACAGCTGAACCTGCACCCGCCACGAAATAACCATCGCTATTACAGAGGCGCCCAAGTCATTGGCTTGGGCGCCTCTGCGTTGCATGGGGTTTACCGGCTGCGCTGGTAATCCACTCTCGCGGCCAGTGGATGTTGTGGCCTGCACGGTCTGCGTTATCCCCCGGCGTCAGCGGGGGAGTGGCTTCCCCGTAGCAGACAGGCCATGTGTTGAGTCCCTTGTGCCGTGATGTTATTTAGCGCGTCGTGGCGATCGACTCAGATAAACATGCCCCCGGAGGCTTCGATGCGCTGGGCATTGATCCAGCGGCAATCGTCCGCGAGCAGGGCGGCGATGACACCACCGATATCGTCAGGACGACCCACCCGGCCGAGCGCCGTCTGGCTGGCAATAAAATCGTTCACATCCCGATTATCGCGCACGACCCCCCCACCAAAGTCAGTCTCTATGGCGCCGGGGGCGACCACGTTGACGGCGATGCCCCTCGGCCCCAGCTCCTTGGCCAGATAGTGGCTCAATACCTCAATGCCTCCTTTCATGGCCGCATAAGCGGCATAACCCGGCAGGGCGAACCGAGTCAGACCGGTGGAGAGGTTGACGATGCGCCCTCCATCGCGCAGCAGGGGCAATAGTTGCTGGGTCAGGAAAAACGTGCCCTTGAGGTGGATGTTCATCAGGGTATCGAATTGTTGCTCAGTGGTCTGCTCGAAGGGCGCGTTGATACCTATGCCCGCATTGTTGACCAGGAAATCGAACTGGGTCCGTTGCCACTGGCTTTGCAGCAGCTGCTGCACCTGCTCGGCAAAGGCCGGGAAGCTGGCGCTGTCGGCCACATCCAGCGCCAGCGCATGGGCCTGGACTCCCAGGGTGCGAGCGGCTTCAACCACCAGATCGGCCTCTTCGGCCTGGCTGCGATAGGTGATGATGAGAGAGATCCCCCGGGCTGCCAGGGTCAGGGCCGTGTTGCGGCCAAGGCCTCGGCTAGCGCCCGTGATGAGGGCAATGGGTTGGTACATGATGAACTCCTGGGTTGGTTGGCGGTAGGGAGATGCGGTGTCACGACTGTATTTAATCTTTGAAACTGGATAAAGATGGTCATACTGAATGCAATGTTCCATTTATATAAACAATAGCCGATATGGATCAACTGGATGCCATGGGTATGTTTGTGAGGGTAGCCGAGCTGGAAAGCTTTACCCGCGCCGCCGAACAGCTGGCGGTGCCCAAGGCGACCCTCTCGCTCACCATTCGTCGTCTCGAGGAGCAACTGGGCACCCGATTGCTGCAACGCACCACGCGCAGGGTGCAACTCACCGCGGATGGGCGGCTCTGTTACGAGCGTTGCCTGGATCTGTTGGCGGATGTGGACGAGTTGCGGAGCCTGTTTCAGCCCGCGCAGCGCCTGAGCGGGCGATTGCGGGTCGACATGCCGAGTCGCTTGGCTCGGCTACAGGTGATCCCTCGCTTATCGGCGTTTCTGGCTCAGCACCCGGACTTGACCCTGATGCTGAGCACCACGGACAGGCGGGTCGATCTGGTGCGGGAAGGGTTCGATTGCGTGGTACGGGTCGGGACGCTGGGATCCTCCAGTCTGGTGGCGCGCAGGCTGGGTCAATATCGGCAGATCAACTGCGCCAGTCCCGCCTACCTCGCTCGGCACGGGCTACCGGGGACACTGGCGGATCTGGCTCAACACCAGTTGATCCACTACGGCAGCGATCTTGGCGGTGAGCAGACGGGATTCGAGGTGCTGGGGTCGGATGGCCGGGTCGAGCGCCATCCCATGGCGGGCGCCCTGACCGTCAATGACAGCGAGAGCTACCTGGCCGCGGCCCTGGCCGGGCTTGGCATCATACAGTTGCCGGAGCAGGGCGTCGCTGAGCTGCTGGCCAGGGGAGAGCTGGTCGCCCTCTTGCCCGAGTGGCAGGCGCCACCGCTGCCCATTCATGTGCTCTATGGGCATCGTCGCCAACTGGCGCCCAGGGTGCAGGCCTTCATCCAGTGGCTCGAAGGCGTGCTGGGGAATGCCCCGGCGCCAGGGACGGATGGCGCTGAGTGACAAGGGGTTGCGCGGCAGGGAGGCAAACTGACGCGGCAGGAAAATTAGCCGGCGAATTTCACGATGCAATTCTTGCCTGCCGCCTTGGCCTGATAGAGGGCGAGATCGGCGTGGTGCAGCAGGGTATCCCCATCAAGGGTGGGCGCGCTCTCGGCCCAGCCAATGCTGAGGGTACAATAGAGGGTCTGCTGCTCGGCGACGATGGACATGTTGGCGAGGGTGCTGCGGATCCGCTCCAGCACCGGCAAGGCATCCGCTGGCGATATATCGATCAGCGCCAGGGCAAACTCCTCTCCCCCGATCCGCGCCGTGATGTCCTGGCTGCGGCAATGGTTATGGATGATCTGGGCCAGGGTCTGGATCACCCGATCGCCCACCCTGTGACCATGGGTGTCATTGATTGACTTGAAGTTATCTATGTCCAGCATGGCCACGCAATAGGGGCGCGCCTGGCCAGCAAGCCGCGCCAGCTGCGGCATGAAGGCGCGGCGGTTAAGCAGTCCCGACAAGGGATCGTAACTGGCCTCCTTCTCGGCGGTCTGCTTGTCTTGCTCGGTACGGCGCAACTGGGCCCGCTGCAATGAGACCCCGAAGATGGTCAGCGCCGAGGAGAGCACGAAGGCCATCATCTCGGTGTTGGTCTCCTCCTGGGTCAGATGGATGAAAGGGCCGAGTCCGTGCGCCGTGGCCAGGATCATGAACAGCATGGCGAGGCTGCTAAATATCCCCAGATAAAACCGGCTGACTTCGAAGGCCAGCACGATCAGCAGAGGCGGGAGCAGGTAGAACAACCAGCCGGCCTGCAGACCCAGTCCCAGCAGGGCGAACAGCGACAGGCCCACCCCGGGCAGTATGATGTGGCGCAGTTGGGCAATGCGCAGGGCATGCGGTTCCTGCCAGCCGACATAGATCTGGTACATCAACAGGATGCCGAGGATATCGGCAAGGAAGAGCATCTTGACCATGCCGGGCAGCGCGGATCCGGGAATGTAGTGACCCAGCACCAGATTCCATGCGAGCAGCAGGCTGGAGAGCGAGATGGGAAGCACGCCAGCCAGCACCACAAACTTGATGAGATCGTTGGCATTGTGCACCCCAAGGGGCAGGAAACCTTGTAGCAGGCGCAGGGCAAGTGCCGGGGCCAGGGCATCGATCAGGGCGGCGATAGCGGTATGGGACAGGGAGGGGAGCAGGGCGCCCTCCATCATCATGCCTTTTACGTTCAACATGAAGCTGCCCAAACATATCCAGGGCAGCGCCCTCATCCCCCAGTTCAGCAGCATGATCAGGGCAATCCCGGAGGGGAGCCAGATCAGGGTGATGTTGGCGGGTTGCAGGCTAAACAGCGTCTGCCCCAGCCAGCCCGTGAGGCAATAGCAGAGACAGGCCAGTGCCAGGGCGAACCGAGTCCGCCAGGACGGGGAGAGGGGAGCTAAGCGTATGTTCAATCCGTTGATCGGTTCTTATGATGCCAGTGGCGCTACTATAGCCAATGTCATGCTGTAACTAAATTTAATAAATTCAGATGGTTTACCCCCTGTGAGCGAGATCGCGGACTCGCGCTCATCAGAGGGTCCTTGTTCAGGCTTGCCGGCCATTGATGATGGGCAAGACAGGGCCCGGTGAGGGGGCATGGGAGCACTCTCAACCAGCACTCTCAGCCAGCACGCTCACTCCCGGTAGCGGCGGGCACGATACTGGCTGGGGGATTGCGCAAATGCCTCCTTGAAGAAGCGGGTGAAGCTGCTCTGGCTGGCAAAGCCGAGCCGTCCCCCCACCTCTTGCAACTGCAACGAGGAGTCGAGCAACAAGCGACAGGCTTCCTCTCGCCGTACCTGCTCCAGCAGGGCCGAGAAGTGGCACTGCTCCTCGCGCAGATGGCGGTTCAGGGTCCAGCGAGTCACGTTCAGGGTCGTGCAGATCCCGGCCAGCAGGGTGCGGGGATCTGCATCTCCCAACCAGAGCTGGCGCCGGATCAGGGTCAATACCTGCTCGCGATAATGGGAGGGCGGTTGCAACTGCGCCATCTGCTGGGTCAGCTCCCCCAACAACAGCGGCTGCAAGGCGGCATTGTGGCCGCCATAGGGCTGATCGAGCAGAGCGGCGGGGAACGTCAGCTGATAGCCATCCCCCAGGCGCACCTGCCCTGCCAGCCAGGCCGCCAGCTCCCGCCACAGTTTTGGGCGTACCGGGGTGGGCAGCACCAGCTGACCCTGGCCCGGTTGATAGAACTGCACCAGGGCATAGAGATAGCAGAGGTTGACCAGGCTGCTCATGGCGATCACATCCGGGTGATCGGAGTCCGAATAGTAGCTAAGCCGCGCCACGCCATCTTGCTCCTGCAGCGTGATCCGGTCGCACTCGCCGATCAGGGGGCGATAGCGCAGGAAAAATTGCAGGGCCTGACGCAAGGTGGCGGCGTTGCAGCAGAGGCTGGCCAGGGGCAGATAATCGGAAAACAGCCCCGTCAATGAGGGGGGCGACCAGTGATTGGAAAGATCGGCATGGGGCGCGCAGTGGGCCAGCAGCCGGAAGTGGCGCTGGGCATCGATGCGTCCCTGGGGAATATGCAACTCTTCCCGGGCTATCCCGGCAGCAAGGAGGAGCGAGGCGGGATCCCGGCCCTGGGCCTGCCAGCGGGCGAGGCAGTGCAGGGCAATCCGGTTGGAAACACTTTTCACGGCTGAACTCCTTGTCGGCGGTGCCTGTTCATCATGGCCCGCCATCATCCCCGGTTGGGGATCCATTGCCGTGATCCCGGCGCAATTTCTCGTCCTGCTTGTGTAACCAAAGGTAACCCTGCAAGGCTTTTCACACTTTTGCAACCTGCTCCCAACCGTCAAGTTCCTGCACCCGGCGGGCAAGTGTGGGCGGCGGCCTTTGCATAGAGTGGCCAGACTCATACACACAAGGAAGGTCACAATAATGAAATACCCTGGTCTCGCCCTGACAATCAGCGCCCTGCTGCTGACGGGCTGTAACGACAATGACTCCTCCCCCAAGCCCAGCCAACCCGAATTGGGCCACCGTACCGCGAGTCTGATTGAACAAGATGGCCTGCAATTCAAGGATCTGGATGGCAGCGGCACCTTGACCCCTTACGAGGATTGGCGTCTGGGCGCCGCCGAGCGCGCCCAGGATCTACTGAGCCGACTGAGCCTGGCTCAGAAGGCCGGCCTGATGATGCATGGCACCCTGGTGCTCGACGACAAGGGGCGGGTCAATCTGAGTGCCATGGACAAGATGCTGCGCATCGATGGGGTCAACACCTACATCACCCGGATGGCCGGGGATCCGGCGGCCATCGCCGAGGACAATAACAAGCTGCAGGCGGTGCTGGAAGGGGTGGGGTTGGGCATTCCCCTGACCATCAGTACGGATCCCCGCAACCACTTCACCCACGATCCCAACGCGACCAGCATCGGTGCTGGCGCCTTCTCCCAATGGCCGGAGACCCTGGGACTCGCCGCCATCGGGGATGCGGCACTGGTGCAGCACTTTGGTGACATCGCCCGCCAGGAGTACAGGGCGGTCGGCATCCACGAAGCCCTCTCCCCTCAGGCCGACTTGGCGACCGAGCCACGTTGGGGCCGCATCAATGGCACCTTTGGCGAAAACAACCTGCTGGCCAAGTCACTGGTGCGCGCCTACATCGAGGGCTTCCAGCACGGCAGCGAGGGAATAGGCAAAGATAGTGTGATCACCGTCGTCAAGCACTTCGCTGGCGCAGGCCCCCAGAAGGATGGACTGGATGCCCACAACCCCTGGGGCAAGGAGCAGATCTATCCGGGGGATCAGTTTGCCTATCACCTGGTGCCGTTTGAAGGGGCCTTCGAGGCCAAGGTCGGCGCTGTCATGCCTTACTATGCCAAGCCGGAGGGATTGACCTATGCAGGGCAGCCCATCGAAGAGGTGGGCTTTGGCTTCAACCGCCAGATCCTCACCGACCTGCTGCGCGGCCACTTTGGTTTTGACGGCGTGGTGCTCAGCGACTGGGGCATCGTCAATGACTGCGACACCGCCTGCGAGGATGGCCTGACCGCGGAGCAGCTCACCGCAGGGGTGAGTCCCTGGACGGTGCCCTTTGGCATGTCCTGGGGGGTCGAGAGCCTGACCAAGGCCGAGCGTTACGCCAAGGCGATTGACGCCGGGGTGGATCAGTTTGGCGGTGTCGAGGATCCCGCGCCCTTGTTGGCGGCGGTGCAGGTGGGGCTGGTGACGGAAGCGGCGCTCTCGACCTCTGCCCTGCGCATTCTGGTGCAAAAGTTCGAGTTGGGACTGTTTGAAAACCCCTATGTCGATGCCCAGGCCGCGGTGGCGCTGGTGGGCAAGGCCGAGTTCCAGGACGCGGCTCAGGCGGCCCAGGCGGCGGCTCACGTGCTGCTGAAAAATGAGGGCAAGATGCTGCCACTCCAGGCACAGGGCAAGCGGGTCTATCTCTATCAAGTCAATGAGGCGGTGGCGACGGCCAACGGCTTCACCGTCGTGACCGATCTGGCCCAGGCCGATCTCGCCATCGCCCGGGTCAACACCCCGAATGAGCAAGATCCGCGCTTCCCCTTTGGCAACATCCACTTCGGTCAGCTTGGCTTTGCCAGTGCGGGCCAGGCGGAGCAGGAGACGGCCCATGAGGGGGTCTACCATGGCAGTGAGGATCTGGCCGCCATCCAGGTCATACAGCAGGCCGGCGTGCCCCTGGTACTCTCCGTCTATCTGGACAGGCCCGCCATCCTGACCGAGGTGGCTCCGGCCGCCCAGGTGCTGTTGGCCAACTTCGGCGCCCTGGATCAGGCCCTGTTTGACGTCATCAGCGGCAAGGCCAAGGCGCGGGGCAAGTTGCCCTTCGAGCTCCCGTCCAACTGGCAGGCGGTATTGAACCAGCACCCGGATGTGGCGAGCGACTCGGTCAATCCGCTCTATCCCTATGGGGCGGGTCTGGCCTATTAAGTCCAGCAACAGAGACCTTCAAGGCGCCTGCGGGCGCCTTTTCTATGGCCGCTATCGACAAAGCCGGTTTGGCGCGGCTGGGCCTCTTGGGCATAATGTCCCCCTATCTCGGAGATGCCATGACATCAACCAACTAGGCCCTGCTGTGCCGGGGCGCACTGCTGTTGCATGATGAGAATCCACAGAACAGAGGAGATGCAATGAAGTATATCGGAGCCCATGTCAGTGCCGCTGGCGGCGTAGAGAACACCATAGCCCGCGCCAAGGCCATCGGGGCCAACGCCTTCGCCCTGTTCACCAAGAATCAGCGTCAGTGGCAGGCCGCCCCCCTGACCGCCAAATCCATCGATGCGTTCAAGCTCGCCTGCGAGCGGGAGGGCTTTGGCCCAACGCAGATCCTGCCCCATGACAGCTACCTCATCAACCTGGGCCACCCGGATCCCGATGCGCTGGCCAAATCCCGTGATGCATTTCTGGATGAGCTCAAACGCTGTGAGCAGCTCGGGCTCTGTTATCTGAACTTCCACCCCGGCAGCCACTTGAAGCAGATACCCGAAGCGGTCAGCCTGAAGCTGGTGAGCGAGTCCATCAACTGGGCGCTGGAACGCAGCCAGGGGGTGACGGCGGTGATCGAGAACACGGCGGGGCAGGGTACCAACCTCGGCTGGTCCTTCGAGCATCTGGCCACCATCATCGAGGGCGTCGAGGACAAGAGCCGGGTCGGCATCTGCTTCGACACCTGCCACGCCTTTGCCGCCGGTTACGATCTGCGCACCCCCGAGGGCTGTGCCCAGGTATTCGGGGACTTTGACCGTCAGGTGGGTTTTCAATATCTCAAGGGGATGCACATCAACGGCGCCAAGAGCAGCTTCGGCAGCCGGGTCGACAGGCACCACAGCCTGCAGCAGGGCAATCTGGGGGAGGCGGTGTTCCATCACATCATGAAAGACGCCCACTTCGACGGTATCCCCTTGATCCTGGAGACCATCGACGAGTCCATCTGGGCTGACGAGATCCGCTGGCTGCGCAGCCTGGCCGCCTGATCCCGAGGCCAGCGGCCTCTGGCGAATGCTCAAAAACGCCGGCGACGCATCCGAAACAGAGGCCCCAATCCGGGGCCTCTTGTTATGGTGCAATCTTGATGACTGGCGGACAACCGCGAGCGAGGAGGCCTGCTCAGCCTGAGTGCGCGGCCAGATCCTTTAACAGGCCTTCCACCCGCTGCAAGCGGGTGACTCTGTCCTGGGTCGGTACCTGGAAGCGCAAGCGGGTCGGCCCGTCCATCTTGAACACTCGGGGCTGCTCGGAGAGCAGCTTGACCAGGTAGCCGGGGTTGACCCGGGTATCCTGATTGAAGTCCAGGTAGCCGCCGCGCTCGCTCATCTCCAGACGCTTGATGCCAAGCGCCGCCGCCTGCTGGCGGAAGCTGGCAATGTCGAACAGCGTCTTGGCGGCATCGGGCAGCAGACCGAATCGGTCGATAAGCTCCACCTTCAGCTCGCGCAGCTCAGCCTCATCACTGGCACTGGCGATGCGCTTGTACATGGAGAGCCGCATATTGACGTCCGGGATATAGCCTTCTGGCAGGAGGGCGGGCAGGCGCAGCTCCACCTCGGTATGGTCGCTCATCAGCTGCTCGAGGGAGGGCTCCTTGCCACTCTTGAGTGCCTCGACCGCCTGCTCCAGCATCTCCATATAGAGGGTGAAGCCGACCGACTCTATCTGGCCGCTCTGATCGTCTCCCAAGAGCTCGCCCGCGCCACGGATCTCCAGATCATGGGTGGCCAGGGCGAAACCGGCGCCGAGATCTTCCAGGGATGCAATGGCATCGAGCCGCTTGGCGGCATCCTTGGTCATCAGCTTGGGGGGCGGGGTGAGCAGATAGGCATAGGCCTGATGGTGGGAGCGCCCGACCCGGCCCCGCAGCTGGTGCAACTGGGCCAGGCCAAGGTGATCGGCCCTGTCCATGATGATGGTGTTGGCGCTCGGCACGTCTATGCCGGTCTCGATGATGGTGGTGCAGACCAGCAGGTTGAAACGCTGGTGATAAAAGTCCGACATGATCCGTTCGAGATTGCGCTCCGGCATCTGGCCATGGGCGATGCCGATGCGCGCCTCCGGGATGAGCTCGGCAAGATCGTTGGCACACTTGTCGATGCTGGCCACGTCGTTGTGCAGGTAGTAGATCTGGCCGCCCCGTTTGAGTTCACGCAACACCGCTTCGCGGGTGACCGCGGGCTCTTGCTGGCGCACGAAGGTCTTGATGGCGAGCCGCTTGGCGGGGGGGGTCGCGATGATCGACAGATCCCGCATCCCGGCCATGGCCATGTTGAGGGTGCGCGGGATAGGCGTGGCGGTGAGGGTGAGGATATCCACGTCGGCGCGCAGTGCCTTGATCTTCTCTTTTTGACGCACCCCGAATCTGTGCTCCTCATCGACGATCAGCAGCCCCAGATCCTTGAAAGTGAGATCGGAGCCGAGCAGCTTGTGGGTGCCGATGATGATGTCCACCTTGCCATCGGCCAGCTCCTTCAAGACGCTGGTCTGCTCCTTGGCGGAGCGGAAGCGGCTCAGCACCTCGACCCGCACCGGCCAGTTGGCGAAGCGATCCCGGAAGTTGTCATAGTGCTGCTGGGCCAGCAGGGTGGTGGGCACCAGCACGGCCACCTGCTTGCCGCCATGGACCGCCACGAAGGCGGCGCGCATCGCCACTTCCGTCTTGCCAAAGCCGACGTCGCCGCACACCAGCCGGTCCATGCTCTTGGCCTGGCACATGTCGCCGAGCACCGCATTGATGGCATTGAGTTGATCGTCGGTCTCCTCGAACGGGAAACCGGCGGCGAACTGGCGGTAGTTCTCCTTGTCGTGCTTGAAGGCAAAGCCGCTGCGTGCCGCGCGCAGGGCATAGACATCGAGCAGCTCGGCCGCCACGTCGCGCACCTTCTCGGCCGCCTTGCGCCTGGCCTTGACCCAGGCCTCGCCGCCGAGCTTGTGGCTGGGGGGATTGTCGGAGCCGGTGTAGCGGCTGATGAGATGCAAGTTGGTGACGGGGACGAACAGCTTGTCGCCCCCCGCGTATTCCAGGGTGAGGAACTCGGTGGGCAGGCCACCGGCATCCAGGGTCTCCAGGCCCAGGTAGCGGCCGACCCCGTGATCCAGATGCACCACCGGTTGACCCTGAGTCAGCTCGCCGAGGTTGCGGATCACCGCATCGGAGCTGAGGTTTTTGCTCTTGTCTCGCTGGCGTTTGCTGCGGATCTTGCCGCCGAGCAGCTCGCCTTCGGTGATGAAGGCAAGGGGGGCCAGCTTCGGCTCGCGCAGCAAGAAGCCACGCTCGAGGGGCCCGACCAGAATACCCTGCTCGCTGTGGCTTGCGAGAAACGCGGCCAGGCTGGCAAATTCCGGCGGATTGAGACCGATACGGGCCAGCAAGTCGCGCAATACCTCGCGGCGCCCCTCGGTTTCGACCGCAAAGAGGGTTCGTCCCGCAAAGTCTTGCAGGAACTGCTCCAGGGCGAGCAGGGGGCGCTCCTTGCTGTTGTCGAGTTGCAGCTCGGGCAGGGGCTCGACCGGCAGATTGATCTGGCCGGCGCCCTTGGGAGTCGGCTCTTCTTGCAGGCGCACGGCGCCATATTGGCCGAGGGCCTGGAACAGCTGCTCCACCGGCAGATAGAGACGGGCGGGCTCGAGCAGGGGGCGGCTGGTGTCCCAGCGCCGCTCTTCAAAGCGTTGACCTATGTCGTTCCAAAACCCCTGGGCGGCGGGGTAGATGTCGCCGACCGTGATGAGCTGGGTCTGGGCGGGCAGGTAGTCAAACAGGCTGGCGGTTTGCTCGAAGAAGAGCGGCAGATAATATTCGATGCCGGCCGGCCAGCGACCCTTGCTTACCTCCTGATAGATGGATCCGTCGGCTCGCGACAGCTCGAACAGCTCGCGGAATTGGCCGCGAAACAGCTCGATGGCTCCTTCGTCGGTGGGGAACTCCCGGGCGGGCAACAGGCTGACGCTCTTGACCGGTTCGCTGGAGCGCTGGGTCTCGGGGTCGAAGGGACGGATGGAGTCCACTTCATCATCGAAGAAATCGATGCGATAGGGCGCTGTGCTGCCCATGGGGAAGAGATCGAGCAGGGAGCCGCGGGCGGCAAATTCCCCATGCTCCAGTACCTGCTCCACCGCCACATAACCGGCCTCGGCCAAACGGCCGCGCAGTTGTTGCAAATTGAGGCGCTGACCCGCCTTGACCATCAGGCTGTACTTGTCGAGATAGACCCGGGGGGCACAGCGCAGCATCAGGGTCGAGATGGGCACTATCAGGGCGCCGCGTTGCATCTGCGGTAGCTTGTAGAGGGTCTCGAGTCGCTGGGAGATGATGTCCTGATGGGGAGAGAAGGTGTCGTAGGGCAGGGTCTCCCAGTCCGGGAACAGCAGCACCGGGCAAACTTGTTCGTCGGGTTCGACCTGGCTGAGCAGATAGCGCAGCTCCTGCTCCAGGCGCAGGGCGCTCGGGGTATCGGCGGTCACCAGCAGGGTGGGACCATCGTTTGAGCGGGTGAGTTCGGCGGCCACCAGGGCCAGGGCGCTGCCATGCAGTTGGCCCAAGGTGCTCTTCTGGCCCGCTTTGGCGGGCAGTACGGGTAGGGTTAGGGATCTCATCACTCTGTCTTTAGCCTTGGCCCGTGCGGGCTCGGTGTCTGGTCGACTCGAAAGATGTCACATCGTTCGGGCCACATACTGGCGCGTAGGTTAACGAAGTCGCTCCTGGGCGCGTGCCTTGAGCTGGCGGGACTGGACATGGAGGCTGGCTCGTACCAGCAGTTCGCGATCTTCCTCACGTATACGGGCGTAGTCGAGGGCGACATGCTGGCCATGCTCGCCGGTCGTGACTTCGCGTACTCTGGCGTAGCAGTAGACGGCGGAGGCCTCGTCACGCAAAAAAATCTTGAGGCGCACCAGCTGCGCCTTGGCGGGCGCCTGGCCATGCCCCTGGGCCGGGTGCAGGTAGGTGAGCTGACCCGCGCCAAAGGTGAGGGTGTGGAAGCGCTGCTCGGGGTGATCCTGGGCGGCCAGCACATAGCTCATGATCATGTCGATCTTGTGGGACTGCTGGTTGATGATCTCGACCAGATCCTGCATGGCGTCATTCTGGCTGCGAATGAGCCGGGTGGTCGCCATGTCGATGGAGCTGATGGCGGCGGCGATGCGAAAGGGCTCGGGCAGCTCGGCCTCCAGCGCCTGTTCGCTCGGTAAAAGGTAATCATCCGGCAGGAGGATAACATTGACCGGCGTGGCATGGGTGACGCTGAAGAACTGTTCCTGCATGGAGGCTATCCCTTGTTGTCATGGACGGTTTCCCTTTATTATCCGGTATCTTATTTTGTTGGCAACGTGCATATCCTTGAAGACCGGACTTTTTCAGCCCCTTTCGCTGGCCATTGGCCTGCGATATGCAGGGTCACGGCGCAGTAATCGCTTCGTCTCTTTCATCTCTCTGTTTTCCACCTTTGGCATCGCCATCGGGGTCGCGGCCCTGATGGTGGTGATCTCCGTCATGAATGGCTTCGAGGGGCAGCTCAAGGGCCGTATCCTGGGGGTGATCCCCCATGTGGTGCTGACCAGCGAGGCCGGGCGCATCGATGCCGCCCCCGAGGGGCTGCCTGATCTGGCCAAATTGCCCCATGTGGTGGCGGTGGCCCCCATGCTCGATAGCGAGGGCATGCTGCAGAGCCCGGGTCAGCTGACCGGGGTGAGCGTGCAAGGCATCGATCCCGCCCACTGGCCCAAAGATGACATTCTGCACTCCCAGATGCTGGGGGGGCGGCTCGCCTCCCTCAAGGGCGGTGAGTACCAGATTGTCTTGGGTCAGGGGGTAGCGCGTCGCCTCGGCGTCGGTCTGGGGGATGAGGTGCGACTCATCCTGACCGAAGGCACCCGCTTCACGCCCTTTGGCCGGGTACCCGCGCAGCGGCTCTTTACCGTGTCGGGCATCTTTGGCGTCGGCGCCGATGTGGATGACCAGATAGCCCTGATCGCCATTCAGGATGCCCAGCGCCTGCTGCGTCTGCCGAGCAATCAGGTGGGCGGTCTGCGGCTCTGGCTCGATGATCCCTTCGCGGCCGACGCCGTGATCAAGACGCCACTGCCGGACGGTTACCAGTGGCAAGATTGGCGACGGGAGCGTGGCGAGCTGTTCCAGGCGGTGGCCATGGAAAAACGCATGATGGGACTGATGCTGGTGCTCATCATCGCGGTGGCGACCTTCAATATCCTCTCTGCCCTGGTCATGGTGGTCACCGACAAGGAAGGGGAGGTGGCCATCTTGCGTACCATGGGCATGAACGAGTCTGGGATCATCAAGATCTTCATGGTACTGGGGGCCTCCAGCGGGGTGATTGGTGCCCTGTTCGGTGCCCTGGCGGGCCTTGGCCTCTGCCTGGGCCTCAATCCGTTGCTCAACGGGCTGGGACTCAACCTCTATATGGCGGCGGGGGGCAGTGGCCTGCCCGTCATCGTCGAGCCGATGCAGGTGGTCACCATCCTCGGTGGCGCCGTCTTGCTGAGCTTTGCTGCCACCCTGTATCCTGCTGCCCGCGCGGCACGGGTGCGTCCGGCCGAGGCACTGCGTTATGAATAATTCATCTTCTGTATCTACCCCCGATGTGAGTGGAGTCCCTGTTATGAATGAGCCCTTGTTGCAAGAACCCCTGCTGCGTTGCCAGGGGCTCAATCACATCTATCAAGAGGGGGAGCTGGAGACCCAGGTGCTCAAGGGGATCGATCTCTGCGTCGCCCCCGGCGAGATGCTGGCCGTGGTGGGCAGCTCGGGCTCGGGCAAGACCACCTTGCTGCACCTGATGGGCGCCCTTGACAACCCGTCGAGCGGCTCAGTGCAGTTCAAGGGGCAGGATATTCATCACTGGGACAGCCGTACCCAGGCGAAATTCCGCAATCAGGAGCTGGGCTTCGTCTACCAGTTCCACCATCTGCTTGCCGAGTTCACGGCCCTGGAGAACGCCGCCATGCCGCTGCTCATCGCCGGTGAATCCGTTGCCACGGCCAGTGACAAGGCGAGCAAGATGCTGGCTCGGGTGGGGCTCTCCCATCGTCTGCATCACAGACCCTCCGAGCTGTCGGGTGGTGAGCGCCAACGGGTGGCCATCGCCCGTGCCCTGGTCAATGAGCCCAGCCTGGTGTTGGCGGATGAGCCGACCGGCAACCTGGATCACGCCAGTGCCACCGCCGTCTATGAGCTCTTGTGCGAGTTGAACCGCGAACTCGGCACCGCCTTTGTGGTGGTGACCCATGATCTCAGCCTGGCGGCCAAGTTGCATCGCCGGGTGGATCTGGTGAACGGCGTCATGGCGGAGGTCGCCTGATGTTCAAGCCGCTGCCCCTGTTTCTGGGCCTGCGCTACAGTCGCTCCCGCCGTCGCAACGGTTTTATTGCCTTTATCTCCGCCTCGTCGCTCATCGGCATCGCCCTGGGGGTGATGGCGCTGATCCTGGGGCTTTCGGCCATGAACGGCTTCGAGCGTGAGCTCAAAGACCGGGTACTGGCCGTCATTCCCCACGGGGAGCTGGATGCGGTGGAGACACCGCTGCCCGACTGGCCCAGGCTGCGCGATTATCTGCTGGCTCAGCCCGGCATCGAGGCCGCAGCCCCGGTCATTCGCCTCAACGGCCTGCTCGAACATGGCAGCGCCCTCAAGGGGGTGCAGCTGCGCGCCGTGCTGCCCGAGCTCGAAGCCAATCTCTCCGATGCGGGCAACTTCATGACAGGGCGGGGTTTTCGCGAACTCAAGGCCGGTGAGCGTGGGGTCATCCTCGGCAAGACCATCGCGGACAAGCTGGGGGTCGGCATCGGCGATCAGGTGGCCATCTTGCTGCCCCAGGGCGGCGACGCAGCCGGCATCAAGAACCCGAGGCGCGAAGCGTTGCACGTGGTCGGCCTGCTCGAACTCGGCGGTCAGCTCGACGGCCTGCTCGGCTTCATGCACCTCAATGATGCCCAGGCCATCTCCGGCATGGGCACGAACGTAGAGGGCTTCAGCCTCAAGGTGGATGATGTGCTCAAGGCGCAGTCCATCACGGTGGCGGCGGCCCAGCGTTTCCCCCATCACGTCTATATCCGCAGCTGGATGAACAGCCAGGGCTATCTCTATCAGGACATCCAGATGGTGCGCACCGTCATGTATGTGGTGATGTTGATGGTGGTGGCGGTGGCCTGCTTCAATATCGTCTCCACCCTGGTGATGGCGGTGAACGAGAAGCGCAGCGAAATTGCCATCCTCAAGACCATGGGGGCGAGCCCCGGCCAGATCCGGCTCACCTTCGTCATCCAGGGCATGGTGAACGGGGTGCTGGGGGCGCTGTTGGGGGCGCTGCTGGGTGGCCTGCTGTCGAGTAAGCTGACCCAGATCCTGAGTGCCATCGAGGGGGTGATCGGCCATCGCTTCCTCAACCCCGATATCTATTTCATCGATTTTCTGCCCACCGAGCTGCATTGGCAGGACATGGCTATCGTCACCGGGGCGGCCATCTTGATGAGCCTGTTGGCGACCCTCTATCCGGCCTGGCGGGCGAGTGCTCTGGTGCCGTCCCGGGAGCTGGGGCACTGATAGAACGATACGTGATGAACCGCGTTGCTCGCGAATAGCAATGACGGAAATGAAGAAGGGCCCGGCAGGGCCCTTCTTCTATTTACAGCGCAGGCGGGTCAGTGACCGCTGAGTTCATCGAGGGGGAGGGAGAAGCTGGGCACGAACACATCGATAAAGTAGCGCATGGCCGGGCTCATGCGCTGCTCAAGCATCTGTTCCAGGCGTTTTCTGGCGGGCTCAAATTCCCGGTTGCCGGCGTTGTTCTCCTCCAGGCACTTGGTATAGGCACAGAGGGTATCGGCATCCTTGACCAGCCGACCGAGCGCGCTGTCCTGGGCGGCGGAATCGAGCAGGGGACGAAAATCCTCGACCAGTTCGGGGGGTAAGAGAGCCAGCAGTCTCTGCTCGGCGGCCAGCTCTATCTTCTTGTATTCCTTGGCTATCTGCGGGTTGAAGTACTTGACTGGCGTGGGCAGGTCCCCGGTCAACACCTCGCTGCTGTCGTGATAGAGCGCCATCACGGCGGCGCGATCCGCATCGACCTTGCCCCCAAACAGCCGATTATGGATGAGCCCCAGCGCATGGGCCACCATGGCGACCTGCAAGCTGTGCTCGGCGATGTTCTCCGGCTGTATGTTGCGCATCAAGGGCCAGCGATAGATGAGTTTCATGCGGGAGAGATTGGCAAAGAAGTGGCTGGGCAGCATGGATGACCTCGAGCTATGGCAATAAAAAAGGGCAGACCTTAGTCTGCCCTTTTTTTGCCCCGCAGGCATCGCCTGCATGGTGATTCTTCATCAGCGAATATAACGACCGGATTCCGCTTCCTGGTTGGTGACCACCATCTGGCCTATGGGGGCCAGGGCAATCAGTGCCAGCTTCAGATGCTGTATGCCAAAGGGAATGCCGATGATGGTCACGAAGCAAGCCAGCGCCGAGGCGATGTGGCCGATGGCGAGCCAGATGCCGATCACCAGGAACCAGATGATGTTGCCAATGAGGCCGAGCGTCCCGGTGCCTATGTCTCCCTGGCCCATCATGCTCTTGCGGCTCACGGCCTGCTTGCCGAAGGGGAAGAAGGTAAAGGTGCCGATCACGAAGCAGGAGCGGCCCCAAGGAATGCCGATGAGCGAGATAAAACAGATCAATCCCGCCAGCCACCAGGCCAGTCCCATGATGACACCACCGAGCAAGAACCACAGCAGGTTGAACACAACGCGAAAAAAGCCCATCAGTTTGACTCCAAATCCAGATTGGCTGCCACCATAGCCGCGCGGGGCGGGGGACGCAATATGTGAATAGGCGCCTCGCCATACTGAACGGTCAATTAGAGTCGCAGCCTGTGGCGCAGCGGGGGCATTTTCGTTAGATTTATCGAAGAAAAAGTGAGCCAGTGCAAATTCTTGCACCCTTTACCCTTGAAGTTGGCCCCAGCTTGCCCCATATCCACCACAGAATTGCACTCATTGCCGCTTCAGGGGCAGGGATGTGGGGCTCTGCGGCTCGACGTGACCAAAGTGCGCCGCTATAATGTCGCGTCATATTTTCTCATCACAAAGACAGTCGTTGTCTTTATAAACAGGAAGACTCCGGGTCTCGACCCAGGGGCAATAAAGGGTCAGCACACAGTGCTGAGTTGAACGAGGTAAAAGAATGCAAGTTTCTGTAGAGACAACCCAAGGTCTGGAACGCCGTCTTACCATCACTGTACCGGCTGCCGCTGTTGATGCCGCCGTGCGTAAAGAATTGAATGGCCTGGCCAAGACTCGTCGCATCGACGGTTTCCGTCCTGGCAAGGCTCCGGTTGCCATCATCAAGAAGATGTTCGGTGCCATGGCTCATGCCCGCGTTGCCGATGAGATGATGCAGAACAACTTCATCAAAGCCATCATCGAGAGCAAATTGAGCCCGGCCGGTGCCCCGACCATGGATCCGAAAGAGATCAAGGAAGGCGAAGATTTCGAATTCACCGCCACCTTCGAAGTCTACCCGGAATTCGAAGTTGCCGGTCTGGAAGCCATCAAGGTTGAGAAGCCGGTTGCCTCCGTCAAGGACGCCGACCTGGCCAACATGATCGAGACCCTGCGCAAGCAGCACGCTACCTGGGCTGATGTTGACGCAGCTGCCGCCAGCGGCATGCGTGTCACCATGGACTTCGTCGGTTCCATCGACGGTGAAGAGTTCGACGGTGGCAAGGCTGAAGGCTTCACCCTGGAGCTGGGCGCTGGCCGCATGATCCCGGGCTTCGAAGACGCCATCCTTGGCAAGAAAGCGGGCGACGAGTTCACCATCGAGGTGACTTTCCCGGCTGACTACCACGCTGAAAACCTCAAAGGCAAGGCGGCCAAGTTTGCCTCCAAGCTTAACAAGGTTGAAGAGCAGGTGCTGCCTGAGCTGACTGAAGAGTTCGTCAAGCGTTTCGGTATCGAAAGCGGTTCCGTGGACGACCTGAAAGCCGAAGTGCGTAAAAACATGGAACGCGAACTGACTCAAGCCCTGAAAAACAGCGTGAAAGAGCAAGTGCTGAACGGCCTGGTTGAAGCCAACCAGATCGATCTGCCTAAAGCAGCTGTCGAGCAAGAGATCGATGCCCTGCGTGAGCAGGCACTGAAGCGTTTCGGTGGTTTCCAGGGTGGTCAAGCACCCGAGCTGCCGGCTGAGCTGTTCCAGGCTCAGGCTGAGCGCCGCGTGCGCGTCGGTCTGCTGCTGGGTGATGTCATCCGCACCAACGAGATCAAGGCTGATGACGCACGCGTTACCGCACTGATCGAGTCCATGGCCACCGCCTACGAAGATCCGAAGGAAGTGATCGAGTACTACCAGAAGAATGAGCAGATGCTGAATGGCGTTCGCAACCTGGCAGTAGAAGATCAAGCCATCGACCTGATCCTCTCCAAGGCGCAAGTGACCGAAAAAGAAGTGGCCTTTGACGACGTGATCAACAAGTCTGGCGCCGCTGCCTAAGAAGATTTGACTTAAGGTCAACACTGTTAAGTATAATGGCTCGTGTGATGTCCACTCGGGCCATTTTATTTTAGGGACAATGCCTTATGTACAAAAACTATAACGACGTGACAGATTCTCCCCGCAATGCCCTGATCCCCATGGTGGTCGAGCAGACTGCCAAGGGCGAGCGTTCGTATGATATCTACTCCCGTCTGCTCAAGGAGCGGGTCATCTTCCTGACCGGTCCGGTTGAAGATCACATGGCCAATCTGGTCGTAGCCCAGCTCTTGTTCCTCGAATCCGAGAGCCCGGATAAAGACATCTCCATCTATATCAACTCTCCAGGCGGCGCGGTGACGGCAGGCATGTCTATCTATGACACCATGCAGTTCATCAAGCCGGATGTGAGCACCGTCTGTATGGGGCAAGCCTGCTCCATGGGCGCCTTCCTGCTGGCGGGTGGTGCCAAGGGCAAGCGTTTCTGCCTGCCCAATGCCCGGGTGATGATCCATCAACCGCTGGGCGGTTTCCAGGGCCAGGCATCGGACATCCAGATCCATGCCCAGGAGATCCTCAAGATCAAGAATACCCTGAACGAGCGGTTGGCTTTCCACACCGGCCAGGACATGGCGACCATAGAGCGTGACACCGACCGTGACAATTTCATGTCGGCAGAGCAGGCAATGGCCTATGGCCTGGTGGATGGCGTGTTTAACCAGCGCGCCTAAAGCAGGGTACACCGGTCTGTTGTAAACTCAGCAGACTGATCATCCTCTATTGATACAACGAGGTTGCTGAATGACAGAGAAACGCAAGGGTGAAGGTGACAAGCTGCTCTACTGCTCTTTTTGCGGCAAAAGCCAGCATGAAGTGCGCAAGCTGATCGCTGGCCCTTCCGTCTACGTTTGCGATGAGTGCGTCGAGCTGTGCAATGACATCATCCGTGAAGAGATCCGCGAGATCTCTCCCAAGCGTGATGGCGATGCCCTGCCGACCCCTCACGAAATTCGTGCGCACCTGGATGACTATGTCATCGGTCAGGAGTATGCCAAGAAGGTATTGGCGGTCGCCGTCTACAACCATTACAAGCGTCTGCGTAACAGCGGCGATGGCAGTGGTGTCGAGCTCGGCAAGTCCAACATCCTGCTGATTGGCCCGACCGGTAGCGGCAAGACCCTGCTGGCCGAGACCCTGGCCCGCCTGCTGGATGTGCCTTTCACCATGGCCGATGCCACCACACTGACCGAAGCCGGTTATGTGGGGGAGGACGTGGAGAACATCATCCAGAAGCTGCTGCAAAAGTGCGACTATGACGTGGAGAAGGCCCAGCGTGGCATCGTCTACATCGACGAGATCGACAAGATCTCCCGCAAGTCGGACAACCCCTCCATCACCCGCGACGTGTCCGGGGAAGGGGTACAGCAGGCCCTGCTCAAGCTGATCGAAGGCACCGTTGCCTCAGTTCCGCCGCAAGGGGGCCGCAAGCATCCGCAGCAGGAGTTCCTGCAGGTTGATACCTCCAAGATCCTCTTCATCTGTGGCGGCGCCTTTGCCGGCCTGGACAAGGTGATCGAGCAGCGCTCCCACAAGGGCGCGGGTATCGGCTTTGGCGCCGAGGTCAAATCCAAGGATGCCAAGGCTTCCTTGAGCGAGACCTTTGCCAAGGTGGAGCCGGAAGATCTGATCAAGTACGGTCTCATCCCCGAGTTCATCGGCCGTCTGCCCGTGGTGGCGACCCTGACCGAACTGGATGAAGCGGCCCTGATCCAGATCCTCAAAGAGCCGAAGAACGCGCTGACCAAACAGTACGCGGCCCTGTTCGATCTGGAAGGGGTGGAACTGGAGTTTCGTGACGATGCCTTGAACGCCATTGCGCGCAAGGCAATGGAGCGTAAAACCGGTGCCCGGGGTCTGCGGTCTATCGTCGAAGCCGTGTTGCTCGATACCATGTATGACTTGCCGTCCCTGGACGGGATCAGCAAGGTGGTGATCGACGAGACGGTGATCAAGGGGGATTCTGCGCCCCTGATGATCTACGAAAATAACGATACCCAGGCGGCTGCATCAGAGTAACAGACTGATTTTTAATCAGATGAAAGGGGCATTTAGCCCCTTTCTTGCTTTTTACGGCCAAGGCGATTGAATCTCATCTTTACGCCCCCATATACTCAGCCAAGCGCTTTGCCAACGGTATAACAAGCCGAGAGGACATATATGAACCTAGAGCGTTCAGAACGCATCAAGATTCCCGTCCTGCCTCTTCGTGACGTGGTGGTTTACCCCCACATGGTCATTCCACTCTTCGTGGGGCGGGAAAAATCCATTCGCTGTCTTGAAGCGGCCATGGAGCAAGACAAGAAAGTCCTGCTCATAGCCCAGAAGGATGCGTCAACCGATGAGCCAACCGTCGAGGAGATCTTCTCGGTCGGGACTGTGGCCAACATATTGCAGATGCTCAAGCTGCCGGACGGTACCGTCAAGGTACTGGTCGAAGGCGGCCAGCGTGCGCGTCTCGAGCAGATGATCGATGATCAGGACTTCTTCGTGGGGGAGGCCGAATACATCGCTTCCACACCTATCGAAGAGCAGGATCAGGAAGTGCTGGTGCGCTCCGCCATCGGTCAGTTCGAAGGCTACATCAAGCTCAACAAGAAGATCCCGCCCGAGGTGCTCACCTCGATCTCGGCGATCGACGATGCGGCGCGCCTGGCCGATACCATGGCGGCCCACATGCCGCTCAAGCTGGAAGACAAGCAGAAGGTGCTGGAAATCGCCTCTGTGTCCGAGCGCATCGAGTTTCTGATGGCCATGATGGAGTCGGAGATTGACCTCTTGCAGGTCGAGAAACGCATCCGCTCCCGGGTCAAGAAGCAGATGGAAAAGAGCCAGCGCGAGTACTATCTGAACGAGCAGATGAAGGCCATCCAGAAAGAGCTGGGTGAGCTGGAAGACTCGCCGGATGAGTTCGAGGCGCTCAGTCGCAAGATTGAAGAGGCGGGCATGCCTGCCGATGCCCATGACAAGGCTCAGGCTGAACTTGCCAAGCTGAGAATGATGTCGCCGATGTCGGCCGAAGCCACCGTAGTGCGCAGTTATGTGGACTGGATGGTGCAGGTGCCCTGGCGTACCCGTTCCAAGGTCAAGAAAGACCTTGGCAAGGCGCAAGAGGTGCTGGATGCGGATCATTATGGCCTGGAGAAGGTCAAGGATCGCATCCTCGAATATCTGGCGGTACAGGCGAGAGTCAACAAGCTCAAGGGTCCCATCCTTTGCCTGGTTGGGCCTCCCGGTGTGGGCAAGACCTCGCTCGGTCAATCCATTGCCAGGGCGACCGGCCGCAAATATGTGCGCATGGCGCTGGGCGGCGTGCGAGACGAGGCCGAGATCCGCGGTCACCGTCGCACCTATATCGGCTCCATGCCCGGCAAGCTCATCCAGAAGATGGCGAAAGTCGGCGTGAAGAACCCGCTGTTCCTGCTCGATGAAATCGACAAGATGAGCTCGGACATGCGCGGTGATCCCGCTTCCGCCTTGCTGGAAGTGCTGGATCCCGAGCAGAACAACAGCTTCAACGATCACTATCTGGAAGTGGATTATGACCTGTCGGACGTGATGTTCGTGGCCACCTCCAACTCCATGAACATCCCGGGGCCCTTGCTGGATCGGATGGAAGTGATCCGTCTGTCCGGTTACACCGAGGATGAGAAGCTCAACATTGCCAAGCAGCATCTGGTGGCCAAGCAGATCCAGCGCAATGGCTTGAAACCGGCGGAGATCACCATAGAGGATTCCGCGCTGGTCGGTGTCATTCGCTACTATACCCGCGAAGCCGGGGTACGTAGCCTGGAGCGCGAGATCTCCAAGATCTGCCGCAAGGCGGTCAAACGCATCCTGCTGGACAAGAGCATCAAGCATATTCTGGTCAATCAGGACAACCTCAAGGAGTACCTGGGGGTGCAGCGTTTCGATTACGGCAAGGCCGCCGATCAGAACCAGATTGGTCAGGTATGTGGTCTGGCATGGACCGAAGTGGGCGGCGATCTGCTCACCATCGAAACCACCAATGTGCCAGGCAAGGGCAAGCTCACTTACACAGGTTCCCTGGGTGATGTGATGCAAGAGTCCATCCAGGCCGCCATGACGGTGGTGCGGGCTCGCGCCGAGAAGTTGCGTATCAACGCCGACTTCCACGAGAAGCGCGATATCCATGTGCACGTACCCGAGGGGGCAACCCCGAAAGATGGTCCGAGCGCCGGTATCGCCATGTGCACGGCGCTGGTTTCCAGCCTGACCGGCAACCCGGTCCGCGCCGACGTGGCCATGACGGGGGAGATCACCCTGCGCGGCGAAGTGCTGCCCATCGGTGGCCTCAAAGAGAAGCTGCTGGCAGCCCATCGCGGCGGCATCAAGCGGGTGCTGATCCCGAAAGATAACGAACGAGACCTGGAAGAGATCCCGGCCAACGTCAAACAAGATCTTGAAATCTATCCGGTTCGCTGGATTGATGAGGTGTTGGAACTGGCGTTGCAGGACAATCCACAGGGTTTCGAACGCGTTTCTGTCGTATAAAAGTTGATGCGCCGCAAACTTGGCGCACGTGCTCGGGGGTTAAGGCTTGCAAGCGCCGGATAACGGCAGTAGCCTTGACCCCCGATCCGGTACTCATGATCAGTCGCAATGCGTGATGTGGCGCGGGTTTGCGCCATATTGTCACTTGCAACTGGCCAGGAGGCTTGCTATAAAACCTCCACTTGTTGTGGCCAGGGAAATCACTGCCGCAGCGATGTTCGATAAAAGGGGAATATAAGAGTGAATAAATCTCAACTGATTGACAAAATTGCAGACGGCGCTGATATCTCCAAAGCCGCCGCTGGCCGTGCGCTGGATGCTTTCATTGATGCCGTAGGCGAAGCCCTGAAAGAGGGTGACCAGGTTGCTCTGGTTGGTTTCGGTACTTTCGCTGTTCGTGAGCGTGCTGCCCGTTCTGGCCGCAACCCGCAAACTGGTGCGACCATCGAGATCGCTGCAGGCAAAGTGCCTGCTTTCAAGGCCGGTAAGGCTCTGAAAGACGCTGTAAACTGAGTCGGTTGCTGATCCTGTCGGCTCCGTCCTTGGTCGCAGACCAGACAAAGTTAGAGGGCTCTCCCTCATACTGATTGACCAAGGCGCATCGCAATCGGTGCGCCTTTTCATTATTCATGCCCATCGAGTTCGGGAGCATAAGTACACACATGATGTTGGACAAACTACGCGAAGGCGCGCAGGGCACGGTCGCCAAGGTAATCCTGGGCCTGATCATCCTCTCCTTCGCCTTGGCCGGGGTAGGCAGCTACCTCAATGGCCCTGCTCGTACCGCACCCGCTATCGTCAACGGGACTGAAATCAGCCAGCAGGCGCTGGAAAATGCCTATCGTAATGAGCGCGCCCGCATGGAATCCCAGATGGGAGAAGCCTTCAGCCAGCTGGCCGCCAACCCTGACTACATGAAACAGTTCCGCCGCAGCGTGCTCGATCGTTTGATCGATCAGGCGCTGGTCGATACCAAGGCCCACGAGCTGGGTTTGCGAGTCAGTGACGAACAGATCAAGCAGGCCATCGTCGCCATGCCGGAATTTGCCAAAGAGGGCAAGTTCGATAACGACCTCTATCTGCAACTCATCCGCCGCGCCAACATGACGCCCGAGATGTTCCGCGACTCCCTGCGCCAGGACATGGTACGCCAGCAACTGGTCGGCGCCTTGTTGGGCACTGAATTCGCCCTCAAGAGTGAAGCCGAGCAGCTCGACAAACTCTATAACCAGACCCGGGATCTGCGTCTGGTGCGCCTGGCCGCCGACAAGTATCTGGGCGAGGTCAAGGTGAGCGATGAAGAGGTGGCACAGTTCTACAAGAGCAACAGCAACCGCTTCATGAGCGACGAGAAGGTCAAGGTCGATTATCTGCTGCTCGATGCCGCCAGCTTGAGTAAAGAGATCAAGGTGACCGAGCAGGAAGCCAAGGATTACTACGATCAGCATCAGGACTTGTTCCAGCGTGCCGAGCGTCGCCATGTGGCTCATATCCTGATCCCCCTTGGCAAGGATGAGAAAGCAGCCGAGCAGAAAGCCGCGGGCTTGCTGACCGAGCTCAAGGGCGGAGCCGATTTTGCAGCCCTGGCCAAGGCCAACTCCTCTGACACCTTCTCCGCCAAACAGGGCGGCGAACTGGATTGGTTCGAGAAAGGCGTCATGGATCCGGCCTTCGAGCAAGCCGCCTTCGCCCTTGGCAAAGAGGGAGATCTCTCCGCCGTGGTCAAGAGCCCGTTTGGCTTCCACATCATCAAGCTGCTGGGCGTGCAAGCCGCACAGACCAAGCCGTTTGACGATGTGATGAGCGACACCATCGCTCGTCTGCAGGCAGACAAGTCGAAGGAGCAGTTCTTCAATCTGCAGCAGAAGATGGCCGATACCAGCTTCGAGAACCCGGACTCGCTGGACATGACAGCCGATGCCCTGGGTCTCAAGGTGCAGTCGGTTGACTACTTCAGCCAGGCCGATGCCCCGGCGCCGCTCAATGATGGCAAGGCGCTCAATACCGCCTTCTCCGAACAGCTGCGCGAGGAGAACACCAACTCGGACGTGATCGAGCTGGCCGATGGCAAAGCGCTGGTGCTGCATGTGACCGGTCATCAGCCCAAGGCTGCCAAGCCGCTGGCCGAGGTGAAGGATCTGGTCGTTGCTGCCATCACCCACGACAAGGCGAGCGAGATTGCCCGTGGCAAGGCCCAGGGTCTGCTCGAGCAGATCAAGGCCGGGGAAGAGATCAGTGCCAAACTGACGGCGCTGGGTTTGAAGTCTGAAACCCACAAGGGTGTCGCCCGTTTCGCTCAGGATCTGGATCAGAGCCTGCTGGCCGATGCCTTCCGTCTGCCCCATCCGACCGACGGCAAGCCGAGTGTGGATCTGGTGACCGAGGCCAATGGTGACCGTGTCATCGTTGCTCTGGACCAGGTCAACGTACCTGCCGAGGCGTCCCAGATGCTGACCATGCTGCAAGGGCAGCTCGGTCAGGGCAAGGCGCAGGCGAGCTACAAGTCTCTGGTCGATGGGCTGCGCAAGTCCGCCAAGATTGAGTACTTCACTGATGTGGAGTCTGCGGTAGAGTAATCACCCGCCTCGGACAACATGAAAAGGGCCCGCAATAGCGGGCCCTTTTTTATGCTGACAGATACTGCGGGGCAGAACCAAAAAAGGGAGCCTGATAGCGGATCAGGCTCCCTTTTGACAGGTTGTGACGGGGGTTAGACTGCCTGGTATTCCAGCTCGACCTTGCCCAGGGCCTTGAGCACCGATCTGGCCGCATCTTGCTGGCTGATCTGGCCCTTGCTGTTCTCCACCAGGACGGCCCGGCGCACCTCAGCGAGATCGGCGCCATTGAGCACCGCATGGGCGCAGGCCATCTGCATGGGGGGCAGACTGGGGTTGAAGGCGGCGTTCTCGGCATAGCGACCACAGAAGATGCGTCCGTCATTGAACTCCAGTGCGACGGCGGCGTAGCCCTGGCTGTAGGGAGCATAACTCTGGCGGGCGGCGGTCAGGGCGGCGAGCACCAGGGCATCGTCACTGCAGAGGGACAGATCATGATGCTGGGGGCTCATCAGGGCATCGCTGATCTCGAGATCTGCCGGGCCGAAGGAGTGGGGCAGGAAGGCCTGCAGGGTGCTGATGGCATCGGGCAGAGAAACTTTCATCTCCTTGGCGGTGCTCAGCTCGTTCATGAACTGGCGGCAGTGGCCGCAGGGGGTGTAGTTGACCGTGATCTCGCTGATCCCGGTCTCGCCACCTAACCAGGCATTGGAGATAGCGGACTGCTCGGCGTGGACCGAGTGGAACAGCCCTTGCCCTGCAAACTCCATGTTGGCACCCAGATACCAGTGACCGCTGAGGCCACAGGCGATGGCGCCGACGAAGAAGCGGGAGATGGGAGCCACCGAACAGGCGGCGGCCAGCGGCAACAGGGCCAGGCGCAGCTCGCGCTCGGCCAGCTGGCTGGCTGCTAATAACTGCTGGATCTGCGCCGGGCTGAAGCTGGCGGTAAAGTCATCCCCAAGCATGGGGGTCACGGCGTCTCTCAGAGAGGTCGGCAGCTGGTCGAGTATCTTGGCAAAGCGGGGATGCATCTATCTGTCCTCATGGGCCAATTGGGAGGACATTGTAGGGAGTGGTTGAGGTCATTTGTGTGAACTAACTCACAGCTTGCTCGTGCTGCCAGGGTTACGGGGAAGGGGAAACGTTTGCTTTGCCAGTGGTTTGTCGGCGGCCAGGGTTAACGTGCCTCTAAGCGCGCTAAGAGTGGGGCAGACAAGTCTGGACAGAATGACGGGGGGAGAGCCGCCGCGACTCATTGGGGGTTATGGAACAGCGATGGCGGCCTGGCAAGCCGCCATCAGATTTAAGGGATCAGCCAGTGATAGAGGGCGAACAGCAGCGGCGCCACGGCGGCAGTCAGAATGCCGCACATCACCATGGCGAGGGAGGCGAAGGCACCCTGGCTAATGCCCTGCTCGGCGGATGCGGCGGTGCCGATGGCATGGGCGCAGGCCCCCATGGCGAGTCCCTGAGCCTCGGGATCCGTAACGCGCAGCAGTTTGAGCAGGGGATAGCCGATGAGGGCACCTATGATGCCGACCACCACCACCACGGCGGCGGCGATGGCCGGTATGCCCCCCAAGGATTGGCTGACGCTCATGGCCAGGGGGGTGGTGATCGATTTGGTGGCCAGCGACGCCAGCAGGGCCGGCTCTGCCCCCATGCAGTAACCGATCCCTAAGGTGGTACACACCGAGATCAAGACCGAGGCCAGGGTGCAGATCAGAATGGGCTTGAGCCTGGCCTGGATCTGGCGTGCCTGTTGATAGAGCGGCAGGGCAAGGGCCACCACGGCGGGCTCGAGCAGGGCCGTGATGGGGCGGGTGCCTTGCTGATAGTCGCTGAAGGGGAGGTCGAATCCGAGGATGATCCCCATGATCACCAGGGTCGGGATCAGCACAGGGTTGATGATGGGCCAGGGCAGACGGCGATAGAGGACCCGGGTCAGAAAGTAGAGCGCGAGGGTCAGGGGCAGGGCCAGCCAGATCATGAGTCCACCCCCTGTTTGATTTTTTGATTCATCTGTCGATTCATGTGCTGATAGAGGCGTCCCACCACGGCCAGGATCAGCACGATGCCAACCACGACGCACAGCAAGATAAGTTCGATGGACTGACTCAGTGGCGCTAGCCAGGCGACCAGACCGACGGCCACGGGCACGAACAGGACGCCCATATGACGCAGCAGCAGGCCGGCACCCTGCTCGACCCAGCCTAGTTTGACGATTTGCAGGGAGAGCAGCACGAACAGGATCAGCAGCCCCAGTATGCTGCCGGGGAAGGCGAAGGGCAGCAGGGCCGCCAGGGCTTTGCCTGTCAGCAGGCAGGCGATGATGACCATGAAGTCGCGAAGGTAGATCAAGGCGCGTTGGGCTAGCACTTGAGCCTCATTGGATAGCTGTGAGCGAGGTCGCAGTTTAGCAGAGTGCAGGGGCCGCAGGACAGGGCCAACTGACCCACTTATGGTACAAGCAGGGTTGGGCTCTCACGCCGCGCATGCTGAACGACCTTTGGCGCAGCACCATGAGTGCCACTCCCTGCACTTATCCAAGGAAACCGCCATGTCATCATCACTCCTCGCCCGGTTACGGGCGCTGCCCGCGGATCTGGCCCAATCCGGCAGCATGCTGCAGACCCGGCAGTGGGAGGGGCCCCTGTGCCGGGTACGGCTGGATAACCTGGGGCCTGAGCCTGCGGCAGTCGATGAGTGGTTGTTGTTTGATGGCTCGCTCGGCATCTCGCTGGATGCGGCCATCTATGGTGAGGGGTTCCAGATGCTGGCCCAGACGATGGGTCGCTGGCAGTCGCCCGAGCCGGTGGGGCGCTGCCCGGATGCCGATGTCTATCGCATCACCCAGGATGACGGCTTTCACACCATTCACAATCTCTTGCTGGTTGCCCATCCCGAGGGGTGGCTGCTGCTGGCCTTTACCAGCTGCATGCAATTTGGTGGCGAATTTCGCCTCTACCCCGACGGTCGCCTGCAGATCTTGATGCGGGCCGAGGGGCGGGCGCTGGGGCCCGGCCAGCATTGGCAGAGTGAGGGGCTGCTCTGCCTGACGGGGCCGGATCGCGAACGGCTGCTGGTGGAGCTGGCCGACAGGATCTGCGCCGAGCATGGCACCCTGGTTTCGCCGATGCAGGCGCGGCCAACGGGTTGGTGCTCCTGGTATCACTACTACAGCGAGGTGGGTGCCGAGGACATCCGCGAGAACCTGGCGGTGCGGGGCGCGCGCTTCCCTGCGTTGAAATACGTGCAGATCGACGACGGCTATCAGGCCCGGATGGGAGACTGGCTGATACCTTCTGCCAAGTTCGAACAAGGGGTTGCCACCTTGGCGGCAGAGATCCGCGCCAGCGGCTGTGAGCCGGCGCTCTGGGTCGCCCCTTTTATCGCCGAGCCAGGCTCCCGGGTGTTTCAAGAGCACCCTGAGTGGTTCGTGCAAGGAGACGATGGGCGACCGCTCCCTGCCGAGCGGGTGACCTATGGCGGCTGGCGTTGTACCCCCTGGTATGTACTCGATGGCACTCATCCCGAGGTACAGGCTCATCTCCAGCACCTCTTTCGCACCCTGCGCGAGCAGTGGGGGATCCAGTACTTCAAGCTGGATGCCAACTTCTGGGGTGCCATTCATGGCGGCCGTTTCTTTGACCAGGCCGCGACCCGCATCCAGGCCTATCGCCGTGGCATGACGGCCATACTGGCGGGTGCCGGGGAGGGAGCCTTCCTGCTTGGCTGCAATGCGCCGCTGTGGCCGAGCCTGGGGCTGGTGCATGGTATGCGGGTGGGCGATGACGTGGAGCGCAGTGGTCACCGTTTTCGCCAGATAGCCAGGGAGAGCTTCTGCCGTGGCTGGCAAAATGACAGGTTGTGGGCACTGGATCCCGACTGCGTCTGTCTGCGGGATCTGCCGAGTCAGCAGGCAAAGCCCCATGACTATGAATTCCACCTGGCGGCCCTGGTGGCCAGCGGTGGCTTGGTGCTGGCTGGCGACCGGTTACAGGATCTTGACCAGCAACAAGCGGCAGCCCTGCAAAAACTGTTGGCGCTGAGCGCGATGCGCGCCCCCGGCGCTTGCTTCGACACCATGGCATTTCGCCGCGGCTGGGTTGACCTGCCCGGGGGAGGCAGGTTGCTCTGTCTGTTCAACTGGCGCGATAAGCCAGAGAGGGTGACTGTGCCGGCAGGGGGCGTGGATTTCTGGCAAGCGAGCGGGGTGGATGAGTGGCTTATTCTGGAGGCCGGTCAGGGGAGAGTGATCCGCTACACCTGAACCCGCGCCAGGATGACATCAGGCTCCCGTGGGAGCCTGATTGTTGAGCGGTATTCGACTCAGTAGCGCCACTCGATGCCGAGGGCGTAGTTGGCTTGACCGTAACCGGGGATCTGATTGGTGGAGGCCAGGGCCTTGACGGTGAGCATGGGGCTGAGCGGGACACCCAGACCCATGCCAACGGCCATCTGATCGTTCGGGTTGCCTATCATATCTGCCCGCAGCATGCGATAGAGAGACATGTCCTGGCTCATGTGCACATAACTTTGAGAGGCGAGGTTATAGAGCTGGCCAAACACTTCCAGCTGAAAACCGGCCTGGGGGGTGATGGCCAGGGGCACCCCGACAAACTTGTAGAGATCCGAATAGTTGAAGTAACTGTTGGTGATGGAGGGCGTGAAGTTGGTCTGCTGGTAGAGGGAGCTGAAACTCTGCTGTATCAACTGATAGCTCTGGCGTGGCAGCTGCAACAAGTATTCGGGCACCTCGAAGCGAGGGGCAGCGAAGACGGTGGGCGTCAGCAGTGTCAGGCCAAACAGGCTGGCAGTAAGCAGGTTAGCGCGCATCTTGTTATGGGGTATCCCTCTGGCTGGATCTGGTTGCCCTGTCATCAAGGCCTGTTGCCATTATGGCGTGAGCAGGGCTGGGCGACAGGGCTTTAACTGTGAAACTAGTCACAAGTTACAGATTTTCAAGGTAATGGTAGAGGGACTTCAGGATGACAAAGTTCCGTTCGTTACTCTGATTCTGCTCCGCCAGCGCCTCTAGCCTGGGCAGATAGTCCGGCAATTGGGATTCAAAATAGTCGCTGCAATGCTGGCGCCAGCGTTTGAGTTCAGGCTCGCTCAGGGTCTGTGGCCAGTTACGGGCGCGATAGCGGAACAACAACTCAGGCAGGCGCTTGTCGCTGAAGGCAAACTCCCGTTCCCCAAGCAGCTCCGGGGCCGTGGCGCGCACCATGTCCATGGCCGCTTTGTCACCCTGGCCGAAGAAACCGGCGTAGAGCTGGGTGTCGGGGTCGTGGTCGCGGCTCCCTTCAAACTCCTGATTGAAGACCTCGACCAGCTTCTCGCGCACTTGTGGGTGAGCACGCAGCAGGTCAAGGCTCTTGCGGCACTGTTCCCTGTCAATCCCCAGTGCGTCGGCCCGCTCCGGGGTCAGGGTGGCCGCGGGGGCCAGCACCGGGCACTTGTTGATGTGCACCAGCTTGACCGGAATGCCTGCCAACTCTCCCAGCTCATCCTTGCGGGTATAGAGCCGTTCGCGGATCTCCTCGCTGCTGAGTGTGATGAGCGGGGTGGGATCCCGGGTCAAATCGACCATGATGACGGCGTTCTGGTTATGGGGATGCCACGCCAGGGGGGATACCCAGCTCACGCAGCCCTGCCAGGGGGAAAACATGCCAGAGACGTGCACCAGGGGTTTCATGGTGACCAGATCGAGGAGCGCCTTCACCTTGTTCTTGTTGCGCAGGGCAAACAGGTAATCGAACAGCTTGGGCTGCGCCTCCTTCACCTTCTTGGTCATGGCGATGGTGGCCAGTACATCCGAAAGGGCATCGTGAGCATTGGCATGGCTGATGCCATTGGCTTCGGTCAGCTTCTCCAGGCGAAAACTCGGTTTGCCCTCCTCATCGAAGGCCCACTCAATCCCTTCTGGCCGCAGCGCGTAGCAGGCGCGCAGCATGTCGAGGATGTCCCAGCGAGAGTTGCCGTTTTGCCAGGCATAGGCGTAAGGGTCATAGAAGTTGCGATACAGGGTGTAGCGCGTCACCTCGTCATCGAAACGGATGCTGTTGTAGCCGAGAATGCAGGTGTCCGGCTTGGCGAATTCGGCGTGGATCTGGGCGATGAAGTCCGCCTCGCACAGGCCATCTTTCATCGCCTTTTGCGGCGTGATCCCCGTGATGAGGCAGGCTTCCGGGCTTGGCAGGTAATCGGCTGGCGGCTTGCAGTAGATGACCAGGGGATCGCCAATCAGATTGAAATCCGCATCGGTGCGCACCCCGGCAAATTGCGCCGGTCGATCCCGGGCCGGGCTTATCCCGAATGTCTCGTAATCGTGGAAGTAAAATGTTGGCTGTGTCATGGGTCTCTACTGGTGCTGCACGGTGAAATATGGCCCCTGAGGCCTTGGGCCGCCAATGCTGGCACAGATGGGGAACCCACTGCAACGCTGGCGGGGCAAGGGGAGGGCGTCTGCTGCATTATTGGTCGCCGTTCTCTCTCATTCGAGACGCTGATTGCCATTCGACTATGGTTTACTATAAGTTGAAATATCAAATCGATAGGGTGTGTTCAGGCTCGGAGGAAACCGCATGATCGGAGGAAACCGCATGATGAGCAGAGTCGCACGCAGGGGGGCTGTGGGCGGGACACGGCCGCAGGCAAGGAGCGAGCCAGGGGCACCAGGAGCAGGAGATGAGCATCATGCTCAGTGACGAGTGCGGCCGCGCGGTCGCGGTGCAGTGTTTGGCCAGGGCCTTGGCAAGACTGCCTCAGATGAACACCGGGGGCGGGCCCCTCGCGACGCGGGGCAAGGAGGGCGATGGGCACCTCTTGCTCAAGGCCCGCAGCGCTTGCCCAGTGCCTGGCAAGCACCCGAGCCATCGTCAGAGAGGGCGGCAAATGACTCAGCGCGAGACCCAATAGCATGGTGCGCGGCAAGTTCGCCTCCCTGGCCCTGATCCTGGTGGCCTTTCTCGGGGTCACTATCTGGTCGGCCTGGAGCAATGATCGCGCCTTCACCCTGCTGGTGCGCTACACCCAGCTCTCTGCCTGGTCGTTGGCCCAGCTGGAGTTTGAAATGCAGAGCTTCCAGGAGGGGGTAATCCTCTATCAGAGCGGGGATCTGGATGAGCGCGAGCTGAACAAGCGTTACGATCTGGCCTGGAATCGGCTGGAGATTTTTCTCAATGGGGACGAATCGAGTATCATCCGCCAGCACTTTGACGCACAAAGCAAGGTGGGACGCATCTTCACGCTGATCAAGGCCCATGAGCAGGATGTGCTGGATCCCCATCCGGGGTCTGCGGGCCTTGATAAGCTGGCACTGGGACTCAAGGAGATGATGCCGGACATTCGCGGCCTCATGGTGGAGAACTTCACCGGCCCGAGCGCCATTCGTCAGCGAGTCTCATTATTGCAATCCAAACAGAGCAATTTCTGGTTGCTGAGTGGCCTGTTGCTGGTGGGCCTGGTGATGCTCTACATGCTTTTCCGGGAAACCCGCCGCCATCAATTCCTGGCCTGGAACGATCCTCTTACTCGATTGCCCAATCGCGCCGCCTTTATCCGGGAGCTGGAGCAGGCTGCGCGACGCGATGTCAATCAGCAGCGCCCGCTGACGCTCTGCCTGCTCGAACTCAATCACTTCAAGGAGGTCAATGACAGCCTGGGTTATGCGGCGGGGGATGCCCTGCTGATGACGGTGGCCCGGGCCATCGAGGAGTTCGTCGCAGGCAGGGCCTTCGTGGCGCGTATTGGCGGTGATGAGTTTGCCCTGTCGTACTTCGGTGAACAGGAGCCGGATTACCCGGATCGCCTGCTGGCTCACCTGCAGCAACTGGTGTTTCAGGCCGATCCGGCCCACAGAGTCAAGGTGAGCATGGGGATCAGCCAGGGCCTGACTGCCAGCCACCAGGTTGAAGAGATCATGCTGTTTGCCGACATTGCGCTGGACAATGCCCGCCAGCAAGGAGTCCGCAGCCAGCTGTTCAATCAGGCCATGCTGAGCCGTTATGAGCGCAGCCGTCAACTCGCGGCCGAGTTGCGTGATCATCTGGATGGGGATGGGAGTGATCAACTCAGTCTCTACTATCAACCCATCATCAAGCGGGAGGGGCGTCACCTGCTCGGCGCCGAGGCCCTGCTTCGCTGGCAACATCCTCAATACGGCTTCATCAGCCCGCCGGATATCATCAGCTTGGCCGAAGACAATGGCCTGGGAGAGCGCCTCGGCGACTGGATCTTCAATCAGGTCAGCCAGGACTTGGCACCACTGCCGCCCAGCAAGATGATGAAGCTGGAGATCTCCATCAACCTTTCCAGCTCCATGTTCAATGAGGAGTTGCCCTCGCGGGTGGCGCGCATGCTGCTGACGAGTCCACTGTGTGCCGATCAGTTGATTTTGGAGTTGACCGAAACCATAGCCCTGGACGATCTCGAGCTCAGCCAGCGTATTCTGACCGCTTTGCAGCAGCTGACGGTGCGCATTGCCCTCGATGATTTTGGCACCGGCTGGTCCTCCTTTGCCTACCTCAAAGAGCTCAACTTCAACAAGATCAAGATAGACAAGTCCTTCATATGCGATATCGACAGCCACGCCCGCCAACAGCTGTTCGTCAGCAGCATCACGGATCTGGCCCACAAGCTGGCGGTGCCCGTGGTGGCCGAAGGGGTGGAGACGGCGGCTGAGCTGGCGGTGGTCTACGATCTCGGCGTCGATGAGATCCAGGGGTTCTTCTACGCCAAGCCGATGCCCGCTGCCGATTTTCGTGCCTTCTGCCAACGCTACCTTGCCCATCAACCACATGCTGTCTCACTCATGGGCTGACGCCCGTCCCCGCCTCGGGTATAGTCCTGCGCCAGGAAACGCCTTGAGGAGTGCGAGATGAAATTCAGTCCCCTGCTGGACGACATGATGAAGGCCTTGCAGGTTCTGCCCGGGGTCGGCCCCAAGTCTGCTCAGCGCATGGCTTTTACCTTGCTCGAACGCGAGCGCAGCGGTGGCCTGCGTCTGGCCCAGCTGTTGACCCGCGCCCTGACCGAGATTGGTCATTGCAGCCAGTGCCGCACCTTTACCGAGCAGGAGCGCTGCGAGATTTGTCAGAGCCCCAAACGGGCCGAGAGTGGTCTGCTGTGCGTGGTGGAGAGTCCGGCGGACGTGGCCGCCATCGAACACACCGGCCAGTTCTCCGGTCGCTACTTTGTCTTGATGGGGCATCTCTCCCCCCTCGATGGCATAGGCCCGGAAGAGCTGGGGCTGGAGATCCTGGAGCGCCGCCTGAAGGATGAGTCCATCAGCGAGCTTATCCTCGCCACCAACCCCACCATAGAGGGCGATGCCACAGCCTGGTACATCGCCGACATGGCGCGCAGCGCCGGGGTCGAGGTGAGCCGCATCGCCCACGGCGTGCCGGTGGGCGGCGAGCTCGAATTGGTGGATGGCACCACGCTTTCCCACTCCCTGATGGGGCGCCAGCGCCTGAAGTAGCACCTCGGCGCGACCCGGGTCTTGGCGCTCACCCGCGCCGACACCCGACAATGTGACCGCCACGACCAGGGGCGAGTGAGCAAGATTGCACACTCGCCCCTTGATATTTGCAAGGCCAGCCCCATCTAGGTTGGGTAACCGTTCAACCGATGTTTTGAGGACTGGTCGATGACCCAAAGTGTTCATGCCGAAACCCACGGCTTTCAAACCGAAGTCAAACAACTGCTGAGCCTGATGGCTCACAGCCTCTACTCCAACAAAGAAGTGTTCCTGCGCGAGCTTATCTCCAACGCCTCCGATGCGGCGGACAAGCTGCGCTTCAAGGCGCTTTCCGATGCCTCTTTGTTCGAAAACGACGGCCAGCTGCGCGTGCGTCTGGTGGTGGACAAAGAGAACAAGACCCTGACCATCTCGGATAACGGCATCGGCATGACCCGTGACCAGGTGATTGAACACCTGGGCACCATTGCCAAGTCCGGCACCGCCGATTTCTTCAAGCACCTCTCCGGCGATCAGGGCAAGGACTCCCAGCTGATCGGTCAGTTCGGGGTGGGCTTCTACTCCGCCTTCATCGTCGCCGACAAGGTGACAGTGATCTCCCGCGCCGCCGGCACCGAGCCGAGCCAGGGCGTGCAGTGGGAATCGGAAGGTGAAGGCTCCTTCACCGTCGCCGACGTGACCAAAGCCGGTCGCGGCACCGACGTCATCCTGCACCTGCGTGCCGAGGAAGAGGAGTTCCTCGACGACTGGCGCCTGCGCGCCGTGGTCGCCAAGTATTCCGACCACATCTCGGTGCCGGTGGAGATGTACAAGGAGGGCACCCCGGACAGCGAAGAGGACGGCGAGACCATCGTCGGCTCCGATGCGGGTACTACTGGCGAGTGGGAGCAGGTCAACCGCGCCACCGCACTCTGGACTCGCAATCCGAAAGAGATCAAGGACGAGGAGTATCAGGAGTTCTACAAGCACGTCGCCCATGACTTCGAAGATCCGCTGCTGTGGGGTCACAACCGGGTGGAAGGCAGCCAGGAGTACACCAGCCTGCTCTACATCCCGGCCCGCGCACCCTTCGATCTTTACAACCGCGAGCAGAAGCATGGCCTGAAGCTCTACGTGCAGCGCGTCTTCATCATGGACGACGCCGAGCAGTTTATGCCGACCTACCTGCGCTTCGTTAAAGGGGTGCTGGATTCCAACGATCTGCCGCTCAACGTCAGCCGTGAAATTTTGCAGGACAACAAGGTCACCGCCTCCTTGCGCAAGGCTTGCTCCAAGCGCGTCCTGACCATGCTGAACAAATTGGCCAAGGACGACGGCGAGAAGTACGCCAAGTTCTGGAGCGAGTTCGGTAACGTCTTGAAAGAGGGGCCTGCCGAGGATTATGCCAACCGGGAAGAGATCGCCAAGCTGTTGCGCTTCGCCAGCACGGCCGGCGAGGGCGAAGCCCAGACCGTCTCCCTGGAAGAGTATGTTGGCCGCATGAAGGAAGGCCAGCAGAAGATTTACTACATCACCGCCGACAGCTTCGCCGCTGCCAAGAACAGCCCGCACCTCGAGATCTTCCGCAAGAAGGGTGTCGAAGTGCTGCTGATGTGGGAGCGGGTCGACGAGTGGCTGATGAGCCACCTCGACGAGTTCGATGGCAAGCAGCTGGTCTCCGTCACTCGTGGCGAGCTGGACTTGGGGGATCTGGAAGATGAGGCATCCAAGCAGGCGCAAGAGGAGGCCGAAAAGGCCAACGCCGGTCTGGTTGAGCGCGTCAAGAGCAGCCTCGGCGAGGCGGTGAAAGAGGTACGGGTCACCCATCGGCTGACCGACTCACCCTCTTGCATCGTCACCGATGACAGCGGCATGAGCACCCAGATGATCAAGCTGATGCGCGCCGCCGGCCAGCCGGTACCGGAGCAGAAGTACATCCTGGAGCTCAACCCCGACCATGCGCTGGTGAAGAAGCTGGGCGCCATCACCGATGACAACCTGTTCGGCGAGTGGGTCAGCCTGCTGCACGAACAGGCCCAGCTGGCGGAGCAGGGCGGCCTCAATGATCCGGCCAGCTTCGTCTCCCGTATCAACCGGCTGTTGCTTCAGTCCTGATGAGTTGGCCCACTCTGGCGAGTGGGCCTCTTTTTTGCCGATCCCTTGGCAGCTGTCGTGCCGGACAGCTACGACAGCTGCTGCATTTTCACTCACTTCCGGTTTCCATCTGCCTCTCCTCACCCTAAGGGGAGTGTGGGGATACTGGTGGTAAAATCGGCACTCGCTCGCGGTTTGCTTGTTAAAAAGCGGGAAACCGTGTAGTTTTTTGCCTTCTCAAGATTTGAATAACCAATCAATAGGAGCGTGTATGCGCATTGTTCTGTTGGGGGCTCCGGGTGCCGGTAAAGGCACCCAGGCTCAGTTCATCATGGAAAAACACGGTATTCCCCAGATCTCCACCGGCGACATGCTGCGTGCCGCGATCAAGGCGGGCACCGAGTTGGGCCTCAAGGCCAAGGCTGTGATGGATGCAGGTCAGCTCGTCTCCGACGACATCATCATCGGTCTGGTCAAGGAGCGTATTGCTCAGGCTGATTGCGCCAACGGTTTCCTGCTGGACGGCTTCCCCCGCACCATTCCTCAGGCACAAGCCATGAAGGATGCCGGCGTCGTTGTTGATTTCGTGCTCGAATTCGCCGTGCCGGACGAAGAGATCGTCAAGCGCATGAGCGGCCGTCGTGTGCACTCCGGCTCCGGCCGTACCTACCACGTGGTGTTCAACCCGCCGAAAGTGGAAGGCAAGGATGACGTGACCGGCGAGGATCTGGTGATCCGTGCCGATGACGAAGAGACCACGGTGCGCAAGCGTCTGGATGTGTACCATCAGCAGACTGCGCCGCTGATCGGTTTCTACGGCAAAGAGGCCGAAGCCGGCCACACCCGTTACGTCAAGATCGACGGCACTCAGCCCGTTGATCAGGTGAGCCAGCAGCTGGCCGCCATTCTGGCCTGATCCCGCCATCGGGATCATTGCCATATAAATAGGGCCCATACTGGGCCCTCTTTGCATGTGACAGGAAGCAAACGTGACCACCAAAACCGGGATCCTGCTTGTCAATCTGGGCACCCCAGCCGCTCCGACCCCCGCCGGCGTCAGGGCTTTTCTCCGCCAATTTTTACAAGACCCTCGGGTGGTAGAACTGCCGCGCCTGCTGTGGTCGCCCCTGCTCAATCTCGCCATTTTACCCATTCGCGCCCCCAGGGTGGCCAAGCTCTACCAGCAGATCTGGACCGAGCAGGGCTCGCCCTTGATGGCCATCAGTCAGCGTCAGCGCGCGGCCCTTGAACAAGAGCTCAAGCGCGAAGGCGTCGATGTGCCCGTGGTATTGGCGATGACCTATGGCAAGCCTTCCCTGAGCGACGGCTGGCAGGCGCTCAAGGAGCAAGGGGTCAACCGGGTGATATTGCTGCCGCTTTACCCCCAATATAGCGCCAGCACCACGGCGGCCGTGTTTGATGGCTGGGCCAAGGTGATGAGGGGCGAGCGTCACTTGCCGGTGATGCGCCTCATCCGCGACTATCACAACCACCCGGAATACATTCAGGCGCTGGCCATGAGCGTGCGCCGCCAGTGGGAGCAGCAGGGCCAGGGTGAGCACTTGTTGATCTCTTTCCACGGCATCCCCCAGCGCTGTGAAGATGAGGGAGACCCTTATGGTCACCAGTGCCGCCGCACCGCGACCCTGCTGGCCGAGGCGCTGGGTCTTGCGCCTGAGCAGTGGAGCGCCAGCTTCCAGTCGCGCTTTGGCAAGCAGGAGTGGCTCAAGCCTTACACTGACGTCACCATAGCCCAGCTCGCCGAGCAGGGGGTCAAGCGACTCGATGTGATCTGCCCGGCCTTCTCCGCCGACTGCCTCGAAACCCTGGAAGAGATCCAGGTCGAGAACCGCGCCATCTTCCTTGAGGCGGGGGGGGAGCAGTTTCACTATATCCCGGCCCTCAACAGCGATCAGGCCCACATCCGCATGATGGTGTCGCTGATCTGCCGCGAGCTGGCCTGAGTGGGCCAGGCGCTGCCCTGATATTCAGGGGCAGAGCCTGGCTGTTTTCACATCCTGATACCCGATCCACGCCAGAGGAACACGCCCATGCTGTTACCCATCACCCTGACCTACGCCGGCCTGCTCGGCTTGCTGTTTCTGCTGCTCTCCGTCTGGGTCGTCAAGCGCCGTACCCAGTTCAAAGTGATGATAGGAGAAGGGGAGGCCCCGCAAATGCTGGCGGCCATTCGTGCCCACGGCAACTTTGCCGAGTACGTGCCACTGACGCTGTTACTGCTGGCGCTGTGTGAATTGGCGGGCTCGGCGCCGCTCTGGCTGCATCTGGGCGGGGGCATGCTGCTGCTCGGACGGATACTGCATGCCATCGGCATTCAGCAGCCCAAGGCGCCCAATCCGGCACGACTCTTCGGCACGCTGCTGTTCTGGGGGTCGCTGGCGCTGCTGAGTCTGCTGGCCTTGCAGGCGGGGATCTCGGCGCGCTAGTCCTGACGCCAGCCATTTTCTCCTGGCGGCCGACAGAGACTGTCGGTTAGCCCAGCGCACGGGCCGGATTGTTAATGACCACCCCATGGCCGGGTGGTTTTTCAGGTCTGCATGGCAAACGTTTTCGCCCTGCAAGCCTTGTCTATACTGACTTCATATTTTAAATGTGCGTCTATTCGCCGCTTCGGATTGTGTTAAAATCCCGCCCCTCGTTCATCCCAGAGTCAAGGCCACAGCCATGAAATTTCCCGGTCAGCGCAAGTCAAAACACTATTTTCCGGTCGACAGGCGCGATCCCCTCATCACCCAGAATCCGCAGATGACCGAGCTGGGTCAGGCTTATGTGGTGGGGATAGATCAGACCCTGGTGGACATTGAAGCCCATGTTGATGAGGCCTTTCTGACCCGCTACGGCCTGAGCAAGGGTCACTCAGTGGTGATCAGCGACGATGTGGCCGAGCGCGTCTATGAGGAACTCAAGACCAACAACATGGTGGTGAGCGAATTCGCCGGCGGCACCATAGGCAATACCATGCACAACTACTCGGTGCTGGCCGATTCCCACTCTATCCTGCTTGGCGTCATGAGCCAGGACATCCGCATCGGCAGCTACGCCTACCGTTATCTGTGCAACACCTCGTCGCGGGTCAATCTTGATTACCTGCAGCCGGTCAGTGGCCCGGTCGGGCGCTGCTTCACCTTCATTACCGAATGCGGCGAGCGTAGCTTTGGCATCAATGCCGGCAAGATGGATCACCTGGACGTGGCCCACATCCCGGAGGAGGTGATCAAGGGGGCTTCAGCCCTGGTGATCACCGCCTATCTGGTGCGTGGCGAAGATGGCACGCCGATGAAAGAGGCCGCCATGGCCGCCGTGCGTTATGCCCGAGAGTCCAATGTGCCTGTGGTGCTGACCCTGGGCACCCGCTTCGTCATCGATGAAAACCCCCAGTGGTGGCGTGACTTTATTGCCGAGAACGTGACCGTGCTCGCCATGAACGAAGATGAGGGGGAGGCGCTGACCGGTTTCTCCGATCCGCTGATGGCTGCCGACAAGGCGCTGGATTGGGCCGACATGGTGCTCTGCACCGCGGGCCCTATCGGCCTCTACATGGCGAGCTACACCGACGAGGACCATAAGCGCGAGACCACCCATACCCTGCTGCCGGGCCAGATCCCCGAGTTCAACATGTATGAGTTCAGTCGTCCCATGGCTCGGAACAGTTGCCGCAATCCGGCACGGATCTACTCCCATATCTCCCCCTACATGGGCGGTCCGGAGAAGATCAAGAACACCAACGGTGCCGGTGACGGTGCCCTGTCTGCCGTGTTGCACGACATGGTGGCCAACGCCTACCACCGCATGAATGTGCCCAACTCCGCCAAGCATGCCTCCGAGTTTCTGACCTATTCCTCCCTGGCCCAGGTGTGCAAGTACGCCAACCGGGTGAGCTACGAGGTGCTGGCCCAGAGCAGCCCGCGCCTGTCCCGGGGCTTGCCCGAGAAAGAAGACAGTCTGGAAGAGGTGTACTGGGAGCGTTGATCCTGCGTTGTGGAAAACTTTAGGCGCCTGCGGGCGCCTTTTTGCATTCTCTGGTCTGGATCATGTTTTTGGTGCCCCATTTGGCTCATGAATAGACAGCGTCAACGGAGCCGTCATACCTTGGTCATCATGTGTTTTCAGGGCAAGGATGAAGGAATGTTGAGACGATGGACCATAGGCTGGCGCTTGTTGCTGGTGACCCTGAGCGTATTGTTGATCCTGGCGTTGCTGCTCGCCAGCAGCCTGCACCTCTATTTTGATGGCCTGATGGCGGAGAAGAGTCGCCAGACCCGGGCTCAGGTTGAAACCGCTTACACCCTGGTGGCGAGCTTCGAGGCGCAGGTGCGCAGCGGCAAGCTCGATGAGGCCCAGGCGAAAGCTCAGGCCCTGGCTGCCCTCAAGGGGCTGCGATACGGCGACAACGACTACTTCTGGGTCAATGACAGTCACCCGACCATGGTGATGCACCCCATGAAGCCCGAGCTGGACGGCAAGGATCTCTCCGGAGTGGAGGATCAGCAGGGACTCAAGCTCTTCGTCGCCTTTGTTGATGTGGTCAAGCAGCAGCCGGAGGGGGGCGAGCAGGCTTACTACTGGCCCAAACCGGGGGTCGATGCGCCGGTGCGCAAGATCTCTTACGTCAAGCGTTTCGCCCCCTGGGACTGGATCATCGGCACCGGCGTCTATGTGGATGACGTCGAGGCCCAATATCAGGGGGTGCTGAAGACCCAGCTCGCCATCGGCCTGGTGCTGGCCCTGCTGCTCATCGCCCTGGTGAGCCTGATAGTGCGCAGCATAGTGGCGCCGCTGACCCAGTCGGTCACGGCCCTTGGCAACATAGCACGGGGAGAGGGGGATCTGCGATTTCGTCTCCCGGCCGAGGGCCGTGACGAGTTGGCCCAGCTCTCGACCAATTTCAATGACTTTGCCAATCAGATGGCCCTGCTGGTCGGACGCACCCAGCAGATCGCCAGCCAGAACCGGCAAGGGGCGAGCCAGCTTGGTCAGGTGGTGGAACGCACCAGCCAGATAGTGACCAGCCAGGAGCAGGATACCCTGCGGGTGGCGAGCGCCATGGAGCAGATGACGGTGAGCAGTCGCGAGGTGGGAGATCATGCGGCCCAGGCGGCGGTCGCCGCCGATGAGGCCAAACGCCTGGCCGGTGATGGCTGCCAGGTGGTGGAGCAGACCATAGGCACCATAGCCCGATTGGCCGATGAGATGCAGGAGACGGTGCGTGCCGTCACTCACCTGGAGCAGGAGACCCTGAAGATAGGTTCAGTGCTGGATGTGATCCGTGGCATCGCCGAACAGACCAATCTGTTGGCGCTCAACGCAGCCATTGAGGCCGCCCGGGCCGGTGAGCAGGGCCGAGGCTTTGCGGTGGTGGCCGATGAGGTGCGAACGTTGGCTAATCGCACCCACAGTTCGACCGACGAGATCCGCCAGATGATATCGCGGTTGCAGGCAGGGGTGAGTACGGTGACGGGGGGGATTGATCAGTTGCAGCAGTTGTCGCGGGCGACCGCCGACCAGGCCACCGATGCGGGGGGCGCCATCCATGCCATCACCAGGGTGGTCGACACCATCACCGAGATGAATGCCCAGATAGCCAATGCCGCCAACGAGCAGAGCAAGGCGGCCGATGAGATAAATCACCGCCTGGTCTCCATCTCCCAACAGGCGGGGGAAGCCCAGGCCCAGAACCGCCAGACGGAGCAGGCGACACGCGCGCTGGCACAGTCGAGCGATGAGTTGAGTGCGCTGGTCAGTCAGTACCGCACCTGATCTTCAATGGTGCGGGACCTTGGCCGGTCGTGCGTCATCAGGGGGGGATCTGCACGTTACCTGGCCTCAGTGGCGGGGATCGGGCCCGGATCCCCCCTTTTTAGGGATTTGACTTGAGTCCGCTGCGCTTTTGGGACACCATTTGCCCAACCTGGCCAGTACTGGCCCCGGCAGCCCGAAAGAGAGAGCACCATGAGCAAGCTAACTGACAACCTTGACGCCAATTTCCAACTGTTTATCGAAGAGGTCCGTGAGTCGGGTCAGCTGTGGGGCTTGCGCTACGGTGAGGATTGGGTGGTGTGCCGCTCAGCCGAATTTGAAGATGCCGATGTGATGCCACTCTGGTCTGCAGAAGGGGATGCCCGTCTGCATTGTGTCGATGAGTGGGCCGACTATGAGCCTGAGCTGATCGATCTGGAAGAGTTTCTCGATATCTGGATTGGCGATCTGGACGAAGATGATGTCCTGGTCGGACCGAACTGGAATGCGGAGCTGGAAGGCCAGGAGCTTGAGCCTATCGAGCTGGCCAAGGTACTGGTTGAACTGGACGCCTGAAGGTTAGCGACCCCCTCACCTTACCTGCATTGAACCTGCGATCCGTCGCAGGTTTTTTTATGGGCGTTTTGCCTTTGCAGCGCTGCCTCCTATGGTTCATCATGAACGTTTTGCCAAGGGAAGCACCATGTTTGTATTCGAGGTGACGGGAGTGGAGGGGGAGTGCGGCGAGATCCGGGTGCAGGCGCTGGATTGGAGCCAGAGTGGCCCGGTCAGCTTCATGTGTACCGACAACAATCTGGCCATTCTGCTACTGAGTGAGTGCCGCTGCGATGCCGTGGGCTTCTTCAATCTGCTGGCTGGCTGCAAGCCGCTCTATGTTGAGCAGTGGCTCGGCTATTTGCAGGAGAGTGGCCGTCTTGCCAAGGTCGTGTGTCAGCAGCGCAGCCCCGCCGAGGCAGATTATCTTGCCAGCGCCGGGTTGAGCAACGAGGAACTCAATGCCTTGCTCGGTCAGATCTACCGGGTCGCCGGGTTCAACCGATTGCAGATCAACCGCTACCTCAAGCATCGCCACAATCCCACCCTGCTGGCGACGCGCTACGATCAGAAAGAGCTGGAGCGCTATCGTCAGCTCAACGATGTCATTCTCACCTTGTTGCGCTTGAAACACACTCAGTGAGCCGTGCCGACCGGCGCGGGCATCGGGTGGGCAATGAGGTAACCCTGCAGCCCATCCACGTACATGCTTGCCAGCAGTTTTTTCTGACTCGACTGTTCGACCCCTTCGGCGATGACCTGGCTCCCCATGCGGTGAGCCACTTCCACTATCATGCGCACAAATTTCTGATTGGTACTGTCCTGCTCCAGATCGAGCAGCAGCGCCGGATCCAGCTTCAGATAGTCAGGTTTGATCTCCTGGAAAAGAGAGAAGGAGCGTATTCCCTGGCCGAAGTTGCAGATGGCCGAGCGGCTGCCACAGCGGCGTAGCAGCTCAAACAGCCGCCGAGCCCCGGTCAGTTGCCGAGACAGGTGCTCCTCATCAAGCTCGAAGACCAGATGGGCACTGATATCGGGTTCCATGCTGAGTTGACGCTCCAGCCAGATGAGAAACGCGCTGTTATGGAGCAGATGGGGGGACAGTTTGATGCCCCAGCGACTCTGCTGCGCCCCCAGGGTTCTGTGCTCGCGGATCAGGTGCAGGATCATCAGCTGGCTCATGCGCATCAGCAGATCCAGACGCTGGGCCATGGCAAAGAGGCTATCCGAGGCCAGCACAGCCCCATCTTCCCCATAAAACTGGGGGTAGAGGCTGTAATAGGCCGGATGATTGCCATTGAGCAACTCGATGGGCTGGTAGGAGAGCGAAATGCGCTCCTGTTGCAAGATCTGCTCGAGCACCTGGCGCCACTGCTGCTGTCCCAGCCCCTCCTCATACTCGTCCTCCAACTGAATGGACCAGCCATTGATCTCCTGGGTCTGGGCACGAGCCAGAGCCAGATCGGCTCTGGCCAATATGGCCTCGATACGCTGGCCACTGCAGATGGTGGTGATACCGCAGCACGCCACGCTCTCTATCTTCTGGCTGTTTTGGTAGAGATCGAATGCCAGCTTGAGATCCCGGCCGAGCAGGGGCAGGGGGGTGTTGTTGATGGCATGGATCTGCACGGCGAAGTCGGCACCTGAGATGCGATAAATTCTGTGCTCCGGCCAGCGCTGGGCTGCCTGTTGAATGAGGGTCGCCACGTCTTTGAGGTAGGTATCGCCGGACACAAATCCGCGCTGGCGATTGAGGCTCTCCAGTGCCGTAGCCCGGATCAGCACCAGGATGGCGGTGCGGGTGCCTTGGTCTTCCTGCAACAGATGGGTGATATCGTGACGAAAGCGCTGGCGATTGGCGAGCTGGGTGAGGGGGTCTTTCTCGGTGCGGTGCTTGAGATCGCTGAGTTGTAGACGCAGTTGCTCTTGCTCAAGGTGCTGGCGATTGAAGAGCTGTTGCAGGGCCTGACGCTCCGGTGAGAGGGGAAGTGGCTCCGCCGAGCCTTGCTCGAGCGCCTGGATGAGGGCCACCCGTCTCGCCTCATCGGCCTTATGGCGGCGATAGCGGCCATAGGCAAGGGCAAGCAAGGTACAAGCGAGCAGCGCCAGGGTCGACAAGAAGGGGTGATCGGCAGGGAGCAGGCTCCACTGTGCCAGCAGGATCAGCCCCGTCATCAGGGGATAGGGTGTAATGCTCTTGGACGGTTTTAAATGCATCCTATGATCCCGCGCTTGGTTCGCTTAGAGTAAAGTATGCAGTCAGTATGGATGCTGTATTAAGTTCGAGCATATGCCTTCTCATAAGGGGAATTGGGATCCCGTAAATGTGAGTGAAACCACTTTCACGATCCCCGAAAAGAGGGAGTATGGGATGGAAACAGAGACAGAGACGTCGAGGTGAATATGTCGTTAGAGCCCATGAATACTGCCAAGGCACGGCAGCTGTTAAACCAGAGTATGGCCTTGGTCTTGGCAGGGGGGCGAGGAAGTCGTCTCAAGCAATTGACCGATAATCGCGCCAAGCCGGCAGTCCATTTCGGTGGCCGGTTCAGGATCATCGATTTTGTATTGTCCAACTGCATCAACTCGGGAATAAAGCGAGTGGGGGTGGTCACCCAGTACAAGTCCCACAGCTTGTTGCGTCACCTGCAATCGGGTTGGTCTTTCCTGCGCTATCAGATGAATGAATTCATCGATCTGCTGCCTGCCCAACAACGGGTGGATGAGGTGCACTGGTACAGAGGCACCGCCGATGCCATCTATCAAAACGTCGACATCATCCGGGATTACGGCCCCAAATACATAGTGGTGCTGGCGGGGGATCACATCTACAAGATGGATTACGCCGCCATGCTGCTCGATCACGTGCGGCTGGAGGCCAAGGTGACCGTGGCCTGCATCGAAGTACCGCGCAGCGAGGCATCCGCCTTCGGGGTCATGGACATAGACGAGCAGCGCAAGATCCTCGACTTTGTGGAAAAACCGGCCAATCCCCCCGCCATGCCCGGTTGCGATGACACCTCCCTTGCCTCCATGGGGATCTATATCTTCGATGCCGAGTACCTCTATCAACTGCTGGAGGAGGACATCAACAACCTGGACTCCAAGCACGACTTCGGCATGGATGTGATCCCGCGCATCGTCGGCGAGGGGATGGCTTATGCCCACCCCTTCAGCATGTCGTGCGTCGGGGCGCGTGAGGGGCAAAAACCCTATTGGCGTGACGTGGGTACCCTGGACTCTTTCTGGGAGGCGAACATGGACTTGGCCTCAGTGGTGCCTGATCTCGATATCTATGATCAGAACTGGCCTATCTGGACCAGCCAGATCATGACGCCACCGGCCAAGTTCGTGCAGGACAGAAATGGTCAGCATGGCATGACCATCAACTCGATCTTTGCCGGGGGCTCCATCGTCAGCGGCTCCTTCGTGCTGAACTCGGTGCTCTTTACCAACGTGCGGGTCCACTCCTTCTGTACCCTGGATCAGTCGATCATCTTCCCTGGGGTCGAAATAGGCAGTGGCTGTCGTCTGCGCCGTGTGGTGGTCGATAAGGGCTGTCAGCTGCCCGATGGCATGGTGATAGGGGAGAATGCCGATGAAGATGCCCGTCGTTTTTATCGTTCTGAAAACGGTATCGTGCTGGTGACCAAGCCGATGTTGCAGGCCCTTGCCAAGAAGTAGGTCGAGGTTAACAACCCCCAATAAAGAAGGGAGCGCAATGCGCTCCCTTCTCGTTACTCGGCTAAGGGGATCTGCTATTCGCTGATGCGCGCCTTGGCCGCCATCACCATGGCAGTGCCGTGCTGACCACCGGCGGCAGTCACCTGGGGCACACCATCTTCATCGGTGTCGCTGCCAGCGCCCTGGATGATGTTCTCGCCAGAGTCACCCACCCATTCGGCCATCTGCATGCCGCCGTTGACGGTGCCACGGAACCAGCTCACATAACGCTGGGTCAGCTGGGCCAGCTCCAGGGCGGGGGCTTTCTCGGAGCCGGTATTGCGCAGGTTCAGCATGGCCGAGCGCAAGCCACCCGAGATGGCAGCCTGGGTCCAGGGAGTATATTCCCCCTGCTTGCCCACCAGCCAGGTACCCGCCTTGGCATTGAAGTAAGCCTTGTCGGTGGCGATAAACAGTTCACGGGCGGCAGTGCGGTACTTGGTGTCCTGGGTCGCGAGGAAGGCGGCACTGAGGCCACGCACTGCGGCAAACTGGGCATCCACGGATTGCCCTGCATCAGGCTTGCCACCGAGGGTCAGACCGTCATAGACCAGGCCGTTCTTGCCCATCAGCTGGTTCAGGATGAAGTCGGCCTGCTTGCGGACAAGTACCAGGGCTGCTTTGCCTTGGGGGGTCTTGAGGTTCAACTCACCATTGTCACCGGCGGCATAACCGACCGGCAGGGCGTCCTGGGCGCGCTGGAAGATTTGCAGGGCGACCAGGGCGTAGGCGGCATCGAAGGTGGTGACATGCTGACCCTGTTTACCACCCTGCCAGCTGTCGACCAGGGTGCCTGCCTTGCTATTGAAATGCAGGGTATCGAGGTTCTTGAACACCATGTTGGAGAGGTTCAGGGCCAGGGAGAAGGCATCCTGACCGGCGCTGGCCTTGCTCAGATCCCCGCTCTGATTGGCAACCGGGGCCGCGGCGAAGGGTTGACCATCGAACACGGCGTGGAAGGCCGGATTCTGATTGCTGTTGGCGCTGCGCTGATCGCTGTAGGCGAAGAATTCAGACAGTGGCCACAGCAGCATCCAGCTGTCGCGCAACTGGGCCGACGCATCGACCACGTCAAGCTTGCCGATGGCGCCGACGTCATGCTTGGCGGTCTCGGTGACTTTCACCTGATGAGGGAAGTAGATAACTCCCTTGGCAGGATCGTATTGCGGGGTGATGGCGGCGCCCAACTGCTTGCCGTCATAGCCAAGCTGGCCTTGCAAGATGGCGAGCTTGTCGATGGATTGCTCAGTCAGCATCATGCCATTGAAGCCATCGGCGGCAGAGACGCCGAGCTTGTGTTTGCCATCCTGATCCAGAGTGGCGGAGCTGGCCTCGACCTCTTCATCGGTGGCGGCGACGTGCATGCCGCCGAGGAAGTCCTGGGACCACATCACTTCCTTGAGCAGAATGCCGCCGACGGCGGCCGGATTGAGCAGATTGTCCGAGCCGCTCCAGCGCAGGCTGGTGTAATCACGGAAGTAGGCCGGTATTTGCGTCTTGACGCTCTTCTCGACGCCCTTGGCGGTCTTGATGGTCAGCTCGTCGCCATTGACCGGGCTGGCATTGACGGCGCCAGCAAACTGCGGCTTGGCAGACGAGTAGGGCAGGGAGAGGGGATACATGCCTTGTGGCACTTCATCTGCCGGGAAGCCCACGGCATCTGCCATGGCCAGTACCCGTTTGCCAAGGTCGGCCAGAGTGCCACCCCGGGCCTGATTCTGCGGGCCATTGACCAGATGGGGACCCATGCCGGACTGGTAGTTGAGGGCATACATCGCCTCTTCGGAATACTCGTAGGATTCGATACCTGCGGCGAAGTCGAAGGGGGTCGGCTCATCGGCACGATTGGGATCCAGCACATCAAGATCCAGTCCCAGGGCTTCGGCCAGGGGCTCGCCGGAGAGTTCGAATTCGGTGTAGGCCAGCATGCTGGCGGCGGTATTGAAGCTAGCATCTTCAACCTTGACGGCGGCATGGGCAGCACTGCCCAGCAGCGCCAGGGTGATCCCCTGTACCAGTGCGGTTTTTTTCATGTGTCCCTTCTTCTTATCTGTGATGTTGCGGTGACGCTTCTCATCAATCTAAATGAGAATGGTGTGCATTATGCGACATGGTCTCAGCCATGAGAAGAAAAAAGCCGCTCTAAGGAGCGGCCGAATTAATCACAACAATTTGAAGGGGATGACCAGGCGTCCCGGCTCGACCTTGAGTGCTTCCACCTTGTCCTTGATGCGCGCCTCGTTCTGGCGATTGCCATCCAGGCGATAGATGGGGGTCTGGTTCAGGAAGAGGCCGAGGGATTGATTGAAGGTCGGCAGCACCGGGCTCAGGGCCGCGCCAATATCGGCTGGCTCGGTCTTGACCGAGAGCAGCTCAAGGTCACGCAGATAGATGGCACCCTGCTCGGCCACGTAGTCGGGGCGTGCGCTCAGGGTGAGGCGGATCTTCATCTGCTGGCTACCCAGCGGGCTGGAGACCTGCAGATCTCCTGCTGCATCGAGCTCCACTCTGTCGGCTTTGCTGCGGCCGATGCGGCTGTGCATCTCGTCCAGGCGGATCTTGCTCGACATGATGCCCGGTATGCCGAGCTGCTTCTCGAAGGCCACCTGGTTCTTCAGATAGTCATTGATCTCGCCCTCACTGACGCTGTATTGCGTCAGTGAGCAGGCGCCAAGCAGCAGGGTCAATGGCAGTAATAACAGGGGGCGGAACAGGCTGATTGACATGGGGTATCCAGAGATGGTCGTTAGAGGCTGCCATCTTACGGTTAAACACCGATCTCGCCAACCCGGGAGGCCAACGCTGTGCAGGGGAGACGCGGGATGGCAGGCTGGCCCGTCAGAGGGTGGGGCAGGGACGCCTGAAGGCCATCGGGGGACCGATGAGGCAGGTTCAAAGGGCCTCTTGAGGCCAGCAAATAGCAGGGAAGTGTCGTCACCATCGGGGATCGTGATGAATTAACTGGTATAACCTGTCAGTCGCTTTACAATAAGTGTCCCCCCACTCTTTGATCCGTTTCATGTCTGTGTCAGATCCTGTTTTCGATACTTCATTTCAAGCTCGCCTGCTCAGTCCCCGCTACTGGTTCAGCTGGTTGGCACTTGGCCTGCTCTTCGTTCTGGCCTTCGTCCCAGTGCGCCTGCGTGACAAACTGGCAGATTGGCTGACTCCCCTGGTGCTGCGTGTTTCCAAAAAGCAGGTCTATATCGCCAATACCAACCTCGATATCTGTTTTCCCGAGTTGAGCGAGGCCGAGCGCCAGGTCATCTTGCGAACATCGGTACGTATCGGGCTCAAGAGCCTGCTCGGCTTTGGCGAGTTCACGGTGCGCAGCCCCGCCTACCTGATGAAACGCATCCAGGTCAGTGGTTGGCATCATATCGAGGCGGAGCAGGCCGAGGGGCGTCCCGTCATCCTGGTGGTGCCTCACAGCTGGCCGGTGGATGCGGCCGGTTACTACTTTGCCCAGCGTGGCATCGAGATGTGCACCATGATGAAGAGCGCCCGCAACCCGGTGTTTGATTGGCACATCAATCGTGAACGCGCCAAGAGCGGTTGTCGGGTCTATGAGCGTCAGGCGGGCATCAAGCCGGTCATCAAGGCGGTCAAAGCGGGGCGCAGCTTCTTCTATCTGCCGGATCAGGATCATGGTCGCGAGGCCAGTATCTTCGTCCCCTTCTTCGGTCGTGCCAAGGCCACACTGCCTGCCTTGCCCAGACTGGTGAAGCTGACCGGCGCCAAGGCCGTGCCGCTGCTTGCCTGCTATGACGAGGCGCAGCACTGCTATCGCCTCGAGATAGAGGCCCCCTTCGTTGACTACCCGAGCGGTGATCTGCAAGCCGACACCCTGCATATGAACCAGGCGGTGGAGCAGCAGCTCAGGCGTCATCCCGGCCAATACATGTGGTTCCTCAAGATCTTCGAGACCCTGGAGCACCCGGTGGACAAGCACGGCCTCTACGAGGCGGGGATCAAACGCATTCGCCGTGGTCTCTCGCCCCATCCTTGATGCTTTCACGCCATGAAAAACAGCCCCAGTAGGGGCTGTTTTTCATGGCAAGTAGTGTCTCCTTGCCACTCGGGGCAGCTCAGGTTCAGGTTCGGCCCGGTTACGGGCTAGAAAAATACGTTGAGATAACTAAAATAACCTCCTTGTTTAGATGACAAGAGCCGAAACATGGCCCCTCAAGATCCGGTGTTCGACACCTCATTTCGCCTCACTCTGCTTCACCCAAGGCACTGGCTCAGCTGGCTCGCCCTTGCCTTGCTGAGCCTGTTGGCCTTCTTGCCCGTCCGGCTGCGCGATGGCCTGGCCAACGGCCTGGCCCCGCTCATCTTGCGGGCCTCTCCAAAGCAAGCCTATATCGCCAATACCAACCTCGACATCTGCTTTCCGCGCCTTGATGAGGCGCAGCATCAGGCGCTGTTGCTCAAATCAGTGCGAGTCGGTCTCAAGACCTTCATGGGCTTTGGCGAGCTGACCTGGCGCAGCAACCGCTACCTGGCATCCCGGGTCCAGGTGAGCGGTTGGGAACACATTGCCGAGCAGCAGGCACAGGGGCGCCCCTTGATCCTGGTGGTGCCGCACACCTGGGCGGTGGATGTGATAGGCCGCCTGCTCACGCTGCGTGGTTTGCCGCTGTGCACCATGATGAAGAGCCCGAAGGATCCGCTGTTTGACTGGTATATCAATCGCGAGCGAGCCAAGGGCGGCCGGGTATACGAACGCAGTGTCGGCATCAAGCCCGCCATCAAGGCGATCCGCAGCGGCGACAGTTTTTTCTATTTACCGGATCAGGACCATGGCCGTGAGGCCAGCATTTTTGTACCCTTCTTCGGCCACCCCAAGGCAACCCTGCCAGCCCTGCCCAAGTTGGTGAAGCTGACCGGTGCCAAAGCTGTGCCCATCCTGGGCAGTTATGACGAGGATCAAGGCTGCTATCACCTCGAGATAGAGCCTCCCTTCGACCCTTATCCCACCCCGGATCTGGAGGCCGATGTGTTGCGTATGAACAATATGGTGGAACAGCAGATAGACCGGCGCCCCGAACAGTACATGTGGTTTCTCAAGATTTTTGAGACCCAGCCCGATGGCGGCCGTCATCAGGGCCTGTATGAGAACGGGATCCGCCGCATTCGCCAGGGATTGCCGCCCGAGCCTTGAACCGGGTGCGCTGGCGAAAGGGGTTATACGGGGCCAGCCTTGGCTGCAATCTGAACGCGCGTCGGCGATGACGTGAGCAGCCATGCAGTCAAGCCCCCCAAAACTGACAGGAATGCACGGCACCACTGGCGCCGGGTGCGCAAATAGGGTAAAAGTTCGGCCATGAAAATACCAAATCGAATCCAGCCTCTGGTGGACGACGGCCTCGTCGACGAGGTCATCAGTCGGCTGATGAGCGGCAAAGAAGCCGACGTCTATGTGGTGCGTTGCGGCGAACACGTTCGCTGCGCGAAAGTCTATAAAGAAGCGGCCAAACGCAGCTTCAAACAGGCCGTGGTCTATCAGGAAGGGCGCAAGGTGCGCAACAGCCGTAGCCAGCGTGCGATGGAGAAAGGCTCGCGCTACGGGCGCCGCCAGCATGAAGAGGTGTGGCAGAACACCGAGGTCGACGCCCTGTTCAAGCTGGCCGCCGCCGGTGTGCGCGTGCCGACGCCCTATGTCTGCCTGGATGGTGTGCTGCTGATGGAGCTCATCACCGATGATGAGGGCAATGTTGCCCCCCGTCTCAACGACGTGGCCCTGAGCCCCGAGCAGGCGCTGGCGGACCATGACAAGGTGATAGGCTACGTGGTGCGCATGCTATGCACGGGTCTGATCCATGGGGATCTCTCCGAGTTCAACGTCCTGGTCGATGATCAGGGGCCCGTCATCATCGACTTGCCCCAGGTGATCGATGCCGCCGCCAACAACCAGGCCAAGGCCATGCTGGTGCGCGATGTGGAGAATATGCGCAACTACTACGGCATGTACGCCCCGGAGCTGCTCAAGACCCGTTATGCCCAGGAGATGTGGGCCCTCTATGAAGAGGGGGAGTTGACGCCGGAGAGTCGTCTCACGGGTCAGTTTGCCGAGAGCACCGCCATCATCGACATCGATGCCGTTCTGCACGAGATAGAGAGTGCTGAGGAGGAGGCCATGGCTCGCCAGGCCAGAGCCAAGGCCGAGCAGGAAGATGAGTACTAGCCAGTGGCTGGCTATGTCAAACAGGGCGCCTCGGGGCGCCCTGTTTGTTGATGTGCGGTGATGGGGTTGCCGGGGGCGTCAGAACATATAACCCAACAGGTCGATGGGTCTGTCCGGCCAGGGCGCGTCACCGACCGCCTTGATCAATATATCGTCCAGCAGCTCCACCGCGACACCGTAATTCTTGAAGTCGTTGATCCTGAGCCAGCTGCAGTACTGGGTTATCTGCACGAAACCGTTGGCCAGATAGAGGCTGGGATCCTCGGCGATGAGAAACAGGTAGTCGAGCGCCTTGCTGTGCGCGAATACCTGCAGCTCGGCCAGCATGGCACTGGCCAGCCCCTGACCGCGCAGCTGGGGGGCCACACAGAGATCGATCAGCCCCAGTATCGCCACGGGCTGATCGCCCACCGCAATCATGCGCTGATCCAGTCCGACATGGCCGACCAGCTGATCTCCTTGCCACACCAGCCCCCTCAAATGAGGTCGCTGCTTGAAATAGGATCGCGGCAGGGCATAGGCGGGAAAGCAGGTATTGCGCAGGGCCGTTATCCCCTCATGCTGATGGGGCGAGAGATCGATCTCGGCGACCAGCTCCATCAGCAAGGGGGGCTGGGCCCCGCTCACCGCACCAGGGGCGCTGGGCTGAAGGGAGAGGAGGAGCGTCATGGGCACTGGCTCAGAGCCCGGCCAGAGAGGGGGCGGTCAGTCGGGCCCCGACATAGCCTGCCACCTCGCCAAAGCGTGGATCCCCTGACTGCCAATCCTGGGCCGCGATGCGAATAGCCTCCTTGTCGAAGCTGACGAAGTTCCACCAGATCTGCAGCGGTTTGGCCAGGGGTTCGCCACCGATGAGCAGCAAGCGGGCGCCAGCACTCAGGGAGATGATCACCTCACTGGTACCTGGCGCCAGATAGGCCAGCTGCTCGGCGGCCAGCGTCTGGCCTGCCACCGTTACCTCACCGGCCAGGGCGAGCAGGCCATGCTCGAACTCGGGAGCCAGGGGCAGGGTCAGGGTGCATGGGGCGTCGGCCTGCAGATCCAGACCCAGTATGGGGGCGAAGCTGAGGGTGGGGGCCTGCCTGTCCTGATAGGTGCCAATTAGCAGGGTGAACCAAGCCCCATGCTGCTGCCAGCGTGGCAAGTCCGGGTAGTGATCGAAGCGGGGCCGGGTCGCCTGATGAGTCTCTGGCAAGGCTATCCAGAGCTGGGCGGCATGCACGCTGGGGTGGCCCGCCACCGACTCCTCGGTGTGAGCTATCCCCTGGCCTGCGGTCATCAGATTGACCTGGCCCGGGCGGATCACCTGCTCGCTGCCCAGGCTGTCACGGTGCAATATCTCCCCCTCCAGCATCCAGGTGAAGGTCTGCAACCCGATGTGGGGATGGGGGCCGACGTTCAGTCCCGGCTCACCCGGGGCAAAGCGGGCCGGGCCTATGTGATCGAGAAAGCACCAGGGACCTATGGTGCGCCGCTCCTTGACCGGGATGGCGCGAGCGACCGGTATGCCACCCACGTCCGTGGTGCGCGAATCGATCAGTTGCAGCTTGTCTGTCATGGGTCTCTCCTTGAACGGTGGGTCATCTGATCAGCGGCGCCGGATCACCGGCATGTTCATCATGGTGGCGGGGCGAGCCATGGGCCTGGTCATCGGCTGCATGGGGCGCGTCGCCGGCAGGGTAGCGGGTCTGGTCGCAGGCAGCGTCGCCGGCCGGAGTGGCTTGTCCAGCCCCCCACCGTCCAGATTGAGTCTGCGGGCGGCCTCGGTGGCGTCTGGCAACGAGAGGCTGCCCGCATCGGCCGGGTGTATCTTGCGCAGCACCTGCTGACGCTCGCGCAGGGTGTGCTTCTGCTCCGGGCTCAGGGCATTCCAGCGATTGGAGAAATCGGTGCGCAGCGCCTCCACATCCGGTTTGCCACGTTCGCCCTGCCAATCCTGGAACTTGTTCTTGATGTCGTCACGCTTGCCCTCATCCAGATCCTGCCACCAGTGCTGGATCAAGTCGTCGAACTCGCCATCGTTATTGCAACACCAGGGGTAGTAACGGTCCCAATAGTAGAAGTAGTCGTCATACCACCAGGGGTAGGGGGCCGCGCCATAGTAGCTGCCATACCCCATGCCGACACTGGCGCCGGGGCTGGTATTGCTGCAACCACCCAGGCCGAGGGTGGCCAGGATGAGCATGAGGGAAGGGGAAACGCGCATGAAAGCTCCTTGTCATGGACAGGCGAGGGCGAATCGCCAGCCGGGCACAGATCCGGGTACACAGTGGGATGGAAGCCATGCATGCTGCGCCGCAGCCCACTCAATGAGCCACTATAAGCCAAATCCCGGGCGGGGGGCAGCCCCGGCTGGCCCTGCATGCAGCAGCATTGCGAGCCACTACTGTATGAACGTACAATAGCTTATCTTCCCTTTGTCCCTTGCCTCGACCATGACCCCAGCGCTCGCTCCCACCGACGGTTTTATCCTGACTCGCCACAGCCGGGACGTGCGCGGGCGCGGCAACGGGCGCGATGGCACCGAGATCGTGTTCTGGCTGTGGAGTGAGCAGGGGCCGGTGCGGCTGGTGGTGGCAGATCAGGAGCCACTCTTCTTCCTGCCCCAGGCGAAGATGGAGGAGGCCGTGACCCTGTTCAAGGGAGCCGGGGTGCGTGGCCGCTTTCGTCGTCTGCCCATGCACACCTTCGACGGAGAGGCGGTGGTTGGCTGTTATTTTTCCACCCTGAGCGCCTATCACAGGGCCATCGAGCTGCTGCTCATCCGTGGCCTGGCGCACTTCGAATCGGATATTCGCCTGCCCGAGCGTTACTTGATGGAGCGCTTCATCACGGCAGGCATGCGCTTTGGCGGCAAGACGGTCAAACGCGGTGATCACTGGTCGGTCAGCGAGGCACGCTGCGCGCCCCAGGCCGTGACACCGACCCTCTCCTGGGTCTCCCTCGATGTGGAGTGCGCCATGGACGGCGCCCTCTTCTCCATAGGGCTCTATAGCGAGCAAGATGCCCGGGTCATCATGATAGGGACGGCCCCCGATGACGCCGCGTCCTGGGAGACCCAGGTTGAGTGGGTGGCGGATGAGCCCGCATTGCTTGGCGCCCTCGAGAGCTGGTTTGCGCGCCATGACCCGGATCTGGTGCTCGGCTGGAACGTGGTCAATTTCGACTTTCGCCTGCTGCTGCGTCGGGCCGAGCTGCACAAGCGGCGATTGCGGCTCGGCCGTGGCCGTGAACTGGCATTCTGGCGCGCCTCCCGGGGCGATCCCCAGACCGGCAGTGTCATCTTGCCGGGGCGCATGGTGCTCGACGGCATCGACACCCTCAAGAGTGCGACCTGGCAGTTTGCCAGTTACAGCCTGGATGCGGTGGCGAGCGAGCTGCTTGGCCGTGGCAAAGACATTGAAGACGTGGCGAACCGGGGTGAGAAGATCACCGAGCTGTTTCACTCCGACAAAGAGGCGCTGGCCCGCTACAACCTCGAAGATTGCAAGCTGGTGTGGGAGATAGTCGAACACTGCGCCCTGATCCCCTTTGCCATCGAGCGAGCCAATCTCACCGGGCTGGAGCTTGACCGGGTCGGCGGCTCGGTGGCGGCCTTCACCAATCTCTATCTGCCGCGCTTGCACCGCGGCGGCTATGTGGCCCCCAACCTGCCCGCCGATGGGGGGCTGGCGAGCCCCGGCGGCTATGTGATGGACTCCAAGCCCGGCCTCTATCGCCAGGTGCTGGTCCTGGACTTCAAGAGCCTCTATCCCAGCATCATTCGCACCTTCTGCATCGATCCCATGGGACTGATCGAAGGGCTCAAGGCCCCCGATGACGCCATTCCCGGTTATCGCGGTGCCTTCTTCTCCCGGGACAAGCACTTCCTGCCAGATCTTATCGCCACCCTGTGGGCGGCGCGGGACAGGGCCAAGGCGGCTAATAACAAGGCGCTCTCCCAGGCCATCAAGATCATCATGAACTCCTTTTATGGGGTGCTGGGCTCGGGGGGCTGCCGCTTCTACGATCCCAGGCTGGCCTCCTCCATCACACTGCGCGGTCACAGCATCATGCAGCAGACCCGGGAGTGGATAGAGGCGCGGGGCTACAGCGTCATCTACGGGGATACCGACTCCACCTTCGTTCATCTGCCCGAAGAGATGAGCCCGGCCCAGGCGGACGAGATAGGCCGCTCACTGGCCCAGGAGATCAACCACAACTGGACCCAGTTGATCAGGGCGGAGTTTGATTTGCCCTGTCACCTCGAGATCGAATACGAGACCCACTACCGCCGTTTCCTGATGCCCACCATCCGCGGCCTGGAGAAGGGCAGCAAGAAGCGTTACGCCGGGCTGGTGGGGCAGGGGGAGTCGGAGCATCTGGTGTTCAAGGGGCTGGAGACGGTTCGCACCGACTGGACCATGCTGGCCAAGCAGTTCCAGACCCGGCTCTACGAGCTGGTGTTCCACGATGAGGATCCTTGCGACTATGTGCGCACCATGGTGGATGAGACCCGCAGCGGGCGCCACGACGAGCTGCTCATCTATCGCAAGCGGCTGCGCCAGAAGCTGGAGGAGTACCAGAAAAATGTGCCACCCCATGTGCGGGCGGCGCGCCTCGCCGATGAGGAGAACCTGCGCCGCGGCTTGCCTCAGCGTTACCAGCATCGCGGCAGCATTGCTTATCTGATGACGCTCGCAGGCCCGGAACCCCTCGAATACAGGCGCAGTGCCATCGACTATGAGCACTACATCGACAAGCAGCTCAAACCCATTGCCGATGCCATCCTGCCCTTCATCGGTGAATCTTTCGAGCGGATCTGCGGCCAGCAACTGGATCTCTTCTAACCGCTCTGCCGCCGGGCCCTGTGCCATCCTTAAAGTCCTTGAAAACGGTGCGGCGCTCAATGTGCCGCCCTTCCTACGCTGGAGGCCTTATGGCTTTGACGCTTCGAGAGGTGACCCTGGTGGCCGCCATGGTACTGAGTAGTGGGGCCCTGGCCCATACCCTGAAACCCGGTTTATGGGAAATGCAGACCAAGATGGAGGCCGGATCCGGCGAGTTGGGCCAGGCCATGGCCGCCATGCAACAACAGTTGGCGGCCCTGCCCGAGGGACAGCGCAAGATGATGGAGGAGATGTTGGCAAAGCAGGGTGTTGGCATTCAGGGCCTGGACGCCGCCGGGGTGCGAGTGCGTCACTGCCTCAGTGCGCAGATGGTGGCCCAGGATAGGCTGCCTTTCGAGAAGGGCGAGGGCTGCCAGCGTCAGTTACGCAAGCGCAGCGAGACCCTGATGCAGTTCACCTTCAGTTGCAGCGACCCCAAGGCCCAGGGGGAAGGTGAGGTGAACTTTATCAGCCCCACCGCCTATCACAGCCGCTTTAGCCTCGACATCGAACATGAGGGCAAGATGGAAAAACTCACCGGCACCAGTCAGAGCCAGTGGTTGAGCGACGACTGCGGCGATATCAAGGCGGTGGAGTAAGAGGCCAGCGCAGCACTGAGCGCCTGGTTCCCAATCAGCGGCACAAACCAACGAGGAAGCATGGCCAGACAGAGGACGCTGGATAACGCCATGGGCGATCTGTTCGAGCAGGAGACGCAGTCTCGCTGGCTGGCCCCCGGCGCCCTGCATCTGCCAGGGGGCCTCGATAGCCTGGGGCCTGGGTCAGCCTGGTTATTGGCCTGGATTGGGGCGGTAAGCAGCCAGGCGCCCTTTCGCCACCTCAGGACGCCGGGAGGGCAGAGCATGTCGGTGGCCATGACCAATGCCGGCCCCTGTGGCTGGGTCTCGGATCGGCGTGGCTATCGCTATAGTCCCCTCGACCCCCTCAGTCAGCAGCCCTGGCCCCCCTTGCCGAGGGAGCTGCTCACCCTGGCCAGCGACGCGGCACAGGCGGCAGGTTTCGCGGATTTTGAACCCGATGCCTGCCTCATCAACCGTTACCTCCCCGGGGCGCGCATGTCCCTGCATCAGGACAGGGATGAGGCCAGTTTTGCCCATCCGATCGTCTCTGTCTCTCTGGGATTGGCCGCCGAGTTTCTGCTGGGGGGGCTGACGCGAGGGGATACGGTGCAGCGGCAGACATTGCGCAGCGGCGATCTGCTGGTATTGGGCGGCGAGGCGCGACTGCGTTTTCATGGGGTGGCCCCCGTCAAAGCGGGCGCCGAAGGTGAGCTGCGTTTCAATCTCACCCTGAGACGGGCCCAGTGAACCTTGGGGTCTGGCGGCAGGCGAGTGGGCCGGATTGCCGGTTTGCATGAACCGCCATTGTCTGCGCAGCACACAAAAAAACCCTCCGGCTGGAGGGTTTTTTTCAGATAACGGCTGTCATCAGAACAGGGTGGTGGAGAGGTCGTACAGCTCCTGATTGAAGGGGCGCTTCAGATTCTCGATGCAGTCGATGATGTCGTGGTGCACCATCTCGTTGCCCTGGATACCGACGCAGCGGCCACCTTGACCGGCCAGCAACTGCTCAACGGCGAAGGCGCCCATGCGGCTGGACATGATGCGATCACGGGCGGTCGGCGAGCCGCCGCGCTGGATGTGACCCAGGATGGTGGCGCGGGTCTCGCGGCCCGTCATGGCTTCAATGTCCTTGGCCAGGGCGTTGACGTCGGTGACGTGCTCACAGATGGTGATGATGGCGTGCTTCTTGCCTTTGGCTTCGCCTTCCCGGATCTGGGTCAGCAGCTTCTCTTTGTCAAACGCCACTTCCGGCACTATCACGTACTCGGCGCCACCGGCCACGGCGGCCGACATGGCCAGATCGCCACAGTGGCGACCCATGATCTCGACCACAGAGATACGGTGGTGGGAGCTGCAGGTGTCGCGCAGACGGTCAATGGCATCCACCACCACGTTCAGGGCGGTATCAAAGCCGATGGTAAAATCGGTGCCGGCGATGTCGTTGTCGATGGTGCCCGGCAGACCTATGCAGGGGAAACCCTCTTCGGTCAGCTTCTTGGCGCCCATGTAGGAGCCGTCACCGCCGATCACCACCAGGGCGTCGATGCCGTGGGACTTGAGATTCTCAATCGCCTCGGCGCGTACCTTGGGATCTTTGAAGGCCGGGAAACGGGCGGAGCCCAGGAAGGTGCCGCCGCGGTTCACCACGTCGGAGACGCTGTGACGCTCGAGTTTGACGATACGATTCTGGTGCAGACCGAGGTAGCCATCATAGATGCCATAGACTTCCAGGCCATGGTGCAGACCGGCGCGCACCACGGCGCGAATGGCTGCGTTCATACCCGGTGCATCGCCACCACTGGTCAAAACACCAATACGTTTGATTTGCTTGGTCATGAGTGCCTCTGGATCTCAAGTTATCGAATGGATAAGCCTGTTTGACTATATCGGCTTTCGTATCGGCTTGTTGGTACCGCCAAGGGTTCGCCATACGAAAACCGGCAAAGGAGGGGGCCTGGGGCCCCCTCTGGGCTCATTACTTGGCAGCGCCAGCAATGATCTGGGAGAAGTCGTCCACTTTCAGGGACGCGCCACCCACCAGGCCACCGTCGATGTCCGGCTGACCGAACAGATCGCTGGCGGTCGCGCCAGTGACGGAACCACCGTACAGGATCTGTACCTTGGCAGCCACAGCGCCATCAAATCCGGCCAGGTACTGGCGGATGTGGGCGTGGACGGCCTGGGCGATTTCCGGGGTAGCAGTCTTGCCGGTGCCGATGGCCCATACCGGCTCGTAAGCCACGACGGCGTTGGCGAAGGAGGCGATGCCGCAACGGTCGATGACCGCTTTGAGCTGGGTCTCGACCACGTTCTTGGTCACGCCGGCTTCGAACTGCGCCAGGGTCTCACCGATGCAGAGTACGGGGATGAGGCCCGCATTCTGAATGACTTCGTACTTGGCAGCCACCAGGTCGTCGGTCTCGGCGTGCAGGGTGCGGCGCTCGCTGTGGCCGACCAGGGAGTAGGTGCAACCGAAGGCTTTGAGCATGGAGGGGGCGTTCTCGCCGGTGAAGGCGCCAGACTCGTGCAGATCGGCGTTCTGGGCACCGTAAGCAATCTTGCTGCCGGCAGTCAGCTGCTCAACTTGACCCAAAAAGATAACCGGTGGGCAGACGGCGACTTGAACGGAAGGGTGTGCGGCGGCAGCCGGGATCAGACCCTTGATCAGCGCTTCGACAGAAGCTTTGGTGCCGTTCAGTTTCCAGTTACCCATTACCAGGTGCTGTCTCATCTTTTAATACTCCTAGGCGTTTGATTGCGCGTCATTATATGAATTGAACCGAGCCCAAGATAGCTGACCCGGCGGCAAATGACGTAATTTTTTTTCCCTTTCCTGATCCAAATCAGGAAAGCTCCTCCCGACTGTTCACTCGTTGACCTGACCACGCAGCCGGGCCCAGAGCTGACCTATCCACTCGTGGATGGCCGCTTCCGAGTACATCAGGTAGCGCCCCTTGGGCAGGTAGCTATAGAGCGGCTGAGGCTGCTGGCTCTGCTTGGCGGTGTAGTCGGTGGGGGCGGGCAGCGCATTCAGGCCCTGCTGGCGATAGAGTGCCAGGGCCCGGGGCAAATGGGTGGCCGAGCTCACCAGCGCCACCCGCTTGCCCTTAAGGTGGGCACTGATGCTGACCGCCTCGTCATGGGTGTCTTTGTTGTTTTCAAACAACGTCATTCGGGATCTCGCTATCCCGAGGCTCGCCGCCATGCGGGCGTTGACCTCGGCATTGGACAGGGGATCCCCGGACACATAACCGGAGAAGATGAGCTCCGCTTCTGGGTAGGCCTGGGCCAGCCGCACCCCTTCCAGGGTGCGGGCGAGGGCTATGTTGTTCTGCCAGGAACGCTCGGGCACCGCCGGATCGCTGACATGGCCGTTGCCGAGCACCACGATGGCCTCGATGCCCGGATGTTGGCTCACGTCGAAGGGCGGATAGGTCTGCTCCAAGCCTCTGGCCAGCTCATAGCTCACCGGCCGCATCCCCATCAGGGCGATGAGCAGCAGCGAGCAGGTCGCCAGCAGCTTGCCGCTTTTTTGAAAACGGGTGAACCAGAGCAGCAAGAGAGCCAGCAGCAAGAGGGAGAGAGAGAAGGGGAGCGGCATCAATAACTGGCCCAGCCATTTTTTGAGTTCAAACATGGAGTTCTCCAATTTTTCCTGACACAGAGGCAAGTGACGCTGAGAGTAAGGGGGGCGGGGCAAATTGCCAAATGATGCCAACCTCGCACAGGCCACAGCATGCTGGAGAGAGCGGTTATTCGAGCCATTTGCGTAGCGCCAGCGACGCCAGATCAATGAAAGCTCGCAATCTGGGAGGCATAAAACGTTGCCGTGGGTAGACGATGTGGATGGGATCCGCCTTGCCATGCCATTCGGGCAGGACAGGCACCAGTTTCCCCTCTTCGCAGGCCTGGCGACACAGGTAGGAGGGCAACAGTGCCACCCCGCCGCCCGCCTGCACCATGGTCATGATCAGGCCGACATCGTTGATCAGTGTCTGCCGGCCCAGAGAGACAGTCACACTGTTGGCGGCCCCGTCGTGGAGTACCCAGGCCTCCTTGCCCAGTGGCGTAAACTGCAGGCAGGCATGCTGCCGCAGCGCCTGAGGTGCTTCTGGCGCCCCGGCGCTGGCGAGGTAATCCGGGCTGGCAAACAGGGCCCAGCGCGCGATGCCCACCTGCTTGGCGATCAGGGTCGAGTCCTTGAGAGGGCCGGTGCGAATGGCGACATCGACCCCCTCGGCGACCAGATCCACATAGCGGTTCATCAACACCAGCTCCACATCGACCTTGGGCCACTGGCTGCGCATCTGCCCCAGGATGGACGACAGGATCTGGTTGCCGACATCCACCGGAGCCGTGATGCGCAGCAGCCCGCAGGGCTCTTCCCGCGCCTCGGTCACCGCCGCCTCGGCGTCAAGCACATGCACCAGGCCGGCCGAGGCGTGGTCGAAATAGACCTGTCCGGCATCGGTCAGGTGCAACCTGCGGGTGGTCCGCTGCAAGAGGGTGACGCCCAGACGCTTCTCCAGCATGGCCACCCGATGGCTGACGGTGGAGGTCGGCAAGCCCAGCAGACGCGCCGCCGCGCTGAAACTGCCCGCTTGCACGACCTTGACGAATACGACGACCTGATTGAAGTCCATCTTCCAACTCATTAGAAAGTGTTTTCTTATTTAACCATCTAGTCCGGTAAATGACTACTTTCTACACTGTCTCCATTGATTCAACGGAGAGACTGAGATGAAAGAACTGGCATTTATCAAGCGCAGCAACGAGAGGCATTGGGTCGGCGATGGCTTCCCGGTCAGGAGCATCTTCTCCTACAACGACATCGCCGAAGAGATGTCCCCCTTCCTGCTGATGGACCATGCGGGCCCGGCCAATTTCCCGGCCACCTCCCATAAACTCGGCGTCGGCCAGCACCCTCACCGCGGGTTCGAAACCGTGACTATCGTCTATGAGGGCGGCGTCTCCCACAGAGACTCCTCGGGGGGCGGCGGCACCATAGGTCCGGGTGACGTGCAGTGGATGACGGCCGCATCCGGCCTTATCCACGAGGAGTACCACAGCCCGGCATTCGCCAGGACGGGCGGCGCCTTCGAGATGGTGCAGCTGTGGGTGAACTTGCCCGCCAAAGAGAAGATGACGGCCCCTGGCTACCAGGGCATCACCGCCGACGAGATCCCTCGGGTGACACTGCCAGAGGGCGCAGGGGAGGCTCGCATCATCGCCGGGCAGCTCGGCGATACCTGCGGCCCTGCCCGCACCTTCACCCCGATGAACGTCTGGGACATGCGTCTGAAGGCCCATCACCGGGTGACGCTCGAACTGCCGGAAGGACACACCACGGCGCTGTTTGTGCTCAAAGGCGCCATTCGCCTCGGCAACCGCCACCCTGTCCGCACCGCCGAACTGGCAGTCATGGAGCGCCGCGGCAGCCAGCTGGTGATCGATGTCGAGGAAGATACGACGCTGCTGCTGCTCAATGGCGCCCCCCTCGATGAACCCATCGTCGGTCACGGCCCCTTCGTGATGAACACCCAGGAAGAGATAGTGCAGGCCATCAATGACTACAACAGTGGCCGTTTTGGCCAGATAGGACGCTGAACCTTAGCCCCAACAAATGGAGAAAATCATGAGCAACCCAGCCAATTTCGACGGCGCCAGACCCGTCCTCAACCCAGATGACGTAGCTATGCTGCTGATCGACCATCAGAGCGGCTTGTTCCAGACAGTGGGCGACATGCCGATGCCGGAACTGCGCCTGCGCGCGGCCGCCCTCGCCAGCATGGCGACGCTGGCCAATATTCCGGTGATCACCACGGCATCTGTCCCGCAAGGGCCAAATGGCCCGCTGATACCGGAGATCCACGAGAATGCGCCGCACGCACAGTATGTGGCGCGCAAGGGCGAGATCAACGCCTGGGACAACCCCGATTTCGTCGCGGCGGTCAACGCCACCGGCAAGAAACAACTGATCATCGCAGGCACCATCACCAGCGTCTGCATGGCCTTCCCTGCCATCAGCGCCGTCAACGCGGGCTATCAGGTGTTTGCGGTTGTCGATGCCTCGGGCACCTACTCCAAGATGGCCCAGGAGATCACCCTGGCTCGCGTGGTTCAGGCGGGCGTGGTTCCCATGGACACCGCGGCAGTGGCTTCCGAGCTGCAAGGCAGCTGGAACCGGGCAGATGCGATGGAGTGGGCGGCTATCTACACCAAGATCTTCCCCGCCTACCAGTTGCTGATCGAGAGCTACGGCAAGGCACAAGCCGTGGCGAAAAACAACGAAGTGCTGGATTCCCAGCGCTGATACCCGCAACAACCAAGGAGAGTCATCATGGCTAAACCCTACGTCAAACTCGACAAGAACAATGCTGCCGTACTGCTGGTGGATCACCAGGCAGGGCTCTCTTCGCTGGTGCGTGACATAGAGCCGGACAAGTTTCGCAACAACGTGCTGGCGCTGGCCGCGCTGGCCAAGTACTTCGAGCTGCCGACCATACTGACCACCAGTTTCGAAAACGGGCCCAACGGCCCGCTGATGACAGAGCTCAAGGAGACCTTCCCGGACGCCCCTTACATTGCCCGCCCAGGACAGATCAACGCCTGGGATAACGAGGAGTTCGTCAAGGCGGTCAAGGCCACCGGCAAGAAGCAGCTGATCATCGCCGGCATCGTCACCGAGGTGTGCGTGGCCTTCCCGACCCTGTCCGCCCTCGAGGAGGGGTACGAGGTGTTTGTCATCACCGATGCCTCGGGAACCTTCAATGAGATCACCCGTCACTCGGCCTGGGATCGGATGTCATCCGCCGGGGCGCAGCTGATGACCTGGTTTGGGGCCGCCTGTGAGCTGCACCGCGACTGGCGCAATGATGTGGAGGGCCTGGGTACCCTGTTCGCCAACCACATCCCCGACTATCGCAATCTGATCAACAGCTACACCACAGTCCAGAGCAGCAAGTAACCTGAACCAGCAACCTAAATAAGACCCCGGGCAACCGGGGTCTTCTGCTTGACGCCATCCATCATCCCTCCCGTTAAATGGCTCCCCACCGCGCTTCTCAGAGTGGTTTGCTCGCGCGAGTCGCTCTGGCATCCCCATCCAAGAGGTGCAGGGGGTCGGACTCTTGTCTGCGACAGGTCGAGCAAACCGGAGTTGCCACAAGGTGTGGTGACCCGATCCAGGCTGCCACGACACTCTTCCTTGAGTTTTCAGGCAATCCGGGATGTGACAGAATACCCCTCTTTTTTTCGTATGGCCCATCCCAGAGTGGCCCATGCCTGTATCGACAAGGCTGAGTTTGTCTTGAAGCAAGATCAGAGTTTTGACGGCCGCGCCGACAAGTTTGCCCGCAACATTTATGACTCCAGCAAGGGGCGCATTCGCACCACTGTGGTGTGGAGCGACATCGAAGCCTGCCTGGCGCGCCTTGGCAATCGGCCCTTGCGCATTCTGGATGCCGGTGGCGGCTTCGGTTATTTCGCCCAGAAGCTGGCGGCCATGGGCCATCAGGTGGAATTGTGCGATCTCTCCGAGGAGATGCTGGCCCTGGCCCGGGTTCAGATCGCCGAGAAGGGGCTGGAAGACAGAATTCGTCTCATCCAGTGCCCCATTCAGGATCTCAAGGCCCATGTGAGCGGCAGCTTCGATCTGGTGCTCTGTCACGCCGTGTTAGAGTGGCTGGCCGAGCCACGTCAGACCCTGTTAGGTCTGTTTCCTTTCGTCCATGCAGGGGGCATACTGTCGCTGCTTTTTTACAACCGTCATGGCTTGCTGTTTCAGAGTCTGGTGGTGGGTAATTTCGACTATGTGCGCCAGGGGCTGAACAAGAAGCGTCAGACCGCCTTGACCCCCACCAATCCACAGCTGCCTGAGCAGGTCTATGACTGGATTGGGCGAGGGGGGCTCAAGATCATCGGCAAGACCGGGGTGCGAGTCATTCATGACTACATGCGCCACAAGCAGGATCAGGTCGAGAAGTTTGACGATCTGCTGGCCATGGAGCAGCACTATTGCCGCCAGGAGCCCTTCGTCGCCCTCGGCCGTTACATCCATGTGATGGCGCAAAAGCCAGCCAGTTGATGTCAGTTTTTATGCTAGCGGGATCTAGCCGCCCGGGGTCATCGACAGTGCCCCGTGGCCCATACCACAGCGAGGGAGTGCGCCATGCACCAGGTGCAGGTCGCTCCCTCGGATATAACAACGAGATGATAACGTCATGATGAGTACATCCCGTACCCTGCCGGAAACGGTGGCATGGGTCAGGCAGGAGGGATTGGCCTTGAGCCTGCCCACCGACAGGTTGGCCTTTCTGATTGCGATAAAGACCTTGTCCGAAGATGAGTCGGACTTGTCGGAAGCGGCGCTGCACGATGCCTTTGGCTATGTGAGCAACGCCTTCGGTCAGATGGATGAGACCCTGACCGGTCGCGCCAACAACGCCATCAACGATCTCATTCGCCAGCAACTGCTGTCGCGTTTCAACACCGACATGGTGGCCGGCGAGAGCCTCTATCGCCTGTCGCGCCTTGGCATGAGCATCGTCGACTTCTTCCTCGACCAGCGTCAGGTCGATAGCATCAAGCTCTCCATCCTGCTCGAACACCTGGCATCCGAGCTCGACACTGCCCGCAAGGCGGCCCTCGAACTCGATACCCGTGAACAGTGGGATGCCGAGGTGCTGCCCAGGCTGAGTTTCTCTTTGGAAGAGACCCTGGGGCGCATCGACCTGACCCAGCGCGCCATGGATGAGCAGCAGAATCAGGTCAAGAGCGAGATAGCCGCGCTGCTGACCCAGAACTGGATCGATGCCATTCACAACTGTGAAAAGCTGCTGCGCGAGACGGGCCAGACCCTGCGCGAGCTGCAAGACACCCTGGACGCCGCCGGCCACCGCCTGCAGGCGGGGCTGCTCAATATTCAAGAGGCCGCTCAGGGGAGGGACGACTTGTTCCACGTCGAGGAGCTGACCCACGCCCTGCAGGGGCGGCTCGATGTCATTACCAGCTGGGGTCAGCAGTGCATCGAGCTCTGGTCCCGCTACGACAGACATGTTCACAAGTTCATCCGCAACGCCATCGACATGGACAAGAACCGTGCCTTCAGTCAGCGACTGCGCGAATCCATCCGCAACTTCGAGCAGCACAACTTCTTGCTCAGAGTCGCCGAGGAGCCCCGTCTGCTGGAGCTGCGCGACGAAACCATCACCATCCATGACGACGATGTGACCGGTGAAGTGCCGCTCGAGATGGAGTACATGGAGATGGTGGACATCAACCAGGCGCTGGCCGAGCGCATCGAGCGCTATCTTGCCCGTTATCCCGAACAGGGCCATCAGCTGGACTTGGCCGATGTGCTGCGGGAATATCTGCTCGATTTCCCGGCCCACGCCCACTTCGACGTGGCGCGTCTTCTGATCGACCAGGCCGTGCGCCTGGGCCATGCCAGCGGTGAGCACATGCTGCACCGTCAACCCGCATGGAAACCCATCAACCAAGCTGGATCCAAGGTTCAGGCCTATGTCATTGATCAATTCTGAGTTTCCTTTGCCGCTGCGGCTCGCAGAGGCCATCGCCAACCCCTTGTTTCCGCGCATCGACACCGCCTTGCGCTCGGGTCGCCACCTCAGTGCCGATGAGTTCGAACAGCACGCCATGCTGGTGGAGTTTCACGGCGAGCTGGAGAATTTCTACGGCCGCTATCAGGTCGAGCTCATCAAGGCGCCGGAAGGCTTCTTCTACCTGCGGCCACGGCCCAGTGCCGACATCGGCACCACAGTGCTCTCCGAGCTCGATATGCTGGTGGGCAAGGTGCTCTGTTATCTGTTCCTGAGCCCGGACCGCCTCGCCTCGGAGGGGGTGTTCACCATGAGCGAACTGCAGGAGGAGGTGCTGAGTCTGGCGGACGAGAAGCAGCTGCTGCGCATGGTCAACAGCCGCTCCGGTGGCACCGATCTGGACAAGAAGAAGCTGCTGGAAAAAATTCGTACCGCCATGCGCCGTCTCAAGCGTTTGGGGATGGTGAGCTCCCTGGGTAACAGCGACAAATTCCGGGTCAACGAGACCGTGTTTCGCTTCGCCGCCGATGTGCGCTCCGACGAGGATCCCCGGGCCGTGCAGCTGCGCATGATCCAGGAGGGAGAGGCCATCTTCCACGACGACGAGATGCCAAGCAGCGATTCGTTGTTCGAGGATGTCGAGGGGGATCTCGACGAAGAGCAGCTTGAGCTGGAGGTGGAAGATGATCTGCAATCCTAAATTCCGGGCTCTGACGGAGCCTGCCGGTGTGATGGTGCTTATTGGTGTGATGGAGCGTGTGGCGTGAGAGGCAAATTCAAATCCCTGACCATGGTCAACTGGAACGGCTTCTTCGCCCGCACCTTCGATCTCGACCAGCTGGTGACCACCCTCTCCGGCGGCAACGGGGCGGGCAAGTCCACCACCATGGCGGCCTTTATCGCGGCCCTCATTCCGGATCAATCCCTGCTCCATTTCCGCAACACCACGGAAGCGGGCTCCAGCAGCGCCTCCCGTGACAAGGGGCTCTACGGCAAGCTGCAGCGCGGTCACTGTTATTCGCTGCTGGAAGTGATGAACAGCCGCGAGCAGCGGATCTGGGTCGGCGTCCACCTGGAGCAGGTGGCGAATCGCGACAACAAGGTCAACATCACCCCCTTCGCGCTGGTGGATGTGCCGGAGCAGCTGCAACCCACGGATCTGCTGCTGGAAAAACTCCATGACGGCAAGGGCCGGGTGCGCGCCTTCGCCGATCTCAAGGGGGCCGCCGCCGAGCTGGGGGCCATGAAGGTCGCCAAGTTCAATACGGTGACCGATTATCACAACTTCATGTTCGAGTTCGGCATCACCCCGAAGAAGCTGAGGGATCAAAAAGATCGCGGCAAGTTCTATCGCCTGATCGAGGCCTCCCTCTACGGCGGCATTTCCTCCTCTATCAGCCGCTCCCTGCGGGAATACCTGCTGCCGGAGAACTCAGGGGTGCGCAAGGCGTTCCAGGACATGGAGGCGGCCATCTACGAGAACCGCCGCACCCTGGAAGCTATTAAAGAGACTCAGGGTCAGCGGGATCTGTTCAAGAACCTCATTACCGAGACCACCCACTATGTGGCGGCCGAGTATGTGCGGGGCGCCGCCGAGAAGAGCCGTCTCTCCGAGCTGGCCCTCAAGGCGCGCGCTGAGCTGGCCGGCAAGCGTCGCCTCTTGGCCGAAGAGAAGCAGCGCGCCATCTATCTGGCGGACGAGGCGGAGCAGCTCACCCACCGCGAAAAATTGCTGACCGACGAGCTGGAGTCCGCCGCCGAGCACCTGGCCAAGGTGATGGCTGCGGTCAGTTTGCAAAAGAAAATCGATGTGTATCGCGCCGATCTGGCGGAGCTGGTCGACAAGCTTGAGCAACAGCAAGCGATTGTGGAGGAGATCCACGGCCAGCTGCTGGAAGTGGAAGAGCGCAAGGAGCTGGCCCAGGGGGAGGTTGACAGCCTCAAGACCCAGCTCGCCGACTATCAGCAGGCGCTGGATATCCAGCAGACCCGCGCCATCCAGTACCGTCAGGCGGTGCAGGCGCTGGACAATGCCCGCACGCAGTGCGAACTGCCCGAGTTGACCATGGAGCAGGCGAATGAAAGCCTGCATCAGTTCCGCGCCGCCGAGCAGAGCTTAACCCGCCGAGTGCTGGGGGCCGAGCAGCAGCTGGCGCTGGCCAAGGCGGCGGTGGCCGAGCATCAGGCCGCGCTGACGCTGCTTTTGAGCATCGCCCCCGAGACCGCCCGCGAGGCCGCCTGGCCCACGGCCCAGGCCCTGCTCAAGCGTCATATCGAAGACAAGGCCCGCATTGCGCAGGGGCAGGGGCTGCGCGCCGCCCTGGCTCGCCTCGAGAAAGAGCGCGACAGCCAGCAGGCACTGCTGCGCTTGCGTGACGAGCTGGCCCAGATTTGCGGCCAGCAGATCGCGAGCCAGGACGAGCTGGAGCTGTTTCTTGAAGCCCAGCGCAACCGTCAGGAGGAGCTCGCCGATCAGCAGGCGGAGGCGAACCAGCGCCGCGCCAGCCTGGAGCATCAGGGCGTCCAGCTCGGCCGCGATATCAGCGATCTCACCAAGCTGGCGCCGCGCTGGCTCAAGTCGTTCGAGAAGCTCGAACAGCTGCGCGAGCAGAGCGGATTGCCGCTGACCACCGCCGAGGCGCTCTCGGCCGGCATGCAGAGCGTGCTCGACAAGGAGCGGGAGTTCGAGCAGCAGAGCAACCGCATCCAGGGCCAGAAGCAGGCCCTGGAGCTGCAAATTCGTAACTTGCAGCTGGGGGCCGGCGAGGCGGATCCGCGTCTGGCCCGCGTCGCCGAGCAGGTGGGGGGCGTGCTGCTCTCCGACGTCTATGACGATATCTCCATCGACGATGCTCCTTACTACTCCGCACTCTACGGCCCGGCTCGTAGCGCCCTGGTGGTGCTCGACCTTGAGGGCGCCATAGAGCGACTGAAGAAGCTGGAAGATTGCCCGGAAGATATCTACCTCATTCAGGGCAACCCCGACTCCTTTGACGAGGATCTGGTGGAAGCCGACGAGCTCGGTGACGCCGTGCTGGTGCGCACCAGCAAGCGTCAGGTGCGCTTCTCCCGCTACCCCGAGCTGCCGCTGTTTGGCCGCGCCGCCCGGGAAAAACGCATCGAGCAGCTCGACCTTGAGCGGGAAAATCTTATCGAGGGCTACGCCAAGGCCGCCTTCGAGCAGCAGAAGTACCACCGCCTCTACGGGCATTTTCGCGACTTTATCGGCCAGCATCTGGATATCGCCTTCCTGCCGGATCCTGAACATCAGGTGCAGACCAAACAGGCCGAGCTGCGCACCCTGCAAGGGGCCATCGCCGAGTGCGACAAGCAGCTTGCCGAGGCCAAGGCGGCCACCGCCCAGCTGACCCGATATATCCAGCTGGTGCAGGGGATGCTGCCCTTCGCCCACCTCTTTGCCGAGACAGATCTGGCGGCCCGTCTCGAGGCGGCCCGCGCCGATGTGGAGGCCCTTAAAACAGCCGAAGCCTTTATCGCCCAGCACGGCAAGGGGCTGGAAAGACTGGAAACCCTGGTGCAGGTGCTGCGCCAGGATCCCCAGGATCTCGCCGCCCTGCAGGCCGCGTTCGACGAGGCGAGCGAACTGCTGGCCGAACAGAAGCGCCGTTGCTACGCGCTTGATCAGTTGGTGGCTCGTCTGCCGCACTTTGCCTATCAGGACGCCCAAGACTTGCTCGGCAAGGCGTCTGAGATGAGCGAACGGCTCAAAGAGAAGCTCAAAGCCGCCGAGCTGGCGGCCCGCACCGCCGGTGAGCAGCACAAGCAGATTGCCCTGCGCCACACCGAGGCGTTGCAGCTGCGCACCGCGCTGAACTCGAGTGTGGAGGCCAAGGGCCAGACCCTGGCGGAGTTCGAGCAGGAGCTGGGGGCCATGGGGCTCACCCTGTCGGACGACATGGAGGAGAAATCCCGCGCCCACAAGAAAGAGATCGAAGAGCTGCTCATTCGCACCCGCTCCCGTCGCACCAGCGCCGAGGCCCAGTTGCAGGTGACCAAGCGCGAGATTGAATCCCTCGGCGGTCGTCTCAAGCTCGAAGGCAAGGACTACTTCGGCGCCCGTAAATCCCTGGTGGGTCACAAGGCGAGCTGGTCGCGGGTGGTGCGGCTGGCGCGGGAGACAGATGTCGAGAAGCGCCTCAACAAGCGCGAGCTGGCATATCTTGACAGCGACGAGCTGCGCTCCATGTCGGACAAGGCCCTCGGCGCCCTGCGGGTGGCGGTGGCCCACGACGAGGCCCTGCGCGATGCGCTGCGCCTCTCCGAGGGCAACCGCAGCACAGAGCAGAAGGTCGCCTTCTATGTGCAGGTCTATCGTTACCTCAAAGATCGCATCCGCAACGACATCATCCGCTCGGACGATCCTGTGGAGGCCATCGAGGAGATGGAGATCGAGCTGGCGCGGCTCGCCGACGAGCTCAAGCAGCGGGAAACCCACCTGTCCCTCTCCTCCCACGAGGTGGCGGCCAAGATCACCAACATCATCCGCCGGGAGCAGAACCGCATCCGGGTGCTCAACCAGGGCTTGCAGAACATCGCCTTCGGCCTGGTGCGGGGGGTGCGCCTCAACGTCAACATCCGCGAGGCCCACACTCGCCTGCTGACCGCGCTCGCGGATCAGAGCGCCATGCACAACGACTTGTTCGCCGACAAGGAGCTCAGCTTCTCCGAGGCCATGGCCAAGCTGTTCCAGCGCCTCAATCCGCAGATAGAGCAGGGGGAGCGCAACTATCAGGTGATGGGGGACGTACTGCTGGACTATCGCAACTACCTGGAGCTCGAAATCGAGGTGCAGCGTGGTGCCGATGGCTGGCTGCGGGCCGAGAGCGGCGCCCTCTCTACCGGCGAGGCGATCGGTACCGGCCAGGCCATCCTGCTGATGGTGCTGATCAGCTGGGAGGAGGAGTCCCGCCGTCTGCGCGGCAAGGATATCGCCCCCTGCCGCCTGTTGTTCCTCGACGAAGCGGCGCGGCTGGATGGCAAGTCCATCGCCACCCTGTTCGAGCTGTGCGAGCGCCAGGACATGCAACTGCTCATCGCGGCGCCGGAGAACATCAGTCCCGAGAAGGGCACCACCTACAAGCTCATCCGCAAGGTGCAGGGCAAGCACGAGCACGTGCACGTGGTGGGGCTGCGGGGCTTCGGTTTTGCCGATGACAAGCTGATCGCCTGAGTCCTTCCCCTGACAGGGGCTGACGGAGCAATACGCAAAACGGGAGGCCTGGCCTCCCGTTTTATATGGGAAGTATGCGACAGTGGCGGCCTGTGATGGGAGCCTGACCGGCTATGAAGGGTTGGTCGCTGTGGCAGGTCTGCCGGACATCGGATCGAGGAGTCAAGAATGAAGTGGAATGTGCAAAGAGGGTTGCTGTTGTCGTGCTGCCTGCTGCTCGCGGCCTGCAGCAGTCAGCCAGAGGCGGGCAAGAGCGGCAACTGGCGGGGTTATACCCAGACGGGGCTGGCCTCCTACTATGCCGATCGTTATCACAACAAGAAAACCGCCAGTGGTGAACTCTACAAGAGCAATGCCAACACGGCGGCCCATATGGCGCTGCCCTTCGGCGCCATGGTGCGGGTGACCAACCTTGCCAATGGCAAGAGTGTGGTGGTCAAGGTCAATGACAGGGGCAATTTCCCCAGAGGCCGGATCATCGATCTCTCAAGAGCGGCATTTAGCAGCATAGGCAACACCCGATCCGGCCTTCTCAAGGTCAAGGTCGAGGTGTTGTAGGGGGCCATAAGCCCGGCCCATTGCACAGCGGGAAACGGCAAGGCCCCGGACATTGCCTCTCAGCATTGACAGCCTCCAGCCTCCAGTCGTATCTGTGTTATTGCGTGACTGCCGCTCAAGGCACTCGGCTGATCTCTTGCTGCCCCTTGCCAGGGCGCCTGGGCGAGCATTCCTTCACCACCTATTGCCTTGACGTTGAACCCTGGTTTGCAGGCCGTGATCGCTCGCCGTGATCATCTGCCCCCCTGACATGGCGACGTCGCTCGCCCTGTGATCAAGGGGCCAGGTGAAGCAGCCCTTCAAGGAGGGCCCGTGACGGTGAATCATGGGTTAACCACACCACTATGTCCAAGGAGCAATATGAACAGTGAGAGCAAGGCCTTTCTGGTGATAAGTGCCCACCGCTGCGAGTATCCAGACCCCATCACCTTTCGCAAGGGGACCCCGCTCGTCGTGGGCGACCGCTATGAAGGGGAAGAGGAGTGGCACGACTGGTTCTTCTGCCATTGCGACGGGCAACAAGGAGGCTGGGTACCGGCCCAGATCATAGGGTCGATGGACGATGGCACAGCTTTCGCTCGGGAAGATTACACGGCCAGGGAGTTGAGCGTGCAAGCGGGTGACTGGCTCAATGGCGATCGGTTTATCAACGGCTGGCTCTGGTGTGTGAGGGGTCAAGATGGCGCCTCCGGCTGGGTGCCGCTGGCCAATCTCAGGGAGGCATAGGCGCCCTCATGGGCAGTTGCCGATCTGCTCTGTTGTTCAAGGGCGTTGTTCAGCAGGATGGATAGTCTGTCCAGATTGTCTGTCTATTCGAATCAATCCCCCGTGATTACACTGGCTCTCATGGTGAAACATGTGCTCCTCGCGCGGTGACAAGCCGCAGTGAGGGGTGTTTCGAATAGCCCCTTGATAACGGAGTGTAATGAAGATGACAACAGACAAATTGGTATCCATCGCCGTGCTGACGGCGAAGCCAGGGATGGGCGAGCGCCTGCGCCAAGCGCTGCTCGCGTTGATCGGCCCCACCCGCCGGGAGCCCGGCAACCTCGATTATGTGCTGTTCGAGTTGAAGGAGGCGCCCGGCACCTTCTATATGCGCGAGGCCTTCGTCAGTCAGGCCGCCCTGGATGCCCACTGCGAGACGGACTATTTCCAAGGCTTCGCCCGCCAGGCGGACGAACTGCTGGCAGAGCCCCTTCGCCTCATCTTCATGGACGAGGTGAGCCCGCCATCGGCCATGGGGCAGGGCATGCAGACCCTGGCAGTCACTAGCCACAAGTGACACGGGGCCGATAGTCGGCCGTCATGGGAGGCGTCATGAAGAGAACCCTGATCCTGGTGCGTCACGGCAAGTCGAGCTGGGAAGAGCAGGGGCTGCCTGACAGGGCACGGCCGCTCGCCGAGCGTGGCCTGCGCGACGCCCCCCTGATGGGCAGACGGCTGGCGCACGATAAGGTGCGACCCGACCTTATACTGTCGAGCCCCGCCTGCCGGGCCTTGTCGACGGCCCATATCATCGCCGAGACGCTCGGTTACCGGCCAGAGGAGATAGTCACGGACGAGCGGCTCTATGGCGCAGATGTGAGGACCCTGCTTGAGGTGATGGGGGAGCTGGGTGACGAGTTAAGATGCGTCATGCTCTTTGGTCACGATCCCGAGTTCACCGACCTTGCCCACCGCTTTTCCGGCAAGATCACCCGGATGCCGACCTGCGCCGTCGCCCGCTTCACCTTTGACGCCCCCTCCTGGTCGGCCGCTGTGTCGCAAACGCCGCTGACGGCCGTGCTCGACTATCCGAAAAAGGGGTAAGTGAATGGCAAGAGGAAGCGCAGGGTAGTCGCTCACCGGGTTGGTGAAGAAGCTGGCAAGAGATCAAACAAGAAGGGGAGCCCAGGCTCCCCTTCACATTCCCGTCATGTCGCCTATTTGGCGGCGATCGGCCCCTTGGTGCCCGCATCGTTATCGACCCAGCCATCTTCACCCTGGATGCGACGATCCCCCTGTATGGTATAGATGACCATGCCCTCCTTGAACACCAGGGCCCCGTCAGATTTCTTGGCACTGACCTGCTTGTCGTTGACCCACACCTGATCCTTGTCATCGATGCGGATGGTGGCCACGGTGGCGCCCGTCTCGGGGAAGGTGGCGACCCAGTTGCCGGCGTAGGGGCTGGCGCTGGTGGCCGCCGCCGGAGCATCACCGAACCCGGCTGCCGCGTTCTGGGCCTTGGTCTTGTGAATGTCGCAGCCCTGGGCCTCGCTCACCTGGGTGCAGCCGGAGCGCTCCAGCTGCTGGGCATATTTTGCGTTGATGGCGTGAGCCGGGGCCATGCCAAGCAGGGACAGGGTGACGAGCAGAGCAGCATTCCTGGACATAGTGGATCCCTCAAATGTGAGTCTTGCCGGTTCATCGCAGCCTTGACTGCCATGAGCAACAGCCTGGGTTCGCGGTAATATCCTGGGTGCGAGGTGGCAGGCCTCTCTCACGTTAGCACCTGAAACAGGGCTCGAACAGGTAGTCGACAAACAGATGCGATCCACGGGGAGCCCCTGAACTGCGGGATCAACTCTGGGTTCGCCGCATTCCGGTGTCGAGATAGAGGCTGCTATGGTGGACGCTGTGGCTGACGAACATCACCTGATGACGGCTCTGATCCGACAGTATTATGATGTCGCCAGCACAGACCGGGCAGCTGAACGCCATCTCGTGTTCGGGGGCCGCCAATTGATCGGCCTGCTCCTTGAAATCCAGGGTGTAAGAAAACATATGGCTCTCCAACTCGCACATATACAGACACGGCTCCCCAACTCTAGACCCTGGGATAGCCCTTCGCGGCGCCCGTTCGGCGCCAATGGCAGGGTTATTTACCGCGCAAGCAGGGGCCCAGCCTGGTTTTTACCCATTGGGAGCCGTTTTGCAGCTGTCCCAGCTTGCTCGCTCCCCCGTATCAATGGACACAAGGAGTTGTCATGACGCAGCCAGATCACCCGACCCAGGCGGACGGGGTTATCACCACTGAGTTGACCCGCATCGCGGCCTTTGCCGATGGCGAGCAAGGTGGCAATCCAGCAGGAGTCTGGATTGGCGCAAGCTTGCCTGCGGCGAGCGAGATGCAGCGTATCGCCGCCGAGGTGGGGTTCTCGGAAACCGCATTCGCGGCGCCCCTCTCTGCACTCCCGTCGTCCGGGGGAGCACACCCCGCACCGCGGGAGTGGCGGGTGCGCTACTTCTCCCCCGAGGCAGAGGTACCCTTCTGTGGTCATGCCACCATAGCCCTGGGGGTTGCCCTGGCTCGGCGCTTCGGGGCCGGGGATGTTGGACTGAGCCTCAGCCAGGCCGCAATCCGGGTGTCGGGCTGGCAGGATGAGGCGGGACAATGGCTCGCGGCCTTGCAATCCCCTTTGACTCGCAGCCAGCCGGCACCTGCCGATGTGGTGCGCGAGGCCCTGGCGCTGTTTGGTTATCACGCGGCAGATCTCGATCCGCGCATTCCCCCTGCACTTATCCATGGCGGTGCCGATCATCTGGTGCTGGCCTTGAACAGCCGTGAGGCGCTCAGGGCCATGGACTATGAATTTGCCCAGGGCCAGATCCTGATGCGCCGTGAAGGTTGGGTGACCATATTGTTGAGCCACGCAGAGAGTCATCAGCTGTTTCATACCCGCAACCCCTTTGCCTATGGTGGTGTCTATGAAGACGCGGCAACCGGGGCGGCCACCGCGGCTTTTGCCGGGTACCTGCGTGATCTCCGGTGGCCCCACGGTGGCATGATTGATCTGATCCAGGGGGAAGACATGGGCATGAGATCGCGCCTGCATGCCGAGATCCCGGCCGAGCCGGGCAGTTCGATCCGGGTATCCGGCAAGGCCCGGCTGATGTGAGCCCACCGCCCTATATCCAAGCAACGAGGGGAAAGCCGATGACATTTTTCGAGCGCGTCGAGATCCGGGCATTGAGTGAACGTCTGCTGGCGTTGGCGGCGGGGCAGGGGATCTTGCTCACCAGCCGTGCGGGTCGCGAGCTGGAGGAGATGTTGAGAAGTGTTTGTGGGGTGCAGCCGATAGGGCGGGGTGCGCGGCGTCAGTTGACCGAGCGGGGGCGTGAATTCTTGATAGAAAAGCTCGCGCAAACAGCAGGCGAGTCGCCCTGGTCGGGTGAGGCGGTATTGGTGGCGTTAGGGGGGCAGTTACCCGCGAGTATTAACAGTGCGACCCTGAGTGGGCTCTGGTTGCAAGCTTGTAAAGCCATCTTGTCTCCTGCCCACTTGGCGCGGGCTGAGGCGCTGGGGGTGAGGGTATTCAATGATGAAGTGATCCGGCTTCGCAGTGCTTCATCGCTATCTCTGTTATGGAAAGATGGCAGCCGTTATTGTGCAGATGAAAGCCTGAACATGTTGGGTGAGATTGCCTTACCAGAGCGCGCCTTGGCCAGGTTGCAAGGCGTCGAGTGGCAAGGTAAGCAGATTATCACGGTGGAGAACAAAGGTGCCTTTGTGGATTACCCCCTGCAAAAGGGGGAGTTGCTGCTCTATGTGCCGGGTCGCAATACGGTGTTGGCCAAACAAGTGATCCCTTTACTGCCTGCTGCTATTGCCTGGGCTCACTTTGGCGATCTGGATCAGCGTGGTGTGGATATTGCCAGCGGGCTGGCCGTCGCCATGGAAAGGCCTCTAGCACTCTGGTTGCCAGAGGATCTCATGGGATATACATGCCACTACGCTCGCCCCTTGATCCGCCAGTTGGAAGGGCAGAAAAGCAGCAGAGGGAAGATCCCTTGGCGACTCGCTAGCGTTCAGTCGAGTGGGATGTTGATAGAAGCCTTGACTCATCTGATAACCCATAAAGCATGGCTGGAACAGGAAGTCCTGGTGTCGGCCAGACGTTGGAAGTCATGGTCTCTTCGTGAAACCCCGATGTCATTACACGGTAAAAACTGACTTCTTCCGGGGCATCCATTACCGCGACTTTTCAAAGGCGTCGCCACGGAAATGGCTCCAGTGATCGACGTCTTGGGAAATACCCAGAGACATGTTCTGTGGTGGTTGCCGGGTTCAGGCTGGGACTAGGTAAGGACCAGAGAGGATGGACACAACCTCAAGGCCGCCCGCTCAGCAAGATGGCGCCACCGAGTGTGATAAAGATCCCACCGGTAAGGCGGGTAAAGAGTCGTTGACTGCGGGCCGGGTTGAAATAGCGACCGGCCCGTCTGGCCAGGGCGACATAGCTCAGATGCACCAGGCTGACGATGAGGCAGATGGTCAGATACATGACAGAAAACTGCAGCGGCAGCGGGCTCTGATGGTCGAGGAACTGGGGCAGCAGAGCACAGAGGAAAATAATGGTCTTGGGGTTGCTGGCAGAGACCAGAAAGGCCTCACGCCACAGGGAAAAGTGCTGTCTGGGTCTGCTCGCTGAGCCGGTCAGCACCACACCCTGTTGAGTCGAGCCGGCGGCCCGCAGCGCCTTGTAACCGAGATAGATGAGGTAGCCGCCACCCGCCAGCTTGAGGGCGAGGAACAGAGGAGGCAGGGTCTGTAACAGGGCGCCAACGCCCATGGCGACCAGCAAGATGAGGATGGCCTGACAGAGCAGATTCGCGCTGATGGTGAGCAGCGCCGCGCGCCAACCGAGTTGCAGGCCATTTTTGACGACCAGCAAGACATTGGGGCCCGGGGTCAGCGTTGCCAGCAGATAGGCAAGCAGGAACAACATCCATGTGTCCAGGTTCATATTTATCCCTTAGTAAAAAATGCATCATGCCTCTGTGCCAAGGGGATAGTCCAGCAAGATAGGTGGCGGCTCGATCCGGGCCGCACCTGGGCACTTCCAACTCTCGTCTGCCACACAAATATTGTCTGGCACCTGGCCTTGGGGCGGGGTGATGCGAGCTGAGGTCCGGGCGATGAAACGCCGAATAGAAAAAACCGCCCTCATGAAGTGAACCCCGAAAGTTGGACACCCAACGAGTAGGGGTTCTTCGTTTCTATGGCAAAGCAAAAATACTCGACCGACTTCAAGCGTCAGGTCGTTCTTCACTATCTCAACGGTCATGACGGTGCCAAAAAGACGGCCGCCCTGTTTGGTGTCGATCATGGCGCCGTTCGCCGCTGGACTGAGCACTGGAAAGTCAGTGGTGAAGATGGCTTGACCATCACGACCAAAGCTTATTCTGCTGAGTTCAAAGAGGAGGTACTGCACTGGATGCAGGAAAATAATGCATCTTCTCGCAAGGCGGCCGCAGCATTCAAGATCGCCGCGGCCTGCACCGTCAGTCGGTGGGCGCGGCTTTATCGTGAAGGCGGTATCATGGCCCTTAGTGACAAACGCACAGAGCGCATCATGGCTTCAGGAAAAAAACCACCGAACAAACCGCTCACCGCCCCCTATCCCACTTTCCACAGTGCCCAGGAAGAGCTCGAATACCTGCGGGCGGAGAACGCCTATCTAAAAAAGCTGCATGCCTTGGCTCGGGAAAAGCAGCAGAGAAAGCAAAAATAGTTTCCGAGCTAAGGCAGGACCATCAGCTGGCAACGCTGCTGCATATCGCTTGGTTGCCACGCAGCACCTTCTACTGGCAGGTGAAGTCAGGTACCAGCGCAGGGACCTATGAGCATGAAGCGCAACGGATCAAGGCGCTGTTTCATCACCACAAGGGGCGTTATGGTTATCGGCGGATCACCCTGGCGCTGCGCAACGAAGGGTGCCTAATTAACCACAAGACAGTGCGAAAACTCATGCGAGAACAGGACCTTGCCTCTAACCTGCGCCGCAAGAAATATCGGTCGTACAAGGGGACATACGGCCATATCGCCCCGAACCTCTTGCAGCGTGATTTTCACGCCGATGCCCCGAACCAAAAATGGGTCACCGATGTGACGGAGTTCAATCTCAAAGGGCAGAAGTTGTACTTGTCGCCGGTGCTGGACCTCTATAACAGCGAGATCATCGCCTGGCAGATGGCAACGCACCAGGGGATGCGGTTGGTGGACAAGATGCTGGATGACGCCTTGGCGACATTAGGGCCCACAGACGCGCCGGTGCTGCACTCGGATCAAGGCTGGCAATATCAGATGGCCAGCTATCAGACGCGATTATCGTCAAGGGACGTGAAGCAAAGCATGTCACGCAAAGGGAACTGCCTGGACAATGCGGTGGTAGAGAACTTCTTTGGACTGCTGAAAAGCGAATGCTGGTTCAACGAAGAGTACGAAGATACAGAGCAGTTGAAACGTGTGGTGGATGAATACATCCACTACTACAACCATGAACGGATCAAAGTGAAACTAAACGGCCTGAGCCCAGTACAGTACCGAACTCAGGCCATGTTATCCGCCAACTAACGTGTCCAATAAATGGGGTTCACTTCACTCAGGCGGTTTTTTCTCATCATGGCGACCCTTATTTCAGGGCTTTCTTCAGCTTCTTGATCTTGCCTTCGTGCTTGGCGATCTTGGCCTGACGAGCTTCAATTTTCTTCTTGATATCTTTCTTGGATGCCTTAGCCATATTTCATTCTTCCTTAATGTCGGCACAGGGTGCCCTGGGTTGTCTCTCCATCGACGGCTTGACTGATGATGAGGGTTAATTATCGTCTTGCTGTGAGCGGATATATTGCCGAATGAAGCGGCGGATCTCTCGGGAGGCCGAGCTGTCTTGCTGCTCACAAAGGTCGATAAATTGATCACGCTCCTCGCCCGAGAGGCGGATGATTAATTGGGCGTCCTTCTTGGGCTTGCTGGCCCGCTTGCGTGGCACCTGTTCCATCTGGTTTCTCGCGTATCGCCAATGTATATACACTGTAGTGCAAATATCCGCCACGTCAAGCTTGAACTATGTGCCAAGTGACGCTGGCTTTCCGAAGATGTGGATGCTGTGTCGCGAACCGCTATGGCGCTGGCCACTCATCCTCGCTGAGAAAGACAATAAAAAAGCGCCCGGAGGGCGCTGTTTATTTTCGGTGTAACAGTATGGTTTATCAGGCTTTCTTCAAATAGGCCGCGACCAGTACTATCTGCACGCCATTGACCTTGCCTTCGATATGCAGGGGATTGTTGGTCAGGCGTATGCCCTTGACCAGGGTGCCGCGTTTGGCGGTAAAGCCCCCCCCTTTGACCTCCAGATCCTTGATCAGGGTGACGGCGTCCCCCTCGACCAGCACGGCGCCGTTGGAGTCGACGGTCGCGACGCTATCGTCATCTTCCGCGCTGCTGCCGGCTTCGGCCCAGCTCTTGGTCTCTTCTTCCATGTACATCATGTCGAGCAGGTCCTGGGCCCAGACTTCGCCCTGGCCAGCCAGATACTTGAGCTGGCGCCATGCCAGTACCTGCACCGCCGGGACCTGGCTCCACATGCTGTCACCCAGGCAGCGCCAATGGTTGACGACTGTGGTGTCAGGCTGCGTCAGCTGGTCATGACAGGTCGCGCACAGGGCGGCACTGTGATCATCATCTTGTGCAGGAGAGTGGGGAACCTGATAGGCAGTCAGGGCCTGTTCGGCACTGCACAGTTCACATTTGGCGCCAGCGCGCGCCTGCAAGATGGCATTGATGGTCATATCAAGGAGTCCCGGATGATGAGAGGCCCGCTGGGCCTGATAAGTGATTCGAGGCGCGTCTTGGGCGAGCGCCATAACAGGGGCCGTAATATAGCATAAATCCCCTCTGTTTGTCAGGGAAAAGCGTCGGGGCCATGTAGCCGCCGGGGCCCTATATGGGGGGAGGGGATTGCAATCGCCATCCAAGCTGGATAAGGCGCGATATGAATGGTTATTTATACCCCATGAAGGAGGATGACCTGCTGGGATTTTCCTGCGTACTGTCGACAATATATCCAGAGAACATGGAGTCCCCTTTCCCGGGTCATGGTGCGTCATGTTTTGACGGTTATTTTCCCGCATCACAAGGAGGTGTGGAATACGCATCGGCTCGCTTGTGATTGTCATGAAAATAGCCGACAGGTATCGTTAAAAACGCCAAGAAAATATGTATCTATCTGTTTTTATTTGAATTTAAATCTTTCCTCTTATCCATGGGCTGGCTGTCTTTGCCCAGTGATACATGGATGCCAGCCTGTGCTCCCATGGTATCCATCACGCTTATTCCTGACGTTGTCGATTTATTCAACGTTATTTCACTCGGTCACCGCCTGCGCTGTCACTGATGCGCAACAAAATCCTGTAATTGTTAACCAGCTCGCGGCATGAAGGGAGCCAAACTGGCACATTAGCGCGGTATTTGGCTCAGCCAATACAGCTGAAATAAGGTGCTGCCCGCCTGGCGGGTCATTAACAAATTTACCAATAAAAAGGAATACTGGCTTATGTCTGGACGACATTCACTGATAGCGGCGGCCGTTGGCTTGGCCCTGTCAGGGCAAACCCATGCCCAATTGCTCATCACCGAGTACCTGGAAGGAACCGGTAACAACAAGGCAATCGAGCTGAGCAACCTGGGTAGCACGGCGCTGAACCTCGCCGACTACCGCCTCGCCCTCTATGCCAATGGTCGCACTCTGGCCCAGGGCCCGACCAACAGCCTGACCCTGCAAGGGCAGCTTGCCCCGGGGGCGAGTCTGGTACTGGCCCACCCGAGCGCCAGTGCCGATATCCTCGCCAAGGCCAACCAGACCAGTGGCAATCTCACCTTCAACGGTGACGACGGCCTGGTGCTCTATCGTGGCGACGACCTGGCCGACAGCCTGGGACAGATTGGGGTCGATCCCGGCAGCGCCTGGCAATCGGGCTCGGTCAGCACCCTGGACATGACCCTGCGCCGCAAGGCTACCGTCAATCAGGGCCGTGTGAATGCCGGATCCCCCTTCGATCCCGCCCTGGAGTTCAGCGCTTTTGCCAAGGATGACGCCAGCGGCCTGGGTTGCAACGGTGAGTCGGCCTGCGATGACAGCACACCCCCCAATGCCTTTGTCTGCCCGGTCGATGGGCTGACCCCCATTCCGGCCATTCAGGGCAGTGGCGCCACCAGTCCGCTGGTGCCCGCCGGTCGCTTCGAATCCGATATCACCTATGCCACCCGTGGCCGGGTGACCCAGGTGGTCAATGGCCTCTACAAAGGCTTCTTCATCCAGGAAATGCAAGGGGATGGCGATGAGCGCACCTCGGATGGCCTCTTCGTCCATAGCACCCAGAGCAACCCCGCCATCAAGCCCGGGGTCGAGGTCTGTGTGCAAGGCAAGGTGGCCGAGTACTATAACCAGACCCAGATAGGTGCAACCGATCTGGTGGTGACCGATACCAATGTGCAGCCGCTGGCAGCGGTGGATCTGCTGCCCGATGGGGGCGAATCCCTGCAGGCACTGCTCGAGCGCCATGAAGGGATGCGGGTGCGGCTGGTGCCAGCCTCCAGCCTGGTGGTGACCCGTAACTTCAGCTTCGATTACGACGGCAAACGCAACAACCTGGTGCTGGCCTATGGGGCACCGCTCATCAAGTCGACCCAGAAGTTCCCGGCCATGAGCCAGGAGGCGAGCGACTGGGCCGCGCGCAACCTTGCCAACCAGCTGGTGGTCGAGACCGATGCCAAGGCGCCGGATGGCGTTCTGCCCTGGTACCCGGGCTTCCATCCGGAGCAGGGTTATCTGCGTATCGGCGACAAGCTCAACAACCTCGAAGGGGCCATCGGTTACTCCTACAGCCAGTACCGTCTGGTGGCCGATAACCAGATTGGCAGTGCCGACGTGGACCATGGCGGTTGGGACAGGAGTGACACCCCAGAACTTGCCATGACCGGCGATCTGCGCATTGCCAGCTTCAACGTGCTCAACTTCTTCACCAGCGTGGTGGGGGGCGATGCCAACCCGACCGGCAGCAACCGCGGCGCCCTGACGGTCCCTGAGTTCGAGTTGCAGCGCACCAAGATAGTCAGCGCCATCACCCGCCTCAACGCCGATGTGGTGGGGTTGATGGAGATAGAGAACAACGGTTATGGCGAACACTCGGCCATCGCCAATCTGGTGGCGGCGCTCAACGGGGCCTTGCCCGACGAGGCGGATCACTATGCCTGGGTAGCCTCTCCGGATGGCCAACCTATCGGCACCGATGCCATCACAGTCGGCCTTATCTACAAACCGGCCAAGGTGCAACTTGCCGGTGGCGCCGAACTGATACCGCTGCCGGTACAAGTCGCCGAGACCCAGGACGCGGCGGGCAAACCGGTGAGCATTCGCCAGGGCATGCGGGAATCCCTGCTGCAACGCTTCACCTCCCCCAAAGGGGATGCGCCGCTGACCCTGGTGGTCAACCACCTCAAGTCCAAGGGGTCGGCCTGCTTTGAGGATTATCCGGATTACGCCAGCGCCGATCCCCTCGATGGTCAGGGCCACTGCAATGCCCTGCGGGTCTCCGCCGCCAAGGTGCTCGGCGAGCAGCTGGCCACTGAGAGCGGCGATCTGCTGCTGCTCGGCGACCTGAATGCCTACGGGCTGGAAGATCCCATCCGGGTGCTGACCGATTATGATCCGGCGGCGCAAGCGCGCCAGATCCTGAGCGCCTCCTTCACCACGCTGGCAGGGCAGCCTTATGAAGAGCAAGGCAGTGCCCTTGGCAAGGGGGCCGGGCTTGTCAACCTCAATACCCAGTTCCACGGCACCGACACTTACTCCTACAGCTACGAAGGGGAGCTGGGCAATCTGGATCACGCCCTGGCAAATGCCTCCCTGGCCAGCAAGGTGGTGGGCATAGAGGATTGGCACATCAACTCGGCGGAGAGCAACTTCTTCGAGTACGGGGTCAAGTACAGCGGCCAGTTGGCCAAGTCGGAAGGTCCCTTCAGCGCCTCGGATCACGATCCCGTGCTGATTGCCATCGACTATCCCGAGCCGCCTGCCGGGGTCATTGCCCTGGACAGTGCCGTGGCCCAGGTGGAAGAGGGTCAGACCCTGACTCTGACCGTCAGCCGCAAGGATGGCAGCCATGGCGCGGCCAGCGTCGACTACCGTCTGGTGTTTGGCAGCGCAGGGGCCGCCGATGTGGCCCCGGTTTCCGGGACCCTCAACTGGTTAGCGGGCGACGAAGAGAGCAAGACCATCAGCATCCCGGTCTTTAGCGATGGCCTGCATGAAGGGGATGAGCAGTTCACCCTGATGTTGCAGGATGCCAGCGGCGCCACTTTGGGTGAGCAGAGCCAGACCCTGGTCACCATCAAGGACAAGGCGATGGCGGCCACCATCGCCATGGCACAAGGGGAGATGCGAGTCAGCGAGGGGCAGTGGTTCGCCGAGATCCCGCTGGTACGCAGCGGCGACCTGAGTCAACCTGCCCGGGCCCAGCTTGCCTTCCAGGGCCAGAGTGCTTACTGGGGTCTGGACTTCCTGCCCTGGCTCAGCCCTTCCGTGAGCTGGGCGGCGGGCGAGGGCGGCAGCAAATCGGTCAAGGTGCTGATCCTCGATGACTGGTTCGTCGAGGGGACTGAACAGTTCACCGCCACCCTGCGTCAGGTGCGCGGCGCCGTGGCGGGAGAGCAACGCCAGACCCGGGTGCAGATAGAAGACAACGACAAACCCTGGTGGCCCTTTGGCCGCAAAAATAGTTAAGTTAGCTAATTGATAAAGGGGAGCCTTGGCTCCCCTTTTTATTGAGAGATTAAACTTGTTTTAATTGCGCGACTTGCCAGCTTTATTTCGCAACTTGTTAAGATTGAGGGTCGATAGATGAGTACTATTGTCTGATTAAACGAGCGCTCAGGGAGACGAATATGTCATCGCAGGTCTTGAAATTATCGATATGTCAGATATTTATCGAACTGTATACCTATGCTGAGTTCTGGTTTGGCAACAGAGTGCGCGTCGAAGGTACTGTAACCCAATTGTTCAAAGAGTATTATCATACTAGCGATAAAGATTATCGAGAGTTTCGTTTGTGTGCCATCAAGCATATGGTGGCACTATCTGCTCAGGAAGATAGCCACTGTAGTAAACAAGAAAGTAATAGGAAAAGTGTAAAAGAGAGTGTGAAAAACCTTCCGATGAAGTACAAAATACCCTTGCTGCTGCAGATAAAAGGGGGATTTTGTCGTGCAGACATTGCAAATATTTTGAATATCTCCCAGATGGAAGTTGACGAGCGGTTATTTATTGGGAAAACAATTTTAAGAAACAAAAAAATTGACCCTAAAATGTAATCATGTAGTTTTAAGTTATGTATACATTTTTGAATGTAAACCCTGTGATTCCATTAAGAGGCATATTGGCACAAGTGTTTGCTACTTGTTCAGTTGTAGCTAGTTATGGAAAGCTGCTGATGAATCTAACCTTCAGGACATTGTTGATTTTTCCATTGTTGAGGGGACATTCCCGTCCACTTTTTAAACTCCCGACTAAATGCCGAGGGGTCAGAGAATCCTAATTCAAATGCAATATTGGTAATGTTTTCTTGCCCCTGTGAAAGGTGGAAGCAGGCCTGTTGAAATCGGCACTCTTTCAACATAATTGTGTAGCTGGTATTAAGTTTTTTTAACGCCGCCTGTAGATTTCTGATAGATATTCCCAGTGTGGATGCCAATCGCCCAACACTACATTCTCCCGCTTTAAGAAGTTCTATCATAGTATGCTTGCATTTTGTTTCAAAGTTATCAGGATAGGATGACACCATTTTACTTAATACATTATCTACGAGTGAGTTGACATCTTCCTCATAAATTACTGGAGATCTGTCGGAATATTTTATTGGGAAGCTAACCCCATTAAAACCGGATGAAAACTGAATGTGTTTATGATGTTCATCACTATACTCTTCTGGAGAAGACATCATAACATTCATGTGCAAATCTTTTTTTGGTATACCCAATCTTGTATTGAGCAATTTGTATAATGACTGCGTTTGACAGAGAGATAGCTGTTGCATCATGCGTCCATCAGGGTCAGCAAGGTTGATGATGCTGATTATCCCCAGCGCTTTATTATCAGAGAAATCAAATACAAGACTATTGTTGTGCACATAGAATTTATCTTTTAATAGCGCAATTATCTCTTGCAGGCTCTTACGAGTCGTTAAGGCCACGGATAAGGCACCCAGCCTTGATCTATAATCAATCAGAGCATAATGCATGCCAAATAATGGCATTTTTAACTCTTTAGCGGTGAGAGAAAATAGGTCTGCTACCGATACTACAGGGATGTAGTTATCAGGGTTTCTGATCTGGGCCGGGGTCAAACCGACCCGCTTCATCAATGCAACAGGATTCCCGTTATGGGATCTGACGAAGTGCTCAAAGTGAAATAAACATTCCGCCCTTACGATGAATTTCCGTTTCATCAGCATATCCATAGGTAGCATCTATATGCGCCTAGTCTGATGCAACTGAAGCCATTACTCAAGCCTCTTCCTGTCTGTCACAAAATCAAGTAAAACTAAGCAATTTATAAATAAAATCATTTAAAATCATAGTGTTATCTTGGGTTGTGTGTCGTTAGGAGCCCTTTCCGTCATTGGTCATGTGAATTTCGCTATTGGTCAAGTATGCCTCGTAACCTTGCTGCTAGACTTCCCACCATAGAAATTGAGTGGACAAGCGCTTGAGTAGTTAACCTCTGTAAAGCCTATAAAAACTACCTTAATCCACCGTTCTCTCTGCACATGAATAAATCAGTGCGGAGTGAGCGTGGTTTACTTTATAAGCGCGTCTTTGCGCATTTAATAGTTTTAATGCAACGCGGTTTTTGCATGTGCATGGAGAAAAATAGCGATGCAGTTCATCAAGGTGACAGTGTTAAGAGACTTTAAGGCATTGTGTAGTCATTACAAAATTGATCACTACTCAATGTTGGATACGGTTGGGATAGAACCTAACTTACTTAAAGATACAGCAGAGGGAGTGATCCCGTTTATAGCCTATGTCAGACTACTGGATCTGTCTGCAGAAGTGGCTAATGCACCTTTGTTTGGCTTTTGGCTGGCGAAAGCTACAGGTGTTAATTTCACCGGACCTCTGGCCCTTGGATTCAGACTGCAAAGCAGTCTGTCCAATGCCCTGAGTTTTTTGAAAGAGAACATCAACATTTATGTCTCTGGCGCTTATATCTCACAGGAGAGTGCGCGTGATGGTTACTGCGCCATCTCGATTGGTTGTGATTACGCGGACAGTGTTCAATACCCCGGTATCTGCCAGGCCATATCGACATATTTATACAATTATATCCAACTGTCATCATTAGGTGATAGTCATCTATGCAGAATAGTGTTGGAGCAACCAGTACCACACAATCTCAAGGAGAAAAACATTCCCATCGACTTTGGCGGTATGTTCAATGGTGTTTGCTTTCCACAGGCATGGCTGGAGCGAGGATTTGAGATAGAAAAACATGAGGTGTTGGATTATATCAACCACAAGGTTGAGGAGTTAAGAAATGATAAAGTGATTACTATCTGGGAGCAAACAGAGGAAGTCATCAGAAACACCCTCCGCTTTGGTAGTGGATCTATCTATACCGTTGCGAACAGTCTCAACATCAGTGTGAGAACGTTGCAAAACAGGCTGAAAGCAGAAGGGAAGTCCTATTCTGAGCTCCTCAAATCAGTTCGATATGAGATGGCCGTACGAGCCCTTGAAGGAAATGAATCTATTACTCAGATTGCGTTCCACTTGGGGTTCTCTGATGTATCGGTATTCAGTCGGTGCTTTAAAGGCTGGACGGGTATGTCGCCAAATCAGTGGCGAGGAAAAATGGTAAAGCCGTTAAAGAGAGCTGGTTAGCCATTTTACGCGGATAGCGTCATGATTATTAATTAGAGCAGCACTGAATTGCAGTTTGCCTTGCGCATTATGCACGCATTGGTGCATCGATTGTACGGGATGATCTCATACGGATCTGTATCATGTGATGACTGCCTGACAACAAAGATTGAATGAACGATTTAGTCCATGGATTTATACATTCTGTTATGGGCGGTTAGTTGCTTTACCGTCGGGTGGATATTGGGCCTTTTTGTTACTTGAGGCTTTTTTACTGTTTAATTTTTCTTGTATTTATGGAGCAATAAAATGATGAAGAAAACAATCCTGGTTTCGGCCACTGCTGTTGCACTGTTCGGTCAAGTAGGCATCGCCAATGCGGCATCCACTGGCACCATCACATTCAATGGTGAGCTAACTGCGACCACTTGCGATGTGAGTATTGATGGTCAAGGTGCCGATGCGACGGTAATACTGCCAACCGTAAGTGCAAACACTCTGGCTGCGGCAAATGACACCACTGGGACTACTGCATTCAATATGGCTTTGAGTAACTGTGCTGGCACATTGCAAACGGCATCTGCCTTCTTTGAAGCAGGCACTTCAGTTGACCTGGCGAGCGGCCTGCTCAATAACATGGGCGGTACAGCCACCAATGTGAGCCTGCAGCTGCGTGATGGTTCGAGTGCATCTCAGGATGTGATCCAGGTGGGCAATAGCAGCCAGGTGACCAATACCACTATGGTCGATACGTCCAGCGGCAGTGCCGTGCTTCCATACTTGGTTGAATATATCACCCCGGCCGGTGGCGCAACCCCAGGTACTGTCACCAGCAATGTTACCTATTCAATTCAATACAAATAATTCATTACAGAGAGAGGGGCCTCCTCTCTCTGTATCTTTTGAGAGGAATATATGAGAACGATTTATCCCGGTTCGATAGGGTTGATTTGCATGCTTTTTTTAACAACATTTAGCATGAACACTTCAGCGAGTGTCGTTATAAAAGGGACGCGAGTAATATACAAGTCTGATCGTCAGGAAGTATCCGTCAAGCTGGAGAATATGGGAGCAATACCCGTGCTGATCCAAAGCTGGGTTGATGAGGGCGATATTGATGCCAGGCCTGATGATATCAAGAGCCCATTTATCTTAACTCCGCCGATAAATCGCCTCGACCCAGGCAAGGGGCAGACTTTGCGATTACGCTACGTTGGCAGTCAGTTGCCGATGGATAAGGAGAGTGTCTTTTGGCTGAATGTGCTGGAGATCCCAGCAAAGAAAAAGTTGGCAAAAGATAACAACTCTCTTCAAATGGCATTTCGTTCGCGCCTGAAGATATTTTACCGTCCTGCCAGTTTGTCTGGTTTACCCCACGAGGCGGTAAAGTTTGTTAGCTGGCAGAAGAGACAAAATGGCGTCGAAGCGAAAAATAGCAGCCCCTATTTTATCTCTTTTGCGAGTCTGTCGCTGGCGGGTAACTCTATCGATGGAGATATGATTCCCCCCAAGAGTAGTAAGTTATTCAAGCTTAAAGGCAGTGCCAATCAGGTCAAGGGAACCTATGTGAATGACTATGGTGCCATCATCCCTTTTGAGTCGAACTTGAATTAATTATTTCCTCTAGTCAGGCGTTATTTTGTAACTCCCTTGACCTAGCATATTTCTATGGGCGATAACATGAATATATGTACTGTCACTTTCATGAGAAACTTGACATCTTATAAAGCACGCATCTCGAAATTGTCTATGGTGTTATTTTATGCTTATTCGTCAATGGCATTGGCGGGTCAGGATGATACAGAGCGTGATTATAATACTGACTCAGAAGAAGTAGAGTTCGATCCCTCTTTCTTGCATGTAATTGGCGGCAAGAGTATTGACCTGCATCAATTTGGCAAGGGAGCTATGGCGCTACCCGGTCATTATACGGCAGATCTGTACATCAATGATGTTGTCTCAATGAGGAAAGAGATTGAAGTGATACGCGGGGATAATGGCGAGAGTTTCCCCTGCGTCGATTTGACGATCATTAAAAATATAAATTTTGACTATCAATCATTGCCCAAAGAGTTCCTCGATGAACTGGATGGTAGATCGACATGTATCAATATTGCCAATTTTATTCCTGCTTCCGCTGTGAACTTTGACAGCAATGAGCAGCGCCTGGATATCAGTATTCCGCAACGCTATTTACTGAAGGTGGCTCGTGGTGCTGTCAACGAGAACCTATGGGAAAATGGTATACCTGCGCTGTTATTGGGCTATGGTATTAATGGCTATAGTAGTGCATCTCATGGTGTGAGAAACAATTCCATCTATGCTGGTATTGATGCGGGACTAAACATAGGATCTTGGTACTTCAGACATAAAGGTTCATATAATTGGGCCGATTATGGTCTGAGTGATTACAGCATGATCAGTAATTATGTTCGTCATGATTCGGCAGACATTGGCGGCACCATCACCATAGGGCAATCAAACACCACAGGCCAAATATTTGACAGCCTGCCTTATCGCGGTATCAGTGTTGCCAGTAATGACAGCATGCTGCCCTCCTCATTAAGAGGTTATGCTCCTGAGGTGAGAGGGGTTGCGCGCACGAATGCGAGAGTCATCATACGGCAAAATAACCAGACCATTTATGACACTACGGTGTCTCCAGGTGAGTTTGTCATTGATGACCTCTATCCGACGGGCTATGGCGGCGACCTGGATGTGAGTGTCAATGAGGCTGACGGCTCAGAACATCATTTCAAGGTACCCTATAACGCAGTATCTGAATTGCTGCGTCCTGGTACGGCTAAATATTCATTTACGGCCGGAAAGTATTATTCGACCAGCCTCATCAGCTCACCATCGTTATTGGAAATGACTTACCAGTTTGGTTTGACTAATTATCTCTCCCTCTATAGCGGAGGACAGGCGAGCGATCATTATTACACCGGTTTGCTTGGCTCTGCCATGGGAACCCCTGTAGGCGCGTTCTCTTTTGACATCTCCTATGCCAGGACGGAATTGGGAGAGGAGGGCGGTGTGATGGGCAATGAACTGAGCGGACAGAGTTATCGAGTCAGTTACAGCAAAGATTTTCAGGCAACGGGCAGCAATCTGGCCATTGCCGCAAACCGCTTCTCCTCAGACGGTTTCATGGACTTTCAAACAGCCATGCAGACGAGAGACGTCATAGATCGTGGTGGTAAAAGTGATCAGGTTTTTCGAGCAAAAAATCGCTTCACCGTGTCGGCCAGCCAGAGTCTCCCTGTTGGCTGGGGCCATGTGTATGTCAGCAGTTCGGTACAAAACTATTGGAACCGAAGTGAAACCGATAAACAGTATCAGGCTGGTTATAGCAACCAATATCGAACCTTGTCATATGGGCTTAGCCTGAATCGGAGTTACAACCAGAATAATGATGCCGAAGATACCGTATTGCTGAATTTCAGTATGCCCTTAGGGGTGGGTGCCAATACACCTCAGTTGCGTCTTGATCTCTCTCGTGACAGCAGTGGTCATTTGGCACAACAGGCCACGCTTTCCGGATCCGCCGGGGAAGATAACCAAATGAGTTATGGCCTTTCAATGCTGCATGATTACCGAGGCCGAAACAGTGTCACAACTTACGGCCAATATCGGACCCCGGTTACCAACCTCAGTGGGAGTATCAATTCGGGTTATTACTATAACAGCGAAACCATTGGCCTGACGGGTACCCTGGTTGCCCATGAGGGGGGTATTACTGCGACGCCTTATAACGCTAACACCTTTGCCTTGGTGGAGGCCAAAGGGGCCGAAGGGGCCTCCGTCTCGTCATACCCAGGGGTGCGGGTCGATGGCAATGGATATGCATTGGTGCCGAACTTGACCGCCTATCAGATCAATAATATCGAGTTGGATCCCAATGGCATCGCAGCGAATGTCGGTCTGGAAAACACCCTGCTGAAAGTCGTTCCCAGGGCGGGAGCCGTGGTGAAAGCGCAATACCAGACCAGGCAAGGAACTCCCTTGCTGATCAATGCCCGCTACCAGGGCAAGCCGGTGCCCTTTGGTGCCAAGGTGCGGGATGAAACAGGAGATTACGTCGGAGCCGTCGGTCAGGGAGGACAGCTCTATGCCAGGGTGGCGCAGTCTGCGGGCTCTTTGGTGCTGAGCTGGGGCGAGGGAAAGAACAAGGAGTGTCGACTCGAGTATGCATTGACCCCCTCCCTGACGGGAGACCAACCCTTCGCGATTGTGCGTCTCGAGGCCGAGTGCCTCCCGTTATAAGCGATGAAAATGATATTGGCTACCCGTTGATGGGCGCAAACAAGAGATGAACATGAAGATGACAAGCTGTAATTTCAAGATGATGATCCAACGAGGCGCTGTTGCGCTGCTGCTCTATACAGGCGTGCCGCTCTTTGCCCAGGCAGCGCCGTTGTGCACCATAGATGCGGCAACCCCGGTCATCAACTACACGGCTGTTTTGCAAGGGGGCAACCTGACGGTGGGGCCGGATACGCCGGATGGCACCATCATTTTTCGCCAATATTTCAAGCCCTCCTACAACGTCAGATACGTGTGCGCCAGCTCGCCGACCCCTTATAGCCTGCATGAATACGACGATTACCAGAGCCTGCCATTGCCTCTCTCTTCTTGGGGAGGCTCCCCCTTCGGGGGCCAGGTCTATGAGACAGGGGTGCCGGGTATAGGGGTGGTAGCCTGGTATTCTGGCACCGCCTTCCCCTTGTCGAAGAACCCAGCCGATATCAATGCCCTTGCCGTCTTTACAAAGGCGTTTATCCCGGAGTTTGATATCAGCTTCATCAAGACGGGTCCCATCAGCCCAGGCACCATACAGGGGGGGCAGTTGCCCACCCTGCGGGCTGATATGGTCATGGACGATGGCACCCATTATCCCATCATCAGGGCGGCAATGAGCGGCAGCATCAACATCGTCTCCCAGTCGTGCACCACCCCGGATGTCAGTGTCGATCTGGGCAGCCATGATATTGCCAGCAACTTTAGCGGTCAGGGTAGCGCCACTCCCTGGGTTCCCTTCCAGCTTCGGATGGAAAATTGTCCGACCTTTTATGGCACCATCAACGATGGTCAGAACAACTTCTACAGCAACGATGGCAGCAGCGGGGTCGGTGCTGTGAGCCCCAACTCCATCACTGTGAGCCTCACCCCCAATACCGCCATCATCGATGATGCCCAAGCGATCATGGGCTTGGCCGACACCGGCAGCCAGGCTAGCGGGGTGGGGATCCAGATTGCGGCTTACCAGGAGAGTAGGCCCGCGACCTTCAGCAAGCCCACCATTTTTTACCAGGGTTCGGATGGTTCCCCCTCTCGGACGGTGAACTATTTTGCCCGTTATATACAGACGGAGACGACTGTCACCCCGGGGGATGCCAATGGCACTGTCTCTTTCCTGATTGAATATAAATAACGAGGTGAACAGGCAGGCCGATGGGAGACCCCTTAACCGATAGAGATACCAAAAGAGCGTTATTTAAGACGTCGGTACTCATCATATAAAAAAGGAAATATCAGCATGGGATATGCAGATGTTATCAAAGGGCCCCTTCAAATAGGGGGGGCTGGTTTTTTTGCGCTCTATCTGGGCATTGTCCAACCGGCCATGGCGGCCCCCAAGTGCACAGTACGGCCAGAGAATCCGGTGGTGGATACCACCTCGGTATTGCAAGGGGGAAACTTGACGGTGGGGCCGGATACGCCGGATGGCACCATTATTTTTCGTCAATATTTCAAGGCAACCCATTGGGCATACTATGACTGTGAGCCGTCACCGACGCCTTACAGCTATAGCGAGGTCGATGACTTTTTGGTGCTGCCGCTGCCACTCTCCTCCTGGAGTGGTACTCCCTTCGGCGGACGAGTCTATGAGACAGGGGTGCCGGGTATAGGGGTAGCCGCCTGGTATTCGGGGACAGCGTTTCCATGGACCAGGGTGACGAGAAATGTGGCTGAAAATAGTTACTACGCAGTAAGTTTTGATCCCTCCTTTGATATTAACTTTATTAAAATTGGTCCCATTTCAGCGGGTACCATAAGTGGCAATATGTTGCCGACGATTAAAACCGAATTTGTCATGGATGATGGTAGCCGCTACCCGGTCGAAACGGTGTCATTCAGTGGTGCCATCAATATTGTCTCTCAATCTTGCATGACACCGGATGTTTATGTTGAGCTGGGGCGTCATGATATCGCTGCTTTTAAAGGGGTGGGCAGTGGGATGCCTTGGGTGCCATTCAACATTGAGTTGCAACAGTGCCCAACCTTTCATGGCACCCTTAACGATGGGCAGAATACTTTCTACAGCAATGATGGCAGTGCCGGGGTGGGGGCAAGATCCCCCAATATCATCAAGGCAAGTTTGATGCCCAATACCACCATCATCGATGATGGCCTGGCCATCATGGGCCTGGCAGATACCGGCCGCCAGGCTGAGGGGATCGGAATACAGATAGCGATTCAGCAGGGAAGCCGCCTGGCCAGCTTCAACCAGCCGATAGACTTCATTGCCGGCATGGATGGCAGCCCGACCCGGTACTTGCCCTATTTAGCCCGCTATATTCAGACCGAAGCCGAGGTGACGCCTGGCGATGCCAACGGCACCATGGCGTTTCTTATCGAATACCAATAACCCCCTTGAGAGATAAAGGGTCATGTTGCAGCCCATGTCATGACTCAGGCCCAACAGAAAGCCCATCAATCGATGGGCTTTCTGTTGGGCCTGGGTTGGCGTTGCGCTTAGCTCTGGCTGTCGATGACCAGCTTGCCATCCTTGACGGGGATGGTTTTGCCCGGCTCGCGATCCATGCGGATCACTCCTTCCTGACCGGCCAGCTTGTAGCTGACGTCATAGCCCAGGGTGCGGGTGCTGCTGTCTTGCACCGTCTTGCAGCGCTGCTCGGTGGTGGTGTAGGTATCATTGTTTTGCATGTTGCCTTGCACCTGATTACCGGCGTAGCCGCCTGCCGCCGCCCCGGCGACCGTGGCCACCGTCTTGCCGCTGCCACCGCCAAATTGATGACCGAGTACGCCCCCCAAGGCGCCGCCGACCACGGTGCCGAGGATCTTGTGCTGATCCTGTACCGCTTTGCGGTGGGTCACAGTGACGTTGCGGCACTCCTGGCGAGGCGTCTTGATGGTCTCGGTGACAGGCTTGCTGGCCAGCACTTCGGCGAACTGGGGCTTGGACTCAAACAGTGAGCCGCTTGCCACCGCCGAGAGGGTCACTGCCGAGGCTATACCGATGCCGAGACCGGCTAACAGGGACTTGTTCATCTCTCTCTCCTTACTGTCTGTTGCTGCCTGCGATGAGGCTTGCCGCTATCTTGGCAGTTTACGCAATAGTCTCAAGGCAAAGGCCCCCCGATTGCGACAAGGATTGACTGCGCCAAAAACCGCCGCCTGCAAAGGGTGTCTGTAAATAGCGACAAGCAAGGCCCGGATAGCTGCAACATCCGGCGGAGTAGGCCGGTGGCGGGCGATGAAAGAGGGGGCGTTGACGAGCCGGGATTGCTACCTCGACCGGCCAAGGTTGAGACGCCAGATGGTTGCTCTATGTGCAAAGGCAAGGATGAGGCGGCCAACGCGGGGGGGAGAGTGCCTGCGGATAGTATCAAGAGAGCGATGAACGGGGCCCTGTCGCCATGGCCCCGGCAAGCTGGTTCAGCGGGGCGACTTGGTGCCCTTGACCCGCTTGTTCAGCGCCTCCCACAGGCCGGTGATGAAGTAGTAGAGTCCCCCCGCTTCGGTCGCCTTGGTGTACTCCTCCAGAGGTTCCAGCATGCCGCTTCGGAATTTTTCGAGGGCCTCCTGGTCACTGTCTGCCTGTATATGATCCCCCACCACCTCGAACCCCTGGGCCAGCAGCTGTTCCTTCTCCGGCAAAAAGGACGGCGATGACATCAGCAAGAAGGTGACACTGGCGGGATCCTGCCCCTGACGGAAGAACTGGTATTTGCTCATACAACCTCTGGATATGGATAGCCAGGCGGTATTATCCCCGCTGGGAGCCAGCCTTGGCAGGCCCCATATATGGCGTCAAACGGAGTCAGCTGTTCAGGTTGACTTCAGGCTGCGGGTGAATGGTTGCGGGGTTGTGTTGCCCTGCGCCAAGGCGCGCGCACTCAGCCTTGGCGCGGTTTTTTCTTGCCAAATAGCCGGGGGGCATGGAGCAACAAATAAATGAAGGCGCCGTGGGCGGCGGGGGCACCATAGGGGCGGCTGGGATCTGCCATGTTGAGCTGGTGGGATCCGGCCGCCGCGCGGGTATCGGGGGCCAGTATGGGCTCGCCGATGACCTCGAAGCCCTGGGCCAGCAGTGCCTGCTTCTCCCTGAAAAAGTCGGCGGCGGCCATGTCGAGCAAGGTGAAGGCTTCGGGTGCTTCCTGGGTGGCAAAAACCTGGTATTTGTTCATGGAGTCTGGGGTTAGGTGGCAAGGGACAGTGGCCATTATCGTCGCGAGCTCATTGAGAGGCGACTCCCTGTCTAGGGGGGGGCGCCAGCCTTGGTATTCCGGCCCGATCGGGGGCGCAGAGTCCCCTGAGGCGGCTTGACAATGGTAACTCCCGCGAAGAGGGCGCAGGCGCATAAAAACGGGCCCATCAGGGCCCGTTTTGTCTATCGGTGCAAAGACTACCTGTTGTGGCGCTCATGGAGGCGCTGTACCACATCTTTCAGGCCCAGCCCCTCGTTTTGCAGCAGCACCGTCAGGTGATAGAGCAGGTCAGCGGATTCGTTGATCAGCTCTTCTCTGTCTTTCGCCATGGCGGCCAGCGCCACTTCGACACCCTCTTCCCCGACCTTCTGGGCGATGCGCTTGGTGCCCTTGGCATAGAGGCTGGCGGTGTAGCTGGTAGCAGGGTCGGCCCCCTTGCGCGCCGCCAGGATCTGCTCAAGCTCGGCGAGAAAACCAAGGGGCGGCAGCGGGTGGCCATCGAAGCAGGAGGGGGTGCCCAGGTGGCAAGTAGGGCCGACCGGGTCTGCGGCAATCAGCAGGGAATCGCTGTCGCAGTCAGTGCTGATGGCGACCAGCGTCAAGACATGGCCCGAGCTCTCGCCCTTGGTCCAGAGACGCTGCTTGCTGCGGCTAAAGAAGGTGACCTGGCCGCTGGCCAATGTCTTTGCCAGGGCCTCGCGGGTCATGAAGCCTTGCATCAGCAGCTGGCCGCTGGCGGCGTGCTGCACCATGGCGGGGATCATCTCATCGCACTTGGCCCAGTCGAGCCGGTCGATGAGGGTGGGATCAATCAATGGATTATTCACGGATAGCGACTCCTTGGGTGCTAAGCCAACGCTTCAATTCGGGTATGGGAATGAGACCTTTGTGGAACACCGAGGCGGCCAGGGCCCCGTCCACATCGGCATCGATAAAGGCATCGCGAAAATGCGCCATGGTACCGGCGCCGCCCGAGGCGATGAGGGGCACCTTGCACTGGGCGCGCACCAGCTTGAGCTGGTCAAGATCATAACCCTGGCGCATGCCGTCCTGATTCATGACGTTGAGCACTATCTCACCTGCGCCGCGCTGTTGCACCTCTTTCACCCAGTCGAGGGTATTCCAGGCGGTAGTGCGGGTGCGGCTCTCGTCGCCGGTGAACTGCTTGACCTGATACTGGCGGCTCTGTTCATCAAAATAGGAGTCGATGCCAACCACGACACACTGGACCCCAAAGCGTTCGGCCAGGCGGGTGATCAGGGTCGGATCGGCCAGGGCAGGGGAGTTGATGGAGACCTTGTCGGCGCCAAACTCCAGGATGCGCTTGGCATCGTCGACACATCGGATGCCACCGGCGACGCAGAAGGGGATGTCGATCACTTCCGCTACCCGGCTCACCCAGCTCTTGTCGACCACCCGATCATCGCTCGAGGCGGTGATGTCATAGAACACCAGCTCGTCGGCGCCCTGCTGGGCATAGCGGCGGGCCAGCTCAACGATACCCCCCATCACCTCGTGATTGCGAAACTGCACCCCCTTGACCACGACGCCATCTTTGACGTCGAGACAGGGGATAATGCGTCTTGCCAGCATCAGTTGCCTCCTTGTAGTGACGAAGCGGATTCGCCCTGACTTGCCCAGCAATTGATGGCGTCGCTCACGCTGAACTTGCCCTCCAGCAGAGCGCGGCCGAGGATGATGCCCTTGACCCCCGAGCCCTTGAGCGCCTCTATGTCCTCAATGCCGCCGATGCCGCCCGAGGCTTGAAACGCCACGTTCGGGTAGCGGGCGCAGAGATCGCGATAAAGCTCGACGTTGCACCCCTTGAGCGTGCCATCCCGGCTGATGTCGGTGCAGAGTACATGCTTGAGCCCTGCGGGGAGGAAGCGCTCGATCAGCGCCTCTATGGTGATGCCGCTGTCCTCCTGCCAACCCGCCACCGCTATCTTGCGATTGCCCTGCGGGTCTATGTTGACGTCCAGGGCCAGCACTATCTGCTCGGGGCCGTATTTTTCCATCCAGCTCGCCACCAGCTCGGGGGATTTGACCGCGGTGGAGCCAATCACCACCCGGTTGGCACCGGCGGCCAGCAAGTCGGCCACATCCTGTTCGCAGCGCACGCCGCCACCGACCTGTACCGGTGCCTCGGTGGCCGAGAGCAGCTGCGCGATGAGGACGAGCTGACGGGCCTTGGCGTCTTTGGCGCCGTCGAGGTCGACCAGGTGCAGCTGCACCGCGCCCTGGGAGACATATTCATCGAAGCGCGCCTGGGGGGCACTGGCGTATTCGGTCTTCTGGTCGTAATCGCCCTGATAGAGGCGCACCACCTGGCCGTTAATCAAATCAATTGCCGGAATAATCATCCTTGTCATAGCTCCAGGAAGTTTTGCAGTAAACGGGCACCGGCGGCGCCGGAGCGCTCCGGGTGGAACTGGGCACCAAACACATTGTCCTGATGGGCGATGGCGGTGAAGGGTACCCCATAGTCGCAGCGGGCCAGGGTCGCCTCGGTCACTTCCAGGGCGTAGGAGTGGACAAAGTAGAAGTAGCTGCCGCTGGGGATCCCCTTGAGCAGAGGGTGTGTCTCATCGTGCTCTATCTGGTTCCAGCCCATGTGGGGCAGACGCAGGGTGCCCACCTCCATCAGTTTGATCTTGCCGGGAATGATGCCGAGACAGGGGAGCTCGGCGCTCTCATTCATGGTCTCTTCCGAGGCTTGTGCCAGCATCTGCATGCCCAGACAAAAGCCGAGCAGGGGCTGGCGGGCTTCGCGGATGAGCGGCACCAGCTCGCGCTCGTTCAAGTTGCTCATGGCCGCCACCGCCGTGCCCACCCCGGGCAGGATCAACTTGTCGGCGGCGCGGATATCGCGGGCGTCGCAACTCACCTTGGGGCTGACCCCGAGTCGCTCGAAGGCCATGCGCACCGAGGCCAGATTGGCGCAGCCAGTATCGATAATGACCAGATTTTGTGTGCTCATCAGCAGCTCCTTCTTGTGGGCAGGCCCCTGTTTGGCACTGTCGCGGCGCTATCGATAACGGCCAGGTTGCACGAGCCCATCACAGCACCCCCTTGCTGGAGGGGAGATCCGTGCCTTCCACCCGGATGGCCTGGCGCAGGGCGCGGCCGAAGCCCTTGAACAGCGCCTCCACCTGGTGGTGACTGTTACCTGCATCCACCGAGAGGTGCAGGGTGATGGCCATGGCGTCCGACAGGGAGCGGAAGAAGTGGGGCACCATCTCGGTGGCCATCTCGCCCACGCTGTCGCGGCCAAAACCGGATTCGCAGCGGAACACGAAGTAGGGGCGACCGCTCAGGTCCAGGGCGGCGCTCACCTTGGCGTCGAGCAGGGAACTCTGGGCTGGCAGGCGAGGCTGGGCATCGATCAGTGCCTCTACCTCGTCCATCGCCAGCACGAAGCCAAAACGGCCAATACCGCGTTTGTTGCCAAGGGCCTCGCGCAGGGCCTGACCCAGGGCCAAGCCGACATCTTCCACCGTGTGGTGATCGTCAATGTGCAGATCGCCGCTCACCGCCAGTTGCAGACTGAAACCGGCGTGGGTCGCTATCTGATCGAGCATGTGATCGAAGAAGCCGATGCCGGTGCTGATCTGGTTGCCGCCGCTCTTGTCCAGGTCCAGTGCAACCCGGATGCGGGTCTCCTTGGTGTTGCGCTCCACCAGGGCGGTGCGCCCCTTGCTGAGCAGCTGATCGCGGATGGCGAGCCAGTTGTGATCGCCTGGCTGATAGCGAATGCCGCCAATGCCCATGTTCTCGGCCAGCTGGATATCGGTCTGCCGGTCGCCAATCACAAAGGAGTTGGCAAAATCGATGCGGCCCGAGGCGAGATACTCCTTCACCAACCCCAGATGGGGCTTGCGGCAGCTGCAGCCATCGGTGGGGAAGTGGGGGCAGATGAGCACCTTCTCCCAGTGCACGCCCTGGGACTCGAAGATGTGCATCATCAGATCCTGGGGCGGCTGGAAGTTTTCAAGGGGCAGGCTGGCAGTGCCCAGCCCATCTTGATTGGTGACCATCACCAGCACATAGCCTGCGGCCTGCAGCTCGCGCAGCACCGGGATCACCATGGGCTCGAAGCGCAGCTTGGCGAGGCTGTCCACCTGCTTGTCGGTGACCGGCTCTTCAATCAGGGTGCCGTCACGGTCGATAAATAAAAATGGGGTCTTCATCTCTCTACATCCTTATAAGCGGCTGACGGGGGCAGTGTCTTCCGCACTGCTGCTGGCAGACATCGTGTTGGCAGTGAGGTCCCGCAATACCTTGAGCACGGCATCCATCTCATCCTGATAGCCGACCGTGATGCGAATGCTCTCTCCCAGGCCCGGTTTGTTGGAAAAATCCCGCAAGATGATGCCGGCGGCCTTCATGGCGGCGAAGACGCGCGCGCCATCATGGAAGCGCACCAGGATGAAGTTGCCCTTGTCTTCGAAGATCTCGCGCACGCAGGGCAGGGTGGTCAGGGCGCGCTTGAGCGCCGCCTTCTGCTCATTGAGGTCCATGACGCGGGCCTGCATCAGCGCAAGACCGGCCGGGGTCAGGGCCTGGGCGGCAATCTGCGCCACCGGATCGGGGATGGGGTAGGGGGCGATCACCTTGGCGAGCAGGGCGATCACTTGCGGCGATGCGAGGGTAAAGCCGCAGCGGATCCCGGCCAGGGCGAACGCCTTGGAGAGGGTGCGGGTCACCACCAGATTGGGGAAGCGGGCCAACAGATCCACCACAGAGGCGTCCGGGCAGAACTCGATATAGGCCTCGTCCACCACGACAATGGCGCTATCCCGGGCGGCTTCCAGCAACGCGATGAGGCCATCGCGCCCGACCAGATCCCCGGTCGGATTGTTGGGGGAGCAGAGGAACACCAGCTTGACCTCGGAGAGGGCATCGCGAATGGCGGGCCAGTCCGGCTGACGATCCGTGGTAAGCGGTTGTTCGACGATGCCCACGCCGCAGGTCTCGGCGCTGATGGCGTACATGCCATAGGTGGGCGGGCAGATGAGGATCTGATCCTGACCCGCCTCGCAGAAGGTGCGAATGAGCAGCTCGATGGCCTCATCGGCACCGCGGCTCACCAGCACCTGATCGGCGTTGACCCCGGCATAGGCCGCGTAGCCATCGACCACCTGGGCTGGCTGGCATTCGGGATAACGGTTGAACTTGTTGCTCTGCACCGTGAAGGCGGGGGAGAGCGGAGCCTCGTTGGCATTGAGCCAGACGTGGCCGCTGCCGCCGATGCGGCGGGCGGACTGATAGGGGGTGAGGGCGCGCACCACACGGCGAGCCAGCTTGGCGATGTTCATGACAGATCCTTTTGTTGCAGCTTGGTGGCGAGGGCGTTCAGCCTGAGGGTGACGGCCTGCTTGTGGGCATCGAGCCCTTCCGCCTGGGCAATGCGCTGGACGATGGGGCCCAGATCGCGCATGCCCTGCTCGCTCAGCTCCTGCACCGTGAAGCGGCGCTGATAATCGGCCAATCCCAGGCTGGAGCAGGTGCGGGCATAGCCGTAGGTGGGCAGGGTGTGATTGGTGCCGCTGGCATAATCCCCCACCGATTCGGGGGTCCATTGTCCCAGGAAGATGGAACCTGCATTCTCGAGCTGGTCGAGCAGGTTCCGGGGGCTGCGGGTCTGCACTATCAGGTGCTCAGGGGCGTAGGCATTGGAGATGGCACAGGCCTCCTCCAGGTTGTCACACAGGAGGGTGAGACTGCTTGCCAGGGCCTGAACGGCGATGTCCCGGCGGCTGAGCTGCGCCAGCTGGCTTGCCAGCTCGATGTTGACGGCCTTGGCCAGAGCGGCGCTGGTGGTGACCAGTACCACCTGGCTGTCCGGGCCGTGTTCGGCCTGGGAGAGCAGATCCGAGGCGACGAAGGCGGCATTGGCACTCTCGTCGGCAATCACCAGCACCTCGGAGGGGCCAGCCGGCATGTCGATGGCCGCGCCGCGCCAGTCCCGGGAGACCTGGCCCTTGGCCTCGGTCACATAGCTGTTGCCCGGGCCGAAGATCTTGTCCACCTTGGGGATGGACGCAGTGCCGTAGGCCATGGCGGCGATGGCCTGGGCGCCGCCGATGGCGAACACCTTCTCGACCCTGCAGGCGCGGGCGGCGAACAGAATTTCATCGCTGGCTGGCGACGGCGTGCAGAGCACCACCTCGCGGCAACCGGCAATGGCGGCGGGAATGGCCAGCATCATCACGGTGGAAGGGAGGGGCGCGCTGCCCCCCGGCACATAGAGACCGACCCGGTTGATGGGTTGAGTACGCAGCTCGCACAGGACGCCGGGCTGGGTTTCGACCCGCAGCACAGGCTGCACCTGCGCGCGGTGGAAGGTGCGAATGTTCGTGGCGGCGGCCAGGATGGCGGCCTGGATGTCGTCATCGAGCCGGGCGCAGGCGGCATCGATTTCCGCTTCGCTCACCCGCAACTGTTCACGGGGGGCGCGCTCGAAACGCTGGCTCAGTTCGCGCAGGGCGTCATCGCCCCGGGTTTTGACCGCGGAGATGATCTCCGTCACCACGGCGCCGACATTGGCTTCATCGTCCAGGGCCGGGCGGGTCAAGGCCTCGGCTTGCTGGGCGGGGGTGAGCTGGTTCCAGATGAGGGTCTGCATGGTGCCCGCCCTTATTCCATCATCTTTTCGATGGGCAGCACCAGAATGGAGCTGGCGCCGAGGGCCTTGAGCTGCTCCATGGTCTCCCAGAACAGGGTTTCGCTGGAGACGACGTGCAGGGCGACCTGATTGGTGTCACCGGCCAGCTGCATGATGGTGGGGCGCTCGGCGCCGGGCAGCAGATCGGTGATGGCATTGAGCTTGTCTTTGGGGGCGTGCAGCATGATGTACTTGCTCTCGCGCGCCTGCTGCATGCCCTGGATGCGGGGCAACAGCTTGTCGATGATGGCTTGCTTGGCGGCGTTCAAGGGATTGGGGGCCTGCACCAGTGCTGCCTTGGAGCGGTAGATGACCTCCACCTCTTTCAGGCCATTGGCCTCGAGGGTGGCGCCGGTGGAGACGAGATCGCAGATGGCATCGGCGAGACCCGCGCGGGGGGCGACTTCCACCGAGCCCCCCAGCATGACGCTCTTGAACCCGAGACCTTGCTCGTCGAAGAAGCGCTTGAGCAGGCCGGGATAGGAGGTGGCGATACGCTTGCCAGCCAAGCTTTGGGGGCCTGTGTAGCTGGCATCTTCCGGCACGGCCAGGGAGAGACGGCAACCGCCGAAATCGAGCTGTTTGAGGGTCTTGACCTCGAAGGGCAGGCCCTGGGATTGGCGAATGAGCTGCACCTCTTCCAGCACGTTCTCACCTATGATGCCAAGGTCGACCACCCCCTCCATCACCAGACCCGGGATGTCATCATCACGCACCCGCAGAATGTCGATGGGCATGTTTTCGACGTGGGCGATGAGGCGCTGTTCACGCAGATTGATCTTGAGGCCGCAGCTCTTGAACAGGGCCTGGGAGTCCTGGCTCAGGCGACCGGATTTTTGCATGGCGATGCGCAGACGTTGTGTTTCCATTGCTCGATTTCCTTCTAGTCAAAAACGAAAAAACCCTCGGAAGTGTGTGCTTCCGAGGGTTTATGAATCTTGCGGTCCTTTTGGAAGTCACCTGTTAAGTGTCTTCCAGCAGCCAACCTCCTGAAAGACTATTCGGGATGATGATGGTGGTGATGAGTCTTCAGTGAGGTGAACTTCATGTAAACAATCCTTTACAAATAAGATGTCGTAACTGACGCCCGGTTTACATTACCGACCTTGACGAAAATTGCAACCCGGGATTGTAAATTTCAAGAAGAAAGTAAGGAAAGGTCGCCGCTGGTCGATAATAAGACAATGTCAGTACGGAGGATATCCCATGCCCAATCAGGATCTGCTCTTCCCCATCTTGCCGAGGGCCCCGGCCACCCCGGGCAGTGATGCCATTCGCCGTGAGGTGAACCCCATCGATCACAAGCACAGTGCCCACGAGATAGGCACCGAGCGGGATGGCGGCCAGGGCACCCCTCAGGAGCCGCCGCGTCCCAGGACGCCACCGCCAGTCAGTCAGGGCGATGCCGATGAGCCAGGGGGACACAAGCCGGATCCTGACCACAAGATCGACTTGTTCGTCTGAGCGTTTGGCTTGCCCCCGCTTTTGGCTATAATCGCCCCCTTTGCTTGCGGGAAACCTCCTTGACCATCCAGACCCTGTTCTCAGAAGGCGGCCCTCTTGCCCGTCATATCGACGGTTTCTTGGCCCGTGCCCCTCAGTTGGAGATGGCTGAGGCGGTGGCAAACACCATCAAGGACCACGACCGTCTGCTGGTCGAAGCGGGAACGGGCACCGGCAAGACCTACGCCTACCTGGTACCAGCCCTGGCATCGGGCAAGCGGGTGGTGATCAGCACCGGCTCCAAAAACCTGCAGGAGCAGCTCTTTTACCGGGACTTGCCCACCATCACGGGGGCGCTCGATTATCACCAGCCCGTGGCCCTGCTCAAGGGGCGCAGCAACTACCTCTGTGTCGAGCGCATGAACCGCTTGATGAGCGAATCCCATCTGCAAAAGCCGGAGGTGATGAGCGACCTGGTCAGGGTCAAATCCTGGTCGAGCACCACCAATACCGGCGATGTGGGGGACATTCCCGGCCTGCAGGAGAACGCCGAAATATTGCCCCAGATCACCAGCACCAATGACAACTGCCTCGGTCGGGATTGCCCCTATTACGACGATTGTCACCTGGTGATCGCCCGGCGCCGCGCCATGGATGCGCAAGTGGTGGTGATCAATCACCATCTCTTCTTCGCCGATATGGCGGTGAAAGACACGGGATTTGGCGAGTTGGTGCCGGAAGCTCAGGTCTATGTGTTCGACGAGGCGCACCAGCTCGGCGAGATAGCCACCAACTACTTTGGCAAGTCGGTATCGAGCCGCACCATCCAGGACCTGGCTCAGGATATCCAGCTTGCCTACCGGGCCGAGGCCCATGACATGGCCCAGCTTGGCAAGGCGGCGGATCGGCTCAGTATTGCCAGTCAGGATCTGCGCCTCGCCTTCGGGGTCGATGGCGGGCGGGGCAACAGCCGGGATCTGCTGCGCCAGCCCCAATGGGGCCAGGCCCTGGCCCGGCTCAATGATGCCATCGAGTTCTGCTATGAAGTGCTCAAACTCGCCTTGGGGCGCGGCGAGCAGCTCGATCACTGCTTCGAGCGACTCTGTGAGCTCAGGACGCGACTCGGGGAGGTGCTGGCCATCAACCAGACCGGTTACTCCTACTGGTACGAGTGTACCCGGCTCCATTTCTCCCTCAATCTGACCCCCTTGTCGGTGGCCGAGCGGTTTGGCGCCGAGGTGATGCGCCCCGAGGTGGCCTGGATTTTTACCTCGGCCACTTTGACGGTGGACATGGGATTCGATCACTTCAAGGCGGAGCTGGGACTGGCGGGCAGCCGTGAGCTTATGCTCGACAGCCCCTTCGATTACAGCGAGCAGGCGCGCTTGTGCGTGCCGCGCCAGCTACCCGAGCCCAATGCCTTTGGTCGGGGCGAGATGCTGGCACTGCGGCTCATCCCCCTCATCAACAAGACGCCGGGGGGCTGCTTCTTCCTCTGCACCAGCCATCAGGTGATGCGTCAGGTGGCCGAGGTGCTGCGCCGGGAGATAGGACGCACCGTCTTGCTGCAAGGGGAAGACAACAAACAGCGACTGCTGTCGACCTTTGTCGAGAATGGTCGCGCCGTGCTGGTGGCGACCAGCAGCTTCTGGGAGGGGATAGACGTCAGGGGGGCGGCACTCTCCTGTGTTATCATCGACAAGCTGCCGTTTGCGAGCCCCGACGATCCCCTTCTCAAGGCGCGGGTCGACGACTGCAAGCTCAAGGGGGGGGATCCCTTCGCCGATATCCAGCTACCCAAGGCCGTGATCGCCCTCAAGCAGGGGGTGGGGCGGCTGATACGTGATCGCCGTGATCATGGCGTCCTGGTCATCTGTGATCCCCGCATGGTCAACAAGCCCTATGGCGCCACCTTTATCAAGAGCCTGCCAGCCATACCGCGCACCCGGGATCTGGATTGCCTTGGCGAATTCTTTAGCGGTTTGGCCGAGGCGGCGCGCCCGGACTCGACCCAGACCGATCTGTTTCAATGATGCCTTTTAGAGAAGAGTTGCGAATGAACGAGTTGAAGATCCTGGCCCTCGATACCGCCACCGAAGCCTGCTCCGCCGCCTTGCAGGTCGGAGAGTCCATCTATGCGCGCTGGGAAGAGGCGCCGCGCGATCACACCAAGAAGATATTGCCCATGGTACAGGCCTTGCTCGATGAGGCCGGGATCACCCTGAGCGAGCTCGACGCCATTGCCTTTGGCCGTGGTCCAGGCTCTTTCACCGGGGTGCGGATCGGGGTAGGGGTGGCTCAAGGCCTGGCGTTTGGGGCCGGGGTGCCGCTGATTGGCATCTCGACCCTGGCGGCCATGGCCCAGGGGGCCCACCGCCTGGAGGGTGCCGAGCGGGTAGTCAGCGCCATCGATGCCCGCATGGGGGAGATCTATATCGGCCGCTATCTGTTGCAAGATGGTCTCATGGTCTTGGACGGCGAAGAGCGGGTCACGGCCCCCGAGGCCGTGGTGCAAGAAGAGACCCTTTCCGGTCTCTGGTTTAGCACGGGTACAGGATGCGAGACCTATGCTGATCTCCTGAACGGTCTGGCCGATGACCTGAGACCCTGCCCGGCGGCTCGTCTGCCGGCTGCCCAGGACATGTTGCCACTGGCCAAGGCCGCCTGGCTGGCTGGCAGTGCGGTGGCCCCGGAGCAGGCGACCCCCGTATATCTGAGAGACAAGGTCACCTGGAAGAAGCTGCCCGGACGGGAGTGAGCCGGTTTTGCAGTCGAACCAGAGCAAAGGAGAGGGATATGAACACATGCCATCTGTTTACAAAGAGCCTGCTGCTGGGCCTGGCCGGTCTGCTGCTGGCCGGGTGCAGTTCAGTGCCCAAGGAGCTGGCCTATGAGCCGCAGGCGGACTTGGTTGCCTATCAACCTGCCCTGACGGGCCAGGAGGGCAAGCCGGCCCGCTGGAGTGGAGTCATTGCCGCTGTCCATAACGAGCAGACACGCAGCCTCATCGAGGTGGTCTATCTGCCCCTCAAGAGCAATGGCGTGCCCGAGCAGACGGAGCAGAGCCCTGGTCGCTTCCTGGCGGTGATGCAGGGTTTTGTTGATCCGACCCTCTATGCCAAGGGGCGCAGCCTGACGGTGCTTGGCACCCTGGACAAGCCGGTGGAGAGCAAGATTGGCGATCACAAGTATGAGTTTTCGGTGATCAGGGTAACCGGCAGCAAGCTGTGGCCCCCCATCAAAGAGGTGGAGGTTCGTTACATGGATCCCTACTTCAATGACCCCTTCTACGATCCCTTCTGGCCGCGCCGGTCGATGCGCCACTGGTGATACCGCGCCATGGATGAGAGAGCCGCGCTGGGAAATCTGATGAGAGAGGGGCAGTTGCGGCTGGCCGATGGGCGCCTGATCGCCTATCTGGAGTCCGGCCAGCCGGGACAGCCTCTGCTGCTGGCACTGCATGGCTGGCTCGACAATGCCGCCAGTTTTTTGCCTCTTGCCCCCCATCTGGCTGGTTTTCATCTCATCTGCGTCGATCTGCCGGGCCATGGTCAGTCGGATCACAAGTCTTCTCCCTATGTCTTTATCGACTGGCTCGACGATCTGCACCAGATCATCGATGCGGGAGGCTGGCAACAGATCACCCTGCTCGGTCACTCCCTGGGGGCCTTGATCGCCTCGGCCTATGCCGGGGTCTTCCCGGAGCGGGTCGCGCGGCTGATCATGCTGGAGGGGCTGGGGCCCCTTAGCCAGTCCGATGACGCCGTTCCCGAGCAGATCCGACGTGCCATTCTCAACCGCTCTCGTACTCGGGAGCGAGCCAGTCAGGGTTTTACCAGCCTGGAGGAGGCGGTGGCGGCCCGTTGCAAGGTGGCCGATATCTCCCCCGAGGCGGCGCGGCTCATCTGTGCCCGGCAACTCGTTGCGCGAGCTGCCAGGCTGCATTGGCGCAGCGATCCCAGATTGCGGGATCTCTCGCCGCTGCGCATGAGTGAGGGGCAGGCGAGGGCGCTGATGGCGGCGATTGCCTGCCCTGTATTGTTCATTCAGGGTGAGCAAGGCTTTGCCCAGCTGACGGCGCAATGGCAAGCCCGCCAGGGATGCTTCGCTGACATTCAGCGGCGCTGGGTGGCGGGAAATCACCACTTTCATATGGATAATCCCGTGCAAACCGCTGTTGCTATCGAAAAATTCTGTCAAATTCGCTAGAATCCCCCGCTTTCAATCTTTCAGGTTTGCCTCGTCCCTCACATTTCACGCTTGTTAAGTGGCTGTTAATTTCTATTGTCGTATGTAAAGATGTCCGGCATTAGAGCTCGAGCTCAAAACAAATGATTAAAAATGAACGTGGACAGGGATGGAGGCAACACAGTGAGCGCACAGGTGCGAGTTATGCATGAGCATAAAGATGAGCATGAGAACATCATGCCGCAGCAGTCCGACTTGACCACAGGGTCAGTCGATATGGATGAGCATGAGCAAGCCATGTTGCAGCCGCAGGGCGAGCCGACCGTCACACCGGCCGAGAAAATCTGGCTAACACGCTACCCGGACGGCGTGCCTGCCGAGATCAATCCTGATATCTACGGCTCTCTGGTCGAGATGTTCGAAGCCTCGGTGAGCGAGTTTGCCGACCAGCCCGCCTTCGTCAACATGGGCCAGACCATCACCTATCGCCGGCTCGAGGAGCAGTCCCGCGCCTTCGCCGCCTACCTGCAAAACGAATTGAAGCTGGAGAAGGGTGACAGGGTCGCGGTCATGATGCCGAACCTGTTGCAGTACCCTATTGCGGTGTTTGGCATACTGCGTGCCGGCATGATAGTGGTCAACGTCAACCCCCTCTATACCCCGCGCGAGCTGGAACACCAGCTCAAGGATTCGGGTGCCAAGGCCATCGTCATCGTCTCCAACTTCGCCCATACCCTGGAGAAGGTGGTCTACGACACCCCCATCAAGCATGTGATCTTGACCCGGATGGGGGACAACCTGGGGCTGGCCAAGGGGACCCTGGTCAACTTCGTGGTGAAATACGTCAAGAAGCTGGTGCCGAAATACAATCTGCCCCACGCCAGCACCATGCGCCATGCCCTGGCCAAGGGCCGCTTCCTGCAGTACATCAAGCCCGAGATCCATGGGGAGGAGATCGCCTTCCTGCAGTACACGGGAGGGACGACCGGCCTCTCCAAGGGGGCCATGCTGACCCACCGCAACATGATTGCCAACGTCGAACAGTGCCTCGGGGTCTATGGCCCCGTGCTGCAGCGGGGCAAGGAGTTCGTGGTCACGGCTCTGCCGCTCTATCACGTCTTCGCGCTCACGGTGAACTGCCTGCTGTTCATGCGCCTCGGGGGTTACAACCTGCTGATCAGCAACCCGCGCGATATCCCGGGGTTCGTCAAAGAGATCAAGAAGTACCCCTTCACCTGCATCACCGGGGTCAACACCCTGTTCAATGCCCTGGTCAACAATGACGAGTTCCAGAGCATGGATTTCAGCAAGCTGACCCTGACCATCGGCGGCGGCATGGCGGTGCAGCGGGCGGTGGCCGAGCAGTGGAAGACCATGACGGAGACGCCGCTGCTGGAGGGGTACGGCCTGACCGAATGCTCCCCGCTGGTGAGCGTCTGTCCCTACGACTTGACCGATTACAACGGCTCCATCGGCCTGCCGGTCTGCTCCACCGATATTCGTCTGGTGAATGATGCAGGTGAACCCATTCATACCCTGAATACACCCGGGGAGATGCAGGTCCGTGGTCCCCAGGTGATGACTGGCTACTGGCAGCGTCCCGAGGCCACCGCCGAGGTGATGCAAGATGGCTGGCTCTGCACCGGGGACATTGCCGTGTGCGACGAGCAGGGTTTCTTCAAGATCGTCGATCGCAAGAAGGACATGATCCTGGTGTCGGGCTTCAACGTCTATCCCAACGAGATTGAAGACGTGGTGGCGCTCCATCCCAAGGTGCTGGAAGTGGCGGCGGTCGGGGTGCCTCACAAGGTGTCCGGCGAGCTGGTGAAGGTATTTGTGGTCAGAAAGGATCCAGGCTTGACCGAAGAGGAAGTTATTGCCCATTGCCGTCAACATCTTACTGCCTATAAGGTGCCTAAGCTGGTAGAATTTCGCGACGAACTGCCCAAGACCAATGTGGGCAAGATCCTGCGCCGCGTGCTGCGCGACGAGGAGATCGCCAAGCAGTAACCTATCCAGGGCGATGCGAAACCGTGGGTCACGCCACGGTTTTTTCTTTTGGGCCAACCGACAAGATGCAGGCAAAGATGCAATATCAACTCATTTCACAGCAAGCCGAGCTGGAAGCCTACCTCGCCACTCTGGCCCAGGTGCCACTGGCCATCGATACCGAATTCGTGCGCACTCGCACCTATTATCCCCAACTTGGTCTCTTTCAAATCTTTGATGGCCATCAGCTGGCCCTGCTCGATCCCCTGACCCTGGATCTCGCGCCCCTGTGGGAGCGTCTGGGCCAGGATGGCCAGATCTCCATCCTCCATGCCGCCGGGGAAGATCTCGAACTCATTCAGCACCAGGCCGGTCATCTGCCCAACCGCGTCCATGACACCCAGCTTGCCACCGCTTTCCTGGGCTATGGGGTCTCCGTTGGATTTGGCGCCATGGCCAAGGATTTTCTCGGGGTGGAACTGGTCAAGGATCAGGCCCGTACCGACTGGCTGGCCCGTCCCCTGACCGATCGTCAGCTCGAGTACGCGGCGGCGGATGTGCTCTATCTGATGCCGCTCTACGACACCGTCATGGCCAAGCTGCACGAGAGCGGCAAGTTTGCCTGGTTCGAGGAGGAGTGTCAGAACCACTGCGCCCGCCGGAGCCAGGGGAGCGATCCCTATCAGGCCTATCTCGAGATCATCAACGGCTGGCAGCTGGGTCGGCGCGAGCTGGCCATCTTGCGCGAGCTGGCCGCCTGGCGGCAAAAAGAAGCGGTGCGCCGGGACTTGGCCCTCAATTTCGTGGTCAAGGAGTTGCACCTGTTCAAGGTCGCCGAGCGCCGTCCGACCTCACTGCGCGAGCTCAACGAGCTGGATCTCTCTCCCATCGAGATCAAGATCCACGGCAAGCGGCTGCTCGACATCGTCGCATCGGCTCAGCAGAGCGACCCTGAAGGGTGGCCCGAACCCATCCGTCGTCTGGTGGATTACCCCCAGTACAAGGCGGAGCTCAAGCGCATCAAGGCGCTGGTGGAAGAGAAGGCCAAGGCCAGCAATATTCCCCCTGAGCTGGTGGCCAGCAAGAAGACCATTCACCAGTACTTTACCTGGAGCTGGCGGATGAGCGCAGAGGAGCGGGCACGCGGGCCCAAGCCCATGTTGCTGCAAGGCTGGCGTCATGAGCTGGTCGGTCACCTGCTGGCCCAGTGATGGGCGGGATGGTCGAGTCTGCTCGCGCCCTTTGCCGGGTTTGTCGCGATCGGCATGAATAGAAAACGGGCCCCTGTCTTGGCAGGGGCCCGTTTTGTTTGACGCTGGTGGGGTGTGTCGTTCGAACACTTTGGTCGATACGACAGGCGGGGTTGGGACCCGCAGCGGGCAGTGATGCCCCTACAACTCGTGGCCGTGAAAGCCCTTGCGATAGCGCAGTTCGCAGCGCGGACAACGTTGTTGGGTGGGATCTTGCTCCAGCTTGGTCAGGTTTAGCGGCTCCTCGCAATCGGAGCAGAGGCCAAACAGTCCCAACTCTATCTGGCAGAGGGTCGCGTCGATCCGCTTGAGCGCCGTCACGTTTTGTTCTACTTGCGGCAGATCCAGCCGACTCGTCAGATCCACCAGCTGATCCCGTTCACAATGGCTGGCCCGTTCGGCCCAGTCTCCCTGGCGACTTGCCTTGAGCTGACCTATCAGCTCCTCTCGAATTCGTGCCCAGTCGGCAAGCAGGCGATCTCGCCAGCCCGCCAGCTGAGCTTGCGTCATTTCACACACGGATGCCCCCAACAGACGGTTATAGAGTCAGGGCAGTATAGGGAGTCGATAGGAGAGTCAAGATGACATGCGTCAAGTAAATGACGGGTTCTGGCCCCTATTCCCGCCTGTGGGGGCAGGCAGGAGAGGGGAATGACCTCCAGGGGGAGGGCTCAGGGGTGGCGGTCGCTCTCTTGCAGCAGACGAGCGCGGATCTCCTCTGCACTCTTGAGTACCCGGATATCGGTGAACAGCACGTCGGCCTGGGGATATTCGCGTTTGAGGTAGGAGAACCACTGCTTGATGCGGCTCGGGTAGTAGTCCGCCTTCTCGCCGGCGAGATCCTGCTCCGTGTAGCTCACCATGAGCCGCAGTGCCTCGGCCCAGCTCATGTGGGCGCAGCCTGTCTTCATGACGTTGGCCAGATTTGGCAGGGAGATGGCGCCGCGTCCGACCATCAGGCTGTCACAGCCGGAGACCCGGGCGCAGGTGAGGGCATCCTGCCTGTCCCAGATCTCGCCGTTGGCGGTCACCGGAATGGGCAGGGCGCGGCGGATGGCATCCACGTACTCCCAGTGGGCGGGGGGACGATAGCCTTCGCGCTTGGTGCGGGCGTGGACCGCCAGCTCATTGGCCCCAGCCTGGTAGACCGCCTGGGCATTCTCGAGATAGAGCGCCTTGTCATCGTAACCGAGTCTTATCTTGGCGCTGACCGGCAGATGGGCGGGCACCGCCTCACGCACCGCCTTGACGATGCGGTAGACGGCTTCCGGCTCCTTGAGCAGCACGGCGCCGCCCTTGCTCTTGTTGACCGTGGGCGCGGGGCAGCCGAAGTTGAGATCCACCCCGGGGGAGCCGAGGCTGACGGCACGCAGTGCGTTTTCGGCCAACCATTCGGGGTGCTGACCCAGCAGCTGTACCCGAACCGGCGTGCCAGCGCGGGTCTTGCCCCCCTGCTTGAGCTCGGGAGCGAGCCGATGGAACACCTTGGCCGGCAGCAGCTGATCGACCACGCGCACAAATTCGCTGACGCAGAGGTCATAGTCGTTGACCGAGGTGAGCACCTCCCGCATCAGGTGATCGAGCACCCCCTGCATGGGGGCCAAAATTACGCGCATAACCGGTTTTCCGAAGGCAAGGGCTGAAAAGGACGCCAGATTGTAGTGGGAACGCCTGCGGCTGTCAGCTTCGACATGGTCGCAGGCACCTCGCTGGCGCACAAAAGCAGCAGCCAGGGGCGCGAGTCAGCGGATGGCTCTGGTGAAGGGGGCTTGCCAGGGCGCCGCTTGTCAGCAGAGGGCCACCTCGCGCGGGATGGCCTATCTGTCTGGGGGGCGGGTCTGCTAGGATGGACCCTCGAGTCAAGATCCCATGGTAGCGAGGCGAGCGCGCATGAAATCCTGGTTGTTGTTTTGCCTGGGGTGGCTCAGTTTTGTCACTGGCCTGCTTGGTCTGGTATTGCCCCTGTTGCCCTGCACCCCCTTTATGCTGCTGGCGGCGGCCCTGTTTGCCCGCTCGTCCCCGCGTTTTCACCACTGGCTGCTCTATCATCCCTGGTTTGGCCCGCCCATCCGGGACTGGCAGGAACACAGAGGGATCCGCCGGGATGCGAGGCGGCGCGCCATTATCTTCATCCTGATAAGCTTCGCCATCTCCCTGGCCCTCACCCCCATGATGTGGGTGCGTGGATTATTGCTCGCCATCCTGGCGATACTGCTTGGCTGGTTAATGCGCCTGCCCGTGCTGGAGCCAGTTGCAATGGAGAAGTGAAGTGCCTAAGCTACTGCGGCAATCATGCTATGGAGTTGGCCTGTCGTTTTTGCACTTTGGGTGTCTCACCTTGAACTGCACGATGGGCCTTTTTGTTTTCCCGAGGGCCAGGTCTCACGTACCGGACCCGGGTCAAAAATAAGCGGTCAAATAATGAATCCGGATATTCTGAAATTTATCGAAGCTAGCATCAAGACCATCCCCGACTATCCGAAGCCGGGCATCCTGTTTCGCGATATCACCAGCCTGATAGAGAACGCTGAGGCCTTCAAGGCCACCATCGATCTGTTGGCTGAACATTACCGCGATCAGGGGATCACCAAGATTGTCGGCACCGAGGCCCGCGGCTTCATCTTCGGTGCACCGGTCGCCTTCGCCATGGGCCTGGGGTTTGTCCCTGTTCGCAAACCGGGCAAGTTGCCCCGCGCCGTGATCGAGGAGTCCTACTCGCTGGAGTACGGTACCGATACCTTGCAACTGCATACCGATGCCATCGTGCCCGGTGACAAGGTGCTGGTCGTGGACGATCTGCTGGCCACCGGCGGCACCGTCGATGCCACCGTCAAACTGATCCGCCGTGCCGGTGGTGAAGTCGCCGATGCGGCCTTCATCATCTCGCTGCCCTCCCTGGGGGGCGATGCCCGCCTGACGGCGGCCGGTATCAAGGTCGTCTCGCTGGTCGAACTGGCTGGCGAATAAGCGGCGTTAACCGCTTGCATGAAACAGGGAGCCGCGCCGAGTCGGGCTCCCTGTTTTTATGAGGGGTTGTGGGATAACCCCGATCGCCAGGCGCCATGGGCGCGGGCAGGTTGAACCCTGCAAGATAGCCTGCTCCCTCGTCTATCGGGTTGAATTTCAGTCAGTTATCCCAGGCTTTGCCGCAACTTGGGCCATCGCCGTGACAGCACCCCCGCCATTTGTGTTAGCATTCTGCCTCAATGCCTTGTCTTCCCCGCATCCAAAGGTTCTATGAGCTATCAGGTTCTGGCGCGTAAATGGCGCCCCCATACATTCGAGCAAGTGGTGGGCCAGCAACATGTGCTGACCGCCCTGACCAATGCCCTGGATCAGGGCCGCCTGCACCATGCCTATCTGCTCAGCGGTACCCGTGGCGTCGGCAAGACCACCATCGCCCGCATCCTGGCCAAGAGTCTCAACTGCGAACAAGGGATCAGCAGCACCCCTTGCGGGGTCTGCGGCACCTGCAAAGAGATCGATCAGGGCAACTTCGTCGATCTGCTGGAGATAGATGCGGCGTCGCGCACCAAGGTGGAAGACACCCGCGAGCTGCTCGACAACGTGCAATATCGTCCGGCCCGCGGCCGCTTCAAGGTCTACCTCATCGATGAGGTACACATGTTGTCGCGTCACAGTTTCAACGCCCTGCTCAAAACCCTGGAAGAGCCGCCCCCCTATGTGAAGTTCCTGCTGGCCACCACGGATCCGCAGAAGCTGCCGATCACCATCCTCTCCCGCTGCTTGCAGTTCCACTTGAAGAGTCTGGATCAGAGCCAGATCGCCAAGCAGCTGGAGTGGGTATTGGGGGAGGAGGGGCAGCCGTTCGAGCCCCGCGCCTTGCTGGCATTGGCCAAGGCGGCCGATGGCAGCATGCGCGATGCCCTGAGCCTGACCGATCAGGCGCTGGCCCATGGCAACGGCAGCGTGGGGCTCGCGAGCGTGCTGACCATGCTGGGTACCCTCGACCATCATCATCTGCACCAGCTGCTGGAGGCCATCCTGCGTCAGGATGCCCCGGCCACCATGGCCAAGATCACCGAGATCGCCACCCTGGGGCCCGATTTCGACCAGCTCCACGCCGAGCTGGAAGCCCTGCTTCATCGCGTTGCCATGGCCCAGCTGCTGCCAGCCAGCGTGCAGGAGCAGGGGGCGGATGCCGATGCCTTGCTGCAACTGGCCGGGGCCATGAGCCCGGAAGAGGTACAGCTCTGCTACCAGATCGTGCTGGGGGGGCGCAAGGACTTGCCATGGGCCCCGGATGGTCGCACCGCCCTCGAGATGACCTGCCTGCGGATGCTCGCCTTCTCGCCGCGCAGAGCCCAGCTCCACCCGGCGAGCCTGGCCCCCTTGCCAAGCCAGGCGGGGCAGGGGGCCGCTCCTCTGGGGTTGGGAAAGTCCCAGGGGGTGACCGCTTCGCCGACGCTAGCCCCCCAGGGCACTGAATCAACATCGCCCCCCTTGGCTGACCAGGCAGAGGCTGCCGCCGAGTCTGTGGCGGATCTCCGCCAGGCTGGCATCACCGCCGAGAACGACACAGCGCAGCAGGCTGACCTGAGCCCCTCTTCGGCGGCACTGGTCAAGCAGGATGGCGATGATGAATCGTTTGAGCCCGCCCTCTCTCCGCTCTTTGCCGAGCAGGAGGCGTTGCTGCAGGCGGCGGATCAGATGGGCTATCAGCCATCTCCTGCCCCTGTGGCAGAGGATCCGGCCCCGGATCCCGGTTTGGATGAGATCAGCGCCTCGGGGGCGATGGCCAGCCCGGACATCCCTGTTCCGGCCCATGGGGAGCCTGCGATGCCTCATCCCGCGGCCACTCAGGACGCGGAGCCTGTGTCCATGGCGCAACCCATACCGCAACCCATGGCACCGCCCCCGGAGGCAGCGACGGGCAGTGATGGCAGTGGTGGCATCCTGAGCCTGCTCGGCACGCGCAACATGCTGCGCAGCCGCTTGCGCGCCTCTGATACCGATGCTGCGCCGCGCACCGCTAGAGCACCGAGTGCTCCCAAGGCCGGGGCGGGGCAGACGGCTGCCCCGGTTAGCCCACCTGCGGCGCAGCAGGCCGGGCCTGGCTCCGCCCAGACGGCCATGGTGGCGCCTGCTTCTTCTGTTCCGGACGATTGGTCCTACGACGAGTTGCCGAGCCATGACGACGAAGAGGACAATCAGCAGGATTATCAGGAGTACCTGGCCCAGGGGGAACAGGGGGTTGTTACACCTCCGCGCCAGGCCGAGCGCGGCAGGGCACCAGCCCCGGCGCTGAGCCAACGGACACCTGAGGAGGCAGCGCCCCCCTGGGATCCCCAAGGACCCTCGACCGGTATCCAGCAGCCCATCATCCGTGACGCGGCGGCGGCTTCCCCCCCTGCCGCAGGGCAGCCCGCTCGCCCCGCCGCAGCGCAAACCGTGCTTGAGCCAAGCCGGGCGGTACCGGCACAGATGGAGGCTACGGCCCCGGTGCTGGAGACCATCGACTGGGACTCCATTGATAGCGATCAAGCGCAAGAGGAGCCGGGGGATGAACCCAGTAAGCTGCTCCCTGCCAGCCTGCTCGACAATTGTGGCGATCCCTGGGGCGAGCTGATTGCGCGCACTCGGATGGGGGGCCGTCTGCGGCAGCTCGCCATCAATGGGGTGATGGTGCAAGAGGGATCCCGGGTGCTGTTGACCCTCAAGCCCGAGCAGCGCCACCTGGTCAGCGATCGTGCCCTGATGGAGCTTGCCGCCATCATAGGGCCAGCACTCGGTGGCGAGGTGCAGGTTGAGGTGACTCTTGGGACAGTGCCCGATCGTGAGACGCCCCTTGAGATAGAGCAGCGTCTCTATCTTGGGGTGCGCGAGCAGGTGAAACGGGATCTTGAGCAGGATCCCAACATACAGTTTTTACGTCAGCGGTTTGGTGCGGAGCTCCATATGGACAGTATTGAGCCCCTCAATCGCTGAATCTGGTGCGGGGAGCCCGGCTCCCCGCTTGAAATGCCGCTCGGCCGTCCCCATCTAGGACAGACGAGCCTAACGCCCGGCCAGGTCGCCGGATTTCAACGCGAGAGACGACATATGTTTGGTAAAGGTGGAATGGGTAACCTGATGAAACAGGCCCAACAGATGCAAGAGCGCATGCAGAAGATGCAAGAGCAGCTGGCCCTGCTGGAAGTGACAGGGGAAGCGGGCGCTGGCATGGTCAAGGTCACCATGACCGGCAGCCACAGCGTGCGTCGCATCGAGATCGACCCTTCCTTGATGGAAGATGACAAGGAGCTGCTCGAAGATCTGGTCGCGGCCGCCTGCAACGACGCCGTGCGCCGGGTCGAAGAGCAGAACAAGAGCAAGATGGGCGAGATCACCGGTGGCATGCAGTTGCCCCCAGGTATGAAGTTGCCGTTCTAAGCGAACCACTAAGCGAGTAAGAAGAGGGGCCCTGGGCCCCTCTTTCGTTGTGAACGCGCCCCTATGATGGCGGGTGCAATTTCTGGCAAGGCCGTTACAATGGCGCCCTCTTTTCGCCTCCCGACTCCCGAGACTCCTGTGCTGGCCCAACGCTTCGAACGCCTCGATCACCTGCTGACAGCTTCCCGTGCCTGGTGGCAATATCAGCCCTATCATCACCTGACCCTGGCGTTTGCCGGGCAGGCACCCGATCTGGCCGCCTTGCTCAATGGTTTGAGTCTCGAGGAGATCAATGGGCTCGATGGTGACATGGGGGCACTGGCCACGCTGCTGGCACCCTGGATCCCGGGGGGGGCCGAGTTGCACCGCTTGAGCGAGCTGGTGAGATTCGAACCCGAGCCCATCGATTGCGGCAAAGGGATGGCGCTGCACATGCCGGGGCGAAAACAGGCCCAGATAGAGGCCTTTACCGGTTGTCTGCCACCCCATCAGGGGCCCTATCTGGAGTGGTGCGCCGGCAAGGGACACCTTGGGCGGCTGGTTTCTGTCCATCGCAGTGCCGAGATAACCAGCCTGGAGCTGCAGGGGCCGCTGTGTGAGGCGGGACGCATCCTGGCGCTGCGCGATGGGGCCCGGATGCACTTCATCGAGGCCGATGCCTTCGCCGCCGAGTCGGCCGCGCTGATCGCCCCCGAACACCATGCCATGGCGCTGCACGCCTGTGGCGAGCTGCACACTCATCTGCTCGAAGGGGTGGTTGAGCGCGGTGCCAGCGGCGTCTCCCTCTCCCCTTGCTGTTATCACCTGATCCGGGGCAACGATTATCGTCCCCTCTCCCGGGCCGCCAAACAGAGTGCCCTCCAACTGACCAAGGCCGACCTGCGCCTGCCCCTGCAAGAGACGGTCACCAGTGGCGCCCGCATCGCCCGACTGCGCGAGCTGGAAGTGGTGTGGCGGCTGGGTTTTGACTGCCTGCAACGCCAGGTGCGGGGGGTGGATGAGTATCTGCCGGTGCCCAATATCCAAAAGAGCCTGCTGAGCGACAGCTTCGAGGCCTTCTGCCGCTGGGCCGCCGAGCGCAAGGGCATAGTGCTGCCCGAGGCCATCCATTACGATGATCTCCTCGGTCAGGGGGAGGCACGCTATGGGGATGTTGCCCGCATGGAGCTGGTTCGCCACCTGTTCCGCCGCCCGCTCGAGATCTGGCTTGCCCTGGATCGCGCCCTCTTCCTGCAAGAGCAGGGCTACAGGGTGGAAGTGGGGGAGTTCTGCGCCAAACCCATGACGCCGCGCAACATCTTGATCCGCGCGGTACGTGCTTGATCGTAGATATCGTAGCGGGTAGTGCCTGAGCTGACTGCCACCCCCCAACTCTCCTGGTATTTCATCCTGAAACAGGGGCAATTTTTTGATCGCCCCCATCACAGTGATCCGCAGCTGCAACGCTCTGGTGATCAAAACAATGGTCTGCTGTCAGAAGGGATGAGGGAGGGGACACAAGGGCGCTCGCACGGTGGGAGTGGCCGATCCCATGGGGCATAGCACAGAGTGAAATGGCTCACATATTGGTAACATTTCTTAATTTTCTCTGTAAATTTAGTTATCAGGCAGCCTATGCTCGGGATGAAATTTCACCCAGAGACAAGGATTGTTGCCCATGTTGAAGCTCACATATTGCGCGGGGCTCGTCGCCGCGGCCTGTGCCTTGCCAGGCCATGCCGCCATGAATATCCAGCCGGATCCTGACAACGCGGGGGGTTATGTGATCGCTGCCGCCGACGTGGCGGCGGTGGCGCAGGCCAAGACGGCCAATCCCATGTATGCGCTCTGGTCCAAGGCGTTGGCCACCCGCTCCAACACTGTGGTGGATGCGATTTTCCCACGAGATGCGAGCAACCCCGATAACGTCAAACGGGTTGAACGTGTCTTCCCCGAGTCCGAATGGGACTTTCTGACCCAGATGGCGGCACCGGAATATACCTATCTGCGCTTCCTGCGGGCGGTTGGCAAGTTCCCGGCTTTTTGCGGTGAATACACGGATGGTCGCAACGCTGATGCCATCTGCAAGAAATCCATCGTCACCGCCTTCGCCCACTTCTCCCAGGAGACGGGGGGCCATATCGCCAAGGAGAACATCTCCGACAACCCGCAGGCGCTGGAGGAGTGGCAACAGGCCCTGGTCCATGTCCGTGAAATGGGTTGGTCCGAGGGACAACTCGGCTACACCACGGGTTGTGGCCAGAATGACTGGCAGAACAAGAAGTGGCCCTGCGCCACCGGCCAGGGCTATTTCGGCCGCGGCGCAAAACAACTCTCCTATCACTTCAACTACGGCGCCTTCTCCGAGGTGATGTTTGATGGCGATGCCTCGGTGTTGCTCAACAACCCCGGCCTGGTGGCCGACTCCTGGTTGAACCTGGCGTCCGCCATCTGGTTCTTCCTGACTCCGCAAGCCCCCAAACCGGCCATGCTGCACGTGATCGACAGAACCTGGGTACCCTCCCAGCGCGAGGTTGCCGCCGGCATCGGCTATGGCTTTGGCACCACCATCAACGTCATCAATGGCGGTATAGAGTGCGGCGAGCAGAACAAGACGAAAGGTCAGCCAGTCAACCGCATCCGTTACTGGGAAGGGCTGGCGGCCCATTACCAGATCCCGGTCGCGAGCGATGAGAAGAATACCTGCTGGCAGCAGACCCCCTACGGCAGCCTGAACCTCAATGGCGCCACCGATGTGCTCTATACCAACTGGGACGGTAACTGGAAATATTACGCGGACAGGCCGGGTGGCTACTCGTTCGAGTGCGAGCTGGTCGGTTTCCAGACCGCTTATTCGGCACTGGTGCCGGGGGATTACCAAAAATGCGTGACCAACTTCTATGGATCCCATGCCGGTTGGCCCAAGGTGCGTATCGTGAGTGAGCTGGCCCCCGCGCCGACAGACCCCAGCACGCCACCGGTTGGCGGTGTGCCCGCCTGGGGGGCAAGCAAGGTCTATGTTGCCGGAGACAAGGTGAGCTATCAGGGCGCCACCTATCAGGCGAAGTGGTGGACCCAGGGTGATGAGCCAAACAAAGGCGGACCCTGGGCGCTGCTTCCCACCAGTTAAGGGCAGCGTTAGCTCCACAGATTGAGTCCTAAGAGGGAGGCATTAGCCTCCCTCGATTGATTGTTGGCGAGGTTGTCACAAGGGTACTGACTCTGGTGCAGAGGCGTTATGTTGATAAATAAGACACATAGTGATGACGGCGCGGGATATATCAAGGAGGGAGCCAAACATGAATATCGCCATGCATTTTGAAATACCGGTGACGGATATGGCGCGAGCCATCGGCTTCTACTCCCGAGTATTTGGCATCGCATTCGAGCGAGCAGATATAGATGGCAACGAGATGGCGCTATTTCCGCTGTGTGAGGGCATGGCGGGTTGCTCCGGCGCCCTGGCCAAGGGGGAGAGCTATGTGCCCAGTCTCGACGGCACCCGCATCTATCTGAGCGTGGCTGATATCGAACAGACCATGACCAGGGTGCTGCAGTGCGAGGGGAAGATACTCTATCCCATCACCCAGGTGAGTGATGGCATCAGGGTGGCCGAATGCCAGGATTGCGAAGGAAACCGCATCGCCTTGCAACAGTCGCGATAACCTTTATTCACCGGGTGCATGCATGGATGGAATTCATTCGCCGTGTTTATAGTCACCGGGGTGGGTGGGCTCTTTGCCGGAAAAGAGTGGCGTGCCGAGGATGGCGATGCGCAACATGGTCAGTTGCCGAGTTCGGGATTTGCATGATACTCATCTGACCGTAAATGGCGGCGGCACCCTGTCGGCGCCCACGCTGAATATGAGGAGGATGATATGCAAGGCAGCTGTCTGTGTGGCGGGATCGTCGTGTCGAGCGAGCAACATAAAGAGGTCAGCCTGTGCCACTGCGCCATGTGTCGGCGCTGGTCAGGGGGACCCATGTTCGCGGTACATGGCGGCACTGGCGTCATATTCAAGGGGTTGACTCCCGTCGCTTACCGCTCCTCCGAGTGGGCGGAGCGCGGCTTCTGCCCGACCTGTGGCACCCATCTTTTCTATCACCTGTTGCCAACGGATGAGTACATTCTCCCCGCTGGCCTGTTCCAGGAGGAAGAGTTCGAGCTTGCCAGCCAGATCTTCATCGACGAGAAGCCGGACTTCTACACACTGAAGAACGAGACGCCAACCCTGACCGGGCAAGAGGTGTTCGAGCAGTTTGCCCCGAAACCCTGAGTCCACCATCGGCCCTGCCTGCCCGGACTGGCAGGCCATCAAGGAGCATGACATGGCTGAACAGCAGAAGGTAAAGGGGCCTGCCTCCTATTTCCCGGCCATCGAGCAGAAGTATGGCCAACCGGTCGCGCACTGGCTGGCCCTGTTGGCAGGTCAGGAGCACAAGAAACACATGGCGCTGGTGGCCTGGCTCAAGGCAGAGCACGGCATGGGCCATGGCCATGCCAACGCCCTGGTGGCCCACTATCTGGCACAGGGGTAGAGCGCCCCTGTCTCTGTTAGGCGCCGTTGCCCGGGTTGGGCGGGGGTCCCCGTCTCATCACTATCCTGCGCCCCCCGACGTCATCAGGCATCGGGGGCGTTTTTTATCCAAAGCCGCAGGCCGCAACTGGACGTCTGTTGTTCAACGAGGGCAGAGCAGGGGAACAGGCCGGGGTTGGGATGGGCAAGCGCCCCGAGCCGTCGAGTGGCTTGCAAAGGGCGGCGGGCTTTTGGGTTACTCTTCGATGTCCAGCAGCACCAGGATGGCGCTATCGCCCCCCCATTCGCGGGGAGCCTGATGGAAGGCGCGCACATTGGGGTGCTGGGCCAGCCAGTTCGGGATCCGCTGTTTGAGAATGTGTTTGCCGATGCCGTGCATGACGGAGGCGACATGAATATTCTCTTTTTGGCAGAGACTGAGCAGGGCGGCGAGCTCCTGCTTGGCCTGATTCTGATTCATGCCATGCAGGTCCAGGTAGATCTCCGGCGGATAGAGGCCGCGCTTGAGCTTTTTCAGCTCAAATTTTGACACATCTTCACGCACATATCGGGTCGGCCCCTCTTCGTCCAGATGGGGCTGATATTCATCGCTGAAAAAGTGGCCAATCCCAAGCATTTCGCGGCTCTCACGCATTTCGCGTTTCTGCTTGACCGGGCGCAACTCGGCCCTTAAGGTATCTTGCTTGATTTTCCGGGTACCTTTTATCGCATCGCGGAACAGCTGGCTTTCATCGCTTGTCAGTGAAGGCGTTTTTTTCATCAGGTACTCGTCTTGCTCGCTATATAAGAATGCTCGGGCCGGATATTACTCGACTTGGAGGTGGATTTGGACAAGATATTTATCGACGAGGTGGTTGCCGAAATGCACACCATCCAGGACATGTTGCGCTGGGCCATGAGTCGTTTCAACGACGCCGGTATCTTTTACGGCCACGGCACGGACAACGCCTGGGATGAGGCCGTGCAGCTGGTACTGCCTGCGTTGCATCTGCCGCCGGATGTGGACTCGGGCATGCGCCACTCCCGTCTGACCCCGACCGAGCGCCATCGTATTGCCGAGCTCATCATCCGCCGGGTGCAGGAGCGGGTCCCTGCGGCCTACCTGACCAACAAGGCCTGGTATGCGGGTTGGGAGTTTTACGTGGACGAGCGGGTGCTGATCCCGCGCTCCCCCATCTCCGAGCTGGTGGCCAATCGCTTTGAGCCCTTCTTGAAAGAAGAGCCGACCCGGATCATGGACTTGTGCACCGGCTCGGGTTGCATCGCCATCATCATGGCCCACGAGTTCCCCCATGCAGAAGTGGACGCCATCGACATCAGCGTTGACGCCCTCAACGTGGCCGAGCGCAATATCGCCGATCATGGCCTCGAGCAGCAGGTCATTCCGATCCGCTCCGACCTGTTCCGGGACTTGCCGGCCGGTGACAAGTACGATCTCATCGTCTCCAACCCGCCTTATGTGGACTCCGAAGACATGTCGGACTTGCCTGACGAGTTCCGTCATGAGCCCGAACTGGCGCTGGCCTCCGGCTCCGATGGCCTCAAGCTGACCAAGCGTCTGCTGGCCCATGCCGCCGATTTCCTCAAAGACAATGGCGTGCTGGTGGTCGAGGTAGGCAACAGCATGATCCACCTGGAGACCCAGTTCCCCGAAGTGCCCTTTACCTGGGTCGAGTTCGAGAATGGCGGCCATGGCGTCTTCGTGATGACCAAGGCTGAACTTGAGCAATATCAGCCTCATTTCGCGATTTACAAGAACTAAGGAGCACAGATGGCAGGGAACAGTTTTGGCCAACTCTTTCGGGTCTCCACCTTCGGTGAGAGCCATGGTCCGGCGCTGGGCGCCGTGGTTGATGGCTGCCCGCCCGGGCTTGAGATAAGCGAAGCGGATCTGCAAGTCGATCTGGACAGGCGCAAGCCTGGCACCTCCCGCTACACCACTCAGCGCCGCGAAGCGGACGAGGTGAAGATCCTCGCCGGGGTGTTCGAGGGCAAGACCACGGGGACCTCCATTGGACTGCTGATCGAGAACACCGATCAGCGCTCCAAGGATTACTCGGATATCCAGGACCTGTTCCGCCCGGGTCATGCCGACTACACCTATCACCAGAAGTTCGGCCAGCGCGACTACCGTGGCGGCGGCCGCTCTTCGGCCCGGGAGACCGCGATGCGGGTCGCGGCGGGGGCCATTGCCAAGAAGTATCTCAAGCAGATCCATGGCATCGAGATCGTCGGCTTTCTCTCCCAGCTTGGCCCCATCAAGGCCGAGGCCTTCGATCGGGAACAGATAGAGCAGAACCCCTTCTTCTTCCCCGATGCGGGCAAGCTTGAGGCCCTCGATGAGTACATGCGAGCCCTGAAAAAAGAGGGCAACAGCATAGGTGCCAAGGTGCAGGTGATGGCGATCAATGTGCCGGTGGGCCTCGGCGAGCCGGTGTTCGACCGGCTCGACGCCGACATCGCCCATGCCATGATGGGCATCAATGCGGTGAAAGGTGTGGAGATCGGTGACGGTTTCGCGGTGGTGGAGCAAAAAGGCTCCGAGCATCGTGACGAGATGACCCCGGCCGGCTTTGCCAGCAACCATGCTGGTGGCATCCTCGGCGGTATCTCGTCCGGTCAGGATATTGTGGTGAGCATGGCGCTCAAACCTACCTCCAGCATCACTGTGCCGGGCAAGACCATCAATACCCGGGGTGAAGCGACCGAGATGATCACCAAGGGTCGCCACGATCCCTGTGTCGGCATCCGCGCCGTGCCCATCGCCGAGGCCATGCTGGCCCTGGTGTTGATGGATCACCTGCTGCGCCACCGTGCCCAGAATGCCGGTGTCCATACCGCGACCCCGCAACTGCGCTGACGGTGGTTACCCCATGATCTGAAACAGGCAGCCTTGGCTGCCTGTTTTGTTGGGGGTTGGCTCAGGTTGGCCGGGATGCCGCTGATGTGCATCCCCCAGGCGCGTGCCACGGGCTACGTTGCGCTCTGGGCAGAGATAAGGAGGGCAGGGCAGTCGATGCTATTTGCCTCGTTTTTTAATCATGTTGCGATAGTTGTCACATTTCTCTCGTCTCGGGACGCCAACTCCGCTAGACTGCGGCCTCTATTCTTTCCCCTTTGCTCTGCTCCCCGGGGAAAATCGTTGTTTTCTCAATAGGCCCAGTTCTTGTGAGATGGCATCGGCTCGGCAGAGGAGCCCCACCACAAATCCCCGGCGCCCCAAATCCCTAGCAGGTAACTATGAGTTTTACTTCCCTCGGTCTGGCCGAGCCTTTGCTCCGTGCCGTCGCCGAACAAGGCTACGACACTCCGTCCCCCATTCAGCTGCAAGCGATCCCGGCCGTACTGGCTGGCCGTGACCTGATGGCGGCGGCCCAAACCGGGACCGGCAAGACCGCAGGCTTTACCCTGCCGATGCTGCAACGTCTGACCGAGAGCAAGCGCAAAGTGTCGCCGAACCGGATCCGCGCCCTGGTGCTGACCCCGACTCGCGAGCTGGCCGCCCAGGTGGGCGAGAGCGTGCGCAACTACGGCAAACACCTGCCGATCCGCAGTCACGTGGTATTCGGTGGCGTCAGCATCAACCCGCAGATGATGGCGACTCGCCGTGGTCTGGACGTGCTGGTGGCCTGCCCGGGTCGCCTGATGGATCTCTACAACCAGGGCGCCGTGAAGTTCGACGAAGTCGAGATCCTGGTGCTGGACGAAGCGGATCGCATGCTCGACATGGGCTTCATCCGCGACATCCGCAAGATCCTGGCCCTGATGCCCAAGCAGCGTCAGAACCTGCTGTTCTCCGCGACCTTCGCCGAAGAGATCCGCGAGCTGGCCACCGGCCTGCTCAACAACCCGGCCGTGATCGAAGTGGCCCCGCGCAACAGCACCGCCGAGCGCATCGAGCAGCTGGTTCACCCCTGCGACAAGGCCAACAAGATTGGTCTGCTGAGCCACCTGGTGACCAGCAACGATTGGCAGCAGGTACTGGTGTTCACCCGTACCAAGCACATGGCCAACCGTGTCGCCGAGACCCTGGACAAGAACGGCGTCAGCGCCGCCGCCATCCACGGTAACAAGAGCCAGGGCGCCCGTACCCGCGCGCTGGCTGGTTTCAAGGATGGCAACGTCAAGGTGCTGGTCGCCACCGACATCGCCGCCCGTGGTCTGGACATCGACAAGTTGCCGCAAGTGGTCAACTTCGAGCTGCCCAACGTCGCGGAAGACTATGTGCACCGTATCGGCCGTACTGGCCGTGCCGGTGCCACCGGTCACGCCATCTCCCTGGTTGCCGCCGATGAAGGCAAGCTGATCAAGGCCATCGAGCGCCTGACCAAGCAGAACATTCCCTGCGAGCAGGTTGCCGGTTTCGAAGCGTCCCGCGAGACCCTCGACAACATCGCCCGTGGCATCGGTGCGCCCCTGCGCAAAGAGCCGCGGGATCCGAGCGAAGAGCGCCGTGCGCCGCGCCCGCAGCAGCGCCAAGGCGCTGGCCGTTCCGGCAATGGCGGTGGCCGCTCCGGCGGTGCCAGCAATGGTGGTCAGCGTTCCGGTAACGGTGCTCGCCCCGAAGGCGCAGGTGCTGGCAAGCCAGCCCAGGCTCGTCGCCCCCGTCGCTCCAGCCATAACCAGTAAGCAGGCGAGGGGATTCCCTCACCGCTCACTGCGCTGTCGCGTGATATAAAAAAGCCCCGCCAATCTGGCGGGGCTTTTTGCATTGGGCAGGGTTACTCACTCCCCATAGAGCTTGATCTCCAGCACGTTGGCGATGGCGTTACCGTTCCAGTGGTACTCCAGATGCTGAGCCTGGTGGATCCTGGTGACCAGGCAGGGGCGATAGAGCACATGGCAGTGGTGGCCGCTGTGACGCACCGAGCGATAGTGAATGCCGTCCATGGCCTTGCCCTTTTGCATCTTGGCAAAGGCCTGGGAGTGGCTGTAGTCGGTGGCGTGATAGAGGGGGGTGGAGAGAAAATCCTCCCCGCTGATGTCGGCAAGATTGGCGCAAAATTCGGTATGGAGCACCCGCATCTGCACCTTCTGGGCGGGCTCCTTGGTGTAACCGAAGATCCGCTCCTGGTGATAGACGGTCTCCTTGACGGCGGTGTCGAGCAGGGGGGCGCAGTAGTAGCCCCCGAAATCACCGGTGGTGAAGCGGGCCCCTTCCGGATTGAGATGGGTAAAGGCGGCCATCACATAGCTGCCCCCATGCAGGCCGACCAGCCAATCCTCCTTCGCAACCCGAGTCAGGTCGCCCGCCTCTTCCCGCAGGCGATCGTTGGTGAGCGCCTCAATGGCCCAGACGGCCTCTAGCTCGTCGGCGTTGGCCACATCTTCATAGATGCAGATGGTGGGATAGCGACTCGGAATGATCCGGTATGCCTGCTGCCCCTTGAACGCAATCAATGGCGCTTCCATCAGGCCATGCCCCCACGCCAGGCGTGCAAGCGGGTGGCGACTTCATACAAGTCTGCCACGCGACCCCCTTTCATGATGTCCATGGCGCTGCGCCCGGCAAAGAAGGGGTGGCTGCTGGGCTTGCGCACCCAGCCGTAAATACTGTCATCGATGCTGAACAGCACCCGCAGGCTCTTGTGGATGTTGAGGATGTAGCTCATCCGCTCCTGCATATCCACACTCAGGCGGATACCGCCGCTCGACTCTTTGTATTTGTTCAATGTTGAACGGGATGAGATGCCCAGCAGTTTCAGCTGCTCATCGGTCGTGCACTGCCATTTATCCAGGATGCGAAAGACCACGGGCAGCGCCTTGCTAGGGTCAATGGCACTATCGTTCAGGGTTTGTTGGGCGGCTTGGGTCATATTTCCTCCTTGCTGCACCCCCTTTCAGAGGGTCTGGTGCGCACAGTTCTCAGTGTAGGAGGGTTGTGCGGTAATGTACACATATGTACATATATACCAGATTAAAACACTTATGTTGTCAGTGTGGTTGGATGGCAGACCCGTCGCGGGGCGAGCAGGGGTTGTCTGTCGGCTATCTCCGTTGATGAAATTCGTTGATGAAAAAGCCCCGCCAACGGGGTTGGCGGGGCTTTCGGCAGTTCATCACGGGGAGGACTTAGAGGGCGGGTAACAGCCCCAAACTGACGCTCAGCTGCACCCCGACGATCAATATCCCCATGGCACCGGCAACACCGAGGGCCAGCACGCCACCCGGCGCCCGGTAGTGGTGCGGCTCAGCTTGTTTGCGGCTCTGCCACACCAGGGCCACCGGCAGCAGTACCGCCAGTATGGCCAGGGCGATGGCGGCGTAACCCAGGGCCATGATGAAGCCTTGCGGGAAGTAGAGGGCAAACAACAGGGGCGGCACGAAGGTGATGAGCCCGGTCTGCAGACGGCCGCTGGCGTTATCGTCGCGTTTGCTCACCTTGGCCATGAAGTCAAACAGCCCCAGGGTCACCCCGAGGAAAGAGGTGGCCAGGGCCAGGTCCGCAAACAGGTGCATGGCCTGGTTGAACAGGGGCCAGTTGACCAGCTTGCCGACGCTGGCCAGCAGGCTGTCCAGGGCGCCGCCACTGTCGAGCAGGCTCTGCTGGCCGAGCAGCCCCAAGATGGCAACTTGCCACAAGACATAGAGGATCAGCGGCAAGGCAGAGCCCCACACGAACACCCGGCGCAGCCGCTTGGGGCAATCGCCCAGGTAGAGCATGACGCTCGGGATGGAGCCGTGGAAGCCAAATGAGGTGAAGATGACCGGCAAGCCCGCCAGCAGCAGCCCCTGACCGAGCGGCATGGAGAGCAGGTGTTGCCCTTCGGCGCGGGGCAGCAGCAGGGCCAGCACGGCCACCATGATCACCAGTTTTACGGTGAACATCAGTCGGTTGAGGTAATCCACCTGCTTGGTGCCGACGCAGACCATGCCGCCAAACAGCAGGGTGAAGGCCCAGGCGGCCTGACCCTGACTGAGGGAGAGTCCGGCATCGGCCAGTGCCTGCACCAGCAGGCTGCTGCCACCGCTGATATAGGCGGAGGCCAGGGAGTAGAACAGCATCAGGATGCAGAAGGAGGCAATGCGCTTGCCCCAGGGGCCGAGCAGCTGATCCGCCAGCTGATGAAGGTACCACTTGCCGGTGCTGAGGCTGGCTTCGACTTGCAGCATGGCGGTGAAGGCCATCAGCGCCCAGAGCCCCAGCATCAGTGCCAGGGTGGCGGGGCCGCCCAGGGAAGAAGAGGCCAGGGGCAGCGCCAGCATGCCGGCGCCTATGGTGGTACCGGCGATGAGCAGGGTACATCCGAGAGTCTTGGTATTCATGAGTCCAATCCGATATTGAGGATAATAAGGCCGCGCGGGCGGCTAGGGCATAACGGGGCAGTGCGCCTTCGGGTCCGATCCGAAGGCTAGCAATATCGCAGCAGACGCATCTGTACTCAAAACCTGTCGTTTGTAAAAAGAGATTGCCAAGCTAACGGATCAAAATGGGGGAAACAAGCCCGCCATAGCTGGATAAGTGATTTTCTTGCGCTGGATCTGGCAATAAATGCTGACAGTGATGAGTAGGGTGGTGAATTAGTCGGCGGCAATGGGGCCGTTGTCAGCACGGGGAGGGTATGAGCTGCACTGATCAGTTGGCACCGCCATGGGGCCCTGCTGCCCGGGACAGAGCGTGGTCCTGATCACCAGAGAGCAAACCCGGCTGGCGCTGGGGTTTGCTCAAGAGGGAGGGATCAGCGCCGCCGTTTCAGGCTGCGGGCGATATGGTGCAGGCCGCAGCGGTACTCCCCTGTGATGGCCTGGAAGGCCAGATCCAGGGCCAGGCCCGCCAGCTCGTCATGGCGCTGGGGCAGCGAATTGATGCCGAAGGGGAGAAAATCGAGCAGGCGATCATCGCCGAAAGTGGCCATGGCCAGTTGGCTCATGTCCGCCTCTTGCTCTATCAGGTAATCGAGCACCCCTTCCATCAGGATGTAGGAGGTGGTCACCAGGGCCGGGGGCAGGGCGCCCAGTTTATGATGCAGGGCGCTGATCAGCCGATAGCCTTCGGCGCGGGAGAAATGCTGCCCCTCGCACAGATGACGCTCGGCGTTGCACCCCTCCAGGGCTTGCAAGAAGCCGAGCCGCCGCTCCTGGCTGATCGTCAACCCTGGCAGTGCAGTGATCAAGGCGATATGGGCGAGCCCCGGGTGCAGCAGGGAGGCGGTCAGCTCCTCGCATGCCTTGCGGTTCTCGCTGGCGACGCTGATGAAGCGCCCCGGCGCCATGGTCCGGTCGATGGCGATGATCTGGGTGCCGCTCCCCTGCTTGGTCTGATACCAGGGATCGTCCGGTGACAGGCAGCTCGCCACCAGCAAGGCATCCACATGACGGCTGATCAGCATGTCGCACAACGCCTTTTCGGTGTCGGGCTCATCTTCCGAACAGACGATAAGCAACTGGTAGCCTCGGGCGCGGGCGCCCTGCTCGAGCCGCTTGGCCAGCTTGGCATAACTGGCGTTCTCCAGATCCGGCAGGATGAAACCCAGGGTACGGGTCTGGCCGCCGCGCAAGGAGGCGGCGCGGCTGTCGGGTCGATAGTTATGGGCCTCGACCACGGCCATCACCTTGTCACGGGTCGCCTGACTGATACGGTGTTGATCGGCCTTGCCGTTGATCACATAGCTGGCCGTGGTGCGCGAGACACCGGCGAGGGCGGCCACTTCATCCAGTTTCATCTTGTTGGCCCTGTCTTGTTTGGCTCTCTCTGGCAACAATATCCCGCCCTCCTTACCCTGTTCCGACCCGAAAAGTGTGCGCCGGATCATATCATTGAACAAGGTGAAGTGCGGGGACTTGATCAAATAGCTGAAACGATTCAGTCTGAGTGTAAGTGAAACGATTCAGCTTGTCAGTAAGCAAAGGCAAACAGAGGACAAATCCCCCAGTGGGATGCGATCCGGTCTATTGTGAGCAGGGCAAGCGGGGGTCAACCGACCCTTATCACAGAGCCTTATCATTGAGCGCAATCCAGGTGGCCGCCTCGGCCGCCTCAGCGGATGGAGAGAGAGTATGTTGAAGTTGGCGCAAGAGCAGATCCTGTTGAACCAGACCGCCGCTAGCAAGGAGGAGGCCATCGCGCTGCTGGCCGAGCGATTGACCCAGGCCGGTCTGGTCGAGGCGGGCTATGTGGCCGGCATGCTGGCCCGTGAAGCCCAGCACGCCACCTACCTTGGCAGCGGCATCGCCATTCCCCACGGCACCACAGAGACGCGACATTTGGTGAAGCAGACCGGGGTCATGGTGGCCCAGTTCCCGGCAGGTATTGAATGGGATCAGGGCCAGGTCGCCTATGTGGCCATTGGCATCGCCGCCAAGTCCGATGAGCACCTTGGCATCTTGCGCCAGCTTACCCATGTACTGGGGGACGAGCAGGCCGCCCTGGCCCTCAAAGATGCCAAGGATGCCGCCACCATCATCGACATACTGACGGGGGCGAGCGCACCGGCCGAGGTGCAATTCCTGACCCTCGCCGATTTCCCTGCCGATGATGCCGACCAGCTGCTGCTGGGCGCCGCCGCCCGCGCCAAGTCCGCCGGTTGGGGTGGCGCCGAGATGGTGACGGCTCTGATGGCGAGCCAGCCAAGGGCCCTGGGGCAAGGGATCTGGCTGGCGAGTGCCAGGGCGCAGCTGTCTGGCTGGGTGCTGGCCACGCCGAGTCATGCCATCCGCCATCAGGATGCACAAGTGAAGGCCCTGCTGCTGCTGTGCGGCAAGGATGAGTCCCACCTGACCCAGCTCGACAACCTGGCGGCCCTGGCCGCGGCCGGTCAACTCGACGCCCTGGCGGGAAGCGAAGGGCTGGCGCTGCTGCAAAACGGGCCAGCCAAGGGATTGGCAGACACCTTCACCATCATCAACCCCCATGGCCTCCATGCTCGTCCCGGCGCCATGCTGGTCAAGGTCGCCAAGGAGTATGGTGCCGATATCCGGGTCGCCAACCTGGATGGCAGCGGTGAGGCAGTGTCCGCCAAGAGCCTGATGAAAGTGATCGGTCTGGGGGTTAAGTGCGGCCACCGACTCGAGTTTCGCGCCGAAGGGGCTGACGCCGAAGCGGCCCTGCGTGGCATCGGCGAGGCGATCAAGGCAGGGCTGGGGGAGGGGGCGCACTGATGAACATCGTTACCATCACCCTCAATCCGGCGCTGGATCTCACCGCCTCCCTCGACCAGCTGCAGGCTGGCGAAGTGAATCTGGTGCGTGACGCCTCCCTGCGTGCGGCAGGCAAGGGCATCAACGTCGCCATGGTGCTCAAGGATCTGGGCCGCGAGGTGGCCCTCACCGGCTGGCTCGGCGCCGATAATCAGCAAGCCTTCGTCGACCTGTTTGCCCAGAAGGGGCTGGAGGATCATTTCGTGCGGGTCCCGGGCAGCACCCGCATCAACGTCAAGGTCTCCGAGCGATCGGGTCGGGTCACGGATCTCAACTTGCCGGGGCTCGATATCGCCCCCGAGGCCATCGCGACCCTCGATCTCCTGCTGGATGAGCTGGCCGAAAAGGCTGACTGGTTTGTGCTGGCGGGCAGTTTGCCCAAGGGCGTCGAGACAGCGCACGTCGCCCACCTCATCACCGCCCTCAAGCTGCGTGGCAAGCGGGTCATCTTTGACTGCAGCGGCGCGGCCCTGAGCGCCGGGATCAGCGCAGGCCCCACCCTGATCAAACCCAATCTGGAAGAGCTCAGTCAGTGGGCGGGCCGGCCCATCCGCACCCTCACTGAGCAGGCCGAGTGCGCCCGCGCCTTGCAGGCGCAAGGGGTGAGCCAGGTGGTGATCTCCAATGGCGCCGAAGGGGTGATCTGGTTTGGCGAAGCTGAAACCTGGCAGGCCAAGCCGCCACGGATGCCGGTGGTCAGCACAGTCGGTGCCGGAGACTCCCTCGTAGCAGGCCTTGCCCATGGTCTGAGCCTGGGCTGGCCCATGGCGCAGACCCTGGGTCTGGCCACCGCCGTCTCGGCCCTGGCGGTGAGCCAGGTTGCGGTCGGTTTTGCGGATCAACAGCAACTGACCCCACTTCTTGAACAAATAACCATCACGCGACTGGATGACGACACCGCCATGGATGATCGGCAGGCAGCTTCCCAGGACGCGACACACCACACACCCACAGGAGATGCCCAATGAAAGCTATCTTGGTAACGGCCTGCCCGGCGGGCATCGCCACCAGCTTCCTCGTCGCCAAACGACTCACCCAACAGGCAGAACAGGCCGGTTGGACGCTGATCGGTGACATCCACTCCACCATAGCGGCGCACAGCGCGCCGACGGCGACCCAGATTGCCGAGGCCGAACTGGTCATCGTCGCGGCCAGCGCACCGGTGGACTTGTCCGCCTATGAGGGCAAGCGACTCTATCGGGCCGAGATGGATGCCGCATTGCAAGATCCCGCCGCCGTGCTGGAGGCTGCCCGCGAGCGTGCCGAGCCCTATCACCATGTGGCGAGTGCAGTGGCTGCGGTTGCGCCTGCGTCAGCCAGTGCGGGCAAACGCATCGTTGCCGTCACCGCCTGCCCGACCGGGGTGGCCCATACCTTTATGTCCGCCGAGGCCCTGGAGAATACCGCCAAACAACTCGGTTATGAGATCCGGGTCGAGACCCAAGGTTCGGTCGGTGCGCAAAATGCCCTGACAGCCGATGAGATAGCCGCTGCCGATCTGGTGTTCCTCGCCACCGACATCGAGGTGGACATGGCCCGCTTCGATGGCAAGCCGCTCTACCACACCAGCACAGGGGCTGCCCTCAAGAAGACCAAAGCTGAGCTGGACAAGGCGTGGACGCAGGCCAAGCCGTATCGCCACAGCGGCGGTGCAGTGGTCAAGAAAGAGGATAAGGCCGGTCCCTACAAGCATCTGTTGACCGGGGTCTCCTTCATGCTGCCCATGGTGGTGGCAGGGGGGCTTATCATCGCCATCTCCTTCATCTTCGGGATTGAGGCGTTCAAGGAGGAGGGCACCCTGGCGGCGGCGCTGATGAAGATAGGCGGCGCCTCGGCCTTTGCCTTGATGATCCCGGTGCTGGCGGGCTATATCGCTTACTCCATCGCCGATCGCCCCGGTCTGGCACCTGGCATGATAGGCGGTATGCTGGCCAGCTCCCTGGGCGCCGGCTTCCTCGGCGGCATCGTCGCCGGCTTCCTGGCCGGTTACTGCGCCAAGTTCCTGAGTGACAAGGTGCGTCTGCCGGTGACTCTGGAGGCGCTCAAACCCATCCTCATCATTCCCCTGGTGGCGAGCCTGTTTACCGGTCTGGTGATGATCTATGTGGTTGGCGGCCCGGTGGCCGACATCATGAATGCCATGACCACCTTCCTCAATAACATGGGCTCGGCCAATGCCGTGCTGCTGGGGGTCATCATAGGTGCCATGATGTGCTTCGACATGGGCGGCCCGGTCAACAAGGCGGCCTACGCCTTCGGGGTCGGCCTGCTGGCCTCCAAGACCTATGCCCCTATGGCGGCGGTGATGGCGGCGGGTATGGTGCCTGCGCTGGGGATGGGGATTGCCACCTTCCTGGCCAGCAAGAAGTTCATCAAGACCGAACAGGAAGCGGGCAAGGCCTCCTTCGTACTGGGGCTGTGCTTCATCTCCGAGGGGGCCATTCCCTTTGCGGCCAAGGATCCGATGCGGGTCATCCCGGCCTGCATGGTGGGCGGTGCCTTGACCGGTGCACTCTCCATGCTGTTTGCCTGTGAGCTGGTGGCGCCCCACGGTGGCCTGTTCGTGCTCTTCATCCCCAATGCCATCAGCCATGTGTGGCTCTACATTGTGGCCATCACCGCGGGTTCCCTGCTGACCGGGGTGAGTTACGCCATGCTCAAGCGTACCGAGGTACCGGCCAGCTTGGCCACGGCATGATCCCCAGAGCTCGGCCGCACCCGCGGTAACGATGCGTGATGAACAAGGCGGCCCTGGGGCCGCCTTGTGTATTTGAGGGGAGAGAAGCCCTCATGGAGAGCGACGGATGTCGCCACTGCGCAGCAGCCTCGGGTCAGAAGTCCCAGCCTTGTTGCTGCGGCGCTTGCTCTGGCTCCTGGGCTTTGCGTAAGGCAGCCAGGACCCGGGCCTTGCGTGCCCGACACAGCCGCATCACATCCTGCTGCTGATCCGGACTCATGGTCAGCCAGTTGAAACGCTCTTCCCTGCTGCGAAAGCATCCCTTGCAATAGCCCTTGTTGTTTGCCTGACAGACCCCGATACAGGGGCTCTGCAGGGGGAAGATCTCGAGCTGTTCCATCCATGACCTCGCACACCTTGTCCCTCTGTTATAACCCAAATGATGGGCCTTTGGAAAAATCCCTGTGCGCCGGCAGAGGCGGTGTTTGCTCATTTGCTGAGGGCTAATCGAGGGGGAGATCAAGGAGGCCGCTGTCGTCACCGCCATATGGCCAGGCACCTGCGCACACCCGATCACGCCATTTTGCTGTCGCCAGGTCATCAGGTCATCCGATTGCCAGGCGCTCTCATCGCACCCTGGCCGTTGGATCAATCAGCGGTATTGTTTAATTTAAGGGGCCAACAGGGCCTTTGTTTTTGTATGATAGCGCCGCCTGCTGATGCGCTGCGGACATGGCAGCGCGGCGGCTGTGGGCGAGAAGCGGAGCCAAGCTGGTATCCGTCGCGGCCTTTGATTGCATTCAGCACCATTTTCATGGTGTTAGCGTTTTTCGGTTAGATGAGGATATATGAAAAAACACGCGTACTGGCTGACTGCCGCTGTGGTCGGGTTGGCCGGTTGTGCGGGCAACCCTGAACCTGCCAAGGTGCCCCAGAAGAAGTCCGAAGCCAGATGCTTTCTGAACTGCGAGGTGCCAGAAAATCTGGGCAAGCAGTATCTGGATGGTACCCTGCCAGATGATCTGGTGCGGGTGGAGCGCGTCAACAGCCACCAGGGGTCGGATTTCAGCAAGTTCGGCCCCCAGAGCCGGTTGGTGCTGGAGCGCTCCGGCAAGATGACCCGCCGTTACGGCGAGCTCTATCGCCAGCTCTCCCGCTGGGTCGCGCAGGGTGGCAACCCGGCCCTGATCACCCAGTACGGCATCAGCCTGGCCCAGCTCGGCGGCGCCGATCGACAGGGGAATGTGCTGTTCACCGGCTACTATTCGCCGGTACTGGAAGTGCGCCACCGCCCGGACAGTGAGTTCAAATACCCCATCTACGCCATGCCCAACTGCGCCGGACGCTGCCCGAGCCGGGCCCAGATCCATCAGGGGGCGCTGGCCAACCGTGGGCTGGAGCTGGGCTACAGCAAATCCCTCATCGACAACTTCCTGATGGATGTGCAGGGATCTGGCTTCGTGCACTACGGGGACGATGATCGCCTGCAATATCTGGGCTACAGCGGCAAGAATGGTCACGGCTACGTCAGCATCGGTCGGGTGTTGATCGATCGGGGCGAAGTGCCCAAGGCGCAGATGTCCCTCAAGGCCATCAAAGATTGGGCCAATGCCCAGCCGGAGGCCGGGGTCATGGAGCTGGTGGAGCAGAACCCCTCCTATGTCTTCTTCGAACGGCGCCCCACCAATGATGTGGTCGGGGCGGCAGGCATTCCGCTGTTGCCCATGGCGGCGGTGGCGGCCGACAAGACCCTGCTGCCGATGGGCACGCCCATACTGGCGGAAGTGCCGCTGCTGGATACAGAGGGCAACTGGACCGGCAAGCATCAGTTGCGCCTGCTGATTGCGCTGGACGTGGGGGGGGCGGTCAAGAAGGGGCACCTGGATCTCTACCATGGCATGGGGGAGAAGGCCGGGGTGGCCGCCGGTCACTACAAACATTTTGGTCGGGTCTGGAAGCTGGGCCTGAGACAGGGGCCCACTGCCGCTCCCTGGCTCTGATCGCGCGGGCATCCTGGCTTGTCGCCAGATGCTGAGTTGAGTCATGCTGAAACCGCCGCATCTCGGCGGTTTTTTTCATCCCATCATTGGCAACAGCGTCCCTCAGGGGTGAGCCTATGATCACGTTCATCACGGCAGGAGAGCCCTATGCAGAGACGTTGCCACGTGCGAGTGAGCCTCTGGTTGACCATGTCACTGGCGGTGCTGGTAGTCGCCCCGGTACGGGGGGAGGTGAAGGTGATCACCGTCTTTGAGCCGGAGGGGTTGATACACACCTTGCGTGAGCTCAATCCGAGTCTCGGGGTGAGTGCCATGGGTAACCAGCTGGTGCTCAGCGGCACCCCAGAGCAGCTCGCGGAGGCGGAGCAGCTGGTGACGCGCCTCAACCAGCCACCGCAGATGCTGCTCATCGAGTGGCGGGTCTCCCAGCAGCGCGATAGTCAGGGGGCGGCCCTGGGGGCCAGACAGGGTCGCAGTGGTGATTGGCAGGGGGGAGGCGCCTTGGAGCAAGGCAGTGAACAGGGCCAGCAAGCCTGGCAGGTTCGCGGTCTGTCGGGGCGACCCGTGCTGTTGCAGATGGGCAGTTATCAGCCGGTCAGCCTCTATCGCTGGCGCGGGGGCAAGGTCACGGCGCTGCTGCCCATCGTCAATGGCCTCTATGCCAGCGCGACCCTGGTCGGTGACAACGTGCTGATCCGGCTCTCCAGCGAGCAGACCAGTTTGCGCCAGGGATTACCGGAGCGGGGACAGAGCGATACGGAGCTGAATGTCGCCCCTGGGCAGTGGGTGGAGGTGGGAGGGTTGGCCAACAGACAGCAGCGTCAGGGAACGGAGATAGGGACGACCTCGGGGGCCGGGATCCGCCAGGAGCACCAGCAGCAGACCCTCGCCATCCGGGTGACGCCGGTCAACTAGTCTCACCCGCCCGGGCGGGCAACCCTATGCTGATCTGTCCTGTCGGGGCTGATCAGGGCGCTGTCCTGACTCGATGGCGCGCTCTCAGTCATTGGCTATATGGGGCTTGTCCGCCGCGTACTCGCGCAGTTGACGACTCTTGAGCAGATACCAGAGGCACCAGAGGCTGGCGATCAGCACCAGGGCGTTGGCCCAGCTAAATTGCCAACCCAGGCTCACCAGGGCATGGCATTGGATGATGAGCCCGGTCAGGGCCGAGCTGAGCAGCAGGCTGGGACTCAAGCGCCGCAGGCGAGCGCGCCACCCCTGGGGATTGGCAAAGGTGCCACCACAGGCCAGCAGGGCCAGCAGCGCGGGCAGGTCGGTGAGCAGGCTCACATAGAGGCTCCAGCGCTCCGGGTAGAGCAGGGCCAGGATGTCGCTTCCCCCCTGGCGGCTGGCGCCGGCCATCACGAACAACCAGACGGAGCGGGTCAGCAGCAGGCTGATGGGCCAGAACCAGAGTGGCGGGCGCAACTGACCGTGATCATCGTAACGGTATTCGGGATAGAGAGTCATGGAGGAGGAGAAGGCCGCAATGGATAAATGATGCAACAGATATGGGGGCTGAGACCCGGCTTGCAAGAGGAGAAAGTGAAAAAGCCCGGGGGATAGCGGCCAGGGGCGTCCATCCACACCAAGGGGGCCCTGGGCCCCCTCGTACCATAGCGCCCTGTTCGGGGCGCTACAGCCAGCCTTTGCGTTTGAAGAAGAGCCCGGTGCCGAGCGACGACATCACCATCAGCACCAGGGACATCTGATAGCCATATTCCCACTGCAGTTCCGGCATGCGGCCGAAGTTCATGCCGTAGATACTGGCGATCAGGGTCGGCGGCAGGAAGATGACCGCGGCAACCGAGAAGATCTTGATCACCTTGTTCTGCTCCAGATTGGTCACCCCCATGGCGGCCTCGAGCTGGAAGTTGATCTTGTCGAACAGGAACTGGGTGTGGGGCAGCAGAGACTCTACGTCGTGCAACATCTCGTCGATCCACTTGTTCTGCTCATTGGTCATCTTCTGGCGCAGACTGCGCTTCAAGAAGCGCAGGGCACGCCGGGTATCGTGCAGGGAGAGGCGGATCTGGCCGTTGGCCTCTTCCTGGGCCATCAGCTCCTTGAGCATGGCGTTGATCTGATCGGGCTCGAAGATCTGATCGGCGGTATTTTCCAGGGTCTTGTAGCCATCTTCGATGAGATCGGAGAGGTATTCGACCTTGAGGTTTTGCACCTCAAGCAGGACATCCAGGGCATCTTCCACCTCCAGTCTGTCCTGGCGCATATAGTGGCGCATCAGCCGTACCAAGCCGATATCGTCCTCGCGGATGCTGATCAGCAGGTTGTTGCGCAGGGTAAAGGAGACATGGACACCCTTGGTGTCACGGCCGATCCGCTGGGGAAACAGGGAGTGGATATGCAAACCATCCGTATCCCAGTAGAAACGAGCAGAAGCCTCGATGTCATCGAGCTCCTCTTTGTCGGGGACCTCTTCCAGAAAGAGTCCCGTCAACCATTCTCGCTCCGCCGCGTCAGGCTTGTAGGCATCGAGCCAGACGGTGTTGTCGGGCAGGATATCGTCAGGGCCGAGCGTGACGATGTCGAGCACCTTGTTATTGAGGATGTAGGCGGTGATCATCTGTCCCCCTTAAAGTCTTGGGTTATCAGGGATGGTTGAACAGGTTCATGCGGCTTCGATCCCAAGAAGGGGATCGTATGAAGCATAGCGGGGCCGATGGGCAACCTGACTGCGGCGAACTATACAGGCGCTCGCCGCCATTGTCAGGGCTTATTCAGCTGATATTCATCCCGTTTGTCCAGAAAACGCCCCTGGTCGGATCACATATTGGGGTAGTTGGGGCCAGAGCCCCCCTGGGGGGGAGTCCAGATGATGTTTTGGCTAGGATCCTTGATATCACAGGTCTTGCAGTGGATGCAGTTGGCGCTGTTTATCTGCAGATGGGGTTGTTCATCCACCGTCACCAGCTCGAACACTCCGGCCGGGCAGTATCGCAGCGCGGGCTCGGCCCAGGTGGGCAGATTGACCTCGACCGGGATGCGCGCATCCTGCAATCGCAGGTGACAAGGCTGATCTTCATCGTGGCTGGTGTTGGCCAGATAGACGGATGAGAGCTTGTCAAAGCTGAGCACCCCGTCCGGTTTTGGGTATGAGATGGGTTGGCAGCGATTGGCCGCCTTGAGGGCGCGGTAATCGTCACCCTTGTCCAGCCATTGTAACGGGGATTGCCCCTTGAATAACCGCTGCTCCAGCCAATTGAAGGCGCCACCTAGCCAGGGACCCGCGCCGTGCAAGGCGGCGCCGAAGTTGCGGGCCCCCTTCAGATCCGCGCCAAGCCAGCTGGCCGCCAGGGCCGCGCCATAGTTGGCGATATCCCGCCCCCCTTGTTCTCCTTGACCCAGATGGGGCAGCAGGGCGTCGGCGGCCAGCAGACCACTCTTCATGGCGGTGTGAATCCCCTTGATGCGGGAAAAATCCAGGGTGCCGGCGTCGCAGCCGAGCAGCAGACCACCGGGAAAGTGCATGCGCGGCAGGGAGTGCCAGCCACCCTTGGTGATGGCGCGGGCACCATAGCTGATGCGCTCTCCTCCCTGGAGGGTCTGTTTGAGCAGAGGGTGATGTTTCAGACGCTGAAACTCGTCGAAGGGACTGAGCCAGGGATTCTGGTAGTTGAGATCGACAATCAGCCCGACCGAGACCTGATTGTCCGCCAGATGATAGAGGTAGAAGCCGCCATGGCTGCGGCTCTCGCTCCCTTGACCACCGAGTGGCCAGCCGCTGCCATGCAGCACCTGTCCGGGCCGGGATTGAGCCGGGGGCACCTGCCACAGCTCCTTGAAGCCGATGGCATAGTGTTGCGGCTGGGTATGATTTTCCAGCCCGAATGCGTTGATCAGCTGCTTGCCAAGGTGGCCACGGGCCCCCTCGGCAAACAGGGTATAGCGCCCCAGCAGTGCCATGCCCGGCACATGATCCCCCTTGGGCCGACCTGCCTTGTCCAGACCCAGATCGCCGGTCAGCACCCCCTTGACCACCCCCTCTTCGATGATGAGCTCGCTGGCGGCAAACCCCGGATAGATCTCGACCCCAAGAGACTCGGCCTCCCTGGCGAGCCAACGGCAGAGAGTACCCAGACTGATGATGTGACAACCCTGATTACTCATGCTGGGGGGGAGGGCCCAATGGGGCAAGCGACTGGCACGGCTGTCACTTTGCAGCAGCCAGAGCTGATCGTCGCTGACCTGGGTGCCGAGCGGTGCCTCCTGCCAGCGCGCTGGCAGCAGCTCTTGCAGGGCGCGGGGATCGAGCAGGGCGCCAGAGAGCAGATGAGCCCCAATCTCGGCCCCTTTCTCCAGCAGACAGACGCTGCAATCGGGCGCCCGCTGCTTGAGGGCGATGGCGGCACTGAGCCCCGCAGGACCGCCCCCAACGATGACCACATCGTATTCCATTGCTTCTCGTTCCATCTTGCCTCCGTGCTCGACTTGGCCTAGGGTGGTGTTAGTTTACGTAAACGTAAACCTAGCTGTAAACTCTCGTTATGGAATTATTCATGGATGGTAGCGGCGCGAGCCTACCGAGCAACAGGATGAGGAGTGGCCGAATGAAGCTGCTGGTCGCAGTCAAACGGGTCGTTGACTACAACGTCAAGATCCGGGTCAAGGGTGATGGCTCCGACGTGGAGCTGGCCAACGTCAAGATGGGCATCAACCCGTTTTGCGAGATAGCGGTCGAGCAGGGGGTCAGGTTGCGCGAAGCGGGCCTTGCCAGCGAATTGGTGGTGGTGACCCTGGGACCTGCTGCGGCAAGTGAACAGTTGCGCCATGCCCTGGCACTGGGGGCGGATCGCGCCCTGCATTTCGTCACCCCCGATGGTGGCGATGAACGGCTGGATCCCCTGACCGTGGCCCGGGCCCTGCAAGTCATCTGCGAGCGTGAGCAGCCGGATCTGGTGCTGCTCGGCAAGCAGTCCATCGACTCTGACAACAACCAGGTCGGCCAGATGCTGGCGGCGCTGTGCGACTGGCCCCTGGCCACGTTTGCTTCGGCCATCGAATGCAAGGGAGACGAGATCTGGGTGACCCGGGAGGTGGATGGCGGCTTGGAGACATGGGGGATGGCGCTGCCGGCGGTGGTGACCGTGGACTTGCGCCTCAACGAACCGCGCTTTGCCTCCTTGCCCAACATCATGAAGGCGAAACGCAAGCCCCTTGAGACGGAACCCTTTGCCGCCCTGGGCATCCATCCGCTCGGTCATAACCGGCAGTTGGGGGTCATGGCGCCCCCGGTGCGCAGCGGCGGGGTACGGGTTGGCTCTGTGGATGAGCTTATCGACAAACTCAAACATGAGGCGAAGGTACTGCCATGAGCATATTGATCATTGCGCAGCAAGCAGAGGGCCCCCTGGCTGCCAGCACGATCCAGCTGGTGGGGGGGGCGCAGGCCCTGCTGGGCGACATCCATCTGTTGCTGCTTGGGGATAAGCTCACCCAGGCGGCCACGGAGGCTGCCCGCCTGCAAGGGGTGACCCGGGTATTGCTGGCCGAGCTTGGCTGCGCCTGGTGCGATGGCCTGGACAGCCCCCTCGCGACCCTGGCCCGGGATTACCACCATGTGTTGATGGCATCGGGCACGGCGGCCAAGGATCTGTTGCCCCGCATGGCGGCGCGGCTCGGTGTCGAGATGCTCTCCGAAGTCATCGCCATCGAGGGAGATGACAGCTTCTTGCGGCCCATCTATGCGGGCAACGCCATCGCCAGGGTGCAGAGCCATGCCCCCATCAAGCTGATGACCCTGCGCGCCAGCAGTTTCCCCATGGCGGCGACGGGAGAGGCGAGCGCGCCGGTTGAGGCCCTGCCGCCCCTGGCCATTGCCACGCGCACCCGCTTGATCTCCCGCCAGGCCGTGGTGTCTGGCCGTCCCGAACTCGGCAGCGCCCGGGTGGTGGTCTCCGGGGGCAGGGCACTCGGCTCGAAAGAGCAGTTTGCCCTGATAGAGGCCCTGGCGGACAAGCTGGGCGGGGCGGTGGGGGCCTCGCGCGCCGCCGTGGATGCGGGTTTTGTCGGCAATGATCTGCAGGTGGGCCAGACCGGCAAGGTGGTGGCCCCCGAGCTCTACATCGCCGTCGGCATCTCGGGCGCCATCCAGCATCTGGCGGGCATGAAGGAGTCAAAGGTGATTGTGGCCATCAACAAGGATGGCGAGGCGCCCATCTTCCAGGTCGCCGACTACGGCCTGGTGGGGGACTTGTTCACCCTGTTGCCCGAACTGACCGCCAAGCTGTGAGCCTGGGGTGACGCGCCGGCTTCATCCCTTGAACCGCGCGTGCTCCCAACCACAGACCCCGCCTCGGCGGGGTCTGTGTCATGGCCCCTTAAGGCTGGCTGCTCGCTCTGTGCCCCGACCCTGAGGCGGCAGCCGCTTGATATCTGGTGTTGAGATCGGCAAGGGCAGGGGGGCAAAACCTTGAGCCAGCTCCCAAAAATCCTTTGCCGAAGGGGCGCGGTTTCGTGTAAAAACGGGGAAGTCCTTCACTCTTTACCACCTCACGGAAAGTGTCATGAGCAAACAGGTTTACAACTTCTGCGCCGGCCCCGCCATGTTGCCGGTCGAAGTCATGGAACGCGCCCAGCGCGAATTTTGTAATTTCCAGGGATTGGGTGCCTCTGTCATGGAGCTCTCCCATCGTGGCAAGCCCTTCATGGCGGTTGCCGAGAAGGCCGAGGCTGACTTGCGCGAACTGCTCGCCATCCCGGCCAACTACAAGGTGCTGTTCATGCATGGCGGCGGTCGCGGTCAGTTCTCTGCGGTGCCCATGAACCTGCTCGGCGGTGCCAACAAGAAGGCCGACTATCTGCTGACCGGTGTCTGGGCCCAGAGTGCCGTGGACGAAGCGCACAAGTATGGCGACATCCTCACCCACGCCGGTGTGACCAAGACGGCGCAAGGCGTCAGCCAGCTGCTGCCGACCCCGGCGTTTCGCAGCGATGCCGCCTATGTCCATTACTGCCCGAACGAAACCATTGATGGCATAGAGATGTTTGACATCCCGGCCACAGGTTCGGTGCCGCTGGTGGCGGATCTCTCCTCCACCATACTGTCTCGCTCCCTCGATATCAGCCGCTTCGGGGTCATCTATGCCGGTGCCCAGAAAAACATCGGCCCCTCCGGTCTGGCCATCGCCATCGTCCGTGACGATCTGCTGACCCAGGCCCGGGCGGACGTACCCGCGGTGTTTGACTATGCCCTGACCGCCAAGCATGACTCCATGTTCAACACCCCGCCCACCTACGCCTGGTATCTGGCCGCCCTGGTGTTCGAATGGCTCAAAGATCAGGGTGGCCTAGGCGAAATAGAGGCGCGCAACCGTGCCAAGGCCGAATTGCTCTATGGCTATATCGATGACTCCAGCTTCTACGCCAACCAGGTGGATGTTGCCTGCCGTTCGCGCATGAACGTGCCCTTCCAGCTCAAGGATGACGCCCTGGACAAGCTGTTCCTTGCCGAATCCGAAGCCGCGGGCCTGCTGGCACTCAAGGGTCATCGCATCGTCGGCGGCATGCGGGCCAGCCTCTATAACGCCATGCCGCTGGCCGGGGTCGAGGCGCTGGTCAGTTTCATGGAGCGCTTCGCCAAGCAGCACGGTTGAGCCGCAGGGGCCGCAGCTTGCCCCTGCGGCCCCACCGCGCACTCAGTTGTTACCGCCAGTTTCATGCAACGGCGCTCCTCGGGGCGCCGTCTCGTTTCACTTTGACACCCACCCTGCACGCCAGGGGATGGCAGGGCGCAAGCAAGAGCCTTGCCCTCCTTCCCCTTGGCTGATAACGTCCGGGCAGGTGTTTTTTGATATCAGTACAGGAAGGCTATGAATTCGTTGCGTTTGGAACCTATCGCCCGTGTCGAAGGGGTCGTGAACTTACCCGGCTCCAAGAGCGTCTCTAATCGAGCCCTGCTGCTGGCAGCCCTGGCACGGGGCACCACCCGTCTCACCAACCTGCTCGACAGCGATGACATTCGCCACATGCTGGCGGCCCTCGGCCAGCTCGGCGTCAAATACAAGCTATCCGCCGACAAGACGCAGTGCGAAGTGCAAGGTTTGGGCCGCAGCTTCGCGGTGAGCGACCCTGTCACGCTCTTTCTCGGCAACGCCGGTACCGCCATGCGACCGTTGTGCGCGGCGCTGTGCCTGGGATCAGGCGAATACATGCTGACCGGCGAGCCGCGCATGGAAGAGCGCCCCATAGGCCATCTGGTTGACGCCCTGCGCGAGGCCGGTGCCCATGTGCAATACCTCAAGCGCGATGGTTTCCCGCCGCTTGCCATCGATGCCAAGGGCCTGTGGGGCGGGGATGTTCACATCGATGGCTCCGTCTCCAGCCAGTTCCTGACCGCCTTCCTGATGGCGGCGCCCATGGCCGCCGGTGATACCCGCATTCACATCAAGGGCGAGCTGGTCTCCAAACCCTACATCGACATCACCCTGCACATCATGAAGCAGTTCGGTGTGGTGATTGAGCACGACAACTATCAGACCTTCTACATCAAGGGCAACCAGAGCTATGTCAGCCCGGGTGACTTCCTGGTGGAAGGGGATGCCTCCAGCGCCTCCTACTTCCTGGCCGCGGGCGCCATCAAGGGCAAGGTGCGCGTCACCGGTATCGGCAAGCACAGCATTCAGGGTGATATCCACTTTGCCGACGTGCTGGAGAAGATGGGCGCGCGCATCACCTGGGGCGACGATTTCATCGAAGCCGAGCAGGCGCCGCTGCATGGCATCGACATGGACATGAACCAGATCCCGGATGCGGCCATGACCATCGCCACCACGGCACTGTTTGCGAAGGGGCCTACCTCCATCCGCAACATCTACAACTGGCGGGTGAAGGAGACGGATCGTCTGTTTGCCATGGCGACCGAGCTGCGCAAGCTGGGCGTAGAGGTGGAGGAGGGTCACGACTTCATCACAGTGACCCCGGCTGCCCAGTTGCAGCATGCGGCCATCGATACCTACAACGATCATCGCATCGCCATGTGCTTCTCCCTGGTGGCGCTGTCAGATACGGCGGTGACCATCAATGATCCGGGTTGCACCTCCAAGACCTTCCCCGATTACTTCGAGAAGCTCGCCAGCATCAGCCAGGTGGTTTGACGGGCGGCCTGTCGCCCCTGGCACCTTGAGCAAAGGCCCGCATCTTGCGGGCCTTTTTCATGGGCTGGGCACACCGAACACGATTGGCTAGCATCATTTCAGTAACATGCAATGGTAGGCTTGAAGATATTTTATTATGCGATGTAATTTTCTATTTACACCCTGGCCCCGCTCGGGCTAGATTGGTGCAAGCAATGTGTCTAGCCAAGCAGGAAGCCGAAGTATGCAGCATCAAACCGACGACGTTCGTATCAGTGAAATCAAAGAGTTATTGCCCCCGGTTGCGGTGCTTGAGAAGTTTCCGGCGACCGAGGCGGCCGTCTCCACCGTATTTGAGTCCCGCCAGGGGATCCACAACATCCTGACCGGCGACGATCAACGCCTGCTGGTGGTGATTGGTCCTTGCTCCATCCATGATCCGGTCGCCGCCATCGAATACGGCAAGCGCCTCAAGACCCTGCGTGACAAGTACCAGGATCAGCTGGAAATCGTGATGCGGGTCTACTTCGAGAAGCCGCGCACCACAGTGGGCTGGAAGGGACTGATCAACGATCCTCACCTGGACAACAGTTTCAAGATCAACGACGGTCTGCGCATCGGTCGCAAGCTGCTGCTTGAGCTCAACGATCTGGGCATGCCGACCGCCTCCGAGTTCCTCGACATGATCACCCCGCAATACGTGGCGGATCTGATGAGCTGGGGCGCCATCGGGGCGCGCACCACCGAATCCCAGGTGCACCGTGAGCTGGCCTCAGGTCTCTCCTGCCCGGTGGGCTTCAAGAACGGCACAGACGGCACCATCAAGGTCGCCATCGACGCCATTGGCGCCGCCAGTGCGCCACACCACTTCCTGTCGGTGACCAAATATGGCCACTCCGCCATCGTCTCCACCGCCGGCAACCCGGATTGCCACATCATCTTGCGCGGTGGCCGCGAACCGAACTACAGCGCCGCCCATGTGGATGAGGTCGTGAAGGGATTGGACAAGGCGGGTCTGCCCCAGAAGGTGATGATCGACTTCAGCCATGCCAACAGCAGCAAGCAGTACAAGAATCAGATGCTGGTGGCCGAGGATGTGGCGGGCCAGATCCGTGCCGGCAGCAAGGCCGTATTCGGGGTCATGGTCGAGAGCCATCTGGTGGAGGGTCGCCAGGATCTGGTGGATGGCTGCCAGCTCACCTTCGGTCAGAGCATCACCGATGCCTGCATCGGTTGGGACGATACCGAAAGCCTGCTGCGCACCCTGGCAGAGGCAGTGGCGACGCGCAACGCGCGCTGATCCCCCTATTGATGGCTTGCAACGAAACAGCGCGACCGAGGTCGCGCTTTTTTTGTGTCCCTCGCCCGTGGCGCAAACCACAGGCACGTTAATCCATCACCAGCGGTAGGTGTTGAGCAGGGCTTCGAGCTTCTGGCACTGGGCGACTAGCTGCTCGCTGGCGAGATTGGCGCTGTGGGCCTGGCTCAGGGTATCGTTCGATGTGCTGCGGATCTCGTGCACGGCGCCATCCACTTCCTGACAGACTCTGTCCTGCTCCTGGGCTGACTGTGCCATCTGGGCATTGAGATCATTGATATTGGCGATGCGATCAATGATGGTCTGCATTGCCGCCAACGTGGCTTCCGTCTTCTGAATGCTGTCATTCGCCTTGAGCCTGGCATCGCCAATGACCTGTACGGCACTCTGGGCTTCCTGTTGCAGGGCGGCAATCATCCCGGCTATCTCCAGGCTGGCGGTGCGGCTGCGGCTGGAGAGCGCCCTGACTTCGTCAGCCACCACGGCGAAGCCGCGTCCCTGTTCACCGGCCCGGGCGGCCTCAATGGCCGCATTGAGGGCCAGCAAGTTGGTCTGATCGGCAATCCCCCTGATCACCTCCAATACCCCATCCACGGCGAGGCAGCGGCTATCGAGTTGCTGGATCACCGTGTCGACCCGGGCAATGTCGGCGGACATCTCGCCCATGTCGGTGATGGAGTGCCGAGCGAGGCGGCTGGTGTTGGCGGCATCGTCGTTGGTGAGGGTCGAGAGCTCGGCGCTGTGGCGAGCATGTTCGCGGACCTCATAGGAGCTGGCGGCCAGCTCGCTCACCGCGGTGGCGACCTGGGTGGTCATCTGCTCCTGCACCCGGGCCGACCCCTCCGTCTGGGTCGCCACCTGGCGGATCTGGTTCGACTCTCGATACAGCTCGGCCGTGGCTCCCTCGACCTCGGCCAGGCTGTGGCGAAAGCCCTGCACCATGTCGTTGACCGCACGAGTCATCTGGCCCAGCTCATCCTGACTGTGATTGACCAGGGGTAGGGAGAGATCCCGCTCCTTGGCCATCTGCATCATGGTGCGCTGCAACCGATAGACGGGGCGTTTGACGTAACGCTGCAATACCCACCACAGCAGCCCAAACCCCAGGCTGAACACGGCCCCCAGGCAGCCGCTCAGCAGCCAGTTGTTGTGGCGGATCTCGGCAAAGATATGGCTCAGGTCATAGCTGATGCGCACGGCCCCCATGACGGTCCCCTCGGCGACCTGATGGCAGGTGAGGCACTGGGTGCCGCGGTACTCCTGGTAAGCCTTGAAGGGTTTTATCAGGGTGAGCTGGCTGCCTTTTTGCTCGAGCAGCGTCTCCCCCTGCTCGATGGCCCGCTGGTCCCACTCGTCGACTATCTGCTGATCCGGATGGCCCGGGCCAAACAGCGAACTGACGGCAGGGGCGCGGATCAGGCGGGCCTCAGTGATGCCGGCCTCGCTCATTATCTTGCTCTGCACGATGGCGCGGTTGGCGATGACCCCGGTCATCATCATGACGTTGAGCTGATCCATGTAGCTGTTGGCGGTACTCTCCACCTTCTCGCCCGCCAGGCGCAGGGCCAGATCGCGCTGCAACCAGGCGGAGAGCTCGAAGCTGAGGGCGAAACTGACACCGATGACCAGGGCGAGGGGGAGAAAGATTTTCCAGTTGAGCGAGAGGTTTTGCATGGGTAGCCGAGTCCAGATACGGGGAAGGGGTCTGCCACTTGGGCGCATGACAAGTCGCCAAGATTGGTACTCTATCGGCACACATTACCCTGACTTTAGTAAGGATTCTGTTAACTGGATCCATGAATGGCGTTAACCCCGGGTAGCCAAGTCTTGTTATTGGTCGGGGAGTTGATCTGGCGCAAGCTATCATATTGTTGATAGTGGTTATCATTTGCATCCAATCCTTTCTAGCCGATCCCACCGCCGATGATACTGACGCCCACCATGACCGGACTGCCCAGCCCGGACCCCCTTAAATTTGCGTTCACTGCCAAAACATCTGCGCATGCTAGCCGGGGCGGTGCCAGGCCCTTGGCCCTGGATGACAAGGATTGGCAGGCCTGGTGGCAAACCGCGACGGAGGCCGAGGAGCGCGCCCTCTATATCCATGTTCCCTTTTGCAAGAAGCGCTGCAGCTTCTGCAATTTCTTCGAAAATGGCGCCAATCCGGCGCGGATGAGCCGTTATATGGCGGCCCTTTGTGACAATCTCCAGCAGGCGGCCAAGACGCCGTTCGCCCTGAGTGCACCCTTCTCGGCCGTCTACGTGGGAGGCGGAACACCGACCGACATGGCGGTCGATGATCTGGCCCGATTGGCCGAGACCATACAGGGGTTTCCCCTGACGCAGGATGCAGAACTGACCCTGGAAGGGCGGCTGAACGGATTCGATGAGCCTAAGTGGCACACGGCGCTGGCGGGCGGGTTCAACCGCTTCTCGTTTGGGGTACAGAGTTTCGATACCCAGGTGCGCCAACAGGCGGCCCGCATCGATGACAGGGCGCGGCTGCTTGAGCGACTTGCCGAACTGACCCGGTACGATGAGGCCGTGATCGTGGCGGATCTCATCTTCGGTCTGCCCGATCAGGATGATGCCATCTGGCGTCAGGATATCGCGGATGTGATGGCGAGCGGGGTGCATGGGGTGGATCTCTACCAGCTTATTGCCATGGCGGGCACCCATCTGGATCGGGCCGAGTCCAAGGGCAAACCGGGCTGGGCGGCCGACAGTCAGCAGCGGGCCAGCATGTATGCCTATGGTGCCCACACCCTGGAGCAGGGCGGCTGGCAGCGGCTCTCTTGCAGCCATTGGCGACGCAGCGAGACCGAGCAGAGCCGTTATAACCAGATGGCCAAGAGGGGGGCCGAGATCTTGCCGTTTGGGGCCGGGGCGGGGGGCAATGTCCACGGACATGGCCTGATGTATGGGCGGGATCTGGCGCCCTGGCATCAGGCGCTGGCCGATGGACGTCGGGCTCCCGGCATGGTCATGGGGCGCAATCCCAATGCCGCCATGGATGCGCTGCTGCGCGGCGCCCTCGACACTGGCCGGTTGTCCCTGGCCCTCTTGCCCGATCCCTTGCGAGGGCAGCTGTTGCCGCTTTTTCAGGTCTGGCAGCAATATGGCTTGGCCGCGCTCACCGCAGAGTGGCTTGAGCTGACCCTGGCGGGGCGTTTTTGGAGCGTCAATCTGCAGGCCGGCTTGTTCGAGTACTTGCAGCTCAATCCCCTCGCGGGAGCGGGGGAGAGGGGCCCCCACGCCAACGCTGCGGCCGTTCGCCCGGTCGAGATCGTGGGGCACTCGGTGACAGGTTTGCGTCGATGAAAGAGGAGGGGATAAATAGGGGGCACTGAGAAGCGCTCCCGTTTTAGCTATCGGTTGTGTACCTCTTCTACCCGCACCAGCAAGTGGCCCTCTGCCAGGGTAGTGACCAGCGACTGCCCGGCGCTGACCTGGCTGGCCTGGCTGATCACCTCACCCCGTTGGCTGCGAGTGATGGAGTAGCCGCGCCCCAGGGTGGCGAGGGGGCTGACCCCATCGAGGCGGGCGCTGAGCATGGCCAGTTTATGCTCCGCTTGCTCATGGCGTTTACTCATCAGGCTATGCAAGCGCGCCTCTGCCAGTTGATGGCGCCGCCGACCCTGTGCCAGACGTCGCTCTGGGCTCTGGGCTTGGAGCCGTTGCGCGAGCTGATTGAGCCGTCGCTCCCCCTGATGCAGGCGCTGACGCAGCAATTGCTGCAAGCGGTTACCCAGTTCATCGAGGCGCTGGGACTGTTGCTCGAGGCGGCGTTTGGGGTCTTGATGTTCGAGCCGCTTGGTGAGCAGGGTGAAGTGGTGGACATGCTGGGTCTGCTGACGCGCCATGGCTTGACTCAGGCGCTGGGTGAGGCGATTGAGTTGATTGATGCGCTCGCTCTGATCCGGCGCCACCAATTCGGCGGCGGCGGAGGGGGTGGGGGCGCGCAAGTCCGCCACCAGATCGCTGATGGTGATATCGACCTCGTGACCCACGGCGCTCACCACCGGGATGGCTGAGCCATGAATGGCCCGGGCGACCCGCTCTTCGTTGAAACACCAGAGATCTTCCAGGGCGCCGCCACCACGGCCGACGATCAGCACGTCCACCTCGGCGCGGCGATTGGCGAGCTCGATGGCGGCCACTATTTGGCCACTGGCCAGGTTGCCCTGTACCTGAGTCGGATAGATGAAGATGGGCAGGGCGGGGGCGCGGCGTCCCAGCACGGTGAGGATATCGTGCAAGGCCGCCCCGGTGGCCGAGGTGACGATGCCCACCGCCTTGGGGTTAGTGGGGAGCGGACGTTTGCGGGCTGCATCAAAGAGACCCTCTGCGGCGAGGCGGCGTTTGAGCTCTTCGAAGCGCAGGGCCAGAGCGCCATCCCCGGCCGGTTGCATGGATTCGATGATCAGCTGATATTCGCCACGGGGCTCATAGAGGGAGACCCGGGCCTGTACCAGTACCTGCATGCCATCTTGTGGGCGGAAGGGCACCCGGCGGTTGTTGCCCTTGAACATGGCACAGCGCACTTGGGCCGAGATGTCCTTCAAGGAGAAGTACCAGTGCCCCGAACTTGGCATCGCCAGGTTGGAGAGTTCGCCGGTCAGCCACACCAGCCCCAGATCCTGCTCCAGTATCATGCGTACTGCGCTATTGAGGCGGGTGACGGTAAAAACTTGCTGTTGATTGGACTGGCTCACGCTGGGCCCTTCTGCTGTCCCATTGTCCATGGTGGACGCGGGAGGGAGACGATGGCGCCATCTTAGCGCAGTTCAGGGTCAGAGCCGAGCACCTCCGGGGCTCTGACTGCCGGATGATTACTTGTCCAGCACCTGGCGCGGGACTGCTCTGGCCGGGCTGACCACCAGCCAGACCGAGAGGCAGACGATGGCACCGCCAACCACGAAGCCCTCGGTGAGGGTCTCGCCCAGTATCAGATAACCCCACAATATGCCGAAGGGCGGGATGAGGAAGGTCACCGTCAGGGAGCGCAGTGGTCCAATGTCGGCGATCAGCCTGAAATAGATGAGGTAGGCGAGTGCGGTACAGATAAAGCCGACGGCCAACAGGCTGGCCCACACCTCGGGCATGGCCCAGTCGGCCACGGGGCTGGCTGTCACCGAATAGCCAAAGAAGGGGAGCAGGAACAAGCAGGCGCCCAGCTGGCTGCCAAAGGCCACCAACCTGGCATCCAGGCCACCCCGCTCGGTGATCCAGCGCCGGGTCAGGAAGCCCGCACAGCCGTAGCAGGCGGTGGCGATCAGGCAAGCTATCACACCGATGATCATGGTCTCGCTCACCGCGACGTCCCCCGTGGTGGTGATCAGGGTGATACCGAGGAATCCCAGCATGACCCCCAGCCACTTGCGGCCGCTTAACTGCTCGTTGAAGCAGGAGAAACCGATCAGGGCGCCCATCAAGGGGGTGGTCGCGTTCAGGATGGCCGAGTAGCCAGCGGGCAGCCAGAGCGCGGCGATGGCGTACATCAGAAAGGGGATGCCGGAGTTGATGATGCCAAGCACCATGGCGGATTTGAGCTTGCCTTGAAAGATCAGCGGGGCGCGCATCAACAACAAGATGACGGCCAACCCTGTCAGGCCGAACAGGACCCGTAAAAAAGCGGTGTTGATTGAGCCAAAGACGGGGGCGGCGATACGCATAAACAAGAAGCTGGCCCCCCAGATAGCGGCCAGGAACAACAGTCTTGCATAATCCGATGCTCTCATCGTACTTCCTTGAAATGATTGAAATCACAACTATCCAGGCGAGAGCCTGGGGCTGCCATCATGGGGGGCTGGCTTGCCGATGGCAACTGCCCAAAGGGCGCCTCAGCTATCCAACTGCCCTGACTCTGGCTCCGTGTTGGGGGGGATATGCTGCACCGTTATGGTGCTGTAGTGCACCGAACATGTGCAACCAGTTGGGTGGTCACTGTGCTGCCAGCACCTGATCGGGGGAGCTGCAAGGCATCTGCGCCGGGAAATGCGCGTCCTGGCCCCCTGTTGCCCCCCCAACGCGGGCCTCCCAGTCTCACCGCCAACCCGTATCGGGCAAGGGTTGTGACTGAAAACGGGCTTCACGGCGCGGCCATGATCTGAGTGCTTGTCATCAGAGAAATCCTGTTCATGCTGCCTGGCTCAAGGTGGGGATCCATAAGCCAGATGTACATGCCAGTTAATATGCTTTTAGTAGTTCTATAATCTGAATTTAATTTAAATCCCAGCGTCTTGTCATGGTTGGCGCTCTTTTTGCTGCGTGATAGCAATCCAAGCACAGTATCAGCGCCAGCCTGACACCCATGGATTTATCTGGCGACTGATGCTTATTCATTCATGACAAGGAGTCCTATGGGAAACGGCATGGCAAACGACGTGGCATTACCGCAAGCAGCCACCCGCAACGGGCTTGTCCATAACTTCAAAGATGATGTGTATGGTCTGACACTGGGGGTGATGTTCATCGCTATCGGGCTGTACATGCTCAAGCTGGCAGGCATGATCACCGGCGGCGTGGCGGGCATGGCACTGCTGCTCTCCTATCAGGTGGAGTTGCCCATAGGGGTGTTGTTCATCTTGACCAATCTCCCCTTCATGCTGTTTTGCTATGCCCGTATGGGGCTCCCCTTCACCCTGAAGACGCTGATCGTCAATATTGCCCTCGCTGCTGCCAGCCAGATAGTGCCCCATTTGCAGACGGTGACCTATATACATCCGCTGTTTGCCGCCCTGGTCGGTGGCACCTTCATCGGCATGGGGGTCCTGTCACTCGCCCGTCACAATGCCTCGGTCGGTGGCACTGGCGTGGTGACCCTCTGGCTGCAGGCCAGGTTTGCCATCAATGCAGGCAAGACCCAGATGTTGCTGGATCTGCTGCTGTTTGCCCTCTCCTTGAGTCTGCTACCTGCCCCCTTGCTGTTCTGGTCGGCCCTGAGCGCCCTGGCCATGAATGCCATGCTGATGAACTGGCACAAACCTGGTCGTTACCAGGGGTGATTGGGTTGCCGTCTCGCGCGTGACTGGTCACCCGAGGTGGCGCTCCATTCGACCCCTTATGGTCGACAGTGTCGGGGGAGGGTACTGAGTGTGTCCTATGCCAGCCTTGAAAAAGTCAGGCCATGCCGATGGATGGCGCCGTTACATTATTTCGAGGTAAAAAGGGCCATTTTATGACTGAATTTGTGAGAGTTTTGCCTGTTTGGCGCGCTAAAAGCGGGCTGTGCCACAAAAAATTAAAAAATACTTCTTTACCAACCGGTAAACCATGAGTAAAATTTGTCGGCAATATTTTCCACCCCCACTCCTCAACGGTGAGATATTGCCATGCTCAGGATTGCCAAAGAAGCGCTGACCTTCGACGATGTATTGTTGGTTCCAGCACACTCCACTGTTCTTCCTAATACAGCCGATCTGCGTACCAAGCTAACGTCTGCTATCTCCCTGAATATTCCGATGATTTCCGCTGCCATGGACACAGTGACCGAAGCCCGTCTGGCTATCGCACTGGCCCAGGAAGGCGGTATCGGCTTCATTCACAAGAACATGTCCATCGAGCAGCAGGCTGCCGAAGTGCGCAAGGTCAAGAAGTACGAGAGTGGTGTCGTCTCCGACCCCGTGACCGTGCGTCCCGACATGACCATTGCCCAGATCAAAGAGCTGAGCCACAAGAACGGTTTCGCCGGTTACCCCGTGGTGACTGACGGCAACCAGCTGGTCGGCATCATCACCGGCCGTGATGTGCGCTTCGTGATTGATCTCTCCCAGACCGTTGAACAGGTCATGACCCAAAAAGATCGTCTGGTGACGGTGCGTGAAGGGGCCCCTCGTGAAGAGGTGGTTGCCCTGATGCAAAAACACCGCATCGAGAAGGTGCTGGTGGTTAATGCCGACTTCAAACTCATGGGCATGATCACCGTCAAGGACTTCCAGAAAGCCGAACGCAAACCCAACGCCTGTAAAGACGAGAAGGGCCGCCTGCGGGTTGGCGCTGCCGTCGGTGCCGGTGCCGGTAACGAAGAGCGCGTCGCCGCCCTGGTCGAGGCCGGTGTGGACGTGCTGCTGATTGACTCCTCCCACGGTCACTCCCAGGGCGTGCTGGATCGCATCAAGGCGACCCGCGATGCCTATCCCGAGCTGCAGATCATCGGTGGCAACGTGGCCACGGCCGCTGGCGCCCTGGCGCTGGTCGCCGCTGGCGTCAATGCCGTCAAGGTCGGTATCGGTCCTGGCTCCATTTGTACTACTCGCATCGTGACCGGTGTCGGCGTGCCCCAGATCACCGCCATCTCCGATGCCGTTGAAGCGCTGGAAGGCACCGGTGTCCCCGTGATTGCCGATGGCGGCATCCGCTTCTCCGGTGACGTGGCCAAGGCCATCGCCGCGGGCGCCAGCTGCGTCATGGTGGGTTCCATGTTCGCCGGTACCGAAGAGGCGCCCGGTGACATCGAGCTCTACCAGGGGCGCTCTTTCAAGTCCTACCGCGGCATGGGCTCTCTGGGCGCCATGTCCAAGGGCTCAAGCGATCGCTACTTCCAGACCGACAATGCCGCCGACAAGCTGGTGCCGGAAGGGATCGAAGGGCGAGTGCCGTACAAGGGGCGCCTCAAGGAGATCATCCATCAGCAGATGGGTGGCCTGCGCTCTTCCATGGGCTTGACTGGTTGCGCCACCATCGACGAGATGCGCACCAAGGCCGAGTTCGTGCGCATCTCCGGCGCCGGGATGAAAGAGTCCCACGTCCATGACGTGACCATCACCAAAGAAGCCCCCAACTACCGGATGGGCTGATAAAACGGGGCCTCGGCCCCGTTTCGCTACCATTTTTTATCCCCATGCTTTTTGTTACAACATCAGCCTGATGCAGGAATAAAATGACTAACAATATTCACGCCCACCGTATTCTGATCCTGGATTTCGGTTCTCAGTACACCCAGCTTATCGCCCGCCGTGTCCGTGAGATCGGTGTCTACTGCGAGCTGTGGGCCTGGGATGTCACCGAAGCGCAGATCCGCGAATTCAATCCCAACGGCATCATTCTCTCCGGCGGCCCTGAGTCCGTGACCGAGGCGGACAGCCCCCGTGCCCCTGACTATGTCTTCAACGCCGGCGTGCCGGTGTTTGGTGTCTGCTACGGCATGCAGACCATGGCCGAACAGCTCGGTGGCAAGGTGCAATCCTCCACCGAACGCGAATTTGGCTATGCCCAGGTCGAAGTGCTGGGTCAGTCCGGCCAGAGCAGCGCCCTGCTGCGCAACATCGAAGATGCCATCGCCCCCAACGGCCATGCCCTGCTGGACGTCTGGATGAGCCACGGCGACAAAGTCACCGAGATCCCGGCCGGTTTCACCACCATTGCCCAGACGGCGACCTGCCCCCATGCTGCCATGGCCGATGAGGCCAAGCGCTTCTATGGCGTCCAGTTCCACCCGGAAGTGACCCACACCCGTCAGGGTGCCCGTCTGCTCGAGCATTTCGTCAAAGACATCTGCGGTTGCCAATGCCTGTGGACCCCGGCCACCATCATCGATGACGCCGTGACCCGCATCCGCGAGCAGGTGGGTGAGGATGAAGTGATCCTGGGCCTCTCCGGCGGCGTCGACTCCTCGGTAGTGGCCATGCTGGTACACCGCGCCATCGGCGATCGTCTCACCTGTGTGTTCGTTGACAACGGCCTGCTGCGTTTGAACGAAGGCACTCAGGTGATGGAGATGTTCGGCGATCACTTTGGTCTCAAGATCATCAAGGTCGATGCCGAAGCGCGCTTCCTCGGCGCCCTCAAGGGCATCGACGAGCCGGAAGCCAAGCGCAAAGCCATCGGCCGCGTCTTCGTGGAAGTGTTCGACGACGAAGCCAAGAAGCTGAAAAACGCCAAATGGCTGGCCCAGGGCACCATCTATCCGGATGTGATCGAATCCGCCGCCAGCGCCACCGGCAAGGCCCACGTCATCAAGTCTCACCACAACGTCGGCGGCCTGCCGGCCGAGATGAAGATGGGTCTGGTCGAGCCGCTGCGCGAGCTGTTCAAGGACGAGGTACGCCGGGTCGGTCTGGAGCTGGGTCTGCCCTATGACATGCTCTACCGTCATCCGTTCCCGGGTCCGGGTCTGGGCGTGCGCGTGCTTGGCGAAGTGAAGAAAGAGTATTGCGAACTGCTGCGCAAAGCCGATGCCATCTTCATCGAAGAGCTGCGCAAGGCCGATCTCTACAACCAGGTCAGCCAGGCGTTTGCGGTGTTCCTGCCGGTGCGCTCCGTCGGCGTCATGGGCGATGGTCGCAAATATGACTGGGTCATTGCCCTGCGCGCCGTCGAGACCATCGACTTCATGACCGCTCACTGGGCTCATCTGCCCTATGACTTCCTCGGCCACGTGTCGAACCGCATCATCAACGAGATCAACGGCATCTCCCGCGTGGTGTACGACGTCTCCGGCAAACCGCCTGCCACTATTGAGTGGGAATAAAAGGAGCGGGAATAAGCGGCTAGCGCCTCTCCCTGCCGATAACGCAAAATTGTCAAAAAGGCGCCCTTGAGGCGTCTTTTCTTTTTTCAATCGTTTGCGTGGAAATTGGCTCCAGGATCTGGCGTCGCTCGGTCAAGTTTCTGCACCCATGGCGAACTTTCTGCTCCCTGATGGCAAGGGGAGGGAGGTTGAGACGGCTTCACGCAAGGGATGCGAGAACGCTGCTCTTGAAGAGGCTTCCCTGCCTCGCGGCCTGAACCCGCTTCTTTGCTTCGGTGAGGTGTTGGCAGTGGAGCAGGATATCGACTCTTTTGATGCGCGGTGTTGATACGATGGCATTGATACGCCATATCACCACCAAAGTGGATTAATTTGTTGATCTTGCTCCTGAAATTATCATCTCACTCTTCCTTCCCCAGCCACACTCGCTAAGATAGTCGTTTGAAAACCGTTTTGTCAGGGTCACTCATGAGCCAGGCCAGAGCAACGGCACAGGTCGAACGCAGCAAACTGGAGTCTGTCATTCAGGGGCGGTAGCTTGGCCGCAATTTGGGAATGGCATAAGCAGGTTAGGTGTCAGAGAGCGCTCACTCTAGTGGGCTGACCACACCGGCAAAGCCCTGGCCCAGGACATGCGTATAGATCTGCGTTGTGCGTACATCGGCGTGCCCGAGTAGCGTCTGCACTGTCCGGATATCGCTGCCACGACGCAGCAGCTCGGTGGCGAAACTGTGGCGAAAGGTATGGCAACTGGCCGGTTTGTGCAGGCTGGATTGCCTGACGAGATGTCTGACAGCTTTCTGTATTGCACTGACGTGAATATGATGGCGAACAATCCGCCCGTCCTCCGTACAAAACTGGCCTACGTAGCGAACATACTTGAAGACGAATAGCGCAAGTTGAAACAAACATGAAACCACGAAAGAACATAACAATTGGTTCAAAGCGCTCGCTTCGCTCACTGGGACGGGCTAAAGCCCGCCCCTTAACTAAACGTTAGGTTCCACGATGAAATGGCACCCACTCACCACGTGCATAAACGACTCATTTGGCAGAGGCGCAGTGTTTCGTTTTCCAGCGAAACACCCATTTGAAGCAATCGTTGACTTCATGATTATTGAAGAAAGTGAGTCCCCAAGCTCTTACAAGCTTATCTGCTCTTCCGGTTATCACTCGGGGCAAACAGAACTAGTATTTCCAGCAGAAGCAGCACACAAAAAAGGTGGTATCTCATCAGCTTGGCTAAAGAATAATTGGTCACTCTGGATTTATCCTGAATGCGAAGTCTCAAGCGTCGAACACATTGAGTTTTACCCTTCAAACTACGGAGTAAGAACCTAACAATGTGCTCAACTGTCACTCACTTCGTTCGCTGGATGTCCAAAAACTGCGCTTTTGGCCGCTCGTTAGCTTAATTGTTAGGGTTCAATCATGAAATGCAGTAGCTGTAATAAATTTATCAAAGAATCATCTGTTTTTGGTAGCGTTGAATATTTTGTATGTCCTGATTGTGGAAACTGTATTGAGATAGACTTGAGCTCTAAAAAACTAAGATTGGATATTTTACATCGAAAGGGCAGTGATAATACTCATGAAAGCTATTCTTCAAATTTCATTGTCGATGAATCATCTTTGTTACATATCTTATCTATAAATTATGGTAGGCATGCTGATTATTTAGGCTGTTTTGCACGCGGCTGGGACAAGCTTAATGAGCATAGTAAAAGGCAATTTTTGCTTTTAGAAGCTCCAGAAATGGAGAGTGGAAGAAGGTTGATCTATGTATGTCCAGAGTGCGCAGATGTTGGATGTGGTGCGTACGGCTGTAAAATGAAAAAGGAAGGTCGTTTCTATGTTTGGGAAAGCTTTGCCTATGAAAATGGCTACGAAGAACCTCAGATTATAGCCGGCGTTGGTCCATTTCGGTTTGATATTTCAGAGTATGAGGAGGTTATTGGTCGTGCCTATAAACTCTAACAAGTCAATAAACTGCGCGCCTTCGGCACCGGACGGCGAAAAGCGCCGCCGATTATTGAGGCGTTAAGCATTAAATGAAAATCATCAACCAAGGAGTTGGAAATATGGGAAGTTACGTAGAAAGCGCTCTTACAAAAGGCGAAAAAGTAATTTATGAAGGGAAAACGAGCATCTGGTCTCTTTTGCCACTGATCCTTTTGGGTTTATTAACACTCGGCATCTTTGGCATTGGTCTGCTTTTCTGGATCGCAGCAGCAATACGCTACTTCTCTACAGAACTAGCCATCACAAACAAACGTGTTATTGCTAAATTTGGATTCATAAGCAGAACAACCATCGAAATAAACATACAAAAAATTGAAAGCATCCAAGTTAACCAAGGCATCCTTGGTCGCATATTCAACTTCGGCTCAATTATTGTTTCTGGTGCAGGAAATCCGCAAGCACCAGTTCCAGGAATTTCTAGTCCTTTGAACTTCCGTCGGGAATTCCTAAATACACAAGAGCAAGAGTTGTCGGCTAACAACGTGGCTGTAGCATAACAAGCGATTCAAGCTGCTCGCTTCGCTCACTCGGGACCGGCTAAAGCCAGCCTCTTAACTTGAACGTTATGCTTCGCCAACTTACAGCGATGTGTCGCCAACAAACCATCAGAAGAAAGAATAAGAATGAACACTGAAACTATCGGAAACATAGCGATTGGCTTCATAGCCCCAATTGTAATATTTTCCCTTGTGGTTTTCGCCTTCCTTAAAACCAAACAGAGACATATTGCAAACAATGCTGCTGGCTTTCTACTCATCATGTTATCAATAGTAATGAGCGGTGCACCTAATTTTTCAGCACATGGCGATATTGCAAATAACGAGATATATAAGCTCATTGCAGTACTTGCAGGGCTTTTCGGCACTGCAATATGCGCCTATGTTGCCTTTAAAGATCAAGCCAATAGCAAAACATAACAAGCGGTTCAAACCGCTCGCTGCGCTCACTGGGACGGACTAAATCCCGCCCCTTAACCAAACGTTAGGTAATCATAATGAAAGCATCTGAGTTACAGGAGAAATTAGTATCCGAAGGGTGCAATGTAAGTAATTTTGCAGTAATGAGCCGAGGTGATGATTCTTTCTGTTTGGATAAGAAAGGCAGCAAGTGGGCTGTTTTCTACTCTGAGAGAGGGCGTGATTACGATCCAATTTTCACCTCCGACAGTGAGGAACATGCTTGTGAGTTTTTCTTAGCTCATGTAATTAAACAGCAACATTGGCATATTGTCGCTTTTTTTAAAAGCGAAGTTGATGCAATCAATTTAGACGCAAAGCTCGCCGCGATAGGTGTTGAATCGATAAGAAACGATATACCGGCTTATAAAAGCGTTAATGATCCAAGATACCGAGTGTTTGTAGTGGGTAAAGATATATTTAAAGTAAGGGAGCATCTCGGCCATGTTCAAGTCAGCTATGCCTAACAAACGCAGTCACAAACGGCCACTACGTGGCCTGGACCTCAACCGCTGCGCGGGTTTCGGCCTATGCTGCGAGCGTTATGCCTAATCGTGGAGCTACAATGAAGCAGGCATTTTTTCCAACAAGCATTATTTCTGTACTTATGTTAATCAGCGGGTGCTCTGCTGTTGGCGTAGTTAAAAGCTCAGATCCGCATCAGAAATTGGCGGACGCAGATAGACTAGTCGACCAGAACAGGCCTACTGCAGCAGAACGGCTAATTGTCGAGTCTCTGTCCATTTGCAAAGAAGCCAACGACCAACTTTGTTTCGCTGATGCCTATCGAATGTATGGCCTTTTCTTTATGTCCAACTCTTTCGACGGACAATGGAAACAACATTATATTAAAAATGGCTTTACCGAGCCATCGGTCAACTTGGAAAATCGCTATTCAAAAGCTATCGAATATCTTCAAAAATCACGCAGTATCTACACGCAAACAGCCAATTATGACATCGTTAGCAATCTAAGCTTGAATATGGGTTTCGCCTACGAGATACAGGGAGATAATCCGTCAGCCTGCACGGCTTACGATGAGAGCTTACGAGCCAACGCTGAGAATGTTCGCATCAATCCTAGTATAAAAATTGTCATGCCTGAAAAATACGGCACCTTTGAAAACTATATTCAAATTCAAAAAAATAGAGCTTTGTGCAAAAGTCCAGCATAACAAGCGGTTCAAGCCGCTCGCTTCGCTCACTCGGGGCCGGCTAAAACCTGCCCCTTAACCAAACGTTAGGCAGGTAAGACACTCTTATGCATCCATCAATAAAGTTCATGTGGGACGACTACCTTGCTCGCCAGCCCGCGCCTTCACGATCCTCCACCGATGCACCCGCAGCTTGGCATTTCTGCGACAACGAGGCGGACGCCAATGAATGTGCTCAGCTAGTCTTGACCGGTAAAAAACGCGCAACATCACCATCATTGTGGTCATTTGAAAGCAGCGATGAGGCGTTGCCCCAGATTGGCGATCTGAATATCGTGACGGACTGGAACGGTAAGGCCGTATGCATTATTCGCACAATCAAAGTGCATATCTTGCCGCTCAATGAGATCACTGAGACTCATGCAAGCGTTGAAGGTGAGGGGGATGGCTCCCTCGACTGGTGGTACAAGGCTCACTGGGACTATTACCATCATGAGCTCCAAGGAACTGGCTATGCGCCTCAGCCTGACATGCCTGTCGTCTTTCAAGAGTTTGAGTGCATATTCCCGGCAAGCGCAGCCTAACAATTCAAGTGAACAACGTGAATCGCACCGCTAATTTGGCTTCTTATACCTTGCCCAAAAGCCGCTTTGAAAACGGTGCAATGGGCTGCGCTTATTGCAGCCTAGGTGTTTCGTTAATCCGAAGGGGGTGGTGTTACTGATCGCCATGCCCCGTCACCAAGGCAACAAAAGGGGCGATCTGCGCCCCGAATTCTCTATAATGCCCCCCTTTAAGACCGCTGGACGCAGGTTCGGCGCGCTCTGATGGCAACGTTGCGCCATCAGGCTGGGTCACCAATATTTGAGAAACGGCTATGCATACCCTGGAACAGCTGCGCGCGGGTGAGCTTGGCGGCGCCCGCCATCTGAAGCTTTGTGAAAACCTCGCGGTTTTCCCCCCCGAGATCCTCAGCCTCAAAGAGACCCTGGAGGTGCTGGATCTGACCGGCAACCAGCTGAGCGAACTGCCCGATGAGCTGGCCGAGTGCAAACGACTTCGTATCCTCTTCTGCTCCGAGAACCGCTTCACCGTGCTGCCCGAGGTGCTGGGACGCTGCCCGTCGCTCACCATGGTGGGCTTCAAGGCCAACCGGATTGCCACTGTCTCGGCCGCATCCCTGCCTTCAGGCTTGCGCTGGCTTATTCTGACCGACAACGCCATTGAACGGCTTCCCGACACATTGGGTCAGTGCGCCGCCCTGCAAAAGCTGATGCTGGCGGGCAACCGCCTGCGTGAGCTGCCAGCGAGCCTTGGCAACTGCCGCCGTTTGGAGCTGTTGCGCATCGCCGCCAACCGGCTAGAGGCGTTTCCCGAGTGGTTGTTCGATTTGCCGCGCCTCGCCTGGCTGGCCTATGCAGGTAATCCCTTTGCCGATGAATGGGAGCGCCAGCTTGGCAACAGGGCAACCGCCGCCGAGATCCCCTGGCAGGCGTTGACGCTGGGGGGGCAACTGGGGCAGGGGGCGTCCGGCGTTGTCCACCGCGCAGAGCTTGATACGGATGAAGGAACGAAGGCAGTGGCGGTCAAGCTGTTCAAGGGGGCCGTGACCAGCGATGGCCTGCCTCGCTGCGAGATGGCGGTCTCCCTGGCCGCAGGCAGGCATCCCCATCTCATCGGGGTAACGGGCCGAGTCGGCAGTCACCCCTCCGGCATACCGGCGCTGGTGATGACACTGATAGACCCCGATTTTATCAATCTGGCGGGGCCGCCTAGCCTGGACTCCTGCACCCGCGACGTCTATCCCGCAGGGCTGTCGTTCACCCCGGCCGCCCTGATCGCCATGGCGCAGGGCGTGGCTTCTGCCGCGCAGCACCTCCATGAGAGAGGGATCCTGCACGGGGATCTTTATGGTCACAATCTGTTGCACGGTCAGCAGGGGCGGGTGCTGCTCGGGGACTTTGGCGCCGCCTCCTGTTACGACAGAGAAAACGGCGTGCTGGCTGCCCGGCTGGAGCGGATAGAGATCAGGGCCTTTGGTTGCCTGCTCGAGGAGCTGGTTGCCCGCAGCAACGTCGAGGCCGCCGTGCTGTTGCCACTTCAACAATTGGTGCAAGCCTGCTTGGTTGATGAACTGGCGTTACGGCCCTCCTTTGCGCACGTCAGGGTCCAGATAGAGGCCGCTAGCCAGGCCGCAATGTTGAGTGCCCAGACGTATGCCTGATATCCATTGTGGCGGGCGCCATGGAAGCTCATGGGTGGATTGCCCAGCCCCTTCAGGGCGCGTCACTCACTGTCAAAACGACGCCAGCGGCGTTTTTATTTCGCCATCGTTTGACTGTTCTGTGCGGCCATGGCGCTTGCACCCGTTGCCTTAAGTGGTGATAGTAAAACGCTAGCGAGAGAAGGAGAGAAGTGATGGAAGCCGCATTCTGGCACAAGCGTTGGGAAGAGAACCGGATCGGATTTCATCAGGCAGATGTGAATCCCTTCCTGCAAGATTGCTGGCAGGGCAGCCCCGAGCAGGGACCTGTGTTGGTGCCGCTCTGTGGCAAGTCTGCCGACATGGTCTGGCTTAGCCGTCAGGGCCATGCCGTGCATGGCTTCGAGTTATCGCAGCTTGCCGTCAGCCAGTTCTTTGAGGAGCAGGGGCTTGGCGTCCAGCAAGATGTGCTGGGTCCTTACCGGCGTCATCTGAGTGGCGAGATAGCCCTTCATCAGGGGGACTTCTTCGCCGCGGCATCCTTGGGTCACCGCTATCGGCTCGCCTATGACAGGGCGGCGCTCATCGCCTTGCCCACTGCCATGCGCCAGGATTACGCCGACTTGATGGCGCGCCTGATGGTGGCGGGGGGGGAGGTGCTGCTCATCACCCTGGAGTATCAGCCCGAACAGCAGGCGCAACCTCCTTTCTCGGTGGGGGAGTTGGCGGTGCGCACCCTGTTTGAAAGAACGTTCAGGGTCGAGGTACTGGGCAGACGCAGCGAACAGGATCACCCCAGGGTCATGGCTGGTCAGCTCTCCTATTTTGATGAAGTGGCTTATCGACTGACCCGTCGTGGTTGAGTCATCTCTGCGAACAGATGGCCGCGTTGTGATCTGGCAGGCAGATTGACGAGAAGAGGGGGCAAGGTCCTGGACCATGCCCCCTCTTTTTTAGCTCTTTTGATGTAGATCAACGGGGCAGTACAGGTTGTGAGTAAGATGATCCTGTTTCTCAATCACTGCTGGCAATGGCCCAGGCCGACTCGCCTCAGTGCCTGATGTTCACGCTCATGTTCACGTTTGGCGACCCAGGTCGTCTTTATGGTGGTATTTCCAGCCGACCCTCTTGGGTCGGCTTTTTCTTGGTCGGGCGTCCAGCGGCTCAGCAGGATCAGGCCTCGAAGGTCAGGGCATTGAGGCGAAAGGCGCTGGTATCGTCGATGAACTGGCCGGTGATGCGCTCGTCGTGCTCGTGGCCCAGGCCATAGCTGCAGAGGATCAACCTGTCCGAGGTACGTGAGCGCAACTGGGTGATAAAGCGCACCAGATCGGCGCGGCTGAGGTTGCCCACCTCCTCGCAGACCTGTTCGCGCTGATCGAAGCCGAGATCCTTGTTGCCGATGCTGACCCAGAGGCGCTGGCCACGGCTGCGCAGGTTGGCATCGCGCTCGGACAGCTGGGCCTGCAGGCCACGCTTGCTCTCTTGCCACTGCTGCTCGCTAAATTCGAGCATGGCCAGCGGGAAGAGATCGATGAACTCCTCCACCGCATCGAGCAGCACCTGGGGCCCGGCCACCGGCGACTGTATATAGAAGATGAGGCCGGGATGGCGATTGAGGGGCAGATTACCGGCCCCCACCACATAACCGAGTTGCTGGCGGGTGCGCAGCTCGTGGAAGAAGGTGGAGGACATGATGTGGTTGGCCAGGGTAAAACAGGCCAGATCCCGGGCGCGGGTAGTGCGGGACTGGTAGTAGACCAGCAGCGCCGAGTCTTCGTGTTCGCAACCATGCTCGCGAATGAGGGTGCCCCTGTCCTGAATGGAGATCAGGGGGCGGCGGGTCTCCGCGCTCGGCTGGCTATAAGGGGCGAGGTGGCGCTCGAGCAGAGCGGCCAGGGCCAGGGCTTCGCTCTCCTGCCAGTCGCCATGTACCAGGGTCTCGACATGGACCTGGCTGAACAGCTGTTGCACGAAGGCTGGCATCTCATCAATCTCGACCTCGCGCAGGTGACGCAATAACTGCTCGAAGGGGGGATTGTTGGGCTGCAGCAAACTGGTGAGCTGGTTGAACAGCTGATTGATGGGCCTGGTCTTGGCCTGATTCTCCCAGTTGCGGATGAGCTGCTGCTTGATGGCGGCAAAGCGCGCCGGATCCGGATAGCCCAGGGTGCGATTGGCGAGGATCATGTCGAGCAACAGCGCCTGCTTGTCGGAGAAACCACTCAGGGTGATGGTGAAGCCCCCTTGATGGGCATACATCTGGTAACCCAGTCCTGCCAGCTCGGCCGGGTAGGTGAGGGCGTTGAGGTGATCGCACAATAGCTCGACGGCGAGCCGCGCCATGGCAATGTGGCGCGGGCTCTTGACCGCATGCTCACTGTCGATGGCGATGTAGAGGTTGCCCTTGGGCACGCTGAACTGGTGCTCATGGAGGTGCCAGAGTCGAAAACCTGGCCTGTCGATGAGGCAGGTGGGCAAGTCGGTGGCCAGCGCTGGCACCCTGGCTTCCAGCCGAGTGGCGATGAAGGGATTGGGTTCGGGCAGGCGCAGGGCGGCATCGGGTTCGCTCTGCTGCCAGCGGATCTTGTCCGCCTCCGGTATCTGGCTCACCTTGTAGGGGGTCTGATACCAGCGGGCGAGGCGGTCCGTGGCAAGCTCGGGGGCAATGAGGGTCATCCTCAGGTTATGAGGGGTCAGCTTGGCGAGCAGGCGGGCGATCAGCGTCTCGTCATACTCGCGCATCATGTAGTCGCCATGGAGCAAGTCTTGTGGCTGGTAGATGAAGAGATTGAGCACCAGCCCCGAGACGGTGTCTTGCGCCTTGCCGCGCTCCTGGAAGCGGAATGCCGATTCGAGCACCCGCTGTTTCTCCTCGTATCGCCAGGGGGCCAGCCCCTCTTGCTTGACGAGCTTGAGGTAGCCAAACAGCAGCGTGATGATGTCGTCCACATGCTCAACCCCCATGGGGGTCAGGCCGAAGTTGATGCCAAAGTCCTTGAAGTTGCTGCCGCTCACCCCGCCACCGGCGGCCAGCTGATTGACCCAGCCTTTCTCCTTGAGCAGGGAGAGCAGACTGCCATCCCCCTCGTAGCCGATGAGGTGACTCAGGAAGGTAAGCGGCTTCTTGTCGTAATAGGCATCGACCGGTGGCAGGGGGAACGTGAGGCTCAGGCGGCGGCTCTCCTTGACCGGGGTCTGTTCGATGCACAGTCCCAGATCCTCGAGTCGATAGAGGGGCACATCCACGGTCGGGATCCCCAGATTGCGATCCAGGATGGGGCCGAAGAAGTGTTCACACCAAGTTAATTGGTCAGGAATAGACTCGGGAGAGAGCATCACCAAAGCCATGCGATCCGCACTGTAGTGCTGTTCGTAGAACCCTATGAGGTCACTGTGCAAACTGCGCCCAGGCAGATCCGCCAGGGTGTCGAGATTGCCGACCGAGAACTTGGAGAAGGGGTGAGCCGGGTTGACCGTCTCCTTGTGCACCTGATAGCTGCGACGCACATCATCCATCAGCTTGAGCCGATATTCGGAGTCGACGGCGTTGCGCTCCTTATCGACCCATTCGGGTGCGAAGGTGGGGCAGATGAAAAACTGGGAAAAGCGCGCCAACCCTTGTTCGAAATAGTCATTGTCGATGTCGAAGAAGAAGTTGGTGAACTCGGTGCCGGTCCAGGCGTTGTTGCTGCCGCCGTGGCGACTCATGAACTGCTGGTATTCGCCCGGTTTGGGATAAGTACGAGTACCAAGAAACAGCATATGCTCGAGGAAATGGGCCATGCCCTGACGATCGCTCGGATCGTCGAAATGGCCGGTATTGACCGCCAGCGAGGCCGCCGATTTATCGGTCTCAGGGTCGCAAATGAGGAGTACCTTGAGCCGGTTGGCCAGCTCCAGATAGTGATATTGCCTGTGGTCATTCGGGCTGGCGTAGGGGCTCATCGGCGCTGACTCATGTTGGATTTATTTGAATTTAAAGATGATTATCGACCTCGGATAGAGGATGGGCAAACCCTTTTCTGAGAGGTAGCGCAATTGTTTCCCCATGCAGAGCGGGGTAAGATCCCCCCGCCGTTAAAACAGGCCCGACAGGGTGAGGTTGTAATGAAGATTTATATCATGCGTCATGGCCAGGCTGGCATGAATGCGAAAACCGATGAACAGCGTCCCCTGACTGAACAAGGGATTGCCGAGTCACTGCACATGGCACGCTGGCTGGCTCCTCAATTGGATGCGGGCCTTGGGTTGGTCATTCACAGCAACTACCTGCGGGCGCGTCAGACCTGGCAGACAATCAGCCAGGTGCTGCCAACCCCGAGCAAGGTTGAGGAGAGTGGTGACATCACTCCTTACGGTGATCCCACCCTGGTGGCCAGCTATCTCACCGCCCTTGCCGAGCAGCATGACAGCATCCTCATGGTGAGCCATCTGCCTCTGGTGGGTTATCTGGTACAGATGCTGAGTCCGGCAGCAGGGGCGCCCATGTTTGCGACCTCGGGGCTGGCTTGTATCGAATGGAAAGAGGACAAAGGCAACTTGCTCTGGTTGTCAGGACCTCATACAATACCGCTCGAAACAATCTGATAACATTTGGTTTTTTCAGTGTGTGAGCTTGTTGTTCATGGATGAATATTCATTTTTCAGGGAACCGTTTCGCAGAAACTGCTGTCATACGGGTACAACTGCATAGAGGTTGCAACGATGAGAGTATTTAAAAAATACCTGCCGCTGATGGTGGCAAAGCACGTCAAGACTTTCTTCAAGGGGCGCATTTATATCCATGGCCGTGGCCGCTTCGACTTCCAGTCCGGGCTGTTAATGATGCCAAATCAGGCAGACTTGCCTCATCGTCAGACGGTGATCGAGGTCAATGCCATGATAGGTCGTCTGCACATGGACGCGGCTTGACAGTGTTGTCAGTCCGTTTTTGCGATGCGCAGCCCAGACCCTCCCCGGAGGGTCTGATTGTTTCCGCCTTGGCTCGCCAGGTTTGTCTGGACCGCACGGTCGCCATGATGGCCCGGTTGTATGAGTCCGGCTCCCACCACACCGGATGAAATAGCGCTTGCACCATGGGCAGGGCTTCCTAAAATGAGCGCCTGTTTAACTGGGTGTCACACATCATGCCTCCATTGGCGGTTCTCTTTCCCTTCTCCTGCATGGCCATCTGGGCCGGTAACGGTATCGTCAGCAAGCTGTCGGTAGGGTTGTTGTCGCCGGCGGCCATGGCCTGGTCCCGCTGGTTGGTGGCCGCCTTGATCCTGACCCCTTTTCTCGCTCGTTCCGCCTGGCGGCAACGAGCCCGGATCAAGGCCGGTTTTGGCAAGCTGGCCATGCTGGCGCTGCTTGGCATGGTGCTCAACCAGACCTTTGGCTACTACGCGGCCCAGACCCTGGGGGCGACCGAGATTGGCCTGATGATGGGGTTGACGCCGCTGCTGACGGTCTTGCTCAGCGCCTGGGTGTTGCATGAACGACCCAGCTGGGGCGCCCTGCTCGGTGGTCTCATCTCCCTGCTCGGTCTGTTGGTGCTGTTGGGGCAGGGCAATCCCGCCCAACTGCTCCATCAGGGGGTTCAGGCCGGTTCCCTCTACATGTTGATGTCGGCGCTCACCTATGCCCTTTACAGTGTGTTGCTCAAGCGCTGGCAGCTTGGACTGGATAGCTGGACCATGCTCTATGGCCAGGTGCTGTGCAGCTTGCTGTTCCTCACCCCCTTCTTCCTGTTAAGCGACGGCACCCTGCCCGATAGCCGTGCGCTCTGGCTCATCCTCTACGCAGGCATCCCCACCTCGGCCCTCTCCCCCTGGCTCTGGATGCAGGGCATCTCGCGCCTTGGTGCCAACCGCACGGCTATCTTCATGAACCTGTTACCCATCATGACGGCGCTATTGGCGGTCAGTCTGCTGGGGGAGACGCTCACCCCCTATCACCTGGTCGGCGGCAGCCTCACTCTGTTCGGGGTACTGGTTGCCCAGCTGATGGTCAAACCCATCGTCAGTCGCAAGGCCGCGCCCTTGCTCTAATCTGGCCCGCTAAAACAACAGCCCCGCAATGCGGGGCTGTGTCGTATCAGGGTCAACCCGGGGTTGAGCCGTTACTGGGCTACCAGGTACATGTCCTTCGAATAGACCAAGTCCTGCGGGTTGTGATAGGGGTAGCCCTTCACAAAGGACTTGAGCAGACGGGACTTCACATAGAAGTAGACGGGGGCGATGGGAGCCTCCTGGTCGAGGATCACCTCGGCCTGCTGGTAGAGCTGGTTACGCTCGGCCGGATCTTGTGAATCATGGGCCTGGGCGAGCAGGGCATCATATTGCTTGTTGACCCATTTTCCGCTGTTGGCCGAACTGCTGGAGGTCATGATATCGAGGAAGGTGGAGGCATCGTTGTAGTCGCCATTCCAGGAGTAGCGGCTCACGGTGAAGTCCCCCTCGTTGAGGGTCGACACCATGGTCTTCCACTCCATGTTGTTGAGCTCGGACTTGACGCCCAGGTTGTGCTTCCACATGGAGGAGATGGCCAGGGCTATCTTCTTGTGACCCTCGTTGGTGTTGTAGAGGATATCCACATTCAGGGGCTTGTCCGGGCCATAACCAGCCTCGGCCAGCAGCGCCTTGGCCTCCTTGATCCGCTCCTCCTTGCTCATCAGCTCGCTGGTCGACTTCTTGAGTTCGAAGCCGTCGACGATGGGCGGGGTGAAGCTGTAAGCGGAGATCTGCCCCTGGCCCAGGATCTTGCCGGTGATGGTGTCACGGTCGATGGCCAGAGAGAGCGCCTTGCGCACCCGGGGATCGTCAAAAGGTTTGCGCTGGGTGTTGAACACATAGTAATAGCTGGCCAGGATAGGCACGTTGAGCAGCTCATCCGGGGTCGACTTCTTCAAAATGGGATACTGCTCAAGGGGATAGCTGGTGTAGTGCAGGCTGCCAGCCCGATAGCGGTTATAGGCGGCGGTATCGGCCACTATCTCCAGATAGAGTACCTTGTTGAGCACCGTATTGGCGTTGTCCCAGTAGTTGGGATTGCGCTCGGCAACCAGCCGCTCGTTGGGTGTCCACTCCTTGAGCATGAAAGCGCCGTTGGAGACGATATTGCCCGGTTTGACCCACTCCTGGCCGTATTTGGCGATGGTCGCCTTGGGGGCCGGGAAGGTGGTGTAGTGGGAGAGGGTCTTGAGGAAGAAGGGCACCGGGGCCTTGAGGGTGATCTGCAAAGTATGCTCGTCGATGGCCTTGATCCCCAGGGTATCCGGACGCTGCTTGCCTGCCAGCACCTCGCTCGCGCCTGTCACCCCGGTCAGCTCGATGAACCAGGCATAGTTGGAGGCCGTCTTGGGATCCGCCGCCCGCTGCCAGCCATAGACATAATCCGCCGCCGTCACGGGTTCACCGTTGGACCACTTGGCATCGGGTCTGAGTTTGAAGGTATAGACGGTGCCGCTGGCATCCATGTCGTAGCCCAGGGCGCCAGCGGGTTTGAGCTTGCCATCCGCATCCACGGTATAGAGGCCTTCAAACAGGTCGTTGACGATTTCGCTACCGGAACTCTCCTCCACCAGTTGAGGGTCGATGGAGGCGGGTTCGGCGCCGATGTTGCGGACAAAGGTCTGCTGGTCAGGGGGGAGCAACTTGGTCCCAGAGGGAACCTGAGCCGCCAGGGCCGGCAGTGAGAACAGGGCGAGCACAGCCCCTGCAATGAGGGTCTTCTTCATTGAATATCCTTATGTTTTTTTATGCTTCCAAAGCGACCCCAGTGTGCGATATCCATGGTGAAAGCTCAAGGGGTGAGCCGATGCCGATGGCCTTCACATCCGGCGGACGGCGGCAAGTCGCCAGCCAGCCGGGCAGGGGAAGGCGCAGAGGCGGCCTGGGTGACGAAGAAGTGTCGTCATCAAGGGCTCGAGATGTATCACAGCGAATTAACTAGGGAATGCTGCCCTGAAATTAGTGATTTAAACGGGATTTAGCGCCATGTGATTGGCAGTTTTGAACATAATTTCAACGAGTTAATTCGCTGCAAAAACAAATTTTCAACGTTACATTGGGTTACATAACAACGATGCCGGGCTCGGCACTTTTTTTGCGCGGCCCTGCAAACGTTTTCAACGCCAACGGAAACGCTCAAAGGAAACATAATGAAGAACATGATCACCCTGGGTGAGTACATCGTCAAAAAACAGGCGGACTATCCGACCGCGACCGGCGAACTCAGCTCCTTGCTCAGCTCCATTCGCCTCGCAGCCAAGGTGGTCAACCGGGAGATCAACAAGGCGGGCCTGGCCGACATCATGGGGTCGGTCGGCGCCGAAAATGTGCAGGGTGAAGAGCAGCAGAAGCTGGATGTCTACGCCAACGAGCGCTTCAAGGCGGCCTTGGAAGCGAGGGGAGAGGTGTGTGGCATGGCGTCCGAGGAGGAGGAGGACTTCGTCGCCTTCGATTCGGCCCTCTCGGCGCACTCCAAATATGTGGTGCTGATCGACCCCCTGGATGGCTCCTCCAACATAGACGTCAATGTCTCGGTCGGCACCATCTTCTCCATCTACCGCCGGGTCAGCGAGCCAGGCACGCCAGTGCATCTGAATGACTTCCTGCAACCGGGCCATCAACAGGTTGCGGCTGGCTATGTGGTTTATGGCTCTTCCACCATGCTGGTCTATACCACGGGGTTCGGGGTCAACGGCTTTACCTATGATCCCTCCATCGGCTGCTTCTGCCTCTCCCACGAGAACATGCGCGTTCCTCAAGAGGGCAAGATCTACTCCATCAACGAGGGCAACTACATCAAGTTCCCGGACGGCGTGAAGAAGTACCTCAAGTATTGTCAGGAGCTGGACGAGGCAACCCACAGACCCTATACCGCCCGTTATATCGGATCCTTGGTATCGGACTTTCACCGCAACCTGCTCAAGGGTGGCATTTACATCTATCCGTCCGGCACCAACTCACCCAACGGCAAACTGCGTCTGCTCTATGAGTGCAACCCGCTCGCCTTCCTGGTGGAGCAGGCCGGCGGCAAGGCCTCTGACGGTTTCCGTCGCATCATGGACATACAACCGACCGCCCTGCATCAGCGTACCCCTTACTTCGTGGGCTCAACCCGCATGGTCGAGCGGGCCGAAGCCTTCATGGCTGAGTTCTCCGCCCACGAACAGAGCAAGAGCTGAGTCAGATAACCTGGATGTCAGCATGAAAAAAGGCCGCGGAAGCGGCCTTTTCTATGCACGATGATGCTCAATCAGCCGCTCGCTTGCTCACCATCTGCAACAGCTCGTAGCGGATGTTGGGGGCATCGGCGGGGGGATTATCGACCTTGAACTTGGCAATCTTCAGCTCGTACAGATAGCCGGGCTCGAAGGTAAAGCCTTGAATATGGCTGTAAAACAGCGTCCAGTCCTGATCCTTGCTCTCTTTGACCTGCATGCACTGCATGGGGGCGACTCCGGTGCAGGGCACCAGGGCGGCATTGACGAAGAGGGTCTCACCCTGAGGGACAGGGGCCTGTTGGCAACCGGTCAGGATCAGGGCGGCGGCGAGAACGGGGAATTTCATGGGATAGGGCCTCGTTGACAAATTCAAGCGAGGATTAAAACGCGAAAAAAAAAGGCGGTCAATGACCGCCTTGTTGATCACCTGATGTAGATGGCGCTGATCAGCGCTGCTCCAGAGGAGTGAATTCGCGCTCGGACGCGCCGACATAGAGCTGACGCGGGCGGCCAATCTTCTGATCCGGATCAGACAGCATCTCGTTCCAGTGGGCAATCCAGCCGATGGTACGGGACATGGCGAAGATCACGGTGAACATGGTGATCGGGATGCCGATGGCCTTCATGATGATACCGGAGTAGAAGTCCACGTTCGGGTAGAGCTTCTTCTCGATGAAGTAGGGGTCGGACAGCGCAATGCGTTCCAGCTCCATGGCCACGGCCAGCAGCGGATCCTTGATCTGCAGCTCTTCGAGTACCTCGTGGCAGGTCTGACGCATGACCTGGGCACGGGGATCGTGGTTCTTGTAGACCCGATGACCAAAGCCCATGAGGCGGAAAGGATCGTTCTTGTCCTTGGCCTTCTCGATGAACTCGGGGATGCGATCCACGGAGCCAATCTCTTCGAGCATCTTGAGACAGGCTTCGTTGGCACCACCGTGGGCCGGACCCCACAGGGAGGCGATCCCGGCGGAGATACAGGCGAAGGGGTTGGCGCCAGAGGAGCCCGCCAGTCGCACGGTAGAGGTGGAGGCGTTCTGCTCGTGATCCGCATGCAGGGTAAAGATGCGATCCATGGCGCGCTCGACGATGGGGTTGACCTTGTACTCTTCGGTCGGCACCCCAAACATCATATGCAGGAAGTTGCCCGCATAGGAGAGGCCGTTGCGCGGATGCATGAAGGGCTGGCCGACCGAGTATTTGTAACTCATGGCCGCCAGGGTCGGCATCTTGGAGAGCAGGCGGAAGGCGCAGATCTCGCGGTGCTGTTCGTTGTTGATGTCCAGTGCGTCATGATAGAAGGCGGACAGGGCACCGACCACACCACACATGATGGCCATGGGGTGGGCATCACGGCGGAAACCGCGGAAGAAGTAAACGATCTGTTCATGGACCATGGTATGGCGCATGACCATGCGTTCGAATTCGGCGTACTGGGCCTTGGTCGGCGCTTCGCCGTAGAGCAGTATGTAGCAGACTTCCAGATAGCTAGCTTGGGTGGCCAACTGGGCAATGGGGTAACCACGGTGCAGCAAGACACCCTGATCGCCATCGATGTAAGTAATGGAGGATTTACAAGAACCTGTGGCCATAAAGCCGGGGTCGAAGGTGAAATAGCCCTGAGCGCCCAATTTTCTGACGTCAATCACATCGGGTCCCAGGGTTCCGGACAGGATCGGCAGTTCGACCGGCTCTTTTCCGGGTAAGTGTAGGGTGGCTATTTTATCAGCCATAGCACGTCTCCTTTGCTCTTTTATAATTAGTTCCAGTCGTACTCTATTACGAGATTGATGACTCAGGCAAAAGGGTTTCTCACCCTTTTCTTCCCCGGGGGGCGGCTGGAGCGCCTTATTTGAACCAGAGATCCCCCGCCTTGTCAATTTTGCTGAATGATCATTAATGCCTTGTTAAACAGGATGTGAGATCTGGTTTACGGTTTTGGGTTTTCTTTGTAGCTATTTGATTGTCATTGGTTAAGCCCGCCGATATACTGCGCCTCGTGGGTGATGGCTGTCGGTGTTTGAAACGCTTTCGCAAAGCCAGATGTGATAATGAAAATGTTATTTTTGGCTTTTCCGAGTTGTTTTGGTAACAAAAACCTAACAAATGCCACTCCGTGCCCTCAATAGTTTGTGAAAACAATAACTAACGTGCTCAATGGAGCTGAGTGGGCAAAGCCGTGAAAAATAAACAGAGACCTGTAAACCTCGACCTACAGACTATCAGCTTTCCTGTCACCGCCATCGCTTCCATCTTGCATCGTGTCTCAGGGGTGATCACCTTTGTGGCGCTTTCCATCTTGCTGTGGATGCTTGGTACTTCCCTTTCCTCTCCCGAGGGTTTTGACACAGTGATGTCCATCCTGGACAACATCCTGGTCAAACTCGTGTTCTGGGGGATCCTGACGGCGCTCGCCTACCACATCGTGCTTGGTATACGTCACCTGATCATGGATATGGGCTATTGGGAAGAGTTGGAATCCGGCTCACAGAGCGCCCGTGTGGCCTTCGTGATCACCGGCGTTTTGGCGGTATTGGCGGGAGTACTGGTATGGTAACCAATTCTGCAACCTTCGGGCGCAGCGGCGTTCACGATTACATCCTGATCCGCGCCACCGCTCTCATCATGACGTTTTACACCCTCTATCTGGTGGGATTCGTCGCCTTCAACGACATCACCTATGACGTTTGGGTCGGCTTCTTCGCCAGTACCTTCACCAAGGTGTTCACCCTGTTGGCCCTGTTCTCTGTGCTGATCCATGCCTGGATCGGTCTGTGGCAGGTGCTGACCGACTATATCAAGCCGGTAGGTCTGCGGGGCGCGCTGCAATTTGCCCTGGTAGTGGTCTTGTTTGTCTATCTGATGACGGCGTTCGTCGTGCTGTGGGGTGTATAAGGTGACTATTCCAACTCGTGAATTTGATGCCGTGGTGATTGGCGCCGGTGGCGCTGGCATGCGCGCCGCGCTGCAAATCGCCCAATCTGGCAAGAGCTGTGCCTTGCTGTCCAAGGTGTTCCCGACTCGCTCTCATACCGTATCCGCCCAGGGCGGTATCACGGTTGCGCTGGGCAACGCCCATGACGACAACTGGCAGTGGCACATGTATGACACGGTCAAAGGTTCCGATTACATCGGTGATCAGGAAGCCATCGAATACATGTGCAAGACGGGCCCGGAAGCTGTCTACGAGCTGGAGAACATGGGCTTGCCCTTCTCCCGCTTCGACAACGGCCGTGTCTATCAACGCCCCTTCGGCGGCCAGTCCAAGAATTTCGGTGGTGAGCAGGCCGCCCGTACTGCTGCTGCGGCAGACCGTACCGGTCACGCCCTGCTGCACACCCTCTATCAACAGAATGTGAAGAGCAAGACCACCGTCTTCTCCGAGTGGTATGCCCTGGATCTGGTGAAGAACCAGGACGGCCACATCGTCGGCTGTACCGCCATCGACATGGAGAGCGGCGAAGTCGTCTACTTCAAGGCCAAGGCCACGGTGCTCGCCACCGGCGGCGCCGGTCGCATCTACCAGTCCACCACCAACGCCCACATCAACACGGGTGACGGCGTCGGCATGGCACTGCGTGCCGGGGTTGGCGTGCAGGACATGGAGTTTTGGCAGTTCCACCCCACCGGCATCGCCGGGGCAGGGGTACTGGTGACAGAGGGTTGCCGTGGTGAAGGCGGCTATCTGCTCAATAAAGATGGCGAGCGTTTCATGGAGCGTTATGCGCCCAACGCCAAGGATCTCGCCGGTCGTGACGTGGTTGCCCGTTCCATCATGATCGAGATCCGTGAAGGCCGTGGCTGCGATGGCCCCTGGGGTCCGCACGTCAAGCTCAAGCTGGATCATCTGGGCAAAGAGGTGCTCGAATCTCGTCTGCCAGGTATCTGCGAGCTGTCGCGTACCTTCGCCCACGTGGATCCGGTCGTCGAGCCTGTCCCTGTCATCCCGACCTGCCACTACATGATGGGCGGCGTGCCGACCAGCGTGAATGGTCAGTGTCTGAGTCAGGACAAGGACGGCAATGACGTGCCCGTGGTCGGTCTGTTCGCCGTGGGTGAAATCGCCTGCGTCTCCGTACACGGTGCCAACCGTCTGGGCGGCAACTCCCTGCTGGATCTCATCGTGTTCGGCCGCGCAGCCGGTATTCACCTGGTCAATACCCTGGGCGACATGGAGCATGGCCGCGAGGCGTCAGAAGCCGATCTAGAGGCTGCCTTGACCCGCTTCAATCGTTGGGAAGCCAACCGTGATGGCGAAGATCCCGCCCAGATCCGCAAGGACCTGCAGGACTGCATGCAGCGCAACTTCTCGGTGTTCCGCGAAGGGGATGCCATGGCAGAAGGGCTGGCCGAGCTGAAGCGCATTCGCGAGCGTCTCAAGAATGCCCGTCTGGATGACACCTCCAAGGAGTTCAACACCCAGCGCATCGAATGTCTGGAGCTGGACAACCTGATGGAGACGGCGTTTGCCACTGCGGTTGCGGCTAACTTCCGTACCGAGAGCCGGGGCGCCCACAGCCGCTTCGACTTCCCGGAGCGTGACGATGAGGGTTGGCTGTGCCACAGCCTCTACCATCCGGACACTGAGTCCATGACCCGTCGCGCGGTCAATATGTCTCCGAAAACTCGCGAGGCATTCCCACCCAAGGTGCGGACTTACTGATTGCGGAGCCAGGCCTGGCCGGTCTGTGAAGAGATGGGAGGCATTCCTATCTCTCATCGAAGCCGTGGGCCTGCTGATTGCGGAGCCATGCCTGGCCGGACTGTGAAGAGGTGGGAGGCATTCCCAGCCCTCATCGGAGCCGTGGACCTGCTGATTGCGGAGCCACGCCTGGCCGGTCTATGAAGAGGTGGGAGGCATTCCCATCTCTCATCGAAGGCGTGGACATATTGATTGCGGAGCAAAGCACAATGAACGTCACATTCTCGGTATATCGCTATAACCCGGACGTTGATAACGCCCCCCATATGAAGGATTATCGTCTTGATATTCCTGAAGGTTCCGACATGATGGTGCTCGATGCACTGATCCAGTTGAAAGAGCTGGATCCCACCTTGTCCTTCCGCCGCTCTTGCCGCGAAGGGGTCTGTGGATCGGACGGCATCAACATGAATGGCAAGAATGGTCTTGCCTGTATCACCCCGCTGTCGGATCTGCTGAAGAAGGGTAGCAAGGTGGTGATCCGCCCCTTGCCAGGCCTGCCGGTGATCCGGGATCTGGTGATAGACATGACCCAGTTCTACACCCAGTGGGAGAAGGTGAAACCCTTCCTCATCAATGAAGATAAATTGCCGCCCGTGCGTGAGCACCTGCAATCCCCTGAAGAGCGTGCCAAGCTCGACGGCCTGTACGAATGCATCCTCTGTGCCTGCTGCTCGACCTCTTGCCCCTCCTTCTGGTGGAACCCGGATAAGTTCATCGGCCCCGCTGGCCTGCTCGCCGCCTACCGCTGGTTGGCCGACAGCCGCGACAGTGCAGCGACCGAGCGTCTGGGCAATCTGGATGATGCCTTCAGCGTCTTCCGTTGCCACAGCATCATGAACTGCGTGAGCGTTTGTCCCAAGGGCTTGAACCCGACCAAGGCCATCGGTCATATCAAGTCGATGTTGCTTAATCGGGCTGTGTAATAAGCCAGGGCCCCGCCGCAAGGGCAGGGGCCCGACCTCTGGATGGCCACTCAACCCCTGGAAGGGTGGCTGTTTGACCCCTACAAAAACTGCCAAGCGGCAGTGACAAGAAGTACAAGGGATAGACATGCATAACGGCGTGATGAAGGCCTGGTTGGAGTCATCTCACCTGGCTGGTGCGAATGCAAGCTATATAGAGGATTTGTACGAATCCTTCCTGGACGATCCCGAATCCGTCGCCGACGAGTGGCGCAGCATTTTTGCTTCGCTGCCCCAAGTCAATGGTCACGCGGTCGAACAACCCCACTCTCAGGTCCGCGATTATTTCCGTCGTCTGGCCAAGGACCCCTCCCGTTTCAGTGCCGCCGTGTCCGATCCGCAAGTGGATGCCAAACAGGTGCGGGTACTGCAACTGATCAATGCCTTCCGTTTCCGTGGTCACCAGAACGCCAAGCTGGATCCCCTCGGTCTCTGGGCCCGGGAAACCGTTGCCGAACTCGATCCGGCTTTCCATAACCTGCAGGGCGCAGACATGGGGGCCACCTTCAATGTGGGTTCCTACGCCATCGGTCGCGAGACCATGGTGCTCTCCGATCTCGTCGCCTCGCTCAAGAAGACCTATTGCGGCTCCATCGGCGCCGACTATATGCACCTCACCTCCACCGAAGAGAAACGTTGGCTGCAAGACCGCCTCGAATCCATCGAAGGGAAGGGCAGCTATAGCCTGGAAGAGAAGACCCGCATCCTCGAGAATCTGACCGCCGCCGAAGGGCTGGAAAAATACCTGGGTGCCAAGTTCCCCGGCGCCAAGCGTTTCTCCCTGGAAGGGGGCGATGCCATGGTGCCCATGCTCAAGGAGCTGATCCGTCGCGCCGGTGAGCAGGGTTGCAAGGAAGCCGTCATCGGCATGGCCCACCGTGGCCGCCTCAACGTGCTGATCAACGTGCTCGGCAAGCGTGCTCAGGAGCTGTTTGACGAGTTCGCCGGCAAGCATGGCGAGTCCTGGGGCACCGGGGATGTGAAGTACCACATGGGCTTCTCCTCCGACTTCGCCACCCCGGGCGGCAACGTCCACCTGGCGCTGGCTTTCAACCCTTCTCACCTCGAAATCGTCAACCCTGTGGTCATCGGCTCCGTCCGTGCCCGTATGGACAGACGGGGTGACAAGGATGGCGCAAGCGTCTTGCCCATCACCATCCACGGTGACTCGGCCATCGCCGGGCAAGGGGTAGTGGCGGAAACCTTCAACATGTCCCAGACCCGTGCCTATGGTGTCGGCGGGACAGTGCGCATCGTCATCAACAACCAGGTGGGTTTCACCACCTCCAACATGCGTGACGTGCGCTCCACCGAATATTGCACCGACATCGCCAAGGCCGTTCAGGCCCCAGTGCTGCACGTCAATGGTGACGATCCGGAAGCCGTGGTGCTGGTCACCCAGATTGCCCTGGATTACCGCAACACCTTCAAGCGTGACGTGGTGATCGAGCTGGTCTGCTACCGTCGTCACGGTCACAACGAGGCCGACGAGCCGAGTGCGACCCAGCCCTTGATGTACCAGAAGATCAAGCAGCATCCGACCCCGCGCAAGATCTACGCCGATCAGCTGGTTGCCGAAGGCATCGTCAGTCAGGAACTGGCGACCGCTCAGGTCAACGAGTACCGCGATGCCCTGGACAAAGGGGAGCGGGTGGTCAAAGAGTGGCGCCCCATGGAGCTGCACTCCGTCGACTGGTCCCCGTATCTGGGTCACGACTGGGCCATGTCCTATGACGCCGGTCTGCCCCTCGACGAACTCAAATCCTTGGGTGAGCGGGTCAGCCAGTATCCGGTGGCGCATCAGTTGCAGCGTCAGGTCGAGAAGATTTATGAAGACAGGCGCACCATGGCCGCCGGCGACAAGCTGCTGGACTGGGGTTTCGCCGAGACCCTGGCCTACGCCAGCCTGGTCGACAAGGGTTCCCGCATCCGCATCACCGGGCAGGATTCCGGCCGTGGCACCTTCTTCCACCGCCATGCGGTACTGCACAACCAGAAAGATGCCAGCACCTATACCCCGCTGTGCAACATCAGTGATGAACAGGGTCCGTTCGAGGTGTACGACTCTGTGCTCTCCGAAGAGGCTGTGCTGGCGTTCGAGTACGGTTACGCCACCACTGAGCCGACCGGTCTGACCATCTGGGAAGCGCAGTTTGGCGACTTTGCCAACGGTGCCCAGGTGGTGATCGATCAGTTCCTCTCCTCCGGTGAGCAGAAGTGGGGCCGGATGTGTGGCCTGACCATGTTGCTGCCCCACGGCTACGAGGGCCAGGGCCCGGAGCACTCCTCCGCCCGTCTGGAGCGCTACTTGCAGATGTGCGCCGAGCACAACATGCAGGTCTGTGTACCCTCCAACCCGGCCCAGGTCTACCACATGCTGCGTCGCCAGGTGATCCGTCCCATGCGTCGTCCGCTGATCGTGATGTCGCCCAAGTCCCTGCTGCGCCACCCGTTGGCGGTCAGCAAGCTCGAAGAGCTGGCAGAGGGGACCTTCCAGAATGCCATCGGCGAGATCGATGCCCTGGATCCCAAAGCCGTCAAGCGAGTGGTGTTCTGCTCCGGCAAGGTCTACTACGACCTGCTCGATGCCCGTCGCAAGGCCGAGCAGCAGGACGTGGCGCTGGTGCGCATCGAACAGCTCTATCCCTTCCCGGAAGCGGAAGTGCGCGCCATCCTCGCCGATTACGCCCACGTCACCGATTTTGTCTGGTGCCAGGAAGAGCCGCAGAACCAGGGAGCCTGGTACAGCACCCGTCATCACTACGATGGCGTGCTGCAAGCCGGTGCTACCCTGCGTTACGCTGGTCGTCCGGCCTCCGCCTCACCCGCGGTCGGTTACATGTCTGTCCACGCCAAGCAGCAGAAAGCCTTGGTGGAAGATGCCCTTACTCTGGCCTAAGCCCTGAACAAGAAGTAACAAGGAACTGATTACATGACTATCGAGATCAAGGTACCGGACCTGCCGGAATCAGTGGCCGACGCCACCATCGCCACCTGGCACAAGCGCCCAGGGGATCTGGTTGCCCGTGATGAAGTACTGGTCGACATCGAGACCGACAAGGTTGTCCTGGAAGTCCCGGCGCCAGAAGCCGGTATTCTCGGTGACATCCTGCAGGCCGAAGGGGCGACCGTGCTCTCCCGCCAGCTGATCGCCATGCTCAAGGCTGCCCCCGTGGCGGGCGAAGAGACCAAAGAGAAGCCGGTCGAGGCCTCGGCCGATGCCGCGGTTGACGATCTGAGCCCCTCGGTGCGCCGTCTGGTGGCCGAACATGCCATCGACGTCGCCAAACTCAGCGGCACCGGCAAGGGTGGTCGCATCACCAAGGAAGACGTGGAAGCCTTTATCAAGGGCGGTAACAAGCCTGCCGCCGCGCCGGTGGCCGCTGCCCCGGTCGCCGCGGTGGCACCGCTGGCGGCGCGCACCGAGAAGCGCGTGCCCATGACCCGCCTGCGCAAGCGCATCGCCGAGCGTCTGCTGGAGGCCAAGAACACCACCGCCATGCTGACTACCTTCAACGAGATCAACATGGCGCCGATCATGAAGCTGCGTAAGCAGTACGGCGAGATCTTCGAGAAGAAACACGGCATCAAGCTGGGCTTCATGTCCTTCTACGTCAAGGCCGTGGTCGAATCCCTCAAGCGCTACCCGGAAGTGAATGCGGCGCTCGACGGTGATGACGTCGTCTATCACAACTACTTCGATGTCAGCATCGCCGTCTCCACCCCCCGTGGCCTGGTGACGCCGGTACTGCGCGATTGCGACAGCATGAGCCTGGCCGACATCGAAAAAGCCATCAAGGAGCTGGCCGGCAAGGGCCGCGACGGCAAACTGACCGTCGATGAGCTGACCGGTGGCAACTTCACCATCACCAACGGTGGTGTGTTCGGTTCCCTGATGTCCACGCCGATCATCAACCCGCCCCAAAGCGCCATCCTTGGGATGCACAAGATCCAGGATCGCCCGATGGCGGTAAACGGCCAGGTGGAAATCCTGCCGATGATGTACCTGGCCCTCTCCTACGATCACCGTATCGTCGACGGTCGTGAGTCGGTGGGCTTCCTGGTCTCCATTAAGGAGTTGCTGGAAGATCCGACCCGTCTGCTGCTGGACGTCTGATCACACAAGAATATAGGGGCCTGTCCGGGCCCCTATCGCAGGGGCATTGAGAAACACCCCAACGGATATAACGACAACACGGATAGAACATCATGAATTTGCATGAATATCAGGCAAAACAGCTGTTTGCCAAATATGGCCTGCCGGTCTCCGAAGGTTATGCCTGCGCTACCCCGCAAGAAGCGGCGGAAGCTGCCGACAAGATTGGCGGCAACATGTGGGTCGTCAAGTGCCAGGTGCACGCCGGTGGCCGCGGTAAAGCGGGCGGCGTCAAACTGGCCAAGAGCAAGGATGAGATCCGTGCCTTTGCCCAACACTGGCTCGGCAAGAATCTGGTCACTTACCAGACTGATGCCAATGGTCAGCCGGTCACCAAGATCCTGGTGGAATCCTGCACCGACATCGCCAAGGAGCTCTACCTGGGCGCCGTGGTCGATCGCAGCAGCCGCCGCGTGGTGTTCATGGCCTCTACCGAAGGTGGCGTGGACATCGAGAAGATTGCCCACGAGACCCCTGAGCTCATTCACAAGGCGGCCATCGACCCCCTGGTAGGCCCGCAGGCTTATCAGGCCCGCGAACTGGCCTTCAAACTGGGCCTCAACGGCGAGCAGATCAAACAGTTCACCAAGATCTTCATGGGTCTGGGCAAGATGTTCCAGGATTGCGACTTCGCGCTGCTGGAGATCAACCCGCTGGTGATCACCGACAAGGGCAACCTCCATTGCCTGGACGGCAAGATCAACATCGACGCCAACGCCATGTACCGTCAGCCCAAGCTGCGCGAGATGCACGATCCCTCCCAGGATGATCCCCGCGAAGCGCACGCCGCCCAGTGGGAGCTGAACTATGTGGCCCTCGATGGCAACATCGGCTGCATGGTCAACGGCGCGGGTCTGGCCATGGGTACCATGGACATCGTCAACCTGCACGGCGGCTCACCGGCCAACTTCCTGGATGTCGGCGGTGGCGCCACCAAGGAGCGCGTGACCGAGGCCTTCAAGATCATTTTGTCTGACAGCAAGGTGCAAGCCGTACTGGTCAACATCTTCGGTGGCATAGTGCGCTGCGACATGATTGCCGAAGGCATCATAGGCGCGGTCAAGGAAGTGGGCGTCAAGGTGCCCGTCGTGGTGCGTCTGGAAGGCAACAATGCCGAACTGGGTGCCCAGAAACTGGCCGAAAGCGGCCTCAACATCATCGCCGCCAAGAGTCTGACTGACGCAGCGCAGCAAGTGGTTAAAGCAGCGGAGGCCAAATAATGAGCGTTCTGATCAACAAAGATACCAAGGTCATCTGCCAGGGCTTCACCGGCGGCCAGGGTACTTTCCACTCCGAACAGGCGATTGCCTACGGCACCCAGATGGTCGGCGGCGTGTCGCCAGGCAAGGGTGGCACCATTCACCTGGGCCTGCCGGTATTCAACACTGTGCGTGATGCCGTGGAAGCCACTGGCGCCACTGCCTCCGTCATTTATGTCCCGGCTCCGTTCTGCAAAGACGCCATCCTGGAAGCGATCGATGCCGGCATCAAGCTCATCGTCACCATCACCGAAGGCATCCCGACCCTGGACATGCTGGACGTCAAGGTGAAGCTGCAGGAAACCGGCGTGCGCATGATAGGTCCGAACTGCCCGGGGGTGATCACCCCGGGTGAGTGCAAGATCGGCATCATGCCGGGTCACATCCACAAGCCGGGCAAGGTGGGTATTGTGTCGCGCTCCGGCACCCTGACCTATGAAGCGGTCAAGCAGACCACGGACGAGGGCTTCGGCCAGTCCACCTGCGTCGGTATCGGTGGCGACCCTATCCCGGGCTCCAACTTCATCGACATCCTGGAGATGTTCCAGAACGATCCTCAGACCGAAGCCATCGTGATGATCGGCGAGATCGGCGGCAGTGCCGAAGAAGAGGCCGCTGCCTACATCAAGGCCAATGTCACCAAGCCGGTCGTCTCCTACATCGCAGGCGTGACCGCGCCTCCTGGCAAGCGTATGGGCCATGCTGGCGCCATCATCGCCGGCGGTAAAGGCACGGCAGCAGAGAAATTTGCCGCCCTGGAAGATGCCGGTGTGAAAACCGTGCGCTCCCTGGCCGACATCGGCAAGGCCCTGCGCGAAGTAACCGGCTGGTAATTCCTGTCAGCCCGTTATCTCTGATAAAAATGCCGACCCTAGGGTCGGCATTTTTCATGGCGCTTAATAGGTATGGTGATGGTATTCACCTGACAGTTGCCCTCAAAGGGGAGTGGTCATACGGCTTCAAACCGGATGACAAAATAATGTCCGTGATAATTCGACCACTATACCCTTCATCTTGAAAAATAGCGGGATAAGGGGTATAACCACGCGCTTTCCTGGTCTATTTAGCGAGCCCCTTCCATGCAGCAAGTCGAGAAAATACAGCCAACGCCTTTTTGGCAGGAAAAGACCCTGCAGCAGATGACCAATGCCGAGTGGGAGTCCCTGTGCGATGGCTGCGGCAAGTGCTGCCTCAACAAGCTGATCGATGCCGATACCGACGAGCTGGTGTTCACCAACGTGGCCTGCAACCTGCTCAATACCAAGAGCTGCCAGTGCTCCGACTATCGCAATCGCTTCAAGAAGGAGCCGGACTGCCTGCAGATCACGGTGGACAAGATTGCCGAGTTCGACTGGCTGCCGTCGAGCTGTGCCTATCGCCTGTTGGCCGAGGGGCAGAGCCTGCCGGCGTGGCACCCGCTCATCACCGGCAGCCGCAGCGCCATGCACCAGGCGGGGCAGTCGGTGCGCGGCAAGGTCATCCATGAGCGTGACGCCGGTGAATGGGAAGATCACATCATCACCTGGGCCAGCTGAGCCAGCCGCTTTCTGTTATCTGCAAGAGCCACCCAGGTGGCTCTTGTCGTTTCTGGCGTTCAGGTTTGCTCGAATGCCACGAGGGTGACTCTGGGCTCTTAGCTAAGGATCAAGGTCTGAGGCTCTGCTGGCGTGGGGTTATCAAAACAGGCCGCGAGCTGGCAATGGGTGGGCAGTCGCGAGTCCGGCAGAGTGGCACGGGGAGGGTGGTAATGCAGTCAGATCAGGGAAGAGACGGTTGCGCCTGTGAGGGGCTTGGCGGCGTTGCCTGTCCATGAGGTGGGCTGATGGGGAGCGTCGCGCTCCTTGCCTGTTGTTGCCGCATGCCGCGACACCCTTCCTAGCAGGAGATCCGCTGGCGGTGATGACGGCGCTGGAGTAGCGTAGAACGCTTAGTGTGGCGATAGTTGGGACATAAAAAAAGAGCCGCATCTGCGGCTCTTTTTCATGGCTAGCTAACCCTTATGGGCGGCCAGCCGGGCTATGGGCCTTGTTGACCGCAGCCGTGCTACCTGCGTGACGACCCGAGCTGTTCACATCGGTGCGCACCAAAGGAGCGCTGTCGACGTGCTCGGCAACCGGCAGGGCAGGTACCTCGGCCGGGGTGGCCATGGGGGCAGATGCCTTGCGAGCCTGGGCCAGCAGACCACCGGCGGAGCGTACCGCCGGTTTGGCTGCGGGCTTGGCTTGAGCCACAGGGGCGGCAGGGGCAACCACAGGGGTTTGCTCTGCGACCACAGCCACGACAGCAGGGGCCTCGACCTCGACGGGGGTCACCACTGGCGCGGCTTCCACCTGAGCTTCCACCTTGGTTTCCACCTGAGCGGCGACAGCGTCGGCGGTCACTTCAGCCTGAACGGTCTCAACCATGGCCGGAGCGGCTGGCTGAACGATCACCTCATGCACCTCGGCAGGGGCCTCGGTCACAACCGGAGCCTCAACCAAAGCCTCAGTGACGACAGGGGCGGCGGTTTCAGCCACCTCGACCGGCGCTGGCTCTGCCATCACCACGGGGGTGGCCTCGACCATCTCGACCGGGGCAGCCTCAACGACGGCAACTGGCGCTGCCTGCTCGACCACCGGGGCGGCCGGCTCGTTGATCACCGCCTTGCTGGTATCAACGAAAGGCACTTCCGGCAGGTGGTGATCGTTGTCGATCACGGTGTGCTCGACCAGTGCGGCAGAGGCCTGAGTCGCGGCGACAACGGCATCATGGCTCAGGGGAGCAAGCTGGGTCAGGGGCTCATTGCTCTCGACCTGGGGCTGTTCCTCTTCGCGCTGGCTGCGGGCATCTTCGTTGATGCGCTTGCGACGCTGGCCTTCGCTGCGTGAGCCACGGGGGTTGCGACGGGAGCGGCGCTGGCCGTCCTGCTCATCACCCTGCTCGGCGGGGGCTGCATCTACCGATTCAACCGGCAGATCGCTCTGAGGTGCATCGACACGGATCTGCTTGCGCATCTGGCGACGCTCGCGACGCTCGGCAACAATCAGCTCCTTCTCCTGGTGGATCTCTTGCGGAGTCTCAACCGGGGTCTGCAGCGGCTCGGTGGCGTTGATGGCCTGAACCTCCAGCTCGGCGCGGGGTTCGCGGGGCTGGCGAGGTTCACGCTCACCACGAGGCTCACGGGGCTGACGTGGTTCACGGGGCTGGCGAGGTTCACGTTCGACACGGGCTTCGCGATCCTGACGTGGTTCACGCTCGGCACGGGGCTCACGGGGCTGGCGAGGCTCACGTTCCTGACGCGGTTCGCGCTCGGTACGTGGTTCACGTTCGACACGGGGTTCACGCTCAGTGCGAGCTTGATCCTGACGCGGCTCACGCTCTTTGCGCGGACGACGGGCACGATTGTCACCCTGCTCGCCACTCTTGGCGTCACGGCGCTGCTCATTGTTGTCGTTGCGATTGCGGTTGCCCTGGCCTTGGCGGGGGCGGCGCTCGTCACGCTGATGGCGATGAGGCTCTTCCTTGCGCGCGTCGGTCTGCGCCGGTGCCGCAGGTTTGGCGTCGGTGGCAGCCGGGCTGCTGGCGAAGATGCCGGCAATGGCCTTGAACAGTTTGCTGACCAGACCCGCTTCTGCCACGGCAGGCGCGGCAACAGGTGCAGCAGCCTGAGGGACAACGGCTGCAGGGGCTGGCTGGATGAAGCCTTGCAGCAGCGGCTGTTCCCGCTCAACCACATTGATCTGCTTGGGTTGATAGACAGGCTTGGCCACTTCGGTTTTCAGCTCATAGCTCACGGCTTCGGCGATCTCATTCTTGCGAATGCGGGTCACTTCGTAGTGAGGGGTTTCCAGATGCTGATTGGGGATGATATAGAGGCGAACCTCGTTACGCTGCTCGAGGCTGGCGATGGAGCTGCGCTTCTCGTTGAGCAGGTAAGCGGCAACATCCACTGGCACCTGGGCATGAACCTGTTCGGTATTGTCCTTGAGCGCCTCTTCTTCGATAAGACGCAGGATAGAGAGGGCCAGTGATTCGTTGTCACGGATCACACCCTGACCCTGGCAACGGGGGCAGATATGGCTGCTGGACTCGTTGAGGGAGGGGCGCAGACGCTGGCGGGACATCTCCAGCAGACCGAAGCGGGAGATGCGGCCCAGCTGGATGCGGGCGCGGTCCTGGTGTACGGCTTCACGCAGACGGTTTTCCACTTCGCGCTGATGGCGAACCGGGGTCATGTCGATGAAGTCGATGACAATCAGGCCACCCAAGTCACGCAGGCGCAGCTGGCGAGCAATCTCGTCGGCCGCTTCCAGGTTGGTTTGCAGCGCCGTCTCTTCGATATCGCCGCCCTTGGTTGCCCGGGAGGAGTTGATATCGATGGAGGTCAGCGCCTCGGTCGGATCGATGACGATGCTGCCGCCGGAAGGCAGACGCACTTCACGCTGGAAGGCAGACTCGATCTGGCTCTCAATCTGGAAGTGGTTGAACAGCGCCACGTCACCTTGATACAGCTTCACCCGATTGAGGAAATCGGGACGAACCAGTTCGATGTGTGCCTTGGCACGCTCGAAGATGACGGGGTTGTCGATCAGGATCTCGCCGACATCGCGACGCAGATAGTCACGAATGGCACGCACGATCACGTTGCTCTCCTGATGGATAAGCACGGGGGCGTTACGTTGCAAGGAAGCCTTGTGAATGGAGTCCCAATGGTTGAGCAGGACGTTCAGATCCCAGGAGAGTTCCTCAGGGGATTTACCGACACCGGCGGTACGCACGATCAGGCCCATGCCTTCTGGCACAGTCAGACCCGACAGAGCCTCTTTCAGCTCGGTACGCTCATCACCCTCGATACGGCGGGAGATGCCACCGGCGCGGGGGTTGTTCGGCATCAGCACCAGGTAGCTGCCGGCCAGACTGATAAAGGTAGTGAGGGCCGCCCCCTTGGTGCCACGCTCTTCTTTATCGATCTGAACGATCACTTCCTGGCCTTCGCGGACCACTTCTTTGATGTTGGGACGACCCTGATAGGAGTAACCGGAGGGGAAATAATTGCGGGCGATCTCCTTTAACGGCAGGAAACCGTGGCGCTCGGCGCCGTAGTCGACAAAAGCAGCTTCGAGACTGGGTTCTACACGGGTGATTCGGCCCTTGTAGATGTTCGCTTTCTTCTGCTCGTGTCCCGGACTTTCAATATCCAAATCATAGAGCTGTTGTCCGTCAACCAGCGCTACGCGCAACTCCTCTTCCTGAGTCGCGTTGATTAGCATTCTTTTCATTGAGTTCTCATTATTTTGTCATTTTGATTTCCTCCACAGGATCCCGCCGGCGCCGGCCTCGGGTCTTCAGCATACTTGGGCAACCTCCCGGTTGGGGTATGCATGAGGCGCAAACTAAGGGCGCTCTGGTTCAGCCTTCTCGAGAAGGGATGAATAAGGGATGCCGGTGTGGAGACAAATAGCCGATTTTGTTTGCGTTCTCCATGCGCTGTACCTCGCCCCCGGGAACCGTCATGTTCTTGTAGATACGGCGTTTTGGGATTGGGTGGCATAATTCTTGGCCACTTAGTACAAGGCTTGAACACAATGACAAAACCTTGTTTATTATCCCATTTAAACTGCTTTTATAGCAAGGTGCCATTTTTCAACAAAGCATGGAGCCAAGGGGCCCGTGGGGTGTTAAAATCCGCGCCATGACACAGATACAACAACAAGTGCAGCTGCTCACCATCGAAGCTGAGCATGAAGGGCAGCGCATCGACAATTTTCTCAAGACTCAGTTAAAGGGCGTCCCCAAGAGCCTGATCTATCGCATCCTTCGCAAAGGGGAGGTGCGCGTCAACAAGAAGCGCATCAAACCTGAATACAAACTCATCTGCGGTGACGAGGTGCGGGTGCCCCCCGTGCGCGTTGCTGAGAAAAACGAACTGCCTTCGGCCAATCTTGGCAGCATCCAGCGCCTGGAGAGTCAGATCTTGTTCGAAGACGACGCCATGATAGTGCTCAACAAACCGTCCGGCATGGCGGTGCACGGCGGCAGTGGCTTGAGCTTTGGCGTCATCGAGGGGCTGCGGGCCCTGCGCCCGGAAGCCCGCTTCCTGGAGCTGGTACATCGCCTCGATCGCGATACCTCCGGTGTGTTGCTGGTTGCCAAGAAACGCAGCGCCCTGCGCAGTCTGCATGAACAACTGCGCGTCAAAACCATGCGCAAGCAGTATCTGGCGCTGGTGCGTGGCAAATGGCAGCCTCACGTCAAGGTGGTCAATGCGCCGCTGCGCAAAAACGATCTGCAATCCGGCGAGCGGGTGGTGCGGGTCACGGCCGATGGCAAGCCCTCCGAGACACGCTTTAGGATCGCGCGACAGTTTGCCGAGGCAACCCTGGTTGAATGCAGCCCCATCACCGGTCGTACCCACCAGATCCGGGTGCATACCCAGCATGCGGGTCACCCCATCGCGTGCGATGATAAATATGGTGAAGCAGCCTTTGACGAGAAAATGCGCAGCCAAGGGCTAAAACGCTTGTTCTTGCATGCCTGGAAGCTCACCTTCACCCATCCGGTCGATGGTCGTGAGGTATTGATCGAGGCGCCGCTGGCACCTGAGCTCGACAGCTTCCTCAGTAAATTGGCTCGCTGATGGCTATCCGGCTCGCCATTTTTGACTGGGATGGCACCCTGATGGACTCCATCGGGCGAATTGTCGCTTGTGTCGAGCTGGCTGCCAGCGACTGCGGCTTGCCATTGCCAACGCAACAGCAGATCCAGCAGATCATTGGTTTGAGTCTGGGCGTGGGGCTGGCAGGGCTGTTTGGGCTGGAGGAGGGGAGTGAGCCCTGTGATCGGTTGATTGACCGTTATCGCTATCATTACCTCCATGACGATACCCCCAGCCCCTTGTTTGCTGGCGCCACCGACTTGCTCCATGACTGGCACGGGCGCGGCATCTTGCTGGCGGTCGCCACCGGCAAGTCACGGCGAGGGCTGGACAGAGTCCTGGACGAGACAGGGTTAAGACCCTTGTTTGCTGCCAGTCGGGGCGCCGATGAGGCGAACTCCAAACCCGATCCTCTGATGTTGAATCAGATCTTGGCCGAATTGGGCGTCGCGGTAGACGAGGCGGTGATGATAGGGGATTCCATTCACGATCTCGGCATGGCCAAGGCGCTTGGCATGGCGAGTATCGGTGTGACCTGGGGTGTCCATGACAAGGCGCGTCTGGCCGAGTTTGAACCTCTCCTGATAGCCGACACCATGGCGCAGTTGCGCGCAGCTCTCGATTAGGCTCACTTGGTAACGGGATTGAGCAACAACATGACCTATGACAAGAGAGCGCTTCGGCGCTCTCTTGTCATTCAGGTCGTCTCGAATCTCTTCTTCATACAGCAGGGCGCATGGCAACCGACATGATCAAGGCTGCAACGCCATCAATGATCAAAATGCCGTGATGGCATGAATGGCTATGGATCAGGGGAGCGAGAGGCCATGGCAGGCCAGCAGTTCAACCAGACCGATCAGCGGCAGGCCGATCAGCGTATTGGGATCGCGGCCTTCCAGCCCCTGAAACAGCACTATGCCCAACCCCTCACACTTGAAGCTACCGGCGCAATCGAGTGGCTGCTCGGCCTCGACATAACGGCGGATTGCCGCCTCATCGAGGGTGCGGAAATGCACGGTGAAGGGTTCGACCAGGCTGTGACACTGGCCCGTGGCCGCATCGATCACCGCCAGGCCCGTATAGAAGGTGACACTTCGGCCCTGGGCCGCCAGCAGCTGCGCCACGGCGCACTCGACAGTGCCGGGTTTACCGAGGATCTTATCCTGGCAGACACATACCTGATCCGACCCGATGATCAGACCCTGATCATGCAGATTGGCGACGGCCTGTGCCTTGGCGATAGCCAGTCGCAGCACCAGTTGCCGGGCTGATTCTCCGGGCTGGGGAGTCTCATCGACCGCGGGGGCCTGGCAGTCGAAAGGGAGGCCTAGCTTGGCGAGCAGAGCCTGCCGATAGCGAGAAGTAGAGGCGAGTATCAGCTTTTGTGTCATAATCCGCAGCCGGTGGGGATGAGTTCTGCCATGTTAAGGACTTTTGTCGTTAAAATCATCGGTGGTAAGGACTTTTTCCTTTGACTATCCCTTGTTGGACCTATAATATTCGCGCCCTATGCAAAAGGTGAAGTTGCCCGTTAAGGTTGATCCAGTCCGTAATGCCTTGAAGCTACTCGACTATGTCGGAATAGTGGAAAAGTCGCAGATGCCCAGATTGGAAGCATCAACCGCAGGCTTGCGAAGTGATGTGGATGTAACACTGCACTTTGGCAAAGATGTCCAGAAGTTGACCGTTATGGAAGGCACTGCCCATGCCGAGGTTGACCTGGTTTGCCAGCGTTGTGGAGATACATTTCAACACCTTTGTGAAGCTGAATTTATCTACACTCCGCTGTTTGAGAAAACAAACGAGGAAGAACTGCCGGAAGCTTATGAGCCCATTGAGTTGGACGAAAACGGCGAGATAGATCTTCATAAAATCCTGGAGGATGAACTTATCCTCTCGTTGCCTCAGGTCGCCATGCATCCGATGGATGCTTGTCCCAGAGGAAACATGGAGATGACATGGGGTGATATCGAACCTGCTGATGAGCGGCCAAATCCCTTTGCAGTTCTTGAAGAGCTTAAACGTAAGTGAATCTAGGAGTTAGCCTACCATGGCCGTACAACAGAACCGTAAAACCCGTTCCCGTCGTGGCATGCGTCGTTCCCACGATGCATTGACCAGCGCAGCACTGACTGTTGATCAGACCAGTGGTGAAATTCATCGTCGTCACCACGTGACTGCCGATGGTTTCTACCGCGGTAAAAAGGTAATCGCTTAAGGATTGCCTTTGTCTACGCTCAACGTCGCGCTAGACATAATGGGGGGAGATTTTGGCCCCTCTGAAACAGTGCCTGCCGCCGTGCAGGCACTGTCTCTTCTGCCCCAGCTCAATCTGATCCTGGTCGGCAATCAGACCAGCGTCACTCCGCTTCTGCGCCAATATGGCCTGCTCAATCATCCCCGCGTTCGTTTCGTGCATGCCTCCCAAGTTGTTGGGATGGGCGATAAACCGATCGTGGCGTTGCGTACCCTCAAAGATTCTTCCATGCGGGTCGTGCTGGATCTGGTCAAGAGTGGCGCGGCCGACGCCTGCGTCAGTGCCGGCAATACCGGTGCCCTGATGGCCATGGCCAAGTGTGTGCTCAAATCCCTGCCAGGGGTGGACAGACCGGCGCTGATCAAGGCGTTGCCAACCGTGGCGGGCAAGCGCACCGTCATGCTGGATCTGGGCGCCAATGTGAGCTGCGATGCCGATACCCTGCTGCAGTTTGCGGTCATGGGGTCCGTCGTGGCCGAACGGGTGGAGGGTATCGCGACGCCCCGTGTCGCGCTGCTCAACGTGGGGGAGGAGGAGATCAAAGGCAACGATTTGGTCCGTCATAGCGCCGAGCTGCTGCGTCAGTGCCCGGCCATCAACTTTACCGGCTTTATCGAGGGCGATTGCCTGTTCACCGGCCAGGCGGACGTCATCGTCTGCGATGGTTTCGTGGGCAATGTGGCGCTCAAGACGGCGGAGGGGGTGGTCCGTATGATGGGGCAACTGGCCGGCTATCCACGTAAAAAGCGCACTTTTCTTGGCTTGATCGCTGGCTTTATGCTCAAACGGCGTTTTTCTTACCTGAACCCCGACCAGTATAACGGCGCAAGTCTGTTAGGATTGCGCGGCATTGTGGTAAAAAGTCATGGGCGGGCCGAACGTCGCGCCCTCTGTACTGCGATCCTGCTGGCCGCACAAGAGGCCAAGCATCAACTTCCATTGCAAATAGCAGATCGCCTTGAATCTGTCTTTTCCGACAGGGATCTATAAGAACTCTATGCATAGCAAAATTCTGGGTACTGGCAGCTATCTGCCGAGTTCAGTGCGTACCAACGCCGATCTTGAGCAGATGGTTGAGACCAGTGATGAGTGGATCGTGGCACGCACCGGCATCCATGAGCGTCGTATCGCGGGTGAAGGCGAGACTGTCGCGACCCTCTCACATCAAGCCGCTCTGCGCGCGTTGGAAGCCGCAGGCATCCAGGCCGCGGATCTGGACATGATAGTGCTGGCCACCACCAGTGCCGAAAATGCCTTCCCGGCCGCCGCCTGCGAGCTGCAAAATCTGTTGGACGTACCGGGGATCCCGGCGTTTGACATTGCCGCCGCCTGCGCAGGCTTCACCTATGCCCTCGCGGTGGCCGATCAGTTCATCAAGTCAGGGGCGGCGCGCCATGTGCTGGTCGTTGGCGCCGATGTGCTGTCGCGCATGTGCGATCCGCAAGATCGCGGCACCATCATCCTCTTCGGGGATGGGGCTGGGGCCGTGGTGGTCGGGGCCAGCGAGTCGCCTGGCATTCTCTCCACCCATCTTCATGCCGATGGCCGTTACGGCGATCTGCTCAAGCTGCCGCAACCGCGCCGTGGCCTGACGGGCGCAGAGCTCGAAGCCTACATGTATATGAAGGGCAACGACGTGTTCAAGGTCGCGGTGACGCGCCTGAGCGAGATAGTGACCGAGACCCTGGCGGCCAACGGCATTGAGCCCAGCGAGCTGGACTGGCTGGTGCCTCATCAAGCCAACTTCCGTATCATCAGCGCCACCGCCAAGAAGCTTGGCATGGAGCTGGACAAAGTCATACTGACCCTGGACCGACACGGCAACACCTCGGCCGCCTCCGTGCCTATCGCCTTCGATGAAGGGGTGAGAGATGGCCGCATTCAACGCGGTCAGCTGGTGTTGCTCGAAGCCTTCGGTGGCGGTTTTGCCTGGGGCTCGGCGCTGATCCGTTTCTAATTTTCTTGCAAGAGCAGGGGGCGACACCGGTTGATAAACCGCTCGCGCCCGATTGATGTTTTCGCGTAAAGGAATTCATGATGACCCAATTTGCCATCGCTTTCCCGGGACAAGGCTCCCAGGCTGTCGGCATGCTGGCCGAGCTGGCCGAGCAACATGCCATCATCAAAGAGACCTTCGCCGAGGCGAGTCAGGTACTCGGTTATGACTTGCTCGAACTGGTCCTGCAGGGACCGGTCGAAGAGCTGGGCAAAACCTGGAAGACACAGCCAGCCCTGTTGAGCGCCTCAGTCGCGCTGTGGCGTCTGTGGCAGCAACAGGGTGGGGCAGTCCCCTCCGTCATGGCCGGTCACAGCCTGGGGGAGTATTCCGCCCTGGTGTGCAGCGGCGCCCTGGGCTTCACCGATGCGGTCAAGCTGGTTGAACTGCGCGGCCTGGCCATGCAGGAAGCCGTGCCGGAAGGGACGGGCGCCATGGCGGCCATCATCGGTCTGGATAACGAGGCCATTGCCGCCAACTGCGAACTGGCCGCTCAGGGTCAGGTGGTGTCGCCGGTCAACTTCAACTCCCCGGGCCAGGTCGTGATCGCCGGCCACAAAGAGGCGGTTGAACGGGCCAATATTCTGATGAAAGAGTCCGGCGCCAAGCGAGCACTGCCGCTGCCCGTCTCTGTGCCTTCACACTGCGCCTTGATGAAACCGGCTGCCGAAAAGCTGGCCGCGGCGCTAGATGGGATCGAGATCAAGGTTCCAAGTATCGCCGTCATTAATAATGTCGACGTTACCTGTGAACAGGATCCGGCTGCCATCAAGCAGGCGTTGGTGCGTCAGCTGTTCAGCCCGGTGCGTTGGAGCGAGACGGTCGAGCGGATGGCCAATGATGGTGTCACCCTCGAGATCGAAATGGGTCCGGGCAAAGTACTGACCGGCCTCGCCAAACGTATCGACAAGCGCGTAGAAGGCATTCATGCCAATGATGCTGCCTCATTCGAGCAGGCGCTGGCCCAGTCTAAGTAAACAGGAGTAGAGCATGAGTTTTACCGATAAGGTTGTGTTGGTGACAGGTGCCAGTCGTGGCATTGGTCGCGCAATTGCCGAGACCTTCGTGGCCCGTGGCGCGAAAGTGGTAGGGACCGCGACCAGCGAGCGCGGCGCCGAGGCCATCAGTGCTTACCTGGGTGAGCATGGCTGCGGTCTGGCGCTGGATGTGACCAGCCCCGAATCCATCGAGGCCGTCTTTGCCGCCATCAAAGCGCGCTTTGGCGACATCGATATCCTGATCAACAACGCCGGTATCACCCGTGATAACCTGTTGATGCGAATGAAGGATGATGAGTGGAGCGAGATCATCGACACCAACCTCACCTCCCTCTATCGTCTGAGCAAGCCGGTGCTGCGTGCCATGATGAAAAAACGTTATGGTCGTATCATCAGCATTGGTTCAGTCGTGGGCACCATGGGTAATGCAGGTCAGGTCAACTATGCCGCCGCCAAGGCGGGCCTGGTTGGTTTTACCAAGGCCCTTGCCCGTGAAGTGGGCTCCCGTGGTATCACGGTGAATGCCGTGGCTCCCGGTTTTATCGAGACCGATATGACCCGTGCCCTCAATGAGGAACAGCGTGCCGGTATCATGAGCCAGGTGCCTGCCGCCCGTTTGGGCGATCCGAAAGAAATTGCCGCCGCTGTGGTATTCTTGGCATCTGATGACGCCGCTTATATCACTGGCGAAACCCTGCATGTTAATGGCGGGATGTACATGGTGTAATCAATTTGTCGTCAGTTCTGCTCAAATTTGCGATAATACGCCGAAGTTTGGCACTTTTCGTGGTTTGACCAGCAGCAAGCTACTTGCAAACTAACGTCAATTGCATAAACTACCCCAACCAGACGCAATAGCGTATTTTTAAAGGAAAATTCAGGTCATGAGCAACATCGAAGAACGCGTAAAGAAAATCATCATCGAACAACTGGGTGTTAAAGAAGACGACGTCAAGAACGCTGCCTCCTTCGTCGACGACCTGGGCGCTGACTCTTTGGATACCGTTGAACTGGTAATGGCGCTGGAAGAAGAATTCGATACCGAAATCCCGGATGAAGAAGCCGAGAAGATCACCACTGTTCAAGCGGCTATCGATTACATCACCGCTAATCAGGAATAAGTTCCTGAACTAAAAGAAGCGGCCCAAGGGCCGCTTCTTTTATATCTACCCTCCTAAAAAAACACCTCGGAGTACCTCAGTGTCTAAACGCAGAGTCGTGGTGACCGGCTTGGGGATGCTTTCCCCGGTGGGTAACACCGCCGAATCCAGCTGGCAAGCCCTGCTTCAAGGGCAAAGTGGCATCAGCCTCATCGATCACTTCGATGCTACCGATTACGCCACCCGTTTCGCAGGCCTCATCAAAGAGTTCGATCCGGAACAGTACGGTATCAACCGTAAAGAAGCGCGCAAGATGGACCTCTTCATCCAGTACGGTGTCGCAGCCGGCATGCAGGCGCTGGACGATGCGGGGCTCGAGGTCAATGAGCAGAATGCCGAACGCATTGGCGTGGCCATCGGCTCTGGCATCGGTGGCCTGGGTCTTATCGAACAGAACCACAACAGCCTGATCGCTGGCGGCCCACGCAAGCTGAGCCCCTTCTTCGTGCCGTCCACCATCATCAATATGGTGTCCGGTCATCTTTCCATCATGCGCGGATTGCGTGGCCCCAATATTGCCATCACCACCGCCTGCACCACGGGCACCCATGCCATCGGTTTTGGTGGCCGCATGATTGCTTATGGCGATGCGGATGTCATGGTCGTGGGCGGTACCGAGAAAGCCTCTACCCCGATGGGGATGGGTGGCTTTGCGGCGGCCAAGGCGCTCTCCAATCGCAATGACGAACCTCAGAAGGCGAGCCGCCCTTGGGACAAGGACCGCGATGGTTTCGTGCTGGGTGATGGCGCTGGAGTACTGGTGCTGGAAGAGTACGAACATGCCAAGGCCCGTGGCGCCAAGATTTATGCCGAGCTGGTTGGTTTTGGCATGAGTGGTGACGCCTACCACATGACGGCTCCTCCTGCCGATGGCAACGGTGGCGCTCGCGCCATGACCAATGCCATCAAGGATGCCGGCATAGCCCCAGAGGCTATTGGTTATATCAATGCCCACGGCACTTCGACTCCCTTGGGGGATGTGGCCGAGCTGCGCGGCATGAAGCAGGTCTTTGGTGAACACGCCAAGCAGCTGATGATCAGCTCCACCAAGTCGATGACGGGTCATCTGCTGGGTGCGGCGGGCGCCATCGAAGCCATCATTACCGTGCTGGCGCTGCGCGATCAGGTTGCGCCGCCCACCATCAATCTGGATAACCCGGATGATGAGTGCGATCTGGATCTGGTGCCCCATGTGGCCAAGGCGGGGAACTTCGAGTACGCCTTGTCCAATTCCTTTGGATTTGGCGGCACTAATGGCTCCCTGATCTTCAAACGCGTATAATTCGCGCCAGGGCAATATTCAATAGGCCCGATACGATTTCGTATCGGGCCTTTTTTATCGGAGGGATCCCGCTTGCTCATCAATGGTGTGTCCGACACGTTAATATCGGCCCGGGATCGGGGTCTGGCCTATGGGGATGGTCACTTTACGACTCTGCTGATCCGGGAGGGCAGGGCGTTGGCCTGGCCCGAGCACCTGGCCCGGTTGCAGCAAGGTTGTGAACGGCTCGCCATCACAGCTCCTGATTGGCACCAGCTTGCGGCAGAACTCGACACCCTGATCGCCGATCAAGCCCTTGGGGTCGCCAAGATAGTGTTGACCCGGGGTGTAGGAGGGCGAGGTTACGATGGCACCGATTGCCATCAGACCACCCGTATCCTCTCGCTGTCCCCCTATCCTGACCACTATGCAGGCTGGCAACAGCAAGGGATCGCCATCGGCGTCTGCCAGCAGCGGATCGGCGACAGTCCGATGCTGGCGGGGCTCAAGACCCTCAACCGTCTGGAACAAGTGTTGCTCAAGAGCGAACTTGCCAAGCAAGGCGCGGTCGAAGGAATAGTATTGAATTGCCGGGGATTTCTGGTTGAGGGTGTCAGTGCCAATCTGTTCTGGCGCCGTGGCATGACGGTGTTCACACCGGATCTCAGTCATGGAGGGGTCGATGGCATTATGCGTCGCCTGGTGATGGCGGCCCTGCGCAAGATGGGCGTGGAACTGCGCATTGTCGAAGCACCGCTGGAATCCCTCTGGCAGGCTGAAGAGGTCTGGCTGACCAACACCCTGATGGGCGTGGTCCCCATTACCCGAATTGAACATAAAGAGTACAGCGCACCGCTGTTAGTGCGCCGTTTACAGGAGCGTTTGCTAATTGAAGTTTAAGCGGCTTTACACCCTGATCGCAGGAGCAGCCTTGACCGCCGCATGTGCTGGCGGTTACGTCTATTACAAATGGCAGCAGGTGGAGACCCTGACCAACAAGGGGCCAACCAGGCTGTATACCGTCGAGAAAGGTTCCCATGCTGCCGGTCTCATCACCGAACTGGCCGAGGGAGAGGTCACTCCCTGGGCACTGCGGCTCTGGCTGCGTGGTCACCCTGAACTGGTGGCCATCAAGTCCGGTACCTACGAAATCAAGGAAGGGGAGTCCCTCAAGGAGACCCTCTCCCTGTTCGCCTCCGGTAAAGAATTTCACCTGAGCCTTACCTTCGTCGAAGGCTCCCGCTTCGAGGATTGGCAGAAGCAACTCGCCAGCGCCCCTTATCTGGAACGAGTCACCCTGGAGCAGGATGAAACCGAGCTGGCCCATGAGCTCGGCATCGACAATGGCAAACTGGAGGGGTGGTTCCTGCCGGAAACCTATGCCTATACGGTGCATGCCAGCGATCTCTCCGTGCTGCGCCGCGCGCACCAGGACATGGAGGCTGTCTTGCAACATGCCTGGGAGAAACGCCAGCCCAATCTGCCGTACAAGACCTCTTACGAGGCCTTGATCATGGCGTCGATCATCGAAAAAGAGACCGGGGTACCGGAAGAGCGGGCGGAAATAGCGGGCGTCTTCGTCAACCGGCTGCGTCTTGGCATGAAGTTGCAGACCGATCCGACGGTGATCTACGGGGTCAAGGATCGCTATGATGGCAACATTCGCCGCAGCGATCTCACCGATGTGAATCCTTATAACACCTATGTGATCGATGGCCTGCCACCAACCCCCATTGCCATGCCGGGCAAGGCCTCCATCGAGGCGGCCCTCAATCCCAAGGCGAGCGACTATCTCTATTTCGTCGCCAAGGGGGGCGGCGCCCATTACTTCTCCAAGAGCCTCGAAGAGCATAATCAAGCGGTTCGCCAATACATTTTGAAGAAATCCTGATGTCCAAATTTATCGTGATCGAAGGTCTGGAAGGGGCGGGCAAGAGCTCCGCCGTCCGCTATGTGACCGACTACCTCAAGCGCCACGGAGCAGGGCAGATCGAATCTACCCGCGAGCCTGGCGGTACGCCGCTGGCTGAACGGATGCGGGCCATTGTCAAAGAGATCCATGACGAGCGCTTGACCATCGAAGCCGAGTTGCTGCTGATGTATGCCTCCCGGGTGCAACTGGTCGAGACGCGCATCAAGCCGGCCCTGGCCGATGGCATCTGGGTGGTGGGGGACAGGCACGATCTCTCCTCCCAGGCTTACCAGGGCGGGGGCCGCGGCATCGCGGCAAGCCTCATCAAGGCCATCAAGCAGGCGGTCCTCGGCGACTTCAAGCCGGACCTGACCCTCTACCTCGACATAGACCCGGCTCTGGGTCTGCAGCGAGCCCGCCATCGCGGCGAACTGGATCGCATCGAACTGGAGCAGATCGGTTTCTTCGAGCGCACTCGGGCTCGCTATCTGGAACTGGCCGCCGAGGATCCCAGCATCTTGGTGATCGATGCCAGCCAGACCCCGGACAAGGTAAAAGCCTCTATCGAGGCGGCCCTGGATGCCCGTCTATGTATCCCTGGCTGATCCCCCATTGGCGGGCGCTGAGCCAGAGCGCCGAGGCTGGCCGGTTGGGTCATGCCTGGTTGCTGCAAGGGGATGCCGGGCTTGGCAAGGAGCAGCTGGCGGATCGGCTGGCCCGCTTGCATCTGTGTCATCAACCCCAAGGGGGCGAACCCTGCGATCATTGTCACTCCTGCCAACTGATCGACAAGGGTAATCACCCGGATCTGGGGGCCCTGCCGAGCGAGAGCAAGACCATTGGGGTGGATGCGATTCGGGAGTTAAGTGCCAGGTTGCAGCGCTCCGCACAATTGGGTCATGGCAAGGTGGTGATCATTCCCGATGCCGAGCGGATGACGGAGGCGGCAGCCAATGCCTTGCTCAAAACCCTGGAAGAACCCGCCGGCGACAGCTTGCTGCTGTTGATTGCCTCACAAGTATCCCGCCTGCTGCCGACCATTCGCAGCCGTTGCCACAAGCATGTCTGCCACATCCCCCCGGAAGCCGACACCCTCAACTGGCTGGCCGAGCAAGGTCATCAAGGGACCCTGGCCCAGGTGCGGATCTGCCAGGGTGCCCCGCTGCGGGTACTCCATTACCTGGAGCAGGATCAGGACAAGGCGCGCCAGGAGTTGCTCGGCGGCTTCGTGCAGCTCGTACAGGAGCCGACCAGAATAAGCGGGCTCTGCAGCCAGTTGGGCCAAGATACCCAGGTCAGGTTGCACTGGTTACAGCTGCTGCTGTGTGATGCGCTCAAGACCCAGGGGGGCTGTGGCCATCAGCAGCTGGCAATGCCGGATCTGGCCCTCCTCAGTCACGAGCTTGCCGAGCGCCACTCCAGCGAACAGTTGCTCGATGCCGATCAGCGACTGGTCGAACTCAAAGCGGCCTGTCAACCGGGGCAGTTATCCAACCCGACCATACATTTGATGAACTGGCTCAGCCATTGGCTGTGAACAGAGGAAAGTATTGATGTTACTCGTAGATTCCCATTGCCACCTGGACAGGCTGAGCTATGGCAGCAAGCAGACTGACTTGGCCGATGTGCTGGCCAAGGCAGCGGCCCGCCAAGTTGGGTACTTCCTGTGTGTCAGCGTGACCCAGCAGCAATTTCCCGGCATGTTGGCAGCCATTGCACCCTATCCACAGGTATTTGCCTCTTGTGGCGTGCACCCTCTCAATCAGGATCCCGGCGTCGACGGTCCTTTGCTGCTAGAGCAGGCCAGGGATCCCCGGGTGGTTGCTATCGGCGAGACGGGGCTCGATTACTTTTACAGCCCTGAGAACAAAGAGGTGCAGCAAGCCTCTTTTCGGGAGCACATTCGCGTCGCGCGCGCCCTCAATAAACCGCTGATCATCCATACCCGTGATGCCCAGGATGATACGTTGCGCATCATGCGTGAAGAGGGGGCTGACTTGGTGGGCGGCGTACTGCACTGCTTCACCGAGTCCCTTGAAATGGCCGAGGCCGCCATGGCCATGGGGTTTTATATTTCCATCTCGGGGATAGTGACCTTCAAGAGTGCGGCGGCTCTGCAAGAGGTGGTCAAGGCACTGCCGCTTGAGCGGTTATTGGTCGAGACGGATTCCCCCTATCTGGCGCCAGTGCCGCACAGGGGGAGGGAGAATGAACCTGCCTTCGTGGTCGAGGTGGCTCAGTTTATTGCCGACCTGCGCCAGATCCCCCTGTTGGAACTGGCCCAGGTGACCAGTCGCAACTTCTTCGCGCTCTTCTCCCTGGCAAAAGCCTGACCAGCAGGCCCCAACTATCGGGGCCTGTTTCTTCAAATACCCGCTACATTGTCACAGATTGAAGAGAAAATTTCGGGTCGTTATCTCTCATTCTCTGTTGAACTATCCCGCAATTCAATATCAATAGGTGCCATCGCCCTGACCATCAGGGGGAAAACGGACATATACCAAAAGCCACTTCTTTGTTGCATCGATGATGAAACGGGGCTGAGTGATGCCACGGAGTTGCCCTCATTAATGACTTTCCATAAGTATCGATAATATTCATTATCGATATTTGATGATGTGGAAAAATCCTGTAAGATCCCTGAAACTTCACATGAAATCATATGGTTATCAGTGACCTCTTCTCTTTTGCCAACGGCCGCTCCCCAGGGATTACAATCCGTCTTCGATACTCGGCTCAACAGTCGGGCACGCCGCTTCCTGCGCAGCGCCAAGGCCGAAACCACCCTCAACGCCTATCAGGCAGACACCCGCATCTTCGTGTACTGGTGCAAGTTGCAGGGGTTGGATCCCCTGGCCACGACGCATCTGGACATCATGAACTTCCTGGCGGATCAGGCTGATGGCGTATTGGCGCACTGGGTCTGGCTCGACAAGGAGCGGGGAAGGGGAGAACTGCGTAATGGTGAACCGAGAAAACCCGCGACCCTGGTTCGACGGCTGGCCGGTATTCGGTATGCTTTTCGTCAGAAGGGGATAGAGCCCATGCCGACCGAACACAGCGAAATCAAGGAGATGATGCGCGGCATAGTACGGCTTGGGGATACTCGAAAACGCAAAACCGGGGCCTTGACCCTGCAACCATTGGCACAAGTGCTGGACGCCATCGACACCGACACCCTGGCCGGTTTGCGGGATCACACCCTGCTGCTGCTGATGTTCAGCGGGGCATTGCGCCGTTCGGAAGCGGCCAGGGTAGCGGTTGACGATCTCGATTTCGTTGGTCAGGGGGTGAGGCTGCGGCTCAAACCCAGCAAACATCAGTTGCACGAGACCGAGATAGCCTTGATCCCGGGTCAGCAATATTGCCCCGTCAGGGCTTTGCGCCACTGGCTGGTGATGAGTGGTATCCAGCAGGGAGCACTGTTTCGGCGCATGACTCGCTGGGGACAGCTCATGCAGGAACCACTGGGTCCGCAAGGCATCAATCTGATGATCAAACGGCGTACCGGCATGGCCATCGATGATCTCTATGTCAGTGGCCACAGCCTGAGGCGGGGTTTTATCACCTCTGCCGTCACCGCGGGCAAACCCATGAACAAGATCATTGAGGTCACCAGGCACAAGGACATGCGCACCCTGCAGGAGTACTTCGACGATGCCAACAAGTTCTCTGATCATGCCCTGCAAGGGTTGCTCTGAATTTTTACATGGTCACTTCGTGACGCCATTTGTTATGTTAAATAACCAGTGATAGTGAGATTGTCGTAACGGCATCTGGCAGGGGAGTCCATGGGGCAACCCACATTTTCCATCGGTACTTTTTTCTGATCCCCATAGCCCTTACTATCTGAGACCCAGGCAAAGAGATTGCAGCTCCCGGATTGAGGTCCAGCCACGCCTCTCCATGCATTGGCACGATCACCGGAGCGCATGAAAGCAGTAGCCGGAAGTGAGAGATAACATTTACGTTTTTGGAGTTTAAACCTACCCATGACCACACCAGTGAATCACCAGGATAAGCAGGCTGAGCCCCTGGATAATGCCCAGCGTCAGCGTCAACATGTGAAGCGAAAGCAGGAGACCCATAGCCGCCTGCAATGCTGGATCAGTCAACGTCATGCGGACAGGCTGGCCGAACTCGGTGTGCGCCTCGAAGACAATCAAGCCTCACTGATAGAACAGGCGATCGATCTGCTCTATCAACATGAGTCAGCCCCCGTGTCGGCCGAGATGCCCCATGCCGAGCTGCCCGAGTGTGAACCCGAGTCGGCTTGAAGGGACGATAAAAATAAGCATCGGGGTGATTGGCAGATCTCAAAGGGCAGAATAAAAAGAGCCAGGTACGAATTCCATGTACCTGGCATAGGGGAATTGGCTCTTTGCAGAGCCGTGCGCTAACTGGTCGCAGATAAAATAAAGCGTAGCCAAGGCAGATGGCTTTGCAAGATCTGGAAAAACTTTCAACCAGTGTGTAGGTTTTTAAGACTCAAACAGGTTTGCGTCACGCACCAGGTCTCGGGGCAGGGCATTCTTGATGCGGCTGCCGACCCACTTGCCCAGTCCCAGGGCATAACCCTGATACCTCAGGATCACTTCACCCTGGCCGCTCTCGCCATCCGGATGCAGATCCCGGCCCATCATGAACTCCCGCGCCTGTTCGCTGTCGAGCTCGACCCATCCCTTGCTGGCCAGATGTCCCTGGGCCAGGGCCCATTCGTGAGTCAGTCGATATCCCTTCTTATGGGTCTGCGCCAACTTGAGGCCAATGCGATCCAGCCTGATCTTGTTCATCAGCCGGGGAGCGAAAGGCAGGGGGAACAGCCATATTTCGTCATCGCGCACGAACAGGCTCCCCTGTGGGATCAGGCCATAATCGCGGTCCAGTTCGGAGTTCAAGGTCGCGGCATCCCGACTGTCCATGGGCGTGAACGGGAACTTGCCCAGACGGCCCGGCTTGAACATGGGGTTGGCGACCGAGTGATGCTTGCGCAATCTGGCAACGAAAAATCCTTCACTATCATATATTTGTGGCCAGACATGCAGGTACCCCTCGGCGGTGGTGGCCTGCTCTGCGCCGGGGAAAAGATCCGCCAGCGATTCAACGCTCAGGGCATCCCCGAAGCGCTCGCTCATGAAACGGCAGATATCCTGATTCTCTTCATGGCTGAGGGTACAGGTGGAGTAGACAATGACGCCCCCTGGTTTCAAGGCATGGAAGGCACTCTCGAGCAGGGTTCGTTGCACCTCGGCAATGTCGTTGATGCTGGCCAGACTCCAATTGCGAAACGCCTGATCGTCCTTGCGCACCGTGCCTTCCCCCGAACAGGGGGCATCGAGCAAGATGGCGTCGAAGGTCTCCGGCAACCATTGACCGAATACCTTGGCATCAAAGTGGCTGAGCCCGATGTTGCTCACCCCGCAGCGCTGAACATTGGCGGCCAGCACCTTGACCCGGCTGCTGGAAAACTCATTGGCCACCAACATGCCCCGGTTCTCCATCAGCGCCGATATTTGGGTACTCTTGGAGCCGGGGGCCGCCGCCGCGTCGAGCAGCAACTCCGCCTCCTTCACACCGGCCGCCGCAAAGAGTGCCGTTACCGGCAACATGGAGCTCGCCTCCTGGATATAGAAGAGTCCGAGCAAGTGTTCGGCCGTGTTACCCAGGGGCACCCTGTCTTCATCGGGGCGGGTCAGCCAGAAGCCTGTCTCGCACCAGGGGACGGGATCGAGCAACCAGCCACGGCCCTGCATGCGGATCATGAAGGCATCTACCGTGATCTTGAGGGTATTGACCCGGATGCTGCGGCGCAGTGGCCGGCGGCAGCTCGCCACGAACTCATCCATGGAGAGATGTTCGGGCATGATGGCGGCAATGTGAGTCAAAAACGCGTCAGGAAGTAGGGTATTGTCGTGCACTTGGCATCTCGCTGGCCCAAAAACAGGGGCGACATCATAGCACAAGTCGTGGCTGCAACCGAACGGCAGCGCCATGACGGCGATGCTATCACCTCGGCGATCAGGGCTACCCGCAGACCGCCAATAAAAAGCCCGGCACTGGGGCCGGGCTTGGGTCCTGATCGCCGATCAGGGCAGGAGGCGGGGGCTCCAGCCTAGCCACTCTTCATCGGCCTTTTCATAGAGAGGGAAGCTCTGGCCGCTGCGCACGCGAGCCCCCACGTTCTTCTCGGGGGTCGTGAAGGCAATGCCGCCCGCCACCAGACTCTGCAGGGTCTCCACCTGGATGGATCCACCAGTCAGCCCTATGTCGGCTTTGACCCCGGACACATTCCAGAAACGGCTGTTTTCCCGCACCAGATAGGCATATTCCGACTCGACCTGCACCTTGACCCTGACCTCGCTACCATCGGGGGCGAGTGCCACCTGGCTCACGCTGCCGACCACCATCTTGCGAAACAGCAGCGGGCTGCCAACCGCCAAGCCATTGAGGGCCGGGCTCTTGAGGGTCAACATCAGGCCGGATTGCAGGGACTCATTCAGGGGGAAGCTCTGCTTGCTCGCTCCCTGGCCTGGCGCCGCTTCGATAAAGGATCCCTTCACCAGGGTATCGAGATTGGCCACGCCACCAAAGCCCAACTTGGCCTGCACCAGGGTAAAGCTGGCGCCAGATTGCAGGAAGCGGTCGGCATATTGTGCCTCGAGCTGAGCCTGGAAAATGACCTTGCCCAGGGCCGGATCCAATTTGACCGAGGCAATTTTGCCGATGTTGACCCCGCGATAGCGAATGACGGAGCCAGCCCCGAGCCCGGGATTACGATCGGCTATCAGGGCGAGGGGGCGCACCAAAGCCTGAGCCTGTTCCCTGTCTTCAAACAGCTGGCCATTGCCACGAGTTGCGGGAGAATTCGCAAACTCTATGCCGCCACGCAGCAGGGTGGCCAAATTGCCCGCCTTGATCCGCACGCCATCCAGGCCGATATGGGTGTCGATGGCCGCTTTTTTCCAGAACTGGGTCTGGTTGCCGATGAGGGGGGCATAGATGGCGTCTATCTCAAGGCCTATGCGCACCTCGCCCTCACGGACCTTGAGCTGACTCACCTTGCCCGCCTGCAAGCCCAGATAGAGCACAGGGGTGCCGAGGGAGATGCCATCGGCCTGGCTGGCCGTCAACCACCAGGTCTTGGCCTTGGCCTTGGGTGAGCCGAGCAGAGCCAGTTGCTCATCCGGATAGAGCAGATCAATGCGCGGTCCCTGACTCGCCTGCACCAGCTTGATACCGCCGGCGAGCCAGCTGGCGGCTGGGCTGGTCTCCACCTTGATGCCACTGAGATCGGCCTGGATCTGCAAGGGCGCGGCCCGGTAGAAACGGGCACGATTGAGCAGCCCCTTGTATGGCTCCTCTATGGTCAGTTTGACTTGGGCATTGCCGCTGGCATCCAGGGTGAGGGTGCGAATGTTGCCCACCGTCAACCCTTTGTACCAGACGGGAGCCCCTTCGCTCAGACCGGACAAGTCGTCGGTTTTGAGGGTCAGCGCCTGGCCACTGGCCGCCTTCTCGGCGCTCAATAGCAAGGTCCTGGCCCTGGGACCTGCCACATAATCGAGGCGGATGGCCGGGCCCGCCAGCAGGCGGTCACCATGTTCAAGCCCTGCCAGTGACAGATTGACGCTCTCCCACACCAGACGGCTGGACTGAGTAATGCGAAACGCCTGCTCCGGGCTTATCAGGGCGCTGACCTCCCGACCATGATCGGTCAGACGAATGGGATCGACTCGGCCAATCTCTATTCCCTCATAGAGGATGGGCATCCCCTCTTTGACCGGCAGATCGCCCACCGACAAGGTGATGCGCTCGCCCCGGGCCGCCTCGGCCAGCCCCTTGTAGAGGCTGAAGGTCTGACCGCGCTCTGCCTGGGGGGAGTCCGAGGGGGAGTCGAAGGCAATGCCGCCACTCAGGATGGAGGAGAGGCTGCCCGCCTCGACACTGACGCCAGCCAGGCTGAAGTTGCCCTTGATGCCACTGATGTTCCAGAAACGGGTATCGGCCTTGATCAGGTGCTCGAAGCGCGGCTCGATGACCACATCCAGCACAACCTGCTTGTCTCCCTCATCGAGGCGGGTATTGATGACGCTGCCCACTTCCAGACCGCGGAAATAGAGCTTGGCCCCAATGCCGACTGAACCGAGGGAATCGGCACTCAGGTGCAGGGTGCGTCCCTGAGCCTGATAGCCCGGGGGAGGGCCGTCGAGGGCATCGAACTCGTCATCGGGAGGATTGCTCTCCTTGCCCGGCATGACATTGATGTAATTACCCGATACCAGGGTATCGAGTCCCGAGATCTCGGTCAGTGACGCCTTGGGGCTCACCAGCCAGAAGCCAGTGCCTTTGCGCATCAGCTCCCGTGCCCGGCTGTCGATTTTGGCAAGCACCGTTATCTTGCGGCCATCCTCGGCCAGGGCCAGCTCCTGCACCACGCCAATGGCGACCCCTTGATAACGCAGTTGGGTTTTGCCCGGCAAGATACCGTTGCCCTGCTCAAAGTTGACACGGATGAGCTGACCACTGCTCTGATACTGCTGATAGAGAAATCCCCCCGCCAGCAAGAGCGCGATGAAGGGCAGCAACCAGACCGGTGATAACCAGCGATGTTTCTTGATGACGGGTTCAGCCCCGACCATACCGACTCCTTATGGGCCGCAATGACGACCATCCAACGAAAAACTGACCCATCAACGCGCCGCCTTGTCCCACAGCAGCCGGGTATCCAGCATGCGGGCCGACAGCATGGTGAGCAAGACAACACAGGCAAAGGCGGTGGCCCCCGGGCCTGCCCGCACATTGAGCAGCACGCCGCGATCGACCAGGGCAACCATGAGCGAGATGACAAACAAGTCCAGCATGGACCAGCGGCCAATGAAATCGATGATGCGATACATCACCAATTGACGACGACGGCGCACCGGCTTCTTGCGCTGCAACTGCCAGCAGATCCAGCCCAGCCCCAGGATCTTCATGATGGGCACGATGATGCTGGCGGTGAGCACTATGGTGGCGATGCCGGACATCTTACTGCGATAGAGGGCCATGATACCGCTGAAAATGGTGTCCGATTGCAATAACCCCTTATTGTAGAAGTGGGTAATGGGCAGGAGGTTGGCCGGCAACAGCATAAAGGTCGCCAAGGCCAGCAATCCCCATGACCAGAGCAGGGAGTATGGGGTGCGCACATGCAGGGCACTGTGGCAACGGGGGCAGAGATGACCCGCCTCGAAGCGCACCAGCAGTCCGCAGTGGTGGCAGCGGCACATGCCGAGTTCACGGGCGCTGGTCATCGCTCCCCCTCGGCACAAAACTGCCTGGCAGGCATGCCCACGAATTCAAGGCTCCCCATCATGCTTGACCTCAGTGCGGGGCTTATCGAGCTCGACTTTTTCCCAGTAAGGGGCGGGATTGAACAGGATCAGCAGCGTCATGTTGAGCAACATCAGGATAAACAGGCTGAGCAGGCCACCGCCCAGGCGCACATCCGCGATGTCGATCAGCTTGAACAGCGCCACCAACAGGCTGACCAGATAGACCTCCAGCATGGCCCAGTGACGAAACACCGCCACCGCTTTGAGGGTCGGGGAAATGGTGCCAAGCCGTGTGGCCAGCCCGGAGGCGAGGGCAAAGATGCCGACCAGCAGCCCGGTCGGCGCCAGCACAGCGCACCAGAACACCAGGGATGCAACCAGATACTCATTGGCCTGCCAGAGCATATGAATGCCCCGCAGCAGGGTCGCCTGGGAGTTTTCGCCAGCGAGTCGCAAATAGAGCAGGGGTTCGAAAAATGCCGAGGGCAGCAGCAGCAACCCTGTGATGCTAAGCGCCATCAACTGGGAGGGACGAAACGCATAGCGACCATACAGATGCTGATGGCAACGGGGGCAATGGGCGTGACGGCGCAGCGGCAATAACTTACGTTCGATCAGCAAGTCACAGGCCGGACAGACGATCAGGTTATTGGGATCCGACATACGTTTTAACCTGTTGAAGGAGTTGGTGAAATTTACCCTAAAACCGGGTTGCTGTCTTGCCTGTCACATCAGTGCCACGAAAGTACCATCAAGGTCAGCCCACAGGACTCCGCAGATAATCGAAGCCAACACAGGAAAGGAGCCATGATAGCCAGCCCATCCCTTCGGCCGAGAGCTCCGTGCCAGTCCCAATAATGTTGAGCTGGCGCCCATGGCCAACCCCATGACGCTGCGGTTCACCTCTCCTTGCTGGTGGACAGATGGTGGACAGATGCCGTTGACGCTTTACGTCGGCTGAACCGGTGCAGGAGAGGGGTTTTTGAATCCAGGCTTTCCCCCCATTGACTCAATGAAGGCGCTTTTGGAAAGTCATGTTGCACCACTGTATATTCATACATATACTTTCCCTACCATCGATGAGGAGAAGACCATGGCCGTTGAGATCAAATACGTTGTCACACGTGGGGGAGTAGAGAAGATGACTTTTGCCAGCAAGAAGGAGGCCGATGCCTATGACAAGCTGCTCGATACCGCGGACGAGCTGATGTCACTGCTGGGGGACGCACCGATTGCACTCGATACTGCCCAGCAGGAGAGTCTGGCTTTCTACCTGGCCGAACAGCGTGACCTGCTGCAGAACATATTGCGCGGCGGCAAGGCCCAGCCAGTCGTGGCGAAAGAGGAGAAGAGCAAGGAGAAGCCGCTCAAGAGCGTCGCCTGACAGGATGGGGGGAGGGGGATGCTCATCTTGTCCCCCGCTACCCGCTCGAGAAGCGGCCCGCTTCCTCTCTCTTTTGCTTAACGCCCCTGCCGCTTAATGACTCACTCATTTGACTCGCTGCCATGTCACACCCAGTAGCCAACCGGCGGGAAAGTCACCGGTGGCGAGCAGTAAACACTGAGCCACCCTTCGGCCAGGACGGGAGTGTCCTCCCTCATGCCGCCGAACCAGGCCGCTCACCCATGACGATCAGCACGCGGCCGTCCTGTGGCAGCCAGTCCGCCCATTCGCAACCGTGAATATGCACACCATTGCATTTATCATCATTTTTAAAGCTATTTACCCCGAGAATTTTCTAACCAAGGCGCATTTATAATCACCAAGTTGCATATCAGTGGCAGTCTGCTTCGCAGAAGCGGCTGTTCAGCGAGGGTTGGTTGTATTTCCGCTTCATTCAGGCAAAGACATGCAGATACCGATCCCACTCCCACCCGCCATGCCCCTGTTCGACGGGCTCGCCTATCTGGAGGCGGGTAATGCCCAGGTAAATCTCCACCTGGCTCAGCTCAGTCTCAACCAGATACCAGATGCGGGCCTCGTCTACGAGCTTGCCGTCGACTGGCTGCTCGAACAGCGTCACAGTGAAAACAACTACAAGACCTATCGCAGCGAGCTCACCACCTTCCTGCACTGGTGCTTCAGCGAGCTTGCCGTCAGTCCGAAGGATCTGACCCGCCGCATCATGATGCGCTATCTCGACTACTGTCAGGCGCCGCCCCAAGCCCTGATCGCCTATCGCAATGTGGCGCAGTTTGTCAGCGACAAGGAGTGGGGGGAGCGGTTGCCCAATCCTCAATGGCGCCCCTTTCTCGGTAAACGTGAACTGGGCCGCGAGTTGCCTTACCGCCTGAGCGAGCAGGCCATGAAGACCAAACTCGCCATCCTGTCGGCCTTCTTCCAGTTCCTCATCCAGGAGGAGTACATGGAGAGAAATCCGGCCCTGCTGCTGCAGCGGGTCAAGCGTCCCACATCCTGCGATGCTGGCGAGCAGGCTCAGGCATTCAGCGAGTTGCAATGGTCCTATGTGATGCAGGCCGTCGATAAATTGGCCCAAGAGCAGCCCGATCAACACGAACGGACCCGCTTTCTGATCTGCCTGATGTATGCCTGCTATCTGCGAATTTCTGAAGTCGCGGCCCGGCCCGGCTTCACCCCGGTCATGAGCCAGTTTCGACGGGATACCAAGACGGGGGTCTGGGGTTACTTTATTCCCCGCAGCAAGGGTGGAAAACGGCGCACCGTGGCCGTCTCCCAGGCACTGCTTGAGGCTCTGACTCGCTATCGGCGCTTCCTGGGCCTGAGCCCTCTGCCCACTCCCGACGAGCAGATACCGCTCTTTGTGCGCCACAAGGCCGCCGCCCATGGCCGCGAACAGGGCGAGCTCAATGCCAACCTCGGCATTCGCCAGCTGCGCGATCTGGTCGATGCACTCATAGGCGCGGCGGCCGACTTGGCCGAAAATGATGGGTTTGCCCAAGATAGCGCCGAAATGCGCGTACTGACCGCGCACTCCATTCGCCATACCGGCATCACCCATGACATCAATCTCAATGGACGGCCTCTCTCCCATGTGCAAGCCGACGCGGGCCACGACAGCATAGATACCACCTCCAAATATTTGCATACCGCCAACAGTGAGCGCCATGAGAGCGCGGTGAGCAAGCAGCTCGACCGCCTGCAAGGTGACAAGTAGGGATGCACACAGCCGTGAGAGATAACCATTTCAAGCAATGGATACTGCAGAGCATGATGCCATGAGTGCAGATGATGAGATGGGTAGGGCGAACAGAGATGTCCGGCTGAGCGGTATTCGGTTTAGACGAGCCGTGGCAGGGAAGAGTAGCCACCTCCATCCTTTACCCTGAAAAATAAGCTCAAGGGTTTCGATGACTGGGGAAGGGGTAGCGCCACAGCGCCTCACAGGAGGTACAGGACGTAGTAGTCGGGGCCGGGTAACTATCGACACAGCCACGGGGCAGGGGGTTATCTCTTATCTTGCAGGTTTTGCCACCAAGAAGTTGTTGTATAAACCTCCCGCCAATATCCGTAAGTCCACTGTCTTTAATTGAGGACTCTTGTCTCAAAATGGAACATTTGTGGTTTCAAAATATCGACTAAGGGGAGGGGACATGGTTCCAAGAGATATTCGGGTGCAGCTAAATGAGCAGTTGGTTGAACTAGCCAATTCCTATTGCCAACACTATGGCTCCAAGCACGATGCATTGTCTGCTTTAGGTGAGGATCTTCTGCGTTTGGCAGATCAAGGTGTCCATGATGGTTCTTCGTCATGGATCGCATTAATACAGGAGTTGTGTCGCCGTAGTGGTTAAATGCTTCCTATGTTATCTCTCACATGATGCCGATAACCCCATTTATCGGCATAAAGTAACTGTTACTTTACCTTGCGGATTTCTGGTTCTGTCCTATAGTTAAGTAACAGTTACTAAATGGAGTGGTGAACATGGCCAAGCAAAAGGAAGTACAACTCGAACTCGGTGTGACTCGTCTCCCAGGACGTCCATGTCTGGGGGATGTACCATTGACCCCGGCAGAGAAACAGCGTCGCTACCGTGAACGCCAGCATCACAAAAACGTAACCGTTAATGTAAGTCGGGATGACGTAACTACGCTCAGCATGTTGCTGACGGCTGCGAAGTTTTACGGCCCCCGCATTGGGGTAGACCTGGACGCCAATTCATTGCAGCGCCTCATTGATGCGCTTGACGTTTCTTGTGGTGGTGCGGCTTTAAAGTAACTGTTACTCAAAGGGGGCGATATGGTATTGCATATGATTTTCAAGTTATCGGTGATCATGTTTTTGGGCCTGCTGGCCGCTGGCATTCAGTTTGGGGCCAACATTGGCATGTGGTTTATTCTCATCGCTCTGGTTGTCTCACCATTCCTGTCTGCTGCCATTGTGCTTGGCATTGCGCAATGGGCTGATTGGAGTGACCGCCGGGCCCGGGCCAAGCGCATTGCCAAGGCCAAGGCCCGTAAATCATCGGTTTCGACGACGGACTGAGGATGACGGCTCTACTTCAGGAAGGCATAGCAGAATGGTCATCCCGATAATCGGGGTCAGGAAAAGGGACACGTAGACCCAGCCAATTGCATTCCGATTGAGCGAATGCGCCATCATGCAGACGATCACAAGGTTAATCAGATAGAAGCTGATTCCTATTGTGAAGGCGTTTGCGAAGAGGTTGAGTGTCAGACTTTCCATGTGCACCTCTGTAGCTTCGTTGATATGTGAACAGGGGCGAAGCCCCTATAAGGCGGCACCTGGTTGTCTATTGTCGTGACGTAGGTCGGCCCGCCGAAACTTCTTTTGAGTGCTGCTGTGAGGTAGGCTCAACTCCTTTCCCTGCAAAACCGGCTTTTAAGGCTTTCCGAGCCAGAGCCATGCAAACGCCTTAGCGCACCCCGAAACGTTCGTTACAGCTCGATACAGCGGCTTCCGTGACTGCGCATAATGTGGCCGCGGTATTATGTTGAGGGTTTTCCCCCTGCGATAATCCCGAAGGGGCAGGGGGACGCGACTAGGCAGGGACGTGGGACAGCTTGCTGGCATCGTCCCAACGCCGGAGCGCCCGTAACATAATCCGCATTTATGCGCAGTGACCCAAGAAATATCTAATGAGTAGACTACATATATAAAAGGGCACTATATGTGCCCATTTAAAACTCATTATAGCTTTATTAGCTGTGATGCAACTACAAGCGTTGTACTTATCTTGTCTGTTCGATACTTCTTGAATGCTTTATCTGGAACTTCGCTAACATCACCTTGGTTACTGCGCCACAATGCCAATATGATAACCTCATCACCCTTATCCACTTTACCAAACCATGTTGCATCCTTTGCCCAGACGCTGACCTCAACATTCACGCCTACCGAGCTATCATCTTGATCTGCAAGAGAAAGGCACCTGTATAGGTTGATGACGTTGCTCTTGTTTTTCCCAACGCCAATGCGCTTTGATTGTATAACACCATGAATGGCAATCGGATATTCTTTCCCAGATGCCAAAATCTTTAGCGCATCAAGATATCCATCAGCTTCAAAATAAAACTTATCCCAACCAATACTTTCCTTACCAAAAACAAGTTTTATTTTGTCTGCAATAGCCGACTGACTATCACAAGCTGCACGAAGCTCTAGCACTCTTTTGGCAGAGTTTATATAAGGTAGTTTCTGCTTGCCTGACTTAATGTAGCTATTTGAGTTAGCACCAGCAGAAATTCCGCCACCTTTATTCTGTGGTGTTGATGACGCATTCTTTATATTGTCCTTTATCATATTGAGGCGCATGCGATATTCGCCTTGCCCCAAGCTGACAAACATATCTTTCGATTCATCAACGATGCTTAACAGCGTTGCATCAATCGCATATGGACAAGCACCTACCGCGTGCACTTTGCCAGGCATCAGCTTGAAGTAGGCGGGAACAAGGATTGATTTGCCATCCAGGTCTCGCACATGCTCAGAGTTATGCGTTACAGCCACCTTGCAGTGCTCGCATAGCAATGGCTCTGCACCTTTCCCTTTAATGTACTCATCCGAAGACCATGGCCGACCGTTCTGGTCGACCGCCATCTTCATTTTGATCCCCATCACCACCTCCAAATTAAGCTGTTACTGCTGCTTGTTCATTTTTATCTGAGCAAGTAAGTCATCCGCTGCATCTTTTGCATATTTATCAATTAGATAGTTAACAAGATCCGTCCATAGCACTTTTTCATACGTCTTACTCTGCACATCGATAGCTAACCGCTCCAGACGCTGCTTGCGTTCTATGGAGATGCTCATGGTGGTTCTTTGTCCAGTCGGTTTCATGCCGGTTTCCTACAGACTCAAGCTTTTAATCAACTATACCCTATCAAGTGTGCGTGCAGTCACGAATGCATGTATACATGAATGACTGTGTGGTGTAGCATTACTCGTGTATGCATTCATTCATGCATTCAATATTGCATTTTTGATTTGTGCTCTACCGGATGGAACCCTGTGATAGACCTCCTCAAGCTCGATTTACCCTTCAAAAGCGAATGGCAGTTGGTATCTCCAACGGCCGATCATCGCTCGGGGGTCTATATCGATCTGGAGCAGGTCGCGAAGCAGGGGAGGCTAAAGCTCTCCGCAATGGCCGTTGAGTATGAGATTGATGGGGATTTGACCGTTTCCGGCCTGTCCCATCCCTTCGAGTCGCTGCCAAGCCACTTCGGTAGCCTTGCAATGAAGATCCATCAGGGGGGCAGCAACCGCCTGCCAGGGGTTGAACTCAAAGCCTCTCCGGCAAAACTGCTGCAGGGCCACAACGTGTTCGGCCCGACGAGCATCGAGCTTTGCTCGACCGAACTGCTGGCAACACTGGCGTGCGCCTGCCCTGAACTGTTTGAAATGCTGGACATCCCAAACACCACCCTTGAATGGATCGACGTAACGTTCTCCGCCCGGGTCAATACCGAAGAGCAGGGGAAACAGGTCATTTCTGCACTCAAGAACATCCGTTCCGGACAGACCAAGCAGAGCAGGATGAACCGTGACCATGAGACCACTGCAGAGTGGAATACCGGCAGCCGCCATCGTTCCTTGAAAGCCTATTTGAAGGGCCCTGAATTCCAGCGGCAGCTGGCCGAATACATGAAACGCCTTCAAAAACAGCCTAAAAATGAATCACTTCGCCGCTGTGTTGAGGTCATGAAAAACCCAGCATTGCAGCTCTATGCGAGCCTCTGTGTTCGCTTTGAAGCCCGATTGAAACAACGGGCACTGACCAAGCATGGCGTCCCGTTCAGATTGTTTGACGCCATCCAGTACCAAAAAGACTACGAGCAAGACGGCCGCTGTTTGATTGCCGATCTATGGAAAGCCGCATTTAAAGAACTGTTTGATGCCCTGGGGGAACAGCCCATGAAGGTCTACACCGACGACGAGATCCGCAACGCGCTCTACACCAGTTATCAGCGCATCACCCCGAAGGGGAACACCAGCTACGCCAAGGCCCAAAGGGTTCATGGCTTTTATCGCCGGCTGCTCAATGAAGGCTATGAGACCGTCTATCGCAGCATGAGCCGAGAGACTTTCCGCCGTCACCTCACTGACTTGATGGCGGTGGGCCTGACCAAGGCACAGTTGCAAAATCTCTCTGGTGAAGCCTCCAACGTGGTACCGCTGATCCAGGTGATCAATATCGATTTTGGCCGACAGCACCCCGACTGGTATGTCGAACCCGTCAGCACACTAGACCGCCTGGCCACTGCAGCACAACCAACAGAAGTCGTCACCATCGAACGTGACCCGTCCGGTGTTCCTATGGTCACCCGAACTCTTGTCGAACCCATACCAGGGGCAATGCCACCTCGTTCTTATCCATCATCACCTGGGCATCGGCTCAGGGCAGTCAGTTAAGGAGTGTTATCCATGCATCAAGGTGTCCTGAACCGGGGCCGCATGCTCGGTTCTCGTCAACAGAATACACAGGGACGTAATGGCCCAATTACCCGTCACGAGATCGGCATTGCCATCAGCCGGTCCAACGGGTTCGGCGGCTTCCAGGAAGAGCAGATAGTGGTCCGAGTGCCCAACGCCCTGGCTCAGGCGGGCATCCCGCTGCAGGCCAACAGCATGATCGACAAACTTGTCGAGGTACCGGTATGGCTCGAAGCGTGGTCTGGTCAACGTGGCGCAAACGTGACTTACCACATGAGCAATGATGGTGCTATTCGCAATGTGGCCAATATGGAAAAAGGAAAGGAATAACCCACCTCTAATTCGTTATGGCTACCTGTGTTCAGATTAATGAAAGTGGGTATCTATTTGCCGTAGATACTCCTTTACAAGAATGTTCTGCTTTGGTCATTCAAACCGTCGCGGAATATAAACAGTCCACTATTGATATTCCTGCCGCCGATATCGTGACTGCATTCTCTTGGTCGTTCGGCTTGGTTGTTGTTGTGGGCTACCTTCCTGGTTATGCGATTGGAATCGCAAAAAAACTCATAAATAAGGCATGACTATGTTCAATAAATCCAAAGTGGCTGTGGCTGCTGCAATTGCTATGGCTTCAACATCTGTATTCGCGACTGAAGGCACTTCACCTCTCGATCAGCTTTTTGCTAGTGTGAATCTTTCCAGTGTTGGTGCGTTTGTTGCAGGTAGTGGTGCAGTAATTATCGGCATCGCCCTGGCCGTAAAAGGTATTTCTCTTGCGAAGAGAGTCATCAACAAAGCATGACCGTCAGCATTTCTTATGCATTCTTTATATCAGCAGTCATGCTAATAGGAGGAATGTCAGGAATGTCAGGAATGGCATTCGTTATGGGAATCAAAGGGGGGTAACCCCCTTTTTCATATGGGAGTTTTTGCGCATGCGCAAATTCACTATCTACCTCCTTTGCCTTAACCTATCCCTTTTGCCTGCTTTTCAGGCTCATGCATTTGTCGGTGCTGTAGCGGTGGCATTTTCAAATCCCGTTGTTCGGTTTGCTGCTACAGAGATCCTGATAGATGTAGCCGCCAGAGGATTCGCAGCTAACGACCCGTTATACAACACATCTGCAAAGCTATCCAAATCTAAGTACATTAGCTTCTTGAGGGGGAAGGGGAAAGCAATAGCTTTTATAGCTGCAGGACTAGCTGCAGCAGGCTTTATTATCGGCGATGATATTAAGAAGCCCTCGGGGAAAGTGAACAATGATGTTTCACCTATTAAAGGCATAGCGTGGACAGCTGCAGGGAGATATGATGTTTCACCGAGCGTTCTGGGTGAACAGCTTTGTAAAACTATCGGATATTGTTCAGAATTTAGGATCAACCTTTATGCTTATGACTCAACTCGAAACGATATACGTACTTTGGTATTTCTTAATGCTTCCGGCAATGAACTGCAATCTCAGACCGCTTCACAACTGCCTTGCAATTACGCTCCTTCTTCCGTTGCCTCCTGTGCTGCTGACTATCATCCTTCTGCCGTAACTGAAGGCCCTGCGACCGATCAGGAAATTGACTCCAAGTTTTTATCCTGGATATCTTCGCAGCCTGAGCATGATCAGCGCTTCGCCTTTGCTGGCAGCGATGGCCGCCTTCATCCTGACATAGCGAAAGAGCTGGAGGTGTCGGCGCCCCCGTTGATGCCTAACGGGCAAGCATTGCCTGCCATTGGCACTCAGCCCTGGGTTTACGCAGACATGATTGCTCGTGGTGTCGGCCAGCAAACCAACGCTGATGCACCGAACTATATCCCCCCAGCCTCATGGGCTGATGCTTCCTACCTCGCTCAAAATGTGGCTGCAGGGAACCAAGCTATCACCAATAGCAATGCCAATGGCAATGGCACGACCTTACCAGGGGAGGCTGTTTCTCCTGGAACGTCTTTCCCCGAGGACATTGCCGTTAATAACTTAGGTGGTATTGAATCCCGTATCGACGCCACAAATAAGTTGCTTACCGAACTGTCGCAAACAACGGTGGAAGTTGCCACCGCCCCAGACATAAATAAATCAAAGTCATATTGGACATCAAAATATCCTGACAGCTTTTCTGGCGTATGGACTGTATTCCATGAAAAGGTACAAACAACCCCGTTATTTAGCTGGCTCAACTCATTCAAGATCCAGTTTTCTGGCGGTGCCTCATATCCGTCGTGGTCTTTCTGCACGGAATTAGGGTTTGTCGACTTCGGTTGCCATGATTTGACAATATCGCCAACAGTGTGGACTGCCGTTCGCTCGATGATGATATTTTGTGCGAGCCTGCTAGCTCGTCGCCTCGTATTCGGTGGTTAATGGAGATATTATGCTGGATTGGTTTGCAAAACGATGGGGTGAGCTCCTTAACTTCCTCTACTCCTTGATATTATCTATCTATGATGCGCTGCATGATTTCGCCTGCTTTGTATAATAGTGGACTCTTGTCTCAAAATGGGACATCGGGGTAATCCATCCCTGCTGTACTGGCTTGAATGTTTATCCGTGAGATAGCACCATATGGCTCACTCTCATTCATAGGGAATTTGTCTGTGGCCAGCAAAGAAAAACGAGCTCAACGCTCCAAACAGAAGGCAAAGGCGGCAAGGAAGGAGAGGAGCGAGGTGCTATATGATCAGCACTTTAAGCTCACTCAAACCAAAATCGCTTTTTTCAAGTCGCTTCCTCTATACGACGAAGAGCACCTCTATTTGGAGCAACTCGGACAAGAGGTCCTTTCTAAACTCGATGTCAGCAGTTTATCTGCCGTCGACGTGATGGACAGGGTAGGGGTAAACGCAGCAATCTTTTGCATCTGGTGTGAAGGGAAGGGCGAACTGACTACAATCCCTGTAGATGATGCATACCGTCGCATGCAACGTATGTCAAAAGATGAGTCATACATAGCGAAGCTGTTCCAGGTACTTCCTGACACCGCCAAGTATGAGTTTCTTAACCTTTCTCGAGCCTTGGGCCCATTACCCTTAGGTGCTGAAAGCTAGTTTGTTATCTCTTACGATGATGCCGATAACCCCATTTATCGGCATCGGCTAAAAAGGTCAGGCATGTCCGAACATCAAAAAGGCTCATTGATTCAGCTGCTGGAACTATCCATGGCAGATATAGAACAGGGGCACACTTATAGCCTGTCTGAAGCGCTGGGAACTCTTGCACAGCGCAGGCCTCTACCTGAGCCATCAGGCTCACGTGACTGGGACAGTTTTTTTGAGACCGAACCTGCATCCCCAGATTTTCTGGCTGAGCGCGAGGATGTCATCTCAGAGAGCGAGCCCGACCTGGACGAATTGCCACCAGATGCTTCTCTGGGCGAGTAATTCTTTATTGTTCAGTTGATCTTGGTGACTTGTCGGACGCATCCCAATCCCAACCGATTTCGTCAGGATCGACCTTGGCCAGTAGCTCCGGCAGATAATCCAGGCGCTCTAAACCCACATCGGTTCCCCAATCTGTTTCACCTGGTGACGTAGCATTGGGGTCACACTGGGCCAACAGTTCTTCCAGCGTGTAGCGCGGTTGGCCATTATCAAGCAATTTGGCGCGTGCACGCTCCACATCATTCAATGCCGTTGCCAGCAGCGCCGGATCGCCATCTTCAAGAGCTGCCTGCAGATAGGCAACCATGTCGGCCTCGGTGGCCAAGCCGTCAGCCGCATCAAAACGGCTCCATTGCTCAGGTTTCTTCATTCTGTCCTCCTGCATCCGTCATTGCGCATAATGTGGCCGCGGTATTATGTTGAGGGTTTTCCCCCTGCGATAATCCCGAAGGGGCAGGGGGACGCGACTAGGCAGGGACGTGGGACAGCTTGCTGGCATCGTCCCAACGCCGGAGCGCCCGTAACATAATCCGCATTTATGCGCAGTGACCCAAGAAATATCTAATGAGTAGACTACATATATAAAAGGGCACTATATGTGCCCATTTAAAACTCATTATAGCTTTATTAGCTGTGATGCAACTACAAGCGTTGTACTTATCTTGTCTGTTCGATACTTCTTGAATGCTTTATCTGGAACTTCGCTAACATCACCTTGGTTACTGCGCCACAATGCCAATATGATAACCTCATCACCCTTATCCACTTTACCAAACCATGTTGCATCCTTTGCCCAGACGCTGACCTCAACATTCACGCCTACCGAGCTATCATCTTGATCTGCAAGAGAAAGGCACCTGTATAGGTTGATGACGTTGCTCTTGTTTTTCCCAACGCCAATGCGCTTTGATTGTATAACACCATGAATGGCAATCGGATATTCTTTCCCAGATGCCAAAATCTTTAGCGCATCAAGATATCCATCAGCTTCAAAATAAAACTTATCCCAACCAATACTTTCCTTACCAAAAACAAGTTTTATTTTGTCTGCAATAGCCGACTGACTATCACAAGCTGCACGAAGCTCTAGCACTCTTTTGGCAGAGTTTATATAAGGTAGTTTCTGCTTGCCTGACTTAATGTAGCTATTTGAGTTAGCACCAGCAGAAATTCCGCCACCTTTATTCTGTGGTGTTGATGACGCATTCTTTATATTGTCCTTTATCATATTGAGGCGCATGCGATATTCGCCTTGCCCCAAGCTGACAAACATATCTTTCGATTCATCAACGATGCTTAACAGCGTTGCATCAATCGCATATGGACAAGCACCTACCGCGTGCACTTTGCCAGGCATCAGCTTGAAGTAGGCGGGAACAAGGATTGATTTGCCATCCAGGTCTCGCACATGCTCAGAGTTATGCGTTACAGCCACCTTGCAGTGCTCGCATAGCAATGGCTCTGCACCTTTCCCTTTAATGTACTCATCCGAAGACCATGGCCGACCGTTCTGGTCGACCGCCATCTTCATTTTGATCCCCATCACCACCTCCAAATTAAGCTGTTACTGCTGCTTGTTCATTTTTATCTGAGCAAGTAAGTCATCCGCTGCATCTTTTGCATATTTATCAATTAGATAGTTAACAAGATCCGTCCATAGCACTTTTTCATACGTCTTACTCTGCACATCGATAGCTAACCGCTCCAGACGCTGCTTGCGTTCTATGGAGATGCTCATGGTGGTTCTTTGTCCAGTCGGTTTCATGCCGGTTTCCTACAGACTCAAGCTTTTAATCAACTATACCCTATCAAGTGTGCGTGCAGTCACGAATGCATGTATACATGAATGACTGTGTGGTGTAGCATTACTCGTGTATGCATTCATTCATGCATTCAATATTGCATTTTTGATTTGTGCTCTACCGGATGGAACCCTGTGATAGACCTCCTCAAGCTCGATTTACCCTTCAAAAGCGAATGGCAGTTGGTATCTCCAACGGCCGATCATCGCTCGGGGGTCTATATCGATCTGGAGCAGGTCGCGAAGCAGGGGAGGCTAAAGCTCTCCGCAATGGCCGTTGAGTATGAGATTGATGGGGATTTGACCGTTTCCGGCCTGTCCCATCCCTTCGAGTCGCTGCCAAGCCACTTCGGTAGCCTTGCAATGAAGATCCATCAGGGGGGCAGCAACCGCCTGCCAGGGGTTGAACTCAAAGCCTCTCCGGCAAAACTGCTGCAGGGCCACAACGTGTTCGGCCCGACGAGCATCGAGCTTTGCTCGACCGAACTGCTGGCAACACTGGCGTGCGCCTGCCCTGAACTGTTTGAAATGCTGGACATCCCAAACACCACCCTTGAATGGATCGACGTAACGTTCTCCGCCCGGGTCAATACCGAAGAGCAGGGGAAACAGGTCATTTCTGCACTCAAGAACATCCGTTCCGGACAGACCAAGCAGAGCAGGATGAACCGTGACCATGAGACCACTGCAGAGTGGAATACCGGCAGCCGCCATCGTTCCTTGAAAGCCTATTTGAAGGGCCCTGAATTCCAGCGGCAGCTGGCCGAATACATGAAACGCCTTCAAAAACAGCCTAAAAATGAATCACTTCGCCGCTGTGTTGAGGTCATGAAAAACCCAGCATTGCAGCTCTATGCGAGCCTCTGTGTTCGCTTTGAAGCCCGATTGAAACAACGGGCACTGACCAAGCATGGCGTCCCGTTCAGATTGTTTGACGCCATCCAGTACCAAAAAGACTACGAGCAAGACGGCCGCTGTTTGATTGCCGATCTATGGAAAGCCGCATTTAAAGAACTGTTTGATGCCCTGGGGGAACAGCCCATGAAGGTCTACACCGACGACGAGATCCGCAACGCGCTCTACACCAGTTATCAGCGCATCACCCCGAAGGGGAACACCAGCTACGCCAAGGCCCAAAGGGTTCATGGCTTTTATCGCCGGCTGCTCAATGAAGGCTATGAGACCGTCTATCGCAGCATGAGCCGAGAGACTTTCCGCCGTCACCTCACTGACTTGATGGCGGTGGGCCTGACCAAGGCACAGTTGCAAAATCTCTCTGGTGAAGCCTCCAACGTGGTACCGCTGATCCAGGTGATCAATATCGATTTTGGCCGACAGCACCCCGACTGGTATGTCGAACCCGTCAGCACACTAGACCGCATGGCCGCAGCAGCACAACCAACAGAAGTCGTCACCATCGAGCGTGACTCGTCCGGTGTTCCTATGGTCACCCGAACTCTTGTCGAACCAATACCAGGGGCAATGCCGCCTCGCTCTTATCCATCATCACCTGGGCACCACCTCAGGGCTGTCAGTTAAGGAGTGTCATTTATGCATCAAGGTGTTCTCATCCGTGGCCGTATGCTCGGCTCTCGTCAGCAAAACACACAGGGGCGGAACGGCCCCATCACTCGCCATGAAATCGGCATTGCGGTGAGCCGTTCGAATGGTTTTGGCGGCTTCCAGGAAGAACAAATCGTGATCCGGGTTCCCAACGCCCTGGCCCAAGCAGGCATCCCGCTGCAGGCCAACAGCATGATCGACAAGGTTGTCGAGATCCCTGTTTGGCTTGAAGCATGGTCTGGTCAGCGTGGTGCCAATGTGACCTACCACATGAGCAATGATGCGGCTCTTCGCGACGTCACCTCACTTTCGCATGAGAAAAACAAGGTGTGATCGATGGCCCTCAAGTTTCTGAAGAAGAACGTCAAGTGGGAGGAGGGGACAACTCCCGTTCTACAGGCTAATTCAAGCGATGGACGGCATTACCTGACCAGCTCAATACCAGGGATCATATTTCACTACGTAGATAGTGACTTGGTGTATGTCGGCAATACAGTTATTAATACCGAACAAGAATTGAAAAAGGTAATGAAGACTCTTTATCGCTCATGGGAATAACACCATAGGCAAAAATGGCTTATTGCATCGCAGTTAATGAACAGGGATTTCTGTATCAGACAGATATCCCTGTCAAAGAATGTTCCTCTATGATTGTCCAAACCGTAGAGGAATATAAACAATCCACCGTTGATATAGCACCGTCAGATATCGCCATTATGTTTTCATGGGCGTTTGGCGCAGTTGTCATTATCGGGTGGTTTCCAGGCTTCGCTATTGGTGTAGCGAAAAAAGTCATCAACATTATGTGAGGTATTCATGTCTCTGTTCAAAAAGGTAATTCCCGCTATTATCGCTGTCGCTTCTTCCCCCGTTTTTGCTGAGGGAGAGTCTGCACTGGATCAAATGTTTGCTGCTGTTAACTTCGGTAGCGTTGTTACTTTTGTCGCTAGCGCAGGGGTTACTATTGTCGGCATCGCGTTGGCAGTTAAAGGTATCTCCTTGGCCAAGCGCCTGGTCAGCAAAGCATAATGACGGCATCCTTTGCCTATATCGTCTTCATGTCGTCAATTATTACGATAGGGGGACTGTCAGGAATGGCGTTCGTTATGGGAATGAAGGGGGCATAAGCCCCCTTTTCTAACGGAAAGTTTCTCATGCGAAACTTTTAGCCACGCAAGCCAACTGTAATATGTTGTAGCGTTTTACAACATACAACATATTACAGCGCCATTTTCTCATGCGAAAAATTTAGCCGCTAAATTTCTTGGAGCACCATATGTGGCGCAGACTCCTTGTTTACTCATTGTGCTTTCTCACCGCCTGGCTGCCTGTCAACCAAGCACGCGCGTTCTTACCCGCATTTGCCCCCGTGGTGATGGCGATGGCCGAACAGGCCGCAATCTGGACGGGCAGAACCTTGGCTACCCGCTTGGCCGTCCAGTACGCAGCAGGTGCAACCGCGGTGACAGCTGTTGCATTAACAACGCCGCCGCTACTCAAACGGTTTGCCGCTGAAGACATTAAGATCGAACCATTTGGCATGCTGGCTTATCAGATGGCGCAATATGGAATTACTTTGATTGGTGACTCAATAGGTCAAAATTCAAAATGTGACAAGCCTGAAAACTCTAGCCTGCAAGGTTGTTGGAATGGATTCAGGGATCGGCAGGGAAATGAGGTTAAATTTAACTTCTCTCCCTACGCTGATGAAATAAGGGTTTCAACTTGTCGCCTGCCTGATGGAACTGAGTATATTCATGGCGAAAAGAAAAACACCACCCTTTCTATTTGTGTTGGCAGAATAGGGGATGATGTAACTCGTGACCTTTTCCCCAAAATGCAAGACTCGCATCTTAAAGCACTTAACTCTGCTTGTGGCTATTATCATGAAGAAAAAGGCCCTCAGGGACAGACCATCACCTCTTACAACACTTGTAGCATTGCGTTTTACACCACCTTCTTTGGTATGCAAGGTGGTGATTACCTCATTTCATTAGAGGGCGATCTTACTGTTCAGGAATTCAAGAACTACAATCTTATTCGTGAATCAAAAATGACTGCCGTAGATACTTATTCATATCAGGCCACCTTATTCCCAACCGCCCCAACAACTCCCGATGAAGCTATCGAAGAGGCCGTTTCTGGTGTTCTTGATGCAGCAGCTGTTGATGGCTCTATCCCAGATCATTACTTACAGGATATGTCGAAGCCAGGACGAATGCCCAAACCCCACTTGATTGATAATTCTGTCATCATTCCAGTGAAGCCAGATAACCGCCCAGACTTCGATATTATTGGGACACCTCCCGTTGAATTACCATCGGGTAAGCCACTACCTCCCGTCACTGACCCAATATATGGCGATGCCATTAATTCCGTTATCACCGGCAAACCAACTACAGACCCAGATACTGGCGCAATTGCAGGCGGCGTAATTCGCCCTGTTATCACCGGCCCGCAACCAACCGTTCCAAGTGAAGGTGGCAACACTGGATCAGGCTCTGGGACGGGGACGGGGACTGGTTCCGGAACCGGCACAGGATCCGGTTCTGGCACTGGCACTGGCACTGGCACCATACCCAGCTCTGTTACCGTTTCCAACCTTGGCGGCCTGGAATCTCGTCTCGACCGCACCAATCAGCTATTGGCTACGACCAACGCCGTTGACCTTCATGGCGTAGAAACACGCATTGATGAAACTAACCGGCTGCTTTCCAACACCTTAACAACCAGTGTCCCCGCGCAAACCATGCCCGATACCGCGCAGGGAACCTCTTGGTGGAAGTCTCGCTATCCCGCAGGAATGGCCGGTGTATGGAGCGGATTCACGCAAGACCTGCAACATACCGCGCTCTTTGACTGGCTTAATGGCTTCCGCTTACAGCTATCAGGGGGAGGGGAATACCCTACCTGGACAATCTGTTTTGACATGGGATTCGCTGACTTCGGTTGTCATCAACTGACCGTTCCACCGAATGTCTGGATAGCCATTCGTGCTTTCGTCATCTTCTGCGCCGGCCTGCTGGCCAGACGTTTAGTGTTCGGCGGCTAAGTCCGCGCGGCTTGATTTTCTCATGCGAAAAAATGAGGTGCTCTCATGCTTGATTGGTTTGCTCACCGCTGGAATGACTTCTTGAACCTGCTCTATTCATTGCTGCTCTCGCTCTTTGACATGCTCAAGGATTTGGCCTGCTTCCTCTTTGAAGCGATCTTGTCGATTGTTCACCTGGCCATCTCTGGCCTTGGCTCCATGCTCGGAGCCATGAACATCATCCAATACTTCTCCATGCTCCCCGCTGATGTGCAGAATATTATGGCGATCGCGGGGGTGAATGATGCCTCAGCCATCATTGTGACGGCGATTGGCGTTCGCCTGATCCTCCAATTGATCCCCTTCACCAGACTCGGTTCATAAGGAGAAAACATGGCGCTAAACATCATTGTTGGCCGTCCCGGCTCTGGCAAATCGTATGAAGCTGTCGCATTTCACGTGATCCCAGCTATCAAGGCAGGGCGTCGGGTGGTCACCAACCTGCCGCTGATGATGGATCATCTGATCGCCGTGTTTGGCGAGGAGGTGAGGGATCTCGTTGAGGTTCGTCAGGATGGCTTTAGTCGGGAACATGGCACCATCAAGGCCTTCTCTGACCCCGAGCACTTCACCCAGGAGGAGTGGCGCAACGAGCAGGGGCAAGGCCCTCTGTTTGTCATTGATGAATGTCATTTTCAATACCCCCGAGCAGGGCGTAACAAGAAGGCGAGCGACGACCTTATCAACTGCCTGGAATATTTCTCCATGCACCGTCATTACGGCCACGACATCCTGTTCATGACCCAATCCCTGGGGAAGGTGCACAAGGATCTGCGTGACATGATCGAGATCCAGTTCTTGGTCAGCAAACACGCCGCTGCGGGCTCCGATAAAACCTACACCCGCAAAGTGCTCGATGGCGCAGGGGCTCGCGCAACCTGCCTCTCTGAATCTGTTCGCCGGTATGACAAAACGTTCTTTCCGTTCTACAAGTCCCATACCCAAACGGAAGGCAGTGTTCAGGAGGCCAAAGCCTCCGACATTGTGCCGCTGTGGAAAAGGTGGTGGTTGTGGCTGGCGGTGATCCTCATCTTCATCGGTGTTCCGATGAGCGTAAAATCCCTGTTCAATATGCTGGGCAGTGATGACCCTGCGCCGGTAGCTGTGCCGCTAGATAAGGCTACAGCCCCCTCAGCGGCTTCTGGCACCGAAGCGAAGGCCGTGGCACCAGTCATGCCAACCAGCTCCGCTAAAAGCGTGCAGGAAGCCCCATTCTCCAAGTTTGATATCACCATCACCGGCTGGGCGGATACATCCTATAAGGACAATACCGGTAAGTTTCATGCCCAGTTCGAGTACTACCTGGAGGCCAAGGGCAACAATGCCTATTCCTTCTCAATGAAACTGAGCGACTTAATGATGGCCGGTTATCAAGTGGATGCCCTGGGCCCATGCCTTATCCGATTGGAATACAAAGAGCAGGAGCGCTTTCTCTATTGTCTCGGCCATCAGCCCCGCCAGGAAAGCGCCACTGCTGCAGCGGCACTCCCAGCACTCCCGCTTAGCTAACGCCTCTCATATCCCATGCTGCAGCCTTGAGAAGGGGCCCCCGCTTGCGGGGTAGTGTCTCAAGGCGGTGGCATGGGCTCCATTTTTGCGCATGCGCAATTTTTACTACAGCCTAGTCTTTTGCGCATGCGCAAAATTTTCTGGCCTGGATCTTGTGCCTGGTGTTTATCAGCGATGCGGCTCGGCTGAGCAACTTGTTGCTCTGATGAGACGTATCCAGCAAGCGCGCACGCTGCTTTTGTGAACAAAATCGGCTCTTGCGCGCGCTAGATGCCCCGCGCTGACCCTGGGGGGAGGGGGCATCCGTGGCCCTAGAGTCCACTGTCTTTAATAGTGGACTCTTGTCTCAAAATGGGACATTTGTGGTTTCAGAATATCGACTAAGGGGAGGGGGTATGTCTGATCATTGGGATGACTACTTCAACCAGGAAAAGGCACCGCCTGACTTTCTGGTTGAGCGAGAAGATGTTGTGGGCGAGGGGACTTTGGCGGATCAGTTGGCCAACTTGGCCGACCTCTACATTGCCAAACAGCAGGGGAACCGGATGGCCGGTCTTGCTGACTTGGGTGAGGATCTTCTTAAGCTGGCCGAGACTGGCATTCGTGACGGTTCATCGTCATGCGCTGGATTGGTAAAGGAATTGTGCCGCAGAACCGACTGAACACCGCCTTGTTATCTCTCACGTGATGCCGATAACGCTATTTATCGGCATCAATGCTCAAGGGCCTACATGGCCCTTTATTAGAGCGCTATGTAATGAGCAGAAGAATACATCACACTCACTGCTCTTATCTTCCAGTGTGGCAGACATGTCTAGGCTACACGACCTTTTAGTGTCGGATGTAATAGAGCAGAGAAGCACACCACACTCCGTGTCTGATCTCTCTTCTTGTTTCGCAAACCTCTGCCCACCAATCACGCTATAACCCAAGGATAATGCCATGATCAATACCTACAACAGCCAAGCTCGTGACACGTTGGATGTTCCTTCGTTTGACTGCACCGGATGGAGCTTCAGCGTTACTCCTAAGTGTCTTTCATTTGGCCGATTCACCTTGCTCATCATTGCTCGTCCCGAGTGTCAAAATGCTCTAGTTGAGTTTTTCGAGGCTCAACAGAAGAAATCAGCAAAGGACCGGTGCTATGTAACAGCAACTACTGATGATAAAGGATCAAGCATCCAGCTTACTGTTACTGAGGAAGGCATGCAGATTTGTTCTGATGATCGAAAGTTCGAGCTCATAGCTACGATGAAAGATCGTAAATACAGCTCAGCTATTCAATCCAAACAACTTTGAACAAACATCTAGTCAACCACGGGGCCTCCGGCCCCTTTGTTCTATCAACACTCGTCATTGCGCATAATGTATATTATGTTAAATTGCATATCCCATTTCCTGTTACGTATATCTGAACTGTGTATAATGGCAACAATTGCTTCCTCTCTCCGACCGGATGTCTTAAGTGGCTGAATTAAAATCAGAACAACTGAAACCCGCTTTTGCGATTGACCGTTTTGTTCCCTTGAGCGAACTTGAACCCATTCCCTTCGCCGCCTTGCAACCCAGAGCCATCTCCGCCATCAAGCGCCTGGCCAGTTTCGATGGCGATTGCCCAGTGATGCTGATCAACGGCTTCCCCGGCGCGGATTACGAACAAGTGTGCCGCATCCTGATTGCCGATACCCATGGCAAGGATGGCGATCTGTTTGACCTCTGCTACACCGAGAATCTCAACAACCCGTACAAGCCTATCTGGCTGCGCCTGCAACCTGGCTCCGGGGTCGAGTTTTGCGAAATGGTTGGCGAACTGCTCAAGTTGATGGGCCATCATCTGGATGCCGAGCGCCTCGTCACTCGCATCATGCGCAAGCAGAAAAATGACCCCAAGATAGCCGATTTTCTCTCGGACTTGGCGGCGCATGTCGCCCTTGGCCTCGAATTTCAGCACCCTGTACTCATCAACCTGCTTATCCATCACGACGAGCAGCAAGCCCCCGTGGTCTATGGCCGCGATCTCAACTGGGACACGCTGTTTGGCTCCATCAACTATCAGACTGAGCAAGGCTCTGTCTATGCCAACCAGCACCTGCTGGAGCCGGGTCTGATGCGTGAAGCCAATGGTGGCTATCTCATCTTGCAACTCGATGAGCTGCTCGATCAGCCCCATCTCTGGTTCAAGCTCAAGAATGCCATCTTCAAGGGCGAGCTGGACTGGAATGCCTATCAGGAAGGCAAGACGCTGACGCCTTTCTTTACCCCTGAGGCCACCCCCATTCGGCTCAAGCTGATCCTGGTGGGCGACAGGCTCGAAGTGGCCGAGTTCCAGATGCTGGACAGGGACATGTCCGAGCGGATCTTCCTGCGGGCAGACTTGGTTTCCGAGGTCGAAATCGACGATGAACTGCCCGACTTTCTCGGCTATCTGGCCTGGATCCGGCAACGCTGGTCGCTGCTCGACTTTACCCCGGCAGCCCAGGCAGCACTCTGTCGCCATGCTAGCCGACTCTGCGACCATCAGGAGTGGCTCTCTCTCTCAGAGGTACAGCTCACGGCCCTGATGCGTCTGGCCGACAGCCTGGCCCGAGAGTTCGAGGCCCAGATCATCGACCATGACCATATTGTGCACGCCCTGGCCGAGCAGGATTATCGCCTCAACTATCTGGTCGAACAGTCCGATCAGGGGGTCATCGATGGCCAGATCCTGTTGCAGACCGAAGGGGAAGAGATTGGCCAGATCAATGGCCTCTCCGTCATTCAGGTCGCCGGCCACCCCTATGATTTTGGCGAACCAGTGCGTCTCACCGCCACCGTTCACCTGGGGGATGGCGATGTGGCGGATATCGAACGCAAGGCGGAGCTGGCCGGCCATATCCACGCCAAGGCGATGATGATCATTCACGGCTACCTCTCCAACAAGTTTGGTGCCGAGAACCCCTCCCCGCTGTCAGCCAACCTGGTGTTCGAGCAGTCTTATCATGAGATTGACGGCGACAGCGCCTCCCTGACCGGGCTCTGTGCCCTGCTCTCCGCCCTCGCCCGTCAACCCATCTATCAGCACTTCGCCGTCACCGGCGCCGTCGATCAGTTTGGTAATGTGCAGGCGGTCGGCGGGGTCAACGAGAAGATTGAAGGCTTCTTCCGGGTATGCCAGATCCACGGTCTCAATGGTAAACAGGGGATCTTGCTGCCGGGCACCAATGCTCAGCAGCTCAACCTCTCCGATGAGGTGATCGCCGCCGTCGAGCAGGGCATGTTCCATATCCACCCGGTGGATCATGTGGAAGAAGCCATCGAGATGCTGACGGGCTGCGTGGCTGGCGAGCCGGACATGGCCGATACCCTGTTTGGCCGGATCCAGCAGCGGCTGGACGATCTTAACGGCACCTTGCCAAAAACAGGCATAATGCGCACCATACTGGGCCGTCTGTTTGGCCATTAACAAGTGATCGGAGTTGTTTAGCGCACAAGTGTACGCTAGATTGGCTCCGCTTTGACTCATATGAAGGATACACAGCGTGACCCAAGATAAAACCGCCTCCGCAGCTCCCCTCTCCCTGTGTGAACAAGGCAAGACCTCGTTCTCTCGCGAAGAGCTGCTCGCTTGCAGCCGTGGTGAACTGTTCGGTGAAGGCAACAGCCAGTTGCCCGCCCCCAACATGTTGATGATGGATCGCATCGTCACTATCAACGACAACGGCGGCGAGCACGGCAAGGGTGAAATCGTGGCAGAGCTCGACATCACGCCGGACCTCTGGTTCTTCGATTGCCACTTCCCGGGTGATCCCGTCATGCCGGGCTGTCTGGGTCTGGATGCCATGTGGCAGCTGGTTGGCTTCTTCCTTGGCTGGAAAGGTGGCCCCGGCAAAGGCCGCGCCCTGGGCGTGGGTGAAGTGAAATTTACTGGCCAGATCCTGCCGACCGCCAAGAAGGTCAGCTACAAGATCACCTTCAAGCGTGTCATCAACCGCAAGCTGGTAATGGGCATTGCCGATGGCGTGGTCGAGGTGGATGGTCGTCCCATCTACAGCGCCACCGATCTGAAAGTGGGTCTGTTCAAGGACACCACCAGCTTCTGATATCGCCGCCTTGCGCGCACGATACGCAATGCAAAGGGGCCTGTCGGGCCCCTTTCCTGTCTTTGAATGGTGATGAAGTCACTACTTCATGAAGAGTCCTGAACTCCGTCCTTCCATGGCATCACGCCACCCTCCCAGCCAATGGCCACGAGCGTCCAGACACTGATACGGACAAGATTCGCTATTTTTACCGACAACGCCTGCCTGATAACCGCGAGCGCGAGCTCTTTCCAGACGGTCCCGTTTTTGTCTCTTCATATTCTACAACCCTCTTCGTTGAACGAAAAAAGCGACCAATTTTTCATCGGTCGCTTTCATCATTAACGCAAGGGTAAAGGCAGGTCAAACAAAAATTCCGATGCTAATCAGGCCATGTGACACAAGACACTGAACTGCATTAAATTTTTATGACTCACTTTTTTAGCCTCGACGACGCAGCCAGGCAAAGGGCAGACCCAACAGAGTCAACCAGAACAGGCTGCCACCACCACCGCCCTCGTCACCATCCTGACCAGTCTGGTTGACGACCGGAGGATTGGAGACAACGCGATTCGCCGGTACACCTTCGTAGTTGGTGCTATCCGGGCTCATCTTGATGCTGACTACGCTCGCATTGATGCGGTTATTCAGATCGCTCTCATTGGCGTAACGGAAAGCCGTCGCCGCTATGGTGCCATCGGGGCTGATGCCACTGGCATAAGCGATATGGTAATAGACACCATTCTGGCTGCAGCTCTTGCTGCCGGCATCATTCAGACCACAGATGAGATCGTTCAGGTACCAGTTGTTGCCATTGGCGGCGCTCAGCAGGAAGGCCTCCTGCATGCGGTTGGTACCGCCAGTCACCGGCTGGGTCTGATGGCGAGAGTCACGCCAGCCAACCACCATGTTGTGATCGTTGATGGCGGCCGCTTCCGAGTTGGCACCGTTGATCGGCTTGTCCTTGAGGGGCACGCTGGCGTTGCTGCTCGGGCTGTTCAGGTTGAAGACAAACATCTCGGTCGGGCGGTTCTGGCCCTTGTTGGTGCCAAAGCGCTGGTTACCGATGACGTAGCCATTGGCGTTGACGCCGCTCGCCCAGCTGCCGCGCAGGCTGGCATCGCTGTCATCAGGTTTCCCCTCTGACAAGGGGATGGCGGTGGTGGCGCCAGTACTCTTGCTGGCCAGATCCAATGTCCAGTAAGTGGCCAGATCCAGGCTGTGCTCCGACACTTCCTCGTCGGTGGCAGAGTAGCCCACGGCAACCCAGCTGCCATCCTTGAGCTTGACGGCCTGAGCGGCAGAGGCGGTCTGCACCATGTTGCTGTCATTGTCGTAATAGCTGCCCGGCTGGAACAGGCTCACGGCACCATTGTCCACCAGCCAGAAGGCGGCCTGGGTGTCGGTACCGGGGCAATAACGGTAGTCACCGAAGTTGTCGTCATCACCGTTGAAGCAATCCTTGTATTCGTCGGTGTCGACCTTGCGGTTTTTGCCGGTGGCCGCAGTGCCGGTGATCAGATACTGGCTGCCACTGACCTGCGCCACACTGGTGGCACTGCTCAGCACGTTGGTGCTGTTGACCTTGTAGTTACCTTCCAGAGCCACCTGATTGCCGCTATCGATAACGGCAAAGGCGGTGCGGCTATTGGCCAAGTTGTTGACCGCATTCTTGCTCGCCTTGTAGCCGACGTAGGTGCCGCTCTCCGGGCCCATGGCCACGGCAAGGCCATCGGTCTCGCTGCCAGAAACCCCTATGCTGTCGCGCTGGGAGGTGGCATCGAGGAAATCACGGCGCCAATCAAAGCCAAAGTTCGCATTGTCTTCCCAGAATGCGTCACAGACATCCCCAGAGAGGATGCAATCCTGCTCGAAGCGGAATCTGTCCACCAGGAAGTCGGAGAAGGGAGTGGTCGAGAAGAAATTTCCCGCATCATTCTTCGGCTTCACCGCCAGCACACTGTTGTCCGCGCTGATCCCGGTCGCATAGCCCTGCCCCACTTCCGTTATCGTGAAGAAGGGGTTCTGTGCCGCCTGCGCATTGAGGCTGGCGCCGACCAGTACGGCCAGTATGGATAATTGCTTTTTCATCTACGTCCTTAGTCCTGATGTTTCAACGCTTCCAACTCCTCCCAACGGGAGAAGGCCTGATCCAGTGCTGCTTCAGCAGCACTCAGGGCATTTAGCTTCTGCTGTGTCTGCTCGGCACTGAGCGAGAAGAAGCCGGGCTCATTGACTTCGCCCTGCAATGTATCAAGTTCGGCTTCAAGTTGCTCCAGTTTTACTGGCAACTCATCAAGCTCCAACTGCACCTTGTAAGAGAGCTTGCGGGCCTTCTTGACGGGCTCGCTCGCCACTGCGACCGTCTCTGTCACCTGCGCTGCTTTAGCCGCCTTGGCAGGCTGCGCCGCTTGCAGGGCACGGGTATCCATCATGTCGGCATAACCGCCCACATAATCGCTGATCCGGCCATCCCCTTCAAACAACCAGCAACCGGTGACCGTATTGTCGATGAAACGACGATCATGGCTGACCAGCAGCAGGGTGCCGGGATAGTCCGCCAGCAGCTCCTCCAGCAATTCCAGCGTTTCGACATCCAGATCGTTGGTTGGTTCATCCAAAATCAACAAGTTACTGGGCTTGAGGAACAGTTTGGCCAACAGTAGACGGTTTTTCTCACCCCCTGACAAGGCCTTGACCGGGGTACGGGCCCGCTTGGGCTCAAACAGGAAGTCCTGCAGGTAGCCAAGAATGTGGCGAGAGCGGCCACGCACCATCACTTCCTGCTTGCCCTCCCCCACGTTGTCCATCACCGTCTGCTCGGGATCGAGCTGATCGCGATACTGGTCAAAATAGGCCACTTCCAACTTGGTGCCGCCCTTGACCACGCCGCGGCTGGGCTCGAGTTGACCGAGCAGCAGCTTGATAAGGGTCGACTTGCCACAACCGTTGGGGCCCACCAGGGCAATCTTGTCGCCACGCAGCACTTGCAAGTCCAACCCCTGGAACAGGGTGCGATCGCCAAAGTCCAAGCCAAGCCCTTCGGTCTCGAATACCAGCTTGCCGGAGCGATTGACGTCGTCCATCTGCAGCTTGGCCTTGCCCTGCAGCTCGCGGCGCTGACTGCGCTCCATGCGCATGGCTTCGAGGGCGCGAACCCGGCCTTCGTTACGGGTACGACGGGCCTTGATGCCCTGGCGGACCCACACCTCTTCCTGGGCCAGCTTGCGATCGAACTCGGCGTTCTTCAGCTCCTCGACCCGCAGCCACTCCTCTTTCCCGAGCAGATACTGGTCGTAGTTGCCGGGCCAGGAGGTGATCTCGCCGCGATCGAGATCGATGATCCGGGTCGCCAGCTTGTGGATGAACTCCCGATCGTGCGAGATGAACACGATGGCGCCACGGAAATCTTTCAGGAACTCTTCCAGCCAGTTGATGGCCTCGATGTCCAGGTGGTTGGTCGGCTCATCGAGCAGCAGCAGATCCGGATCGCAGGCCAGGGCGCGGGCCAGGGCCACTTTACGCAGCCAGCCGCCGGAGAGGCTGTCCAGGGTCGCGTCGGGGTCGAGGTTGAGCAGGGTCAGCACCTGGCTGATGCGGGTCTCGAACTGCCAGCCATTCTGGTAATCGAGCTGCTCTTGCAGCTCGCTCATGATGCGAATGTTGGCGTCGGAGGGATCGTGGGCCAACTCCATGGAGATATGGTGATACTGCTTGAGGATCTCGCCGACCCCGGCCAGCCCTTCGGCGGTGTAGTCAAACACCGTCAGGTCGCTGGAGGCGGGGGGATCCTGCTCGAGGCGGGTCACCTTCAACTCCTGCTGCTGCACCATGCGGCCATCATCGAGGGGCAATTCACCGGCGATGACCTTCATCAGGGTGGACTTGCCCGCCCCGTTGCGGCCCACCAGACAGAGACGCTCACCGCGCTCTATGCTCAGTTCGGCATTGTCGAGCAGCGGGAAATCACTGAACGACAGACAAGCGCCGTGCAATGTTAATAAAGCCATGTCTTTTCCTTAATTCTTCATGAAAAAGCGGGACAGACCCGGTCTGCCCCACTCTCAATATCACAGGTACACAATAGTGATCCGTTTACGCCTTCACCCAGTCGTCAAGCTCGGTCAGGGTGAAGGGCCAGCCAAGCTCTCGGCCGGCCTCATCTCGCAGCACCGGAATGCGCACCCGGTAAGCGGCCAACCAGTCGGCATCCTCCATGATGTCGCACTGGCGGGTCTGCGCGGCCAATCCCGCCTCCTCCACCAGCTGCCAGGCCTGCTCGCACAGGTGACAGCCGTCGGTATGAAACAGGGTCAGCATCAGCCGGCATCTACCGCTGTGTCTGCGTGGGTGATGATCCAGCAGTTGTGGATGTGCACGTTGCGCTCGAAATCTTTTGGCCGGGTCTTGCTGGTGATGTTCTGAGCCTTGAGGCCCGCGGCTTCCAGACCGGCCAGATCCATCTTGAAGTGACGCTTGTTGTTGGAGAACACCAGGGTGCCATCCGCCGCCAGCAGACGCTTGAGGTGTTGCAACAGCAGCAGGTGATCGCGCTGCACGTCGAAGCTCTCGTCCATCCGCTTGGAGTTGGAGAAGGTCGGCGGATCGATGAAGATGAGATCGTATTGTCCATCGGCCTCGGAGAGCCACTTCAGGCAGTCGGCCTGTACGAACTTGTGCTGACGACCGACCTGGGAGTTCAGACGCATGTTGTCCTGCGCCCAATCCAGATAGGTGTAAGACATGTCGACCGTGGTGGTCTCGCTAGCCCCCCCCAGCGCCGCGTGCACGGTGGCACTGCCGGTATAGGCGAACAGGTTCAGGAAGCGCTTGCCCTGGGCCATCTGGCCCAGCATGCGGCGGGTCTGACGGTGATCCAGGAACAGGCCGGTATCCAGGTAGTCATAGAGGTTGACCCAGAGGCGGGCACCGTACTCCTGCACTTCCATCCGGTGCTGCTCGGTAGAGAGCTTCTGATACTGCTGCTTGCCCTCCTGACGCTCGCGCACCTTGAGGATCACCTTCTCGCCGTCCATGCCGGTCACCTTGATGGCGGCCTGCACCATGTCGAGCAGACGCTGACGGGTCTTCTGGGCGGGGATGTCCTTGGGCGCGGCATACTCCTGCACCACCAGGTAATCCTGATAGCGGTCGATGGCGGCATTGTATTCCGGCAAGTCCGCATCGTAGATGCGGTAACAGTCGATGCCCTCTTTACTGGCCCACTTCTCCAGGGTCTTGAGATTCTTGCGCAGCCGGTTGGCGAAATCCTGGGCCACCTCTTTCTGGGAGGCCACGGAATCCAGCGCTATCTGGTAATTGCGCAGCTGACACTCGAGCGCGCCGTTGAACAGGCGATACTGCTTGTCGGCCCGCAGGCGCAGACAGCTCAGCAGCTCCGGCGAGGCAGACAGAATGGAGACGCGCCAGCCCTGGAAGCTGCGACGCAGGGCATCGCCCAGCGCCTGGTGCACTTCGAGCAGGGCCGGGAATTCGCCCAGACGCTCGCCATAGGGCGGGTTGGAGATGAGCATGCCCACCTGACGGGCCTCGCCTTCTACCGCTGGCATCGGCAGCGGGTTCTCCAACGCGGTCACGTCGGCCTGCTTGAAGGTGATGAAATGATCCACCCCGGCCGCCTTGGCGTTGTCGCGGGCCTTCATCAATACGCGAGGATCGGCGTCACAGCCAAACAACTTGACCTCGCAGCGCTGCATGCCGCGCTTGGCACGCACCTGGGCTTCCATCATCAGGCTCTGCCACAGCTCGGCATCGTGTTGCAGCCAGCGATCGAAACCAAACCGCTCGCGGCGCAGGGCCGGCGCCATGTCGGCGGCGACGAAGGCCGCTTCGATAAGCAGGGTGCCGGAGCCGCACATGGGGTCCATCATCGGCTCACCGGCCCAACCGCTGCGGGCTATCATGGCCATGGCCAGGTTCTCTTTGAGCGGCGCCTCGCCGGTGCCCTGGCGATAGAAACGCTGGTGCAGGGCCGGGCCCGACAAGTCCAGGGTGATATTGGCCTTGCCCTTGCCCAGGTGCGCCATGATGCGAATATCCGGCGACTTCTTGTCGATGTCCGGGCGCACATGGCCGCGCTTGGTGAAGCGATCGACGATGGCATCCTTGATCTTCAGCGCGCCATATTGGGTATTGCGGATGGCGGGGTTGGTACCGGTAAAGTCCACCGCTATGGTGGCGGTACCGGGGAAGTGCTCTTCCCAGGCAATGGTGTGGGCGCCCAGATAGAGATCCAGATCGTCATTCATCTGGAATTCGGAGAGCACCAGCACGATGCGGGAGGCAAAGCGGCTCCACAGGCAGGCCTTGTAGCCAATGACCAGTTCGCCTTTGAAATGGACGCCGGCCACGGTCTCACGGACCTGCTCTGCGCCCAGGGTGGTCAGCTCGTCGGCCAACAGGTTTTCCAGCCCCTTGGGGCAGGTTGCAAAGAATTCTTTCATCACGCTCACGGGGATGCCATAAAAAGTGCCGTATTATACCTCATTCACGGCCAGCTTGGCGCCCCGATCATCGCCCCCTCCCCCTCAATTCATCACCAATCGCCCAGAAGTGCAGCAACGGCGACCGTCACATGCTCCGAAGCATCATCCGGAGCGCTCACTCAAGGGGGATGGAACCGTTCAGCGCGAGGGGGGATGGGGGCTATCGGGTGGCTGTTGCACCAAGAGAGCGAGTCATTGAGCAGGAAGCGGCAATGGGGGGATGTTAATCAACTGACCTGGCGCAGCGCCGGCGCGGCTTGATGGTAGTGACCGAAGCGATTGTTCATCACCTTGATCACCGCAAAGCGGGGCATCAGCTTGTTGCCGCTGAGCATCAGCTCCCCGGTGAGGTTGAGGCAGACACTGGCCTGCTCCCCGGCCTCGATCACCATGAAGGTGCCTTGACCATCCTGGGTATGCATGATGACCAGCTCCCCTTGTTGCGGCGCCATCAGTTGGCCCAGTTCAATAAAGAACCAGCTTTGGGGCATCAGGGGTTTATAGAAGCGGCGCACAGCGAGGGCATTTAATACCAGCTGTACCTGTTGAGGGATGCTCCAATTGAGATCGGCTGCATGGTCCATCAGCTGATAATAGAGGGACGCATCTTCGACACAAAAAGCTTGAGTAGCAAATGAGGCGGGCACCAACTGACGACCTTGATATTCTGTCGCGAATACCATGTCATCGCTCAGCTCCAACATCAGGCGGTCGGACTTCGCATCATAATGCCATTGCCATTGATCGTTTGGTTGGAGAAACATGAGGCGCCCTTCCTTGCTGCTGTAATTCGACTTTATTATATGTCGATAATTTCAGCAACGTTAATTCGGGGCGCCCTTATATTAAATTGACTAAATGCGTCAGATATTGGTCACGATCTCTTTGACCAAGGCCGGTCCTTTATAAATAAAGCCGCTATATATCTGAACCAGCGTAGCCCCCGCCTGCAGCTTCTCGCGGGCGGCCAGGGCACTGTCCACTCCCCCGACACCGATAATAGGCAAGGCACCTTTTAATTCCTGTGCCAATAGACGGATAACCTCGGTGCTCTTGTGCTGCAAGGGGCGACCACTCAATCCACCCATTTCACCAGCATGGGGCATGTCATAGATCATGTCACGGGCTAGCGTGGTATTAGTGGCGATGACCCCATCGATCCCATTTTTAATCAAGGATCCTGCAACTTGCTTAATTTCATCCAGACTAAGATCCGGTGCAATTTTGACCGCCACAGGAACATACTTCTTATATTGTGCCGCCAGGAGTTGCTGACGTTCCTTGAGGGCTGCCAGTAGATCATCCAGCGCCTCCCCATACTGCAACTGACGCAGGCCAGGTGTATTGGGGGATGAAATATTGACCGCAATATAACCGGCATGATCATAAACCTTGTCCATGCAGATCAGGTAATCATCCTTGCCATTCTCAATGGGCGTATCTTTATTCTTGCCGATATTAATACCGATCACCCCCTGGTATTTCGCGGCCTTGACCCGCTCGACCAGGTGATCAACCCCCAGGTTATTGAAGCCCATACGGTTGATGATCCCCTCTGCCGGTACCACCCGAAACAGCCTGGGCTTGTCATTGCCACTCTGGGGCTTGGGGGTCACAGTCCCCACCTCGATGAAGCCGAACCCCATGGCGCCAAAGGCATCTATGCACTCGCCATCTTTATCGAGCCCCGCGGCCAGGCCCACCGGGTTGGCAAAATTAAGCCCCATACAGGTGACGGGGCGCGTTGGCAGGGATTGACGGAAGAAGATATCGAGGGGCGTGCCATGAAGGCGGGAGAGCTGTTTGAGAGAGAGTTCGTGAGCCTTTTCCGGATCGAGCTTGAACAACAAATGCCTGGCGAGGGGGTAAAACATCTTTGCTCCTTAAAAAAAGCCCCGGCAACTGGCCGGGGCTTTCATGGTTATGCCGATGCTCGGCAATTCAACTGGAGCAGGTTCAACTCCCGCAAGGCCACCGAGAACTTGGCGAACTCGTGAGTACTGGTGGTCTTGAAGTCGGCCAACATATGGGTCCAACGGGACAAGAGTTGCTCATGCTCCGCAATCCAGTTGGCCAGTATGGTATCGCATTCTCCCTGATCTTTGCACCCTTCCAATACCACTGAGGTGAGACTGCGTTGCTGCCAGTCCAGATCCTCGCGGAAGGAGGCTCTGGCCATCGCCTGCCAGTGGTTGCCCACCGGCTGATGGTTGACCTGCTCCAGGAACCAGTGCAGGTCCAGCTTGGCACCGAGCCGATAGTACACATTGGCCACCCGCAGTATGTCGCTGTGCTGATCCGCCGCAATCTGAGCCAGATCCAGCGAAGAGAAGAGGCTGCTCATGTGGGCGACCTGACGGGCGATATGTTCAGGCACCTGTTTGGCCACCAGGGTTTCGACGGCTTGGCGATGCTCGGCCACTTCGCTCTCCTCCATCACCTCGTAGAGGTGCTCGCCCAGGGTCTCGAAGGCGGGACGGAAGAAGGCGATGTTTTCGCTGATGCTCCAGCTGCGGTTGCGGGCACGCAGGAACCAGCGGGTGGCGCGGCGCACGATGCGGCGACTGGCAAACATCAACTCGAGCTGAGTCTCGGCACTCCCCTGGTTATCCAGGGATTCGATGTCCCGCCACAGGGGGTCGAAACCGAACACTTCGCGGGCCATGGCGAAGCAGGTGGCCACTTCGGCCACCGAGGCGCCGGTCTCATCCTTCATCCGGGTCGCAAAGTTGAGCCCCATGTCGTTGACCAGCATGTTGGCCACGCGGGTGGCGATGATCTCGCCGCGCAGCGGATGCTGAGCCAGGGCCTCGCCGAAGCGCTGCTGCAACTGCTCGGGGAAGCTGGTGACCAGCATGCGAGCCAGGAAGGGCTCATCGGTGATCTCGGGGCAGTTGAGCTGCTCCTTGAGCACCATCTTGCCGTAAGCCACCAGCACCGCCAATTCGGGGCGGGTCAACCCCTGCCCTGCCGCCATGCGCTCGGACAACTCCTCATCCGATGGCAGGAACTCCAGTGCTCTGTCCAGCTTGCCCTCACGCTCCAGCCCCTGGATGAAACGCTGCTGCTCTTTGAGCTGATCCGCCGCGCGGTAACTGGTAACCGAGATGGACTGGGATTGACGATAGGCGTTGGTCAACACGATATCGGCCACCGCATCCGTCATCTCGTAGAGCATCTGGTTGCGCTGCTTGAGGGTCAGATCCCCTGCCGCCACCAGCTGGTTGAGCAGTATCTTGATGTTGACCTCGTTGTCGGAGCAATCCACCCCGCCCACGTTGTCGGTAAAATCGGTGTTGATGTGGCCGCCCTGGCTGGCGTATTCGATACGACCCAGCTGCGTGAAGCCCAGGTTACCGCCCTCACCCACGATACGGGCACGCAGGTCGCGACCATTGACGCGCAGGGCATCGTTGCTGCGATCCCCCACCTCGCCATCGCTCTCTTTGTGGCTCTTGACGTAGGTGCCGATGCCGCCATTCCAGAGCAAGTCCACGTTCAGGCAGAGCAGTGCCTTGATCAGCTCGTTTGGCGCCATGCTGGCCTTGTCGGTGCCAAGCAGGGTCTGAATTTGCGGGCTCAGCTTGATGGACTTGGCCGAGCGCAGGAAGATGCCGCCCCCTACGGAGATAAGCTCACGGTTGTAGTCGTCCCAGCTCGAACCCGGCAACTCGAACAGACGCTTGCGCTCGGCGAAGGTGCTGGCCGCATCCGGGGTCGGGTCGATGAAGATGTGCATGTGGTTGAAGGCGCCCACCAACTGGGTGTGCTCGGAGAGCAGCATGCCGTTGCCAAACACGTCACCGGCCATGTCGCCTATGCCCACGCAGCTGAAATCGGTGGTCTGGCAGTTGATCTCAAGCTCACGGAAGTGACGCTTGACCGACTCCCAGGCGCCCCGCGCCGTGATGCCCATCTTCTTGTGGTCATAACCGACCGAACCGCCGGAGGCGAAGGCATCGCCGAGCCAGTGACCATATTCGTGGCTGATCTCGTTGGCGATGTCGGAGAAGGTGGCGGTGCCCTTGTCGGCCGCGACCACCAGGTAGTAGTCATCCTCGTCGTGGCGTACCACCTGTCTGGGCGGGATCACCTCCCCCTGGAGGATGTTGTCGGTGACATCGAGCAGGCCGCGGATAAACAGGCGATAGCAGGCCTTGCCCTCCTCCTGAATGACGGCGCGGGCGGCACCCACCGGCATCTGCTTGCAGTAGAAGCCGCCCTTGGCGCCGACTGGCACTATGACGGTATTCTTCACCTGCTGCGCCTTGACCAGACCCAGCACTTCGGTGCGGAAATCTTCCTTGCGATCGGACCAGCGCAGCCCGCCCCGGGCCACCTTGCCCCAGCGCAGATGCACCCCTTCCACCCGCGGCGAGTAGACGAAGATCTCGAACTTGGGCAGAGGCTGTGGCATGTCGCTGATACCGGATGGCGCCAGCTTGAAGGAGATATAGGGCTTGATGTTGCCTTGCGCGTCCGGCTGATAATAGTTGGTGCGCAGGGTCGCCTCTATCATCTCCATGTAGCGGCGGATGATGCGGTCATCGTCCAGGTTCGCCACCAGATCCAGCTTGGCCGTCAGGGTGTCGTGCAGCGTCTGCAGCGCCGCGCCATCCTGGTTCAGTGCCGGATCGAGGCGAGCCTCGAACAGGGAGAACAGCAGCTGGGCCAGCTCGGGATAACGGGTCAGGGTCTCTTCGATATAGGACTGGCTGAAGGAGACGCCGGTCTGGCGCATGTACTTGGCATAGGCGCGCAGTACCGAGACCTGACGACCGGTGAGGCTGGCGCCCAGCACCAGGCGGTTGAAACCATCATCTTCCAGGGCCTTGTTCCAGATGCTGGCGAAGGCCTGCTGGAAGCGCTGCTGGCTCTTGGCCAGGCTGAAGGGCTGATCGCCACGCAGCAGCATGGAGAAGTCGAGGATCCAGAACACTTCGCCATTGGGGGTCTTGACCTCATAGGGGGTCTCGCCAATGACCCTCAGCCCCATGTTTTCCAGCATGGGCAAGACATCGGACAAGTGGATCGGCTCGGTGCGGTGGAACAGCTTGAGGCGCACCCGGCGATCGTTCTCCTCTTCCTGAGCACGGTAGAACAGCATGCCAAGGGGCTCGGCTTCGCTCAGGTTCTCCAGGGCGATGATGTCGGCCACGGCGGAGCCCGGCAGCACATCTTCTTTGTAAGCACGGGGGAAGGCATCGTTGAAGCGGCGGCTCAGCTCATTGCCCTGGGCCTCGCCATAGTGGGCAAGCAGCACCGAATCCAGGCGATCGTCCCAGCTGCGGGCGGCTTCAATCAGGTTGTTCTGCACTTGGTTCACGTCCACATCCACGTTGTTATTGTTCACTCGAACTATGTAATGGGTCCGGGCCAGCACGCCTTCGGAGAAGTAGACATTGAACTCCACCTCTTCGTTGCTGCCGAAATGCTGTTGCAGGATCTGCTGGGTCTTGACGCGCAGCGCCGTGTTGTAGCGCTCCTTGGTGACATAGACCATGCAGGAGAAGAAGCGGCCATAGACGTCACGGCGCACGAACAGGCGCAGCATGTCGCGCTCTTGCATGGCCAACACCCCGAGACCGGTGGCGAGCAGTTCCTCTTCCCGGGCCTGGATCAGCTCATCACGGGGATAGGTTTCCAGCACATTGAGCAGTGCCTTGTAGGCGTGGGAACCCTTCTCATGGCCAGAGGCCACCATGATGCGCTCGAGGCGATGGCTGATGAGGGGGATCTGGGTGGCGCTGGTGTTGTAGATGGAAGAGGCGTAGAGACCGATGAAGCGATCTTCGCCTATCACCTTGCCATGTTCATCAAAGCGTTTGATGCCGATGTAATCCACGTAGGCCGGGCGATGCACCCGGGACTTGCTGTTGGACTTGGTCAGGATCAGCAGATGATTGGAGAGGGCCGCATGACGGGCGCTGGCGGGCATGGTGCCCAGACGCTGGCCCTCGTCCTTGATGGAGTTCTTCATCAGGCCAAGGCTCGAATCGGGCTGGGGCAGGATCTCGTGATCCCCCTCTATCGCCTTGACGTCATAACGGCGATAACCCATCAGGGTGAAGTTGTGGGCAGCTACCCATTTGAGGAAGGAAACCGTGGACTCCACCTCTTCCTTGCTCACCGGACTGTTGCGTTTTGGCAGATCCTCGATGATCTCGTTGAGGCGCGCCAGCATGGGCTGCCAGTCACCTACCGCCAACGCCACTTCCCCCGCGACCGAATCGAGTTCGGCGGCCAGGGCGGCCATCTGTTCATCCGAGGTCAGGTGATCTATCTCGATGAGGAAGGCGGTCTCGGCCGATGTCTGCTGCGCCGTCTGATCCAGATCCAGAATGGCCTCTATCTTGCCATCCTTGCTGCGAATAAGGTGCAGAGGTTGATGCAGCATCATGTGCGCCGTGATGTTGAGACGCTTGAGGGTCATGCGGATGGAGTCCACCAGGAAGGGGGAGTCCTGCAAAATAACTTCGACTATGGTGTGCGGTGACTGCCAGCCATGACGGGTCAGCTCCGGGTTGTAGACCCGGATATAGGGCGCCGTGCTGTCCCGCTGGTTGAGAGCATTCCACAGGCTCAAGGCGGCGCCATACAGATCGCTGTCATTGCGATCATGCAGATCATCGCTCGCCATGTTGCCGTAGAACTTGGCAACGAAGCGCTCGACCAGGGAGGCACTCTTCTGAGGCAGTTTTTGATGGATCAGGTTGAGAACGTTTTCGAGCAGAACTGAGGTAGGGGCGTCTTTCAATGCCATTGCTATATTCCTTATCGGACCGACATCACCGACAGAGACATCCACCCTGGATGCCCACTGGTACAGAGTTGTGCGAAGTGTAATGGGTCGGATCCCGGAAGGCGAGAAAAGCTGATAATGGAATGTTAAAAACTAGCGGCAGATCACGGCTCAAGCTGTCATAAATTTTGCCATCTGCTTAAAAAACAGAAAATACCACTGATAAAATGCGTTTTAACCTGATAGTTAGTGACTTTAAGCAGATAATTACGCGGTTTACTGTTTGGTTTTTGTTAATTTATGCGTTCCAGGCCGATAAAGCGATGATCGTCCTGAGTCTTGAGCAAGAAACGACCATGAACCCCTTCCAGCCCGACGAAAGGGCGGATTTTATCCAGTCCCAGTTCCAGCGTCAGTCCCTGATCAGAGCGCACCACCAGACGCCGGGCATGGCCCTGATACATCAGCAGTAACTCGTCTCGCGACAGATGTAATCCGAAGGTGAATTGCTTCATACCCTTGCCCTCCTCTACCACAGTTCAGCTCGCCTCGTCTGGAGGCTGATTCACGACAAACAACAGGGCCGGACATGCGCCCGGCCCTGTTTTTCTTAGCAACGACTTACTGGGCCAGCGCCTTGGCCACCTTCTCGTAGAGATCCCGGGCCAAGTCGGGCAAGGCCTGCAACCGCAGCAGTTCGGTACGGATCAGGCGCTTGCGCTCCTCATCCAGTCGCTTGAACTGGATAAGCGGGGTGATGAGGCGCGAGGCCACCTGGGGATTGATGCTGTTGAGCTCAATCAAGATGTCGGTCAGGAAACGGTAACCCGCGCCATCTCTGGCATGGAACTGCACCTGGTTGCCCATGGCAAAACTGCCGATCAGCGCCCGCAGTCGATTGGGGTTGCGAATGCTGAACGTCGGGTGGGCCATGGCCTGCCTGATCTCGCCGAGTACATCGGCGGCGGGCTTGGCACCGACCAGACGCAACCAGTTGTCCAGCACCAGGCCATCTTTGGCCCACTTGCCTTCAAAATCGGCCAGCAGTGCGGCCCGGCATGGTAGCAGATGCTGGTTGGCAATCTGCAGGGCGGTCAGGGTGTCGGTCATGTTGTCCGCCCCCTGGTATTGCTGACACACCAGCCGATCGGTCAACTCGTCATCCAGACGCGCCAGATAACCTAGCACTACCCCCTTGAGGGCCCGTTTGGCCATGTCATCGTGGACCACCCGATAACCATCGAGCAGCAGGCTCTGATAGCTGGCGAGCAGGCGATCGCCAAATGCCTGGGCCAGGGCTGTGCCTATGGCACCGCGCACGGCATGAATGGCGTCGATGTCGGCCACCTCAAACAGCTCGGCCAGAGTAGCCTCCCCCGGCAGGGCTAGGATCTCGGCCTTGAGGGCGGGATCCAGCCCGGCTTCGTCCAGGATGGCCACGAAGGCGGCAACCAGATCCGATGACAGCGCCACCTCTTTCCCCAGCTGATGCGCGGCCACATTGGCGATCACCGCCTTGTTGATCAGCATCTGGGCGGCATCCCAGCGGGCAAACTCGTTGCGGGCATGGCGCATCAGGAAGGCAAGATCCCTGTCGCTGTAGCCATAGTGCAGCTTGACCGGCGCGGAGAAGTCCCGCAGCAGGGAGATCACGGGTTTGGCAGGCACCCGATCGAAGACGAAGGTCTGCTCTGCTTCCAGCACGTCGAGCACGTTGCCGATGGCCTTGCCCTGGTACTGCAGCGGGATCACCGCACCCTCGGCATCATACAATTCGATATCGAGGGGAATGTGCAGCGGCAGCTTCTGGGGTTGATCCTGAGTCGGCGGCGTGTGCTGGCTGACATGGAGGCGATAGATGCCGGTGGCGGCATCATAGTCGTCACGGACTGTCAGCTCAGGGGTGCCGGATTGGCTGTACCAGCGGCGGAAACGGGTCAAGTCGACCCCGGAGGCATCCTCCATCGCCTGCACGAAGTCGTCGCAGGTGGCGGCCGAGCCGTCGTGACGCTCGAAGTAGAGGCCCATGCCGGCCTGGAAGGCAGCTTCCCCCAACAAGACATGCAGCATGCGGATCACTTCCGAGCCCTTCTCGTAGACGGTCAGGGTGTAGAAGTTGTTCATCTCGATCACCACATCCGGGCGGATCGGGTGGGCCATGGGGCCGGCATCTTCGGCAAACTGGGGGCCGCGCACGGTGCGCACGTTGTTGATGCGGTTGACACCGCGCGAGCCCAGATCCGAGGAGAACTCCTGATCCCGGAACACCGTCAGTCCCTCTTTGAGGCTGAGCTGGAACCAGTCGCGGCAAGTGACTCTGTTGCCGGTCCAGTTATGGAAGTATTCGTGCCCTATGACCCGCTCGATGCCGTGATAGTCGCTGTCGGTCGCGGTCTGCGGATTGGCCAGCACGAACTTGGAGTTGAAAACGTTGAGTCCCTTGTTCTCCATGGCACCCATGTTGAAGAAATCCACCGCGACGATCATATAGATGTCGAGGTCGTATTCGAGGCCGAAGCGCTGCTCGTCCCAACGCATGGAGTTGATGAGGCTCTCCATGGCAAAACCGGCGCGGTCCAGGTTGCCCTTGTCGACGAAGATCTCGAGGGCCACCTCGCGCCCGCTCATGGTCACGAAGTGATCGCGCTGCACGTCGAAGTCACCGGCCACCAGGGCAAACAGGTAGCTGGGTTTGGGGAAGGGATCCTGCCACTGCACGAAGTGGCGGCCGCCATCCAGATTGCCGCTCGCCACCTTGTTGCCGTTGGAGAGCAGATAAGGGAATTTCGCCTTGTCGGCGGTGATGCGGGTGCTGTAGCGGGCCAGGATGTCGGGCCTGTCCAGGTAATAGGTGATGCGACGGAAGCCCTCCGCCTCACACTGGGTGCAATAGGCATCACCAGACTTGTAGAGTCCCTCTAGGGCCGTGTTGGCGGCGGCATCCAGGTCGGTGACTATGGTCAACACGCACTCGGCGGGCAGGTTGCTGAGCCGCAGCTGGTTGTCGGTCAGCTCATACTGCTCACAGGCTACCCCGTCGATGCTGATGCTCACCAGATGCAGATTTTCGCCATCCAGGATCAGGGCTTCATTGTGCTCGCCGTTGCGGCGGACTCGGGAAATGGCGGTGACCCGGCACAGGGGTTCCTCGAGCTGAAAGTCGAGATCTATGCTGTCGATCCAATAGAGAGGGGCTTGATAATCCTGGCGATATTTGGCCGTCATGGCCTGATGGTGATCGGTCATTATTATGTGCTTCCACGCTTGTTATGGGCGTAACGAGGCTGTCACAAGCCCATCCTTGGGTCAAATGGTTTACATTCAGGCAAGAAAAAGGGCGACTGTGATGTCGCCCTTTTCGTTATAGCTATGGGTCACTAACCGCGTTTTGGCTCCATCTTGACCAGGTCTGCCGTGATATTGGCAGACTCAAGCAAGAACTCATCCGGCGCCTCAAAATCGGTGGGCAACTCGTCCAGGCTCTTGATGGCAGGCTTGCCCATCCGCGCCAGGCGCTCGTTGGCCCGCAACAAGGCCAGTGCATCTTGCTTGTCCTGCTCGGCGCGGCGATCCGCTTCGTTCAGGGAGAGGGATTTCTTGTCCTTCTCGGCGCGATACTCCTTGATGTCCTGCAACACGTAGGCGAACTCCGGATCTGTCTCGATCCGCGCCTGGTGTGCCGCCGCCAACTTGGGCAACAAGCTGGTGAAGCTACCTATCTTCTGGTAGTCCGCCGAGGCTATCTTGTCCCAAGGCAGGGCGTGGAACTCACGGCTCTCCCCCGTCTCTTCCGGGGTGACCGGGGTCGGGAAGCTGATGTCCGGGGCGACACCCTTGTTCTGGGTGCTGCCGCCATCGATGCGGTAGAACTTGGCGATGGTGTACTGCACGTGACCCAGGGGATGATCGTAGAAGTCATACACCTTGGCCAGGCTGCGATGCTGCTGCACAGTGCCCTTGCCGAACGAGTTCTCCCCCAGGATCAGGGCACGGCCGTAATCTTGCATGGCAGCGGCAAAGATCTCGGAGGCCGAGGCACTGTATCTGTCGATCAGCACCGACATGGGGCCGCCGTAGTAGACTTGACCATCCTCATCGCCATTGACCGAGATGCGCCCCATGTGATCGCGGATCTGCACCACGGGACCGCTGGCGAAGAAGAGACCGCTCAGGGCAGAGGCTTCGGTCAGGGCACCGCCGCCGTTGCTGCGCAGATCCACCACCAGGCCGTCCACTTTCTGCTTGTTGAGGCTGGCCAGCTCCTTGATGACATCATCGTGCAGATTGACATAGAAGCTCGGGATCTCGAGTACCCCTATCTTCTTGCCCTCGGCCTTGATCACCTTCGACTTGGCGGCCCTGTCTTCCAGACGCACCTTGTCCCGGGTCAGCTCGACCTGTTCTGTCTTGACGCTGGCACCCTTGCCACGCTGGATCTCGAGGCGCACCTTGCTCCCCTTGGGACCCTTGATGAGTTCGACCACGTCATCGAGACGCCAGCCAATCACATCGACCACCTTGCCATCTTCCTGACCCACGCCGACGATTTTGTCATCGGGCTTGAGGTTGTTGGACTTGGCCGCCGGGCCACCCGGGACCAGGGAGCGGATCACCGTGAAGTCATCATCCGCCTGCAGCACGGCACCAATGCCTTCCAGCGAGAGGTTCATCTCGGTGTTGAAGCGATCGGCGTTGCGCGGGGAGAGATAACTGGTGTGAGGCTCGATGGCGCGGGAGAAGGAGTTCATGAACAGCTGGAACACGTCCTCGCTCTCGGTCTGGGACATCCGCTTGATGGCGTTGTTGTAACGCTTGCCAAGCAGCTCCTTGATCTCGGGCCACTCCTTGCCGCTGAGCTTGAGGCTCAGGGCATCGAACTTGACCCGCTGACGCCACAGCTCATTGAGCTCGGCTTCATCCTTGGGCCAGGGAGCCCCTTCCCGGTCAAAGATGTATTCATCTTTTTGGGTGAAATCGAAGGGGGTATCGAGCAGTTTGAGGGCGTATTCGAACCGCTCATAGCGCCGCTGCTGACCGAGATTGAACATGTCGTAGGCGGGCGCCAGACGACCACGCTCCAGATCGGTATCGAAGCCGTCGCGGTATTTGTCAAACCGGCGAATATCAGAAGCCAAGAACAGGTTGCGACTGAAATCCAGATTCTCCAGATATTTGTCAAAGACAACTTCCGAGAAGGCATCATCCAGCTTGAACTGCTTGTAGTGGGAGCGAGTAAACAGATTGGCAATTCGCTTGCTAGCCGTAGCATGTTGGCTCTCTTGAGCCAACACAGGCAAATCACTTTCCTTGAGCACCGGCTCGATGGCCTGTGCAAGCCCGGCAATAGCCAGGCTACAGGCGACGAGGGAGAAACGAATTACGCCATGCTTCAACATTTGTCTCCTTAGAGAACCAGATGCTCGAATTTGACGCGCAGCATCATGCCGGTCTGCAGCTGAACCTGCACATCATCCTTGGTAATTTCCTTGATGGTCGCCGGGACAGGAGACTTACCCAGTACCACATTGACGGTTTGCTCAACTTTCAGCTCACCCGCCTCGGCCTGACGATACTGCTTAGGAGCAGCGGCAGGTGCGGTCTCGGTCTTGCGCGGAGCAGGACGACGAGGCTTCTTGGGTTTATCTTCGCGCTTGGCATCGGCCTTGGCCTCGCCGGTTGGCTCTTTCTTGTCGTCTTTGGCACGACGGCTGGCGAAGACTTTGTCTTTGCTCTCTTTCAGCGCTTGCTTGGCGTGCTCGATATGCTCTTCGGTCAACAATTCGCCCGGGTTACCATCGAGGTCGACGCGAGCCTGACCAGCTTTGAGGCCGTGCAGGTAACGCCAGCTGGAAGTGTATTGACGCAGAGCAGAGCGCAGCATGGTCTTGGAGACCCTCTCGTCGTCAGCAAGACGCGCTGCCAGATCCTGGAAGATGCCAATCTTGAGTGGCTTGGCCTCTCCTTCTGCGATGAAGCAGGCCGGGAATTTCTCGACCAGGTAGGCGACGATCTCTTTACTGTTCTTCAGCTTTTCAGTGTTTTCCATGTATAACCTTGGCTTTCATATAAACGCACGGGCAACCCCGGGCACAACAAAGGCCCCATTATAGAGAGCTTGGGACCTTTTGCGAACCATCTCGCACTTAACTTACAGCAGGCGTTCCAATATTTTGACCGTTTCTTCCAGTCCAAGCCGGTCAATTTGGTCAAAACGGTTGAAAACGGGACTGTCAATATCCAATACCCCGATGATGACACCCTCACGACGCAGCGGGATCACTATCTCCGAATTGCTGGCCCCATCGCAGGCAATGTGCCCTTCGAATTGATGAACATCATCGATGAGCTGTGTCTCGCCTGTTGCCACCGCAGTGCCACAGACACCGCGGCCAACCGGGATCCGCACACAGGCGGGCTTGCCCTGGAAGGGCCCCAGCACCAGGGTCTCTCCCTGCAACAGGTAAAAACCGACCCAGTTGATCTCGGCCAGTTCCTGATTGAGCAGGGCGCTGAGGTTGGCGAGGGTGGCGACAAGATCCGGCTCCCCTTCCAGCAGTGCCTGGGCCTGCTGGTTGAGCAGTCGATAAAAGTTTTGTTTTTCAATCATGATGAAATGGTCTTGATTCCCTTAATAATCAGAGCAAGGTACCGCCCTGCCTGAAAAATTCAAATTAAATTTGCGACAGCTCCCCCTAACGGGTCACCGAGAGCGCCATCTGCTGGCGCTGGCCATTGCTCCATTCAATGGTAAGCAGCCACACCATGCGGTGGCTGGTGCAGGCCCCCACCTGCGTGCTGGCCTGCCACTGCCCCTCCCCTTGCTGGCTGAACAACACCGGGATGCGGCCCATGAACATCTCCTGCCCCTCCAGCCAGCTTTTGATGGGTGTCACCCCCGAAGCCACCCCACTGAGTTGCAACTGGAAGTCATGTTCGGGGCGGATTGGTTGATCCTCAAGTGACACTGTCAGTGACGAATCGGCGATGGTGGCGCGGCAGGGGCTGTGGGACAGATCACAGATCTGATCATTTTTCTGGCTGTCCGAGGCGGCTGGCGCCCCATCAAACCAGGTGCGATAGGCCATCAGCCCCAGCAAAATGGTCATCACTATGAGGAGATGAGCAAATTTGCGTGAAGTCAGTCTCTCTTTCATTAAAAAACAACCTTGTAAGCTAACTTTTAAATGCCATTTTCGTGATCTTACTCATGGTAAAAACGACACGATGCGACTCCGGGCGGAGCCAAATATATCACTGTTTATACTGTTATTTTACCTGCCGGTTCAGTATCATTCCCATCGAATTTTTCATTTAGCTACTTTTTGCTTTTCCTTTCGTTAACAGACATTAACAACCGGAAGGCAGTCGCTGATGAATTTAGTTGTCAGTCCTTGTCACAGGACAAAAATCAAACAACAGCAGCATCGGAAGCGGAATACAACGATGAGCCATACAACAAACCACCCTGAGTACAACTACAAGGTTGTCCGTCAGTTCACCGTCATGACTATTGTCTGGGGAATTGTCGGCATGTCGGTAGGGGTACTGATTGCAGCCCAACTTATCTGGCCTGCCCTCAACTTCGATACCCCCTGGCTGACCTACAGCCGCCTTCGCCCCCTGCACACCAACGCGGTCATCTTCGCCTTCGGTTGTAGCGCCCTGATGGCGACCTCCTTCTACGTGGCACAGCGCACCTGCCAGACCCGGCTATTTGGTGGCCCCTTGGTCGGCTTTGTGTTCTGGGGTTGGCAAGCCATCATCATCGCCGCTGCCATCTCCCTGCCCATGGGGTACACCAGTTCGAAAGAGTACGCCGAGCTGGAGTGGCCCATCGACATCGCCATCGCCGTGGTCTGGGTCTCTTACGCCATCGTCTTCTTTGGCACCCTGATGAAGCGCACCACCTCCCACATCTATGTGGCGAACTGGTTCTTCGGCGCCTTCATCATCACGGTGGCCGTGCTGCACATCGTCAACAACCTGGAGATCCCGGTCAGCGGAATGAAGTCCTACTCCGTCTACTCGGGCGCCACCGATGCCATGGTGCAGTGGTGGTATGGCCATAACGCGGTCGGCTTCCTGCTCACCGCCGGCTTCCTGGGGATGATGTACTACTTCGTGCCCAAGCAGGCCGGTCGTCCGGTCTACTCCTACCGCCTCTCCATCGTGCACTTCTGGGCGCTGATCTCCCTCTACATCTGGGCCGGTCCGCACCACCTGCACTATACGGCGCTGCCTGACTGGGCACAGTCATTGGGGATGGTGATGTCCCTCATCCTGTTCGTGCCCTCCTGGGGCGGCATGATCAACGGCATCATGACCCTGTCCGGCGCCTGGCATAAACTGCGTTACGATCCGGTGCTGCGTTTCCTGATCGTCTCGCTGTCGTTTTACGGCATGTCCACCTTCGAAGGCCCCATGATGGCCATCAAGACCGTCAATGCCCTCTCCCACTACACCGACTGGACCATAGGCCACGTCCACTCCGGCGCCCTGGGCTGGGTTGCCATGATCTCCATCGGTGCCGTCTACCACCTGATCCCGAACCTGTTCGACCAGGGGCGGATGTACAGCGTGCGCCTGATCAACATCCACTTCTGGCTGGCCACCGTCGGCACCGTGCTCTACATCGTCGCCATGTGGATTTCCGGCGTGATGCAGGGCCTGATGTGGCGTGCGGTCAACGATGACGGCACCTTGACCTACAGCTTCGTGGAGGCACTGCAGGCTTCCTATCCCTTCTACTTCGTGCGCTTCCTGGGTGGCTGTTTCTTCGTCACCGGTATGCTGCTGATGGCCTACAACGCCTATCGCACCATTACTGCGCCCAAGGGTTCCCTCGAACCCATCGCGCAGCCAGCCTGATCTGAAGGGGTTAAAGCATGAGCAATAATAATCGTCACGAAATCTTTGAGAAAAGCGTCCCCATGCTGGTGATAGGCATCATCTTTGCCATCAGCCTGGGAGGCCTGGTCGAGATCACGCCGCTGTTCTTCCAGAAGCAGACCAATGAGCCGGTGGAGGGCCTCAAGGCCTACACCGCCCTGCAGATGGAAGGTCGTGATATTTACATCCGCGAAGGCTGTACCGTCTGCCACAGCCAGATGATCCGCCCGTTCCGCGCCGAGACAGAGCGTTACGGTCACTACTCGGTCGCCGGAGAGAGCGTCTGGGAGCACCCCTTCCTGTGGGGCTCCAAGCGTACCGGCCCGGATCTGGCCCGGGTCGGCGGTCGTTACTCCGATGACTGGCACCGCGCTCACCTGATCAACCCGCGCGACGTGGTCCCCGAGTCCAACATGCCAAGTTTCCCCTGGCTTGAAACCAATGTCTTGAGCGGCGAACTGACCGGCAAGAAGCTGGCGCTGTTCCGGGATCACTTCGGTGTGCCCTATACGGATGCAGACATCGAGGGTGCCAAGGACGCGGTGAAAGGCAAGAGTGAGCTCGATGCCCTGATCGCCTATCTGCAATCACTGGGCCATGCCTTGAAATAAGGAGTATGGAAATGGATTACGGCACTTTTCGCGGACTCTACACCCTGCTGCTGATGCTGATGATGTTTGGCATCATCGGCTGGGCTTACAGCAAGCGCCGCAAAGCCTCCTTTGACGAGGCCGCCAACCTGGTTTTTGCCGACGACGAGCAACCCAGTGCTGATAACAAGAACGCAGGAGCGAAGCAATAATGAGCACTCTGTTAAGCATTTTTGTGACCTTGGTGTCACTGGGTACCATAGTGGGCTGCTTCTTGCTGCTCATGTGGTGTCGCAATGACAAGATGGGTGTCGAAGAGGGCCAGTCCATGGGCCACGCCTTCGACGGCATCGAAGAGCTGAACAACCCACTGCCCAAATGGTGGACCTACATGTTCCTCTTCATGATAGTGATTGGGCTGCTCTACCTGCTCGCTTTCCCGGGGCTGGGTAACTGGAAGGGGCTGCTGGGCTGGCAGAGCTCCCACCAGGGCATCCGCTCCCTGGCGCAAGGCAAGGCCGCCGCCGAGGCTGCCAAGAGCAATGGCAGTGCGGTCGAGTATGACCGTGAGCTGGCCAAGGCGGATGCCGTCTACGGCGCCAAGTTCAAGGAGCTGGCCTATCAGGCCGATGGCAAGACCTATAAAGCCATCGAGGAGATAGCCGCCGATCCTGAGGCTCGCAAGGTTGGTCAACGCCTCTTCTTGCAAAACTGCGCCCAGTGCCATGGCTCGGATGCCCGCGGCGGTCGCGGCTTCCCGAACCTGACCGATGCCGAATGGCAGTGGGGCGGCAAGCCGTCCGACATCAAGACCACCATCATGAATGGCCGTCAGGGCATCATGGCGGCCTGGGGAGATATCCTGGGCAAGGATGGCGTCAAAGAGGTGGCCTCCTATGTGCTGAACCTGTCCGGTCGCAAGGTCGACATGGTGGAAGCCAAGAAAGGGGAGACACGCTTCGCGGTGTGCGCCGCCTGCCACGGCCCGGATGCCAAGGGCGGCACCGCCTTTGGTGCCCCGGATCTCACCAATACCACCTGGCTCTATGGCGGTTCCCGTCAGGTCGTCGAGGAGACCATCACCCATGGTCGTCACGGCGTGATGCCAGCCTGGAAAGATATCCTGGGTGAAGACAAGGTGCAGCTGCTCGCCTCCTATGTGTACGGTTTGTCCCACACTGGCGAAAGCGCGCAATAACAGCAGTAACATGTGATAAACACGTGATTACTCAGCAAAAAGCCTCGACTCTTCGAGGCTTTTTGTTATCTTGTTTTGTCTAAAAACCCTCAGTTTCGTTAATCATAGGTTTCGGTAGCACTATGACTCAACCCTGGTATCGCCAATTCTGGCCCTGGTTCATCATCGCCCTTCCCGCCACTGTCGTCGTCGCCGGTATTGCCACCGCCATCATTGCCAGCAAGGATGGGGTCAATCTGGTGGCGGAGGACTATTACAAGCAAGGGAAAGAGATCAATCAGGACCTCAGCAAGTTTGACCGTGCCGAGGCGCTCAACGTCCACATCGCGTTGAACCTTCAGGAGAGCGAACTGACCCTCAAGCCGGTGAGCGGCGATCTGGTCCCCAATCAGGCCCTGCGTCTTTCTCTGTTCCACCCGACTCTGGCGGGTCGTGACAGCGACTATCTGCTCACCAGCGATGCCAGCGGTGTCTATCGCTTGCACCTCGACCACCCCCTCACCGGCAAGTGGCACATCCGGGTCGATGCCTTCGACCATGAGTGGCGCTTGCAAGAGACGGTACATTTCCCCCTGGCAGCGCCGGTCGAACTCGATCCCAAGGGACGCTAGTCATGACGGGCTGTTTCCACTGTGGCGAGCCGGTACCTGACAACAGCCAGTATGCCTTCGAGATAAAAGGCATTCTCCACCCCATGTGCTGCCCTGGCTGCCAGGCCGTGGCCCAGACCATTATGGAGTGCGGCCTCGCCAGTTATTACGAACACCGCACCGCCCCCGGCGCCAAGGGGGAGCTGATCCCCGCCGAACTGGCCGCCCTCAGCCACTATGACTTGGCCGAGGTGCAACAGGAGTTCGTCACCGACTCCGGGACGCTGCGGGAGATCCAGCTCAGTGTCGAAGGGCTCAGCTGCGCCGCCTGTGCCTGGCTCATCGAACGCCATCTCAACACTCTCGATGGCTTGAGCTACATCGTGGTCAACAGCACCACTCACAGGGCCCGCATCAAGTGGGATCCCTTGCAGCTCTCCCTGAGCGACATCCTCAAGGGATTCGCCCGGATAGGCTATCGCGCCTACCCCTTCCAGACCCATCAACAAGAAGCCCTCTATGCCCGCGAGGTGAAGAGCTACCTCTATCGCATGGGATTGGCGGGTCTGGGCTCCATGCAGGTGATGATGTGCGCCGTGGCCCTCTATATGGATCTCTTCATCAGTGTCGAAGAGGAGTTCATGATCTACTTCAAGTGGATAAGCCTGCTGCTCTCCACCCCCATCATGATCTATTCGGCCCAGCCATTTTACCTGGGCGCCTGGCGCAGCCTGCGCCAAGGGCAGCTCTCCATGGATGTGTCGGTATCCCTTGCGCTGATCGGTGCCTTCGTCGCCTCCATCTGGGCCACCGTCTTCAACACCGGTGAGGTCTATTACGACTCCATCACCATGTTCGTCTTCTTCCTGCTGCTCGGCCGCTTTCTCGAGTTGCGGGCCAGGCGCAAGGCCTCGGAGTCGAGCTCCAACCTGGCACGTTTGGTACCCATCATGGCAACCCTGGTCGATGAGCAGGGCGACCATGAGGTGGCAGCCAAGACCCTCAAGGTAGGGGACAGCGTGCGGGTGCTGGCCGGTGCCACCCTCCCCGCCGATGGCATCATCGTCGAGGGAGAGGCCAACGTGAACGAGGCCATGCTGACCGGAGAGCAGTTACCCCTGTGCAAGCGCCGTGGCGACACCGTCTATGCGGGCACCATCAATAGCGACGCCCCGCTGCTGGTGCGGGTCAATCAGCCCATCACCCAGTCTCGTATCGCCCAGATCATGCGCCTGCAGGATGAGGCACTCATCGACAAACCGGCCATCGCCGAGCTGGCCGATACCCTCTCCCGCCACTTCATCCTGGTGTTGCTGATCATTGCCGCGCTGGTCTGGACTTACTGGCACCTCCATCAACCGGATCAGGCCTTCTGGATAGCCCTGGCGGTCCTGGTCGCCACCTGCCCCTGCGCCTTGTCGCTGGCCACACCGACCGCGCTCACCTCGGCCACGGCCCACCTCACCCGCACCGGCATATTGCTGCGCCGCGGCCATGTGCTCGATATCCTGACCCGGGCCAACCGGGTGGTGATGGACAAGACAGGCACCCTCACCACCGGGGAAGTGCGCCTCGCCGCCATCCAGCTGCTTGGCAATCAGGATGAGGCTCACTGCCTGGCCATCGCCCGGGCGTTGGAGTCCCAATCCGAACACCCCATCGCCCGCGCCTTTCGCGCCCCGGGAGAGGTACTGCTCGCCACTCGCGACATCCAGCCGGTGATCGGCCACGGCGTCGCCGGTCTCATTGCCGGGCAACCCTATCGACTCGGCAGCGCCCGCTGGCTTGGTATTTCACCGGATGAAGAGGTGCCAGGCCTGAGCGTTTATCTTGCCGATGACAAGGGCCCCCTCGCCCGCTTCTTGTTGGAAGACAGCCTGCGCCCGGATGCCCTGGCCCTGATCCAGGCCTTCAAGGCCGCCGGGCTCAAGACCACCATACTCACCGGCGATGGTTCCGCTCAGGCCGACGAGGTGGCACGTACCCTGGGGGTGGACGAGCTGGTGAAGGGCGTGACCCCGGATGGCAAGCTGGCTTATCTCAAGGCGTGCGAAGCGAGGGGTGACATCAGTATCATGGTGGGGGACGGCATCAACGACGCCCCCGTGCTGGCCGGGGCGCACGCCTCTTTTGCCATGGCGGGAGGCACGGATCTGGCGAAAAACAGTGCCGATGCCATCCTGTTGGCCGACGATCTCACCCGCCTGCTGGAGGCCCGCACCCTGGCGCTGCGGACCCGCAGGATCATCAAGGAGAACTTCGCCTGGTCCATCGGTTACAACCTGCTGGTATTGCCCCTGGCGGCCAGCGGCTGGCTACCCCCCTATCTGGCGGCGGCAGGGATGTCCCTGAGCTCCCTCATTGTGGTCACCAACTCCATGCGTCTGAACCGGTGAAGGAGATTGCCCATGCAGATGCAGTTTCACGACTCACTGCGTCAAGCAGGATCTTGGCTGACAACTCGTTTACCATGACCCCGGCCACTCCCATCGCAAGGCTTGCCCCATGAACATCATCTTCATTCTGATCCCCATCGCCATCCTGTTCGTGGTCATCGCCGTGTTCGTCTTCTTCTGGGCCATACGCTCGGAGCAGTTCGAGGATCTCGATCGCCAGGGCTCCAACATCTTGTTTGATGAAGATGACGCCACGTCAACCACAACCAACAAGCGCCCATCCGATGACAGCCAACCTTGATCTGCTGGGGGCTCTGCTGGTCGGGCTCGCGGGGGCAGGCCACTGCATCGGCATGTGCGGCGGTGTCTCGGCTGCGCTCTCCATGGCCATTCCGCCAGCGCAGCAGCATTTCACAGGCCGGCTCAGCTATCTGCTCTATTACAATCTGGGTCGCATCCTCAGCTATGTGATGGCTGGCGCCCTGGTGGGCGGTCTGCTTGCCACCACGGGGGAGTTGGGGGCTGGCAAGCAGGCTCTGCTCTATCTGCGCTTGTTCGCCGGGGGGCTCATGATAGCCCTGGGGCTTTATTTGGCTGGCTGGTGGCAGGGAATATTGCTGCTCGAGCGACTCGGCGCCCGGCTCTGGCCCAGGCTCAGGCCACTGGCAGGCAAGTTCCTCCCCTTCCGCCATCCACTCCAGGCGCTGCCTTTTGGCATGGTGTGGGGTTGGCTACCCTGCGGCCTGGTCTATTCCATGCTGACCTGGAGTGCGGCGGCAGGCTCCGCCACCAAGGGCGCCCTCATCATGCTCTGTTTCGGCATAGGCACACTGCCCACCCTGTTTGCACTGGGCGGTCTGGCGGACAGGTTGCGATATTGGCTCACCCTGCGCAGTCTGCGCCTCACCGGCGCTTTGCTGTTGATTGCCTATGGCCTGCACACCCTCTGGGTCGGCCTGGCATCCCTTTGAAACCCTATCCAAAATGGATGGGTTGGTGGTAGACTTGATTGATATAAATCAATTATTCAAATGAGCCTATGATCCCGGACAAGAAACCTGGCAGACGTATTCAGAGCGGTGGCTGTGCAATTCATTGCCAGGATTGCAGCATCAGCCAGCTCTGCATCCCCTTCAGCCTCAATGACAGCGAACTGGATCAGCTCGACAGCATCATTGAGCGCAAGAAGCCTATTCAGAAAGGTGAAGAGCTGTTCAAGGCTGGCGACGAGCTGAAATCCCTCTACGCCATCCGCTCCGGGACCATCAAGTCTTACACCATCACAGAGCAAGGGGACGAGCAGATCACCGCCTTCCACCTCGCGGGTGATCTGGTCGGGTTTGATGCCATCAACAAGCACATCCATCCCTCCTTCGCCCAGGCGCTGGAAACGGCCATGGTGTGCGAGATCCCCTTCGATGTCCTCGACGATCTTTCCGGCAAGATGCCCAAGCTGCGCCAGCAGATCATGCGGTTGATGAGCAACGAGATCATGGGGGATCAGGAGATGATACTGCTGCTCTCCAAGAAGAATGCCGAGGAGCGCCTCGCGGCCTTCCTGAGCAACCTCTCCCAGCGCTTCTCCGAGCGTGGTTTCTCCGCCAAGGAGTTTCGTCTCTCCATGACCCGGGGCGACATCGGCAATTATCTGGGGTTGACCGTCGAGACCATCAGCCGGCTGCTGGGTCGCTTCCAGAAGTCAGAGCTCATTGCGGTCAAAGGCAAATACATTACCGTGCTCAATCACAATGCCCTCGCCACCATGGCCGGCACCCCTCGCCAGCCCTGCGCCTGATCACAGACTCTTCTCTTGCGCCGGATCAAGTTGACCCCAATAATTTGATCCGGCCCACGTCATTACTGCTTCTCCTACGCTAAGCTATAAAAGCTAAAGGCCTGTCATCATTGGTCTTTTGTCCAAGGAGGAGCCCATGGTCAAGTACCGAAAAATCCTGGTAGTTATCAACCCGGAACAAGAGCGCCAAATTGCACTCGAGCGCGCAGTCAAAGTAGCCGAGCTGGAAACAGACGCACAGCTGACCCTGTTACTGACCATCTACGACTTCTCGTATGAGATGACCGCCATGCTCTCGAGCGAGGAGCGTGACGAGATGCGCGCCGGCGTCATCAGTCAACGTCAGGAGTGGCTGGACGAGATCCTCACCCCCTATCGTGCCAGGGGCATGCAGTGTGAGGTCAAGGTCATCTGGCACAGCCGTCCCTTCGAGTCCGTCATTCAGGAGGTGCTCAACGGCAAACATGATCTGGTGGTCAAGGCGACCCATCACCACAACTTCCTGCAGACCTTCATCTTCACCCCCACCGACTGGCATCTGCTGCGCAAGTGTCCCTGCCCGGTATTGTTGGTAAAAGAGGGTCATTGGCAGCGGGGCGGCAATATCATCGCCGCCATCAACTGTTCGAGTGATGACAAGGAGCAGCAGGATCTCAATGATCGCATCACGGAGGAGGGGATGGGGGTCGCCGACCTGCTCGGCGCCAGCCTCTATCTGGTCAATACCTTCCCTGGCACCCCTGTCAATGTCGCCATCGAGCTGCCCGAGTTCGATCCCCACGCCTACAACGAGGCGATCCGCCGGCATCATGAGTCCCTGCTGCTCGCCCATGCCGACAAATATCAGATAAACCACCTCTGGACCAAGGTCGCCGAAGGCTTGCCCGAAGAGGTGCTGCCGGATCTGGCCGAGGAGCTCAAAGCGAGTCTGATGATCATGGGCAGCGTTGGCCGTACCGGCCTCTCGGCCGCCTTGCTCGGCAACACGGCCGAGCAGGTGATAGACCGCTTGCCCTGCGACATCCTGATCCTCAAGCCGACCGACTACCAATGCCCGGTCGAGACGAAGTCGAGCCAACCGTAACGCATCCTTGCCCTCCCCCGGGACATGGCTATAATAAGCCGCTTATTTTTGTCCCGGGTTTGAGGTCATGGTGCAAGAGCTGAACACCAAAGATAAATACAGTTTCAACAAGCTGCAGAAGCGCCTCAGGCGCAACGTAGGTCAGGCCATCGCCGACTTCAACATGATTGAAGAGGGTGACAAGGTGATGGTCTGCCTCTCTGGCGGCAAGGACAGCTACGGTATGCTCGACATACTGCTGAGCCTGCAGGCCAGTGCCCCCATCCATTTCGACCTCATCGCCGTCAACCTGGATCAGAAACAGCCAGGCTTCCCCGAGCACATACTGCCCGCCTATCTGGCTGAGCTGGGAGTTCCCTTCGAAGTGGTCGAGGAAGATACCTACGCCATCGTCAAAGAGAAGGTGCCCGAAGGCAAGACCACCTGCGCCCTCTGCTCACGACTGCGTCGCGGCATCCTCTATCGCCGCGCCCTGGAGCTGGGTTGCACCAAGATAGCCCTCGGCCATCACAGAGACGACATTCTCGAGACGCTATTCCTCAACATGTTCTACGGTGGCAAGCTCAAGTCCATGCCACCCAAGCTGGTGAGTGACGATGGCAAGAACGTGGTCATCCGCCCGCTGGCCTACTGCAAGGAGAAGGATCTGGCGCGCTACGCCGAGATCAAGGAGTTCCCCATCATTCCTTGCAACCTCTGTGGCTCCCAGGAGAACCTGCAGCGCAAGGCGATCAAGCAGATGATGCAGGATTGGGATCGCCGCTTCCCGGGCCGTATCGAAACCATGTTCACCGCCATTCAGGATGTGGTGCCGAGTCACCTGCTCGATCACAAGCTGTTCGATTTCAAGAGCATCAACCGCGACTCCGGCATCATAGATGGCGGCGACAAGGCATTCGATCCCCCCGAGCTGCCGACGGCTCCCCTGCTCAACATCGACGAGATGGACAGGCTGGATGTGATTGAGGTTCGCTAGGCGCGGCCCTTGGCACTCACGCTGTTTCAGAGCAGCATCAGCCTGTCAAAAAGGAGCGCCGAGGCGCTCCTTTTTTACTCTCACAACTCACCGGGCCATGGTCAGCCCTTGTGCAACCAGGGAGTGAGCCGGATCAGTTCACCATTGGGTTGCAGGGTGCCCCCTTCGAACGCAGACAGCTGGGCATTGCCCAGCAGCAGAGAGCCCTCTTTCCAGGGCAGAGCCAGCTGCTCACTCCCCTTGTCCAGATAGGCGGTGCCGCTCACAGGTGCAAGGGATACCCGCACGCCAGCCACCTCGGGCAGAAAGTGTTTGCCGACCATACCCGCCATCTTGTCGAGCAGGGCCTGCATGTCCCGCTGGGCGGCCGCGATCTCGCTCAGGGCAACCCGCCCTTCACTGTCAGGCTTGAGACTGGCCATCACCTGTACCGACAGATCGCAGCGCTCATGGGGCGCGTCCATCTCGAGCAGCACCTTGCCCTTGTCGAGATAGACCTGCTCATCAAACGGCAGAGTCAGGCCACCGTCGGCTGCGACCTCCGCGGGCCTGTCCCTGTTGTCGCTGTGGATGCGTACCGACTGCGCCAGACAGGGTTGCCCCGTCTCCGAGTCCCGCAAATAGAAACCGAGTCTGGCCAGGCCGAAGTCAGCCTTGCGCTCCGTCTTCATATGGCCATAGAAGGTGCCGTAATCGAGCACCAGGGATTGCGCCAACAGCGGCGCTGGCAGCAAGGCTCCCCCCACCATCAGGCACGTTAAAAGCCTTTTCATGTCAAATCCTTATGCATTGAAATGATCCGCCGCCGTGGGCGCCTCGCTCACTTCCACCGCGACGCCGCACAGCTCCCGGTAGAGGATGCCTTTGCAGTTGAAATAGAGGGGGGCTACCCAGATAAGCCCCAATCCCATGGGGATCATGGCCAGCAGGCAGAGTCCCAGCATGATGCCGTGGAGCAATAACAGGGAGGGCCAACCGCGCGCAAACACCTTGAGCGACACCAGGATCGCCTGAGCCGGACTCAGACCCCGCTCCAGCACCAGCGGCACGGTAAACAGCAATCCCATGCCAACCAATGCGGAGGGGATAAGGGCCAGCATCATGGGCAGTCCCAACAGATCGAACAGGGGGCCAAACAGACTGGTCAACAGGCTGCTGAGCAGGCTGAGCAAGGCTAGACGCAGAAAGTGACGGAAGAAATCGAACACCTGGCTGGCGCGGGCCCGCACCCCGATCGCCTGCTGCAGCCCCAGCATATCGAGGGCCGAGCTCATGGGTGCCATCACCACTGTGATCAGCAAGCTGATAAACATGGCGCTATCGAGGCCCTCCTTCTCACTCTCGAGCAAGGGGGCGAGCAGCACATTGCTGAGCAGGATCCAGATTGCCATGACGCCCATGATGGCCAGCAACATCCCCAATCCATTGCTGCGGGTCTGTTGCCAACTCTCTTGCAGTATTGCCCTTACATCGAGCCGATACCCTTTGCTCATGGACTCCTCGAGAGAGCCGCCGATCCGCATTCTATTACTCAATTGACTATCCAACATCGAAAACCACTGATCCAAGGTGGCACATTATAGCGATTTGACCGGGCATGCGTAGCCGTTTTTCCTGTTATCTGCCGTTCATAAAGCCATTGATTTCACAGGCCAACGGCCGAGCGGATCACCATTTTGACCGTTCGATGATCAGCCAGATTAATGGTGTTCGTCAGCGCCGACTTGGCCCCTGCCCGGCATGGGGGTAGCATGCCCAAGACCCATTTGATGGTCGGCGCCCCCCAGCCTTGTGCGCCCAGCCCCCTAACCCAAGGAGAACAGCAATGTCTGAACTGACCCTCTATCTCGCCCCCGGCACCTGTGCCATGGCGGTGCGCATCGCCCTGATGGAAGCCGGTGCCCCACACCAGATCAAGCTGCTTGATCTCGCTGCCGGTGAGCAGCGCAGCCCAGAGTATCTGGCCATCAACCCCAAGGGACGGGTGCCGGCTCTGGTCACCGAGCATGGCGTCTTGACCGAGACCTCGGCCCTGCTGCTCTATGTGGCGCAGCGCTTCCCAGCCGCGAAGCTGGCACCACTGGAGGACTTTTTCCTGCTGGCCAGGATGCAGGAGGTCAACCTCTTCCTAGCCGCCACCCTGCACATCTCCCATGCCCACGGGCGCCGTGGCAGCCGCTGGGCCGATGACGAGCATGCCATCGCCGCCATGAAGGCCAAGATGCCGCAAAACATGCGCGATGGTTTCGCCGAGATAGAAAACCACTATCTGGTCGGTCCCTGGGTGCTGGGGGAGCAATTCAGCCTGGCCGATATCTATCTGTTCGTGGTGGCCAGCTGGCTCAAGAGCGATGGCGTGGCCATCGACGAATTCCCCAAGGTGGCGGCGCACAGTCGCCGGATGCTGGCCCGCTCCGCCGTGCAGCAGGCACTTGCCATCTGATCCCCGGCGCGGGAGCCTGGGTGCGGGCACCCGCTTTTTCACCTCTAATCCCCCACCATTGAGATCGTTTTCACACTTTCGTTACTGATCACTGGATCCAGCAACGATTAACGCCTACCTTCCACCCATCACGCAACCGGTTGCGTAACCGGTTGCCTACTTCAACACAGAGACGCAGGCTCTCGCCTGATGAGGTGCTGTATGAAACGAGGCAAGCTGCTCAATGCCCCCCTGAGCGCCCTGGTGGCCCGGATGGGGCATACCGACGAGATAGTGGTGTGCGACGCCGGACTCCCCATTCCCCCGGGCCCGGAACGTATCGACCTGGCGCTGATCCCCGGCACCCCGAGTCTGGAAACCGTGCTCGGCGCCCTGCTCACCGATCTGGTGGTGGAGCGAGTCCTGCTCGCCAGCGAACTCAAATCGGTCAGCCCCCTCGCCCATCAGGCACTGCTCGATCAGCTCGAGGCCCATGCGCGGGATCAGGGCAAACCCATCACCATCGACTACCTCTCTCACGAGGCGTTCAAAATCCGTAGCCAGGCCAGCAAGGCGCTAGTGCGCACCGGCGAGGTCACTCCCTACGCCAACCTGATCCTCTGCGCCGGCGTCGCCTTTTGACTGCCCAAGGAGCCAAGATGAGCACAACCCCTATCCCCATCCTCGAGCTTGGCGGCATCGTCAAGACCTTCCCCGGAGTACGGGCCCTCGACGAGGCGGGGCTCAAGGTCTATCCCGGTGAGGTGATGGCCCTGCTCGGCGAGAATGGGGCGGGTAAATCCACCCTGATGAAGGTGCTGACCGGCATCTATCAGGCCGACAGCGGCACCCTCAGTTATCGCGGTCAGCCGGTACGTTTCAAGGGGCCCCGCGACTCCCAGGATCAGGGGATCAGCATCATCCATCAGGAGCTGAACCTGCTGCCGGAACTCTCCATCGCCGCCAACATCTTCCTCGGCCGCGAGCCCCGCACCCGCTTTGGCAACATTGACCATGGCCAGTTGCGTGCTCGCGCCGGCGCCCTGCTGCAGCGGCTCGGGGTCAAGCACAGGCCGGACACCCGGCTCGGCAACCTCTCCATCGGCGAGCAGCAGATGGTGGAGATAGCCAAGGCCCTGTCGTTCGATGCCAGCGTCATCATCATGGACGAGCCCACCGACGCCCTGACCGACACCGAGACGGCGCAGCTGTTCACCGTGATCCGCGAGCTGCGTGAACAGGGCTGCGGCATCGTCTACATCTCCCACCGCTTGAAGGAGATCTTCGAGATCTGCGACCGGGTCACGGTACTGCGCGATGGCAAGTGGATTGGCGAGCAGCCGGTGAGTGAACTCGACGAAGACAGGATCATCGAGATGATGGTCGGCCGCCGCCTGGAGGAGCAATATCCGTGCCTCACCCGTGAACGCGGCCCCGTCAGTCTGATGGTCGAGGGCGTGGCGGGCCCCGGGGTGCGCGAGGTGAGCTTCACCCTGCATCAGGGTGAGATCCTCGGCTTCAGCGGCCTGATGGGATCGGGGCGCACCGAGCTGATGAAGCTCATCTATGGCGCCAGCCCTCTGAGCGCCGGCCAGGTCGAGGTCGACGGCCAGCCCCTCAGGCCCCGCAGCCCGGCCGATGGTCTGGCCGCTGGCATTGCCTATATCTCGGAGGATCGCAAGGGTGATGGCCTGGTGCTGGAGTTGTCGGTACGGGAGAACATGAGCCTGTGCGCCCTTGGGGAATTCAACAAGGGCGGCCGCATCGACGGCAAGGCCGAGCGTCAGGCGGTAGAGGACTATGTGCGTCTGTTCAACATCAAGACCCCGAGCACCGAACAGCTCATCAAGCTGCTCTCCGGTGGCAACCAGCAGAAGGTGGCCATCGCCAAGGGGCTGCTCACCCGTCCCAAGGTGCTGATCCTCGATGAGCCGACCCGCGGCGTCGACGTCGGCGCCAAGAAAGAGATCTACCAGCTCATCAACCGCTTCAAGCAGGAGGGGATGAGCATCATCCTGGTCTCCTCCGAGATGCCGGAAGTGCTCGGCATGAGCGATCGCATCCTGGTGATGCACGAGGGGCGCATCAGCGCCGAATTTGATACCAAAGACGCCAATCAGGAGAAGCTGATGGCGGCGGCGGTCGGAAAACAGTGGCAAGTAGCACAAGAGGCGATTTCATGACAACCCAGACCCTGACCCGCACCGGCTTCCTGAGCAAGCAGTGGTGGATAGAGAACAAATCCCTGGTGGCGCTGCTGGTGCTGATCGGCGTGGTCTCCTTCTTGAGCCCCAACTTCTTCACCGCCGACAACCTGCTCAACATACTGCGCCAGACCTCGGTCAACGCCATCATGGCGGTCGGCATGACGCTGGTCATCCTGACCGCCGGCATCGATCTGTCGGTCGGCTCAGTCCTGGCTCTGTGCGGCGCCCTCGCCGCGACCATGGTCGCCATGGAGCTGCCCATCGCCCTGGTCATCCCCCTCACCCTGGGGGCCGGAGCCCTGCTCGGCGGCGTCAGCGGTCTCATCATCGCCAAGGGCAAGGTGCAAGCCTTCATCGCCACCCTGGTCACCATGACCGCCCTGCGCGGCGTGACCATGGTCTACACCGAGGGGCGGCCCATCTCCACCGGCTTTAGCGAAGGGTCCGATCACTTCGCCTGGCTCGGCACCGGCTATCTGCTCGGTCTGCCGGTGCCGATCTGGCTGATGGCCATCGTCTTCCTGCTCGCCTGGTACCTGCTCAACCATACCCGTCTGGGGCGCTACATCTATGCCCTGGGCGGCAACGAGTCGGCCACTCGCCTCTCCGGCATCAATGTGGACAGAGTCAAGCTGGCGGTCTATGCCATCTGCGGCGCCCTCTCCGCCCTGGCAGGCCTCATCGTCACCTCCCGCCTGTCGTCGGCACAACCCACCGCGGGCATGGGGTATGAACTCGACGCCATCGCCGCCGTGGTACTGGGGGGCACCAGCCTGATGGGGGGCAAGGGGCGCATCATGGGCACCCTGATAGGCGCGCTCATCATCGGTTTCCTCAACAATGCCCTCAACCTGCTCGACGTCTCCTCCTATTACCAGATGATCGCCAAGGCCAGCGTGATACTGCTCGCCGTGATGATCGACAACAAAAGCAAATAACGACAACCACACGCACCCATAACAAAAAGCACAAGGAATGAAACGATGAAAAAGCTCAATACCCTGCTCGCCGCCGCCATCATGTCCGTGCTGGGCACTGCCCAGGCAGCCGATCACTCGTTGGCCATGGTGGTCTCCACCCTCAACAACCCCTTCTTCGTCACCATGAAGGAGGGCGCCGAGGCCAAGGCCAAGGAGCTGGGGTATGAGCTGGTGGTGCTCGACTCCCAGAACGATCCGGCCAAGGAGCTCGCCAACGTGGAAGATCTGACGGTGCGCAAGGTGAGCGCCATTCTGATCAACCCCACCGATTCGGACGCGGTCGGCAACGCCATCCGCCTGGCCAACAAGGCCAATATCCCGGTGCTGACCCTGGACCGCGGCGCGGCCCAGGGTGAGGTCAAGGCCCACATCGCCTCCGACAACGTGGCCGGCGGCAAGCTGGCGGGCGACTTCATCGCCGAGCAGCTGGGGAACGCCGCCAAGGTGATCCAGCTCGAAGGGATCGCCGGCACCTCGGCGGCCCGGGATCGCGGCGAGGGTTTCGCCCTGGCGGTGAAGGGTCATCAGCTGGATGTGCTGGCCTCCCAGCCTGCCGACTTTGACCGTACCAAGGGTCTGAACGTGATGGAGAACCTTCTGGCGGCTCACCCGACCGTCCAGGCCGTGTTCGCCCAGAACGACGAGATGGCGCTGGGTGCCATTCGCGCCGTACAGGCCGCCGGCAAGCAGGTGATGATCGTCGGTTTCGATGGCACCGATGATGGCAAGGCCGCGGTCGCCCGTGGCAAACTGGCCGCCACCATCGCCCAGCAGCCGGCGCTGATCGGTGCCATTGGCGTCGAGACCGCCGACAAGGTACTCAAGGGCCAACCGGTAGAAAAATCCATACCCGTTCCCCTGCAAGTGGTCAGCAAGTAACAGTGGCTGGGGGAGGCTAGCCTCCCCCTCTCAGTCGAACACAATCAGCGGTGTATCTCGCCTTGGGCAGTCCCAAGTCAAGATGCATCAAGGGAAGCAACATTATGAATCGTCTCGTTGTTCTGGGCAGTGTCAATGCCGATCACGTGCTGCGGGTGCCGCACTTTCCCCGCCCGGGTGAGACCCTGGCCGGTCACAGTTACCGAGTGGTACCCGGCGGCAAGGGCGCCAACCAGGCGGTCGCCGCCGCCCGCCTCGGCGCCGAGGTCTCCTTCATCGCCCGCATAGGGGCAGACGCCATAGGCCGCGAGATGCGCGCAGGCTTTGCCGAGGATGGTATCGACGTCGGTGCGGTGGAAGAAGATGCCACCCTGCCCACCGGCATCGCCATCATCTATGTGAGTGATGAGGGGGAGAACAGCATAGGCCTCTCCGCCGAGGCCAATGGCGCCCTCTGCCCGGCCATGGTACAGCGCCATGGTCGCCTCATCGCCGAGGCGCACACCCTGCTGTTGCAGCTGGAGGTGCCCCTGGAGAGCGTCTTCGAGGCCGCCCGTCTGGCCCGCGCCGGTGGCACCCGGGTGGTGCTCAATCCGGCGCCTGCCCAGCCCTTGCCTGCCGAGCTGCTGGCGCTGGTGGATCTCATCACCCCCAACCAGACCGAGGCCGAGCTGCTGACCGGGGTGGCCGTCACCGATGAGGCGAGCGCGGCTCAGGCGGCGGCCCGCTTCCACCAGATGGGGATCAGCGATGTGATGATCACCCTGGGGGCCCAGGGGGTCTATTGCAGCAACACCCGGCAGCAACAACTGATCCCGGGCTTTCGGGTCGAGGCGGTGGACACCACGGCGGCCGGGGATACCTTCAATGGCGCCCTGTTGGCCGCCGAATTGGCGGGGTTGGACTTTCAAGCGGCGGTTCGTTTCGCCCATGGCGCTGCGGCGCTGTCGGTGACCCGGCTCGGCGCCCAGAGCGCCATTCCCCACAAGGAGGAGGTGACCGCCTTCCTCGACGGGCAGCAAGGCTGATGGCCAACATCAAGCAAGTCGCGGCCCAGGCCGGGGTCTCCACCACCACGGTGTCCCACGTCATCAATGAGACTCGCGTCGTCGCCGATGCGACCCGCGAGCGGGTCTTCGCCGCCATGGAGAGCCTCAACTATGCCCCCAGCCTGGTGGCCCGCAGCCTCAAGGTGAAAGAGACCAACAGCATCGGCATGCTGGTCACTACCTCCAGCAACCCCTTCTTCGCGGAAGTGGTGCGCGGGGTGGAGCGCTACTGCTTCGAGCAGGGTTACAACCTGATGCTGGGCAACACCGAGGGCCAGACCGAGACCGCGCTCTCCTACCTCAAGATGATGCTGCGCAAACGGGTGGATGGGCTGCTGATCATGTGCAGCGAGGGGCAGCAGGAGGTGTTCAACCAGCTCGACTGGCTGGATAACCTGCCGGTGGTAGTCATGGACTGGGGGCTGGACAGCGACAGGGTCGATCTCATCGCCGACAACTCTCATCTGGGCGGCTACCTGGCAACCCGCCACTTGATAGGGCTGGGTCACAGGGACATTGGCTGCATCATGGGCCCGGCCGGACGCGCCCCTGCGACCCAGCGCCTGGCCGGTTTCGAGCAGGCGATGGAAGAGGCCCAGCTGGCCGTGCGCCCGGCGTGGCTGCAAGCCGGTGAGTTCGATTGTGCCAGCGGTTTCAATGCCATGCAGACCCTGCTGGCTCAACCTGAACGGCCGAGCGCTCTGTTTGTGTTCAACGACATGATGGCCATGGGGGCCATCAGCGCCATCCATCAGGCCGGGCTCAGGGTGCCGGAAGATATCTCCCTCATCGGCTATGACAATGTCGAGCTGGCCCAATACCTGTCACCGCCGCTCACCACCATCAATCAGCCCAAGGAGGCGCTGGGCCGTCTTGCCGTGACCCGGCTGTTGGCTCGCATCAATGGTCAGCAGATAGAGAACCGCTTGATCACCCTGGAGCCAAATCTGGTGATCCGTCAATCCTGCCGCCGCCTCTAAGGCCCATGCAGCCAAACAACAGAAAGGGAGCTCAGGGCTCCCTTTTTGTTGTTCCGGCATATCTGTATTCCCGGCATAGCAAGCCGTAACCCGGCTCAGGCTTGCTGCCTCGGCTGGGCGAGACAGCTCTCACCGCCGGGCAGGCCTGAGGGTCTTGAGGCCAATGGCTTGCACCAAGGGCTGCAAGGCCGCAGCCTCCTCTTCGCCCTCACGGCACGGAGTCCAGTAGGCCAGCGGCCAGCCCCCTCTTGCCAGGGCCAGGGTGGCGCTGCCCACTTCCTCCAGAGCCAGTACCAGGCCTGCCCTGAGCACCTGCTGCTTGAGCTCGGCATCGTCTCTGGCCAGATAAGGCAAGCCTGCGATGAAGCAAGCCGGCGTCAAGGTCACCAGAGGGCTGCGCAGCAGTCGAAGGAGCTGCGCCTTGCTCAACCCCAGCAGCAAGGGCTGCGACGTCATGGTATGCGCCTGGACCAGTACCCGGGAGAGCACCTCCTCGAGCAGGCTGGACTCCTCCAGCCAGTTGAGGCTGCATGCCTCTCCCTGCCCCCAGTTGAGGCTGAGCCGCATCGCTACCGGTTGAGGATGATGGGCCTCCATCATGGGTTCCAACACCAGGGTCAACGGCATGCCCAGCCCCCGCTCCAGCCAGATCTGCAACCCTCTCACCCGGTTATGGCGCAGTTGCAGCTGGCCGAGCATGGCATGGCTGAATTGCACCAGATCCCCCTGCTGGCCCCCCTTGGCCTGATTGAGGGCCAGGATGCAGTGATCGATCAGCCTGTCTCTGTCTTCCCCCCGCTGTGCCAGCGCCAGGCCGAGGCGACAGGCGAGCTGGAAGCTGCTCTCCCTGGTGCGAAACTCGAACGCAAGCAAGGCGATCAGCTCCTCTGCCCGGGCGAGGCAACTCCCATCATCGGGACACTGGTCGAGCACACAGGCAAATTCGTCACCGCCGAGGCGAAAGGCATCACCATGGGGCCAGGCATCCAGCTTGTCGGCAACGACCTGCAACAGGCGATCACCGACCTGATAACCCAGCTGATCATTGACGAGTTTGAAGCGTTTGAGATCCAGAATGACCAGTGCCACCAACGGGGCACGGCTCAGGCTGACATCGAGCCGCTCGTGCATGGCAAGCCGATTGCCAAGCTGAGTGAGGGGATCGGTGCGAGCCTGACGACGATTGAGCACATTGGCCCGCACCAGCGCAGCCACCAGCAGCACACCGGCGACCAGCAAGGTGAGTTGCCAGACCTGCAGCAACAGCATATTGCGACGGATCTGGGTGATGGAGGCCTCCCTCGCCTCCCCGGTCAGCACCACCCGGCTGATCTGCTCGAGCCGTTTGGTGCAAGCGATCAGATGCTTTTGCATGTGATCGAGCTCGGGCCCCTCCACCAGCTTGCCTGCATCCATTTGTGACTCGATCAGCTTGAGATCAGCAAGCAGGTCATTGGCGATACCTGCCAGACCAAGCTGGCCACGCACGACCCGGGTCTCATCGCTCACCAGGAAGACATCAATCCGGTTCCAGAACAGATCGTACTCGAGGGAGAGGGTCGCCATGTCCCCCACCCCGGCGCGGTAGAGCTTCAACTCATAGAGGAAGCGCTGTGAATCGAGCAGCAGCTGGTGAATGTTCCAGTGGGAGCCACGATAGAAGTAGTCGACCAGCCGTTCATGCTTTTTCTGCAGCATCAGCCCCCAGATGGAGGAGCCGATAAACAGCAGGCAGACCCCTATCAACAGCGGATTTTGCAGCGAGCGCCGTGTCAATCCAACACCTCTAACCGGACAATCTGCCACACCATCGAGGCCTGCACATTGGGATCTTCACTCAATTTGGGGTGATCGGAGAAGGGAACCAGCAGCCAGAGCGGCCCTTTGTTGCGGCGGGTCAACATCTTGCCATTCTCGCTCATGGCCAGGATCAGCGGGTAGTCGGCATAGTCCGAGAGCCTGACCTCATGGCTGTAATTGTTCAGGGCCACCACATTGACCCGGTCGGCATTGGGGCTGATCTGCCTGATCAGGTCGCGCAGCAAGGGGCCGCGATAACTATGCTTGCCCTTGGTCCAGGGGGTTTCCGTTTCGAAGGCAACCTGAGGCAGGGATCCCAGTTCGCGGAGCCCATACTCTTTGCTGACACCACCAGGGGCGGTCAACGTCAGAATGGGGCTCTGCGCGGCCTGTGCCCATGGCGCCATCACACCGCTCAGCAGCAAGGCGGCGACCAGCCACCTGGTGAATATGTGTCTTTGCATCCAGCACCCCTCTATTGTGACATCCATCAACACTGTCTCATTCGAGTGTGCTGACATATCATCGGGAGTGCAACTTTATTGGCTTTGCTGAATGAAAATAGTGAGATAAATCAGTGGCAGACGACTCCCGCGTCAGAGGCGATCCCTCATCTCCATCCAATCCTCCCCGGAGACGGGCTTGGGTTTGTGTACCCCGCAACGTTGCAGCAGCTCATCGACATAGGCTGGCACCAAGAGGGAAGCGGGGCCATAGCGTTTCTCATCGAATTGGCTCTCCAGTTCGCTCGGCTCCAGATTGAGTTCTATGGTGTGGGCACCATTGAGGCCTGCTTCATGGACAAAACCCGCCGCCGGATAGACGGCCCCCGAGGTGCCGATGGAGATGAAGAGATCGCATTGTGCCAGGGCGCCATAGATGCGATCCAGACCCAGAGGCATCTCGCCAAACCAGACCACATGGGGGCGCAGCGGCTGGGGAAACTGACAGCAGGAGCAGAGTTCCTCCTGATGCAAGTCACCACGCCACTCGATGACTTGTCCCGAGACGGGGCAACGCGCCCTGAGCAGCTCGCCATGCATATGGATAAGCCGCTGGCTACCCGCCCGCTCATGCAGATTGTCGATGTTCTGGGTGATCAGGGTGATCTGTTCGGGATAGAGACGTTCCAGCCGCGCCAGTGCGTAATGGGCCGGATTGGGATGGATCTGCTCTTGCTGCAACTGTTGGCGGCGGGCGTTGTAGAAGCCCTGCACCAGGACGGGATCCCGATGGTAGCCCTCAGGGGTGGCCACGTCTTCCACCTTGTGCTCCTCCCAGAGGCCATCACTGGCACGAAAGGTCTTGATACCCGACTCGGCCGAGATACCGGCCCCGGTCAGTATCACTATGTGTTTGGGCGCTTGCATGCACAACTCCTTGACGCAGCCGATGGAGAGACCTTAACACAGGCGCCCTGAGGGGGCCTATTCGCCCTTGGTCTTAGAACCGCGCGGTGGGGGGGCAGTCCATTGGCCAACACCCGGTAACCCCAGCCAGGGATCCAGCACACTGAGATCGAGCCGCACGAAGATGAGTTCACGCCCCGTCACCAAGGTGAGCGGCAGCCCCAGACTCTTGAGCAGCGCCAGCATGGGTCTGTTCTGGGCCAGCACCTCGGCGGTCCACTCGCGAATGCCCTCCCCCCGCGCCAATATGGCCAGGGCCAGCAACAGGCGACGACCCGCACCCTTGTGCTGAAAATGATCGGCGACGATACAGGCAAACTCGGCTCTATCCGGATGCAGGCGACGACGGATTGACTGAGCCTGAGCCAGGGGGGCGCCCCGGCTGTCGCTGAGCAACAAGGAGATCTGTCTATCCCTCGGATACTGGAGGAAGAAGGCCACCTGCTCGGCGGTGGGATGCTGCTTGGCGCGCATGAAGCGCAGGTAGACGCTGTACTGACTCAGCTCCTCGAACGCTTGCATGATGCGTGTCTCATCGGCGGGCCCCAACTCCGCAAGGTGGCACACCGTCCCCCCCAGGGTCATTGCCAGCGGCAGATCGGCACGGGTCAGCGCCGGCTGCCAACCGGCGAGTCCGCGCGCAAGCCGGGCCTCGTCCTGGGGCCAGCAGAGATAACGGATCACCTACCAGTATCCCGCCGCACCCCGGGTGCGCCAACTCTCCTCATCCAGCAACTTGACGCTGTCGTCCAGATAGATGTCGATGCCTATCTCACGAACCCGCGCCATGAAGCGGCCAAGCAGAGAGTCTGGCGCCGCCCGCTCCCACTCCTGCAAGAGAGGCTGGCCGAGCAGCAACTGCTGAAACGGCAAGCGCTCGAGCAGATCGAATGGCAAATGCTCGCCATTATCGAGCAACAGTGCCAGCTTGACCCCCGCCAGACTGGCTTGCAGCACCAGGGCGAAGGCGGCCTGATCCCCGAGCAGGGCATCCCGGCGCTGGATCACCAGGGTGAGCGCCTGAGGCGTGCGATCCAGGCTGTCAAGCCAGGCTTTGAGTGCTTGCCAGTCAGTTGCGCAGCCGGTGAAAGGCAACCAGTGCGCGCCCTGCAAGGGGGGGTTGGATTTGAGAGAGAGTGTGCCTATCCCTTGCCCCTGCCAGTTGCGCACGGTGCGGCGCAGCCCCTTGAGCCGCCGCAGCCGCTGGTTGCCAAGATAGAGCCCCTTGAGCTGGCGCAGCAGCTCTTCGCCCTGGAGCGGCTTGGCGAGGGCGGCCAGCACATTGAAACCGGCGTCATGGAGCAGACGACGACTGCCATCGATCAGGGTCTGCTCATGGGCGGAGAGCAAGATGATCGGCAAGCTCTGAAATTGACGGTTGGCAAGCAACAGACTGATGGCATCCTGCTCCGCCAGACTCAAGTCACAGAGCAAGAGCCGGGTCTTGCCCTCGGCCAGGAGCGCCAGGCAGCTGGCGCCATCTTGCACCCAGCGGCACGGCAGACCCAGCTGCTGGATCTGTTGCTGCAACTGGGCACCTTGGAATGGGTGGTCTTCGAGCAGCAGCAGCTCGAAATCTGCCAGCCAGGCGAGCCACTGCTGCTGACGCAGCGCGAGGGCCGCCTGCCAATCCTGGCTGAGACGGCAAACCCCCTCGTGATCCTGCGTCATGGCGGCAAAGTACTCCGTGCCAGCATGCTCGCCTGGGTCATACAAGGCGATGGCACCGGTGGCAAACAACCCCGTCCATTGCCAGCTGGCATCGGGTCGGGCACGCCACAGGGAGACATAGTCGGGTAACCCCGCAGCCTTGGCCGCCTCATAAGCGTTATTATCCAGGGCATACAGGGTCAGGGTATGAAAACCGGACTCCTGTTCTGTCGGGGATTCCAACAGAGCCATCAGCTCTTCATCTGTGATGATCATCAGTTTGTCTCTCGGTCAGCTGGTGCGCCGTCTCATCCAGGGCCTGGCGCAGCAACAGGATCAGGGGTAGCTCGGGCTCCCTGTGCCAGCGAGCCATCGCCTGCAGCAGAGGCTGGGCCGCGACCATTTTCGCAGCCCCCCTGATCTTGTGTAAATACGCATCTCTCTCAGTGGCTTGTTGGCCGGCAAGGGCCTCGGCCAACTTGTCGATGTCTGCGGTGGTGGTGGTCAGGTAGAGAGCGATCAACTCATCGCTCAGGAGTGGCATGGCCAACCGACCCTCAGGGATAGGGCTCTGCCTGTCCGGCGCAGACCCGGTCCGGGATCCCGGCTCATCCCCAGGGGACGGCAATGCCCGCGGGATCCGGTGCAGCAGCGCGGCCAGGGTCTCCAGACGCAGGGGTTTTTCGAGGCGACCAGTGCAACCGCAAGCTGCCAGACGCAGCGCCGCCTGCTCACTCACATCGGCGGTGACGATATAGATGGGCAATGCCTTGTGTTCGGCAGTAGCCCTGAGTTGCTGGCAGAGCTCGGCGCCATCCATCAACGGCATCTGCAGATCGGTCAACACCAGATCCACGGGGTGTTCCCGCACCATATCGAGGGCCTGCAGCCCATGGTTCGCACACCACACCTGGGCGCCGAGCTGACGGAGCTGCATGCTGATCAGCGCTCTGTTCATGTCGTGATCCTCGACCAGCAACACCCGCAGTCCCACCCCGGCCTGGGTCAGATTGACGCTCATGGCCTCGCTGACATCCTCTTGCAACAGGCTCACCAGGGTGCCGGGTATCCAACTCTTGCCCTGCCAGCGCCAGGTCAGCAAACCATGCTCATCGAGCTGCGTGCCAAGGCAGGGGATCCCCTCCTCCGGTGCGACCGGCGTCAACCCATAACGGGCCAACCAGGGATCCACCTCCTCGCGCTCACTATCCGGCAAACTGATGGCCAGCCGCGTGACGGTGCTCTCCCTGGCTGCCTCCGTCTCCGATACGAGCAGAGGCACTTTGCCGATGAAGCGGCTGCCGCCACCCAGACCCGGGGTCATGGCAATGGTGCCGCCCATCTGTTCGAGCAGTTGGCGACAAATGGCCAGGCCGAGTCCGGTACCCTGCGCCCTGAGTTGACCACTGACCTCCCCCTGTTCGAAGGGCTCGAACAGCCGCGCCAGCAACTCGGCCGCAATGCCGGGTCCCTGATCGTCAACCCCGAGCCTGAGCCAGGATTTACCCCCATCGAGTTGCAGATCGGCCCACAGGCAGACAGTGCCCCGGGTGCTGAACTTGATGGCATTGGAGAGCAGGTTATGCAGCAGCTGCTGCACCCTGTGGGGATCAATCTCGACCCGGTTGGGCAAGTCGGCGCTCAATTTCAGCCTCAACTGCAGGCCCTTGTTACGTGCCTTGGGCCAGTGCACCGCAATGACACGCTCGCACAACAGCGCCAGATCCGTCGGTTGTGGCGCCAGGCTCAACTTGCCGCTCTCATTGCGGCTGAAATCGAGCACATCATTGAGCAGGCCGAGCAGCTCATCCCCGGCCTGACGCACACTGGTCACGGCCCCCTGCTGCTGATCGGACAGAGGGGTGGTCGCGAGCCACTCCAGCCAGCCGAGAATGGCATTCATGGGGGTGCGTATCTCATGGCTGATGGCCGCAAGGAAACGACCCTTGGCCTGCATCGCCTGCTCCGCCCTGGCATGGGATCGTTGCAGGGCCTGCTCCTGAGCCACCCGCATGGTCACATCCAGCACCACGCCGTAGACCCGCCAGCCATCCTCATCCAGGCGCCGCCCCCGGCCATGGAACTGCAACCAGCGCAGCCCTTCGGCGGGATGTTGATATCGCAGGACATAGGAGAAGGGCTGACCCGCCTCCAGCATGGCGGGCATATCCACCTGCAGCTGATACCTGTCTCTGCCGTTCAGGGCGGCCAGGGCATCAAGGGGCTCACGGCGCAGTCGATTGTTCGATACCCCGAGCAGCTCGAAGCTGCCACGACTGACAAATTCCAGCTCGCCGAGGAGACCGTCGCGCAGCAGGAACTGCACCACCATGCCGGGCACCGTATTGGTCAGCGCCCGCAAGCGACGCTCCGCCTGGCGTGAGAATCGCTCCCGCTCGCGCAGTGAGCTGATATCGGAGAGCGCAATCAGCTCCCCGGCGGGCCCCTGGTGGCCGAGGCGCAGCGGTATCTGGGCGTAGGAGAAGACCCGCTCTCCCAGGGTCAACTCCCCCTCGGTGGCGCCCTGTTCGGGGGCTGGCAGGGTCAGCGGGCCTGGATGACGGGCCTCCAGCCGTTTGCCACGTTTATTGCGCTTGATGATGTCGCCGTTGCCATCCCGCAGGAACACGGGGACCGGCAGGGCTTGGAACAGGGACTCACGAAACCGGCTCTCGACGGCCAGAGCCTGTTCCGCCGCCAGACGCTGGGCCACCTCCTTGGAGAGCTGCTGGCGAGAGCGCCAGATCAGCATTATCACGGCGGCGCTGATCAACAGCGCCAGCAGCACCGAACCGAACAGCACCCAGTAGCTGACGCCACTCTGCTGGGTGAGGGTGAGCCTGTGCCAGCGCTGGGTCAGCTCCGCCATCTGCTCCCTATTGAGGGTCATCAACCCCTGATCCAGCACGCTGGCCAGCAACAGATGCTGGCGGTTGACCGCAAAGCTCAGGGCAAAGCTGTCATCGAGTTCCCGTACATTGAGTTCGGTCAACTGATTGCTGCGCAGGGGGTATTGCAGCTGGTAGAGCTCGCTCAGCAACCAGTCCGCATTGCCGCTGCGCAGTTCGCTCAGGCCCTGATCCACATCATCGACCCGCACCCAGGCGGCATTGCCATAGCCGGAGAGCATGTCCGGATCATAGAGGCTGGTCGGCACCAACACCCGCTCGCCGCTCAGCTCGCTCAGTCGCTTGATCTGCCTGGACTTGAGGGAAACCAGGGCGAAACGGTTCTCGGCGATGGTGCGGGTAAACTCGAACTCCTGACCAAGACGAGGGGATTCGAGCAAGCCGGCCATCATGTCGGCCTCCCCACGCCTGAGTTTGTCCAGCGCCTCTTCCCGGCTGGCAGCGGGCACTGTCTCAAAGCGCAAGCCGGTCTGCTGACCCACCCAGCGCAGCACATCGCCACTCCAGCCCCTGAGCTGGCCCTGATCATCGACGCCGCTATAGGGCATCAAGTCCGGGTTGATCACCAGCCGCACCCGGCTCCCCCGTCCTGCCAGCCAGGCCTGCTCCTCATCGGTAAAGTGCACCGGGTTGATGGTCTGCTTGCCATCGGCCAGATAGCGCTCCAGATCCTGATAGAGGGCGCCCGGGGTCAGATAGCGAATACCGGTGTCGACCAGGCGCTTCAGCTCGGGCTTATCCCCCATCTCCAGCCGGTAGCCAATGACCCAATCATCACTGCGCAGTCGCCTCAGCCGCAACCCTTCGGCCGGGTTTTGCCGCATCAGATGGCGCAGTTGCAGATAGTCGCCCAGATAGGCACTCCCCTCGCCGGCCTTGAGTGCCTCAAACCAGCGATCGGGATTGGCGAGGGTCAGCTGAGTGGCTCTGGGGTAGAGCCGGCTCAGACGTTTGCTCTGCTGCCAGACGGGGGATACCAGAAAGATGGCGTTATTGAGTTTGCCACGGTAGAGAATGGCGGACTCGGACTCGAGTATGGTGCGGCTATAGAGGTAACCCGCGCGGGGTGTCGGGGAAGGGCCTATGCTCGGCACCAGATCACAACGCCCGGATCGCAACCCGTCCCGAACCGCTTCCCAGCTGTCGAGTCGTATCTTGACCAGGGGGATCGGCAGTGTGTTGGCCAGCCTGTCGAGTTGATCCATCAAAAACCCCCCCTTCTTCTCCAGATAGGGGGAACGCACCAGGCTGGGATAGCAGAAGGTGAGCTGGTCAATGGACGAGGCATAGTGCTGGGTCGAGGGGGGCAACGGCAGCACCATGGCGTGAGCCGTGCCGGCCAGCAAGCTGGCCAACAGAAAAATCGCGCGGATCATGGCATAGCAAAAGCCAGGCAGACGCCTGGCTTTTCGTTAGTTAACTCAAGACTCATTGGGTTCGACCGTCTCAACCCTGGCCTTGAGTTTCTGGCCGGGGCGGAAGGTCACCACCCGACGGGCGCTGATGGGAATATCTTCGCCTGTCTTGGGGTTACGTCCTGGACGCTGGTTCTTCTCACGAAGATCAAAATTACCGAAGCCCGAGATTTTGACTTGTTCGCCGCGTTCCAGCGCCTGTCGGATCTCCTCAAAGAAGGCTTCCACCATATCTTTGGCTTCACGCTTGCTCATCCCGAGCTGGGTGAACAGGTGCTCTGCAATGTCGGCTTTGGTAAGCGCCATAGATCAATCCCTCAAGGAGGCATTCAACTCTTCACCGAGGGCCCGCACGACATTGTCTACGGTCTCGGCAATCTCTTTCTCCTCCAGGGTGCGCTGGGTGTCTTGCAATACAAGACTGATGGCCAGGCTCTTCTTGTCCTCTGCCATACCAGCACCCTGGTATACGTCAAACAAGTTTATTCCAACTAACTGATTTCCGCCAACTTTTTTAATTACTGCGAGCACATCACCGGCCAGAACCGCAGCGTCGACCACCACGGCGATGTCGCGACGGTTGGCCGGGAAGCGGGACACTTCGGCCGCAACCGGCACCTTGGCGGGGATCAGCTTGTTCAACTCCAGCTCGAACATGATGGCACGGGTCTTGAGACCCAGCTTCTTCTCGAGGCTCGGGTGGATCACGCCGATGTGGCCGATGACGGCGCCGTTGCGCAGTATGGCCGCGCTCTGACCCGGGTGCAGGGCACTGTGTTCGGTACGTGCGAAGCTGAAGCTGGCCCCTTCGGCGGTAAGATCCAGGACAGCTTCCAGGTCCCCTTTCAAATCAAAGAAGTCGCTGCCGCGGCTCTTGATGTCCCAGTGCTCATCGCTCTGGTTACCGGTGATGATGCCGGCCAGCATCGGCTCCTGACGGATGCCGTTTTCGGCACGCTCGTCCTGGATGAAGCGCAAGCCCTGCTCGAACAGACGCACACGGCCCTGCTGGCGGTTCTGGTTGTAGACCACCGCCTGCACCAGACCCGGGAACAGAGAGACGCGCATGGCGGACATCTCGACCGAGATTGGATTGGGCAGCACCAGGGCATCGCTCTGGGGGAACAGAGCCTGCTGAGCCTTGGGATCCACGAAGCTGTAGGTGATCGCTTCCTGGAAACCGCGGTCGACCAGCAGGTCACGGACCCGCTTGAGGGTCACCTGGCCTTCGGCCTGCTCCACCATCGCCAGGGAGGCGGCAGGTTTCAGGTTCGGGATCTTGTTGTAGCCGTAGATGCGAGCCACTTCCTCGATGAGGTCTTCCTCGATGGCGATGTCGAAACGCCAGGAGGGGGCCAGCGCGGTCCAACCGTCGGCGTCAACCGTCACCTGCATGCCGAGGCGGGTCAGGATCTCGAGCACCTGGGCGTCGGCCACGCTGATGCCGATCACCTTGTCGAGCTTGGCACGGCGCAGTTTGATGGGAGCAGCCTTGGGCAGGTGGGCATCGGATTTGACCTCGATGACCGGACCCGCTTCACCGCCGCACTCTCCGCCACAAATGTCCAGCAGCAGGCGGGTGGCTCTGTCCATCACCTTGGCTTGCAGCTCGGGATCGACCCCGCGCTCGAAGCGGTGGGAAGAGTCGGTGTGCAGGCCGTAGGCACGGGCACGACCAGTGATGGAGAGCGGCGCGAAGAAGGCGCACTCCAGCAGGATATCGGTGGTGGACTCGGACACACCGGTGCGATCACCGCCGAAGATACCGGCCATGCAGGCAGGGCCTTGTGTATCGGCAATCACCAGGGTGTTGTCTTTGAGCTTCACCTCGGTACCGTCCAGCAGGGTCATGGGCTCGTCAGCCTTGGCGCGGCGTACTACCAATTCCCCTTCCAGCTTGGCCAGGTCGAAGGCGTGCATCGGCTGACCATATTCCAGCAGCAGGAAGTTGGTGATGTCGACGATGGAGTCGATGGAGCGGATGCCGCCACGGCGCAGCTTCTCCTGCATCCAGAGCGGGCTCTGCGCTTGCAGGTTCAGCCCCTTGATGACGCGGCCCAGATAACGGGGGCAATCGGCGGTTGCTTCAACCCGGATCGGGAAGGTCGCGTCTATGGTGGCAGCAGCAGGGGTCCAGCTCGGCTCGACCACGTCCACGCTGTTGAGCACGCCGATCTCGCGAGCAAGCCCTGCAATCCCGAGGCAATCGGCCCGGTTCGGGGTCAAGTCCACGTCGATGGCGACGTCGTTCAGATTCAAGTAGTCGCGAATGTCGGTGCCGATGGGGGCATCGGCCGGCAGCTCGATGATGCCGTCGGCTTCGACGTCGATACCCAGCTCTCTGAAGGAGCAGAGCATGCCGTGAGACGGCTGACCGCGCAGCTTGGCTTTCTTGATGGTGAAATCACCCGGCAGGGTCGCCCCGACCTTGGCCACGCACACTTTCAGGCCGGTGCGGCAGTTCGGCGCGCCGCAGACGATGTCCAGCAGCTCGGCTTCGCCCACGTTGACCTTGGTCACCCGCAGCTTGTCGGCATCCGGATGCTGGCCACATTCGACCACTTCGCCCACCACCACATTGTTGAACTGGCCGGCGACTGCCTCGATGGCGTCCACTTCCAGGCCGGCCATGGTGATCTGCTCGGCCAGTGCGTTGTCACTCAACTCGGTGCGGACCCACTCCATCACCCAGGATTTACTGAATTTCATGTTCTCTCGCCCTTACTTGAACTGCTTGAGGAAGCGCAGATCGTTTTCGAAGAAGGCACGCAGGTCATTGACCCCGTAACGCAGCATGGTCAGGCGCTCAACGCCCATGCCGAAGGCAAAGCCGGAGTATTTTTCCGGATCGATGCCGACCGAACGCAGCACGTTCGGGTGCACCATGCCGCAGCCCAGCACTTCCAGCCACTTGCCGTTCTTGCCCATCACGTCCACTTCAGCGCTCGGCTCGGTGAACGGGAAGTAGGAGGGACGGAAACGAATGGTCAAGTCTTCCTCGAAGTAGTTGCGCAGGAAGTCGTGCAGTATCCCCTTCAGCTCGGTAAAGCTGGCATGCTCGTCAACCAGCAGACCTTCGACCTGATGGAACATCGGGGTGTGGGTCATGTCGTAGTCGTTACGATAGACGCGGCCCGGCGCAATAATGCGAATTGGCGGCTGTTGCTGCTGCATGGTGCGGATCTGCACACCGGAGGTGTGGGTACGCAGCATCAGATCGGGATTGAAGTAGAAGGTATCGTGATCGGTACGCGCCGGGTGATGAGCCGGAATGTTCAGCGCATCGAAGTTGTGGAAGCCATCTTCAATCTCGGGACCGCGCTCGACCTTGAAGCCCATCTCGCCAAACAGGCGCTCGATGCGTTCAATGGTGCGGGTCACCGGGTGCAAACCGCCGTTCTCGATGCGGCGGCCCGGCAGGCTGATGTCGATGGTCTCGGCGGCAAGCTTCTGGTTCAGCTCCTGGGCGGCAAGATCATCGCGGCGCGCATTCAGGGCATCTTGTACCTGCTGCTTGGCCTGGTTGATCACGGCGCCGGCGGCGGGACGCTCTTCGGCGGACAAGGCACCCAGGGTCTTCATCTGCTCGGTAAAAAAGCCTTTTTTACCCAGATATTTGACCCGGATCTCGTCGAGGGTCGCCACGTCATTGACGCCCTCAATTTCGGCCTTGGCCTGGCCGACTACTTCTTCAAGCTGTTGCATGTCTTCCTCGTCACCACTCCCGAAACAGGAGCCTGTAGGCTAAATAAGGTCAAGAGGGGGATAATACAAAAAAAGCCCCTTGGCTGACCATAGTTAAGGTAGCCTTTTCTCCCGAGAAATCATTTTGTTATCGGGTAAGAGGCTGACTTGCTCCCCTCCCCCCGTTAAATATGGGGCGACAACACTAGTTTGTTGGCATATGTGACATCATATTGCAGATATACGGAGGTAACAGTCGGGTCTGGTAACAGAATTCGATGAATTGCAGACAACAAAAAAGGAGGCCTGGGCCTCCTTTTATCTTTCATAACAGAACCGGATTAAACCAGCGCTGCTTTAGCCTTTTCAACCAGGGCGGTGAAAGCCAGCTTGTCGTGAACAGCGATATCGGACAGGATCTTGCGATCGATTTCGATAGACGCTTTCTTCAGACCGTTGATCAGACGGCTGTAGGACAGACCATTCTGACGGGCTGCAGCGTTGATACGTGCAATCCACAGCTGACGGAACTGACGCTTTTTCTGGCGACGGTCACGATAGGCATACTGACCAGCTTTGGTTACCGCTTGTACCGCTACGCGGTAGACACGGGAACGGGCGCCGTAGTAACCCTTGGCGGCTTTCATTACTTTCTTGTGACGAGCGCGAGCAGTCACACCACGTTTAACTCTTGGCATTTTTCACATCCCCCTTATGCGTACGGCAGACAAGCGACAACACGTTTGTGGTCGGCAGCAGAAACCATGAACTTCGGCCCCAGCTTACGCTTACGCTTACTGCTCTTCTTGGTCAGGATGTGACGCAGGTGGTTATGCTTGCACTTGAAGCGACCTGAGCCAGTCTTCTTGAAGCGCTTTGCAGCACCCCGGTTGGTTTTCATCTTCGGCATTTCATACTCCGCATTGTGAGTGACAACAAAATCGCAAGGCGAACCGACTCATGGGGTGAACCCATGAGTCAATTTCTTGTGGGCCTTAAGATTTCTTCTTAGGTGCGAGAACCATCACAGCTTGACGGCCTTCGACTTTCGGGAACGACTCGACTACGGCCAGCTCTTCCAGATCGTTCTTGACGCGCTCCAGTACCTTGATACCAAGATCCTGGTGAGCCATTTCACGACCGCGGAAGCGCAGGGTGACCTTCGCCTTGTCCCCGTCTTCTAAAAAGCGAACCAGGTTGCGTAGTTTTACCTGATAGTCGCCTTCGTCTGTACCAGGACGGAATTTGATTTCCTTGACCTGGACAACTTTCTGCTTTTTCTTCTGTTCTTTGGTGGTCTTGCTCTTCTCGTAGAGGAATTTGCCGTAATCCATGATTCGGCAAACGGGCGGTTCAGCATTAGGGCTGATCTCGACCAGATCTACTCCAGCCTCAAGGGCCAAGTTCAGTGCATCATGGATTTCGACGACGCCCAAGGGCTCACCATCAAGTCCAGTCAAACGAACTTCTTTCAGACGAATCTCGGTATTGATCCGGTGAGCGCGGGCTTGCGGTTGCTTGCCCAGTTTTTTTCCGCCTTTTATAGCTTATTCCTCCACTTTCTTTTGTCCGCGGGTCTGAACTTCCTGGGACAGTAGAGCGATTAGCTCTTCAACAGGATAAGTGCCCAGGTCAGCCCCTTTACGAGTCCGTACTGCAATCTGACCGGCTTCAACTTCTTTATCGCCACAGACCAGCATGAAAGGTACTCGTTTCAAAGTATGCTCGCGGATTTTAAAGCCAATCTTCTCATTTCTCAAGTCCGCTTTTGCACGAAGGCCCGCATCATTCAATGCTTTGGCCACTTTTACGGCATAATCGGCCTGATTATCCGTGATATTCATCACCACGGCCTGAGTCGGTGCCAACCAGGTAGGGAACAGTCCTGCGTACTCTTCGGTCAATATGCCGATGAAGCGCTCGATGGACCCCAAGATGGCGCGATGTATCATCACGGGGACGTGACGCTCGTTGTCCTCGCCCACATAAGTGGCGCCCAGCCGACCTGGCAGGGCGAAATCGAGCTGCACTGTACCACACTGCCACGCACGATCCAGGCAATCGTGCAGGGTGAATTCAATTTTAGGGCCGTAGAACGCCCCTTCACCCGGCTGCAGATCGTACTTCAGGCCGTTCAACACCAGGGCTTCGGCCAGGGCCGCTTCGGCGCGATCCCAGGCTTCATCTGAACCGATGCGCTGCTCCGGACGGGTGGAGAGCTTGACCACGATGTTTTCGAAGCCAAAGGTGCCGTAGACGTCATAGACCATACGGATACAGGCCGAAACCTCTTCCATGATCTGCTCTTCGGTACAGAAGATGTGAGCGTCATCCTGGGTAAAACCACGGACTCGCATCAGACCATGCAGGGAACCGGACGGCTCATTGCGGTGGCAGGAGCCAAACTCCGCCATGCGCAATGGCAGGTCGCGATAGGACTTGAGGCCCTGGTTGAAGATCTGCACGTGACCCGGGCAGTTCATCGGCTTGATGGCGTACTCACGGTTCTCGGACTGGGTGGTGAACATGCCTTGGGCATATTTATCCCAGTGACCGGAGCGCTCCCACAGCACGCGATCCATCATGGAGGGGCCTTTCACCTCCTGATAGTCATACTCACGCAGCTTGGTGCGCATGAAGGTTTCCAGCTCACGGAAGATGGTCCAGCCATCGTTGTGCCAGAACACCATGCCGGGAGCCTCTTCCTGCATGTGATACAGGTCGAGCTGCTTGCCTATCTTGCGGTGGTCACGCTTGGCGGCCTCTTCGAGGCGTTGCAGGTAGGCTTTGAGCTGCTTCTTGTCGGCCCAGGCGGTACCGTAGATACGCTGCAGCATCTTGTTGTTGGAGTCGCCACGCCAGTAAGCGCCGGACATCTTCTGCAACTTGAAATGGTGGCAATGACGCATGTTGGGCACGTGAGGGCCACGGCACATGTCGACATACTCTTCGTGATGATAGAGACCGGGCTTATCATCACGGGCGATATTCTGATCCAGGATCTCGACTTTATAGCTCTCGCCACGGGCCGCGAACACATCGCGCGCCTCCTGCCAGGAAACCCGCTTCTTGACGACGTCATAATCCTTGTCTGCCAGCTCGAGCATACGGGCTTCCAGTGCAGCCATGTCCTCTTCGGTCAGGGTGTGATCGAGATCGACGTCATAGTAGAAGCCGTTGTCGATGACAGGACCTATGGCCATCTTGGTCTGCGGCCAGAGTTGCTTGATGGCATGACCGAGCAAGTGCGCGCAGGAGTGACGCAGGATCTCGAGACCCTCTTCGTCTTTGGCGGTGATGATGGAGAGCTGGGCGTCGGCTTCGATCAGCTCGCAGGCATCCACCAGTTCACCGTTCACCCGACCGGCAATGCACGCCTTGGCGAGACCGGGACCTATGTCCGCGGCGACGTCCATGACGGAAACGGCCTGGGCAAATTGACGTTGACTGCCGTCAGGCAGAGTAATGATTGGCATGATTGCTTCCTTGACAGTGGTGACCCCTACCAAAGGCCACGTGTGAATTGAAAATATCCTTTAATATCAAGCAACTCACCTTGATGTTTCACCGTTCACAATACGGCTGCTACACGCGGTGATACGCACCTTACTCCGTGCGAGGCTATCCATTAACGGGGATAGTCGAGGATTGTATCAGACGTGACAACCCAGACAAGTTTGAATGGTCGCTATCTGGGCGCGAACATCATCCCTGACTCAGCGCTCCCCCTGCTCATACCCACCAACGAGCGTTGTTGACCTGGTCAACGCGCCTCGCTGCTCGCGGCGATCAGTTTCTTCCTCTTCGCCCCCGGGAGAGCGGTGCAGCGCAATCCCGCGATGACGCAGCAGAGCCGGGCATAGGGCCGCACGCGAGAAAATTGGCCCCAGCGGCGGGCCCGCTCAATCCGGACCAACCATTGACTCGGCGATCGCCCACACAGCAAGAAGGTCTGGTGCTGACACCAGACCTTCTCATCCCGCGACTCACACCATGGGTCAGCCAGCGAAATTCAATCCGTTCCGCTTGCCCCAACCAGCAGCGGCTACCAGTTGAAATCGAACTGGCTCTTGCCCTCCTCCGCCAGTGTCAGCTCCTCCAACACCCGCAGCGCCATCTTGTTGCCCCCCTGGGCGGCCTGAAACAGCCACTGCCTGGCCTGAACCAGGTCCACCCGGCCATTGACCCCCATCAGATGCAAAATGCCAAGCTTGAGCATGGCGGGCACATCACCGTTGCGGGCCGCCAGATCCATCCAGTGAAACGCCAGCGCCAGATCCTGCGTCACCCCATGACCGCGCAGATAAACCTCCCCCAAGCGATATTGACCAAAGGCATCACCCCCCTCGGCAGCCTGGCGATAGAGGCGAATCGCCTCAGCCACATCCGCGGTACTGCCCTGCCCCAGCTCGTGGCTCCACCCCATCAAGGCCTGCGCTCTGGGTTCTCCCGCCTCGGCTTTCAACTGCCAGATCCCGACGGCTTGACTGAAGCGCCCCTGTTGCCAGGCGCGCTGGGCACTGTGCATCTCGTCTGCACCATCCGGCAGCAGACGCCAGATCAGCACACCGGTCAGGCCAATGAACAACCAGCGGTAGCGTGACTTTGTCATAAGGAGTTCCGTGATCCAGTTCGCATTTGGTTTATGTAAACGAAATGTAATCTGGAATGCAAGTCTGAGCAGTACCGGGGGTTTGCGTCAGCCCCTGGCCCCTCCCCATCCTCATTGGATGAGGGGCCCATCCCACTGTCGTCTGGCGACTTGTCTTTGTCGGTCTCATCGCTCACAATGACTGTATATAAACACAGTTATTATGAGCAGTGAGAGATGGCTGGACGCGGTACCCTTCACAACCTGGATCATCGTTTCAGTGGCCTCCGCATCGAGGCCGTCGACGATGGCTGGCAACAAGGCATCGACTGGGCGCCCGAGTTTATGAATAGCGCCCCTCAAACCCAGGTGCACGGGATCCAGGCCAGGAGCATCATCAGCCATAACCAGTCGCCGGATGTACCCTTTAGTCGCTCCATCAACCCCTATCAGGGTTGTGAACATGGCTGTATTTATTGCTATGCCAGGCCCAGCCATGCCTACCTGGAGCTCTCCCCAGGGCTCGATTTTGAAACAAAACTGTTTGCCAAGCTCAACGCCGCCCACCTATTGCGTCAGGCATTTTCCAAACCCGGATATCAACCACAGACCATCGTCATTGGCGCCAATACCGATCCCTATCAGCCCATTGAGCAGCAATACCGCCTCACCCGCGCCTTGCTCGAAGTGATGCTGGCTCACAAGCATCCGGTAGGCATCATTACCAAGAGCGCCATGGTGCTCAGAGACCTCGAGTTGCTACAGGCTCTCGCCAGCGAAGACTTGTGCCACGTCATGGTCTCGGTCACCACACTGGATGAGGATCTCAGGCGAAAACTGGAACCCAGAGCCAGTACGGGGCAGGGGCGGCTGGCGGTGATCGGCAAGCTGGCACGGGCCGGGATCCCGGTGGGAGTGCTGGCAGCCCCCATGATCCCCAGGCTCAACGGATCTGAACTCGAGCAGATCATCAGCGCGGCCGCCGCGCAGGGGGCCAACCAGGCTGGCTACATCTTGCTGCGCCTGCCCCATGAGCTGACGCAGCTCTTTGATGACTGGCTGACATTGCACTATCCCGACAAGCGGCAGGCTGTACTGAATCAACTGAAAGCCAGCCGGAAAGGTCGGCTCAATAGCCCGGCCTTCGGGGATCGCATGCGTGGCAGCGGCCAGTTTGCCGAGCTGCTTGCCCAGCGCTTTCGGCTGATCTGCAAACGCTCGGGGCTCAACTCGGCTCATACGCCCCTTAACCTGCACGCTTTTATCCGTCCCCACCAACAGTTCGAACTGTTCTAGCTTCACCCGCCCCGCCAACCCATCGAGATGAAGGGATGACAGCGTGGCAACAGACGGTGAACCGGGCATCCAGGCAACGGGAGCAGACACAGGATGGAGAGGTTCAGGAGGGAACCGCGAACCCAAGTGACAGCATGGGATCACGGATAATGAAGTATCAAGAGTGGGAGCGTAGAGCGGAGCAAGGACTCTGCTGCGGGTAGTCACCACCGGGCCCTGGCTGGCACTGACATCCCCAGGATGGCCCTGTGGCATCTAGCGGGAGACATATCCCCTCTCCCGCTTTGCCACTGCCCCTGCCGCTCAGAGAGCGGCTGAGGTTCAGGACGATTGGCTGCCTTTTAGCAATTCAACCGGGATCCTGGATGGCTCAAAGGCCACCAACTCCTCTTCCCGCTCAGCCCCAGACTCATCCCCGAACCATTTCGACCACCAGAGTTGTAACATCGCAGACTCCTCGACATGACACGACACCGGCTGATGTCGAGTGCAGCTTATCCTTGTGCCATGACAACCAGATGACATTCACTCCTGCCGGCCAAGGAGCTCATGCTGAGCGAGACAACGCCAGCCAGCGTCAAGGTTGCCGCCAGCCAACGGCAGACCATAAAAAAGAGCGCCCTAAGGCGCTCTTTTTTGCAGCAACTAGCCAACTCGGCCAGACGATGGAGTATTACTCCTCATCGGCCTGTTCGGCTTGATCACTCTGCTGAGCCTCGCCCGACTCGGGGACGATGTCACCTGCGGCGGCGGTACCGGCTTCAGCCGACTCACCATCCATCAGGACCTCTTCCTCGTCGCTTTCGGCGATACGCTGCAGACCGACCACTGTCTCATCTTCACCGGTACGGATCAGACGAACACCACCGGTGTTACGGCCTATGATGCTCACCTCGGCGACGCGAGTACGCACCAGGGTGCCGCCATTGGTGATCAGCATGATCTGGTCGGTATCTTCGACCTGGATCGCATCGATCACCTTGCCGTTACGCTCGTCCACCTTGATGGAGCGAACGCCCTGGGTACCACGGCTCTTGGTCGGGTACTCGGTCAGCGCGGTACGCTTGCCGTAACCGTTCTCGGTGGCGGTCAGGATGGCGCCTTCGCCACGGGGGACGATCAGGGAAACCACCTTGTCGCCATTGAGCAGGCGGATACCACGAACCCCACCGGCGGTACGGCCCATGGGACGAACCCCCTTGAAGGTGCCCTTGGTTTCGCTGCCTTCGGCGGCGTCACTGCTGTCGTCATCACTGACGGCGTCGGCTTCCACATCCTCATCGGCGTCGCTATCGTTCTCGACATCCGCATCGGCGCGGCCGCTGCCTTCATTGAAGCGAACCACCTTGCCCGCATCGGAGAACAACATGATCTCGTTGCTGCCATCGGTGATGTCCACGCCAATCAGCTCATCGCCCTCTTTGAGGTTGATGGCACGAATGCCGGAGGAGAGCGGACGGCTGAACGCTGACAGGCTGGTCTTCTTCACGGTACCGTCGGCGGTGGCGAAGAACACATACTTGTCGTCGCTATACTCTTTGACCGGCAGGATGGCGGTGATACGTTCACCCTCTTCCAGCGGCAGCAAGTTGATGATCGGGCGGCCACGGGCGCTACGAGACGCCTCAGGCAGCTGATACACCTTGAGCCAGTAGACCTTGCCACGGGTGGAGAAGCACAAGATGGTGTCGTGGGTGTTGGCCACCAACAGACGCTCCACAAAGTCCTCTTCCTTGATCCGGGTGGCCGACTTGCCACGACCACCGCGGCGCTGGGCCTCGTAGTCGGTCAGCGGCTGATACTTCACATAACCCTGGTGAGAGAGGGTCACCACCACGTCTTCCGGGGTGATCAGATCTTCGATGTTGATCTCGGCGCTGGAGGCGCTGATCTCGGTGCGACGCTCGTCGCCATACTGCTCGCGCACGGCCAGCAGTTCATCGCGGATCACTTCCATCAGCCGTTCCGGGCTTGCCAGAATGAACAGCAGCTCGGCGATCAGATCCAGCAGAGATTGGTACTCTTCCAGGATCTTTTCGTGCTCCAGACCGGTCAGCTTGTGCAGACGCAGGTCAAGGATGGCCTGGGCCTGCTGTTCGGTCAGGAAGTACTGGCCTTCACGGATACCGAACTCAGGCTCCAGCCACTCGGGGCGGGCTGCATCGTCACCGGCTTTTTCCAGCATGCCGGCCACGTTGCCGAGCTCCCAGCCACGCGCGACCAGCTTGGCTTTCGCGTCTGCCGGGGTGTCGGAGTGACGGATCAGCTCGATGATGGGGTCAATGTTGGCCAGCGCAACGGCCAGACCTTCCAGGATGTGCGCCCGATCCCGCGCCTTGCGCAGTTCGAACACGGTCCGGCGGGTCACTACCTCACGGCGGTGCAGCAGGAAGGCATCCAGGATCTCTTTAAGGTTCATCACCTTGGGCTGGTTGTTATCGAGCGCCACCATGTTGATGCCGAACGTGGTCTGCATCTGGGTGTGCTTGTAGAGATTGTTCAGCACAATCTCGCCAGACTCGCCGCGCTTGATCTCGATAACGATGCGCATGCCGTCTTTATCAGACTCATCGCGCAGGGCACTGATGCCCTCGAGTTTCTTCTCTTTGACCAGCTCGGCAATCTTCTCGATCAACCGCGCCTTGTTCACCTGATAAGGCAGCTCGTGAACGATGATGGTCTCGCGACTCGTCTTCTCGTCCACTTCCACTTCGGCCTTGGCACGCACATAGACGGAGCCGCGACCGGTGCGGTAGGCCTGCACGATGCCGGAACGACCGTTGATGATGGCGCCGGTGGGGAAGTCTGGGCCGCTGATGTAGGTCATCAGCTCATCGATGGTGAGGGAGCCATTTTCGATCAGCGCCAGACAGCCGTTCACTATCTCGGTGAGGTTATGAGGCGGAATGTTGGTCGCCATGCCCACCGCGATACCGGAGGAGCCGTTGACCAGCAGGTTGGGCACCTTGGTGGGCATGACAGCCGGGATCAGCTCGGTGCCGTCATAGTTGGGCACCCAGTCCACGGTCTCTTTGTCCAGATCGGCCAGCAGCTCATGGGAGATGCGCGCCATCCGGACTTCGGTATAACGCATGGCGGCGGCGCTGTCGCCGTCGACCGAACCGAAGTTACCCTGACCGTCGACCATCATGTAACGCATGGAAAAATCCTGCGCCATGCGGACAATGGTGTCATACACGGCACTGTCGCCGTGGGGGTGGTATTTACCGATTACGTCACCGACCACACGGGCCGATTTTTTATAGGGCTTGTTCCAGTCGTTCCCCAACTCGTTCATAGCAAACAGAACGCGGCGGTGAACCGGTTTCAAGCCATCACGCACATCCGGCAGAGCTCGTCCTACGATCACGCTCATGGCGTAATCCAGATAGGAACTCTTGAGCTCTTCTTCGATGTTGATCGGCGTGATCTCTCTGGCCAGATCGCTCATAGAAAGCCTTAATCCCTAATTAGTTGTTCTTTGGCATAAACAGCGCGACATAGTAACACAACAAGGGCCATTGCTTAAGTCGGAAATCGGGCTGGTTTGCATAAGTTGGTTCGTTATAATGCCCGCCAGGACAATAGATTGCGCTCCCGACGGGTCGAGCGCCCTGCCACAGGATTTTGCCAAGATGAACACTGACGCCAATGTCGATCTGACAGAAATTGCCAAATTCGAAGCCATCGCCTCCCGCTGGTGGGATTTGGAGGGTGAGTTCAAGCCGCTGCATCAGATAAACCCGGTGCGCCTTGACTGGATCACCGACAAGAGTGGCGGCCTGTTTGGCAAGCCGGTGCTCGACATCGGCTGCGGCGGCGGCATTCTCTCCGAGAGCATGGCCCGCCGTGGCGCCAAGGTGACCGGCATCGACATGGGCAAGGAGCCCCTCGGGGTCGCCCGCCTCCACGCCCTGGAACAGGGGGTCGAACTTCACTACCAGCAGATGACCGCCGAGCAGCACGCCGATGAGGCGCCCGGTCAGTACGATGTGGTGACCTGCATGGAGATGCTCGAGCACGTGCCGGATCCCGCCTCGGTGCTGCGTGCCATCGCCACCCTGGTGCGCCCGGGTGGCCGGGTGTTCGTCTCGACCATCAACCGCAACCCCAAGTCGTTCCTGATGATGATTGTCGGCGCCGAATACCTGATGAAAATGGTGCCCAAGGGGACCCATGACCACAAGAAATTCATCACCCCCGCCGAACTGTGTCGCATGGGTGAGGCCGCGGGCCTGCTGGTACGGGACATGAGCGGGGTGCACTACTCGCCGCTCACCGGCCACTTCAAGCTGGGCGCCAACGTCGATGTCAACTACATGGTGGAGTTTGTCCGCCCGGAGCTGGGTTGATGAGTACCCGCCAGACAAGCGTGCGCTGCGTGCTGTTCGACCTGGACGGCACCCTGCTCGACACCGCCCCGGACTTGGGCGCCGCGGTCAACCATGTGCTGATAAGCGAAGGCTTTGCCCCGCTCTCGGATGAGATCATTCGCCAGACCACCTCCCACGGGGCGCTCGGCCTGCTCAAGGCGGGCCTGGGGGACGAACTACTGGAAGAGCTGGGGGCGACGCGCCTGCGCACCGCCCTGCTCGATTACTACGCCAGCCATCTGTGCGTCGGCACCCGCCCCTACGAGGGCATGATCGATCTCATCGAATGGCTGGACGAGCGGTCCCTGCCCTGGGGCATCGTCACCAACAAGCCGGGCTTTTTGACCGAGCCGCTGCTGGCGGCCCTGCCGGCACTGGCCAGCTGTGGCGTGACGGTCAGCGCCGATACCCTGCCGGTGCGCAAGCCCGACCCCGCCCCCATGTATTTCGCCTGTGAGCAGTTAGGGGTCGAGGCCGCGCACTGCCTCTATGTCGGCGACCATGTGCGCGACATCGAGGCGGGCCGCAACGCCGGCATGTTGACCGCCATCGCCGGCTGGGGCTACCTGCATGGGGAGGATGACCCGGCAGCCTGGGGGGCGGATCTGCACTTTGATACGGTGCAGGCGTTGCATCACTGGTTGCGCTACGAACTCGGGTGACGCACAGCCAGACTCGCTGGATCCCGCCGGGATCAAAGATGGCCCATCCCAGTGCGTGCTCATGCCGCAGATGCGCCGCCGAGGGACGCTTGTCGTCATTAACATGAAACAGACAGGGCCCGACGGGCCCTGTCTGTTTTTGCACGCGACACAGGCTCGATGACTCACTTTTTCACCGTTCTGCGCGGGGAACGTTGCTGCATAATGGCGACCATTTTTGGCGCGGATCGCACAGGGATTGTGCAAGGATCCAGAGGGGTGCGATTGCTAGTAAAACGGGGCTAGTTTCGCAAGAAAAAAAAGTTATTTTAATTTTATATCTTGGATAGGCAGGCTTGCTTTTCAGGGAGCGGACGAAGGAAAACCCGTTCACTGTGAGCAGTCACTAACTATCATGAGACACCCACAATTTATCCACAGCTATACCCCCATCCATACGTTGCAAAGCTGTGATGACCTCACTATCTTGTAGCTCGAACTCAAAATAACACTACATCTTGTGCCTCACCGCATATCGCCCCACTAGAAACGAGGGGCGAACTGGCTTGCTTGTCAAGCCTTGCGGTGAGTTTTTCGGGAATCAACTAAAGGTCATCAGCCAATGAACTTGTTTGTGACGAAGCGTAACGGCCACAAAGAACCCATCGATCTGGATAAAATTCACCGTGTGCTCGACTGGGCCGCAGAGGGACTCGACCACGTCTCAGTCTCCCAGGTAGAACTCAAGTCCCACATCCAGTTCTATGACGGTATCCGTACCGCCGACATCCACGAAACCGTCATCAAGGCTACCGCTGATCTGATCTCCGAACAGAGCCCGGATTACCAGTACATGGCAGCCCGTCTGGCCATCTTCCACCTGCGCAAGAAAGCCTACGGCCAGTTCGAACCGCCCCACCTCTACAGCCACGTCGCTCGTCTGGTAGACATGGGCAAATACGACAAGCACCTGCTGACCGACTACACCCAGGCCGAATTCGAGGAGCTCAACGAGCACCTGGATCACTGGCGTGACATGGACTTCTCCTACGCCGCCGTCAAACAGCTCGAAGGCAAATATCTGGTCCAGAACCGCGTCACCGGCGAGATCTACGAGAGCCCGCAGTTCCTCTATATCCTGGTAGCGGCCTGCCTCTTCTCCAAGTACCCGAAAGAGACGCGCCTGAGCTATATCAAGCGCTTCTATGATGCGGTCTCGACCTTCAAGATCTCCCTGCCGACCCCCATCATGAGCGGCGTGCGCACCCCGACCCGTCAGTTCAGCTCCTGCGTGCTGATCGAGTGCGATGACAGCCTGGACTCCATCAATGCCACCGCCAGCGCCATCGTCCGTTATGTCTCCCAGCGCGCCGGCATCGGTATCAACGCCGGCCGCATTCGTGGTCTGGGCAGCCCCATTCGTGGCGGCGAAGCCTTCCACACCGGCTGCATCCCCTTCTACAAGTACTTCCAGACTGCGGTCAAATGCTGCTCCCAGGGCGGCGTGCGCGGCGGTGCCGCCACCCTGTTCTACCCCCTGTGGCACACCGAGGTGGAGAGCCTGCTGGTGCTGAAAAACAACCGCGGCGTGGAAGAGAACCGGGTCCGTCACATGGACTACGGGGTACAGATCAACAAGCTGATGTACCAGCGCCTCATCAAGGGCGGTGACATCTCCTTGTTCTCCCCCTCCGATGCCCCCGGCCTGTACGACGCTTTCTTCGCGGATCAGGACAAGTTCGAGCAGCTCTACGTCAAGTACGAGCAAGATCCGGCCATTCGCAAGAAGACCATCAAGGCGGTGGATCTCTTCTCCCTGATGATGCAGGAGCGCGCCGGTACCGGTCGCATCTACATCCAGAACGTGGATCACTGCAACACCCACAGCCCGTTCGATCCGAGCGTGGCGCCGGTACGTCAATCCAACCTCTGCCTGGAAATTGCGCTGCCGACCAAGCCGCTCAATAACGTGGATGACGACAGTGGCGAGATTGCCCTGTGCACCCTGTCGGCCTTCAACCTCGGCGCCATCGAGAAGCTCGAAGATCTCGAAGAGATGGCCGATCTGGCCGTGCGCGCCCTGGATGCCCTGCTCGACTATCAGGACTACCCGCTCAAGGCCGCCCAGAAAGGCAGCATGAACCGCCGCACCCTGGGGATAGGCGTCATCAACTACGCCTACTACCTGGCCAAGAACGGCGCCCGTTACTCCGACGGTTCTGGTCTGGCGCTCACCCACCGCACCTTCGAGGCGATCCAGTTCTATCTGCTCAAAGCCTCGGTACAGCTGGCCCGTGAATTCGGCCCCTGCCCGGCTTTCAACGAGACCACTTACGCCCAGGGCATTTTGCCCATCGATACCTATAAAAAGGATCTGGACGTGTTGTGCCAGGAGCCGCTGCACCTGGACTGGGAAACCTTGCGCGAAGAGATCAAGACCGTGGGTCTGCGCAACTCCACCCTGACCGCCCTGATGCCAAGCGAAACCTCCAGCCAGATCTCCAACGCCACCAACGGCATCGAGCCGCCGCGCGGCCTGGTGTCGGTCAAGGCCTCCAAGGATGGCATCCTCAAGCAGGTAGTGCCCGAGTACGAGCGCCTCAAGGATCAATACGAGCTGCTCTGGAAGCAACCGAGCGTCGATGGTTACCTGCAGCTGGTCGGCATTATGCAGAAGTTTGTGGATCAGGCGATCTCTGCCAACACCAACTATGATCCGGCCCGTTTCGAAGGCAACAAGGTACCGATGAAGCAGCTGCTCAAGGATCTGCTGACCGCCTACAAATACGGCCTCAAGACCCTCTATTATCACAACACCCGTGACGGTGCTGACGACACCCAGGCCGACATGCAAGATGACGGCTGTGCCGGCGGCGCCTGCAAGATCTGATAAACACCGAGCGGGAGCCTTCACTCCCGCTCTCCTGTTTCCCAATTCAAGACATTCAAATCACCATGGCTTATTCAACGTTTTGCCAGACCCAGAATGACCAGCTCAAGGAACCCATGTTCTTTGGCCAGCCGGTCAACGTGGCCCGTTATGATCAACAAAAATATGATGTATTCGAGCGGCTGATCGAGAAGCAGCTCTCCTTCTTCTGGCGCCCGGAAGAGGTGGACGTCTCGCGGGATCGCATCGACTACCATGCCCTGCCCCCCCACGAGCAGCACATCTTCATCTCCAACTTGAAGTATCAGACGCTGCTGGACTCCATTCAGGGCCGCAGCCCGAACGTCGCGCTGCTGCCGCTGGTCTCCATCCCGGAGCTGGAGACATGGATTGAGACCTGGGCCTTCTCCGAAACCATCCACTCGCGCTCCTATACCCATATCATCCGCAACATCGTCAACAGCCCCTCCCAGGTGTTTGACGACATTGTGACCAACGAGCAGATCCTCAAGCGCGCCGGCTCCATCAGTTGCTACTATGACGACCTGATCGAGGCGACCGCGCTCTATAACCTGCACGGTGCCGGTACCCATATGGTCAACGGCGCTGAGCGCACCATCGACCTCCATGAGCTCAAGAAGAAGCTCTATCTGTGTCTGATGAGTGTCAACGCCCTGGAGGCGATCCGTTTCTACGTCAGCTTTGCCTGCTCCTTCGCCTTCGCCGAGCGCGAACTGATGGAGGGCAACGCCAAGATCATCAAGATGATCGCCCGTGATGAAGCCCTGCACCTGACTGGCACCCAGCACATGCTCAACCTGATGCGCAGCGGCCAGGACGATCCCGAGATGGCCATCGTGGCTCAGGAGTGTGAACAGGCCTGCTTCGACATCTTCAAGGAAGCGGCCGAGCAGGAGAAGGAGTGGGCCGAGTACCTGTTCCAGGACGGCTCCATGATTGGCCTGAACAAGGACATCCTCTGCCAGTACGTTGAGTACATCACCAACCTGCGCATGGCCGCCGTCGGACTGCCTTCCGCCTTTAGCGGCGCCAAGCAAAACCCTATTCCCTGGATCAACACCTGGCTGTCCTCTGACAACGTTCAGGTCGCCCCCCAGGAAGTGGAAGTGAGCTCCTATCTGGTCGGTCAGATAGACAGCGAAGTGAGCCATGAAGATCTCGGTGACTTCGAGCTGTGAGTGAGGCACTGCTGGCGCCAGAGCGGGCCGCCCAGACCCCAGGGGTTGAACGCGAGCCGGCGCTGGCCATCATAGAGAGCCAGCACGGCCCCATGCAGGTTCGCCCTGGCGAGGCGTTGCTCGACACCCTGGAGCGCCACGGCCACCAGCTGGAGTATCAGTGTCGCAGCGGCTATTGCGGCGCCTGCCGCACTCCCCTGCTGGCGGGCAAGGTGCACTACCCGGAGCCTCCCCTTGCCTTCGTCGAAGCGGGGCAGTGTCTGCCCTGTTGCTGTCGCCCGGTGGGCGACATCACCCTCGATCTCAGTCACCACGACTAGCGTCTCACCACCAGATCCCCAGAGCCCTCCATCGAGGGCTTTGTGTTATCTGCCAGCGGCGGTCTGCCAAACCACATCGATGTTCTCCGCCCCACTCCCAGCCCGTGCATGCTGCTCACCCCGCCCCTCCAGACAATCTTGAGCCACGCCTGTGTCTGCGCATCTGCCTGCCCGTCTGGCAGACGCGACGGCCCGCCACGCCGCTTGCGAGGAAGGGAGAGAAGCCCGCCCCTGCACCAGCCACGGTTTGCACGCAAAAAAAATGCCCTCCGAAGAGGGCATGTCCATGTCTGACACGTAGCCAGATTGCTGACCGTCGATTTAGACGTTACGGCTGACCACAGGGTGATCCAGCAGGGCCTCGTCTTCGGCCATGCAGGCTGCCGCGGTGAACAAGACGTCGGTGGAGCTGTTAAGGGCTGTCTCGGCGGAATCTTGCAGCACACCGATGATGAAGCCGACCGCGACCACCTGCATGGCGACATCATTGCTGATGCCAAACAGGCTGCAGGCCAGGGGGATCAACAGCAGGGAGCCGCCGGCCACCCCAGAAGCGCCACAGGCGCTGATGGTTGCGACCACGCTGAGCAGCACTGCCGTGGCCAAATCCACCTGCAGACCCAGGGTATGGGCCGCCGCCAGACTCAGTACCGTGATGGTGATGGCGGCACCAGCCATGTTGATGGTGGCTCCCAGAGGGATGGAGACCGCATAGGTGTCCTTGGGCAGCTTGAGCTTCTCGCACAGGGCCATGTTGACCGGGATGTTGGCGGCGGAGCTACGGGTGAAGAAGGCGGTCACACCGCTCTCTTTCAGGCAGGTCAGCACCAGCGGATAAGGGTTGCGCTTTATCTTCCAGAAGACGATGAGCGGGTTGACCACAAAGGCGATGAACAACATGCTGCCGATCAGCACCATCAGCAGATGGGCGTAACCAAGCAGCGCCTCGAAGCCGGTCTCGGCCAGGGTGGATGCAACCAGACCCAGGATGCCGAGCGGGGCGCAGCGGATCACCGCCTTGACGATGATAGAGACCCCATCGGACAAGTCGGAAACCAGCACCTTGGTGCTCTCATTGGCGTGACGCAGCACGATGCCAAGGGCGATGGCCCAGGCCAGGATGCCGATGTAGTTGGCTTCCATCAGGGCCTTGACCGGGTTGCTCACCACGTTGAACAGCAGGGTCTGCAACACCTCGATGATGCCCCCAGGCGGGGTGACATCGGCGGTATTGGCCACCAGATGCAGGCTGGAGGGGAACATGAAGCTGGCCAGCACGGCCACCAGCGCGGCGGCGAAGGTACCGAACAAGTAAAGACCGAGCAGCGGGCGGATATTGGTCTTCTGACCCTGCTTGTGACCCGTGATGGAGGCGGCTACCAGCACGAAGACCAGTATGGGGGCCACGGCCTTGAGGGCACCGACAAACAGGTTGCCGAGCAGACCTGCCGATTTGGCCCACTCAGGAGCGAGCAAGGCCAGCACTATGCCAACGATCAAACCGATCAGGATCTGGCTGACCAGACTGGTGCGATTGATCAGACGAAGGAGGGGGTGTTGTTGTGTCATCTATGTAGTCCCTGTGCACACATGGTGCTTGAATCATGAAGTCCTGCGGCGAACCTATTTCATTCGGAACCAACCGAACGAACCCGCCAGCTGCGGGAAGACCTTCTCGAGTGGGGTCTCTGTTCCAGGCGGGGGTCGCACCCATGGAATATCCCACCTGCAACATCTTTTTTCCACACATACACCACGAAAATCCCATTTCACATCACAAAAAAACCACAACAATGAGATAACACCATATCAACAACCGCCAGAACGAAGCCAAATGCCACTCTCTTGGCGTCCCTGGCCGATCCTGGCCGGGTCCAGGTGGTATCATGGGGTTTTCCTCAGGATGCCGCCCTATGATCGCCTCTTTGCTTGAACAACACTTCGGTTTCACCCAGCTCAGACCCGGGCAACAGGCAGTCATGGAGCAGATATTGGCAGGACGCAGCGCCGCGGCCATCTTCCCGACAGGCTCTGGCAAGTCTCTTTGCTATCAACTGCCCGCCCTGGCCCTGCCCCACCTGACCCTGGTCATCTCCCCGCTCATCGCCCTGATGCAGGATCAGCTCGCCTTCTTGCAGCGCAAAGGGATAGCCGCAGCCACGCTGGATTCGAGCCTGACCCCGGAGCAGAGCCGTGACGTGATGCGGCAGATAGAGGCTGGCGAGCTCAAGATCCTGATGATCTCGGTCGAACGACTCAAAAACGAGCGCTTTCGCCGCTTCATCGCCGGGGTGCCGCTCTCGTTGATGGTGGTGGACGAAGCGCACTGCATCTCGGAGTGGGGCCACAACTTTCGTCCCGATTACCTCAAGCTGCCCGAACACAGGCGCGCTCTTAATATCCCCCAGGTACTGCTGCTGACCGCCACCGCCACGCGGGCCGTGATGCAGGACATGCAACGCAAGTTCGATATCGACGATCAGGGGCTGGTGGTGACCGGTTTCTACCGCCCTAATCTGGACTTGAATGTTGTGCCTATTGAACCCAATTTGCGTGACCGCTGGCTGGCGCAGGAGATAGGGCGAGCGCCTGGCGCCCCGACCATCGTCTATGTCACCCTGCAACACACCGCCGAGGCGTGCGCCGCCAATCTGGCCCGGGCCGGGTTTCGGGCCCGAGCCTATCATGCCGGGCTGGGCGCTGATCTTCGCCGGGAGATACAGCAGTCCTTCATGACTGGTCAGCTCGACTGCATTGTCGCCACCATTGCCTTTGGCATGGGGATAGACAAGGCCGATATTCGCCGGGTCATCCACTACGACTTGCCCAAGTCCATCGAGAACTACAGCCAGGAGATAGGCCGTGCCGGGCGCGATGGTCAGCTCTCCCACTGCACTGTGCTGGCCAACCGGGCTCAGCTGCCGGTGCTGGAGAACTTCGTCTATGGGGATACCCCGGACCGCGCCGCCATCCGTCAACTGTTGGCCCAACTGCCCCCTGCGGGGGAGTCCTGGGAGTTCGTGCTGCTGCGCCTCTCCAACGAGACCAATATTCGCCAGCTTCCCCTCAAGACACTCCTGGTCTATCTGGAACTGGCCGGCGTGCTGAGCCCGGCTTATAGCTATTTTGCCGACTATCGCTTCAAGTTCATCGCAGACAAAGCCGCCATATTGGCGCGTTTTGGCGAGGGACGTCGCCACTTTCTCGAGGCCCTGTTCACCTCTGCCCCTCAGGCTCGCAGCTGGTGCACCATGGATTTTGAGGCCCTCTGGCAGGGGTATCAGGGGGAACGCTCCCGAGCCGTGGCCGCCCTCGACTATCTGCAGCAACAGGGGCTCATCGAACTGGAGAGCAAGCAGATGACCGAGGTTTATCAGGTGCAGAATGCACCGAGCAGCCTCGATGTCCTCGCCGATGAGCTTCATGCTCTGTTCGAGCAAAAGGAGCAGAGCGAACTGGCCAGGTTGCAGGGCCTGCTCGCCTTCTTCACCTCACCCACCTGCCTGAGCCACTCCCTTGCCCACCATTTTGCCGATGAGCAAGCGCCAGCCTTATGCGGTCACTGTTCGGTCTGTCGCGGCCAGGTGGCGGAGCTGCCTGTTCACCTCGCCCCACAACTGCCCAATGAAGCCGGGATCCGTGCCTGGTGCGATCCGCTGGCGAGCCTGTTGCCCCAACCAACACCCAGGGTGCTGGCGCGCTTCCTGTGCGGCATCAGCACGCCGCTCACCACCCGCCTCAAGGCGGGCAAGCTGGCTGGCTTCGGGAGGCTGAGTGAGGTGCCCTTTGCGCAGGTGATGGCACTGGTGACCCAGGCCTATGGTGGGCAAGACTCCAAATAGACTCATTTGTTCCGTCTTGGGGATTCCGGACAGCAGATGCCGGTTAGCGTGCTGAAGAGATAAGGAGGATAACAGGAGGGCCTGCGCCGAAAAAATAAGACCCTCGCAGATGCGAGGGTCAAGCCAACGGAAACGTGCTTAAACAGAGCTTTGTTTTCGGACACTGAGACGCCTTCTTGCTAAAGCAGCGCAGCACCGAACACAGGGCCAATCTAGAGCAGCCTGAATGTAGCGTCAATGTAAAAATTAGACTCAAAACTCTAAGCCTGGAACGTTACGTTAACGTTTACGTAAAGCATATTCCACTGTGACACTCCCCAAGGCACGGCTGGCCTGCCCTGGGGTGATAGCGATCCTCTCCCTCATCCCGTTCGTACTTTTTTATTGAAGAATGATGAAACATTTATTTTTTATCTCTTTGACATTTACCCAGCTATCGTGGCAGAAATAATTTAACAGTCAGTAACATACAGCATCTGCTGACTGCCTCCCACCCAAAGGGCCAGGGAAGCGAGCCAACCGATTTAATCCCGTTAACGGTGATGGATTACTGGGGGCTGTTGACTAGGCTTAAGAGGAAAGTACAACAAGGGTAAGAAACCGGTCATTTTAGGGTAAGCGACTATAACAAGGGCTAAGTTATGGGCATCTTCGAGCATTACCAACAGCGTTATGAGCAAGCCAGGGAAGAGGAGTACAGCATTCAGGAGTTCCTGGACATGTGCAAACAGGATAAATCCTGCTACGCCTCCGCCGCCGAACGTCTACTGGTCGCCATCGGCGATCCCGAGATGGTTGATACCGCCACCAATCCACGACTCAGTCGCCTCTTCTCAAATCGAGTCGTTGCGCGCTATCCGGCATTCAAAGATTTCTATGGCATGGAAGAAGCCATCGAACAGATCGTCTCCTACCTCAAACACTCGGCCCAGGGGCTGGAGGAGAAGAAACAGATCCTCTATCTGCTGGGTCCGGTTGGCGGCGGTAAATCCTCCCTGGCCGAGAAGCTCAAATCCCTGATGCAGAAGGTGCCCATTTACCGGATCAAAGGCTCCCCGGTCAACGATCACCCCTTCTGCCTGTTTGACATGGAGGAGGACGGTGAGCTGCTGGAGAAAGAGTACGGCATACCCCGCCGTTACCTGCGTCCCATCATGTCCCCCTGGGCGGCAAAGCGTCTCACCGAATACGGTGGTGACATCAGCAAGTTCAAGGTAGAGAAGATCAACCCCTCCATCCTGCACCAGATCGCCATCGCCAAGACGGAGCCCGGTGATGAGAACAACCAGGACATCTCTTCCCTGGTCGGCAAGGTCGATATCCGCATGCTGGAACACTTTGCCCAGGATGACGCCGATGCTTACTCCTACTCCGGGGCCCTGTGCAAGGCCAACCAGGGCATGATGGAGTTCGTCGAGATGTTCAAGGCCCCCATCAAGGTGCTGCACCCGCTGCTGACCGCGACGCAAGAGGGCAACTACAACGGTACCGAAGGACTCTCTGCCCTCCCCTTTGACGGCATCTTGCTGGCTCACTCCAACGAATCCGAATGGCAGCACTTCAAAAACAACCGCAACAACGAAGCCTTCCTCGACCGCGTCTATATCGTCAAGGTGCCCTACTGCCTGCGCGTCTCGGAAGAGGTGAAAATCTACGAGAAGCTGCTCACCAACAGCGAACTGACCGAGGCCAAGTGCGCCCCGGGGACCCTGGAGCTCCTCGGCCAGTTTACCGTCTTGTCACGACTCAAGGAGCCGGAGAACTCCAGCCTCTACTCCAAGATGCGGGTCTATGATGGCGAGAGTCTCAAAGACACGGATCCCAAAGCAAAAAGCTATCAGGAGTACCGGGATTATGCCGGGGTCGATGAGGGGATGAATGGCCTGTCGACCCGCTTCGCATTCAAGATATTGTCGCGGGTGTTCAACTTCGATCATGCCGAGGTCGCGGCCAACCCGGTGCATCTCTTCTATGTGCTGGAGCAACAGATAGAGCGGGAACAGTTCCCGCAAGAGATCCACGATCGCTACCTGGAGTTCATCAAGGGCTACCTCACCCCGCGTTACGTGGAGTTCATCGGCAAGGAGATCCAGACCGCCTATCTCGAGTCCTACTCGGAATACGGCCAGAACATCTTCGATCGCTACGTCACTTATGCGGATTTCTGGATCCAGGATCAGGAGTATCGGGATCCGGAGACGGGCCAGCTGTTTGACCGCTCCTCCCTCAACAGCGAGCTGGAGAAGATAGAAAAACCGGCAGGCATCAGCAACCCGAAAGATTTTCGCAACGAAATCGTCAACTTCGTGCTGCGGGCCCGGGCCAACAACGCCGGTCGCAATCCGAACTGGACCAGCTACGAGAAGCTGCGCACCGTCATCGAGAAGAAGATGTTCTCCAATACCGAGGAGCTGCTGCCGGTTATCTCCTTCAACAGCAAGACCTCGGCGGAAGAGCAGAAGAAACACGATAACTTTGTCGAGCGGATGATGGAGAAGGGCTACACCCGTAAACAGGTGCGGCTGCTCTCCGAATGGTATCTCAGGGTACGCAAGTCATCCTGAGCCTGACGGCTTTGCCAAGGGGGAGTTATGGCGCACTTTATCGACCGCAGGCTCAACGGCAAGAACAAAAGCGCTGTCAATCGGCAGCGCTTCATCCGCCGCTACAAGAAGCAGATCAAACAAGCGGTCTCGGATGCCGTCTCCAAGCGCAGCATCCAGGACGTAGACAAAGGCGAGAGCATCAGCATCCCGACGCGGGACATTGGCGAGCCCCATTTTCACCAGGGTCAGGGGGGAAAACGGGAGATGGTGCACCCGGGTAACGATCAATTCGTCTCCGGGGACAAGATAGACAGACCCAAGGGCGGTGGTGCAGGTCAGGGCGCGGGTGAAGGTCAGGCCTCCAATCAGGGGGAAGGAAGCGATGACTTCGTGTTCCAGATCTCCAAGGAGGAGTATCTGGATCTCTTGTTCGAAGATTTGGAACTGCCCCACCTGCAAAAGACGCAGCTCAACCAGCTGATGGAGATGAAGACCTACCGGGCTGGCTACACCTCAAACGGCGTGCCGGCCAATATCAACGTAGTGCGTTCCCTGCGCAACTCACTGGCGCGACGCATGGCACTGCAAGCGGGCAAGAAACGCACTCTGCGTGAACTTGAAGCGCGCATGCTGTTGCTTCAGCAAGATCCGAGCGAACACTTTGCTGAGATCACACTGCTTGAGAAGGAGATCCGCGACCTGAAAAAACGGATCGATGCCGTGCCTTTTATCGATACCTTCGATCTCAAGTTCAATAACTTCGTCAAACGGCCGGTTCCCTCCAGTCAGGCGGTGATGTTCTGCCTGATGGATGTCTCCGGCTCCATGGATCAGGCCACCAAGGAGATGGCCAAACGCTTCTACATCCTGCTCTACCTCTTCCTGAGCCGTACTTACAAGAATGTGGAGGTGGTCTATATCCGCCACCACACCCAGGCCAAGGAGGTGGACGAGCATGAGTTCTTCTACTCCCAGGAGACGGGGGGCACCATCGTCTCCAGCGCGCTCAAGATGATGAGCGACATCATGGATGAGCGCTACCCCACCAATCAGTGGAACATCTACGCCGCCCAAGCCTCCGATGGCGACAACTGGGCAGACGATTCGCCCCAGTGTAAAGAGATCCTGCTGCGCGACATCATGCCGCGGGTTCGCTACTACTCCTATATCGAGATCACCACCCGGGCCCACCAGACTCTGTGGCACGAATACGAGTCGGTGGCGAGCCACTACTCCTACTTTGCCATGGAACATATCCGCAAGGTGGAGGACATCTATCCGGTATTCCGGGAACTGTTCAAGAAGCAAGCGGCCTAGGGGGGCATATGACAGAGACAGCCAGAACCTTTGCGCCCTTCGATGATGGGCCAGACTGGAACTTCGATCTGCTGGAGATCTACCACAAGGAGATAGCGCGCGTCGCCAAGCACTATCGCCTGGATACCTACCCCAACCAGATAGAGGTGATCACCGCCGAACAGATGATGGATGCCTACTCCAGCGTCGGCATGCCCATTGGCTACCAGCATTGGTCATTCGGCAAGCGTTTCATCCACACCGAGCGCAACTACAAGCGAGGCCAGATGGGGCTCGCGTATGAAATAGTGATCAACTCGGATCCCTGCATCGCCTATCTGATGGAGGAGAACACCATGCCGATGCAGGCCCTGGTGATGGCTCACGCCTGCTATGGCCACAACTCGTTTTTCAAGAACAACTATCTGTTCAAGACCTGGACGGATGCCTCATCCATCATCGATTACCTGTTATTTGCCAAAAACTACATCACAGAGTGCGAAGAAAAGCACGGTATAGACGCGGTAGAGCGGCTGATTGATGCCTGCCATGCTCTGATGAACTTCGGGGTGGATCGCTATAAACGGCCCCAGAAGATCTCATTGGCCGAGGAGAAACGGCGCCAGAAGGCCCGTGAGGATTATTTGCAGACCCAGGTCAATGAGCTGTGGCGCACCCTGCCCAAGCAGCACAAGTCCTCCAATGTGGCGGACAGACACTACCCCTCGGAACCTCAGGAAAATCTGCTCTATTTCATCGAGAAGAATGCCCCCCTGCTCGAACCTTGGCAGCGGGAAATCGTGCGCATAGTGCGCAAGATAAGCCAGTACTTCTATCCCCAGAAACAGACCCAGGTCATGAACGAAGGCTGGGCCACCTTCTGGCACTACACCATACTCAACCACCTTTATGATGAGGGGAAATTGAGTGATCGCTTCATGATGGAGGTGCTGCACAGCCACACCAATGTGGTCTACCAGCCCCCCTATAACAGTCGCTACTACTCGGGGATCAATCCCTATGCCCTGGGATTTGCCATGTTCATCGATCTGCGGCGCATTTGTGAGCAACCGACCGAAGAGGACAGGCGCTGGTTCCCCGACTATGCCGGCACCAACTGGGTGGATACCCTCCACTTTGCCATGCAGAACTTCAAGGATGAGAGCTTCATCAGCCAGTTTCTCAGCCCGAAAGTGATGCGCGATCTGAAACTGTTCGCCATCGATGATGACGATCTGAAGAACTACCTCAAGATTGCGGCCATCCATAACGAAGAGGGTTATCACCTGGTCCGCAACGCCCTCTCGGCCCAGTACAACCTCAGCAATCTGGAGCCCAACATCCAGGTCTATGATGTGGCGGTGAAGGGGGATCGTGCTCTGACCCTGCGTTATATTCCTCACAACCGCATCCCACTCGGCGACTCCCATCATGAAGTGCTCAAGCATGTGCATCTGCTATGGGGGTTTGATGTCGTGCTGGAGCAAGACAATGGCGATCTGCCAAGTGATCTCATCGGTCGTTGTCCAGAGCGACGCCCCTCCCCTTGACCCTGCCCCATGACAGATAATGCAAAGAGCGCGCCCTGGGGCGCGCTCTTTTTCTACCATCACTCGGCGAGATCCCAGAGGGGCTCAACGTCATCAGTTATCGCACAGGTTGCTCGGCATATCTGTGCGCAGGCGAGTCCATAACTTACCGGACTCAATGCCGTATTGGCGTACCGTCTTGTACACATCTTCGTGATTCTTGGTCTCTGCCAGCGTGCGCAACACCTTGTAATAGGCATCAGCGGAGGCGCGAGCCTGGGTATCGGAGAAGTAGTAACGACCAACCCGGCTATAAAGCCCCTTGAAACCGTTCAGGATCAGGGCATAGATGGGGTTGCCCGAGGCAAACGCAAGTTGATGATGCAGACGATAGTCAAACTCGGCATAGGCATCGGCACTGTTATCGACACTGTCTGCAGCCCGCAAGATCTCGGCAGCTTGTTCCGGATTGTTGCGGATCGCGCCCCGGATGAAGATGGTGCAGATGTTGGTGCGCGCAGACAGCAATTGCGCCACCAGCTCAGGCACCTTGTCCTGATCCAGGCGGGCCAGGGTCTCGAGGATATTAAGACCCGATGTTTCCCAGAAGTTGTTGACCTTGGTCGGCTTGCCATGCTGAATGGTCAGCCAGCCATCACGGGCCAAGCGTTGCAGCACTTCACGCAGCGTAGTGCGGGTAACACCGATTAATTCGGACAGCTCGCGTTCTGCCGGCAGTATGGAGCCTGGCGGAAAGCGATTGTTCCAGATGGACTCGATGATATATTCCTCGGCAAACCCGGCAGGGCTCTGCGCTTTTATAACCATGAAGTGACTCGATTCTCGTGCGTAAAAAGGCTCCCGAATAATAGCAAAGCAGGGGGTCGTGGCAAGCAGAAGGTCAGTCCTCTGCTCACATAAACGCACTGTTTTGTTATCAAAACGTATATAAATTCATCGCCCGCCGAGTTCGAGACTCATGCATGCCCCGAAATTGCGAGCAAGTCATGGGCAAGCTTCATTATGTAATTTATAGTTAGCCCCATTTTTGATTAAAATCATGGGGAATCAATCAAATAAGCGACAGCATCTTGGTGTGTGCCCGCCAGCGTCCTGGGTATCAACACAGCGTCCAACAATAATCACTGAGACTCACTATTATGCCGATTAGCCTAGGGCAAGCCTTTGCGAAGAACTTTTTAGGGCATGCCCCAAACTGGTACAAGAGCGCCATCATCGCCTTCTTGATCATTAACCCCATCGCCTTCCACCTGGATCCCTTCTTCGCTGGCTGGTTGTTGGTGGTGGAGTTCATCTTCACCCTGGCCATGGCCCTCAAATGCTACCCGTTGCAACCCGGCGGTCTACTCGCCATCGAGGCCGTGCTGATCGGCATGACCTCGGCCGAGCAGGTCAAGCATGAGCTGGTCGCCAATATAGAAGTACTCTTGCTATTGGTGTTCATGGTGGCCGGCATCTACTTCATGAAGCAGCTGCTGCTCTATGTGTTTACCAAGATGCTGATCCGCATACGCTCCAAGACCCTGCTTTCCCTGGCTTTCTGCCTGGTGTCTGCCTTCCTCTCGGCCTTCCTGGATGCCCTGACGGTCATCGCCGTGGTGATAAGCGTCGCCACCGGTTTCTACGCTATCTATCACAAGGTCTCCTCCGGCAAGGAGTTTGGTCATGATCACGACCACACGGATGATGTCACCGTCGCCGAGCTCAACCGTCAACATCTGGACGATTTTCGCGCCTTCCTGCGCAGCCTGATGATGCATGCCGCCATAGGTACCGCCCTCGGTGGCGTCTGTACCCTGGTCGGTGAGCCCCAGAACCTCATCATCGGCGAGCAGGCGGGTTGGCACTTCGGCGAGTTCGCCATGCGCATGTCACCGGTCACCATCCCCGTGTTCTTCTGCGGCCTGCTCACCTGCATACTGGTCGAGAAGTGCCGCTGGTTCGGTTATGGCGCCAAGTTGCCCAATGCGGTTCGCCGTATCATGGAAGACTACAACCGCTATGAAGACGAGCGCAGAACTCCTCAGGACAAGGCCAAGTTGATTGTTCAGGCCCTGATTGCCGTCTGGCTGATCGTGGGGCTTGCCATGCATCTGGCCGCCGTCGGTCTCATCGGCTTGACCGTCATTGTGCTGGCAACCTCCTTGACTGGCATCATCGAAGAGCATGCCCTTGGCAAAGCCTTCGAGGAGGCCCTGCCCTTCACCGCCCTGCTTGCCGTCTTCTTCAGCGTGGTGGCCGTCATCATCGATCAGCAGCTGTTCAGACCGGTGATCCAGATGGTGCTCTCCGCCGATCCGGACGATCAGCTAGCCCTCTTCTATCTGGCCAATGGTCTGCTCTCCATGGTGAGTGACAACGTCTTCGTCGGCACCGTCTACATCAATGAGGTGAAGACCGCCCTGTTAAACGGCGCCATCAGCCGGGATCAGTTCGACATGCTGGCGGTTGCCATCAATACGGGGACCAATTTGCCATCGGTGGCGACCCCCAACGGCCAAGCCGCCTTCCTGTTCATGCTCACCTCGGCACTGGCCCCTCTGCTACGCCTCTCCTACGGGCGCATGGTGTGGATGGCGCTGCCCTACACCCTGGTGCTGGGTGGCATTGGTTTCATCTCAGTGGAGTTTTTACTCGGCCCCATTACCAGCTGGTACTACGAGGCGGGTTGGTTGTTGCACCACAGCAGTGCCGCCAGCAGTGCATTGCCACTGGCACACTGAGAAAAGGGCCCAGGAAGGGCCCTTTTCTTTTGCGCCTTGCTCTGCTCTAATCCGTCTCATCTTCCCCTTCAGGATCAATCAGATGATTGCATTTCTCCGCCATATTGCCTGTCAGCGTTGGGCCTGGGGCCTGCTCGCGGCCTCCGCCCTCGCCTTCGAATTGTGCGCACTCTTCTTCCAGCACATCCTCGGGCTGCATCCCTGTGTCATGTGCATCTATGAACGCATCGCCATCCTTGGTGTACTCACCGCCGGCCTGATTGGCATGGTCAACCCGCAGCAGTGGTATCTGCGCTGGGGGGCCTTGCTGCTCTGGGTCTTCAGTGCCTTCCGTGGTTTGCAACTGGCGCTGCAGCACGTTGATTATCAAATCAATCCCTCCCCCTTCAATGTCTGCAGCCCCTATGCCGACTTCCCCAGTTGGCTTCCCCTGGACACCTGGGTTCCCTGGCTCTTCTTCCCCGATGGAGATTGCAGCGAGATCAGTTGGCAGTTCCTCAGTTTTTCCATGCCCCAGTGGCTGATCGTCATCTTCGCCGCCTATCTGCTGGTGGCCGCCGTGGTGATGATTGGCAATCTGGTCAAGGGACGCTGCTGCAACTGATCAACCACCTTGTCATGAGAAGAGGCGCCCGAGGGCGCCTCTTTTTTATCCACGCCCAGCTAGATGGGAATGATGGGGAGGGCTGGGCATGTGACAGCGAGCGCACACGGCCAGCAGGTCCAGAGCAGGATCCCGTCGCTGGGCGGATATTCAGAGCCAAAAAAAGCCGCCCCGAGGGCGGCTTGCGTTTGTGTGCTACTCAGCGTGACTTAGCCCAGCAGGGCATTGCTCAGGATGAAGAGTCCCCCCGAAAGCACCATGGTCAGCGGCAGCGTCAGTGCCCAGGCGATCAAGATGGTCTTGATGGTCTGGCTCTGCAGGCCAGAGCCGTTGGCCACCATGGTACCCGCCACCGCCGAGGAGAGGATATGGGTGGTGGATACCGGCATGCCGGTCAGACTGGCGATCCCTATCGAGGTGGCGGCCGTGATCTGGGCGGCAATGCCCTGGCTATAAGTCATGCCGCTCGAGCCTATCTTCTCGCCGACGGTGTGAACGATACGGCGCCAGCCCACCATGGTGCCACAGCCCAGGGCCAGGGCGATGGAGACGATGACCCAGGTCGGGGCATATTCGGCAGTCGCCGTCAGATCCTTGCGCCACTTGGCGAGATCGGTCAGCTCCTTGCCAGGTAGCGGCAGCTTGGCGACTTTGCGGGCCGTATCATCGACACACAGCAGCAGGCGGCGTACTTCACGGCGCTCTTCCAGGCTCAGACCATCGTAGCTACGCACCTTGCCAAGCCTGTCATCCAGGGTCGCCATGGCCGACAAGGCATTCCCTGCCTCGCAATGGGTCACCGGATGATGGTTGACCTTGGCAGGACGCTGGAAGTCAATCAGACCCACCAGTTGATCCTGATTGCGCTGATAGATCTCGGTAATGCGACGGTTGGCATCCTGGGTTCTGTCGATGTCATAAGGACGGCTGCCCATGTCGAGGGCGAAATAAGCGGGTGCCATACAGATGAGCACCAACATCACCAGGCCGATGCCCTTCTGACCATCATTGGAGCCATGCACGAAGCTCACTCCCATGGCCGATGCGACCAGGGTCAGTCGTGCCCAGAAGGGAGGGTGCTTCTTGCCATCGACCAGCAACCGCTCTTCCGGGGTCTTGTGGATCTTGCTGCCCTGCCAGACTCGTTTGAGCGCAAACAGCAGCCCGGCCGCGATGATAAAGCCCAGTGTGGGCGAGACGATGAGCGACAGCATGATGTCGATGGCCTTGCCAACGTTGATCCCCTGCGCCAGGGGCTGATCGTTGATCCAGGCATAAGCGCCACCCACCCCCAGAATGGAGCCTATCAGGGTGTGGGAGCTGGACGCCGGAATGCCGAAGTACCAGGTACCCAGATTCCAGACGATGGCGGAGAAGAGCAGGGAGAAGACCATGACGAGCCCCTGGCTCGAATCCATCCCGAGCAGCAGATCGATAGGCAACAGATGGACGATGGCATAAGCCACCCCCAGGCCACCGAGCATGACACCGGCAAAATTGAAGATTCCGGAGGCCACCACCGCCATGTTTGCAGGCATCGCCTTGGTGTAAATCACCGTCGCTACCGCATTGGCCGTGTCATGAAACCCGTTGATAAATTCATACGTCAGTACAAAGAGCACGGCCAGCGCCAAGCCAATGAACCACCACAAACCCAAACCGTTAATCATTTCCAACATAAAAACGAACCTGTTTATGAGTTGCGGCGGATTATGCCCAGATGGCTCGGGGGGCAATAGCCATCCCTGAAATATTTCAGTCATAAAAATAAAGCGCATTTTAAAAAACCGAGGCTGGCCCCTTGCCCCACGGGACTATCAACAACTCGTTAATATAAGGAGCACAACCAATATCCGGGCAAAAAAACGCAAACGGAGGGTAAAACATGCTCAACATTTGCGATGTCGTGGCCAACAATACGGATCACGCCAAGTTTTATGACCAGGAAATGGCACACGATAGCCACATGTTGACGCCACATAGCTCATCAGCCGGGGCCAGTGTTCCGGTCAGGATGAGCCAATTGGACACCGCGAGCGGGACAATCTCATCGGCTCAGCCAGCACAGTCATGACAAAGAGTGCAATGCGACTCAGCGCAGCTAACTGCCATCACGCACAGACATCATGGATCCCCCTGCCTATGCCAGCGCCGCCCCACCTGATCAGGCTCACGGCGCCACGCTGCACCGGGATGATCAGACCGCCACAGGAGTACAGAACGCTGTCTGGGGAAACAGGCAGTAAAAAGGCGCCACAGAGGCGCCTTTGCAGGGAAAATAGTCGACTCAGTCTTCACTCATGCGGCTGGCGACCGCACCTTGCTGGCTCTTGTACTTGGCATTTTCACGCTTGTTGTAAGGTCTGGCTGCGGCGCCGGAGAGCATCTCGAAGTTGAGCGCCCCTATTTTCATCTTGGGACGCAGTGCCAGCGGCAGTTTGCCGCCGTTGTAGAACTCGAGCACGATACGACCGGACCAACCCGGATCGATACGGTGTGCAGTCACGTGCACCATCAACCCGAGACGGGCCAACGAGGAGCGGCCATCGAGCCAACCAACGATATCGGCAGGCAGAGTCACTGACTCATAGGTCACCGCCAGGGCAAGCTGACCCGGGTGCAGATAGAAAGCATCCCCATCCGCAATGTGGATCTCCTCGCTCATCACCCGATCGATGGCACTGGCCATCTCGCTGCTCGGGCCGCTCAGATCGATGAAGGGGGCGGTGTGGTCGCGAAACACCCGGAACTCGTTGCCAAGCAGCACATCGACGCTGACGCCGCTGATCCGCTCTACTCCGGGCCTGGGTTCGATGACTATCTTGCCTTCGTCCAGATGACGTTCGATATCGGTATCACAAAGACGCATTGGGCGACTCTCCTGACAAAAATGGCATTTAAAAAAGCCGGGCAGTGACCCGGCTTCCTCATGTTGTTAACCCACCAGCATGTGGCGAATACGCGCCTTGAGCATGTCGATGGCGATGCGGTTCTTGCCGCCTCTGGGCACTATCACGTCCGCATACTGCTTGGAGGGATCGATGAACTGCAGGAACATGGGGCGCACGGTTTTCTGGTACTGCTTGAGCACCGAGTCCATGGTACGGCCACGCTCTTGCACATCGCGCACCAGGCGGCGCACCAGACAGATGTCCAGCGGGGTATCCATGAAGATGGAGGCATCCATCAGCTCGCGCAGCCGGCTGTCAGTCAGCAACAGTATCCCTTCGAGGATGATGACCTTGCGCGGTGCAAAGTAGCTGGTCTCGCTGATGCGGGTATGTTCCGTGTAGGAGTACTGGGGGATCTCGACCCCTGCCCCCTTGATAAGCTGCACCAGATGCTCGACCAGCAGGCTGTGATCCATGGCGCTGGGGTGGTCGTAGTTGGTCTTGACCCGCTCTTCCATGGTCAGATGGGTCTGATCTTTGTAGTAACAATCTTCGGAGATCACCCCGATCTCACCCGCCCCCAGTTCGGCCACCAGCTCTTCGTAGATGGTCTGGGCGATGAGGCTCTTGCCGGACGCTGACGCCCCTGCAATGGCGATGATCACACACGAATGTTGAGTATCAGACATGACAAATACCTAAAAAAGAAGCGCTGCGGGAAAGGTTTAAACCGATCCATTATATGGAAAAGGGTGGGACCTGCCCACCCTAAATACCCACTGAACCGCCAACCGACGATTATTCGTCCACCGCCAGGGTAAACAGGGGGGTCGCAATCGGTTTACCGCTGAAATAGAGCGCAGCAGCGACCCGACGAGCCAGCTTCAAATAACTCTGAGCCAGCTCACCTTCCGGGGCAAAGAACACCGTCGGACGGCCATCATCCATGTGCTGACGAATATCGATGTGCAGCGGCAATTGACCAAGCAAGTCCACATGATACTGCTCAGCCATCTTCTGGCCACCGCCGGTACCAAACAGGGCTTCATGGTGGCCGCAGGCGCTGCACAGGTGATAGCTCATGTTCTCGATGATGCCTAGCACCGGCACATTCACCTTGTTGAACATGGCAATGCCTTTGCGTGCATCCGCCAGGGCCACATCCTGGGGAGTAGTGACGATGACGGCCCCCGAGGTCGGTACCTGCTGGGCCAGGGTGAGCTGGATGTCGCCGGTGCCCGGCGGCATGTCGACCACCAGATAATCCAGCTCGCCCCAGCGGGTTTCGTGCAGTATCTGCGCCAATGCCTTGCTGGCCATGGGACCACGCCAGATGGTGGCGTCCTGCTCGGCCACCAGATAACCGATGCTGTTGCTCTTGAGGCCACACGCCTCCACCGGCAGCATGGTCTTGCCATCCTGGCTGCTAGGGCGCTCTTGCTGGGAGCCCAGCATGATGGGGACCGAGGGACCATAGATGTCCGCATCCAGAATGGCGACCCGCGCCCCCTCTTTTTGCAGCGCCAGCGCCAGATTGACCGCCGTGGTGGATTTACCCACCCCCCCCTTGCCCGAGGCGACCACCAATATGTTGCGGATCCCCTGTACCGCATTGAGATGCTGGGCCCGGGGCATGCTGGCCACATCGATGTCGCATTGCCACTCGATCTGGCTCGCGCCGGTCAAGGTGCGCAACCTGTCATCAAACTCAGCCTTGACCTGTTCAAACCAGGAAGCGCCGGCAAAGGGCAGCACCAGTCTGATCTGCAGGGTTTGCTCCTGCTCGTTGATGGCACGGACAAAACCGGCGTCAACCAGGCTCTTGCCCCAACCGATTGGCTTAAATTCGGCAAGTACCTGTTTAACTGAATCAATCACCATGAAATCCTCATTATGTCGTCATTATGCTGAGGGTGAGTGGAGAACCTACCTCATAAGGGCCAAGCCCGCGCCCATGAAGGGCCGCAGACCTAGGCAGGCCGCCCCCAATTCGGGTAACATGCTCGGCACTGTATCATCCCAACAGGCACATAAAGAACGTATTATGGCAACTGATCCTCGTACAATGCTGGTAACCTGCGCCCTCCCCTATGCCAATGGCTCCATCCATCTTGGCCACATGCTGGAACACATCCAGGCCGATATCTGGGTTCGTTATCAGCGAATGCGTGGCCATCAGGTGCATTTCGTCTGTGCCGACGATGCCCACGGCACCCCCATCATGCTCAAGGCGCAGCAGCTCGGGATCACCCCGGAAGCGATGATCGCGGCCGTGTCCGAGGAGCATCAGACCGACTTCGCCGGCTTCAACATCAGCTTTGACAACTATCACTCCACCCACAGCGACGAGAACCGCGCGCTGGCGGAGCAGATCTACGGGCGGCTGAAGGATGGCGACTTCATCAAGGGCCGCACCATCACCCAGCTGTTCGATCCGGAAAAGTCCATGTTCCTGCCGGACCGTTTCGTCAAGGGCACCTGCCCCAAGTGCAAGTCCCCCGAGCAATACGGTGACAACTGCGATGCTTGCGGCGCGACCTACAGCCCGACCGAGCTCATCGATCCGAAGTCCGCCGTCTCCGGCGCCACCCCGGTGATGAAGGACTCCGAGCACTTCTTCTTCGATCTGCCGCAGTTTGAAACCTGGCTCGCCGGCTGGGTGCGCGGCTCAGGTGCCATCCAGGAAGAGATGGCCAACAAGATGCAGGAGTGGTTCGAGAGCGGCCTGCAGCAGTGGGACATCACCCGCGACGCCCCCTACTTCGGCTTCGAGATCCCCGGCGCCCCTGGCAAGTACTTCTACGTCTGGCTGGATGCCCCCATCGGCTACATGGCGTCGTTCAAGAACCTGTGCAACAAGCGCGGCGACATCGATTTCGACAGCTACTGGAAGAAAGACTCCACCGCCGAGCTCTATCACTTCATCGGCAAGGACATCGCCTACTTCCACTGCCTGTTCTGGCCGGCCATGCTGGAAGGGGCGGGTTTCCGCCAGCCGACCAAGGTCAACGTGCACGGTTATGTGACCGTCAACGGCGCCAAGATGTCCAAGTCCAAGGGCACCTTCATCAAGGCGAGCACCTATCTCAAGCACCTGGATCCGGAGTGCCTGCGTTACTACTACGCCGCCAAGCTCAACAGCCGCATCGACGATCTGGACTTGAACCTGGAAGACTTCGTCTCCCGCGTCAATGCCGATGTGGTCAACAAGCTGGTCAACCTGGCCTCCCGCAACGCCGGTTTCATCACCAAGCGCTTCGACGGCAAGCTGGCTGACAGCTGCAGCGAACCCGAGCTCTACGCCGAGTTTGCGAGCGCCAGCACCTCCATCGCAGAGGCCTACGAGGCCCGCGAGTTCAGCCGCGCCATCCGCGAGATCATGGCCCTGGCCGACAAGGCCAACCGCTACGTCGATGACAAGGCGCCCTGGGTGCTGGCCAAGCAGGAAGGTGCGGATGCGCAGCTGCAAGATGTCTGCTCCGTGGGCATCAACCTGTTCCGGGTGCTGATGGCCTACCTCAAGCCCGTCATGCCACTCTTGGCCGAGCGCGCCGAAGCCTTCTTGAATGAGACCCTCAGCTGGGAAGGGGTGGCCCAGCCGCTCACCAATCATCAGCTGGCCCCGTTCAAGGCGCTGTTCGCCCGCATCGAACCGGCCAAGATTGAGGCCATGATCGAAGCCTCCAAGGAAGATCTGGCCAAAGAGCAGGCCCCCAAGCCCACCGGCCCGCTGGCGGATGATCCCATCAGCCCGACTATCTCCTATGAGGATTTCGCCAAGATTGACTTGCGGGTGGCGCTGATCAAGAAGGCCGAAGCGGTGCCTGAGGCCGACAAGCTGCTCAAGTTGCAGCTGGATCTCGGTGGTGAGACCCGTCAGGTGTTCGCCGGCATCAAGTCCGCCTACAACCCGGAAGATCTGGAAGGCAAGCTGACCGTGATGGTGGCCAACCTGGCGCCGCGCAAGATGCGCTTTGGCATGTCAGAGGGCATGGTGCTGGCCGCGGGCCCCGGTGGAAAAGATCTCTGGATTTTGGAGCCCCAGGACGGCGCCCAGCCAGGCATGCGGGTCAAGTAAACCCCGCGCCATTATCAAACAAGGGGCCCAATGGGCCCCTTGTTTGTCTCACCCTCGCCAAGGCTGATGAGTGGCAATCCCCGCGCCTGATTGGCCGCCGCGCCTCAATCGACCTTGAGCATCAAGAGGCTCAACCCAACGAGTTCACCGCGCTGACAGGAGAGCCGTTGTAGCTGCCAGCCCCCTTTCTTGCGCAGGGCCCGCAACAGCCGTTGCTGCTTGGCGGTGCTCTTTTCCCGGCGCAGCCGCTTGTACCACTGCCGGCCATCTTGCAACTGACCCAACTGCTCCTGCCAACGGCCAAGCAGGGTCAACCAATCCGGATCCCCCGCCCCCATGGCCACCAAGAGCTCGCAGCCATAGCGGAGCTGCTTGATCTCGACCCGAGCCTTGTGCCATTGGCGCAACAGCTTGTCATTCTTGAGCTTCTTGGATTTGGCGCTCTGTTCATCATCACTCTGGTTGAGCAGCAGGCTCAGTCGCAGACCAAGCTGGAGCCGATACCAGGGCAGTGGATCAAAGCCTGCTGGCACCTGTTGTACCGCATCGAGCCAGCCGTCGAGGGCCACCGCCAGCATGTTCACCTTGGGTGGTACAGGCTCAGCTACTGCCCCCTTGCCCTCCTTCTCATCCCCTTTGCTCGCGGCCTTATGATGCAAGAAATGGCTGGCGTAGACCTGTTCATCCCGCAACGGGGAGAGACGGCGCACCGAATTCAGCAGCCGCCGCTCCAGCCTGGGGTGGTAAATGAGCGGGCGCCACAGGGCCAGCAGGGCATGGAGCCTGCGCGCCGCGATGCGGTAGCCATGGACTTGCTCCAGGCCCGCCTGCTGGCGCAGGGCCAGGGTCGCGGCCCAATAGTGATTGATGAGGGCACGCGCCTGATCAAGCAGTCGCTCGCGTAAGGGATCGTCCATGAAGTCACTCCTGTTTATTGCCATGCCCATCATGGCAATGCCAACGCACCGGCACTGTCACCCCCCAGGGGGGCGGATCTGTCACCTTGATATGACCCATCACCTGCCCGGAACCGCCAACAAGCAGAGCGTCCGGGCGTGACGAGCCTAGCGCTAATTAATGTGAAAGCCCGCCCTGACCTCCCCCTCATGGGCCAAATACTCGATGTGGGTCACGGCGGCGGTGCGCGGACCGTGTTCGAGCCAACCCAGCATCATCTGTACCTGCTCCCTGGGTCCGCAGATCACGACCTCGACCGAACCATCCTCCAGGTTATAGGCATGCCCCCTCAAGCCCAGTTGCAAGGCTCGCTCCTGAGTGAAGTAGCGAAAGCCCACCCCTTGCACTCGCCCAAACACCTTGACCGAAAACGCTTGCTCTCCCATTTTTCACACCTTTTCCTTAAGCAATGAGAGGGCAAGCCGATAATGATGCCGACACTCTCTGTTGTGCAGGATGCAAATACCATTATGAAAGAAGTAAAGTTTCGTTGGGTTGACCGCTATCTCATTCATCTCACCATCAGTGAAAAATTCCTCATCACCTTCTGGTGCCCGCTGATCTTCATCGCGGTACTCTCCTGGTATCTGCTATCGAGCAGCCACGCCCAGCAGATGCAGCTGCGCCTCGACGCCTTGCAAAGCAAGGTGGAGACCACGGCGCAACTGGTGAGCCAGCAACCGACCCTGACCCTGCCTGCCGGCTTGAGCTTAAGCCCCAGCGGTACTCCTGGCATCAGTGAGCAGGGCGAGCACCGCAGCGTCACCGCCAGTGCCGGTCAGGCGGGCTACCTCACCGCCACCCTGGATGCCAGCCAGTTCTCCCCCTGGGACAACCAGGGCAGCACCCTCACCGTCATCGCCCTGGTGGCCGCGCTGATGGCACTGGTCACCCATTATCTGATGACCTTCGTATCCGGCGCCCTCTACTCCACCAACAAGGCCCTGCAGACGGTGGCTGACGGCGATCTCACCCATCGCCTCAACTTCTTCCCGGTCCGGGACGAGTTTTCCGTGCTGGCGGGCAGCATCGACAGATTTACCGACCGTCAGCATAAGATAGTGCAATTGGTGGAAGAGTCTGCTGAAGCCCTCACCATGGCCGCCGACGAGTTTCGCGAACATGCCAGTGACGGCGAATCCCTCGCCATGGATCAACGCCAGCACATGGACTCCCTGGCCGCCGCCATGGAGCAGATGTCCGCCGCCATTCGCGAGGTCGCCCGCAATGCCAATGACTCCCTGGCCCAGACCCGCCAGTCGAGTGACGAGGCCAACCAGGGCGCCAACCGGGTGACCCGTACCATAGAGGCCATCAGCACCCTGGCCAGCGAGATAGGCAATGCCTCTGGCGCGGTGGAGCGGTTGACCCACAACGCCAATCGCATCAACGAGGTGATCGCCGTCATCAATGCCATCTCCCAGCAGACCAACCTGCTGGCCCTCAATGCCGCCATCGAGGCGGCCCGGGCCGGTGAGCAGGGTCGTGGCTTCGCGGTGGTCGCCGATGAGGTACGCACCCTGGCCAGCCGCACCCAGCAAGCCACGGTCGAGATCCAGAAGATGATCGAAGAGCTGCAAGGGGGCACGGGCGCACTCAACGACATCATGGAAAAAACCGTCGAGCGCGCCGAGCAGAGCCAGCGTCTGATCGCCGAAGTGGGGTTGGATATCGAGAAGCTCAGCCACCACAGCGATGCGGTGCTGGAGATGAGCACCCAGATAGCCACCGCCTCCGAGCAGCAGAGTTCGGTGGCCGAGGAGATCAGCCGCAATCTGGACCGGGTCCGTCACGAGGCGAGCCAGGTGGAAGAGTCCGCCAGCGCCTCGGTGGCCGGTACCGCAGGCCTCAAGGCCACGGCAACGGAGCTGACACAGGCTCTGCGTGGTCTCAAGATCTGACTCAGCCCATCACCACTACGTTTTGCCTTTGAGTTTTTGGGAGGGGCCACATAGAATGTGGCCCCATTTCTTTTGACCATCTGGCAACTCCCATGAGCGCTTCCATCTATCTCGTCAAAGGCCGCGAAAAATCCCTGCTGCGCCGTCACCCCTGGATCTTCTCCAAGGGGATCGACAAGGTGCAGGGCAACCCCATCGATGGCGACACCGTCGAGATCTACTCCAACGATGGCAAGTGGCTCGCCCGGGGCGCCTGGTCCGGCAGCTCCCAGATCCGCGCCAGGGTCTGGACCTTCGATAAAGACGAGGCCGTCGATCTCGACTTCTTCATTCGTCGCCTCTCCTATGCCCAGGAGTCCCGGGATCCGCTGATCAAGCGTCAGGGCCTCACCGGTTATCGCCTGTGCGCCGCCGAATCCGATGGCCTGCCGGGTCTGACCATAGACCGTTACGCCAACTTCCTGGTGTGCCAAATTCTGTCTGCCGGTGCCGAGTTCCAGCGCGAGCTGATCACCCAAGCCCTGCGTACCCTCTACCCCGAGTGCAGCATCTATGAGCGCTCCGACGTGGCGGTGCGCAAGAAAGAGGGGCTCAAAGAGCGCACTGGCGTCATCTATGGCGAGACACCGAACGAGCCGGTGGTGATCGAGGAGAACGGCGGCGTCAAGATCCTGGTGGACATCCGTAACGGTCACAAGACCGGTTTCTATCTGGATCAGCGCGATAACCGTCAGACCGCCGCCAAGTACGCCGAAGGCAAGCGGGTACTCAACTGCTTCTGCTACACCGGCGGCTTTGGTATCTATGCCCTCAAGGGCGGCGCCCGGGAAGTGGTCAACGTCGATCTCTCCCAGAACGCCCTGGATGTTGCCCGTCAGAACGCCGAGCTCAACGGCCTGGATGTCTCCAACACCCAGTTCGTGCGCCATGACGTGTTCAAGCTGCTGCGCGAATACCGCGAGAAGGGCGAGAAGTTCGATGTCATCGTGCTGGATCCGCCCAAGTTTGCCGACAGCAAGGCCCAGCTGCTGGGCGCCTGCCGTGGCTACAAGGACATCAATATGCTGGCGTTCCAGTTGCTCGCACCGGGTGGCGTGCTGCTGACTTACTCCTGCACCGGCTTGATGGAGCAGAGTCTGTTCCAGAAGATAGTGGCCGATGCGGCCCTCGATGCCGGTCGCGATGCCCAGATCCTGGAGCTGCTCACCCAGGCCTCGGATCACCCCATCGGCACCGCCTATCCGGAGGGCTTCTACCTCAAGGGCATGGTGGTACGCGCCCGCTAAGGGCGCCCTCCCCCGACATCTCTCCTGAGGGGATGACCCACCCAAAACATGCCAAAAAGAGGCCCGCGATTGCGGGCCTCTTTCTTGTGCCAGGTGGCGACCAGCCATCGGAGATACCGGCGACACTCGCCATCACAGTACCGATCACCATGGGCCTGGCCCATGTCGCTAGTCGCGCGCGGGCGCCCCGAGCGGAAAATAGTGGCGGTAGGGGCGCGCCTCGTCCACGGTACGCGCGACGGAGGGGTGGCTCAGCAGCCGAGCGCGATAGTCCCGCAGCCGGGTATAGAGAGAGGGGATCTCGTGGGCCCAGTCGGCATAAAAGAGTGAGGGGGCGGCGGCGCAATCGGCCAGGGTGAAGCGCTCACCGGCTATCCAGCGGCGTCCGGCCAGGCGATCGTCGAGCCAGGGGTAGATCCTGCCCAGCAAATCGCGCGCCTGTGCCACCCCATAGGCATCCTTGTCACCATCTGGACGCAAGCCGTCCAGTACCACCTTCTGCATCGGCGTCATCACATAGTTGTCGAACAGGCGATCGAGCATGTGAACCTCTAGCCCCGCCTCCCCCTCCGGGATCAGCTGAACGGGGCTGGGGTGATAGTGCTGGAGGTACTCGATGATGGTACTGCTCTCGAGGATGGTGCGGCCATTGTCCAGCAGCACCGGGAAACGCTTGAGCGGCCAGAGGGCGACAAGCTCGGCGTTGGCCGCCGGATCTTCGAGGTTCCGATAGTCAAACGAGATGGCATTCTCGTAGAGGGCGATCAGCACTTTCTGGCTGTAAGACGAGAAGGGGTGGGCGTAGAGTTTCATCTGATGGGTCCTGGCTATCATGTCGGCGGTCAACCCGTCATAGTCTAGTGCGCTTCCCCCCGAGGTGCCCCTTTCACCATTCGCTGCCCATGGGGTGAATTCCAGTTCGAACCCCTTATCCCCTTTGTGGCATAATGTCCCGTCCTGTGGCCCTTGGCGGGGCTGCTCTGGCGCACCTTGTCGCCCCTTCCTCCCCGTCCGGCCTGGTCGCCATTCATGGCGACCTGACATCGCTGCCCCCGTTGGCACCGAGGCCACCCGTATTTGCGGTGCATTGTTGCGATACCTGCTGTTGCGACAGAGCCCGCGCGTTTATCAAGATGGCGCCACGAGCGCCTCTGCATAAGGGGTAACTATGTCTTCCATTCGTCTGACCCAATACAGCCACGGCGCTGGCTGTGGCTGCAAAATCTCTCCCAAGGTGCTCGACACCATTCTCAAGAGCCAGATCCCGGGCTTCGACGATCCGACCCTGATCGTCGGCAACAGCAGCAAGGATGACGCCGCCGTGGTCGATATCGGCAACGGCCAGGGCATCGTCTCCACCACCGACTTCTTCATGCCCATCGTCGATGACCCTTTTACCTTTGGCCGCATCGCCGCCACCAATGCCATCAGCGACATCTACGCCATGGGCGGCAAACCCATCGTCGCCATCGCCATCCTCGGCTGGCCCATCAACACTCTCGCGCCCGAGATTGCCCAGCAAGTGATCGATGGCGGTCGCCAGGTGTGCCACGAGGCGGGGATCTCCCTGGCCGGCGGCCACAGCATCGATGCCCCCGAGCCCATCTTCGGCCTGGCGGTGACCGGCATAGTGCCGCTTGATGCCATCAAACAGAACGACACCGCCCAGGTGGGCGACATTCTCTATCTGACCAAGCCCCTTGGCATCGGCATCCTCACCACGGCCCAGAAGAAGGGCAAGCTCAAACCCGAGCATGAGCAACTGGCCCCCGAGGCCATGTGCACCCTCAACAAGATTGGTCAGCAGTTTGCGGCCCTGCCCGGCGTGCATGCCATGACCGATGTGACCGGTTTCGGTCTGGCGGGCCACCTGCTGGAGATGTGCGAAGGATCCGGGCTGCGCGCCAGATTGAACTTCAAGGCGCTGCCGCTGCTGGACGAGGTGGATTACTACCTGGATGAGGGCTGCGTGCCGGGCGGCACCCTGCGCAACTTCGACTCTTATGGTGACAAGCTCGATGCCATGAGTGATCGCACCCGCAATATCCTGTGCGATCCCCAGACCAGCGGCGGCCTGCTGGTGGCCGTCGGTAAAGAGAGCGAGGCCGCGCTGCTGAGCATCGCCCGTGCGGCCGGGCTCTCCCTCTCCCCGGTCGGCGAGCTGATGGTCAAGGATGGCGAACGCTTTATCGAGGTCATTCAATGAGTTCGCTGCCACTCGCCACGGACTTGGCCACTATTTTCCTCAAGGATGTGCCACTCATCGACCTGCGCGCCCCCGTCGAGTTCAAGGAGGGGGCCTTCCCCCATGCCGTCAGCCTGCCGCTGATGACCGATGAAGAACGCGCCAAGGTTGGCACCTGTTACAAGCAGCAGGGCCAGGCGGCCGCCATTGCCCTCGGCCACAAACTGGTGGGGGGCGCCGTGCGGGCAGCGCGTCTCGATGGCTGGCTGGCGCAATTGCGCCAGCAGCCCGATGCCCTGCTCTACTGCTTTCGCGGCGGCCTGCGCTCCCAGACGGTGCAGCAGTGGCTCCATGAGGCCGGGGTCACCCGCCCCCGGGTGGCCGGTGGCTACAAGGAGCTGCGCCGCTTTCTGATAGATACCCAGGAGAGCGCCTCGGCCGAATGTGGCTGGACAGTGCTGACCGGCATGACCGGCTCCGGCAAGACCCATATGCTGGAGCAGGTTGTCCAGGCGGTGGATCTGGAGGGTCATGCTCATCACAGGGGCTCCTCCTTTGGCCAGTTGCCGGGAGGCCAACCCAGCAACATCAACTTCGAGAACAAGCTGGCCATCGAGCTGCTCAAGCGCCGTCACCTGGGCGAGCAGGCCTTCGTGGTGGAAGACGAGAGTCGCCTCATCGGCCGCTGCGCCCTGCCACTGAGCCTGTATGAGGCCATGTGCCAAGCCCCGCTGGTGGTGGTGGATGTGCCCCAGGAAGAGCGTGCCGAACAGATCCGGGTCGACTACGTGCAGGATCTCTGGTCACGCTATCTGGAGATGCACGGGCCAGAGGCTGGCTGGCCGCTGTTTGCCGGCTACCTGACCGAAGCCCTGGCGCGCCTCAAGAAGCGGCTCGGCGACAAGGATCACCGGGAGCTGGATGGCTTGATGCAAACCGCCCTGGCGGAGCAGGCCAGCAGCGGCAATACCGCGCTGCACCTGGCCTGGATCCGGCTGTTGCTGACTCGTTACTACGATCCCATGTATCTCTATCAGCTCAACAACAAACGCGAGCGGATCCGCTTTCGCGGTGACAAGCAGGCCTGCCTCGCCTTCTTCGCCGAGCAGCATGCCGCCGAGATCAATCAGGAGCGATCCCCATGTTGAAGTTCGAGGTGATCCCGGTCACCCCTTTCGCCCAGAACTGCTCCCTCATCTGGTGTGACGAGACCCGCCAGGCCGCGCTGATCGACCCCGGTGGCGAGGCTGACAAGTTGCTGGCCGCCATCGCCCGGCACGATCTGGTGCTGGCGAAGATCATCCTGACCCACGGCCACCTCGACCACGTGGGCGCCGCCGACTCCCTGCGCGAGCAGACCGGGGTCAAGATCATCGGCCCCCACCAGGAAGATGCCTTCTGGCTCGACATGCTGCCCCAGCAGAGCCAGATGTTCGGCTTCCCCCACACCCCCGCCTTCAACCCGGACGGCTGGCTGGCGCAGGGTGACAAGGTGACAGTCGGCAACTGCGAGCTGGAGGTCTATTTCTGCCCCGGCCACACCCCGGGTCATGTGGTATTGCTCAGCCAGCGTGAGCGGCTCGCCTGGGTCGGCGATGTGCTGTTCGCCGGTGGCATAGGTCGCACCGATTTTCCCCGTGGCGATCACGCCACCCTCATTCGCTCGATCACCGAGACCCTGTTGCCCCTCGGCGATGACATCGTCTTCGTGCCGGGTCACGGTCCCAGCTCGACCTTTGGCCGCGAGCGGGTCAGCAATCCCTATCTCACCCAGCCCGTCTGGTGATCAAGGGGAAACACCCCGAAGGGCGGTTCCCCCTGCTTGTGGAGGTGATAGGTGGTGACAACCTGCCGAAACACTGAGCGGGCAAGGCACGCTCGCCACCCGCCTTTCAAGTGAAAAGCAGACATAAAAAAACACCTCCACAAGGGAGGTGTTTTTATCACGTGCCAAGCGAGGCTTAGACGCGGATGAAGTCCATGTGCACCAGCTTGGCTTTCACTGGGTGACGCTGGATAGCCTTCACTTTCACGTTGACTTCTTCACCGTTCACTTTCAGGGTCAGCACGGATTCGTAGAACTCCGGCTTGGCTTGGGCGATGATGAATTTTTTGTGGTCAACAGTGATGGACACTGCTTCTTTGCCTGCACCGTAGATGATGGCAGGAACTTGGTCAGCATGACGCAGGCGGCGGCTCGCACCTTTCCCCAGGTCAGAACGGACTTCAGCTTCGAATATGAAAGACATATTGGTTATCTCTATGTAGATGACTTTATGATGCTGACTGCGACCGATCAGCACCTCGCAAAACGAGCGCGGATAGTAGCATGGCTATCACGGCAGTGACAAGACAGGTTACAGGCTGCCATCGAGTCGATTGAACTGCTGATGACGCTCGGCGGGGCTGAGCGCCTCGAAACGGGCCAGCAATTGTGGCGCCGGGCAGCGCAGGGCATCCCCGGTCTTGACCACAGGCTTGGCTCCCAGCTGCTGGCGATTGGTTTCATAGAGCGCCAGCAGATAGCTGTAGGTGTCCCCGCCCTCCCCCTTGGCCAGGGTGCTGGCGATGCGCCACAAGGTCTCGCCGGGTGCCACCCTGTGACAGATGCCACCGCTCTCCTCCCCTCTTGCCAGGGTTGACTCGACCCGTTCCGGTTGGCCCTGAGGCTGTACCTGCCCCTGATGGGGCATCCGGTCACTGAGCAGGGGGGATGCCAGCAGGAGGCCATATTGATTGGGAAGTGTGAACTCGGGCAGCACGGGCACATGGCTGGTGGCCTGTTCGAGCCGCTGCTCCTGATTGAGCGTGGCCGGTTTCGCCGGTTCAACGCTGGCGATGCCATAAGCCATCTCGTCGATACGCTCCAACCGGGCCAGATAGGCACGGGAAAGCTGGGCCTGCCCCTCGAACAAGTCGAATGGAGGGACCAATCTTGCCGGGAACAGCACTTGCCAATGCCCCTTGTATTGGCGACTGGCCAGGGGGGGATACTGGTTGCCGTGCCAGGCGGCAAAGATGGGCGGTGGCGCCTGGCGCAGCGGATAATATTCAGGGTTCAGGCTGACCCAGGTCTGCTCGGCAATGGGTTGATACCCACTGATGTTCACCAATGCCATCCCTAACCAGAGTCCAAGCATGCCTGCTCCTTTTTATCTCGACTAATCAATGGCTAGCAAGGCGACTTTCCCTGTCAACCCCGCCGTGCCATCAGGTTAGCACTGAGCGATGGCACTCTGCACCCGTTTATCCGAGACCGGATAGGGGGTGCCCAGTTGCTGGGCAAAGAACGACACCCGCAGCTCCTCGATCATCCAGCGGATGTTGGCCACCTCGGGGGGGATCGGCTGGGACTTGGGCATCTTGGCAAGCAGCGCCTTGTAATCGTTCTCGACACTCTGCACCTTGAGCATGTAAGCCCTGTCCCGGTTGGGATCGATGGCCAGCTTCTCCATGCGCCGCTCGATGGCGCGCAGGTAGCGCAACAGATCCGGCAATCGCTGCCAGCCGGTCTCGGTGACGAAGCCCTTGTGGATGAGCTTGTCGAGCTGCAACTGGATGTCGGACATGGCAAAGGCGGTATCGAGCTGCATCTTGCCCTTGAGGCGCTTCTTGATATCAAAGGAGAGGGTCAGCACGGCTTCCACCTGGCTGGCCACCTCGACCACGGCATCGTTCAGCTCGGCGCGCACGAACTCCTTGAGCGCCTCGAAGCCCGCCTCGTCCCAGGCCAGGCCGCCGTGGCGCTCGATGAGCTTGTCGCAGCCACAGGCGATGCAGTCGTCAATGAGCTCCGCCACCTTGCCGAACGGGTTGAAATAGAGCCCCAGCTTGGCCTTGTTGGGCAGCTTCTCCTGCAGGTACTTGATGGGGGATGGCACGTTGAGCAGGATCAGCCGACGCTGGCCGCTCCACATCAGTTGCTGCTGGGCAACCGGGCTCTCCACCAGCTGGATGGCGACCGAATCTTTCTGATCCACCAGCGCCGGATAGGCTTTCATCTCAAAGCCACTGCGTTTCTGGCTGTACTCCTTGGGCAGCTCCCCGAAGCTCCACAGGGTAAGGCCGGACTGCTCGATGTCATCATCCGCGACCTGGGAGAGCGTCTCCTGCACCCGGCCACGCAAGGACTCTTTGAGCGCCTCCAGATCCTTGGCCTCAGCCACCTTCTTGTGTTTGTCGTCCACCACCCGGAAGGTGAGTTTCAGGTGATCGGGCACCGCCGCCCAGTCCCAGGCCTCCCGGGGCACAGTGATGCCGGTCATGCGCCGCAGTTGGCGCTCCATCTCGTCCAGCAGCGGCCCCTGCTCGGGATTGATGCTGGCGAGCAGCGCATCGGCATAGTTGGGGGCCGGCACGAAGTTCTTGCGCATCGGCTTGGGCATCGACTTGATGAGGGCCACCAACAGCTCATGACGCAGACCCGGGATCAGCCACTCGAAGCCTTTGACTTCGACCTGGTTGAGCAGCGGCAACGGGATATGCAGGGTGACGCCATCGGCCGCCTCCCCCGGCTCGAACTGGTAGGTCAGCTTGAGCTTGAGGCGCCCCTGCTGCCAGAAGTTGGGGTAATCGAAGTCGCTGATGTGGGCCGCATCCCCCTTCATCAGCATCTCTTTCTCGAAGTTGAGCAGATCGGGGTTCTGCTTTTGCGCCTCCTTCCACCACTTGTCGAAGTGACGGCTGGAGATGACATCCTCCGGCAGCCGCGCATCATAGAAGCGGAACAGGTCTTCGTCATCCACCAGGATGTCGCGGCGCCGCGACTTGTGCTCCAGCGCCTCCACCTCGGCCAGCAGCTTGCGGTTGTCGCTAAAGAAGCGGTGGCGGGTCTCGAAGTCCCCCTCCACCAGGGCGCGGCGAATGAACAGCTCGCGGCACAGGGCCGGGTCTATGGTGCTGAAGTTGATGAGACGCTCATTGACCAGGGTCAGGCCGTAGAGGGTCACCTTCTCCTTGGCCATGACGGCGCCACTTTTCTTCGACCAGTGGGGATCGCTGTGGTGCAGCTTGATGAGGTGCGCCGCCAGGGGTTCCACCCACTCGGGTTCAATTTTGGCGTTGACCCGGGCATAGAGGCGCGAGGTCTCCACCAGTTCGGCGGCCATCACCCACTTGGGCGGCTTCTTGAACAGTCCCGAAGCCGGGAAAATATGGAAGCGACCATTGCGAGCGCCGAGAAACTCCGGCTTTTCCAGATCCTTGTTGCCGATATGGCTGAGCAGGCCGGTCAGCAGGGCGCAGTGTACCGTCTTGAAATCCGCGGGCTCCGAATTGCTCTTGAAGCCCAGCTCTTTCACCGTCTGGCGCAGCTGGAAGTGGATATCCTGCCATTCGCGCACCCGCAGGAATGAGAGGAACTCCTTCTGGCACATGCGACGGAACGGGTTGCTGCCCAGGGCATCCTGCTGCTCTTTCAGGTAGTTCCACAGATTGACGAAGGCGAGGAAGTCGGACTCCTTGTCCTCGAAGCGCCTGTGCTGCTCGTCGGCGGCCTGTTTCTTCTCCATGGGGCGCTCGCGAGGATCCTGGATGCTAAGGCCGGCGGTGATCACCATCACCTCGCTCAGGCAGCCGGTTTGCGCCCCGGTGATCACCATCTTGGCGAGCCGTGGATCGAGGGGAATGCGCGACAGCTGGCGACCGGTCTCGGTCAGTTGCAGCTTGCCGTCCTGCTCCCTGTTTGCCGGCAGCGCCTTGACCGCCCCCAGCTCGTTGAGCAGGGAGAGGCCATCCTTGATGTGGCGCGACTCCGGCGGCTCGACGAAGGGGAAGGCCTCCATGTTGCCCAGCCCCAGCGCCAGCATCTGCAAGATGACGGAGGCGAGGTTGGTGCGCAGGATCTCGGGATCGGTAAAGGCGGGCCTGTTGTTGAAGTCTTCCTCCGAGTAGAGGCGGATGCAGATACCGTCGGCGACCCGGCCACAGCGGCCCATGCGCTGGTTGGCGCTGGCCTGGGAGACGGGTTCGATGGGCAGGCGCTGCACCTTGGTGCGCCAGGAGTAGCGGCTGATGCGGGCGGTGCCGGGATCTATCACGTAACGGATGCCTGGCACCGTGAGGGAGGTCTCCGCCACGTTGGTGGCGAGCACGATGCGCCGCCCGGCGTGCTGCTGAAACACCCTGTTCTGCTCGCTGTTGGAGAGGCGCGCATAGAGCGGCAATATCTCGGTGTCACGCAGCCCCAGCTTGTTCAAGGCATCGGCGGTGTCGCGGATCTCCCGCTCGCCATTCATGAAGATGAGGATGTCCCCCAAGCCCTCTTTGGCCAGCTCCTGCACCGCATCGAAGATGCCCTGCAACTCATCGCGATCGTCACCCCCTTCCGGGCGCGGCTGATAGCGCACCTCCACCGGATAGGTACGGCCCGATACTTCGATCACCGGCGCCTGGTTGAAGTGGCGGGAGAAGCGCTGGGGGTCGATGGTGGCCGAGGTGATGATCACCTTGAGATCGGGGCGCCTGGGCAGCAGCTGCTTGAGATAGCCCAGGATGAAGTCGATGTTGAGGCTGCGCTCATGGGCCTCATCGATGATGATGGTGTCGTACTGGGTCAACATGCGGTCGTGCTGGATCTCCGCCAGCAGGATGCCGTCGGTCATCAGCTTGATGTGGGTCTGCTCGCTCACCTGATCGGTGAAGCGCACCTTGTAGCCGACATATTGGCCGAGCTCGGACTTCATCTCCTCGGCGATGCGGGCCGCCACGGTGCGGGCCGCCAAGCGGCGCGGCTGGGTGTGGCCGATGTAACCTTTCACCCCGCGCCCCAGTGCCAGACAGATCTTGGGGATCTGGGTGGTCTTGCCCGAGCCGGTTTCCCCGGCGATGATCACCACCTGATGTTCTTGAATCGCCTTGGCGATCTCCGCCTGCTTCTGGCTGACCGGCAGGTTGTCTGGATAAGTAACGGCAGGCACCCCGGCCAGGCGGGACTGGTAACGCTGCTCGGCGGCGTCCAGATCGGCGGCAATGGTTTCCAGCACAGACTCTTGCTTGTCTTGTGGCAGCTTCTTGACCCCATGAAGTCGACTGGATAGACGGCGGGCATCCAGATTCATGCAGGCAGAAAGACGGCGGCGCAGCGCCTCGATAGAGAGAGACAAGGTACAGATTCCTTATAGAAAGCCCGCTGGGGGCCATATCGATAGCTGGGGGAGATCCTAAAGAGCGGGCGGGAGCGGTGCAAGCATTAACGCGGTCAGGTTGCGGGTCAGGATAAAAGCAGGGGAAGACCCCTGCCTCGGTGAAGAGCTGTCAGTGGTGAGCCCGGGGAAGGAAGCAGGTATCGAGCTGATTGTGAATGGCCTTCATCACATCATGGCGACTGATGACCCCCACCAGGCGGCCGCCCTCCAGCACCGGATACATCTTGGGTTTCTGACCCAGCATCATCTCGGCCAGCTCCAGCATGCTGGTGTCAGGGTTGACCGTCAGCACATCCTTGCGCATCACATCCTTGACCTGAGCCACCTGCTCGCAGTGATAGGCCTCCTTGAGCATGACGGAGATGCAATCTTGCTCAGAGACCCAGCCTATCAAGTGACCTGCCTCATCGATGACAGGGCCGCCCAGTTGATTGCTGTTGATAAACTTGGCGACGGCAGATTGCACCATCATCTCAGCCTTGAAGGTGATGGGCCTCACCTGCATATAGTCCTTGGCCATTAATGCTTTCATGTTGAACCCCCTAAGAAATCTGGCTCGGCCGCCTTATATTGGCGGCCTCATGTCTAGCATAGCTCGCCGATGTCAGGAGATGGATTGCAGCAGCAACAACAGCTCGCTCTGGCTGTGACAATCAGTCTTCTTGAAGACCCCTTTGAGGGTGGATCGCACCGTTTCCACTTTCACGCCCCGTAATTGGGCGATGTCATTGCTGCTGTATCCCTTGCTCATCAGCATCAGCAGCTCTTTCTCCCCTATGGTCAGTGGATAGAGACTGGCCAGGGCCTCGATATCGGGATTAAACGCATGCTCAGGGTCGCGCAGCACCAACTCCACATAACGCTCGAACCGGGTCAGGCCACTCATCAGGGTGCACTGGATCAACAAGGGCCTGAGATTGGATTGGCGGGGTACGGAAAGATAAGCGCTTGCCCCGGGCAGCAGATAGGCAAAGCCGGCAAGCATCTCTTTGAATTGACGCTGCAGCTCCTTGCTATGCAGGGAGAACAAGCCCGTCAGGGTGCGCAATTCCACATTTTCATCCGTGATGCGGTTAAATGCCATATTGGAATAATGGATATAACCCTTGCCATCAATGATGGCGCTCGGCTTATTGTGGTTACGCACCAGCTGTTGCAGCTGGTAATTCTGGGTTTCCAGAGCAAGCAGATTCCAATAGTGCTGACTCCAGGCCGCAAGACCGGCATAGGTATCGGCAACCAGATGCCTCTCTTGCAGGTTGAAATCGCTCTGGGCCCCACTGCGATAACCGCACAGAGAGCTCAAGCCATGATCCTTGACCCGGCACACGCCCCCTAAGGCAAACTGGGCGCCAAAGCTGGCGAGCAGGCCGGCGTTGTCGGAGATCTCGTTGGCGCTGACCACCCCCTGGCATCCTTTATCCAGGTAGTGATTGAACCAGAGATCCTGACGATGATGCTGCAGATAGAAATGCTGCTGAGCATCGTTCAAGCCGCTGGCAAACAGCTTGATCCCGTCGCTCTTGTCATCATCGCGCAATAAAAACAGGGTTGAACTGCCACCGAGATCATGACGAAACTTGTCCACGACCAGCTTAATGTCAGAATCATTAATACCGCATTCATATAATTGATTTATATAAGGCGATACCCTCTCGCTTACTAATGTTTTCACACCCGAACTCCTAATTCTTATTTTTATTGAGCAGGCATCTTACTCCGCATTGACTACAGCGAAAAGTAGCCAAATGAATAATTACAAGAGCAGCTGCCTCATTATATTTACAATTAAGTGTTCATCAGTCATCGCTTATTAAGCAAAGGCCCATACGATGTCGTCCCCCTGCCCTGTTGATCGCTTTCCTCCGCTCCCGCCTTGTTCGCTCACCCTCTTGATAGGCTCCTTTCATGCTCCCCACGCCCGGCTATCTGTCTGATCGCACCGCCCTGCTCTGTCGGGGCAAAGCCTGAGCAGTGTCATGGGGTTAGATAAGATCATAAAATCGACACCTACAAAAAATCTGCTTACAGAGGGGCATGGCACCGTCTGACGGCCAAAAACAGCGCTCGGCGACAGCTTTTGACTGGGCTGGATCGCCATTTACGCTCTCTAAAAGTGGTAAAACCTAAAAAGCCTCATTCAAAACCCATTCATAAACCTGTTATCAATGCACAATAAGCTATTGAAAATAATGAGTTTAAAATGGTTTTCCGTCGAAACATTCCATTAACCACATCGACTTGGGTGCATTTCAAACACCAGCATGCAAAAACGGTCGCTTGGTTGCTCAAGCCATAAAAATGCCCCATTTATCACAAAGAGCCATTGTTTTAATCTCCCTTTGTGTTATCTTGGATCCATCAACAGCCAGCCAGGGAGAAAAGATATGACCGAATTCTTAGTTACAGCAGTTTTCACTGTGTTTTTCACTCTGGTCGCAGTTTCCCTGCCTTCACTGTCCCAGTTTTGAGCCATGCGAGGCGCCTTGTGCCTCACTGACTGACCAGAAAACGACTGTTTAATCGACACCAACTGTGACTTTTTCACGGTTGGTTTTTTTGTTTGTGCTTTTTGCGCCATTTCTGCATTTCCCCATGATGCCCATGCTCGTCCGACCTCTTATGGGCGGCCCCATCACCGATTTACTCTGCCCCACCCCAGGGCCACAATAACCCTCTTCAGTTGTTCTCGGGATCCGTTATGACTATCGACACCCTGCGCCACTGGCGCCGCGATCTGCATCGTCTGCCAGAAGCAGCCTGGTGTGAATTTCGCACCAGCGCCCTCATCGCACACCGCCTCAATGAACTCGGTTTCACCGTCATGCTGGGAGATGCCCTGCTGGCCAGTTCCTTGGTGATGGGCCGCCAGATCGACGTAGCAGCGCAGAAAGAGCGAGCCCTGCGCCAAGGTGCCAACCCCGACTGGTTGGCACGCATCGAGAACCTGACCGGCGTGATGGGCCTGTGGGATAGCGGACGGCCCGGCCCGACGCTGGGGTTTCGTTTCGACATAGATGCCGTTGAGGTGGACGAAGAGAGTGGCGAGCAGCACCAACCCACCCAGGAGGCATGGCAGTCTCACAATACCGGTTGGATGCACGCCTGTGCCCATGATGGCCACACCGCCATCGGCCTGGTACTGGCAGAGCGCATCATGGCCCAGGCCGAGCAGCTTGGGGGACGCATAAAGCTGTTCTTCCAGCCGGCGGAAGAGGGATGCCGTGGCGGCAAGGCGCTGGCGGCAGGTGGCCAGCTCGATGATGTGGACGCGCTGCTGGCGCTGCACATAGGCATTCATGCCACCAGCGGCGAGCTGGTCCTCAACCCTACCGAGTTTCTCTGCTCGACCAAGTTTGATGTGGAATTCATGGGGGAGTCGGCTCACGCCGGGCTCGAGCCCAATGCGGGCCGCAATGCCCTGGCGGCGGCCTGTATGGCGACCACCGCCATGCTCGGCATCCCCCGTCATCGCGACGGCATGACCCGCATCAACGTCGGCCAGCTCAGTGGTGGCAGCGGTCGCAATGTGATACCCGGCCAGGCTCGCCTGCAAGGAGAAACCCGGGGCGCCAGCCCGGCGCTCAACGACTATGTCTTTGGCCAGGTACAACGCATCGTCGAGGGGGCCGCCCTGATGCAGGGGGTGAGTTATCTCATTCGCAAGCAAGGGGAAGCCATCGGCATCCACAACAGCCCTGAGCTGATTGAAGAGTTGCTCCCCCTGGCCGCCGCCATGGCCCTCAATACGGTGCACACCCGCCGCTTCGGTGCCAGTGAAGATGCCGGTTTCCTCATCGAACGGGTGCAGCGCAATGGTGGTCAGGCCGCTTATCTCATCCTGGGTGCCGATCTCAGTGCGCCTCACCACCATCCCGCATTCAACTTCGATGAAACCGTGATGGAATCGGGGGTCAACCTGCTGGCGCGTTTTATCCAGCACAGGCTGGCTATCTCTTGATGCATAAGGGACCGTCCTCAGTGCCCCCCATCCATCATCCCGCGTTCAACGTCGATAAAACCGTGATGGAACATGGAGTCAATCTGCTGGCGCGTGTTATCCAGCACAAGCTGGCTATCTCTTGATTCATGGGGGAACCGTCCTCGGTGCCCTCCATCCATCGTTCAACGTTCAACGTCGATAAAACCGTGATGGGGTCAGGGGTCAATCTGCTGGCGCGTGTTATCCAGCCCAGGCTGGCCCGGCCTGATGAATAGGGGCAGGATCCCGCAATGACACAACAAAACAGGCAGCCAAGAGGCTGCCTGTTTTGTCGAGCGGGACATCGCTGTTTTATCCCAGCATTATTACCGCCGTTATCCCAGGACTATCTCGGCCAGATGGCTGAAGTGGCGGATCTCGTGGGTCGGGGCACAGTCCCCCGCCTGACCCTGGGGGTTATACCAGCAGGTGGCCAGCCCCATGGCCGCCGCGCCGGCTATGTCCGTCTTGGGATTGTCTCCCACCATCAGCACCCGGGCCGGATCCGGTCTCCCCATCAGCGCCAGGCTCTGCTCGAAGATGGCCGCCGCCGGTTTGGTGACTCGCACCTCGTCCGAGATGATCAGCGGTGCGAACCAGTCGTGCCAGCCAAGTTTGGCCAGACGGCCGCGCTGGGGCAGGCTGAAACCGTTGGTGATGATGCCCATGCTCACCCGCTCTTTCAGTTGCAGCAAGGTTTCCAGTACGCCATCCAGGGGCTGACTCAGGGCAATGATCTGCTGCAAAAAAGTATTATTCATGGCGAGGGGGTCGAGCCCTGCTGGGACGAAGGGGGAGAAACGGGTCTGTTGCAGATGCTGGGCATCTATTTCACCACTGTTGTACTGACCCCACAGTCGATGATTGAGCTCACGATACTCACTCATCCGCGCCTCGTTCGCGACGATACCGTGCAGCTGCAAGGTCTGCTCCAAGGCGAGATCCACCGGGAAATCCAGCAGGGTTTCATCGAGATCAAAGAGTACCCAGTCATAAGATGGCGTCTTCATATCAATCCTTTACTACATGGAAAATGAACGCTGGCGCTGACCCGGCCAAACGGGCTCAACAGTGGTCAACCCCTGGCAATGAGTGGCCTTTCGAGGCCAAAGCCACTCATCTTTGACGAGCGGGCCGACAAGCAGGGCGCCATTATCAGCCAGGGCGCGGGCGGGATCCAGTCAGGATCCCAGCCTGCCAGTCGGCCAGCAGTGCCAGGGTAAACCGTACCCCAAAGCCCGTTACCTCGCTGCCCACCACCCCATTGCCCCCCTTGTTGCGGTAGCCGGACAAGTCCAGATGTAACCAGGGGGTGTTGGCTGGCACGAAACGGCTGAGAAAACGGGTCGCATCGATATGATCCGGCGAGGCACCGGGGGCGCACTGCAACAGATCCGCCCATTCGCTCTCCAGCGCCTCATCATAATCACTGTCGAGCGGGAAGGGCCACACCCGCTCCCCGCTCTCTTGCCCAAGCGCAATGAGGCAGGTCAGCCACTCGGCCTGGTTGGTGAAGGCACCGCTGTAACGGCTGCCCAGCGCCCGCTTGCAGGCGCCGGTCAGGGTGGCGTAGTCGATGATAAGATCCGGCTCGTCTCGCGCCGCCAGCGCCAGGGCATCGGCCAGCACCATGCGCCCCTCGGCATCGGTGTCCACCACCTCGATGGTGGTGCCATTGCAGGCGGTCACCACCTCACCAGGGCGATAAGCCGCCGGGCCTATGTGGTTTTCGGCGATGGCCAGCCAACAGTGCACCCTCACCGGCAGCCTGGCCCGGCTAATGGCGAGCAGGGTTCCCAGCGCCACGGCGCTGCCACCCATATCCAGGTGCATGCCATACATGGAGCCCCCCACTTTCAGGTTGTAGCCGCCCGAGTCGTGACAGATCCCCTTGCCCACCAGGGCCAGCTGCCGGGTGGCCCCTGCGGGTTCATAACTGAGCTTCACGATGGCGCCCTGGCCATCCTGAGAGCCGCGGCTCACGGCGAGAAAAGCCCCCGCCCCCAGTGCCTTCAAGGCTGCCTCATCATATTCCTGACACTGCCACCCCTCGACACCGGCCATCTCTTTCACCCGTTGCCGGTAGCCGGGCGCATCGAGCACGGAGGCGGGCAGCACACCAAGATGGCGGGCCAGGGCATTGCCTTCGGCCTCGGCACACAAACGCGCCACATCCAGGGGAAATGCGGGGGAGCTGGCGAGCAGGCGATAAGGGATCCTGGCCTTGGCCTCGCGCTTCTGGCTCGGCAGCGTCACGTTGGCGGCCAGCAGGGAGGCAAGCAGTACCTCTCCGAGTCGGGCCCTCTCGGCGGGTTCGAACCCTTCCAGATGCAGACTCAGCTGCTCGGTCTGGTATTGGGCAAGGGGGGCTATCCATTGCCGGATCTGTTTGAAGCGCTCATGGCCTGTTCCCAGCGCCGGGCTGAAGATCAGGATAAGCAGCCCTTGCGGATCAGAAGAGTCGATGATCGGGCACAGATAAGGCCCCTCCTGCCCCAGGGCCGCTTGCAGGCTGGCCGCAACCAGCTCGGGGCGCGCAAGCAGCGTATCTTTCAGACTCTGATGGCAGATCAATAACTTGAGGGAGGAACTCAGTTCCATAAACTGATCGAGATCCCGAGGATCGTTGTCTATCTTGGGGGCCTGATAGGAAAAATCGAGCATATGGTGCAGCCTCATCCATGAAAAAACAGAAGAGCGCCGATGATACCTGAGTGAAGGCAAAGATCGCCATGCTGCTAGCTCATTGAGCGGAGTGCTTATGGGATACAGACAATGAAAAAGGGCATAGATCAGTGACAGGCAGCACGCGGTCGTTCAACGAGCAGGCAACCCCGATGAGGGAGTCTAGCCAGCTAAAAGGGGGAGCAATGGAGAGAGACGAACAGAATAAAATGGTTGCGGGGGCTGGATTTGAACCAACGACCTTCGGGTTATGAGCCCGACGAGCTACCGAGCTGCTCCACCCCGCGTCCGAATTGTCCCAAGCTGGCAGAGCAGTTGCCAGCTTGAGTGCGCCTTGATGTTCATAGGTGAACAGCAAGACTGTGTGTGGTTGCGGGGGCTGGATTTGAACCAACGACCTTCGGGTTATGAGCCCGACGAGCTACCGAGCTGCTCCACCCCGCGTCCGAATTGTCCCAAGCTGGCAGAGCAGTTGCCAGCTTGAGTGCGCCTTGATGTTCATAGGTGAACAGCAAGACTGTGTGTGGTTGCGGGGGCTGGATTTGAACCAACGACCTTCGGGTTATGAGCCCGACGAGCTACCGAGCTGCTCCACCCCGCGTCCGAATTGTCCCAAGCTGGCAGAGCAGTTGCCAGCTTGAGTGCGCCTTGATGTTCATAGTTGAACAGCAAGACTGTGTGTGGTTGCGGGGGCTGGATTTGAACCAACGACCTTCGGGTTATGAGCCCGACGAGCTACCGAGCTGCTCCACCCCGCGTCCGAATTGTCCCAAGTTGGCAGAGCAGTTGCCAGCTTGAGTGCGCCTTGATGTTCATAGGTGAACAGCAAGACTGTGTGTGGTTGCGGGGGCTGGATTTGAACCAACGACCTTCGGGTTATGAGCCCGACGAGCTACCGAGCTGCTCCACCCCGCGTCCGAATTGTCCCAAGCTGGCAGAGCAGTTGCCAGCTTGAGTGCGCCTTGATGTTCATAGTTGAACAGCAAGACTGTGTGTGGTTGCGGGGGCTGGATTTGAACCAACGACCTTCGGGTTATGAGCCCGACGAGCTACCGAGCTGCTCCACCCCGCGTCCGAATTGTCCCAAGTTGGCAGAGCAGTTGCCAGCTTGAGTGCGCCTTGATGTTCATAGGTGAACAGCAAGACTGTGTGTGGTTGCGGGGGCTGGATTTGAACCAACGACCTTCGGGTTATGAGCCCGACGAGCTACCGAGCTGCTCCACCCCGCGTCCGAATTGTGCCAACAAGACTGAGCAGTTGTCTGGTTGGGTATTGCTTCACTCAAGTCATCTTCGCCTGGCGATAAACACCTTGAGTATCAGATGGTTGCGGGGGCTGGATTTGAACCAACGACCTTCGGGTTATGAGCCCGACGAGCTACCGAGCTGCTCCACCCCGCGTCTGAGGTCGCCAATAATAGGCGCCAGCGCAAATATTGCAAGCAAAAATCTTGATAAAGTTGAAGGTGTAGATTAATGCGGCGCTAACAGCCCCTTTTACCAGCACCATGCTGCCTTTTTATGCGATGAAACAAGCCCTTGCCTCTGAAACCTCACCCGCCCCCCTCAAGGCCAGCAAGCTCGGCTGCCATTGGGGTGCCCGCTCTGGCCCACAAACGGCTTAATTTCCCCAGGGTCGACGCCGTCGATCTCCTTGGCGCGCCACAGTGACCCTCCCGTCAGGGCAACAAGCCCCTGCTGGTCGACAGGAGAGCCCAGCCTGCCTGATAGCCAGGCTCCGCCGTCTCAATGCAATAAGCGGTCTCAGTTCAGCATCTGCAAGGCGCCAGTGGCGGCTATCTCGGCGATCAGCAGGCCGCACAGGGTGGTCGATAGCACCACGGGGGCAGTCTCGCGCCGCAGATAGACAGGGCTGAACCAGAGCAGCAAGGTGGCCACAAGCAGCAGGGTCTGAGTCAGGATCCAGGGCAACAGCGCGCTCAGCACGGCGTCACTCGGCTGACTCATCAACATCAGGGCCACAAACCAGAGCAGGCTGGCAATCGCCGCCCCCAGCCCCACCATGGGCAACAAGGTGTTGAACGCCTGCAACCGGTGGCGGGCTCGCAGCAGCATCAGGTGAGCGAAGGCGGCGCCCAGCAGCACCATCTGCAACAGACCACTCACCCAGCCAGTCGCAGCCAGCAGTCCCAGTCCATAGAGGCTCAGGGGCAAGGCGGGCAGCAATAGCCAGGTGGCGGGGATGGCGCGTTTGCCCTCCAGTCTCGATTGCAGCAAGGAGACGCCGATGCCCAGTATCAGGGCCGCCCCACCGAGCCAGACTTGCCACTGGGGCGCCTTCGCCTCCACCGCCAGCATCACCGAGAGGCCACTGATGACCCAGACCGAGAAGCTCTGCTGGAGGATACGCGAGCGTTGACCCGGGCAGAGATCCCCGCGCCACAGCACCAGTGCCAGCCAAGCGAGGGCCCCGAGTGCCATCAGGCCACTCAGGGGATAAAGCCATAGGGGTAATTGGGATAACATGAACGCCTCCTGTGATGAAGGGGGCGAGTATACCCAAACTCAAAGCGGAACCAAACGCCTGGCCCTCGCCGGAGCCACCAGCCCCTTGAACGCCCGGGGAATTACCACAAAGGCATCGGGAGTCAGCCCTGGCCCCTCGCCTGGGCCACTAACCCCTTGAACGCCCGGTGAATTGCCACAAAGGCATCGGAGGTCAGCCCTGGCCCCTCGCCTGGGCCACTAGCCGCTTGAACAGCTGGCGGATCACCACGGGGATATGGCCTGGGCCCAGACGCTCCGCCTCCTCCACCACGGCCAATGCCATGCCGGGCTTGCTGCGATGGTGTATCGCCTTGTTGATGATGCGGCTGGCGCTGAGTGAGGATCGCCCCCCCACCCCGGCTTCGCGCCGAAACACCGCCTCGAAGCCGTTCTGATAGAGGTAGTGCTCGATGTCGGCGGCAGGCAGCTGCGTCAGACGATCCTGTTCCCGCTCCCCTTTGAGCAGGGATCGGGCCGAGCTGGCGTACTTCATCCCGGCCTCGTCGCCGTCGGTGAGCAGGTGCCACTCTATGCCAAAGTCCCGGGCCACCTTGATGAGGGGCGCCTGGCCGCACTGGGCAAACTCGATGATGCGCACCCCTTCGGCCCGCAGGCTGTAGCCGCAGAGCTGGGCTAGCTCTGACAGCAGCCAGATCTCGGTCTCCCCCTCCACCAGCAACCAGCAGCGGGCAAACAGCGACATGGGTCTGTTGATGCGCACATGAAAGGCGATCTTGCGCAGATCGTCGCTGCTGTAGCGCTCCCCCCCGAGTTGATGACAGAGGATCTCCTGCTGGCGGCGCACCAGACGGCGCACCTGATTCAAGGGCAAGGAGGAGAGCAGATCGCCGGAGTTGGTGGTGAGCAGTTTCTGCGCCGGCAGTTGCTCAAGCAGCCCCCAGGCCAGGGAGAGCATGGTGGGATGAAGCCGGCTCTCCGGATCCTCCACAATCATGATGGGCCTGGCCCCCTGCTCCAGCTCCCGATTGCCGCGCGCATTGAGCAGGGCCCCCGCCATGCCCGCCATGGCCAGTTGCAGTGCCCGGTTGTCGGCGCTACGCAACAGGCTCTGCAGGTTGCCGGGGTTGCGCAGTGTCATGGGCCTGTTGATGATCTCCCGCTGGCTGCGCGGCTTGTATTTGATGGGGGCCAGGGCCTTGAAGTAGTGATCCGTCAGCTGGCGCACGGCGCTGAGCGCCTCCTTGAGTTCCTCTTCACCGATGCGTGAAGGCTCATCCCCCATCTTCTCCATCAGCTTGCCGAGGTGATGCTCGCTGGGCTCGGGCCAGGGCTGGGCCTCCTGGCCGAACTGGGCGCTGCGGGCGTCGCGCAGCCGAAACACCGGGTTCATGGTGATGAGCAGAGTGACCAGAGGCCCGCTCTCCACCCCCTCCAGCACCTTGCCGATGCCATCGAGAAAGTCATGGCGACTCAACACGCTGCCATCATCGTGCAACTCGGCGCTGGCTCGATAGTGGATGCGATGGAACTTGTCTTTGTGAGACATCCAGACCGGGGCGAGACGGGCAAGGCGCTGGGAACGCAGGCACATCTCCGGTCGGTATTCGCTGAAGGTGAGCACCAGTTGCAGGCTGCGCGCCGGGGCCAGCTCGGGATCTTCGGGTCTGTGGAAGTCATCGGCATTGAACTGATAGGGCTCGGCTTCCTGACCCAGCAGACACCAGAGTGCCCGCAGCAGGCTCGATTTCCCCCAGGCGTTCTCACCGATGAGCACAGTGGTGTTATCCAGGCTGAGCGAGAGGCGGTTTATCCCGCGAAAGCCTTTTATCTCGATACGTTCCAGAAACATAGCGCCCCATGACAGCAATCAACGTCTGGGAGTCATAGTGGCAAACTTGCCGGCCACTGCCTATGGCAGGGGGGAGATTTCAACGAGAACTGTGAGGCACTTCGGGTTCGGGGACACAGGGGAGAGGCAGGGACCAGCGAGGGGCGTTCCAGTGACTGAACCAGAGGTGGCGGCTGCGAGCCTGACGTTTGCTTTGTTTCAAGAGGCTTCCTTTTTATGAGGTGGGATCATGGCAGTGGCACACGGGTTGATGAGCGCGCCGCCACTATCTCCACCCACCATGACAATCCGATGACAAGCGGCTGCGCCACTGCCCCGGACTCAAACCAAAATCATCACGAAAGCGGTTACCCAGGTGGGCCGCAGACGAGAAACCACATTGGCTCGCCACCTCCCCCAGGGAGGCCCCGGCCAGCAAGAGCTGCTTGGCACGGCGCAATCGCAGCCCCTGCAGATAACGATGGGGAGAGGTACCCAAGGTTTGGGCGAACATGCGGCTGAAGTGGAATTCGCTCAGGCTGGCCTCGGCCGCCAATTCGCCAAGCAAGATGGGCTGCGCAAGACGTCCGGCCATGTAATCACACACCCGCCGCGCCACTGCTGGCGCCAATCCCCCCTTGGGCAGCACCAGCGCTGGCGCCTCCTGGGTGTGATGACTAAAGGTGTGCAGCAGCAGTTGATTGCAGATCTCGCCAAGAGCCAGCCGATTGCCCGCCTCCTGCCAGTCCAGGTGTTGAAGCTGGTTGGCCAGCCTCATCAAGACGGCATCGTCGATGAAGGTCTTGTCATAGAGCTGCAGGTGGCGCCCCTCCCGATCGCAGACCTCCTCGGCGATCCGCGTCAGGTGTGCCGGGCTGAAATAGAGATGAAAGAAGCGAAACTCCTCGCGCACCAGCCACTCGGATCTGTGGTGATCCGGCATCAGGCAAATCTTGCCGACGCCGCCATGGCCCCCAGGGCCATCGAGCCGCTCCGTCTGCTCACCCCCTTGCAGATAGACGCTCAGGGTGTGATGGCCGGGTCTGTGGTAGCGCGTCTGATCGAAGCAGTTGCGCCAGCTGGCCAGCCCGAGCCCTGGCTCCAGCCAGTGGTGGGCCTCGAGCCGCGCCCCCGTGCTGACCAATGCATCGAATACCCCTGCAGCCATGTCGCCTCTCTCATCCTGAAGATCTCTGAACCCGGGGCTAGCCAGCTGGCGCCACAGGGTTCCTCGGGCAGCCCTTCGCTGACCGGTGAGTGCTCAGTCTACCCGCCCTCCCCGGCAGATGGCAGCCACCGGGGCGCCCCTAGGCAAAATAACCGCAAGATCCTGTAACCCGGCACGGGCCAGGGCAGGCCATGCTAAGACCATAGTGAGAGAGCCGAGCTCCTCCCTTTACCCATTGCCGTCGCCTTCCTAAGGATCACCATGATGAATCTGACCCTCTATCTCGCCACCGTGCTCATCTGGGGCAGCACCTGGATTGCCATCGCCTGGCAACTCGGCCCCATCCCCATCGAGGTCTCGGTGCTCTATCGCTTCGCCCTGGCGGCCCTGGCACTCTTTGCCCTGCTCACCCTGAGCGGCAAGTTTCCCCGTCTGCCAAAACAAGGCCAGGGCTATGCCGCCCTGCTCGGCGCCCTGCTCTTTTCCACCAACTTCCTCTGCTTCTATCACGCCACCCAATACATCCCCAGCGGCCTCTCGGCGGTGGTGTTCGCCTGTGCCAGCATCTTCAACGGCCTCAACCTCTGGCTGTTCGAGAAACAGAAACCCAGCCGTCAATGGCTGCAGGGCTCAGTGATGGGACTGGCCGGCACCCTGCTGCTGTTCTGGCCCAGCCTGATGTCGAGCGATCTGGGCGCCCAGGCCTGGAAGGGGCTCGCCTTCGCCTGCGCCGGAACCCTCTGCTTCTCCCTCGGCAATCTGGTCTCGGCCCGGGGTCAGCGCCAGGGTTTCACCGTGTTGCAGATGGTGCCCTGGGGCATGTTGTACGGGGTCATACTGCTGCTGGGCTGGGTGCAACTGCTGGGTCAAGAGCTGGTCTGGCCGACCGGCACCCGTTACTGGGGGGCCCTGCTCTATCTGGCGCTGTTCGGCTCGGTGATCGCCTTTACCGCCTATCTGACCCTGGTCGGGCGGATCGGGGCCAGCAAGGCGGCCTATGCCACCGTGCTCTTTCCTCTGGTGGCCCTGGGTCTCTCCACCCTGTATGAGGGCTTTGTCTGGCAACCGGTCTCCATGGTCGGCATGGCGGTCTGCCTGCTCGGCAATCTGGTGATCTTCGGATTGCCCAGGCGCCTCAAACCCCAACCGGTCTGACCCCTTGCCTCTCGTCCCACAAGCCCCTAAGGTGGGGGCCGGACATGTTCGGGAGGCACGACACTATGTTACTGGAAGGGCTCGATACCCTGTTTTTGCTGGCCACGGAGGGCACCATGGGCAAGGTGGCCAGCCGCCTCTATATCAGCCAGTCGGCGGTCAGCAAGCGCATCAGCCAGCTGGAACAGCGGCTCGGCAAGAAGTTGATCGAACCCGATGGCCGCCAGATCAGGCTCACTCCCCAGGCCCACGAGCTGCTGACCCGTCTCGCTCCCACCCTGGCAGAGATGAAGGGACTGCTGGCCGACAGCCAGACCCTCACCGATGCCCATCCCCTGCCGGTTGCCTGCTCCGAGACCCTGCTGGCTGGCTACCTGGCCCCCTTCATGGCCGACTACCTGCGCCAGGATCCCTACTTGCTGATCTCCACCCACCACACCCCGGTGATCCTGGCGCGGGTGCGGGCCGGGGAGGCCCTGCTCGGGATCTGCGCCGGACGCCTGCCCCCCGGACACGGTTTGCACGCCGAGCTGCTGAGGGATGAACCCTTCTATCTGGTGGGGAGTGAGGAGGAGAGAGGCCCGGCTGCCAGCCTGTTCACCATGGATCTGGACAACCCGGTCAACCGCTATCTGGTCGCCCCCCTGGCCGAGCTGGGGCTGGCGCCGCGCATGCAGCTCGACTCCTATCTGGCGCTGATCGAGCTGGCCAAGGCGGGCATGGGGCCGGTGATGTTGCCCGAAGGGCTGCTTGCCCTGGTCGGCGAGCAGGGCAAGCAAGCCCGCCCCCTGCCCGGCATCAGTCGCCCCATCCACCTCATTTACCGGCCCAGCAGCCTGAAACGAGACAGAGCCAGCCGCCTGATCCAGGCCCTGACTCGCCACTTCGCCCAACTAAGGCCCCTGAGCGGCTGATAAGGCCCTTTATATCAATGCCCCATGTTCTGACCACAGTGCAAAGATGAGAGGCCGCGCCCGTGCAGGCGCGGCCTCCTGATGGCGAAGTGCCAGCGAAAAGAGGGTCAAGGGACGCAGACCTGCACCGGACTCAGTGCAGCCAGCTAAACAGGGCGGGATACTGGCTCCAGATAAGCTTGGCCGACATCAGCAGGGAGATGGTGACCAGCAAGGGTTTGATCAGCTTTACCCCTTTGATCAGCACCAGCTTGGAGCCAAATCGCGCGCCAATGAACTGCCCAAGCGCCATGGAGAAGCCGACGCTCCACACCACCTTGCCACCGAGGGCAAAGAAGATCAGCGAGGCGATGTTGGAGGTGAAATTGAGCAACTTGGTGTGGGCGGTGGCCCGCGCCATGCCAAACCCCGCCAGGGCGACGAAGCCGATGGCAAAGAAGGAGCCGGTACCCGGACCAAAGAAGCCATCATAGAAACCGACCCCGCCGCCAACCAGCAGTGCAAACAGCATGGGGGTAAGACGACGGCTGCTTTCCGCATCGCTCACCCTGGGGGAGAAGTAGAAGTAACAGGCAAAGGCCACCAGCAGGAAGGGGAGCAGCCGCTCCAGAATGGCGGCATCTATGGTCTGCACCGCCAGGGAGCCCAGTGCCGCCCCGATAAAGGTGAAAATGACCGCGGGCCAGATGATATGCCACTCAATCAAGCCCCGGCGGGCATAGAACCAGGTGGCGGAGAAGGAGCCGAAGCTGCTCTGTAATTTGTTGGTGCCCAGTACCAGGGCGGGCGGCATGCCGGTGGCCAGCAGGGCGGGCACCGTCAGCAGACCGCCGCCCCCGGCGATGGCATCGATGAAACCGGCGGCCAGGGCGACGCCGAACAGCAGGATCAGGGTAGTAAGCTCAAACTCCATTTGCACCTCAGTCAGACAAGACAGGGCTCCTATCCTGCCAAGAGGAGGCGTGCAGGAGCCGGTTGCGCCTATCCTAAGCGCGGCTCACTCATTCACATAACGAAACAATGGCAGCCAATCAATTCCTTATTTTCATCTTTTATTTGACGGGCATTGGCCGGCTCTCGGGTCGAATCATCCCAGTGCTCATGACTCAAGCGGGGGTTGATTCCCGATTTTCATCATTCTCCTCCATCGGACTCAAGAAAGGGAGCAGCGCCTGCTGCAGGGCGGCATCCTCCTCCCCCGGCCAGCGATTGACCCGCCCGGCCATGTAGCGGCTGCTGAACAGGTTGAACCAGAGTTGCAGGCCAAGCCCGACCTGCACCTCCCCCGCGACTTCCAGCACACAAGCCGCCACCTCGGCGGTGCAGAGCTGATGCTCCTTGGGGGCCACCCTCATGCCATAGGTGGAGAGGCTCTCTGGACGCACGCTCAGCACAGGCAGCGCATCGAGATAGGGGCTCTTGTTGAACATCTTGCGTGCCTCTGGCCAGGTGCCATCGAGCAAGATAAACAGCGGCCGCTTGCCGGGCGTGGGCAGTACCTGCTCGGTCAGGCGCGCTGGCGCCTTTTCGCTCGCCGGAAACACCACATACGGCTGCCACTCGGGATCCCTGAGCAGCGCCAGCAACCCGGGATGGGGCTCGGTGCGCGACCAGAGGAAGGCCCAGGTGGTGTCAGGCAAGACATCGGCGATAAGACGACCCGTGTTGGAGGGTTTCATCGGCTCGCTGTCATACATCAACAGGCAGAAACCCGCCTCGGCCTTGAGCTCGGGACGCCAGTCACAGGCGCACCAGTCCCGGCGCAATTGACAGGCCTCGCAGCGTGGCACGCTCCCGCCCCGGGCCAGGAAAGGACGGGTAGAGACACTCTTGCGCCAGGTTCGCAGGCGATTGACGGCATGATCGGGGACTGGCTTCATGAAGGAGACTCGGCACAAAAGAGGACAAAAAGGGGCGGAATTGTAGCGAGGGTGTCCCTGGGCGGCAAGGCCTCTCCCATAAAGCCAGCAGACAGGGGGACCCTTTCTATACTCAACACCGCACGGTCACGCCACTCGGGGGTGACCTCTAAAGGAGAGAGCGATATGACGGAGCAAAGCAATGACCAGGCCCGGGAGCACGCCCTGGCCGAAGGCAGTACCTTTACCTGGCACGAACTCTATGTGCCCGATAGCGAGGCGGGGATCCGCTTCTATACCGAGGTGCTAGGCTGGCAGGTGCAGCAGACGGCGATGGAGGGGTTTGATTACCCCATGCTGGTCGCCAACGGTCGGCCCATCGCCGGGGTACAGGCCACTCGCGGCAATCCGCAGATGGAGGGGGTGCCACCTCATTGGGCGACCTACATCGCAGTCGATGATGTGGATGCCCGAGTCGCCAGGGTGACCCAGCATGGCGGCAGCCTGGTGGTCCCTGCCATGGATATTCCCAGCGTCGGGCGCATGGCCCTGATAGCCGACCCCCAAGGGGCGCATATCTGGCTGTTTACCCCGGCAGCCGGGGAGTGTTCACAGACATAAACCGCCATCAACAAGCGAGGAGCCCTGGGGCCCCTCGCTTGTTGTGTCTCCACACCCTGCCCTTATGCGGGTTTGCGCACTATGCCTTCGAGGAACTGCGCAAAGCTGTGACCATGATGCTCCAGCAGTTTCGGGAACATGGAGATGGGAGTCATGCCCGGGAAGGTGTTGATCTCGTTGAGCAGGATCTCGCCATCGATGGTCAGGAAGAAGTCGATACGCGACAGATGGGTCAGTTTCAGTTGACGGAACGCCTTGAGGGCATAGGCCTGGATGGCATCAGACTGGGCCTGGGTCAGCCCTTCGGCATGCAGGGCGGTTTCGGTGTGACTGGCGCTGCTGTACTTCTCTTCGTAGGTATAGAACTTGTCGGTCGGCACGCAGATCTCGCCCGGATAGGTCGCCACCAGCTCATCGCCGTACTGATAGACGGCCACTTCCAGCTCCCGGGGCTTGACCGCTTTTTCGATCAGGACCTGCTCGGAGTAACCGAAGGCGTCCTTGATGCCCTGCACCAGTTCGGCTTCATTGCTGGCTGAGTAGCAACCCACCGAGGAGCCTTGGCAAGCGGCCTTGATAAAGACCCTGCCCCAGTTGGCCAAAGCGGCTTTGGCCTCATTCAGGCTGGTCTCATCCTGCTCGGTCAGGAACAGATAAGGGGTGTTGGGAATATCCAGGGCGGAGAGCCACAGCTTGGTGCTGATCTTGTTGAAGCAGAGCTTGCTCGCCTCGGCATCGCAGCCCAGGTAGGGCAGACCGGCCAGCTCGAGGAAAGATTGCAGATCGCCGGTCTCGCCCGGGTAGCCGTGGATACAGGGCACCACGAAATCCACCGGTCGCGCCACGCTGTCAAAAGAGAGCAGCCTGTCGAGCCCCAGCTTGCACTCGCGGCCGTCGGCGCTGAGCCAGCGATCGGCAAACATCTCGACCCGGGTCACGTCGACGCCGGGCAGGAGGCCGAGTTGTTGCTCGATGAAATTGGCACTGCGCAGAGAGACTTCGTGCTCGGAGCCACCGCCGCCGCACAGCAGCAAGACATGCATCTTCTTCATTGATTGGGATCCCTTGGGAGAAGCGGCCGCGTCATCCTCGGCGGCGAACAGGAAACCAGCCACCGGACGTAAGCCAAGTGCGGCCAGTGTAGCAAGCAAGAATACGCCTTGTCAGCTGATGGCAGCGCCCGGACGCTAAGACCGGGCACAAAGCCGCGCTACTGGCCAACAAAGCGCCAATTTCTGTCAACCTCAGGCCCGCGGCCACGCGGCCCTGCAAGGCGGAGATCAACGGGACGGGTCGACCCGGCCAGGGGCGGTACCATTGACCCTGAACCATCCCGCGATGCTGTAACGCTCCTGACGGGCGGCCAGCACCTCGTGGGGAAACTCCTCGGACAGAAACAACACCAGTCGCCCCCCCTTGGGAGAGACATCCATCAGATGCTGTTCACTGTCGTCATAGACGCGCAGCACGCCGCCATCGTCCGGCTGCCAACCATTATTGAGATAGAAGACGGAGGTGAGGCGGCGGTTGGAGCGCCCGGCGAAGGCATCCCTGTGGGTCGCGTAGAAATCACCGGGTCGATAACGGGCAAAATGGGCCTCGTAATCAAAGAGTCCCAGCATCAGCATGCGGTTGGCTGCGATGCGCAAGGATTCCATGCGCGCCAGATAGGCCGCCACCGGGGCCCCCAGCTCCCCATCCAACCAGTGGATCTGATCCCGGCGGATCTCGGGATTGCCCTGATGCTGCCCCTCACGACCAATGCCGGCCTGTTGCCACTCATCGGGCAGGCAGGCACGCAGCAGATCCACCTCGGCGGCGGAGAGAAAATCGTCCACTATCACCCAACCCTGGGTGTAAATGGCATCCATGACGGCGTTGTAATCCACGGGATAGGCTCAAAAAGTAGCAGTGGCGCTTTTTATCGGCTTTTGGGGCGGCTCACAAACCGGATTGCAACTCGATACGAGCCTCAGCATCAATATGAAGGCCCTTTCCGCCGCCCCCTTGCTCTGCACCACCGGCTCAGCTAGCGTTGCCTCAGGATCCTGGGCGATTAACCACAGACGACGAGCATCAATATGACCCTGAGCAAGCTAACACTCACCCGCCTCGATGGCAGCGAATACCCCCAGCGCGAGTTGCAAAATAGGGTGATCCTGGTGGTCAACGTCGCCAGCCGCTGCGGTTTTACGCCCCAATACACCGGCCTGGAAGCCCTCTATCGTCAGTTCTCACCCCTGGGGTTGACCATACTCGGCTTTCCCTGCAACCAGTTTGGTGGCCAGGAACCCGGTGAGGCCGACGAGATAGCCCGCTTCTGCACGCTGGATTACCCGGTCAGCTTCCCCATCATGAGCAAGTGCGAGGTCAATGGTCCCCGTACTCACCCCCTCTATCGCTGGCTCAAGGCCGAGCAACCGGGCCTGCTGGGTTCGGAGGCGATCAAATGGAACTTCACCAAGTTTCTCATCAACCGTGATGGCCAGGTGGTAGCTCGCTATGCCCCCCAGACAACCCCGGAGTCCCTGGCCACCGACATCGCAGCCCTGCTCTGAGCCCGTTCAGCCCGAGTCATTAACCGCCCATTATCACGCTGCACGTTGCCTCAGATAGACTTTGAGTCGCAACGCCCCACCCGTACACTCCTGGGTCAGGAGTCTTGTCACCGATGGCGGCTGCCCTTGGCCGCGATCTCTGCTATATTATGCGCCCATGCTGATCGGCTGGTGCGCCCCAAGGTGCCACCGCAATGTGTGTTTCCGGTGGTTCCTCTCACGACGCCACCGCTATCGCAGTTTCTTCGGGGTTGGTGGCGCCAATGGCGCGCGTCGATCCCAGCTGAGCCAATGCTCAATGTCAGGAGTCTCTCTCTAAGATGTCATTTAACGAACTGGGCCTGTCGCCGCACATATTGCGTGCCGTCAAGGAGTTGGGTTACGCACAGCCAACCCCTATCCAGCAACAGGCTATTCCGGCCATTCTGGCAGGCCAGGATGTGCTGGGCGGCGCCCAGACCGGGACCGGCAAGACAGCCGGTTTCACCCTGCCCATGCTGCACCGTCTGCTGGCCAATCATGGCCGTGGCGGACGCCGTCAGGTCCGCGCCCTGATCCTGACTCCGACTCGCGAGCTGGCCGCCCAGGTCGGTGAGAGCATCATCAAGTACGCCAATCATCTGCCGTTCCGGACCTTGATAGCCTACGGTGGCGTCAGCATCAAACCCAATCTCGAGGCCATCAAGCTCGGGGTCGACATTCTGGTCGCCACCCCCGGTCGCCTGCTGGATCTGCTGACCCAGCGCGCCCTCACCCTGACCGAGCTGGAAGTGCTGGTGCTGGATGAAGCGGATCGCATGCTTGACATGGGCTTTATCACCGACATTCGCCGCATCATGAAGGCACTGCCGGAGGAGCGGCAGACCCTGCTGTTCTCCGCCACCTTCTCGGACGAAATCAAGGCGCTGGCCGATGACTTGCTCAAGAGCCCGACCCTCATCGAGGTGAGCCCGAGCAACAGCACCGCCGAACAAGTCAACCAGCGTGTCATCAAGGTGGATCGTGAGCGCAAGCGCGAGCTGCTCTCCCACATGATTGGCCGGGGCAACTGGCAAAGAGTGCTGGTATTCGTGCGCACCAAGCTTATCGCCGACCGCCTCGCCCAGCAGATGGTCAAAGACGGCCTCAATACCGTCGCCATCCATGGTGACAAGACCCAGGGCGCCCGCAACCGGGCCCTTGCCGATTTTCGCGAGGGCAAGGTGCGGGTACTGGTTGCCACCGATATCGCCGCCCGCGGTCTCGACATCGATCTGCTGCCGCACGTGATCAACTTCGAGCTGCCGCAAGTGGCCGAGGATTACATTCACCGGATCGGTCGTACCGGCCGGGCCGGTCGGGGTGGCGAAGCCATCTCCCTGGTCAGTCTGGATGAGCTGGACCAGCTCAAGGCCATAGAGTCCTTGATAGGCCAAAGCATCCCGAGCGAAATTCAGGAAGGGTACGAGCCTAGCGGCAAAGTGACGCGCCAGAGCCTGCCCAGTAACAAGCCGATACAAAACCGCGACCGTGGTGGCCACGTCAATGCCAAGCACAACGTCAAGGCCAGAGAAAAAGCCGCCAAGGAGCAGCCTGCTGCCAGGGGAAAACCCGCCGCCAAGCCGAAACCCAAGGCAGTTGGCAGTAAAGCGGCGGCGCCGGCACGTCAGAAAGAGCGTGGCGGTGAAGACACCGGCTTCGCCCCGATGCGCCGCCTGCCCAAGACCCAGCGCGATGGCTATCAGGACAACTCCAACGAGGAGTAAGAGAGCCTCTGTGCGGCGACTCTGTACCGCCAGGCCTGAAATATAAAAAAACCGCACTCGTGAAGTGAACCCCGAAAGTTGGACACCCAACGAGTAGGGGTTCTTCGTTTCTATGGCAAAGCAAAAATACTCGACCGACTTCAAGCGTCAGGTCGTTCTTCACTATCTCAACGGTCATGACGGTGCCAAAAAGACGGCCGCCCTGTTTGGTGTCGATCATGGCGCCGTTCGCCGCTGGACTGAGCACTGGAAAGTCAGTGGTGAAGATGGCTTGACCATCACGACCAAAGCTTATTCTGCTGAGTTCAAAGAGGAGGTACTGCACTGGATGCAGGAAAATAATGCATCTTCTCGCAAGGCGGCCGCAGCATTCAAGATCGCCGCGGCCTGCACCGTCAGTCGGTGGGCGCGGCTTTATCGTGAAGGCGGTATCATGGCCCTTAGTGACAAACGCACAGAGCGCATCATGGCTTCAGGAAAAAAACCACCGAACAAACCGCTCACCGCCCCCTATCCCACTTTCCACAGTGCCCAGGAAGAGCTCGAATACCTGCGGGCGGAGAACGCCTATCTAAAAAAGCTGCATGCCTTGGCTCGGGAAAAGCAGCAGAGAAAGCAAAAATAGTTTCCGAGCTAAGGCAGGACCATCAGCTGGCAACGCTGCTGCATATCGCTTGGTTGCCACGCAGCACCTTCTACTGGCAGGTGAAGTCAGGTACCAGCGCAGGGACCTATGAGCATGAAGCGCAACGGATCAAGGCGCTGTTTCATCACCACAAGGGGCGTTATGGTTATCGGCGGATCACCCTGGCGCTGCGCAACGAAGGGTGCCTAATTAACCACAAGACAGTGCGAAAACTCATGCGAGAACAGGACCTTGCCTCTAACCTGCGCCGCAAGAAATATCGGTCGTACAAGGGGACATACGGCCATATCGCCCCGAACCTCTTGCAGCGTGATTTTCACGCCGATGCCCCGAACCAAAAATGGGTCACCGATGTGACGGAGTTCAATCTCAAAGGGCAGAAGTTGTACTTGTCGCCGGTGCTGGACCTCTATAACAGCGAGATCATCGCCTGGCAGATGGCAACGCACCAGGGGATGCGGTTGGTGGACAAGATGCTGGATGACGCCTTGGCGACATTAGGGCCCACAGACGCGCCGGTGCTGCACTCGGATCAAGGCTGGCAATATCAGATGGCCAGCTATCAGACGCGATTATCGTCAAGGGACGTGAAGCAAAGCATGTCACGCAAAGGGAACTGCCTGGACAATGCGGTGGTAGAGAACTTCTTTGGACTGCTGAAAAGCGAATGCTGGTTCAACGAAGAGTACGAAGATACAGAGCAGTTGAAACGTGTGGTGGATGAATACATCCACTACTACAACCATGAGCGGATCAAAGTGAAACTAAACGGCCTGAGCCCGGTACAGTACCGAACTCAGGCCATGTTATCCGCCAACTAACGTGTCCAATAAATGGGGTTCACTTCACTCGTGCGGTTTTTTTATTGATGCCATTTATCCTGCGAGAAGACCGTGTCGCAGCGCTCCAGCATCCGCTCCGACTGTTCGCCAAAGCCCACGCCCGACCCTGCCCCATCGCGGTTGGCAAAATCGAGATTGGGCTGCGTGCCCTCCCCTTTGGTCGCGGCACATTCAGAGCGCCTTCACTCCTGGGCGGTCAGCACCATGTGCAACAGCGGATAGGGCTCGCCCTGGCCATCCAGGGGAGAGCGCCCCACCACGGCAAAGCCCATGCGCCGATAAAAGCCGAGGGCCTGGGCATTCTGCTCGTTGACGTCCACCCGGGTCGCCCCCAGGCAATGGATAGCGTGGTCCACCAGCTGGCGGCCGACCCCGCTCCCTCTCGCCTCGGGGGCGATGAAGAGCATCTCGATGTTGCCCTCAGCCACCCCGATAAAGCCGACGATAACCCCATCCTGCCTGGCGCAATAGAGGCGCACGGCATCGAAATAGTGTTCGAGGATAAGGGGCCTCAGGGTGGCGATGTCTTCCTCTTGCAGGAAGTGATGGGTGGCGCGCACCGAGGCCTCCCAGATGGCGATAAGCGTCATGTGATCGCCGCTTTCTGCCGGTTCAATCTTCATATGCTGGTTCTCCTGTTGATCTCTATGGCTGGCCCATCAGGCCCCTATCGAGCTGCCATGGCGTCGGTGCGCTTGATGACAAAGCCCTTCTCGATACCCGCCTTGAAGCCCAGCATCTCATAGAGTCGGTGGGCCTCCTCACGCCCCTCCCCCGACAGCAGCATCACCTTGTAGCACTCCATCTCCCAGGCGATGGCGAGCGCCCGGGCTATCACCTGCTGGCTCAGGCCCTGGCGGCGAAAGGCCGCTGCGGTGATCACATGCTCTATGATGGCAAAGGGTTTGCCGCCATTGGTGAGGGTGGGGATCACCCCCAACTGACAGCTGGCGGCCAGCTGGCCCTCCACCTCGGCCACCAGGAGTCGCACTCCGGGCTCGGCCAGCAGTCGCCTCAGCGCCTCCCTCGCCACCGACGGCGCCAGCACGGGATCATTGGGCCTGAGTTCGGCGTAAAGAGTGAGCAGGCCCGCCAGATCCTCTTCCTTGCACTCTCTGATCACCACAATGGCAACCCTCCTGATCTTCTATGTTCCCCGGCGCCCTATGCGGGTCTGGGGGCAAACATGATAATGGCCATCCCTGCCAGGGCCACACCGGCACCGACCAGATCCCACAGCGTCGGCCTGATGCCATCCACGGCCCAGAGCCAGAGAATGGCCACGAAGATATAGACGCCCCCATAGGCGGCATAGACTCGTCCGGCGGCGGTCGGATGCAGTGACAACAGCCAGGCAAACAGGGCCAGACTCAGGCCCGCTGGCAGCAGCAACCAGATGCTCTTGCCCTGGGTCAGCCACAGATAGGGCAGGTAGCAGCCGAGGATCTCGGCGACCGCCGTCACCAGAAACAGGGCCATGGTTTTGAGTTCAATCATGTGCGGTTCAATCATCCTTGCCGATAAGAGCGCTTCTCTTGGCAAATCATACTGTTATATCGGCGCGCTTCAATCGGCTTCTGATTTCGGCCCACTAAAGAGCCAACAAGATGGCGGCAAGGCCCTGAGGGATAGCCAGGTGGTTGAGTGCGGGGCAGCCATATCGGGCCCTCTCCCGGGAAGGGAGAGGGCCGAGGGGATCAGCGGGTCTTGACCGCCTGCAGCAGCGCCGACACATCCGGGCCGAACTGGCGGCTGCGGATCGCGGTGCGGATGTCACTTTCGCTGTAGCGGCTGGCCGGGTAGACCAGCACGCAGGAGGTGTCGCCGGGTTGGAGGAAATGGGTCTCGCCGAACGGGGTGTAGCGGGTGGCGCCTATGCTGATCAGGGCGTGGACCGGACGCCCCGCCTGGGCCAGCAGCCCCTGGATATGCTCGGCCGGGCCTGCGTCCTGCTGATGGTTGAACTTGTCGACTGCCCACTCCAGCAACTGCTGATGGAAGTAGCTGTAATCCACCGCCGCGCTGTCTATCCCGTAGCCATGCAGCTCGCCATCACGCTCCAGATAGCAGGCGATGCGGTAATCATCGAGCTCGCAGCCGGCGGCAAAATGGGACAGGGGCAACAAATGGGCGGCCAGTCCCTTGCTCTCCGGGCCCCAGTTCTTCTTCTCGCTGATTTTTTTGGCATTGGGACGGCGGATGGAGCAGTCGTTATAGGCGCCAAACGCCTTGGGATGGATGGCAACCACCTGCTCCCCCGCATATTCCAGCTCGCACCAGAGCGCCACTTCCGGCTCTATCTGCACCTTTTCGTCGCCGCTCACCGCCGCCTCTGGCAGGAAGATGGCCGCTTCACTTAACGGGAAGACGCCGAGCTGGCCCGGATGGGACGGCACATAGAAGGGGAACAGCGCCTTGGGGGCCACCTTGTCCACCACCTGCACGGCAACAAAGTCCGCCGCCTCGCCCGCCTGCTCCAGATGACCGGCGAAGTTGCCCGCCACCCCGAGTCCGATAAAATTGCGCTGTGCTGTGACTCGCATCTCTCTACATCCTCTTTTGTCGCACCCGGGAAATTCGCGCCTATGGCGCCGGGTAACTACCGCTAAAGTGGCAGGAATTAAAACACAGCAGCCGAGTCCCGCCCAGCCCCGGCGCGCCATCCTGTGCGCCAGGGCGAACTTTTGGGCGCCATCTGACGGCGTCTCGCGGCAAAGCATCCTCCATGCCCGGAAACACTCCGTTTCCAACCCGGCCCGGCATGCCCCTTGGGCGAGTGCGCCAACTTTGTTAGGCTGCCCACCATCCCCTGCCACCGCGAAGGCATCCTAGCCCGGCGGGCAGAAGACCCGCGCAGGCGCGCCCTGCCCGGACATCATGACTCAAGAGGAGAAGACCATGACTCAGATAGACAAGCTGGCCTGGCTAACGATTCAAGAACGCCGCTTGCTGTGCGTACGCTCTCATGGCAAGCGCCTCTTCTATATTCCGGGCGGTAAACGCGATCCCGGCGAGAGTGACGAAGCAGCCCTGCTGCGTGAAATCACCGAAGAGCTGAGCGTTGGGCTCGCCCCCACGACCCTGCGCCTGGCGGGCGATTTTCAGGCCCAGGCCGATGGCAAGGCTGATGGCGTCATGGTGCGGCTGCGCTGCTTCTTTGCCGAGGGTCAGGGGACACCCACCCCGGCCGCTGAAATCGCCGAGCTGGCCTGGTTGGGGAGCCAGGACAAGGAGCGTCTCTCCGCCCCCGCCCTGTTGGTGGTGAACTGGCTGCACGAGCAGGATCTGATCGACTGAGTCCGCTCTTCACAGTGCATGCATCAGGGTGAGCGATGCTCGACAGCATCGACATCAACTTGTTATAAGGAGTCTTGGGCCGTCCATCCCAATGACGGCGACATACCGCCCCTGGCTGAAGCGGCGGCGCTGCGTTGACCGCGTCACCGCCAACGTCATTTCACGATGAATGATTGCACCCATGGGGTGCACTCATGGAGGATTGCACGGATGCCCTCACTGTCTGACCCTACCCCCTGTCTGACCAGCACCACGCCCATCCTTGACAAGGAAACTGGCGCTGTTGAGTCCATGGATGCTGCCCATGCCCCTGCCACCCCCTGGCAATTGCTGCATCTGACTCACCTGGCCGAACATGAACTGCCCCTCGCCCGACTGCTGCAGGAGGTCGTTCAGGATGGTGCCTCCATCGGCTTCTTGCCGCCCATCAGCCTCGCCGAGGCCAGGGCCTACTGGCAAGGGGTCGAGCAGGGGCTGCAAAGGGGGGATCGTCGACTCTGGTTGGCGCTGGCTCCGGCTCAGCAAGGGGGCGCGCTGCTTGGCAGCGTGCAACTCTCGCTCTGTGGCAAGGCCAATGGCAGCCACAGGGCCGAGGTAGAGAAGCTGATGGTGGCCCCTGGCGCCCGGGGACATGGCCTGGCGCGCGCCTTGATGGGCGTCATGGAGCAGGGCGCCATCCAGGCACAGCGCCGCCTGCTGGTGCTCGACACCCGGGTCGGTGATGTCGCTTCCCATCTTTATCAGCGACTCGGATATCAGGCCGCGGGGCAGATCCCCGATTTCGCCATCAATGGCGATGGCAGCCTGGCCGCGACACAATTTTTCTACAAACGGCTGTCACTGGACTGAGCCTGGCACGCCCCCCTTGCGCCAGCCCGCGAAGGCTGGCGCAAGCTCCCCCATTGAAGGAGTCAAGATGATACTGGAAGTCGCCCCACTCACCATCATCCCGGGCCGGGAGGCCGAGTTCGAGGCCGCCTTCGCCGAGGCCAGCGCCCTCATCAGCGCCATGCCGGGCTATCTGGGTCACCAGTTGCAAGTCTGCATGGAGCAGGGCAACCACTACCTGCTGCTGGTGCAATGGCAGAGACTTGAAGATCACACCGAGGGCTTTCGCACCTCGCCGCAATACCAGCAGTGGAAGACCCTGCTGCATCGCTTCTATCACCCCTTCCCGAGCGTGCTCCATTACCAGGGGGTCATGGCCCAGGCCCCGGGCCAGCCCCTGCTCTATCCGGGGCGCGAGCAGGCATCCTGAATCGGGGAGGTGTGTCTGAGCACAAAGCCAGATGAGAGAGGGCTCCCATGGGAGCCCTCTTGTCACTTCTCAGTACCCCGTTCAAGGACGCAGACTCACCCCAGCGATCCGGCCCGCACCCTTATCTCGGGATCGGCGAAGGCGGCCTGCGCCGCAATGAGCTGCAACTCATAGGCCCCCTGCTGCCAGGTGTGCAGCAGGACGGCATCGACGGCGGCATTGGTGCGCTCGAAGGCGCTGACGGCATCAAAGCCGGCCAGCAGGTTGGCCAGCATCAAGGCGCTGATCAGATCGCCGACGCCGACCGGCTGGCGGGGGAAATCATAGAGGGGGCGATGGATCAGGTGATCCCCCGCCGGGGTACAGAGCAGCATCTCGAAGCGTCCCGGCTCGCTGGCCGCCCGGCCCAGGTGTTTAACCAGCACCAGACGAACCCCTTTGTCCAGCAGACTGTGGGCGGCGGCACGCGCCCCCGCCAGAGAGTCGATATGCAGACTGCACAGGGTCTCCAGCTCCAGCAAGTTGGGCGCCAGCATGTCCGCCATCGCCAGTGCCTTGTGAGTGAGAAAATCGGTGACACCGGGGGCGACGATGCACCCCTTCTCAGGGTGACCCATCACGGGATCGCAGAAATAGAGTGCTTGCGGGTTGGCCTCCTTGACCGCCGCCACCACCGCGAGGATCTCGTCCCCCTGCTCGGCCGAGCCCAGATAGCCGCTCAGCACGGCGTCGCACTGAGCCAGTACCTCGATATTGGCCAATCCTTCCCCGAGGGCTCGGATATGGCCCGCTGGCAACGCCATGCCCTGCCAGCCTGCCTGGTATTGGGTATGATTGGAAAATTGCACCGTATTGACCGGCCACACTTCCATGCCGAGGCGGCGCATCGGGAAGACGGCGGCGCTGTTACCGGCACAGCCAAACACCACATGGGACTGGATGGAGAGAATTCGTTTCATGGCAAGGCTCGAAGGCAGAAAATAGAGGAGCGCGCAATATAACGGATGAAGGCCGGTGACGGCCAGCCCCCGTCCCCTTCGCCGCATCTGGCGACAAGATCGGGCAGCAAGGGGCAACAGCCGACGGGCAAGGCATATCGCGGGCTGACTATTTATGAGGGGTCGACTCTGTGGTTTAATGGCGCCCGCGGCCTGGCCGCCCCTTATCAGCCATCAACCGGAACTCATATGTCCACACCCTTGCAGCACAGCGTCGAAACCCTGCTCAATACCGCCCTCGAACTCTTTATGGAGCTCGCCTCAGACAACCTGCCCGAGCACGAGATAGCCCTGTTCAACCAGGCCTACAACGATCGTGGCCTGCTGGCCGAAGCCGAGCCGGGTGATGACTGGGATGCGGATGTGGGTTTTGAGGTGACGGACGCCGACTACGCCGAGATCTGGGTCGGCCTGGAAAATAGCGAGCAGGAGGTCGAGCACCTGTTCGCCCGCATGTTGATTGCCCGTGCCGTGGACGAGAAATTCTGCCACATCGAATGGTTGCCCGACTAACCATGCCGGTCGCCCCTCTCCGTTGCCGGTGCCATGCCGAGCTGACACCATGCTGAGCTGGCTGTGGCGCATTCTGGTCGGCGCGCTGCTGCTGTCGGTGGTGATGGTCGCGCTGCTGCGCTTCATCGATCCCCCCATCTGGAGCTGGCGCATCGAACGGGCCATCTCCCCCCCGGCCCCCATCAAGCAGGTGGAACATGACTGGGTGGCGCTCGATGCCATCTCGCCCCAGTTGCAACTGGCGGTGGTGGCGGCCGAGGATCAACACTTCCCGGATCACAACGGTTTCGACATGGCGGCCATCAGCTCGGCCTGGCAACACAACGAACAGGGAGGGCGGGTGCGCGGCGCCAGCACCCTCAGCCAGCAGACCGCCAAAAATCTCTTCATGTGGAGCGATCGCAGCTTTGTGCGCAAGGGGGGGGAGGCCTGGTTCACCCTCTTGATGGAGCTGGGCTGGAACAAGTCCCGGATCCTCGAGGTCTATCTCAACATCGTCGAGTTCGGCCCCGGCATCTATGGCGCCGAGGCGGCGGCCCGTCACTACTTCCATAAACCTGCGGCAAGACTGACCCGCTATGAGGCATCCCTGCTGGCGGCGGCCCTGCCCAATCCCTGGCGCTATCGCGTCTCGCCCCCCTCCCCTTATGTGGCCAAGCGGGCGGCCTGGATCCGGCGCCAGATGGGCCAGTTAGGCCAAGTAACGCTCAATCGGATACACGGGATAGAGTAGAACCGAGGGTCAGCTGCCCGACCTGATGCCGGGCGGCATCAGCTCTTCGCTTCTTGCCCAGGTGTCCCCAAGGCAGGGGGGCCCAGATGACCACCCACTGTATCCTGATGCAGAGGCAGATAGTGCCACCACCAGGTCTCCCGCCTGCGCCGAATTTGCAACCGCTGCCCTCGTCGCTTCATCATGACTCTCCTGAAGGTCTGGACGCTCGACCCACTCTCGCCCATCCCGGTCATCAGCATAGTGCCCTGCACAGAGGTGGGCCAGCACAGGGCCCGCTGGCTGCCGACGCCAATCCTTGTTACAGTATCGCGTCTCAAGCATCTGGAGTGATTTCATGGAACAACGTACCCCGGATCAGCTGGTCGAATGGGCCTATGATCAGTTTCTCGAACAGGCCGCCGACATGCTGGCGCCCGAACAGATCGTCGACATTACCCTGGAGTTCGAACAGCGCGGCGCCGTGGAGGCGACCCTGCCCAACGCCGACTGGTCACGGGAACTGGGAGTGCCCGTGGATCTGGAACGCTGGGCCGAGGTATGGATAGGCCTGCTCGATCATCAAGAGGAGTTCGAGGTGATCTACGCCAGCTACCTGCTGCCCCGCCAGCAGGGTGACGATGAGGTTCATGTCCGCTGGTTTCGCCACGAACAGGCCTGATGCCTGACCTTGACGATTCGCCAGCATAGCCCCGCACCGCCAGACTGGCACGGGGATCTGCGAAGATGACGATCGAAGAAGGGCGCCTTGCGGCGCCCTTCTTTCGTTGGCAACTGACTCACCCGGGATGGCTCAGGCCAACGGCTCGGCATGGAGCGCCTTGCCCAGGCAAGCCTGGCACCAGCAGGCAGGCGCATCGCTCATGGGCAGAGCCGGTAACTGGCTGCACCAGCACTCACCGATCTCCTTGCCCGCCGCGACGGCGCAGTAGGCAGGCTCGCCACAGCCGGGGCAGACATGGGTCGAAGCCGGATCAACAGACTCAGGTTGTTCGAGCCCCGGTATCACGGCCACCACTGGGCTCGGCGAGGCAAGCGTCCTGGCCGTCAGGGTCGCCATGATGGCGAGCTGCTCGACCTCCGTCATGGAGGACCAGCGCCCGATCTCGCTCAAGGTGCGGCCACAGCCCAGACAGCGATCGTCCCTGGCTTCACAGCGCTGGACGCAGGGGCTCGCCATCTCAGTCCTGCTCGCCCTGAGCCGTCTCATCCTGCGCCGCGGGGGCGGCAACCAGACGAATGCAGTGTGGCTCAATCACGATCAGGCCCTGTTTGTAGAGGCCGCCGATGGCTTTCTTGAAGGTACCCTTGCTCATGGCCAGCTGCTTGGAGATGAGTTCCGGCTCGCTCTTGTCCCCCAGCGCCAGCTCGCCGCCCTGCTTGCGCAGGCGCGTCATGATGATGCCGCCCGCATCGTCCATCCGCTCACCGATATCCGGTTTTTGCAGGGTCAGATCCAGCTTGCCATCGGCCCGTACCTGCTTGACCCAGGCCGTCTGGGGACGACCTGTCATCACGCGGCCAAACACCTCGTTCTTGAACAGCATGCCGGGGTAGCGATCGTTGACCACCACCTTGATGCCAAGGGGAGTGTGCTCACCGGGCAGGGCCGTCACCTGATCCCCCACCCTGAAGGGCGGCTGCTCCTGGGCAAGGAAACGCTCGATGCGGCTGGTGCCCACCATGCGCCCTTCGTTGTCGAGCATCAGATAGACCAGATAGACGTGGCCGACCTGCATCGGCTTGTTCTGCTCCCGGGTCGGCACGAACAAGTCTTTCTTCATGCCCCACTCCAGGAAGGCACCAATCTTGTTGGCGTTGACCACCTTGAGACCGGCCAGCTGGCCCACCATGGCGAACGGCTTGTCGGTGGTGATCACCGGCTCGCAATCGGCATCCAGATAGAGGAAGACGGCAACCTCATCACCCTCGGCAACCCCGTCAGGCAATTGACGCTTGGGCAGCAGCAGCTCACCGTACTCTTCACCGGCGGCAAGCCAGGCGCCCCTGTCTTCGAGTTCGATCACTGTGAGGTTGTTCATCTTGCCAATCTGTATCATGGTGCTCTCTTGTCTCTTTAGTTCACGGACAGTCTGTCCCCGGACTGCGCCCGGATGGGCGCGCATATTACCGCAAAGGGCCGGCCTGGGCCTAGTCTCTTGCAGAGATATGGGGCGACATTTGCCACTCTCAAGCACTGTTTTTGGTCGAGGCAGCTTCGGATTTCGTCCCGAAGGCACTCGCCGGATTGCTGATAATAGCAGCTGTTCGCCGCCGTTTACTGCATTCTTCTCCATTTTTGGCTAGACTACGCCGCCATTTATGCCGTGTCACCGTGCCTGGTACAGATGCCATCCATCGAGAGAGGAGCCCTGATGACCCCCGCCAATCGAACCCGCCTGCTCAATAGCTGGTTGCAGCAGCAAAGTGGTGACGACATGAGCTATCCCGCGCTGCACGGCTTTCTCTGTGCCCGCCTCACAGGCCCCCAGCAGCCAGACTGGCAGACGCCGCTCCAGGGGTTGCTGGCCCAGGGCCGCACGGCAACCCTCGATGAGAAGAGCGAGCTTGCCCTTGCTCACCTCATCGAGGAGCTCCAGGCCCAGGCCGATGCGAGAACGCTCTCCTTGCCCAGCCAATGTCGTCTGTCAAATGATCGGCCCGAACAGGTATTCGAGACCAGCCATCCCCTGGGTCAATGGAGCTACGGCTTCAGCCAGGGGCTGGCCTGCTGGCCCACCCCCACCAATCTCAATGATCCCGTCACCCAGCGCCGCCTGCGCCTGGCCGCCGAGCTCAGCCTGTTTCGGGACCTCTCCTTGGCGCGCATGTTGCACCAGGCGGCGGCGAGCGAGCTGCCCTTCCTCGATTTCTGCAAGCGCCAGCGCCAGCAGATGAAGAGTGCGCTCAATGGCTTGCTGGAGGCCCACCAGTGGTCCCAGCCTCAAGAAGAACCACACACCCCGGCCAGCGAACAGGCCAAGCAGTGGCAGAGCTGGTTCGAGCAAGCCAACGCCTGCCGCTCGCCTCAGGCGCGACTGGTCTGGTTCGAGCGCATCATTCAGGATGCCGAGCCGCGCTTTGATGACCCATTCTGGCAAGGGCTGGAGGGGCACGGCTGGGTGGCCCAGGAGGCGCGCCCTCTGCTCGCCGCCTGGGCGGGACGAGCCGATTGCCTGTTCGAGCTGGGGTTGCTGCCCCAGGCCCGCCGCGAGTATGAAGCCTTGCTGGCGCGCTGCCGTCTGGATGAACCCGGTTGCCGCTATCCCCTGGCGAGCCTCTATGCCATGACGGCAGAGTGGCACGCCCTCGAGGCGTTGCTGACCCGCTTCGATGAGGCCTCCTGCGCCCTGCTCTACAGTCAGGCCCTGATGTGGTTTGCTCGCAAAGAGCCAGACCAGGCGAAGAAGAGCCTGGCCCGGGCGCTGGCCAGCAATGCCCATGTGCCAGCATACCTGCTCGGCCAGCGCAAACTGCCCAAGCAGGCGCCTCACTATTGGCAGAGCGGGAGCCGGGACGAGGCCGCCAGCTATGCCCTGCAGGGACGCACCGCCTGGTTGGCAGAGGGAGCACTGCTCTGGCTACGGGCGCAGGCAAAATAAGGCAAAGTGCCAGGCGAAGCTGGGAGATAGGGCTAATCTGACAGGGCGTGGATGGTCATTTGGAACGCATTTTTGCACCTTTTGCCTGCTGCGCCGTGCGCCAGTGCACAATTCTCGGGCCCTTTTTCAGACAAAGGCTCCTGAGTTACGTATCATCAAAGTATCAAGAGAAACTGCATCCGATGCAGTGATAACAGCAGGAGTTCACATGCAAAAACTCATCGGTCTGCTTGCGCACTATCCCCCTTACCAGCTGGTGCACGCCGCCGAAATGGTGCGGGAGACCTTCGAGCAGTTCTATCAGGCCCGCTACCAGCTGACCGTGCCCCAGTGGCGCCTGATGATGGTGCTTGGCCCCAACTACCCCATCAGCCAGAAAGAGTTGGTGGAAGCCAGCGGCATGGACAAGGTGCGCATCTCCCGGGAGATCCATCGCCTCAGTGAGAAGGGCATACTCCAAGCCCAGAGCAGCGAACAGGACAAACGGGTCAGCCTGGTCTCCCTCACCGAGCAGGGCGAGACCCTGTTCTCCCAGCTCAAGAGCGAGGCGAGCAGTTGGCAGCATACCCTGACCGACTATCTGCCAAGCGAGGCGCGCCAAAGCATACGCCAGCATCTGCAGAGCGTGAACGAGGCCATGGAGCAGCTGCACAAGCTCGACGAGGAGCAGCAACCATGAATCTGCAACGCTTCAATACCATGGACGTCAACATGCTGCTGAGTCTGGTCAATATGCAGCTGCGGGATCACTACGCTGATCTGGACGATCTGTGCCGGGCCCAGGATATCGACAGAGCTGCCCTCGAGGCCCGTCTCGCCAGTGGCGATTTTCACTATCAGGCCCAACAGAAGCAGTTTCGCTAAGGCAACGGAGTAGAGCCCGGGCAAACGGTGCCGATGAAGGCCTCAGATAGCCCCAAGATACCGGCGCCAGGCGCCCCATCCCGTCGCTTGCGACCTGCAACCATCCCTGAATCCCGTCCATCGCAGAGCAGGCCGCCATCAGCAGCACCCTCGACAAAGGGGGGATAGCCCCATCATCGGCGGATCCGATCTCATCTCAACCGAGATCGGGATCACAGCGCGACGCCCCCGTCGATCCCGGCCCAAAAAAACTGCTAGGATAAGATTCCCTCCCCATAGAGAAGTGCCTGATCAGCACCTCGATATGAGGGCGGGACGCCACACAGCCTGGTGCACGGATGCATCAAACTGTCATCTGCGGCGATTACTCTCTCGCACAACCCACAAGGAGGTACCCATGATCCCAACCCGACAGACCAGCTTGATCACCCTCTGCGCCCTGCTGATGATCAGCCTGTTCACCCCGACCCTGCCCGGCAATGCCGAACAGTGGTTAAGCCTGGTGCTCATTGGCTCGCTGGTTGTGGTCCTGCTGCTGGTTCTGGGCGGCTGTCGCCGCTTTATCCTGGAGTAGTCCAAGCCTGATGCCCGGATCATCGAAACAAAAAACGCAGCCGAGGCTGCGTTTTTTGTTGGGAGCAGGTTGCGCCGTTTAGCTCAACCCTCAGTAGGCCAATGCCTCAAACTGGGTCTTGGCGGTTTCAATGCCCTTGGCTTGTGCTTCCGGGCCCATGCCCATGCCTTCGGCATAAATGAAGTCCACCTCGTTGATACCGATGAAGCCGAGCACGGTACGCATGTAGGGGGTGACCAGATCGGTGGGGTTACCCAGGTGCAAACCGCCACGGGGGCTGACTACCAGGGCGCGGGTGCTGTCGACCAGGCCGACCGGACCGGTTTCGGTGTAACGGAAGGTGACGCCGGCACGGGCAATCAAGTCAATCCAGTTTTTCAGCTGGGTCGGGATGTTGAAGTTGTACATGGGGGCCGCGATGATCACCAGGTCACTCGCTTTGAGCTCGGCAATCAGTTCATCGGACTGCGCCAGCACGGCCAGTTGACGCTCATTGAGGTTTTCGCCGCCGCGCAGACCCATGGCCAGCTCGCCATCCAGCACCGGCAGATCCAGGGCCGCCAGATCACGCACCTGCACCTTGTCTCCCTGACGCTCGGCCAGATAGCCGTCGATAAGGGCATTGGATTGTGAGTATTGACCCAGGATGCTGGATTTGAGTACGAGGATATTCGCCATGGTAATGCTCCATTTGATTGTCAGTTGGACAGCAGGACTGTCGATGGGGTTACTATAAACACTGCGTTTCCGGCCTGATAGCGAAAATAGATGCTCAACTTATTCAAAAAAATTGATGATAACTCGTTCTATCAACCCTAAGGAGTGCGGCCAATGGCCCTGCCCTTGGCAGGACAAACGATTGCCGTTATGATCCGCCGCACTTTTTTCAGCGACCCGGATCCCATGGAACCCTCCCGCAACCACGCCCCCTTTGCCGGTGCCATCTGGATGATGGTGGCAGGCCTCTGCTTCGCCGCCGTCAACAGCCTCAGTCAATATGTCAGCTTCAAACTGGACCTCCCCTCGACCCAGGTTGCCTTCCATCAATATCTGATAGCCCTGGTCTGCCTGCTGCCCTGGCTGATCCGCCACGGCCTGCGCCAATCCCTGCTGACCAACCAGTTCCGCCTGCACCTGCTGCGGGTCGCCCTGGCAGTCATCGGCATCCAGTTCTGGCTCTGGGCGCTGGCGGTGCCCGTGCCCATCTGGCAGGGCATAGCGCTCCTGATGACCTCCCCCCTGTTTGCCACCCTGGGGTCTGCCCTGCTGCTCAAGGAGCAGGTGAGCCGGGCGCGCATCCTGGCCACCCTGGCGGGCTTTGTCGGAGCCATGCTGATCCTGGCTCCCTGGACCGACGACTTCAGCTGGGCCTCCTTGCTGCCGGTGGCGGCCGCGCTGTTCTGGGCCGGCTACTCCCTGCTGGTGCGCTACCAGGCGGCGAGCGAGTCGTCCCACACCATAGTGGTCTACCTGCTCATCTTCAGCACCCCGTTCAACGCCATGCTGGCCCTGCCGGAATGGCAGTGGCCGAGCGAAACCCAGTGGCTGCTGGTGGCGGCCTCCGGCGTACTCTCGGCGCTGGCCCAGATGTCCATCGCCCGCGCCTACAGCGTGGCCGAGGCCTCCTTCGTGCAGCCGTTCGACTTTGCCAAATTGCCGATGAACGTGCTGGCAGGCTGGCTGGTGTTTGGCTGGGCACCACCGGGTCGATTGTGGCTAGGCGCCGCCATCATCATTGGCGCCATCACGCTGCTGACCCATCTGGAGCAGCGCGCCCACAGATCCGTTTCCTGAGGTACGCCATGGGTGCCTCTTTTTTTGTCTAACTCTTGGCCATCAACCACATCGACTTCAGGAGAGATCACATGTTTGGAACCGCTACCCGCCCCGGCGCCACCCGCGCCCTGCTGCTTGGCTCGGGGGAACTTGGCAAGGAAGTGGCCATCGAGCTGCAACGGTTCGGGATCGAGGTGATCGCCGCCGACCGCTACCCCCACGCCCCCGCCATGCAGGTGGCCCACGCCTCCCATGTGCTGGACATGCTCGATGGCGACGCCCTGCGCGCCCTGGTGGCCGAGGTCAAACCCGATCTCATCATCCCCGAGATTGAAGCCATCGCCACCGATACCCTGGCGCAGCTTGAGCAGGAAGGGGTCAGGGTCGTGCCCAATGCCCGCGCCACCCAGCTCACCATGAACCGGGAGGGGATCCGCCGCCTCGCCGCCGAGGAGCTGGGTCTGCCCACCTCCTCCTATCGATTCGCCCAGAACCAGGAAGAGTTTGTCGCCGCGGTCCAGGCCATAGGCCTGCCCTGCGTGGTGAAACCCGTGATGAGCTCCTCCGGCAAGGGCCAGAGCCTGTTGCGGGATCTCGCCAAGCTGGACGAGAGCTGGACCTATGCCCAGGAGGGTGGCCGCGCCGGCCGTGGCAAGGTGATCGTCGAGGGCTTCGTCCCCTTCGAGTACGAGATAACCCTGCTCACGGTGCGGGCCGTGGATGGCATCCACTTCTGCGATCCCATAGGCCACCGCCAGGAAGAGGGCGACTACCGCGAATCCTGGCAGCCCCAGGCGATGAGCGAGCTGGCCCTGACCCGCGCCAAGGAGGTAGCCGCCAAGGTGGTCGAGGCCCTCGGCGGCTACGGCCTGTTCGGGGTCGAGCTGTTCGTGCAGGGGGAAAACGTCTGGTTCAGCGAGGTCTCCCCTCGCCCCCATGACACCGGCATGGTGACCCTGATCTCTCAGGATCTCTCCGAGTTCGCCCTCCATGTGCGCGCCATCCTGGGGCTGCCGGTCGGCACCATCACCCAGTTCGGGCCGAGCGCGTCGGCCGTGGTGCTGCGCGATGGCCACAGCCAGAATATCCGCTATCAGGGGGTTGCCGAGGCGCTGGCCCTGGTGCCGGGCGCCCAGTTGCGTCTCTTTGGCAAGCCCGAGATCGCCGGTCGCCGTCGTCTCGGGGTGGCGCTGGCTCGTGGGCAAGGGTGCGAAGAGGCGGTCGAGCGCGCCAAGGCTGTCGCCGCCAGGATCGAGGTGCTCTTCTAGAGCGCACTTTTTGCCGCGTAAACACAAACGTTTATCTACGTGATCCGGCGCAAGGGGCGGGCTTCTGCCCCTTTTCCATTGAGGCGTCAGGCTTATAATCCCCCCTTCACCTATGTCAGGAGTACAAGATGTTAACTGCCGTGATCTTCGATATGGATGGTGTTCTGATCGACTCGGAACCCTTTTGGCAACGGGCCCAGATGGCCGTGTTCTCCGAGCTGGGCCACTTCCACACCGAGGAAGACTGCAACTCCACCATAGGGGTGCGCATCGATCAGCTGGTGGCCCACTGGTATCGCCTGCGTCCCTGGAGCGGCCCGACCCAGGAAGAGGTGGTGCAGCGCATCCTGGATCAGGTGATAGCACTCATCCTGCAGGAAGGTCAGGCCAAGGAGGGCGTGCTGGAGGCCCTCTCCCTCATCGAGGCCCGTGGCCTCAAGATTGGCCTGGCCACCTCCTCCCCCTTCACCATGGTGGAGGCTGTGCTCGGCAAGCTCGGCATTCGCGATCGCTTCCTGGCGGTGCACTCCGCCGAGGTGGAACGCTTCGGCAAGCCCCATCCAGATGTCTATATTCATGCCGCCGAGAAGCTCGGGGTTGAGCCGGTGCACTGCCTCGCCATCGAAGACAGCTTCACCGGGCTGCTGGCGGCCAAGGCGGCCTCGATGCGGGCGCTGATTGTGCCCGATCCTGCGTTGATCAATGACCCTCGTCTCGCCATCGCCGATCACAGACTCGACTGCCTGAGCGAGCTCGATGCCGGGCAGCTGGCCTGCTGGGTCGCTGGCAAATAGAGGCCATACGCCGTGCAGGCACTGGCTGCACGGCGCTATTCATTGCACTCCTCATTGCACTCCCACTGCCATCCGCTCCATCTTCTCCCTGCATCCCACGCCACGCCCCCACCACAAGTTCCCTTTATGCGCGGGATCCCAGTCTGCGGGCGTCCCACTGACTAGACTCTAGGCGTTGGCCATTCACTCTTGGCCTTAGGGAGATCACCATGATCGACTACATCAACAAACGGATCGTCTGCCCCCATTGCGGCCACCACACCCAAGTGGCACTGGATGCCAGCCAGGGGGATCAGGAGTTCTATGAAGACTGCATGGCCTGCTGCAATCCCATCCACCTGCGTCTGCACCGGGACGAGGCGCGGGATAGATTGCAGCTGTTTGTGGATGCGGATGACGAACAGCTGTTCTGAGCCTCGACGACTCATCCTGCCAGCCATGACGGCCCTCCTGAACCTGGCCGCAGATAAACAGAGCCCGCATCATGCGGGCTCTGTTTATCTGGCCTTGGCGACCGGCAACCCATCCAGGATCAGGACGGGCGCTGTGCCAGCACCCGCTCCACCGTATCGACGATAGCTTGGGTCTGGGGATCGATCTCTATGTTGGTCTGCCAGCCCGCCTTGACCCAACCGAGGTTGGTGCGGGCCAGGGTCTCGGGGATCAGGTTGACGCAGAACTCAGCCCCCCGCACCTCGCCCACGGTCAGGCTGATGCCGTCGATGCCGATATAGCCCTTGGTCAGCACGTATTTCATGAGCGCAGGGGCGAGGCGATACCAGACCAGGCGATTGTTGGGGCTGTCGATGACGGCGCTCACCTCTGCCGTGCCCATGATGTGGCCGGACATGGCGTGACCGCCGATCTCGTCCCCAAAGCGGGCGGCCCGCTCCACATTGACCTTGTCCCCTACCGCAAGTGCGCCGAGGTTGGTGAGGCGCAGGGTCTCCTGCATCAGATCGAAGCTGACCAGCTCCCCCTCGATGCGGGTCACGGTCAGACAACAACCGTTGTGAGCCACCGAGGCCCCCAATGCCAATCCCTCGCCCCAAGCCGGGCTCGGCATGCGGATCACGTGGGTGCGAAAGTTGGGCAGCTCTTCGATGGCCACCAGTTCGGCGGTCCCCTGCACTATGCCGGTGAACATGTCTCGTCTCCTGCTACGACAAAGGAGGCAGGTTAACCTCGCTCCGCCCTGCAAACAAGGGCACCGGCTGACAAGCCAGCCCCTGCTCGCTATAGTGGCGAGGTGCTCACTCAGGCTACCAAGGAGTAAATAATGCAGGTGTATCAATGTTGTGAAGCTATTCGCATCGCCTATAACCAGATTGGATCCGGGGATCAGGGCTATGTCCCTCAGGCGATCGCCGCCAGCATCCGTGCCCTGGATGCGGTGGCCCGGGATGAACGGGTACCCGCCGAATTGCGCCAGCAGGCCGCCTACGCCGCCGCCAACCTGTTGATCAGCGATCACGAAGACGCCTGATCGCGCCAGCGCTCCCCTGTGATGGCGCAGGGGAAGCTCTTATCCGTCGGGCCCGCCCCTCCTCTTCAATCTCTCTTCGCGAGCAGCCGAGCAGATTACCCCATAGGGGGCAGAACCCACTCAATCGTTTCGCTTGACGGTCAGTTGCCGTTAGAATGACTCACTCGGTGCCCCGTTCTGGTGCACCGATCTTCTCGTTTGTTCCATCATGTCATGCCCAAGCTGTTCCCACCGGAGGTGTCAGTGCAACGTTATTGGTCCGAGGCGAGGCAACTCATTCGTCTTGCCAGTCCTATTCTGGTGGCGCAAGTTGCGCAAATTGCCATGAACTTCGTCGATACCGTGATGGCCGGTCAGGTCAGTGCGGTCGACCTCGCCGCCGTGTCGGTCGCCTCCAGCTTCTGGCTGCCGGTGATCCTGCTGGTGCAGGGCATCATCATGGCGCTCACCCCCATCGTCTCCCAGCTCAATGGCGCCCGTAAGCGGAATGAAGTTCGCCCGGCCGTGCACCAGGCGTTCTGGCTCGCCCTGATGGTGACCCCGATAGCGATGCTGGCACTCTATGTCAGCCCGCTGGCACTGGAGTACATGAAGGTGGATCCCGTCATGGCGGCCAAGACCGCCGGTTATCTGCATGCCATTCTCTGGGGTCTGCCTGCCTTCGTGATGTTCCAGGTGCTGCGCAACTTCAGTGAGGGGCTCTCCCATACGGTGCCCACCATGGTGATCGGCTTCGTGGGGCTGGCAGTCAACATCCCGGCCAACTACATCTTCATCCACGGTCACTTCGGCATGCCCAAGCTCGGCGGTGTCGGCTGCGGGGTGGCCACCGCCATCGTGCTCTGGGCCATGCTGCTGGCCATGATCCTCTATGTGAAGTTCTCCAGCCATTTTCGGAGCATTGCGCTGTTTGCCAATCTCTGCCGCCCCAATGGCAGCCGGATCTGGCGCCTGTTCCGCTTAGGCTTCCCCATCGCCATGGCCATCTTCTGCGAGGTGACCCTGTTTACCGTGGTGGCCCTGATGTTGGCGCCTTTTGGCGCCGAAATAGTGGCCAGCCACCAGATTGCCCTCAACTTCTCCAGCCTGGTGTTTATGTTGCCCTTATCGATTGGAGTAGGCGTGACCATCAGGGTCGGCCACAGCATCGGAGAAGGGCTGCCGGATCACGCCCGGGTTGCGGCCCGCACCGGCCTGATGCTGGGCATCACTGTCGCCGCGGGCACCGCCGCCCTGACGGTGCTGTTGCGCGAGCAGATTGCCGCCATCTACACCGAGGATCCCAAGGTGATCACCCTGGCGGCCCTGCTGCTGTTCTTCGCCGCCATCTATCAGATCTCGGACTCGGTACAGGTGATTGCCGCCGCCGCCCTGCGCGGTTACAAGGATACCCAAGCCATTTTCTACATCACCATAGTGGCCTATTGGGGTCTGGGACTGCCCAGCGGCATGATACTGGGGCTCACCGACTGGGTGGTGCCGCGCATGGGACCACAGGGCTTCTGGGTCGGCTTTATCGTCGGCCTGACCGGTGCGGCCCTGATGCTGGGTGCCAGGCTCAGGGTGATTTATGGCCGCTTTGCCACTCCCCGCGCCTCCTGAGCCTCCTGGTGGCGGCTTGCTACTTTCGCTGTCTGATGGCAGGTTTTTTGGACGGCTCGCCTGCAAAATCAACAGGCTGCACAAGAACTGGGCAAACAGTCCCCTTTGTGCATAGCGGCTGTTGACAGCCTTGGGGGCCATGGGTAGTATGCCGTCCACGTCAGCACAGCTGGCGTGATGAAGTGGGTTCGTTGCTCAGTTGGTCAGAGCAATGCCATGACGTGATGTAGATCGTGTCCCTGGTGCGAATTCATCTCTTCGAGTGGGTTTATAGCTCAGTTGGTTAGAGCACTACCTTGACATGGTAGGGGTCGTTGGTTCGAATCCAATTAAACCCACCACTTTCTGATATGCGATGCGTCCTTAGCTCAGCTGGTTAGAGCACCACCTTGACATGGTGGGGGTCGGTGGTTCGAATCCACTAGGACGCACCATCAGCACAGAATTTTTGCGTCCTTAGCTCAGCTGGTTAGAGCACCACCTTGACATGGTGGGGGTCGGTGGTTCGAATCCACTAGGACGCACCATATTACTGCGATAGCAGCCGTGGGTTTATAGCTCAGTTGGTTAGAGCACTACCTTGACATGGTAGGGGTCGTTGGTTCGAATCCAATTAAACCCACCACATTTTGATATTCATGCGTCCTTAGCTCAGCTGGTTAGAGCACCACCTTGACATGGTGGGGGTCGGTGGTTCGAATCCACTAGGACGCACCATGATTTATCGCAAATATCCCGCCTTGTGCGGGATTTTTGCGTTCTGCCCCCCCCTCCTCCATCACGGCAGCGCCCTTGACGCCTCGGGGAGCGCACCTTATTGTCCCTTGTCATCAGGCTGACATCTGAATGTCATCCAATGAGACCGCCAGGGGGACACCACCCTTCGGCTCTTCCGCTTTTGTCTTCCTTGCCTCCATCACAGGATCAGCCATGCAAAGCCCGGCTCTTCATTATCAGATAATCAGTCAATCCATCGAGCAAGAGATCCTGGCCGGTCGCATCCAGGCCCAGGGCAAGCTGCCCGCAGAGCGTCAACTGGCACAGACCTTCGCTACGACTCGAGTCACCCTGCGCGAGGCGCTGGCACTGCTCGAGGGCAAGGGGCTCATCTATCGGGAGAATCGCCGCGGCTGGTATGTGTCACCTCCCAGGTTGCGCTACAACCCGACCGAGCGGGCCAGCTTCAACGAGCTGGTCACGGCCCAGGGACGCCTGGGTCATACCCGGCTGCTCAGCTGCCAGCTCGCCTACCCGGCCCCCGAGGCGGCCCAGACCATGGGGTTGCCCGCCTTTACCAAGAGTTGGAACCTGCAGCGGTTGCGCAGCCTGGATGGGCGCATCGTGCTGCTCGAGGAGAACCATATCTGCGCCAGCTGCTGCCCGGATCTTGCTCGCCACGATCTGAGCCAATCCCTGACCCGCTTGTTCGAGGAGCACTACCAGCTCTACCTGGCACGTACCCAGATCCAGTTCTACCCCATCATTCTGGAGGGGGAGCGCGCCAGCTTGCTCGGCCTCACCCCTGGCTCCTCCGCCCTCTTCATCCGTCGTCTCAACTTCGATGAGGCTGGCCGTCTCTATGAACTCGATCACGAATACTGGCGCCATGACGCCCTGGCCATCGAGCTGGAACGAGTCAACTCGCCCCTCGTCCAAAACCCCTGAGCGCAACCGTCGCCTTATTCCTGCTCTGCCCTCTACTCCTCTGCCATCAGGCTGTCACTGTGCCGTCATGGCAACGTCATCGGCGGCCCCCATACTGGCGCCTTTTGGTATAGACCAATAGGCAGACCATGACCCAAGAAACACTTCCCTTCTGGTTGGCCGAGGCCCTGGCCCTGGAACAACCAGCCGACCCCATCCCCCTCGGGCAACACATCGAGGCCGACATCGCCATCGTCGGCGGCGGCTACACCGGCCTGTGGAGCGCCATCAAATTGAAGCAGCAGGATCCGGCCCTGCGAGTGGTTATCATAGAGCGGGCGCTGTGCGGCAGTGGCGCCTCAGGGCGCAATGGCGGCTGCCTGCTCACCTGGTCCACCAAGTACCCCTCCCTGCGCCGCCAGTTTGGTGAGCAGGAGGCCGCCCGGCTGGTACAGGCATCCGAGCAGGCAGTCTTTGCCATCCGCGACTTTTGCCAGCATCACGGCATCGAGGCGCAGCTGCGTCTCGATGGCACCCTCTACACCGCCACCAGCCCGGCGCAGCTGGGAGGATTAACCCCTGTCCTCGCCGCCCTCGAGCGGGCAGATATCAGCCGCTGGCAATCCTTGTCCCAGGAGGAAGTGCAAGCCCGCGCCGGCTCCAGGGCGCACCTGGCGGGCCACTTCAGCCCGGCGGCGGGTAGCGTGCAACCCGCCCTGCTGGTACGCGGGTTGCGCCGGGTCGCCCTGGCCATTGGCATTGTCATCCATGAGCAGACCCCCATGACCCGGCTGGTGCACGGCGCCAGGCCTCTGCTCGAAACGCCCTTGGGCAGCGTCAGGGCCGACAAGGTGATCCTCGCCATCAACGCCTGGTTGCCGGGCCAGTTTCGCCAGTTCTCCCGCAACCTGATCCTGGTCTCCTCCGACATGGTGATCACGGAGCCCGCCCCCGAGCGTCTGGATGCACTGGGGCTGAGGGACGGGATCAGCGTGGTGGATGGCCGCACCTTTGTGCACTACTACCGGCGCACCCCGGCCGGGCGCCTGATGCTGGGCAAAGGGGGCAACCGCTTCGCGTTCGCCAACCGCCTCCACCCCTGGTTCGATCGCCCCAGCGCCTTCGCCGCCGATCTGCGCCGCCGCCTCGACGGCTTCTTTCCCTCCCTCGCGAGTCTGCCTATCGCCGCCAGCTGGACCGGCCCTTCTGATCGCAGCGCCACCGGCCTGCCCTTCTTCGGCCATCTCGAGGATCACCCCAATGTCCTCTATGGCGCCGGGTATTCGGGCAACGGCGTGGTGCAGAGCTGGATGGGCGGGGAGATCCTCGCCGCCCTGGCGCTGGATCTCGACAACGAGTGGCGCCACTGCCCCCTGGCAAGAGGTCCCCGGGGCCAGTTCCCACCGGAGCCAATACGCTGGCTCGGCGCCAACCTGGTGCGCCGCGCCATACTTCGCAAAGAGCAGGCCGAGGACGAGGGGCGCCCCGTGCCCGGCTGGGCTCGCCATCTTGCCCGTCTCGCCGAGGCGGCCGGCAAGGCGGACAAGGGCTGATCCGCGCCACTTATCCCCTTGGCACCACCCCCTTTCGGCGGGGTGGTGCCTGGCCCATGCCAGGCACAGGCAACGGCAACGGCACAATGAGGCCGAGAAGCGGTGCTCACTTTTCCATAGGGCGCCTATTTCATCAGCCCGGATAAGTGGCTGCCTCGTCCATACAGTCACGTCTAGTCACACCGGCCCCCCTGCCACTGACGCCTCACCTGCTTGTCTCGCCTCTCCATACAGTCACTTCTAGTCACACCGGCCCCCCTGCCACTGACAGCTCACCTGCTTGTCTCGCCTCTTCATACAGTCACGTCTAGTCACACCGGCCCCCCCTGCCACTGACAGCTCACCTGCTTGTCTCGCCTCTCCATACAGTCACATCTAGTCACACCGGCCCCCCTGCCACTGACAGCTCACCTGCTTGTCTCGCCTCTTCATACAGTCACGTCTAGTCACACCAGCTCGCCTGCCACTGACAGCTCACCTGCTTGTCTCGCCTCTTCATACAGTCACTTCTAGTCACACCGGCCCCCCCTGCCACTGACGCTTCACGTGATTATCTCGCCTCTCCAACCCAGCACTGCGGCTGCCGCTTCTGGTTCTACTCCGCGAGTGCCTCGCTTGAGCTGCTATAAACCCAGCGGCTCCTCCTCCCTCGCCCCGCCCTGTAGACGGCCTGCTGCTGCGAGGTGGCAGGGTGTGGATCCTTTCCTGACGATCCTGGTTTGATGGCATATATGATGATTTTTCACTCCAGCAGCCGCGTATCCCGACGCTGATACCCCTGATAGGGGACCAGGGCACTGCGCCCAAGGCCTATGGTGCGTGCGAAGAGAGAATGAATGAAGGAGGACGAGACCGGAAAAGGAGCCTGACATCGGATAGAGCAGATAGAGCGGATACAGAGCACTAAGCCCATGAGGGAGTGTGCGTCGCAGGCGGGCCAAGTCATGGGACGCAGCGGCCTGTTTGCATGCGCAGCATCCGCAGACCACCATTGTTCCCTCAGGCAGTGAGGCCCGCATCGCGGGCCTCTTGTATCATCTGACACGCTGCCGTGACGATGGCTCAGGGTTTCTCCCCCGCCCCCAATCGGCGATTGATCTCTTCCACCACGGCGGGCAAGTCGGCCAAGGTATCAATAAGAAAATGGGCCCCCGCCTGCTGTAGTCTGGGGGCCGCCTTGGCTCGGCACACGGCCAGGGTCTCCGGGCTGGCGGCCTGATATTGGGCCAGGGTGAGCCCCGCCTCGTTGCCGGAGAGAGTCAGGCCGACAGTCCACATGCCGGCGTTGATCCCCTCCTCTATGCCGGGGGCCGCATCGTCCACCTTGATGCAGGCCTGCACCGAGCCCGCCGCCAGGGCATTGACGTTGGCAAGCGCCATCCAGGGGCCGGGCCTGCCCCCTGCGGGCAGATCATCGGTGGCCACCACATGATCCGGGCGGTAACCCGCGTCCGCGGCGGCGGGCAGCAGGGCCTCCATCACGGTTCTCGGGTAACCGGAGCAGGAGCCTATCTTGATGCCCCGCTCCCTCAGCCAGGCGATGGTGGCCAGGGCTCCCGGGATGGGCTCGGCGAACTCGGCCACCTTGGCCCGCTGCAACGGCATGAAGGTGTGATAGAGGGTATCTACCTCGGCCTCGCTCATGGAATGGCCAAAGCGGGCGCGCCAGCGCGCATCCACCCCAGGCAGGCGGCCCAGGGCCTGGATGTGATCCCACTTGCCAAGACCCATGGGCACCCTGGCCTCGGCCAGGGTCACCTCGAATTCATAGGCGCGGGCGAAGGCCTCGACGAAGATGCTGGTCGGGGCAAAGGAGCCAAAATCGACCACGGTGCCGGCCCAATCGAGGATCACGGCTTCCACTTGCTTGTTCACTGACTGCTTGTTCATTGTGCTCTCCTGGCAAGGGTGGCCTTGCCGTCATGGGTGGTGCATGGCATGGGATGCCTGACATCAGGGGGCGCCCCCGGTGGCCTGATCAGGCCTGCCAGTCACAGTTGGCGGCCACGGCGACCAGCAGGCGATCTATGTCAGCGGGATAGACTTCCCCTATGTTGCCGATGCGAAAACAGTCGGCCTGGGAGACCTTGCCCGGATAGATGACAAACCCAGCCCCCTTGAGCCGCTCATAGAAGCGTTTGAAGTCGTAGCCCGGCGCCGTCGGGGCCAGGAAGGCGGTGATGATGGGGGACATCTTCGCCGCAGCGAGCAGGGGCTGGAACCCCAGGGCCGCCATACCGGCCACCAGGCGGCGCTGGTTCTCGCAATAGCGGGCATGACGAGCGGTTACCCCCCCCTCCTGCTCAAGCTCCAGCAGTGCCTGATAAAAGGCGCGCACCACATGGGTCGGGCTGGTGAAGCGCCACTTGCCACCCCCCTGCTCCATCACTCGCCACTGGTCGAACAGATCCAGGGAGAGGGAGCGGGCAAGCCCCTCGCAGGCCAGCAACCGGCTGCGTCTGGCCAGCACCAGACCAAACCCGGGCACACCCTGGATGCACTTGTTGGCCGAGCTGATCAGAAAGTCGATACCGGCGCGCTGAAAATCGATGGGAATGCCGCCAAAGCTCGACATGGCATCGACGATGAAGCAGCGCCCCGCCTGCTGCACCACCCGGCCAACAGCCTCCAGGGGGTTGAGCAGGCCAGTGGTGGTCTCGCAGTGCACCATTGCCACATGGCTGATGGTGTCATCCTCGGCCAGCAGGCGGGCCAGCTCTTGAGGGTCGGCTGGCTGATATTCGTCCAGATGGTAGACCCGATGGAGTAGGTTTAGCCTGCGTGCTATCTCGACCATGCGGGCCCCATAGGCGCCGTTGTCGACGATCAACAACTTGTGGTTCTGGCCGATCACGCTGCCCAGGCAGGCCTCGACGCTGGCGGTACCCGATCCCTGCATCAAGACGCTGCTGTAAAGATCCGGGTAGCCGGTCAGTGCCTCCAGCCGGGCACGGATGGCCTGCACCACCCCCAGGTTGTAGTCGTCGTCCCAGGTACACCAATCCTTGAGCATGGCTTCACGCACGGTGCGGGAGGTAGAGAGCGGACCCGGGGTCAGCAGCAGGTAGGGATTGTCCTTGTTCATATGGCCTCATCGTCGGCAGCTAGTGGGCAATTCACTCTGGTCTATACCATTAAGCGCCATGGTATGAGGGCCACTTGCGGGGGTAAAGCGCCCAGCTGCAATCTTCATCAAAGCTTCATATAGCCCAGTCATGGCCAGTTATTACTGGCCAGCAAGAGTCACAGTATTGCCATCGCATCGTCATCCAGCCGTCATTTTTCCTTCCTAGCATGCCAATCCAACCATCTGGTATGAACCAGATTGGTGGCGCGGGTCTCCCGCTCCAGTCTCCCCACTCCACCGCAATAGGGAAAGTTCGATGAAGATGACCAAGCTCGCCGCCCTGCTGGGCATGATGACCCTCGCCACGACCGCCCACGCCAAGGAGGTGTTGACCGTCTATACGGCATTTGAGACCGACATCATGGGTCCCTATCAGCAGGCCTTCGAACAGGCCCACCCCGACATCGAGATCAAGTGGGTGCGCGACTCCACCGGGGTCATCACCGCCAAGCTGCTGGCCGAGAAGGCGCGGCCCCAGGCCGATGTGGTGTGGGGGCTGGCGGGATCCTCCCTCGCCCTGCTCAAACAGGAGGGGGTGATCAAGCCCTACCATCCCGTCGGGGCCGAGGCCCTGGATCCGGGCTTGCGCGACCCGGAGGCGAACCCGGCCTGGTATGGCAACGACGCCTTCTTCAACGCCGTCTGCTTCAACGAGGCCATGGGCAAATCCCTCGGCATCCCGGCCCCCACCAGCTGGGACGATCTGCTCAAGCCCGAGTTCAAAGGGAAAATTGCCATGCCCAATCCCGCCTCCTCCGGCACCGGCTTCATGATGGTCGCCGCCTGGTTGCAGAGCCTGGGGGATGACAAGGGCTGGGCCTACATGGAGAAGTTGCACGGCAACATAGCCCAGTACACCCACTCGGGCTCCAAGCCCTGCGTGCAGGCGGCCCAGGGCGAGGTGCTGGCAGGCATCTCCATGAGCCTGCGGGGAGCCAAACTCAAGACTCAGGGCGCCCCCATCAGCGTGATCCTGCCCAAGGGCGGCATCGGCTGGGACACCGAATCCGTGGCGCTGGTCAACGAAGGATCCGCCGCCGCCAAGGCGCTGGTTGACTGGTCCATCGGCGAGAGCGCCAACCGCCTCTATAGCCAGAACTACCCCGTGGTCGGCATCGCAGCCCTGAGCAAACCTGTGCCCAACTACCCGGACGTGAAGCAGGCGATGATCCCCCTCGATTTCGCCAAGATGGCCAGGGAGCGTGGCCAGATCCTCGCCGACTGGAGCAGCCGCTTCGATGGCAAGTCCGAGGCCCAGTGATCCGCATCGGGTCAACTGGCTCTGTCACTCCGCGGCAAGTCCGAGTTCGGCGCCCCTTGATCAGGGTTGCCCCACGACTGTGATCCCCACCGGCAGGCGGCAGAGCGGCCGGATCGAAGATAAAGCAACAGCGGCGCCCAAGGGCGCCGCTGACGTTGCCGGGACTCGCCCCTTTTTCTCCCTCGCCGCCATTGTCATCAAGCTGCAATCTGACGACGGGATAATCTGGTCTACACCAAGAAGGAGTCCTCTGATGAGCGCCTATCTGCAACTCGAACACCTCTCCAAGCACTTCGATGGCTTCACCGCCGTCAACCCCCTCTCCCTGGCCATCGAGGCGGGGGAGTTCGTCTGCTTCCTCGGCCCCTCCGGCTGCGGCAAGACCACCATGCTGCGGATGATCGCCGGGCTGGAGACCCCGAGCAGCGGCACCATTCGCCAGGGGGGCCAGGATGTCACCCTGCTCCCCCCCGAGGCCCGCGATTTTGGCATCGTCTTCCAGTCCTATGCCCTGTTTCCCAACTTGACGGTGACCGAAAACATCGCCATCGGCCTGCGCCAGCAGAAGCTGCCGAGCCAGACCATCGCCACCCGGGTCGCCGAGTGGCTGGCCCTGGTCCATCTGGAGGCGGCCAAGGACAAGTACCCGGCCCAGCTCTCCGGCGGCCAGCAGCAGCGGGTCGCCCTGGCCCGGGCGCTGATCCTCTCCCCCGGCCTCTTGCTGCTCGACGAGCCGCTCTCGGCCCTGGATGCCAAGGTGCGCGTGCATCTGCGCGACGAGATCAAGCGCCTGCAACGGCGCCTTGGCATCACCACCATCATGGTGACCCATGATCAGGAGGAGGCACTGACCATGGCCGATCGCATCCTGGTGATGAACGCCGGGCGCATCGAACAGTTCGGCACCCCGGAGGAGATCTACCGGGCCCCGGCCAGCCGCTTCGTCGCCAACTTCGTCGGCCAGATGAACTTCCTGCCAGGCCTGCTCGCCTGTCCGGGGGAAGGGATAGGCGGCGAACTCGGCATTCGTCCCGAGGCGCTGCGCCTCTCATCTCTGGGGGGGCAACTGCCGGTCGAGATTTCGGACTGCGCCTTCCAGGGCAATCACATGCGGGTCGCCTGCCATCACCCCGCCCTGACCGAACCGCTGCAGGTCAATGTGCCATTGCGGGAGCTCGCGGCGCTGGATCTCGCCCCTGGCCGCCGCCTGCACCTGGAGATCCCCCGGGATCAGCTGCATCACTTCCGCCCGGAGCCCACATGCCACGCCTGAACTCCCCCCACCCCCAGTCTGAGCCTCTGTGCCTGTTCGGAGTCCCCATGTCGACCCTCTCCCTGCTTGCCCGGTCCCAGTGGCGTGCGGATCGCCTGCTGACTCTGGCCCTGCTGCTCGCCGTCAGCCTCTTCCTGCTGCTGGGGCTGGCCGCCCCCCTGCTGGCCATGCTGCAAAAGAGCGTGCAGGACGGCAACGGCCAGTTCGTCGGCCTGGCCAACTTTCAGCACTATCTCGCCTCTCCTCAGCTGCGCGCCTCCGCCGGTCACACCCTCTTGATCGGGCTGACGGTGAGCGCCGGGGTGGTGTTGCTCGCCTTCGGCTACGCCTTCGCCCTGACCCGCAGCTGCATGCCGGGACGGCGATGGTTTCGCCTGCTGGCCAACCTGCCGATCCTGGCCCCCTCCCTGCTGCCCGCCATCAGCCTCATCTATCTGTTTGGCAACCAGGGCATGCTTAAATCCTGGCTGATGGGGGAGTCCATCTATGGCCCCATCGGCATACTGCTTGGCCTGGGCTTCTGGTGCTTCCCCCATGCCCTGATGTTACTCTGTACCACCTTGAACACGGCGGATGCACGGATCTACGAGGCCGCCCGGGTGCTCAAGCTGCCAAGCTGGCGCCGTTTCGTGCTCATCACCCTGGGCAATGCCCGTTATGGCATCCTCAGCGCCCTGGTGCTGGTGTTCACCCTGGCGGTATGCGACTTTGCCGTTGCCAAGGTGATCGGGGGTCAATATTCCCTGCTCGCCACCGATATCTTCAAGCAGGTGGTAGGCCAGCAGAACTTCACCATGGGCGCGGTCACCAGCGTCTTCCTGCTGCTGCCTGCCCTGCTCGCCTTCGGCCTGGATCGCTGGCTCGCCCGTCGCCAGCGGGGGCAGCTTGCCAGCAACGCCGTCATTTACCGCCCCGCCCCCCACAAGCTGCGTGACGGCTGCTGCCTGATCTTCTGCTCTCTCATCGCCCTCTTCATCGTCACTCTGATAGGGGTCGCCATCTATGGCTCCCTGATCAGCTTCTGGCCCTGGGATCTGACCCTCAGCCTGCGTCATTATGATTTTGCCAGCACCACCCCCTATGGCTGGCAGCCCTGGTTCAACTCCCTCACCCTGGCGGCCGGGGTCGCCCTGTTTGGCAGTGCCCTGGTGATGCTGGGTAGCTATCTGGTGGAGAAGGGGGATGGCTTTGGCTGGCTGCGCCGCCTCATCAGTCTGCTGGGGCTGCTGCCCATGGCGGTACCCGGCATGGTGCTGGGACTGGGTTACATCTTCTTCTTCAACCAGCCAGGCAACCCCCTCGCTCTGCTCTACGGCACCATGACCCTGCTCGTCATCAACTCCCTGTGTCACTACTACACGGTCGGCCAGATGACGATGCAGGCCGCCCTCAAGCAGATGCCGAGCGAGATAGAGACGGTGGCCAGCTCCCTCAAGCTGCCTCGCTACCTCACCTTCTGGCGCATCACGCTGCCGGTGTGCAGCCCGGCCCTGCTCGATGTCGCCATCTATCTGTTCGTCAATGCCCTGACCACCACCTCGGCCCTGGTCTTCCTCTACTCCCCCGATACCCTGCCCGCCGCCATCGCCATCCTCAATCTGGACGATGCGGGCCAGACCGGCAGCGCAGCCGCCATGGCCGTGCTCCTGATGTTCACCGCCATGGCGGCCAAGGGGGTCTATTTCCTGCTGTCACACTGCCTTGGGCTGCGTACCCAGCGCTGGCGTCAGCGCTGAATCAAGGGCAAGCAAGAGACAGGGCCAGTTGGCCCTGTCCGTCTCACTGAGTACATTGGAGTCCTATGTCCCCCCTCGTCTTTAGCCTGGTTCTCGGCTCAGCACTGCTGCATGTAAGCTGGAATGCCCTGATCAAGGGCGCCCGCGACAAGGGCGCCATGACGCTGCTGGTCAGCCAGGGTTGCGCCATCATCGCCCTGCCCCTGTTGCCATGGCTGCCCCTGCCCGCCCCGGCCGCCTGGCCTTTTCTGCTGGTTTCGGCCCTGCTCCACGTCGGTTATTACCAGCTGCTGGCCCGCGCCTATGGGGCTGGCTCCCTGGCCCAGAGCTATACCCTGATGCGCGGCGGCGCCATCCTGCTGCTGTTCATCCCCTCGCTGCTGCTCGAAGGCATGCCGCAAGGAACGGCACTGGCGGGCATCGCCCTCATCGCCGCCGCACTGATCCTGCTTGGACTCAAGGGAATGAACAGGGGGGATCCCAGCCCCTGGCAGTGCGCCTGCCTCATCGCCTGCTACACCCTGGTCGATGGCATGGGGGCCCGGGCCAGCGGCGGTCAGCCGGTGGCCTATGTGCTCTGGTTGGTGACTCTGGAGGGGGGGCTGATGCTGGCGCTGGCGCGCCGTGCCCTCGGGGGGGCGATCTGGCCGATATTGAGGCGGGGCTGGTGGCTCGCCCTGCTGGGGGGCGCCTGCTCGACCCTGGCTTACGCCATCGTGGTGTGGGCCATGACCCAGGCGCCTCTGGCGCAGGTCAGCGCCCTGCGCGAGAGCGGCATCCTCATCTCCTTCCTGATTGGCGCCCTTTGCTTTCAGGAGCGCCTCGGCCGTGGCAAATGGCTGGCCGCCCTCACCCTGCTTGGCGGTGTCTTGCTGCTGCGGCTAGGTTGAAGGCGAGAGCGAACCTTGCACAGCGCGTTGTGCGATCTGATAGCTGAGTGCATTGATCTGCGCTTTTGAGTCTATCCCGCTTAGCCAGAAATCCTCCGCCACGATCCAGGTGTGGTCTGAGCACGCCCGATCAGGGAACGAAATGGTAGATCCACCCCTCGTCCAGGGGAAAATCGGCAGGGGGGCCTTGCAAGGGAGGCAATGCTTTCACTTTATCTCCGGCAGCATATTGCAGCGCCATCAGGGCACAGAGGGCGGCGTCATATTGATCCGTGCCCGGTTGCAGCGTCTTGGGCAGGAGGAGATGGATCTCGGGACGGGCGCAGGATGCCCTGCCCCCTTGCTTGGCCAGGGCGGGATAGACCTCGAGCAGCGCCCGAGGTGCCGCAGGGACCTTCTGTGGCACCCGTTGTAACGGGGTCAGGGCCGGAGCCATGGCCAACGCCAGGGTGGCATTGTTGCCAAGCCTGTCGAAACTCGCCGAGAGTGGCTTCTTGCCATAGCGCTCATGGAGCCAGCGCTCGCAGTCACGATAGGCATAGGGGTTGTCTATCTCCCGCGCCGGAATGGCGATCTGCTGCACCTCCCCCCGAAGCAAAGCAGTAAACCCTCGGGGAAAGGCAAGTGGCGCATCCATTCCCAAGGCGAAACGGGGGTGACTCAGCAACTCATCGCAACCTGCCTTGCTTTTGAGCAACGGCATCAGTAACGAAAAGATATCAGCTACCCCCCGTGAACTGAGCCGAAACAGCGGCGAGACCCCGAGCCAGTGCAGGCTGTCATCCTCCCGGCGCCATCCCGCCAGTGCCACCGCCTGGGCCTTGCCCTGCCAGCCACGAACATCCCAGCCAATGCCGATGGCATCCCAGTGATGCCAAGGAAGCATGTCTGGTGCCATATGAGAGTGATGCTCATCTCCGTGCGAGGCCACGGACTCCCCCTCGTTATCCATCGTGTTCCGCTCTGTATTCGGGCTCATAGGCCAGGCTCCCTCATGGGTGATCTGAAGGGGCACAGGGTAAACAGGACGCAGCCATTCATAAAGGGATGACGGCGTGCTATCAGAAGGATTTCTTGAAATTGATCAGGGGCAGGATGGGGAAGATGCCATTCTCGGCGTAGTTGGCCAGGCCGATCTGCAGGCCATCCAGATGCTTGGTGGCATTGATGAAGCCTATCTGGAAGGTGGTGCGTTCGGCATAGTTGACGAAACCGACGTTGGCCAGGGCATTGCCACGGGCGATGTTGACCGCTCCCCAGTTGAGGCCTTGCACATTATTGGTCAGGTTGACAAAACCCAGGTTCACGCCCCTGTCCTGACCGTCATGCCAGTTGAGGGCGTTGATGGCAACACCGTTGAACTGATTGCGCACCCGGCCTGCGCCAAAGAAAACACCCAGCTGCAAACCGGTGAAGTTGTTGACATCCGACAAGGCAAACACCGGCAGGTCGAGGCCCTTCACAGAGGCGGTGCGACCATAGAGCAAGGAGGCGCGCGCCCCTTCTACCTGCTGGGAGGCGGGCAGGTTGATGCCGGGCAGGGAGATCTGAATGGGAGTGGCCGCCTCGGCTACCCCGGCGAGGGTCAGGGTGGAGCAGGCAATCAGTGTGGTCAGCTTGTTCATGGGCACTCCTTGGCGCAGGATCTGGGTTGCTAGCCTAGCAAGCTGGCATCCGGGACACGAGCCCACCCCGACTGCGCTGCGACCAGTCTGGTCGAACCCCGCACCACCAACCCTGCGACGCGCGACACTCGCCGCTATGGTGAACCGGGCCCCTCAGTTCCTCCCAATCATGGCATCGATGCGGCTAACCCTTTCCATGTGGAGGTTAACTGCCTAAAATGGCCGCCCTGCGCTTATGCATCATAAATAGAGGAAGTTCCCATGGAGACGTTTCTGCTGGAAGGCCACCCCTTCGTTGCCCTGTGCGATCTGATCAAACACCAGGGGTGGGCCGATTGCGGCGGCGCCGCCAAGGCACTGGTTGCCGAAGGCCTGGTCGAGGTGGATGGACAAGTAGAGACGCGCAAGCGCTGCAAGATAGTGGCCGAGCAGGTGGTGAACTTCAATGGCAGCAAGGTGGTGGTCAAGGCTGGCCTGAGCCCGGTGATAGCGTAATCCCCCAGCCTGCCGTCAGCGCCCGCTGGCGGCATCTGTCCGAGCTTCTCTTGATCTCCCTGGTGACGCCATCGGCCGAGCATCTGCCATTGCCTCGACACCCGATGGGCCCTCTTCGCGGCAACCCTGCTCGCTAACTGGCCTTGATTGACAAGGTCAGCACGAAGCGCGCCACTGGCTCATCACCGCTGAGTGAAGGACAACTGGCCACCACCTCGATAGGCCGGTTGATACGCTGGCCGCTGGCCAGGGAGGCGTCAATCATGGCGTCAATCGATGCGCCGGCGGCGCAGTCGAACTGCACATCCCCCTCGGGACGCTTGAGGAAGTCTCCCTGCACATCCTTGAAGGCAAAGTGCACCTTCTTGCCCCTGGCCCGCCCCTTCTCCATCACCAGCAGCCCACCCACCAGATCGGCGCCGGTTGCCAAGGCGCCAAAATACATGCTGCCCAGATGATTGCGGGTACGCCAGCCAAGGGGCATGCGAATGCGCAGGGCGCGTTCATCCATCTGTTCGATGACGGGGCCACAGAAGCCGATGAGAGGGATATAGCGCCAGGCGAAGAGGCGCAGGCCAAGGTTGGCCTTGAGGCGTTGCAGGTCCATTGCTAACTGATCCGATGAGTGGGTGTGAACGAGATGTTGCCTGTATGACAATTCATATTCAAGGGCAGATATCCCCCTCATTGAGGTTATTTTCCCCTCAACCGACTTCTTCCCCCTCGACATCGACCTGCTAACGCTCTGAAACCGCCCTCTTTTAACCTCATCCAGCCCCACTAGTTCAGCCCGACAGGGTCACAACTGACATATATAACAGTAACGTTCTGCTCTTTCCGCCACTAGGCTCTTCAGGCCCTGAGCTGGGCAGCCAGCCAGGGTCAATCACAGGGTCCATTTTCTTTAAAAGGATATAGAGATGAGTAACGATAAACAGTTGTTCAATGGCGGTGAGAGCGCAGGTACTTTCTCTTTGGATTTCAACAACAATCGTGCCTACGAGCTCTTTGGCAAGGAGTACCTCAAGTGTTATGCAAACCTGTCTGTCAAGGGCCGGATGAGCCGGCCATTGCCCTCAGGCCCCCTGAGCTATTCGGTGGATTTCGCCATGGACTGCGGCTGCAACTCGGTGCTGATCGACTTCAATCATGCCTATAAGAAGACCTTCGGCAATCAGATCCAATTTACCCTGCGCGAGTCGGACTACAGTGCCGAGCTGGTGCTCTGCCGCCTGCTGCCCGAAGCCAGTGCCAACCGCCTCAATACCCGCGATCAGTTCGCCGAGGCCAATGCCTTCTTCGGTGATGCACGTCTGGCCCAGAGCAAGTCGGTCGGCAACGATCCCTATGCCGACAAGGATGGCCTGGTCGAGTTCATCGTGGCCAACGAGCTGCTGACCGACCCCGCCGTCATGGCCAAGCTGGCCGAGCAGAAGGCGTATCTCATCGCCATCACCTCGGTGGTCACCTCTTACATCAACCGCTACGCCGAAGCCTATGGCGAGCAATACAAGACAGATGCCGACCTCTGGGCCCTTGCGCTCTCCAAGATACCCTTGATGGGGCCAAGCAAGATCGACCAGCAGAGCTACAGCCGCCATATCAAGGGGCTCAGCATCGCCACCGACTTCATCAACTTCATCATGGATGTGGTGGTGAGTCAGGGCACCAGCGCCCTGGCCAGCTTCAACAAGTTCCTGGAAAAACAGGGGGATGCCATCCGCTTCGGGGTGGAGAACAACAAGGACTTCTACAAGACCATCACCGTCGGGATCACGGTGGAAGTCTTCAAGGTAGGCACCGAGCTGGTCTATGTGCCGAAGATCAAGCAGTACCGCATCAACTTCGACAGGCAGAACAGCAAGTTCACCTCGGCCTGTGCCAGCGCCGAATTTGTCGATATCTACTTCAACTATCTCTACGCCGCCAACGTGTTTGACTACGAAGCGCTCAAGGATCCCGAGATCAAGAAGGATTTCGACGCCTTCATTCAGAAGCAGCGCAAGGCACAAATTGAAGAGGCCGACACCTTCTTCAACGATGACTTCCCGCCTCTGCAACCCAAACAGATCGCACGGAGCAAAGCTACGGTCTGATCCTCCCCCAATAACAAAACAGCCGGCATCTGCCGGCTGTTTTTTATGCAGGGCTTCAGGCCCGTTTCTCTTCCAGCCAGGCCCCCTGGCTCTGCATCTCGAACAGCTGGGCATAGTGGCCTTGCTGGGCCATCAGCCTCTGGTGGCTGCCACGTTCACTCACCTGGCCGCGCGTGAGCAGCAGGATCTCGTCGGCATCCACTATGGTGGAGAGTCGGTGGGCAATCGCTATGGTGGTGCGCCCCCGACGCGCCGCCGCCAGCGCCTTGGAGAGGGCCAGCTCGGTCTGGGAGTCCACACTCGCCGTCGCCTCATCCAGGATGAGAATACGGGGATCCCCCACCAGAGCCCGGGCAAAGGAGAGCAGCTGACGCTGGCCGGCGGAGAGGTTCTTGCCCCCCTCTTCCAGCTGGGTCTCTATTCCATCGGGCAATTGGGCCACGAACTCGGCCAGCTGTACCTCACCCAGGGCCTGCCAGAGCCTCGCCTCATCAATGCCATCGCGGCCCAGACGCAGGTTCTCGGCCAGGGTGCCGACGAAGATGAAGGGGTCTTGCTGCACCAGACCTATGCTGCGCCGCACCGCCGCCAGTGACAGCCTGGCCAGGGGGCTGTCATCAAAGCGGATCTCGCCGCGCCCTATGGGGTAAAACCCCATCAGCAGGCTGATGATGGTGGATTTGCCGCTGCCGGTGTGGCCCACCAGCGCCAGCATCTGGCCGGGGGAGACGGTGAAACCCACCCCCTGCAGCACGGGCTGCTGGCCATCGTAGGAGAAATCCACCTCCTGGAAGCTCACTCGGCCAGCCAGGGGAACAACCGCGCCCTCGGTACTCTCTCGCCCCTCATCGAGCAGGGCGAACACCCGCTCCCCCGCGACCATGGCTTGCTGCAACTGGTTGAGCTGGTTGGTCATCTCGATGAGGGGCTCTATCATGCGCCCCAGATAGCTGATGAAGGCATAGAGCACCCCCACCTGAATGGCCTCCCCCACACTCGCCCCTTCATGGGCAAAGAGCGCCAGCAGACCGATGAGCACCATCATGTAGAAGAGATCGATGAGAGGGCGTAGCAGTATGCCGTTGATCTTGAGGCTCTTGAGCCGCGCCGCCCAGTGGCGCTGGTTTACTTCGGCAAACTGGTTGGCAAAGCGCACCTCCTGCACCATGGCCTGGATGACGGGCATCCCCTGCAGGGATTCGTTGAGTCGGCTGTTGATGTCCGACAGCAGGCTGCGGGTCTCGCGCACCACGGGCACACTTAACCGCTGGTAGAGCCACATCACCGCCCCCACGGCCGGCAGCAACGCCGCACACACCAGCATCAGCCGCACGTCCAGCAGCGCCATCGAGATGAGGATGCCGCACAGCAGCACCAGCTTCTGCACCAGCAGGCCTATCACCTGGACATAGAGGTTCATGATGGCCTCGGTGTCGTTGGTGATGCGCGAGATGAGCGACCCCGAGCGATGCGTATCAAAATAGCTGGCGGGCAGGCGGATGGCGGTGGCAAATACCTGTTCGCGCAGGCGCTGTACCACCCCTTGGGCGATGCGATTGAAGCGCAAGGATTGCAGATAGAAACCGGCGGCCGAGAGCAGTTGCAGCCCCAGATAGCTGGCCCCCAGGGTGGCAATCATCGGCCAATCAAGATTGCGCGGCGCCAGGTAATCATCAATAAACAGCTTGATGATGAGCGGGCCTGCCACTTCGGCCCCGGTGGCGAGCAGCAGGCAGATGCCCGCCTGGGTCAGCCAGGCCGGATATTGCGCACAATAACCCAGCAGTCGCTTAATGGTCGGATTCACAGACTCTCCTCCACATCCTGTCCCAGAGGCTGATAGCGCCCCCTGTTGAGATGGCAATCCTGCGCATGGACAGCGTACATGGCGAGGCACTCTTTCATCATCGCGTTCACAGGCTCTCCTCCACATCCTGCCCCAGAGGCTGATAGCGCCCCCTGTTGAGATGGCAATCCTGCGCATGGGCAGCGTACATGGCGAGGCACTCTTTCATCATCGCGTTCACAGGCTCTCCTCCACATCCTGCCCCAGAGGCTGATAGCGCACCCTGTTGAGATGACAATTCTGCGCATGGGCAGCGTAGATGGCGAGGCACTCTTTCATCATCGCGTTCACAGGCTCTCCTCCAAGTCATGCTCCAGACGCTGGTAGCGCACCATGTCCGCATACCAGCCATCATGGGCCATCAAGGCCGCATGGCTGCCTCGCTCGCTGATATGCCCCTTGTCGAGCACCAATATCTCGTTGGCCTGCTCCACCGCCGTCATCCGGTGGCTGACCAGGATCAGGGTACGTCGGTGCGCTTTCAGGGCCATCAATATCTGCTGCTCGGTATGGGCATCCACCGCGGAGAGCGCGTCGTCGAGCACCAAGATCGGCGCCGCCAGCAGCAGTGCGCGGGCGATGGCGAGCCGCTGTTTCTGGCCGCCAGAGAGGGTAACCCCCTTCTCGCCCACCTCGGTCTGATATCCCTTGGCAAAGCGCACTATGTCATCGTGCACGCAGGCGATGCGCGCCACCCGCTCAATCTCCTGCTGGCTCGCCTCGGGACAGCCCAGGGCGATGTTGGCGGCGATGGTGGTTGAAAAAAGGAAGGGCTCTTGCGGCACATAGGCATACTGGCTGCGCAGCACCTCAAGAGATAAGCCATCGATGGGACTTCCCCCCATGCTGATGGTGCCTGAGCTCGGATTGGCAAGGCGCATCAACAACTTGAGCAGGCTGCTCTTGCCGGCGCCAGTGCGGCCAACGATACCCAGCATGCCGCCCTCGGTCAGGGTGAACTGGATATCGGCGAGCAAGGTGCGCTCCTTCAAGGCAAACCCCAGAGCCTGCGCCTGCAACGGAAAGGCACCGGTAAAGGGCACGGGAGCCTCGGGTTCGTTGATCTCGCCCCGCTCCCCAAGCAGATGCTCGATACGCGAGTAGGCGGCGCTGCCCCGCTCTATGATGTTGAACAGCCAGGCAATGGCAAACATGGGCCAAATGAGCTGACCGAGATACATGGTAAAGCTGGTCAATTCCCCCAGGGTCATGTCGCCTTTGAGCACCAGGGCACTGCCCCCAGCCACCGCCAGGAAATAGGAGCAACCGATGCAGAGATAGATGACGGGATCGAACTTGGCATCGATGCGCGCTACCGCCATGTTGCGCTCCCCCGCCTCCCGGGTCAGGGCGGCAAACCCCTCATCTTCGAGGGACTCCACCGCATAGGACTTGAGCACCCGCACTCCAGAGAGTGCCTCCTGGGTCTTGTTGTTGAGCCGGGAGAAGGCCCCCTGCGCCGACTTGAACGCCTTGTAGATCTGCTTGCCAAAGCGGTTCATGAAGTAAGCCATCACCGGCAGGGGCAATAACGAAAGCAGTGTCAGCTGCCAGGAGTACTGGCTGCACATGATGGTAAGCACCAGGACCCCCACCATGATGGAGTCGACCAGGGTGAGCACCCCCTCGCCCGCCGTCATCTCCACCGCCTGGATGTCATTGGTGGCGTGGGCCATCAGATCCCCGGTGCGATGGCGCTGGTAGAAATCCGGGCTCATGCGGGTGAAATGGACGAAGAGCCGGTTTCGTAGCACGTAAGCGAGGCGGTAAGAGGCGCCAAACAGCATGACCCGCCAGACGTAACGCAGCAGATAGATGATGACGCCAAGGCCAAGCAGCCCGAGCAGATACTGGTTCAGTTTGGTCTGATCGAGTTGACCACTGCCGATGCCGTCCACTACCCAGCCCACTATCTTGGGCGGGATCGCCGTCAGCAGCGCCACCACGGCCAGCAGCGAGATGGCGATCAGATAACGTCGCCACTGCTCCTTGAAAAACCAACCCAGACGAAGAAATACGCTCACACAGGATCCTTGATGATGAAGGCGGTGCCACAGGCAAGGGCCCGCATGGCGGGCGAAGATGATGCCCAAACGGGCATGGTCACAGCGCCAACATGATAGCGCGAAGTGGCGGCCGTGAGAATAATTGCCATTTGATGAGCCCCGCCTGCTCAACGCCGGCGCGGGGAGCAGTCAGCAACGAGGGGCCATCAGGCCCCTCGTTGCATGGCTGTCCAGCCGGGTTAGAAGCGTGGTAATCGCCCCTCGCCATGGGCGAGCATCTCCTTGCCATCCCCCGTCATCAAGTAGTGAGATACCCTATCCCGGGTCTGGCTGAAGATATGTTGCAAGCGATCCAGGTCCTGTTCACTGAGCTCCTCCTCCTGATGCAGCCGCCATTCGAGCTCGGCGGCGATCAGATTGAGTCGCCTGGCAGAGATATTGGCCGATACCCCCTTGAGGGTGTGCAACAGCCCCAGCGCCACCTTGGGTGCTGGCCTGCGCAAGGCTGAGCGGATCTCCCACAGGTCATCTTTATGCTCCGACATGAACAATTTGAACAGGATCTGCAGGGCCTCCCTGTCCTGATCGAGTCGATGCAGCGCATCGGGCAAATCCAGTAAATCCATGGTTTCGGGGGGCTTGACCACCACAGCCTGACCACTCGGTACCTGCTTGAGCCACTGGATCAGATTGTTGTAGAGATCCAGCTTGCTGACCGGTTTGGTGACATAGCCATTCATGCCGACCCCCAGGCAACGCTCCCGGTCGCCGGGCATGGCACTGGCGGTGAGGGCGATGATGGGCACATCGTGCTTGTCGACCATCTTGCGGATCTGGCGGGTCGCATCCAGTCCATCGAGCACCGGCATTTGCAAATCCATCAGGATGACATCGAACGGCTGCTCGGCGACCCGCTCCACCGCCTCGCGCCCGTTGCTGACCACAGTCACCTGCACATCGACCCGCTTGAGGTACTCGAGGATGAGCTGCTGATTGACCCGGTTGTCTTCCGCCAACAGCACCCGGGTGCCTTTGAGCAAGTCATGGAAATTCTGCTGATCCCCCTGGACCTCCGCCTGGCGCATCCGCCTGTCGAAAGAGCTGCCATTGAGCAATTCATCCACCTTGGCGAGCAAGGCGTTCTCCGTCATGGGTTTGGCGAGGAAATGGTTGAGGCCTATGCTCTCCATCCGTACCTGCAGCCCCTCCTTGGCCCAGGCGCTGGTCATCAGAATGGGGATGAGTCGCCACTGACTGTGCTGACTCATCTCCAGCGCCAGGTCCAGGCCATCTTCCTGGCCCATTCGCCAGTCAAAGATGGCCAGTTGCAGGTTATTACCCTCTTCACGCAGCACCATCCGGGCCCGCGAGACGCTGTTGGCCTGTATCACTCTGGCCCCGGAGCGCCCCAGCATGCCGCTGATGAGCTCAAGCACCAGCTCGTTGTCATCCATCACCAGAACGAGCGGCTCTTGCTCGAAGAAGACCCGCCGCCCCGAAACCCCATAGAGCGCCTTGTGCATCGGGATCTCGAACTGGAACAAAGAGCCGGCCCCCGGCTTGCTCTGCACCGTGATCTTGCCGCCCATCAGCTCCACCAGCCGCTGGGAGATATTGAGGCCAAGACCAGAGCCCCCATATTTACGGGTATTGCCCGCCTCCAGCTGGGTAAAGGGCTGGAATAGCTGAACCTGCTTCTCCTCGGCGATGCCGATGCCGGTATCACGCACGCTAAAACGCACCCGCATGGGATCGACACTGGCAAGGGTAATGGCAACCTCCACCTCGCCACGTTCGGTGAATTTGATGGCGTTGTTGACCAGGTTGACCAATACCTGCCCCAGGCGCAAGGGATCGCCACGCAGAAAATCGGGCACCGCCACCGATTTGTTGATGATCACCTCGACCTGCTTGCGCTCCGCCAGGTCGGCGAACATGCCCGCCAGGGAATCTATCTGCTCGGCCAGGTCAAAATCGATCTCCTCCAGGCTCAGCTTGCCAGATTCCACCTTGGTCAAATCGAGAATGTCGTTGATGAGCAGCAGCAAGGTGTCTGAGGAGGACTTTATTTTGCCAAGGTAATCCCGCTGTTGCTGGCTGAGGGGGGTCTGCAGCGCCAGGGTGCTGAAGCCGATGATGGCATTCATGGGGGTGCGGATCTCGTGGCTCATGTTGGCCAGAAAATCACTCTTGGCCTGGGCCAGCAGTCCGGTCTCCCGGGAGAGTTCGCTCAGCCGCTGGTTGCGTCGCCACAGGGTCAGGGCCACTAGGGCAAAACTTATCAGGGCACCGGCCAACACCAGCAGGAAGAAGCGGCTCTTGAGCTCAGATGCTTGCCGGATCTTGTTCTGCTTCCAGTCGACCAGCCCCTCGAGCTCGTGCATGTCGATCACCTGATTGCGCAGCTCATGGTAGGCGGCAACTTGCTCGGTCACATCCTGAGTGAGCGAGATCAGACTGCGCAGGGACGGCACCTTGTCGCTGTGCGTCTCCAACTGCTGCAGCAATTGGTTGATGGCTTTTTGATCGGCAGGATCCCAGTTGCGTTTCAGGTAATGAACCTGTTGCGCCAGGCTATGCAAGGCCAACTGCAGACTGGCATCGGCCTCCCTCAGCACTGTCTGCAACTGCTGCTGGAAGGGCTTTTCTATATACGACAGCCCCATCTCCATGGAGGAGAGGCGGGTCAAGTCGAGTAGATAGCGCTCAACATTTTGAAGCAGCGCCTGGGCATAGGAGTTGCCAGCAGAATCTGGATCCTGCTGCACTTTGCGCACAAACCTGTCCAGATTGACCGAAAGTTGTTCGAGGCGTTGTTGCACCTGTTCATCATTGGCTTGCTCGTGCCCCAACAGATAGACGGTGTCGGTATTGACCCGATTGAGGATCATCTCGGCGGCCACACTCAAGTCGAAAGCCCGTTGCTGCTGGATGAGCAGGCGCCAGCAGTAGCCGCTAAACAGCAGCAGGGTGGCGATGACCACACATAAGATCAGGCGGTTAGACCTTGTGTTACTATTCATCCCGTTTTCACTCTCATGTATGACGTGCTCCCGCCGGCAGAAGATATCGAGGCGCTGCCATGTTAGCGCCAGCGAGCCCTGAAAGTGAAATGGATGTGCTAAATCAACACATAACGACCAGGAGGAGCGCCCAATGACAACTATTACCACCTATTGTAGCCAGTGCCTGACCCGCAATCGGCTGCCTAGCACAAAATTGCAGAACGATGCAAAATGTGGCCGCTGCCAACAGCCCCTGTTTGCTCGTACCCCCGTCGAGGGGGACAGCAGCCACTTCGATCTGTTGATCCAGTCCGATCTGCCCGTCGTGGTCGATTGCTGGGCCAGCTGGTGTGGCCCCTGCCAGCAGTTCGCCCCCGTCTTTGCCGAGGTGGCCCGCGAACTCGAACCCAACATACGCTTCGTCAAACTCGATACCGAGCAGCAACCCCAGATAGCTGCCCGTTATGGCATTCGTACTATTCCCACCCTGCTGCTGTTTCATAGGGGTGCGCTGATCGCCAGGCAATCAGGCTCGCTCCCCAAGATGGGGTTCAAGCAGTGGCTTGCCGAGAAAACCACCACAGATTGATGCACCTTTGTTTCAGCTGTGTTTCATTTTTGTGAGGGATGCGAACAGCTCTGTGAGCCCCTCCAAAATTTGGGGATCTCCCCCTGTTTGAAACGCCCCAACAGTCGTAACCTCGGCAACACAACAACAACCATAAATTAACCGAGAGCATAACATGCAAACCTCTGCCGCCCCTTCCGCCCCATCACGCTGGCTGGACATCAAGGCCGGGATTGTCATCCTGGACGTCCTGCTGCTCTGTGCCATGCTCGCCTGGCTCCCGTTTGAACCCATGGTCAACAAGGGGATCGGCATCCTGATCTTCATCGCCATCCTCTGGCTGACCGAAGCGGTCAACATCACCATCACCGCGATCGCCATTCCGGTACTCGCCACCCTGCTCGGGGTGTTCGACATGAGCAAGTCGTTGACCGACTTTGCCAACCCTGTCCTGTTCCTCTTCTTCGGCGGTTTCGCACTGGCCGCCGCCTTGTCCAAGCAGGGGCTCGATACCCAGATAGCCGCCAAGGTGATGCAACTTGCCAAGGGCCACCTCGGCTGGGGCGCCCTCGTGCTGTTCACCATCACGGCCGCCCTCTCCATGTGGATCAGCAACACCGCCACCGCCGCCATGATGATGCCGCTCGCCCTCGGCATGCTCAAGGGCATCGATATCCAGAAAGAGCGCCGTACCCTGGTCTTCGTCCTGCTGGGGGTGGCCTACAGCGCCAGCATCGGCGGAATAGGCACCCTGGTCGGCAGCCCCCCCAATGCCATCGCCGCCGCCCAGATGGGCCTCGGCTTCACCGACTGGCTCAAGTTCGGCATCCCCGTGGTGCTGATCTTCATGCCGGTGGGCATTGGTCTGCTCTATCTGGTGGTGCGCCCCAACCTCGCCCACCAGGTCAGTGCCGAGAAGGTCACCATCGAGTGGACTGGCCAGCGCAAGACCACCCTGTGCATCTTCCTGGCCACCGTACTGCTGTGGATAGGATCGCAACCCATCGCCAAGGCGCTGGGGGGCATTCCCCAATTTGATACCCTGATCGCCATGGGCGCCATCCTGGCCATCGCCGTCAGCCGGGTCGCCAGCTGGGACGACATCAACCAGAACACCGACTGGGGTGTGCTGCTGTTGTTCGGCGGTGGCCTGACCCTGAGTGCGATCCTCAAGCAAACCGGTGCCAACGCCTTCCTGGCCGAGCACCTGTCCAGCGCCCTCGCCACCATGCCTATCTTTATCATCCTGCTCTGTCTGGCCACCTTCGTGATCTTCCTGACCGAGCTGGTCTCCAACACCGCCACCGCCGCCCTGCTGGTGCCGCTGTTCGCCGGCGTGGCCGAGGCGCTGGGTGTCTCCCCCATCGTCATGTCGGTACTGATTGCCGTCGGAGCCTCCTGCGCCTTCATGCTGCCGGTCGCCACCCCGCCCAATGCCATCGTCTTCGCCAGCGGTCATATCCAGCAGCGGGAGATGATGCGGGCCGGCCTGGTGCTGAACCTGGTGTTCACCGTCATTCTGACCATGCTGGCGTACTTCATGGGTGACATACTGCACTGATCAGGCTCATGAGCCTGCCAGTACTGGCGGGTCGGGTAGCGTCCCTGAACCCTTGAACGAACAGCAAAGCCCCGCATCGTCGGGGCTTTGCTTATGGCATCCCCGACCCTGTCGATTGCTCCCCTTGCCACGCAATGGCCGCGCCAGCCCCGATGACGGGTCCTGGCTACCTCCTTTCTACCCGTCTCCCATCGACCTTAATGCGACCTTAAGAAAGCGCCTTCATGATGCGGACAGCGGCACGCCAGGGATCTGGATGCATCACAACGAGAGGAGAATGTCATGGCGAACACGATGGGAAGCAGCAATGAGATCGCGGTATGGGATCCCCTGATCAGAGGTTTCCATTGGGCCACCGTCCTGCTCTGCCTGCTCAACCTGTTCATTCTGGAGGAGGGAGAGCGCAATCATCGCTATGTCGGGTACGCATTGGCTGGCTTGTTGCTGCTGCGCATCCTGTGGGGCCTTGTCGGCGCTGACTACGCTCGATTTGCCCAGTGGTTTCCCACCCCGGCCCGCATCACCCGTTACCTGCAGGCGACCTTGCAGGGGAAACACCCCTATTATCTCGGCCACAATCCGCTCGGTGCCTTGATGGTACTGCTGCTGTTGGGCTGCCTGGTGGGAACCGCCGTCACCGGGATCATGACGGGGTACGAACAGCTGTTTGGTGACGATCTCATCGAAGAACTCCACGAGATCTTCGCCAAGGCGCTGCAGATTGCCATCTTCATCCATGTGCTGGCGGTCATCGTCCTCGATCGCCTGACCCGGGGCGATCTGATCAGGGCCATGATCACCGGCAGGAAGCGCGTGCCGACAGAGACCGAGATTACCGACAAGCGTTGAAACATGCTGCCTGGCCAATGGCATAAAAAAACCCCGCAATGCGGGGTTCTTCAGATCTGATGGGGATTATCCGATCTTGCAGGCACTCAGGTTCCAGATCCGATCCACATAATCCTGGATGGAGCGGTCGGAGTTGAACTTGCCCATGGTGGCCGAGTTGATGATCGCCTTCTTGGCCCACAGCGCCGGATCCCGATACCAGGTATCGATCAGCTTGTGCGCGTCCGAGTAGGCGGCAAAATCGGCCAGGGTCAGGTAAGGATCCCCCCCTTCCAGCAAGGAGCGCTTGATGGAGGAGAGCTCCCCCGGCTTGCCCGGCGTGAAGTAGTCGGTATCGAACCAGTCCAGCACGGCCTTGAGCTCGGAGTTGGCATAGTAGAAGTCATAGGGGTTGTAACCCCGCGCCTTCAACGCCTTCACCTCATCCACGTTCAGACCGAAGATGGCGCAATGCTCGGCCCCCGCCTCCTCCACTATCTCTATGTTGGCGCCATCCAGGGTGCCGATGGTGATGGCACCGTTCAATGCCAGCTTCATGTTGCCGGTGCCCGACGCCTCGTAGCCTGCGGTAGAGATCTGCTCGGAGACATCCGCCGCCGGGATCATCTTCTCCGCCAGGCTGACCCGGTAGTTCGGCATGAACACCACCTTCAACTTGCCCTGGATGCGGGTATCGTTGTTGACCCGCTCCGCCAGCTTGTTGATGGCATAGATGATGTCTTTGGCCAGCTTGTAACCAGGCGCCGCCTTGGATCCGAAGATGAACACCCTCGGGTGCATGTCATAGTCGGGGTTGGCCAGCAGGCGACGATAGAGGGCCATGATGTGGATGAGGTTCAGCTGCTGACGCTTGTACTCATGCAGGCGCTTGATCTGGATATCGAAGATGGCATTGGCATCCACCTCGATCCCGGTCTCGGCCTTGATCACCTTGACCAGCTTCTCCTTGTTATGACGCTTGATGGTCATGAACTGCTGCTGGAACGCCTTGTCGTCGGCAAACTTGACCACGCCGCGCAGCTTGTCCAGCTGCAGTGGCCACTCCTTGCCCACCACCTCGTCATAGAGGGCGGCGAGCTCGGGGTTGCAGGCCAGCAACCAGCGCCGGGGGGTGACCCCGTTGGTGACGTTGCACATCTTGTCGGGCCAGAGCGCGGCAAATTCGGGGAAGAGATCTTCTTTCACCAGCTTGGAGTGGATTTCGGCCACGCCGTTCACCTTGGAGGAGCCGATCACACACAGGTTGCCCATGCGCACCTTGCGTACCTCCCCCTCTTCGATGATGGAGAGCTTGGTCTTGATGGCATCATCCCCCGGCCACTTGACCTCGACCAGATCCCCAAGGAAGCGGGCATTGATCTCGTAGACTATCTCGAGATGACGGGGCAACACCTTCTCGAACAGGCTGACGCTCCACTTCTCCAGGGCCTCTGGCAGCAGGGTGTGGTTGGTGTAGGAGAAGACCTGGTAGCAGATGGCCCAGGCCGCATCCCAATGCAGATCCTCTTCGTCCACCAGCACCCGCATCAGTTCGGGGATAGCCACTGTCGGGTGGGTATCGTTGAGCTGGATGGCAATCTGGGCGGCAAAGTTGGTGAAGTCGCTGCCATGCACCCGCTTGTAGCGGCGCATGATGTCCTTGATGGAGCAGGCACAGAAGAAGTACTGCTGGATCAGGCGCAGCTCTTTGCCTGCATCTGTCTCGTCGTTCGGGTAGAGCACCTTGGAGATGGTCTCGGCCTGGGCCTTCTCCGCCTGGGAGTCGACATAGCCCCCGGCGTTGAACACATCCCAATCGAAGAACTCGGAGGCGCGGGACTCCCACAACCGCAATATGTTGACGGTGTGACCGCCAAAACCGACCACGGGGATATCCCAAGGCACCCCTTTGATCTTGCGACCGGCATGCCACACCTTCTTCAGGCCACCGTTGTCGCCAAAGACCGTCTCGACGTAGCCATACAGGGGGATCTCCTGCACCGACTCGGGACGGCAGATCTCCCAGGGGTTGCCATATTCACGCCAGGAGTCCGGGCGCTCAATTTGGCGACCATCCTGGATCTCCTGACGAAACAGGCCGTGCTCATAATGCAGACCATAACCTACCGCCGGGTAGTTCAGGGTGGCGAGTGAATCGATGAAGCAGGCGGCGAGCCGACCCAGACCACCGTTGCCGAGGGCCATGTCAGGCTCCTGCTCGCACAGATCGGTCAGCTCCAGGCCCAGCTCGCGCAACGCCTCTTCACAGATACTGTAGAGGGAGAGGTTATGCAGGTTGTTGGAGGTCAGTCGCCCCATCAGGAATTCGGCCGAGAAGTAGTGGATCGCTCGGGTATCTTTGTTGAAATGAGTCTGCTGGGTGCGGGTCAGCCGTTCGTACACCTGTTCATTGACGGCGGCGGCGGTCGCCTTCCACCAGGCTTGAGGTGAGGCTTTCTGTTCGCTAGTGCCCAGCGTAGCGCGCAGATGGCGCACTATGCTCGCCTTGAGCTGATCCTTGTTCAGTTGCAGATCCAGCTCTGTCTTCTTCTTGGTAGCCATAACGCTGTTTCCTTCGTTACTTAAATAATTTGATTGCCCGCCAGGGACCGGGGTTATTGTTATCTGAGAATATGTTCCGGCGTGGGCATACTAGCTAATGACGTTGCCAGAAAAGTTAACGCAAGTCACAGTTTAACGTATATAAATGACAGTTTTACCATGAAAACCCTTTCCTGCACCCCTTTCGAAAACAACAACAAAATACTTATAATTCATACTGTTATAAATTAAATTCAAAATAAAAACTATGAATAGGTTTTCAGCGCTTGCATGGATTTCAAATAGCTTGAAAATATCTGAAAATAGTTAACACCTTGAAATCGTTTTCAATTCAACCTTCCTCAATGATCCCGTCCCCGATTGTAAAACAGCCGCCAGATAGGCGGCTGTTTTATCCTGGCGAGTTGACCGAGCTTAAATCGGACTCACAAAAGCCTGGATTTAAACTGGTTGCTGACCCCGTCATATTGATAGCCAATTTGCTGCAGACGGGTGGCAAGCTGATCCTCGCTCATGTCGTAGTAAGCAAGCAGCTCGTCGAGATTGTCGCATTCGAGCCTTAGCTTCTCATTGACGATGCCCAGCAAGATATTGGCATCGAGGCGCTGCAAAGTACTGGCATCCATGGTACGGCTCCTCTGTTAAACCCTGTATAACCATGGTCCCTTATCGCAGGGTTGTCCATTTTTCACACAAGGCACACGCCCTGGATAAAAATTTAAATTATATATATCAATAAGATATGGGCATAGCATGCAACCAATGTCACATTTTTGAGCATAAACGGCTTGTCTGATGGAGGAGATACAACTACTGTATACCCATACAGCATGGTAATTCATACAGGAAACGCAGATGAACCAGCCAATGAGCCGCCCTCTTGCCCCCCTTATCGCCGGACTGACCCAACCCTGGCCGACCCGCTATCTGAGTCGCCGGCCAAGTTCCCCCGCCGCGGGGGCCGAGTTCAGTGGCTCGCAACTGCTGGGCGCCCTGAGCCAGGCGAGCCAGGCGGCAAAAGGCTGGATCCTGCTGATCGCCCCCCCGGGTCTGCCCATTGCGGCCCAACTGCAAGCCAATGGCATCAATCCAGCCCATGTGCTGGTCGTCCATGGCCACAAGATCAAGAACTGGCAGCGCACCCTGGAACAAGCCCTCAGCCAGAGTCGCTGCGCCGCCGTACTGACCTGGCTGCCAGAGACCATCAGTCTGGACACCGGCCGCCTCCATCACTTGAGCCAGCACCATGGGGTGCTGACCCACTACTTCCATGCTCAGGCCGCCACCGACAAGGCCGTGCACTATGCAGGGCAAGATATCTACCTCAACCACTGACCCCCCTCGCGGTGAGACAACCGTATAGAGGCCATCAGTGCTAGCGATTGAGGTTCATGACGGCTTGGCCGATTTCAGAGTGCAGCGTGCAGGCCACCCATGTGGCAGCCATCGCTCTGTGGCGCATCGGTTGACGATCGTTTCGATGGGGTTGGGGAGGCTTGGCGGTATAACGCCTCGTCAGCCCGGTCAGGGGCCGATGTTTCATTCTCAGGGAGAGAGGAGCAACAGATGGGTGATGGGGAGGAGTCCCGGGAGCATCTTGCCAAAACAACACGGCGGCCCTGGGGCCGCCGTGTGAGCTGACGCCGTGCCAGATCATGTCTGGATCTGGGTTGGCGCTTTTGATGACTCAGGAAGAGAGCTTGCCGTCGAGCTCGGCAATCTTGGCTGACCAGATGGCCGGACCTGTCTCGTGGACATTATTGCCACTGGAGTCCACGGCCACGGTGACCGGCATATTCTCCACCTCGAACTCATAGATGGCTTCCATGCCAAGGTCGGCAAAGGCGACGACCCGCGCCTTCTTGATGGCCTTGGCCACCAGATAGGCGGCGCCACCGACGGCCATCAGATAAACCGCTTTGTGCTGACGGATGCTCTCGACCGTTGCCGGGCCACGCTCCGATTTGCCTATCATGCCGATGAGCCCCGTGTCGCCGAGCATCATCTCGGTGAACTTGTCCATCCGGGTCGAGGTGGTGGGGCCGGCCGGGCCGACCACTTCGTCTCGTACCGCATCCACCGGGCCGACGTAATAGATGAAGCGGTTGGTGAAGTCGACCCCCTCTGGCAGACCTTCGCCATTTTTCAACATGTCGGCGATGCGCTTGTGGGCGGCGTCCCGTCCGGTCAGGATCTTGCCAGAGAGCAGCACGGTTTCGCCGCTCTGCCAGGTCGCTATCTCATCGCGCGTCACCGTATCCACATTGACCCGGCGCACATTGTCACCCACTTCCCAGGTGATCTCGGGCCAGTCGGCCAGCGAGGGGGCGGCCAGTTCGGCAGGGCCTGAGCCGTCAAGTTCGAAGTGAACATGGCGGGTAGCGGCGCAGTTGGGGATCATCACCACGGGTTTGGAGGCCGCATGGGTCGGCGCCGACTTTATCTTCACATCCAGCACTGTGGTGAGGCCGCCCAGCCCCTGAGCCCCGATACCGAGCTTGTTGACCTTGTCATGGAGCTCGAGACGCAGCTTCTCTTCCGTGGTCTGGGCACCGCGCGCCTTGAGCTCCTGAATGTCGATGTGCTCCATCAGCGACTCTTTGGCCAGCACCGCTGCCTTCTCTGCGGTGCCGCCAATGCCAATACCCAGCATACCAGGCGGGCACCAGCCCGCGCCCATGGTGGGCACGGTTTTCAGCACCCACTCGACGATATCGTCCGAGGGGTTGAGCATTGCCATCTTGGATTTGTTCTCTGAGCCACCGCCCTTGGCCGCGACGCTCACCTCAACCTTGTCCCCTGGCACCATGTCGATGTGCACCACGGCCGGGGTGTTGTCTTTGGTGTTCTTGCGGCTACCGGCCGGGTCGGCCACTATGCTGGCCCGCAGCGGGTTATCGGGATTGGTGTAAGCGCGGCGCACCCCTTCGTCCACCATCTGTTGCACCGTGAGATCCGACTCCCACTGCACCTGCATGCCGATTTTGACGAAGCAGGTAACGATACCCGTATCCTGGCAGAGCGGACGGCGTCCCTCGGCTGCCATGCGGGAGTTGATCAGGATCTGGGCCAGGGCATCTTTGGCCGCCGGGTTGGCTTCCTTGTCATAGGCCTCTTTCATGGCGTTGACAAAATCGAGGGGGTGGTAGTAGGAGATGTACTGCAGGGCGCCTTCGACGGAATCGATAAAATCCTGTTTTTTTATGATGCTCATATCATCCTCACTGGTCCTTGTCTTCACGAACGGCAGCAAAGCAAGGGCTTCCATATTGGCCGCGCCAGGGAGAGACATTCAACTCCCTTCCCCTGTCGAGGCGCGGCGTGTCTGTTCTAACATTCGCGGCCACTATGATACGCTTAGCCCCCCATACCGGCTAGGGACCAGCGCGCAAACTGTTGCCTGTGTAACAAAAAATGAAACCAGCACTGCACATTCACCCCCTCCCTGACACAACTGACGGGGCAACCCTGTTTGCCCGGCTGCAACATCAGCCCTGGGCCATGCTGCTCGAGTCCATGGGAGCCATGGGCCCGGACAATCGCTTCGACATCATCACCGCCGATCCCCGGGCGACCCTGACGACCCGGGACGCGCTGACTCAGCGGTGGCAAGATGGCGCCTCACAGACCTTGACGGGAGACCCGCTCAGCCTGCTGGCCCGCACCCAAGAAGCGCTGCTCGGGGAGTGCGAGCCCCCTGGTTGCAGTCTCCCCTTTATCGGCGGCGCCCTGGGGCTGTTTGGTTACGATCTGGGTCGACACTTCGAGCGGCTGCCCGTGCAGGCCGAGGCCGATTTGACCGTCCCCGACATGGCGGTCGGCATCTATGATTGGGCCCTCATTCATGACAAGGCCCATCAGCAGTGGCAGCTGGTACATTGGGGGGATGCCGCCGGGCTGGCCCGCCGTCTCGCCTGGTGGCATGCGCAACGAGCGCCTGAGCCCTCAGCCTTTCAGCTGCGTGGCCCCTGGCAGAGCAACATGAGTCGCAGTGAATATGGCGCCAAATTCGCCCGCATTCAGGATTACCTGGCCGCGGGGGATTGCTACCAGATCAATCTCACCCAGCGCTTCAAGGCCCCCTATCAGGGTGACGAGTGGCTCGCCTACCTGCGGCTGCGCGCCGCCAATGCCGCCCCCTTCTCCGCCTTCTTGCGCCTGCCGGGTAGCGCCGTACTGAGCCTCTCCCCCGAGCGTTTCTTGCTGCTCGATGGCCGTCATATAGAGACCAAACCCATCAAGGGCACCCGCCCCCGCCAATCCGATCCCCTGGCCGATGCCGCCAGCGCCCGGGAACTGGCGAGCGCCGACAAAGACAGATCCGAGAATCTGATGATCGTCGATCTGCTGCGCAACGACATAGGACGGGTCAGCCGACCGGGCACCGTCTGTGTGCCGCAGCTATTTGCCGTCGAATCCTTCCCGGCGGTACATCACCTGGTGTCGACCATTCATGGGGAGCTGGATAGCCCCTGGCAAGGGGTGGATCTGCTGCGTGCCTGCTTCCCTGGCGGCTCCATCACAGGGGCCCCCAAGATCCGCGCCATGGGGATCATCGAGGAGCTCGAACCCCACAGACGCAACGGCTACTGCGGCAGCATTGGCTATCTGAGCCAGCATGGCCGCATGGACACTAGCATCTGCATTCGTACCCTGCTCGCCACCGAAGGACATCTTTACTGCTGGGCGGGGGGCGGCATCATCGCCGACTCCGAGGTCGACAGCGAATACCAGGAGACCTTTGATAAATTGGCGCGGATCCTGCCTTTGCTCGAGCAGCCACCGTCATGACCCACGCCGAGCTGCTGACCCGCTTCCTGCTGCAACGCCTGCCGCTCGCCCCCCTGCGCGCCCCTGCCCCGGCACTGAGTCCGGCGGCGGTGTTGATGCCCCTGGTCGAGCGGGCCGATGGCCTGCACCTCTTGCTTACAGAACGCAGCCGACACCTTCGCCACCACGCCGGGGAGATCAGTTTTCCCGGCGGGCGCCAGGACCCCGGCGATGACACTCTCTACCAGACGGCGCTGCGGGAGACCCAGGAAGAGATAGGCATCGCCGCCAATCAGATCCAGCTGCTCGGCCATCTGCCCAGGCTGCCTACGGTATCGCGCTTCGAGGTGCTGCCCGTGGTTGGCCTGCTCGACGCCGACTACCGGTTGCAACTCAATGCCGATGAGGTCACCGCCGCCTTCGAGGTCCCCCTCGCCCATCTGCAAGACCTGGGCAACTATGTCAGCATGCCGGTACAGCGCCGTGGCCAGCACTATGAGCTCCACTGGATCCCCTGGCAGCACAGATACATCTGGGGAGCCACCGCCAGCATGATCAGGCAACTCATCGCCCAGATAGCGCGATAACCTTTTCGTTACATAATGTCGAAGCAAATGCGGGATTTAACATTCAAATAACACCGTAAATGATAAACAAAAATTGAAATTATCTTCTTTTGATCACGTTTCCATAAAAAAGTACGGGTTTCGACGATGGAAAAGTGAATTTGATCAACATTTTTACCTGCAAAGCCAGTATCCTTGCGCCGGATTAATAAAAACTACACATCTGGGGTCAGACACATGTCAAATACCGTCTCTCACGCACAGGACGCTGCGGTCGCCAAGGAGCAAGGAACAAGCTCCGTTCAATCTCGTAGTTGGGGAAAACAGGATACCACCTGGGTCATCAGCCTGTTTGGTACCGCCGTCGGTGCCGGCATCCTGTTCTTGCCAATCAATGCGGGTATGGGTGGCTTCTGGCCGCTGGTCTGCATGGCGCTGCTGGTCGGTCCCATGACCTATCTGGCCCACCGTGGTCTGGCCCGTTTCGTGCTCTCTTCCAAGAAGCCGAACGCAGATATCACTGAAGTCGTGGAAGAGCATTTCGGCGTCGGCGCTGGCAAGCTCATCACCCTGCTCTACTTCTTTGCCATCTACCCCATCGTCCTCATCTACGGTGTGGGCATCACCAACACGGTCGACAGCTTCATCGTCAACCAGTTGCAGATGACGCCGCCCCCGCGCTGGATCCTCTCCATCGTGCTGATCATGGGCATGATGTCCGTGATGCTGGCCGGTGAGAAGCTGATGCTCAAGGTGACCCAGTTCCTGGTCTATCCCCTGATCGCCATACTGGCGGGCATCTCCCTTTACCTGATCCCCGAGTGGAGCGGTGCCGCTCTCTCCCAGGTTCCCTCCGGCAAGGATTTCGCCACCACCCTGTGGCTGACCATCCCGGTACTGGTGTTCTCCTTCAACCACAGCCCGGCCATCTCCAGCTTCGCCCTGGCGCAACGTCGCGAACACGGCGACAATGCCGTGGCCAAGTCCGATGCCATCTTGAAGCGCACCGCCATGCTGCTGCTGGGCTTCGTGATGTTCTTCGTCTTCTCCTGCGTCATGAGCCTGAGCCCGGCCCAGCTGGCTGAAGCCAAGGCCCAGAACATCGCCGTTCTCTCCTACCTGGCCAACCAGCACGAGAGCCCGATCATCTCCTACTTCGGTCCTCTGGTGGCGTTCGTGGCCATCGTCTCCTCCTTCTTCGGTCACTATCTGGGGGCCCGTGAAGGTCTCAAAGGGCTGATCGTCCAGCAGCTGCGCAGCTCGGGTAAAGAGGCAAACCACAAGCTGATCGACATGATCATCATCGGCTTCTTCATCATCACCCTCTGGGTCGTTGCCGTGGTCAACCCCTCTATCCTGGGCATGATTGAATCCCTGGGTGGCCCCATCATCGCCACCATACTGTTCATCATGCCGATGTACGCCATCAAGCGCGTCCCTGCCATGGCCAAGTATCAGGGTCAGATCAGCAACGTGTTCGTGACCGCCATGGGCCTCATCGCCATCTCCGCCATCCTCTATCAGCTGTTCGGCTAAGCCGACGCGGATAACGGGATCAAAAGGGCTGCCTCGGCAGCCCTTTTTCATGCGGCCATCACATCCCTCAGCTCCCCCTCTTCCCATCGACTACAAAAAATTTACAATGTTTAGACAAAACCCATAATCGGAGTGATGTCATGATCAGTGTCTTCGACCTGTTTTCCATCGGAATAGGCCCCTCATCCTCCCACACCGTTGGTCCCATGCGGGCCGCCCATGCCTTCGTGACCCAGCTCAAGGCAGCTAAGCTGCTGGCTCGCACCGGCAGGGTCGAGACAGAATGCTACGGCTCCCTCGGCCAGACCGGCAAAGGCCATGGCACCGGCAAGGCCATCATTCTGGGACTGGCAGGCTTTGAACCGGACAGTGTCGACATCGAAGGGATCCCCGCCTTCCTGACCGGGGTCGAGCAGAGTCAGACCCTTATGCTGGCCGGCGAGCAGCCAAGCGCTTTCCCCCGCAATGGCGCCATCATCTTCAACCGCCGCAAGACCCTGCCCGCCCACTCCAACGGCATGACCCTGCGCGCCTATGACGGTCAGGAGCTGTTGCTGTCCCAGACTTACTACTCCATCGGTGGCGGCTTCATCATCGAAGAGAGCCACTTCGCCAACGCCCGCGAAGAGGCGGCCAAATTCGAGGCGGATCACCCCATTCCCTACCCGTTCGACAGCGGCGCCCAGCTGCTGGCCCACTGCCAGGAGAGCGGCCTCTCGGTGTCCGGGCTCATGCTGGCCAACGAGAAGGTGTTTCGCAGCGAACAAGAGATAATCGCTGGCCTGCGCAAGATCTGGCAGGCGATGAAAGGTTGCGTGACGCGGGGTTGCCAGCAGGAGGGAGTACTGCCCGGCGGACTCAAGGTGCGCAGACGTGCCCCGGCGCTGCTTCGTCAGCTCAGCGCCGAGACCAACTTCAATAAAGATCCGCTGATGGTGATGGAGTGGGTCGATCTCTTTGCCCTGGCCGTCAACGAAGAGAATGCCGCGGGGGGACGAGTGGTGACGGCCCCCACCAATGGCGCGGCCGGCATCATTCCCGCCGTGCTGCACTATTACGATCGCTTCGTGCGCACCGTGGATGACGATCTGCTGGTGCGCTACTTCCTCACCGCCGCCGCCATCGGCATCCTCTATAAGAAGAACGCCTCCTTGTCCGGTGCCGAGGTGGGTTGTCAGGGTGAAGTCGGGGTCGCCTGCTCCATGGCGGCAGGCGCCCTGGCCGAACTGCTCGGCGGCAGCCCGGCCATCGTCGAGAACGCCGCCGAGATAGGCATGGAGCACAATCTGGGCCTGACCTGCGATCCGGTCGGTGGCCTGGTACAGGTGCCCTGCATAGAGCGCAACGCCATGGGCGCGGTCAAGGCGATCAACGCCGCCCGCCTCGCCCTGCGCGGTACCGGTGAGCACAAGGTGTCCCTCGACAAGGTGATCAAGACCATGTGGGAAACTGGCAACGACATGAAGACCAAGTACAAGGAGACGGCCCGGGGTGGCCTGGCGGTGAACATCACCGAGTGTTAACAAAAGGCCATTCGAGCCTCATTTATCCTGCGATACCCGGCCTGGCCGGGTATTTTTTTGCAAAACGTTTGCGAAGCGCTTAACAAAATGGATAAGCATCAAAATAAATTTTATACTCGCGGCCTTTGATTCAACAAAAATAGATCTATTTCAACTTTTTTTAAGGCGAGTCGCGTTACACTGCCGTTATCAGGTCCAGGACCTTAGGGCGATGTCACGACGCAAGCGCCATGGATCACCCCCTTTTTGCAAGCTGGCAACACGTCGGCTTCTACCCAGAGGTAACTATTAGATGATCAGCGTTTTTGATATTTTCAAAATCGGTGTTGGCCCCTCCTCCTCCCACACTGTCGGCCCGATGAAAGCGGCCAAGCAGTTTGTGGATGAATTGCGTGCTGGCGGCAAGATCCGCGACATCACCCGGATCCAGGTTGACGTTTATGGTTCCCTCTCCTGGACCGGCAAGGGTCACCATACCGATACCGCTATCATCATGGGTCTGGCCGGCAACCTGCCAGAAAATGTCGATATCGACGGCATCCCCGAGTTCATCTCCCGGGTCGAGCAGACAGGCCGCCTGCCGATCGGCCTGCACTGCCATACCGTCAGCTTCCCCCGCGAAGCCATGGTGTTCCATGATGAGGCACTGCCTCTGCATGAGAACGGCATGAAGCTGACTGCCTTCATCGAAGACACCGCGCTCTACAGCAAGACTTACTACTCCATCGGTGGCGGCTTCATCGTCGATGAAGAGAACTTCGGCAAGGCCGACAGCGGTGACATGCCCGTCAGCTATCCGTTCAAGAGCGCCGCCGAACTTCTCGCCCACAGCAGCCAGACCGGCCTCTCCATCTCCGCCCTGATGATGGAAAACGAGAAGTGCTTCAACACCCCGGAAGAGATCTACAAGAAACTTGGCAAGATCTGGACCACCATGCGTGAAGGCATAGAGCGCGGCTGCCGTACCGAAGGGATACTGGCCGGCCCCCTGCGGGTACCGCGCCGCGCCGCGCCCCTCTATCGTCAGCTCACCACCAACGAGAGCCTGTCGAGCGATCCCATGAGCATCATCGACTGGGTCAACATGTTTGCCCTGGCGGTGAGTGAGGAGAACGCCGCCGGTGGTCGTGTGGTCACGGCCCCCACCAATGGCGCCGCTGGCATCATCCCCGCCGTACTGGCCTATTACGACAAGTTCATCCAGCCGGTTGGCCGCGACGAATACACCCGTTTCTATCTGGCCGCCGCTGCGGTGGGCATGCTCTACAAGATGAACGCCTCCATCTCCGGCGCCGAAGTCGGCTGCCAGGGCGAAGTGGGTGTCTCCTGCTCCATGGCCGCCGCAGGTCTGACCGAACTGATGGGTGGCAGCCCGGAACAGGTGTGTGAAGCCGCCGAGATCGGCATGGAACACAACCTGGGGCTGACCTGCGATCCGGTCGGTGGCCAGGTGCAGGTGCCCTGCATCGAGCGCAACGCCATCGCCTCCATGAAGGCGATCAACTCCTCGCGCATGGCCCTGCGTCGCACCTCCAAGCCGCGGGTCTCCCTGGACAAGGTGATCGAGACCATGTACATCACCGGCAAGGACATGGACTCCAAGTACCGGGAAACCTCCCGTGGCGGTCTGGCCATCAAGGTGATGCAAGTCGCCTGCGAATAAGTGCTTCGCACATCATGAAAAAGGCGGGATACATCCCGCCTTTTTGCTGCCTGTCATGTGCCACGCCAAGAGGCAGGCGGCCCCCATCACCGCCTCACCACGGGATCCCCAGTCCCCTTGCCGCCATTCCCACTGGCATTGATCGGCCCTCGCTGCCGCCCCTCCCCTCAGATCTTGGCCAGTCGCCTGGTCTCCGGCTCACGGCAAGCCTGCCCCAAAAGAGGTGGCGTTGCCCACAAATGAGTCAAAGGAGAACACTCAGACGAAGAAGGGGGACGATGAAAATAATGGTGGGGGAAAACAACTGTATATTTATACAAGTTGGTCGCTGTTTGAAAATATTATTTTCAAGGCTCATTCGAAGGCGAAAGACTTTATCATCCTCCACTCGCGCAGACATTATCGGCCGCCCTCAGGGGCCGCCAGCAATAATGCCAGGGTGGATCTGAGCCTAATAAACAAGGCGAATTGTGATATGCGGGATTAAAACATCCCGCTCAAGGACGCAACAGTGCCAAACGACAAGTTGCGTCCGGCAATATCAGGAGGTCTGTGGGGGCGTTTGCGCCAGCTTGTGCTGCTCGAGCAAATTCTCCACCGGCGGGGGGACCTGCAGGTAGAAGCCTTGCAGCTTCAGCGCCTCCATCACCCGGCTCACGCTGGCCATGCCAAGGGGCTTGCCTGGGGTGAGCTTGGTCATCAGCACCAGTTGCGGCGTGCCGAAGGTCTGCATCAGGGGGGCCGGAACCCGGGAAAAATCATCCCTTTTTTCAACAAAGAGATAGGTGTCTGCTTTTTTGCGACTTTTATAGACTGCACACAACATGGAAATTGATATAATCCATTGAGTTTATTGCCTCGGAAGTGGGCAAACTATAACATCAGGCCATCAATAACAATAACGGATTACCGTCTCTGTCTCGGGGAAAGTCATGGTTGAGCGCGATAACGAATTGAAAGGGACTACCTTCACTATTTCTGTGTTGCATATCAACGATGCCGCGCCGGACAAGATACGCCAGTTATTGGCCACCAAGGTGGCATTGGCGCCCCAGTTTTTCAATTGCGCGCCCCTGGTGCTCAATGTGGAAAAACTCGAGCAACAACCGGATTTTGACGAACTCAAGGCGCTGGTCGAGTCGGAAGACTTTGTACTGGTTGGCATTACAGGGGCCAAGAGCGAGGCCATGAAGATAGCCGCCAAGGCCGCAGGCCTGGCCGTCATGGCCTCGGGCCGCAGCCGCAAGGGGGATCCCCTGCCTGAGGCTGTGACCAGACCCACCGCCAACGACCTGCCCGTCGTCGAGCTGCCACTGCCCAGCACTGTGCCCGCCCCCCTGCTTGCCAGCAAGGTTCATGTGGGCCCGGTTCGGTCCGGCCAGCAGATCTATGCGGCGGGAACCTCGCTGGTGGTGCTCGGTTCAGTGAGTCCAGGCGCCGAAGTCCTGGCCGATGACAGCATTCATATCTACGGGGCCCTGCGGGGCCGGGCAATAGCCGGGGCGCGCGGTAATACCGATGCCCGTATCTATTGCCAACAATTACAGGCCGAGCTCATCTCCATCGCGGGCACCTTCCAGCTCAGCGATGCGTTGCCAGCAGGCCAGACTGAGCAGCCGGTGCATATCCGGCTGGATCAAGAACAACTCCGAATAGACCGAATCAAATAGAGTTACAAGGAAGCGAGAATGGCGCGAATCATAGTCGTTACGTCCGGCAAGGGTGGCGTTGGCAAGACCACCACCAGCGCGGCATTGAGTACAGGGCTGGCCCAGCGTGGTCACAAAACGGTGGTCATCGATTTCGATATCGGCCTGCGTAATCTCGACCTCATCATGGGTTGTGAGCGCCGTGTGGTCTATGACTTCGTCAACGTCATCAATGGCGAGGCGAACCTCAATCAGGCCCTGATCAAAGACAAGCGCAGCGAGAATCTCTTTATCCTGCCCGCCTCCCAGACCAGAGACAAAGATGCCCTCACCAAGGAAGGCGTGGAGAAGATACTGGATCAGCTGGGCGAGATGGGTTTTGAGTACATCGTCTGCGACTCCCCCGCCGGGATAGAGTCCGGTGCTCTGATGGCGCTCTATTTTGCCGACGAGGCCATCGTCACCACCAACCCGGAAGTCTCCTCGGTACGCGACTCGGACCGGATCCTCGGGATCCTGGCCTCCAAGTCTCGCCGGGCCGAGCGCGGTGAAGATCCCATCAAGGAGCATCTGCTGCTCACCCGCTACTGCCCGACCCGGGTCAGCCGTGGTGACATGCTGAGTGTGCAAGATGTGCAGGAGATCCTTGCCATCCCGCTGCTCGGGGTCATCCCGGAATCCCAGGCGGTGCTGCGCGCCTCCAACTCGGGAGAACCCGTCATCCTGGACAAAGAGTCCGATGCGGGCAAGGCCTATGAAGACGCAGTTTCCCGTCTGATGGGAGACGCCACCGAATTCCGTTTCCTGCAAGAAGAAAAGAAGGGCTTCTTTAGCCGTCTGTTCGGGAGTTAAGCATGTCTATTTTTGATTATTTTCGTTCGACCAAGAAGCAGGCGACGGCCCAGACGGCCAAGGAGCGCCTGCAGATCATCGTTGCCCACGAGCGCTCTTCCAGAGGGGGGCCGGATTACCTGCCCCAGCTCAAGCAAGATATCCTCGACGTGATCCGCAAGTACGTGCAGATAGATCCTGAGAAGATCACGGTACAGCTGGACAAGAAGAGTGATGAGCTGTCGGTACTCGAGCTCAATATCACCTTCGCCGATGACAAGAAGGGATAAGCCAGGCGCCCTATGCGTGACCCCTTCCCTCAATGAGACCGGATCCCGACCCAGGATCCGGTTCTTTTTTATCGCTTAATCACCCTTTGCCGCTCGGCGAACCCCTGAGGAGTGTCCTGCACATGCAGGGGGCTCAGACCAGCTCGTGTGCCTGCTTGCCCTGTAGCATCAGAGGATCCAGCGTCACCTCCGCCTTGCCATTGCTCACCCACAGCTGACCATCTGAGATGGTGCAGGTGAGCTGCATGGTGCGCTCTATCATGGCCGCAAGGGGCAGGGTCTGACTGTCGCTGAGCTCTATGATGCTGAGGTTGTCATGCTGACTGAGTTTGCCCTGATTCTGCTTCCACCAGACGCTGGTACCCCGGCCGCCGTAGAGATAGAGCACCACTTGGCGCGAGCGGTTACAGGCCTTCTTGAGACGGCGCTCATCGGGCTGGCCAAGCTCAATCCAGAGTTCAATCTCATCGGAGTAACTCTTGCGCCACAGTTCGGGCTCATCGTCCGCCGACAGCCCCTTGGTGAATTCGAGCCGCTCGGCCGCATGCCAGGCAAAGGCCGCGAGACGGATCATCATGCGCTCGTCGGTTTCGGAAGGGTGACGAGCCAGGGTGAGGGAGAAATCCTGATAGAGCCCCCTGTCCATGTCAGAGAGGGAGAGCTGGGCCTTGAATACGGTTGCCTTGAGAGCCATGAGGGACCTTATGGGATGCAAAATACGAGACGCTATTACACTGGCCGCCAGTGTAATCAAATTTTCTCCCGGGTTCGACCTCCATGCTCATCGCCCCAGCCTCCGGCGCGCATCTCGAGCCCTGCATCCGGCCCCAGAGACAACAATGCCAGTCAGAAGACTGGCATTGTTGTGACCCGAATAGATCGGGCAGGCAGGATATGGGGCTCACTTCTCGGCGGACTGCACCCCGAATGCGTTGAGCAGCACGCAACAGGTCACAGCCACCGCCACGAAGCCACTCAGGAAGATGAAGGGCATGACGCCATAGCCCAATATTGTCCAGATGGTTTGTTCAAGAAAGCTCATGATGTGTCCTTTGTCCTGTGACGCCCATCTCTGGCGCGAATGTCCATGGCGGCGCTGGCCGCACTCTGACTACTTTCGTTCCTATTTGAGCCTAATACGCCGCCTCCGCCTATGCCACCAAAGGAATATATAGGGGGTAAGATTGCGCTAGATCAATCTTTGGGGGCAAAAAGTGCAGGGATCTGCCGCTCCACCCCCGGATCAGCGGCCAGGTGATCGACTCCCCTCCCCTTGATCCCCTCCGGAACGGCATCAAACCGGCAACGCCTGGTCAAGACGCCCATAAAAAGAGGCGACCCAGGGTCGCCTCTTTGTTCATCATGGGGTCACTGACCCCTGAGCCGGTGGATAGCTCCCGTTGATCTGGGGTTTCTCAATAGAAACGCTGCCCCTCGGCCGCCATCGCCTTGAGTCGGCTGCAGGGTGCGAAACGCTCCCCATGGCGCTGTTGGTAGTGTTCGAGGCGAGCCACCAGCTCGGCAATCCCCAGGCTATCCATGTAGCGGAAGGGGCCACCGAGGAAGGGAGGGAAGCCGATGCCGAAGATGGCGCCAATGTCACCATCCCGCGCCGAGGCTATCACGCCGCTATCCAGGGCCATGGCCGCCTCGTTGAGCATCAGCAGCACGCAGCGCTCCACCAGTTCGGTCTTGGCAAGCTTGGCCTGAGGTTTGACCCCGAGCAGCTCGTAGACGCTCTCATCGACCTGCTTCTTGCTCCCTTTGCCCGTGAGTCGACTCAGCAGGTCCGGTTTGCCATAGCGGTAGAAACCTTTGCCATTCTTGCGACCCTTGCGGTCATCCTTGAGCAGCTTGTCAAAGGCCGCTGGCGCCTGGAAGCGCTCGCCCCCCAGTTCCCGTTCGAGGATGGGGGAGATCTTGGCCCCCACATCGATGCCCACCTCGTCGAGCAGATTGATGGGGCCGACCGGGAAACCGAAGTCGAGCAGGGCGCCATCAAGCACCTCGACCGGTTCCCCTTCCAGTACCAGGCGCGCCGCCTCGTTCATGTAGGGGGCCAGGATCCGGTTCACATAAAAGCCCGCCTCATCCTTGACCACGATGGGAGTCTTGCCCTGGGCCCGGGCAAAGGCGATGGTGGTGGCCACCGTCTCGGCGCTGGTGCCTGCATGGGGGATGATCTCGGCGAGCGGCATCTTGTCCACCGGGCTGAAGTAGTGCAGGCCCACTATCTTGTCCGGGCGGCTGGCCCCTTCGGCAATCTGGTGGATGGGCAGGGAGGAGGTGTTAGAGGCGAAGATGGTCTGCTCACCACACTCGCGTTCCACCTCCTGCACCATCTGGTGTTTGAGGGCCAAGTCCTCGAACACGGCCTCCACCACCATGTCGACCCTCGAGAAGCCGGAGAAATCCAGGGAGCCGGACAGCAGGCTCATCTGCTTCTCCAGTTCGCTGCGCAATATATGGCGGCGCTTGAGCTTCTTGTTAAGCAGGTCATAGCTGTAGCGCATGGCGTTGCTGATCCCCGCCTGCGCCACATCCTTGATCCGCACCGGCACCCCGGCCTTGGTGGCGGTGACATAGGCAATGCCGCCCCCCATCAGCCCACCGCCCAGCACGGCGGCATGGCCTATCTTGCGTGGCGCGGCTCCCTGATAGCTCACCTCCTTCTTCATCTGAGTCGTGGCGAAGAAGAGCGAGCGCAGGGCGGCGGATTCCGGGGTCATCACCAGTTCACCGAAGCAGCGCGACTCGGCAGCCAGGCCAGCCTGGATCCCCTCCTCCATGCCGATGCGCACCACTTCCAGGATGCGTTCCGGGGCCGGGTAGTTGCCACGGGTCTTGGCCCTGACCCCTTTGCGCGCCTGGCTGAACAGCACATTGCGGCCCAGCTTGTTGGTCTCGAGCAGTTTGCCTTGCACGTCTCGCCGCAAAACATGGCGCGGCTTGCCCTTGCGCGCCAAGGCAATGGCCGCCTCCATCAATATGGAGAGCGGAACCACCTCATCCACCAGCCCCATCTTGCCCGCCTGCTTGGCCCTGACTTGCTTGCCAGTCAGCATCAGGTCGAGCGCCTTGGCCACGCCGATGAGGCGCGGCAGACGCTGGGTACCGCCGGATCCCGGCAACAGGCCGAGTTGCACCTCGGGCACCCCGAGCACCGTCTTGCCATGATCGCTCGCGACCCGGCCGTGACAGGCCAGTGCCAGCTCCAGCCCGCCCCCCAGGCAGGGGCCATGAATGGCGGCGATCACCGGGATGTCGAGATTCTCGATCTCGGCGAAGATGATCTGCCCTTCTCGGGACAGTGTCTGGGCATCTGCGGCGCTGGTACAGACATCCAGCATGCTGATGTCGGCCCCGGCGATGAAGGAGTCCTTCTTGCCGGAGGCGATCACCAGACCGATCAGATCCTTGTTGGCTCGCACCCCCTCCAGCACGGCGCGGATCTCCTCGACGAAGGCGGCCTTGAGGGTGTTCATGCTCTCCCCCGGCACGTCCATGGTGAGGATGCCGATGCCGTCTTTACGAATATTCAGGGAAAAAGTTTGCTCGCTCATCATTCCACCTCCAACACCATGGCCACACCCAATCCACCCGCCGCGCAGGCGGTGTTGAGTCCCAATCCACCGCCGCGGCGGCGCAGCTCATGGAGCGTCTGGGTGATCATGCGTGCGCCGGTCGCGGCGAAGGGGTGGCCATAGGCCAATGAGCCCCCCAGCACGTTGAACTTGTCCATGTCGATCTCGCCAATGGCGCTGTCACGGCCCAGCTTGTCCCGGGCAAAATCCCGGCTGGCAAACATCTTGACGTTGGCCAGGGTCTGGGCGGCAAATGCCTCATGCATGTCGATCAGAGTGAGATCGCTGAGGGTGATGCCCGCCCTGTCCAGGGCGATGGGGGTCGCGTAGGAGGGCCCCATCAACATGTCCTGCCAGACATCGATGGCGGAGAAGGCGAAACTGCGAATAAAGCCAAGGGGTTCCAGGCCAAGCTCCTTGGCACGTCCTTCACGCATCAGCAGCACGGCGGCGGCGCCATCGGTGAGCGGGGTGGCATTGGCGGCGGTGACGGAGCCATGCACCCGGTCAAACACCGGCTTGAGCTTGGCGTAGCTTGCCAGGTCAGAGCTTTCGCGAATGTTGTTGTCGCGCTCAAGGGCCGCCTTGTAAGGCGCCACATGGGCGGCAAACACCTCCTGGGCCAGCTTGCCCTCGGCCCAGGCCTGAGCGGCCAAGCTGTGGGAGCGGTGCGCCAGGGCGTCTTGCGCCTCACGGCTGATGCCATGACTCTTGGCCATCTGCTCGGCGGTCTGCCCCATGGAGAGGCCGGTCGAGTATTCGGCCACCGCCGGGGGCACCGGCAGCAAGTCTTTTGGCCCGAGTCGGCGCAGGATGGCAAATTTTTGCGCGAAGGTGCGCGCCTTGTTGAGATCGACCAGGGCGCGAGCCAGCCGCTTGCTGACCCCGATGGGCAACACAGAAGAGGAGTCGGCGCCGCCGGCGATGGCGATGTCGACCGTGCCGGCCATGATGGATTCGGTGACATTGGCCACCGCCTGGAAGCTGGTGGCGCAGGCGCGCGACACGCTATAGGCGTCAGTGCTGACGCTCATGCCGGTGCCCAGCACTATCTCGCGGGCTATGTTGGGCGCTTCGGGCATCTGTACCACCTGGCCGAACACCAGTTGATCGATGAGGGCGGGGTCTAGATTGGTGCGGGCGAGCAGCTCGCTCACCACCAGCTTGCCCAGATCCACCGCCGGCACCCCATGAAAGGCGGTGGCCTGCTTGGCGAAGGGAGTACGCAGACCCGCCACGACGGCAATCCGTTCGCCCTGGCGAGTGGTCAGTTGTAAAGGCTGTTTCATCCTGGCTCCTTGGGTTAATCAGGTAGAGGTCAGACCTCATTGCGCCACATCTTAACAATCCGCTCACAAGTTTCATACGGCTGATTGAAACTAAATCTGCACCGGGAGGGGCTCGGTTCTCGCACCCTGAGGGTATCTGGAGTATAAAAAGATCAACTTCTATTAAAACAATAGGTTTATCTCATGGCTCTGGCCGAATTTCGACAAGTACGCGACCATATTGCCAGCCAGATCCTGGGGCAGGGCGAACTCATCGACGGCCTGCTTATCGCCCTGTTATGTGAAGGCCATGTGTTGATAGAGGGGGCGCCGGGTCTGGCCAAGACCCGGGCGGTCAAGGTATTGGCGACCGCCATCGAGGGACGTTTCGCCCGCATTCAGTTCACCCCGGATCTGCTGCCAGCCGATCTCACCGGCAGCGAGGTGTTTCACCCTCAGGATGCCAGTTTCCAGTTCCAACCTGGCCCCCTGTTCAATCATCTGGTGTTGGCGGACGAGATCAACCGGGCGCCGGCCAAGGTGCAATCCGCCCTGCTCGAAGCCATGGCCGAGCGCCAGATCACCGTCGGCAAGAAGAGCTGGCGCCTGCCTGGCCTGTTCATGGTGGCGGCGACCCAGAACCCCATCGAGCAGGAGGGGACCTACCCCCTGCCCGAGGCCCAGCTCGATCGCTTCTTGCTCAAGCTCAATGTCGATTACCCCAGCCCGGCGCTGGAGCTCGCCATACTGCAGCTCAATGAGCGGGGCGAGACCTTGCCCCCCTCCCCCTGCCTCATCGGCCCCGATGCCTTGCAACGTGCGCGCGATGCCGTGCTGGATGTCATGATGCAGCCCAGGCTCGCCAACTATCTGGTGCAGCTGGTGTGCGCGACCCGCCCCGGCAGTGGCATAGCCCCCGAACTGGGCAATCTGATTGATTTTGGCGCCAGCCCCAGAGCCAGCCTGGGCCTGGCCCGCGCCGCCCGCGCCCGTGCCTGGCTGGCCGGGCGGGACTATGTGGTGCCAGAAGATATCCAGCAGTTGGCCCCGGCGGTGCTGCGCCATCGCCTGTTGCCAAGCTACCAGGCTCAGGCCGAAGGAATCGATGCCGAAGAGATAGTCCGCCGCCTGCTGGATTGGGTGCCATGTCCCTGAGCCACGGCGCCTCCCCCCTGGCAGATCCGCCCCTCGGCAGCTGGCCGCCCGAGTTGCAACTGCCCCTCGCAAGCCTGCTCGCCACCCGGTTGCTGGCCCAGACACAGCAGCCAATGAGGCGAAAGGGCCCTGCCCAACGCGGCGCCCAGCGTCGTCAACCCGGCCTGAACTTTCGTGAGCTGCGTCCCTACCAGGCCGGGGATGAGGTGCGCCACATCGACTGGCGGGTCACCGCCAGGCTAGGTCGCCCCGTCACCCGCCTCTATGAAGAGGAGCAGGAACAACACCATTGGTTGTTGCTCAACCTCTCCCCTGCCCTCTATTTCGGTTCGAGAGAGCGGCTCAAGGCCCAGCTGGCCTGCGAGCTGGCCGCAGCGCTACTCTGGCGAGGGGAACATCATCCCCAGACATTGCATATCCACGGCGCAACTCCCCAGACCCTCGCCTGCAAGGGCTCCCCTCTGCCGCTGTTGCCAGCCATCTGCCTGCACTATCAGGCAGGGCTTGGGCGCCGCCCCTTGCCAATCACCCTGGCGCAGGCGCTGGAGCGGCTACGCCCCCGTCTGCCCCATGGGGCGCGTCTGACCATCATCAGTGACCACCTTCCCCCGCCCCCTGGGCAAGAACTGCAACTCCGACTCATCGCCCGGCGCCACGATATCCATTACTGGCAGATCCGCGATCCTCTGGAAGCCGAGCTGGGTGGCACTGAACGGCTGCCGGTGATGAGCCCCCTCGGCCCAGGCTGGCTCGATGGCAGCAATCCTCAGTTCGTGCGCCGCTATCGGCACCAGGCGCAGCAACAGCTGGCCCTGAGTCAGGCCCGGCTGCTGCCCCTGGTACAGCGGCTGACCCTGCTCGACAGCGGCCTGAGCCTGCAAGCCCAGTGGCCATCCCTATGACCATGGATGCCGCGCCCCCCTTCACAGCATCGATCACGCAACAGATAGCCCAGCAGATCAGGGACATTCATCCAGGCCCTCCCCTGGAGGCAGGCTGGCTGGACCCGCGCCTCGGCGCCCTGCTCCTGCTGACCCTGACCCTGTTGCTGATCGCCGCCCTCGCCTGGTTTGGACGCAGGCTATGGCGGTACTGGGGCTGGCGCCAGGCCCTCGCAGCGCCGCCAGCCAGCGATCGGCGTCTCTGGCTCGGCCAGTTGCACGACAGGTTGCGCCAGGAGGGGCTGCGCCGCTGGCCAGCAAGTCGCAGCTTGCAAGGGGCAGAGTGGCTCGCCTGGCTCGACAGCCAGGGACCGACCGATTTTCAACGCTGGCAGCACCATTGGGATGAGTGGCTCTATGGCCACCGCCAGCCGAGTCACGCCCAGTGTCAGGCGCTCCATGCCGACTATTTGCGTCTGGGTCGCCAGCTGCTGCTCGGCCGACTCGTGCACCCGAGGGGGACCCCATGATCCTGGCCTGGCCCTGGTTTGCCCTCGCCCTGGCGCTGCCCCTGCTGGTTCGCTCCCTGCCCCCCTTGCATCGCCCCCGGTTGCACCATGACGGCTTTGCGCTGCAAGGTCCCCAGGGCGGCTTGCCACGCTGGTATGGCGCCCTGCTGTGGGGGGCGCTGGTATTGGCCCTGTGCCGACCTCAACTGATGGGGGAGCCCATCGTCCAGTATCAGGGCAGTCGGGATCTGCTGCTGGCCGTGGATCTCTCCGACAGCATGCGCACCCCGGACATGTTTGATGGCAGTCAGCAGCAAGACAGACTGAGCGCGGTGCGCAAGCTGATAAGGCAGCTGATCCTGACCAGGCAGGGTGACAGGATCGCCCTCATCGTCTTTGCCGACCACGCCTACCTGCTCAGCCCCCTGACGGAGGAGACCCAAGCGCTGCTGACTCTGGCCAATGAGCTGGATTTTGATCTGGTCGGGCGCACCACGGCGCTCGGCGAGGCCATCGCCCTCGCCCTCGCCAACGCGCACAAGGAGCCTGATCGCGATGCGACGCTATTGTTGATCACCGATGGCCGCAACACCGCAGGCAGTGCCGATCCCCTGGCCCAGGCGCGCCAGGCCGTCGCTGCCGGACTCAAGATCTATACGCTGGGGGTGGGGGCGGATCCCGACAGTCAGGCGCTGGCCCCGGCCCAGCCCGATCCCAGTACAGAGCTTGACGAGCCCCTGCTCACCGAGTTGGCCACCCTGGGGCAGGGCCGCTACTTCCGCGCGCGCACTCAGGACGATCTCATCGCCATGGATCTGAGCCTCGAACAGCTGGAACCCGCAGCCAGAGCAAGTCACAGCTATCGCCCGCTGACCGAGCTCTATCCATGGCCACTGGCCCTGTTCACGCTGCTGCTTCTGCTGCCGATGTTGTGGTCAGGCGTGAAGGGGAGGTCAAGATGAAGGACAAGACGGTGCTCCGCAGATCAGCCCCTTCGAGTGGGGGCCCTCGTTCATGGAACTAGTCCTGCTGCGCCCTTGGTGGTTGCTGGCCTTGATACCCTGGCTCTGGCTTGGCTGGCGCCTGCGCCGTCACTCTCCGCAGCTCAGCCCCCTGATGCGGCGCTATCTGTTGCCAGACTCCAAACCTGCCGTGCCCTGGCGCTGGTGGGCGATGCTGCCCGCCATCCTGGCCCTGGGCGGCCCGGCGCTGGAGCGGGGCCGGGCCGCCCAGGCCGCCCCCCCTCTGGACATCTGGCTGCTGAGCCTGTCGCGCTCCATGGAGGCCCAGGATCTGGCACCGGATCGCGCCACTCGGGTGCGCCTGCTGCTGCAAGATATGCTGGCCCAGCGCCAGGGGCAGCGTATCGCCCTGATCCTGTTTGCCGCCGATGCCTATCTCGCCATGCCGGCCACCCGGGATCACGAGGCCATCGCTCGCCTGTTGCCGGACTTGCGCCCCAGTATCATGCCGCTGCAAGGGGCCAATCCAGAGCGAGCCCTGGCCCTGGGGTTGGCGCAGATCCCCCCTGGTCAGAGCGCCCGCCTGCTGCTGGTAACCGATGCCCTGACCCAGGCCCAAGCCCGGCGGATTACCGACCACTGGCCCTGCCAGAGTCGCTGGCAGTGCCTGCGTCAGGCGGGCGCCCCCCGGCTCGACATACTGCTCGCGGCGACGGCGCAGCCCGTCACACTCTCCCCCGAGCTGGCTCAAGCATTGGGCAAGGGCAGCCTGCCCGCCCCTGACAGCACACTGATGGCTGATCTAGCCAGTCGCCTCGGCGGTCAGCTGTACCCCCTGGGCAGTCGCCCGCCTCAGTTCGCTCCCCTGCCCACCAGCCTGGCCCCAGATCCCGCACATCGGCAGGATCTGGGGCCCTGGCTGCTGTTGCCCCTGTTGCTGCTCGTGCTGCTGGCCAGACGCGGCGCCCTCTGGCTGGCGCTGCTGCTCTGTTTGCCGCTCCAGCCACCCGTGCAGGCAGCCGACCCTCAACCTGATCAGGCCGAGGCACAGGCCGCATATCAGGCGGGGGATTACCGCACAGCGGCCATGGCGCTGCGCGACCCCATCTGGCGTGGCAATGCCTGGTATCGCCTTGGTGATTTCGAGCAGGCCCTGGCGGCCTATAGCGCACAACAGAGCCCAACCGCCCACTACAATCGTGGCAATGCCCTGGTGCAACTGGGTCGCTTGGAAGAGGCCAAACTCGCCTACCAGGCCTGCCTCTCCCTCGACTCGGACCATCACGATGCCCGCTACAACCTGGCGCTGCTCGAGCGCAGTGTCCCACCGCCCCAAGCCAGTCCGAACAGGGCCCCCGACGAGTCAAAGAGCCAGCCGGACGCCCCCGCCGAACCGGCCCCCCCCGTGATCCTGCTCAAGGAGCGACTGCGCAAAGAGGCCCTGCGCCGAGGCCTGCAGACGTTGCCGGTGTCACAGTGGTGAACCCGTTGCGCAGGCTAATAGCGTCCAAGAGCAGGCTCTGTCGTGCCCTGCTCTCTCTTCTCTTCGTTCTGGCATCGGTGCAAGGGGCAACCGGGGCGGACGTGCAGTCGGCGCCGCCCGCAGCCTCATCGACTGTGCCAGGCACACAGGGAGACAAGCTCGCCCCCTCTGCCGCGCCCAGGGTCGAACTGCTGCCTCAGGAGGGCGCCGAGGATTGGTTGTTGCTGATAGATGCGCCTGGACACTGGCCCCTCGATGCCCTGAACATCCAACCCTTGCTGCGCCAGCTCGCCGTGGGCCGGATCTCCCGGCAAGAGAGCATGAGCGAGTCCGGGCCGCAGACCCGCTGGTTGATCCCCTTGCACGGGAGCGCCGATAGCCTGCCCGCCCTCAAGCTGGGCCCCTGGCATCTTGCCCCCCTTGCCTTCCCGGGCAAGTCCCTCAACCAGACCAGTGCGGCTGACCCTGAGCCCAGGGTGGTACTGCGTGCCAGCATTGATCATCAGGGTCCCCTCTACCCGGGGCAGCCCTTCATCTATGAGCTCAGGCTCTGGTTGCCGGATCAGATAGTGGATCCCAGCCTCAACGAACCCGAGCACCCGGATCTCACCATTCGACGTCTGGGGGATGATGAGTGGCACCCCTCTGCCCGGCCCGGCGAGAGCGGCGTGCTGACCCGCCGCTGGCTATTGCAGGCCAGGAGCCCGGGCCAGTTCACCCTGATGGCGCCCAGGCTTCAGGCGAATTACCAGCTTGATGGCCATGCAGAACCCCTCTCCGGTCGCGCTGCCCCCACCATCATACAAGTAGACAAGGCCCCCCTGCCGCTGGTGGCCAGGCGCCTCACCCTCAGCCAGCAATTTACGCCGGCGCAGAGCGTCGCCCTTGGCGAGCCCATCATCCGTACTCTGCGTTTGCGCCTCGAAGATGGAGATGGCAACCGCGTGGCGATCCCCGCACCGCAGGTGGCGGGGCTCAAGGTACTGGGGGATGGGGGAGATCGCCATGAACGCTTTCTTGCCAACGGTCGTTTGCTCTTTGAACAGGAGTGGCGCCAGGCGCTGCGCGCCCAGACGCCCGGCGTCTACCTGCTGCCCGAGATCCAGCTGCCCTGGTTCAACACCCAGACCGGGCGGGAGGAGCGGCTGACGTTGGCGGCCACACCCTTGAGTTTTACGCCATCTCCTGCCGACCGGCCGGATACTCAGCCACCCAGGCCCACCCGCCTTGGCCCCTTCTCTCTGCTCGGCTGGACGCTGCTCGCCTTGCTGCTGACTGGCAGTCTGCGCCGTCAGACTCGATGGCGCGCGTTTTATGCCCTGCAGCGATCCCTCTGCCAAGCAGACTCTGACGCGAGTCGCCATGCTCTGTTGCGTTGGGCGAAGCTGCGCTGGCCCCCTCCCAGGCACCCTGCTATTACCTGGTTGCGGGATATGCCGCTGGATCCTGCGCTAGCAGCACGGCTCTATACCCTGGAGGCTGCCTGTTTTGGTACACTCACTCACTTTGATGGCGCAGCGCTCGCCCTTGGCCTTTGTGCCTATGAGACGCCAGGGGTCGCCACTTTACTCAGGCGAGTCGCCTGGCTGAACGACACACATCACCACAAGGAGGCGCACTGATGGCGATATCGCTATTTCGCAAGAAAGTGGGAAAGGAACCGACGCCATCCCCGGTCAATGAGGGTATGGCGGATAAACAGACAAAATACGAAGCCCTGGTCAATGCCCTGCATGGGGATATCTACCGCTATGCCTATTGGCTGTGTCGGGACCCTCATGTCGCGGAAGATCTGGTGCAGGAGACCTATCTGCGCGCCTGGCGGGCAATCGACAGCCTGGTCGATGACAAGGCCGCCAAGGCGTGGCTCATCACCATCTTGAGGCGGGAGAATGCACGCCGCTTTGAGCGCAAACAGTTCGATCTCATCGATCTGGATGAGTTCCCCCAAAGCGATAATGGGGCACTGCACAGCGAACAGGAAATGGAGCACGAATGGCTCCGCCGCCACATTGCCCGCTTGCCTGAGGAGTATCAGGAGCCCTTGTTGCTGCAAGTGGTAGGCGGTTTTAGCGGCGAAGAGATTGCCCAACAGCTGGGCCTGAACAAGAACACCGTCATGACCCGACTGTTTCGAGCACGCAATCAGATCCGAGAGGTCATGGAGTCATCCGCACAATCAAGAGGGCACAGCAATGGATGAGCTTGAGTTTCGTCGTCAGGCTGTCGTCGATCCTCACGACACCCGGGAAGAGTTTGCCGACATGGCCAATGCTTCTCCCGCCAATCGCAAATGGCTCGAGGAGATGAAGCAGTTCGACCGTCAACTCGGCAAGGCGATGGAGGTGGAGGTCCCCGCCGGTTTGGCAGAACGCCTGCTGCTCAGGCAAGCCATGCTGGCCGACCCCATCCCCGACGCGCCCGTTGTGACACTGCCACGGCGCAAGACGTCGGGCTGGAAACCGCTGGCCATCGCCGCCTCCGTTGCCTTCCTGGTCGGGGTCAGTACCCGCTGGTTGCCTTGGCCCCTCACCCAGACGAGCGAGGCATCCTTGGCCCAGGTGGCCCTGGCCCACGTCTATGGTGAGGAACCCTTTATCCAGGGGGTCGATGAACAGGTGTCGCTGCAAACCATCAACGCCAAGATGGAGAAGTATGGGGCGACCCTGATGAACATGCAGGGCATGGCAAGGATCACCTATGTCAACCACTGCGCCTTCTATCAGGGCCCTGCCCTGCACATGGTGCTACAAGGCAAGATGGGACCTGTCACCCTCTTCCTGGTGCCCAAGCATGTGCCACTGCAGCTCGAGCACAACTTCGATGATGGCCAGCTCAAGGGCGAAATCATCAAACTCAAGGGCGCCAACCTGGTATTGATTGGCGAGATGGGCGAGTCGCTGGAACCCATATCCCGGCAGATTGAGTCCCGCCTGCACTGGTCCATTTAGAGGCTGGGTTCCCACCATTAACACACGCAGAGTACGATGTACTCTGCGTGTTTTTTCCATTTTCCCCCCTTGTTCCTCCCCTGTTCGGCACCATTGACCACCAAGATGCCAAAATATTTATCTGGCACCTCCACGCTTAATCGCCGTTTAAAACAACAATAAGGCCTTTATTTGCTCGTTTTGGCGCCAACAACAAACAAATCGTTAACACAATAGACACTTTTATGTATTCTGCTCTCACTGGTCTGATTTCTTACCTCCTACCAGATCCATAGAATCACACCAGCAACTATTGGGAAGATGCGAACATAACAACAGATCTTGTCAGCTTTTACGGCGATTGCGCCGGGATTGCATGGCAAAAAATCTGCCAAAAAATAGAGAGAACTCCATGACTACTGCCTTTTTCAAGAAAAGCCTGATTGCCGCCGCCCTCACACTGGCCAGCACCCAAACCTTTGCAGCTGCCTTCCAGCTCAATGAACACTCAGCCTCCGGCCTGGGTCGTGCATTTGCCGGTGAAGCCGCCATTGCCGACAACGCCGCCGTACTGGCCCGCAACCCGGCTGCGATGACCCGCTTTGACAAGATGGCGGTCTCTGTCGCTGGCACCTATATCCACCCGGATGTGGATGTCGATGGCAAAATTGCCGGTGCCATCGATTCCAGCGAGAGCAATATCGCCCCGGATGCGTTCGTTCCGGCCGCCTATTTCATCCAGCCCATCAATGAACAGTGGGCCTGGGGTCTGGCGATGTTCTCCAACTACGGCCTCTCTACCGAGTACTCGGATGACTTCACCGGTGGCGCAGTGGCGGGTAATACCGAGTTGATGACCATCAACTTCAACCCCAACATCGCCTACCGCATCGACTCCAACTGGAGCGTTGGTGCCGGTTTGAATCTGGTCTATGCCGAAGCTGAATTGAACCGCCGTGCCGGTGCCCTGGCCCCCGTCGTCAGTCAACAGCTCGGCGGCGCCCCTGTCAGTCCCAGTACCAAACTCGCCCACATGAAGGGTGATGACTGGGGTTGGGGCTGGAACGTCGGCACCATGTATGAGTACAACGAGAACAACCGCTTCGCTCTGACCTACCGCTCCCAGGTCGACATCACCTTCGAAGGTGATTACGAAGGCACCTCCTCCCGTTTCCAGACCGTTGATGGAAAACTGGGGCTGGACATGCCTGCGCAGGCTGAATTTGCCGGTTACCACCGTCTGAACCAGCAATTTGCCGTGCACTACTCGGTCAACTGGACCGACTGGAGCTCCTTCGAAGAGCTGAACGCCACCAGCGACAGCTGTGTCAGCACCGACGGTGCCGGGGTCTGCCTCTACAAGCCAGAGAAGTTCAAGGACTCGGTACGTTATGCACTCGGCGGCACCTGGTATGTCAGCCCGGCTTGGGAAGCGCGCATCGGTTTCGCCTACGACAACACCCCCATCGAGGCCGAATACCGCAGCCTGAGTATTCCTGATTCGGATCGTATCTGGTACAGCGCCGGCGCCACCTACCACATCGATACGGACATGAGCATCGACTTCGGCATGGCCTATATCGATGGCAAGTCCGTCGATGTCAACGAAGGTCTGACCGGCCATGACAGCCCCCTGCGCTGGCAGGGCACCTCCCACGGCAACGCCTTCCTGGCCTCTGCCCAGTTCAACATGATGTTCTGATAACCGAGCATCGAAAAGAGCGCCCTGGGGCGCTCTTTTTTTTTTTGCCACTCAGCCAACTCGGCGTACATCTGTAGCAAACAGCTGTACGCTTTTCCTTTTTTATCAGCCTGTTATCCGTTCGTTCTCAGGATTTCCTCCTCTTTTTAGCGCGGCACCATACGCCGGATTGCAATGGTGGTCGTACCATATAAAATCCCGCCTCCATTTTATATACAATAAAAAATGCTGATATGAGCGTAATAAACACTGTAGTTCGTCCGTCCACCCCCAGTCTGCTCGCCCTGCTGCTTTGCCCCACCCTGGTGCACGCCGCCGGTTTCCAGCTCGCCGAGCAATCTGCCACCGGCATGGGGCGCGCCTTCGCCGGTGAGGCCGCTATTGCAGACAATGCCAGCGTGCTGTCGCGCAATGCCGCGGCCATGACCCGCTTCGAGCAGATGGCCTTCTCAGGCGGCGTCGTCTATGTCCGTCCCGATGTGAACATCGAAGGAGAGACCCGGGTACCGACCGCCCACGGCCCGGTCACCCTGGATGCCAGCGCCCATGACATCGCCGATGCCGCCTGGGTGCCCAATCTGTCGCTCATCATTCCCCTCAATGAAGAGTGGCGACTGGGTCTGTCTGCCAACGCCTACTTCGGCTTGGGGGTCGAGATGCCCGCACCCTACAACGCCGGACACTTCGGCAATGTCTCCGACATTCGCACTGTGGATCTGGGGCTGGCCCTGGCTTATCGCCTCAATCAGCATTGGTCCCTTGGCGCTGGCCTCAATGCCATTCAGGGCGAAGGCGAAGTGGGGGGCACTTTCCCCGCCAATGAGATGATCGCCAAGCACCTCAAGGGGGATGGTTGGGCCCTGGGCTGGAACCTGGGCGCACTCTATGAGTATTCGCCACAGACCCGGGTCGGCCTCTCCTATCGCCATGATGTGACCCTCACCCTCGAGGGCGATGCCATTGGCATCGATGAACAGGGGCGGCCCTTCGAGGACAAGGGCAAGCTGGATCTCGCCTTGCCAGCCAGTGCCGAGCTGGCGCTGTTCCATCAGCTCACCCCGGCGCTGGCCGTCCATTCAAGCATCAACTGGACCAACTGGAGCCGCTTTACCCAGCTCGAGGCCGAGCTGGATCATCACGGCACCATGCACATCAAGGATGAGCAGTGGCAGGATAGCTGGCGCTATGCCCTGGGCCTGACCTATCAGCTGACCCCGGACTGGCAGCTGAGATCCGGTCTCGCCTATGACAAGAGCCCGGTGCCCGCCGAACGTCGCACCATCTCAATCCCGGACTCGGATCGTGTCTGGTATAGCCTGGGCACAGGTTATCGCTTCAGCTCGGCGCTGAGCCTGGATCTGGGACTGACCTTTATCGATGGCAAGCAGGCGGCAGTCAGTGAGTCCATGGAGCTCAAACCGGGCATAGCCGCCACCACCTCCACCTTCGAGGGCAGCTCCGAAGGGGACGCCTGGCTGGCCGGCCTGCAGCTCAACTATCTGTTCTGATCGCCACGGCCGACGAGTGAATGATCATGACCCATGGCTCCCGGAAGGGAGCCTCTTTCTCCTGGGGCGACAGGACTAACATCACGCCACCACGCAGGATTGACGCCGCCCCCTCACCCCTCAAGAGATCGAGCCGAGCACGCCCTTGCCGGGCAATCGCCAGATACTGACCTGTCGCCGCGAGCCCCAGGCGTTATTACCCTTGCTTGTCCCCGGCAAGCTGGCATAGTCCGCCGCTTCGCCATACTATCAAGCCAACATTCATCACGGAGAGTTCCATGTATTCCTACGTGGCCAGGCAGCCGATCCTCGACAGCAAACTGCGGACCCATGCCTATGAGCTGCTGTTTCGCGATAGCCTGGACAACGTCTTCCCGCTCATCTCCTCCCAGCAAGCCACCTCACGCCTGGTGGTCGAGCAATTTTTGCAGCAAAACATTGACCAGCTGCTCGGCGGGCGGCCCTGTTTTATCAATTTCTCCCATGACTCCTTGCTGGATGGACTGGCGGAGTGTCTGCCCCCCGAACAGGTGGTGATCGAGATCCTCGAAGATGCGATGCCCGATGATGCCCTGCTGGCCAAGGTCAAACAGCTCAACCAGCTCGGCTACCGGCTGGCCCTTGACGATTTCAGCATGTCCTCGGATTGGGAGCGTTTCCTGCCCTGGATCCAGATCATCAAGTTTGACCTGCGTCTGAGCAGCCTGTCCCAGATAGACGACTTTATCCGCCGCCATCAGCACCTGGCCCTCACCTACCTGGCCGAGAAGGTAGAGAGCAAGCAGGAGTTCGAACAGACCCAGGCCCTGGGCATCAGTCTGTTTCAGGGCTTCTTCTTCAGTCGCCCCGAAATGGTCAAGCGCGCCACCATGCAGCCGACCCAGATGGTGGTGATCCAGCTGCTCAACGAGGTCAATCAACCCGAGCCCAATCTCGACAAGATAGAGCAACTGCTTGGCCAGGATGTCTCCCTCTCCCTCAAGCTGCTGCGTTACGTCAACAACCTCAAGGGGCGCAGCAAGCCCATCGCCTCCTTCCGCCAGGCGGCCATCTATCTGGGTCATGCCCAACTCAAGCGCTTCGTGACCCTGATAGCGGCCAGCAGTGCCGGTCAGGGCAAGAGTGCCGAGCTCTATCAGATGTCGCTCATCCGGGCCCGCTTCTGCGAGCTGCTGGCCCTGGCCCATGCCCCGGCCCCCCAGAGTCAGCAAGCCTTTATGGCGGGGCTCTTCTCCTTGCTGGATGTGTTGATGGAGCAATCCATGGGAACCCTGCTCGGCAGCGTGCCCATCACGGACGAGATCCGCCAGGCCCTGCTGACCCGCGAGGGCCAGCTCGGCTTCTATCTGGCGTTTTGTGAAGATTATGAGAATGCAAACTGGCCCAGGGTGCAGATGCGCACCGCACGCCTGGGCCTCAATGAAGAGAAGGTCAGCCAGCTCTATCTGAGCGCCACCGCCTGGGTGAACGAGCAGCTGAGCGCCATGAACAGAGACTAGACAAGCTCCAGTGCCAGGGCGGTGGCTTCGCCGCCGCCAATGCACAGGGATGCCATGCCCCGCTTCAGTCCCCGTGCTCGCAAGGCATGGATCAAGGTCACCAGCACCCGGGCGCCACTCGCCCCCAGGGGGTGACCCAGGGCGCAGGCGCCGCCATTGACGTTGAGTCGCTCGGCCTCAATACCGCATCCTTGCATCGCCAGCATGCTCACCATGGCAAAGGCCTCGTTCACCTCGTAGAGATCCACCTCGTCACTGCGCCAGCCAAGCTGAGCCAGCAAGCGATTGATGGCGCTCACCGGCGCCGAAACGAATTCGGCAGGTAGACCCGCATGACTCAAATAACCCCGGATCCGCGCCAGCGGCACCAAGCCTTGGGCCAGTGCCGTCTCTTCACGCATCAGCAGCAGCGCCGCGGCCCCATCCGAGATGGAGCTGCTGTTGGCCGCCGTGATGGTGCCATCTGACTTGAACGCAGGCCGAAGGCTGGGGATCTTGTCCGGACGCGCCTTGCCGGGTTGCTCATCCTCGGCCAGCAGCAGTTTGCCTGCCTGATAGACCTCGGCCAGCTCGGCGGCAAAGTCTCCCTCCCGCTGGGCGCGCAAGGCCCGTTCCAGGGAGCCCATGGCAAAGGCATCCATATCGGCGCGGCTCATGGCGGCCCGATCTGCACTCGCCTGGGCATGGACCCCCATCAACTGGCCGTCGTAGGCATCCTGCAAACCGTCGAGGAAGAGGCTGTCCTGTACTTGTTGATGGCCCATGCGAAAACCGCTGCGCGCCTTGTCGAGCAGGTAAGGGGCACGGCTCATGCTCTCCATCCCCCCCGCCAATATCATCTCCCCCTGCCCCAGGCGCAGGCTGTCGGCAGCCAACATCACCGCCTTCATGCCCGAGCCACACACCTTGTTGACCGTGGTGCAAGGCACGCTCACCGGCAGACCCGCACCAAGGGCTGCCTGACGTGCCGGAGCCTGCCCCATGCCCGCCGCCAGCACATTGCCCATCAACACCTCGTCTATCCTACTTGCGTTGACACCCGCCGCCTTCAGGGTGGCCGCCAGGGCGCAGGCACCGAGCTCGGCGGCACTCAAGGTGGAAAGGGCTCCCTGGAAGGCCCCCATGGGGGTGCGTTTGGCGGCAACTATGACGATATCCATCTCAATGACTCTCCTGATGACTTTTCACCAACTTGATGTTGAAGCGCGGCCCCTTGAAAGACACACACCCCATCTCGATGACTCTCCCGATGACATTTCACCAACTTGATGTTGAAGCGTGGCCCCTTGCAAGACACACACCCCATCTCGATGACTCTCCCGATGACATTTCACCAACTTGATGTTGAAGCGCGGCCCCTTGCAAGACACACACCCCATCTCGCTGACTCTCCTGATGACATTTCACCAACTTGATGTTGAAGCGCGGTGCTTTGAAAGACACACACTCCATCTCGCTGACTCTGCTCATTACATATCGGTAACATAAGGGGATGTCCCTTGAAGGACAAGCACTTGCGAGCAAGCAGCGCTTTGGGTAAGGTGCCAACCAAGATTGACAGCCAGGACGATACCAGGATGCCCCCCAAGGATGAGGCCCGCAGCTACAGCATCAGCGAGCTGGCCAAAGAGTTTGATGTCACCACCCGCAGCATCCGCTTTTATGAGGATCAGGGCCTGTTGACTCCGACCCGTCAGGGTCAGACCCGCATTTACAGCCGTCAGGACAAGGTGCGCCTCAAGCTGACCCTGCGTGGCAAACGCCTGGGTTTCAGCCTGGCCGACATTCGCGAGCTGTTCGATCTCTATGACGCCGACAAGAGCAGCCGCACCCAACTGCGCAGCATGCTCTCCCTGATCGAGGAGAAGCGCCAGACCCTGGGCCAGCAGCTGGAGGACATCAAGATGGTGCTGCTGGAACTGGACGCCGCCAAGCAACGCTGCCAACACGCCTTGCAGCAGCTTGGCTGCGAAGAGCGTGAAGGGGCCAACGGATAAGAAGGCAAGGAGTCGTGGCTCAGGGCGCGTCACAGCTGGCACTACCCCGCGCACCATTGGCTCGGACGGTATCGCCAGCCTCAGGACAGCAGAGATAAAAAAGAGGGGCCATGATGGCCCCTCTTGTTGTCAATGGCTCCCAAACAGGGGATCCGTCAGGTCAATCGCCCTGATCCTATTTCTGCCAGCGGGCAGCATCATAATCCGGACTGAATCTGTCCACTATGATGGCGCAAGCCGCATCGCCGGTGATGTTGAGGGCGGTACGGATCATGTCAAACAGACGATCCAGCGCAAACAGCAGCGGCAGACCCTCTATGGGGATGCCCGCGGCAAGCAGCACGGCCACCACCAGGAAGCTCGGACCCGGCACCCCTGCCTGACCGATGGCCCCCAGGGTGGAGGTCAGTATGATGGCAACCCAGGCTCCCAGAGAGAGATCGATGTTGAACACCTGAGCGAAGAAGATGGCGACCAGACCGTAATAGATAGCGTTGCCGCTCATGTTGATGGTCGCGCCCAGGGGCAGCACGAAGGCGGCCGTGCTGTTGCTCACCTTGAGCTCTTTCTCGCACACTTCCATGGTGACTGGCAGCGTCGCCATGGAGGACGCGGTAGAGAAGGCAACCACCTGGGCCTTCTTCATGGCCGACAGGTACTTGAGCACAGGGGTGTTGGAGAAGACGGCGATCAGCAGCGGGTAGATGATGAAACCGAACACCAGGATGGCGGCCACGTACACCACAAACAGGTTGAATACCAGCGAGAGGACGTCAAAGCCATAGGTGCCGATGGCATCGGCCATCAGACCGAATACCCCCAGCGGTGCTATCAGCATCACCTTGTTGATCATCCATACGAAGGCATCGACCAGGGTATTGAGGCCATCGATCAGCGGCTTGACCCGCGCCTGCGGCTGCTTGGCCAGCGCAATGCCGAGGAACATGCAGAACACCAGGATCTGCAGAATGTTCGCCTCGTTGAGGGACTGGAAGACGTTGGTCGGTATCATGCCAAGCAAGGTGGCAACCGCATCCGGCAGCTCACCCTTGTCGGCATAGTCGCCGGAGAAGAGTGATTTCATCGAGCTGAGATCGACCCCGGTCCCCGGTTGGAACACTTGTCCCATCATCAGCGCCAGGAAAACGGCCAGGGCAGAGGTACCGAGGAAGAATACCAGGGTCGTGCCCCCGATCTTGCCCGCCGCCGGGCTGGCGCCCAGATTGGCGGCCCCCGAGATGATGGCCACGGCCACCAGAGGGATCACCAGCATCTTGATGAGCTGGATAAAGAGGCTACCAAGGGGGGCAAAGACGGAGGCTTGCTCGCCCATGAGCAATCCGACCAGCGTGCCCAGCAGCATGGCAACCACAACCTGGAAGCCAATATTCTTAATAAGTCCTTTAGTTAACACAACATGTTCCTTAAACGAATAAATGTCACACTTTCCTAGTGCAATTCACCAAACAGGGGAATGAACTGCTGCTCATTCCCCTGCCGGGCGGTTTTATCTCATATTTATCTGCTGTTTTAAATCGCTAATTTATGACGAAGATTTATTGATAAGTTTGCAACAAAGTTAAGATTCAAAAGGAACAAGTTAAAAAATCACGATTTTACTATGCCCACAGACTATTATCTGTGCTAGCTTGACTCGGTAACCGCATATACAGGGATAGAAAGATGCTGAAAGTAAACGAGTATTTTGACGGAAATGTAAAATCCATCGGCTTCGAGCAAAACGGTGAGCAATCCACAGTTGGTGTCATGGCAGCCGGCGATTACCTGTTCAATACCGCCGCCCCCGAGCGCATGACGGTGATCAAGGGGAGTCTGACCATACAGTTGGCCGGTGCCAGCGACTGGCAGACCTATGGCCAGGGGGAGGCTTTCGAGGTACCAGGCCACTCCTCCTTCTCCCTCAAGGTGAGCACACCGAGCGCTTATCTGTGTGAATTTTTAAGTTAAATCAATATATTGAAGATTAAGGGGCTGAGGCCCCTTTTTTCATGACGACATCGCAGCCAGAGAGGTCCTTCTCTTTGTCCCCTCCCTTGGTTAAGCTATGAGGCCGTTATCAGGATTCAATCGACCGTCATGAGCATCCAGATCCGCCCCATCACATCCGAAGATTGGCCCCAGATCATGGCCATCCAGGCCGAGTGTTACCGCCAACTGGCTCCGGAGCCTCTCAGCGTCATGCGCAACAAGGCCGAACTCGCCCCCCAGTGTTGCTGGGTTGGCGAAATAAAGGGGGCCGTGCTCGGCTATCTGCTCTGCCACCCCTGGCACGCACATCAGCCGCCCCCTCTCTCGGTCCCCATGGCGGCACTGACTGGCGATGAAGAGTTCTACCTGCACGATCTCGCCATCTCGACCAGAGCGCGCGGTCTGGGGCTGGGCCAGGCCCTGCTGGATCAGGCGTTGCGCCATGCCAGCCACTCGGGCTACGCCAGGCTCGGACTGGTAGCGGTGCAGGATGCCCCCGCTTTCTGGCTGCGCCAGGGCTTTGCCCCGGCTCAGTCTCGCAAGTCCCTGGCTGAATACGGGGATGGTGCTCTCTATATGGAGCGGCTGCTGGACCAGGCCTGCCAACCCCCCTTGGCCTGATGCGACCATAAAGCCGGATAAGCAAAAACAAGAAGGGCGCCCTGAGGCGCCCTTCTGTTATTTATCCCGACGGGATTCAGCCCTTGAACTTGCTGAATACCAGGGAAGCGTTGGTACCGCCAAAGCCGAAGCTGTTGGACATGACGGTATTGAGATCCGCCGTTTCGTACTCACGCACTATGGGCAGACCCACGGCCTTCTCGTCCAGGGTCTCGATGTTGATGCTGGGGGCGATGAAGCCATGCTGCATCATCAACAGGGAGTAGACGGCCTCGTGCACACCGGCGGCGCCCAGGGCATGGCCCGTCATGGCCTTGGTGGCGGAGAGCTTGGGCGCTGTGCTGCCAAACAGGGTCTGGATGGCTTCCAGCTCCTTGGTATCACCGACCGGGGTGGAAGTACCGTGGGTGTTGATGTAGTCCACGGTGCCGACCTCCTGCATCGCCATCTTCATGCAACGCACCGCGCCTTCACCGCTCGGGGCGACCATGTCGTAGCCGTCGGAGGTGGCACCGTAACCGGTGATCTCGGCGTAGATGTGGGCACCACGGGCCAGGGCGTGTTCCAGCTCCTCGACCACCAGGATGCCGCCACCACCGGAGATGACGAAACCATCGCGGTCCGCATCATAGGTACGGGATGCCTTTTCCGGGTTGTCATTGTACTTGGTGGAGAGGGCGCCCATGGCATCGAACTGGATGGTGGAGGACCAGTCCAGCTCCTCGCCGCCGCCGGCGAAGATGATGTCCTGCTTGCCAAGCTGGATCAGTTCCAGCGCGTGGCCGATGCAGTGAGCAGAGGTGGCACAGGCGGAGCTGATGGTGTAGTTGACACCCTTGATCTTGAAGGGGGTGGCCAGGCAGGCAGAGGTGGTGGAGGACATGGTGCGCGGTACCATGTAGGGACCCACGCGCTTGACCCCTTTCTCCCGGGCAATGTCAGCAGACTCGGAGGTGTTCTTGCCGGAGGCGCCGCCGGAGCCGACCACGATACCGGTACGCTCGTTGGAGACTTGATCGTCCGGCAGACCGGCATCCGCGATAGCCTGCTGCATGGAGAGATAAGCATAGGCTGCGGCGTCACCCATGAAGCGCATGACCTTGCGGTCGATCAGCTCAGAGGGATCGAGTTTGATGTTACCCCAGACACGGCTGCGCAGGTTGTATTGTTCAAACTGCTCGGAATAGGTGATGCCGGATTTACCTGCTTTCAGGGAGGCCAGCACTTCTTCCTTGTTGTTGCCGATACTGGAGATGACGCCGATACCGGTGATCACTGCTCTTCTCATTAATTCATCTCGTCTGGAAAAACTGGCGCCAAGTCTACCCGCTTTCGGCTGCCAAACTGGTCTGCTTTCACGTAGAATGCCCGCGATCAAGTGACGCGAGCAGAGGAAAACGTGAGTCAAACATCCTTACATCATGCCCAATTAGACTGGAATGAAGCGGGAACTCCGATTTCCAGTGACTTCGGCGATGTCTACTTTTCCAATGATAACGGTCTAAGTGAAAGCCGCTACGTCTTTTTACTGCAAAATGGCCTGCCAGCACGATTCTGCCATCACGACAGTGACAGTTTTGTGGTGGGTGAAACAGGTTTTGGCACCGGCCTTAACTTCCTCGCCACAATGGCCGCCTTTCTGGAACATGGCCCCCAAGCCGGCAACGGCTCGCGTCTGCACTTTATCAGCGTCGAAAAATTCCCTTTGACCAGGGACGATCTGGCCCAGGCCCTCGCCGTCTGGCCCGAGTTGGCCGACTTCAGCGCCGACTTGGTCGCCCAGTGGCCGCTGGCGGTCGAGGGGTGCCATCGCCTGCTGTTTGCAGGGGGACGGGTGCGCCTCGATCTCTGGCTCGGCGACATCAAAGACGCCCTGCCCCAGTGGCCCTGCCCCGCCGATGGCCTCATCGATGCCTGGTATCTGGATGGCTTCTCGCCGGCCAAGAATCCCGAGATGTGGACCCAGGCGCTGTTTGACGATCTGGCCCGCCTCGCCCGACCCAGTGCCAGCGTCGCCACTTTTACCTGCGCCGGTTTCGTGCGCCGCGGTCTGATTGACGCCGGTTTTCACATCAACAAGGTCAGGGGCCATGGCAACAAGCGCACCATGCTGGCCGGTTATCGCCAGGGCAAACAAGATGCCCCGAGCCTGGCCCCGTGCTACGCCCGTCCCGCGGGGCGCCCCGGCGAGGTGCTCATCATCGGAGGGGGCATCGCCTCGGCCATGACGGCACTGTCGCTCGTGGAGCGGGGCCGACGCGTCACCTTGTTGTGTGAAGATGACAAGCCTGCGACCGGCGCCTCCGGCAACCGCCAGGGGGCCCTCTATCCGCTGCTGGGCGGCGAACACGACGCCCTGTCACGCTTCTATGCCCTCGCCTTCGGCTTTGCCCGCCAGCGACTGTTACAGCTGGCCAAACGGCACCCCATCGCTTTCGAGCTGTGCGGCGTGGTGCAACTGGGCTTTGATGAGAAGTCGGCGCAAAAACTGGACAAGATGGCGCTAGGTCCCTTCCCCCCCGAGCTGATGCGCCCCTTGACCGACGCCGAGGTGGCGCAAGCCTGCGGCCTGCCCATGGGCCTTGGTGGCGTCAGCTATCCGTTGGGGGGCTGGCTCTGTCCGGCTGATTTGACCCGTGCCGCCCTCGATGAGGCGCAGGCCAGCGGCCTGCTCCAGCTGGCATATGGCACCCCCATCACCACTGTCGACGAGCACAGCGATGGCTGGCACGTGACCGCGGCCGATGGCCGCCAGTGGCAGGCCCCCAATCTGGTGGTGGCAGCCGGTCATCAACTGCCCGCCCTGCTCCCCTTTGCGGAACTTCCCCTCTACCCGGTGCGCGGTCAGGTGAGCCATGTGCCGACCAACCCGGTGTTGCAGCAGCTCAAGACGGTACTCTGCTATGACGGCTATCTCACCCCTGGCCATGCTGGTTATCACTGCATCGGTGCCAGCTATGGCCGTAACCAGAGCAGCCTGGCCTTCAGCGCCGCCGAGCAGGTTCACAACAAGGCCCGGCTGCACGCCTGCCTGCCGAGTCAGCAGTGGCCAGACGAGGTGGATGTCAGCGGCAATGAGGCCCGGGTCGGGGTGCGCAGCGCCAGCCGGGATCACTTGCCGGTAGTGGGCGCCGTTGCCCGGGTCCAGGCCCTGAGCGAGCTGGAGTCGCTAGCGCTCAAGGCGCGCCCCGAACACGCGCTGCCGACCTACCCGGGCCTGTTCGTGCTGGGGGCGCTGGGGTCGCGCGGGCTCTGTTCGGCGCCACTGTGTGGTGAGCTGCTCGCCAGCGAGATCTGCGGCGATCCCCTGCCCTTGGCCACGGATCTGCTGGCCGCCCTGCATCCCGCACGCTACTGGGTGCGCAAATGGCTCAAGGGCAAGCCCGTGCGCTAAGCCCGGTCACAGGCTAAAAAGAGAGATAAAACAAGACGCCGCCAGGGGATCACTCCACTGGCGGCGTCTGCTATCTGGCCTGGTCATCCTCTCATGAGGAAGCGGGGTTATCGTCACGCGCTCAGGGATTGAAGGGCCAGCTCAGCCCCAGCTTGCGACCATGATCGGTCTGCTCGGCGAGCCGGGCGAAGCGGGACTTGGCCTCGGCCAGCAGCGCCTGCCCCTGCAGATCCCCCTGATGGCGCAAGGCGGCGCAATCGTTGCTACGCGGCAACTGCGACAATTTGAAACCGATGGCACTGGCGGTTTCTTGCACTATGTCCTTGTGACGACTCTCGTAGTCGAGCATGGCGCCGACCATGATGTTCCAGTTTTGCTGCTCGCGCACACTGGCCCGGGACTTGTTGACCCACTCGGGCACCATCACCTTGATGCGCGTCCTCACCGTGACGCCGTTGAGGTTGCAGCGCCCGGCCAGGGGATAGGCCAGCATGGACCAGTCGAGCTGATAGCTGGCCATGCCGAGCCCTTGCTGGCCCACGCTACCCTTGGGGCCGATGCTGGACGCCTGCGCCAGGGCAGCCTGCATGGTGGCGCCCTTGACCTTGTAAAACTGGAAGTCGACCCGGATGTCCGGCTCTATCTTGACCCCGGTATAATGGGCCTGGGTGGCCCCCACCGCGGCGCTCCACAGCAGACTCAGTCCCCAAGCCAGGTTGCACAACTTGCCCATGGTGATCTACGCCGCCTCATCGTTGCCATCTGGTGTATGAATATGATGAATAATCAATATATTAATTAACTGGCGCCCTGCGCAAGTATCATCATGATAGCTGTCGTTCATCTTCGCAACTTGCCGTCCTCTCGATCTCCACATTGCATCATAAAAAATATGTGCGGCATGACCCGCTTTCATCATGTCACGGGTAAAGAGCCGGTCTAGCACCATGATTTGCTGACCTTAATCAACATCACAGACAAGTTTGCTGGTTACATTAGCCTCCACCGAACGAATCCCCACCACCACAGTGCCGTGCCGCAGGCGTTCAGGGCCGCACTTAGCCTCCATTGACCAACAGGAACCTGGATATGGTTGAACTTATTATTGGCACCCTGGTGACCCTCCTCGTGGGTCGCTGCATCTTCAAGGGCTACTCGGCCACCGGCATACTGCTCAGTGGCGGCTTGCTGCTGCTGGCCATCACAGCCCTGCTCGGTAAACCTGTGCTGCCTGCCAGCGTGCCCAGCACAGGCAACGTGATCACCGACATCTTCGAATATGTCCGTTTCCTGCTCAATAGCCGGGGCGGTGGTCTGGGCATGCTGATCATGGTGCTGTGCGGCTTCGCCGGTTACATGAGCCACATAGGTGCCAACACCATGCTGGTCAAGATCGCGAGCAGACCACTGGGGGTCATCAAATCCCCTTATGTGCTGCTGGTCGCGGCTTATCTGGTCGCCTGCGCCATGTCCCTGGCGGTGAGTTCGGCCACGGGCCTCGGCGTATTGCTGATGGCGACCCTGTTCCCGCTCATGGTCAACATGGGCATCTCCCGGGGCGCTGCCGCCGCCGTGTGCGCCTCCCCCGCCGCCATCATTCTCTCCCCCACCTCGGGAGATGTAGTGATCGCCGCCCAGGCCGCCAACATGGAGCTGCTCGACTTTGCCTTCAAGCTGACCCTGCCCATTTCGCTGATCGCCATCGCCTGCATGGCGGTCGCCCACTTCTTCTGGCAGCGTTACCTGGATAAGCGATCCGGTGAGGTGAACGAGAAAGTGGCGGCCAGCGATCTCATCACCGACGCCCCCGCCTTCTACGCCATACTGCCGTTTGCCCCCATCATCGGGGTGCTGATCTTCGATGGTAAGCTGGGCCCCCAGCTCGACATCGTCACCATCATCGTCATGTGCCTGACCCTGGCCGCGCTGCTGGAGTTGGCTCGCCATCGGGATGGCAAGGGGCTGCTCGATGGCCTGCAGATCTGCTGGCGCCACATGGCCGATGCCTTTGCCGGCGTGGTCATGCTGCTGGTCGGCGCCGGGGTCTTTGCCCAGGGGCTGATGACCATCGGCTTCATCGATACTCTGCTGGCTCATGCCCAGGATCTCGGCACCGGCGGCACTGTCATGATGCTCTCCCTGGTGGTGATCACCACCCTGGCGGCCTTCACCACAGGCTCGGGCAACGCCCCCTTCTACGCCTTCGTGGAGCTGATCCCCAATCTGGCCACCAGTCTTGGCATCAACCCCGCCTATCTGGTCATCCCCATGCTGCAAGCCTCCAACCTGGGTCGCACCATATCCCCGGTGTCGGGGGTAGTGGTTGCCTGTGCGGGCATGGGCAATCTCTCGCCATTCGAGGTGGTCAAGCGCACCTCGGTGCCGGTCGCCGTCGGCCTGGCCGTGGTGCTGATTGCCACTCAGATCATGGTACCCGCCTAAACTTGTCCGCCCGGCCCATTCGAGGGCCGGGCTGGCATCCCCTCCCGCACCTAAGGTAGACTCTCCCCCTTCTTTTCCCCCAAAGGAGGACCGATATGAGTACGACGGTTCAACTTGCCCATTTCAGTGACTGTCACTCCCACTTCGATGGTGCCCAAGTACGTTTCAGCCCGCCGGGGCAGGCCCAGTGGCTATGCCAGAGCGGCGGCTATGCCCGTTTGCTGACCCGAGTCAACCAGCTGCGCCGCGAGGCGGCAGCCGCAGGCACTCCCTGTCTGTTGCTCCATGGCGGTGATACCTTCCAGGGCTCACTCTATTTCAACCGCTTCAAGGGTCGCGCCAATGCTGACTTGCTGAGCCTGCTCGCCCCCGATGCCATGGTGCTCGGCAATCATGAGTTCGATCTCGGCAACGGCCCTCTGGTGGAGTTTCTCCGTCAGCTTGATTTCCCCGTGCTCGCCGCCAACCTCGATAGCAGTCAGGAGCCTGCCGACTGCCCGCTCCCACTGCGGGGCCTGCCGCATCTCCATGATGCCAGCCAGCCCTGGCTGGTACGCGAGCTGGCCGGCGTCCCCTTCGCCCTGCTCGGCATCACGCTTCCCCAGATGGCGGCCATCGCCAACCCGGACGAACATACCCGCTTTCATGGGGTGACTGAGACCTTGACCCGGCACCTTGGCGCGATCCGTGGTCAGGGCATACGCCACATCATCTTGCTCAGTCACCTGGGTCTGGAGCAAGACAAGCTGCTGGCGGCACGCTTCCCCGAGATAAGCCTCATCATTGGCGGTCACACCCACAGCTTGCTTGGGGATCTCGCGGCGCTGGGACTGCCGAGCGAGGGGGATTATCCGCTGATGGTCAATGGCGTGGCCCTGCTCCACGCCGGTCACAGTGCCCAGAGCCTGGGAGTCTGTGCACTCAGCTTCGACGGCCAGGGCCGGGTCATCGCCAGCAAGGGGCAGATAGAGTGGCTGCCCTGGCAACCCTGGCCTTATAGCAGCCCGGTGCCTGCCAATCTGCGCTTCTGCGCGCCAGACGCCCTCATCGAGGATCACATGGTGCGCCGCTACCGCCCCGCCCTCGAAGAGATGGCGGCCAAGGTGGTGACCCAGCTCAGCCAGCCGCTGCTCCATCAACGGATCCCCGATGCCAGACTGCCCCATGGCAGCCAGGTCGCACCGCTGGTTGCCGCCGCCATGCTGGCCGGGGCGCGCGAGCAGGTGGGTCAGGTCGATTTCGCGCTCCACAACGGGGGCGGCGTGCGCTGCTCCCTCGAGCAGGGCCCGCTCACCGAGGCCGACATCGCCGGTCAACTGTTACCCTTCGCCATCCCGCTCACCCTCTATCGGGTGCATGGTCATGAATTGGCGGAAGCGCTGGAGGGCGCCATCGACAATGCCACCGATAATGGCGTGGTCGGCAATGGCAGCGGCAGCTTCCCCTACACCGCCGGGATCCGCTTCCACTATCTGGCCGCCCTGCCCAAGGGCGAGCGTATCCGCCAGCTGGAGTGGGAGGCCGCACCCGGCCACTGGCAACCGGTGGAGGCCAACCATGTCTATCGTGGCGTTTCAAGCGCCTATACGGCGTCCGGCAAGGAGGGCTATACGGCGCTCGCCCGCACCCTGACCCAGCACAACCAGGAACTGGGCATCACCCTGGCCGATGCGTTTATTCGCTGGGCACGCCAGCACCCCGAGCTGCCCGCCCCGGCGCCGCTGATCCACTACCGGGCTGGCGCTGGGCCAGATTAAGCTGACCCACTCGCTCCTAGCCCAGAGAAACGGATGATTGGCGCAGAGCCAAACGCACACTAACCTGTGATAAGTGGCTGTTTTTAGTTCGAGAATCCCCAAGAGTCGCTCGGCAAGCGGGATTATTTTCTCCCCGACCCGCGCCCCCATTGCATCGGGGGCCCGGGCTCGGCAAGATAGGCCCGCTTTCGCATGCTCAGGCAAAGGATCAAGGCTTCATGAACCACACCATTCGTTTCTCTTCTTCTCGCAATAATCCGCCGCTGCGGCCCCTTGCCGTCTTGCTGACCGGGCTCATCGCCTGTCTGTTTTGCCTGCGCAATCCCCTCTTCTATGACATGGCCCCGGGTTTTGATGCCTCGCTCTTTGCCGTCATGGGCAAGATGTGGAGCGAAGGTGGGGTGCTCTATCGCGACATGATCGACATCAAGGGCCCCATGATCTTTGCCCTGGATGCCCTGGGTTACCGACTGGATGGCTTTCGCGGCATCTGGTTGCTGGAGCTGGTCCTGTGCTGGCTCGGCCTGCTGGCAAGCTGGCAAGCCTTCAATCAGCTCGGACTGTCATTTCAGGCCAGGCTCGGCGCCATGCTGGCGGTGTTGGCACTTTATGGCACCCGTTATTACTACGGCAACATGACCGAGGACTGGACATTCCACCTGGCGCTGATCGCCCAGTGGGCCTTCCTCACCCTGCTGCTGGACAAGGAGTTTCGCTGGTGGCCAGCCCTGGTGGCCGGGCTCAGCTTCGCCATCGTCGCCTGGATGCGCGCCAACAACGGTGCCCTCTGGGGAGCCTGGTATCTGACCCTGTTCCTCTGCTGGTGCCTGCGTGAGCAGTGGCGTGATGCCCTGCTGTTGCTGATCTCCAGCCTGCTTGGACTGGCGCTGGTAGGCGGGCCCCTCTATGGCTACTTCCAGCACCATCAACTGCTGGCCGAATTCAAATACTACGCCTTCGATATCTTCTTCGAGGGGAGCTATGGCAACGGCTTCTCCGTCTATGTGGGGGCGGTCGGTCTGCTGCGTACCGGTCTCATCATGCTGCTGCCCGCCTTCGTGCTGCTGATGATGAGCCGACGTCAGGAGTGGCATCTGCCCGCCCTGTTCGCCACCCTGTTTGGCGTGCTGTTCACCCTGATAGCCAACTCCGTCTCCGGCCATGTGTTTGATCACTATGATGTCCTCTACCTTCAGCTGGGACTGCTGCCGCTGGCCTGCCTGCTCGATCGCAGTGAGCGACAGAGCGATCTGATGGGTCTGTTCTGCATCTCGCTGGTGGTGCTCACCGCCAGCTGGCTGCTGGCCCAGCAACTGGTGTTTGGCTGGAGCAACAAGGAGTGGAGCCTGGACAGGGTCAGCGAAGTGCTCGGCACCAGCCTGCTGTGGGCCCTGCCCGTGTTGATCCTGCTCCCCCTGTGGCGGGCCTGGGATGTGCGATCCGCCACCCCCTGGCTCGCCAGCCTGGCCATGCTGGCCCTGATGATCAACAACGCCTGGGAGGGCAGCCAGAAGGGACGCCCCTTCAATGTCGCCGCGCAAGTCCGTGTCGATCGCATCCTGGCCGAGACCACCCCGCGGGACAAGATCTGGGTCGATGCCATTCAGCCCCAGTATTACCTCTGGACGGATCGCCAGCCCGCCTCCGCCTATCTCTTCTTCAGCAACGTCAACCCGCCCTATGATGTGCGTGAGCGTGTGCTCCAGGATCTGCAGCGCCAGCAACCCAAGTTCATCATTGCCAAGCCGGAAAAGCTGGCCGAGGGGCTCAAGCCTGCGTCCCCTCCCTCCACCCAGGCCTTCTATCGCTATCTGCAAGACAACTACAGCGAGGTGGATCCCGGCCTCTATCGCCGCCACTGAGCCGATGACAAGGCCCACCATCCCCCGCTGAGGAGAGCCGCAAGGGGTTGGTCAAGGTACTCCGGGTTGCGGCGCCGGTTGAGATTGACCCAAGCCCGGATATAAAAAAGGACGCTCATTGGCTACAATGAGCGTCCTTTTTATCTGTCTCATTCACCCGACAGGAGTTCCATGACGGCACTGACCTATCTTGGCGGTTATCCAGAGCCCCTCAAGGCTCAGGTGTTGCAGTTGATCGAGGGCGGCAAGCTCGGCGCATTTCTCGCCAAGCGTTACCCGGACAGCCACAGCATCCAGAATGACAAGGCCCTGCTCGCCTATACCATGGATCTCAAGAACCGCTATCTCAGAAGTTCGGCGCCCCTGGCCAAGGTGATCTTCGATGGCAAGATCAACGTGATCAAGGATGCCCTGGGTCTGCACACCTATGTCAGCCGGGTGCAGGGCAACAAGCTCAAGGCCAAGAACGAGATCCGCATCGCCGCCCTGTTCAAAGCCGCCCCCCCTGCCTTTCTCAAGATGATCGTGGTGCATGAGCTGGCACACATTAAGGAGAAGGATCACAACAAGGCCTTCTACCAGCTCTGCCAGCACATGGAGCCCGACTATCACCAGCTGGAATTCGATCTGCGGCTCTGGCTCACCTGGCGAGACCTGGAGAAGGGCGCCCAGTGAAATATCTGGGTGGCCTGCTGCTATTGCTTGCCCTGCACAGCGCCCAGGCCCTGGAGCGCTGGCAACAGGATGCCTATCTGGTGGCGAGCTTTCATCAGGTGGCACTCAAGCGGGAGTATCAGGACAGGGGGCAGGATCACTTCAACCGCTGGCGCGAGCCGATACGGATCCTGCTTGTCAATGAAGTTGGCGACAAACCGCTGCAAGCCGAGGTGGTGAACATCCAGGCGGCGCACCTGAGCCATATCACGGGTCACAGCGTGGCGCTGGTGCAGGATCCGGCCAAGGCCAATCTCACCCTGGTGATGACCCGTCGCTCGCAAGTGACCCGCTGGGCCAGGCAGTTGATGGGCCAGAACCCTGCGGTCCAGGCTGCCCTCGCCGATGGCCTGTGCCTCGCCAACTATGCCACCGACCGGGAAGGCGCCATCAGCCGGGCCAGTATCATCATCCCGGTCGATGCCAGTCGCGACAAGGGACGCTTTCTCGATTGCGTGGTGGAAGAGCTCACCCAGGTCATGGGACTGCCCAATGACTCGGACGCCGTCTTCCCCTCCGTGTTCAATGACCGCAGCACCGACAGCTTCCTGACCGGGCTCGACTATCTCCTGCTCAAGATGGCCTACCACCCGGCCTTGAGCCCCGGCATGACTCAAGCCGAGGTGGATGCCGCTCTGCCTGCCGTGCTCAAGAGCCTCAAAACCCAAGGGGACATACAGCAGGCGAACCGCCGGGTACAGGAGCAGAGCCTCAAGCGGTGGGCCGGGCTCTAGGCTCTCCCTCCCCCAACGCACCCATCGACCAGATCCGGGGAAACAGCGTCCAGGCATCCTCATGCTGTCATCTGAGGCGTATCAGGCAGCGCTCGACTCCGGCAGCCAGCTCTCGGCGTTTTCCCACACTTCCTGCACCAGCTCCTCCACCAGCTCTTTATCTTCCTTGCTGGCCCGGGTGATGTTGAGCGCCATGTTGCTGCCCCCCGCCACCCGCACCTGGATATCGGGGAAGCGGCGGCCCAGCTGTTTGAGCAACTCTTGCTCCAGGGCGGCCATGGTATCGGGGGAGACCTGTTTTTTCCTGTCGATGATGATTTCCAGACGCATAAGCACCTCTCATGTTGATACTGTAATTTTATACAGTATTTTTGGTGTCTGTAAAGCGCACTCGACGAAAAATGTCAGGGATGAAGATGACGGCCCTGCAGCCACCCATAGACCTCGCGCACCCCGGGCCGCTGGCTGTCGGGGCGAGCCAGCAGCGCATATTCATGATCCGTGCTGAGTATCGGGGCAAAGGGGGCCACCAGCGCCCCCGTCTCCAACTCCTCCGCCACTATGGTGGGATCCCCGAGGGAGAGACCAAAGCCCTGCAGTGCCGCGTTCATCGCCAGATCCAGGGTATCAAACAGCTGCCCTCCCTGAGGCAACCAGGGGGTGTCGACAAAGGCGGCGAACCAGTTCCGCCAATCCCGTCTGTCCGCACTGGCATGCAGTAGCGGCAGGGCAAGCAGATCGGTGATGGGGCGCTCAAACAGCCGGTATTTGGCCGCAAAGGCAGGGGCGCAGATAGGAGTCAACCGCTCTCGAAACAGCGGCTGGCTGTGAAGCAGCCGGGCCTGAGTGGGTTGATAGACGATGGCGAGATCGAAGGGCTCGCGGGCAAAGTCGATGCCGTGACTGTGGCTGCCGCGTACCTCGACCGCCTCCCCCTCGAAGTCTTGCAAGCGGCGCAGCAACCAGCGGCTGGCACAGGAGGGCACCTTGATGCTGATCGCCTGTTGCCGTGGCAAGGTTTGCAGAGCGCCCAGCCCCTCCCCCATGCGGGCCAGCCCCTCGCTGACGAAGGGCAGCAGCCGTTCGGCGGCCGGCGTGAGACTCAGGCAGCGGGTACCACGCAGGAAGAGGAGATGACCAAGGCGCGTCTCCAGCTGGGCTATCTGCTTGCTCACGGCACCTTGACTCACGCACAGCTCATCGGCCGCCAGGGTGAAACTCAGGTGACGGGCTGCGCACTCGAATACTTGCAAACCATACAGGGGCAACTGACTACGGGGCAGGGTCGTTAACATACAAGCCTCCATGCTTGAGAAAAACTCATGCGTACCATGCCGAATAATCCTTTGCCGGACAAGGGCCCAGAGGGCTAAAAGAGAGACATCTTTCACATATTCAGGTGACGGCACCATGTCTTCTCCCCGCATCATCAGCAAATTGCCCCAGGTGGGTACCACCATCTTCAGCGTGATTGGGGATCTGGCCGCCCGCCATCCCAGCATCAATCTCTCTCAAGGAGCGCCGAGCTTCCCCTGTGACCCCGACTTGATCCGGGTCACCCACGAGGCGATGCTGGCCGGTGAAAACCAATATGCGCCCATGACGGGACTGCCCGAGTTGCGCCAGCAACTGGCGACCAAGATAGCGACCAGCTATGGCCACACCTATGATGTCGGCGAGGAGATCACCATCACCGCCAGCGCCAGCGAGGCCCTGTTCTGCGCCATCACGGCCCTGGTGCACCCCGGTGATGAAGTGATCATGTTCGAGCCGGCGTTTGACAGCTATCGCCCCATGATCCAGTTGCAGGGCGCCACCCCCGTGGTCATCGCCCTCAAGGCACCGGACTTCACTATTCCCTGGGATGAGGTGGCGGCACGCATCAGCCCCCGCACCCGCATGATAGTGCTCAACACCCCCCATAACCCGACCGGCACCATCTGGCAGGCGGCGGATCAAGAGCGGCTCGCCCGCCTGGTGCGCGGCACCGACATCATTATTCTCTCCGACGAGGTCTACGAGCATGTGGTATTCGATGGCGCCCTGCACCAGAGCGTGATCCGTTACCCCGAGCTGATTGAGCGCTCCGTCGCCGTCTTCTCCTTTGGCAAGACCTTCCATGTCACCGGCTGGCGAGTGGGTTACTGCGTGGCCCCCCGTCCGCTGATGGAGGAGATCCGCAAGGTGCACCAATTCGCCATGTTCGCAGCAGACACCCCCATGCAGTACGGCTTCGCCCATCTGTTGCAGCAACCGGCTCACTATCAAGGGCTGGCGGCCTTCTACCAGCAAAAACGGGATCTGCTGGTCTCGGCCCTGGCCGAGTCACGCTTTACCCTCTTGCCCTCGGCGGGCAGCTTCTTCATGCTGGCCAGCTACGAGCGGATCAGCGACGAAGCAGACAGCCTGTTCGTACAGCGGCTGATCCGCGATCACGGGGTCGCCACCATTCCGGTCTCGGCCTTCTATCACGACGGCACGGATCAACGGGTCATTCGCCTCTCCTTCTCCAAGGATGACGACACCCTGCTGGCGGGCGCCGAGCGCCTGTGCGGCGTCTAGGAGGCACCATGGATTCAGTGCGCGTCGCCGTGTTGCAAATGGTGTCCGGGGATTGCCTCGCCACCAACCTGACCCAGGCAGAGGCCCTGTTGCGCCAGGCTGCGGCCGAGGGGGGCGTGTTTGCCCAGTTGCCGGAATATTTCTATCTGATGCCCGGCGATGAGCGGGCCAGGGTTGCCCTTGCCGCCCCCGAAGAGAGCCACCCTCTGCTGGCCTGGGTGAAAGATCTGGCCCGGGAACTTCACATCTGGATCCTGGCAGGCACCCTGCCGCTGGCAAGCCAGGAACCTGGCAAGATGCACAACAGCAGCCTGCTCATCGACCCGCAAGGGGCGCTCGCCACTCGCTATGACAAGCTGCACCTGTTTGGGTTTTCCACCGAGCAGGAACACTACGACGAAGCCACGACCATGAGCCCGGGCCAGACGGTGGTGAGCCACGCGCTGCCCTGGGGTCAGCTTCGCCTTGGGATCTGTTACGATTTGCGCTTCCCCGAGCTATTCCGGCTCGGGCCTGCGCCCGATTTCATCGCCCTGCCCGCCGCCTTCACCCACACCACGGGACAGGCGCACTGGGAGCTGTTGCTGCGGGCTCGGGCGGTGGAAAACCTGGCCTTCGTGCTGGCATCGGCGCAGGGTGGAGATCACCCGGGCGGACGCCGTACCTTCGGCCACAGCATGATCATCGATCCCTGGGGCCGCATCCTGGCCCGGATCGAAGAGGGTCAGGGCATGGCCATCGCCACCCTGGATCTGGCTGCCCAGCGCACACTGCGTCGCCAGTTACCGGCCCTCCATCATCGCAAGATAAGCGTCGGCCCATGAAGCCGACCCCTGTTCACTACTCACGACTATGCGCATGACGCCACACTCAAGGGATTGACCATGAAACTCAACGCAATAATGATGCTGATGGCGCTGGCCGCCACAGGCCAGGCCGCCGCCAAACCTCTGGTGATCGCCACCGATGCCACCTATCCCCCTTTCGAAATGGTCGACAGCAGCGGCAAGGTTGGCGGCTTCGAAGTCGAATTGGCCCACGCCCTGTGCGCGGCCATGAAGGCCGAGTGCGAGGTAATCAACCAACCCTGGGATGCCCTGCTGCCGGGCCTGCAGGTACGTAAATACGACGCCATCATGTCCTCCATGAACATCACCGATGAGCGCCGTCAGAAGGTCGACTTCAGCAAGGTCTACTACATGATGCAAAACCGCTTCGTGGGCCGCAGCGACAAAGCTGCCGACTTCAGCGAGGATCCGGCCCACTTCAAGGGCAAGGTGATCGCCGTACAGGAAGGCACCCCGCAGGATAACTTCATCACCGCCCGCTATGGCGACGTGGCCAGCATCAAACGCTACGTCAATGCCCAGTCCCCCATGCTGGATCTGCAATCTGGCCGCGCCGACTACACCTTCGGCAACATGGTGCAACTCAAGGTCGGCTTCCTCGACAAGGAGATGGGCAAGCAGTTTGAATTCGTGGGTCCCCAGTTCAATGGCACTCAGGACAAGATCCTGGGTGAAGGGGTGGCGGTGGCGCTGCGCAAAAACAACGACAAGCTCAAGGGGGAATTTGATGCCGCCATCGATAGCGTCAAGGCCGATGGCACCTTCGACAAGCTGCTCAAGAAGTATCAGCTCGAAAATCTGCTCTAATGGCAGACTGCGGCTGCCCACGAAGAGACAAAAAGGGCGACCCTGGGTCGCCCTTCAGATTGAAGGCAGGCCAGCGGCCTCCCTTCATCCCTGCCGCGCCTTGAAGCGCGGATTGCTCTTGCAGATCACGAACAACTTGCCACGGCGGCGCACAACCTGACAGTCCGGGTGACGCGTCTTGGCCGATTTGAGGGATGCGAGAACCTTCATGCCGCCCCCTGCTTGCCGAGGAAAGCGCCAAAGCGCTGACCGAAGCGAGCAACTTGCCCCTCGGTACCCACCTGCTTCTGCTTGCCGGTGTAGAACGGATGGGACGCGCTGGACACATCCAGCGTCAGATAAGGGTACGCCTGACCATCCTGCTCCCAGACCTGGGTGCGATCCGTCTTCAGGGTGGAGCCCACCAGGAAATAGGTGTTGGCCGTCACGTCGTGAAACAGCACCTTGCGGTACTCGGGATGCATATTGGGTTTCATAATCGCCTCGACTGTTATGTTATAACGAAACACAAATTACCCCAATCAAGAACAGTTATCAATAGCCATCAAGCATTTTGCACCAGCAGACCATCGGGGAGTCGTCAAGCCGGACCGTCCCGAGCTATTTCGACAGATCATACAGACCAGAATCCAGAATCCAGAATCCAGAATCCAGAATCCAGAATCCAGAAAAGAGAAAAGAGAAAAGAGAAAAGAGAAAAGAGAAAAGAGAAAAGAATAACGAACGCAGCATGCCCATCGGCCACGAGAACTGGCAAACCGCAGCGAAGAGGATGAAGGGATAGATTCCCGTGATGACAACGGGAGCGATGGCGAGTCAGTCTGGAGCCGACACAGCCATCCTCGCCTATCAGCTGGCCACGCGCTGGCAGCCGAATGCAAAAAGGCCCGTCACTGACGGGCCTTTTTGTCTTGGACAGGGGAACAAAAACCCTGACCCAAGCGATTCTATCGATCAATGATGGTGCGGAAGGAGAGACTCGAACTCTCACGCCTAGGGCGCCAGAACCTAAATCTGGTGCGTCTACCAATTTCGCCACTTCCGCAAAGCTGACTCTGTACTGCTCGCACCCTGCTAAACGCGGAAGATACCAACAGACAACAATAATGGGGTGGCTGATGGGGCTCGAACCCACGACAACCGGAATCACAATCCGGGACTCTACCAACTGAGCTACAGCCACCACTGAAAACATCTGACCATGCTTGCCGCAGCAAGATGGTGCGCCCTGCAGGATTCGAACCTGCGACCCACGGCTTAGAAGGCCGTTGCTCTATCCGACTGAGCTAAGGGCGCATTTTGCTCAACGACCCTCTATGTGTCAGCACCATGGATTGGGCATACATAAAGCATTGTCGATAAAAATGGTCGGTGATAAAGGATTCGAACCTTTGACCCTCTGGTCCCAAACCAGATGCGCTACCGGGCTGCGCTAATCACCGAGATACTTCACTTAACTTGCAGCCAACAGCTTATCTGCGATAAGGCTGATGGGCAACGGGCGGGCATCATACCCAAGCGCTCGAGCCAGCGTCAACGAATTTTTCCATCAATAAATTCAAGTGTCTACTTCTTGCCCGCCCGCATCGCGCCGCTAACATCCCGGATAAAAAAATGCGACAATGCGCACAGTTGAACCCATGGTGAGTGAAGAACGATGTCTGCCAAAATCATTGACGGAAAACAGGTTGCGCAAACGATTCGCAATCAGGTAGCAACCGAAGTCCAGCAGCGGCTCGCCGCCGGACAGCGTGCCCCCGGGCTCGCTGTGATACTGATAGGGGCCGATCCCGCCTCCCAGGTCTATGTCGGCAGCAAGCGCCGCGCCTGTGAGGAAGTAGGATTCATTTCCCGCTCCTACGATCTCAGTGCCGAGGCGAGTCAGGACGAGCTGCTAACCCTGATTGACCAGTTGAACCAGGACCCCGAGGTCGATGGCATCCTGGTACAGCTGCCGCTGCCCGCCCACTTCGACACCACTCAGGTGCTGGAGCGGATCCGTCCCGACAAAGACGTCGATGGTTTCCACCCCTATAACGTCGGCCGACTGGCACAGCGCATTCCCGCCCTGCGCCCCTGCACACCCAAGGGCATCATGACGCTGATCGAAGCCACCGGCGTCAAGACCCATGGTCTGCACGCCGTGGTGGTGGGGGCATCCAATATCGTCGGTCGCCCCATGACCCTCGAGCTGCTGCTGGCCGGTTGCACCACCACGACCTGCCACCGTTTCACCCAGGATCTTGAGACCCAGGTTCGCCGCGCCGATCTGCTGGTCGTCGCCGTCGGCAAACCGAACTTCATCCCGGGTGAGTGGGTGAAGCCTGGCGCCCTGGTGATCGATGTGGGCATCAATCGCCTCGCCGACGGCAGCCTGGTGGGTGACGTCGAGTTCGCCACCGCCCGCAGCCATGCCGCCTTTATCACCCCGGTTCCGGGCGGCGTCGGTCCCATGACGGTGGCCAGCCTGATGGAGAACACCCTGATAGCCTGCCGTGACTACCACAGTTAAGAGCCCAGGCTCTAAGTAACAGAAGGCAGGCCCAGGCCTGCCTTCTCTCTTTGCACATCCCTCGTCCGCCAACCGCTCAGCCTCACTGCGTCACTTTCTTCGATGCACCTCGGCGCTGCGTCCGAAATGATCCTGTAACGCCGCCAGCACCCGCCGCACCTTGTGAGACACCTCTCGTTCAGGCGTGATGGCATGCAACGCCATGGTCGCCATCCGGTGATCGGGAAGCACCTCCTGCAGGCGTCCTTGCGCCAGATCGTCAACCACCTCGGTCTCGGGCAACAAGGCAATGCCCTGCCCCGCCAGGGCGAACTGGCGCAGGGGCAGCACGTTGTTGCACAGCACCCTGGGAGCGAGCCGCAGCGGCTGCGGCACCCCCTGTTCATCCGGCAGGGTCAAACCAGCCCCGGGCAGATCGGTCAATAGCCAGTCATGACTCGTCAACTCCGCGAGGCGAGTCGGCACCCCACGCCGGGCCAGGTAGGCCGGTGATGCACACAGCAGCATGCGCGTCTCGCCGAGGCGACGGGCCACCAGACTCGAATCGGCCAGGGTGCCGACTCGCAGTGCCACATCGATGCGCTCTTTGAGCAGATCACGCTTCTCGTCATCGGCGATGATGATGAGGCGCAAACCGGGATGCGCCTGCAACAGAGGGGAGAGAGCCTGGGCCAGGGGCAGACCCGCCATGCCCACGGGGGCCGTTATCCTCACCTCCCCCATCAGGCTGTCGCGCACCTCCCCAAGCCGCAGTTCGGTCTGAGCCAGGGTCTGGCGCAGGGACTGGCAACCCTGCCACACCACCTCTCCCGCCTCGGTCAGGTCGAGACGGCGCGTGGATCTGTGCAACAGGGTGAGGCCAAGCAGGGTCTCGAGCTGGCTGATATGCTGGCTGACCGCCGAGGGCGTCATGCCCAGGGCCTTGGCTGCCCCCGTCATGGTCCCCGCCTCCACCACGGCGGCGAAGATGGCATAGCGTTTAAGCTGCTCCATTGTTAAGCCCTGCTTATGAGTGAGTGAATATTTTACCAGATTATTAAATCATACCGGGAGGCGTAGGCTAGCCCTATCTTAATTGTGCAGGAGAGTTTCCCATGAAGATTGCCCTGATAGGCGCCACTGGTTTTGTCGGCCGTGCCATCCTCGAGCAAGCCATTACCCGGGGTCACAGCGTCACAGCCATCGTCCGTGACACCAGCAAGATTGCTCCCCATCCGCAGATCCAGGTGATGGGGGTAGATGCGCAGGATCCCCAGGCATTGGCGTTGGCGATCGCAGGTCACGATCGGGTGATCAGCGCCTATAACCCGGGCTGGGCCACCCCGGACATCTATGAGCAATACCTCACAGGGGCCGCCGCCATCGTGCAGGCGACCAAGGCGGTAACAGGCTGGCTGCTGGTGGTCGGCGGTGCCGGCAGTCTGGAAGTGGCCCCCGGGGTACAGCTGGTCGATACCCCCGAGTTTCCGGCCGAATGGCGCCAGGGGGCCCTGGCGGCTCGCGATGGGCTAGTCGCACTGCGCAGCGAGTCTGAGCTCGACTGGCGCTTCGTCTCCCCGGCCATCATGCTGGTGCCGGGGGAGCGCACTGGTCAATATCGGTTGGGGGGCGATCAGGTGTTGTTCCTGGAGGATAAACCGGCCGAGATCTCTGTCGGCGATCTGGCCGATGCCATCCTCAATGAGGCCGAGCACCCAGTCCACCTGCGCCAGCGCTTCACCCTGGGCTACTGAACCTGCCCATGGAGCGCGATATGCGCTCAATAAAAGAGTAGGGAGGCCATGGCCTCCCTACTCTTTTTGCATCAGACAAGCTGGCTCATGTCGCCCGACACCAGCGGTTGCGTCCCGTCTGTTTGGCCCGATAGAGCGCCAGATCGGCGTCGGCCAGCAGCTCACTCAGGCTCTCCCCTGGAGAGGCCTGCCGCAAGCCGCCGCTGATGGTGACCCGCATTGCCTGCACCAGGGGACGATCAGCCACCCCTTGAATGAGGCGATCGACCTGCTCCGCCAGCTCGCTCTCCCCTCCCGGCGGGAGCAAGACGGCAAACTCCTCGCCGCCCATGCGCCCGAGCAGGGCCCGGGGTGGCAGTAATCCCTCGAGTCGTTGGCAAAGCTGCACCAACACGGTATCCCCCGTGGGATGACCGTGTTCATCATTGATCTTCTTAAAGAAATCAACATCGAGCAGCAACAGGGCTCCACCTTCACGTTCCAGACGTTGCTCGGTCGCCTCGCTGAAGGCGCCGCGATTGAGCACCCCGGTCAGATGATCATGACTCGCCACTTGCTGCAGGCGGGCGAACAGCTGATCCCGCTCGGCCACGGCGCAGGCCGTGGTGATGGCACTCAGGGCCAGTATGGAGATACCGGTACGAAAGGAGTAAACGGTGGCCGCGTCCTTGCTCCACTGATGCAGCAGCTGGTCATCGAGCACGGTGAACATATAGAGGGAGGCGGCGCAGGTGGCCAGACAGGTAAAGAAGCGGTTGCCAGAGAGGGCCAGCCAGATGAGGGCGGGCACCGGCAACACCAGCAGACCGGGGCCCCCCAGATGCTTGTCGAGCAGCAGGATCAACAGCAAGAAGAGCAATGCCGGAACAAGATAGCGGCGGTCGCGCCACATCTCCTGGCGACATTGCCGCCAGGAGCCTAGCAACGTCAACAGGCTGGGTAATAACACCGAGAAGTTAATCAGCTCGGCCAAATACCACATGATGGTGCTCTTCCAGCCGGTCGAACTGCCCAGCCAGACCACGGCGGCGCCGCCACACAGAGCCCCGGCCAGGATGGCGGGTTGGCAATGGAGCATCAGTCTGGGGATCGCCGTGGCGCTGATCAGGCCTTCGGGACCCCACCCCTGACGACGCAGGCTGAGCCAGGCGATGGCGACGGTGAGAATATTGGCGCCGTTGAGCAGCAGACTCTTGCGCCAGGGGGTGCCATAACAGGCATCGACCAGCAGGAAGCCAAGCAGCGCCACCAGCAGATGCACCAGCCCAGCCCTGGGATAGTAACGCAGCAAGATGCCAACCAGGGCGGCATTGGCGGGCCAGAGCAGGGAGAAGCTGCTGCCACCGCGCGCGGCCACCCCGATCCAGGTGAGCAGGGCACTGATCAGCAGCAGGCACATCAGGGCAGCAAACTCGCGGCCTAGACGTGATCCAGTCTGGAGTGAGGGGCTGGCCGGCCCGGGATCAATAGACAAGAGGATCTCCCTGCGTGGCAAATGAGCCTCGATACTAAGGGAGTGAGCGCCCGACGCCAAGCCAAGAGTGGTTTGGTGTTGCAATAGAACAGTATTAATACCGCAAAACCGAACTCTATTTCGATTTTTGTCTATAACTAAGAATTATTTGTTGTTTTGCCATCTAAATCCGAAGGGATAGCATCCTTCCAACCCAAATGGCGCCGCGCTCTGCGACGCTGTCATCCCAGGATCCCAGTTGGAGGTGCTCATGGTATTGCTTTCCCCCCTGTGTGACTCACGTCATGCTTCCAACCCAGTGCTCTCCCCTGCGCCCCGGCCAGTCAATGACTCATCCGCGCCCATTGCGCCAACCAGCAGTCTGCCCACCCTGGATTACGGCCAGTTGTTGCCGGGATCCCCGCACCGGGACCAGGCCCTCATGGCGCTGCGCCGGGCGGCGCGCGACCCCGGCTTCTTCTATCTGGAGAACACCGGGCTGGATCTGGGCCAGCAGACCGAGCTACTGGCCCTGGCAGCCCGGCTCTTTGCCCTGAGCGATGCCCAGAAGCAAGAGGTGCAGATGGTGCACTCCCCCCACTTTCGCGGCTACAACCGGGTGGGGGTCGAGCTGACCCGGGCCCGCCCGGACTGGCGTGAGCAGTTCGACATCATGGCCGAAGAGCCCTGCCTGCCCGATGCCCTGTTGCACCACCCCTGGCAAGGATTACAGGGCCCCAACCTGTGGCCCTCCGCTCTGCCCGAACTCAGGGGGGCCCTGCTGGGCTGGCAGGCGCAGTTGACCCTGATTGGATTGACCCTGATCCGCGCCTTCGCAGAAGCCCTGGCGCAACCGGCCGATGCCTTCGATGAGAGCTTGAGCCCGCTCCCCTATCGCCATACCAAGCTCATCCACTACCCGGGACGGGACGAGGATGACGGTCAGGGGGTGGGTGCCCACAAGGATCCCGGCTACCTCACGCTCCTGCTGCAAGATAGTCACGGCGGACTCGAGGTCCTGACCGAACAGGGGTGGACACCGGCGCCCCCCCGAGCGGGAGCCTTGCTGGTCAATATCGGTGAACTGCTGGAACTCGCCTCGAACGGTTACCTTAAGGCCACCCTGCATCGGGTGGTCAGCCCGCCCCCGGGGGTGTCGCGCCTCTCCTGTGCCTTCTTCATGGCGGCCCGGCTCGATGCCGCTGTGCCCTTGCTGACGCTGCCCCCCTCCCTCGCGGCCGAGGCGACAGGGCTCCAGAGCGATCCGGACAACCCGCTCTTTTATCAGGTGGGGGAGAACGTGCTCAAGGGACGACTGCGCTCCCACCCGGATGTGGCGGCCCGCCACTATGCCACCCCACCGGCCCGGGAGCCCCGGCGGCGAACGCCCGCATAACCGGCCCCCTTATCCCCTTATGGCGATCGGTCGCCACAAGGACACCCCATTCACCCTGCGCAGCCGCGCCCAGGGCTATGAGAGGCCAGCCCACTGGCCATGACGGAGAGATGATGAAATTCAAGACCATGAGCGTACACAGCGGCCAACGGCTCGATCCCCAGACCGGCGCCCTGACGACCCCGCTCTATCAGAGCAGCACCTTCAGCTATTTCACGGCCCAGGCTGGCAAGGAGCGGTTCGCCGGGCAAGCGCCAGGCTACATCTACAGCCGCTTCGCCAACCCCACCACCGCCGAGCTGGAGGTGAAACTCGCCGCCCTTGAGGGTGCTGACGAGGCATTGGTGGTCGCGAGCGGCATGGCGGCGGTGAGCGCCATTCTCTATGCCCTGGCCGACAGCGGGGACGAGGTGGCCTATGTCGGTCCCCTCTATGGTGGCACCGAGGCCTTCCTCAAGCAGACCTTCAGCCGCGCGGGTATCCGCATCACCGGCTATGACAGCGACCGGGATCTGCTGGCCAATATCCACCCGGGCACCAAGTTGGTACTGTTCGAAACCCTGACCAATCCCACCCTCAAGCTGGTGGATCCCCGCATTGTGGTCGACGCCGCGCGCAGGGTCGGTGCCCTCACCGTCTGCGACAACACCTTCCTCACCCCCTATCTGCTGCGCCCCCTTGAACTGGGTATCGACATCGTCATGCACAGCGGCACCAAGTATCTCGGCGGCCACGGCGACATCATCGCCGGGGTGGTGGCCGCCCGCCACGAACTGATGGCACGCATCCGCACCGTGGCACTCAAGCACCTGGGCTCCCCCATTGGCCCCCAGGAGGCTTACTTGCTGCAACGGGGGGTCAAGACCCTGCCCCTGCGCCTGGATGCGCACCTGCACAACGCCCAGCGGGTGGCCCAGTTCCTGGCCGCGCACCCTGGCGTCAAGAAGGTGATCTATCCGGGACTCGCCGATCATCCCGGCCATGGGGTGCTGGGAGAGATCGCCACAGGTTACGGCGCCATGATCAGCATAGAGCTGGAGGGGGGCTTCCCCCGCTGTGCCCGCCTGCTCGATCAGTTGCAGCTCTTCGTGCAGGCGGTGAGTCTGGGGGATCTGGAGAGCCTGGCCTGTCACCCGGCCAGCACGACTCATGCTGCCATGGATGAGGCCAGCCGAGTGGCCGCCGGGGTCAACGATGATCTGATCCGGCTGAGCATTGGGGTCGAGGATGCCGATGACCTGATTGCCGACCTGGCCGCGGCCCTGGCCCACACGTGAGCTTGAGCTTGAGCTTGAGCTTGAGCTTGAGCTTGGCGTCATGATGGCCAGCCACAGAGAGCAGAAGGGAAGGCAGCTGCCTTCCCTTCTTGTTTCGAGCACGCTAGCTCAACGGCTCTCGCATTTCATCCAGAGAGCCGGTGGCTGTCATCCCTTAGCCACGGGCCAGCAGGATGCGTAGCATGCGGCGCAGCGGCTCGGCGGCGCCCCACAGCAGCTGATCACCGACCGTGAAGGCGGCCAGGTATTCCGGGCCCATGTTGAGCTTGCGCAGGCGGCCAACCGGTATGTTGAGGGTGCCGGTCACCGCGGCCGGGGTCAGCTCGCGGGCGCTGATGTCGCGCTCGTTGGGGATCACCTTGACCCAGTCATTGTGGCTGGCCAACAGGGCTTCAATCTCGGCCAGCGGCACATCTTTCTTGAGCTTGATGGTGAAGGCCTGGCTGTGGCAGCGCAGGGCGCCAATGCGCACGCACAGACCGTCGACGGGCACCGGGGCCGCCTCGATGCCGAGGATCTTGTTGGTCTCGGCCTGACCCTTCCACTCTTCCCGGCTCTGGCCGTTGTCGAGTCTGGTGTCTATCCAGGGGATCAGGCTGCCAGCCAGGGGCACACCGAAGTTGTCCACCGGCAAGTCGCCGGAGCGGGTCTTCTCGGTGACCTTGCGCTCGATATCCAGAATGGCGGAGGCGGGATCCGCCAGCTCGACCGCCACTTCATCACGCAACATCCCCATCTGGGTGATCAGCTCGCGCATGTGACGGGCACCGCCACCCGAGGCCGCCTGGTAGGTCGCCACGCTCACCCACTCCACCAGATCGGCCTTGAACAGACCGCCCAGGGCCAGCAACATCAGGCTGACGGTGCAGTTGCCGCCGACGAAGGTCTTGGTGCCGGCCTCCAGCGCCTGGGCTATCACATCGCCATTGACCGGATCCAGGATGATGACGGCCTCTTCTTCCATGCGCAGGGAGGAGGCGGCATCAATCCAGTACCCCTGCCAACCGGCGGCTTTCAGGCGCGGATAGACATCCTTGGTGTAGTCGCCGCCCTGGGCCGTGATGATGATCTCTTGCTCGGCCAGCGCCGCGATGTTGAAGGCATCCTGGAGCAGACCGGCATCGACGCCGAAGTTGGGGGCGGCCTCACCGGCCTGGGAGGTGGTGAAGAAGGTGGGTTGAATGTGCGCAAAATCCTGCTCTTCCTGCATTCGACTCATCAAGACAGAGCCCACCATGCCACGCCAACCGACCAAACCTACTTTTTTCATAATGTCCTACCCTGGATAACGACTTGATAGTGCGGAGCCTCTATCGTTCCGACCCGGGAGGCGTTCGCCTCCTGACGCTAAAGTGGCGCCATATAGATCCTGAACAGATAAAATTCTGCTGCGAAAAATGTGTCTATCCACATTACGGATTGTGGCGAGGGACGCAAGTCGATTTGCGCAATATTCCCTGCCGTTTGCTGCAATATCAAGCGATGAGGCCCGGGGAGGCGCCTCTCCTTGGCAAGCGCGATCCGGCTCTGGCAATATGAGTCCCAACGGCCATCGCGCCCGGCGGGGACGACCCCGCTGCCTGACCGCTGGCAGGGACGACCCTGCCCCCTGATGGATACCCCTTATTATGCCCTGGATATTGCTGCTCATCGCCGGTCTGTTCGAGGTCGCCTGGGCCATTGGCCTCAAATACACCGACGGCTTCAGCCGCCCCCTTCCTACCTTGCTGACCCTCGCCGCCATGGGGGTGAGCGTCTTGTTGCTGGCCCTGGCGGTCAGGCATCTGCCCCTTGGCACCGCCTACGCCGTCTGGACCGGCATAGGCGCAGTCGGCACAGTGCTGATGGGGATCTGGCTGTTTGGCGAGCCCGCCACGGCGGCGCGACTGTTCTGCCTGGCGCTCATCATCGGCGGCATACTGGGTCTCAAGGCCATCGGCTAACTGGCCCTCCTCTCTGTCCCGGATTGGCAGCCAATCAGCGCTTTCTCTATCCGGGCCCCGGGCATCATCTCCAGCAAGCCGGCGATCAGCCGATCGCCGGCCTCCTGCAAGGCAGCCAGCGGCATCTCCGGCAGACTCTCCAGAATGAACCACATCTGCTCAGACTCCACGCTGAGTCGGGTTCTGACACCCTGCCGCCAATTCCAGCGGCGACAGGTCACCCCCATGTCATCCCGCCAGACGACCTCCCCCGGCTCGGGTGTTTCCTGCGCAGGCAACCCCCCTTTCATGGTGTCAAACCGTTCGCTGCCATCGGCAATCACCAGACGGGGCACCCCCTCATAGGCCACCAGATTTTCCCCTCCGACCGGAATGGCATACTCGATGCTAATGGCGTTGTAGAGATCGACGATAGGATCGATGCTAGGCAGTGTCCCCTCCCGCAGCACTCTCTTTCGCAGGGCTTCTGCCGAGCAAGGGGTGCGTTGTGGTTTGGCACCGAACCGCCTGAACACCTCGGCCCACGCCGACAGATGAGCGTGCGCCCAGGGCGCACCTCCCGCCGCGACGGACTGGCAGGCCCGCTTTAATGCCTGGGCACCCACGCTCATATCGGTGATGGCGGCCGCATCGACCTGGATGCTGAGGGCTCTGAAGCCGGGCGCCAGCGTGGTGATGTCAGACCCCACTCGCGGTGTCATGGATGGCATAGGGACTCCCAATTCGTGATCAACGGCCGAGCCGATAGAGGAATAGTGAAGGCGAACAACTTGTCGCAGCAGCAATGGGCGCTATCACGCCGTGTTCACCCGGCAAAACGTGGCAGCATGATGCGCAACGGCCAGACATAATTAAATCTACTTTTTCTTAATATCATTAAGAATTTCTAATGATGGTCAGGCAGGCTCGCACTTGTCGCTCGCCACAACAGGCGCAACAACCTTGTCCACTCCCCTTTCAGGCACTGAAAAGAGCGCGGACAGCGCCATTGTCTAGGCCGCATCTCTTGCGACTCATGCTATTATCTGCGACCAAACATGAGCCAATAAAAATCAGGATATCGTGATGACAGACCACACTTTTATTCCCGGCAAGGACGCGGCGCTGGAAGACTCCATCGAGCGCTTCCAGACCAAATTGCAGGCCCTGGGGTTTGATATTGAAGAGGCCTCCTGGCTCAACCCCGTGCCCAATGTCTGGTCCGTGCACATCCGGGACAAGGAGTGCGCTCTTTGCTTTACCAACGGTAAAGGGGCCAGCAAGAAGGCGGCCCTGGCCTCGGCGCTTGGCGAGTACTTCGAGCGTCTCTCCACCAACTACTTCTTCGCCGACTTCTATCTGGGCCAGCAAATCGCCGATGGCGACTTCGTGCACTACCCCAACGAGCAGTGGTTCCCCATCGAGGGCGATCACTTCCCGGCGGGTCTGCTCGACGACTTCACCCGTCACTTCTACAACCCGGAAGGGGAAGTGACCGCCGACATGCTGGTGGACCTGCAATCCAACAACGAGGAGCGCGGCATCGTCGCCCTGCCCTTCGAACGCCAGTCCGATCATCAGACCGTTTACATTCCGATGAACATCATCGGCAACCTCTATGTCTCCAACGGCATGAGCGCCGGCAACACCAAGACCGAGGCCCGCACCCAGGGGCTGTCCGAGGTGTTCGAGCGTCACGTGAAAAACAAAATTATCGCCGAGGCCATCAGCCTGCCGGAGATCCCGGCGGAGGTGATCGCCCGTTACCCCGGCATTGCGGCCTCCATCGCCGCCCTTGAGGCCGAAGGCTACCCCATCTACAGCTTCGATGCCTCCCTGGGCGGTCGCTATCCGGTCATCTGCGTGGTGCTGCTCAACCCGCGTAACGGCACCAGCTTCGCCTCCTTCGGTGCCCACCCGCGCTTCGAAGTCGCGTTCGAGCGTACCGTCACCGAGCTGCTGCAAGGCCGTGGCCTGAAGGATCTGGATGTCTTCGTCGCTCCCTCCTTTGATAACGAGCAGGTGGCGGATCACCACAATCTGGAGACACACTTCATCGACTCTTCCGGTCTCATCAACTGGGATCTGTTCAAAGAGGAGTCAGACTTCGAGTTCGCCGACTGGGATTTCCGGGGCACCTCCCAGCAGGAGTTCGATCACCTGATAGGCATCTTCCACGAGCTGGAGCAGCCGGTCTACATCGCCGACTACGAGCACCTGGACGTCTACGCCTGCCGCATCCTGGTACCCGGCATGTCCGACATCTACCCGGCCGAAGACTTGCTGCTGGCCAACAACAACATGGGCGCCAACCTGCGGGAAGTGATCCTGGCCCTGCCGTCCCTGGAGTGGGACGCCGAGCAGTACATGGCTTTCTACGATCAGCTGGAAGAGGAAGGTCACGACGAGCGTACCCGGGTGCGCGAGCTGCTTGGCATCGCTGCCGCCAAGGGCACCGCCCTGCACACCCTGCGCATCGGTGAACTCAAGGCCATGCTGGCCCTGGCCGCAGGCGAATTGGAGACGGCGCTGGATCTCATCAACTGGACCATGGAGTACAACCAGTCGGTGTTCAGCCCTGAACGTGCCAACTACTACCGCGCCCTCAAAAGTTGCGTCGAGCTGTTCCTGGACCAGGAACGCGAGCCAGAGCAGTACAGAGCCGTGTTCACCCGCATGTATGGCGAACAGGCATTGGCACAGGCGTGGGCCCATGCCAGCGGCGAGGCTCGCTTCCACGGGTTGGAGCCAGCCGATGAGTCCCTCAGCCAGTTCCCGCTGCACCAAAAACTGCTGGCAGCCTATGAGAAGCTGCAAAAAGCCAAGCGCAACGCCAACTGGCAGTGAGTGCTGCGCCGCAGCCATCAAAAACCGGGCCCACGTGGCCCGGTTTTTTTATGTCATTAAGGGTTAAGTCACCCAGGCCGCAGCGGCCCTATCCTCACCCCTTGCTGACTGCACCGCTCACCCCTTGCCCAGCCTGGCGCGCAGGGCGGCGATCACCATGGGCAGCAGGGAGATGCCAATGATGACGAAGATGAGCAGGGTGAAGTTCTCCTTGACCAGGGGCAGGTTGCCGAAGAAGTGGCCCACATAGACGAAAGAGAGCACCCAGCACAGGCCACCCACGGCGTTGAAGGCCATGAAACGTGGATAACTCATCTTGCCCATGCCTGCCACGAAGGGGGCGAAGGTACGCACTATGGGGGCAAAGCGGGCGATGATGATGGCCTTGCCACCATGGCGGTCGAAGAAGGCGTGGGTCTGGTGCAGATAATCTTGACGGAACAGTCGTGAGTCGGGGCGGCTGAACAGCCGCTCCCCAAACAGCCGACCCAGGGTGTAGTTGGTGAGATCGCCGAGTATGGCGGCCAGCACCAGCAGGGCACTGAGCAGATGCACATCCAGGGCACTGTCTACCGTGAGGGCGCCTGCGGCGAACAGCAGGGAGTCACCGGGCAGGAAGGGCATCACCACCAGCCCCGTCTCGCAGAAGATGATGAGAAACAAAATGGCATAGATCCAGACGCCGTAATCGGCAAACAGTGCCTTGAGGTGGATGTCTATGTGCAAGATGAAGTCGACGAGGAACAAGATAAGATCCATGGATCGGGCTCGGTATTAAGGGATGGATGATGACAGAGGGGCCGAGTCTACCCCTTCCCCTCCCTTACCACAATTTCGCCGCAAACCATGACCAACATCTGGGGCAGCGCAGGCTGGCGCCTGGCTACTCATCCCCCTCCTGTTTCCCCTTTTTCTCCCCCGCTTTTTCGGCAATGGCCTGACGCACCTCGGCGGGCAAGCAGGACTCCCAGCCCCAGATCAGCCAGATGAAGAGCGTGAGATCATCCACCCAACCGAGCACGGGAATGACATCCGGCACCAGATCGAGAGGGCTGAGGCCATAGACGAACACCAGCAGTGCCAACCCCTTGGCCCAGAGCGGGGTGGCCGGGTGGCGAAAGCCCAGATAGAGGCGACGTAACTTGGGCCCAATCCCGAGCAGGGCGCGCAGCGGCCTCAACTTTCAATCAACTCGTGGCGCAGTCGCTGGATGCTGTCGCGCAGGGCGGCGGCCTGCTCGAACTCCAGATCCCGGGCATGCTGGAACATCTGCTCTTCCATGCGTTTGATCTCCTTGGTGATCTCGCTGGTGGTGCGGGCATGGTACTCCCCTTGCGGCTCGGCGGCCTTGCGACTCCCTTTGCCAGCCTTGCCCGAGATGCGGCTGCCCCCCATGTCCATCATGTCCCCCACCGCCTTGTTGAGGCCCTTGGGGGTGATGCCGTGCTCGAGGTTATGGGCATGCTGCAGGGCGCGGCGCCGCTCCGTCTCCTCGATGGCTACTTTCATGGAGTTGGTGATGCGATCCCCATAGAGGATGACCCTGCCGTTGAGGTTGCGAGCGGCCCGGCCAATGGTCTGGATCAGTGAACGGGTGGAGCGCAGGAAGCCCTCTTTATCGGCATCCAGTATGGCCACCAGGGAGACCTCCGGCATGTCGAGCCCTTCGCGCAGCAAGTTGATGCCCACCAGCACATCGAACTTGCCGAGCCGCAGATCGCGGATGATCTCGACCCGCTCGACCGTCTCGATGTCCGAATGCAAATAGCGCACCCGCACGTCGTGATCCGCCAGGTATTCGGTGAGATCCTCCGCCATCCGCTTGGTCAGGGTGGTGACCAGCACTCGCTCGTCCACCGCCACCCGCAGCCGGATCTCGGAGAGCAGGTCGTCCACCTGGGTGCCGACCGGACGCACTTCAATCACGGGATCGAGCAGGCCGGTGGGGCGCACCACCTGTTGCACCACATCACCACCGGATTTTTCCAGCTCATAGGGGCTGGGGGTGGCCGAGACAAACACCGTCTGTGGCATCAGGGCCTCAAATTCGTCGAACTTGAGCGGCCTGTTGTCCAGGGCAGAGGGTAAGCGGAAGCCGTACTCCACCAGGGTCTCCTTGCGGGATCTGTCCCCTTTGAACATGGCGCCTATCTGCGGCACGGTCACATGGGACTCATCGATGATGAGCAGACCATCCCCCGGCAGGTAGTCGAACAGGGTGGGCGGCGGCTCCCCCGGCGCGCGCCCCGACAGGTAGCGGCTGTAGTTCTCGATGCCCGAGCAGTAGCCCAGCTCCTGCATCATCTCGATGTCGAACTGGGTGCGCTGGCTGATGCGCTGCTCCTCCACCAGTTTGTTGAGGGAGATCAGCTGTTCGCGCCGCCCCTTGAGCTCCTCCTTGATGTGATCGATGGCACCGAGGATGGTTTCGCGGGGGGTGGCGTAGTGGGTCTTGGGATAGATGGTATGACGCACCACCGTCTGCTCGATGGCGCCGGTCAGGGGGTCAAACAGGGAGAGTCGCTCTATCTCTTCGTCAAACAGCTCGACCCGCAGCGCCAGCTTGTCCGATTCCGCCGGATAGATGTCGATCACCTCGCCACGCACCCGGAAGGTGCCGCGCTGGAAGGCCAGATCGTTGCGGCTGTATTGCAGCTCGGCGAGGCGACGCAGTATGTCTCGCTGGTTGATGATGTCGCCGAGTTTGAGGTGCAGCATCATGCTCAGGTAGGCCTGGGGGTCCCCCAGGCCATAGATGGCTGACACCGAGGCGACGATGATCACGTCCCGCCGCTCCAGCAGTGCCTTGGTGGCCGACAGCCGCATCTGCTCGATGTGATCGTTGATGGAGGCATCCTTCTCGATGAAGGTGTCCGTGGTCGGCACATAGGCTTCCGGCTGGTAGTAGTCGTAGTAGGAGACGAAGTACTCCACCGAGTTCTCGGGGAAGAACTCCTTCATCTCCCCATAGAGCTGGGCGGCCAGGGTCTTGTTGGGCGCCAGTATCATGGTGGGCCTGTTCAGGGTCGCTATCACGTTGGCCATGGTGAAGGTCTTGCCCGAGCCGGTCACCCCAAGCAGGGTCTGGTGGGCGAGTCCGGATTCTATCCCCTCAAGCAGTTGGCTGATGGCGGCCGGCTGATCCCCCGCAGGGGAGAACTGGCTGACGAGTTGAAACGACTTGCTCATGAAGACTCCGGACAAAAATCGGCAAAGGGCAAGTGTACCCCGAGTTGCCCCCCACCGGGTATCGCTCTCCTCCCCCAGTCGGCGGTTGACCCCGCCTTTCGACATCTGTATAGTGCTCCTCCTTGCCTGATGTTCCCTCGTAGTTCAGTCGGTAGAACGGCGGACTGTTAATCCGTATGTCACTGGTTCGAGTCCAGTCGAGGGAGCCAATTCCTCACCATCTCGGTGCAAGTTATCCACTTTAGTGCCCCTCCCTACCAAATTTAATGCACAAGCTGCCACAGCTTGACAGCACTCCCCTTTATTCGCCCTCACTCCCCCTGCAGCGTTTTGTTCTGCTGCATCTAACTATTTGATTTTTATGCAAACAATTATTTGCCGGTATTTTTTGAACAGCACTTGCAGCCCAGTATTGGCGTGGGCTAGCGGCCTTTTTTCAATTTTCACACACAGGGTTATCCACAGAATCTGTGGGTAAGTCACGCCAGCCCAGACCCGGCGTGGGTTTGGCTCATTCAGCCCCTATTTATCTTGGTCCTCCGCAGCAAACCCGATTTTATGCTGTTTTGCAGCGCCGCCCCGGATCGGTTTTTCTTGACGTCCAAAGGATCTTTTTTGATGCAGGATTACCAACCCCAGACGCAGTGGGTCAGTTGCACATTTGGCACCATGTCAGGATCCTGACACTCGGAACCTGCGTGCCAAACCGGCAGCAGCTTGCTCTGTAATCACTGCTATTTTTTACGTGATACAGGATTCTATAAATTCCGATCGGCAACGCGGGTCTCCTGGAATAGACAGCATGAATCACTAATTGACAGCGCTTCTCACAGACGGAAAAACCCGCCCTTTCCCCCCAAGGCAATCTACCGCCTGAATGTTGTCACCCAATTTGCAGCTTTGTCCCAACCGGCACTTCTTTATTGGCGGGGGATCCGGCACAATATCGGCCCCACTTTTCTCTCGGTTTGTCCGGGCATGACCATAGATTTCGTGACACTGCTACATCAAAGCGACTCCCTCCTGCTGTTCGTGGTACTGGCTTTCGGCCTGCTGCTTGGCAAGGTGCGAGTAGGCAACTTCCAGATTGGCAACACCATAGGGGTGCTGTTCACCGCCCTGCTGTTCGGTCAGATGGGGTTCCAATTCTCCGCCACCACGGAAAATGTCGGCTTCATGCTGTTCATCTTCTGTGTCGGCATAGAGGCGGGCCCCCATTTCTTCAGCGTCTTCCTGCGCGATGGCATCCACTACATCACCCTGACCCTGGTGATATTGCTCACGGCGCTGCTGTTGACGGTGGGCCTGGCCAAGTTCTTCAATCTGGGACCCGGCATGGCGGCGGGCATACTGGCAGGCTCACTCACCTCGACCCCTGCCCTGGTCGGGGCCCAGGATGCCCTGCGCAGCGGCTTGCTGAACTTGCCCCATGGCACCGACATGCAGCCCGTGCTCGACAACATGGGCATCGGCTATGCGCTCACCTATCTGGTGGGCCTGGTCGGACTGATGCTGGTGGTGCGCTACCTGCCCTCCCTGGCCCGACTCGATCTCAGCACAGAGGCGCAGAAGATAGCCCGCGAGCGCGGCCTGTCTGACAATGAGAACCGCAAGACCTACCTGCCCATCATCCGCGCCTACCGGGTCGGCCCGGAACTTGCCGCCTGGATCGGGGGCCGCACCCTGCGTGAGACCGGTATCTATCCCCACACCGGTTGCTATGTGGAGCGGATCCGCCGCAACGGCATACTGGCAAGCCCCGATGGTGACGCCGTCATTCAGGAAGGGGACGAGATAGCCCTGGTCGGTTATCCGGAGAGCCACGAGAAGCTGGATGTGAGCTATCGCAACGGCAAGGAGGTGTTTGACAGGAACCTGCTTGACCTGCAAATCGTCACCGAAGAGATAGTGGTCAAGAACGATTCCGTGGTGGGCCGCCATCTGGTGGAGCTCAATCTCACCGAAAAAGGCTGCTTCTTGAACCGGGTGGTGCGCTCCCAGATAGAGATGCCTTTCGATCGCAACATCATGTTGCAAAAGGGCGATGTGCTGCAGATCAGCGGCGAGAAGATCAGGGTCAAGCATCTTGCCAACAAGATAGGCTTCATCAGCATTCACAGCCAGACCACGGATCTGGTGGCCTTCACCACCTTCTTCGTGCTCGGCTTGCTGATAGGTTCCGTCTCCCTGGTATTCGGTCAGCTGGAATTTGGCCTTGGCAACGCTGTCGGTCTGCTGCTGGCGGGGATCCTTATGGGTTACCTGCGCGCCAACCACCCGACGGTCGGCTATGTGCCGCCGGGCGCCCTGCGTCTGGCCAAGGATCTGGGCCTGGCCGTCTTTATGGTGAGCACGGGCCTCAAGGCCGGTGGCGGCATTCTGGATCATCTGAGCCAGGTCGGCGCCGTGGTGCTCTTCTCCGGCATGCTGGTCACTACCTTGCCGGTGCTGGTGGGCTACCTGTTCGGGGTCTGGGTGCTCAAGATGAACCCGGCCCTGCTGCTCGGCGCCATCACCGGGGCCCGGACCTGCGCCCCCGCCATGGACGTGGTCAACGAGGCGGCCAACAGCTCGATCCCGGCGCTCGGCTATGCGGGCACCTACGCGGTGGCCAACGTCATGCTCACCCTGGCCGGATCCTTTATCATCGGCTTCTGGTTCTAAGCCGCGTTTGAACAGGGGGCATCATCTGCCCCCTGTTCAATCCCCTCGGCCAGGGTGCAGCCTCTGCCCCCACTTTCTGACTTGCCTTTCTTGCGCTCTTCTCCCCGCCCCTCTGTCCGGCCCCTCGGCGCTCTTTTCGGGATATTTCCCTCGTAGCTGAACCCAGGCTGTCTGATCCCGGCAACTGCCATTGACAGTCATACCCATCTCCACAAAGCTGGCCCGCGCTTTAATGTGACGCAATTCTCATTCTCTTTTTCTCAGCCGGAGGCCACCATGCTCCCTCACTCCTATTCTCGTCTCGCGATCGCCCTGACCCTCGGTATCCTGCTCGGCGGCTGTGGCCAAGCGGGGTCCGACGCCAAGACCATCGCCTCCCCCATATCAGTGCAGACCCTGACCCTGACTCCCCAGCCCCTGAGTCAGGATATCAGCCTGCCGGGACGCACCTCGGCCTCCCGGATCGCCGAGGTCCGCCCCCAGGTGTCCGGCATCATCCTCCACCGTCTGTTTGAAGAGGGGGCCAACGTCAAGGCGGGGGATCCCCTCTACCAGATAGATCCCGCCAGCTATCAAGCCGCCTTCAACAGTGCCAGTGCCCAGCTGGCCAAGAGCAAGGCCGATGCCGAGGTGGGCTACAAGACCTATGTTCGCTATCAGGCGCTCGTCAAGCGCGGCCTCATCAGCCGTGAACAGTTCGATCAGGCCGAAGCGACCTGGCAGCAGGCCAAGGCGCAGACAGGTATCGACCAGGCCAGCCTGGAACAGGCGAAGATCCAACTCGGCTATACCCAGGTACGTGCCCCCATCTCGGGGCGGATCGGCATCTCTCAAGTCACCGAGGGGGCGCTGGTCACCACCAATCAGACCAACAGCCTGGCCACCATACAGCAGCTGGATCCCATCTATCTGGACATGACCCAGGCGGTGAACACCCTGGGAGACGTGAGCGACAGCTTGCGCCCGGGGGCGGCGCCGAAAAAAGTCAGCCTGCAGACCCAGACCGGGAAATCCTATCCCCAGAGCGGCAGCCTCGCGTTTGCCGATGTGAGCGTCAATGAGTCCACCGGCAGCCTGACCCTGCGCGCCATCATCCCCAATCCCCAGCAGAGCCTGCTGCCGGGCATGTTCCTGCGTGCCACCATTGCCGATGACAAGCCCGGCACCGGATTGCTGCTGCCCCAGACCAGCGTGACCCAGTTGCCTGGTGGCAAGGGCGCCGTGCTGCTGGTCAATGCCAACAACCAGGTAGAGCCGCGCCAGGTCAGTCTGGGCGCGAGTCGGGGGGATCAGTGGGTGATAGCAGATGGCCTCAAGGCGGGAGAGAGGGTCATCGTCTCCGGCCAGGTCAAACTGCGTCCAGGCATGGCGGTCAAGGCCACGGCCGCCATCCCAGTTTCCACTCAGGCTGCGGGGTAAGTCATGTCACGTTTCTTCATCGATAGACCCGTCTTCGCCTGGGTGCTCGCCATCCTCGTCATGTTGGGCGGGGTACTTGCCATCATGGGCCTGCCCATCGCCCAATACCCGACCATAGCCCCCCCCGCCATCCAGGTGAACGCCGTCTACCCCGGGGCCTCGGCCTCGACCGTGGAAAACAGCGTGACCCAGATCCTCGAACAGAACATGAAGGGGCTCGACCACCTGCTCTATATGTCCGCCACCAGCGACTCTGCCGGCAACGTCTCCGTCACCCTCACCTTCCAGGCGGGTACGGATCCGGATATCGCCCAGGTCCAGGTGCAAAACCGCTTGCAGCAGGCCAATAGCCAGTTGCCCGCCGAGGTGCAGCAGCAAGGGATCAGCGTGCGCAAGAGCTCCTCGAGCTTTATGAGCCTCATCGCCTTCAAGTCCGATGATGGCAGCATGAACTCCCAGGACATCGCCGACTATGTCGGCTCCCACCTGCTCGATCCCATCAGCCGCCTGGAAGGGGTCGGTGACGTCACCCAGTTCGGTACCCAATACGCCATGCGCGTCTGGCTCGATCCCAGCAAGCTGACCAGCTACCAGCTCACCCCCCTGGACATCTCCAACGCCATCAAGGCCCAGAACAGCGAAGTGACCGTGGGGCAGATTGGCGGCACCCCGGCCATCCAGGGCCAGATGATCAATGCCACCATCACCGCCCGCAACCGCCTCGAAAGCCTGGCGCAGTTTCGCAACATCTTGCTCAAGGTCAACCAGGATGGCTCCCAGGTTCGCTTGAGCGATGTGGCGCGCCTCGAACTTGGCGGTGAAAGCTATGACAAGATCGCCCGCCTCGATGGGGACAACGCCTCGGCCATGGGCATCAAGCTGGCCACCGGCGCCAATGCCCTGGATACCCAGAAGGCGGTCGATGCCAAGCTGGCCACGCTCTCGCAAAGCTTCCCGCCTGGCCTCAAGATGGTGAAGGCGATGGAGACGGTGCCTTTCATCAAGATCTCCATCGAGGAGGTGATCAAGACCCTGCTCGAGGCCATAGTGCTGGTCTTCCTGGTGATGTACCTCTTCTTGCAGAACCTGCGGGCGACCCTGATCCCCACCATCGCCGTGCCCGTGGTACTGCTGGGTACCTTCGGCATCATGTCGGCCCTGGGGTTCACCATCAATACCCTGACCATGTTCGGCCTGGTGCTCGCCATCGGTCTGCTGGTCGATGATGCCATCGTGGTGGTGGAGAACGTCGAGCGCATCATGCAAGAGGAGGGGCTGAGCCCCCTGGAGGCGACGCGCAAGTCCATGACCCAGATCAGCGGCGCCCTGATTGGCGTCGCCCTGGTGCTCTCGGCGGTGTTCGTGCCCATGGCCTTCATGCAAGGGTCAACCGGCGCCATTTATCGCCAGTTCTCCCTGACCATCGTCTCGGCCATGGCGCTCTCTGTGCTGACCGCGATGATTCTGACCCCGGCCCTGTGCGCCACCCTGCTCAAGGGGGATCACCAGCCTCACCAGCACGGCTTCTTCGCCTGGTTCAACCGCCGCTTCGAGTGGCTCGCCCATCGCTATGAAGGGGGCGTCAGCCGGATATTGCAGCGCTCGGGCCGCAGCCTGATCCTCTATGTGGCACTGCTGATCACCCTGGGCTGGATGTTCCATCTGCTCCCCTCCTCCTTCCTGCCGGAAGAGGATCAGGGCAACTTCATGGTGATGGTGCAGCTCCCCGCCGGCGCCAGTCAGCAGCGTACCGAGGCGGCGGTGGCCAAGGTGCAGCACTATTTCGCCACCCATGAGCAAGCGACGGTGCAAACGGTGCTCGGCATCACCGGCTTTAGCTATTCGGGCAACGCCCAGAATGCGGGCATGGCTTTTGTCTCTCTCAAACCCTGGGATCAACGCCAACAACCGGGGCAGGATGTCAACGCCATCATAGGCCGCGCCATGAAGACCTTCAGCAAGATTGACGATGCCATGGTGTTCGCCGTCAACCCGCCCTCCATCCGTGAACTGGGCCACGCCACCGGCTTTGATTTCTATCTCGAAGACAATGGCGGTCTGGGGCATGAGCGGCTGATCGCCGCCCGCAACCAGCTGCTCAAGGCCGCGAGTCAGGATCCTGCTCTGCAGAAGGTGCGACCCAGCGGCCTCAATGACAACGCCCAGTTCTTCATCGACATCGACTACGAGAAAGCGATGGCCCTGGGGCTGAACGTCGATGAGATCAACCGCACCCTCTCCATCGCCTGGGGCTCCTCCTACGTCAACCAGTTCGTCGACCATGGTCGCACCAAGAAGGTCTATCTGCAGGCGGATGCCCCCGATCGGATGTCAGCCCAGGATCTCGACAAGTGGTTCGTGCGCAACACCAAGGGGGACATGGTGCCTTTCAACGCCTTCAGCAGCACCCATTGGGGTTATGGGGCGCCGCAGCTGGCGCGCTATAACGGCAACCCTGCCGTTGAGATAGTCGGTGAAGCGGCCCCGGGGCACAGCACGGGGGAAGCCATGGCCGCCATCGAGCGGATGGCCAGCACCCTGCCCCACGGGGTCAGCATCAGCTGGACCGGCATGTCCTACCAGGAGCGCCAGGCTGGCAACCAGGCGCCCATGCTCTATGGCATCTCCATCCTGATCGTCTTCCTCTGCCTGGCGGCGCTCTATGAGAGCTGGAGCGTGCCGCTCTCGGTGATCCTGGCCGTGCCGCTCGGGGTGCTGGGCGCCGTGCTGGCCACCAGTCTGCGGGGCCTGGAGAACGACGTCTACTTCCAGGTGGGCCTGCTCACCACCATGGGGCTCACCGCCAAGAATGCCATCCTCATCGTCGAGTTTGCCAAGGAGCTGCACGAACGAGGCATGGACTTGCTCGAGGCGACCATGACCGCCTGCCGCCAGCGGCTCAGGCCCATCATCATGACCTCCCTCGCCTTCATGCTCGGGGTCTTGCCCCTGGTGCTCAGCAGTGGCGCCGGGGCCAATGCCCGTCACGCCATCGGCACCTCGGTGCTGGGCGGCATGCTCAGCGCCACCCTGCTGGCGATCTTCTTCATTCCGCTGTTCTTCTTGCTGGTGTTCAAGCTCAGCCACCGCAAGTCGACACTCTGACGCCGGGACAGCCATCACCACAAGGGGGAGCCTCAGCTCCCCCTTGTTCTCTTCATGATGTGAACGGCCAATCACCGACTGGCCTCAACTCTCGCGCACTATGTTGCGATCCTTGGGCCATTGATCCCCGAGCTCGGCATATTTTTGCTCGAGCAGATGACGACGGATCTTCATGGTCGGGGTCAGCACGCCGTTCTCGATATTCCAGGGGGCCTTGACCACCAAGATGCCCCGCAGCCTGGCATGGGATTCGAGTTTGTCGTTGACCCGCTGACGGGCGGCCTCCAGCTCGGCATCTATCTGGGCACTGTTCCCCTTCATGGCCTGCTCCGAGAGCTGCACCAGGGCGATGGGCTGCGGCATGCCATAACCGATCACGCACAGCTGCTCGATGATGGACTCCTGACCGAGCAGCCCCTCGATGGGCACAGGGGCCACATACTTGCCCTTGGCGGTCTTGAACACATCCTTCATCCGCCCCGTGATGGTGAGATAGCCTTCGCTGTCGAGCTTGCCCATGTCTCCGGTGCGCAGCCAGCCTTCGGTATCGATGGCTTCGCTGCTGTGTTCCGGATCCTTGTAGTAGCCCAGCATCATGCCCTCGCAGCGGCAGAGGATCTCCCCCTCCGGCGAGATCTGGATGCGCACCCCGGGCCCCGCCTTGCCGACCGTGCCTATCTTGTCGGCCCGGAAGGGGTAGTTGAGGGTGGCGTAAGCATGGTTCTCCGTCATGCCCCAGGCCTCGGTGATATTGAGGCCGATGCTGTGATACCAGGCGAGCAGCGCCGGAGCCACCGGGGCTGAGCCGCAGCCCAGCACCCGTGCCTGATCCAGCCCCAGACCCTGTTGCAGCTTGCGTTTGATAAGCGTGCTGACAAAGGGGATCTTGAGCAGCAGGGCCAGCTTCTTCTGGGGCAGTTTTTCGTGGATCTTGATGCGGAACATGGCCCAGAGCCGGGGCACAGAGATAAATACGGTAGGACGGCAGCGTTTGACGTCCTCGATAAAGGTATCCAGGGATTCGGGGAAGCTTATCTCGGCGCCGCTAAACAGGCTGCCGCCATAGATGTAGACCCGCTCGGTGATGTGGGCGAGCGGCAGGTAGGAGAAGCCGCGATCGGCCTCCCGCAGCCCCACGGCCTCGACCAGCTTCTCGCAAGACCAGGCGTAACGCTCGACGCTGAGCATGGCCCCCTTCGGCTTGCCGGTGCTGCCGGAGGTGTAGACCAGGCTGAGCAGATCCTCGCCCCGTTGCGGGGCCAGATCCCGGGCCGGTTCGTGGCTGGCCAGCAGGGCATCCCACTGGTGCTGGGCCGGCATGGTGTCATAGGGCATGGCGATGCGGGGCAGCTCCGCGGGCAGACCCGCTTCCTGGCTATGCCAGTCATCGAGTTTGCCGACGAATACCGCCTTGGCCTCGCTGTGACGCAGCACATACTCAATGGTGTCTATGTTGGCGGTGGGATAGATGGGGACGCTCACATATTGCCCCATCTGCAGCGCCAGATCGGCGATGAACCACTGGGCGCAGTTCTTGGAGAGCAGGGCTATCTTGTCCCCGGGCTCGAACCCCAGGGCGCGCAGGGCTGTCACCAGACGGCGCGCCTCGTCGGCGACCCTGGCCCAGCTGAAATCTTGATACTGACGGTTGATGGTCTGACGAAGATAGACTCGATCCGGGCACTGTTGTTCCCACTGATAGAGCATCTCGAGCGGCAGCCGTTGGGCTATGGTAGAGGCGCTGGTCATGGTGCTTTCCCTGAAACAAATGAGGTAGTTTATTATTAACCTTTTGTTAACCTTCGGGAAAGCACAACCTTAAACTTGTGTTTGAAATGTGTCTGGGATCAAGCTTCTGCCTGCAGTTGCAGTCGCTTCCACATGGCCTGTACCAGGGTCTCATCCTGCTCCGACAACTCCCCCTGCAAGATGGCGTCGTTGAGGCTGCGCAGCACGTAGCTCTTCACATCCCGGATCAGCGTCTTGCCCTCCAGCTCGGCCCTGGCCACCGCCAGGGAGATATGGCCCCGCAGATAACCCCCGGCAAATAGCTCATCTTCGGTCGCCGTGGTCACCATGCTGTCTATCAGTGCCAACAATTTGTGTTCAAATTCATGAATCGTCATTTAACGCAGCCTCATTCGCCGGGATTGCCGGCAAGATAACTTGGGGTTGGAACCCTGATCCGGTTGATCGGGCTCCACAGGGCATGCCGCATCCTTGCAGTGCTATTGTGGGTTGGCCACCGGATAGATGACCTGATCCCTATATCCTGTCGTGATCCTTTGATAACCGCACAGCGCGCGATCCAGCGCCTCGTCACCGGTATCCACCAGCAGAGGACGCCCTTCCAACGCCGCCAGTTTGCGCTTGCTCGCCACCACCAGGATGTTGTCCAGACCGACCGCCCGGATCACCTCCGGGCTGAGCTGCTGGTTGCCGCGACCAAACAGGTGCCCCTGTCCGCCTATCAGGGTAATGATCAGTCGGCAGTGGCGGCCACGAGTCCGGGTCAGGATCTCGTGAGCGCCCAGATCCTGCCCGATCAGCTGACCATTTTCCACCAGATCCACACCGAGCAGACTATTTTCCAGACCCAGCCGGTCCATGCAGGCCGCAACGGTCCCCCCTGAACCCATCAGGTAGAGGGTATCGGGCTCCATCTGCTCCATCACTTCGGCCGCTATCTCGTCGAGCACCAGCTCTTCACTCTCCCGGCCCCCCTGTTTGACCGACTGCACGTAGCGCAGATCGTTCGGAACCTTGAGCTGACCATAATGGCGGGCTCGCACCCGCCCCTCGCGAAAGGCGACCTCGTCGATGTCCATCACCTCCCCCTCCATCAGGCTGAGCAGCTCACCTGCGATCATCCGGGCCACAACCCGGCCGCTCGCCTGAGGGGTCACGCCATAGACCCCAGAGTGAATTTTGCAGCCAGCCGGGATACCGAGCACGTGCAGCTGCTCTCCCACCTCGGCGCAGATATCCCGGGCCGTGCCATCACCGCCAGCAAACAGCAGCAGATCGACGCCAGCGTGCATCATCAAACGTGCCGCGGCTCTGGTGTCTTCCGGTGTCGTCTGGAGCGAAACGGGGTCATAGATCACCCTATGGGGCAGGCCAAGCTCATCCGCCAGGCGCCCTCCCATCTCACCGGCCACCGTCACTATCTCAAAAGAGTGAGCCAACCCAATCAACGGTTGCAGCGCCTGGCGGGTACGCTCATTGGCCCTGGGCACGGCACCCCGGGCCAGTGCCTCGCCCAGCATGCCGTCACTGCCCTTGAGGGCGACCTGACCACCTATGCCGGCCACGGGATTCACTATCAGACCTAACCGAAACATGTTCTTCCTCTCAGGGCCAAGGGTTGGGATCACGCGATGGCACCATGGTACAACGTGATAAGCACTGTTAGAATGCACCGCTTTTTTATTCACTCACAAGGCTAGTTACATCATGTTTGAATGGATGCTTGACCCCACCGCCTGGGTTGCCCTTGCGACCCTGACACTGCTCGAGATCGTACTGGGCATAGATAACATCATTTTCATCTCTATCCTGGTCGGACGTCTGCCTGAAGCGCAGCGTCAGCGCGCCCGAGTGATTGGCCTTGGCCTCGCCATGGGTACCCGCATCCTGCTGCTGCTCTCTCTCGCCTGGGTGATGCGCCTGACCGATCCGATGTTCAGCATCTTGGACGAGGCGATCTCCGGCCGTGATCTGATCCTGCTCATTGGTGGCCTCTTCCTCATTGCCAAGAGCGTGCATGAGATCCATGTCTCCCTGGAGGGGGCGGCCGAAGCAAGTACCGCCCAGACAGTGGGGGCCAGCTTCGTCAGCATACTGATACAGATCGCTATCCTGGACATCGTCTTCAGTCTGGATTCTGTCATTACCGCCGTCGGCATGGCCGACCATGTTCCCGTCATGGTCTTGGCCATCATGATCGCAGTCGGGGTCATGATGTTTGCAGCAAAATCCATCGGTGACTTCGTCGATGAGCATCCAACCATCAAGATGCTGGCCCTTGCCTTCCTGATCCTGGTCGGGGTCGCCCTGATGGCAGAAGGTCTGGATCTGCATATTCCCAAGGGTTACATCTACTTTGCCATGGCCTTCTCCCTCGTCGTGGAGATGATCAATATCCGTCTGCGCAGCCACAACTCCAGGCCGGATTGAGAGCCATTCGTCCAACAAATGAGGGCGCTGTGGCGCCCTTTTTATTGTCTGCCAAAACGTCCTGTTATTGGTTGGGCACTATGATGGATACCCGACGATTCTGGGCCCTGCCTTCACGGGTCTTGTTGTCGGCGATGGGTTCAACCTCGCCTCGCCCCTGAATGATCAGGTTGGCCGGAACCATGCCGGCCAGGACCATGACATCGGCCACCGACTGGGCACGGGTCAGAGAGAGCCGCTGGTTATAATCGGCCGGGCCGTTGGTGTCGGTATGACCTTCGATCCGCACCCGGTTCAAACCGACCAGTTGCAAATTGTCGGCCAATGTACGCACAGCCCCTTGCGTCTGCTCGCTGAGTCGGCCCACATCGTTGGCAAACAATACCCGATTGGAGAGATCCAGGGTCCAGCCCTCTTCGGTCAATCGAAACCCCTGCTCCTTGAGCATGGCGAGCTGTTCGGCGCTCAGGCCCGTCTGGGTTGCGCAGCCACCAAGCAGCGTCAGCAGCAGCCCGGTCAGGGCGACACGAATAACCATCTTCATTACCTACTTTCCTCTTTGGGTGTGTGAACCTCTGACTCCCTGGCCCGCTGCGCCTTGTCTTGTCGCTTGGCAAGATACATGGCGTGATCGGCGTGCTGCAACAGGGCCTCGGCGCTGTCGCCATCGGTGGGGAAATGGGCAGCCCCTATGCTGAGGGTGCAATCGAGCCGACTGCCATCGGCCAGGGCAATGGGTTCGGCCATGGCCTTGCCGATGCGATTGATGATATCGACCACATCCCGATCGGCCGAGATGGGGCTGAGCAGCACCACGAATTCGTCCCCCCCCAGGCGCGCCACCAAGTCCTGTGGCCTGAGCTGATGCTGGACACGCCGAGCGATGGCCACCAGTACCTCATCCCCGGTGCCATGGCCCAGGTTGTCGTTGATCTGCTTGAAGTTGTCACAATCGAGGTAGAGCAGGGAGAAGCTTTCGGCTCGGGCCCGGCCATTGTTCACCGCCTGTTGCAGGCGCGCTTCAAACAGCGCCCTATTGGGCAATTCGGTGAGGTTGTCGTGGGTGGCCAGGTGCAACAGGCTGGCATTTTCGCGCTCTTGATGGGCCTGCCAGGCCTCGAGTTCATCGAGCAGCGAATTGAAATCCTGGCCCAAGGTATTGAGTTCGGTGATGCTCGCTTCGGGCACCCGCAGTTTCAGGGAACGCTCGCGGCTGACCCCATGGGCCACCTGTGCCAGGGATCTCAGCGGTGTGGTGATGGATCGTTGCATCAGGCGAGCAATATAGAGCGCCCCCAGGGTACTGAGCAGCATGCAGACCAGCATGGCCGCCAGCACCTGTACCAGGAAGCTGAGCAGATACTGGCCATGACCAACCAGCTTGATACGGGCAACCTCATGGCCATTGTGGATCATGGGCAGTTCGATGGGCCCGGGCAGCACCAATTCGGCCAACTGCCGCTCCAGGGCGAACCAGGGCAAGGAGGCGGGTCTGGACCAATAGGCCAGCAACTTCCCCGAGGCGAGCACTATGCTCACCTCGGCCACATCCTCATGGGAGGCAATATTTTGCAGCGCCTCCCGGGCCGCCTCCCCATCCTGAAACACCACAGCGGCCTCCGTGGTATAGCCGATGGCGCGCGCCACCAGGTCAAGATTGTGATCCGTGTAAAAACGCAGCGAGAGCATGGCCATGGCGGTGAGCAAGCCCCCCACCAGGCAGACCGCCGTCAGGGAGACCATCAGGTGGGTGCGATCCAGGCTCTGCCGCAGGGTCAGCCGTTTTTTGCCAAGGCGGATGAAGGAGATCATGGTCGCGCCTCGTCAGCCCGGCCCAGCTTGAGCACGGCGGGATGCACCTTGACCCCGCTCAGGGCCAGGGCATCGAGATTGACGTTGAAGCGCACTCGCTCATCCCTCACTTGCAGGCAGAAGACACTGCTGGTGCTGCAAGGGCCATCCTTCTCACTGATGCTGAGTACGGCATGGCCTTGCAAATGGGCAAACAGCGCCAGCCGTTCGGCCTCGGTGACATCCCCCAGATAGATCACATCGCAATGCCCCGGGATCAGGGGATCGCCAACACTGTAGCGGCTGACCGTGACCCGGCGGCCATTGGCTTGCTGGCGGAGATGAAAGAGGCTATCGGCATACTCGGTCGGCCCCAGCACACAGAGTCGCAATACCGGGGGTTCCACAGGCCAGCGGGTATAACTGAGAATATCGAGCACCGTCTGGCGCACGTGTTCCACGCGCAGCTCGGCCTGGGTGCCAGGACGGCCAGGGGTCTGGATATCGGCCAGAGCCAGGGAGCTTGCCAGCAGGAAGAGACCGGCAAACAGATGAAGCAGATACGATAAGTGCATAGGTTTGATCATAGAGATAGCCGAACAGATCCTAACATGTCCCTGAACCACAGGGTTAGCCCGACAGTGCCGTGCCACGGCGCTTCCTGTCAACCGCCAGCGCCAGCATGACGCCGTTATCCACAGCGCTGGCCTCCAAGGCCATGATAGATCAAGACAGGTTCTGGCCTCTTTCCATAGAAAAAGAGGCCAAACGGCCCCTTTGCATCGGCTGAAGAGCGGGTCTGTTACTTCTTGCCGATGCCATATTCCCGCAGCTTGTTGGCGATGGCGGTGTGGGAGACCCCGAGGCGCTTGGCGAGCTGGCGGGTCGAGGGGAAGGCCGGGTAGAGACGCGCCAGCAAGCGGCTCTCGAAGCGCTTGACCGCCTCGTCCAGTGCCCCTTCGAACCACTCGTCGATGAGTGGCATGGCATCGGGGGCGACCGGCAGGTCTATCTGTTCGGGGCCAATCTCGTCCCCTTCCAGCAGCGTCATGGCGCGGTAGAGGCAGTTGCGCAGCTGACGCACGTTGCCCGGCCAGCGGTAGGCGGTCAGGTATTCGGCCATGTTACGGGTGAAGCGCGGGCGCGGGCGCTGCAACTCGCTGGCGAAACGGGCGACGAACTGCTGGGCCAGGGCCATGATATCCGCCTTGCGCTCGCGCAGGGGGGGCAGCGCCAGACTCAGCACGTTGAGACGGTAGTAGAGATCTTCGCGAAACTTGCCCTCGGCCACCAGATCCAGCAACTGCTTCTGGGTGGTGCAGATGAAGCGCACATTGACCTTCACCTCCTGCTCGTCGCCGACCCGGCGAAACACCCCGTCTTGCAGCACGCGCAGGAACTTGGTCTGCAGGTGCGCGGACATGTCCCCTATCTCATCGAGCATCAGGGTGCCGCCGCTGGCGAGCTCGAGTACACCGCGCTTGCCCTCGGTGTTATTGCCAAAGGCGCCGGGGGCATAGCCAAACAGCTCGCTCTCGGCCACGTTGTCGGGCATGGCGGCACAGTTGAGGGCCATAAAGGGGTGGCTGGAGCGCAGGCTGGCCCCATGACAGGCGCGGGCCAGCAGCTCCTTGCCGGTGCCGGTTTCGCCGACGATGAGCAAGGGAGCATCCTGCATCGCCAACTTGCTGGCCTCAGTCAGAACCTGTCTCATCTTGGGGCTCTCTGCCTGCAGATGCTCGAAACCGCCCACCTCGATGGCATGCAGGGCGCTGAAATGCAGACCGACCCGGCGGGCAGATTTGAGCACCACCACGGCGCCCGCCAGGGCTTGCTTGCCCTTCTCTTCGGCCACGAACAGCGGCATCAGATCCGCCAGGTACTCCTCACCACCCAGGCTCAGCTTGCAGGTCTGCGGCTTGATGTCGCTCGACTCGAGCCAACGGGTGAAGGCGAAGCCCTTGATCAGGGAGCCGAGGGCTACCCCCTTGACCTCCTCCTGTGGCAGGTTGAGGGTGGTCAGGGCCGACTGGTTGACCTGGGTGATGCGACCGCGACTGTCGAGGGAGAACACCAGATCCGGCAGCGCCTTGAGCAGGGCGCGGATCTCGTGATGCTCCCGCTCGGAGGGCAGGTAGGGGATGGTCTTGACGTCATGTACCCCGGGGATGCGGCGGATCTCGGGCATCAGGTGCTGGAAGTCGCGAAACTCCAGCTCGGGGAAATTGAGGTAGATGATGCCTGTGGTATCGATTTCGATGCCGCGCAGATCGATATTGTGCTCCACCAGACGATCGAGCAATTCCCGGGTCAGACCCAGGCGGTCTTCACAGCTGACTTCAAGACGCATTCGAGGCAGGCTTCCTGGCTAACTTCATGATGGGCGTGATAATAACGTCTCCCCCCCGCCAGTGCGAGACTTGCCCGGTAAAAATGAGGGCCCGCCCCGGTTTGCACCGGGCAGGCCCACGACGCCGTCACTGCCGTCCCCCTTGAGAGGGCTGGCGTGCACTATTTGAACAAGCTGTCGGTGCGCGCCGCCATGATGAAGTCATTGCGGTGCAGGCCGTGGATCTTGTGGGTCCACCAGGTCACCGTCACCTTGCCCCACTCGGTCAGGATCCCCGGGTGATGAAACTCCGCCTCGGCCAGTTCGCCGAGCCGGTTGGTGAAGGCGAGCGCCTCCTTGAAGTTGCGAAAGGTGAATTCACGGCGCAGTTGCAGTGCACCCTGTTCACTCACCGGCTGCCAGTCGGGAAGGGCGCGCATCAGCTCGGCCAATTCATGCTCGCTCACCCTGGGGGCATCGGCCCGGCAGGCCTCACAACGCTGGGTTGCCAGTTCAGACATGTTTTTCTCCTTCTCTAACGAAAGCGGGATGTCAGGCACCATGCCTGGATGATCGGGTTCAACGTGCGGCCTGGATCTGCCTGGGGGGATAGAGGGGCTCGAACAGCCCCAGCTCCTTGGCCCTGGTCAATTGCGCCAGTATCTCCTCCCGGGTCAGGGTATAGAGGCTGTCCAGGCTCGGCAGCACATAATAGAGGGGCTGCATGATGTCGATGCGATAGGGGGTGCGCAGCACATCTTGCAGCGCGAAAGGGGCGCGGCGCGGCGTGCCGGACAGGGCATAGGCGGTCTCGCCGATGGAGGAGAGGATGCCGCCGCCATAGATACGCAGCCCCTGCTCGGTTTGCAGCAAACCAAACTCCACGGTGAACCAGTAGAGCCGGGCCAGGAATACCCTCTCCTCCTTGCTGGCACTGAGCCCCAGCTGGCCATAGGTGTGGGTGAAATCGGCGAAGGCCGGATTGGTCAACATGGCGCAGTGGCCGAAGATCTCGTGGAAGATGTCCGGCTCTTGCAGATAATCGAGCTCATCACGGCGGCGGATGAAGGTGGCCACCGGGAACTGGCGATGGGCGAGCAATTCGAAGAAACGGTCGAAGGAGATGAGCGCCGGCACCGCCACCACCGACCAGCCGGTGCAGGGCGCGAGCACGGCATTGATCTCCCCCAGCTGAGGAATGCGATCCCGGGGCAGCTCGAGCAGGTCCAGCCCGGCCTGATACTCGGCGCAGGCCCGCCCGGCCAGACAAGGCAACTGACGCTCGATCAATATCTGCCAGGTCGCATGTTCATCGTCGCTGTAGTCGATGAATCCCTGGCTATCCGCTTGGCGGGCACTGTAGTGATTTCCCATGCTGGCATCCTGCGACATCGGTGGCGATAGCGAGTCGGTCGCCATGTCCGTGAGCCACTCCCATTGGCTCAGAAGAGGTTATCTTGCCCCACCACTGACAGCAGGGCCTGATGGGATCACTGTAACGATTTCTCCCCTAAAAAAGCAGCCGACCCAGGGTCGGCTGCGCATTGATGAATGTAAAGAAAATGTGACAAGCGGGCTACTCCCCCGACTACCCCTTGCTCAGGTAGCCCGCTATCTTGCGCACCAGCCCCTTGCGCATCTCGGAGAGTCTGGGCTTCTCGTCCGCGCACCAGGGCAGCGGGCGGCACGCCTCTATGGTGCGCAGGCCAAGCCGGGCAGTGAGCAGACCGGCCCCCACCCCTTGCGCCGCCCGGGCCGAGAGCTTGGCGGTCAATTCCGCCCCCAGCAGATCCATGCCCACCTCGGTCACCAGCTCGGTCGCGCCGGCATAGAGCATGTTGCGAAATACCTGACGGATCAGGTGAATGCGGCTCCAGTAGCCGAGCTCGATGGCATAGACATCGGCGATATCTTCAATCATCCGCAGGTTGCGCCACAGCATCAGCATCATGTCGACGGCGGCGAGGGGGCTCAGTGCCACCAGCACCGCCGCCTCCCCCGACCACTTGGCCACCCGGGCCTGGGCTAGCTTGTCGCGCTCGGTCAGCACCAGCTGGCTGTAGAGGGTCAGCACCTCGCGATCGCTGTGGCTCTCGTCGAGCTGGGCGAGCCAGTGCTGATAGCCCTCCCGCCCCTTGTCGCCACTTTTTACCGCCAGCCCTTCGCAAAAGGCTTGCCCCTGCCCCACCCCCTGATGGGCCAGCAGATCCTCGGCCTTGGAGCGTACATCCTGGCGCCGCTTGAGTTTGCGTAGCCGCAGCCACTCGCGTCCGACCACGGTCGCGGTGCCGACCAGCACCAGGCCGGAGGCGACAAGCCAGGCTCCACCCCAGAATGGCGAGGCGAGGAAGCTCTCATAGAGAAAGCCGACAAACTGCCCCAGGGAGAGCAGACCGACCGCCCCCAGGCCCCAGGCCAGCAATCGGTGCCGGCGTCGGGGGCGCACCGTCAAGGCGGGTTCAACCTCGGTCAGTTCATCCAGGGCTTCCAGCCGCTCGAAGCTCTCATCCTCCAGCACCTGAGCCTTGGCAAGGGGGGCGGGCTCCGGGGGAGTGAGCGGCTCTTCCAGCACGACTCTGCCCTGCAACCTGGGCTCCTGTTTTAGCTCATTCATGCCGCTCTCCTCTCTCCCAACCTCTGAGCTGGGAGTTATTCAATGGATCCCTAGACCCGGGATCACAACACTGTGTGTCCCGAACCGGGCCAATTTATTCCAACCGCTCCCCAGCAGACATGCCGGGGAGCATAGAGACATATCATGCAAGGCCATGGCGTTCTGCCCTGATGGACCCCAGTGGCCGCTATTCCAGCTTGTCGCCCAGCAAGAACTCCAGGGCGGCATCGAGGCGAATATGGGGCATCGCCTGATGGGGGCTCATGGGCAGAGGACGGAAGGCCTGGAAGTCGAATTGCTGACCCTGCCACCAGGCGGCAGACGGGATCTGGGCCGGCACTTCCCCCGGGAATATCAGCAGTGGCTCACCGGCGAGACTGGTGCCCTTGATGGCCGGAAACTCGCGCCCGCCCGCCATGCCCTTGCCCGCGTCGGTCGCCTTGATGGAGGCCAGCGCCAGACACTCGGTCACGATGCCTTCGAAGCGCGCCTGACCCCGTCCGCTCTGCACCAGATGCTGCAGCAAGGAGACCAGGGGAGCATGTTGATCCGGAGTGACGTGATCGGCCTTGCTCGCCACAAACAGCAGCTTGTCGATGCGCGGCGCAAACAAGCGGCGCCACCAGCTGCTCTTGCCATAGGCAAAGCTCTCCATGATGCGGGCGATGGATTGCTGCATGTCGCCGAAGCTCTCGGCCCCGGCGTTGAGGGGTTGCAGACAGTCCACCAGCACTATCTGGCGATCGAAACCGGCGAAATGTTGCTCGTAGAAGCCTTGCACCAGATGCTGCTTGTACTGCTCGAAGCGCCGCTTGAGGGTGAGATACAGGCTCTCTTCCCCCAGGGTTCCCGCGGGGCTCTCCCAGACCCAGGGCACGAACTGCAACATGGGGGCCCCCTGATATTCCCCCGGCAGCACGAAACGACCGGGCTGAATGAGGTGCAGCCCCAGCTCGCGCTTGCAGGCATGCAGATAGTCGGTGTAACGCTCGGCGAGACGCGCCACCTCCCCCTCATCAAATGTTTGCTCCGCTCGCCAAGGCTGACCCTGCTCGGTCAGCTGCCAGGACGCGGCCAGGGCTTGCAAGGCGGGGCGTTTGAGCTGCTCGCGCACCTGCTCGCTCCACTGCTCGTAGCTCAGCTCAAGCAGCGGCAGGTCCAGCAACCACTCCCCCGGGTAATCCACCAAGTCCAGATAGAGGGTCGATACCTCCCCCAAGTGGCGACGCAGAGGGTGGCGGGTGCGATAACGCAGCTCGAGGCGAACCTCGGCCACGCCACGGGTCGCCTCAGGCCAGGCGGGGGGATGGGCGAAGAGGCTGCCCAGCCCCCGCTCATAGGGAAAGGTGGGAATGTGCAGATTCTGCTGAGGCACGCGGCGCGCGCCCAGCAGACGCCCCTGACGGGCGGCATCCCAGAGGGGCAGGCGGCCATCGATGGCGGCATGCTCGAGCTGATGGACCAGGGCGGTGATGAAGGCGGTCTTGCCGCTGCGCGACAAGCCGGTCACCGCCAGACGCAGGTGCCTGTCACGCACCCGATTCACCGCGTCCTCGGCCTTGTGCTGCAAGGCCGAGAGCTTTCTCTCTAGAGTGCGTATCAAAGTTTGTTGAATTCTCGCTGCAGGGTGAACTCCTTGGAGGTCACCAGTTTCTCGATCTGCTGCACCCTGGGCTCCAGGGCGGCCAGCTCGCGGCTCACCTTGTCCAGGGCCTGCAGCGGCGTCATGCCCGCCTGCCAGCTATGGGCCTTCATCCGGCTCTCCGCAGGAGTCGGCGAGTCGGGCGTCAGCAACACCGGCTTCTTGTCGAGCAGGAACCAGGCCGCGATATAGGCGGTGAAGGTGATGAAACCGGCGAAGATGAGGCCACTGATGGCCAGCAATCGCACTATCCAGGTCTCGACCCCAAAGTACTCGGCGAGACCGGCACAGATACCGGCGATACGCCCCTTCTGGGGATCGCGGTAGAGATTGCGGCGGCTCTCTTGTCCAAAGGATTCACTCATACCTTGTTCCTCCAGCCAGGTACCTCGGCGTCCTGCCTGGATACCGAGACTCCGAACACACCCATACGGGGCTCATCATTCAGCATAGAGAAGCTCATACCTTGTTCCTCCAGCCAGGTACCTCGGCGTCCTGCCTGGATACCGAGACCCCGAATATACCCATACGGGACTCATCATTCAGCATAGAGAAGCTCATACCTTGTTCCTCCAGCCAGGTACCTCGGCGTCCAGAATGGACTCGAGGGCCCCGACCCGCTCCTGCATCTTGTCGGCTTTTTGCAAGAGGCCCTGCAACTGATCCCGTTCGTTATCGGCCAGTCCGACCCCGATCCGCCCCTTGGCCCTGTAGTGCAGCACCAGCCAGATGGGGGCGACCACCACCATGAAGACCATGATGGGTGCCACGAATATGCCAAGAATGTCTTCCATGCATTACTCTCCCTGTTTGCCGTCGCTGGCCTGACCCATCTTCTGGCGCAGGGCATCCAGCTCGCGGCTGATCTGATCGTCGACTTCCAGCTCGGCAAACTGGCTCGCCAGGGTCTTGTCGGACTGCCCCAGATCGGCGCGGGCCTCCATCTCGTCAATACGGCGCTCCATGCGTTCAAACTTGTCGACCACCCCTTGGCTGCCGCCACGGGCGACCTGGCTCTGCACATTCAAGCGGCTGCTGGCCGCCTCGGTGCGGATGACCATGGCCTTCTGACGGGCGCGAGCATCTTCGAGCTTGGCTTCGAGCTGGCGGATCTCGTCACCCAGCTTGTCGATGCCTGCGTCCACGGCCTGGCGCTCACGCGCCAGGTTATCGCCAAGCTCAGCCTGCTTCTTCTTCTCGATGAGGGCGGCGCGCGCCAAATCTTCACGCCCCTTGGAGAGGGCCAGCTCGGCCTTGCTCTGCCACTCGTCGACCCGCTCCTGATGGCGGGCGACCTGGCGGCCAATCTCTTTCTGATCGGCCAGGAAGCGAGCCAGGTTGGAGCGCTCCTTGACCAACTCATCTTCCATCTCCTGAATGATCAGGCGCACCATTTTTTGCGGATCTTCCGCCTTGTCCAGCAGCGCCGTCAGGTTGGAGTTGATGATGTCGGCTAACCGGGAAAAAATGCTCATGATGAGACTCCTTTGATTGCATGAGTGATTTACCATTCGAGTATTGCAACCACCATGCCAAATATTTAAATATCGCTAACCCAATGATTTATCTAGGAACACCATGCCACATGACTCGAATGAAGAACAGTAGGGTGATAAAAATAACCAACTCTTGGTAAGATTGACCAGCTTTTACCAACCACAGGGAACATCATGGCCACGGAAAGCCTGCTTGGCGTGTCGAACGCCTTCCTCGAGATCGTTGAACAGACCTCACGGCTGGCGCCACTGCGCAAACCCGTGCTCATCATCGGCGAGCGGGGCACCGGCAAGGAGCTGATCGCCCATCGCCTACATTATCTCTCGCCGCGTTGGGATCAAAGCTTTGTCACCATCAACTGCGCCACCTTGAGTGAGAGCCTGCTGGAAACCGAGCTGTTCGGCCACGAGGCGGGATCCTTCACCGGCGCCGCCAAGCGCCATCAGGGCCGTTTCGAGCGCGCCGATGGGGGCACCCTCTTCCTCGACGAGCTGGCCACCACCAGCGCCCGGGTTCAGGAGAAGCTGCTGCGGGTCATCGAATACGGTGAGTTCGAACGGGTTGGCGGTGCCAAGGCGCTCAGCGTGGATGTGCGGCTGGTGTGCGCCACCAATGAAGACTTGCCTGCCCTGGCCGAACGTGGCGGCTTTCGCCATGACCTGCTCGACAGGCTGGCCTTCGATGTCATCACCCTTCCCCCCCTGCGTGAGCGGCGCGACGACATCCTGTTGCTGGCGGAGCATTTTGCCCACGGCATGACCCGAGAGCTGGGTTACGATCTGTTCGCCGGTTTCTCCCGGGAGGCGAAGGCACGGTTGCACGACTACGACTGGCCCGGTAATGTGCGCGAACTCAAGAACGTGATTGAACGCAGCATCTATCGTCAGGCCAATCCCAGGCTGGCCCTCGGCGAACTGGTGATAAACCCCTTCGACTCTCCCTGGCGTCCCGGGGCGCGGCGCACCGCGTCCACCACCGGCATCGAGCCGGTCCGAGGATCCACGGGGCAAGAGGCGGATACAGCTGATACAAATGAGGCTTTTTCATTCTCTTTGCCGACCCTGCCTTGCGATCTGAAAACCCAGGTGGCGAGCGTCGAGATAGATTTACTCAAGCAAGCGATGCGACAATCCCAGTATAATCAGCGCAAAGCCGCCCAACTGCTGACCCTGAGTTACCACCAGTTTCGCGGGATGTTACGCAAATATCAGCTGCTGGACGGGGACAATGACCCCGTCTGAAAAGGTGGAGCGTCCTGTGACAGGTCGCCGCCGTGGGGGCCATCGGCTTCGCCAACTTGCTAACGACATGGTTTCATAATGAGAATGCTCACACCACTGCTGCTCGCCAGTCTCGTACTGCTTGGCGGCTGTCAGAAACAGACGGAAGCCTCCACAACGGGGCTCATCTACTGCAGCGAAGGGGCGCCCCAGACCTTCAATCCCCAGTTGGCCAATTCGGGGGCAACCCTGGATGCCAGCGCCCGCCCCCTCTACGATCGCCTGCTGGAATCGGATCCCTATACCCTGGCGCTGCACGGCAGTCTGGCCCGCGACTGGCAGGTGAGCGAGGATGGGCTCATCTACACCCTGAACCTGCGTCAGGATGTGTTGTTCCATCACACCGCCTGGTTCTCCCCCAGTCGCCCCCTCAACGCCGACGATGTGCTGTTCACCTGGCAGCGGCTGCTCGACAGCGCGAACCCCTATCACCATGTTTCTGGCGGCCACTACCCCTATTTCACCAGCCTGGGGCTGGATAATCTGCTGCACAGTGTGCGCAAGACGGGCCCCTATCAGGTGGTATTCGAGCTCAATCGCCCCGATGCCTCCTTCCTCGCCACCCTGGCGAGTGACTATGCGGTGGTGCTCTCTGCCGAGTATGGCCAGGCCATGCTGGCCGCCGGTACCCCCGCCCTGCTCGACAGCCGCCCCATAGGGACTGGCCCTTTTCGCTTCAAGGAGTATCGCCACAACGAGTTCATCCGCTTCGAGCGCCATCCCGGTTACTGGCGCGGCCCGGCCCCCCTCGAACAGCTGGTCTATGACATCACCCCCAAATCCTCCAAGCGGCTCGCCAAGCTGCTCACCGGTGAATGTGACGTGATGAGCTACCCCTCCGCCAGTCAGCTGTCGGTGATCCAGCAGCATGATGATCTCACCCTGGCGGTGCAGCCCGGCATGAACGTGGCCTTCCTCGCCCTCAATACCCGCAAAGCGCCCTTCAACAAGGTGCAGGTACGCCAGGCCATCGCCAGTGCCATCAATGTGCCCAATCTGTTGCAAGCGGTCTATTTCGGGACTGGCCAGAGTGCCAACAGCCTGCTGCCGCCGCGCTCCTGGGGTTATGATCCCAGCTCGCCGAGTCGCAAGCAGGATCTCGACCGGGCGCGGGCGCAGCTCAAGGAGGCGGGACTGCCCCAGGGTTTCGAGATGCAGGTACTGGTGCCGCCAGGTTCGCACCCCTACAACCCGGACGCCTTGAAGACGGCTCAGCTCATCCGCAACGATCTCGCCGAGGTGGGCATACGGCTGCGCATCGTGCAGCAGGAGGCTCCCGTCATAGAGCAGCGTCTGAGCAAGGGGAATTACGACAGCCTGTTATCGGGCTGGATGGCCGACAACGCCGATCCGGACAACTTCTTCCGCCAGCTGCTGAGCTGCAACGCCGTAGCCCAGGGCAACAACGACAGCCGCTGGTGCAACCCGGCCTTCGATCAGTTGCTCGACGATGCGGTGGGCAGCGGCAAGCTCTCGTTCCGGCTGCGCAACTACTATTATGCCCAGCGCATGCTCAACGAGCAGCTGCCCCTGATCCCCCTGGCGCATGCCCTGCGTATCCAGGCCAGTCGCAAGGACGTGCTGGGGCTGGAGTTGATGCCCTTCGGTGGCACCTCCTTCAATCAGGTCCACCGCAAATGAGCATGCCAATCCGGACATCATCCCTGCCATGGCTAGCCTCCGACCAGCCTGCTGACAGCGCTGGCCTGCTCATTCGTCCCCAGGGGGACGCCCTCTTCATCCCGTCGCAGAGGCACTAGCATGCTGTTTTACATATTGCGTCGTATCAATCTGCTGCTCATCACCCTGCTGGCATTGACGGTGGTCGCTTATCTGCTCGATTACCGTCTGCTCGGCCAGCAACCGAGCTTCTGGAGCGGCTACCCCGATTTCCTGCGCCATATCTTCGAGGGAGACCTGGGGGTCTCCAGCGTCTCGGGGCGCCCCGTGCTCGATGAGATCCGCCACTACTTCCCGGCCACCTTGAGCCTGTGCGTCGCCGCCTTTGCCATCTCCTTGTGTATCGGCATTCCGCTGGGCACCCTGGCGGCCCTCTATCAGGGCCGTGGCCTGGATATGGGCATCATGACCGCCGGCCTCATCGGCTACGCGGTGCCCGTGTTCTGGCTGGCGCTGCTGGTGGTGATGTTCTTCTCCCTGGATCTCGGCTGGCTGCCCGCCTCCGGCCAGCTCAGTCTGCTCTATGACGTGCCATCGATCACCGGGGTCGCCCTGGTCGATGTGCTGCTGAGCGAGGAGCCCTGGCGTGATGCCGCGCTGCACGATGCCCTGCGCCACATGATACTGCCCTCTCTGGTCCTAGCCGTGGTGCCCACCACAGAGGTGATCCGCCATGTGCGCAGTTCCCTCATCGACGTGATGAAGCAGAACTACATCAAGGCTGCCGCCAGTCGCGGCCTCTCCCGCCGCCAGATTGTCTGGCGCCATGGCCTGAAGAATGCCCTGCCCCCGGTGCTGCCCCTGCTCGGCCTGCAGCTCGGCAGTGTACTCACCTCCGCCATGATCACCGAAGTGGTGTTCGAGTGGCATGGCATAGGACGCTGGCTCATCAACAGCATCGCCCTGCAGGACTATGCCGCCATCCGTGGCGCCACCCTGGTGGTCGCCGGTTTCGTCATCTTCATCAGTGTCAGTACCGACCTGCTGACCACGCTCATCTATCCGGCGCGGCGCAAGGAGTTGTATGCAAGACAAGGATAATCTCTACCCCGAGCTGCGGATCCTCTCCCCCCTGGAGCAGACCTGGGCGGCCTACCGGCGTAATCCACTGGCCATGGCCGGGCTCTGGTGCTTTGTCGCCCTGCTGCTGCTGACCCTGATTGGCCCGTTGCTGGTCCCTTATGGCATAGATGAGCAGCACAGCGAGCATCTGCTGCTGGCTCCCTCCTGGGCCAACAGCGGCAATATCGACTACTTCCTCGGCACCGATGATCTGGGCCGCGACATGCTGTCGCGACTGGTGGTCGGCGCCCGGCTCACCTTCGGCTATGCCCTGGGGGTGGTGACGATCGCCATGGTGATCGGCACCCTGATCGGCATGCTGGCCGGCATGAGCCGAGGGCTGAAATCGAGCGTGCTGCACCATCTGCTCGATACCCTGCTCTCTATTCCGTCCTTGTTGATGGTCATCATCATGGTCGCCATCCTGGGCCCCGGTCTTGGCAATACCCTGATCGCCATCACCCTCGCGCTGATCCCGCCCTTCATCCGCGCCACCTATAACGCCGTCCATACCGAGATGCAGAAGGAGTACATCATCGCCAGCCGCCTCGACGGCTCGCCCCCCTGGCGCATCATGCGGCTGGCCGTGCTGCCCAACATCGTCGAGACCCTGGTGGCCCAGACCACCCGCACCCTGTCGGCTGCCATACTGGATATATCGGCGGTGGGCTTCCTCGGCCTCGGTGCCCAGTCCCCCCAACCTGAGTGGGGAACCATGCTGGCCGACTCGAGCGACCTCATCTATCTGGCGCCCTGGACAGTCACTCTGCCAGGGATGGCCATCCTGTTTAGCGTGCTGGTCACCAACCTGGTCGGTGAAGGAATAAGAGAAGCACTCAAAGAGGGAAATGACTGATGCGGGTGAACCATGATATTCGCAGCCCGGGCATCTCCACCCCTCTCACAGGAGGGATCGCCTGATGCCACTGCTTGATATACGCAACCTCACCATCGAAATCGACACGCCCCAGGGCAAGGTCAAGGCCGTCGACAAGGTGAGCCTGACCCTGAGCGAGGGGGAGATCCGCGGTCTGGTGGGGGAATCCGGCTCGGGCAAGAGTCTGGTGGCCAAGGTGATTGTCGGTATCCAGAAGGATAACTGGACGGTGCGGGCCGATCGGATGCGCTTCAATGACATGGACTTGCTCACCATGGAGCCCAGGGAGCGACGCCGCATCATGGGTCGCGAGATAGCCATGATCTTCCAGGATCCCACCAGCTGCCTGGATCCCTCGGAGGTGATAGGCACCCAGCTGGAGGCTGCCATCCCCACCACCGCCTTCAAGGGCAAGCTCTGGCAGAGTTTCCAATGGCGCAAGAAGCAGGCCATCGCCCTGCTGCACAGAGTCGGCGTGAAAGATCACCGCAAGGTGATGCGGGCCTATCCCCATGAGCTGTCGGACGGCATGTGTCAGAAGGTGATGATCGCCATGGCCATTGCCAACCAGCCGCGATTGCTGGTGGCGGACGAGCCCACTAGCGCCATGGAGTCCACCACCCACTCCCAGATATTGCGTCTGCTCGACAAGATGAACAAGCTGGGCAACACCACCATCCTCATCATCAGCAACGACATCGCCGCCATCGCCAACCTGACCGACAACATCAATGTCATGTACTGCGGCCAGATGGTGGAAGTGGGCACACGGGAGCAGATCCTGGGATCGCCCCATCACCCCTATACCCATGCCCTGCTCCAGTCGATCCCGGATTTTGACAAGCTGGTGCGTCACAAGTCCAGACTCGAGACCCTGCCCGGGGTGATCCCCCCCCTGCAGCACTTGCCGATCGGCTGTCGACTCGGGCCCCGTTGCCCCCACGCCCAGAAGCTCTGCGTGCAGACCCCCTTGATGAGCAAGATCAAGGGCCATCAGTTCAGCTGTCACTTCCCCCTGAACATGGAGGAGCCCAAGAAATGATGGCCAGCCTCCCGTTGCGTACCGCAATGCCTGAGCGCATTCACCCCAGGACGCGGATCCATGTTCCCGTCGTTATGCTGATCCCGGAGTCATACCTGTGTTGAACGAGCCCACTTTTTCCCCCTCTCTGCTCCAGGTCCGGTCGCTCAGCAAGACCTATCAGAACCGTACCGGCCTGTTTCGATCCCGCGCCGTACAGGCCGTCAAGCCGCTCTCCTTCGATCTCGAGGTGGGCCAGACCCTGGCCATCGTCGGTGAGGCGGGTTCCGGCAAGAGCACCCTCGCGCGGATCCTGGCGGGCATGATTGAACCGTCCAGCGGCGAGATCCACATCGAGGGGCAGTTGATGCGCCATGGGGATTATCAGGCCCGCTGCAAGCTGCTGCGAATGATCTTCCAGGACCCCAACTCCTCCCTCAATCGCAAGATCCGGGTGGGCCAGATCCTGGAGACACCACTGCGCCTCAATACCGAGCTGAGTGAAGAGGAGCGGGAGGAGAAGGTGATGCAGACCCTGCGCATGGTGGGCATGCTCGCGGATCACGCCTTCTTCTACCCCCAGATGCTGTCGGCGGGCCAGCAACAGCGGGTTGCCCTGGCCCGGGCACTGATCCTCAATCCCAAGATAGTGGTCGCCGACGAGGCCCTGTCGACCCTGGATATCTCGGTACGCTCCCAGATCATCAACCTGCTGCTGGAGATGCAGGAGACCATGGGGCTCAGCTACGTGCTGGTGGCCAACGATCTGGGGGTGGTGAGCCACATCAGCGACGAGGTACTGGTGATGCATGATGGCCAGGTGGTCGAGCGTGGCAAGACCCTCAAGGTCTTTGCCGATCCCCAGCATGGGGTGACCAAGAAGCTTATCCAGAACTACAACAACGAATATCGCCGCTAAGTTTGCCGCCGCCAGCCGCCCGTCTCGGCTGGCGGCATAGCCACTCTTCCCTCCCCCTTATTTTCCCCATAAAAAAACCCGGCACTGTGGCCGGGAATTGCGCTCAAACATGACACTTGCGTCGCTTGTGTTCAGGAACCCTTGCAAGGATAGGTGCCCCTACTGGGTGCAGCCACTGTCAGATCTGACAAGGGGGACCGCTGTGGAAGCGGAACTGTTCATCGGGCGTGAGGATGAGACTCGCCTCCAGGGCGCCGAAGAAGGCGACACGCTCGCTGATATCCTCACCGGCATACTGCTCGGCCAGCGCCAGATAATCCTGATAGTGACGGGCCTCAGAGCGCAGCAAAGAGGTATAGAAACGACTCAGCTCCTCATCCAGATGCGGTGCCAACTTGGCGAAGCGCTCACAGGAGCGCGCCTCGATATAAGCGCCGATGATCATCTTGTCGACGACGGCGGCAGGCTCATAGGTGCGCACATGTTGCAGCAGGCTGCGCGCGTAGCGGGAAGCGTTCACGGCGCCGTAATGAATGCCGCGCGCCGCCATCAGTTCAAGTACCTGTTCGAAATGGTGCAACTCCTCCTGGATGAGACGCACCATCTTTACCAGCAGTTCGTTGCGCTCCAGCTCGTCAAAGACCGTCCTGGCCTCCTCCCCCATGGTGCGCTTGCCCAGGATCTGCGCCTTCTCAGGCAAGGCATCCAGCTCCCGGTAAAAATCGAGCTTGGGCAATAGGTGGCGCTTGCCCTTGGGCAGACAGTAACGACGCACCAGACTGTGAGCGGTGAGCGCGGCCTTGTTCTCGCAGTTGGCATGGTCGATGAGCAGTGTGGGCAGATTGGCAGGATCCCGCGCAACCTCAATCCATTCATCCGGGGTGTCACAGTGCAGAAATTGGCGAACTGGCGCGAGCAAGGCGTCCATCGAATGACCTCGATACGGGATGGGGGCGCCATGTTACCGGATCTTGGCGGGGAACTCGAGTCCAGCCCCCGCCTTGACGACCAGGAGATCATTAACAATAACTAATGGCAGGGCAAACCAGCCGAGGTTCGCCATATTTAGGGGTAATATCATGATCCTGAACCATATATGGGGGCTTTACGCCCACCCGAAAGATGAGTGGCACGACATAGACGACCACCAGGAAACCGTCGGCCACAGCCTCACCCATGTCGCGCTGATGGCGCTGATCCCCGCCGTCTGCTGTTACTTCTCCGCCGTGCACATTGGCTGGCAAGTGGGTCGCGGCGATCCCATCATGCTGACCATGAGTAGCGGCGTCTGGATGGCGAGCGCCATGTATCTGGCGCTCATGGTCGCCGTCGTCCTGTTGGCAGTACTGGCACTCTGGATGGCCCGCACCTTCGGCGCCAACCCCAATATGTCCCAGACCCTCGAGTTGGCCGCCTACACGGCAACCCCGCTGTTCATGACCGGCTTTGCCGCCCTCTATCCCGTGATGTGGTTCATCATGCTGGTGGGCTTGGTGGGGCTGGCCTGGTCCATCTACCTGCTCTACACCGGCATCCCCATACTGATGCATATCCCCGAGGAGCAAGGCTTCATCTATGCCAGCTCCATGGTGACCTGCGGCCTGGTGTTGCTGGTCTGCCTGATGGCGGGGACTGTGCTCGTCTGGGATTGGGGGCTGGGGCCCGTCTTTACCAGCTAGCCGGAATGCGGCTAACGCCCATGAAAAACGGAGGCCATTGGCCTCCGTTGTCTTGCATGCTGTCTCACACAACCTGGAAAACGTTTAACTACCTTCGTTAAAAATTTCCAGATTGTTGGTCTCTTCCTGCCACTCACGCACCGCCTTGTTGTCGTCGTTGCGCAGGGAGTTGAGGTGATCCAGATAAGCCTGATCCACATCCGCAGTCACGTAGTTACCGTTGAACACCGAAGTCTCGAAGTGACGCAGTTCCGGGTTCAGCTCACGCACCGCCTCTTCCAGATCTTCCAGATCCTGGAATATCAGCCCGTCGGCACCGATAAGCGCACACACCTCTTCCACTTCACGACCATGGGCGATCAGCTCGTTGGCGGTTGGCATGTCGATGCCATAGACGTTGGGGAAGCGGATCTCGGGGGCGGCCGAGGCGAAGTAGACCTTGGCGGCGCCAGCTTCGCGGGCCATCTGGATGATCTGCTCCGAGGTGGTGCCGCGGACGATGGAGTCATCCACCAACAACACCTTCTTGCCCTTGAACTCGGAGCCGATGGCATTGAGCTTGCGGCGCACCGATTTCTTGCGCTGGGTCTGGCCCGGCATGATGAAGGTCCGGCCTATGTAGCGGTTCTTCACGAAGCCCTGGCGGTAAGGCAGCCCCAGGGTGTGGGCGATTTCCAACGCCACATCACAGGAGGTTTCCGGGATGGGAATGACCACATCCACGTCCAGATCGTCCCAGTCACGGGCGATCTTCTTGCCCAGTTTGCGGCCCATGTTGAGACGCGCGGCATAGACGGAGACCTTGTCGATGCACGAGTCAGGGCGGGCGAAGTAGACGTATTCGAAGATGCAGGGGTTTATCTGTGGCGCATCGCTGCACTGCTCGGAGAAGAGCTGGCCCTGCTCGGTGATGTAGATGGCCTCGCCCGGGGCGACGTCACGTACCGTCTCGAACCCGATGGCATCGAGCGCCACACTCTCGGAGGCGAGCATGTATTCGAGCTGGCCCTGTTCATCGATACGGCGACCCAGGATCAGCGGGCGTATGCCGTTGGGATCACGGAAGCCGATGAGGCCATGGCCTATCACCAGGGAGACCACGGCGTAAGCACCACGGATCTGCTGATGGGTCTTGCGCACGGCCTGGAAGATATCTTCCGGACGCAGCGCCATCTTGTCGCACAGATCCAGCTCGTGAGCCAGCACGTTCAGCAGCACTTCGGAGTCCGAGGTGGTGTTGATGTGGCGGCGAGCGACCTTGAACTGCTGCTCTTTCAGATCTTTGGCGTTGGTGAGGTTGCCGTTATGGGCCAGCACCATGCCATAGGGGGAGTTGACGTAAAAAGGCTGGGCTTCCGCGGCGCTGGAGCTGCCGGCGGTGGGATATCGGACATGTCCAATGCCGATATGCCCTTTCAGTCGCTGCATGTGACGCACTTCAAACACGTCCTTCACCAGGCCGTTGGCCTTGCGTTGCCGGAAGTTTCCACTATCAATGGTCACGATCCCGGCGGCGTCCTGGCCCCTGTGCTGCAACACCGTCAAGGCGTCGTAGAGGGCCTGATTGACGGGGGTGGTGCCAACTATACCGACAATACCACACATGTCCTTGCTACCTCGAAGTCACTGTACCTGTTTAAGAAAACTCGATGAGTTCTGCATGAAATCAAAGAACCACTGGATGACCAGCCCGAATTCGGGGATCAACCGGGATCCCTGCCACCAATCCGCCTGAGGCAGGCTGGTGAAGGTATCCATAAAAAACAGCAGGGCGCTGACGATGAGCGCACCACGCAGGGCACCGAAGCAGATGCCGAGTACCCGATCCGTACCCGATAGCCCCGTCTTGTTGACCAGCTCCCCCACCACATAGTTGACGATGGCGCCAAGGATCAGGGTTGCGACGAAGAGGGCCGCGATGGCCAAGCCATTGCGCAGCAGCTGATCGGTGATGGAGGTGAAGAAGACGGCGAGATCGGGGTAGAAGTTACTGGCGATAAAGAAGGCGACAAACCAGGTAACGAGGGACATGGCTTCCTTGACGAAACCACGCACCAGGCTTATCAGGGCTGAGAGGGCAACGATGCCCAAAATTGTGTAATCAATCCAAACCATGAGTCGTTCGTGTGTCTTGCAAAATTGCGGCGAATTCTAACAAAAACGATTGCGGATTGCTTGGGAAACTTCTTCCCTTCCCCGCCAAAAATGAAGGGGCGCCCAGTTGGCGCCCCTGATGACTTAGCCCTGTGCCGGGTAGAAAGTGGCGGCGCCCGGGCCGACCGGCAGCCCCAGCACGAACACCCAGACATAGAACAGCAGGCTCCAGCCCAGCAGGAATACCAGGGTATAGGGCAGCATGGTCGCAATGAGCGTGCCTATCCCTAAGGATTTCTGGTAACGCACCGCCACCGCCAGGATCAAGCCGAAGTAGCTCATCATGGGGGTGATGATGTTGGTCACTGAATCCCCGATCCGGTATGCCGCCTGGATGACCTCAGGGGAGTAACCAATCAGCATCAACATGGGCACGAAGATGGGCGCCGTGACCGCCCACTGGGCCGATGCCGAACCAATCATCAGGTTGATGACGGCGCACATCAGTATGAAACCAAAGAAGAGACCGGGACCGGTCAGGCCCAGAGCCTGCAGGGCCCCTGCCCCCTTGACCGCAAACACTGTCCCGAAGTTGGTCCAGGAGAAGTAGGCAACGAACTGGGCCGCGAAGAACACCAGGACGATGTACATGCCCATGGTACTCATGCTGGTGGACATCGCCTTGATCACGTCCTTGTCGCTCTTCATGGTGCCCACGACCTTGCCGTAGACAAAACCTGGCACGGCGAAGAAGACGAAGATGAAGGCGACAATGCCGTGCAGGAAGGGAGAGCCCGCAATGGCCCCCGTCTCAGGATGGCGCAATATGCCATCCGCTGGTACCACGGTCAGCGCCAGCAGGCCACTGACCACCAGCACGGCCACCAGGGCCGACCAGAGGCCACGCTTCTCCCGGGCAGTCAGGGACTCTGCCTGTTGATCCAGAGAGACACTCGCCTCGCTCGGGTCATATTTACCGAGCTTGGGTTCGACTATCTTCTCGGTCACCCAGGCGCCCAGGCCGGTGATGAGGAAGGTACTGACGAACATGAAGTACCAGTTCACCTCGGGGCCGACCACATAACCGGGATCGATGATGCGGGCCGCTATCTGGGTGATGCCTGCGAGCAGGGGATCCACGGTGCCAAGCAGCAGATTGGCAGAGTAGCCACCGGAGACACCGGCAAAGGCCGCCGCCAGACCCGCCAGAGGATGGCGACCCAGGGAGTGGAAGATCATGGCCGCCAGGGGGATCAGCACCACGTAGCCAAGCTCGGCCGCCGTGTTGGACATGATCCCGGCAAAGACGATGGTCAGCGTGACCATGCGGCGGGAGGCGCTCATCACCATGCCCCGCATGGCGGCGCTGAGCAGGCCGGAGTGTTCGGCAATGCCCACCCCGAGCAACGCCACCAGCACAGTGCCCAGCGGTGCGAAGCCGGTGAAGTTGGTCACCAGGTTGGAGACGATGCGTTGCAAGCCTTCGGCGCTGAGCAGGCTGACTACGGTTATCATGCCGTCGACGCTGCGGCCGGGCGCCCCTTCCGGGCGCGGATCCACCACGCTGACGCCCAGCCAGGCGGCGATGCCGGAGGCCACAATCAGAGTGAGGGAGAAGAGGGCAAATAGTGTGATGGGATGTGGTAGCAGATTACCAAGCCATTCGACCCCGTTCAAAAAGCGGTTGAACAGGCCGGGGCGCGCGGGCGCCAATGGTGTCGTCCTCGACGTCATCAATTACTCCTTATTCATTTGAAACATGCAATCGGCCGGTGCAGCCGATACGCCTGCGTTTCTAGTGAACCTGAGCAAGGACGAAGTGCGCACCCTGATCACCGAGCCGAATCAATCCGCGATGAATTGACCGCGAGCCTTTTACCCCCGGTGCACTGAATAGAAGATGAATAAGGGATTCAAAAACAAAAAAGCCATGGAAATCCATGGCTTATGACATTCAAATGGGGCTGGTTAACCGATGTGGGTCAGGCCGCCCATGTAGGACTGCAAGGCCGCCGGAATGGCGATACGGCCATCTTCCTGCTGGTAGTTCTCGATCACCGCCACCAGGGTACGACCCACCGCCAGGCCGGAGCCGTTGAGGGTATGGATCAGCTGGGGTTTGCCATCGATGCGCACCCGCGCCTGCATGCGGCGCGCCTGGAAATCGCCACAGTTGGAGACGGACGAGATCTCGCGGTAGGTGTCCTGGGCTGGCAGCCACACTTCCAGATCGTAGGTCTTGGCGGCGGCGAAGCCCATGTCACCGGTGCACAACGCCATCACGCGATACGGCAGCTCCAGCAGTTGCAACACCTTCTCCGCATGACCGACCATCTCTTCCAGCGCATCCCAGGATTGCTCCGGGTGTACCAGCTGGACCATCTCGACCTTGTCGAACTGGTGCATGCGGATCAGGCCCTTGGTATCGCGACCGTAGGAGCCGGCCTCGGAGCGGAAGCAGGGGCTGTGCGCCGTCATCTTGATGGGCAGCTCCTGCTCATCGAAGATCTCGTCACGGGCCATGTTGGTGAGCGGCACCTCCGAGGTCGGGATCAGGGAGAGCTTGCGCTCCTTGCTGCCCTCTTCGGCGTCGGAGACGATACCGGTGTTGAACAGATCTTCGGAGAACTTCGGCAGCTGGGTGGTGCCATAGAGGCTGTCCGGATTGACCAGATAGGGCACGTAGCACTCGGTGTAGCCATGCTGCTGGGTATGCAAGTCCAGCATGAACTGCGCCAGGGCGCGGTGCAGGCGGGCAATCTGCCCCTTCATCACCACGAAACGCGAACCCGACAGCTTGACGCCGTTCTTGAAGTCCAGCCCCTTGAGGCCCTCGCCCACTTCCACATGATCCCGCGGCTGGAAATCAAATGCACGGACGGTACCCCAACGGCGTACTTCGACGTTGTCATTCTCGTCGCGACCGACCGGGGTGCTGTCGCTTGGCAGGTTCGGCATGCCATCGGCGATGGCTTTGATATCGCGCAGCAGGGCCTCGAGTTCGACCTTGCTGGTTTCCAGCTCGTCGTTGATCTGGGTCACGATGGCCTTGAGCGGCGCCACATCTTCACCACGGCGAGCCGCCTCACCGATGGACTTGGAGCGGGCGTTGCGCTCGGCCTGCAGCTCCTGGGTGCGGGACTGCAGATCCTTGCGTTTCTCTTCCAGAGCATTGACCGCCGCTACGTCCAGAACGTAGCCACGTGTCGCCAGACGCGTGGCAGCATCGATGATATCGCTGCGCAGATATTTGGGATCCAGCATGGTTTACCTACTTTTTCAGATGGGATCTGGGCCTGGGTTATCAAACCTGGCGAGAGAACAGATCCGGAAGTTAACATCGGTTGGCGCACCCCGGGTCTTCAGAGTCGAGCCTGCAAAATCAGGCGTTCGACATCAAGAAGATGGCGCAAGGCCGAGACAAACGGGGTCAGAGGGGCAGTGTAGCAGACCGCCCCCCTGCCCGAACAGGGACTATTGCTGTCGTTTTTGCCAAGTTTGAGGGCACAAGGCGGCCAATATTCGCCGATCCTGTCGATTGGCGTGCCAATCTCCAGACCGGTCCCCTACTTCTCTCTTCGGCGGGGACTCTGCCCATCCAGCTCACGCAGATAATCGAGTTTCTGGGCGATCTGTTTCTCAAGCCCGCGATCCGTCGGCTGGTAATATTGCGTGCCGGCCAGTTCAGGCGGGAAGTAGCTCTCGCCGGCAGCATAGGCACCGGGTTCGTCATGGGCATAGCGATATTCGGCGCCATAACCCAGATCGCTCATCAGCTTGGTCGGGGCGTTGCGCAGGTGCGGTGGCACCTCGAAATCCGCTTGCTCCTTGGCATCTCGCAGCGCCGCCTTCCAGGCGGTGTAGACCGCATTGCTCTTGGGGGCGCAGGCGAGATAGACGATGGCCTGGGCGATGGCCCGCTCCCCTTCAGCCGGGCCGATGCGGTGGAAGCAATCCCAGGCCGACAGCGCCACCTGCATGGCACGGGGATCGGCGTTGCCGACATCTTCCGAGGCGATGGCCAGCAGCCGGCGAGCGATGTAGAGCGGATCGCAGCCCGCGCTCACCATGCGGGCATACCAGTAGAGCGCCGCATCGGGGGCCGAGCCGCGAATGGACTTGTGCACCGCCGAGATGAGGTCATAGAAGTGATCGCCCCCCTTGTCGAAGCGCGCCACGTGCTCCCCCGCTACGGCGGCGAGCAGGGCGCTGTCGATCACTCTCTCCCCCTCCCCGTTCGCCTCGGCCATGTCCCCCAGCAGCTCCAGATAGTTGAGGGACTTGCGCCCGTCCCCATCCACCGCCTTGGCCAGCGCCTCCTTCACCCCGGGGGCGAAGGTGAGGGTCGGATCATTGAGGCCCCGTGGGTCGGTCAGGGCCTGACTGATCATGGCGAGGATATCTTGCTCTTCCAGCCGTTTGAGCAGATAGACCCGGGCCCGGGAGAGCAGTGCGTTGTTGAGTTCGAACGAGGGGTTTTCGGTGGTGGCGCCGATGAAGGTGATGGTGCCATCTTCGATGTGGGGCAGGAACACATCCTGCTGACTCTTGTTGAAGCGGTGCACCTCATCCACGAACAGTATGGTACGCACTCCGCGCCAGCTGTTCTCCTTGGCCTTGTCGATGGCGGCGCGGATCTCCTTGATGCCGGAAGTGACCGCGGAGAGCCGCTCCACCTCGGCCTGGCAGTAGTGGGCAACGAGTTCGGCGAGGGTGGTCTTGCCGGTGCCGGGGGGGCCCCACAGGATCATGGAGTGGCAGTGTCCCGCCAGGATGGCTTTGCGCAGGGGCTTGTCCGGTCCCAGGATATGCTGTTGGCCTATGTACTGGTCAAGAGTCTGCGGCCGCATCCGTGCGGCCAGTGGACGAAAGTCCGATGAGAAGTCCAAAGAGAGATTGCTCATCAGCGTTGGTCGTCCAGCGCGACCCCCTTGGGCGTCTTGAACACGAACTCGTTGCCCTTGAGCGCCGGCTTGCGATTGAAGCCGCTCAGGGTGAACTCGCTCCACTGACCCTGGGCCTCTTTCACGTCGAAGCGGCTGATGTTCTCCTGCCGATCGAAGGTAATTCTGAAGGAGGCGATCAGTTCGTCCTGATTGCGGCTGGTGACGGTGAACACATCATCCTGCTCGGTCACGTCGTAGTTTTTCCAGTACTTGTCATCGCTGCTGGCGATCAGGATGAAAGGGGTATTGACCACGGCATCTTGCAACTTGAGGGCGGTGACCTGTTCGACGAAGGGATCGTAGATCCAGACATCCTTGCCATCGGCCACGATCAGGCTCTCGTCCGGTGAGGTGGTGTGCCAGTTGAAGCGATTAGGGCGCGACACCAGCAGATCGCCGCTCGCTTTTTGCAGTTCTTTGCCCTTGCTGTCAAAGACGGTCTGCTGGAACTGGGCGGAGAAGAGGTTGACGGCTGCCAGCTTCTGCTTGAGATCACTGGCCGCATCGGCCCACACCTGGCTGCTGGCGATGAGCAGCACGGTTCCCATCAATAACTGTTTTTTCATAAGGTCTCTCGCTAAAAGGCCACACCCGCTAAGGGCATGGCCAGGACACACACGCTATCAATCACGTACCGGAGGCGGTGCCAGCACATCCCGTTGGCCGTTGCCACCGGGGCTGCTGACGATGCCCTGGTTCTCCATCTGTTCGATGAGGCGGGCCGCTCTGTTGTAGCCAATCTTGAATTTGCGCTGCACGCTGGAGGTTGAACCACGACGGGATTCCACCACGAAGGCCACCGCCTCGTCGAACAGCGGGTCCAACTCTTCATCACCACTGCTGCCATAATCGCCGCTGCCGCCCTCCTCCGACTCACCGGAGAGGATCTCCTGGATGTAGTTGGGCTCACCGCGCAGCTTCCAATCCGCCACCACCTTGTGCACCTCGTGGTCATCGACGAAGGCGCCGTGCACCCGGGTCGGGTTGGAGGTGCCGGCCGGCATGTAAAGCATGTCCCCCATGCCGAGCAGGGATTCAGCGCCGCCCTGATCCAGGATGGTGCGGGAATCTATCTTGCTCGACACCTGGAAGGAGATCCGGGTCGGGATGTTGGCTTTGATGAGGCCCGTTATCACATCCACCGAGGGACGCTGGGTCGCCAAGATCAAGTGAATACCGGCGGCCCGCGCCTTCTGGGCGATACGGGCGATCAGCTCTTCCACCTTCTTGCCGACGATCATCATCATGTCGGCAAACTCGTCCACCACCACCACGATGTGCGGCAGCTTCTCGAGCTCGGGGGCCATCTGATCCATGGAGTCCCCCGGACGCCACAGCGGATCGCGCATGGGGTTGCCCGCATCAGATGCCATCTGCACCTTGGTGTTATAGCCCTTGAGGTTGCGCACCCCGACCGCCGACATCAGCTTGTAGCGACGCTCCATCTCGCCCACGCACCAGCGCAGGGCATTGGCGGCGTCCTTCATGTCGGTCACCACCTCGGTAAGCAGATGCGGTATCCCCTCGTAGACCGAGAGTTCCAGCATCTTGGGATCGATCATGATGAAGCGCAGATCGTCCGGGCTCGCCTTGTAGAGCATGGAGACGATCATGGTGTTCACCCCGACCGACTTGCCCGAGCCGGTGGTACCGGCCACCAGCAGGTGCGGCATCTTGGCGAGATTCACCACCACGGGCTCACCGGCGATATCCTGGCCGAGCACCATGGTCAGAGGACTCTCGCTGTTGTGGAAATCTTCGCAATCCACCACTTCGCGCATGTAGACCGTCTGGCGAACCCGGTTGGGCAGTTCGATGCCGATGAAGGTCTTGCCGGGGATCACCTCCACCACCCGCACGCTGCTGGCAGAGAGCGAGCGTGCCAGATCCCGCGACAGGTTGGTTATCTTGCTCGCCTTCATGCCTGGGGCAAGGTCGAGCTCGAAGCGGGTGATGACAGGGCCCGGGTAGACGCCGACCACCTTGGCCTGCACGTTATAGTCGGCAAGCTTGGCCTCCACCAGACGCGCCATGCGCTCCAGCTCCTCCGGGCTCATCGACTGGGTCTTGGCCGGGGGGCGGTCGAGCAAGTCCAGGCTCGGCAGCGGCGCCATGTTGGCCATGGCGGTGCGTTTGGAGACAGGAGGGCGGGCCGCCGCAGGGCTTGGTGCATCGTCACCATTGTCAGCCCAAGGCAGGTCCATCTCCTCTTCGCTGGCCTTTACCACCGGCTGACGAGGACGCTGGCCACGTTTGACGGGGGCCGGAGCGGGCGCGTCGTCCTCATCATCGAAATCCGGGTCGAACTGGAAGGTATCTTCGTCCAGCTCAGGCAACCACTCCTCGGATTTGGCCGCCCTCTTCCCCTTGCCGCCTTGGGGCCCTTTGGCACCGCGCAGCCAGCCACTGTGAGGCTCATCGTCCTCATCATCCAGGGCCAGGGTACCGGCACTGCCTTCCAGCAGTGGATCCGGCCCGTCATAACGAGGCTGGCGCCAACCGCCACTGAGCCAGTGTCCCAGGGTCGTGGGCAGGTGGTAGATAGCAGACACCGACCCCGTGCAGGCGCTGCCGATCCGCTCGACGATGGTAAGCCAGGACCAGCCGGTGAACAGCGTGATGCCTGTTGCCACGAAACAGAGCAGCATCAGGTTGGCACCGACGCCACCAAACAGAGGGATCACGGCCGAGGCAATCACATCGCCGACCAGGCCACCGGCCGAGAAGTTCTGCATGTCGTTGAAGTTCATGCTGGCGATGGCCGACATGCCAAGCACCGTCAGGATGAAGCCTACGATGCGCACCGACAGGGTCAGGTAATCGACCTCCAGCAAGCGGCTCGGTCGCCAGAACAGACTCCAACCCAAGAGTACCAACAAGGGCGGCACCAAGTAGGAGAAGGCCCCGAAGGTGAACATGGTGATATCGGCTATCCAGGCACCGGCGCTCCCCGCCAGATTCTTCACATCCCCTTCCCAGGAGGTCTGGGACCAGCCGGGATCGGCGGGGTGGTATGTGAGCAGGGCAAGCAAGAGGTAGGCAGCCAACAGTGTGATGGCGATCAAGACGGCTTCGAAGATCCGTTGGGTGCCTGATAAAGGAGTAAACAGCTTTTTCTCGGCCAAACTCCGGCTCCTTTCTGAAAACAAAATAACGCGTGGGACAAGGGGGCCCAGTATCCCTGAAAAACCTATCGTTTGTCAGCCTGTCTGCCCATTGACGCGACAGACTCGACAAGCAGAAACGAGCGGACTGGCCGCTCGTTTCTCATTTTTATGATGCATCAATTGCGTGACACATCACAGAACAAAATACTCTATCGAGTACTGATTACCAGTCGACTACTCTGTTTTACTTCTTCCATCACCACATAGGTGCGCGTGTCGTTGACGCCGGGCAGTCGCAACAGGGTTTCCCCAAGCAGGCGGCGGTAGGCAGACATGTCGCTGACGCGGGTCTTGAGCAGGTAATCGAAATCACCGGAGACCAGATGACATTCCTGGATCTCTTCGAGTACTTGAACGGCTTTGTTGAACTGTTCAAACACGTCCGGGGCGCCCCGGTTCAGGGTGATTTCCACAAACACCAGCAGAGAAGCATCCAGATAATGAGGGTTCAGAATAGCGGCATATCCTTCGATATAGCCTTGTCGCTCCAGACGACGAACCCGTTCCAGACAGGGTGTGGGACTCAGGCCAACTCGTTTGGACAACTCAACATTCGAAATCCTGCCATCCTTTTGCAGTTCATTAAGAATGTTGCGATCAATCCTGTCCAAATCCTTTAGCCGACTCTTAGCTTCCATCATTTTATTCCATCCTTTGGCTATTTTTTGGTAAGAATCACCAGTCATTTTATAATTATGGTCACAAATCCTGTCAATACCTGAATATACTAGGCGCAAATGTCGCTTAACAATGTGGCAACATAAAACACCAATCTATAGACGAGGGATAGCATGATTATCGGTGTACCTAAAGAAATAAAAAACCATGAATATCGCGTAGGCATGGTTCCAGCCAGTGTACGTGAACTGACAGCACGAAACCATACTGTTTTCGTCCAAAGCGGGGCGGGAACTGGCATCGGCTTCACCGACGCAGATTATCAAGCTGCTGGCGCCGAAATGTTGGCCTCTGCTGCCGATGTTTTTGCAAAGTCACAGATGATAGTCAAGGTCAAAGAACCCCAGGCCGCCGAGCGTGCCATGCTGCGCCCCGACCAGGTGTTGTTTACCTATCTGCACCTGGCGCCAGACCTGCCCCAGACCCAAGAGTTGATCAGCAGCGGCGCCATCTGCATCGCCTATGAAACCGTCACCGATGACCGTGGCGGCTTGCCCCTGCTGGCCCCAATGTCCGAAGTTGCCGGTCGCATGTCTATTCAAGCCGGCGCCCAGGCGCTGGAGAAATCCCGTGGCGGCAGCGGTATGTTGCTCGGCGGCGTACCCGGGGTCGAGCCGGCCAAGGTGGTGATACTGGGTGGCGGAGTGGTCGGTTCCAATGCAGCCCGCATGGCCGTTGGCATGCGTGCCGATGTCACCATCCTGGATCGCAGTGTTGATGCCCTGCGTCGCCTCGACAGCGAGTTTCAGGGCGCCGCCAAGGTGATCTACTCCACCAGCGAAGCCATAGAGCGCCACGTGTTAAGCGCCGATCTGGTGATTGGTGGTGTGCTGATCCCAGGCGCCGCTGCGCCGAAACTTGTCACCCGTGACCATATTGCCCGCATGAAGCCAGGTTCGGCCATTGTCGATGTCGCCATCGATCAGGGTGGCTGCGTCGAGACATCTCATGCCACCACACACCAGGATCCCACTTATATCGTCGATGAGGTGGTGCACTACTGCGTGGCCAACATGCCCGGGGCCGTGGCGCGTACCTCCACCTTCGCCCTCAACAATGCCACCCTGCCCTTCATCATCCGTCTGGCAGATCAAGGCTACAAAGCCGCTCTGCTTGCCGACAAGCACCTGCTGAACGGCCTCAACGTGATGGCGGGAAAATTGACCTGTGCCGAGGTCGCCGAGGCCCATGGCCTTGCCTTCACCGACCCCCTGACCCTGTTGAACTGATCTCCCTTGCCAACAAGTCGAGATGAGTGAAAATCCGCCCGCGATGGGCGGTTTTTTTATGGCTGATATTCAGGGCGGGCGATTAACACAATCGACGCACTGCCCTTTGACCCCGGATCACGAATTCCCTACAATCGCGCAAACTCATTACGTCTCGGAAATCACACCATGAGCGAAGTCATTCACAGCAAGCTGCTGATCCTGGGCTCAGGCCCGGCAGGCTACACGGCCGCCGTCTACGCCGCCCGTGCCAACCTCAATCCCCTGCTGGTCACCGGCATGCAGCAAGGTGGCCAGTTGACCACCACCACGGAAGTGGAGAACTGGCCCGGTGATGCAGAAGGGCTGACCGGTCCGGCGCTGATGGAGCGAATGAAGGAACATGCGGAGAAGTTCGATACCCGCATCCTGTTCGATCACATCAACGAAGTGTCCCTGAACCAGCGTCCGTTCCGCCTCAAGGGTGACAGCGGTGAGTACAGCTGTGATGCCCTGATCATCGCTACCGGCGCCTCTGCCAAGTATCTGGGTCTGCCATCTGAAGAGGCCTTCAAGGGTCGCGGTGTCTCCGCCTGTGCCACCTGTGATGGCTTCTTCTATCGCAACCAGGAAGTGGCCGTGGTCGGCGGCGGCAACACCGCCGTGGAAGAGGCACTCTACCTGGCGAACATCGCCAAGAAGGTGCACCTGGTTCATCGTCGCGACGAGTTCAGGGCCGAAAAAATCCTGATCAAGCGCCTGCACGACAAGGTCGCCAGTGGCAACATAGTGCTGCACACCTACCAGACCCTGGACGAGGTGCTGGGCGACGAAATGGGCGTGACCGGCATCCGCCTGCGCAGCACCAAGGATGACAGCACCTCTGAGCTGCCGCTGATGGGGGTCTTTATCGCCATCGGTCACCAGCCGAACACCCAGATCTTCGAAGGCCAGCTGGCCATGGAGAATGGCTATCTGCTGGTCCGCGGCGGTCTGCAAGGCTTCGCCACCCAGACCAGCATTGAAGGCGTGTTCGCCGCCGGCGACGTGGCCGACCACAACTACCGTCAGGCCATCACCTCGGCCGGTACTGGTTGCATGGCCGCCCTGGATGCCGAGCGTTTCCTCGACGCGCAATAAGCGCCTCTCGCCCTGTGCAGGGCCAGATGCTGTCAATGACAAAGGCATGCCTCGGCATGCCTTTGTTGTATCCAAACCCCGCATCACGTCTTTGGTCTGTTCTCGATTTGTGGCCAATACCGCCTCTTCTCTGCCACTCGGGTCAGCGACAGAGGCTGACGACACGGGTGAGTCCTTGTGCTAGCCATGACTCAATATGTCTTGTCGACCCGCACCCCATCATCAAAATAGAGGATCCGCACCTTGTCGCCCTGGGCGAAGACCATGGCCGGATCGAAGTCCTGGATCACATTGACCAGCGCGTCCTGATCGTTGCGAATGAGCAGCTCCACCAACTTGTTCTCCACCACCTCAGTGCCGGACTGGTAATACTGCGCCGCACCGGCGCCCGCCAAGGCCCCCACTGCGGTGGCTATCTCCCGGCCATGGCCGCCGCCAAACTGGTTGCCGATCAGCCCCCCGATAAGGGCGCCACCCAACGTCTTCCAGCCAGATTGCTGCGACTCAATCACCTGACGCTGGGTAATGTTGCGCATCGTCTCGACCTGACCAAACACCACCTGGTTGACCGGGCGCGCCGTATTGCGTTGATAGACCTCGGCACTGGCCTGCATCGTGACAAAGCACAGCAGGCTGGATACTATCAGGATAATGGCCTTCATCTATGAAACCTCTCGATGCTATGTCTTGCTACCTGACCCAACTGGATGATGAGCCGACCCGGTTCCCCCACCCCAAACACGCGCTGGATGAGCCCAATGGCCTGCTTGCGATTGGAGGCGATCTCTCCCCTCCTCGTCTGCTCGCAGCTTACCACAATGGGATCTTTCCATGGAATGAACCCCACCAGGCCCTGCTATGGTGGTCACCGGATCCCCGTGGGGTAATAGTCCCCTCCCGCCTGCATGTGGGGCGCAGCCTGAAAAAGTTTTTGCGCCGTCATTCATTCGATATTTCCATCAATCGCGCCTTTAATCAGGTTATCACCGCCTGCGCCGCCCCCAGGCCCACCGCCAGTGGCACCTGGATCAGCAGCGAGATGATAGCGGCCTATCAGGCACTGCATCGTCTGGGTCACGCTCACTCCATCGAAGTGTGGCAAGACGGGCAGTTACAGGCAGGGCTCTATGGTATCGCCGTCGGTCGCCTCTTCTGTGGCGAGTCCATGTTCAGTCGTATCGATAACGGCGCCAAAGTGGCCATGTGGGCCCTCTGTCGTCATTTCGAATGCCACGACGGTGCCCTCATCGACTGCCAGATGCAAAACAGCTTCCTGGCGACCCTGGGCATCGAAGAGTGGCCCCGTAGCCAGTTTTTAGCGGCGCTGGCGACACTGCGGCAGCAACCACTGCGTGAGGGGTGCTGGCAAGCGAGGTCAATCAGCCTATGACAGAAGAAGTGATCCTCAAAGTCGGCCTGACCCCCAAACATGCCTGCAGCTATCTGGAACATCAACAGGAGCAGCTGCTGGTACTGATGGACAACGACCTGCTCAATGCTCACGGTTACGAACGCTTGTTGACTGCCGGTTTTCGCCGCAGCGGCAACGACATCTATCGCCCCCACTGTCCGAGTTGCAGCGCCTGTCAGTCTCTGCGTATCCACAGCGAGCAATTTGTGCCCAGTCGCAGCCAGAAGCGTATCCAGCAACAAAACCAGGATCTCTCCCTGGTGCTGAGCTATGACGACAAGCCCGAGTATTACCAGCTGTATGAGCGCTATATCCGCCAGCGACACCGGGACGGCAGCATGTACCCTCCCAGCCGTAGCCAGTACAAGGGCTTTCTGCACTGCGACTGGATGCCGCCGCTCTATCTCGAGATCCATCAGAATAACCGGCTGATCGGTGTGGCCGTCACGGACCTCTTGCCTCACGCCTTGAGCGCCATGTACACCTTCTTCGATCCCGCCTTTGCCGATCGATCCATCGGGACCTTTGCCATCTTGAGCCAGCTGGATTTGGGGCGGCGGACTGGTCGTCAGTGGCTCTATTTGGGCTATCAGGTTGAGGAGTGTCGCAAGATGAAATACAAGAGCCGCTTCCTGCCCCATGAGCGACTTATTAAGGGTGAATGGAAAAATATCGTCACCAAGCCCGAGTAAACTTTACACATTGGCTTAAATCCGGCATGATCCAGCGGATTTTTGTTGTGGCTTATCAAGAGGATTCAATGGCTAAAGAAGACAGTATTGAGATGCAGGGCACTATCTTGGAAACCCTGCCCAATACCATGTTCCGTGTGGAACTGGAGAATGGTCACGTGGTTATCGCTCACATTTCCGGCAAGATGCGCAAAAACTACATTCGTATCCTGACTGGTGACAAGGTGACAGTCGCTCTGACTCCCTACGATCTCTCCAAGGGTCGTATTGTTTTCCGCTCTCGCTAAGCCAGGAATTCAGCAAAAAACCCCAACCTGATGGTTGGGGTTTTTTGTCGTTTCGTGGTTTCTAGTTAGTGAGGCACGGCTTCAACATCGACCTGAAAATCGAAGCTGAGGCTATCATTTACTACTTCAACCTTGACGATACCCCCATCGACCAGTGAGCCAAACAGGATCTCATTGGCCAGGGGTTTCTTGAGGTGTTCCTGAATGACCCGTCCCATGGGTCTAGCTCCCATCGCCCTGTCATAGCCCTTCTCGGCCAACCAGTGACGGGCATCTTCCGATATCTCGAGGGATACTCCCTTGGCATCCAGCTGCACCTGCAGTTCGACGATGAACTTGTCGACCACTTGATAGATCACCGCCATATCCAAATGATTAAACCAGATGGTGTGATCGAGCCGGTTACGGAACTCAGGGCTGAACGTCTTGTTGATCACTTCCATAGCATCGTGGCTGAGATCTTGCTGCTGGAAGCCAATGGACTTGCGCTGCGTCTCCTGTACACCCGCATTAGTGGTCATCACCAAGATGATGTTACGAAAATCCGCCTTGCGCCCGTTATTATCGGTGAGCGTCCCGTTATCCATGACCTGCAGCAGCAGATTGAACACATCCGGGTGTGCCTTCTCGATTTCATCGAGCAACAACACGGCGTGGGGGTGCTTGATCACCGCATCGGTCAACAGGCCACCTTGTTCAAAGCCAACATAACCGGGCGGGGCACCAATCAGTCGAGAGACCGTATGACGCTCCATGTATTCCGACATGTCAAAGCGCAGCATCTCGACCCCAAGGGCCTTACCGAGCTGCTGGGTGACTTCTGTCTTGCCCACCCCGGTTGGGCCAGCAAACAGGAAGCAACCGACCGGGCGTCGCTCGTTCCCCAACCCTGAACGAGAAAGACGAATGGCATCGGTCAGCACCGAAATCGCCTTATCCTGGCCAAACACCACCATCTTGAGGTTACGTTCCAGATTCTTGAGCACTTCCTTATCGGAAGAGGAGACAGATTTTTCCGGAATACGCGCTATCTTGGCCACAATGGACTCAATCTCGGCCACATTGATCACTTTCTTGCGCTTGCTCACTGGCAACATACGCTGCCCTGCCCCGGCTTCATCGATCACGTCAATGGCCTTGTCTGGCAGATGGCGATCATTGATGTACTTGGCTGAGAGCTCGGCCGCGGCCCGAATAGCCTTGGCGGTGTAGCGCACACTGTGATGCGCCTCGTAGCGGCTCTTGAGGCCCATCAGGATGCGAGTCGTATCATCTATGGTCGGTTCTACGATATCGATCTTCTGGAAGCGGCGCGCCAAGGCACGATCTTTCTCGAATGTCTGGGCATATTCCTGATAAGTGGTGGAACCCACGCAGCGCAGCAAGCCATTAGAGAGCAGAGGCTTGATAAGGTTTGCCGCATCCAGCTGGCCACCAGACGCCGCCCCTGCACCTATGATGGTATGAATTTCATCGATAAACAGAATGGCCCCTTCCTGGCGCTCGATCTGTTTGAGCAGCACCTTGAGACGCTTTTCGAAATCACCACGATATTTGGTACCGGCCAGTAATGACCCCATGTCCAGGGAGTAGATGGTACTGCCGGCAATGACCTCAGGCACATCGCCCTTGACGATGCGATAAGCCAAGCCTTCGGCGATCGCGGTCTTGCCCACTCCCGCTTCCCCAACAAACAAGGGGTTGTTTTTACGGCGGCGGCACAAAACCTGTATGGTGCGGCTCAGCTCCTGATCGCGCCCGATCAAGGGATCAATGCGGCCCTCAAGCACCAGCTGATTCAGGTTAGTGGCAAAGCTCTCTATTTGGGCGGCTGAGACATCATCGTCAGCATCGGTATTGTTTTGCGGGGTGTCTGGCTTGTTGTCTTTGCGCACACCATGGGAGAGGAAGTTGACCACATCCAGTCGACTGATATCGGATTTCTTCAGGAAATAAGCGGCTTGGGACTCTTGCTCGCTGAAGATGGCCACCAGCACATTGGCGCCACTGACTTCGGTATGGCCCGAGGACTGCACGTGGAATACTGCGCGTTGCAACACACGCTGGAAACCTAGCGTAGGCTGGGTCTCTCTATCTTCGTCATCGACGGCAATCAACGGCGTGGTCTGATTGATGAAGGCCGCAATCTCCTTGCGCATCAACTCCACATCCGCACCACATGAACTCAAGGCCTCATGGGCTGAGCTGTTATCCAGCAGGGCCAACAACAGGTGCTCAACGGTCATGAATTCGTGACGCTCATCGCGAGCGAGCTTGAAAGCCTCGTTCAGCGTCTTTTCTAACTCTTTGTTCAACATAGGCACCTCCCCTAAGTACAGCAACAATGTGGTGTCGTTCTGTCATCACGTCATGTCGTTTAGGCCTTTTCCATCGTACATAGCAGTGGATGTTCGTTATTACGTGAATAGGTATTGACCTGGACCACCTTGGTCTCCGCTATCTCTGCGGTGAAGGTGCCACAGACTCCTTTACCACTATAATGCACACTCAGCATGATCTGGGTAGCCTTATCCAGATCCATCCGGAAGAACCGCTGCAAGACTTCAACCACAAACTCCATTGGGGTGTAGTCGTCATTATTGAGCAGCACCTTGTACATGGATGGCGGCTGCAGCTTGGTCTTCTCGGACTGCGCAATCTCTTCATTAACAAAGAGTTCTTTTTGCTTACTCATGATTGTGCTTGGGTACCTCTAGATTACTACCGCCAGGCGTCAGGCTGTCAATAGAGTTGTTAACTGGATCACATGACTTGTTAACAACTTCTTGACTCGACCATCAGTTGGACTAAATTGGTTACTTGCTAATCGGCGCCCTACCATTATTAGGTTGATATCACTAGTTATAATGGGCTGGCGCAGGTTACTCAACGACTTTAGGGTAATCAATAAAAGGATGTAGATGTATGGCAACCGGAACAGTCAAGTGGTTCAACAACGCAAAAGGATTTGGGTTTATCTGTCCGGAAGGGGGCGGTGACGATATCTTCGCCCACTACTCCACCATTCAAATGGAAGGTTACAGAACCCTGAAAGCGGGTCAAGCCGTTCAGTTTGAACTGCAGCAGGGTCCGAAGGGAAATCATGCCGCTGTTATTGTGCCGAATGAAGCACAAAACATCTGAGCCAAGGTTGGATAAATAAAAAATCCGGCCTCATTTAGGCCGGATTTTTTATTTATCACTGCCCACAATCGCCTCCTCACACAGTCAGGCGTAACAAAGGATGAGACAGTGCTGTTCTCTAGCCTCAACATGAGACAGAGTGACGAATGTTGGCAAACAGCAAACAGCAAACAGCAGATAGCAAAAAGCCCGACCTGAGTCGGGCTTTTCAATATGGCGGTGAGGGAGGGATTCGAACCCTCGATACGTTGCCGTATACACACTTTCCAGGCGTGCTCCTTCAGCCACTCGGACACCTCACCAAATTCTTGACTGCTGCTTTACCTGTTCAATCACCAGGGTTGCTCACGGCCAATGCCGCGACAACGGGGCGTAATTTAGGGGAAAGCCGCTCGCCCGTCAACGGCTTTCTCCGCCTCTTGCGCTCGACTGCCGGATTAATGCACAGAACCCGGTTCAACCACCACATCGACCAGGTTGAGGAAGCCCAGACGCTCACACTCGGCAACCACGTCATGGGTCGCGGCTATGGTGCTCTGCACAAACAGAATGAATTGCTCAACCGTGAGGCCCGCCTTGGTAAACACCGTATGACCGACCACCAGCCGTGGCAGATTGTCATCAATGATGTCGAGAAACACCTTGAGCGAGGGATACTGCATGTTGAGCCGGCCCAGTTCGGCCACCATGGGCAACAGCGCCGCAGGGCGAATTTCCAGCTCGGAGGAGAACAGCAGTCCTTCCTCTTCGACAAAGACGCGGCTCTCCTGAATGCCTTCCACCGATTGCAGGGAGACGATATGGATGCCATGACACTGATCGCAGACATAGTGCTCGATACGAGCCTGTTGCAACCAACGCATTATCATTTCGGAGCTGGGTGTATTCATCATGACGTTATGGGACTCTTGAAAGCGAGGGGCGCAGTCTAAACCAATTTGTGGCCAACCTAAAGCAGAGGCCCCTGCCCGCCTCTGTTTGCGCTTCTTTTTGACACTGACAGTCCATATACTCAGCCCACCTGCGCGCAGCCCTCAGCCGAGTATCGATGACCATCCAAGAGAAATATCGCCTGCACCTCAAGTCCCTTTCCGATGAATTGCTGGTGTTGCAAAAGCCGATCCGCATTCTGGATGCCATCAAATGGCCCCATCATATCCGCCATGACTTCCTGGCAAAGGGGGGCCGTGAACTCCCCGCCATCGATGCCAACTTCTATCAGGGCTTGGATCTGGGCTTCGATCCGCGCAACAAGTACCTGGAGCTCAAGGAGCTCAGGGACAGGATCCGCCGCAAACTGGGCCCCCATGACGATCTGGGCCGCATACTGCAGGCCAACGTCGACCAATATATGGTGGTGATCGAGATGCTGCGCCAACGCGGTCAGCCGGACTTTCTGCGTTACAGCCAGCGTCTCTATGGCTCGGCCCGGGATCATCTGCGTGGCGATCGCAAGACACTGCGCGAGCTGGGAGAGCGGTTGTGCGACATCTTCTCCCTGCCTGGCGCCCGCCATCTGGTGCGCCCCTATCCCAAGGAGTTTGAGGGGCAGGCAGCGGTCGACCGGCTGCAGGACAAACTATCCAGTTACTTTCGCGACGGTCAGGTGCAGGTAAAGCTGAGCGATGGCATCGTCTCGGATGCCGCAGCCGGCGGTGACTATATCAAGCTTAGCAGTCATGCCCGCTTCTCCGAGCTGGATCTGCAGGTGTTGGAAGTCCATGAGGGCTGGGTTCATGTCGGCACCACCCTTAATGGCCGACAGCAACCTTATGCGACCTGGCTCAGTGCCGGCTCACCACGCATCACCGCCTGCCAGGAGGGGTTGGCTGTGCTGATAGAGACTCTGACCTTCAGCTCTTTCCCGGACCGGGCTAAACGCATCTCGGACAGGGTGATGGCCATCGACATGGCCGAGAATGGCGCGGACTTCATCGAACTCTATCGCCATTTTCTGGACAAGGGCGCGAGCGAGCATGATGCCTACAAGATCACCCAACGCGTATTCCGGGGCGGCATGGTGGCGGGGGGCGCCTGCTTTACCAAGGATCTCTCCTACGTAAAGGGCTATGTGGAGACGGTCAACTTCATCCGCAGCGCCGTGTTGGAGGGCGTACCCGAAATATTGCCCATGCTGTTTGTGGGCAAGGTGACCCTGGATGACATTCCTGTGCTCTATCAGCACTATCTGGAGGGGCTGATCGCCGCCCCCAAGTACCTGCCCCCCATGTTCCGTGACCTGACAGGTCTCTATGTCTGGTTCGGTTTCGCCTCCGGCATGTCCCTTGTCGATATAGGCCGGGTTCAGCAGCACTTTCGTCAGCTGTTTCATCGACTGCCGGTGGCAGATCCCATCATTACCCCGGTCGACAGCGAATTCGATTAAGCTCCCCGCCTCCCCTGCCTGAGCCACTTCCCATGGCTGCACCCACCATCAGAAAAGGGCCCGACCGGGCCCTTTTCATCCTAATTCAAGCCTGCACTAGCTGAACTTAACGAAATGCCCGGCCAGCCAGATAGTGCTTGCGGCACAGGGAGACATAACGGGCATTGCCCCCTATCTCCACCTGAGCGCCATCCCGCACCACCTGACCATCGGCATTGACCCTGGCATTCATGTGCGCCTTGTTGCCACACCAGCAGATGCTCTTGAGCTCTTCCACCTTGTCGGCCAGACAGAGCAGATGGTAGGAGCCCGGGAACAGCTCGGCACGAAAATCAATCTTGAGGCCATAGGCAATCACGGGAATACCCGCCTCATCCACCACCCGGGCCAGCTGATAGACCTGCTCCTTGGTGAGAAATTGCGCCTCATCGACGATGAACACATCGATGGCCTGCTCCGCATGGCGAGCCTTGACCATCTCGAACAGATCGCAGCTGTCGCTAAACACCTCCACCTTTAACGTCAACCCGACCCTGGCGCTGATCACCCCGAGTCCGGATCTGTCATCAATGGCTGGCGTCATGGCCAGAGGGTGCATGCCCCGCTCGAGATAGTTGAAGTGTGCCTGGATCAATTGGGTGGATTTGCCCGAATTCATCGCGGCGAATTTGTAATGTAGTGAGGCCATGCCTGCTCCGATACCAATTTATGGCGCGCATGCTAACGCAGCATGGCGTCAAAAACAAAGGGGCCCGCAGGCCCCTCATCATTCATCAGGCGGTGGCTGCCGCCTTCTGATTGGCTCTCAGGTAGAAGAGTGTCACCCCGAGGAACCAGACGCCGCTGGTGACAAAACCTGCGCCGACCGAGTGGGTCAGCCCCAGCACCAGGTAGCCGAAGGCAGCGCCGATGGCGATGGTCAGCGCATAGGGCAGCTGCGTCATCACGTGGTCGATATGATGGCAACCGGCCCCCGTGGAGGAGAGGATGGTGGTGTCCGATATCGGTGAACAGTGATCGCCAAATACGGCCCCGGCCAGCACCGCAGAAAGCATCGGCAACATCATGCTTATCTCGCTGGCAGCAGCCATATCACCGGCCAGAGGCAGCATGATACCGAAGGTACCCCAGCTGGTGCCGGTGGCAAACGCCATGGCGCCGGAGAGGCAGAACATCACCACAGGCAGCAACTCGATGGGGAGCCCGCTCTGGGCCAGGGAAGCCAGATATTTACCGGTCTCCACATCGCGGATGACGGCGCCGATGGCCCAGGCAAACACCAGAATATAGATGGCGGGCAGCATGGCCATGACGCCGTGCTTGATGACCTCGAGCCAGGTGCGCAGGCTCAGTCCCATGCGCAGAGTCAGCACCACGGCCACCCCAAGCCCGCACAGGCCGCCATTGACCAGAGAGGCACCCACATCGGTATTCTCGAACGCGCCCAGCACCCCGAACGGCAGTCCTTTCTCGGCCAGGGCAGCAGCCCCGGTGGCCATCATGAAATAGACGGTGGACGCGGTCAGGGTCAGGATAGGCAACACCAGATCGAGGACCCGGCCGCGACTGGAGACCGGCAGATCGCCGCTGCTGCCGGGGGGCACACCCTTGGCCGGATCCCACAACTGCCCTTTGAGGGCGCGCTGCTCATGCTCACGCATGGGACCGATGTCGAGCTGGAACACTATCACCACCAATACCATGGCCAGGGTGAACAGGGCATAGAAGTTCATGGGGATCATCTGCACGAAGGCAGAAATGGGACTCTGATCCTGGATACCATGGGCCGTCAAGATGCCGCCGATGAGGGCGATGATATAAGCTCCCCAGGAGGAGATCGGCATCAACACACAGACAGGGGCGGCGGTTGAATCAAGCAGATAGGCCAGCTTGGCCCGGGAGATATTGAAGCGATCGGTCAGCGGACGGCAGATGGTGCCCACCGACAGACTGTGAAAATAGTCATCGATGAAGAACAGGAACACCAGCAGGCCGGTCAGCAGCTTGGCCCCCCGTCGGTCCTGGATACGCTGCGCCGCCCATTCTGCAAATGCCAGCGTCGCGCCCGACACCGTCAGCAGACTGATGATGCCGCCCAGTAGCAGCAGGAATATCAGTATATTGACGTTCCAGCCATTCAAGGCGCCGTCAGCCCAGAATATCCCCTTGGCCACCTGGCCGAGATACTCGGCACTGGCCAGGGGGGCAAACTGATTTACCAGCAGGCAGCCCAGCACGATGCCGACGCCGAGGGAGAGCAGCACCTTGCGGGTCGTGACGGCCAGTATGACTGCCGCCAAAGGGGGAATGAGGGACCACGCCGAATCGGCGTAATGGGTAATGTCCATGATCTCTTGACACCTACAACATAAGGTGGAGATCTACCGAGAGGATAAAGAAGAAAATGAGCCCGCGAAGGGTTACTCCTCAGCCCCTTCAGTAGCGCTCCATAGTGATTGACTATGGCAGTACTGCACCTGTTCGATGCAGTCCCAGCGACCCTGCATGATGGCATGATCACTTCGGCGCTGGCTCCTTTCCTCATACTTCACAGGCATCACCCTCCGCATGAGTAGTTATAGGCAGCGCGCCTCTACTTAAAAGGTATTCGGCGGGCATTTTATCGTGCTGACATTTTATATCAAGTTTTTTGATTTAATACTCATTCGAATCAAGTCTTTCCGCATAATGGCAGTGAGAGATATCACGAAGGAGAGATCTGACGAGATTTTAGCCTGACACCCACCTTGATGAGGTTTCTCACCCTAATTAACCCGTCGACAGGGATTAAAAAATAATGATCTTAATTTCAGGAAATTATTTATTAATTATCTCGACTTGACTTAATGTCGTCCTGACGTATAAATTACCAGAAAATAGTTATCCAATATTTATCCCTTTCTTGCTCGCATGGTAACCACTATGACTGAATTTCTGAAAGTACTGCTGAATATCCGTAGCCTGCGTGCCGCTTGCCGTGAGCTGACTCTGGAACAACTGGAAGAAGGGCTGGAGAAATTCTCCGCCATCGTTGCTGAACGTCAGCAAGATGAAGCCGTCGATCGTCAAGCTCGCGAAGAGCGTCAGCGTAAAATCAATGAATATACCGAAATGCTGAAAGCCGCGGGGATCGACCCAGCTGAATTGGTTAGCACGGCTCCTTCCGCCGAACCGGCTAAAGGCAGCAAGCGCGCTCCGCGTCCGCCGAAATACCGTTATGATGATAACGGTGTCGAGAAAACCTGGACCGGTCAGGGTCGTATGCCTTCCGCTATCGCCAAGGCCGTTGAAGCAGGTAAATCCCTGGCAGATTTCGCTATCTGATTTATCCAGGCATTCCCTATAAAAAAACCTCGCATGGCGAGGTTTTTTTTTGCTCCAGACAAGGTTGCTCACTCTGTCGTCAGAACCATCTGGGTATTTACCTGTCTGCCGCTTTAATCCAATGCACTTCCGGCTTGCCCTCTTGGCAGACCAGGTAGCGAGCCAGGGTAAAGAACCAGTCGCTGAGCCGGTTGACGTAGGGGATGACGGCAGGGTTGATCTGCTCCTGTTCAGCCAGGACAAGCAGCTGTCGCTCACAGCGCCGCGTCAGTGTCCGTACCACATGGGCCAGGGCAGCCGCTTCAGATCCGCCGGGTAGAATAAACTGGCGCAGCGGCGCTAATTGTTCAGTGTAATGATCGATCTGGGATTCCAGTCGCGTCGTCCACTCCTCCCTGACCTGCCAAATAGCACTCGACTGCGCCTCACTCGAAAATGCCAATTCACCTCCCAGGTCAAACAACTCTTGCTGAATGAGGGTCAACTCGGCTAATACCTGGGGTTGCTGATCGGTTATTTTCGCAGCAAGAAGACCTATATGAGAATTTAATTCATCTATGTCGCCATAACTGGCCACTCTCTGATGACTTTTGGCAATGCGGCTACCATCTGCCAATCGGGTCATCCCCTTGTCGCCTTGCCGGGTATATATTCTCATACTGATATCCTATCGATGATGGGTAGTATCATGGACTCGAGCCCATTTAATTTTATCTCATACGCCAATGCCAGTGATTGCCCCAGAGAGCCAGCCGGAAATCCACTCCGCGCCATCCACACCAGATAAGGTTCAGGTAAATCGATGAGCCTGCGCCCCCGATATTTGCCATAAGGCATTGGCGTGGCCAGAGTCAGCAATATCTGTTCGTCAGGCAAGCCGGTCATTTAATCGATTTCCAGATATTTATGAGTCTGGATAGAGAGGCGCCAATTACGTTCAATACAGACCGCCATGGCAAGCTGGGTTGCCCTGGGTTTCTGGCTGATGGGTTGCAGCGCGATCACCACATCCTCGCGCAGCTGGGCGCCGGCGAGCAGGGCATCCAGCTCCTCGACATGTCGCATCATTGCCACAGGATGCTTGATTTCATTGGCCCTGGCCAAGGCGTTGGGCAACACAGTCAAGCCGCCAGCCATCCCTATTTTAGGGGATACGGTGACCCAGGTCGCCGGATGGGTCAGCACCTCGCTGGTACCGCTCGTTTCTATCTGCAGCTGATAACCGGCCTGGTACAGGGTCTCGCTGAGCTCGTTCAGATCATAGAGGCAGGGTTCCCCTCCGGTGATCACCACGTGCTTGGCCCGATAACCCAGCTCGGCAAAACTGGCCAATATCTGGGCGCCGCTCATCGGGCTCCAACCATCGGATTCGTTAGAGCAATCCAGCACCTGGCTGACCGGCACCTGGCGCGCCGGATCCACCACCCAGGTATGACGGGTGTCACACCAGGGGCAGCCGACGGGACAGCCCTGCAGGCGCACGAAGATAGCGGGCAGGCCGGTGAACACCCCCTCCCCCTGTATGGTCTGAAAAATTTCGTTAATCGGGTAGAGCATCATAAAACTACTGGTTACCAATCACTGTGACCCCGTGCGGGGTGAATAAGGCTAGCGCCCCTGTTTGTGTTGCAGACGCAGGCTGACGCCTGCCCGATCAGCCAGATACTGATCCAGACCACGGCGGCGCAGTATGCAGGCGGGACAGGTCCCACAGCCATCGCCAATCAGGCCGTTGTAGCACGTCAATGTTTGTTCGCGCACCAGGTTCAGCTGGCCGAACGTATCGGCGAGCGCCCAGGTCTCGGCCTTGTCGAGCCACATCAAGGGCGTCTCGAAACGCAAGCCACGATCCAGTCCCAGCGCCACCGCATGGTTAAGCGCCTTGACGAACTCATCGCGGCAATCGGGATAACCGGAGAAATCCGTCTCGCAGACCCCGGTGATCACCGCCTCCGCGCCCACTTGATAGGCATAGATGGCCGCCAGGGTCAGGAAGAGTATGTTACGGCCCGGCACGAAGGTGTTGGGCAAGCCATTGTCCTGCAACTCGCCACTGACCGGAATATCGTCCCGGGTCAGGGCCGATATGGCCAGCTCCCCCAGCAAGGTGACATCCATCACCTTGTGGGCAGCCACGCCCAGCACCTTGGATAGGGTGCGGGCCGTCTCAATCTCCGCCAGATGGCGCTGACCATAGTCGAAGGTAATGGCGTGAACCTCGTCATATTGCGCCTTGGCCTGTACCAGACAGGTGGTACTGTCCTGACCGCCACTGAACACCACAACTGCTTTTCTCACTTGATAGATCCTCTTAAGGGCGCAGGGCCGCTGGCTTGCGCGTCGAATAGGAGAGCCACTGCTCGTTGAGACGATGGAACAGATTCGGCAAGGGGGCATATTTGGCCGGGTCGCCCTCCCATTGCGATAACAGATGATAGCCCGCCTCCAGGGTCGACAAGGCCGTGGCAAAAGGCTTTTTGCGGATAAGGTACTGGCCTTGGGCGGTGGCGAGGGCAATGCGCGGCAAGGCGGCTAGCGCCGGGTTCAGACAGAGCATTTTATAAGCCTTGCGCCAGGTGCCATCGAGCAGCAGGAAGCAAGGCTCTCCCTGGGCTGAGGCCGGGGGCAAGGCACGCAACTCGGCCAGAGGCCGGGCCTGTTCATCGGGCCAGAGCAGATAGCAGGGACGAGTGGCCAGCAACTGCATCAGTGCCGGGTGCTCGCTGAACGTCTCCCCGACCCAGATCTGGGCCTCGGTCAGGCTGGCGGCCAGCAGGGACGCGGTACCCTTGGGATGCCCCACCTCACTCGGGTGTTGCAAAATGACCAGGGGGGCCCGATTCACCACGGGATGAATATATTCGCATAGACAGGCTTTGAGGGCGCGGACGCAGCGTGTACAGTAGCGACTGTTTTGTTCGTTGGGCCCTTTCATGTTGTCAGTCAAATCCGGGCTATTCTGGCTCATCACGCTTTCACTCGCCTGCCTGATCCTCTTCTTTACCGTGCCAAACGATCTCATCGCCTTCAACCGGACGCTGATAGCTCAGGGAGAAGGGTGGCGCATCATAACAGGCAATCTGGCTCACACCAATCTGTGGCACCTGCTGCTCAACCTCGCCGGCCTGCTGGTGCTCTATGCCTTGTTCTGTGATTACCTGCAGGGTTGGGCCTTGCCGCGGCTGCTGGCAGTGCTCAGTCTCGCCGTGGGCCTGGGCCTGTGGTATGGCTATCCGCACACCCAATGGTACATGGGCCTGTCCGGCATGCTGCATGGGCTCTTCGTTTGGGGGGCCATTCAAGACATTCGCCACCGCCGTCATTCGGGCTGGCTCATGCTGCTGGGGATTGCCATCAAACTGGGACTGGATCACTACTCCGGGGGGGATGGTCCGGCCGCCATGCTGATCGGGGCCAAGGTACACATAGGGTCACATCTGGTCGGTGCGGGAGCAGGCCTGGTGCTTGGCCTGCTCACGCTCTTGGTCAGCGGCTGGCGAGATCGTCGTTGATTTCTGCAAGGGTCAGAGCCGGATCGGCCGATTGGGTGATCGGACGCCCAATCACCAGATAGTCCGCCCCCGCAGCCACTGCCTCACGGGGCGTCATCACCCGGCGCTGATCGCCCTGTGCCACGCCCAGAGGGCGTATTCCTGGCGTCACCAAGGTAAAGTCATCCCCCAGCGCGGCCTTCAACTCCCTCGCTTCGTTGGCAGAACAGACCACTCCATCGAGCCCGGATGCCCTGGCAAGGCGAGCCAGGCGCAGCACCTGTTCGGCCGGGCTGATATCCAGACCAATGCCCTGCAAATCCTCTTGTTCCATGCTGGTCAGTACCGTCACGCCAATGAGCAACGGCGCTTTATCGCCATAAGGCACGAGGGCTGCTTTGGCGGCCCGCATCATGCGCTCTCCCCCGCTGGCATGCACGTTCACCATCCAGACACCCAATTCGGCACTGGCCGCAACGGCCTTGGCAACCGTATTGGGGATGTCGTGAAACTTCAGATCCAGGAAGACGTCGAAGCCCTTGGCAACCAGCTGACGCACGAACTGGGGGCCAAACAGCGTGAACATCTCCTTGCCCACCTTGAGGCGGCACTGGGTCGGTGAGACCCGTTCAACGAAGGCCAGGGCATCGGCTTCACACTGATAATCCAGCGCGACCAGAACTTTGGGATCTAGCATTTCTCTTCCTATAGGTTATTCACCGTCCAGACCACGGATCGGCTTGATGGAGCCCCACTGCCGGCAGGAGGGACATTGCCAGAACAAGGAGTGGGTGGCAAAGCCACACTGGCGGCACTTGTGGGTTGATTTTATTTTGATCTGTTCGCCGACCAACTGCTGTAACAGCTCCAGGCTCTCCTTGGCGGGGCCTGGCTCCGCACTGGCAAGCTGGAAGCCTACCAGCTGGTAGAAACCCTTCATGGAGGGGTGGCGGCGCAACTGCCGCAATACCAGGGCACGAGCCTGGTGCAGGCCATCACGCTCTCCCACCAGCTTGGCCAGCGCCAGGGTGACACTCACCCCTGCGTGATCTTCCACCGCTTTCTCAAGCAACGGGATAAGCTCGGCACTGCGGCCCAGCTTTTCATAACAGTCGCTCAGCAGTGGCATGGCTTCGGAGGCAAAATCGATATCCTGCTCGAAGACGCGCAGCAGTTCGCGGCTCGCCTGCAGGTAATCGCCCTCCTCCATGTCCAGCTTGGCCAAACGCAGGCTGGCTCGAGCGCAATGGGGATTGACCCCCAATGCCTTCTTCAGACGAGCACGCCCCTCACTCAGGTCGCCATCCATCAGTGCCTGCTCAGCCAGTTCGCAATGGAAATGGGAGATGGGCTCGGCCAGCTTCTTGCCGGGGAATTTTTGCAGACGCTGGGCAACCAGAATAGCCTGCTGCCAATCCCGCAGCTGTTGATGAATGATCAGCAACTGGGTGAGCGCCGTCTCCTCGAAATCGCCATCCTCGCACAGCTCAACCCAGATGGCCTCAGCCCTGTCGAGCAGACCGGCAGCCAGAAAATCCCGCGCCAGCTCTTGCAGGGCAAGTTGGCGCTGTTCGCGCGTCAGCTCGCGGCTGACCAGGTTCTGGTGGATCTTGATGGCGCGATCGACCTCCCCACGCTGACGAAACAGATTGCCGAGGGAGAGATGGGTTTCGATGGTGTCGCTGTCGACTTCAAGCAACTGAATGAAGAGATCGACGGCCTTGTCAGACTCGTCGGAGAGCAAATAGTTAAGGCCCGCCACATATTGGCGGGAAAACTGGTTGCTCTGTTTCTGGGTGTCCTGGCGAACACTCCTGCGCCCCATATACCAGCCGTAACCGGCTGCAATGGGTAACAACAGGAAAAGCAGTTCAAGCATGGAGGAACGTTATTCCTTACCGGACCCCTTGTCCGATGCAGTGGCTAGTTCTAACTGGCGAGATTGCCGACGCACGGTGCGATTCAAGGTGCGATTCTGCAGCTTGAGGCGCAGGAACAAGAGGCCAAAGACCAGCCAGCCAAGCAGGAAGCCGGTACCAAAAAAGAGGCCAAGCAAGAGGGAAAGGGAAAACTCGCCTTGGGCAATCAGATAGTTGAATTGCACCAACTGACCATTCTGTGAGCCGAGGGCCAGGGTGAAGATAAAGACCAACACCAGCGGGATAAGGGCCAAGATACGCTTCATAGGATCTTCCTGTCAGTATCGAAAAAGACCTGATGATTATCCTTAAAATCCACGGCAGACTCTAGAGCGAATGGGAAAAGACTTTCAGAAACAAGTGAATTGGCACAATTAAAGGGACAAAAACAAAAAAGGCATACTCAGGTATGCCGTTTTCTGCATTATTCAACGAGGTTGACGCGTTCGCGTAACTCTTTACCCGGTTTGAAGTGCGGGACATATTTGCCCGTCAATTCCACCTTGTCGCCAGTCTTGGGATTTCGCCCGACCCGCGGAGCACGATAGTGCAGAGAAAAGCTGCCAAAACCGCGAATTTCAATCCGATCGCCGTTTTGTAAAGTCGATGCCATCTGCTCAAGGATCTCCTTGATAGCGGCCTCAACATCCTTAGCCGGCATATGCATGCGGCTCGCAGCCAGTTGTTCGATGAGGTCTGATTTGGTCATAACGTTAAATCTCCTTCCCCGATCACATGCAATATTCATGACGTCAAAATAAAAAAGGGCGGCGTGATGCCGCCCTTTTCTCGCATCAAGGATTACTCACCCTTGGCTGCTTTGAACGCTTCCATCATAGCATTGCTGAACACAACTTCTTCTTGTTGGTTCAGGCTATCGATAGCAACGCGTTCGTCAGCTTCGTCCTTAGCACGGACGGACAGGCTAACGGTGCGGTTCTTACGATCAACACCCATGAATTTGGCTTCAACTTCGTCACCGACAGACAGAACCAGCGTCGCGTCTTCTACGCGGTCACGGGCTGCATCGGAGGCACGCAGGTAGCCTTCAACGCCGTCAGCCAGTTCGATCACGGCACCTTTGGCATCAACCTCGGTAACCTTACCGATCACAATAGCACCTTTCTTGTTGTCAGCCAGGTACTTGTTGAACGGGTCTTCTTCGATCTGCTTGACGCCCAGGGAGATGCGCTCGCGCTCTGGATCCACTTGCAGAACAACGGCTTCGATCTCGTCGCCTTTCTTGAATTCACGCACGGCTTCTTCGCCCTGGTTGTTCCAGGAGATGTCAGACAGGTGAACCAGGCCGTCGATGCCGCCATCCAGACCGATGAAGATACCAAAGTCAGTGATGGACTTGATCTTGCCGGAAACACGGTCGCCTTTGGCGTGAGTTTCGGCAAACAGCTGCCACGGGTTGGATTTGCACTGCTTCAGACCCAGGGAGATACGACGACGTTCTTCGTCGATATCCAGGACCATGACATCTACCAGGTCGCCAACGTTGACAACTTTGGACGGGTGGATGTTTTTGTTGGTCCAATCCATCTCGGAAACGTGTACCAGGCCTTCAACGCCTTCTTCGATTTCAACGAAGCAGCCGTAGTCGGTCAGGTTGGTCACGCGGCCGGACAGACGAGTGGTCTCCGGGTAACGCTTGGCGATAGCAACCCAGGGATCTTCGCCCAGCTGCTTCAGACCCAGGGATACACGGGTACGCTCGCGGTCAAACTTCAGTACCTTGACGGAGATCTCGTCGCCAACGTTGACGATCTCGGAAGGATGCTTAACACGCTTCCACGCCATGTCGGTGATGTGCAGCAGGCCGTCAACACCGCCCAGATCTACGAATGCACCGTAGTCGGTCAGGTTCTTAACGATACCCTTAACTTCTTGACCTTCTTGCAGGTTGGCCAGCAGGCTTTCGCGCTCGGAGGTGTTCTCGGTTTCGATCACGGCACGACGGGAAACCACAACGTTGTTGCGCTTCTGGTCCAGCTTGATGACCTTGAACTCGAGTTCTTTGTTTTCCAGGTGAGCGGTGTCACGGATCGGACGCACGTCAACCAGAGAACCCGGCAGGAAGGCACGGATGCCATTCAGTTCAACGGTGAAACCACCCTTGACCTTGCCGTTGATGATACCGATAACGGTAGCTTGCTCTTCGTAAGCCTTCTCAAGCTGCAGCCAGGCTTCATGGCGCTTGGCTTTTTCGCGGGACAGCTTGGTTTCGCCGAAACCATCTTCGATAGAGTCCAGAGCTACGTCGACAGTGTCACCTACGTTGATTTCCAGCTCGCCCAGGGCGTTCTTGAATTCTTCAGCAGGAATGGCAGACTCGGATTTCAGACCGGCATCAACCAGTACGAAACCGTTCTTGATACCAACGACGGTACCCTTAACGATGGAACCTTGACGGGTTTCAACGGAATTCAGGGACTCTTCAAAGAGTTGAGCAAAAGATTCGATCATTGTTTGTGTCACAAATGAAACATCCACTAGCAATCCGGCACCAGCGGGGTTGTTTGAAATAATCTGCTCCATCCTTGGCGCAGACGACTGATGTCAGCGTGAGCTGACATCATTGAGTTGTTGCTTTGCATAGGATAATACCGTTGCCAGTACTTCCTCTATGGTCAGCGCGGTGGAATCCACCACCAGGGCATCTTCAGCCGCTTTCAGTGGCGCTACGGCGCGATTTCTGTCGCGGTCATCACGTTCCTGAATCTCGGTTAAAAGACGCTCAAAGTTAACATCAAAGCCCTTATCTTGCAACTGCTTATAGCGGCGCTGGGCCCGCTCCTCGGCGCTTGCGTCAAGGAAAATCTTGATCTCTGCTTCGGGGAAAACCACAGTGCCCATGTCGCGGCCATCGGCGATGAGGCCCGGGGTCTGACGAAATGCGCGCTGGCGGCGCAGCAGGGCTTCACGCACTCGCGGGAAAGCGGCAACCTTGCTGGCCGCATTACCCACCGTCTCGGTGCGTATGGTGCGGGAGACGTCTTCGCCCTCCAGCACCACCTTCATGTGGCCATTTTCGACCGGAAACTGCACATCCAGATTGGCGGCCAGGGGGACCAGCGCCGCTTCACTCTCGAGCTCCACATCATGATGCAGCGCCGCCAGGGCGAGTACCCGGTAGATGGCACCGGAATCCAGCAGCTGCCAGCCCAGCTGTTCGGCCAGCAGTTGGCACAGGGTGCCTTTACCGGCACCGCTCGGGCCATCGACTGTCATTACGGGGGCCATTTGGGACATAAGATATCTCCTGCACTTGATGTTGCGCATCATCCCGGCGGGGATGAGGTAATGGGCGCAGAGTATACCCAAATGTGAGGTCGCTGGCAGTCGCCAGCGCACAGTTCCGCGTAAAAGCTGTCGTAACTGAGGTTTTTGTGTACAAGGTTTCTTCTGGGGATTCAGACTCTTCCCGACGGGTTCTGATGGTCGCGGAGCCCGAGGCGCGCTAAACTGATCCCCTTTTTTCGCGTCCTCGTTGTTAAGGAGTACCCCATGAGTAGCATTACTCTCGTGGCCAAATCCAAATTGCCAACCCCTTGGGGCACCTTCACCCTGGTGGGCTTCCAGGAAGTTGGCACAGGTAAAGATCATGCCGCCCTGATGATGGGCGATGTCAGCGGTGATGAACCCGTCCTCGGTCGCATTCATTCCGAGTGTCTCACCGGTGATGCCCTGTTCAGCTTGCGCTGCGACTGCGGTTTTCAGCTGCAGGCCGCGCTGCAGCATATTGCCGAAGCCGGCCGGGGCGTGCTCCTCTATGTGCGCCAGGAAGGACGGGGGATCGGCCTGCTCAACAAGATCCGAGCCTATCATCTGCAGGATCAAGGCGCCGATACGGTCGAGGCCAATGTGGCCCTGGGCTTTGCTGCTGACATGCGCGATTACACTATCTGCGCCGACATGCTCAAGGCACTCGAGATCAAGAGTCTGCGTCTGATGACCAATAATCCACGCAAGGTCAAGGCGATGGAGAGTTTCGGCATCCCCGTCACCGAGCGGGTGCCGCTGCAAGAGGGGCGCAATCCCCACAACGAGTTTTATCTCGCCACCAAGGCGAACAAGCTCGACCACATGCTGAAGAAATAACCCCCCGCTCTTGCACCACGCAATAAAAACGCCTCCGATGGGAGGCGTTTTTATTGCGCATGAGAAAGCCCGTTACAGCACTTTTAACTTGGCCATCGTCATCGTTAAAGTGCCAGTCCCCGTTAGCGAACCGGCAGATCGATGTTGGCAAACATGGCATCCACGTCGTCACTGGAGCGCATGGCGATGGCCTTCTCGACCACATCTCTGGTCAGATGCGGCGCGAAGCGGGTCATGAAATCATACATGTAGGTGCGCAGGAAGGAGCCCTTGCGAAAACCAATCTTGGTGGTGCTGTGAGCAAAGAGGTGGCTGGCATCCAGCGCCACCAGATCCGTGTCCGTCTGTTTGTCCAGGGCCATGGTGGCCATGACACCGATGCCAACCCCGAGGCGAACATAGGTCTTGATCACATCGGCATCCGTGGCGGTGAAGACGATATTTGGCTCGAAACCGGCGCGGTTAAAGGCGGTATCGAGCTCGGATCGGCCGGTAAAACCAAACACATAGGTGACCAGGGGGTAGTGCGCAATATCGGCGATGGAGATCTTGCTCACCTGGGTCAGCGGATGACCACGAGGCACTATCACGCTGCGGTTCCAGTGATAGCAGGGCAGCATGATGAGATCTTCATAGAGGTGCAGCGCCTCGGTGGCGATGGCAAAATCCGCCAACCCTTTCACCACGGCCTCACTGATCTGGGTCGGGGTGCCCTGATGCATGTGCAAGGAGACCTTGGGGAAACGCTTGATAAAGCCCTTGATCACGTCAGGCAGGGCATAACGGGCCTGAGTGTGAGTGGTGGCAATGTGCAAGGTCCCCTGCTCGGGGTGAGTATGCTGGCTCGCCACCGACTTGATGCCCTCCACCTTGCCGAGGATCTCGTTAGCAATCTTGATCACGTCCCGCCCGGCCGGCGTGATCTGGGTCAGATGCTTGCCGCTGCGTTCAAATATCTGAATTCCCAGCTCATCTTCGAGCATGCGAACCTGCTTGCTGATCCCCGGTTGAGAGGTATACAGGCTCTCCGCCGTTGCCGACACGTTCAATCTGTGGTTGGCAACTTCCACGATATAGCGCAACTGTTGGAGTTTCATGGTGTTAGGCTCTAAAGACGACTTCAACTAATACTAACAAACTTTTAGTTATTAGCCTTCGTTTCTGTCATGGGCTGTGACAGCAGGAAATCTCGCAGGGCCCGATTGGCCAGAGAGAGGGGATCCCCCCGCCGCCAGGCGACGCAGAGATCCAGAAAAATGGGCGGCTCGAAGGCAATCCCCTCCAGCTCAGCGTCCTCTTCTACCACCATGCGCAGAAAGGTACTCACCGCAAAGCCCTGGCGCACCACCGCCTTGAGCAGGGGGATGAGATTGCTCTCGAATGCGATATTGGGTTCTATGCCGAGCCCCTGGGCGAGCGCCTCCATGTGCTCCCTGTGATAGAAGCCACGGCGAAACACCGCCAGCTCCTGTTGAAAGTACTCGGCCAGGGTGACACTCGGAGCCCCATGCAAGGGGTGATCCTGACCCACCACCATCAGCATCTCCTCGCGCAGCAGCTGTCCCCCCTCCAGGGCGGGCGGCAGATCGCTGGTGATCAAGATGGCCAAATCCAGCTCCCCCGCCACCATACGGCTGAGCAGCTCCCGGGTCCCCGCCTCCTCCACTCGGATCTTGAGACCAGGGTACTGGTGCTTGAAGGCCATCAGAATGGGTGGGAAATAGTAAGAGCCCATCATGTAGGGAATGCCGATGCGCACCTCCCCTCGCTCCAATCCCTTGAGCTCGGCCATTTCGGCCTCGGCCTGATGCATCTGCAACAGCAGGCGCTCGGCATGACGACAGAGCACCTCCCCCTCAGGGGTGAGTCGCACCGACTTGTCCTGGCGATCGAACAGGCGCAGCGCCAATGCCTGCTCCAGCTTGGCAATGGCCATGCTGACCGCAGGTTGTGCCACATGCAGTTGCTGGGCGGCCCGGGTGAAGGAGCCAGTATCCCGCACCGCCAGCAGATAGCCGAGCTGCTTGAGGTCCATATCAATTCTCGTTATGAGTTGGATAACTTAAATATATTATATTTATAGAAGGCGACCCACTAATCTAGGGAAAACCTTGGAGTCTCCCCATGATCGAAGTAGGAAGTCGCGAGTGGCTGCGCGCCACCCTGGCCCTGAGCCTGGGCTCATTTCTGGTGTTTCTGAATCTCTACCAGACCCATCCCCTGCTCCCCATGCTGGCGAACTCGTTCTCCATCAGCTCCCTTTACTCCAGTTGGACCCTGGCGGGCTGCACCGCCGGGCTCGCCTTCGCCCTGCTGGTCTGTGCCCGCCTTGCCGACCGTTTCGGCCGCCGCCGAGTCATGTTGTGGACCCTGGCCGGTGCCATTGCCCTCTCTCTGATCGCAAGCGGTGTCGAGCAGTTTGAATCCCTTGTCCTGCTGCGGATCCTGCAAGGCATGCTGCTGGCCGGGTTGCCAGCCACCGCCATCGCCTACATGGGTGAGGAGTTCAATCGCCGTGCCCTCATCTCGGCAGTGGGGATCTACATCGCCGCCAACTCCCTGGGAGGCATTGCCGGTCGGGTGCTCGGCGGCCTGTTGGCTGGCTGGTTTGACAGTTGGCACGCCACGTTTCTGGGCATAGGCGTCATCAGCGTGCTGCTCTTTCCCCTGGTGGTGTGGTTGCTACCGGTTCAGCGCAACTTCACCCCGGCCCTCGCCACGCCCGGCCAGCTCAGGCAGGCGCTAGGAAGCCACTTGCGCAATCCCTTGCTAGTCGGCGCCTACCTCATCGGCGGCCTCAACTTTCTGGTGTTCCTCAATCAGTTCAGTTACCTCACCTTTTTGCTCTCGGCCGAGCCTTTCGCCCTGCCGCCCCAGTGGCTCGGCATGCTGTTCCTGACCTATCTATCGGGCACCCTGGCCTCCTCCATCAGCGGCCGCTGCGCCCAACGAGTCGGGGCAGAACAGCTGTTGCTGGTGGGGATCGCCTTGATGGCGCTGGGGGGCCTGCTGCTGCTCGGCCAGACACTGGCGTTTATTCTCGGGGGCTTGCTGGTGTCGAGCTTTGGTTTCTTCCTCGCCCACGCCTGTGCCAGCGCCTGGGTCGGTCAGCATGTGGAGCACAACCGGGCACTGGCCTCTTCACTCTATCTGGTTGCCTACTACCTGGGGGCGAGCCTGGGGGGCTTCTATCTGCATCCCTTCTGGGAGCAAGGGCAGTTGCCGGGTCTGGTCTTGGGAATAGAGCTGGTGCTGCTGGTAACGGCTGGCCTCTCGTTATGGCTGGCTCGCCAGAAGGCCCATCGCGATCAGCCATTGACCATTTGAATTGACAGGCCTCAATCTTGCTGCGTGAAGTAATCCTTCGGCACCGGCACCACGGCCGCCGTGCCAATCTCCTCTTCGATGACAGCTTCGAGGGAGCGCAGGTGGAACTTCACCTGCCCCGAGCCGAGCATCAGTCCCACATCCGGATTGCGACTGTCCCCCATGTTGCCCGTCTTGAAGGCAAGCTGGGGATGCGCCGCCACCAGGGCTGGCAGACTCGCCACCACCAGTTCGATATGCTCCAGACCCGCCTGATGATTGCGACCCGGCTTGGGCGCTGCCAGTTCGATGCAGGGCACCTGGGTGTCGATCGCTGCGCCATCTTTGCTGCGCATTTGAATGTGCAGCGGTTGATGCAAACGGTAAGTCGCGATGGGGCGCCCTCCTATCATGCCCTCCACCAGCAGATCGCCTGCATCGGCCAGGCAGTCGCTTAAAAGCAGGTATTCACCCGGGCTGGCCGCGCGATAGCAGAGGTGATCGATCTCCGGTTGGCAGAGATCGATACCGAGCGCGTCCAGCTCCCGCAGCAGACCAATAACAAAAGGGGCCATGGGCCCCAGTTTTTCGTCGAGGAGATGGGTCATGTCACCACTTCTTCTTGGGTTGGAACAGGATGTCGAGTTCATCGGTCTCTTTATCCTTGATGTTTTGCAGCTCGGACTCACTCTGCTGGGCCAGGTGTTCATCCAGCGATTGCAGCCCCTGACGCATGTCCTCCTCCCGGGCCAACAAATAGGCATCCTTGTCGCCGATATTGCTCACCGCCGCCAGCCCCTTGGTGAACAGCTGGCGGCAGGTTCCATACTGCCCCTGGATCTGGGCATCCATGGCCCGTTTGAGCAGGTTGGCGATGTTGATCTTGAGCTGCATCAGTTCGAGGCGGCGATCTTCCTGGGCAAAGCCCTGAGGATCTATCTTGCCCTTGTTGTGTTCGACCCGCAGCACGGCGCGCATCTTCTTGACCAGTTGCAGCATCTGGATCGCCTGGCGATCGGATTCCGGCGTCTTGAAGTGGCCCTCATCGTGGCTACTGTAGTTCTCCCGCACATTCTTGATCTGGGTCTGCACATCCAAGACACGCTGACGGATCTGAGCATTCCCCGGCATCACTTGGGCGATGGCGCGGTAAGCGTCCAGGATCCTGTGCTGGAGCAGTAACACCAGATTCTTGGAGAAAGGCACCAGGTTGACGTTGAGCAGCACCTCTTCGGTCTCATCGGCGATGGACTTGTGCTTGGCAATGGCCTGGCGCTTGTCGGCTTCCGCCTTCTGCTTATATTGCTGCATGACGTTATAGGCGATCACCAGAAACAGAAGCGCGCCGATCGACAGCAATATCAGTGTTAAAATCATAGGCTTTATCCGTTCCTTCCCTATCCAATTGCCTGATCCTACAACAGCTTACCCCAGTGCGATAGCCTGCAGGGCTCACAGTCTCACCCAGTCATCATCAAGGAGAGAGCGCCTTTAATATCGTCCGTCGCCGTCAATACTTGAGCCAAACAGGGTAGCCTCCCCCGCCAATGAGGCCTTACTTGAGGTTAAATCCCTGGGATTGCAGGAAAGCATCCATGAAGGGGCGCGCCTCTTTGCCGAGGGTAGCCTCGATTTGGCTGCTCCAGGTCTGCACCTTGTTGTTGCTGCTGCGAGCCTGATAGTACGCCTGGATCTGGCGATCGTAATCGGCAAGCAGTTCCCTGTCGAGTTGCGCGGGATAACGGTTCTCATGCACCACCATGGCCTGGGGCAGACGAGGCTTCTGCTCGGGTTGCTGCTCGGGGTGACCCAGACAGAGGCCAAACAGCGGGATCACATGCTTTGGTAGACCGAGCAGTGTCACCACCTCGACGGGGTGGTTGCGAATGCCACCGATATAGACGCCGCCAAGGCCAAGAGACTGAGCGGCCAGCAAGGCGTTTTGCGCCATCAGGGCCCCATCGATGGCACCAATCATCAGCTGCTCCACGAACCCTGTGTAGGCATGCGGCACGATTTGCAGGTGGCGATGAAAATCGGCGCAGAACACCAGAAACTCGGCGGCCTGGGCCACATAAGGCTGGGGCCCCGCCAGCTGGGCAAGTTGCTGGCGCAGTGCCATGTCCGTCACCCGTATGATGCTGTTGGCTTGCAGGAAGCTGGAGCTGGCCGCCGCCTGGGCTGCCTGCAATATGAGATCCAGCTGCTCGGCCGCGATGGGATCCGGTGTGAACTGGCGAATAGAGCGATGGGATAGAATAAGATCTATGGTCTGGTTCATGCTGTCTCCTGATAAGGGCCACACTCTAACCTAAAAAAACAGAGGGCCCCAAGGCCCTCTTTCTATCTATGACTGGCCGAGGACAAACTCCCCCACCGGGCAGTAGAGGATGAAGCGGCTCTCCTCAATGTCGGCCACCGTCATCGGCTTGCCAAACAGGAAACCCTGGAACACATGGCATCCCTGGGAGCGCAGTGCCACCAGCTCATGCTCCTCCTCCACCCCCTCCGCCATGATGCCAAGCCCCAGACCCGTTGCCATGGCGACAGTGGCGCGGATCACCGGCAGGTTGAGCCCCACCACGAAGGAGCGATCCAGCTTGATGGTGTCGATGGGCAAGCGGTTGAGATAGGCCAGGGAGGAGTAACCCGTGCCAAAATCGTCGATGGCTATCTTGATCCCCTGCTCACTCAGGCGATCCAGAATGCCGATGCAGCCGTTCATGTCGAGCATCAACACGGTTTCAGTCAGCTCTAGGGTCAGCAGATGGGGATCCACCCCATGCTCCTTGAGCGAGGCGGCCACCTGCTCAGGCAGGGAGGGCGCCAGCTGAAAACCGGACAGATTGACCGAGACAGGCACCCGCACTCCAAAGTGACGTTGCCAGTGGGCCATTTGGGCCAGCGCCTTATCCAGTACCCAGCCCCCTATCTCGCGTATGAGCCCCATCTCCTCGGCAAGGGGAATGAACTCCCCCGGGGAGACCTGCCCCAGCACGGGATTATGCCAGCGGATCAACGCCTCGAAGCCGAGCAGTTGCTGGCTGGCGGCATCGACCTGGGGCTGATAGTTGAGGCTCAGCTCCTGGCGGCCTATGGCCTTGGCCAGGAACTGCTTGAGGGTCAGCTTGCGATGCAGGTTCTGCTGCATGCTGGGGGTGAAACGCTGCCAACGCAGCCGCCCCATCTGCTTGGCCTGGTACATGGCCATGTCGGCGCGGGTGATCAGGTTGTCACCATCATCGGCATCGTCCGGGTAGACGGCGATACCGATGCTGCCGCCGATAGTCACCTCGGGCACCCCGCTCAATTGCAGCGGTTTACTCATCTGGGAGAGCATCAGATCCGCCACCTCCTGAGCCCGCTCGCTACCGCTCGTCAGAGGCACCAGCGCCGTAAACTCATCCCCCCCGAGCCGGGCCAGTTCCACATCGCGCGGACAGACCTGCTTGAGACGACCCGCCACCCGCTCGAGCAGGCGATCGCCGGCCTTGTGACCATAGTTGTCATTGACCAGCTTGAAATTGTCCAGATCCATGAACACCAGGGCGAAGCGGCCCCCCATGCCGCAGTAAGCCTCCAGCGACTTCATCAGACCATAACGGTTGAGCAAGCCGGTGAGGGAGTCGTGCCAGGCGAGATGGCGATGCTCCAGCTCTTCGAGCTTGCGATCCGTGATGTCTCGCATGGTGAGCAGCGTCTGCGCCCCCTGCTGGATATGGCGAAACTGGTACTGGAACCAGCGCATGCCCCGCAGGGTGCGGCACTCCCCCTCGGTCACTACCTCATCGAGGCGCGACAGCTTATTGAAAAACGCATCGTCATTACCGGAGAAGACCTGCCCAAGGGTATCAATAGTGCCCCCGAAGCAGGCGTCGAAGTGGTGATTGCCACTCACCAGATGGCCGACATCATCGAACAAGCAGGCCAGGGTATCACCGGTGGCGAGGGAGGATTGCTGATGGAGGCTGTCAGCATCGATCACCGCCTCGGTCATCATCATCAGGCGCCCCGCCAGCTGCACCCCGGACAAACGGAGATAGACCTGCTTCTTGACCCCCTTTGGGGAGAGGCTCCACCACTCGCTGTAGCTGCGCCCCTGCTGGAAATCACCGAGATAGCGTTGCAGCAGCAGAGCGATGGCATCGGCCATGTCGGCACCAAAATCCCGCGCCTTGAGTTCGGCGAGCGAGCTCGCCTCCCAGATAGCGAGGGCGGCTTCATTGGCCCAAAAAATGCGGTGATGGAGAATGTCATAGACCCAGATAGGTGTGTGCAGCACCTCAAAGCTGTCGAGGGTGCCTTCGTCGAGCGTATTCATCTGTTATGGTGATTCATCAGCTTGTTCCTTGAGAGTGAGGAACGATCGTCCACGGCGCCATATCTGCCTGACTACAACATATCTTGATATGGGGCTTAGACTGAAAATATAGGAAGAGCGGCAAGGTCGTCCTCATATGAAAACACTGCACGTACAACCCATGGTCAGAAGAAACGGACTCACGCTGGTATTGCTCGGGTTAATAGTAACCATTGCCATGATTTCTATACTTTTTTTATTCAGTGAACAACCACTAATCCCTGTCTATTGCGGCCTGCTGACTGGTCTGATGACACTGTTTATCGGCTCATTGAAGCTAAGAGAGCCTCATTTCAGTCTCTCTCTCTGTCACGACTGCTTGCAATATCACCACAAACAGGGTGGATGGGTTCTCAAATGGGTAAATATCCAACGGATCGATCGACCCCGCATCCATTTGGGCTGGGATCTGGTCGAGATCCCCTACATTGGCTTGCGGATAAAAGATTACGACAGTTTTTTGAACTTGATCACACCTCGACTGGCGGTGGGCATACTCACCGAGCAACGGGCCGTGCTGATGCAGGTGCTGCAGAGCGAGCAGGCCGACTGCCCGACAGGCACCTGCGCCAGCCAGTTCGATGACTTGTTCGAAGAGAGTCACTATCGCTCAGGGGAGGGTCAGGACTACGAGGGGGTGATAGCCATGCTGGCCAACCGCATGACCCGGCTGCGGACACTGATAGGTTACGATCTGCTGGTACCGGTCAGCAGCCTGGATCGGGAGCCCGATGAGTTCGTGCGCCTGTTGCATCAGTACCAACTCGAGTCGAACCTAATCCAGATCAATTAAAGCCGTGATTGCCCTTGCCAAGGAGGGGGCCGCTTCTTAAGGTCACTGTTTGACTCGAGTGCCATGCCTCCTATGAAGTTCATCGAAGAGTTCTATTTATTCGTCAAGGTGGTACAGGAAGGGGGCTTCTCCCACGCCGCCAGTGCCCTGGGCATGCCTACCGCCAGCATCAGTCGCCGCATTACTCATCTGGAAGAGGCCCTCGGCTACCCCTTGCTGCACAGATCCACTCGCAAGATCCGCCTCACCGACGAAGGATTGCGCTACTACGAGCGACTCTGTACGCCACTGGCCCAGATCGAGCAGGCAACGGGGGAGATCCAGGGCAAGGAGGCTGACCTGGCTGGTCTTATCCGGCTGGCGGCGCCGATTGCCCTCTCCAGCACCCTGCTCATCGACATGGTGGCCGACTTCTCCTTGCACCATCCAGAAGTAGAGTTCGACATCTGCCAGACCAATGATCATCAACAGCTGTTCGAAGGCGACAAGGATCTGGTGCTGTTCCATGGCGAACTGCCGCAGACCCTGGCCCATGCCACCCTGCTGGGCCGGGTCGAATACGGCCTCTTTGCCTCTCCCCTCTATTTGGAAAAACGGGGCCAGCCCGCGCACCCACATGCCCTGGCGGATCACGATCTCATCTACTGCTGGCCGCACCAGCACTGGCAGCTCAACGACCGGGAAGGGGCGGTTGCCCAGATCCGCACCCGGGCCAAATTGACCGTGAGCCAGACTCAGGCCGCGGTACGGGCAGCCAGCCAGCATCTGGGCATCATCAATGTGCCCCTCCATCTGGCACACCAGGCCTGGCAGGCAGGTCAGCTTCATCCGGTTCTCGCCGACTGGAAAACCGCTAGTCGCCCCTTCTACATGCTGGTGACGCAACCCAATTTTGCCCCGCTGCGTGTTAAGCTGTTTGCCGAGTTTGTCGAAAAGTACTCGGAACGTTACCGGCGGGATCGCTAGCACTCGCCGTTGCCCACCCCAATGTCATGGCAGCTGAGGTGGACGGGCCACACTTATCTTCAGGATTTATAAGAGGGCGGCCCCATGAATGTATTGATCTGTGATGATTCGGGCTTTGCCCGCAAGCAGCTGGCCCGGGCCTTGCCCAAGGAGTGGGCCATCACCCTGCACCAGGCAGCCAATGGCGTGGAAGGGTTGGAGCAGATCCTGATGGGTCATGGCGACCTGGTGTTGCTCGATCTCACCATGCCAGAGATGGATGGCTATGGCGTGCTGGAGACCCTCCAGCGAGAAGGGATCCGCAGCAAGGTGCTGGTGGTCTCGGGGGACATACAACCCGAGGCGCATGCCAGGGTCATGGCCCTGGGCGCACTGGATTTCATCAAGAAACCCGCCTCCCCCGAGACGCTGCAAGCCTTCTTGCAACAACACGGCTTCTGGCAACCCAAACAGGAACAGGCCAGTCTCCATAGCGCGACAGTCCCTGTGATGGCCCTGGCCAGCGCCGATGACGCCACGGCGGATGCACCCTCGCAGAGCGAGCTGCAACTGTGCCCCCAAACTCGGGATCTCTATCAGGAGCTGGCCAACGTCGCCATGGGCCAGGCCGCCGCGCTGCTGGCCCGCCTGCTCGACGCCTTCGTCATCCTGCCCATCCCCAACGTCAATGTGCTCGAGGTGTCGGAGCTGCACATGGCTCTCTCTTCTGCCGCCCGCTCGGAGACGCTCTCCGCCCTGTGCCAGGGATTCATCGGGGCCGGTATCGCCGGTGAGGCGCTGCTGCTGTTCCACGATGCCAGTTTCACCGATCTGGCACGGCTGATGAAGCATGAGGGGGAACTCGACAGAGCCGCCGAGCTGGAACTGCTGATGGACACCGCCAACGTGCTGATCGGCGCCTTCCTGCGCGGTTTCAGTGCCCAGCTCGATACCCACTTCAGCCAAGGCCATCCGGTATTACTCGGTCAGCACAGACCCATCCACGAGCTCATCGACACCAACAAAAACCGCTGGCGCCGCACCTTGGCCATCGAGATCAACTACAAGATCCAGGGCTATGGCGTGCAGTGCGATCTGCTGCTGCTGTTCACCGAGGACTCCATCGCCACCATGAATCACAAGGTTCAACACCTGCTCTAGGAGTTCACATGGAAATACGGGAATTTCACTGGCTGATGAACATAGTCCAGAACCTGGATGTGGGCCTGATCGTGCTGGATCGCCAGTTCAAGGTTCAGGTATGGAACGGCTTCATGGAGAGCCACAGCGGCCGTCTGGCCGCCGAGGTGCGTGACCGTGAGCTGTTCACCCTGTTCGAAGAGCTGGACAGGCCCTGGTTCGAGCGCAAGGCCAATCAGGTATTCACCCTCAACAACCGCGCCTTCAGTACCTGGGAACAGCGCCCCTATCTGCTGCGCTTCTCCAACTATCGCCCCATCACGGGGGCGGCCCCCTTCATGTACCAGAACCTGACCCTGGTGCCCCTGGCAGACTTCTGTGGCCAGGTCACCCATATCGGCGTCATGATCTACGACGCCACCGACGAGGCCATCTTGCTCGGCCAGGCCCGCGCCACCCGTTGACCCACTCGGCGACCAGGCGGCCCTGACTTCGTCAAGGGCCAATACGACAGCGCCCCCGCAATGCGAGGGCGCTGTCGTTTCAGGTTGTCACCTCAGGGGGCGTCGGGCTGCTGCTCGGGCGCGGCCTTGACGAAGGCCTGCAAGGGTTCACAGTTGGCGACGATGCGCGCTATGGTGGGATATTCATCCAGGGACATCTGGTAGCGTCGGGCGTTATACACCTGAGGCACCAGCATGCAGTCTGCCAGGGTGACCTCGTTGCCGACGCAATAGACGCCGGCCGTAGTCATCAACAGGGGCTCCAGCGCCCGGAAAGTCTCATCAATCCAGTGACGATACCACTCATCCCGGCGATCCTGCCCCAGACCCAGCTCCTGTTCCAGATAGTCGAGCACCCGCAAGTTGTTGAGCGGGTGTACATCGCAGGCAATCATGTTGACTATCTGGCGAACCCGCGCCCTGTCCTGAGCCTTTGAGGGCATCAGGGGGTGAGCGGGATAGGTTTCATCAAGGTACTCCATGATGGCCACCGACTGGCCTATCTCTATCTCATCATCGATGAGAAAGGGCACCAGCCCTTGGGGATTGATGCGTTTGAAGACTTTATCTTTCTGCTCACCCTTGCCCAGGTGAACGGTTTTCTGTTCGTAACTCAATCCTTTGAGTTGCAACACCAGCCTGACCCTATAGCTTGCTGACGAGCGCCAATATCCATACAACTGCAACATAGTCTGTCCCTGTCCTGGCGGGCAGGGCATGCCCGCCTTTGCATGTCATTCCGCTTGGGTCACTCGTTGAGATATGGTCCCAAACAGATTCAGTCCATTGCGATCCTGCATCGCGATGGACACTGTATCACCAAAGCGCAGAAAGGGAGTAGTTGCCTGACCCGACTCGATTATCTCCAGCATCCGGCGCTCGGCGAGGCATGCCGAACCGGCGCTGCGATCATAGTTGGAGATGGTGCCGGAGCCGATGATGGTGCCCGCGCCGAGCGGCCTTGTACGCGCCGCATGGGCGATGAGATCATGAAAATCGAAGGTCATGTCCACCCCGGCATCGGGGGCCCCAAACAGAGCGCCATTGAGGTGAGTCCGCAGTGGCAGATGCACCTTGCCATCCGCCCAGGCCTCCCCCAGCTCGTCCGGGGTAATGGCCAGTGGCGAGAAGGCACTGGAGGGCTTGGACTGGAAGAAGCCAAACCCCTTGGCCAGTTCACCCGGAATGAGATTGCGCAGGCTGACATCGTTGACCAGCATCAGCAGCCGAACGTGGCGAGCCGCCTTGCCTTTCGGCGTCCCCATGGGCACATCGTCGGTGACGATAGCGATCTCGGACTCAAAATCGATACCCCAGGCCTCGTCGGCCATCAAGATGGGGCCACGGGGCGGCAGAAAGCTGTCCGATCCCCCCTGGTACATCAGGGGATCCTGCCAGAAGCTCGCCGGCATCTCGGCCCCGCGCGCCTTGCGCACCAGCTCCACGTGGTTGACATAGGCACTGCCGTCTAGCCATTGATAGGCGCGGGGCAACGGCGAGAGGCAAGCGCCTTCGTCAAAGGGGAACGCACTGGCGCAGGCGCCGTCGGTTTTCCCCTCGTTCAGGGCCTGATAAACCGCTTCGAGACGGGGCGCCAATCTGTGCCACTCATCCAGCGCCCCCTGCAGATTAGGGGCTATCTGTGGTACCTGCACGGCGCGGCCCAGATCGCGACTCACCACCAGCAGGGCACCGTCGCGACGGCCATTATTCAGGGTTGCCAGTTTCATCCTTGTTCCTTTTCTCTCAATGCAAACATGCGGTTGGGGCTATTTCGGCAGTGGCTGCCAGCTGTTGACATACTGGCCATTCTCGACCCGTTCGCACAGACCCCCGACCTGCAGGGCATCCCGGGTATCGAGCATCACGGCCACCTCGTCGGTGAACTTCTTGGCATAGGCCTGCCCTGCCGCGAACGCCTTGGGGTGCGGACCATGGGTGAAACCGGCCGGATGAAAGGTGACCATGCCTTTTTCTATGTTGTCGCGGCTGAAGAAGTCGCCCGCGTGATAGAAGAGCACCTCGTCAAAATCATCGTTGCTGTGATAGAAGGGCACCCGCAACGCACCGGGGTCGCTCTCTATGGGGCGCGGCACGAAGGTACAGACCACGAAGCGGCTCGCCACAAAGGTCGAGTGCGCCGAGGGTGGCAGGTGGTAGCGATGGCTCATCAGCGGACGGATATCACGCCAGTTGAGCTTGACCAGGGTCAGATCCCCGTGCCAGCCAAGGGCATCGAGGGGGTTGAAGGGCCAGGTCACCACAGAGACCTGATTGTGGCGCTTGATCTGTAGCGACCAGGGCTGCTCATCTTGCTGGGCGAGAAACGCCTCGTCGATGGCAGGCACCACCAGGGCGGCCGAGTCGAAGATGGCATGATTGCCCACCAGCCCCTTGTCCGGCAGCTGATAGCTGTCATTGGTGGCCTCGATGAGCAGGATGAACAGGGGCTCGTGCGGCTCGATGCGCCACATGGTGCCTCGGGGGATCACCACATAGTCCCCATCGCGCAGGCTGAGGTGGCCATAGTCACAGAACAGTTCGCCACTGCCCTCGTGGATAAACAGCAACTCATCGCCATCGGCGTTGCGTACCAGGAAGGGCATCTTGTCCGCCAGCCGCCAGACCCGGTAACGACAGTGCACGTTATGGAGCAGATCCGGCACCACCCAGGGCGACAGCGAGTCTATCTCTGCATGGAGACCATTGAGATCGAAGGCCCTTGGTCGCAGCGGCCCCTCCCAGCTGATCCAGTCGGTCGGGGCATGCTTGTGATGCATGTGGGTGGCGGGACCGAAGAAGCCGGAGCGGCCGAGCTCCCGCTCAAAGATGGCCTGCTCGGGCAAGTCGGCATGAGCCTGGCGCGATGCCGTGCCCTCTCTATGGGGGAAGTTGATCCAGTTACGCATGACGGACTCCTTGCGCGGGGCTGATCCCGCCACGGGACAAGAGGTGAATCCCACATTGGCTCATCCCGACCTTATTGATCATTGAGCACACCCCGGCGGATCTGATCCAGCTCAATGGATTCGAACAGTGCCTGGAAATTCCCCTCGCCGAATCCTTCATTACCCTTGCGCTGGATGATCTCGAAGAAGACGGGGCCTATCACAGTATCGGTGAAGATCTGCAGCAAAATGCCGTCCTTGGTAGGGGCGCCATCGATCAGGATGCTCAGCGCCCTGAGCGCCGCCAGATCTTCGTCATGACCGGCCACCCGCTCGTCGACCTTCTCGTAATAGGTATCAGGGGTCGACATGAAGGCGGTGCCCCTCTCCCTCAGGGTGCGGATCGTCTGGTAGATGTCCCTGGAGGCCATGGCGATGTGCTGTATCCCCTCCCCCTTGTACTGGCGCAGGTACTCCTCTATCTGGGACTTGTCGTCGGAGGACTCGTTGATGGGAATGCGGATCTTGCCGCAGGGAGCCGTCATGGCGCGGGAATGCAGACCGGTCAATTTGCCCTCGATGTCGAAGTAGCGGATCTCGCGAAAATTGCCGACTCGCTCATAGAAGTTCGACCAGACATCCATGTTGCCACGCTGCACGTTGTGGGTCAGGTGATCTATTTCGTAGAGCCCGGCGTCAACCGCCTCCATCCGGGCCTGCCAGTCTGGGTGGAAGACGAAGTCGACATCATAGATGGAGCCGCGACTGCCATAGCGGTCCACAAACGACAGCGTGCTCTCGCCGATGCCATAGATGGCGGGGATGTTGAGCTCCATGGGCCCTATCTTGCCGACGAAAGGCTTGGCGCCCTGAGCCAGGGCGTACTGCTGCGCCTTGCCCGCATTGTCGACCCTGAACGCCATGCCGCACACGCTCGGACCATGGGCGCTGGCGAACTGCTCAGCCTGGGAGTGCGGTTCGGCGTTGACCACAAAATTGATCTCCCCCTGGCGATAGAGCCAGCACTCTTTGTGTTTGTGGCGAGCCACTTCGGCGAAACCGAGGGAGACAAACAGGGCCTTGAGCGCGGCGATGCCTTTGCCATCGGGCGCCGTGTATTCGACAAACTCGAAGCCGTCTGTGCCGAGGGGATTGATGGTGTTGGCGGCGGTCGCCTTGGCTGCAATCATGGTGCGCTCCTTTGCACGAAATCTGGTTGAACATGGGTGTTAACAACTTGTTTCATTAGAGGTGCGCTGTCGCGGGAAGGAAAGAGGACAGGCTCAGATAGTCGGCGGGCTGAACGGGGCAATGAATGTAAATAATAAGTTACATAAGCAATGACAACGGGTAGTGACGGCCCCGCCCCCCATTCAGGCTGTCAGCTTTGGCTTACAAGATGCTCAAGGGCGAGGGGGCAGTGCAGGCAGCCGCCACTGCTTGACCACAATATGGGGTAATCGAGTCCTGACACGGCGCAACAGGCTGGGCGCCGGATTGATAAGCCAGGCCACGCGGCCCAGGCGCAGCAGCGGCAGATCGTGCAGGCTGTCACTCAGGCTGAGCGCGACCTTCAACCGGGCCATGACCGGGGTTATCTTGGCGGCGCCATGGCAGTAGTGGCGCGGGATCAAGCCACCCAAGGCATAACGCAGCCGGGTCGCCTCAATATGAGCAGGCCATGGCTTGCCGTCGGGCTCATGGGCCAGTGCCAAGGCAAGCTGGCCTCGCACCAGGGCCCGGGGGCTGGCCGACACTATCCAGAGTCTGTGATGGTAGCCCGCCAGCAAGGCTCTGGCAGGAACAAAGAGCCCCGGACGGCTGGCGCTGTAAGCACGCACCCAGGCTCGCCAGGCCAGGGGAGAGAGACCCAAGGTAATGCTCCACCAGATGAGCGGGATCCCCCACCCTCTCCCCCTGGCAAATGACCTCCCAGGTAAAAGAACAAGCAGCGCCCCCAGGATCAGCAGAGGGAACAGCAGCAGCGGCCAGCGGCGCCTGACCAAGATGAAACGCAGCAGACCGGCATGGCTGTCACCCGGCGCCAGGGTGCCATCGAAGTCGGCCAGAATGAGACCCTCACCAATGGGTCCGAGCCCCCCTTCCCGCAGCGCGGGATCCTGGCTTGCGCCGGGCGCTGGCATCAGGGCGCCAGCCTTGCCATCGCCGCCGCCAGTTCAGGAGCGCTACATGCCGGACCTGACTCGGGGGGACACTCGAAGGAAAAAGGGGTATCCCAGAGGACAAAGTCGAGGCGCCATGCATGGAGATAACCGCGCTCAGCCGGGCTACCGCCATAGCGTTCATCACCCAGGATGGGGGCCCCTATGCTCTTCATGGCAACCCGGATCTGATGGGTCTTACCGGTCTGGGGCTTGATGCGAAACAGGCGCAATCCCTCTCGCACCGGCGTGGAATCGAACCAGCTGATGGCGGGGTTCTCCAGGCTGCGGGTCAGCAGCCAGCTGCCACCTCGCCCCTTTTGCATGTCGCCCTTGATCCAGCCCTGCTTCTTCTTGGGTTTGCAGTCAGAAAGAGCCAGATACTGCTTGCTCACTTGCCGCTCCGCAAAGCTCATGCTCAGCGCCCGATTCGCCTGCGGGGTACGGGCCAGTAACAGCAGGCCCGAGGTCATCTTGTCGAGCCGGTGCACCGGATAGAGTTCGAGCCCGGTATCGGCTCGCACCAGGCTCACCAGACCCGCGTCTCCTCCTTCGTCATGCATGCCAATTCCAGGCCCTTTGTCGATGACCAGGAAGTGTTCGTTTTGTGACAGGATGCGATACATAGGCAACATTTTGACGTATTCTCATGGTAGTTGGCACTCAAACGTGCCCGATAATAACACCCCACACTGGCTCACAAATTGAAGACTCGCACGGATGATGAGATGCCTATTTTACTTGATCTTGCTCTGCCTTGAGACCATTCCCTCGGCTCAGGCCAGCGAAGATACTGCGCCCGGTGCAGACAGTGTTGTCTTGCAACTGCGCTGGCTACATCAACCCCAATTCGTTGGCTATCACATGGCCAAGGCCAAGGCCAAGGGCTTCTACGCAGAACTGGGCCTGGACGTCGAGATCCGTCAGGGGGGCAAGGGGCTGAGCCCGGTGGCAGAGGTGTTGAGCGGGCGGGCCGACTTTGGTGTCGGCAATACCGAGGTGTTGACCCAGTACGCCGAAGGGGAGTCCCTTCTGGCACTGGCGGCCATCTTCCAGCACTCTCCGTCCATTTTCCTCGCCCGGCGCGACAGCAATATTCTCACCCTTGCCGACATGCGTGGCAAACGCATCATGATGTTCCCCGAGCATCAGGACGCCGAGTTGCTGGCCACCCTCTTCTATCAGGGGATCCGCGAAGATGAGCTGATCCCGTTGCAGACCTCGGTCAACATCGATGATCTGGTGGAGCGGCGAGTCGACATCTTCAATGCCTATCTGAGCAACGAGCCCTTCTATCTGGAGGAGCGAGGCATCCCTGTCTCCGTCATCAGTCCACGCAACTACGGCGTGGATTTTTATAGCGACATCCTCTTTACCACCCAGGCGAACCAGGCAGAGCACCCCGAGAGGGTCGAGCGTTTTCGCGCTGCCAGCCTGCGCGGTTGGCAGTACGCCCTGGCCCACCCTCAGGAAGCCATCGCACTGCTGCGTGATCAATATGGGGTGGCTCGCTCCCAGGCACACATGGAGTACGAGCTGCAGGTCAGCAAGGAGATGATCCAGCCGCTCTATGTGGAAATGGGCTACATGAACCCGGCGCGTTTCGAACATATTCTCGACCAGCTGGTGGAGATAGGCCTCCTCAAACACAAGGTGCCCCTGACCGACTTTCTCTACCATGCGCCCTCAGCCCAATGGGTCTTCTGGCGCCCCTGGTTCATGCTGAGTCTGGCCGCCACAGCCCTGATCCTGGTGCTGGCCCTCTATCTGTGGCTATGCAACGATCGATTGAGCAAGGAGGTGGCCCTGCGCAAGCGGCGTGAAGCGGAGATCATGCAGCTCGCCCAGCGCGATCCCCTCACCGGCCTGCCCAATCGCCTCAGCCTGATGAACCGGCTGCGCCAGCAAATAGCCCAACCCGCACCAGGCTGCCTGCTGTTTTGCGATCTCGATGATTTCAAACGCATCAATGACAACTTCGGCCACAGCCAGGGGGACGCCATCCTCTGCCAGCTCGCTCAGCGCATTACCCGCGCCATCGGCCATCACTGCTTCTTTGCCCGGTTGGCGGGGGACGAGTTTATCCTGCTGCTGCCCGGTTACAGCCTCAAACAGGCTCACGATGTCGCCGAGGTGATCCGCCTCGCCATGGCCGCCCCCTTCGAGATAGACGGCCAGGCCATGCAGGTGGGGATCAGCATAGGCGTCAGTCACTATCAAAGTGGCTGGAGCGCGGAGCAGTGGTTGATCCAGGCTGACAAGGCCATGTACTGCGACAAAGGCGTGGCCCTCACCGCCCTGGCGGAACAGTCGGGCTGAGCCCCGACTCCCACCCAGAACAGCACAGCACAGCACAGCAGGCCCGCATCACTGTGGGCCTGCTGTTTTCAAGATGCAGAGGTGCTGGCCGATCAATGCGAGATGGCGCCTCTCTTTTGCCCCTTAGCGCAGCAAAAACGCGAGCACGCGATCGATGAGCTTGCCATACGGGGGAGCCAGCAGCCTCAATCCCGAAAAGCGGGCCTGGTAGAACACAGGGCGCAGTTTGGAGAAGGTCTCGAACCCCTCCTTGCCATGGTAATGGCCCATGCCGGACTCACCGACGCCCCCGAAGGGCAGGTCATGCTGACCGACATGGAACAGGGCGTCATTGACCGAGACGCCCCCGGACATTATCCGCTCAAGTACCCGTTCAACCCGAGGGGCCTGATAGCTGAACGGGTAAACCGCCAAGGGTCGAGGCCCGGTGTTAACCCGCTCGATCACCTCGTCGAGACGTTGATAGCCGATGAGCGGCAAGATGGGGCCGAAGATCTCCCTTTGCATCAACAGGCAATCATCCGGCGCATTGAGCACCAGATGGGGAGCCAGTTTGCGGCTGACAGGATCCCACGAAGGCCCCTCCAACAGAGGAATGAGGATGGCCCCCCGAGCCCGCGCCTCCTCCAATGTGTGCAACAGCCGCTCGAAGGCGCCTTGGTCGATGATGCTGGTGTAGTCCGGCGAATCGAGGCGCGGGTAGCGAGCCGCCACGATGCGCCGCGCCAATGACACGAACTCATCGATACTATCCTGCGGCAGATAAGCATGATCGACCGTGGTACACACCTGACCTGCATTGACAAACTTGGCATACAAGATGCGCTCGGCGGCAGTGTGCAGGGGAAAATCATCGCAGACAATGGCCGGCGCCTTGCCCCCCAATTCCAGAGTGACAGGGCACAGGTTCTGGGCCGCGGCGGCCATCACCGCGCGCCCCGTCTGGCCAGATCCGGTAAACAGCAGATGATCGAATGGAAGGCGGGAGAAGGCGATGCCCACCTCGCCGCTCTCTTCGAAAAATTGCAGCTTCTGGGGCGGGAAGTAATCCGGCATCCGCGCGATCAGCAACTGGGCGAGATGGCGGGAGTGCTCGCTCATCTTCACCATGGCGCTGTTACCGGCGGCGAATATATAGGTCAACGGCAACAGACTGAGATTGAGCGGGAAGTTCCACGGCACTATCACCCCAACCACCCCAAGGGGCTGCGGGATCACCCGGTTGCGCGCACCGAGAAACACCAGGCGATCGATGCCGCGCCGCTGGGGACGCATCCAGCGGCGCAGATGTTTCAAGGCGTGGCTGATGCCATCGATGACCGGAAAGACCTCCAGCAACATCGTCTCGTGATAGGAGCGATGGCCATAGTCGGCACTGATGGCCTCGGCAATCGCCTCCTTATGGTCACGCACGAAGCGCAGCAGGCTGAGCAGATCGGCGCGGCGCTGTGCATAATCTGGCCCAGGCCGCCCTTGACGGGCGGCGCGCTGCATTGCCAATGCCGATGCCAACTGTGTTGTCATCATATTTGCTCCTCAGCCATCGCTAGCGTTGCTCGATCAGGCAAGGCAGCGCTGTCTCGAAGGCCGAAGTCGACAGATAACGGCCACGGGGGTAGTACTCACCCATGTCCTTGGCTTCATCCCCGGGCTTGCCGACATTCTGCACCGCATGCTGGAACTGGCCGGTGCCGAGCATATGACGCAGTTGCAGCACAGTCACATCGGCATCACCGGCACCATCACCATCATCGGCCATCGGCAGCCAGGCGACACCGCACTGGGGAGTGGCATTGCGCGGCCTGTCTTCGGCACGGCTGACCACTATGGTGTAATAACCATCCGGCCCCACTGGAATATTCTCATCCTGAACGCAGTCGTTGACGCGAGTATTGGCAAAGCCTTGATTCGAGCAGAAGGACCAGTAGCGCAGATCCCCCTCCCCCATCTTGCTCTCACCGGCCAGGGTTTTCGGCGTAGTCGGCGCCTTGCCGCGCACCACGAACACCTTGCCCAACTTGCGATTAAGAATGGTGCGGATGTACTGGTTATCGAGGTTGGGGTAGAAGCCACCCTCGCTGCGCCTGGCATCCGCCTTGAGCGGTTCACCGGTATAGATGGCGTAGAGCGCCTCCCGATCCAGTTGCTGGTACCAGGTCGGCGGGTTGGTCGCCGGGGCTGCGGGGCCACGCTTGGCGGCGGCGTTGAGCAGCGCCTGATACTTCTCCATCGGCACCGCCATGGCGGCAGGGTCCAGCTGCAGCGGCTGGCGGGTTCGCAGTGCCGGGCAGGCTTCGGCCCCCTTGAGCACCTTGCCATCGGCCAGGGTCAGTACGGGGGTCGGCAGGCCCACGCCTCCCGTCTCATCCTGCCCCCGATCGGCGGCATAGATGCGATACAGGACAGTTTGCTGACCCGGGCCTTTGCCGTACTTGGGGGCGTGCAGGCTGTCGCGACTTTCACCCACCAGGTTCATGCCCGTCTTCTGCTTGGGATCCGGCTTGGCATCGATGACGTTCAGGCTATAAGAACGGGCACTGCCAGTACGATCGGCCCCGGTCAGGAAGGGGTTGATCGCCCCCTCTTTCGGTTTGATCAGATAGTCGGCCACCGATTCTAGGGGGCGGCCGGCTTCGTCATAGCTGATCAACGACATATAGCGTGAGTGGGGGTACTGCCCTTCGAGAGAGAGCTTGGCCCCTTCGGGGATGGTAAACACCGCGGCCCAGTAGAAGGTAGCCGCATCCGGGTAGGCGATGTTGATGTAGGGATCGGCGCTGGCCGGGCCCCGGGCCCAGAAACAGCTACGCGGTCCCGGGATAGGATCTTTACCGGCCGAGATGGCCTTGATGCCCTCCTCGACGGCCTTGGCCTGATCCCAGGCGAAGGCGTTGTTGCACAGACCAGCCAGCAGGGCCAGCGCGGTCAGATGGCGGAGAGTAGGAGTGAGATTCATCGTTTACCTCGTTGATTAAATTAAAATACGGCTTCTTTTGACAGATCAGAACTGCATGCCAAGGGTGGCCTGGGCGACACTGCGGTCGCGCAAGTTGTTGTAGTCACCACCCCAGATGGGTAGCCAGGCTATCTCGGCGGTATAGGCCCTGTTCAGCACGGCCTTGAGGGAGAGGATGGCGAACTTGCGATCCTCGAGTATGGTGCCGTCTTCACTCCAGCCAGAGAGATCGTGGCCGAAGAACAGAGAGGGAATAAGATTCACGCCGCTGACCACATTCTGATAGACGAGATTGGCCTGCACCCTGTAGCCATAGGCTTGCTTCGAGACATAGCCATCACTCGAGCACTGCACGCTTGAACCGGTGCAGTCGCCGTTGACCGGCCCTTGCCCGAACACATCGGAACGACGAAAACGCACGCTATCCACATCGGGCAGATCGGGCACCAGCCGGTAGATCCCCTGGATCCCGAACTGACCCTTTGCCGCGCCAAGTACTGCGTTGAATGGCATGCTGCTGCCTAGTTGCAGCTGCATCGACTTGTGGCGCTCGTAGCCATGGAAGCTCTCGCCCGGAGCCAGACTGTCGATCTGAGGGCGCAGCGGCGTCGCCCCTCCCTTGCTGGTAAAACCGCTCAGGATATCGACCGCGTTGTACTGAAATGGCTGATTGGGTCGGTAAGCCAGCTCGCCAAACAGGCTGGTATCTTCCAACTTGCTGTCAAATGAGAGGGCATACATGCGGATATCTTCCGGATACTCGGTGAAGTACTGGGGGTTCTTGCCGCCGGGATCCCCCGGGAGCAGCGGCGGACCCGCGGGGCGCTCTGACTTGACCGCACTGTAGTAGCTGGAGCGGGAGTGAAACTGGGCCGCATAGAGACCAAACTCGGTATTGAGTGCATCGACCCTGTGCTTGAGGGCAACGCCGAACTGGCCACTGTTGGAGGGGTCCTGCGTATCGGCCCGGTTGACCACGACGCCATTGTTGATGGCCTGCGGATCCGAGGCGTTGCCTATGGTGATGACATCACAGCCCTGCGCCACGAAGTCAACCTGGGAATAGAAGGTACCGCACTGATTGGGGGAGTTCGGCGTGAATGCGAACTGCCAGAATGCCTCCAGGGCCGTGCTCGGCGTCAGCTCGGCGCGGATAAAGATCGCCGGAATGGGGATCCGTGTCTCTTCGTCCCGCTTGACGCCCGGGCGCAGCTCAGCCGGGAAGTCCACCGGCATCAGATCCCGCAGGCCACCGAAGGCATAATACTGATTGCCCCAGTCGATGCGCTGCCAGCCAAGCTTCCAGCTCACCGGGATCTCGGCTATCAGATTGCGACCGAAGACGTTGGCATCGTTGAACACAGCCCCAGCAAATTTGGATCGGGTGGCGGCGCCCTCGTCCGAGAGCGGCTCCCCCCCCTGATAACCACCAGGAGAGTTGCCCCAGGCCACGGGACCCTTCTCCAGGCCTACGTCATACCAGGCCTTGCCACTGAGTTCGACGCCATAATTATCCCTGGTATAGGTAAGATGGAGCCAGCCCTTGGCCACCTTATAGACGGAATCACCACGGTCGTAGTTAAGGTCACCATCATCCTGATTGCGACCACTGCTCGCCCCGTCATGGATCCCCACTGCCGTGGCATTGGCACCGTATACCAGAGAGGGATCGCGATTGTCGGTACGAATGGAGGTCCCCATGGTCATGGCACCGTTAATCACAACGTTGCCGCCAGCCCCCTCAAACTCAACCCCCTGAGCCGTGCCCGGCAGGGCGAGGAAACTCGCCACGTTCAGTAGCGGGATCACACATAGCATGGTGTTACGCATCTTGTTGCTCCACAAATCCATTTGTGTCTGACCGGACCCGGTTTGCCCGGCTGGTCTGCCTACAATCGCGCCCTAGTGCCTAGGCTGACGAAGTTGTTAAATCATTGTGAACAACCTGCACTCTGTGTTTCAATGATCAATACGCCCATAACCATGCACGGTATGCATATCGATGATGTTATCCCGCGAAATTGACTACTTCTTGCTGGTATGCGATTACCGCAACATCGCCAAAGCCGCAGACGAGCTGGGCATGAGCCAGTCGGCACTGACCCGGGCCATTCAGCGGCTCGAGTCACAGCTTGGCACCACCCTCTTCGTGCGCACCTCCCGGGGTGTCGAGCCGACCCCTGTCGGTGAGGTATTGCGCAAACACAGCGAGCATGCCCGGGTAGCCATGCAAGATGCCGAGCACGAAATTACCCAAATGACCGCAGGCTTGCGGGGCCGGATCCGGATAGGTGTCGGTCAGACCCTCGCCCGCCATATCAGCCAGCGCCTGCTGTCGCGATTGATCCATGACAGACCCGGCGCCCGGATCCAGATCCAGGTGGCCTTTAGCGCCGAATTGTTCGAGCTGGTCGAGGCCGGCGCGCTCGATTTTGCCGTGACCGGTCTGCCGGATGTCCTGCCCGCCAATCTGCTGGCCCGCCCTCTGACGCAGATAGAGATGTGTGTCGTCGTGCGCAGCGGCCACCCGCTCACCAAGATAGCGGCGCCCGGTATCAGCGACTTGCTCCCCTACCGGAGCGCCGCACCGCGCCAGGATGTACATGCCCGCCGAGTGGCCGAACAGATCCTGGCGAGCCATGGCTCGGACCTGCACCATGTCATGCTCGAATCCAACTCCTGGGAGACCATGCTCGAGACGGTCTCAAGCACGGATCTGTTCACCCTGGCGCCCTGGTATCACGACTTTGAGCAACAGTGGGCAGGCCGATTGCAGCGCATCGATATCCCCGAGCTGACCCGCCAGCAGACCATAGGCCTGGTGCAGCGCCAGGATGCCTATGTCTCGTCTCTGGCCGAGCGGGCGATGGCGCTGCTCATGAGTGGCGAATGGTCGCTGCCTCCCGAGCAGTGATGCCCTGGTGTGTGGTCGAAGGATATGAGGATCCCGGTAGCTGGCACCCGCAGGCTGGTCGGTATGAGGGAGAGGCCGACCTTCGCCAGAGGTGAAACCGACACAGGCAGGTCGGTATGAGTGAGAGACCGACCTTCGCCAGAGAGTGAAACCGACACAGGCAGGTCGGTATGAGTGAGAGGCCGACCTTCGCCAGAAGGTGAAACCGACACAGGCAGGTCGGTATGAGTGAGAGGCCGACCTTCGCCAGAAGGTGAAACCGACACAGGCTGGTCGGTATGAGTGAGAGGCCGACCTTCGCCAGAGGGTGAAACCGACGCGGGTTGGTCGGGGAGTCAACCAGCCCTTGTTCAGATACAATACATAATGGCTCTGGAATAGTGTTGCCAGGCATCTGGGGGGCGACTTGAAATTGCTGCTCGTCATCCCCATTTGTTCTCCATACAATAGGTTGAAGGGACGACTGGTTTCGTCCTCCCCAGTACCAACGAGGAAAACAAGATGGATACCCGTTCTGTCTATACCGGCACCCAGGGTGCCGTGCGTGATACCAACAAGGTGCTGCGCAATACCTACATGCTGCTCTCCCTGACCCTGGGCTTCTCTGCCATCGTCGCCGGGGTAGCCACTGTGATGAACATGCCGCCCCTGCACTGGGCCATCTTCCTGGTTGGCGTCTATGGTCTGATGTTCCTGACCGAAAAGAACCGCGACAATGGCATGGGCCTGGTATTCACCTTCGCCCTGACCGGCCTGCTCGGTTACAGCCTTGGCCCCATCATCAACATGTACATGAACAATGGCGGCGGCGAGATAGTGATGACGGCGCTGGGCGGCACGGCGCTGACCTTCTTCGGTCTGTCTGCCTATGCCCTGACCACCAAGCGGGATCTCTCCTTCATCGGCGGCATGCTGTTCGTCGGTTTCTGGGTGCTGCTGGTGGCCATGGTCGCCAACATCTTCCTGCAGATGAGCGCCCTGAGCCTGGCCCTGTCAGCCATGTTCATGCTGTTCTCGTCCGGTGCCATCCTGCTGACCACCCAGCAGATAGTGCGCGGCGGCGAGACCAACTACATCTCTGCGACCGTGACGCTCTATGTGTCCATCTACAACATCTTCCTGAGTTTGCTCAGCCTGCTCGGCGGCAACCGCAACTGATGACCACCAACCCCGCTTCGGCGGGGTTTTTTATTGCATGCTCCCCGGCCAGCCTGATCCAAATCAGGGTCATTTGATGGCGTTCGCGTTACACTGCTGACCTCGTATCGCAAGAGACTCTCTGCCCCCATGCCTGTTGAATACTCCGGCCTGCTGCGCCGCCTGCTCACCGACAGCCATGTCTACTTTGCCCTCAAGGTACTCATCGCCATACTGGGTCTGCTCGCCATCGCCCTCGTCGTGGGCGACATCCAACTCACCGTGCTGCTCTCCCTCGGGGTGGTCGCCGGGGCCATCGCCGAAACCGATGACAGCCTCTGGGGACGGGTCAAGAACCTGACCATGACGCTGGCTTGCTTCTTATTCGCCTCCCTCTGCGTCCAGTATCTGTTTCCGACACCCTGGCTGTTTGCCCTCGGGCTGGCGGGCTCCACCTTCCTGTTCGTCATGGTCGGCGCCCTGGGGCAACGTTACGCCACCATCAGCTTCGGCTCGCTCTTGATCGCCATCTACACCATGCTGGGGGCCGCCAAGGCGCCGGATCTCTTCTACCAACCGCTGGTGCTGACTGCTGGCGCCCTCTGGTACGGGGTGGTGTCGCTCATCTGGCTCTGGCTCTTGCCCTACAAGACACTGCACGAACAGCTTGCCCAGAGTTACTTTGCCCTCTCCCGCTACCTGCGGGAGAAATCCCGCTTCTTCCCCGCCGATGAACATGGCGCCCAGGCCATTCGCCACAACCTGGCCCAGCTCAATATTCAGCTGGTCGGCTCCCTCAATCTCACCAAGACGGCCCTCAATGCCAGGCTGCACAGTCAGCGCCGCCAACCCGCCCCCGAACTCGCGGGACTGTTGCGCCTCTATCTGCTGGCCCTTGAGATGCACGAGCGTGCCACCTCGAGCCACTACCCCTACAGCCAGCTCGAGGCCGAGCTGAAGCAGGGGCTGGTCATCGATGGCTTCCAGGAGGTGCTGCTGCAACTGGCGGAAGCCTGCCAGCAGCTCGGCTACGCCATCCTGGTGCACAGCCCCTACCGCCATCCCAAACGCATTCGCTGGGCTTTGGAGGCCCTTGGTGATCAGCTCGAGTTCACCCATCTCAAGCAGCACTATCCCAAGAGCCTGCTGACACCGATGAAGTTCCTGCGCCGCAATCTGGCCAGCATCAATCAGCTGCTGACCAGCGCCGAGGAGCTGCAGAACCCGTCGGCGACGCAAGGAAGCCTGCCCCCCCTGGCCAGGCCGCCGCACATCCCCCTGCTGACCCAGTTACGCCAGCACCTGAGCCTCGACTCCATGGTATTTCGCCATGCCTTGCGGCTGTCGCTCGGACTGGTGGTGGGTTATGGCATCTTGCAGGCCTTCCACCTGGACAAGGGTTACTGGATCTTGCTGACAGTGCTCTTTGTCTGCCAACCCAGCTACAGCGCGACCCGTCGCCGCCTGATGCAGCGCATGCTCGGCACCTTCGCAGGCCTGCTGGTCGGCGTGCCCATTCTCTGGCTGCTGCCAACCCTCCATGGTCAGCTGGTGGTGATGGGGCTGGCCGCCTTCTTGTTCTTCACTCAGGTGCGCAGCAACTACAGCGCCGCCGTCTGCTTCATCACCCTCTATGTGTTGATGGCCTTCAACCTGCTCGATGGCATCGGCTTCGCCATCCTGGGCCCCCGCCTGCTCGACACCCTGCTCGGCTGCCTGCTCTCCTATGCTCTGGTCGCCTGGCTCTGGCCTGACTGGCAGTACAAGCGCCTGCCGCAGCTCATCGCCAACTCGCTGTCGGCCAATGCCCGCTATCTGGAAGCAGTGCTCGCCAGCTTGCACCTGCGCCGCGATGAATCCCTCGACTACCGCATCGCCCGCAAGAATGCCCACCTGGCCGACAGCGAACTGGCCATGGCCTGGCAGAGCATGCTGGTCGAACCCCAGCGCCGGCGCCGCTTCCTGGATCTCTGTTTCACCCTGACCTGGCGCAACCATGCCCTGCTCTCCTACATCTCGGCGCTGGGTGCCCACCGGGATCAACTCGAACCCATCCCAGGGCTCAGCCAGATCAGCCGCCACCTGAGTCATACCCTGGCCCTGGCCGCTGGCCAGCTGGCCGGTGATGACCCCCTGGCGGAGCAAGCCAGCTGTCCTCTGCCCACCCAGGAGAGCACGGAGGAGCAACTGATGCTGAGCCAGCAGTTGAATCTCATCAACCAGCTTGCCGATGAGCTGCTGGCGCTGGCCAACCAGAGCCGGTTGCTCGCGGCGTCCCAAGACGCTACCATGCCGACCCCATCCTGACTTGCCCCAAGGAGGCACGCATGTCTGATAATCCGGTGCTGACATTCAACGGGCGCACTATCGAGACCGATACCAAGGGCTATCTGCTCAATGTGAATGACTGGAGTGAGGAGCTGGCCGTGGTGCTGGCCGCCCAGGAGAGTATCGAGCTGGGCGAATCCCATTGGGAAGTGGTGCGCTTCGTGCGGGCCTTCTATCTGGAGTTCAATACCTCCCCCGCCATTCGCGCCCTGGTCAAGGCGATGGAGAAGCAGTTCGGCCCCCAGAAGGGCAACAGCCGCTATCTCTACAAGCTGTTCCCCCTGGGACCCGCCAAGCAGGCGACCAAGATAGCGGGTCTGCCCAAGCCGGTGAAATGCATCTAAGACAGCCAATAAAAAGACCGCGCCAAGGCGCGGTCTTTTTATTTGAGCTCTGTGCACAGATGTCGGTGGCTATCCCCTCTCATCAGGGGTTATACGCCACCACTGAGCCGCTCAGGCCGGTCTGCTGGCTCACCTTGGCCTGGATGCTCTGCAGCTTGGCCTTGGAGACATCCGGGCCGATGAAGACCCGGTTGATCTGACCCTGTACCGGAGTACGGGGCACCGTATGGGCCGAGTAACCCGAGGCTCGCAACTTGCTCACCAGCGCATTGACGCTGTCCTTGTTGCGGAAGGCGCCAAGCTGGAGGATCCAGCTGCCCTGAGCCGGTGCCGGCGCGGCCTGAGCCACCAGCTGCTTGCTCTGCAGCAGGTCGTCCATGCTCTTGATCTGTGGCTTGACGGGCTCCGGCTTGACCTGAGGCTTGGGCTTTGGTACGGGCTTGGGTTGCACCTTGACCGGCTCTGGCTGCTTGGCCACCACGGGCTCCGGCTTGACAACCGGCGGGCTGACCACTTGCGGCGCGCCACCTTGCTGGCCCAAGGTCACAGGGGACGAGACCTCCTCGACCTGCCACTGTTCAGCGGCCCTGGCCTGCTGCTTGCTCGCCTCATGGTCGCTGGGCAGGGTACTGGCGGCGGAGACCTGAAGCGCGGGCTTGGCGGGCTCGAGCTCGGGGCGCAGCGGGATAGTCGCGAACGCCTCATCCTTTTGCGCAATTTTCTGGCCATCGAGCATATCCGGCAAGAAGATGACCACCAGAGCCACCAGGATAACCGTGCCCACCAATCTGTTTTGGAACTTAGAAGCCAAACCTTACTCCTACCCTTGTGTTGCTATCCAGCCCGGCGCCCGTGGCGCATTCAGGCCGGTTGTGTCGCCAGAATATCGGCGACAGTGTAAAACGATCCAAAGACAATGACCACATCAGCGGGACTCGAGTCAGCCAGTGCCTGCTGATAAGCCTCGGACACGGCATCATATTGGGTCGCGCTCCCCTTCCCCTGCCCCAGGGCATCCGCCAGCTGGCCTGCGGTCGCGGCGCGCGGCCCGGTGAGGCTCGCCAGATACCAGCAATCAACCAGGCCATCGAGCTCGGCAAGGGACCCCGCCATATCTTTGTCCTTGAGCATACCGACCACGGCGCGGCGTACCCCGCGGCACGGGATGGCGCTCAACTGACTGGCCAGATAGGCCGCAGAGTGGGGATTGTGGGCCACATCGACGATGACCAGCGGATCCGTCTGCAAGCGCTGCATCCGGCCCGCAAGACGCGCCTCACTCAAGCCCTGGCGAATGGCCGACTCGGGCAACGTCAGTCCGAGCCGCTCCAGGGCGGCCAGCACTGTCACCGCATTCATCAGCGGCAAGGCGGGAATTGGCAGGCCTTGGTAGCATTGCAGCCCTCGATAATCCCAGCCAGCCGCGGCATCGTCATGGGCTTGACCGCTGAAATCACGGCCTACCTGATAGAGATGAGCGCCCAGGCGCGCCGCTTCGCTGGCAATGGTGGCGGGGGGATTGGGCTCACCGCTGATGGCGGCTCGCCCCTTGCGGTAGACCCCCGCCTTCTCCACCGCCACTGCCTCGCGGGTATCGCCGAGCCAGTCGCAATGATCCAGGGCGATGCTGGTGATCATGGCCACATCGGACTCCACTACATTGGTGGCATCGAGCCGGCCCCCCAAGCCTACCTCCAGCAATACCACATCCGGGGCATGGCGGCGAAACAGCCAGAGCGCGGCCAGGGTGGCAAACTCGAAGAAGGTGAGCGCTATCTCGGCGCGAGCCGCTTCCACCTCGGTGAAGGCGGCGCAGTGCTCCTGCTCGCCCAGCTCCTGGCCATCGAGGCGCACTCGCTCGGTAAAACGCAGCAGATGGGGGGATGAGTAGACCCCGACCCGGTAACCGGCGGCCATCAGGATACTGGCCGCCATGGCACAAGAAGAGCCCTTGCCATTGGTACCGGCGACGGTGAGCACCTTGCCGGGCAAGGTGGTCAGCCCCATGCGCCGTGCAACGATGCCGACCCGTGTCAGACCCATGTCGATGTTGACCGGATGGATCTGCTCCAAATAAGAAAGCCAGTCGACCAGCGACCGGCTTTGAGATTGTTGCATGTTTGAACTCATGTTCAGTCTTCGACGACCTGGGTATTCATCAGCTTGGCGAGCAAGCTGGCCAGACGATCGCGCATCTCGCGGCGGTCGATGATCATGTCGATGGCACCCTTCTCCAGCAGGAACTCGGAGCGCTGGAAGCCTTCTGGCAGCTTCTCGCGCACCGTCTGCTCGATGACACGGGGGCCGGCAAAGCCGATCAGCGCCTTGGGCTCACCCACGTTGATGTCACCCAGCATCGCCAGACTGGCAGAGACGCCACCCATGGTCGGATCGGTCAGCACCGAGATATAGGGCAGACCCGCCTTGGTGAGCCTGTCCAGCGCCGCACTGGTCTTGGCCATCTGCATCAGGGAGAACAGGGCTTCCTGCATCCGCGCCCCACCGGAAGTGGAGAAGCAGACCAGGCCGCGGCCCTCCTTGATGCTCTCCTCGACGGCGCGCACGAAGCGGGCACCGACCACGGAGGACATGGAACCCCCGATGAAGGAGAACTCGAATGAACAGGCGACGACAGGCACCCCTTTGAGGGTTCCTTTCATTACCACCAGCGCATCTTTCTCCCCCGTCTCTTTCTGGGCGGTGGACAAACGATCCTTGTAGCGCTTGGAATCCTTGAATTTCAAAATATCCTGCGGCTCCAACTCGGCGCCGATTTCACTGCGACCATCAGCGTCGAGGAAACACTCGAGGCGGGCACGGGCGGTAATGCGCATGTGATGGTTACATTTGGGGCAAACCTCGAGGTTGCGCTCCAGCTCTGCCCGGTAGAGCACCTGTTCACAAGATCCGCACTTGGTCCACACCCCTTCCGGGATGTTATGACGACGGGGGGTAGTGATCTTGCTCTTGGGAAGGATCTTCTCAAGCCAGCTCATGGAATTCCTTAATGCTTTTGTGCCTGACAATACGCATCGAGCCTTGATAGTTCAATGACTTACGGCTCGATGGCAATAAACGACGGATCATTAAACCACAATTTTTCGGGCGCAGTTACTAAAAACTGGTCGTACCCGGTGCCGAGTCCGGCAGCCAGAGCGGGCCGAGCGGCAGCCTGGGCAGCCCCTGTTCGGCGGGATAATCGACGTCGACCAGATAGAGACCACCGGCTTTGGCGGTGGGGCCTGCCATGTCGCGATCCTTGGCGGCCAGCACCTCGGCTATCCACTCCACGGGTTTGAGCCCCTGCCCCACCAGCAGCAAGGAGCCGGTGACGTTGCGTACCATGTGGTGCAAGAAGGCATTGGCACGGATATCCAGCACTATGTAGGGGCCGCTGCGACTGACGCACAGATGGGTCACATTGCGCCAGGGGCTCTTGGATTGGCAACCCGCGGCGCGAAACGAGGTGAAATCCCGCTCGCCGAGCAGGCTCTGGCCCGCCTGATGCATCAGGGCCGCGTCCAGAGTCTCGTGGTAGTGGCTGACGCCGCTGCCGAGGATGGCGGGGCGGAAGTTGTGGTTATAGATGACATAGCGGTAGCGACGGGCGGTGGCGCTGAAGCGGGCATGGAAGCCCTCATCCACCTCCTTCACCCAGCGCACCCCGATGTCGGGGGGCAGGTTGGAGTTCACCCCGAGCGTCCAGGCGCTCTCGCTGCGGATGGCCTGGGTATCGAAGTGGATCACCTGACCGGTGGCATGCACCCCGGCGTCGGTGCGCCCGGCGCACTGTATGCTCACCTCGTGGTTGGCGATGCGGCTGAGGGCCTTCTCCAGCTCCTGCTGGACGCTGATCACTTCCCGTTGACGCTGCCAGCCAAAATACCGGCTGCCGTCATATTCAATACCTAAGGCAATTCGCATGAGTCTGATTATCACTCTGTGAGAGAAAACGCGGCGAATTATACCCACACCGCCGCCAATATCCCAAAAAGAAGGGCGACCCTGGGGTCGCCCTGCTTGCATCCGGCCATCAGGCCAACCGCTTGAGCAGCTTCTCGGCCTCGCTGCGTTGCTTGTCGTTGCCCTGCTCGGACGCCTCGACCAGCAGCTCGCGGGCGCTCTCCTTGTCATCTATCTCGAGGTAAGCCCGGGCTAGATCCAGCTTGGCACCCACGCCGCCATCATCGGCATCCACGTCGAAGCCGCCAGACTCTGGCAATACCTCGGGGAAACCATCCAGCCCCACATTCAGGGAGAAGCCCTGGTACGGCTCCTGCTCGTTCTGGTTGGCATTGGCATCGGCCAGCAGGCTGTCTATCTCGACAAAATCATCGGCCGCGGCCTGGGCCCTGGGTTTGAGCTCCTCGCTAGGCTCGACTTGTGCGAAGGCATCCTCGAAATCGGCAAGGGCCAGTTCATTGGGATCCTTGACAGGCTCAGGGCTCATGCCCCACTCAGCCAGCAATTCGTCGGCGGTCTGGGATGCTTGATGGACACTGGGCGCCGGCTCGTCGTCCAGGCTGGTGTCGAGGTCGCTGAAGTCCAGCTCCGGCAGATCATCCTCGTCACGGGCCCCACGGCCAGCGGGGGATTGGGCGGCGAAGCGATCCTCTTCGGCATCAAGCTCGGCATTGAGATCCGCAAACAGGGCGGCCTGCAGCTCCTCCTCGCTCATCAGCGCCTCATCGGCAGCCGGGTTGAACTCGCTGGCGAGATCCATCTCGGGCCGCTCGGGTCGCTCAAACTGCTCGGCGGCGGCGAGATCAAGCTCGGGCACCAGCTCAGGATCCCGCATCTCGGACTCCCGCACCTGCTCCCCTTCGTCGCTAAAGACCAGATCCAGATCCTCAGGCTCATGAGCCGCGGCTTCATTGAGGTAGGGCGCGGCACGGGCGACCGGCTCTTCATCAATGTCGGCGCCGATGAGCTGATCGAACTCGCTCATCTCCTGCCCCATCACCACGGAGGTGGTCTCGGAGAGGTTCTTCTCCTGCTCTTCCAGCTCGCGGCGAGCACGGGCCCGCAGCCAGAGGGTCACCAGCGCCAATACCAGCAGCACGGGCAACAGGATGACCATGGCCAGGTTCAGAGGGGATGCGAGCAAGTCCGTCAGCCAATTCTGGGGCGGGGGGGCAACGGCCACAGGTGGCACGGGATTGGCCCTGAGCTCGGCCACCTCTTTTTGCAAGACAAGCTGATCTTGCAGCTGCGCCTTGAGGGTCTCGACCTCTTCGGTCAGGGACTGCAACCGCAGCTTGAGCCTGTGGTTCATCTCGGTCACTTGACCTAGCTGGGCATTGGCATCTTCCAGCGCCAGGGCCATCTCGGTACCCGGCTTGGCCTGAACGGTTTCAGTGGCGACCGGCAAGGGCGCAGGGGCACCGCTGGCGGCATTGGCCAATACCGGTACCGTTGCCTGTGCGCCGCTGGCGAGGGTGTTGACCTCACCGGCGGCCTTGGCGGCGGTCACCGCCAACACCGGGGCCACAACCGGGGCAGGAATGGGGGCAGCCGATGGGGCGGCGGGCTTGGTGGTCTGCTTGGGGGCTGGCTTGACAGGCTGCCTGGCCTGGGGCTGGGCACTCTGCTTGCTGGCGAGATACTTGGGACTCAAGCCTTTCCAGCTGGCGTTATCGCTGTTGAAACGTTGGCGAGCCTGGGCGTCCGTATGGCGGCGCGCTTCGGCTTCGCTTGGCAGGGTGATGCTGGACCCCACCAAAATATGATTGATGTTGCCATCGGCGAAGCTGCCGGGGTTCTTGTCATAGATGGCAACCATGGTCTGATAGACGCTCACCCGATTGGAGGGGCGATGCTTGCTCGCGAGACTCCAGAGCGTATCGGTGGGACGAACCGGGCCATAGCGGCGGCCGCTCTGAGGGGCTGCTTGTGGCTGGCGCACAGGCTGGGCCTGACGCTGCACCGGCGTCGCGGGCTGAGTCGGCTGGATCACCTGACTGGCAGGTTCATCCGGTCCCTTCAACTCCACGAAGAAGGGATCCCGGCTGGCCTCTTCGGCAGAAGCAGAAGTGGTATTGAGCAGACTTAACGCGAGAAGCGTCGCCAGTGTTATGCGGGATTGTCCCATGTTCGTTCCTTCGTATGACGGCCTATCACATTGAAAAATCTGGATAGTTGCCCCAAAACAGTCGGTTCAATATAAATCAGGCTCGAGTCTCAAGCCAGTCATCCGACGCAAATAGCACCCAATTCGTGCCCGAGTGTAGGGGCAAAGTTAATTAATTGATATTAAGGGGGAATGTCGAGGCCGCTTCCTGCAACTTCGATCACACTCGGCCTCCCTTGGACGAGAGGCCGAGTGTCGACAGGAACTTACAGGTAGTCGCGGATCAGCAATTCGGCAATTTGCACACTATTGGTTGCCGCGCCCTTACGAACGTTATCGGCCACGATCCACATATTAATACCGCAAGGGTGAGAAATATCCTGACGGATACGACCAACCATGACGTCATCCTGACCGGTGGCGTCGCCAACCGGGGTCGGATAGCTGGCATCCTCGTCAAACAGGCTGATACCGGGGGCCTCGCGCAGCAGCGCTTTAACCTGCTCGGCATCCAGGGGCTGATGCAGCTCGACGTGCAGCACCTCGGCGTGGCAGTAGAACACGGGCACCCGCACACAGGTGGGGTTCACGGCGATACTGGCATCCCCCAGGATCTTCTGGGTCTCCCACACCATCTTCATCTCTTCACGGGTGTAGCCGTTGTCGGTGAACTCATCGATCTGCGGGATCAGGTTGAAGGCGATCTGCTGAGGGTAGAGGCTGGGCTCTACCGGCAGGCCGTTGAGCAACTTGGCGGTCTGGCCAGCCAGTTCGCTCACCCCCTCCTTGCCCGAACCCGAGACCGACTGATAGGTCGCCACATTGATGCGGGCAATGCCCACCTCGTCATGCAGGGGCTTGAGCGCCATCAGCATCTGTATGGTGGAGCAGTTCGGGTTGGCGATGATGTTGCGATTGCGAAAATCGGCCAGGGCATCCGGGTTCACTTCCGGAATAACCAGAGGCACATCGTCTTCATAACGGAAACAGGAGGTGTTATCGATGACGATACACCCCTGTTCGGCGGCGATAGGCGCCCACTTGGCGGACACCTCGGATCCTGCGGAGAAGAGTGCTAGCTCGACCTTGCTCCAGTCGAACTCTTCCACATCCAGAATATCGAGGTGCTTGCCACCAAAACGCACTGTGTCACCGGCGCTGCGGCTGGAGGCCAGGGGATAGAGGGTGGCGACCGGGAAGTTTCGCTCTGCCAGGATCTCGATCATGGCTTGACCCACGGCGCCACTTGCGCCCAATACCGCTACGTTAAACTGCTGGCTCATCATTCTCTCCTCTCAAATGATCAGGAGGGCTCTGAGCCCTCCTGCGGCAGGACGAGTCCTGCTTATCTATGACTGTAAATCGGTGGTACTTGTCATTCGCGCTGGCAAAAGCCAAACGCCCGGCATGGGGTCAGGGTTGGCAGTCAAATCCCAGTGCCGCCAGGGCTGGGGGCGCGGCAAAGGGACCGGTCAGACGCAGGGCCGACAGCTCACGCCGCTCCGGGTAGTCCTTGCGCTGGCCATCGAAGCTGCCCTGAATGCCGAGTCGGTTCCGAAAGCGGGCATCATCGCGGCGCACATCGTAAATCAGATGGACCAACTGCTTGATCAGCCCCTGATCCACCCCTCGTCCAGGGCTGAGTGCACTCACCTCCGGGGCGGGCAGCAACTTGTGCAGATCCCCGCGCGGATTGCGTCCCGTCTGCTGACAGAGAGCCTGATAGAGCATCCAGGTACCGCGCGCCTTGCCCTCCAGGCTGTAGCCGGCAATATGGGGCGTGGCAAGCTCGGTATGCGCCACCAGCGCCGCCAGAATATGGGGCTCGTTTTCCCACACATCCATCACCAGCCGCAGCGGGCGTTCGCCGCGCTGGCGGGTGAGCAGGGCCTGATTGTCCCACACCTCACCCCGTGACGCATTGATGAGGATCTGCCCGGCTGGACAAGCGGCTATGTGGGCGGCATCGAGCAGATGGTAGGTCGCATCGGGGCCCTCAGAGGTGATGGGCACATGGAAGCTGACGATGTCGGCCGACAGGGCTGTCTGGTAGTCGACAAACTCGTGCCCCTCCTCCGTCTGCGCCCTCGCCCGGGGGGGATCGCAGCGCAGCACCTTCATGCCGAGCGCTTCGGCCTTGCCCGCCACGCACTCCCCCGTGTTGCCCGCCCCTATCACGGCCAGGCTCATGCCCGCCAGGGTCAGCTCATAACGCTCGGCCAGCACCAGCAGGGCGGAGAGCACATAATCCCCCACCGACTGCTTGTTGCAACCGGGGGCACTGAAGAAGGGGATATTGCGCGTCGCCAGCAAGGCTTTGTCGATATGATCCGTGCCTATGGTCGCGGTGCCAATGAAGCTCAGCCGCGGGCAGTCGGCGAGCAGGCTGGCATCCACCCGAGTCACGGATCGCACCAGCAGCACGTCGGCATCCTGCAGATCCGCCGCGCTGATATGCCGCCCGGGCAAGGGGACCACCTCGCCAAATTCGGCAAACAACTCGCAGGCATGGGGCATATTTTCATCGACGACGATCTTCATTGGGCTCTCTTCATGTTCAAGACTGATGTGCGCAATCGGCCAGGGGCGCGCCATTCTAGCCCATACAGGCCAAGTGGTCAGACACTTATTCGTCTCTCTTCTGCCGCCACGGACGCTTCCCCCCTAATCCGCACAGGACAACGGGTCAGACACTTATATTCATGCCTCTGCTGCCGCCACAGCCGCTTCGCCGCCCTGGCCCACACAGAGCAACTGGTCAGGCACTCAGATTCATGCCTCTGCTGCCGCCACAGTCGCTTCGCCGCCCTGACCCACACAGGGCAACTGACTGATGGCGCCCCTGATTTGTAACACCATGTTGTTGGCCGCCTCTCGCGACTTGACCGCCAAGCCGGGGCTGGCACAATGTCACCTCTTTTTATCTGCCGCGCCACGGCACCGTTACGAGCCTTGTTATGTCGACGCACTCCTCTTCACTGCCGCGCAGCCAGGCGCTTGCATTCAGTGCCGCCCTGATCCTGCCGCTGGTGCTGCTGGTCTGCCTGCCCTGGCAGCCTTTTAGGCTCAATGCCCTGCAATCGGAGTGGTTGTGGTGGCCCTACGCCCTCACCCGCATGGTGGATTTTCCCGGCCTCGCCATCAGTATCCTGGCCCTGCTGCTGCTGACCCGCTACAAGCTGGCCCTGAGCCTGCCCGCCCTGCTGGCCTTGAGTGGCGCCCTCTTTGCCGTGCTCGCGGGCGACTGGGTCATCAAGAGCCTGATCAAGCACCTGACCCAGGAGCCGCGCCCCTATCTGCTCTGGCTGGAGAGCCAGCAGCTGATCCCCGCCATCGAGCAGTTCTATGCCAGTCAGGTTGAGGTGCGCAGCGAACAGGTACATGCGGCGAGCCAGCTGCTGGCCCTGCCCCAGTGGCTAGGCAACCACTGGCAGGCGGAAGTGAATTACGCCTTCCCCTCCGGCCACAGCATCGCCGCCATGAGCCTCGCCCAGTTCTTCGGTCTGATCTGGCTGGCCCGCGCGCCCCGCGGAGTCTGGCTGCTGCCGCTGTGGGCCCTCGCCATCGGCCTGTCACGCACCCTGATCGGCATGCACTGGCCGCTGGATGTGCTGGCCAGCGCCCTGCTCGGCAGCCTGACCGCCCTGTTTGCCGCCCGCTGGTGGCTACGCCACCACTGATCCCTCTCCAGATGCTGCACCAGGGCGCGGCGCATGCCCTGTCACAGACCTCACCCTGCATGGGTTGACGAGCACTCTGCTCGGCAACCTGACACGCTGTTTGCCGCACCGTCTGCGGGTGGCTACGCCACCACTGATTGCCCGTCGCCATCGGCGGCCCACACTGCGGCGAATATGAGCACGGGCACCCCTGGGTGCCCGTGCTCATATCAAACCATCCGTCATGGGGGGTCGGCTCACCCCTTGTTCTGCCCCTGCCAGCCTTCGGGGTATTTGTAGCCAGCGAAGCGCTTGGCGGCATAGGCCTTGAACTCGGGGGAGTTGTAGGCGGCGATCACATCCTTGGCGAACGGCTTGTCGGCATCGGCGCTCTTCACCACCACCCAATTGATGAAGTCGTAGCTGCGCTCGAGGAAGAGCCCCTCGCTGAACGGGATGCCGCTGGAGGCGGCGAAGTTGCCATTGATGACAGAGAAGTCCACATCCTCCCGTGAGCGCGGCAGTTGCGCCGCCTCCAACAGCACCAGCTTGATGTCGTGCGGATTCTTCACCACGTCGAACTCGCTCGCCTTGAGCGGGTTGATGCCCTCCTTCAGGGTCAGCCAGCCCAGATCCTGCAGCATCAGCAACGCCCGCGCCTGGTTGGTGGGATCATTGGGGATGGCTACTGTGCTCCCCTCTTTCAGCGCTTTCAGATCGCTCAGCTTGCCCGAGTAGAGCCCCATGGGACCGGTCGGCACCTGGGTGATGGGAGCCAGCGACAGTCCTCTATCCTTGGCGAAGCTCTCCAGATAGGGCTTGTGCTGGAAGCAGTTCACATCGAGGGAGCCATCGGCCAGGGCGATATTGGGGGTCACATAGTCGGTGAACTCCACCAGCTTCACCTGGTAGCCCTTGGCCTCAAGCTGCGGCTTGATGGAGTCGGTCACCATGTCGGCAAAGTCCCCGACAGTGGTGCCGATCACTATCTCTTTCTTCGCCTCATCAATGGCAAAGGCTGACAATGGCAAGCTGCTGGCGAGCAGAGCGAGGGCGGAGAGCTTGAAGAGGGAACGGCGCTGCATGGGGACTCCTTGTCAAAATGATCATCGAAACGGTGGCCGGGTTGCGACGTCTGCCCTGCGAGCAGAATCACCACAACCATCTAGCCATCCAAATGGCTAATTAAGATCACCATAACAGAGCCTCCGCCCTTCGCCAAGCGACAAAATCGGCTGAGCTTGCGCAAAGATGGCGAGCACCAGTGCCGATGCCGAGGCGCGGTCCGTCACCGCTCCTCGCGCGAAAATCTTTGATAAGCCACATAATAATGATGAGCAGGATCTCGCCATCCCGGCCTCATCCGGCATAGGATGGTCATTTGGTGCCCTTCCGTCTGGGCGACGAGTAGCGCAGTCCGACCGTGCGGGCGCCATGCCCTCCATAGCAAAAAGCCCCGGCGTCATCGACACCAGGGCTTTGGGAATACACCGACGGATTGAACCGACAACGCCTTACTTGACCGCCTTGCTGGCGTTCTCCATCGCCTGCTTCTCGGCGGCGCCGAGGATGGCAGTCTGGCGATTTTGCTCTGCCAGGTAGCAGGTATCCTTGCTGATCCCCTGCGCCTGGCAGTCCGCCATGCGCTGGGCAGGGCTGGAACAACCAGCCATCAGACCAGCGACGGACATAAGCAGAATGATTTTCTTCATGGTGATTCCCATCGTTAAGTTAATCGCGGCGCACTCTTGAACAAGGGCTGGAACTGCTTTAATAACAAGATCTTCCCACTCGTTCGGCCGGATTCGTTGCCAAATTTGGCGACACTGGTCTTAGCACTGTCAGGTGCTTTTTCATGGCCCGACTCTAGCGCCGTCCGCCCGGTGCGTCACTGGCGCTCTGGTAACAATTTGTTTCTCTCTATATAAAAAGGGGTATCGCGCCGAGCCTGCTCGCCGCTCCCCATGCCGTTCGCGGGCCACCTAGCACGCGATCCCTTGCTAAGGAGTCACCATGTTGATCACCTCCACCACAGGCCTGCTGGTCGTCGATATTCAGGGCAAGCTGGCCCGCCTCGTCGAGGGGAGCGAGTCCCTCATCGCCAACACCGCCCGGCTGGTGCAAGGCGCCCGGGCGCTGGGCTTGCCGGTGATCTGGCTGGAGCAGAACCCGGACAAGCTCGGGGCCACGGTGCCCGAGCTGCAGCCGCTGCAAGCCGGGACACAGGTGCTGCCCAAGTTCAGCTTCGGCGCCCTGGGGGAGCCGCAGGTGGCGGCGGCGATCAGCGAAACCGGGGTGACCCACTGGCTGGTGTGCGGCATCGAGGCCCATATCTGCGTCTACCAGACGGTGCAGGGGCTGTTGGACGAGGGCGCCCAGGTATCATTGGTGGTAGATGCGGTGTCGTCGCGCACTGCCGCCAACAAGGCGGTGGCCGTCGATCAATTGGCGGCATTGGGGGCACGGCTCAGCTCGGTGGAGATGTGCCTCTATGAGTTGCTGGGGGATTGCCGCCATCCGGCGTTTCGCCAGATCCTGGCCCTGGTGAGATAAGCGCCATGATGGAGAGCATGGCGCCCTTTATATTTGGGCTGATCGCTTTCCAGGTCGCACTGGCGGTGAGCATGCTCGGCATGGCGCTCACTCGTCGCTATTTGGCTTGGCTCTGGGCAGGCGTCGTGATCTGCTACTTCCTCTGGTGGATCCTGCTCGGCTGCCCCGCATTCCTTCCTCACGAATGGCCTGGCCCTGATGGGACAGCGGGCTGAGGGGACACTTATTAATCTTTGAGTAAAAAGTTTGATGGCCCCCACAGATCCTGACGATGCTGCTTTTATGCACAGCACCTCTCCATCTATCTTCATTCGGCGCCCATTTGCTGGGCGTCAAATGGCAGCGATGGTGGCGTATGCCTGATCGGTTCCCATCGTGCACGGGATCGGCGCCGGCGTCATGGCCTTCCCTGCCCCCACTCAATGAAACAGCACAGGGATCAGCATGAAGACAGTGAAAGGACTCCTCCTGCTCGCCGCCATGGGACTGGCCGCCGAGGCACAGGGCGCCCGCATTGAAGCCACGGATCATCGCCTCAATTACGAGGGACGCATCGTACGCGACTGGGTCAAACAGGACGTGCGGCTCAACTGGCCGGCGACCCGGCTCACCTTTCGCTTCGAGGGACGGGAGCTCGCCATCGCCATGGACGGCCAGCAGAGCCAGTTCGATCTGCTGATCGATGACCAATTGCAAGGCGTCATCAAGACCGGCCAGGGCATGCACACCTATCCCCTGCTGCAGTGGCCGACGCCTCGCTCGGTCAAGGTCGAGCTGGTCAAACGCACCGAAACCTATGACGCCATGCTGACCCTGGACGCCCTGGTCACCGACGGAGTAGTGAGCGGCCTCTGGCAGCAAAAGCCCCACCTGCTGTTTGTCGGTGACTCCATCAGCGCCGGCATGGGCAGCGAGTCGAACAAGCGCGAATGCAGTTGGGAGGAGAACCTCAATAGCTCCAACGCCAGGCTTGCCTTCCCGGCCAAAACGGCGGCGCTGCTCGGAGCCACCCATAGCCAGGTTTCTTACTCGGGGCTCGGACTCTTGCGCAACTGGGACGGCAACCAGCCCCACCATGCCCTGCCCCACTATCTGGACAAGGCGGGCGCCGTCTATCAGGGGGGCACGGATTTCGAGAGTCAACACCCGGTGCTGATCGTCGTCGAACTCGGCACCAATGACTTCAGCTCCGAGCTGCAACCCCACGAACCCTGGCCGGATCAGGAGAGCTTCCAGCAGGCCTGGATCGATGGCTATGTCGAGCTGCTGCGGGATCTGCGCCAGCGCTACGACAGCCCCCCCATCATCCTGATGGGCCAGTATCTCTGGCCCCACGACCGGCTGAACCAGACCCTGACCCGGTTGCAGCAACAGCTCGCCCTGCTGGGGGAGCCTCCCGTGCTGATCGAACAGATGCGCTCCGACAACTCAGGCTGCCTCTGGCACCCGACCGCCGCCGAGCATGACGGCATAGCGGCGAGCCTGGTCGGGCTTATCCGTCAGCAAGGGCTCTTGCCTGAATAGAGATCCGGCTGGCAACCCATAAAAAACGGCGCCCTTGCGGCGCCGTTGTATCGAGAGCGGATTGGCTGACTTAGCCGGCCTTGTGCTGCTCGGCCAGATAGAGCCAGGTATCGACGACCGTATCGGGGTTGAGCGACACCGAGTCGATGCCCTGCTCCACCAGCCAGGCGGCGAAGTCCGGGTGATCGGACGGGCCCTGGCCGCAGATGCCGACATACTTGCCCGCCTTGCGCGCGGCCTGGATGGCCATGGCCAGCAGCGCCTTGACCGCATCATTACGCTCGTCGAACAGGTGGGCGATGAGGCCGGAATCCCTGTCCAGTCCCAGGGTGAGCTGGGTCATGTCGTTGGAGCCGATGGAGAAGCCATCGAAGTGCTGCAGGAACTGATCTGCCAACAGGGCGTTGGAGGGCAGTTCACACATCATGATGACTTTCAGGCCCCGTTCGCCACGGCGCAGACCGTTCTCGGCCAGGATCTCGATCACCTGCTCGGCTTCACCCACGGTGCGCACGAAGGGGATCATCACCTCGACGTTGGTCAGCCCCATCACATCGCGCACCCGCTTCATCGCCTCGCATTCGAGGGCGAAACAGGGACGGAAGCTGTCGGCGATGTAACGGGAGGCACCGCGGAAGCCTATCATGGGGTTCTCTTCATGGGGCTCGTAGCCACGGCCCCCCACCAGATTGGCGTACTCGTTGGACTTGAAGTCCGACATCCGCACTATCACCCGCTCCGGCCAGAAGGCGGCGGCCAGGGTGGCGATGCCTTCGGTCAATTTGGCGATGTAGTACTCGCGGGGGCTCTCGTAGCCGGCGATCATCTTGGTGATGGTGGCCTGCAGCGCCGGGCTCTGCTTGTCAAATTCCAGCAGGGCCTTGGGGTGCACCCCTATCATGCGGTTGATGATGAACTCGAGGCGCGCCAGACCCACACCGGCGTTGGGCAACTGGGCAAAGTCGAAGGCTCTGTCCGGGTTGCCGACGTTCATCATCACTTTGATGGGCAGGCGCGGCATGTTGCCCACTTGTGTCACCGCCACCTCGAAGTCGAGCTGGCCATCATAGATGAAGCCGGTATCGCCCTCGGCGCAGGAGACGGTGATGAGCTGGCCCGGCGCAATGTGATCCGTGGCATCGCCACAGCCGACCACGGCGGGGATACCCAGCTCGCGGGCGATGATGGCGGCGTGGCAGGTGCGACCACCGCGGTTGGTGACGATGGCGGAGGCCCGCTTCATGATGGGCTCCCAGTCCGGATCCGTCATGTCGGTGACCAGCACGTCACCGGGTTGCACTTCGTCCATCTGGCTGATGGAGCTGATGACCCGGGCCGGGCCCGCCCCTATCTTGTGACCGATGGCACGCCCTTCAATCAACACCTTGCCCGCTTGCTTGAGGGCAAAACGCTCGAGGGTGTTGGCCTCCTGGCGACTGCGTACCGTCTCGGGACGAGCCTGGACGATGTAGAGCCTGCCATCCTGACCATCTTTGGCCCACTCGATGTCCATGGGACGGCCATAGTGTTGCTCGATGATGAGCGCCTGCTTGGCCAGCTCCATCACCTCGTCATTGTTGATGCAGAACTGGTTGCGCTCCGCATCCTGGGTATCTTCAATCTTGACCTGACGGCCATGACCCGCATCGCTGGAGTAGGTCATCTTGAGCAGCTTGGATCCCAAGGTCTTGCGCACCACGGCGGGGCGACCCGCTTTCAGGGTCGGCTTATGGACATAGAACTCGTCCGGATTGACCGCACCCTGCACCACCATCTCCCCCAACCCCTGGCTACCGGTGATGAAGACCACATCGTTGAAACCCGATTCGGTATCCAGGGTGAACATGACACCGGAGGCGGCCAAGTCTGAGCGCACCATGCGCTGGATGCCGGCGGAGAGGGCCACGCCCTTGTGGTCATAGCCCTGGTGCACCCGGTAGGAGATGGCGCGATCGTTGAACAGGGAGGCAAACACATGCTTGACGGCGGTCATGACGGCATCGATGCCGCGCACGTTGAGGAAGGTCTCCTGCTGGCCCGCGAAGGAAGCATCCGGCATGTCTTCGGCGGTGGCGGAGGAGCGCACCGCAAAGGAGGCCTCCAGCCCGGCACTGAGCTTGTCATAGGCGCTGCGGATGGCCTCTTCCAGCTCCGGCTGGAAGGGGGCATCGATCACCCACTGACGGATCTGGTTACCGGCGGCGCCGAGGGCCGCGATGTCATCCACATTCAGACGGTCGAGCAAGTCATGGATCTGATCATTGAGCCCGCTGCGCTCCAGAAACTCATTAAAAGCAAACGCCGTGGTAGCAAACCCACCCGGCACGGACACACCGGCACCAGACAGGTTGCTGATCATCTCGCCAAGGGATGCATTCTTGCCGCCGACTCGTTCTACATCTTGCATTCCGAGTTGTTCGTACCAAAGTACGTACTGTTGCATTTGCATGTCTCCAGGTTGGTGGGCCAGGGTGCCGGTGCACCATCTGTGCCTTGTTGTGTGCTTTTTTTGTTAGTTTGTGCTGTCGCCGCCCGCCGAGAAAACGTTTTCTTCTCCCGGTCAAAAAAATCCCCACGCAAGATTTGGGGATAGGCCGAATGACACAGACATTCTACAATGCGAACACAAAAAGGTAACGATTCAGGTTTGCAACCGAGTTCACAACTTGGAAACGGCAGATCGGTTGACAATAGTCGTTTGGTATCGAGAGATACTTTCTTCGCAGCAAGTAAAAAGGGAGCGGCCAGTGCACACCGTTTTTTATGTTTCAGATGGCACTGCCATCACCGCCGAGGTGTTTGGCCACGCGGTACTCAGCCAATTTCCCATGATCTTCGAGCAGGTCACCATCCCTTTCGTGGAGACCCTGGAGAAGGCGCGTCTGGTCCGCATGCGCATCGACGAGCAGTTCCGCCAAACCGGGGTTCGCCCCATACTGTTCCACACCATCGTCGACCCGCAGGTGCGTGAAGAGGTGCTCAAAGCCCACGCCAGCAGCCATGACTTTCTCAACACCTTCGTCAGTCCCCTGGAGCAAGAGCTTGGCATCAAGGCCACCCCGCGTCTGCATCGCACCCACGGCATGGAGAACCGCAAGCTCTATGACGACCGCATCGAGGCGGTCAACTTTGCCCTGGCGAACGACGATGGCATCACCACCAAGGAGTATGACGAGGCGGACATCATCCTCATCGGCGTCTCCCGTTGCGGCAAGACACCGACCAGCCTCTATCTGGCGCTGCAATTTGGCGTGCGGGCCGCCAACTACCCCTTCATCGAACAGGACATGCAGGCTCTGGAGCTGCCCGCCGCCCTCAAAGCCAATCGCCACAAGTTGTTCGGGCTGACCATCACCCCGGACAGGCTCCATGAGATCCGCAACCAGCGCCGGGCCAACAGTCGTTACTCCTCCCTGGAGCAGTGCCAGCAGGAGCTGGCGAGCGTCGAGCGCCTCTATCGCCAAGAGGCGATCCGCTTCCTCGATACCAGCGCCCACTCGGTGGAGGAGATCAGCGCCAAGATCCTCGAGGGCACCGGCATGCGCCGCCAGCTCTATTGAGAGCGGCGCTCATCCGCAACAAAAGTCAGCCCAGCTTGCCATGCAAAGAGCCCTGTTCCCGCCAACGCGGGTTCAGGGCTCTTTGTCATAGGGCTGGCCGGGGAAACACCCCGGGTTCCCCTCCCGTTGTCAGCTCTTTGGCAGGTTCAGCTCACGGTTACTCATCAGCTTGCCGTAGAAGGAGATCAAACCATAACCACCGCGCACCCGCTCCGCCAGCCAGATCCCCAGTCCAAGGCCGAGCAGGCCAGCCCCCGCCATCACCCAGGGCCAGCTGGCCTGGGCCAGGAACCCGAGGCACAACAAGACACCCAGGGCCAGCAACAGCAGCAGCGGCGCCAGACACAGCACTCCCCACAACAGGGCCATCATGACCCAGCCCACCATCTTCATCATCCCAGAACCCGCCTCTCCTCGTCATAACAGTGATGGATACCGCTCTTGCCACTGATTGTCCTGCCCCACCTGCCACTGACATGGGCAAGCAAGGCGGAAGCGAATGCAAGAAGCCTCCAATGAATCTCTACACCATTAATCACGGATAGTGAAGAAGATCAAGATCGGCATAATCAGTCGACCAGATAGTGAGCAATGACCAGAAAAAGTGAGAAGAACCTCAAGAAAAGACTGATAAGAGGCGAAAAAGCCAGCGAATGATAGCAAAAACAGGTGCAACACGGGTCGTTTATCACTATTCTGCTGCGGTTGGTAGCCACCATGAAAAACAACAAATGGCACCATGTAACGAAATAAATACAGGTTGCGTCAGCTTTTGGCTACGAAATGACGAAAGCGACGGACTGACGAATCAAAAGGACTCAGTATGGATCTTCAACCACAAGGCGATGAGCTCAAGCGCGGCCTCAAGAACCGCCATATCCAGCTCATCGCCCTGGGCGGCGCCATCGGCACCGGCCTGTTTCTGGGGATAGCCCAGACCATCAAGATGGCCGGCCCCTCAGTGCTGCTCGGCTATGCCATCGGCGGCTTCATCGCCTTCCTCATCATGCGCCAGCTCGGCGAGATGGTGGTGGAAGAGCCGGTGGCAGGCTCCTTCAGCCACTTTGCCTATAAATACTGGGGTGACTTCGCGGGCTTCGCGTCTGGTTGGAACTACTGGGTACTCTATGTGCTGGTCAGCATGGCCGAGCTCACCGCAGTCGGCATCTATGTCCAGTACTGGTGGCCCGAGATCCCGACCTGGATGTCGGCGGCCCTCTTCTTCGTGCTGATCAACGCCATCAACCTCACCAACGTCAAGGCATTTGGCGAGATGGAGTTCTGGTTCGCCATCATCAAGGTGGTCGCCATCGTCGGCATGATTGGCTTTGGTGGTTACCTGCTGGCCAGCGGCAGCGGCGGCCCCGAGGCGAGCGTGACCAACCTCTGGGATCAGGGCGGTTTCTTCCCCAACGGTATCAGCGGCCTGGTGATGGCCATGGCGGTCATCATGTTCTCCTTCGGGGGTCTGGAGCTGGTCGGTATCACGGCCGCCGAAGCCGACGATCCGCAAAAGAGTATTCCCAAGGCCACCAACCAGGTGATCTACCGCATCCTCATCTTCTATATCGGCGCCCTGGCAGTACTGATGTCCCTCTACCCCTGGGGCAAAGTCGTCGAGGGCGGCAGTCCCTTCGTGATGATCTTCCATGCCCTGGACAGCGATCTGGTGGCGACTGTGCTCAATATGGTGGTACTGACCGCGGCGCTCTCGGTCTACAACAGCTGCGTCTACTGCAACAGCCGGATGTTGTTTGGTCTGGCCAAGCAGGGCAATGGTCCCAAGGCGCTGCTCAAGACCAGCAAGAGCGGTGTTCCCATGGTCGCCATCTCCATCTCGGCGGGTGCCACCTTGCTGTGCGTGCTGATCAACTACCTGATCCCGGGCAAGGCCTTCGAGCTGCTGATGGCGCTGGTGGTGTCGGCCCTGGTCATCAACTGGGCCATGATCAGCCTGGCTCATCTCAAATTCCGCAAGGCCAAGCAGGCCCAGGGGATCGAGCCTAAGTTCAAGGCGTTCTGGTACCCCTTTGGCAACTACCTCTGCCTCGCCTTCATGGCGGGTATCCTGGTCATCATGTATCTGACCCCCGGCATCCAGATCTCCGTCATGCTGATCCCGGTCTGGATACTGGTGCTCGCCATCGGTTACCAGTTCAAACGCAAACGCCTGGCCGCTGCCGCCGTGAATCCGGCCTGAGGCCAACACAAGCCCGACAAGAGGCCGAGTCAAACTTGCATAAAAGAGGCGCCCGGTGGGCGCCTCTTTCCTATCTCATTTGGCTGGTCGGCGAGCGATTGAAAGGACGAGCTGTAACGGCTGCATGGCCTCTCCTCTACTCGCCATCCCCTACCCGCCTGACCTCATAGATCACCCGACGCTTGGAGATGAGGCTGCTGCACCCCTGACAGAAATAGTCGACCGCACCGCATGCCTGCAGCCGCTCCAGCGGGGCGCCACAATCGGGACAGCTGGCCTCAAAGCACAACTCGGCGTGACAGACCGGGCAGCGCTGTTCGCTATGGCGAGGATCCAGGGCCGCCGCACACGCGGGACAACTGGGCGTGGAATCATTCATGGTGATGCTCCTGATAATATGAGTCTGGCTTGAGCCTGCCGCAGACCCGCTCCCTCTCTTATCAGCATGGCTGCTGCCGATTGTCAGGGTCAAGATAACATGGGGAGCGCCTGCGGGAATTGCACTGCATCAATGTAAAACGGCTGCCCTGAGGCAGCCGCGTTGTCTTACTTCTTCATCTTGAGCAGGCGCTTGCGTTGCCGCTCCTGACTCAGGGTCATGGTGTTCTTCCTGCCCTCGAAGGGGTTGACCGACTCCTGGAACTCGACCCGGATCGGGGTGCCCATGATCTTCAGGGACTTGCGGAAATAGTTGATCAGATAGCGCTTGTAGGAATCCGGCAAGTCATTGAGCTGGTTGCCGTGGATGACGATGCGCGGCGGGTTGTAACCACCGGCATGAGCATACTTCAGCTTGACCCGGCGACCATTGACCATGGGCGGCTGGTGATCTTCCTGGGCCATCTGCATGATGCGGGTCAGCATGGCGGTGCTGGTCCGGCGGGTGGCGGACTGGTACGCCTCCTGGATGGATTCGAACAGGTGGCCGACCCCGCTACCGTGCAGGGCAGAGATGAAGTGCACCCGGGCGAAATCGATGAAGCCCAGACGACGATCCAGCTCATTCTTGATGCTGGTCTTCACTTCGGTATCCAGACCATCCCACTTGTTCACCACCAGCACCACGGAGCGACCGGTGTTGAGCACGAAGCCCAGGATACTCAAGTCCTGATCGGTGATGGTCTCGCGGGCATCGATCACCAGCAGGCAGACGTTGGCATCTTCGATGGCCTTGAGGGTCTTGATGACGGAGAACTTCTCCACCGTCTCATGCACCTTGCCACGACGACGCACACCGGCGGTGTCGATGATGACGTACTTCTGCTCATCACGCTCCATGGGGATGTAGATGGAGTCGCGAGTGGTACCCGGCATGTCATAGACGATGACCCTGTCTTCACCCAACATGCGGTTGGTCAGGGTGGATTTACCGACGTTGGGGCGACCGACGATGGCGAACTTGATAGGCAAGTCGGCAAAGGGGGTCTCCTTGGTGTCTTCCCGGGTGTCCAGATCACCGGCGGCTACCATGCGCAGCAGGGCTTCTTCATCGAAGTCCTCTTCTTCCTCTTCCTGCACATCGTCTTCACCGACCAGGGTTTCCAGGTGCGGGGCCAAAGAGAGCTCCAGCAGGCTCAGCACGCCGCGACCATGGGCGGCGGCTATCTGATAGACCTCACCCAGCGCCAGGGAGTAGAACTCGGAGACGGCGGAATCACCATCGATGCCATCGGTCTTGTTGGCGACCAGGAACACCTTCTTCTGGGCCTTGCGCAGGTGCTCGGCGATCGCCTGATCCGCGGCGGTCAGACCGGCACGGGCATCGACCATGAACAGCACCACATCGGCTTCTTCGATGGCCTGCAGGGATTGCTCGGCCATCTTCAGCTCGATACCCTCTTCAGTGCCATCGATACCACCGGTATCGACCACGATAAATTCCAGCTCGCCCAGCTTCGCCTGGCCGTATTTACGATCCCGGGTCAGGCCGGGGAAATCTGCCACCAGGGCATCCCGGGTACGGGTCAGGCGGTTGAACAGGGTGGATTTCCCCACGTTGGGGCGGCCCACCAGGGCTACTACAGGAGTCATAAAAGCCTCATTCTCAAGACGACAAAGGCTCCGGGTCCGAAGACCAGGAGCCGGATAATCAAAATATCGGACAGTTAGGGACGCTTAAGGGCGTACAACTTACCGTCACGGCTCTGTACATAGAGTACATCTTCATCCACCAGAGGGGCGGCATAGAGACCACTGCTATCGAGCTGCTGCATCGCCTTGATGGACCCATCGGTACGATCCAGCCAATACAGGTAACCTTCCACATCGCCCACCACCACATAGTCGCCAAAGACGACGGGGGCGGTGACGCTGCGATTTTCCAGCTGGGTGTTGGACCACAGCTCCAGACCGTTGCGACGGTCGATGGCAAACAGGTGACTGCGGCTGTCGGTCAGCACGATGGCATCACCGCTCACCGCCATGTCGCGATAACCGGAATATTTGCGCTTCCACACCTCGTCACCTGTCATCAGCTTGCGGGCCATCAACTGGCCGTTGTAAGCGATGGCATAGAGTTCATCACCGGCGATGAGCGGAGCGGCATCCACGTCCACCATGCGATCCAGTTCGGTGGCACCGCGCGGGTCGGCAACCTTGGACTGGCGCACCGGTTGACCGTTGCTGAGCAGGGCGATACCCACCTTGCCATCGGCGCGGCCGTACAAGACGGCACCATTGGTGATGACGGGGGAACCCGTGCTGCGCAGAGTCAGCGGCGGCTGCTCTTCGGACAGTGTCCATTGCAGCTTGCCTTCATCGCTATCCAGCGCGACCAGACGACCCGAGGTCGTCAGTACCACGACCCGGCCATCTTCGACCGCCGGGCTGGCAACCACTTCACCCGGCACTGTGGTCTGCCAGAGCACGGCACCGTCTTTTTCGTCCAGGGCATAGACCTGGCCGTTTTCGGAGCCGAGGAACAGCTTGCCATAACGAGACACCAGACCGCCGGAGAGGCGGGCGCTGCGCTTGTCTGCGTTGACCGGCAGATCCGCCAAGTCCACGCTCCACAACTCCTTGCCGCTCGCACGCTCGAAGGCGGTCACGTCACCGCCACGGGCGGCGGCATAGATGACATCATCCTCGACCGCCGGGCGCAGCTGGGAGTAGAAGTTGCCAATGCCATCGCCTACCGAGCTGCTCCACAGGGTATCGGCCTGGAAGCTGGACTCAACCTGGGGCAAAGCTGCCATGGGGTTGAGATCTTCATCCTTGCTGAACAGGGAACAACCTTGCAGCGCCACGGCGATGGCGGTACCCAGCGCTACCCGTTTGAGGTCACGTTTCAGATCACGCATCCGGCGCTCCTGCATTGACGTTGGCTGGCAGCGCCAGATCGTCCATCTTCAGCTTGAGCTCGGGGCTGGCTTGCAGACCACCGGCATCGGCTGCGGCCTGATAGGCATCGCGGGCCTCTTCCGGCTTGCCCTGCTTGAGCAGCAGATCGCCGCGCACTTCGGCAAGCTGCGCCTTGAAGGCCTCGCTCTTGATCTTGTCGAGCTGAGCCAGGGCCTCGTCAAACTTGCCCTGATCGCCCAGCACCCGGGCCAGACGCAGGCCAGCGATGGGCTGTACGCTCTCGTCACCTTGCGCAGCCACCTGGCTAAGCTGCTGCTCGGCCAAGTCCAGCTTGCCTGCCTTGACGGCGGCAGCGGCCAGCTGCAGGGCCGCCAGCTCACTGTAGGATTCCCCCTTGTGCTCGCCGATGAAGCTCTGCGCCTGGGTAAAGGCGGCATCGTCACCCTTGGCCAGGGCCTGGGTCAGCTGGTTGTAAGCCTGGGAAGCTGCCTCCTTGCTCGTCTGCTGATATTCGTTGTAATAGCGCCAGCCAAACAGGCCGACCAAGCCGATGACGGTCCCGGCAATCACCGAGGTACCGTTCTCTTTCCACCAGCTCTTGATAACTTCAACCTGTTGATCTTCGGTGGTATAAACTTCCACGGCTTACTCTCCTTTGACTGCCAGCAGGGCAATGACGGCGTCGACCTTCAGGGTCTGTTGTTCCCCCTGGCCACGCAGATATTTGATGGTCACTTCCCCGTTTTGTGCCTCGGACTCGCCGAGGATCAGGGCAATGGACGCGCCGCTCTTGTCGGCACGTTTGAGCTGTTTCTTGAAATTGCCACCACCGCAGTGGCTCATCAAACGAAGGTCGGGCAACGCATCGCGCAGTCGCTCGGCCAACTGGAAACCAGCGGACGCTATCCCCTCGCCGACCATGGCCAGATACACGTCCACCCCAGGGCGGATGTCGGCATTGAGCTCGAGGGTCTCGAGCATCAGCACCAGACGCTCTATGCCCATGGCAAAACCGACCGCCGGGGTGGCTTGACCGCCGAGCTGCTCGACCAGACCGTCGTAGCGGCCACCGGCCAGCACTGTGCCCTGGGCGCCCAGACTGCTGGTGACCCACTCGAATACGGTGAGGTTGTAGTAGTCGAGACCACGCACCAGCCGCTCATTCACTTCATATTGAATGCCGGCGGTATCGAGCAGCGCTTTGAGCCCCTCGAAGTGGGCCAGGCTGGCTTCGCCCAGGTGATCGAACAGACGCGGGGCACCCACCAGAATTTCCTGAACGCGCTCACTCTTGGAGTCGAGCACCCGCAGCGGGTTGCTGTACATGCGGCGCTGGCTATCTTCATCCAGCTCATCCTTGTACTGCTCCAGATAAGCAACCAGGGCATCGCGATAGGCGGCACGCTCTTCGCTCTGACCCAGAGTATTGAGCTGCAGGCAGACATGATCCTGGATGCCAAACAGGCGCCACAGACGGTGAGTGAGCATGATGAGTTCGACATCGATGTCCGGGCCATTGATCCCAAACAGCTCGACACCGAATTGATGGAACTGGCGATAGCGACCCTTCTGGGGACGCTCGTGGCGGAACATGGGGCCCATATACCACATGCGGCGTTCCTGGTTGTAGAGCAAGCCATGCTCGATACCGGCACGGACGCAGCTGGCCGTCCCTTCCGGGCGCAGGGTGAGGCTGTCACCGTTGCGATCCTCAAAGGTATACATCTCTTTTTCGACCACGTCGGTCACTTCACCGATGGCGCGTTTGAACAGATGAGTCTGTTCGACGATGGGCATGCGCACTTCGCTATAGCCATAGCTGGCGACGACCTGACGCAGGGTCTGTTCCACTTTCTGCCATACCGGGCTCTGCTCCGGCAGGCAGTCATTCATACCGCGAATCGCTTGAATCTGTTTTGCCACGTTGCTACTCGAGAAAAAGACGTGAAATGTGGCCGCATTATAGGGATTTTCGACCCCGAGGTAAAATCGGGGCAGTTCCAGTGCGGCATGATGGCTGAACCGGCTCAGCGAGGCACCCAGGCCTTCTCTATCGGATCTGGCCAACCGGGATCAGCCGGGTGGTTAAGCCTTGTCTATTCGGATCTGGTTAGCGGGATCCAGCATGGCGGCACGGGCACGGATGCGGCGCTCCAGCACGGGGATCAGATCCTTGTTGTCCAGACGGTCGACCCGCAGGCCCCCCTCATAAAAGGCGCTCTTGTTGGCCGCCCCCGCCAGACCGAGGTCGGAGACCAGGGCTTCACCCGGACCATTGACCACGCAGCCGATGATGGAGACATCCATGGGGGTGATGATATCTTCGAGCCGCTCTTCCAGGGCATTGACCGTGCTTATCACATCGAACTCCTGACGGGAGCAGGAGGGACAGGCGATAAAGTTGATGCCACGGGAGCGAATGCGCAGGGACTTGAGGATGTCGAAGCCGACCTTGACCTCCTCCACCGGATCGGCCGCCAGGGAGATGCGCAGGGTGTCGCCGATACCATCGGCCAGCAACATGCCCAGGCCGATGGCCGATTTGACGGCGCCGGCCCGAAAGCCACCCGCTTCGGTAATACCCAGATGCAGGGGCTGGTCTATCTGCTTGGCCAGCAGGCGATAGGCCCCCACGGCGAGGAAGACATCGGATGCCTTGACGCTCACCTTGAAGTTATCGAAGTTGAGACGATCCAGGTAATCCACGTGGCGCATGGCCGACTCGAGCAGTGCCTCTGCGGTCGGCTCGCCATATTTCTCCTGAATATCGCGCTCCAGAGAGCCCCCGTTGACGCCGATGCGGATCGGGATATTGAGGTCCCGCGCACAGGCCACTACGGCCCGCACCCGCTCTTCACTGCCGATATTGCCCGGGTTGATACGCAGGCAATCGGCGCCGTATTCGGCCACTTTCAAGGCGATACGGTAGTCGAAGTGGATGTCGGCAATGATGGGGATATTGGTCTGCTGCTTGATGAGCTTGAAGGCTTCCGCAGCCTCCATGGTCGGCACAGAGACCCGGACCAGGTCGGCGCCCACCCGCTCGATGCGCTGGATCTGCTCGACGGTGGCGGCCACGTCTGTGGTCTTGGTGTTGGTCATGGTCTGAACCGTGATGGGGGCATCGCCCCCAACCGGTACATTACCCACCATGATCTGCTTGGATTTACGACGAATGATCGGGGATTGGTGAGCGGACATGGGTAGAGCTTACTCCTGCGGCAACGCGAACTTGGCGGTCCGGCCGTTGTTGTAACGGCTCATGTCGATGGACTTGCCTTCAAATTCAATCTTGACGGCCATGGGCGCACCAATGATGAACTTGAAGGGGGCGGTCCCGGCGAGGGTCAATTCATCATTGGCCTTCTTGAGACCGCTGAACAGGGTCTTGCCCGTGCTGTCTTTCACATCGAGCCAGCAATCGGCGGCAAAGTTCAACTTGAGTTGCGGCACGCTGGTCGCAGGTTCAGTCGCAGAGTCAGGCACAGTGGCCACAGCATCGCTCACCACAGTCTCTTCAACCGGGGCCGTGTTGACGGCGGCACTCGCCGTGGTGTTCTGGTCAACGGCGGGAGCAGCGGGCTCCACCTCGGCAACAGGCGCTGTCTCTGCGACAGGCAGTTCGCCCTGAGTCGCCTCATTCACGTCGGTTGCAACCTGTGGTTCGGCCGGGGCGCTGATCTCGCTGGCGGCAAGCGCGTCCTCCCCTGCAGAGCGCTTGGCCGTACTCTGCCACCACCAGGCGACAGACAAGCCGATCAGCGCCAGGATCACCAACCAGGTCACCAGCTTGAGGCGACTGTCGTTGGCCTGCTGACGGGAGCGGCGCGAGAAGCTCTGCATATCAATGTTGTCCGGCGGCGTCAGTCCCAACTTGGTGTAGGCAGCCAGGACTGTCTCTTCCGGAACGCTGACCAGCTTGGCATAAGTGCGCAAGTAGCCACGGATAAAGGTGTGCGACGTGTTCTTATCGTAAGTATCTGATTCGATAGCCGCAATCAGGGTCAGACGAAGATGAAGGCGTGATGCAACCTGTTCACGGGTCCAGCCAAGCTGTTCGCGAGCGGCGCGCAGCAGCTGGCCTGGGCCTGCTGCCTGAGATTCGTCTTGAGAGTCGTGTTGCTGTTCAATAGTCATTGGCTAAGTAACGCTTGGCTTGTGGCGAAGAGGGAAAGCGCTGTACCAGCTCAGTCCCGAATTGGTGAAGTAATGCCGGTTTGTCCATCGACTGGGCGAGACGCAGTCTCAACCAGAGACTCTCTTCGTTTTCATCGGCCACGGCCGCAAAACGAACGAGATAGTCCTGCACATCGGTCAGCTTGTCATCTTTCATGGAAAGCTCGGCCAAGTCCAGCAATAACCTTGGATCCCGGGGATTATACCCCAAGGCAAGATGATAGTACTCGCTCGCTTTCTCTTTTCGATTGTTTTGCAATGCACAAATCGCCGCATTCTCATAGGTATTGGCCACCTTGACGTAGTCAGGTTGCGCAATCGCCTGGTTGAATGCCTTGTCGGCCTCGTCGAAACGGCCGCGATTGCAGAGGAAGGCCCCATAGTTGTTCATCGCGTCAGCATTGGTCGGATCCATGGCCAAGGCTTTCCGATAACTCGCCTCGGCCGACTTGTAATCCTGCACCTGCTGGAAGAAATAGGCAAAGCCAACCTGGATCTGGGCATTGTCAGGATCGTACTGCAGTGCCTTGTCCAGATTGAATTTTGCCTGTTCGGCATTGCCCTGACGCAAATATTGGAGGCCCAGGTCCAGTCTGGTCTGGGCTGCCGCCTTGAGGTCGGGGCCAACTTCGCGTTGTGTCGAGTTCGGGCCAACGTAGCTAGTCTCGGTCACGCAGCCGGACAGCGCACAAAGCGCCGCCACCAGTATCAATTTACGTGTATCCATTTCCCTGACTATACAATGGCTTAGCGGTTAGACCATTTTGACGGAAATCCCTTCCTGTTGCATCCGATTTTTCATGGTGCGTTTGGTGCGATCGATCACCTCCCCCACCAGCTGGCCACAGGCCGCATCAATGTCCTCTCCCCGGGTCTTGCGCACTATCACGGTGAAACCGTACTCCATCAGCACCTTGGAGAAACGGTCGATGCGGCTGTTGCTCGGCTTGCCAAAGGGGTTGCCCGGGAAGGGATTGAACGGGATCAGGTTGATCTTGCAGGGGGTGTCTTTGAGCACCTTGGCCAACTCGTGGGCCTGCTGCATGTCGTCATTGATATGATCGAGCAGCACATATTCCACCGTGACCCGGCCACCGTTGGCATTGGATTTGGCCAGATAGCGGCGTACCCCGGCCAGGAAGTTCTCGATGTTGTACTTGTCGTTGATCGGCATGATCTCGGAGCGCAGCTTGTCATTCGGCGCATGCAAAGAGATAGCCAGCGCCACATCAATCTGGTCGCCCAGCATGTCCAGCGCGGGGACTACCCCTGAGGTTGAGAGCGTGACGCGGCGCTTGGAGATGCTGAAACCAAAATCATCCATCATCAGTTTCATGGCCGGCACCACGTTGGCCAGGTTGAGCAACGGCTCACCCATGCCCATCATCACCACGTTGGTGATGGGTCGTTTGCCTCCCACCACCTTGGCGGCGCGCCATACCTGGCCGATGATCTCGGAGACCTTGAGGTTACGGTTGAAGCCTTGCTGGGCGGTGGAGCAGAAGGTACAGGCCAGGGCACAACCGACCTGAGAGGAGACGCACAGAGTCGCCCTGTCCCCTTCCGGGATATAGACGGTCTCGACCTCTTGATCGCCGACTTGCAGTGCCCACTTGATGGTGCCATCGGAAGAGCGTTGCTCACGGCTGATCTCCGGGGCCCGGATCTCGGCGATGGTCTTGAGGCGTTCACGCAGCGCCTTGTTGACGTTGTTCATCTGATCGAAATCATCACAACCAAAGTGATAGATCCACTTCATTATCTGATCTGCCCGGAACGGCTTCTCGCCTAGCTCGACGAAGAAGGCACGCATGGCATCCCGATCGAGATCCAGCAGGTTGATTTTTGTTTCGCTCATCAAAGGCCTCAGTCCACAAACTACAAAATTATTGCTGACAGTCGTCAGGGGGCGGCATTGTACAAATAATGTGTCCGCCTTTCCACCCGCAGCATACGGGGTTATCAGCCTTTTCGCCAAAAAACGAAAGGGAGCCGAAGCTCCCTTTGCTAAATGTCACTGCCGGAATCATCAGACGCGTGGGCAGATCTCGTCATCGCTGAAGAAATAGGCGATTTCACGGGCAGCAGAAGCCGGGGCATCGGAGCCGTGCACGGCATTGCGGTCAATGCTCTCGGCGAAGCAGGCGCGCAGGGTACCCGCCAGGGCATCGGCCGGGTTGGTGGCGCCCATGATTTCGCGATTGCGACGAATGGCGTCTTCACCTTCCAGCACTTGCACCATGACAGGACCGGAGGTCATGAAGGCTACCAGTGCGTTGTAGAAGGGACGCTCTTTGTGCTCGGCATAGAAACCACCGGCCTGCTCAGCGCTCATGTGGATCATCTTGGCTGCGACGATACGCAGGCCTGCGCTCTCAAAGCGGTTGTAGATGGCACCGATCAAGTTCTTGCTGACAGCATCCGGCTTGACGATAGAGAAGGTACGTTCGATAGCCATTAGATCTTCCTTAAACTACAGAGATTTATGATGAGAATTCGTGTTCGGCGGCGATTATACGTAAACAAAAACCGGAATAACACACAAAAAGGCAACTTTTTGTTAAACAAATTCATCGTTAAAACAACATGCCCGCCTATCTTGCCGCAGCTCAAGCACAAAAAATGTGCTCTTCCCCACGATATCTTGGTAAAGGCCGTAAAAGCTAGCGTCTCTTGCTGGAATCGCAGCCCGGTATCCGGCGGCGACTGCACCCTTCCTTCCGGCTAGCAGACGGCTATTGGCTCAAAAATGGGTAGTGTGGCTCTTGGCAAGGCAAGAAGGCGCCATCATGGCGCCTTCTGATCACAATGCTGCAGGATCCCGCACTGGACGGTGCCTCAGCGGGTCTCTTCCTGCAGGGCACGGGCTATGGTGCGCATCCCCAGGGTATTGGCCCCCGGCGCCCACAGGCCATCGCCGTTCTCGTTGAAGCACGCGGCGAGATCGATGTGCAGCCAGCCCTGCCCCTCGTTGGCAACGAAGCGGGAGAGGAAACCGGCCGCGTTGGAGGCGCCACCCGGGCCGCCACCCGGCACCGGGCGACTGTTGGCAGTATCGGCATAGTGGGACGGACACTGCTGGCTATGCCAGGGTTCGAGCGGCAACGGCCAGGCGGCTTCCTGCTCGGATTCCGCATAGACCATGGCCCGGCTCACCAGCCCCTTGTCCAGGCCGAACAGGGCATTGTAACGCCCCCCCAGCGCCATCACCGCCGCCCCCGTCAGGGTGGCGCCATCGATGATAAGCGGCGCACCGGATTCACCGGCGAGCTGCAGGCCATCGGCCAGCACCAGGCGCCCCTCGGCATCGGTGTTCACTATCTCCACCGTGGTGCCGTTCTTGTAGGTCAGAATATCACCCAGCTTGTAGGCGTGGCCCGAGACCAGGTTCTCGGCGCAGCACAGGATCAGCTTTATCCGCTTGTTCAGACCGCGCAGCATGGCCAGCGCCAGGGCGCCAGTGACGATGGCGGCGCCCCCCATGTCATGCTTCATGGTCAGCATGCCCTGGGAGGTCTTCATGGAGTAGCCGCCCGAATCGAAGGTGATGCCCTTGCCAACCAGGGCCGCCGCGACCGGGGCCTTGGGATCCTTGCTCGGGTTGAAGTCCAGCTCCAGCATGACGGGTTCGCGATCGCTGCCGCGCCCGACCTGATAGAGACCGACCCAACCCGCCTGAGCTAGGGCTTCTCCCTTGAGGATGCGATGGCTCACTCTGTCCGGTGCCAGTTCGGTAATAAAAGCGGCTGCTTCGACCGCCAAGTCCAATGGCCCCAACTGCTCGGGGGTGGCGTTGGTCATCTCGCGTACCCAGCGTCCGCACAGCCAGCGAGCCTCCAGTTCGGCCCTGTCCTCCTCGCTGCAGGTGGCCCATTGCAGTTCCACCTCCCGTTTCGGGGTCTGCAACCCTTGGGCGAAAGCCCACTGCTGCTCCCTGTCCCAGTGACCAGCCAGGCTGACCTTGTAGATCCCCTGGTTGCAGAGACGACGCGCCGCCTGCTGGATATCCTGCAGGGGGCTCGCACTCACCAGATGGATCTGGGCGCCATCGGCGCGGTGAGAGACCAGCGCGCCCTCACCCCATTCGGCGCTGGCAAATTCACGACTTAACCAGATGTTCATGCAGAAACCTCTTCGAGCCAACGTGCAATGGTGCGCAGGCCATGACCCTTGGCACCGGTGGCCCACAGATCGTTACCCGCTTTCTGATAGGCGCCCGCCAAATCCATGTGCAGCCACCCCTTGCCTTCGTCACGGACGAAGCGCGACAGGAAGGCGGCGGCCGTGGTGGCACCGGCTGTGCCCTCGGCCGTGGCCACGTTGCTCATGTCGGCAAACGAGGAGCCGAGCTGGCCCTGGTGCCAGGTCTCCAGCGGCAGCACCCAGGCTTTCTCATGCTCCGCCTTGGCGGCAGCCAGGCCACGGGCATGTTCGGCCTCATCCAGGGCGAACAACGCATTGTAATCACGCCCCAGCGCCATCTTGGCGGCGCCGGTCAGGGTGGCGGCATCCAGGATATAAGGCGCGCCACTTTCGCCCGCCGTCAGCAGGCCATCGGCCAGTACCAAGCGGCCCTCGGCGTCGGTATTCTGGATCTCGACACTGATGCCGTTGCGATAGGTAAGGATGTCGCCGAGCTTGAAGGCGTGGCCGGAGACCAGGTTCTCGGCGCAGCAGAGGATGAGCTTGACCCGCTTGTCCAGGCCACGGGCGATGGCCAGTGCCAGGCCCCCGGTTACCATGGCGGCGCCACCCATGTCCGATTTCATCGGCAGCATGCCATCGGATGACTTCATGCTGTAGCCGCCGGAGTCAAAGGTGATCCCCTTGCCGACCAAGGCCGCCGCCACCGGCGCGTCCGGGTTGCCAGTCGGGTTGTAATCGAGCTCCAGCAGCACGGGTTCGCGCTCACTGCCCCGCCCCACCGACCAGATGCCGATGTGACCCGCCTCCTTCAAGGCTTCACCGCTGGTGATGCGCGCGGTCACCTTGTCACCGGCCAGACCACGAATGAGCAGCAGGGCTGATTCCGCCAGGCTCATGGGGTAGATCTCTTCCGGGCAGCCGTTGGTCACGTCCCGCACCCAGGCACTCGCCTTGAGCAGGCCATCGAGGGCCTTGGCATCCTCGGCCGACTGCTCGCCGAACTCCAGCGCCCGCTCGCCCTTGGCGGCATAGAAACCTTGGGCAAAGGCGAAACGGCGCTCCAGATCCCAGGCTTCACCAGCCAGGAGAACCCGCTTGATGCCGGAGGACTCCAGGCGACGACCGGCACGCTGGATGGCGCGCAACGGCTCTTTATCAAGATGCACCAGGGTCTCATCGCCATTAAAACTCAACAGGGCACCCTCGCCCCAGTGGGCGGCGGCGGCCTGGGTGGACAACACTACATTCATCATCTCAGCCATCTCTCTTGCTTCCTTTTCTTTGGCATACTCTTTTTGGCAAATTGTCGGCTTCTCGCCCTGCAATCCGAACTGGCGGAACACGGAAAAATCGGGCGATAAAAAAGGCCGTCCCCTTTCGGGTCACGGCCTTCACCATATCACTTTTATGTCAGGACTGACTGCATGCTCAATTAACCAGTGCGCAATCAGTGCCGCTCGGAGGCGAGGTTGAGGGTGTACTTGGGCAGCTCCACCACCAGATCCTCATCCGCCAGACGCGCCTGACAGCTCAGACGGGACTCGGGCTCCAGACCCCAGGCCTTGTCCAGCATGTCATCTTCCAGCTCATCGCTCGGCTCAAGGGAATCAAACCCCTCACGCACCACGCAGTGACAGGTGGTGCAGGCGCAGGACTTTTCGCAGGCATGCTCTATCTCTATGCCATTGCGCAGGGCGATGTCCAATATGGTTTCACCGCTTGCCCCTTCCAGGGCAGCCCCTTCCGGGCAGAGTTCGGGATGGGGCAAAATGATCAGTTTTGGCATATCACACCTTGTTAACGTCTTGGCCAGTCAGCACCTTGCGGATGGAGGCATCCATGCGACGGGAGGCAAACTCGCCACTGGCAGCATCCGCCGCCTCGATGGCATCTTTGATTTGATTGGTTGTTCCTGTGGCACGCATGGCCAGCAGGTGGGCGATGGCCCCGTCGATTTGGCTGCGTTCGGCCGGGCTCAACAGCGCCTCACCATCCACGGCCAGCGCGGCATTGAGGCTCTCGATCACCCGGTCCGCGTCCACTTGCTGCTCGGCCAGCATACGGGCGGCCATATCCTGCTCCGCATGCTCGAAGGAGGCGGTCAGCATGCTGAGGATGTCATCCTCGGCCAGTCCGTAAGAGGGTTTGACCTGAATGTCAGCCTGAACCCCGGAGGATTTCTCCATGGCACTGACCGAAAGCAAGCCATCGGCATCCACCTGGAAGGTAACTCTGATATGAGCCGCGCCTGCCGCCATCGGCGGGATCCCGGTCAGGGTGAAGCGGGCAAGGGAGCGGCAATCTGCCACCAGTTCCCGCTCACCCTGCACCACATGGATTGCCATGGCAGTCTGGCCATCCTTGAAGGTAGTGAACTCCTGGGCGCGAGCCACCGGTATGGTGGTATTGCGCGGGATCACCTTCTCGGCCAGGCCGCCCATGGTCTCGAGTCCCAGAGAGAGCGGGATCACATCCAGCAGCAGCATCTCGGCATCGGGTTTGTTGCCCACCAGAATATCGGCCTGAATGGCAGCGCCGATAGCCACCACCTTGTCCGGATCTATGCTGGTGAGCGGCGTGCGGCCAAAGAAACTCCCGACTTGCTCACGCACCAGCGGCACGCGAGTTGAGCCGCCGACCATGACCACTTCCAGCACCTCATCGGCACTGAGACCGGCATCTTTCAGGGCCCGGCGACAGGCCAGCAGGGTCCGCTTGACCAGGGGCAGAATCAGTTCGTCAAACTGGCCGCGGGAGCATTCGCCCTGCCAGCCGGCGAAGGCACAGGAGACAGTGTCTGCATCGGTCAGCCCATGCTTGATGGCGGTTGCGGCATCGAGCAGTTCCCGTTGCAGGCGCGCATCCAGCTGCCCTTCCAGCCCGGCCCGGGCCTTGAGCCAGTCGGCAAGCAGGTGATCAAAGTCATCGCCACCCAGGGCGGAATCACCGCCGGTGGCCATCACTTCAAACACGCCACGATGCAGACGCAGTATGGAGATGTCGAAGGTACCGCCGCCGAGATCGTACACGGCAATCACCCCCTCCTGCCCCGAATCCAGGCCATAGGCGATGGCGGCGGCGGTGGGCTCATTGAGCAGACGCAGCACATGCAGACCGGCAAGACGAGCCGCATCCTTGGTGCCCTGGCGCTGGGCGTCATCGAAATAGGCGGGTACGGTAATCACGACGCCGTCGAGGTCGCCGCCCAGGGTCGCGGCGCCACGGGCGGCCAGCGCTTTGAGAATTTCAGCCGAGACCTGCACCGGATTGACCAGCCCCTGGCGAGTGAGGATCTGCGGTGATCCCTTGTCGCTTGCCACGAATTCGTAGGGCTGTTGACGGGTATCCAGATCCGCCAGCGCCTTGCCCATCATGCGTTTGACCGAAATGATGGTGTTCTGGGGATCCTGGGCGGCCTCGGCTTTCGCATCGAAACCGACCCGGATGCTGTCAGCCTGATAGTGGACGGCAGAAGGCAGCAGGGCGCGACCCTGTGCGTCATTGAGCGTATCTGCCTGACCGCTACGCACCGCGGCAACCAGCGAATTGGTGGTGCCCAGATCGATGCCGACGGCACGTTTATGCTGATGAGGCGCGGCGCTCTGGCCGGGCTCGGCGATTTGCAGTAATGCCATGGGGTATCACATTTCCAGCGTTAGAAGATCAATATTCGAACAGCGAGTCTTCGAAGCGCTCCAGCTCTTCGAGCAACTTGTCGACGAACTTGAGTTTGCGCACGCAATCGGCCGCCTTGAGATCCTCGCCCATGGCGAGCGTCTCGGTCAGCTGTTGCATCAGGTGGTGATGCTCCTGGTCGATTTCGCGGCGAAAATCCGCGATGGCCGTCTCAGGTTGCGCCTCGGACTTGAGGTCTGCGAGGCGTTCACGCCACTCCAGTTGCTGCATCAGAAACCCCGTATCTTGCAGGGTTTGCTGTTCGGCGCGAATGTCAGTGCCACGCAGGGAGAGCAGATACTCAGCACGGCGCAAGGGGGCTTTGAGGGTAGAGAAGGCATCATTGATGCGAGCGGCTTGCTGCACTGAAGCCAGCCGCTCCCGTTCGGGAGCGGTGGCGAAACGATCTGGATGGAACTGAGTTTGCAGTTGGCGGTAGGTATCCCCCAGCTGGCGGATATCAAGTTCGAACCCCTGCGCCAGACCGAACAACTCGAAATGGTTCATGAGGTACCCTTAGACACTGAAACTTTCGCCACAACCACACTCGCCCTTGGCGTTGGGGTTGTTGAACTGGAAGCCCTCGTTGAGGCCCTCCTTGACGAAGTCCAGTTCGGTGCCATCCAGGTGGGCAAGGCTCTTGGCGTCGACGATGATCTTGACACCCTCTTGCTCGAACACCTTGTCCCCGTCATTCAACTCATCGACGAATTCCAGCACATAGGCGAGCCCAGAGCAGCCGGTGGTCTTGACGCCGAGGCGCAGGCCCAAGCCCTTGCCCCGGTTGATCAGAAAACTGGATACCCGCTCTGCCGCGGATGCTGTCATGGTAATGGCCATACTGCTCTCCGGACCTTAAACGAGACCTTTCTTCTGCTTGTAGTCGGCGATGGCTGCCTTGATGGCATCCTCAGCCAGGATGGAGCAGTGGATCTTGACCGGTGGCAGTGCCAGTTCTTCGGCGATGTCGGTGTTCTTGATGCCAGCCGCTTCGTCCAGGGTCTTGCCCTTGACCCATTCGGTCACCAGGGAGCTGGAGGCAATGGCAGAGCCACAACCATAGGTCTTGAACTTGGCATCTTCGATGATGCCAGCATCACTGATCTTCAGTTGCAACTTCATGACGTCGCCGCACGCAGGGGCACCGACCATGCCGGTGGCAATGCTGGGATCGTTCTTGTCGAAACCACCGACGTTACGGGGGTTTTCGTAGTGGTCTATTACTTTTTCACTGTAAGCCATGATTAACTCCTGCTAATTCCGTTGTAGCCACTGATCTTGAGGATCAGTGGTGTGCCCATTCGACCGTGTTCAGATCGACGCCGTCCTTGTACATCTCCCACAGGGGAGACATCTCGCGCAGACGACCGATGGAGCCACGGATAAGCTCGACTGCATAGTCGATCTCTTCTTCTGTCGTGAAGCGACCCATGGTGAAACGAATGGAGCTGTGTGCCAGCTCGTCGTTCAGACCCAAGGCGCGCAATACATAAGAGGGTTCCAGGCTGGCGGAGGTACAGGCTGAGCCGGAAGAGACCGCCAGATCCTTGAGTGCCATGATGAGGGATTCCCCTTCCACATAGGCAAAGCTGACGTTGAGGTTGCCCGGCACGCGCTGCTCGAGGTCACCGTTGATGTAAACGGCTTCCATGTCTTTCACCCCGTCCCACAGACGCTGGCGCAGGGCCATCATCCGCGGCGCTTCACTGGCCATCTCTTCTTTGGCGATGCGGAACGCCTCGCCCATGCCGACTATCTGATGAGTCGGCAGGGTGCCGGAGCGCATGCCGCGCTCATGACCGCCACCGTGCATCTGGGCTTCCAGACGAACGCGGGGCTTGCGGCGCACATAGAGGGCACCGATGCCTTTGGGGCCATAGACCTTGTGAGCTGAGACGGAGAGCAGGTCGACCTTGAGGGCCTCGACATCGACCGGGATCTTGCCCGCGCTCTGAACGGCATCGACGTGCAGGAAAATCTTGCGCGAACGGCACAGGTTGCCGATGGCCGCGATGTCTTGCACCACGCCGATCTCGTTATTGACGTGCATGATGCTGACCAGCACAGTGTCGTCGCGCATGGCGCCTTCAATCTGCTCAAGGGTGAACAGACCGTTGGGCAGCGGCTCGAGGTAAGTCACCTCATAGCCTTCACGCTCCAACTGACGGCAGGTGTCGAGCACCGCTTTGTGTTCAGTCTTGGAAGTGATGATGTGCTTGCCCTTGCTGGCATAGAAGTGTGCTATGCCCTTGATGGCCAAGTTATTGGATTCAGTCGCACCAGAGGTGAACACGATCTCGCGGGGATCGGCACCAATGAGCTCTGCCACTTGATTACGGGCCAGGTCGACCGCCTCTTCAGCCTGCCAGCCGAAACGGTGAGAACGGGAAGCTGGATTGCCGAACAGGCCATCCATGGTGAGGCACTGCATCATCTTCTCTGCGACTCTGGGGTCAACAGGGCAGGTTGCCGAATAATCAAGGTATATAGGCAGTTTCATCTTTTTCTCCGTTACAGACCCACCACACATCGGTTGGCTGTGGAAAGCACGTTTATAGTTGGACTTTCAAGCTCACATCGCCGCGTTCTACCCGATCAACCAGGGACAACACGGTCTTCATCTGTTCATCTTGCTTGTCAGCAATGCGGCGTACATCTGTCTGCCCGACCAGTTCGGCCAGGGAGATATCACCAAGGAAACTGGATATGCGCTCACTGAGATCGCGCCACAGGGAGTGGGTCAGACACTGGGTGCCACCGTGGCAGCCACCTTTCCCCAAGCACTTGGTGGCATCGACCGACTCATCGACTGCGGTGATCACCTGGCCGACCGAGATGGCCGCCGGATCCAGACCGAGTCGATATCCGCCGCCGGGGCCGCGCACACTGCTCACCAGACCATGCTTGCGCAGGCGGGCAAACAACTGTTCCAGATAGGAGAGAGAGATGCCCTGGCGCTCGGAAATATCGGCCAGGGGCACAGGCCCCTGATCAGCATGCAACGCCACGTCGAGCATGGCGGTTACTGCATAACGTCCTTTGGAAGTCAGTCTCATATCCGTTACCGTCTTGCGAACCAATTGGCAATAATGGTCACATACCCGACTAATTCAGTCAAGTATATAGTTGACCGTTTTAGTCGGGATTAATCCTGCGGTCTTGGTTTCTGAACCGACGTCAATATGCCGCGCAAGATGTTGAGTTCGGCCGCCTCGGGACGGGCCCGATTGAACAGGCGACGCAATTTGTTGATCACCTGCCCCGGATGCTCTTCGCTAATGAAGCCGGTCTGCAGCAGTGTCTGCTCCAGATGGCGATAAAAACCATCAAGCTGTTCACCACTCGGGTAGGCGACTTCATTCATGGGCTCTGGGACCTGCTCCTGGCTCGCCAGCCAGTGCATGCGTATCTCGTAGCAGAGGGTCTGCACCGCCATGGCGAGGTTGAGGGAGCTGTACTCGGGATTGGCCGGAATGGCCACATGGAAGTGGCACTTCTGCAGTTCGTCATTGGTGAGACCCGTGCGCTCACGGCCAAAGACCAAGGCAACCGGATGCTGGTTCGCCTCCCTCACCAGCTGCTCTCCCGCTTCGCGCGGATCCAACATGGGCCAGCTCAGGGTACGCGAACGCGCGCTGGTTCCGATCACCAGGGCGCAATCGGCGATCGCCTCATCCAGGGTCGCAACGACACGGGCATTGGCCAGTATGTCGCTGGCACCCGCCGCCAGGGCGTTAGCATGGCTATCGGGCAGCTCCTGGGGATCAACCAGTATCATATTGCTCAGGCCCATGGTCTTCATGGCGCGAGCGGCCGAGCCCATGTTGCCGGTGTGAGAGGTGTTTACCAAGACGATACGAATCTTATCCAACATTCCCGGTCAATCTTTCGTGAAAAATGGCGCGCAATTGTAACATAGCCAATCCCCCTTTTGGCATCGTAAATACCGATCCATTTCACGGTAAGCGGGAACTAATCCCCCAGGGAGTCGGGACTAACAAGATAGGGAGACGGTTCAGAGGTACGCCGGCATGTTGCCACGCAGGTTATACGAAAGTTTGCCAAGCGTTTATCTGGGCGGGGGGAGCCTGCTGCTACTGCTTGGTCATCACCCCCTGCTATGGGGGGCTGGTGCCCTGTTGTTTGGCTGTGGCGCCCTGATCTGGATGATGCGCTCCAGCTACAGGCGCACCGATCTGGTGGTCTATCCGCGGCATCGCTGGTTTCGCCCCGAGTGGCTCTATGAAGCGCAGCCCTTTCTCCTGCTCGGGCTGGCCATTGCCCTGGGCCAGCACGAGCAAGGGCGTTGGCTGGCGCTGCTGGCCGCTTGCTGGGCCCTGCGCTGCCTCTGGGCAAGGCACTTGCATCGCCACCATACCCCGGGGCTGGTGTCACAACTGAAGCGCTGCACCCTGCGCCGTCGCCACCGTTTGTTCTGAGGCTCCCTTTCCGCGCTCGATGAGGTGCGCCAGATCCAGCAAGGGGTACTTGAGCAAGGCAGGCAGGGAGGCCAGATCCAGGCTGTCTATCAGGTTCTTGAGCTCGAGGCCAAGTTCGGTATCCCCTTCAATCTTGAGGCGCCGCTGGAAGAAGAGCGTGTCCGGATCTTCCTTGCGCGCCGCGATGAGGATGAGATCCTCGGCGCCACCGCTGAAGCTGACATCCACCCGAGGCGCCCCCTTGGCCACCGCCAGCTGACCTTCGCGCAGGCTGATGAACCAGGACAGTGCCAGATCCGTCACCTCAACCTTCAGCCACTTGTCCGTCAGGAAGTCGAGATCCCCGTCCGCGATAGCCTCCCGAAACACCCGGGCCAGCAAGGGTTCCATCAACCTGCGCTGCAGGGTAAAGGGCACCAGCCCCAAAGGGCGGCGCAGCAGTTGGGGGGCCCGTTCGACCAGACGGTGCTGCAGTTGTTGAAACACGATTCACTCCTCATGAGGTTTTCGGGCATTCAAACACAGGCCGAGGAGATGGATCCTGTTGAAAATCAAACTTGTGCGCGGTTAACCCTCTCTGGGTAAAGCCACCGAAAACTGCCTCAGGTCAAAAAGCGTGACGACAACCCTGCATACAATCGGGACACTTTTGCGTGATCGGAGCACAACCGATGGAATTACTCTGCCCGGCAGGCAGCCTGCCGGCCCTGAAAAGTGCCGTGGATAACGGCGCAGATGCCGTCTATATCGGCTTCAAGGATGACACCAATGCCCGCCATTTCGCGGGGCTCAATTTCGATGGCGGCAAGCTGGAAAAAGCGGTCGACTATGTCCATCAACATGGCCGCAAGCTGCATATCGCCATCAACACCTTCGCCCACCCAAACCAGCATGCCAGGTGGCAACAAGCGGTAGACAGAGGGGTGGAACTCGGCGCCGATGCGCTCATCATCGCCGATCTGGCCGTGCTCGATTATGCCAGCCGCCGCTACCCCGAGATGGAACTCCATGTCTCGGTGCAGGCCAGCGCCACCAATGCCGCCGCGATCCGCTTCTATCAGCAAGCGTTCAAGGCGACCCGCATTGTGCTGCCCCGGGTGCTCTCCATGCATCAGGTCAGGCAGTTGTCCCGCGAGACCGACGTCGGCCTGGAAGTCTTCGCCTTTGGCAGCCTCTGCATCATGGCGGAGGGGCGCTGCTACCTCTCCTCCTACTTGACCGGGGAGAGCCCCAACACCGTCGGCGCCTGCTCACCGGCCAAGTACGTGCGCTGGGAAGAGACCCCAAAAGGGCTCGAGTCCAGGCTCAACGAGGTGCTGATCGATCGCTACGGACCCGGTGAAAACGCCGGCTACCCGACCCTGTGCAAGGGGCGCTTCGAGGTGGATGGCCAGACTTATCATGCCCTGGAGGAACCCACCAGCCTCAACACCTTGGGGTTGTTGCCCGAGCTGTTTGGTGCCGGCGTGCAGTCAGTCAAGATTGAGGGGCGCCAGCGCAGCCCGGCCTACGTCGAGCAGGTCACCCGGGTATGGCGCGCGGCCATCGACAGCTACCTGTGCGATCCCGAGCACTACAGCGTCAAGCCCGAGTGGGATGCTCAGCTCGCCCGCGTCTCCGAGGGCAGTCAAACCACCCTCGGCGCCTATCACCGCAAATGGCAATAAGGAGAGGCCCCATGTCCCGCTCTCTCAGACAAGACGGCAATATCTTCCACTGCCAGCATGACGGCAAGGAGCACAACTAATGCAATTTTCTCTCGGCCCCCTGCTCTTCTACTGGCCCAAGACCGATACCCAGGCTTTCTATCAGGCCGCCATGGCCAGCGATGCCGACATCATCTATCTGGGCGAGACGGTGTGCAGCAAACGCCGTGAATTCAAGGTCGAGGAGTGGATAGCCCTCGCCAAGCAGGTCGCGGCGAGCGGCAAACAGGGGGTACTCTCCACCCTGGCGCTCATTTCGGCTCCGTCCGAGCTCAAAGAGCTCAAGCGGCTGGTCGACAATGGCGAACTGATGATAGAGGCGAACGATCTGGGCGCCGTACAGCTCGCCCGGGAGGCTGGCGTGCCCTTCGTCTGCGGCCCCGCCATCAACGCCTATAACGCCGAGGTGCTGCGCATGCTGCTCAAACAGGGCATGACACGCTGGGTGATGCCGGTGGAACTCTCCCGCGACTGGCTGGTCACTCTCACCCAGGACTTGGCAACGGATCGCCAGCATTTCGAGGTGGAAGTGTTCGGCCATGGCTATCTGCCGCTGGCCTATTCGGCCCGCTGCTTCACGGCCCGCTCCCTGGATAAACCCAAGGATGGCTGCGAGCTGGCCTGCATCCACTATCCGACCGGCCGCCAGGCCCTGAGCCGGGAGGGACAACCGCTCTTCAACCTCAATGGGATCCAGACCCAATCAGGCTACTGCTACAACCTGGGCAATGAACTTGGCAGTATGGCGGGTCTGGTGGATGTGGTGCGCCTCTCCCCACAAGGGATGGACACCCTGGATACCTTGGCCCAGTTCAGGGCCAACCAGCAGGGCTTGGCTCCCCTGCCCCTCTCGGGGGATCGCGAATGCAACGGCTACTGGCACCAGATCCCGGGCATCCGCCTGGCGCAATGAGCACGGCACCGACAACAACAATAAAGGCCTCGCAATGAGGCCTTTATGTTAACAGCGCAACTTAATGTTAACAGCGCAACTTAGAGCGCGGCGGGTTTGCCGCTTTGCTCGCCCTGGGGCTGACTGCCCGGGGGCGGCGACTTTCTCGCCATCAACTCCAGCTCCAGCAACGCATATCTGTGCTCGATGAAGTCATAGACGTTGTTGGCCAGCGCCAGCTTGAAGTAGCTGATCGCCTCCTTGCGGTTACCCTTGAACAGCTCGAACTTGCCGAGATAGAAGTAGGTCTCGCACAGGCGCTCGGCCAGTTCACGGTTGTCCTTGACCCCTTTCACCACGCTGCCCATCAGCTGGGTCGCATTGATCTGGCCGGTGTAAAGGCGCACCAGATCCCAGTTCCAGGCATCATCACCCTGCTTGTTCAGGTGATCCCGCAGATGGCTCATGGCCGTCGACTCGTCGAGTTTGCGCTCGGCCAGATAGAACCAGAGGGCCCGATAGGGATCTTCGGGCTGGGCATCATAGAAACGCTTCATGTCCGAGACGGACAGGGCGGCTCTGTTGCCGTAATAGAGGGCGATGCCACGATTCAAATAGGCATAGTCATAATCCGGGGCCAGCTCCAGCGCCGAGTCAAATGCCTCATAGGCCTCGTCATAGTTCTGCTGCTGAACCAGATAGACACCGATAAAGTTGTAGGCCTCGGCAAAGTCCGGCTTCTCCCGCAAGGCGCGGTTGAAGTCGAGCCGGGCCAGGGAACGCAGTCCCACCCGATCGAACACCACGGCGCGCTCGTAGAACAGCTCGGCACGTTGCTCAGGAGTCAGCTCCATCTCACCCAGCATCTGTCCCAGACGGGCCAGGGCCAGTTCGCTCTGATAGGAAACCTGTAACGGCGTCGCCAGCACCAGCGATGTGGGCTGCGGTTGGGTAACTTTAGGGGGCTCTACCTGACTACTACTGCTGCATCCCCACAGGGGCAGCAACACCAGGACACCGAGCAGGTATCCCATCCCTTTACTGACGCTCAATGAACACTCCGACCCAGACCCTTGACCTGGCATATGGTAAAGAGGAAGCAAGGCTTTGTCATGTGGCTGGCCTGCTTCTCGACAAATAAATCAGGATTCGACAGGGTATCCAGCCTCGGACCAGCCCCGAAAGCCTCCATCGACGCTGACCACATGGCGATATCCCATCTTCTGCAGGGCATCGGTCGCCAATATGGAGCGAAAGCCGCCACCGCAGTAAAGGAAGAGTTCCGTATCAGGATCCGGGTAACGGACCTCAATATCGCGCTCGATCACTCCTTTGCCGAGGTAACTGGCCCCCGGCAGATGACCCTTGGCCCACTCGCTCTCCTCGCGGACATCAATCAGGTGAAAGGTGCGCCCCTCATCCTGCCAACGTTTTATCTGGTGCACATCGGTTTCGGTAATCTGGCCACGAATGGCCTCAACCAAAGCGAGGAAACGGGGACTGTGTTGCATGGAAGGCTCCTTGCGGTCAGGAATGGCGGATCACGGCTGGCATGGGAGCCCGCCCGGAAGATAGCAAGCCATGACCATACGGGGGATGGGCGCATTTGTCACCCCCCTCCTTGTGCAACCCATAGCGCCGCTCAAAAAAAGAGAGCGCCCGGAGGCGCTCTCTTTCATCAAGGCTGTCGACCAGCAATCAGGGCATGATCTCTGGTAGATCGGCTCCTTCTTTATCGACTTGGGTCGGCAGCATGTGCTCCCGTTTGATGCCGAAGAACATGGCGGAGGCACTCGCCACATAGATGGAGGAGTAGGTCCCGAAGGCCACCCCGATCACCATGGCGATGGCAAAACCATGGATCAAGGGTCCGCCCTTGAGCAGCAGCGCCACCACCACCACGAAGGTCAGCCCCGAGGTGATGATGGTCCGGCTCAGGGTTTCGGTCATGGAGAGATCCATGATGTAGGGGGTATCTCCTTTGCGCACCTTGCGGAAGTTCTCCCGCACCCGGTCAAACACCACTATGGTGTCGTTCAGGGAGTAACCCACCAGAGTCATCAAGGCCGCCAATACGGTCAAGTCGAACTCGTACTGGAAGTAGGCAAAGATGCCGAGGGTGATGATGACATCGTGCGCCAGGGAGAGGATACCCCCCATCGCCAGCCGCCACTCAAACCGCACCGCCACGTAGGCCAGGATACAGAGGATGGAAGCCAGCATGGCCAAGGCCCCGTCTGTCGCCAGTTCATCACCCACCGAAGGGCCGACGAATTCGACTCGCTTGAGAATGGCGCCTTCATCAACCAGCTTCGCAGCTGCCAAGACTTCGTTGCCCTGTTGCTCCACCTTGACCCCCTCTTTCGGAGTCATGCGCACCAGTACGTCACGGCTGGAACCGAAGAATTGCAGGGTCGCCCCTTCAATCTTCCGCTCTGCCAGTGCTTCGTGCATCTTGTCCAGGCTCACCGACTGCTGGAACCCCACCTCGATGGTGGTACCACCGGTAAAGTCCAGCCCCCAGTTCAAACCCCGATCGAACAGGCAGAACAGGGCGAGTATCGTCAGCAAGGCAGAGAACACCATTCCCGACTTGGCAAAGCGCATGAAGGGGATGGGCTTTTCAAAATGTAGAATCTGAAACATGTCTCTTCCTTAGATCGGCAGCTTGTCGATGCGCCGTCCACCCCAGGCCAGGTTGATAATGGCGCGGGATACCGTGATGGCCGTAAACATGGAGGCGGTCAGACCTATACCCAGGGTCAGGGCGAAGCCCTTGATGGCCCCGGTGCCGATACCAAACAGGATCACACAGGTGATGAGCGAGGTGATGTTCGAGTCGGCGATAGTCGAGAAGGCGCGGTCGAAGCCCATGTGAATGGCTTGCTGCACCCCGCGACCATTGCGGATCTCTTCACGAATACGCTCGTAGATCAGCACGTTCGCATCCACCGCCATCCCCAGCGTCAAGACGATACCGGCGATACCCGGCAGAGTCATGGTGGCCCCCGGTATCATCGACATGATGCCGACGATCAGCACCAGGTTCATGGTGAGGGCCAGGTTGGCCACCCAACCGAACGCACGGTAGTAGATCCCCATGAACAGCACTATCACCAGCATGGCCCAGCCGATGGCTTCCATACCGTTGTCGATGTTCTGCTGACCGAGGCTCGGGCCTATAGTGCGCTCTTCCACTATCTGGATGGGCGCAATCAGGGCACCGGCACGCAGCAGCAGCGCCAGGTTGTGGGCTTCGTTGGCGTTGTCTATGCCGGTGATGCGGAACTGGCTTCCCAGCCGTGACTGGATAGTCGCGACGTTGATCACCTCTTCCTGCTTGCGGAACTTGCGCTTGCCGTCCGGACCGGGTTGACCCACCGGCTTGTATTCGATGAATACGGTGGCCATGCCTTTACCCACATTGTCCTTGGTAAAGTTGGCCATCTTGTTGCCACCCTGGCCATCGAGCTTGATGTTGACCTGGGGACGGCTGTACTCGTCGAAGCCCGACTGGGCACCGACAATATGGTCACCGGTCAGGATGATGCGTTTTTGCAGCACCACGGGGCGGCCATTGCGATCGGTATAGACCTTGGAGCTCGGCGGTACCCGGCCATCGGCGGCAGCCTGGGGATCGGCGGTCTCATCCACCATGTGGAATTCCAGGGTCGCGGTGGCGCCCAGAATTTCCTTGGCACGGGCGGTATCCTGGATACCGGGCAGCTCGACCACGATGCGCTCGGCACCCTGTTGCTGCACCAGCGGCTCGGCGACGCCCAGCTCGTTGACCCGGTTACGGATGATGGTGATGTTCTGCTCGAGAGCGTACTTCTTCACCTCCTTGATCTTGGCTTCACTCAAGGTAGCCAGGATCAGGAAGTCATCACCCTTCTGCTCGCTGTTGAAGGTCAGATCCGCATTCTGGCGGCGCAGATGGGCGATGGCCTTCTCTTGATCCGCTTCATCACGGAACAGGATTTCAACCCGATCGCCGCTGCGGCGCACCCCAGAGTAACGGATCTTCTGGGTACGCAGCTCGGTGCGGAAATCCTGCACCATCTGATCTTGCTGCTTGACCAGCGCCTCGGCCATGTCCACTTCCATCAGGAAATGCACACCACCGCGCAGGTCGAGACCCAGCTTGAGGGGAGCGGCACCGATCGCCTCGAGCCAGGCGGGCGTGGACGGCGCCAGGTTCAGCGCGGTGACAAAGTCATCACCCAGCTTGGACGCAACCAGGTCGCGGGCCTTGAGCTGATCTTCGGTATTGGTGAAACGGACCAGGATCTGGTCATGTTCGAAGGCGGCATGTTTGACCGGAATAGCGGCCTCATCCAGGATCGCTTTAACCTGATCCAGCGTCTTGAGCTGAACTTCGGCACCGCGACTGGCGGAGACTTGCAGAGCCGGATCTTCACCGTACAGGTTGGGGGCTGCATATAGAAAACCGATGGCGATCACGATGATCACCATCAGGTATTTCCACAGCGGATAGCGGTTTAACACGCTGTGCTCCTTGGGAGATTAAAGGGACTGGATAGAACCTTTGGGCAGAACGGCGGTGACGAAATCACGCTTGATGGTGACCTGGGTCTGATCGTTCAGGGCCAGTACCAGATAGTCGTTCTCGGTGGAGACTTTGGCGATTTTACCGACCAGGCCACCGGAGGTGAGCACTTCATCGCCCTTGGCCAGTGAGCTCATCAGGTTTTTATGTTCCTTCACACGCTTGGCTTGCGGACGATAGATCATGAAGTAGAAGATCAGGCCAAACACGGCCAGCATGATGATCATTTCCATGCCGCCACCCTGGGGACCGGCACCGACGTCTGCATAGGCCTTGGAGATAATGCTCATTTAACAACCTCTTATTGATATGGATTTAAGACACAACGCGCTGATACGTTGTTGTTATTACACGTTTTCTTCAGCTAATGGAGGCACGGCCTTCCCTTGCCGACGATAAAACTCAGTCACAAAGTCGTCTAATTTACCCTGCTCGATCGCGTCCCGCAAACCCTGCATCACTCGCTGGTAATAACGCAGGTTGTGAATGGTGTTCAAACGGGCACCTAATATCTCGTTGCACTTGTCCAGATGGTACAAATAGCTGCGGGTGTAGTTCTTGCAGGTGTAGCAATCGCAGTCCGCATCCAGGGTGCTGGTATCCTCGCGATACTTGGCGTTGCGGATCTTGACCACCCCGTCCGTGGTAAACAGATGACCGTTGCGGGCGTTGCGGGTCGGCATCACGCAGTCGAACATGTCGACGCCGCGGCGCACCCCTTCCACCAGATCCTCCGGCTTGCCCACCCCCATCAGGTAGCGCGGCTTGTCGGCCGGGATCCGTGGGCAGACGTGCTCGAGGATGCGATGCATGTCTTCCTTGGGCTCACCCACCGCCAGGCCGCCGACCGCGTAGCCGTCAAAACCTATCTCGAGCAGGCCGTCGAGGGAGACATCCCGCAGCGGCTCGTAGACGGAGCCCTGGATGATGCCAAACAGGGCATTCTTGTTGCCCATCTCATCAAACTTGTCACGGGAGCGCTTGGCCCAGCGCAGGGACATCTCCATGGACTTGCGGGCTTCTTCATAGGTCGCCGGGTACGGCGTGCACTCGTCGAAGATCATCACGATGTCGGAGCCCAGATCGTACTGGATCTCCATGGACTTCTCGGGGTCGAGGAAGATCTTCTCACCGTTGATGGGGTGACGGAAGTGCACGCCCTCCTCGGTGATCTTGCGGATGTGACCCAGGCTGAACACCTGGAAGCCACCGGAGTCGGTCAGGATAGGACCCTGCCAGTTCATGAAGTCATGCAGATCCCCGTGGGCGCGCATCACCGCCTGCCCCGGCCGCAGCCAGAGGTGGAAGGTGTTGCCGAGCAGGATCTGGGCGCCGGTCTCGCGCACCTCTTCCGGGGTCATGCCCTTGACGGTGCCGTAGGTGCCGACCGGCATAAAGGCCGGGGTCTGCACAGTGCCGCGCTCGAAGACCAGTTGGCCGCGACGGGCGTGGCCGTCAGTGGTTTTCAGTTCAAATTTCATCACTACCTCTATTCAGTCAGAGAAACAGTCTGACAGCAGGGAGCCCGACGGGCCCGATATGGGACTGAACGCGGCTCAGCCCCGGCGACGGGTGACGAACATGGCGTCCCCGTAGCTGAAGAAACGGTACTGCTCGGCCACGGCCGCCTGATAGGCCGCCATCACGTTCTCATACCCGGCGAAAGCACTGACCAGCATGATCAGGGTCGATTCCGGCAGATGGAAGTTGGTGACCATGGCATCGACCACCTGGAACTGGTAGCCGGGGAAGATGAAGATGTCGGTGTCGCTGAAAAACGGCGCCAGCGGCTTGCCCTGGGCCAGGGTCACCTTGGCCGCACTCTCCAGGGAACGCACCGAGGTGGTGCCCACCGCAATCACGCGACCACCACGGGCCCGGGTCGCGGCTATGGCGTCCACCACCTCCTGGGGCACCTCGGCATATTCCGAGTGCATGTGGTGATCTTCAATCTTGTCGACCCGCACCGGCTGGAAGGTGCCCGCTCCCACATGCAGGGTGACGAAGGCGGTCTCCACCCCTTTGGCCCGGATCTTCGCCAGCAGGGGCTCATCGAAGTGCAGACCCGCGGTCGGCGCCGCCACGGCGCCCGGCTTCTGGTTGTAGACGGTCTGGTAGCGCTCCTTGTCGGCATCCTCGTCGGGCCTGTCAATATAAGGCGGCAACGGCATGTGGCCGATGGCTTCCAGGATCTCCAGCACCGGACGGGAGTCCAGGAAGTGGATCTCGAACAGGGCGTCGTGGCGGGCACGCATCTCGGCTTCCACACCGCCATCGAGTATGAGACGGGTGCCGGGCTTGGGCGCTTTGGAGGCCCGCACATGGGCCAGCACGCTCTTCTTATCCAGGATGCGCTCCACCAGCACCTCCAGCTTGCCGCCGCTGGCCTTCTGGCCAAACATGCGGGCCGGAATGACCCGGGTGTTATTGAACACCAGCAGATCGCCAGGGTTGAGCAGGTCGAGTACGTCGACAAATTGGCCGTGGCGCAGGGCGCCGCTGTCGCCATCGAGTTGTAGCAGACGGCTGGCAGTGCGCTCGCTCATGGGATAGCGGGCGATCAGCGCATCGGGCAACTCAAAGGAAAAATCGGATACTTGCATCGTGACTACTTGGCTTGGCAATAGGATCGGCGGCTAGTCTAGTTATCCCCTCCTGGCATGGCAACCGAAAAGGCCAAAAACACAAGGGATACAAGGGGTACAGACCGACTTTGTGAACCAGGAACCGTTAATTCGGCTATCGCCTTTCCCCTTGACTCCGATCATGTTTCGCCCCTCGGCACTGGGCTAGGGTGAAGTGAACCACACAAGGTTGGCCCCAAGGAGGTTTGCATGATGACCCTGAGCGAGATAATGACAGAGCAGCCCTTCACCCTGGGGCCGAACAACAGCGTCAAACAGGCAATGGATCTGATGCAGCAGGAGCGGATCCGCCATATCCCCATCGTCAATGAGCAGCAACAGTTGCTGGGCCTGGTCACCCTCACCGACATACTGGCGACCCGCGAATCCAAACTGTTGCTGATTGACCCTGAGCGGGAGGCCGAATTTACCGACAGCGTGCGCCTCGAGGAGATCATGACCCGCAAGGTTTCGACCGTCAGCCCCCGTGCCGGCATCAAAGAGGCTGCCCTGTATCTGCAACGGCATCGCTATGGCTGCCTGCCGGTACAAGACAAGGGAGAGCTGATCGGCATCGTCACCGAGTCGGATATGATCACGGTGGCGATCAACTTGCTGGAGCTGATGGAAGATCGCGATCCCTCCCCCATCGGGGATACCACTGACGATCACTGAGTCAATCGCCCCATAATTTGGTAATAAAACTACAAAACACACCAAATTTGACGATCATTTCGCCACAAAGGCCTTAGTGACGCACATATTTGATATAAAAAGAACATAATGGGGTTGCAGCGTGACATGGATCACACTATTATTCCTCCCCTGCAATGTTTGCCGAGAGAATGCCAGTGGCGCGTGCAACCACCCTAGCGTTTTCTCATTGTCTGCAAGTTTGCACACCCCGTAGTGAGTCTTTATTTTTATTGCCATTCCTTTGTTTTGATACCCCGGCCCTGGCGCCGGGATTTTTTTATCTCCCCTCCCCCTGCCGTATCGCCAGACCCTTTGCCAGCGACAGGATCGATGCCGGCATTGACTCGCACCCGCTGAGGCAGCCCTCCTCAGCAAACCTCTACCGCTGCTCATCCAACCGCTCTTCCCGGCGCGACATCACGCCCACCTCACCATTCCCCTCCGACATGAGAGAAAGATGGATTGAACATCTGCCTTATCTTTATAAAACATATGTTTATTCTAAATTGATCGGTATATTCATCCTGGGTACAGGCAAGACGGTTAATCTAAAAAACAGATTTGTCCGATTCATAATTGCCGCTTTAACCGATTGGGGAATGGCCCTATCATCATCCCAGTCAACTAACCCAGGGTCGCAAATCGTTGCCCCAGGGACACACAGGAGCAAATAGATGTCTACCTATATCAATACTGAAATCAAGCCGTTCAACGCTACCGCCTACCACAATGGCAAATTCGTTCAGGTCTCCGACGCTGATTTGAAAGGCAAGTGGTCCGTGGTGTTCTTCTACCCGGCTGACTTCACTTTCGTTTGCCCGACCGAGCTGGGTGACCTGGCTGACAACTACGCCGAATTCAAGAAGCTGGGCGTCGAGATCTACTCTGTCTCCACCGACACTCACTTCACGCACAAAGCGTGGCATGACACCTCCGACACCATTCAGAAGATCCAGTATCCGATGATTGGTGACCCGACTGGCGCCATCACCCGCAACTTCGGCGTGATGATCGAAGAAGCTGGCCTGGCTGACCGTGGCACCTTCGTGATCGACCCGCAGGGCATCATCCAGATCGTTGAAATCAACGCTGGTGGCATCGGCCGTGACGCCCTGGAACTGCTGCGCAAAGTCAAAGCTGCCCAGTACGTTGCTTCCCACCCGGGTGAAGTGTGCCCGGCCAAGTGGAAAGAAGGCGATGCCACCCTGGCCCCGTCCCTGGATCTGGTAGGCAAAATCTAAGCCTCCCTCCTCCAAGACCGGCCCACTCAAGGGCCGGTCTGCTTTCTGGCCCAGTGCTTTCTGCATTCGGTGTTTTCTGTATCCCGTACTTTCTGTTTTCAGTAATGGCGCCGACCCGCAATCAGTAAGAAGGAATTCGACCATGTTAGATACCAACCTCAAACAACAACTCAACGGTTACTTGCAGTACATCGTCAATCCCATCGAGATCAGCGTGTCCGGCAATGACAGTGACAAATCCGCAGAGCTGCTGGCCTTAGGCCAGGAAATCAGCGAGATGTCCCCCAAGATTTCCATGACCGATGGCACTGCTACTCGCAAGCCTTCCATGAGCGTGGCGCCACAAGGCCAGGCACCGCGCGTGCATTTTGCCGGCATCCCCATGGGTCATGAATTTACCTCCCTGGTGCTCGCCCTGCTGCAAAGCGGCGGCCACCCCTCCAAGGCCGATCCGGCCGTGCTGGAGCAGGTCAAGAACCTGAAGGGCGAGTTCCACTTCGAGACCTATATCTCCCTCTCCTGCCACAACTGCCCGGACGTGGTGCAGGCCCTGAACCTGATGGCCACCCTGAACCCCGGCATCACCCACACCATGATCGACGGTGCACTGTTCCAGGACGAGGTGAACGAGCGTCAGATCATGGCGGTGCCGAACGTCTATATGAACGGTCAGCCGTTCAGCCAGGGCCGCATCTCGCTGGAAGAGATAGTCGCCAAGCTCGATACCGGCGCGGCCGAGCGCAAGGCCGAAGAACTCAACGAAAAGGCCCCCTATGACGTGCTGGTGGTGGGCGGTGGCCCGGCTGGCGCTGCTGCCGCCATCTATGCCGCCCGCAAGGGGATCCGCACCGCCATCGTCGCCGAGCGTTTCGGTGGCCAGGTGATGGACACCGTCGGCATCGAGAACTTCATCTCCGTGCCCTACACCGAGGGCCCCAAGCTGGCCGCCAGCCTGGAGCAGCACGTCAAGCAGTATGGCGTTGAGCTCATCACCGAGCAGCGTGCCGCCGCCATCAGCAAAGACGGCTATGTGAACCTGGAGCTCGCCTCCGGTGCCACCTTGAAGAGCCGCGCCGTGATCCTGGCGACCGGCGCCCGCTGGCGCGATCTGAACGTGCCGGGCGAGCTCGAGTACCGCACCAAGGGCGTGGCCTACTGCCCCCACTGCGACGGCCCCTTCTTCAAAGGCAAGCGGGTGGCGGTCATAGGTGGCGGTAACTCCGGCATCGAAGCGGCCATCGACCTGGCCGGCATCGTCGAACACGTTACCGTGGTGGAGTTCGCCGACACCCTGCGCGCCGACGACGTGCTGCAGAAAAAAGCCCGCTCCATGGGCAACATCGACATCATCATGAGTGCCCGCACCACGGAAGTGATCGGTGACGGCAGCAAGGTAGTCGGCATGGATTACGAAGACCGCACCACGGGCGAAATCAAGCACCTTGCGGTGGCTGGTATCTTCGTGCAGATCGGGCTGGTGCCAAACACCGAGTTCCTGAAAGGGAGCGAAGTGGCACTGACTCGTTTCGGCGAGATAGAGATCGACGCCAAGGGCGCGACCTCCCTGCCCGGCGTCTACGCCGCGGGCGACGCCACCACGGTGCCGTTCAAGCAGATCATCATCTCCATGGGTGCCGGCGCCACCGCCGCATTGGGGGCCTTTGATTACCTCATCCGCACGCCTGAGCCCACTCAGGTGCAGCAGGCTGAGTCCGCTCTGGCCTAAGCCCCGCCAACCTGATCGCAAACCGGTGCCTTGGCACCGGTTTTTTTATTTCCATTGTCGGACAACGTTGCCGACCCCATGATGGCAGCGCCCCTGTCAACCGCGCGGGCTGAGCCGCTTGCTCATGGCGATATTGGTCACCTCATAACCCAATCTGCGATAGAGGGCCAAAGCCGCTGGATTGTTGGCGAACACATTCAACCCAATGCTAATCAGCCCCAAGTCGCGGGCCAGAGGTTCGAGCAACTCGAAGGCTCGCTGACCATGCCCAAGACGCCTGGCTTGGGGCAAGATGGTGATGTCGAAGACGAAGCCAGTGCGAGTCTCCCCGGATCCCCGCAGGGCAAACCAGAGTCCCCCCACCGTCTCTCCTTCCCCGTCGAGGATTTCGAACAAGCGATGATCGGCAGTCTCCAACCCTTGAGGCAGCAGTGCCTCGTATTCGGCCTGGGCGCGTGCGAGCGCCCCCACCAGTGGCCAACGGCCGGTCGCCACATTCTCCTCGGCGTAATCACGCCAGGATTGCGCCACATAGCGCTCATAATAAGCCTGGCTCATGGCCACCAGCTCGGTCTTCATAATGGACTCCTCCATGATCTGTTCGCCATCTGTTAGCCTCTCTTGTGCCTGGGTTCCCCCGTGGCATCAGGATCCCTCCCCCTCTGTGTCACTGCTCGGTTCTGAGCCAGACGCCCTGTCAACGTCCGGCTAACTCGTCTGCCCATGGGGCTCGGCCAGCTCCACATCGGGTCTGGGCTCGAGCTCGGCGCTCATGGGTGTATTGGGTGGCACCGGCATAAACTGCTGGTGCTCCGCCAGGGGAACCGGTGCTCGCACCCGCTGGCGCCATATCAGAAACAGCGTCAACAGCGCACCACAGAGGCAGAAGTAGGCAAACAACCCTTGCGGGCCAAACAGGTGGATGGCAGTCGGCGCCAAGACGGGTCCTATCATGGCTCCCAGGCTATAGGCGAGCAGCAACCCCTGGTTGGCACTGAGTACCTGATCCGGCTTGAGCTCATCACAGGCATGACTGAGGCTCAGAGGGTAGATGGAGAACGCCAGGCCCCCAAACAGGAAGATGAGCCCGGTCATCAGCCACTGAGGCTGCGGGGCTGGCAGTATCACCATCAGCAAGGCGATGACGGAGAGCAAGGCGGCAAGGACCCCGATGATGAGTCGCCGATCGAAACGGTCCGATATGCGGCCTATGGGGTACTGCAGGCACATGCCCCCCAGGATCACCACGGCCATCATGTTGGCAACCCGTTCGATGGGATAGCCACTGTCGGTGAAAAACAGCGGCAGCAACCCATAGATGGCCCCCAGAATGAGACCCGAGGTCATGCTGCTCCACATGCCCGCCGGGGTGAGGCGGAACAACTCGAGAAAGCCCACCTTCTGGGGCTGGATCATGGCTGGCATGGCCACCCGGGAGAGAGCAAGCGGGATCACGGAGAGGGAAGCGCCCATGGCGCACAGGGCGAAGGGCACCAACATCATGGGATCGATGACCTTGAGCAACAGCTGACCCGCCGCCAAGGCGCCATAGAGCAATATCATGTAGAGGGACATCAGCTTGCCCCGGTTGGCCGGGGTGCTGGAGACCAGCATCCAGGATTCGAGCACCACAAACAGGCCGCCGGTGGCAAAGCCTCCCAGCAGCCTGAGTCCGGCCCAGACCCAGGGATCGACAATGAGGCCATGCAGTATGGTCAGGGTGCAGATAAGGGAGGCATAGGCGGCGTAGGCACGGATATGGCCCACCCTGATGATGAGGCGGGCATTGGCGAAGGAACCGAGCACCAGTCCGGCGAAATAGGCGCCGGACACCAATCCTATGGCCTGCGCATCCACCTGCTCGGCCGAGAGCCGTACCGTCAGCAGTGTGCTCATCAAGCCATGACCCAGAATGAAGATCACCAGACTGATCAGCGGGGAAATCACCCCTTGCAACCGCGTTGCCACCATAAACAGGCCACCCTCATTTTCAAGCCAGAACCACACAGGCTACGGATAAATGGCGCAGGCTTCAACCCGCACGGCGCCACCCAGCTCGGTTGAACGGCCGCCATGGTTAACTCAGCCCCCGGATAATCTGTCCATGGGCAGAGACAAGCTCGTCCGCGGCTTCGTTGCCAGCACCGCCTGTTTCAGACGCTGGTCGAGGGGGAGATCCCCTTGGTCATGACCCCATAGAGCAAGGCCAGCAGTGCCAACCCGAAGCCAAGGCAGCCCACCCCCATCCAACCCGCCTGCTGCCAGGCCAGCATGGCACCGCTGGAGCCCAGGGTGCCCCCCAGGAACATCGCCACCATGAACAGGGTATTGATCCTGCCTCTCGCCTCGCCCCTCAGTCCATAGATCAGGTGCTGATTGGCGATCAAGGCACTCTGTACCCCCAGATCCAGCAAGATAACCCCCATCGCCAACCCAAACAGCGAGTGCCATGCCTCAAAGAGGCCCCATGCCAGTACCACCAGCAGCGCCCCCGCCAGCACCACGGGCTTAGCGCCTACTCTGTCCGCCATCCGCCCAGCAAGCGGCGCGGCCAGCACGCCGACGATGCCGATCACCCCGAACAGACCGGCTGCCTCAGCCCCGAGACGGTACTCGGAATGGGCAAGATAGAATGCCAGCACCGTCCAGAATGCGCTGAACGAGCCAAACAGCAGCGCCTGGATCAGGCTAGCCCTGCGCAGAGCGGGCTCCTCCCGCCACAGGACACTCAGTGAACGCAGCAAACGTCCATAGCTCATGGTGGAGCGAGGCAGATGCAAGGGGATCATCCTCGTCATCAGCACAGCCCCCAGCAGGGCAAGCGGCGCCCCCAGCCAGAACATGGCGCGCCAGCTGGCGTAAGCGGTAATGAAACCCGCCAGGGTACGACTCAAAAGGATGCCGCTTAACAGCCCGCTCATCACGGTGCCGACAATGGCCCCCCGCCTGGCTGGGTCGGCCAGCGCCGCCGCGACCGGCACTATCTGCTGGGCCGCCGTCGCCCCCACCCCGAGTATCACTGACGCCACCATCAATCCGACGGCCCCCGTCGCCATCGCGGCCATCACCGAGGCGACTGCAATCAGCCCAAACTGCCCCACGATGAGCCAGCGGCGCTCAAGTACATCCCCCAGTGGCACCAGAAACAGCAAGCCGGCGGCATAGCCCAGCTGAGTCAGCATGGCAATCATGGGAATAGCAGGCTGATCGGGGAAATCCCGTGCCATCACCTCCAGCATCGGCTGGTTGTAATAGATATTGGCGACGGCCAGGCCACAGGAGAGCGCCATGGCGAAGATAAGCGAGCGGCTGATGGCAACCTTGGGCAAGGTTGTCGACCGGCTTGATGGCGATGATGTCATGACACTCTCCTGGTAGATGATGGGCACCCCGTGGCGCGCACAAACCTGATGAAGAGAGCATAACGATGGCCAAGAGACTCCGGTAGACGAGTGATCGCCATAACACTTATTCCACCGAGGAATGGCCCTGTCCCTTGCCGGCTGTCCGCTGAAGGCCAGCCAAGGCGGCCACGAATGCCACAAACGCGCGGGACTTGGCGCTTGACTGACGACCCGCAGGAAACAACGCCCACAATGAGAGGCGGGGAAGCTGCCACTCGGGGAGCACCCTGATCACCTCGCCACTGGCCAGCTCGGGGGCAAACAGACATAAAAAAGGCCGCTCGATGAGCGGCCTCTTGGCATGGTGTCAGCGCTTAGCTATCGCGGCGCTTACCAGCAAATTTACGATCTTTATTGAAGCCACCTTCACGGCGCTCTCCACCCTTGTTGAACGGGCGGTCACCGGCTGGACGACGATCCTTGTTGAAAGGGCGGTCGCTGCGCTGCGGGCGTGGCGCTGTGTTGCTGCCGGCAGGCACTTCGGTATAGCGAGTGATCTGCAGCGGACGCTGGCAAACACGGGCCTTCTTGATCACTTCCAGTACATCGGCGGTCATGCCCTTGGGCAGGTCGACGGTGGAGAAGTCATCGGCGATGTCGATGTTACCGATGAAACGGCTCTCGATGTTCGCTTCGTTGGCGATGGCACCGACGATTTGACCCGGCTTGACGCCGTGATGGGCACCCACGTCTACACGGTAGCGCTCCATCTCCACATCCGGGTTGTCTTTGAGCGGACGCGGCTCCAGGGACGGCATGCGACGGGCAGGACGATCGCCACGGTCACCACCATCACGGTTGCCGAAATCACGGCCACCGTCACGACGCTCGAAGTCACGACCGCTGCCAGCATTGAACTGCGGCTCAGGGATGGAGTCATCCAGCAGCAGCGGTTGGTCGCCCTGTACCAGCTTGGCCAGTGCGGCAGCCAGTTCCAGCGGATCGACAGAGTCTTCCTGGATCAGCTCGTTGACCAGGTTGTGGTACAGCTCAAGCTCTTCGCCCATCATGGTTTCCCGGATGCGCTCTTTGAACTTGGTCATGCGATGCTGGTTGATGTCATCGGTGCTCGGCATCTTCATCGGCTCGATGGCCTGACGCGTTGCGTGCTCGATGGCGCGCAGCATACGGCGCTCGCGCGGAGCCACGAACAGGATGGCTTCGCCTTTACGACCGGCACGGCCAGTACGGCCGATACGGTGCACGTAGGATTCGGTATCGTAAGGGATGTCGTAGTTCACCACGTGGGTGATACGCTCAACGTCCAGACCACGAGCGACGACGTCGGTGGCGATCAGGATGTCCAGCTGGCCTTGACGCAGCTTGTCGACGGTACGCTCACGCAGTTTCTGCGGAATGTCACCGTGCAGGGCTTCACAGGCGTGGCCACGGGCGGCCAGCTTGCCAGCCAGCTCTTCGGCAGCGTTCTTGGTGCGAACAAACACCAGAACAGCCTCATAGGGCTCGACTTCCAGCAGACGGGTCATGGCGTCCAGCTTGTGCAGACCGGTTACCTGCCAGTAGCGCTGACGAATGGTCGGTGCAGTGGAGGTCTTGGAGACGATCTTGATCTCTTTGGGTTGCTTCAGGTGCTTCTGGGCAACGCGACGGATCTGATCTGGCATGGTGGCAGAGAACAGCGCAACCTGGCGACCGGCCGGGCACTGATCCATGATCCAGTCCACGTCGTCGATGAAGCCCATGCGCAGCATTTCATCGGCTTCGTCCAGTACCAGTGCTTTCAGGCCGGAGAGGTCCAGGTTCTTGCGGCGAATAAGATCCATCACGCGACCCGGGGTACCCACGACCACCTGAGCACCACGACGCAGGGCGCGGGTCTGGGTTTCGTAGGAGGAACCACCGTAGATGGGCAGTACGTGGAAATCAGGCATGTGGTGGGCATAGCGTTGGCACGCTTCTGCAACCTGCAGCGCCAGTTCACGAGTCGGTGCCAGCACCAAAACCTGGGTGTTGCGGTTACCAGCTTCCAGACGAGAGAGCAAAGGCAAAGCAAAAGCAGCGGTCTTCCCTGTACCGGTTTGCGCCTGCCCCAGCAGATCGTGTCCCGCCATCAGGTGGGGGATTGCTGCGGCCTGGATTGGTGACGGGCGCTCATAGCCCACGTCCTGCAGCGCTTTCAATACAGGCGCGGCCAGTCCAAGCTCACTAAAAAGGGGCAGTTGTTCGGTATCAGACATAGATTCTTCCAGATTAAGGCAGGCGGCTAAACACCGCGGAATAGCAAAAGGCGGCGATTATAGCGCCACTTTGTTCTGCTGTCTTGAAAAATGTGATAGGCCTCTCAAGACGTTGGCAATTATAGAGGGATCTTGCGACTATGGCTTGCTTATTTTTCAGCCATGGTGCGTGATGGCGGATCGCAATGCTCGCTAGCCCTTGTCCCGCTTGTGTTTGAGCACGGCAACCGTTAAACGGCTTGTACAGAGTAAACGTGCCCTTTCATCCCGAATTTCTATCTGCCACACCTGAGTCGTCGCGCCCAGGTGCAACGGCGAGCAGCGCCCCGTCACTCTCCCTTCCCGCTTGGCACGCAGATGATTGGCATTTATCTCCAGACCGACGCAATAACTGTCGCTGCCAACCGACATATTGGCCGCCACCGATCCCAGACTCTCCGCCAAGACCACAGAGGCGCCACCGTGCAACATGCCAAAGGGCTGATGGGTGCGCGCGTCCACAGGCATGGTCGCTTCCAGCCAGTCGGGCCCGAAATCAGAATACTGAATATCAAGATGAGCCATCAGAGTGTTGGCCGATGTCGCGTTGAGCCGCGCCAAACTTAGGGGCTGTTGCCAGATGGCGGCTTTATCGTCGTTCATGAAATGCAGATCTCCTTAAATGAGGGTGGACCTCATGGGGGAAACAAGATGACGGATGCCCCCTGTCTGAGCGGGTCGGCATCCGCCTTACCAGGGGTAACTGATGCCGGGCCAGTCAGACCAGGCAACGTCTCGCCCTGGCAAACGGGGATGGTGCCACTGCCACACCTTGCCCAGCCAGGCACGTAGCTCGGCCTCCAGCACGGCGTCAGCGAGGGGCGCCTCGGCCACCTTCCAGAAGAAGAGCTCCACCTCCACCTCCGGCAGCACCGAGGGGTAGAGATAGACGCCGCCCCAGAACTCGGGCTCCCGACTCGGGCTCCAGAGGCCATAGGCGAAGGAGCGCTTGGCCAGGAACTCCGATTGCTGCCAGGTCAGATCCTCCTCATGCTGGCCGAGGCTGAACTGGGCGGAAGGCCAGATATCCTGGGGGCGAAACAGCTGATGCAACTGCTCCCGCTCGCGCAACATGGCCACAAACTCCACCACAGCCTGAGCCGGGTTGACCGGTAACAACAGAAAATCCGGGTGCCGCAAGGCTTGCGGCACCCGAAACCGCTTGGGCAAGCTCAGCATCAAAGTAATTCCAAAAGCGCCTGCAGTGGATGTTTGAGTTTCTCCCCCTCCATCCGTTTCACCTGGCTGCGACATGAGTAGCCCGTGGCCAGACAGCGGCCCTTGGGTAGGCGAGAGAGCGGCTCGGCCCAGCTCAAGGCGTAGATCCCCTTGGAGTTGTCCACCTGTTTGGCATCGTGACCATAGGTGCCGGCCATGCCGCAACAGCCCACCGACACGGGCTGCAGGCGGGCGCCAAAGCGGTCAAACAGGGTGCCCCAATCGCCATGGGTCGTGGGCTTGGCGGTCTTTTCGGTGCAGTGGGCAAACAGATACCAAGGTTCAGCCGCCGTCGTCTCCTCGGACGCCTTGGGCTGCGGCGCAGGGATGGACAATAACCACTCCTGGGGCAGCAGCACCTGGAAGTCGCCACGGGCAGTACCCAGCGCCTTCACATACTCATCGCGGTAGCAGAGTACCAGTGAGGGATCGACCCCCACCAGAGGCACATCGAGACGGGCCAGGCTGTTGAGGAATTGGGCGCTGTTGGCCGCGGTACGGGCGAAGGCGCGCAAGAAACCTTTCACATGCTGAGGCTTGCCGTTGGGCAAGAAGGGCAGCAGATAGGGCTGATAGCCGAGCTTGGTCACCAGTCGGACCAAGTCGCGCACCACGGGGGCATCGTAATAACTGGTGAAGGGATCCTGCACTATGAGCACCACTTTTTGGCGCTGCTCGGGGCTCATGGCTTCCAGTCCGGCCAGGTCGAAGTAGCGGGCACGGTCGTCGCGCAGCGCCTCGTTCAGGGTCGGGACACTCAGCAGCGGCACATCCACCATGCCGATGCTCTTGGCACTCAGACGCTGAGCCCACTCCTTCTCCAGGAAGAAGTTGACCAATTTCGGCACCTTGGCCAGCCAGGGGGTGTAGCTCTCGACGGTGCCGACGAAGTAATCCTTGGGGCCGCGCAGGTAGCGCGCGTGGTAGAGCTGAATGAAACGAGCCCGAAAGCTCGGCACATCCACCTTGATGGGGCACTGGCTGGTGCATGCCTTGCAGGCCAGGCACCCCTCCATCGCCTCCATCACCTCGTGGGAAAAGTCATACTGGCCACGAGCGCGGGCTAGGGTGTTGCGCGTCTTGTCGATGATGGCCTTGATAGACAAGCCACCGCTTTGCAGCGCCACCTCTTGCGCGAGGGGATCGAAGCCCTGCTGCGCCAGCTGGCGCAGCCATTCGCGCATCAAGCCCGCCCGCCCTTTGGGCGAGTGGCGGCGATCGCGGCTGATCTTCACCGAGGGACACATGGGGGAGTCGGTCTCGAAGGTGAAGCAGAGACCGTTGCCGTTGCAATCCATGGCGCGGGTGTAGCTCTCCCGCACCGCAATCGGGATCTGGCGGTCGAACTTGCCGCGCTTGGGCCCATCCACCGACACAAGCGAAGCGCCGCTGCCATAAGGGATGCAGATCTTGCCGGGGTTGAGGCGGTTGGCGGGATCGAAGGCCCCCTTCACCCGCTGCAGCTCCTCCCACAGCTCGCCGAAGAAGGCGGGGCTGTATTCGGAGCGAAAGCCCTTGCCGTGCTCCCCCCACATCAGGCCGCCATATTTGGCGGTGAGCGCCACCACCTGATCGGAGATGCGGCGCAGCAGCACTTCCTGTTCGGGGTCGCACAAGTCCAGGGCCGGGCGCACGTGCAGCACCCCCGCATCGACGTGGCCAAACATGCCGTAATCGAGGCCATGACCATCGAGCAGGGCGCGAAACTCCATGATGAAGTCCGCCAGGGATTCCGGCGGCACGGCGGTGTCTTCGGTGAAAGCCACCGGCTTCTTGCGCCCCTCGGCGTTGCCAAGCAGCCCCACCGATTTTTTGCGCATGCCGTAGATGGTCTCGATGCTCGGCAGGTGGTCGCACAGCTGATAGCCGATGATGCCCGCCTCCCCTTTGGCCAGCAGCTCATCGATGCGGCGGCACAGCTCGGTCACCTTGATCTGGTGCTCGCCCTCGTCGGTGTCGGCAAACTCGACGATGTTGAGCCCCTGCAGATCCTTGCCGGGCACGTCCTGAATGAGGTCTTTCACCGAGTGCCAGATGATGTCGGCGCGAGCCAGCCCCAGCACCCGTGAGTCCACGGTTTCCACCGACAGGGCATGGGCCGCCACCATAAAGGGGGCATTGCGCAGGGCCGACGGGAAGCTGTCGTACTTGACGTTGACCAGGGTGCGATAGCGGGGAATGGGGGTGATGTTGAGGCGAGCCTCGGTGATAAAGCCGAGCGACCCTTCAGAGCCGCACAGTACCCGACTGACGTCCAGGGTATCTGTCTCAGGGGTATAAAGATGCTTGAGATCGTAACCGGTCAAAAAGCGGTTGAGCTTGGGGAAGATGGCCTCTATGTCGGCGCGGCGCTCGCGGCCGATGCGATAGAGGGTGCGATAGATCTCCCCCTCGCGGCTCTCGAGGGCCAGCTTGTCGGCGAGGCGGGCTCCCGTGACGGGCTCACTGGCCATGATGTCGCCGTTTTCCAGCACGGCCTTGAGCCCCAGCACGTGATCCGAGGTCTTGCCGTAGACCAGCGACCCCTGACCGGACGCATCGGTGTTGACCATGCCTCCCAAGGTAGCGCGGTTGGAGGTGGAGAGATCCGGCGAGAAGAAGTAGCCGTGGGGTTTGAGGTAGGCGTTGAGCTGATCCTTCACCACCCCGGCCTGGGCGCGCACCCAACCCTGCTCCAGATTAATTTCCATGATCTGGTTCATATGGCGGGAGAGATCGACGATAATGCCGCCGCCCAGGGACTGGCCATTGGTGCCGGTGCCGCCGCCGCGAGGGAAAAAACTCAAGGTGGCATACTCTGGCCCCTGAGCCAGCGTGAGCATGACTGCAATATCATCCGCGCTGCGCGGATAGAGAACCGCCTGAGGTACTACCTGATAGACGCTGTTATCCGTCGCCATCGCCAACCGGCTTGCATAAGACTTTTCGATATCACCACGAAATGCGCTTCGCCCTAGCAACTCAAGAAACTGCAGGGTTGTGGGTGACAAACTGTCCTGGTAATCGAGTCTCGGGATCATGAATCCTTGTTGCCTTCCATTGCTTGATGCCGGCATACCGGCGACTACGACGGCCCGACACGGCTGCGTTGGCCGAGTCGTGGGCGGTCAGCTCACATGTGGCGGCCAGTATATCAGCAAGAAAACCGCTTGCGATCGGCAATATTCACCATTTGAAAGGAGGATTGTTATGGCTCACCTCAGCCATGTTATCAGTACGTTTATCACCACCGAGAAACAGGCGCTGACCCTGTCACTGTTTGGCTGCATCAGCTTCGCCATCTTCGGGATCGGCTATGGCCTGTTCGCCGGTTCCAACGCCATCATGCTCGACGGCATCTTCACCCTGTTCAGCATGGGTATGACGGGCTTAGGGTTAATCACCGCCTACCTGGTGACCCGCCCCTCCGACGCGCGCTTCCAGTACGGCTACGCCCATTTCGAGCCCATCACCAACGTCATCAACGGCACCATCATCTTGCTGCTCTGTCTCGGCGCTCTCCATAGCGGCATCACCTCCCTGATGGAAGGGGGACGGGAGATAGACCTCGGTCACGCCCTCATCTATGCCGCCGTCTGCACCTTCTTCTGCGCCATCATTTACCGCGTCGAGGCGGCGGTGGCCGAGCGCGTCGATTCCGAACTGGTGCGGGTCGACTCCAAGGAGTGGCTGGTCGATACCCTGCTCAGCGCCACCCTGCTCATCGGTTTCGTGGTCGCCATCGGCCTCGACGCCCTCGGTTATGGCCACTACAACCGCTACATAGACCCCGTGCTGGTCACCCTGCTCGCCCTGTGCGCCACCCTGATCCCCATCAAGGTGCTCGGTCGCAACCTGCGGGAAGTGTTGAAAATCGCCCCCAAGGGGGATGTCTCGGCGCGGGTCGAGCGCGAGATAGACGCCCTGCGCCAGCGCCATGGGATCGAGTGTTACAGCCATCTGGCCAAGAGCGGCCGCCGCTTCGATCTCGAATTGAACATACTGGTGGCCCCGGATCAGGAGTGGCCCATAGAGCGCCAGGATGCCCTGCGCCAGGAGCTCTGGTCCCGCCTGGGCGATACCCTGGGGGATGCCTGGCTCTCGGTCTGCTTCACTCGCGAGAAACGCTGGCTCTGATCCAGCGCTTGCCATCCTGATGCAACGCGGGGCCCCGTCGCCCCGCGTGACAAATGTCCCAAACAGGGCCTCCTGCAGCCCGCTGCCTCGCCTAGCGTCACGCTCGCCGCCCCTCTCCTGCCCGTTATTGCTCTGTTTTTTTAATCTTTAAACCATTGACAGGGAAAACCGTTTGTCGAGTCCCTTGAATCAATAACCATTTTCAGCAGCACAAAAATTTTCGAAAATTTCGTTGCTAAAATTAAGTAGGCCAGCTATTTATTTTCGCCAAGGACAAACGGCAGACTACGCGCCGAAATACAGTGATGTTGTTATCCACCAAACAATAAAAACAAATACACTTATTCCACTTTGTTAAACAGTTAAGGTAAGTCCCATGAAAAAGGTGTTGATCACAGTATTCGCATTGACCATGGCGGGCACGGCCAGTGCTGCCCTTCCCCAGCTTAATTACGAGTGCCCGGGTAAGATACAGATGCACAGCGATGAGGGTGGTCCCGTCTATATCAATGGCAAGGAGGCCAAGCTCAAGAAGTTCAACGACAACTTCTATGAGGCCAAGGGCGCGGGAGTCACCCTCTCCATCAGCAACACCGGGGGCCAGTACGATGTCTCTTACACCAGCAAGCAAGGCTCGGGCGTCTGCCAGCCGACTGCAGCAGCAGGGCAAGCTGCCCCAGCCAATAGAGCCAGCGCCGCCGAGACCGCCTGTCTGAAGGCCGTCGCAAGCAAGACTGGGACAGCCGTCAGCAAGCTCAATGTGCTCGAGGTACTGGACTCCGAAGCAGGAGTGGGTGTCACCATTGAGGTTCCAGGTAGCCAGGCGCCCTGGTCCTGCCTGAGCGACAAGCAGGGTCATGTGCAGGGCGCCGCCTCGACCGGGTCCTGAGTCAGCCACGGTGCCCGAGTGTGAGGCGGACACGCAGCATCGGGCTGGTTGGCTCACAACATGGGAGGCATTGCCTCCCTTTTTCACTCCTCACTGTCATCCTCATTGAGAGAGACGGAATATAATGACACCGGGAAACATACTCCTGCATGATTAAGAATATCTTTTCATGGGTTTAATTGATGCAGATCAACACTGCCTGTATCAGGGAGTGTATTCCAACGCTGAATGCAATACCCGGCGCCAATATAGTCTTCTATGTGAATGGGTACCGGTTGTTACATTGAGCTCTGCCCATATAAATAATTAATAAAGACTCCACGCTTATTCATACCAGACGATGATGAAGCGCTCGCGCTCTGGGATCATGCGCTATCACGGCTCCCATTCTCGACCCCTATTATTGTCTTAAACGCAGCACTCTTTTGAAAATATGCTGGTTTATCTCAATGATATGCCGCGCTAGAGTGGCCCCATTCACCCGATGAGGACACCCGAATGAGCCACGATCCCCTGTTTTGTCCGCTGCGCCTCGGCCAGTTGCACCTGAACAACCGTATCGTCATGCCCCCCATGACCCGCTCCCGCGCCAGCCAACCGGGAGATGTGGCCAACGCCATGATGGCGACCTATTACGCCCAGCGTGCCGAGGCGGGTCTCATCATTAGCGAGGGCACCCAGATAGATCCCCTTGGCAAAGGCTACGCCTGGACTCCTGGCATCTATAGCCCAGAGCAAATTGCTGGCTGGAGACAGGTCACCGACGCCGTACATGCCAAGGGAGGGGTCATGTTCGCCCAGCTCTGGCACGTGGGTCGGGTGACTCATCCGGATAATATTGGCGGCGCCCAGCCCATCTCGGCTTCCGCCATCCGCGCGGCCGGGGTCAAGGTGTTTGTCGACAACGGCAGCGATAACCCCGGCTTTGTCGAGAGTGCCCTGCCCCGCGCCATGACGCAGGATGACATAGATGCCGTGGTCGGCCAGTTCCGCCAGGGTGCTCGCAATGCCATGCTGGCTGGCTTTGACGGCATAGAGTTGCACGCCGCCAACGGCTATCTCATCAACCAGTTCCTCGACTCCGAGTCCAATGACCGCACCGACGGTTACGGCGGCTCCCTTGAGAACCGTCTGCGTTTCCTCAAGGAGGTAACCGAGGCAGTCTGTGCCGAGATAGGTGCCGATCGGGTTGGGGTGCGTCTTGCGCCGCTCACCACCCTCAACGGCACCGTCGATGCCAATCCGCAAGCGACCTATCTTGCCGCCGCGACCCTGCTGGGGGAGCTGAATGTCAGCTATCTGCACATCGCCGAAGCTGACTGGGAAGACGCTCCCCTGATGCCCGTCGATTTCAAACAGGGACTCAGGGCCGCCTTCCCCAACACCCTCATCTATGCGGGCAAGTACGATGGTGCACGGGCACGGGCCGCCATCCACGAGGGCTGGGCCGATATGATAGGCTTCGGGCGACCCTTCGTGGCCAATCCTGACTTGCCGACCCGGCTGCGCCACGGTTATCCCTGGACGCCCCACGATCCCGCCACCCTGTTTGGTGGCGCCGAGCAGGGCCTCACCGACTATCCCGTCTACGGCCCGCAGGCTGAGCCGCAGCCCGCTTAACATACTCAAATAGCAGAGGGCCCCGCGGGGCCCTCTTCGTTATGCCATTTTCCCCTCACCCGGGCCTCAGCTCAGACTGACCCCCTGGCAAGCGGCATAGCCGAGGATGCTGCGAGTCAGCCGCGCCTTGGCTGCCAGATTGAGCCAGCTCGCCTCCACCGCGTTCAGACTGAGACGACACAGCTGCTCGCGGCTGGCACCAAGCGCCTCGACCAGGGCGCGCATGTTGGCGTCCATATAGCCCCCGAAGTAGGCGGGATCGTCCGAGTTGATGGTGACGCAGAGCCCTTGCTCGAGCAGGGTCAACACATTGTGGTTCGCCATGGTGGGGAAGACCCCGAGCCGCACATTGGAGAGTGGGCAAACCGTGAGGGGCAACCGGGTGTCGGCCAGAAAACGCAACAAGTCGGGATCGTCGGCGCAGCGTACCCCGTGGTCGATGCGCCGCACCCCGAGCTGACGGATGGCCTGCCAGATGTAGTCTGCCGGCCCCTCCTCCCCGGCGTGGGCCACCAGCCCCAGTCCCAGCGCCTTGGCACGGGCAAACAGGCGGGTGAACTGCTCAGGCGGATACCCCAGCTCGGATGAATCGAGCCCGATCCCATGGATCCTGTCCAGCCAGGGGTCGGCCTCGGCCAGAGCCGTCAAGGCCGCCTCCTCCCCGAGGTGGCGCAGAAAACTCATGATGAGCCGGTAACTGATGCCCAGTTCGCCCTCACCACGCAACAACGCCGCCTCTATCCCCGCCAGCACCGTCTCGAATGGTACACCCCTGCTGGTGTGCGCCTGAGGATCGAAGAACACCTCGACATGCACCACCTGCTCACTCGCACAACGCTGCAGATAAGCCCAGGTGAGATCGAAGAAATCCTGCTCCTGGCGCAACACATCGCAGCCCTGATAGTAGAGGTCGAGGAAGGATTGCAAGCCGTCGAACTGATAGGCAGCCTTCAGAGTGGCCGCCTCGGTCCAGGGCAGGGTCAAGCCATTGCGCGCCGCCAGACGCAGCATCAGGGCGGGCTCCAGGGTGCCTTCCAGGTGCAGATGCAGTTCCAGCTTGGGCAAGCCCGTGATGAAGTCATCCATGATGTTACGTCCTTGAGTAAAGTAGTGGCTGGTCAGGTTTCATTAGGTGCCATGGCTGCCCGGCCAGCGACACAGACAACAGCGGAGGCAGCTTGGCGCAATTGCTGTCACACCTTGTCATCAAAGGGGCATATAATGGCGGCACAAAAAAGATAACCGATTGAAGACATTTAAGAATGTCTGTGCCTCATCTCTGCCCCTGCAAGGAGTTTACATGAAGAAAAACGTCATCTGTGATATCGACGGTGTCATATTGCACAACAACGATCTCATCCCGGGGGCCGATCACTTCGTCCATCGCCTGCTGGAGCAGGGCAGCAAACTCCTGTTCCTCACCAACTATCCGGCCCAGACCCAGAAAGATCTGCAGAATCGCTTCCGCTCCGCCGGCATCGACGTGCCCGAAGAGAGCTTCTATACCTCCGCCATGGGCACCGCCGATTTCCTCAAGCGCCAGGATGGCAAGAAGGCCTATGTGATAGGCGAAGGGGCGCTGACTCACGAACTTTACAAGGCGGGCTTCACCATCACCGACATCGACCCCGACTTCGTGGTGGTGGGCGAAACCCGCAACTACAACTGGTCCATGATGCAACTGGGCGCCAAGTTCGTGGCGCAAGGTGCCCGCTTCATCGCCACCAACCCTGACACCCATGGCCCCATGATGCATCCAGCCTGCGGCGCCCTCTGTGCCCCCATAGAGCGCATGACTGGCAAGAAGCCCTTCTATGTCGGCAAGCCGAGCGCCTGGATCATCCGCGCGGCACTCAACCGGATGGAAGCCCATTCGGATAACACCATCATCATCGGCGACAACCTGCGTACCGATATCCTGGCCGGCTTCCAGGCGGGACTGGAAACCGTGCTGGTCCTGTCCGGGGTGAGCAAGGTGGCCGACATCGATCAGATGCCGTTTAGCCCCAACCACATTTTCAACTCCGTGGCCGATATCGACATCATTTGAGGTAGTTGGCGGCGGCCCAGCGTACAGAGTCAAGGGCGCCGCCCGGAAAATGGTAATTGTATGGAACCTGTACTGATCGCCGTGGCTTTCGCCTGCGGCATGCTGGTCAACCTGATAGGCCTGCCTCCCCTGCTCGGCTTTCTCGCCGCCGGCTTCATCCTCAACGGCATGGGCTATGAAAACAGCCCGGCCCTGAGTGAGCTGGCAGATCTCGGGGTCACGCTGCTGCTGTTCACCATAGGGCTCAAGCTGAATGTGCGCACCCTGCTGCGCCGTGATGTCTGGGGTACCGCCAGCCTGCACATACTGCTCTCCACCTTGCTGTTCACCCTGGTACTCCTGGTGTGCAAGGGGCTGGGCATGGCCCTGGCCATGTCCCTTGGCTGGCAGCTCGCCGTGTTGCTGGGCTTTGCCCTGTCATTTTCCAGCACTGTGTTCGCGGTCAAGGTGCTCGAGGAGCGCAGCGACATGAATGCCCTCTATGCACGCCTCGCCATCGGCGTGCTGGTGATGCAGGACATTTTCGCCGTCGCCTTTCTCGCCATCTCCAGTGGCAAGCTGCCGAGCATCTGGGCGCTCTGGGTGCTGGGGCTGCCTCTGCTGCGCCCCCTGCTTTGCAAATTGCTGGAGCGGGCAGGTCATGGAGAGTTACAGGTGCTACTTGGCATCTTCCTGGCCCTGGTAGTGGGCGCCGCCGGTTTCGAGGCGGTTGGACTCAAGCCAGATCTGGGGGCGCTGATCATCGGCATGATGCTGGCCTCCCACCCGGCCGCGGCGGGCCTTGCCAAGGCGCTGTTCAACTTGAAAGATCTCTTCCTCATCTGCTTCTTCCTGACCATTGGCCTCAACGGTCTGCCGACCCAGGACGCCATGTGGATAGCCTTTGCCCTGGTACTGGCCCTGCCATTCAAGAGCGCGCTCTACTATCTGGTCTACAGCGGTGCCCACCTGAGGGTGCGTACCGTGCTGCTCTCTACCCTGGCGCTGACCAACTTCTCCGAATTCGGCCTCATCGTGGCCGCCATCGCCGCCAAGGCGGGCTGGCTCTCCCATGAGTGGCTGATTGCGCTGTCGCTGGCACTGGCGGCCAGCTTCATGATCTCGGCCCCCCTCAACAGCCAGAGTGAACGCATCTATCACAGACTCGGCAACTGGCTGCGCGGCTTGCAGGCCCGGGAACTGCATCCGGAAGACAGACCCATTGAACTCGGCGATGCCGAGGTGATCATCCTCGGCATGGGGCGCATCGGCCAGGGCGCCTACTTCGAACTGGAACACAAATATGGCCCCGTCATCCTGGGGGTAGAGAATGACGCCAGCAAGCTGCCGGCCCTGCGCGAGCGCAACATGAACGTCATCGAGGGCGATGCGACCGATACCGACTTCTGGGACAAGGTGCTCATCTCCAACCAGATCAATCTGGTGCTGCTGGCCATGCCCCGCCATTCGGGCAACCTCTATGCCATCGAGAAGCTGCGCAGCCATGGCTTCACCGGCCAGATAGCCGCCATCGTCCGCTTCGAGGACGATATCGAATCCTTGCGCGAACAGGGGGTGGATGCGGTGTTCAACGTCTATGACGAGGCTGGCAGCGGCTTCGCCCGCCATGTCATCAAGGGGGTAAAAGGACCTGAGGATCTTGGCAAGGCGCGCTCGATCGTTTAGTTTACCTTTCCAACTGTTAAATAAAACGAACAAGGGGCCAGGATGGCCCCTGCTAGCCACCGCCATAGACCCGAGTCACTGCCAAGGAGGCACAATGCTGACCCTCGCTCTATCCAGACACTCTGCCAATAGCTGTGCCATGCAGCCCCTCGATCAACCTGAACAGGTTGCCAATGCGTGTGCCATGCAAGCCCGCACTCAGCCTCAATCCCCTGCCAAGGGGGTTTCATGCTGAGCCTGAAAGATTGGACCCTGCTCGACCGCCAGAGCGTCACCCCCTCCTCCCTTGTCCCCTCAAGGGACAAAATCAAAGCCGGTCACCCTGAGCAGACACTCTGGAACCACTACTCGGATCCGAGCCAGCAGTTTCACGTCGGCTTCTGGTCCTGTGAGCCGGGCCGCTGGGCCATTCACTATACCGAGCATGAGTACTGTCAGCTGATCGAAGGGGAGGTGTGCATCCACGACACCCTGGGCGGCCAACTGCGCCTCTCCCCGGGGGATCAGTTCGTCATTCCGGCTGGCTTCGTCGGAGAGTGGGAGACCCTGACCCCTTGCCGCAAGCTCTATGTGATCTTCGAGCCAGCGGGTGGGTCAGCCCCCCAATAAGCGAGCGGTGAAATGGCGTCAGGGACAGCGAAATCCAGCAGGGTGACGTACACGTCAACCAACTTGACGCCAAGGTCAGGTTCGCGGCTCATGGAGAAAGCGGCCAGAGCCCTGATTTTGTGCGGTGTTGCCGCTTGCAAAAGGTTTTGGCGCTAGGCATTGTGAAAGGCGAGGAATGTAAATGGAATTTCGAGCCCAAACGTGGGGGGCTCAATAAAATCAAAGAGGATTTACATCAATGTGTTCAATATTCGGCATTCTGGACATCAAGTCTGACGCAGCCAGCTTGCGTAAATCGGCGCTTGAAATGTCCAAGCGACTACGTCATCGCGGACCCGACTGGTCCGGCGTCTACAGCTCAGACAAAGCCATTCTGGTCCACGAGCGGCTGGCCATCGTCGATCCGGGCAATGGCGCCCAACCCCTCTACAACCCGGCGCGCAGCCACGTGCTGGCCGTCAACGGCGAGATCTACAACCACAAGGAGCTGGAGAAAGAGCTCAAGGTGGACTTCCAGTTCCAGACCAAGTCTGACTGTGAGGTATTGCTCGCGCTCTACCAGGAGAAGGGCCCCGCCTTCCTGGATGATCTCAACGGCATCTTCGCCTTCATCCTCTATGACGCCGAGCAGGATGCCTACCTGATTGGTCGCGACCACATGGGGATCATCCCCCTCTATACCGGCCGCGATGAACATGGCAACTTCTATGTCGCCTCCGAGATGAAGGCCCTGGTTCCCGTGTGCAAGAGCGTGGAAGAGTTCCCGCCCGGACACTATCTGTGGAGCAAGGATGGCGAGCTGACCCAATACTATCAGCGCGACTGGCGCGAGTTTGACGTCGTCAAGGACAATCCTGCCTCGGTAGAGGAGCTGCGTGCCGCCCTGGAAGCGGCCGTCAAGCGCCAGCTGATGTGTGACGTCCCCTACGGCGTACTGCTCTCCGGCGGGTTGGACTCCTCGGTCATCTCGGCCATCACCAAAATTTATGCCGCCCGTCGCATCGAAGACGATGGCAAGAGCGAGGCCTGGTGGCCCCAGTTGCACTCCTTCGCCGTCGGCCTGGAAGGCTCGCCAGACTTGGCCGCCGCCCAGAAGGTGGCCGATCATCTGGGCACCATTCATCACCAGATCCACTTCACGGTGCAAGAGGGACTCGATGCCCTGCGGGACGTCATCTATCACCTCGAGACCTATGACGTCACCACCATTCGTGCCTCGACCCCCATGTATCTGATGGCCCGTTACATCAAGGCGATGGGTATCAAGATGGTGCTGTCGGGAGAGGGATCGGACGAACTGTTCGGCGGTTACCTCTATTTCCACAAGGCGCCAAACGCCAAAGAGTTTCACGAAGAGACGGTGCGCAAGCTCGATGCCCTGCATCTGTACGATTGCCTGCGCGCCAACAAGTCCATGGCCGCCTGGGGCGTGGAAGGCCGCGTGCCCTTCCTCGACAAGGAGTTCATGGACGTGGCGATGCGCATCAATCCTGCCGCCAAGATGTGTGGCAACGGCAAGATCGAGAAACACATCTTGCGCCAAGCCTTCGAGGAGCTGTTGCCCCACGAAGTGGCATGGCGCCAGAAGGAGCAGTTCTCAGACGGTGTGGGTTACTCCTGGATAGACAGCCTCAAGGCCATGGTCGAGATCGAGGTGACGGATCAGATGTTCGAGGCGGCGGCGTATCGCTTCCCCATCAACACCCCGCTCACCAAGGAGGCCTACTACTACCGCAGCATCTTCGAGGAGCACTTCCCCCTCGAATCTGCCGCGCGCTGTGTGCCTTACGGCAAGTCGGTCGCCTGCTCCACCCCCACGGCGCTTGAGTGGGATGCCAAGTTCAAAGAGATGGCCGACCCGTCCGGTCGCGCCGTGCTGGATGTGCATCAACAGGCTTACTAAGCCGGTGCCTATCCGCCCCGATAACGAAAAAGCGCAGCCAAGGCTGCGTTTTTTTATGGCTCCCGTTTGATGAAGCGGGAGCCCTGACCCAGCCTAGCGCCCCTGACAATACTCGCTGAAGGAGTCGATCACCTCGGCCACATCATCGTCGGTTATCTGCAAATGGGTCACCAGCCGCATCTCGCCATAGCCGGAGAAGAGGATGCCGCGCTCCTTCATGAAGGCCAGCAGCGCGCTGCTGTCTCCCTGGGTGAGCTGCAAGAACAGCATATTGGTCTGCACCTGGCTCACATCCAGCTTGATACCGGGCAGCCCGGCCAGCCCCTCGGCCAAACGGCGAGCCCGGCGATGATCGTCTGCGAGACGCGCGCACTGGTGCTCCAGGGCAAACTGGCCGGCGGCGGCGAGGAAACCAGCCTGACGCATGCCACCCCCCACCATCTTGCGCAACCGTCTGGCGCGCTGGATCAAGGCGCCATCCCCCACCAATACCGATCCCACCGGTGCCCCCAACCCTTTGGACAGGCAGAGCGAGACGCTATCAAAGGGGGCGGCAATCTCAGCAAGGGAGACCCCGCTTGCCACGGCGGCGTTGGCAACACGGGCACCATCCAGATGCAGCTTGAGACCATGTTCATCGGCAAAGTCACGGGCCTGATGCAGGTAATTCAGGGGCAGCACCTTGCCATTGTGGGTATTTTCGAGGCAGAGCAGCCGCGCCTGGGCGAAATGGGGGTCATCGGGCTTGATGGCCTGTTTGAGATCGCTGAACGCCAGGGTGCCGTCTGCCTGCATGGGCACGGGATTGAGCGCCACCGACCCCAGCACGGCACTGCCCATGGCCTCATAGCGATAGATGTGAGCGCCATTGCCAAGCAAGGCCTCTTCGCCCCGTTGGCAGTGAGACAACACCCCGATCAGGTTGGACATGGTGCCCGAGGGTACAAAGAGCGCGGCCTCCTTACCCAGACGGGTGGCGGCATAGGCCTCCAGGGCATTGACGGCGGGATCCTCGCCATAGACATCATCGCCCACCTGGGCGTGCAGCATGACTTGACGCATGGCGTCTGTCGGTTGGGTTACCGTATCACTTCGTAGATCGATGTAGCGCATCCTGTCCCTCCAATGGCAAGAGCCTGACGTTAAGCCAGCTGAGCCCTGTTTGGCAAGGAGGATGGCCTATGAAAGCCCTACTACCAGGGCAGGTGATACCCGACCAGCACCGGCCTGTCGCCCCGATGAACCATTTTCACTCTGCAGATGGAAACCCTATTACCAGGGCAGGTGATTCCCGGCCAGCACCGGCCTGTCGCCCCGATGAACCGCATTCACTCTGCAGATGGAAACCCTATTACCAGGGCAGGTGATTCCCGGCCAGCACCGGCCTGTCGCCCCGATGAACCGCATTCACTCTGCAGATGGAAACCCTACTACCAGGGCAGGTGATACCCGGCCAGATCCTGAAGCTGGCCCGAGTGCGCCGGCCCCAGTGTGCGAATGGCATCGAGCAGCAGTGGCGCAACCTCGGCGGGGGGACGCACCGTCTCGGCAGGCGGCATGGTCAACAGAGGATCGCGCAGGGGGGTATGCATGGGGCCTGGGTGCAGCGCCACCACCGCCGCCCGGGGGAAGCGCTCGCGCCACTCAAGCGCTAGCGTCTTGACCCCCATGTTGAGGGCCGCCTTGCTCATCCGATAGCTGTAGTGTTCTCCTTGCTGGTTGGCGGTCAGGCTGCCTTCGAGATCCGAGAGGGTGATGAGCAGGCAATCGCTCTCTGCCATCATGCGCTGGCTCAAATAAGCGCCCAGCGCCAGGGTTGGCCAGGCATTGGTGCGCACACTCTCGCACAACCAGCGGGGATCGACCTCCTCTACCCGGCGCTCCGGCATGAAGTGCAGATCATGGAGCACTCCTATGGTGTTGATGATGACATTCGGCAACCTGTCAAAGAGGGTGAACAGGGCCTCGAACGCCAGGGGATCCACATCCAGCATGGGAAAGGTGGCGCCAGCCTCTATGCCAGGCGGCACATGACGCCCCGCCAGGACGAAGGGTTCATGGCGCCGCGTCAATTCAAGGGCCAGGGCCGTCCCCAGGCCACCACTTCCCAAGATAAGGTATTCCATTACCCACCCCATGCTCGTCGATTTCCCTTGGCTTTCAAGGGTAACAGATATCCCTGAACACGCCGTTCACGCCTCGTCCAGGTGCTTGCCAAATTGGCGGGCCATGGCGAGATCGAGAAAGCCATCGGCCCGCTTGTGGCTGCGCAGGAACTGGTAATAGGCGAGCAACCGGACCAGGGCCTCCTCATCCGGCAGGGCCATGGTCGCATCCTGCTCGCAGATCAGGGTCCGTGCCCCCTGCAGCGCAAGCCTGTCGACCACTTCGGCCTGGCGATAGAGGTAACCGCAGCCGGTGGCCAGCCACTCCAGAGAGCAGTTGGCGGCCATGGCAATCTGGTTTGCCTTGGCAAAGCCGGGCTCGGCCCCCTTGAGATACTTGCGAATGAGCGCCTCGCCCAAGCCCACCTTGCGGGCGAAGGCGCTCACGCTCATCTCCCCCACCAACTCCCGCAATCGCGCAGCAAAGCCTTCCATATCTCTCCCAGTCAGAACCAAAGTACGAATGACGACGGGCGCTATTATTGCCTTGCCCGAGCGCAAGGGCCAAGATAAGCCCAGCATTTATCCCAAGGAGAAGACAATGACAGTATCCCGCCTGACCCTGCACCCCCAGGGGCCCGAATTCTCTCGCATCATCATGGGTTACTGGCGCCTGATGGAGTGGCAACTCACTCCGGCCGCCCTGCTGGATCTCATCAAGTACCACCTGGATCTCGGGGTCACCACCATAGATCACGCCGATATTTATGGCGGCTATCAGTGTGAAGAGGCCTTCGGCAAGGCGCTGCGCCTCGATCCCTCCCTGCGCACGCGCATGGAGCTGGTCAGCAAGTGCGGCATCGCCCTCACCGCCAAGCCTGAACACGCCCTCAACCATTACAACACCAGCAAGGCGTACATCATCGCCAGCACCGAAGCCTCCTTGCAGAAGCTGGCCACCGATCACCTGGACTTGTTGCTGATCCATCGCCCGGATCCCCTGATGGATGCCGACGAAGTGGCCGAGGCCTTTATCGCCCTCAAGCAGGCGGGCAAGATCAAGCACGCTGGCGTCTCCAACTTCACCGCGCGCCAGTTCGAGCTGCTGCAATCGCGTCTGCCCTTCCCCCTGGTCACCAACCAGTTGGAGATCTCCCCCCTCAACATGGATCTCACCCTGGATGGCACCCTGGACTTGTGCCAACAGTTGCGCATCAGCCCCATGGCCTGGTCTTGCCTGGGAGGCGGCAGCCTGTTCCACGATGGCCGCTTTGAGAATCTTCGCCATGAACTGGAGCGGATCCGCGAAGAGTGCGGCGCCCAGACCATAGAACAGGTGGTATACGCCTGGGTGATGATGTTGCCAAGCCGGCCGCTGCCCATCATCGGCTCGGGCAAGCGCGAGCGGATCGCCAGCGCCGTCGCCTCGGAGGCGGTACGCCTCAGTCGCCAGCAGTGGTTCCACATTCGCAAGGCGGCCCTGGGCTATGACGTGCCCTGATCCTCATCGACAGGCTACATCAGGCACAAACAAAAACGGCATGGGGGAACCCATGCCGTTTTGCCTTATCGAAGCACCTCAACGATGACGCTGGGGGCGACCACGTGGTGCATCTGTCTTCGGTTTGGCCTGATTGACCGTGATGGTTCGTCCACCTATCTCGGTGCCATGCAAATCGGCGATCGCCTTCTCGGCCTCACCGTTTACCGGCATTTCAATAAAACCGAATCCCTTGGACTGACCGGTATCGCGATCGATGATGATATCGACCTTCTCTACCTGTCCAAACTGGCTGAATACGGTTGTCAGTTCGTCGGCCGTCATCCGGTACGACAGATTTCCTACGTAAATCTTCATGCCATCCACTCTCGAGTCAGGGTGCCTTCTCTATGCAATCACCGACGCAGCAGCAGGGCACAACCGCTACGCCGGACTGGCCAGGGCATCATGTCCTGGCACTCCCCGCCTGACCACTCAAGCCATTGATCTCTCGAGTAAGTCCGGCGGCAAGTTCAATTCAAGTAACAGGCAGTATCTGAGCTTAACCCTAAATTGTCTAGAAATTAATCAGCCCGATTCGGCACCAATTTAGCCAATATTCGGCTCAGTGCCGAGTGGCTGTGCCAGGCCCGTTTAAAGCCAAATCGATAGATCCCCGGACTTATCTCGTGGGCCGTCTCACCAGTCAAACCCAGCACCTCGGCGGCCTCATCGAGATCATCCGGGGCCAGAGCCAGATCCAGACTGAAGGCGAGCCACTCCCCGTTATGACCGACCCGCCGTTCGCGATCCACCTCAACCAGCGCCCCTCGCGCTATCGCCTTGGCCCTGTCTTGCGAACCGTTGATCAGGTAGAGATATTCTGCATCCCAGGCAAGTTCCGCCATGCGCCAGGCTTGCCAGTGGCGGGGCACCAGCATCATCAGCAGCACTATGCCGCCAAAGATGACACCGACCCAAGGCAAAAGACCCATCTGGGGGTAGCCCTGCCAGAGCGCGGCACCGACAGCTCCCAGGCTCAACAGCAGCAGGCTCACCATGGCGGGATAGAAGCGCCCGGCCGGTGGCTGCAACCAGAAAATGCCATCCTTGCCGACCAGCTCACTCGCTTTCATCATCTTGTTCCTCTATTCAGATCCCCTTCGAGGGGCGCATTGTGGCAATAAGGTTGGAGCCGATGCAAGGTCGTGGTCCCCACTGGCCCTGCCCCCCGCTCTATTGCTATGCTGGTGACGCTCAAAGGACACCCCTTTTCCCGTTCTCCGAGAGGGCATCATGCTTATCGCCACCCTGCTCCTGCTGACCAGTACCCTGCAACCCGAAGCCATTGGCGGTTATGCCGGGGGCTGCCTGAAAAACGGCATGGCCCTGCCGCTGACCGGCCCCGGTTATCAGGTGATCCGCACCAAGCGGCTACGCTACTACGGCCACCCCGAGCTGATTCAATACCTCGAGGGACTGGCGAGCCAGACCAAGATGGCCGGTTTGCCGGATCTCTACATCGCCGATCTCGCCATGGCCCGCGGCGGCCCCTTCAGCTCGGGTCACCGCAGCCACCAGACCGGCCTCGATGCCGACATCTGGTTTCGCATGGCGAACAAGCCTATCAGCCGCTGGGAGCAGGATGCCCCCAAGGAGTGGGCGCTGATCGATGAGCCAAGCTACCGAACCCTGCCGGGTCGCTTCGGTCCCCAGCAGATGACCCTGCTGCGCCTCGCCGCCCAATCCCCCGATGTGACCCGCATCTTCATCAACCCCGCGCTCAAGGCCGAGGTGTGCAAACGTGCACCGAGCGAGCCCTGGGTGCAGAAACTCAGACCCTGGGTCGGCCACTACAGCCACTTCCATGTGCGGTTGCGCTGCCCCATAGGCAGCCCTGACTGCCTGCCCCAGGCCCCCATACCGCCGGGCAATGGCTGTGGCGCCGAACTCAGCTCCTGGATCAAGGACAAACCGCAACTCCCCAAGACCTCGACCATCTACAGCAAGCTGCCGCAACTGCCTGGCCGTTGTGAGGGGTGAGCACAGGCTGTATGGTGTGCGGGTCAATATTGAAAAATCACTGGAGAACAACAAGATGGCTACGAGTATCTGGCGCCCCTTAGGTCGGGCCTTCCTGCTGCTGTCCCTGCTGCTGACCCTGACCGGTTGCGGCATGAATACCATTCCGACCCTGGATGAACAGGTCAAGGCGAGCTGGGGTCAAGTGGAGAACCAGTATCAGCGCCGCGCCGATCTGGTGCCGAACCTGGTCGCCACCGTCAAGGGCTATGCCAGCCACGAGCAGGAGACCCTCAAGGCAGTCACCGACGCCCGCGCCCGGGTTGGCAGCCTGCAGGTAAGCGATCCGGCCCAGCTCAAGCAGTTTGAGGCGGCCCAGAACCAGCTCAGCAGTGCCCTGTCACGGCTCATGGTGGTGGTAGAACGCTACCCGGATTTGAAGGCGGATCAACAGTTCCTCACTCTGCAAGCCCAGCTTGAGGGGACGGAAAACCGTATCTCGGTGGCCCGTCGCGACTACATCGAGGCGGTGCGCCAGTTCAACACCGAGCTGCGCACCTTCCCCGGGGTGATCTGGGCCAAACTGCTCTATTCGGATCTCGAACCCAAGCCAAGCTTTAGCGCCAAGCCAGGTGCCGATGAGGCGCCCAAGGTCAGCTTCGAATGAATTCGATGATGCGCTGGCTGCTGCCCTGTCTGCTGTTGTGGACGGCGGCGCTGCAAGCCGCCCCCACCTTCCCGGCCCTCAGCGGCCAGGTGGTCGACGAAGCCCATCTGATGTCGCGCAAACAGGCTCATCAGCTGACCCAGCAACTGGCTGCCTTTGAAAAACGCAGCGGCATCCAGCTGGTGGTGGTGTCAATCGACAGCCTGGACGGCAATACCATCGAAGAGTACGGCTATCAACTGGGGCGCCACTGGGGCATTGGCCAGAAGGAGCACAACAACGGTGTGCTGCTGCTGATCGCCCAGGATGAGCGCAAGGTGCGCATCGAAGTGGGCTATGGGCTGGAGGGCGCCCTGCCCGACGCCATCGCCGCCAACATCATCCAGACCCGGATCCTGCCTGCCTTCAAGCGCGGCGACATGGTGGCCGGCATAGTCGCCGGCAGCCAGGGCATCATGCAGGCCCTGGCCGGTGAATACAAACCGGTGGAGGTGACCAAGCAGCAGGACAAGCTGGGCGGCCCCTGGCTGTTCATCCTGATGGTGATAGTGATGATCGTGCTGCACAACCTGCGAGGCGGCGGCGGGGGTGGCTCCGGTGGCCGCCGTCGGGCCGCCTATCTGGCCGGTGGCTTCGGCGGTGGTCGCGCCGGCGGTGGTTTTGGTGGCGGCGGCTTCAGCGGCGGTGGCGGCAGTTTTGGGGGCGGTGGTGCCTCCGGTGGCTGGTAATCTGGGATACAAAGAGACAACGCAATGATTTCTAAACAGTTTTATCACACCTTGCAGGCCAAGGTACGCCAAGTCGAGCAGGCCACTGACGCCGAGCTGGTCACCGTCTTGGCCCCGGCCAGTGACGGCTATCGCTACATTCCGACCCTGTGGGCCGCGCTGCTGGCCATGCTCACTCCCTTGCTGGTGTTCCAGCTCGGCTTCTGGCTCGGCTGGTACGAAATACTGCTGACCCAGTGGGCTGTCTGGCTCGCCTTGACCTTGCTGTTTCACTGGACCCCCATCAAGATGCTGCTGATCCCGAAGAAGGTCCGCCAGCACCGGGCAGCCCTGATGGCGCGGTTGCAGTTTATCGAGCAAGGCTTGCATCGCACCCACGATAGACTGGGGGTGCTGATCTTCGTTTCGGTGGCGGAACACTATGTGGAGATCCTGGTCGATGACGGTGTCGCCAAGCACATAGACAATGCCCAATGGCAGCAGATCATCGACGACTTTACCGCCCGCATCCGCAAGGGCGAGGTCGAGCCCGGTTTCATCGAGTGTGTGACCCGCACCGGTGCCATATTGGCCGATGCCTTCCCGCCCACCAATGACAAGAACGAGCTGCCCGACAGCCTGATCATGCTGGATCAGCCATGAGGTGAGAAAAACACCTATCTCGGCATAAAAGCTGTACAAATGGAAAATGATATGAAAAACAAGGGGAAAAAGGGTTGACCCGCCACCCGCTTTCCCCTAAATTACGCCCCGTTGTCGCGGCCAAGGCCATGAACAATCCTGATGATTGAACAGGTAAACTAACAGTCAAAAATTTGGTGAGCTGTCCGAGAGGCTGCCCACCGGCGAAGTCGGTAAGAAAGCACGCGTAGCGTGCTCCGAAAGCCACTTCAAAGAAGTAAAAATTTGGTGAGGTGTCCGAGTGGCTGAAGGAGCACGCCTGGAAAGTGTGTATACGGCAACGTATCGAGGGTTCGAATCCCTCCCTCACCGCCAAATTATAAAAACCGACCTCAGGGTCGGTTTTTTGCTTTGTGGCATTGACGACTCTCGCCCGGCCAGGGGCGATGTCACCGCCTCCCCCTTCGCAGCTACCCGCTCAACCCTTGTCTCTTCTCTCCCGCCATATCACCGTCACCCAGCCAGTTCGGCACAACCCCATCCCCTTAATCCTCATGATGTTGCCGCCAAGGCCGAAACAGGATCTACCGCCAGCCTGGTTTTACCTCTCAATAATGGTTCACAAGTTGGATATCATTTTGAAAAACTGATAGTTAAGTACCTACACTAGCCAGAGTTAACTACACAGGGGTCTGGATACATGAGTCTGATCGGTTTGCTGCTAGCCTTGATTGCCATATTGGGCGGCAACATGCTCGAAGGTGGTCATCCCAGTGCCCTGCTCAATCTGCCCGCCTTCCTCATCGTGATCGGGGGCACTGTCGGCGCGGCCCTGACCCAATTCCCTTTCTCCGTGGTTGGCAGAACCTTCAAGCGCTTCAAATGGCTCATCACCCCCCTTCGCCTCGACATGCAAGAGCAGGCTCAACTGCTGGAAACCCTGGCAGGCAATGCAAGGCGCAGCGGTATGCTGGCGCTGGAAGCCATGATCGACGACATCAAGGATCCCTTCTTGCAAAAGGGGGTGCAGATGATGGTCGACGGCTACGAGAAGACCAAGATCCACGAGGTGCTGGAAAACGAGATCGAATTCGAGCAGGAAGATCTCGAGCAAACCGTCAAGTTTTATGAAGCCATGGGGGGTTACTGTCCCACCATGGGGATCGTCGGTGCCGTGTTTGGCCTGATCCATGCGATGGGTCTGCTGGATGCCCCAGACCAGCTTGGGGGGGCCATCGCGGTGGCCTTCATCGCCACCATCTACGGGGTGGGCGCGGCCAACCTGATCTTTCTGCCATTTGGCAACCGCTACAAAGGATTTGCCCATCAGATCAGGCACTACAAGGAGATGACTCTGACCGGCATCCTCTGCATCCTGGACGGCGAATCACAGCAACGGCTGCAAGTGACTCTGGAACCCTATCTCGGAGGCCATGATGGCCAAAAAGAAAAAGGCTGAATCCCCGGAGAACCATGAGCGCTGGCTGGTCTCCTATGCCGATTTCATGACCCTGCTGTTCGCCCTGTTCGTGGTGCTCTACTCCTTCGCCATGACCAAGCAGTCGGAAACCCGGGTGTTGATCCAGGGTCTCATTGAGTCGCTCGGCAAGATCGGGCTCATCTCTCCTCCCGCGGGCTCGCCGGTGATGCAAGGGGGCACCGGGATCCTCGAGCCCGATCCCAGCATCACGCCGGCTGTCCCCCAAGCAGAGCCGGTACTGAGTACAGAGGCACCCACGGTGGCGACCGATCCCTTCAACGAAACCATTGGCGCCTCGGAGAAAGCCAATGCGGCGGAGTCCTGGCCCCATAAGAGCAAGGAGCAGGAGTGGGCAACCACCACCAAACAGAAACTGGATCAGCAGCTCAAGAGCCAGATTGAATCCAAAGAACTGGAGGTAGAGCAGCTCGGCAGCCAGCTGGTGATCCGTATCGGCGAGAAGAGCCTGTTCCCTGCAAACTCGGCCTTCCTCCAACCCCAATTCATTCCTCTGGTCAACAAGGTCTCCGATACCCTGGCAGATATCCCGGGGATGGTGGTGGTCACCGGTCATACCGATGATTCACTGACGGCGATAGAGCTTTATCGCAACAACTGGGAGTTGTCGGTGCTGCGGGCGGCATCCATAGTCCACACCCTGCTGACCAACCCGAAGATCGATGCCAGACGAGTCATCGCTCAAGGGGTGGCCGACACCCAGCCTCGCTTTGCCAATGACACCCTCGCACACCGGCAGGCCAATCGGCGCGTCGAGATAACCCTCTCACAAGGCAAGGCCGCCGAACGAACCCTCCCCCTCCTCACCCCCTGATAAAATGGGGGATCTTTGTTATGCCGCCCCCTGTTTCGCCTGCCACCCGACAGTACACCTCCGCATTTCACGGCGATTAAAAATCATTCTCGAATGAGAAGTTTGACCCCGGTAGCAAAAAGCAATTTCTCCTTGCCATGATTAATAATTGACCTGATGAAATGACATATAAATCAGTATGGAAGTGCCATACTGCGTGACAAGATTGTTATGTCACGTGATTAATTTTGTTAGGGAAAACCTATATGTTTGCTGATGTCGCTGTCCAGCATTGGGCCTTTGCTGTCTATGTCATTGGGGCCATCTGCATCTGTCTGACCATGGTAGGCGTCGCGGCCTTGCTGGGAGGGCGAGCCTATGGCCGTGCCAAAAACAGACCCTTCGAATCCGGCATAGATTCCGTCGGCAACGCCCGTCTGCGTTTCTCCGCCAAGTTCTACCTGGTCGCCATGTTCTTCGTCATCTTCGACGTCGAGGCGCTCTATCTCTTCGCCTGGTCCGTCTCCGTTCGGGAAAGCGGCTGGGTCGGCTTTATCGAAGCCACCATCTTCATCACCCTGCTGCTGGTAGGCCTCATCTACCTGTGGCGCATCGGTGCCCTCGACTGGGCCCCGAAGAAACGCGTCCTGACTGACAAGAAGCCAGACTGATTTACCGATTATCCCTTTGAGGTTGCACCATGAAGTACACCCTGACCCGGATTGACCCGGATGCGCCCGCTGAGCGCTACCCCCAGGAACAGCGCCAGACCGTCGATGACCCGCTGGCGCAGCAGGCGAGCCGCGGCATCATGATCGGGCGGCTCGAAGAGGTGTTGCAAGACACAGTCAACTGGGGCCGCAAGAACTCCCTCTGGCCCTACAACTTCGGTATTTCTTGCTGCTATGTGGAGATGTGTACCGCCTTCACCTCCCCCCATGACGTGGCCCGCTTCGGCGCCGAAGTCATCCGGGCCTCGCCCCGTCAGGCGGATTTCATGGTGATCGCCGGCACTCCCTTCATCAAGATGGCGCCCGTCATCCAGCGCCTCTATGAACAGCTGCTCGAACCCAAGTGGGTCATCTCCATGGGCGCCTGCGCCAACTCGGGCGGCATGTATGACATCTATTCCGTGGTGCAGGGGGTGGACAAGTTCCTGCCGGTCGACGTCTACATTCCGGGCTGCCCGCCCCGTCCCGAAGCCTTCCTGCAGGCCCTGATGCTGTTGCAGGACTCCATCGGCAAGGAGCGCCGCCCCCTCTCCTGGACGGTGGGCGATCAGGGGATCTATCGCCCCCAGATGCAGGCCGAGAAGGATCGCAAGCGGGAAGAGCGCATCCAAGTCACCAACCTGCGCACGCCGGATGAGATCTGACCATGAAACTGACTCGAGAATTCCCAAGCAACTACACCATGGCCCAGGGGCAGACGGCGGATCACGCCGATGCCCAGGTGGTCGGCGAGCTGTTTGCCCATTTCGGCGCCGAGCGCTTCACCGTCCAGACCACCCGCACCGGGGTGCCTGTGCTCTGGCTCTCCCGCGATCTGCTGCTGGACGTGATGGGCTTCTTGCAAAAACTCCCCTCCCCCTTCGTGATGCTGTTTGACTTGAGCGCCACCGACGAGCGAATGCGCAGCCACCGCCACGGCCTGCCGGGCAGCGACTTCACCGTCTTCTACCACCTCATTTCCATCGACCGTAACGCCGATGTGATGCTGAAGGTGCCGCTGATGGAGAGCGATCTGCACCTGCCGACCATCAGCCGTCACTTCCCCAACGCCAACTGGTACGAGCGGGAAGTCTGGGATCTGATGGGCATCACCTTCGACGGTCACCCCCATCTCACCCGCATCATGATGCCCAAGAGCTGGCAGGGACACCCGCTGCGCAAGGACTACCCGGCCCGGGCCACCGAGTTCGATCCCTTCATGCTCGACGCGGTCAAGCAGGATCAGGAACAGGACAACCTGCTGTTCAAGCCCGAAGAGTGGGGCATGAGCCGGGGCAACGAGAACGAAGACTACATGTTCTTGAACCTCGGCCCCAACCACCCCTCCGCCCACGGCGCCTTCCGGCTGGTGCTGCAGCTCGATGGCGAAGAGATCCGCGATTGCGTGCCTGACATCGGCTATCACCACAGGGGTGCCGAGAAGATGGGCGAACGCCAGTCCTGGCACAGCTACATCCCCTACACCGACCGGGTCGAGTACTTAGGGGGGGTCATGAACAACCTGCCCTATGTGCTGGCAGTCGAGAAGCTGGCGGGGATCACCGTGCCCAACCGGGTCGACATGATCCGGGTGATGATGGCGGAGCTGTTCCGCATCCAGAGCCACTTGCTGTTCCTTGGCACCTATATCCAGGACGTGGGGGCCATGACCCCTGTCTTCTTCACCTTCACCGACCGGCAGAAGATCTACACCATCATCGAGGCTATCACGGGCGCGCGCATGCACCCGGCCTGGTTCCGCATCGGCGGTGTGGCCCACGACCTGCCCACCGGCTGGGCCCGTCTCATCCAGGACAACCTGCTGAGCTGGCTGCCCAAACGGCTGATGGAGTATGAGAAGGCCGCCATGCGCAATAGCATCTTGCGCGGTCGCACCATTGGCGTCGCCGCCTACAACACCGCGCAGGCGCTGGCCTGGGGCACCACGGGCGCGGGCCTGCGCGCCACCGGTCTCAACTTCGACGTGCGCAAGTGGCGCCCTTATTCCGGCTACGATCAGTTCGAGTTCGAGGTGCCGGTAGGCAGCAATGGGGATGCTTACGATCGCGCCACCGTGCGCATCGAGGAGATCCGCCAGAGCTTGGCGATCATAGAGCAGTGCATGAAGAACATGCCGGAGGGGCCCTTCAAGGCGGATCACCCGCTCACCACACCGCCGCCAAAAGAGCGCACCCTGCAGGACATCGAGACCCTGATCACCCACTTCCTGCAAGTGTCCTGGGGGCCCGTGATGCCGGCCGCCGAGTCCTTCCAGATGATAGAGGCGACCAAGGGGATCAACAGTTACTACCTGACCAGCGACGGCTCCACCATGAGCTACCGGACCCGGATCCGCACCCCGAGTTTCCCCCACCTGCAACAGATCCCCTCGGTCATCAAGGGTCAGCTGGTGTCGGATCTCATCGTCTACCTGGGCAGTATCGATTTCGTCATGTCGGATGTGGATCGTTAAGTCCCCGCCGCGCCCACGCGAGGGCGCAACGGGACAAGAAGAATAAACGACAAAAGGTTAAGTTCATGAGCCAGCAATGTCAGTGCAAGAATACATCGTCCCCAGCGGGACAGAGCGCATGCCAGAGCAAGGGGGACGCCCTAGTCCCAAGCCAGAAGGACGGCTTCGTCCTGAGCCAGGCCGAGCGCGATGCCATAGAGCATGAGACGCACCACTACGAAGATCCCCGCGCCGCCAGCATAGAAGCACTCAAAATAGTGCAGCAGGCCCGCGGCTGGGTACCGGACGGTGCCATCCATGCCATCGCCGCCGTGCTCGGCATCCCTGCCAGCGACGTGGAAGGGGTCGCCACCTTCTACAGCCAGATCTTCCGCCAGCCGGTCGGACGCCACATCATCCGTGTCTGTGACAGCATGGTCTGTTACATCAACGGCCATGAGCAGCTGCTGGCCGGCCTGAAAGAGGTCATGGATCTGGCCCCCGGCCAGACCTCCCCTGACGGCCGCTTCACCCTGCTGCCGGTCTGCTGCCTCGGCAACTGCGACAAGGGGCCGGCGCTGATGATAGACGACGATACCTACGGTGGGCTCGACGCCGTCAGTCTGCTGAAAACCCTGGAGGCTTACCCATGAGCCTGCAACCAAACAAGACACTCGCCTCCCTCGGCACCGCCAACCGCATCGCCCGTGCCCCCGAGACCCATCCCCTCACCTGGCGGTTGCGGGATGACGGCCAGCCGGTCTGGCTGGACGAATACCAGAGCAAGCAGGGCTACGATGCGGCCCGCAAGGCACTGAGTCAGATGAGCCCTGATGAGATCGTCGGCACCGTCAAGGACGCCGGCCTCAAGGGGCGCGGCGGCGCCGGCTTCTCCACCGGGGTGAAGTGGGGCCTGATGCCCAAAGACGAGAGCATGAACATCCGTTACCTGCTCTGCAACGCCGACGAGATGGAGCCGAATACCTGGAAAGACCGGCTGCTGATGGAGCAACTGCCCCACCTGCTGATCGAGGGGATGATCATCAGTGCCCGGGCCCTCAAGGCCTACCGTGGCTACATCTTCCTGCGTGGTGAATATGTCGATGCCGCCATCCACCTGCGCCGCGCGGTGATCGAGGCCAAGGCCGCCGGCCTGCTCGGCAAGAACATCCTGGGCTCGGGCTTTGACTTCGAGCTGTTCGTCCACACGGGCGCCGGGCGTTACATCTGCGGCGAAGAGACGGCGCTTATCAACTCCCTGGAAGGGCGACGCGCCAACCCGCGGGCCAAACCCCCCTTCCCCGCCGTCTCCGGCGTCTGGGGCAAGCCGACCTGCGTCAACAACGTCGAGACCCTGTGCAACGTGCCCGCCATCATAGGCAACGGCGTGGCCTGGTATCAGGGGCTGGCGCTGCCAGGCTCGGAAGATCACGGCACCAAGCTGATGGGCTTCTCCGGCAAGGTGAACAACCCGGGTCTGTGGGAGCTGCCCTTTGGTATCACGGCGCGCGAACTGTTCGAGAACTATGCCGGCGGCATGAAACCCGGCTATCGCCTCAAGGCGTGGCAACCGGGCGGTGCCGGCACCGGCTTCCTGCTGCCCGAGCACCTGGATGCCCAGATGTATGCCGGTGGCATCGGCAAGGTCGGCACCCGTATGGGGACGGGCCTCGCCATGGCAGTGGATGACAGCATCAACATGGTCGGACTCTTGCGCAACATGGAGGAGTTCTTCGCCCGCGAATCCTGCGGCTGGTGCACCCCCTGCCGCGACGGCCTGCCCTGGAGTGTCAAGATCCTGCGGGCCCTGGAGCGAGGCGAAGGCCAGCCCGAGGATCTCGCCACCCTGGAGCAGCTGGTCAGCTTCCTGGGGCCGGGCAAGACCTTCTGCGCCCATGCCCCCGGCGCCGTCGAGCCCCTTGGCAGTGCCATGAAGTACTTCCGGTCCGAGTTCGAGGCCGGGGTCAAGGCCCCCCATGACAATCACAAGCTGTTCAAGGGTATCCAGCCCAATCTGCTGGGCGAGCGCTGGTAATACGCCAGAACGCATCGGGCAATAGCCGATTTCACAAAACAGGTTTCAGGGAAGTTGTATGGCAACCATTCATGTAGACGGTAAAGAGTTCGAGGTAGACGGGGCAGATAACCTGCTGCAAGCCTGTCTGTCCCTGGGTCTGGACGTCCCCTATTTTTGCTGGCACCCGGCGCTCGGTAGCGTCGGCGCCTGCCGCCAGTGTGCGGTCAAACAGTATCAGAATGCCGACGACAAGCGCGGCCGCCTGGTCATGTCCTGCATGACCCCGTCCACCGATGGCAGCTATATCTCCATCGAGGACGAAGAGGCGAAAAAATTTCGCAAGACTGTGGTGGAGTGGCAGATGACCAACCACCCCCACGACTGCCCGGTGTGTGAAGAGGGCGGCGCCTGCCACCTGCAAGACATGACGGTGATGACCGGCCACAACAGCCGTCGCTACCGCTTCACCAAGCGCACCCACCAGAATCAGGATCTCGGCCCCTTCATCAACCACGAGATGAACCGCTGCATCGCCTGCTATCGCTGCGTGCGCTACTACAAGGATTACGCCGGCGGCGAGGATCTGGGGGTCTACGGCGCCCACGACAACGTCTACTTCGGCCGGGTCGAGGATGGCACCCTGGAGAGCGAGTTCTCCGGCAACCTGGTGGAGGTCTGCCCCACCGGCGTCTTCACCGACAAGACCCATTCCGAGCGCTACAACCGCAAGTGGGACATGCAGTTTGCCCCCAGCATCTGCCAGCAGTGCTCGGTCGGCTGCAACATCAGCCCGGGTGAGCGCTACGGCGAGCTGCGCCGCATCGAGAACCGCTTCCACGGCGCCCTGAACCACTACTTCCTCTGTGATCGTGGCCGCTTCGGTTACGGCTATGTCAACCAGGCCGACCGCCCGCGCCAACCCCTGCTTCAGGATGGCAATGACAAGCTGGCCATCACGGTCGACGGCGCCCTCAACCGCGCCGCCGATGCCCTGCGCACCGCCTCCGGCATCATCGGTATCGGCTCGCCCCGGGCGTCGCTCGAGAGCAACTTCGCCTTGCGCGAGCTGGTGGGCGCCGCCAACTTCTACGCAGGGGTCGAGCAGAGCGAATGGGAATGCCTGCAGAAGATGCTGCAGATCCTGCAACAGGGTGGCGTACGCACCCCGAGCCTGCGTGACATGGAAGAGGCCGACGCCGTGCTGGTGCTGGGTGAAGATGTCACCCAGACGGCCGCCCGCATCGCCCTGGCCCTGCGCCAGGCGGTCAAGGGCAAGGGGCGCGAGATCGCCCGCAAGCTGAAGGTGGACCTGTGGCAAGTCGCCGCGGTGCAGACCCTGGCCCAGAACGAGCGCTACCCGCTGCTCATTACCAGCCTGGATCAGACCCGTCTCGACGACGTGGCCGCCGATACACTGCATGCCCCTCACGCCGATCAGGCCCGCCTCGGCTTTGCCATCGCCCACCTGCTCGACGGTTCCGCCCCTGCCCCGCAGGATCTGGACGCCGATCAGCTGGCTCAAGCGACCCGCTGGGCCGAGCTGCTTGGCAACGCCAAGAAGCCGCTCATCATCGCGGGCTCCGGTGCCCGCAGCCAGGCGCTGATCGAGGCGGCCAGCAACATAGCCCACGCCCTCAAGGGTCGTGGTCAGAGCGTCGAACTGGCACTGGTGGCCCAGGAGACCAACAGCCTGGGGCTGGCCATGCTGGCCGGCAACGCCGCCCCCCTGGAAGCCGCCCTCGAGCGCATCGAAGGGAGCGAGTCCCTTGCGCTGATCACCCTGGAGAACGATCTCTATCGCCGTGCCCCCCGCAACCGGGTCGATGCCGCCATCAAGCGCCTGCAGCATCTGCTGGTGGTGGATCATCAGGACACCCGCACCTCCCAGCAGGCCCACCTGGTGCTGCCTGCCGCCAGCTTTGCGGAGGCCGATGGCACTGTGGTGAACATGGAAGGCCGTGCCCAGCGCTTCTTCCAGGTCTATGCCCCCGCCTTCTACGACGCCGACATCCAGGTGCGCGAAGGCTGGCGCTGGCTGGCCGCGCTGCAAGGCACGCTGGACGGCAAGTCCCCGCGCTGGAGCAGCTTCGATGAGGTGAGTGCGGCCTGCGCCGCCTCTGCCCCGCTGCTGGCCACCATGGGCGAAGCCGCCCCCAATGCCGGGCTGCGTATCCGCGGCATGAAGCTCGCCCGCGAGCCGCACCGCTACAGCGGCCGCACCTCCATGCTGGCGGATCAGAACGTGAGCGAGCCCCGGGTGGCGCAAGACCCCGACTCCCCCTTCAGCTTCTCCATGGAAGGCTACGCCGGTGCCCGCCAGCCGATGCAACAGGTGCCGTTCGCCTGGGCGCCGGGCTGGAACTCCCCCTCTGCCTGGAACAAGTTCCAGAGCGAGGTGGGTGGCAACCTGCGAGCCGGCGATCCCGGTCGTCGTCTGCTGGAGCCGGGTGAAGACAGCCTCGGCTGGTTCGAGACCATCCCCGCCCCCTTCGGCGCCCAGGCGGCGCTGCAAGTGGTGAGCTACGAGCAACTCTTTGGCGGGGAAGAGCTCTCCGCGCGCAGCCCCGTCATCCAGGCGCGCATGGCCGCCCCCGAGCTGGTGCTTAACCCGGGCGACGCCACCCGCTTCGCCCTCCATGCTGGCAACCTGGTGGCCTTCTCCTGGGGCGGCCACCACTGGCGACTGACCCTGCGGGTCAGCGAGCGGCTGGCACAGGGGCTGCTCGGTCTGCCGCTGGGCGCCCATGGCCTGCCGACCGCGCTGCACCAGGCCTATGTGACTGACTTGCAGGAGGCCATCGCATGAGCAATGAGCTGATCGATCTGTTGCTGGAGGTAGGCAAAGCCTTGATCGTGCTGGTGGGGATTGTGGGGGCTGGCGCCTTCATGAGCTTCATCGAGCGCCGTCTGCTGGCGCTCTGGCAAGACAGGTACGGCCCCAACCGGGTGGGCCCCTTCGGCCTGCTGCAACTGGCGGCCGACATGGTCAAGATGTTCTTCAAGGAGGACTGGATCCCGCCCTTCGCGGATCGCCGGATCTTCGTGCTGGCCCCCATCATCGCCTTTACCGCCTTCATCCTGGCGTTTGCGGTGGTGCCCATCACCCCCACCTGGGGCGTGGCGGATCTCAACGTGGGGCTGCTCTACATCCTGGCCATAGCAGGGCTGGCGGTCTACGCCGTGCTCTTTGCCGGCTGGTCGAGCAACAACAAGTACTCCCTGCTCGGCAGCCTGCGCGCCTCGGCCCAGACCCTCTCCTACGAGGTGTTCCTCGGCCTCTCCCTGATGGGCATCGTCATCCAGACCGGCAGCTTCAACCTGCGGGATATAGTCGAAGCGCAAGCCGGATTGTGGAACGTGATCCCCCAGTTCCTGGGTTTCATCACCTTCCTGTTTGCCGGGGTTGCCGTCACCCACCGTCACCCGTTTGACCAGCCGGAGGCCGAGCAGGAGCTCGCCGACGGCTATCACATCGAGTACGCGGGCATGAAGTGGGGTCTGTTCTTCGTGGGCGAGTACATCGGCATAGTGCTGATCTCCTCCCTCATAGTGACCCTCTTCTTCGGTGGCTGGCACGGCCCCTGGTTGCCGCCCTTCATCTGGTTTGCCCTGAAGACCGCCTGTTTCATGGTGTTCTTCATCCTGCTGCGGGCCTCCCTGCCCCGCCCGCGCTTTGACCAGGTGATGTCCTTTGGCTGGAAAGTCTGCTTACCGCTTACCTTGCTCAACATGCTGGTAACCGGCGCCGTCGTGCTTATGAACGTGCAGTGAGGCACCAATGAAAATTACGAGCATTATCAAGGGTGTTGGCACCCAACTGCGCAGTCTGGGGATGGTCTTCTCCCATGCCTGGCGCCCCCGCGAGACCCTGAGCTACCCGGAGCAGCAGGTCTATGCCGCGCCCCGTTTCCGTGGCCGCATCGTGTTGACCCGGGATCCCGACGGTGACGAGCGCTGCGTGGCGTGCAACCTGTGCGCCGTGGCCTGCCCGGTCGGCTGCATCTCGCTGCAAAAAGCGGAGCGGGACGACGGTCGCTGGTACCCGGAGTTCTTCCGCATCAACTTCTCCCGCTGCATCTTCTGCGGTCTGTGTGAAGAGGCCTGCCCCACCACCGCCATCCAGCTGACGCCGGATTTCGAGATGGGCGAGTATCGCCGCCAGGATCTGGTGTACGAGAAGGAAGATCTGCTGATCAGCGGCCCCGGCAAATACCCGGACTACAACTTCTACCGCATGAGCGGGATGGCCATCGACGGCAAGCCCAAAGGGGATGCCGAGAACGAAGCCAAGCCCATCGATGTCAAGAGCCTGCTGCCCTAGGAGTCAATCATGGAACTGGCATTTTATGCCGCGGCCCTGGTCGCCGTTTACAGCACGCTGCGGGTCATCAGCACCAGCAACCCCATGCATGCGTTGCTCAATCTCATCATCTCGCTCATCGCCGTGGCCATGATCTTCTTCTGCCTGGGAGCCTCCTTCGCAGGCGCCCTGCAGGTGATCGTCTACGCCGGCGCCATCATGGTGCTGTTCGTGTTCGTGGTGATGATGCTGAACTTAGGGAGCGCCCAGGATCAGGAGCGCAACTGGCTCACCCCCATGACCTGGGGTGGGCCTGCCCTGCTCTCCCTCATCCTGCTCGGCTTCCTGGCCTACGGCATTCTCGGGGTCACCGGCGGTGAGCTCGGGCAGACCGACGTCAGTGCGAAAGAGGTCGGCATCGCCCTGTTCGGCCCCTATGTACTGGCGGTGGAGCTCGCCTCCATACTGCTGCTGGCGGGTCTGGTCACCGCCTATCACCTTGGCCGTGAAGACAAGAGCGGGGAAGTGCTCTCCGTCCCCAAACCCACCGCTCGCCCATCTCAGGAAGGAGGTCAGCAATGAGTGGTATCCCCATGGAGCACGGCCTTCTGCTGGCCGCCATCCTGTTCTGCATCGGTTTGTGCGGTCTGTTAATTCGCCGTAACTTGCTGTTTATCCTCATGAGTATCGAAATCATGATGAATGCGTCCGCCCTGGCGTTCGTGGTGGCTGGCAGCCGCTGGGCCCAGGCCGACGGCCAGATCATGTACATTCTGGTGATTTCTCTGGCGGCAGCGGAGGCCAGTATCGGCCTCGCCCTGTTACTGCTGCTCTATCGTCGTTACCACACCCTGAACGTGGACACTGTGAGCGAGATGCGCGGATGAGCCTCCTATATCTGACTTTCCTGTTCCCCCTGCTGGGGTGGCTGCTGCTGGCCTTCTCCATCGGCCGTCTCGGCGAGCGCAGCGCGGCGCTGATCGGTGTCGGCAGCATAGGCCTGTCGGCTCTGACCACAATCTGGGTCGGGTTCGACTTCCTCAATCACACCCCCGAGGGCGGCGTCTATACCCAGACCCTGTGGCAGTGGATGTCGGTGGGTGAATTCCAGCCCACCTTCCGCCTGGCGCTGGACGGCCTGTCGCTGACCATGTTGGGGGTGGTGACAGGGGTGGGTTTCTTCATCCACCTGTTCGCCTCCTGGTACATGCGCGGAGAAGAGGGCTATTCACGCTTCTTCACCTACACCAACCTGTTTATCGCCAGCATGGTGTTTCTGGTACTGGCCGATGACCTGCTGTTCGTCTATCTGGGTTGGGAAGGGGTGGGGCTCTGCAGCTACCTGCTGATCGGCTTCTACTACCGCAACCCGGCCAACGGCGCGGCCGCCCTCAAGGCATTCGTGGTGACCCGGGTCGGCGACGTCTTCCTCGCCATCGGGCTGTTCGTCCTGTACCGGGAACTCGGCACCCTCAACATCCACGAGCTGCTGGTGCGTGCTCCGGCGATGTTTGCCGAGGGCTCCCCTGCCCTGTCGTTCGCCTGCCTGATGCTGCTCGGTGGCGCGGTTGGCAAATCCGCCCAGCTGCCCCTGCAGACCTGGCTGGCGGACGCCATGGCGGGCCCGACCCCGGTCTCGGCGCTGATCCACGCGGCCACCATGGTGACCGCCGGTGTCTACCTCATCGCCCGTACCCACGGCCTCTTCCTGCTGGCTCCCGAGATCCTCCATCTGGTGGCGCTGGTGGGCGTCATCACACTAGTGCTGGCAGGCTTTGCCGCCCTGGTGCAGACCGACATCAAGCGGATCCTGGCTTACTCCACCATGAGCCAGATAGGCTACATGTTCTTAGGCTTGGGGGTCGGCGCCTGGGAAGGGGCCATCTTCCACCTGATGACCCACGCCTTCTTCAAGGCGCTCTTGTTCCTCTCCTCTGGTGCGGTGATCATCGCCTGCCACCACGAGCAGAACATCTTCAAGATGGGGGGCCTGCGCAAGAGCCTGCCCCTGGTCTATGCCTGCTTCCTGGTGGGGGGCTCGGCCCTGGCCGCGTTGCCGCTGGTCACCGCCGGTTTCTACAGCAAGGACGCCATCCTCTGGCAAGTGCAGGCCAGTGGCCAGAGCGCCCTGCTGTGGGCCGGTCTGGGTGGGGCCTTCCTGACCTCCCTCTACACCTTCCGCCTCATCTTCATCGCCTTCCACGGCAAGGCGCAGACGCAGGCGCACAAAGGCCACGGCCTGGCCCACCAGCTGCCGCTGCTGGTGCTGCTGGTGCTCTCCACCGCGGTGGGCGCCCTGATAGTGCCACCGCTCGCCGGAGTACTGCCGGCAGGCCCGGGGGATCATATCGAGGAGGGCCGTCACAGCCTCGAGATCCTCTCCGGCGTCATCGCCGTGGCAGGCATTGCGCTCGCCGCCTTCCTCTTCCTCGGCGAACGTCGTCTGGCAAAAAGCATCGCAAATAGTGCTCCTGGCCGCCTGCTCAGCACCCTCTGGTTCAATGCCTGGGGCTTTGACTGGCTCTATGACTGGATCTGGGTCAAGCCCTACCTGCTGGTGACCCGCTTGCTCGGCAAGGATCCGCTGGATCGGATGATGAACCTGCCCGCCGTGCTGGCCCAGGGTGGCCACCAGCTGCTGGCCTGGACTGTGTCCGGCAAGCTGCGCTGGTACGCCGCCTCCATGGGGATGGGCGCCGCCCTGATCCTGGCCCTGCTGCTGCTCGGTTGACGTCGATGCATTCCCTGAATTCACAGGCCTGCGGGCCTACACAGCGACCAGAACCTATAAGAGAGCTGATATCGTGACCTTACTCTGGATCTTGTTAATTCCTTTTATCGGCGGCTTGCTCTGCTGGCAGATGGAGCGGCTCGGCGGACAATTCGTTCGCTGGGTAGCCCTGCTCTCCATGAGCGCCTGTCTGTTGCTCTCCGGTGCCATCTGGCTCGGCGGTGACTTCTCCCTCGCCAGCCCCGGGCTCCCCGTCTGGGCGGCCGAGTGGCAGCAACCCTGGATCCCCCGCTTCGGCATCTCATTGCACCTGGCGGTAGACGGCTTGTCGCTCCTGATGGTGATGCTCACCAGCTTCATCGGCGTGCTGGCCATCCTCTGCTCCTGGAAAGAAATCGTGCAGCGCATCGGCTTCTTCCACCTCAACCTGCTGTGGATCCTGGGGGGCGTGCTCGGCGTCTTCATGGCGGTGGACCTGTTCCTCTTCTTCTTCTTCTGGGAGATGATGCTGGTTCCCATGTACTTCCTGATCGCGCTCTGGGGCCATTCGGTTACCGACGGTAAATCCCGGATCAACGCGGCCACCAAGTTCTTCATCTACACCCAGGCCAGCGGCCTCATCATGCTGGTGGCCATCCTGGGGCTGGTACTGACTCACCACGCCGCCACCGGCGTCTTTACCTTCAACTACCTCGACCTGCTCAACACCCCGATGAGCAAGGGCGTACAGTGGCTGCTGATGCTGGGCTTCTTCATCGCCTTCGCGGTCAAGATGCCGCTGGTGCCGCTCCATGGCTGGTTGCCGGACGCCCATAGTCAGGCACCGACCGCAGGTTCCGTGGATCTGGCGGGCATCTTGCTGAAGACAGCCGCCTACGGCCTGCTGCGCTTCACCCTGCCGCTGTTCCCGGAGGCCTCCGCCCAGTTCGCCCCCTACGCCATGCTCCTTGGCCTGTTCGGCATCGTCTACGGCGCCCTGCTGGCGTTCGCCCAGACAGACATCAAACGGCTGGTGGCCTACACCAGCATCTCCCACATGGGTTTCGTGATGATCGCCATCTACTCCGGTAGCGAGCTGGCGCTGCAGGGCGCCGTGGTGCAGATGATCGCCCACGGCCTCTCCGCCGCCGGCCTCTTCATCCTCTGTGGCCAGCTCTACGAGCGCCTGCACACCCGGGACTTGCGCCTGATGGGCGGCCTCTGGGGTCGGCTGCGTTACCTGCCCGGCGTCATGCTGTTCTTCTCGGTGGCCTCCCTTGGCATGCCGGGCACCGGCAACTTCGTCGGCGAGTTCCTGATCCTCATCGGCAGCTTCCAGGTGGCCCCCATCATCACCATCATCGCCACCTTCGGCCTGGTGCTGGCCTCGGTCTACTCCCTCATCATGCTGCAGCGCGCCTGCTTCGGAGCTCCCAAGGACGAGAGCGTCCTCAAGGGCCTGGACAGACGGGAGCTGGCCATGATGCTGACCATAGCCGGTCTGCTGGTGCTGCTCGGTCTCTACCCGCAACCCGTGCTCGACACCGCCAGCAGCAGCCTGCTGAGCGTGCTGCACTGGTACGCGCTGCCAGCCACAGGAGCACTGCAATGATGCCCTCTGTTTCTCTCTCCCTTTCCTTGTCCACGCCGGGAGCCTTGTCATGACGTTTACCGCCGCCCAACTATTGGCCCTGCTGCCCCTGTTGCTGACCACGGGGGCCATGGTCGCCCTGATGCTCGCCATCGCCTGGAAGCGCTGCGATGACACCGCCTTCGTGGTGACCATCACAGGCCTCAACCTGGCGCTCTTCTCCCTGCCCATCGTCATGGCCCAGGGGGATCAGGGGGTCACTCCCCTGCTGCAAGTGGACAGCTACGCGGTCTTCTACATGGGGCTGGTGCTCATCGGCGCCCTGGCCACCTGTACCTTCGGTCGCTCCTGGCTCAAGGGCTACCCGGACAACCGGGAAGAGTTCTACCTGCTGCTGCTGATCGCCACCGCCGGTGGCCTGGTGCTGGCGGGTTCCCGCCATCTCGCGTCACTGTTTATCGGGATCGAGATGCTGACCCTGCCCATGTTCGGTCTGGTGGGTTATGCCTACCGCGAGCGCCATTCCCTGGAGGCCAGCATCAAGTACATGGTGCTCTCCGCCGCCGCTACCGCCTTCCTGCTGTTCGGCATGGCGTTGCTCTATGCCCAGGCGGGCAGCCTGAGCTTCAGCGATCTCGGTCTGACCCTGGCCCAGAGCCCGGCTCACCAGCCACTGCTGATGGGGGGCTTTGGCCTGATGCTGGTGGGCTTTGCGTTCAAGTTGTCCCTCGCCCCCTTCCACCTCTGGACCCCGGACGTGTACGAGGGCGCCCCGGCACCTGTGGCCACCTTCCTCGCCACCGTCAGCAAGATAGCCGTGTTTTGCGTGCTGCTGCGCTTCTACCTGGCGGTGCCGGCCACCTCGGATCCCATGATCCACTGGCTGCTGGCGGCCATGGCGGTCATCTCCATCGTGGTCGGCAACCTCTTGGCGCTGATCCAGACCAACATCAAGCGGATGATGGGTTACTCCTCCATCTCCCACTTCGGCTACCTGCTGGCGGTGGTGGTGGCGAGCCGCCTCGGCCAGATGCCGGTGGAAGCGGCCGGTGTCTACCTGCTGATGTACCTCTTCACCAGCCTGGGGGCCTTCGGCGTCATCAGCATGATGTCCAGCCCCTATCGCGGCAAGGATGCGGACTCCCTGCACAGCTATCGCGGCCTGTTCTGGAAACGCCCCTACCTGACCGCCGTCATGACGGTGATGATGCTCTCCCTGGCGGGTATCCCCATGACGCTGGGCTTCATCGGCAAGTTCTACCTCATCGGGGTGACGGTCGAGGCGCAACTCTGGTGGCTCTGCGGCGCCATAGTGCTCGGCAGCGCCCTGGGGCTCTACTACTACCTGAGAGTCATGGTCACCCTCTACCTGCGCGAACCCGGCATGCAGCTGCGCGATGCCAAGGCCGACTGGGCCTTCTCCTCCGGCGGGCTGGTGGTGCTGCTCTCCGCCATCATCGTCTTGGCCATGGGGATCTATCCCCAACCGGTCATCAGCCTGGTGCAGGGCTTCCAGCACCTGGTACTCCACTAAACCGCTCCCCCCAGCGATAAAAAAACCGGCCAGTTGGCCGGTTTTTCATTGCTGCAGAGTATCTGGCGGGATTAGCCCAGACGCACCCGAGCGTTTCTGAACATCCGCATCCAGGCGCCATCCTCGCCCCAGTTGTCCGGGTGCCAGGAGTTCGCCACGGTGCGGAATACCCGCTCAGGGTGCGGCATCATGATAGTCGCGCGGCCGTCCGTGGTGGTGACCGCAGTGATGCCCGCCGGTGCCCCGTTCGGGTTGGCCGGATACTGCTCGGTGACCTTGCCGCGGTTGTCGACGAAACGCAGCCCCACCAGGCCGCTGGCTTGCAACGCCGCCAGGTGAGCGGCGTCGCGCACCTCCACCCGCCCTTCCCCGTGGGAGACGGCGATGGGCATCACAGAGCCCGCCATGCCGGCGAAGAAGGCGGACGGAGAGTCCTGTACTTCCACCAGGCTGAAGCGCGCCTCGAAGCGCTCGGAGCGGTTGCGCACGAAGCGCGGCCACAGATCGGCCCCCGGAATGAGGTCACGCAGGTTGGACATCATCTGGCAACCGTTGCACACCCCCAGAGTCAGGGTGTCGCCACGCTCGAAGAAGCGCTGGAACTGCTCGCGGGCGCCGTCGTTGAACAGGATGGACTTGGCCCAGCCTTCCCCCGCCCCCAGCACGTCGCCGTAGGAGAAGCCGCCACAGGCCACCAGACTCTGGAACTCTTCCAGCTTGATGCGACCGGACAGGATGTCGCTCATGTGCACGTCCACGGCAGCAAAACCGGCACGATCGAAAGCGGCGGCCATCTCCACGTGGGAGTTGACCCCCTGCTCGCGCAGTACCGCCAAACGAGGAGAGACCCCGCGAGCGATATAGGGCGCAGCCACATCCTCGGACGGATTGAAGCTCAAGGAGGCATGCAGACCCGGGTCGGTCGCATCCTGGCGAGCGGCGTGCTCCTGATCGGCGCACTCGGGGTTATCACGAAGACGCTGCATCTGCCAGCTGGTCTCACCCCAGAGGGTGCGCAGGGCGGTACGACTGGCACGATAGACCTCTTGCCCGGCGCGGCTGAACCGCAGGCTGTCCTGGTCGTCGACGCTGCCGATGACATGGACGCAGGCGGCCAGGCCATGGCCCGCCAGCAGGGTCATGACGGCTTCCTTGTCGGCACGGCACACCTGAATGACGGCACCCAGCTCCTCGTTGAACAGCGCGGGCAACAGCTCGCCACCGACGCGATCGAGCTGGATGTCGAGGCCGCAGTGACCGGCGAAGGCCATCTCGGTCAGGGTGACGAACAGGCCGCCGTCGGATCTGTCGTGGTAAGCCACAATCTTGCGATCCGCCACCAGCGCCTGGATGGCGTTGAAGAAGCCCTTGAGTTGAGTCGGGTTGTCGAGATCCGGCGCGCTGTCGCCCAGCTGGCGGTAGACCTGAGCCAGGGCGGAGGCGCCCAGGCGCTGCTTGCCGTTGCCAAGGTCAATCAGGATGAGATCTGTCTCGCCGAGATCGGTACGCAGCTGGGGGGTGACGGTGTTGCGCACATCCTCGACCCGCGCGAAGGCGGTGATGAGCAGGGAGAGCGGCGAGGTGACGCTGCGCTCCTCGCCATCTTGCTGCCAGCGGGTCTTCATGGACATGGAGTCCTTGCCGACCGGGATGGTGATGCCAAGGGCCGGGCAGAGCTCTTCACCCACCGCCTTGACCGCCTCATAGAGACCGGCATCTTCCCCCGGGTGACCGGCGGCAGACATCCAGTTGGCGGAGAGTTTGACCCGCTTCAAGGAGCCGATGTGAGCCGGTGCCAGGTTGGTGAGCGCCTCGGCCACCGCCATGCGGGCGGAGGCTGCGTGGGAGAGCAGCGCCACCGGGGTGCGCTCCCCCAGGGACATGGCTTCCCCGTGATAGCTGTCATAGGTGGCGGCGGTGACGGCGCAATCGGCCACCGGGATCTGCCAGGGGCCGACCATCTGGTCGCGGTTGACCAGACCGGTCACGCTGCGATCGCCAATGGTGATGAGGAAGGACTTCTCCGCCACCGTCGGCAGGCGCAATACCCGCTCGGCGGCATCGGACAAGGTGATGCCATCGAGCATCAGGGCCTTGCCCTGGGCGGGCAGGCTCTGCACATCGCGGTGCATCTTGGGCGCCTTGCCGAGCAGCACGTCCAGGGGCAGATCGATGGGCTGGTTGTCAAAATGGGCATCGGAGAGCGTGAGATGCGGCTCGGCGGTGGCGGTACCGATGACGGCGTAAGGGGCGCGCTCGCGCTCGCACAGGGCCTTGAACAGCGCCAGCTTCTCCTGAGGCACCGCCAGTACGTAGCGCTCCTGGGATTCGTTGCACCAGATCTCCAGCGGGCTCATGCCCGGCTCGTCGCTCGAAATGGCACGCAAATCGAAACGACCACCGCGCTCACCGTCATTGACCAATTCCGGCATGGCGTTGGAGAGGCCACCGGCGCCCACGTCGTGGATGAAGGCGATGGGATTCTCGTCACCGAGCTGCCAGCAGCGATCGATCACCTCCTGGCAGCGACGCTCCATCTCGGGGTTGTCACGCTGTACCGAGGCAAAGTCGAGATCCTCGGCGGACTGGCCGGAGGCCATGGAGGAGGCCGCGCCGCCCCCCAGACCGATGTTCATGGCCGGGCCGCCCAGCACGATCAGGGCGGCGCCCACCGGGATCTCCGCTTTTTGCACATGCTCGCTGCGGATATTGCCAAGGCCGCCAGCCAGCATGATGGGCTTGTGGTAGCCACGCACTTCGACGCCATTGTGGCTCGGCACCAGCTCTTCGAAGGTACGGAAGTAGCCGAGCAGGGCCGGACGGCCAAACTCGTTGTTGAAGGCGGCGCCGCCCAGCGGCCCCTCCTGCATGATGTCGAAGGCGCTGACGATGCGGCTCGGCTTGCCGAAATCCTGCTCCCAGGGCTGTTCGAAACCGGGGATGCGCAGGTTGGAGACGGAGAAACCGACCAGACCGGCCTTGGGCTTGGCGCCGCGTCCGGTCGCACCCTCATCGCGGATCTCGCCACCGGAGCCGGTGGCGGCGCCCGGGAAGGGAGAGATGGCGGTCGGGTGGTTGTGAGTCTCCACCTTCATCAGGATATCGACCCGCTCCTGGTGATACTGATACTCACCCTTGCTGCTCGGGAAGAAGCGGCCACCCTGGCTCCCTTCCATCACGGCGGCGTTGTCTTTGTAGGCAGACAGCACATAGTCCGGGGTCTGCTCGAAGGTATTCTTGATCATCTTGAACAGCGACTTGGGCTGGCGCTCGCCATCTATGGTCCAGTCGGCGTTGAAGATCTTGTGACGACAGTGCTCGGAGTTCGCCTGGGCGAACATGTAGAGCTCGATGTCGTTGGGATTGCGACCAAGGCGGGTGAAGTTCTCCACCAGGTAGTCGATTTCGTCATCGGCCAGGGCCAGACCCAGGGCGATGTTGGCAGAAGCCAGGGCGCTGCGGCCACCGCCCAGCACGTCCACCTGGGTGAAGGGGCGCGGGGCCTGATGGGCAAAGAGGGCGCTCGCCTGCTCGGGGGCGCTGAACACTGTCTCCATCATGCGGTCATGGAGCAGGGCCGTTATCTCGGCGTGCTGGGCCGCATCAAACTCGCCTTCCACGTAATAGGCAATGCCACGCTCGAGCCGCTTGACCTGGGTCAGGCCGCAGTTGTGGGCGATGTCGCTTGCTTTGGAAGACCAGGGGGAGATAGTGCCGGGACGGGGGGTAACGAGGAAGAGTTGGCCGCTGGGGGCATGTTCGGGGATAGTCGGGCCGTAGCGCAGCAACCGTCCCAGTGTCGTTCGCTCCGCATCCGAGAGCGGCGCCGACAGCTCGGCAAAATGCACATATTCGGCATAGATACTGCTTATCTCGAGTCCTCTGTGCGCGAAGCTTTGCAGCAACTTGTTGATACGAAACTCAGACAGTGCAGGCGCACCTCGCAAGATTTCCATATGACCTTTCTCACCAAGTTTTAATGTGTGGGGGGATTTGAGACGCGCGTATTATAGGGATCCCTCCCCTGCCGGACAAACGTTTTTATCCACGGCGCCGGTGTGACTCGCCTCGGACTCTCTGGTATAAAGGAGCCTCTTTTTTGACAAATGCCGAATTTTTCAACAAGGGTACTCGCCTACTTGCGCCACATTGTTCGACTATTTCTCGCCGTGATCATGACGCTGCTCCTCGCCAGCTGTGACTTTCACACCCCCTCCAGCCAGCTGGAGCAGATCCGTCAGCGAGGCGAGATCCGGGTCGGGACCCTCTACGGGCCCACCTCCTATTACCAAAGAGACGACACCGCCTTCGGTTACGATTACGAACTGGCGCAATCCTTTGCCGACTGGCTCGGCGTCAAGCTGACCATCATTCCAGTCAACACCAGTGCCGAACTGGTCGGGCTGCTTGAGGGTGACAAACTGGACCTCGTTGCCGCCGCCATCGTCGTCACCCCGGAGCGCCGAGCCCAATTTCGCTTCGGCCCCGGTTTTTACCAGGTCTCCCCCAAGCTGGTCTATCGCAATGGTTCCCGGCGCCCGCGCAGCCTGGATGACATAGACGGCAAGCTGGTGGTGGCCCAGGGCTCGAGCGGTGAAGATCTGCTCAAGGAGTTTCAGGTATCCCACCCCACACTCAGCTGGCAAGCCGATCCCAAGTCGGACACCGAGGATCTGCTCAAGATGCTGGCCGAGGGGAAAATTGACTACACCATAGTGCAAAATACCGTGCTGGCACGCACCCAGCGTTACTACCCCGAGCTTGCCGAGGCGCTCACCCTCTCCGACAGCCAGACCGTGGCCTGGGTCATGAACCGCCTGCCCGATGACAGCCTCTATGCCAGCGTCATCGACTTCTTCGGCCAACGCTTCATGGATGGCGCCATCGCCAAGCTCGACGAGAAATATTTTGGCCATGTGCAGAACTTCGATTTTGTCGATACCCGCACCTTCCTGCGCCGGGCCAAGGAGCTGCTGCCCAAGTATCAGGAGCTGTTCAAGCAACATGCCCTGGAGATTGACTGGCGCCTGCTGGCCGCCATCAGTTATCAGGAGTCCCACTGGGATCCTGCTGCCCGCTCCTACACCGGAGTGCGCGGCATGATGATGTTGACCGAAAACACCGCCAAGGCCATGGGAGTCAAGGACAGAACCCACCCGGAGGAGAGCATCGAAGGGGGCGCCCGCTACCTCAAACTGATGGTCGACAAGGTGCCGGACTCGGTACCCGAGGACGAGAAGGTGTGGTTTGCCCTCACCGCCTACAACATCGGCTATGGCCACATGATGGATGCCCGCCGCCTGACCAAGCAGCTGGGCAAGGATCCGGACAGCTGGGGGGACGTCAAGGAGGTGCTGCCGCTGCTGCAACAGGCCCGCTGGCACAGCAAGGTTCGCTACGGCTATGCCCGCGGTGGCGAGGCGCGCAACTATGTCAACAACGTGCGCCAGTATTACCAGAGCCTGCTGTGGCTCGACAACGAACAGCAGAAGGCGCAACGGCGTGAGGCGCTGGACGAGGACGACAACGAGCCCGTCAGCGATGAGGCTTCTCACCCAAGTCCCATCGCCGAGGTAGTGAGCCGGATCACGGGGGTCGAACAAGGCTGAATCAAGCGTCTGTCTAAGCCCGCGCAAGCCTGCTATCATCCTGTCACATCGGAGCCTATCCGAAATTGTTTTTGTCCCTCACATCCTCAGGTCGAGATAGCAGACAGCACTTTCAGATGGGCTCCACCCTTAAGTTCCAATGATGTCACCGGACGGCCATCGGCCTGTCATGCCATTTAGGAGGAGACCAAGATGCAAAAACGTAGAAAGACTCGTCTGGTCAAAGCGACAAAGAGCGGCTGGAGCCCCAGGCGCAAACTCAAGCTCAATGACACCAAACGCAAGATCTGGCGCCGCAACCGCTCCTACACCCTGCTCATCGCAGAGTGAGCCAGCCAAAACCGGACCAAGAATAAAGGCGCCATCAGGCGCCTTTATTCTGTGCTAAATCATCTCGCAAGCTTACCACCAGCCGAGCAGATTACGTCCCGCCAGGGCGCCCCACACCACCACATTCAGTGCCAGCACGAGGAAGACGGCGGCCGAGCCCAAATCTTTGGCCCGTCCAGACAACTCATGATGTTCTGAGCCTATCCTGTCCACCACCGCCTCTACCGCCGAGTTGAGCACTTCGACAATCACCACCAGCCAGCTCACCGCGATCAGCAGCAATATCTGGTTGAGATCCCCCCCGACCCAGAAGGCAAGCGGCATCAACAGCAGGATCAGCACCAGCTCCTGGCGGAAGGCGGCCTCGTTGAGCCAGGCTGATTTGAGCCCCTTCATGCTATAGCCGGTTGCATTGATGATCCGGGTCAGACCGGTCGCGCCAGGTTTTGCCACAAAAAACTACCTCGGGTAGGGATGAAATGGCCTCACATCCTATCAGAGCCGCCCAAGGTTTCAATCGACAGGGTTTTGCTTTATTTTATCTCTTTGCTTTTTCGCCGCCTGTGGCTATGCCACCCACTCGAGACTTGAGTTTGTATGTCCATTCACACCGATGAATTGCGCACCCGGCGCCTGGAGTCCCTCATCACCCCGAGCGAACTCGCCGCCGCCTTCCCCATTACCGACAAGATCGCCCAGAACCTGCTCGATGCCCGCCGTGATGTCGAGGCCATACTGGCCGGTAACGACCAGCGTCTGCTGGTGGTAGTGGGGCCCTGCTCCATCCACGACCCCATTGCCGCCCTCGACTATGCCGCCCGGCTCAATGCCCTGCGCGACCAATACCAAGAGACGCTGTGCATCGTCATGCGCACCTATTTCGAGAAACCGCGCACCATAGTCGGCTGGAAGGGGCTCATCAACGATCCGCGCCTGGACGGCAGCTTCGACGTCAATGAAGGACTCAAGCTGGCGCGCAAGCTGCTGGCGGACATCAACGCCCTGGGTCTGCCCACCGCCACCGAGTTCCTCGATATGGTGACCGGTCAGTACATCAGCGATCTCATCACCTGGGGTGCCATAGGCGCCCGCACCACCGAATCCCAGGTCCACCGCGAGATGGCCTCGGCGCTCTCCTGCCCGGTCGGCTTCAAGAATGGCACCGACGGCAACACCCGCATCGCCATCGATGCGGTGCGCGCCGCCCGCCACAGCCACATCTTCTACTCGCCGGATAAAGACGGCAAGATGACCATCTACCGCACCGCCGGCAACCCCTATGGTCATGTGATACTGCGTGGCGGCCACAGGCCCAACTATGATACCGCCAGCGTGGATGAAGCCTGCGAGGCACTGGCCAAGGTCAACCTACCCGAGCGGCTGGTGGTGGATTTCAGCCATGGCAACAGCTTGAAGGATCATCGTCGCCAGCTGTTGGTGGCGCAGGATATCTGCGATCAGCTGCGCCGTGGCCGCACCGGCATCGCCGGCATCATGGCCGAGAGCTTCCTGGTCGAAGGCCGTCAGGATGTGGAGAACGGCTGTGCCGCCACCTTCGGCCAGAGCATCACCGATGCTTGCCTCTCCTGGGACGATACCGAGACCCTGCTGGCCATGCTGGCCGAGGCTTCACAAGTGCGGATAAGCAAGACAGCCCAACGCTGACACAAACCGCGCTGCGTCAACGTCTTCGGCCAGAGCATCACCGATGCTTGCCTCTCCTGGGACGATACCGAGACCCTGCTGGCCATGCTGGCTGAGGCTTCACAAGTGCGGATAAGCAAGGTAAACCTTCGCTAACGGCCACGCCAAGCGCAATGGCTGACGAAGCAAAGGGGCAGGTGTCCGTGACACCTGCCCCTTTCTCTTGCGCGATAGTCGGCCCTTTACAGACTCGGCATAAACCAGACCCGCCCCCCCGCCTCCAGCCGGTTGGTCCTGATCTGGAACACCCGCTCGAGCAGGGCCTCGTCGATAAGCTCAACCCCGCCCTCGCACACCATCTCCCCCCCTTGCAGACAGAGCATTCGATCGGCCCAATCGATGGCAAGATTGATGTCGTGAATGGCCATCACCACCAGCAATCCCTGTCGACTGACCGACTTGAGCAGGCGCAGCAGCGCCAGCTGGTGATGCAGATCCAACCCGGCCAGGGGCTCGTCGAGCAGCAGCAGGCGTCCCGCCGGATTGAGCCCGGGCCAGACCTGCAACAGGGTGCGGGCGATCAATACCCGCTGCTGTTCCCCCCCCGAGAGCCGGCTGAAGTCCCGCCCGAGCAGATGATCGAGCTCCAGGGCCTGGCACAGCGCTGCCATGGCCTCTCGGGCAGCCTGGCTGACGGCGCCGGGCTCGCCAAGGCCCAGCGCCAGCACTGAGAACACCGGGGTATGAAACAGATGGGGCTGGCGCTGAGGCAGCATGGCCCGGCGTCTGGCCAGATCCGGCAGACTCAGGGAAGCCAGTGTGTCTCCGGACAAGGTGATGCTGCCCTCGGCGGGGAGCAGACCGGCCAGGGCGCCGAGCAGGGTCGATTTCCCGCTGCCATTGGGGCCAAGCAGGGCCACCAGCTGGCCGCCCTGCCAATCGAGGGAGAGGGGGGCCAACCGACCCGCCAGGCTCAGTTGCCGGGCGCAGAGCAGCGCCTTGTCATCAACGGGGCTGATCATGGGATTGCCTGAGCAGAAGATAAATAAAGAGAGGCGCGCCGACCGAGGCGGTCACCACCCCAATGGGCAACTCCCCCGCCGCCAGCAGGGTGCGGGCACAGAGATCCGCCCCCAGCAGCAGGGCGCCGCCCCCCAGGGCGGAGGCGGGCAGCAAGAAGCGCTGATCGCTCACCCCGCACAGACGCAGCAGATGAGGCACCACCAGACCGACGAAGCCAATGACGCCGCACAGGGCCACCGCGAGCCCGGTCAGCAGACAGACCGCCAGCACCAGACGCACCCGCAGGCGATGCACATCCAGCCCCATCAGGCGGGCCTGGGTCTCCCCCAGCAGCAACTGCTGCAGCGCCCTGCCCTGGCGGATCAGCCAGAGCAGGGTCAGTGGCATCAACAGCCACCACCAGCCGAGTTGCTGGCTGCCATAAGCCAGGCTGCCCATCATCCAGAACATGAACTCGCGCACCGACCCGTCGTCGGCGAAATACATCAACCAGGTCATCACGGCGTTGGTGAGTATGCCGATGGCCACCCCGAGCAAGAGCAGGCGAGCATGGCCCAGATGGGCGCGGCGGGCGGCCAGCAGCAGCAGGAGCGTCACCAGCAAGGCACCGCCGAAGGCGGCCAGGGAGAGGGCCCAACCCGGCAGCGCCATGTCGGCGCCCTTGGCCAGGGCCATGGCCAGCATGGCGGCAAGCCCGGCGCCGCTCGACACCCCAAGCAGGCCGGGCTCGGCCACGGGGTTATGGAGCATCACCTGCAACACCGCGCCGCCGCAGGCCAGAGAGGCCCCCGCCAGCAGGGCGAGCAGGGCGCGAGGCAAACGCAGCTCCAGCAGAATCTGCTGCTCCAGCGGCCCCAGCGGCTGCCAGGGCAGCACCATAAAGGCGCCGACGCAGAGCGAGAGCAAAAACAGCAACAGGGTCAGGCAGAGCAGGCCAAGCAGCAGCCGCTGCTGCCAGCGGCGCTGACGGGCGATCAAGGTGGTAAACAAGGCATATCCCGGACAGAGGTCTGTGGGTCAAACACCGAGGGTGCCGATATGGCCCCTCATCATGGCCGTCATGATAGCAAGGCAGAGGGCCCCGTGGTCAAGGCGATGTCGCGGGCCGCACCGGAACCGTCGCCATCGGCGGGTAATAGCGAGCGACAATCCGGGCCAGCTCACCGCTTTTCACCGTCTCGGCCAGGGCCTGTTCTATCTTGACGCCCAGCGCCTTGTGCGGGGAGAGGCGGCTCATGGCCAGGTAGACCCCCTCCTGCTCTGGCGGGCGATAAGTCGTCTTGACCAGCCCCGCCGGGTTATGCCTGGAGAGGATGTAATCCATGTGGCAAGAGCCCGCGACCATCACCTGCAGGTGATCGCGCATCAGCATGCCCAACAGTTGCGTCTCGGTCGGCACCCCATGCTTGTCGAGCTGTTCATCATTGTCAAAACGGGCGAAGTGGGCTGACTTGAGCACATAACCTACCTGATGGGCGCCCAGATCCTGATAATTGCGGATCTGGCCCGCCAGATCGGGACGGGCGTAGAAGGCTGGCGGACAGGCGATGTAGGGCGGTGACAGATACTCCACATAGCGCTCGCGCTCTAGGGTCTTGGCAATGCTGAACACCATGTCGATCTCCCCCACCTCGGCATACCTCAATACCCGCCCCCAGGGGTAGATCTTGACGATGAATTGCAAACCGGTATGCCGCTCCAGGGCCTGGATCAGGTCGATGTCGATGCCGCTCATCCGACCCTGTCCATCCACCATGATGAAGGGGGGCCACTCACTGCTGGCCACGGTCAGGGTTCTCGATGGCGCAGCCATCAGGCCAAAGAGCGGCATCAATAGCCAGCAGCCCCATATCCATTTCAACATCTTACCTCCCCATCCATGGTATCTATGCAAAGCGACTCATCATTCGCCCGGTTTATAATGGGACGCCAACTGCGCCAACTCACCACTCGCCACCAGCTCGGCCAGGGCGGCCTGGATCCGCTCTTTTAGCGGCTGGGCCTTTGAATGTTTGCTCATGCCCAGATAGAGAGTGACGGGTTTATCCGGGCGGTAACGGGTCTTGATAAGGCCCGCCGGGTTGGCGAGACTCAGGGCGTAATCAACCTGGCAATCCGTGCCTATCATCAGCGGCAGGTGGCCGCGTGAGACCATGCCGAGCAGTTGTTCTTCGGTGGGCACCCCATGCTTGTTGAGGCTCTTGTCTTCATCAAAGGGGCTGAAATAGCTCGATTTGAGCACATAACCCACCTCGTGATGGGCCAAGTCTCCATAACGGCGGATCTGGGCGGCGAGCAGCGGCTCGGCATAAAAGGCCGGGCGGCACTGATAATACGCCGGTTGCAGATAGTCGATAAAGGCGGTGCGCTCCGGAGTCTTGGCCAGCCCTATCATGAGATCGACCTGGCCGGTTTGCATGCGCTGCAGGGCGCGTCCCCAGGGGAAACGCTCGACCTTGATGGGGATATCGAGGTGGCGCGCCAGGGCCGCCAGAATATCCACATCCAGTCCCTCGAAGCGGCCATCGGCCCTGAGTATGCGAAACGGGGGCCAGACGTCGGTCGCGACCGTCAGACTGGCGGGCTCCCCCTCACCTTCCTGTGATCCTTGCGCTCCCTGCACCAGGCTGGCCCATATCAGGACAACAGATAGCCAGCTCCACTTGAACATTCCCTGTTTTCCTCGCTGAGATGGTTCGCTAAAAATACCTTGAAGAGGGGCTTATGGATATGACTCGACTGAGATATAACAGGCGCCATTGCGCCAAGGAGCCGCTCATGAACCCCGTTTCGGTCCGCATAAAGTGGGTAATCTGCACCCAATCCCTCATGTCAAGGAGCCACCCATGAATCCTATTTTGACCAGCATCGGGCTGTTAATCTGCAGCAATGTCTTCATGACCTTTGCCTGGTATGCCCACCTCAAGGAGATGAACCACAAACCCTGGATCATCGCCGCCCTGGTGAGCTGGGGCATCGCCCTGCTCGAATACCTGTTCCAGGTCCCCGCCAACCGGATAGGCCATACGGTACTCAATGTGGGCCAGCTCAAGATCTTGCAGGAGGTGATCACCCTCACCATCTTCGTGCCCTTCTCGGTCTTCTATCTCAAGGAGGATCTCAAGTGGGACTACCTCTGGGCCGGGCTTTGCATCATGGGGGCGGTCTTTTTTGTGTTCCGCGAGAAACTCATGAGTTGATAAGCAGATACAATCTGTTGGATTACTCACATCATTGACGGCTAAGCGAGACGAGTCATGGATCTGCACGAGATGCTGAAGCTATTGGCGAGCCAGGATGGCTCCGACCTCTACCTCTCTACCGGCGCCCCCCCCAGCGCCAAGTTTCAGGGGATATTGCGCACCCTCAGCGAGGCCCCGCTCGCCCCGGGCGAGGTGGCCGCCATCGCCGCAGAGATCATGGATCTTGAGCAAAAGCAGCAGTTCGACAAGGAGCTGGAGATGAACCTTGCCATCTCCCTGCCCCAGATAGGCCGCTTTCGAGTCAACATCTTCAAGCAGCGCAACGAAGTCTCCCTGGTGGCGCGCAACATCAAGACCGAGATCCCCCGCTTCGAGGACTTGAAGCTCCCCCCAGTGCTGCTCGATACCATCATGGAGAAACGGGGCCTGGTGCTGTTCGTCGGCGGCACAGGCTCGGGCAAGTCCACATCGCTGGCGGCGCTGATCGACCATCGCAACCGCAACAGCGGCGGCCACATCATCACCATCGAGGATCCGGTGGAGTACGTGCATCGCCACCGCAAGAGCATCATCAACCAGCGCGAAGTGGGCGTGGACACCCGCAGCTTCCACGCCGCCCTGAAAAATACCCTGCGTCAGGCACCGGACGTGATCCTCATCGGCGAAATTCGTGACCGCGAAACCATGGAGCATGCCCTGGCCTTCTCGGAGACCGGGCATCTGGCCATCTCCACCCTGCACGCCAACAACGCCAACCAGGCGCTGGATCGCATCATCAACTTCTTCCCCGAGGAGCGCCGTCCCCAGCTGCTCAACGATCTGGGCAACAACCTCAAGGCCTTTGTCTCCCAGCGACTGGTGAAGACCGCGGATGGCGGGCGCCGGGCGGCGGTGGAGATCATGCTGGGCACCCACACCATTCGCGACATGATCAAACGCGGCGAGTTTGGCGGCCTCAAGGAGGTGATGGAGAAATCCCGCACCCTTGGCATGATCACCTTCGACGAAGCACTGTTCGATCTGGTGGTGGAAGGGGTGATAGAGGACGAGGAGGCGATCAAGAATGCGGACTCGCAGACCAACCTGCGCCTCAAGATCAAGCTGTGGCGTGACAAGGGGCAGATTGCCAATAGCAGCGACGCCAGCGGTTGGAGCCTGGAACCAGGCAAAGATGACAAGGACGAGCTGGACTGGACCTGAGCGCCACCGGCTGCCCTGGCAGATCAGAGACCAAGAACCCGCCGTTGGCGGGTTCTTTCGTTGGCATCCGGGACGGCGATACCGCCTAGCCGCGTTGCACCAGGCCGATACGGCCCGGCTCGCACCATTCGAATATCACCAGCTGCTGTTTGCCGCAGCAACGGCCGCCACACAGCTGGCTCTCCTGTTTGATGACGCGCCCCTTGCGCATCCAGACCCCGAGCATGGCCTCGACGGCATCTTCCGAGGTGTGGAAGTGACGGGCCAGATCCCAGCGACTAACCCTCTGCTCCCGGGCCAGATAGTCTCCCAATTCATGCAATATCACAGTGTCACACTCCCGCAGTTGACCCTCGGCTCCCGGGCCGGATAGTCTCCCAATTCATGCAATATCACAGTACCACACTCCCGCAGTTGCCCCTGTGCTCCCGGGCCGGATAGCCCTCCCATTTCAATGCGCCGCGCTGTATCACAGCGCCACCACCCGGCGCGTCACTATGTCACCGCGCATGCGTCCCAGCCACCAGAGCAGCAGCAGGGAGCCGAGATAGAAACCTATCCAGGCCAGGCTCTGCTCGGGATGGCGCGCAAAGCTGGCCCCCTGATAGAAGAGCGTGGCGCCCATGAAGGCCATGTAGTTGCACCAGAGCGCGGTGTAGATAGCCCAGGGACGACCGGTTTCACGCACCAGGGCGCCCATGGCGGCGGCGCATGGCATGTAGAGCAGGATGAACAGCAGGTAGGCAAAGGCACCCGCCGCCCCGTCGAAGTGAGCCTGCATGTTGCCGTAGGTGGAGAGACTCACCTCTTGCTCCGCCGCCGCAACCCTGGCATCCCCGACCTCGCCGATATCTATCCCGAGGGGGTCGGCCGGGTTGATGGCCGCCAGATTGGCGGGGATGCTGGCCAGGGCATCTTGCACACTCTGCCACAGATCGTACTCGGCATCGGCGGCCTGCTCGCCTCCCCCATAGAGGCTGTTGAGGGTGCCGACCACGGCCTCCTTGGCGAAGATACCGGTGACGATGCCGACCGTGGCCTGCCAGTTATCCTCACGAATGCCGATGGGATGCAGCAGCGGTGTCACCCCCTGGCTCAGCTTGCTCAGCACCGAACTCTCCTGATCCTGATGGCCGAAGCTGCCATCCGTGCCCAGGGAGTTGAGCACGCTCAGCACCGCCACCACCAGCACTATGGTTTTACCGGCACCGAACACGAAAGATTTCAGCTTCTGCCAGGTCTTGATCCCCACGTTGATAGGCCGGGGCAGCTCGTAATCGGGCATCTCCATCAGCATGGAGTCACTCTTGCCGGGCAAGAGGGTGCTGCGCAGCAGCAGGCCGGTGAGCACGGCCACCACAATGCCGACGAGATAGAGGCCGAACACCAGGTTCTGGCCAGATGCCGGGAAAAAGGCCACCGCGAACAGGGCATAGACCGGCAGGCGGGCGCCGCAGGACATGAAGGGGGCCATGGCCGAGGTCATCAGCCGTTCACGCTCGGAGTTGAGGGTGCGGGTTGCCATCACGGCGGGCACGGTGCAACCAAAGCCCATCAGCATGGGGACGAACGCCTTGCCGGGCAGGCCGAGGCGACGCATCAGGGCATCGACCACGAAGGCGGCCCGGGCCAGATAGCCCGAGCTCTCCAGCACCGCAAGAAACAGATAGAGGCAACCGATGACGGGGATGAAGGTCGCCACCGTCTGCAGACCGGCGCCAAAGCCATCCGCCAATATGGCCCTCAGCCACTCGGGAGCATGGGCAAGCCCCAGCAGATGGTGGACCCCATCGACGAACAGGGCGCCCCCCAGGATGTCGAAGAAGTCGATGAAGGCACTGCCCACCTTGATGGCGAACATGAACATCAGATACATCACCAGCAAGAAGAAGGGGATGCCGACCCAGCGATTGAGCAGCACCCTGTCGAGCCACTCACTCTGGGCGGCGTTGAGCTTGCCCCGCTGCTGGCAGGCCTGCTGGCACCATTGGTGGATGTGACCGTAGCGCACGTCCGCCAGTTGCAGGTCGATATCCTGCTGACCCTGGGCACGGCGCACCAGATTGGCGGCCGCCGTTTGCTGACCGGGCAGCAGGGTCTGCGCCATCACGGGATCTTCTTCGAGCAGGCGCAGGGCGCGGCCACGACTCGCCAGCGGATGGGGGGCAAGCAGGCTCTCCAGTTCGCTGATGTCTGCCTCCAGAGGCTGGCCGTAATCGAGCTGCAGCGCCGCCTGGGGCGAGCCGATGAACTCATGGAGCCTGGCCTTGAGGGCGCGCACCTGAGCCGGGTTGTGGGCCGAGAGCGACACCACGGGGCAGCCGAGCCGGGCACTGAGCAGTGTCTCGTCAACGGTGATGCGTCGCTTCTCCAGCAGATCCATCTTGTTGAGCACCACCAGCATGGGCAGACCCAGCTCACGCAGTTGCAAGGTCAGGTAGAGGGAGCGCTCCAGGCTGGCGGCATCGATGACGTTGAGCAGCAGATCAGGGCGTTGGCCCTGTACGAAGCCGCTGGCTATCTGCTCATCCAGGCTGGCATCCTGCGCCGCCAGGCTATAGATGCCGGGCAAGTCGGTCAGCCGATAATCCTGCTCCCCGACGCTGAAGCTGCCCATCTTCTTGTCGACCGTGACCCCGCTCCAGTTACCCACCTGCTGGCGGGCCCCGGTGAGGGCATTGAACAGTGAGGTCTTGCCGCTGTTGGGATTGCCGACCGTAACCAGATTGATGCTCATAGGCACTCCACCTCTATCTGGTTGGCCAGGCTTTTTTGCACTGAGAGGCAGATGCCCTGGCACTGGATCTGGAGCGGATCCCCCAGGGGCGCACAGCGCAGCAGGGTGACCTCCGATTGCGGCAAGAGCCCCATCACCATCAGCTTGCGGCGCAGGCTGCGATCCAGTGCATTCAAATCTGTGATACGAGCGCTCTGCCCCGGTGATAACTGCGTGAGAACCATGGCCAACCCCTAGGTGGAAACTGTAACGACTCTAAACAAGAACAATTCTCTTTTCTGTGACCATTATAAGCTGTGACCTGCGCAACAATTTGCGTAAAATCAAACTTCGCTTAGCTAGTTGCAGAGTTCACCATGCATCAGGACAACAACAGCCGTCTGGTTTTCAGCACAGATGGCGGTGCCATTACCCCCAGCGCCCAGGCCAGCCCGGCCTCCCCCTTCCCCGCCGATGGGGTGGTGCGTATTCGCCGCGAGACCAAGGGGCGCAAGGGCGCCGGCGTCATCACCATTCATGGGGTGCCTGATGCGCAGCAAAAAGCCATCGCCACCCTGCTCAAGAAAAAGTGCGGTACCGGCGGCGGCTTGAAGGAGGGGATCATCGAGATCCAGGGCGACAAGCGCGATCTCATCCGCAGCGAGCTGGAAAAGGCGGGCTTCACCGTCAAGCAGGTCGGCGGCTAAGGTCGAGGCTGACAGGTTTCCCGATAGCAGAGCGCCGGATGTGCGATTTACCAGCCGGTCACCCTCCTCAGGCTCTCACCTTGGCCAACCTCTTGTAATTACCGGGCATCTTTCCTAGAATGCCCGCTCCCATCGAGGGGGAGTAGTCGCTGACGGGCTAAAAAGCCCGCAGACGTTGATCAACATACTTGGTGCAAACTCACCATGGTCAGCGTGATCCGCAACGAGCAATGCCGGATTTGACAAGACCTTTGACGGGCCAGTGCCAATACCGGGGACGGATGGCGCAGGCTTGTCTCTGGTTTATAACAATTCCGTCCCCCGGTATCTTTATGGAAGCCCTGTTAACCTCCACCCTGAGCGTGGCCGTCGCCGAAATAGGCGACAAGACCCAGTTGCTCGCACTCCTGCTGATCTGTCGCTTTCGCAAGCCCTGGCCCATCATCGCCGGCATGTTTGCCGCTACCCTGCTCAACCATGCGGGCGCCGCCTGGATGGGCGAGCTGATCAGTCGCTGGCTCGATCCCAAACTGATGACCTATCTGGTGGCGGGAGCCTTTATCGCCATGGCGGTCTGGATTTTGGTGCCGGACAAGATGGACGATGAAGATAGCAAGCTCGACAAGTACGGCCCCTTCCTCGCCACCTTCGTGCTGTTCTTTATCGCCGAAATTGGCGACAAGACCCAGATTGCCACCGTGCTGCTGGCCGCCAAGTATGACTCGCTCACTCAGGTCATTGCTGGCACCACCATCGGCATGATGCTGGCGAACGTGCCCGTGGTGCTGCTCGGCAAGCTCGGCGCCGACAAGTTGCCCCTCAAAAGCATCCGGATTGGCTGCGCCATCCTGTTTATCACCCTGGGGATCAGCACCCTGATCGTCACCGCCTGATAGCCAGCGCCACTAAGATAGCCCTGATATAAGAAGACACGGGCCCCGTCACAATGAGGGGGCCTGTGTCTTTAACGCCTCCCCTGCCAAGCACCATCTCGGCACATCCCGCCACGCTATCCCGTTCAACCCTGATCCCCTCTTGCCCACCCTCGTCTGTGTCTTGCCTCTCTCTGCGCCGAGGTCAGCCATCGGCAGCCCTTACCGGGACTCGCCATGGTGTTGGCGCCCCGGCCCTATGCCATAATGGGGCACGTTATTCGGAGCCATTCCATGCAGCATCACTCCCGCCGTCCCCTGCTCGACTGGGTCAAGCGAGGCCACCTCGCCCCAGCACAGCTGCCCGAGGCCCTTCGTCTGGCCGATTTGCCCCCCGCCCCCGCACGCTGGCAGGTGCTGTTCGATCGCCTCTTGCTGCTGCTCGGTTGCCTCTGCCTTGGCGCCGGCCTCATCTTCTTTGTCGCCTTCAACTGGCAGGCACTGGGGCGACTGCCGCGCCTGGGCCTGGTCGAGCTGCCCCTGCTCGCCATGCTGCTGGTGCTGTGGCGCGTCCGGCTCAGTGACGGCGCCCGTCAGGGGCTGCTCTGCTTGTGCGCCCTCAATCTCGGCGCCCTGCTCGCCCTGGTGGGCCAGACCTATCAGACCGGGGCCGATCCCTGGCAGCTGTTTGCGCTCTGGGCCATGCTGCTGCTGCCCTGGGCCCTGCTCGGCAAGAGTCCTCTGCTCTGGACCTTGAGCTGGCTGCTGGCCCAGCTCGCCCTGGTGCTCTACTGGCGGCTCGGCCTGTTCACGCTGTTCTTCTCCTTCGATGAGGAGGGGCTGGCCTGGTGCCTCACCCTGCTCAATGCCCTGCTCTGGGGAGGGCTCTGGAGCTTGCCTGCCCGCTACAAGGTGATGCCCGCTTACCTGCCCGCGCTGATGGCCGGGCTTGGGGTCACCCTGCTCGCCCTGCTCGCCCTGTTTGATGCCGCCTCTTCCTGGATCTGGCCGCTCTGGCTACTCTGGCTCGGCGCCGCCTATGGCTGCTGGCATCACAGCTTCATCACCGGGCTCGCCATGGGTTGCCTCAGCGTCATCGTCGTCTTGCTGGCGGCGCTCGGCAAATGGATGGAGCCGGATGTGAATGGCTTCTTGCTGCTCAGCCTCGTCGCCATTGGCCTGTCGGTGGCCGCCAGCCGCTGGCTGCAACAACAGAGGAGTCGCCATGCTGCCAATCAGTAACCAGAGGGCCCCGGCCCGTTCAGTTTCCCTGCCTTGCCGGAGCCCCTATGTCCTCACAGCCTGAACTCTGGCAGATCCTGCGCTCGGCCAAGCTGGTCGAGGGGGATGAACCCCGGGATAACGAGCCCCACTGGGCCAACCGCTTCATGCTGGGGGTGGTCGGCTGGCTCGCCGCCCTCTTCTTGCTGTTTTTCCTCTTTTTGAGCGTTGGCGATCTGATAGACAGCCAGGATCATGCCCTGGCCCTTGGCGCGACTCTGCTCGCCATGGCCCTGTTGCTCAATCGCAGTGCCCGCAGCGGCGATCTCTGGGATCAGTTCGTGCTGGCCCTGACCCTGGCGGCGGATGCCTGGCTGCTCTATGGCCTGATAGATAGGATGGACGTGCACGCCTTTGGCGCCTGGGCCGGGCTCTCGGCGCTGGCGTTCGCCATCGCCTTCTGCTTTGAACACTGGCTGATCCGGCTATTTCACACCCTGGCCGCCGCCCTGCTGCTGACCCTGGCGCTCGCCTGCCTCGGTTTGCAGATCCTGGCTCTGCCACTGGTGATGGCGCTGCTCTGCGCCTGCTGGCTCTGGGCACAGCGCCGTCCTCATCAGCACGAGCGGTTCGAAGCCATGGCCTTTGGCCTGGCCCTCTCCTTGATCCTGCTCGGGCGCCTGCATCAGCCGCTGTTTGACGAAACCAGCGTGCTCGAGGAGCTGGGACAGTCGCGGCTGCCCCATTGGCTCAACCCGCTGCTGTGCGCGGCCTTGCTGCTCGCCCTGCTTCACCATCTGAAGCTGCCTCGCCGCCAGGGGCTGTTCGCCCTGCCCCTGGTGTTGCTGGCGGCGCTGATCCCCGGCATGGGGGCGGGCGCCCTGGTGCTGCTGCTCGGCTTCTACGCCGGGAGCCTGGGCATGATGACCCTGGCCGCCCTGCTGCTGCTCGGTTTCGGCTCGCTCTATTACTACGATCTGGCCCTGCCGCTGATGACCAAGTCCTGGCTGCTGCTCGGCTCTGGCACCGCCCTCTTGTTGATGCGCGCCCTGTTGCTGCGCCTTGGGAGACACTCATGAGAACCCTTGCCAGTTTGCTCTGTGGCCTCGCCATCTTGCTGGGCGTCAACGCCCAGGTGTGGCGTTTCGAGCATGCCATCGACAGCGGCGAACCCGTGTTGTTGCGTCTGGCCCCGGTGGATCCCCGCTCCCTGATGCAGGGGGACTATATGCGGCTCAACTACGAGATAGCCCGCCAATGGGCCCAGGCTCACCCACGGCAACCGGCGGGCAGCAGCCAGCTGGTGATCCGGCTAGACAACCAAGGCGTGGCTCACTGGCAGCCCCACGGGGATACCGGGAAACTGGCACCGGACGAGCGGCTGCTCAACCTCGTTCGCCGGGAAGGCATGGTCAAGGTCGGGCCGGACGCCTACTTCTTCGAGGAGGGGCAAGGGGAGACGCTGACCGGGGCGGCCTATGGCGAGTTTCGCCTGCAGCCCGATGGCAGCAGCCTGTTGCTAGGTTTGCGCGATGAGCAGTTGCGCCCGCTGGGAGAGACCCGCGGCCGCTGGTGAGCCCCATGGCCCTCCCCGGGTCGAGGGGCCATGGCTGGCGAAATCCTGTGACTTGGCGACACTCAAGGTTGCCCCAGGCGCACAGGAGAAGGCCGCATGAGAGCATGGACCACCCCATTCAGTCTGCCGTTGATCATCTTCATGCTCGCCGCACCGGCCTGGGCCACCACGCCGCTGGCGAGCCTCCATTACTTGAGCGAAGAGTATCGCCCCTACAACTACCTCGATGAGACGGGCCAGCCCGCGGGCCTCGCGGTCGAGCTGCTGCAACGGGTCTGGCAACAGACAGCAACGCCGCCCCAGCCTATCGCCATCATGCCCTGGGCCCGGGGTTACTACCTGCTGACCCAGAAACCCAATGTGGTGCTCTTCTCCACCGCCCGCACCGAGGCGCGGGATCCGCTGTTCAAATGGGCCTGTTCCATCGGCTACGCCGAGATAGTGTTGCTGGGTCTGACCCGGCGCGCGATCACCATCAACAAACTCGAAGATGCCCAGCAGTACAACATAGGGGCGGTGCGGGCCGACGTCGGGGAGCAGTTGCTGCTCAACAACGGCTTTGACGAACAGAAGGTGATAAGTGCCAACCGCCTGGGTCAGGCCATCAAGATGCTCGACTCGGGCCGGATCGATCTGGTGTCGACCAACAAGACCACCGTCATGAGTCTGCTAAGCAGCCCGGGCGCGGATCCGACCCGCTATCAGGTGCGCTGGGTGCTGAGCTCGGAGCAGTTCTGCTACGCCTTTAGCCAGGGGGTCGATGATGCGGTGGTCAAGAGCTTCCAACAGGGCCTGACCCAGGTGCTGGCCAGCAGCGCATTTCAGCAGATCCAGCGCAAGTACTTCCCCGCCCCCTGATCCCTTCTTCAGCGCGGCCTCACCAGAGGCCGCGGCTCACAGAACCGCATATCGCCGACCAGAATTGCCCCTGACGTGAACGCCCAAGGCCCCTCGCCTTGCACCGCAAGACACGCCTTCAACCCGCCCCTGCCCGCCCCCTCATCCATGGCGCATTAACATCCGTCACGGGGCCGTTCAGCCAACGATTTACCCCTCAGGCCACCCCGGCTTGTGAGATAAAAAGGGACCTGGATGGCCCGAAGTTTGAAGCAGCGCAAGAAAACCAGATATATCCGACCGGGATCGTCGCAATGCCGTGACTCCTGCCTGGCGGGATCCGTAATATGGCCATGGGTGCCTGTTGGCCCTCTTTTATCCAGGGTCAGCGCACTGTGGCAGCGACAGCCAGGGGCGGTAGCGTGTCTAACGCATGCGGCTCCCGCAGGGCGCCAACAAGCGACGCGCATGGCACCGATGCATGGTGAAACGTCAGCAGCCCATGGCACCCTCATCACAGTCAGGATTTTTCATTTGGTCGGGATCAACATGCACTACCTAATCAAACCCTTGATGGGCATCGCCCTCTGTACCCTGCTGACGGCCTGCGGCGACGACAAGACCACGGGCAAGGCCTGCCTGGGGGGAAACAATGACGGGCTCGTGGAGAACATGCAGACCCAGTGCAAGGCAGGGGATGCCATTGCGACCAAGCACCCGGCCTACTTTTGCGATTTCAATTACGCCATTGCCTATAACGACTACAACTCGGCGTTCTGCATCTATGCCGGGGCCCTGAAGGCGGAGAGAACCAAAGAAAAATAAGCAGTGGCATAGGCCACCATCGCGGGGGCCGATGGGGCAAGGGTGACGTCACGGGAGCTTGTCCGCCCATGGTATCTGGGGCGAGTTGGCGACAGCGCTAATCCAGCGGGGCTATTTGACCCGCATCAGGCGATGGCTGACATCCCCGAGTTCAAGCTGGATCACCTGGGAGCGCCGCATCTCATTGACCCGTTGCAGCAAGTCGGCGCTGTAGCCCTTGCGGAGCATCCACTGCATCGGCTCTTCGAAGCTGTCTTCATTGACAATAAAGGTGTCTGTGTAGGCATCCTTGATGATGCTGACCACCCAGATGCGCTGCTGGAACTCACAGAGCCCCGCAAAGAGGGTGGTCACTTTCGCCCCTAGGGCGCGGAGCTGGCCGATAACGCGGTTTGCCATGGTAGAGAGTGCCTGTGTTGAGGGAGACGCATCCTAGCATCCCGGGCGCGGGGGCAACAATGCGTGGCATCAAAGCCGTGGCCCCTTGCCATGGGCTGGGGCACCTCAGATGCAATCCGCCCGTCATCCCAGCGCGCGGCGCTGGCGCTTGACCGCATACATGCGCGCATCGGCCTGACGCAAGGCGTCGTCGATGCTGGTGTGGGCCGGATCTATGGCCACCACCCCCACGCTGGCACCGGGGTAATGCAGCACCCGGGAGGGGATAGGCAGTGGGAAGACGCTCTGCTCGAACAACCGGCGCTGGAAGCCTTGCACCGCCCTCTCGACCGTCTCATGCCCCTGATGAGGCCCCATGCCCACCACGACGAACTCGTCACCCCCGACCCGTGCCAGCAGATCGCCGCCGCGCAGGGCTGCCGACAGTTGCTGCGCCATGGTGATCAGCAGCTTGTCCCCCACCTCGTGACCGTGGGTATCATTGATCTGCTTGAAGCCATCGAGATCGATAAAGGCGATGAGCACAGGGTGCCCGGCCCGATCCGACAGGGAAAACAGGCGAGCCAGCTCCTGCATCAGCGCCCGCCGGTTCGGCAGGCCGGTCAGGGGGTCGCTGAGGGCCTGGCGCGCCAGCTCCTGGTTGGCCTGCTGCAACTGCTGCAGCAACTGCTCCCGCTCCACATGCTCGGCGATGAGGCGTGCGAAGAAGCCGATAAGCTGCTCTGAGCCCGCCACGAAGGGCTTGCGCTCGGCGCTGGCGGCGCACAGGGTGCCATAGAGTGACCCCGAGGGGGTGCGCACCGGGCTGCTCAGATAGGTGCGAATGCCCATGATCCTGGCCGCATCCGAATCGCCCCAGCACTCGGCCACGTTGTCGGTGAACATGCGCCCCTCATCGATGGCGCGCCGGCACAGGGCATCGCTCCAGTCCACCGTGATCCCCTCCGGGATCTGCAGCCCGGCCACGTCGTTGGCATTGTTGGCATTGTTGGCATAGCGAATGCTCTGCTTGCCCTGCACCAGATCGATCTCGGTGAGATAGGTCGACTCCAGCCCGGTCACCGCCTCGAGCATTTCCAACAGCGGCCGGGTCAGGCTCTCCAGATCCTGCGCCTGGGTGACCCGCTCCGACAGGGTCTGCAATATGTTGTCCATGCCTCTCTCCACTGCCTGCATGTGATGGGCGACCACCTTAGCCAACTCGGGACACGCCCGACAAGGGGGAGATGGGACCGACCTGGGGAAATATCGGCCCGTTCACACTTTGGTGCGCCCCCCGCCAAGGCTTGACGCCCCGCGCCACCCCAGGCGTGCGGCCGTAACGTTGAACCAGCGCAAAAACCTGTCGATTCTGACACTTGAGTCAGCAATATCCGTGGAGCGGGCTCCGTAGGATGGAGGTGGGTGCCCGTTGGGCCCTTTTCCTAAGCCAGGGTCAGCGGCGCATTGTGGTAGCGAGAGCCAGGGGCGGTAGCGTCGTTGGCGGATGCCAGCCCGGCATCCCGCGCCTCGCCAAGGTGCGAGGGTTCCACCCTCGACGGGGTTTCCGACGGCCCCGGGACCCGGGACAAGTAGGGTCGAGTAGCGAAGCGTAATCGTCCGCGGTAACCATCCCCTCTCCCCTTGGGGGAGAGGCGTTGGGTGCCAATAAGCGTGTAGGGTGCAATAAGCGCAGCGCATTGCACCACGGTAATCATCCCCTCTCCCCTGCGGGAGAACGGTAGGGTGCAATAAGCACAGCGCATTGCACCAGGGTAACAATTCCCTCTCCCCTTGCGGGAGAACGGTAGGGTGCAATAAGCGCAGCGCATTGCACCACGGTAACAATTCCCTCGCCCCCTGCGGGAGAGGGCTAGGGTGAGGGGTCACTAGCCTGATTGGCATGGCTTCGCCATGCAGGACACGAGGGCACTGCCCTCGACAGGGTTTCGCCGCCGCTGCGCGGCTGGGCGAGTGACTTTTCTTTGCGTGGCCAAAGAAAAGTCACCAAAAGAAAGGCCACCCCCACTTGTTCGCCCTCCTGCGTCGGGTTCCCTCGGTTCGCCCCTTTATCCGACGGCACGCGCCGATGGGCCATCCCTGGCCCAGCGGCGCTCGCTCGGCGTCCTGCCTCGCGGCCTGGACAAACGAGCTCACCTCGGCGAACAACAGGGGGCAAAAACCCGAATCCTCAACTCCGAGGCCAGTTAACCGAACCCAATGTATTCGGGACAATGATCGGGAGGGTTGTTATCTCTGATCTGGCCCCTCACCCACCGTATGGCAAGACCAAATTGTCGCACCTATGCAACAAGCACAATCGACATGGTAAAAATTAATATGAGTACAGCAACAAGCGGTACACCGTCCTATCGAGGAATGACCTTATATTAAAGGCCTGATAGTGAGTATTTATCCGTGATAACACCTTATTTCTAGCTCGTCCGATTACGCTCCGCTGATCGAACCTATGGGCTAAAAACCCGATTTATAATCGACAGCATTAATTAACCATATTTTATGAGAAGGTATGTCATGCTACTTGATATAGAATTAGAGAATTGCTATGGGATCAGCAAATTATCAAAAAAATTTAATCTTACAAAAACTGATTCTTGCTGTGGAGTTAACTCTCTATATGCGCCTAATGGCACATTAAAAACTTCCCTAACAAAAACCTTCAAAGATATTGAAAACCAAAAAACCACTAAAGATATTATTTTCCCTGAGCGTATAACTATTAGATCAGTAAAGATAAATGACACTGACATTACTGCTGAGCAAGTTCTAACCATTGACTCTTACAATGAAAGTTATAGCTCTCAACAACTGTCCACATTACTTGTCGATAACGGACTAAAACAACAATATGATATAGCATTGAAAGAAGTAGATGATAAACGGGAGTCACTAATAAAATCCCTGTCAAAATCCTCTGGAAAAGCAGCCAAAGGTATTCCAGAAATTATTTGCGAGGCATTCTCAAAACCAGAAAAGAAACTACTAGAGTTGCTGGTGGAATTATATGAAGAAAAGTATGATAACCTAAGTCACTTCAGTAATCTTAAATACAATGATCTTTTCAACCAAAAAGTTATTGAACTTATTTCCTCTGGAGACTTAAATCAAGAGCTAACTGAATATGTTGAGACTTATGAGAAGCTTATTAGTGAGTCTTCAATCCTATCCAGAACATTTAATCACCAGAAAGCTGGTGATGTATCTAAAAATTTGAATGAATCAGGTTTTTTTACAGCATCGCACAGCGTCAACATTTCAATTAAGGGTGAAAAATGTGAAGTTACCTCACAAGAAGATCTAAATGCACTACTTCAGCAGGAACAAGACCAAATATTAAAAAACCCAGTGCTCAAAGAAAAACTCAGCAAATTTGATAACAAACTTAAGACAAAAGACACTCAAACATTTCGTGATTATATTTCAGAGCATCAAGACTTGCTTCCAGAATATCAAAACATAAATCTATTCAAGAAAAAAATAGTTTTAAGTTATCTACAATCACAACAAGTTCTTTGGCACGACTTAGTAGACACTTACAAAAAAAATCAAGAACTAATAAAACAAATTATCCAACAAGCCCAAGAACAAAGAACTACATGGGAAACTGTTGTTGACACTTTCAACAAACGCTTTGACGTACCATTTAAGCTTAGTGTTGAAAACCAAGATGAAGTCATTCTCAATGCAGCAACACCTACGATAAAATTCAGATTCAATGATGGTCGTGGTAACTCAGAAAATATAAATCATCAAAGCTTAATTTCCGCGTTAAGCCAAGGTGAAAAACGCGCATTATATATCCTTAATGTGTTATTTGAGCTAGAAGTTAGAAAGCAAAGCACTCAACCTATTTTGATCATTGTTGATGATATTGCAGACTCTTTTGATTATAAAAATAAATATGCAATCGTAGAGTATCTGCGCGATTTATCAAAGACAACTTGTTTTCATTTACTTTTACTTACTCATAACTTTGACTTCCACAGAATTGTTAGTAGCCGTCTAAATGCTAAGCGGCAGAATAGACTGATAGCTATAAAGTCCCTTGATGGAATCAAAATAATTCAAGAAAGATATCAGAAGGATGTGTTTTCAACCTGGAAACAAAATTTAAGTACCAATGAGAAATACATGCTGGCAAGCATTCCGTTTGCCAGAAATATTGCAGAGTATTGTGGGCGTAATGAACATTTCGAAAAACTTACATCTTTACTGCATCTAAAAGAAAATAGCGCAAACATCATCGTGAGTGATTTACAATTTATTTACCGCGATATATTTAGTGACCTACCCAATTTATCACTACCAAATGGTCATGACTCCATAATAGATAAAATATTCCAACACAGTGACGCCCTAGTAATTGATAACCAAGAAACCCCTGAGCTTGAGTGTAAAGTTATTTTGGCTATGGCTATCAGGCTTAAAGCCGAAGAGTTCATGATAGATAGGATTTCTGACCAAGAGTTCGTAACCTCTATCACCTCTAACCAAACACGTGAGCTTTTTGACAAATATACAGTAGTATTTTCAACAGAATTAGAAAGTATCGCTTTATTAGATCAAGTCAACTTAATGACTCCAGAGAACATCCATCTTAATTCATTTATGTATGAACCAATTTTAGATATGTCAGCTTGTCGTCTTTATGCGTTATATATTGACATTAAAAATATCATGTAAATGTAAAATACTATTAAATGTTAATTATGAAACCATGAAATGTTCATAGACAAAAACCGCAACCCTTTGGTTTCGATTTTTTATCTATCCAATTAAACCAACTCCAGCACAGAGTCACTGGTTTTGTCGGTGCTGTTTTCCTGTACAATTTTCATCTCGGCGAGATGGTTGCAAATGGCATCGAACAGACTGCCGAAAAAGTTGGACTAGCTGAAGCCACGGGCGGGCACGGTATTGGTTCCCCCTGCAAACCGCCGAGTCGAGTTCAACGGGTCAGGAGCTCCATCAGGGATGATGGCGCAGCCGCAGTCGGCATAGGGGCCAAAGCGGATCAGGGCGAGCACTGCTCGACCCCGATTTGGCGCGAGAACAGGGATGTTCGAAGCGGACTTTGGCCGAAGCCAAGGATGGCGAAGGCCAAAGTGCCGTCTGCGGTGCTCCGTCCGACCCGTTGGACGAGAGGAGGGAACCCGCGAAGCGGGCGGTTTGTTGGGGGAGAAGACTTTTGGTGTTATTTGCCAAAGAGAGCGGGTCTTTCAAAAGTCACTCGCCCCAGCCCGAAGGGCGGGCGAAACCCCTGCGAGGGCAAAGCCCTCGCCTCTTTGACACTGAGCCACATCAGCCAGACTGGCGAGCCAAAGAAGTTAGCTACCCCTCACCCTGGCCCTCTCCCTCAAGGGGAGAGGGAAGCAGACCGAAAGCCGCTGAGACTTCACGGGAGAGACCACAAACAAAAACCGCAGCCCTAGGGCTGCGGTTTTTTATTTGGTCAACCGGTTGGCGCGAGCAGGGCCACCGGCCTTAAGCCCGGCGCCAGCTGGTCTTGCCGGCGCTGTCTTCCAGCACTATGCCCATCTCGGTGAGACGGGCTCTGGCGGCGTCGGCGGCGGCCCAGTTCTTGTCGGCGCGGGCCTGGTTGCGCTGGGCGATCAGCTGCTCGATCTCGGCCACTTCTTCATCGGCGTCATTGCCCTTGAGGAAGGCGTCCGGATCCTGCTGCAGTATGCCGAGCACGGCGCCGAGCTCGCGCAGACGGGCACCGAGGCCGGCGGCCACGGTCAGGTCTTCGGCCTTCTGGCGGTTGATCTCGCGCACCAGATCGAACAGGGCGGAGTAGGCTTCCGGGGTGTTGAAGTCGTCGTCCATCGCCTCCTTGAAGCGAGCCACCTGTTCGTCACCACCGGCGGCCTCGGCGGCAGGCAGGTCGCGCAGGGCGGTGTACATCCGCTCCAGCGCGGCGCGGGCCTGCTTGAGGTTGTCTTCCGAGTAGTTGAGCTGGCTGCGGTAGTGGCCGGACATCAGGAAGTAACGCACGCTCTCGGCGTCGTAGTGGGCCAGGACGTCGCGGATGGTGAAGAAGTTGCCGAGGGACTTGGACATCTTCTCCTTGTCCACCATCACCATGCCGCTGTGCATCCAGGTGTTGACGTAGTCGCCGCCGTGGGCGCAGCAGGACTGGGCGATCTCGTTCTCGTGGTGCGGGAACTGCAGATCCGAGCCGCCACCGTGGATGTCGAAGTGGTTGCCAAGGTGCTTGGAGTTCATGGCGGAGCACTCGATGTGCCAGCCGGGACGACCCGGGCCCCAGGGGCTGTCCCAGGTCGGCTCGCCGGGCTTGGACATCTTCCACAGCACGAAGTCGAGCGGGTTGCGCTTGGCATCCACCACATCGACCCGGGCACCGGCCTGCAGCTGCTCCAGATCCTGACCGGACAGCTTGCCGTAGTCGGCAAACGACTCGACGATGAACATGACATCGCCGTTGTCGGCCACGTAGGCGTGATCCTTGGCGATCAGGGTCTCGACCAGCTCGATGATCTCATGGATGTGCTGGGTGGCGCGCGGCTCGACGTCCGGGCGCACCATGCCGAGGGCATCAAAATCCTGGTGCATGTCACCGATCAGGCGCTCGGTCAGATCGTCGCAGGTCACCTGGGTCTCGGCGGCGCGCTTGATGATCTTGTCATCCACGTCGGTGACGTTGCGCACGTAGTTGAGCTGGTAGCCGCTGTAACGCAGGTAGCGGGCCACCACGTCGAAGGCGACGAAGGTGCGACCGTGACCGATATGACAGTGATCATAGATAGTGACACCACACACATACATGCCCACCTTGCCCGGGTGGATAGGTTTGAATTCTTCTTTTTGACGAGTGAGTGTGTTGTATATCTTCAGCATCTTATGACCACTGCCTGTGAGTGAAATGGCCTGCCATTCTAACCGCATCCCCTTTAGAAAACGAGCCGGGGCCACCAGTCGCCGCCTTTTTGGTCCAGGCTGGCTGCTTTTTCGCCAATTGGCGGCCATGCCGGTATCGACGCAGCCAAGATGGGGGCGGGGCCAGGCCGCTCCCCAGCATGAACCCTGGCCGATCTGCTGACGCCCGTCATGGGTTGATCTCCTGAGAGGGTCGCGCGACTTTGCCCGGGGACCGGGATAGGCTAGAATTGCGGCCACTATTTTTACCCCTAGATGAAAGCTTGCCTGTGACTGCCTCCGGGCCCGGTCACATGCCCACTTTTCACCCGACAGAATAAAGGACATATCATGGTTACTCTGCACACCAACCACGGCGACATCACCCTGACCCTGAACGCGGAAAAAGCCCCGGAAACTGTGGCCAACTTCCTGCAATACTGCCGCGATGGTCACTACGACAACACCATCTTCCACCGCGTCATCGACGGCTTCATGATCCAGGGCGGTGGCTACGCCGCCGGTTTTGACGAGAAAGAGACCCGCGCCTCCATCAAGAACGAAGCGGCCAACGGCCTGTCCAACAAAGTTGGCACCATCGCCATGGCCCGTACCTCCGAGCCGCACTCCGCCAGCGCCCAGTTCTTCATCAACGTCAGCAACAACGACTTCCTCGACTTCAAATCCGCCACCACCCAGGGCTTCGGCTACTGCGTATTCGGTGAAGTGACCGCCGGCATGGACGTGGTCAACAAGATCAAGGGCGTCAAGACCGGCAATTCCGGCCGCATGCACCAGGACGTACCGGTAGAAGATGTGGTCATCACCAAGGTCACCCTTGCTGACTGATTGCTGCCTTCTGCGCACTGATAACACTGCGGCCCCGGCCGCAGTTTTTCCATCTGCGCGAGGCCAGCATGGCGCTGACTGGCGCCGCATCGATTATCTGGCCCAGGGCAATGATCGCCAACGCGCGGCCCATGCCCTGCTGAGCGAACGTGGCCTCTGGGCAGCCTTGCAGGCAACTTGTCAGGATCTGGCCCTGGTCAGCACCCTGGTCATCGGTCTGGACAGGCCCGGCAGCGACCTCGATATCATTTGCCAGCATCCCGATCCGGCGAGCCTTGCCATGGGCCTCACCGCACAGGGCTGGCATGGCCGGGACAAAGGCAACGGCATCTGGCTGTTGGAGCAACACCTGACCGGGCAAGATGGTCAACGCTGGCCTCTCGAGCTCTATGTCACGCCCGGGCCCATCGAATCGTTGCACGGCTGGCGTCATCTTGGCCTGATGGCGGCGCTGCTTGAGCACTTTGGCATCGACTTCTACCGCGCCGTGCTGCACCTGCGATTGACGCAGGGTCTCAAGGGGGAAGCCGCCATCTGCCAGCTACTGGCGCTGCCGGGCGATCCCTATCTGGCACTGCTAACGCTGGAAGGGAGCGACCTTGGCTTGTTACACTGGCCCCAGCGTTAACGGATCCCGCATTCCCGTTTTTCAACTCTTAACCCTGGCGTTTCGCCATGACCTTCACCAATAGGGCCCCATGAGCACCCTCTTTATCAGTGATCTTCACCTTTGCAGCGCCCGCCCCGACATGACGGCGGCCTTGATCCAGTTTCTGCAACAGGAGGCGCCGGGGGCCGATGCCCTCTATGTGCTCGGCGATCTGTTCGAGTTCTGGATTGGCGATGATGATCCCTGCCCGCTCCACCAACAGGTGGCCGATGCCTTCCTGGCCCTGAGCAAGCGCGGTGTGCCGCTCTATTTCATCCACGGCAATCGCGACTTTTTGCTCGGCAAGGGCTTTGCCAAACAGGCTGGCATGATGCTGCTGCCCGATCCCTGCATCATCGATCTCTATGGCACCCGCACCCTGCTCAGCCACGGGGATCGGCTCTGTACCGACGATGTCGACTACCAGAAGTTTCGCCGCATCACTCAGTTAAGCTGGCTGCGCTGGCTGTTCCTGCGCCTGCCCCTGGCGCGCCGTCGCAAGATAGCGGGCAAGCTGCGTGGCCAGAGCCAGCAGCAAAACAGCCACAAGCCCCACACCATCATGGACGTCACCGAGCAGGCCGTGGCAGATCTGATGAAAGCCCATGACTGCCAGTTGCTGATCCACGGCCACACCCACAGACCCGCCATTCACGACTTTCGTCTCGGCAAACGCAGCGCCCGCCGCATCGTGCTGGGGGATTGGTTCGAGCAGGGATCCATACTGGTGTGCAAGCCCAGTGGCCAGCAGCTTGAGGCACGGCCACTGCGTCCTATCGAGTAAAGTGCTGATGAACTAGGCTGTTAACGGCCCATGAGTCCGACGATTGCTGGCTCATGCCCTCCTGAGGGCCCTGTGCCTGGGTGACATTTGGGCCTATAGTCTGACTTCCAAACATTGATGAGGATAGTGTCATGGGATTCTTCTCCTGGATTGTGCTGGGTCTGCTCGTGGGCATACTGGCTAAGTGGATCATGCCGGGCAAAGATGGCGGCGGTTTTATCATGACGGTGGTGCTGGGGGTGGTCGGTGCCATGGTCGGGGGCTATGTCAGCACCCTGCTCGGCATGGGCACAGTGACGGGCTTCAATCTGCCCAGCCTGATCATCGCCGTGATCGGCGCCCTGCTGGTGCTGTTTATCTACAAGAAGATGAGCAACTAAGCGGCCGGTCACGGCCATCTAGTATCAAAAGGGCGCCTTGGGGCGCCCTTGCTATTGGGTTCAACCTGGCGTGGTGATGCTGGCTCTCTTCAACAGAGAGGCCAGCCAGGGGGATGGCTGCCGCCTGCTCCTCTCAGATGACTGCCCAGGGTGGAGGGAGAAACCAGGCTCAACATGGGTTCATCATTGTGGATTGATCTATTTCTAGATGAGGCGTCTAATAATCCCTATGCACACAAACGACTCGCTTCCCCGCCGCCCCCGTGGCCGCCCTGCCCTCCACGGGCAATCCTATGCAGACACCCGTGACCTGCTGATCCGCCGTGGTATGGCGCTGCTGACCGAGCGGGGCATCAGTGCCACCTCCATTGACGAGGTGCTCAAGTCCACCCAGATCCCCAAGGGCTCCTTCTATCACTACTTTGCCAACAAGAGTGAGTTCACCCTGGCGGTGATGGATGCCTATCACCACTACTTCTGCGCCAAGCTGACCCGCTACCTAGGGGATAGCAGCCAAGCGCCCCTGGCCAGACTCCATGCCTTTGTCGATAGCGCCTGCCGGGGGCTGGAGCGGTTTGATTTCAAACGCGGTTGCCTCATCGGCAACCTGGGTCAGGAGGTCGTTCAGCTCGAACCTGCACTGCGTCTGCGGCTCGAGCAGATCCTCTGCGGCTGGGAGGCGCTGCTTGAGCAATCCCTCAAGGACGCCGTGACCGCGGGAGAGCTGGCCCCGGAGAGCGACTGCGCGGCCCTCGCCCACCAGTTCTGGATCGGCTGGGAAGGGGCCGTGCTGCGGGCAAGGTTGGCGGGCTCCACCGAGCCAATGACCTCTTTCCTCCAATTTTTCATGAAAATAGCGAAGTGATTTTTACCGATCATTAATAAGCAACCAGTCCAATTAAGGGAGTACACAGCATGTTCAAGGGTATCCTGATTGAGAAAGATGAGGCGGGCTATCGCGCCACCTACCAGGCCATCGCCCAGGAGACGTTGCCCGAGGGGGATGTCACCGTGGCCGTCGAGTGGTCATCACTCAATTACAAAGATTGCCTGGCACTGACCGGGGCATCACCTGTGGTGCGTAAATTCCCGATGATCCCGGGGATCGACTTCGCAGGCACAGTGCTGGACAGCAGCCACCCCGATTGGCAGGCTGGCGACAAGGTGGTGCTCAATGGCTGGGGCGTGGGTGAAACCCATTGCGGTGGACTGGCCGAACAAGCCAGGGTCAAGGGGGATTGGCTGGTAGCCCTGCCCCCTCGCTTCAGTGCCCGGGAAGCCATGGCCATTGGCACGGCCGGGTACACCGCTATGCTCTGCGTGCTGGCACTGGAAAAACACGGCGTGGCCCCCGGTGATGGCAGCATTCTGGTCACTGGCGCCAATGGCGGTGTCGGCAGTGTGGCCATTGCCCTGTTGGCCAAGCTGGGCTATCGGGTCGTCGCCTCCACCGGGCGTCTCGCCGAAGCGGATTACCTCACGTCATTGGGCGCGGCAGAAGTGATCGATCGCAGCGAACTGTCCGAGCCGGGCCGCCCCCTTGGCAAGGAGCGCTGGGCCGGTGTCGTGGATACCGTGGGCAGTCACACCCTGGCCAATGCCTGCGCGACGACCCGTTACGGCGGTGTCGTGACGGCATGCGGACTGGCTGGCGGCATGGATTTCCCCTCCACCGTGATGCCCTTCATCCTGCGTGGCGTGACCCTCTGCGGAATAGACAGCGTCATGGCCCCGCTCTCCCTGCGCCATCAGGCCTGGGCAAGGCTGGCCGACGATCTCGACATCGAGCGCCTCAACCTCATCACCCGGGAAATCCCTCTCTCCCAGGCCGTTGCACAGGGCGATGCCTTCCTGGCTGGCAAGGTACGCGGCCGGATAGTGGTCAACGTCCAAGGTTGATCCCAACCCCAGGCGAGCGGTTACGCTCGCCTGGGGTGTCCCTCGTCCTTGCAATGCCCTTTTATCCCCCCGGTCATTGCCACGACCCAACGCCAGTCATGGTGCAGCGATGGAGCGGCTCCGGATCCGTTTCTCATATCAACCAGACAGTGCCGGTCGTGCCAGCAGTACCATTCACTGCATCAAACGGGTAGCGCCTCTGGATGTTAGGCGTCATGAGGGGTGAACGGATAACTGAAATCTTGCAAGTCATTAGAGGCCCCACTGCCTGGGACCTCTTCACTCTACCTCGTTCAACACCACATCAGTGCGTGGCTAATTCTCGATAGAGATCCGGCTTTTCTTGCATAAGCGTCAATACCTTCGCGGCCAGTCCAGTCGGGTTCCGACGTCGGGTCTCCCAACTTTTAACAGTATCAACACTCGTCCCAAGAGCCTGAGCAAACTCTTGCTGAGAGACATTAAGCGCGAGGCGAATAGCCTTGACGTCAGCAACCTCATAGCGAGTTCTCACGGCAGGCTCAAGACGGCCCTGCTTAATCTCAACAGCCTCCTCAAGGGAAGCCTTCAATTCGTCAAACATGTTCATGTTAAACCTCGCCCTTTAGTAACGTGGTCAAGCGCTTCAAGTCGGCTTTCTCTGCCGATGTCAGGCTATCTTTCTCATTTTTGGCATAAGCGAGCACTAAGTAAATCATCTCCGCTGTCGCCAAAAAGTAGATGACTCTCGCGCTGCCACTCTTTCCTTGCTGGCCAGTTGCCATGCGAACTTTTCGCAAGCCTCCGGTGCCCTGGATCAAATCCCCCTTTTCCGGTTGGGCAATGAGTTCCGTTTGTAATGCTCTGAGCTCATCATCTGTTGCAAGAGCTTTTATCTGCCTGGTAAAGACCGATGTTTCAACAAACTCAATGGCGTTACTCACCCATCACTCACTCTAACCATTCGACCTAATGGTGTACATGGTACACCTTAGCGTAAATAACAACAATCACTGGCATTTTAGTGTCGCCACTCTGTCGCCATTCGGCCAAAAAACAAAAAGGCCACTATCGCTAGTGGCCTTCGTAAGTCTTTGATTTTTAATGGTGCCCGAGGCCGGAATCGAACCGGCACGCTCAGAAAGCGAGGGATTTTAAATCCCTTGTGTCTACCGATTTCACCACTCGGGCACCGCAATCGGTATCAAGCTCATGATGCGAGCTTATCAATATGGAGGCACGTTCCGGAGTCGAACCGGACTAAACGGATTTGCAATCCGCTGCATAACCGCTTTGCTAACGCGCCATGCAAAAGAGAGTTGGCTCTCGATTGTCTAAATTTGGAGCGGGAAACGAGACTCGAACTCGCGACCCCGACCTTGGCAAGGTCGTGCTCTACCAACTGAGCTATTCCCGCAGGGTCTGGCGTAACGCCTGACTACGAGACGCATTCTAGCGATGCTGGCTCACCAGTCAACCCCAAATATTTAATACTCTGATCGTTCGACCATTTTTTACTCTTTTTGTCTTTTTTCAATGCTTGTTGTCATTACCTGGATCCAAAGCACTAAACCATCACTCTTGCTCCAGACCCGCTCGCTGGCGCGGGCCCAGAACATGGCAGTGTGTTTTCGATCAGAAACGGGAGTGGTAAGTCAGATCTCCCCAGGCCGCGCGCAGGTACTGGAACATGGACCAGAAGGTGAGCACTGTCGCGACATAGAGCAGCAGGTAAGAGCACCACACCATCCAGATGTCGTATTGCCAGATCAGGCCGGTGAGCGAGGCCATCTGGATCATGGTCTTCCACTTGCCAATCCAGCTTACCGCGACCGCAGAGCGCTTGCCGAGCTCTGCCATCCATTCGCGCAGGGCCGAGATGATGATCTCGCGCCCTATCATGGTCATGGCGGGTATGGTGACCCAGACGGTGTTGTAGTGCTCGACGATGACCACCAGGGCGGCGGCCACCATGATCTTGTCGGCGACGGGATCGAGGAAGGCACCGAAGGCGGTGGACTGGTTGAGCTTGCGGGCCAGGTAGCCATCGAACCAATCGGTGGCGGCCGCCAGGAAGAAGACGATTGCCGCCGCCAGATAGGACCACTGGTAAGGCAGGTAGAACAGGACGACGAAGACGGGGATCAGCAATATCCGGAAAAACGTCAAAAGATTAGGAATATTTGTCATTATTTTCAGCCACTTCTTGTATGCCGCTAGATGGTAGCCCCAAGCCGGTTGCCATGACAACCGGGCTGACACCCGCCTTAGTTTATTAATCCATCAATAACCTTGAAATACCGGGTCATTATGGCATTTCGGTCCCCTCCCCGTCACGGCCCTTATGCATGCCACCATGCTCAATGGCCGTGCAGCGCTTCATGAATGGCCTGTGCCAGTTCGGTGCTGATGCCGGGGACCCGGGCCAGATCATCGATACTGGCCTTCTTCACCTCCTGCAGACCCCCCAGATATTTGAGCAGCGCCTGACGCCGTTTCGGTCCCACCCCCGGGATCTCTTCCAGGGTACTGGTGGTACGCGCCTTGGCGCGGCGCGCCCTGTGACCTGTGATGGCGAAACGGTGGGATTCGTCGCGAATGTGCTGAATCAGGTGCAAGGCCGGCATGTCTGCCGGCAGATGAAGCTCTTCATGGCTCTCCCCCATGATGAGGGTCTCCAGCCCCGCCTTGCGGGTTACCCCCTTGGCAATGCCGATGAGCAGGGGGTGCTTGCCCCCCAGAAAATCCAGCTGGCGAGCCAGGATCTCCTCGGCGCGGCGCAACTGCCCCAGACCGCCATCGATAAAGAGCACATCCGGCACCTTGTCCGGCTCCTGCTGCTTGCCAAAGCGGCGCTCCAGCACCTGCTCCATGGCGGCATAGTCATCGCCGCCGGTGATCCCCTCTATGTTGAAGCGACGATACTCGGCGCTGAAGGGCCCCTCCCGGTTGAACACCACGCAAGACGCCACGGTGCGCTCCCCCATGGTGTGGGAAATATCGAAACACTCCATGCGATTGATGGGGCCATCAAGCTCGAGCAACTCCTCGAGCTGGGCAAGACGCGCCGCCATGGTGCTCTGGTGGGCGAGCCGCGAGCGTAGCGCACTCTGGGCGTTGATGGCCGCCAGCTTGATGAAACGGGCGCGCTCGGCGCGGGTGCGGCTCTGTACCCGCACCTTGTAACCCGCGGTCTGGCTCAGGGTATCGGCGATGAGTGCCTCATCCTCCAGGGCCACATCGAGCAGCACTTCGCTCGGGATCTGGCGTCCCCCCTGCCCCGACAGATAGAACTGCAGCAGGAAGGATTGCACCACCTCATCGAGGTCGGTATCGGCGGGCACCTTGGGGAAATAGCTGCGCGAGCCGAGCACCTTGCCCTGGCGAATGAAGAGTACATGGATACAGGCGGTGCCTTGTTCGAAGGCCACCCCGACCACATCCAGCTCATCGAGCACGTTGCCGCTCACCGACTGCTGCTCGGTCACCTTGCGCAGCGCCTGGATCTGATCCCGATAGCGGGCCGCCTCCTCGAAGCGCAAGTCGCCGCTGGCAGACTCCATCTTGCCCACCAGCGAGCCTATGACCTGCTGATTTTTGCCCGCCAGAAACAAGCGGGCCAGCTCGACCTGCTGGGCATACTCCTCTTCGCTCACCAGACCGGCCACGCAGGGACCGGCACAGCGCTTGAGTTGATAGAGCAGGCAGGGGCGGCTGCGGTTGGCATAGACCGCATCCTCGCATTGACGCACCGGGAATATTTTCTGCATCAGGTGCAGACTCTCGCGCACCGCGCCCCCTGAGGGGTAAGGGCCGAAATAGTCCCCCTTTAACTTGCGGGCCCCCCGGTGCAGGCCGATCCGCGGATGGCGGTGGCCGGTGATGACTATCCAGGGGTAAGACTTGTCATCGCGCAGCAGCACGTTGTATCGCGGCTGATATTGCTTGATGAGGTTGTGCTCGAGGATCAGTGCCTCGGTCTCGGTATGGGTCACCGTCACCTGAATATCGCTGATCTGGCGCACCAGGGTACGGGTCTTGATGCTGTCGACCTTGCTGCGAAAATAGGAGGCGAGCCGCTTCTTCAGATCCTTCGCCTTGCCCACATAGATGACAGTGCCGCCGCTGTCATACATGCGGTAGACGCCGCTCTGGTGGCTGACCACCTTGAGGAAGGCTTTGCTGTCGAAGGAGGAGGATGGGCTGGTCGTCATAAGGCACTCGGCGTGGCAGCGAAACAAAAGACTTGGATGGCAGCAGCTTACCTCGTCGCCGCCCAAGAACGCAAAAGGCGGCTCAAGCCGCCTCCTTATATTTCACTCTCATCAATCGTTACAGGGTATCAGCATCGAGCATGCCATAACGAATAGCCAAGTGAGTCAGCTCTACATCACCATTGATATCGAGTTTGCTGAACAGCCGGTAGCGGTAGCTGTTGACCGTTTTCGGGCTCAGGTTGAGCTGCTCAGAGATATCGGTCACTTTCTGCCCCTTGGTGATCATCATCATGATCTGCAGCTCGCGCTCGGACAGAGACTTGAAGGGGTTCTCGTCGGCAGAGGCAAACTGGCTCAGGGCCATCTGCTGGGCTATCTCGGGGGAGATGTAACGCTGACCAGAGTGCACCAGGCGAATGGCGTGGATCATCTCTTCCGGCGCGGCACCCTTGGTGAGATAACCGGCGGCACCCGCCTGCATCACCTTGGTCGGGAACGGATTTTCAGAATGAATGGTCAGCACTATGATGCGAACATCGGGCCGCAATCTCAGGATCTTGCGGGTCGCTTCCAGCCCGCCGATCCCCGGCATATTCATATCCATCAGGATCACATCCGGGTGATGTTGACGGCAGAAAGTGACCGCCAACTCGCCACTCTGTACCTCGCCCACCACCTTGATACCACGGACGTCTTCCAGAATGCGTCTTATCCCTGTACGCACCAACTCATGATCATCGACCAGGAATACATTTATCACCCAAACACCCCGTTTCTTATCTTGTTATGTGCCAGTTAGGGTTAACACGGCGTCTTGCATCATAACCAAACTGATCGATTTGGCAAATCATGGCGGGGAAAAGTTTGAGGAAGCACATGAATAACGTTATTAATCAAATAATTATATAAGCCATCAACAAAAAACGGCATCCGAAGATGCCGTATTGGTCATGGGCAGCGTCATCAGGATACCGCCAGCAGGGCCCGTACCTTGTCCAGATCGGCCTGGGTATCGACCCCCACCGGCGGCGCTTCCAGTGCCTGAGCCACATGGATCTTTTCGCCATACCAGAGCACCCGCAGCTGCTCGAGGGATTCCACCTGTTCGAGCTGACTCGGTGCCCAGCCCACATAGCGCTCGATGAAGCCGGCGCGATAGGCATAAATGCCTATATGGCGCTGGTACCAGGGGCCGGCCTGCTCCTTGCTGGCAGCGAAACCGTCTCTATCCCAGGGAATGGGGGCGCGGCTGAAGTAGAGGGCATAGCCATCCTTGTCAGTCACGACCTTGACCGCATTGGGATTGAACAGCTCCTCCGCCGCCAGGATCGGCACCGACAGGGTTGCCATGGGCGCGCTGGCCCCGGCCAGGTTGTCGGCCACCTGGCGGATGATCGCCGGGGGAATGAGCGGTTCATCCCCCTGCACATTGACCACTATGGTATCGGCGGCAAAGCCGTAGTGACGGCACACCTCGGCCAGGCGCTCGGTGCCAGACTGGTGATCCGTCGAGGTCATGCACACCTCGACCCCGCTCTCGCACAGGGCTGCGCGCACTCGCTCATCATCAGTGGCAACGATGACTCGCTCTGCCCCGGACTGGCGCGCCTTGGCCACCACATGGGCGACCATGGGCTGGCCATGGATGTCCGCCAGGGGTTTGCCCGGCAGGCGGGTCGAGGCGTAGCGGGCCGGAATGACCACCACGAAGCTCATGAGGGCAGCTCATCGCTGGTCAGGGTGCGGGCACGGTTCTCCAGCAGCACGGGGATGCCCTCTTCCAGGGGATAGGCCAGTTTGTCGAAGCGGCAGATGAGCTCATCCGCTTCCTTGTGGTATTGCAGTTTGCCCTTGCAGACCGGGCAGGCAATGATGTCGAGCAGCTTAATGTCCAGTGCCAAAACGAGACTCCTTCAAGGATTTCAACAGGGTGTCGAGCAATGCCTGAGGCAGCTCGGCACTGACCGGCAGATACCACCAATGGGGCTGCGCGAAGGCGCGGCACTTGACGGCATCTTTCTCGGTCATAAACAGGGGACGATCGGCGAAACGGGCGAGCAGCTCGCTGGGATCGAAGGGGTGATGATCCGCGTAACCCTGAGCCTGGCGCAGCTGATAACCCAGTTCGGTCAGGGTCGCAAAGAAACGAGGGGGATGGCCGATGCCCGCCAGGGCATCGATCTCGGGGCCCAGGGGAACATCCGGGGCAGTGTCGTCCAGCACCCGGCGCGGCGCGGCCGCCACCAGCTGCATGCCGTACTCCCCCAGCTCGGGTTCACCACCGTTGCAGAGCACGGCATGCACCCGTTTTAGCCTGGAAAGGGGCTCACGCAGCGGCCCCATGGGCAGCAGACAGCGGTTGCCGAAACGGCGCATGCCATCCACCACCACCAGCTCGATATCCCGCGCCAGGGCATAGTGTTGCAAACCATCGTCGGTAATGATGATGTCCACCTCACCACTTGCCTCGAGCAGTCGCACCGCATCGGCCCGTGTGGGCGCCACCACCACGGGGCAGCCACAACGGCGGGCAATGAGCACCGGCTCGTCCCCCGCCTCTGCGGTCGTACTGCCAGCATCGAGCCGATATGGGTAATGGGGGGCCTTGCCGCCATAACCGCGGCTGACCACCCCGGGTCGCCAGCCTCTTGCCTGCAGTTGCTCCACCAGCCAGATCACCACCGGCGTCTTGCCATTGCCGCCGACCGAGAGGTTGCCCACCACGATCACCGGCAGGCTGGCGCGATAAGCCTCCAGCCAGCCACGCCGAAAAGCCAGGCGGCGCAGACCGCTGATGAGACCAAACAGCAGGGCAAAGGGGGCCAGCAACCAGCGCCAGCCACTCTGCCCATACCAGAGCCTATCCAGCATCAGCCTTTATGTCCCACAGGCACGTCGCCAAACTGGATGGCGCGCAGCTGGGCATAGGTGCCACCGTGGGTCATCAGGGCCTCATGATTACCGCGTTCGACGATGCGCCCCTCATCGATCACCAGGATCTCGTCCGCCTTCTCTATGGTGGAGAGGCGATGGGCGATCACCAGCGAGGTGCGCGCCTTGCACAGCTCGTCGATGGCGGCCTGAATGTGACGCTCGGATTCGGTATCCAGTGCGGACGTCGCTTCATCGAGCAGCAGCACCGGGGCATCGCGCAACAGGGCGCGGGCGATGGCGATCCGCTGGCGCTGACCGCCGGACAAGGAGGCGCCATTCTCGCCCACCACGGTATCGTAACCGTCGCTCATCTTGCTGACGAACTCATCGGCGTGGGCCACCACGGCGGCATGGCGGATCTGCTCGAGGCTGTAACGATCGCCGGCAGCATAGGCGATGTTGTTGGCGACACTGTCGTTGAACAGGTGCACATGCTGGGAGACCAGGGCGTATTGCTTGCGCAGATCGCTCAAACGGTACTCCTGGATGTTGACCCCATCGAGCAGGATCTCCCCTTCCTCTATGTCGTAGAAACGGGTCAGCAGGCTGGCGATGGTGCTCTTGCCAGAGCCGGAGCGGCCCACCAGCGCCACCGACTTGCCCGCCTCGACCTTGAAGCTGACATTGTGCAGCGCCGGGGTCTGCTTGGTCGGGTAGCTAAAGGTGACATTGCGAAACTCGATCTCGCCCCGGGCCCTGTCCAGGGGACGCGTGCCGGTATCGGGCTCAGGCTGGCTGTCGAGCAGGCCAAACAGGCTCTGGCAGGCGGTGATGCCCTTCTGGAACTGGTTGTTGATGTCGGTCAGGCTCTTCAGCGGTTTGAGCAGCATCATCATCGAGGTGATCATCACGGTGAAGGTACCCGCGGTCAGGGTCTCGCGCACCCCGTCAACGGTCGCCGCATAGAGGAAGACCGCCAGGGCGATGGAGGCCACCATCTGCACCACGGGCGTGCCGATGGCGTTGGCCGCGACCATCTTCATGTTCTGCTGGCGCATGTGGTTGCTGACCCGGAAGAAGCGCTTGGACTCCACCTCCTGACCGCCAAACATCAGCACCTCCTTGTGACCCTTGAGCATCTGCTCGGTCGAGGTGGTGATGTTGCCCATCGCCTTCTGGATCTGGCGGCTGATGGTGCGGAAACGGCGGCTGATGAAGCTTATCAAGACACCGACCACGGGGCCGACCACCAGGAAGATGATGGAGAGCTGCCAGGAGTGCCAGAACATCAGGCCCAGCAGACCGATGACGGTCGCCCCTTCCCGCACGATGGAGACCAGGGTCGAGCTCGCCGCAGAAGAGACCTGGCTGGCGTCATAGGTCACCTTGGAGAGCAGGGCACCGGTATTTTGCTGGTCGAAGAAGCTCATCGGCATGGCCATCAGGTGGTTAAACACCTGCTGCTGCAACTTGAGTACCACATGGTTACCGACCCAGGCCATGCAGAAGGTGGAGAGGAAGGTCGCGACGCCGCGCAGCGCGACTATGCCCAGTACGAAGAAGGGCATCCAGGTCAGCACCGTCTTGTCGTTGCCATTGATGCCCTGATCGATCAGCGGCTTGATGGAGTAGACGAAGGTGGTATCGACCGCCGCATAACCCAGCATGCCAATGATGCCGCCCGCCAAGCCCAGCTTGCGATCGCGCACATAGGCGAGCAGCCGCTTGAACACGGGCCAGCTCTCTTGAGAGGTATCTTGAGAGTTATCTTGTTGCATGAATCGCCGTTATAAATGGGAAATGACGGGCTATTCTAGCCAAAGCTGTGGTTTCCACCAAGCTCCACTGCGTCGATACCAGGGCCCGGCATCTCGCTCACCCCGGATCTCAAGTCCATTTGACCCCACCTCGATCGAGATCGCCCCCGACTCCCCGCTGATCCATTGCCGTGAGTCGGGTACCAGGGCGCGATAGCGGGCCACGATTTCAGGACGAGGAAAGTGCCAGCGATTCATGAAACCGGCGCTATGCACAACCTCGGTGGCCGCCACCGCACTCACAAAACCCGGTGTTGAGGAGGTTTTGCTGCCGTGGTGCGGGCTGACCAGCACAGTGCTGCGCACTCCCTCCCCCTCCAGTGCCAGCAGGCGGGTCTCGGCCTCCCGCTCAATGTCGGCGCTCAGCAGTACGCTCACCTGCCCGTCGCTTATCTGCAATACGCAACCATCGTTGTTGCGCCCGGCGCCACTGCGCTCAGGCCACAGCATGCGCAGCGTCAATCCTTGCCACTGCCACTGCTGACCACGTCGACAGGCCTGGGTGCTGGCCGAGAAAGCGTAAGACGAGTACTCGGCCCTGACCGGCAGCGCCGCGCGCAGGGCCTCCCGATTGCCCGCATGATCCCGGTCTCTGTGGCTCAATATCAGCATATCGAGCTCATCGACCGATAACCGATGCAACATCGGCAAGATGGCCGCGTCCGCCATGTTGTAACCACCGGGAAAGCGATCGCCGGTATCAAATAGAATGTGATGACCACGACTGCTGAGCAGCACCGCCAGCCCCTGCCCCACATCCAGCACGCGCACCTGCCAGCTCGGCGCAGCTGGCCAGCCGGCGAGCAAGGCGGCCACAAGCAGCGGCAACCCCAACCAGCGGCCGCCAGGCAGCGTCCAGGCTATCCAGCCCAGCAAAAACAAGATGCTGAGCGGCAGCGCCCAGCCCGGTACCGGCCACCAGAGTGCCCACTGTCCATTGAGCCACTCCAGGCTGACCATGATATAGCCGAGCGCCCCATCGGCCAGCCAGAACAGACCATGGGCGAGGCTCGGGGAGAAGAGACTCACCAGTACGGCAATGAGCGCCACCGGGATGATAAAGAGGCAAAAGAGTGGCAGAGCCAGCAGGTTGATGAACAGCGCCAAGGGTGCCACCCCCTCGAACAACGCGAGTTGCAGTGGCAACAGGCCGAGCAGCAAGAGGCCTTGCAGCCGCAGCAGGCTGGGCCTGCCATAGAGGTAACTCGCCCCCATCAAGAGCGCCACCGCCAGGAAAGAGAGCCAGAAGCCCGCGGCAAAGAGCGCAAAGGGATCCCACAACAAGATGGCCACGAAGGCCAGCAACCAGACCCGATAAGGGGGCCAATCCCGCTTCCAGACTCGCAGTATGCTCCAGACCAGCACCATGATGAGGGCCCGCTCGGTCGCCACTGCAAAACCCGCCAACCAGCTATAAGTGGCAGCAAATAGCAAGGTGCCGACCAATGCCCCTTTCAAGCCAAACAGCCGTCCCAACCAGAAACCCAGCACCGCCACCAGGGCGATGTGCTGACCCGAGATGGCGATGATGTGGGTCAGGCCTGCGCCGCGAAACAGCTCCCATTGCCTATCCGAGATGCCAGCTTGCTCGCCAAAGGTAAGCGCGCTGAGCAAAGGCGCCTGCGCCAACCCTTGCCAGGCTTGCCCGGCGCTGGCCAGCCAGCGGGCCCGCAGACCGGGTGGCTCGCGGTCAACCCTGATGAGGCGACGCAAGTTGCCTGTCGCGCTGATCCCCTTGCCCAGCAACAGACGCCGGCCATCCATGCCAGCCTCATTGGCCAAACCGTGGGCGGGTTTGAGAGAGGCGACCAGTGTCAGCGTCGAGCCCGGTGTCAGCTCGGGTAAAGTTTGGTAAGCATTGATGCGCACCGAGGGAGGCAGGGGTAAGCTGCGACCATCCAGCTCGATGAGCTTGAGCCGCAGCCGCGTAAATTTATCATCTTGAGGCTCTGCACTTTGCACCTGTGCGGTTATGATGTGGCTCGCCTGCTCCCCCAGGGTGTCCAACCAGGAGAGCCGTGCCTGCATGTTGACCTGCATCCAGAGGATGCCCAGTACCAAAAACAGCAGCCGCCAGGCGCGTATAAAACAGAAGGGGATCAGCAGGGACAGCCATAATCCCCCCCATTGGAATGAAGGCAACCATGGCCAAAGCAGACAGGAGCTTGCCCCGAGGGCAAACGACAATAGACGCAGATCCATGGAGCAAGTATTTAGCAAGGTTTCATTATGCCCAAACATCTCATTAAACGCTGGATGCCGGATCATAAAACGCTCAAGGAACACAAGCACTTACGTCTTTTCGGTGACCTGCTGCTCGATGCCAACCTCTGGCATCTGAACCGTCGCTCCGCCGCTGGCGCCTTCGCGGTCGGGCTCTTCATGGCCTGGATCCCCGTCCCTTTCCAGATGCTGTTGGCCGCCGGTGGCGCCATCCTCTTTCGCGTCAATCTGCCGCTCTCGGTTGCCCTGGTCTGGCTGACCAATCCCCTCACCATGCCGCCGCTGTTCTACGCCGCCTACGTGGTTGGCTGCCATCTGCTGGGCCAGCCCTCCCAGCATATAGAGATTGAATTTACCTGGAGCTGGCTGACATCTGTCTTCGAGACCATAGCCCCGCCCCTGCTGCTCGGCTCCCTGGTGCTGGCGATCCTCAGTTCCATCACAGGCTATGTGGTAGTACGCGGCCTCTGGCGGCTGAGCATAGTGCGTCAATGGCGCAATCGCAGCGCAGACAAGTCAGGGGTGGACAAACCATGAACTCCCACTGGCGTAGCCGGTTCCGGATAACCCCGGAGCAGCTGCGCCAGCACAAGTGGTTTGCCCTGTTTGGGGAACGCCTGTTCGCCCCTGAACTCTGGCAGTCGGGCACCCGTGCTCTGTCCGGCGCCTGCGCGGCCGGTCTGTTCGCATCCTGGATCCCCCTGCCGATGCACAGCTTGATCGCCGTGGGATTGGCGCTGCTGTTTAGCCTCAACTTGCCCCTGGCACTGCTGGCGGTCTGGTTCAACAATCCCGTTACCCTGCCCTTCATGTATCTGTGGGCTTACCGCACCGGCTGCGCACTGCTTCAGCTGACCCCGGCCCCCTTCCATCTGGAGTGGTCGCTGGCCTGGTTCGAACAGGAGGCTGCCACGCTGCTGCCCCCCTTCCTGCTCGGCAGTCTGTTGCTTGGTCTGCTGACCGCGAGCCTGGGAGGCCTGCTTTGCGCCCTCCTGCTCAGGCTGTTTCGCCGTCATTGAGCCGGCGAAAACCGGCATGATCCCAACCGCCCCCTCGCGATAGCCGTCTCCTTCGGCCTCCCTTATCTTCCGCCCTGCCCGTCCCTTGTCAGGGGCCCATCTTGGCACCACACTGAGTGCAATCAATCGGTTGCTACTCGAACCTGCCACAAGGAGCTCCCATGGCTGACCCCCTGATCCTCGCCTATGCCGGCAAACACCCTCTCTCACTGCTACCCGCCAAGGCCAATCGCCATGGCCTGATAACGGGAGCAACCGGGACTGGCAAGACAGTGACATTGCAAGTGCTGGCGGAGGGCTTCTCCAATCAGGGGGTCCCCGTCTTTCTGGCTGACGTGAAGGGCGATCTCAGTGGCCTCGGCGCTATGGGTACCCGTTCCTCCAAGCTCGAGGAGCGACTCGGCCAGATGGGCATTGCGGCCCCCACCTTTGCCGCCAGTCCCGTGGTGTTCTGGGATCTCTATGGCGAGCAAGGCCATCCGGTGCGCGCCACCATCTCCGATATGGGTCCCTTGCTGCTCGGGCGGTTACTTGGCCTCAACGAGACCCAGAGCGGTGTATTGGAGCTGGTGTTCAAGGTGGCCGATGACGAGGGGTTGTTGCTGCTAGACCTGAAAGACTTGCGGGCCATGGTGCAGTTCGTCGGCGAAAATGCCAAACGGCTCACCACCAGTTACGGCAATGTATCGAGCGCGTCTGTCGGCGCTATCTTGCGCAATCTGCTCAGTCTGGAGCGCGCCGGGGCCGATCACTTCTTCGGTGAACCCATGCTCGATATCCAGGATCTGCTGCAGACCGATGAGCAGGGCCGTGGTCACATCAACGTCCTGGCGGCGGATAAGTTGACCCAGTCGAGCCGCCTTTACGCCTGTTTCCTGCTCTGGCTGCTCTCCGAACTGTTCGAACAGCTGCCCGAGATTGGCGATCCCGATAAACCCAAGCTGGTGTTCTTCTTCGACGAAGCACATCTCCTCTTTACCGATACCCCCAAGGCGCTGCTGGAAAAAATAGAGCTGGTGGTACGGCTTATTCGCTCCAAAGGGGTGGGCGTCTACTTCGTGACCCAGAGTCCGGCCGATATCCCGGCCAGCGTATTGGGCCAACTCGGCAACCGGGTACAGCATGCGCTGCGGGCCTTCACCCCGCAGGATCAGAAAGCAGTACGTATCGCCGCCGATACGCTCAGGGCCAATCCAGCCTTTGACGCCACTGGTGTCATCACCGAACTCGGCGTCGGTGAAGCGCTGGTCTCGACCCTGGATGAGAAGGGCAGCCCCCAAATGGTGGAGCGCGCCCTGATAGCGCCCCCTGCCAGCCGAATAGGCCCGCTGACGGTCCCCGAACGCCAGGCTCTCATCAAGGGTTCCTTGCTGTTTGGTCAGTACGAACAGACCCAGGACAGGGAGTCAGCCTTCGAGCGGTTGAAAGGGCAGACTCAAGCCGCGCCTGAGTCAGCTCCCCAGTCCGGTCAAGCCCCCGAGCAAGCCGAGGATGACGGCGGCCTTTTTGGATCCATCGGCGAGATACTGTTTGGCCGCACCGGCCCCCGGGGGGGTCAGCACGATGGGGTGGTGCAGACGGCCGCCAAGAGTGTGGCCCGCACCCTGGGGAACGAGATGGGGCGCCAGCTGGTACGGGGCGTGCTCGGCTCCCTGCTCGGAGGCAGCAAAGGTCGCCGCTGATCGGGCCATATCAATGAAGAGAGGCCCGCACATGGCGGGCCTCTCTGTCTCTGACGTCAGCCGCTCACTCAGGAACGGTCAAGGCAGCGCTCAGATCACCTTGGCGATGGCATCGCACAGGGGGTCTATGTTGGCATGGGTGATGCCTGCCACGCTGATGCGGCCGGAGCCCACGATATAGATCCCAAACTCCTGCTTGAGTCGCTCAACCTGGGCCTTGTCCAACCCGGAGAAGGAGAACATGCCGTTCTGCTCGCGGATAAAGCTGAAGTCCTGGGCAATACCCTGCGCCGCAAGTTTCTCCACCAGCAGCTCACGCATCTCCCGGATCCGCACCCGCATCTCGGCCACCTCGGCCACCCACTCCGCATAGAGGGCAGGATCCTGCACTATGGTGGTCACCACGGCGGCGCCATGGGACGGCGGGTTGGAGTAGTTGGCACGGATCACCGTCTTGACCTGGGTGAAGGCCACGTCGGCCACGGCCTTGCTGGCGCTGACCAGCGTAAAGGCCCCGACCCGCTCGTTGTAGAGCCCGAAGTTCTTGGAGAAAGAGCTCGCCACCAGCAGTTCATCATGGCAGGCGGCGAAGATGCGCAGCCCCTCGGCATCCTCTTCGATACCACGGGCAAAACCCTGATAGGCAAAGTCAAACAGCGGCAACCAGCCAGCGGCAAGGCTCTGCTCGGCCAGGGCCTGCCACTGCTCACGAGTCGGATCTATGCCGGTCGGGTTATGGCAGCAACCGTGCAGCAGCACCAGATCGCCGGCTTGCGCCTCGGCCAGTGAGGCCTGCATGGCGGCAAAGTCGAGCCCCTTGGTGGTGGCATCGTAGTATTTGTACCACTTCACGGTCAGACCGGCGGCCTGGAAGACGCTGACGTGGTTGGCCCAGGTCGGATCCGAGATCCAGACGGTCTTGCTCAGGTTGTTGCGCACCACAAACTCGGCGGCGATACGCAGGGCACCCGTGCCCCCCGGCGCCTGCGCCGTCTTGACCCGACCGCTGTTGATGAGCTCCGCACCCTTGCCAAACAGCAGCTGTTGCACCACGGCACCATAGGCGGCGGTGCCCTCTATGCCGAGGTAGTTCTTGCTCTTCTCGTCATTGAGCAGGCGTTGCTCGGCTTGTTTGACACTGCGCAAAATAGGAGTGGCTCCGGATTCATCCTTGTAGATCCCAACCCCGAGATTGATCTTGTCGGTACGAGGATCGGCGCGGAAGGCATCGGTCAGGCCCAGAATCGGATCCGCTGGGGCGGCAACAACCTTTTCAAACATGGTTTTCCCTGTGTTCCATTGATGTTATTGGGGGGCGTCCTGGATGGTAAACGCAGCGGCCCTGAGGCGGCACTGCGCCTCTTCTTTATACCACCGCCCATCGGGTGGGAAAACCGCTTTTTAGCCCCATGTTTTGCCGACTATCCGGCCAGGGCCTCCCAGCTCGAAGCCAGGGCCATTACCTCGGCGCAGAGCCCCTGCTGCGCGGCTATCAGCGGGTGGCACGCGGTGCGAAAAGCACCCGGCAGCAAGCTTGGCTCCCAGGCTCTCGGCCCCGACAGGGGGAGCCCATAGTGCATCATGAGAGGGGCCAGATCCCGGGGTAGCCACCAGCTCGCCGGACGGGCGAAGCGCGCCGCCAGCGCCTGAACCCGCGCAGCGCCAGCCGGATCCAGGCGAGTGATATGGTGCCAGCGAACCCCGAGGGGCAAGGCGGCCAGCAGGGGCGCAAGAAGATGGGGGGCTTCGCGCTCCCCATAGACCAGGATGCAGTCATCTGGCAGCACCAACTCGGTGAAGATGCCGAGGCTGTCGGTGGTGATGGCCCGGGCGGGTTCCTGACCTGGCCAGATCAACTTGCCAAGCCGCGCCAGGCTGCGCTCCGGCAAGCTAAGCTCACCCAGCCCCTGCAACCAGGGCGCGGCATCGAGCAGTTGCCCGCCCTGCAAAAACAGGCTGAAGGGGTGGCTCGCCCTCAGCCTGAGGACCCCGTCGCCACAGGGCGTGATCCCCTTGTCTTCGAAATCTATCTGTTCGGCCGTGCTAAATGGCTGCTCACCCTTGCGATAGAGGGCGGCGAGCACCCGCTGGTTGATCCGCTCCTTGAGCTGCCAGCCTTGGGCATGGATCCACTCCTCCGGGCTCGGCGGAGCTGACGACAACTTGGCCAGGGTGAGCTCCCGTTGCAAGTAGCGCCGGCCCGCCGGCGTGAGCTGATATTGATGGGCGCCGAGGGAGAGCAGCAACTGATGGCTGCGCAGCAGGCCGATGAGGGGTTGCAGGTTTCTATCTCTTACGCTGACCGCATCTTGCGCCAAGAGTTGCTGGGCAAACGTCTGCCACGCCGGATGAGTGAAATCGATCAAGGCCCGCTCCTTCCCTGTCGGGGTAACAAGCTGATTAATCTAACGAATAGCGAAGCTGATACCAAGCCGGGCAAGCTGACAACGTGATGTGACGCAGGGACATCAGAGCAGAAAAAGCGAGAGAAACGCGAAAAGCAAAACGGCCAAGCAAGCTTGGCCGTTTCATCAACTCAATATCGTTTCCCTAGACGAGGGAGCCGAAATTAGAAGTTGTATTGCAGGGCAACAGTGAACTCGTCGTCCAGGTTGTCGATACCCTGGATTTTGTACTCGGTGTAGGCTTTGAACTTGGAAGTAAAGTTGTACTGAACGCCCAGCAGGGTTTCATCAACTTGATCTTCGTAGCTGCTGTCGTTGTCTTTGGCTTCGGTGAAGTTGTAACCAGCCAGGAAGGTCCAGGCGTCAACGTTGTAGGAAGCAGCCAGCTCGTAGCCACGGCCCTTGCTATCCCAACCGGTGTTGTCGTTGTCAACTTTACCCTGGGTGTACATACCGGCGAAGTAGAAACCGTTGATGGCGTAGTTGGCACCGATGGCCCACTCGTCTTTGTTACCTTCGTCACCATTGACCTTGTTCTCCAGCTCGGAAGTGGAGTAGGCGGCGTCGAAGCCCAGACCGAAGTCGAAGTCATAACCGGCAGCAGCAGCGAAGCCGTAGTTACGCTTGACGTCCGAACCGAATACGGCGTCTTCTTTCACACCTTGACCGATGTCAGTCACTTTAACAGCGACGTCATCGTTGGTCTGGTAGGAGAGCTTGCCGGAGAAGCCACCGAAGCTGTTGGAGTAGATGATCTGGCCTTCCTGACGACCGTCGTAGAAGTTACCTACGTCACCCCATTCGTTGAAGATATCGGTCGCTTCCAGGGCGTCGTAGAAGGCGGTGTCGGTCTGACCGAAGATGATCTTACCGTACTGGCTGCCGTCCAGACCCACGTAGATATGACGGGAGTTGAATTTGTTGTCGGAGTTCTCGGCAGAAACCTGCCACTCGGTCTTGGCGATACCAGACCAGGTGTCGTTCAGGGCAACTTTACCGGACCAACCCAGACGGGAGGAACCAACCAGCTCACCATCGACGTCTTCGTAACCACCAGCGCTGCCTGGTACGAATACTGTGTTGCCAGTTTTAGAATCAAACTTGTAAGAGTCTGCAGTGCCGCTGACCGATTTATTGTGGTCAGCATAGTAGTTAGCCTGAACACGGCCGTAAACGTCAAAAGTCACACCGTCTTTGTCATAGATGACCGCGGCGTTAGCGGCGGAAGCGAACAGAGCCGGGATAGCAATAGCCAGAATTGTCTTTTTCATAGTTTCCAATGCCTACTGTAATTAAACACTAAGTTGTTGTTATTCCCTGTGTTAGCGATGTTCTTTGCATCACTATGGGGCCCGAGACTAGCATCGGGTTTTGCAATCCGCAATGAAAAAACTTGGAACTTTTCGGAGAATCGATAGTCATAGGGAGAAAAATGTGATCCTCATCTCATCTTTCATCTCTCTTTGAGGGAAAACGTTTACAGCGTAAAACGCTGCTTTTCTGTGCCACCAAAGCGGAGTCAAAGGTGTTTTGTCGCCACAGTGGAACATATGGCGACAGTGGCATGGCGTCTCGCTCAACAGCCTCGACCCGGCAGCCGAGTTACGGGTATCCTGTCTGTCTGCTCCCTCAAGCCGCGCGCCCATCAAGCCCATGTTATCGACCCGTCTCAAAGCCAGCATACGTGCTACCTACCGCCAGATTGCCGACAGCTTGCCCGGTTTCATGCCGCGCAAAGAGCAGAACTTCCTGGTGGCAGAGATAGCCAAGACGCTCACCGGGGAATATGACAAATCCCGCCGCATCCTGGTGGCCGAGGCAGGCACCGGCATCGGCAAATCCCTCTCTTATGCGCAAGGGGCCATCCCAGTCGCACGCCTGACCCAGAAGAAACTCATCATCTCCACCGCCACAGTGGCGCTGCAAGAGCAGCTCATCCACAAGGATTTGCCCTTCTATCATCGTCATAGCGAGTTGCCATTCAAGTTCATGCTGGTCAAGGGCCGCCAGCGCTACTGCTGCGAGCACTTGCTGGAACAGGCGGCCAGTGGCGCCGACATGAGCAATGTTGAGTTCAACTTCGAGGCCCTGAGCAAGCACAAGCCAAGCGCCAGCGACCGGAGCCTCTACCAGGCCCTGTGGCAGGCCTATACCGATGGCAAGTGGGATGGGGATCGTGACAACTGGCCCGACCCCATTTCCGAACCCGGCTGGCTGCGTATCGCCGCCGACCGCCACAGTTGCAACAAGGCGCTCAGCCATCACCAACACTGCCCCTTCCATCGTGCCCGCAATGACATGGAGGCCGCCGACGTCCTGGTGGTCAATCACGCCCTGCTGCTCTCGGATCTCACCATGGGCGGCGGCATCATCTTGCCCAGCCCGGACGAGTGTTTCTATGTGCTCGACGAGGCCCATCACCTGCCCACCATCGCCCGGGACCATGGGGCCGCCAGCGCCAGCATCAAGGGTTCGCGCCGCTGGCTGGAGAAACTCGCCCAGAGTGCTGGCAAGCTGACTCGCAGTCTCAATAAAGAGAGCCTGATCGATCCCCAGCTCAAGCTGCAAGATGCCCTCGCCTCCTTGCAGCCGGACCTCAAGGCCCTGGAGCAGTGGCTTGGCGCCAATGAAGGGCTCTTCGGCCAGGAGCCCCATTACCGATTCGAAGGTGGCGTCTTGCCCGACCCCCTGCCCATGCTGGCCGAAAACCTGAAAGAGGCGAGCAAGAAGGCATTGCGGGCCCTGGACAGGATGCAGGGCGCCATCGCCGAAGCCCTGAAAGATGGGGAGATCCGCCGCAAGGAGGCCGAGCCGTTGCTGGCCGAAACCGGTTTTCACCTGCAGCGTCTGGAGGGATTCAACGCCCTCTGGGAGATGCTAAGTCGCCATGTTCCCCAAGGAAAAACCCCCATGGCCCGCTGGATGGTGAAGGGAGACGAGGGGGAGGTCTGGCTGCACGCCTCTCCCATCGAGGTCGGCTACCTGCTGGAAGAGTGGCTCTGGTCACGCTGCCTCGGCGCCGTACTGGTCTCGGCCACCCTGAGCGCCCTCTCCTCCTTTAGCTATTTTCGCCATCAGGTGGGGCTCAAGGAGCATGACGGCACCCGCTACCTGCGCCTGCGCTCCCCCTTCGATTACCAGAAGGCGGAGCTCTATCTGCCCAAGATGGTCAATGAACCCAGTGCCCCCGGCTTCACCCAGGAGCTGATTGAGGTGCTGCCTCGGCTGGTCGCAGGCAAGGAGGCGAGCCTGGTGCTCTTCTCCTCCTATCGTCAGATGAACGAGGTGGCGCAAGGGTTGCGCGCCAAGGGGCTCTCTCTATTGGTACAAGGCGAGGCGTCGCGCAGTGCGCTGCTGACCCTGCACAAACAGAAATGCGATGGTGCCCAGGCCAGCGTGCTGCTCGGCACCGGCAGCTTCTCGGAAGGGCTGGACTTGCCCGGCCACTACCTGACCAACCTGGTGATCACCAAGCTCCCCTTCGCCGTGCCCAACTCACCGGTGGAAGAGGCGACGGCAGAGTGGGTCGAGCAACGCGGTGGCAATCCCTTCTTGCAACTAACGGTCCCCGAGGCCTCCCGCAAGCTGATCCAGGCCTGTGGTCGCCTGATCCGCAAAGAGAGCGACAGGGGCCGGGTGACCATTCTCGATCGCCGCCTCCTGACCAAGCGCTACGGCAAGGGCTTGCTCGATGCCCTGCCCCCGTTCAGTCGCCGCATCGATTAAGCCTCGCCACGATGAAGGGCGCGACACAGGGCAGGAGTTGCCGATGCCCTGCCCGCCCTGCCCGCCTTGGCCGCCATCAGTCGCCGCATCGATTAAGCCTCGCCACGATGAAGGGCGCGGCACAGGGCAGGGTTGCCGATGCCCTGTCCGCCGCCATCAGTCGCCGCATCGATTAAGCCTCGCCACGATGAAGGGCGCGGCACAGGGCAGGAGTTGCCGATGCCCTGCCCGCCTCCGTCACCGTCACCGCATCGACTAAGCCTCGCCACGATGAAGGGCGCGGCACAGGGCAGGGTTGCCTAAGCCCTGCCCGCCTCCGTCAGTCGCCGCGTCGATTAAGACTCGCCACGATGAAGGGCGCGGCACAGGGCAGGGTTGCCGATGCCCCGCCCTCCTTGGCCGCTATCAGTCGCCGCATCGATTAGCCCTCGCCAACATGCAGCCCATGTGCCGGCCATCCTCGCTATTGAGTAACAAGGTAATAGATGAAGGGTTCCCCATGGCAAGAGCGGTGCCCCTTGGCTATTGCCGCCCTCGCGCAAACCTGTAAAAATGGCCCCTGTTTTCAGCAGGCCATCGCCTGACTGTTCAAGGAGAAGAGATGAAACTGACTGTTTTGGTGCCGGCCCTGGCTGGTCTGTTGTGGGCGGGTAGCGCCCTGGCCAATGTCCAATTGGAAGTCACCCCACCCTATGTGGTGCAGTTGATCGATGGCGTATCTATCAATCCCAAGCTGCTCGACAAGTCCAACAGCTTCCCGATCCAGGCGGGAGATCATCAGCTGGTCGTCGCCTTCGAGGGTAACTACTCCAGCCGCAGCGACACCAAGTTCGTGACCGCAGAGCCCCTGGTCATCAACTTCACGGCCAAGGACAACCAGCAGCTGGCCCTGGATTACAAGAAACCCCGTAACGAAGCCGAAGCCCAGCAGTTCATCAAGACTCAGAATGTGGTCCTGAAAGACAAGGTCAGTGGCCAGCCCCTCAAGACCGAGCAGTTCGTACTGCCCAAGGTCGAGGGTTTCCAGCTGACCCGTGACTATCAGCAGGAGCTGATCACCATGGGCAAGGCGTTCAACCAGCCAACCACGGTCGCCGTCTCCACCGCCGCCGTCATGGCCGCCAGCAGCGCCCCGGTTCAAGTTGCACCGAGCAAGGCTCAGAGCAACCCAGAAGCCCTGACCCAGCTGCAAAGCTGGTACAACAAGGCCGATACCGAGACGCGCAAAGCCTTCCAGATCTGGGTCATCCAGCAGCAATAAGGCCAGTGCCATACAACAAGGGGAGCTTCGGCTCCCCTTGTTGTTGGCCAGCGTTTCCTGAACCGCGTCAGCAATGCTGGCCCCCTCCCCTTCGGGCAGGACCCGTGACAGGATTTCAACGCGGACCCAAACAAGAAGAGGCGACCCCGGGGTCGCCTCTTCTGTTACCTAAACGTCTCACCGTTCGTTAACTGCGCTTCCTGGCATATTTGCGACGGGCACGGGCCTGGCGCACCTCCTCGCGCTCGGCCTTCTCCTTGGCCTTGTGCTCCGCCTCTTCGGCCGCCAGCACTATCTCGGCGCTCACCATCTCCGGCGTCTCCAGAGAGATGCGGCCCAGCAAGCCTGAGCGGAATTCGTTGACCAGGATCTCGGATGCCTTGTGCAGGTCGACCAGGCCGCCCTTGCGCACGAAGGCTCGCTGACGGGCGATCATCTCCAGCAGCTCGATCTCGGTTTCCGGCAGCTCGCTTATCTGGTAGCGCGCCTTGACCCGATCCGGATAGGCCTTGATGAAGTAATCCGCGGCAAACATGGCGATGTCGGCATAGTCAAATACCGTGTCCTTGATGGCGGCGGTGACGGCCAGGCGGTAGCCGCAAGAGGGCGGATTGAGCTTTGGCCACAGGAAGCCCGGGGTGTCGGTCAGGATGACATTGTTGTCGAGCTTGATGCGCTGCTGGGACTTGGTCACCCCCGCCTCGTTGCCGGTGCGGGCTATGGTGCGGCCCGCCAAGGTGTTGATCAGGGTGGACTTGCCCACGTTGGGGATACCCATGATCATGGCGCGCACGCCGCGCACATCAAGATTGCGCTCCGGCAGCATCTCGTGGCACAGGGCCAGCAGATTCTTGATCTTCTCAGGCTCCTGCTGCGTCAGGGGAAGGGCCTTGATCCCCTTCTCCTTTTCCATATGTTCAACCCAGAGCGCCGTGATGGCAGGATCGGCCAGGTCAGCCTTGTTCAGCACCTTGATGACAGGGGTATCGCCCCGCAATTCCGGCACCAGGGGGTTCTCGCTGGAGAAGGGGATCCGGGCATCGAGCATCTCAATGATGACATCGACCTGGGGCATGACCTCGGCAATCTCTTTACGGGCCTTGTGCATGTGACCGGGGAACCAGTTAATCGACATTCTCTCTCACCTTCTCTGCTCGGAACGGGGCGCATTTTACCTGCTTTTCCCCACATTGACAGACTCTTATCTCCCCTGGGTGCGGATCTGCCCCAAGGGAGCGGCCAGGGCGTCTCAGAAAATATTAACGAATTGATTAGCAAGGCAATTCATTAAGGGTTTAATCATAGTGTCATCTGGGTTCATTCAAACTGTCATCTTGCCTCTCTAGGCTTCGCTCTGGATTTACAAGGAGCGAACCCATGAAAAAAATCACAGGAATTGCACTCATGATAGGCGCCGCCCTGGCCGCCGGTTGCAATTCCAGCAGCGACAGCAACAACAGTGGTGACAAGGATGCGGGCACAACTCGCGCCAAAAACGTGATCTTCTTCCTCGGGGATGGCATGGGGATCAACACCCTGACCGCCGCCCGCATCTACGGGGTCGGCGAAGCGGGGGATCTCACCATGGATACCCTGCCGGAGACGGCCTTTATCAAGACCTTCTCCCACGATGCCCAGGTCACGGACTCGGCCCCCTCCATGGCCGCCTACATGACAGGGGTCAAGAGCAACAACGGCGTCATCAGCATGGATGGCGATGCCACCCAGCAGGACGACTGTGCCTTGAGCGCAGGCAAGTCTGTCACCACCTTGCTCGAACTGGCCAAGGCCGATGGCCGTGGCACCGGCGTGGTCACCACCACCCGCATCACCCACGCCACCCCGGCCGACACCTATGCCCATATCTGCAACCGGGATCTCGAGGCGGACATCGCCGTGCAGATGGTACCGGGCGGCGCTGGCTACAACCCGGCCCTCAAGGATGGCATCGACGTGGTGCTCGGCGGCGGCAGCAGCTTCTTCCTGCCCCAGGCTGACAAGGGCAAGCGCACCGACGGTCGCAACCTCATCGAGGAGATGAAGACCCAGGGCTACCAGTTCGCCAGCAACCTGGGCGAGCTGCAAGGCGCCGCCGCTGGCAAGCCACTGCTCGGCCTGTTTGGCGCCAGTCACATGAAATATGAGCTGGACAGGCCCCAGGATGAGCCCTCCCTCAGCGACATGACCCTGGCGGCCATCAAGCAACTCAAAGACAAGTCCAAGGGCTACTTCCTGATGGTGGAAGGAGGACGCATCGATCATGCCCTGCATGACACCAATGCCAAGCGCGCCCTGCAAGACACCCTCGCCTTCGACCAGGCCATCCAGGCCGCCATCGATGAGGTCAAGAAAACCGACCCCGAGCTGAAAAACACCCTGATAGTGGTCACGGCCGACCACGACCACACCCTGGTGCTCAACGGCTATGCCAAGCGCACCGGCAAGACCACCGCCAGCAACCCCGGAGTCTTGGGGCTGGCCAAGGACTATGTCAGCGGCGACAACCTGCTCGATAGCGACGGCATGCCCTACACCATCATTGGTTTTGGCAACGGCTACAACCGCGTCGATGGCTCCCGGGCAAGCGTAGCGCCGCTGGACGATGCCACCGTCTCCGCCGACGACTATCACCAGGAGGTGGTCGTCAAGGTCGGTGAGCTCGGCAGCGAGACCCACGGCGGCACGGATGTATTCCTTGGCGCCATTGGCCAGGGCGCAGACAGCTTCCATGGCTCCCTCGATAACACAGCCGTCTTTGGCAAGATAAAGGCTGCGGCCCAGCTCTAAGGAACAGACCCATGAAAACTCGATTCAAGACCTCACCGATCTGCGCCGCCCTGACCCTGGCCACCCTGGCCCTGGTGCCTCGGGTCCAGGCCAGCGATGCCAAGAACGTCATCCTCTTTATTGGCGATGGCATGGGCCCGACCGTGCTCACCGCCACCCGCCTCTACAAGGTGGGGGAAGAGGGCAACCTCGAGATGATGTCCCTGCCCCGCAGCGCCCGCATCAAGACCTTCTCCCATGATGCCCAGACCACGGATTCGGCCCCCTCGATGGCGGCCTACACCACAGGCGTCAAGATGAACAACGAGGTGATTGGCATGAGTGCCGATACCCAGGCGGTGGCGCCGGCTAAGGATGTCAACGGCAACAAGGGCATCAACAACTGCACGGCGGACAACGGCCACTCGGTGCCGACCCTGCTCGAGCTGGCCAAGGCCGCCGGCAAGTCGGTGGGCGCCGTCACCACCACCGAGCTGACCCACGCCACTCCGGCGGCGACTTACGCCCACATCTGCCACCGAGATGCCGCCTACGCCATCTCCGCCCAGGCCGTACCGGGGGGCGCCGGCTTCAACAGCGCCCTGGGGGATGGGGTCGATGTACTGCTGGGAGGCGGTGCCAATCACTGGACGCCATATGATGCCAGCAGCAACAAGGGCGGGCGTGCCGATGGCCGGGATCTCACCGCCGAGCTTCAGGCCCAGGGCTATCAGTACGTCACCACCCAAAGCGATCTGGCCAAGGTGAGTGACGGCAAGGTGCTGGGACTGTTCAGTGCCAAGTCCCACCTCGACTACGAACTGGACAGGGTCGCCAAAGGCGCCGCCAATACCCAGCCATCCCTCTCCGAGATGACCGCCAAGGCGATCGATCTGCTGGCCAAAAACAGTCAGGGCTACTTCCTGATGGTGGAGGGGGGTCGCATCGACCACGCCTTGCATGGCACCAATGCCAAGCGGGCCCTGACCGACGCGGTGGCGCTGGATGAGGCGGTCAAGACGGCGCTCGGCAAGGTCGATTTGAACGACACCCTGATAGTGGTCACCGCAGACCATGACCACACCATGACCATCAACGGTTACGCCGCCAAGGGCAACCCCGTGCTGGATCTGGTGAAAAATGGTGATGGCTCGACCCAGAACGACGTGGATGGCAAGCCCTTCACCACCCTGGTATTTGGCAATGGTCCCAACCGCGCCGACGTGCGCCCCACCCTCACCAGCGCGGAGGTGATGAGCGATGACTACCTGCAGGAGACCGGCGTCAAGCTCGGATCCGAGACCCATGGCGGCGGCGATGTGATGCTGTTTGCCGATGGCGCCGGTAGCGCGCGCTTCAAGGGCACCCTGGAGAACATCAAGGTGTTTGGCAAGATACAAGAGGCCCTGGGTCTCTAAGAGAGACAGGCAACCTCTCAGCGCAGGGGCCGCATCGACGGCGGCCCCTTTTACCCGTTATCCCCTTTGCTGCCCGGGCCCAACCTTGGCCCCGGATCCCACGATGAGAGACCCATGCGCAAGACCCCGCTTCCCCCGTTTGCCCTGATGATGGGGTTGCTGCTGCAACTCGCAACCCTGTCCGTCCAGGCCAGCACGCCGGATGTCCCGGACCTGGCCGCCCGCATCCAGTATCAGGATCGCACCACCAGCGCCGATGGCGTCATTCGTGAAAGCAGCTGGCAAGAGCGCTGGCAACGCCGCGGCGATCAGATATGGAGCGAGCGACTCATCCCCATCACAGTGGCCCGTGCCTACCACCAGCAGCATGATGGCCAGCCCGGTCACAAGCACTTCACTCATCAGATGGCGGCCCGCTGGGTCGGCCGGGATGAGGATGGCACAGTGCAACTGCACTACGCCGACCGCTACCACAAGCAGTTGGTGAGCGTGCCCCCCGAGGAGTATGGCCAGGTTGCCTTCACCCCCAACTGGGCCAAGGTCCGCTTCCTGATTGACCCTGAGCTGCTGGCCACCATGGATTTGCTGGAGGACGCCGCCCCGGCCGGGGCGCGCTGGTATGAACACAAGACGGCCCATGAGCGCACCCGCATCCTCTGGTCCGCACGCCTGCAAGTCCCCCTGCAAGTCGAGTCGGGCTCCCTTGATGGCTATCGCAGCTACAAGATGACGCTCACCCCCGCCAAGCTCAGTGCCCAGGCTCCCTGGCTCGCGCTGGCCGACTACCAACCACGGGACATTCGCGACTTCTTCGACTAAACAGATGGGCCACAGATGGTACACTTGGCCGCTCGTTGACCATGATGACGTGCCATGTCCCTGCTGCTCTGCCTGCTGTTTATCTTGCTTAGCCCCTTTGCCCAGGCGATCACCCTGCTCGCGGGCGAGGTGCCTCCCTATGTGATCCGCGCCCAGCAAGGGGCGCCGACCGGCATGGCGGTAGAGGTCATTGAAGAGGCGGCCCGGCGCTTGCACGAACCCATCGAGATAGAGTTGATGCCCTTCGCACGCGCCATTCAGGAGGCCCAGCACAGGCCCGGGGTCTTGTTGTTGCCGCCGGTACGCAGCCAGGCGCGCGAGACGATGCTGACCTGGATAGTGCCACTGCTCGATGAGGCCTTCGTGCTCGCCAGCGATCGACGCCACCACCCCACGCCTTTGGCATTGAATGAGGCGAGCACCCTGACAATCGGCGTGCTGCGCCACTCCCTTAGCCACAGCCGGCTCCAGGAGTTGGGGGCACCCTCTCTGGAGATAGTCACCGCAGAGCGCAACAACGCCGACAAGCTGGCCCTGGGGCGGATCCAGGCCTGGGCCGCCGCCTGGAATACCATGCGCTACGCCCAGCAGGAGGCCGGGCTGCGGCTCTCCGATCTGGTCAAGGGGGCAAGGCTGGCCAAGGTGCCACTCTATCTGGCCGCCAGCCCCGACTTTCCCCCCCAGGAAGCCAAACGCTGGCACGATGCTATCCAGGGAATGCGGGCCGATGGCAGCCTGGTTCGCATCCTGCTTCAGTACGACTATCAGGCTCCCTGAGACTGGGCGGAAGCATTGCCAAAGGAAATCATAATGGTTATGGTATCTCCATGAAAACCAGTCTGATTTTTCCCATTCTGCTCACACCCAGCTGAGCCCCCGTCCTCGTCGTTCCCACGAGCTGTCGGGGGCCGCGTCCATCACATCCGTGCTTCCCAATCTATTTGGCCCCCTGGGCCTCGTTAACCCTATTGCATGAGGAAATACCCTATGACTGCTCCCCATCTCATCATCTCCAGCCTGGATCTGGACCGAATTGAACCCCTGCTCGGCCACTCACCCCAGCATCAGGCCTTGCAGGAGGAGCTCAATCGCGCCGAGGTCCGCGAGCCGGCCGACATGCCGCCGGACGTGGTCACCATGAACAGCCAGGTACGCTTCAAGATGAAGAACAGCGACACCCCCTTCTGCCTGACCCTGGTCTATCCCAAGGACGTGCAGGGAGATGAGTCGAAGATCTCTGTGCTGGCCCCGGTTGGCAGCGCCCTGCTCGGTCTCAAGGTCGGTGACAGCATCAACTGGTCCGGTCCCGCTGGCCGCAACATTGAGGTCGAGATCCTGGAAGTCGTCTATCAGCCGGAGCGCGCCGGCGAGCTGCACCGCTGAAACGGCCACGACCCGGATCGCCTGGGTCGAGGACCCCTGCGCCGCATCAAGCGGCGCTCACCGGCGGGGGCGACGCCCGGGTCTCGCCGGCTTGCCAGACACAGACCCGGTTCTTCCCCTCCCGCTTGGCGCGATAGAGCGCCCCGTCGGCCCGGTGCAGTGCCTGCTCCAAGCCCTCGCCGGGCCAGAGCCAGTCCAGCCCCATGCTGATGGTGATGCGGATCCCCTCCACCTCCAGGGCCGCTATCTCCCGGCGCAACTGTTCGCACCGCTCATGAGCCTGCCCCTGCTGCCAGTTGGCCAGCAACACGAACTCCTCGCCGCCAAAGCGCCCCACCAGCAGATCCGGCTGACCCTTCAGGTAGCAACCCACCTCCCTGAGCACCCTATCCCCCATCTCATGGCCGAAGCTGTCATTGATCTGCTTGAAGTCGTCGAGGTCAACCATGGCCAGCAAGACTGGCCCCTTGCCGAGCAAGGGGGGCAGGTGGTGATGCAGCCCACGCCGATTGTAGACCCCGGTCAGAGGATCCTGGGTGGCCAGCTGGCGCAGGGCCAGAGCCCGGTACTGGGTACAGAGCAGCAGCACCCCGAAGGTGGAGAGGTAGTTGCCCATCAACATGGAGAGAAAAGGCAGCACATTGACCACATGCTGATCCATCAGCACCCGCACCTCCCCACCCAGCAGGGCCCCCATCCGCACCAGGTTGAAGCCGTAGAGCAGTATGTTGACAACGGTAAACACCAGCACGGCGGGCAGGTAGGCCGGATAACCGTGCCGCCAGACCAGGAAGACGATCACGGCCCCCAGCACCATGTAGCTCAGACAGGCCAGCAGCACCCGGGGCGCCATCTCGTCGTTGGCCAGCACACTCCAGCAGAGCAGCAACAGATAGATCAGCATGAAGAGCGCGAAGGCCCGCCAGTTCGGCGACTCGCCGAAGAAACGCTGCAAGGCCAGCGGCATCAGCGCGATACAAAGGGTGATGAGCAGGTTGGCCAGCCAGATCCCCGCGATATGGGGGGAGAACGCCTGCATAAAGAACAGCGACTGGGCCGCCAGGGCACACAAGCTGGACCACCACCAGAACCCGAGACCGGGGATCTCCCTGTGGGTCAACCAGATGATGGAGAGGGTGATGAAGCCCAGGCTGTAGCCCCCAAGAGCCATCAGCATCAGGGTGAATACATCCAGATTGAGCAGAATTGAGGTGTCCATTCCCGAGCCTTCCATTGGGGATGGCTGAGTATATGGGAAGCCCATGACAAGACACAGAGGGAGCCTTCTGGCGCGATGAAATATTTTCAGGACACCCACCTGGCGCCCCGTCACTCAGCCAGCTGGCCTGATGCCTGGCGCTCAAGGTTCGTTCGGGCCCAGATCCCCGCCGATCACACAGCAAAATGCCTGCCAACTATTTTTACGCTTGAACCCACGCCATTAGATAGATATGTTGTTTTCATGTGGTTTTATGAGCCGTGCCGCGATGAAAAAGTGCAACTAACCTATTGAGTCGTCTGACACAATCGGATTTTGGTACATTTTTCACTCACTGGCTGGGAAATAGAATCTCATATGGGGCTTTTGCCCCGACCAAGACAATAATCCTGTCTTGCCTGCTGCCGGATGCAGCAGTCTCTTGTGCCATGGAGTCGCACGGAGCAGGTTCAAGGCCGAACACACTTACGACAGAGACGTCACTCATGATCAAAAAACTCATTCTCTCTACCCTGCTGCTGTGCGGGCTCGCCAACGCGGCCCCCAGCTCCACCCTTGACGCCGTGCTGGAGCGCGGTGTGCTGCGCGTCGGTTTCGATGCCGGTTACCAACCCTTCGAGATGACCAACAAGCAGGGCAAATACATCGGCTTCGATGTGGATCTCGCCAAAATGGTCGCCAAGGAGATGGGCGTCAAAGTGGAGTTCGTCAACACCGCCTGGGACGGCATCATCCCCGCCCTGCTGACCGACAAGTTCGACGTCATCATGGGTGGCATGACGGTCACCCCCCAGCGCAACCTGCGGGTCAACTTCGCCGACCCCTACATAGTCGTGGGCCAGACCATAGTGCTGCGCAAGGATCTGGCGGGCAGCATCAAGTCCTATCAGGACTTGAACGATCCCAAATACAAGATTGCGGTCAAGCTCGGCACCACGGGTGAGCAAGCGGTGAAACGCATGATCCCCAAGGCCACCCTGCTGCAGTATGAAACCCAGGATGACGCCAAGCTGGAAGTAATCAACGGCAAGGTCGATGCCTTCATCTATGACCTGCCCTACAACGCCATCTTCGCCTCAGAGAACAAGGGTGCCGTGGTGCACCTGGCGACCCCCTTCACCTTCGAACCCCTGGCCTGGGCCATTCGCAAAGGCGATCAGGACACCCTCAACTGGATGAACAACTACCTGCGCCAGATCAAGGGTGACGGCAGCTACGACCGTCTCTATCAGAAATGGTTCGAATCCAACGACTGGTTGAAACAGCTCAAGTAAGCCTCTCGAGGGCGCGGCCCGGGCCGCGCCCCTCACGCAGACCCACACAATAAAGAAAGAGGTTGTCGACTGTGCTCAATCCGAGACCCATCAAACAGATGGAAAAACAGCCCAGCTCACTACTTTGGCACGGCGTTTTCGTGCTGATGATGCTGCTCGCCGTCTTCGGCATCTACAAGGCCGTGCAATCGGTCGATTACACCTGGCGCTGGGAGCGCATCCCCCAATACATCGTCTATCAGGCCCAGCAAAACAGCTATGCCGACTTTGACGGCACAGTAGTGGCCGAAAATGGCGCCCTGGTGCTGCAAGACGATCTGGACGCAAGCCACCGCCAAACCATTGCCGCCACCGGCTCCAACCTGTCGGAAGGGGATACCGTCTTTCGCGGTGATGTGCTCGATACTCAGCTGAAATGGACCCCGGGGCCCATCGCCTTTGGCATCTGGGTCACCATCAAACTTTCCCTGGTCGCCGGCATCTTCGCCATACTACTCGGCACCCTGGCCGGCCTCGCCCGCCTCTCCCCCAACCCGGCGCTGCGCAATCTCGCCGGTTGCTATGTAGAACTCATCCGCGGCACGCCGCTGCTGGTGCAGATCTTCATCGTCTACTTCTTCATCGGCACAGTGCTCAACCTGGACAGGTTCACCGCCGGGGTGGCGGCGCTGGCGGTGTTTACCGGCGCCTATGTGGCCGAAATAGTACGGGCAGGCATCGACTCCATCCACAAGGGGCAGATGGAGGCGGGTCGCAGCCTGGGGCTCACCTCGGCCCAGACCATGCGTTACATCATATTGCCCCAGGCCTTCAAACGGGTACTGCCTCCCCTGGCGGGTCAGTTCATCAATCTCATCAAGGACTCCTCCCTGGTCTCCGTCATTTCGATCACGGATCTTACCAAGGCGGGTCGGGAGGTGGTCAGCTCCACCTTCAGCCCGTTCGAGGTGTGGTTCACCGTGGCGCTGCTCTATCTGGTGCTCACCGGCACCCTCTCTTTCCTGGTGCGCCGTCTGGAGGTGAAATATGCGCGCAGCAACTGATCCCATCATCAAGGCCCAACCAGAGCCGAGCAGTGCGGCTGTGCTCGACAATCTCCACGCCTTCCTGGTCCATCACCTGGAGGTGAACTATGCACGCAGCAACTGATCCCATAATTCAGATCATCCAGGCGTACGGGAGCGCAAACAAGAACGACGCCAGGAGAGACCAGCCATGAAGATGCGTAACAAAGCGGACCCCATCATCAAGGCGACCGGGGTCGAGAAGTTTTACGGCACCGAGGTGCACGCCCTCAAGAACGTCAGCACTCAGGTGGCCGAAGGGGAAGTGGTGGTGATCGTGGGCCCGAGCGGCTCGGGTAAATCCACCTTCCTGCGCACCCTCAACCAGCTCGAAACCATCAATGATGGTGACATCATCGTCGACGGCATCAGCCTGACCGAGCCTGGCAATGTCAACAAGCTGCGCGAAGAGGTGGGCATGGTGTTCCAGTCCTTCAACCTCTTCCCCCATCTGTCGGTGCTGGACAACATCTCCCTGGCCCCCCAGAAGGTGCGCGGCCTGTCAAAAACCGAGGCACAAGACAGGGCCAAGGCACTGCTGCTCAAGGTGGGGCTCGCCGACAAGGCGGCCAGCTACCCCTCCCAGCTCTCCGGCGGTCAGCAACAGCGGGTCGCCATCGCCCGGGCGCTCGCCATGCAGCCGCGCATCATGCTGTTTGATGAGCCCACCAGCGCCCTGGATCCCGAGATGGTCGGCGAGGTGCTGGATGTGATGAAGGGGCTGGCTCGCGAGGGCATGACCATGGTGGTGGTCACTCACGAGATGGGCTTTGCCCGTGAGGTGGCAGATCGGGTGCTCTTCATGGAGCGGGGTGAACTGCTGGTTGACGAGAAGCCCGATGACTTCTTCGATAACTCCGCCTCCTCCCGCCTGCGCCAGTTCCTGAGCCAGGTGCTCTAGACCAACAGTCCATTCGCGGGATAAACAATGAGGGGAGCCACTATGGCTCCCCTTTTCACAGACGATGTCATGAACATGGGGGGCGCCCCTTGCCCATCAGAGCGGATGCGTGAACGACCAGAGGGCCGGCAGCAGGGCGAGCAGGGTGATCCCGGCCAGCCAGCGTTCGCGGCCACTGAGTCGCTGATCGCCCCCAAGCTGGCGCCGACTGTATAGAAACAGCAGCAGGCCGGGGCCATAGAGCAACAGCGAGAGCAGCAGGTATTCCACCCCGGCGGCATAGAGCAGCCAGAAGCCATAACCACTCGCCAACACCGCCACGGCGATCATCTGCAACCTGCCCTCTCCCCTCAGACAGAGCTTGAGCAGGAAGAGGCCAATCAACAGGTAGGGCACCAGTATCATGGAGGTGGAGATGAGCAGCAGGCTGGTGTACCCCTTGCCAAGTAGCCAGACCAGCAGCAGGCAGCCCTGTACCGTCACACTGGTGAGCCAGAGGGAGGCGATGGGTGTCCCCCTCTTATTCTGACGGCGAAAGATGGCCGGGAAGGCCCCATGGCGGGCGGCGCTGAACGGCACCTCGGCCGAGAACAGGGTCCAGCTCACGTAGGAGGCGAGCACCGAGACGATGAGCCCCAGGCTGAGCAACCCTTTTCCCCAGGATCCCGTCATGTTTGCCATCAGCCCCGCCATGGAGGGATTGGGCAGGGCCGCCAGCTCGGGGCGGCTCAAGATACCGAGGGAAAGCACGGAGATCAGCACATAGAGCAGCAGTGCCAGCACCACGCCCAGCACGGTGGCCGTGCCCACGTCCCGTTTGTTTCTCGCCCGGGCCGACAGCACGGCCGCCCCTTCGATACCGGTAAAGACCCAGAGGGTGATGAGCATGGTGTTGCGTACCTGCTCGGAGACCGGCACCGCCAAGGTGCTGCCCGCCGGATCCTGAGCGAAGGTCAGCGGGTCAAAGTAGTAGCAGGCAAACAGCACGAACAGCAGCAGCGGCAGGCTCTTGGCCAGGGTCGCCACCAGGTTGAACAGGGCGGCTTGCTGCACGCCGCGGGCCACCAGCAGGTGAACGGCCCAGAGGATGCAGGACTCGCCAAGGAAGGCCCACAGGGTATTGCCCTCACCGAACCAGACCCGTTCGGGGGTATCGACGACGCTGCCAAGGGCCGCGAAGGCGATCACCAGGTAACCCACCACGCCGATGGTGGCGCATAGCCAGTAACCCCAGGCGGAGAAGAAGCCCACCAGATCCCCAAAACCGGCTCTGGCATAGCTGTAAATGCCCCCATCCAGATCCGGCCTCAGCCGTGACAAATACAAGAAGCAGGTGGCCAGCGCCAGGATCCCCACTCCGGTGATGGCCCAGCCTATCAACACGGCGCGGGCACCGGCTACCTCGGCCATGTTCTGGGGCAGACTGAAGATGCCCGCCCCCACCATGGAGCTGAACACCAGGGCGGTGAGGGACCAGAGTCCTATCCGGTTCTCTTTCATCATGGGCTCCTTAGCACAGGCGGCTGGTCAGGGCCTGAATATGTTCAGGACCTATGCCACAGCAACCCCCGATGAGGGTCGCCCCCTGTTCGCGCCAACGCTCTGCCCAGCCGAGGTAATCGAGCGGCCCCAGGTCGGCGCGGATCTCATCCAGTCCATCGTTGGCGGTTGCCTCTTTCGGCTGGGGTGGGAAGGCGTTGGCATACGCCCCCAGTCGGATATGGGTCAGGCCCTTAGCCTGCAACCTGTCTGCCGCAACCCGCAGTGCAGCCTCGATCACCTCGGGCTGACAGCAGTTGAACAAGATGGCCTCCGCACCGGCTGCGGCCAGCGCAGTGACGGCATCGGCCACCCGCTCCCCGGAGCGCAGGGTCGGCTCACTCCCTGGCGTCTCATCTTCCAGGGTAAAGGAGACCCAGAAGGGCTTGCCATCCTCGGGCAGCAAGGCCTTGAGCGCCAGGGGCTCGGCGATCAGGCTCATGGTTTCGGCCAGCCAGATATCCACATGGGGAGCCAGCCCGCAGATCAAAGGCCCGGCCAGTTCGTGCACCCGCGCCGGCTCGAACAGGTCAGGGCGATAAGAGCCAAACAGCGGTGGCAGCGAGCCTGCCACTCGCACCCCGGCATGCGCCTCATCGGCCACACTCCGGGCCAGCTGGCCCGCCAGTGCGGCCAGCGCCTGCCCGTGGGCCGCGAACCCCTCGTCCCCGATATGAAACGGCACCAGGGCATAGCTGTTGGTGGTGATCACCCTGGCCCCGCTCGCCACATAGGCTTGATGCACCTCGCGCACCGTCTCGGGCGCCTCCATCAGGGCCAGCGCCGACCACTCCGGTTGGCGGAAGGGTGCCCCTCGCCTGGCCAGTTCACGACCCATGCCACCATCGAGCACCACCACATCGTTATTTTCCATCTCTGTCTCTCTGCGTCTCCCCGTCATGGCGGGTGATTATTGTGTGAATCAACAATTAAGCCATCAAAACATCTAGATGGCTAGAATGCCAAAGCATCATGACGGAAAGCAAAAGAGGACGCAATCGGGATCTGCGAACGATCGAACAGCACAGAGCCGCATCGAAGCAATGGTGATGGATGAGGGGTCGAGTCTGGAAAATAGGGAGGGCGCCATGACAGACCCAAACATCACTGACACCCGCGGCCTGAACGGCAAGAGGCCACCCTGGGGTGGCCTCTTGAGATGGATGCTGGCGAAGTGGATCTCGCCGACAACCATGGCGGCTTAGCGCCCCGCCAACACCCGCTTGAGTTGCAAGGACCAGTCGGACACCCGCCCCTGCTTGGGCAGCCCCTGCCAAATCTGCTGCCACTGGCCGGCGCTCAAGGGATGGCCCAGACGGCGCTCGACTCCGGCGCGCAGATAGTCATTCGCGAGCCCACTGGCCTTGGCTGAGCCGAGGAACTTGCTCACGGGATCGCTCATGCGCACATCGCGCATGCCGAGCAGCGGATAATCGGTCTGCACCGCCGCCAGCATGGTTTCACGCAGGGCCGACTCCAGGTAGCCACGGGCGAACAGCGCAGTGACCGATTCCAGGGAGCCCTGATCCGGGCCATGATACTGCTCGTCGAAGACAGGGGTCGGCGAGGCGGCGTCACTCTGTACCACCGCATCCGGGTCCGGCGCAGCCACCACCGGCTGGCTCGCCTGAACCGGTTTGGGGGCAACTACCGCCGGCTTGGGCGCGGGGGACGTACAAGCGCCAAGCAGGGCCACCAGTGAGAGAACGGCCAGGGGCCGCAAAACAGCACGCATCATCATGACTCCAGAGTGACCTTCTCGGTCGGGGTGGCCTCTATCCGGGTGACCAGCAGCTGATCGATCTTGTAGCTGTCTATGTCCACCACTTCAAACTTGTAACCCGCGTACTTGACCGAGTCGGTACGCTTGGGGATCTTGCGCAGCATGAACATGATGAAACCGGCGATGGTTTCGTAGTTCTGCATCTCGGGGAAGGCTTCGATGTCGAACCAGCGCATCACGTCCGTGATGGGGGTAACCCCATCCACCAGCCAGGAGTTGTCATCCCGCTGGACTATCTGCTCCTCCACCACGTGGGTAGCCCACTCCCCCATGACGGTACTCATCAGATCGTTCATGGTGACGATGCCGACCACCAGGGCGTACTCGTTCATCACCACCGCGAAGTCGCCCCTGTGATTCTTGAAGTACTCCATCGCCTCGTAGAGGTTGAGGGTATCGGGGATGATGATGACGTTCTGCACCAGATTGCCGCCGATAAGATCGATGCTCTGGCCACTGATGACGCGGATCAGCAGCTCCTTGGCATCGACGAAGCCCTTGATGCTGTCGAGGTTGTGATCGCACACCAAAAACTTGTTGTGGGGGTGTTCGGCGATCTTGGCCTTGATGCTCTCTTCACTCTCTTGCAGGGTGAAGTAGATGAGGCTCTCCCGGGCCGTCATGGCCGAGGTCACCCCAAGGGATTGCAGCTCGAACACGTTCTCGATCAGTTGGTGCTCTTCGCGCTGCAGCACACCGGCGGCGGCGCCCGCATCCATGACCGCATAGATGTCATCCGAGGTGATCTCGTCGTTGCGCACCATGGAGACGCGCAGCAGACGAAACAGCAGGTTGGCCAGGCCGTTGAAGAACCAGACCAGGGGCATCCATAGCACCACGAACAACATCATGGGCCGCACCACCACCACGGCGATCCGCTCGGGCATGGTCATGGCCAGACGCTTGGGCATCAGATCCGCCAGCAGGATAAACATGCTGGTGACGAACACGAAGGAAGCGGCCGAGCTTATCTGGCCAAGCCAGGGTCCCTGATAGAGGCCGGCGATCAGCGTCTTGATGGCAGGGTTCAGGGCCGACTCGCCCAGGATACCGCCGAGGATGGCGACGGTATTGAGGCCAATTTGCACCACGGTAAAGAAGTTGCCCGGCTGGGCCTGCAGGGCCAGTACCTTGGCGGCCTGGCGGTTCCCCTCATCGGCCATCACCTGCAGCTTGATCTTGCGGGAGGCGGCGAGGGAAATTTCAGAAAGGGAGAAAAACACGCTACCGGCAATCAGCAGCAAGAGTAAAAATAAACTATCGGCAAAACTCATGGTTAACCTATTTCAACACCCGTCTTGGCACAAGACGCTAACTGGGCCCCTCTGGGGCCGGATGTGGCATGATAGCCGCCACATCGGTGTCCCATTTTACCAGATTTCTGCCGATGAGTGTGATAGTTAGCCCAAACGGGCCCCGTTGGGCACCGCTCGCTCCGGCACGGCCATCACCACGGCGCCATCCGCCTGATAAAAGCCGGTGAGCAGGAACTCGGAGCGAAAGGGCCCGATCTGTTTGCTCGCAAAGTTGACCACCCCGACTATCTGGCGTCCGACCAGCTCATCGGGGCGATAGAGAGCCGTTATCTGGGCACTGCTCTTGCGCTCACCCATCTCTGGACCAAAATCGACCCAGACCTTGTAGGCGGGACGGCGCGCCTCGGGAAAGGGCTCAACCCGCACCACAGTGCCCACCATCAATGCCACCTTGGCAAAGTCATCCCAGCTTATCTCTTCCATCTTGTTCATCCTGCCTCTTGGCCATTTATGTCAGGCAAGCATGCCATGAGCCGGGACAGACTGCTGTTGCCAAACGCCGAACTGTTGTCGTGAACCATCACTTTTACAGGTAACGGCTCATGCTCCGGGTTGTTCCCCGCTCTCGCTTGGCAAGCCTGCACCGCCATGGAGCCTGCGCCATGCGGAAGGGGTCTGCCCAAGCACCTTGATAAAACGTTGACTGAATGCCGCCTGGCTCTGGTATCCGACGCGGGCCGCCACCTCACCGATGGCCAGGTCGGTGAGCCGCAGCAGATCTTGCGCTCGCTCAAGGCGGCGGCGCTGCAAGTAGAGGGCCGGACTGGTGCCCATCTCGCTGACGAATAACTGATTGAAGCGGCTGATGCCCAGACAGGCCTTGGCAGCCAACTCCGCGGTCGGCAGGGGCTGATCCAGATGGGCATCCATATGAACCAGCACCCGGTTGAGACGCGGGCTTATCCCCCGCCCCTGCCCCAGCAAGCGCAGCCAGAGTTCACCCATGCCAAGGGGGGCCTGGCCACGCTCGAGCAGGGGGCGCATAAAGGCAAGGTAACGCCGCTGATCCCCATTCAAGGGCTGGAAAGAGCATTCAAGCAGGGCTGGCGGCAGCCAGTGGGCATCCTGGGTGAGGAAAGGCAGGGCGGGATCGGCGGAAAAATCGTGACGCTCCCCGGGAGCAATCACGCACACCCAGCCAGGCTGGAGTCGCCGGGCCGCTCCCGCCACCTCAATCTCGAGGGGGCCATCGAGGGGCAATACCAGCTGGGCATGGTCATGGCGGTGACTGGTGGTCTGCGCGCTGTAGCGGCGCAGGCTTAACGATTCCATCCGGCAGGCTCCATCAAGGCCAAGGGAAGAGCTCATGCTAACAGCGCCGTGCCCAGACGCAAAGACGGGGCTTGGGCCCCGTCGTTGCGATGTTGCGCGGCGTTTAAGCCATCAGGATTTGCCGAGCAGCTCGTTGATCTCGTCCACCTTGGTGTGACGCACGTCTTTGCCCTTGACGAAATAGATGATGTATTCGCAGATATGCTGGCAACGATCGCCGACCCGCTCGATGGCACGCGCCGCCCAGAGCACGTTCAACACCTGAGGTATGGTGCGCGGATCTTCCATCATGTAAGTCATCAGCTCGCGGATGATGGACTCGTACTCCCGGTCTACCTTGTCATCTTCCTTGTAGACGGTGATGGCCGCGTCCAGATCCATGCGGGCAAAGGCATCGAGCACATCGTGCAGCATCTTGATGGTACGGCGGCCCATGTTCTCGAGGGATACCAGCGGCGGTTGCGGCTTGTTGGCGTTGTTGGTCAGCATGCGGGCTATCTTGTCCGCCACGTCACCAATGCGCTCGAGCTCGGAGATGGTCTTGATGATGGCCATCACCAGACGCAAGTCAGAAGCCGCAGGCTGTCGCTTGGCGATGATGCGGGTGCACTCCTCGTCGATGGCCACTTCCATGGCGTTGACCTTGTGGTCGTTGATGACGATCTTGCGCGCCGCCTCCAGGTCCTGACCATGGATGGCCGCGATGGCATCGATGAGCTGCTGCTCGACCAGCCCCCCCATCACCAGCACCTGATTGCGGATGCCCTCCAGTTCGGCATTGAACTGGCCGGAGATATGTTTATTGAGATTCATATTGTCCATACAAATAATCCTTGTCGGTCCGATTATATCCCAGGATGGCCATGGGCCCTCATCCTTGTCCCTCGCGCTTAGCCATAACGGCCGGTGATATAGTCTTCGGTCTTCTTCTTGGTCGGGGTGGTGAAGATGGTATTGGTGTCCGCGTACTCAATCAGCTCGCCCATGTACATGAAGGCGGTCTGATCCGAGACCCGCGCCGCCTGCTGCATGTTGTGGGTGACGATGACCACGGTGAACTGGGTCTTGAGCTCGTTGATCAGCTCCTCGATGGTCAGGGTCGAGATGGGATCGAGCGCCGAGGTGGGTTCATCGAGCAGCAGCACTTCCGGCTCGATGGCGATAGCACGGGCGATCACCAGACGCTGCTGCTGACCACCGGACAGACCGAAGGCGTTGTCATGCAGCCGATCCTTCACCTCCTCCCAGAGCGCCGCACCGCGCAGGGAACGCTCGGCGGCTTCATCGAGCTGGCGCCGGTCACTGATGCCTTGCAGGCGCAGGCCATAGACCACGTTCTCATAGATGGACTTGGGGAACGGATTGGGGCGCTGGAACACCATGCCGACGCGGCGGCGCAGGGCAGACACATCCACGTTCTTGTCATAGATGTTGTGACCGTGCAGCTGGATCTCGCCCTCGATGCGGCAGATCTCCACCAGATCGTTCATCCGGTTGATACAGCGCAGCAGGGTTGACTTGCCGCAGCCGGACGGGCCGATAAAGGCCGTCACCTGCCCCTTGGGGATCTTCATATTCACATTGAACAGCGCCTGCTTGCTGCCGTAGTACAGATTGAGGTCCTTGACCTCAAGGGCAGTCTGCTCCGGGGTCAGCTTGCCCAGATCCAGGGCCTTGTGCAGGGTCGAAGTCGGCGTCACGTTGATCATCTGTTTACCTCAAAAGTCTCAAATTCTTGTCTGGACGGCTGAAACCTGATGTGTCAGCGGCCGGAATGCGTGGGTAGCGAGGATGGCGGCTCGCTGTCAAGCCGCACATCGGTTACCCCTGTCTCGGTTCGGAACGCCAGATTAATGCTCCAGCGACCGGAATTTTGCACGCAAGTGGTTACGAATGCCGGTGATATCGGTCAGGTTCATACTGTTCATCCCTTGCCTCAACATCAGTCCGGACAGCCGCATCAATGTTCCAAAGAGCGGAATTTCTCGCGCAAGTGGTTACGAATGCCGGTGATATCGGTCAGGTTCATGCTGTTCATACCTTGTCTCAACATCAGTCCGGACAGCCGCATCAATGTTCCAAAGAGCGGAATTTCTCGCGCAAGTGGTTACGAATACCGATAGCCGTCAGATTGAGCCCGACGATGACGGTCACCAGCAGGAACGAGGTCGCATAGACCAGCGGCCTGGCCGCTTCCACGTTCGGACTCTGGAAGCCCACGTCATAGATGTGGAAGCCCAGGTGCATGAACTTGCGCTCCACATGCAGGTAGGGGAAGTTGCCATCCACCGGCAGGGTCGGTGCCAGCTTGACCACACCGACCAGCATCAGCGGAGCCACCTCACCCGCCGCGCGAGCAATGGCCAGGATAAGGCCGGTCATGATGGCCGGACTCGCCATGGGCAGCACGATGCGCCACAGGGTCTCGGCCTGGGTCGCCCCCAGGGCAAGGGAGCCCTGACGTACCGTGCTCGGGATCCGCGCCAGCCCCTCTTCGGTGGAAACGATCACCACCGGCAGGGTCAGGATGGCCAGGGTCAGCGCCGACCAGATGACCCCGGGGGAGCCAAAGGTCGGACTCGGCAGCGCCTCCGGATAGAACAGCTGATCCAGCGACCCACCGAGCGTGTAGACGAAGAAACCCAGACCAAATACGCCATAGACGATGGAAGGAACACCCGCCAGGTTGATGACCGCAATCCGGATAAGCTTGGTCAGGCCATTCTTGCCCGCATATTCGTGCAGGTAAACAGCCGCCACGACGCCGAGCGGGGTCACTATGATGGCCATCAGTATCACCATGAAGACGGTGCCGAAGATGGCTGGGAAGACGCCCCCTTCGGTATTGGCCTCGCGGGGTTCGCCGCTGACAAACTTGCCTATCTGATGGAACCAGTGCCCCACCTTGCCCAACAGGTTCATCTCATTGGGCCAGGTGATGTCCAAGACCTTGGACATGGGCATCTCGACCTCGACCCCACGCATGTCGCGCACCTTGATGGCATCGCGATCGGCCTGGCGGCGCAGGTCAAACAGCTGCTTCTCAAGCACCAGGTAATCGGCGTTGAGGGTCGCGCGCCGCTTGGCCAAGTCAGCCTTGAGGCTATCGGTCAGCTCCCCGTCCAGCTCGGCCTTGCGCTCCTTGAGACGCAATTTTTCGAGCTCATAGTTGATGCTGCCTATGTCGCCTTTTTGCAGGGCATTGGCCTCTTCGGAGAGGCGATTGCTGCGTGCCAGCATCCGCGCGAGCACGGTGTGCAAGTCAGTGGTGATGAGCTTGCCATCCTCCCGCGCCGAACTCAGGTAGCCGTAGAAGTTGCCATTGGTGCTGCGCTCGAGTACCGCCAGCTCCTTGGGTTGGCTGCGAGACAGGATGTCGGTCTCCAGCACCCAGCGAAAATCCAGTCCCACGAATTCACGGTTGCCTGTCTTGACCAGATAGCGGGTCAAGTCTTTGCGCTCCTCCCCCGCCAGGGCCAGACCGGAAGCCCGCAACTGCTCGACCGGTACCAGCTCCCTGTCATTGATCTCGCCGATGAGGGTGCTCTTGGCGCCGTTGGCATCCTGTACCTGCCACTCATAGATGGGGTGCGGCCAGAAGTAGGTGAGACCACGCCAACCGATGAGCAACAACAGACCCAGCACGGCGACCAGACTCAGACTGACAGCGCCGCCCGTCATCCAGATCCAGGGGGCCCCTGATTTAAACCACTTACCCATTGTCGATTCCTTCACTACAGGGAACTGTATTTTTCACGCAGACGCTGGCGAACGAATTCGGCCAGGGTGTTGACGAGAAAGGTGAACACAAACAGCACGAAGGCGGCGAGGAAGAGTACCCGATAGTGGGAGCTGCCCACCTCGGACTCCGGCATCTCTACCGCGATGTTGGCCGCCAGGGTACGCAGCCCCTGGAACATGGAGAAGTCCATGATGGGGGTATTGCCCGTGGCCATCAGCACTATCATGGTCTCGCCCACCGCGCGGCCAAGGCCCATCATCACCGCCGAGAAGATGCCCGGACTCGCAGTCAGGATCACCACCCGGCTCAGGGTCTGCCAGGGGGTCGCCCCCAGGGCGAGCGAACCTTGGGTGAGGTGCTTGGGTACCGAGAAGACCGCGTCTTCGGCGATGGAGAAGATGGTCGGGATCACCGCAAAGCCCATGGCGATGCCTACCACCAGCGAGTTGCGCTGGTCAAACTTGATGCCCATCTCGTTGGTGAGCCAGCTGCGGGTGTCGCCGCCAAAGAAGGTGTGTTCCACCATGGGGCTCAGGTGCAGGGCCAGCCAGCCGATGAAGAGCACCACTGGGATGAGCAGTATGGCTTGTGAACCATCGGGCACCAGCTGCTTGAGCTTGCCCGGCAAGCCATGCCAGGCCAGGGCCGTGAGCAGCATGCCTAAGGGCAGCATCACCAGCATCATAAAGATGCCGGGCAGATAATCCTCGACGATGGGGGCGAGCCAGAGGCCGGCCAGGAAGCCCAGGATCACGGTCGGCAGCGCCTCCATGATCTCCACCGTCGGTTTGACGAATTTACGCATCCCGGCCGACATGAAGTAAGCGGTGTAGATGGCACCGGCCACCCCAATCGGCACGGCGAACAGCATGGCGTAGAAGGCCGCCTTGAGGGTCCCGAACGAGATGGGGATCAGGCTCAGCTTGGGCTCGAAGTCATTGCTGGCGGAGGTAGACTGCCAGACATACATGGGCTCGGGATAACCTTCGTACCACACCTCCTGCCAGAGCGCGGACCAGGTCACCTCGGGATGCTCGTTCTTCACCGAGTAGCTCTTGATCTCGTTGCCCTGTTGCAGCAGCAGCAAGTTGTGACGCGGAGAGATGGCCACCCCGTTGAAGCCGCCGCCGTCTATCTTCTCGCCCAGCAGCTTGGACTCACCGGTGGCATGGAAGAAGTTGATGGTGCCATCCTGGCTCGCCGAGACGAAGCCTTTGCGGAACTGTTCCGGCGCGAGCTGCGCCACGGGGCCATCGCTCTTGAAATCGCGGATATAGGTAAACTCGCGCTTGCCGTTCTTGGCGACTTCAAACCACTGGGAGATAACGCCGTTATCATTGCCCACCAGGATGGAAGAGGCCCCGGCCAGCAGTGCCAGCTGGGTGACATTGGCATTGGGCGCATTGATGTCGAGCACATCGCGCAGCTGGATGTCGTCGAGGCTCTGGATGTCATAAACGGAGAGACGGTTGCCAGAACGCACCAGCAAGATGCGCAGATTAGGGGTCAACAGCATCTGATCGACCTGGCGGGGCAGGGCCGGAATGGGGTAGCTCTTGTTGGTCCACTCCACCTCACCAGAAATGAAGTTCTCCTCGCCGCTCATCACCGCCATGACGCCGCGGCCATCCTGGGTCAATGCCGCCGCCACCATCTTGTCTTTGCCTGCCTCAAACACCAGCTGGCTGAGGGGCTTGCCCTGGGGATCCACCACGATCGGCTCTTCGCCGAAGGGGTAACCCAGCACGGGTTCAATCAGTCGCACATCCTTGGGGTAGCTCACCTTGAATTTAGGCTCCACCACCAGCGCCTTGCCATCCTGGAAGCCATAGGTCAGGTAGGATCTGCCCGGGGTCGGGATCGCGACCGCGCTTATCTCCCCTGGTACCTGAGCCTGGCCGATGGCCTCGCCAGCCTTGAAGCGAGCGTCATCTTGCAGTGCGAAGAAATTGACCTCCCCCTTGTCACTGAAGCGATACCCTATCTCGTTTTGCTCCTCGACCCCGATCAGGGCCGTCTTGTCCTTGACCGGCAAGGAGAAACTGGAGAGCGGAGCCATGGAGGCACCGTCGAAGATGGGTTTCACCACATAGAGCAGATAGAAGAAGATGAGCAAGAGCGCCACCAACACCAGGGTTCCCCCTGCGGTGACGCCATACTTGGCTAGTTTGTCCTTGATCCGGCGCTTTCTGCTGCCCGCCATGATCAGGTGAATCGATTCCGATGACATGCAAAACCTCAATGTGAGCTAGGCTTGGCGGCATTATATGGCGGTTGCATGACAGTTTTGTTACATGAGGGAGGGAGTTTGTGCGAGGCCGATATTCGAGGGGATGCCTTCTGCCAAGGTGTTGAATAGCGAGGCGAAATGGGAACCAGTCCCGCACATGGCCAAGGGAAACGGCGGCAGGCCTGCGCGCCATGGCCGGCTCAGTGGAGCGGGCCATGACAGCATCCTGGAATGGATGCGGAACCGCCCTCGCTCAGGGCGCCAAGTGGCTTGGCTGTTGCGCCTTGGCCGCCTTCTGCTCGGCGCGGCGTCGCTTGAAGAAAGCAGAGAGCTGGGCGGAACATGCCTCGGCCAGCACCCCTGCCTGCAGCGCTATCCTGTGGTTGTGACGCTCATCCTGCAATATGTTGAACACAGAACCCGCCGCCCCCGTTTTAGGATCCGTCGCGCCATAGACCACCCGTTTGACCCGGCTGTGAATGAGGGCGCCTGCGCACATGCAGCAAGGCTCCAGGGTCACATAAAGGGTGGTGTCGAGCAGACGGTAGTTTTGCAGATGCGCTCCGGCGGCGCGGATCGCCATGATCTCGGCGTGGGCGCAGGCGTCATGACCCGTGATGGCGTTATTCCACCCCTCCCCCACTATCTGATCCCCCAGCACCAGCACAGCACCGACCGGGATCTCGCCCATCCCCTCGGCTTTGGCGGCCAGGGCCATGGCGTGCCTCATCCAGATTTCATCCTGCGCGGACATCTCGGTTTCCAAACTCTCCCCCTTGGCGGTGACACGGGTAAACAGGCGATTAAAATGGGGGGCGATTATGCCAAATCCTCCCGAAGAGCCCAAGAAACATCTCGCCTGCACAATAAAGAAGCAATCGGCATCTCCCTGATAAAAAAGGACTTGCGCCGCAAAGACCATCTCATTAGACTTCCCATCCGTCAGCCAAGCTGACGCAGTCGGCGTGTAGCGCAGCCAGGTAGCGCACTGTCATGGGGTGTCAGGGGTCGGAGGTTCGAATCCTCTCACGCCGACCATCATTCCCCGAAAATAGCCCAGTCTCACGACTGGGCTATTTTTTTGGCTGCCATCTGCCCCCTGGCTACCCATCTCACCTCTTCGTCGGCTCACGGCCCGCCATCCCCAGACACACAGAGCCCCTATAACCCCTCATAGCAACGCGCCTTCCACCCCTTAATGAATAGTCCTCTCAGAGTCGGGATGATTTATATACAGAACCGCTTGAGCCTTTTTCATAAAGCCGCTAGGATGTGCGCCTTCGTGCCGGCACTCGCTAGGAATGCACACTCACAGGGTAAGGATCCGACCCACCGGCTTGCAATCTACCCAGAGGCAAGCAGACATGACCACCCAGCTTCAGTCCCATATCCCCTCCCAAGAACCCGATGACGAACAGGTTGTTCGGCTCGACATCATCGATCTTGCCGAACCGGACGAAGAGTACTGACCCTTCTTCATGGCCATGGGGCCTTTTACCCCGCCCTCAGCAACAGAATGAGCCGCCGAGATAAAAAAGTCTCATATTTCATAAAAAACAAATAAGTCAGCATATTGTACTGATGCCGTTGTGCCTGGGTCGAGAGCGCCCTCGCTGGCATCCGATACAAACCTACGTTATTGCGCTTCAATCTAATACCCAGCCCCCCGGATCGCCACCCCCTGCCCCCCAAGGGAGCCCAGTTTTAAACAAATCGACTTTTCCCTTTCCCGACAAGGGCCCTGCTGCCTATGGGCTCAATAAAGCGCACTCATACACGCCATTATTCCAGGCCTGGAGTGAGGTCGGGATCCCCCCTTGCATCCGTAATTAAATTACGTAATAAGCAACATAATACTGTGCACCACCTTCCCCCGAGAGACCGTCGAGGTGACTCTGCCCAACAAGAGTATTTCCATCTGGATGGAGCTTTTACTCAACACAATCAAATCAATATAAAACATACACTTATCTATTATATGAAAACGGGCGTTTTAAAATATAGGTTGACGACACTCATTATTTTCAGCACCTTAACAATCATGTTACCTGGCATGACTGAGGGTGACAGTGAACAGGGATCGACTTTAGTCGTAGTTATTTAGTTCAAAATGTAATTTTCACAGGAGTGACCCCCATGTCGGCACCGGCCCAGGCCCTTTGCAGTGATCGCCTTCGCATTGAAGGCCCCATGCAACCCGAGTATTCACAAATACTGACACCGGAAGCGGTGGCGCTGGTGTCCGAACTGGTGGAACATTTCGCTCCCCAGCGCAAAGAGTTGCTCAAGCAGCGCATCGCCCGTCAGGCCCGTATCGACGGTGGCGAGCTGCCGGACTTCCTGCCCGAGACGGCCCATATCCGCGAGGGCAACTGGACGGTGCGCGGCATCCCCGCCGACTTGCAGGACAGGCGGGTGGAGATCACCGGCCCGGTCGAGCGCAAGATGGTGATCAATGCCCTCAACGCCAACGTCAAGGTGTTCATGGCCGACTTCGAAGACTCACTGGCACCGGCCTGGAATAAGGTGATCGAGGGTCAGATCAACCTGCGCGATGCGGTCAATGGCACCGTCTCCTACCAGAGCCCGGAAGGTAAGTCATATAGCCTCAAGGCCGATCCGGCGGTACTGATCTGCCGGGTGCGCGGCCTGCATCTGCCGGAGAAACACGTCACCTTCGATGGCGCCCCCATCCCCGGCGGCCTGTTCGACTTCGCGCTCTATTTCCTGCACAACCACAAGGCGCTGCTGGCCAAGGGCTCGGGCCCCTACTTCTACCTGCCCAAGCTGCAGAGCCACCTGGAAGGACGCTGGTGGAGCGAGGTGTTCGCCTGGACCGAAGACAAGTTCGGTCTGCCCCGCGGCACCATCAAGGCCACCGTGCTTATCGAGACCCTGCCGGCGGTGTTCGAGATGGATGAACTGCTCTATCAGATGAAGGATCACATAGTGGCGCTGAACTGCGGCCGCTGGGACTACATCTTCAGCTACATCAAGACCCTGAAGAACCATCCCGACCGCGTGCTGCCCGACCGCCAGGTGGTCACCATGGACAAGCCCTTCCTCTCCGCCTATTCACGGCTGCTGATCAAGACTTGCCACCAACGCGGCGCCCTGGCCATGGGCGGCATGGCCGCCTTCATCCCGGCCAAGGACCCTGCCGTCAATGAGCAGGTGTTTGCCAAGGTCAAGGCCGACAAAGAGCGGGAGGCCCACAACGGTCACGACGGCACCTGGGTCGCCCACCCCGGCCTCGCCGATACCGCCATGGCGGTGTTCAACGCCGCCATTCCCGCCGGTGAAAAGAATCAGATAGGCGTACTGCGCGAGCAAGATGCCCCCATCACGGCCGCCGAGCTGCTGGCCCCCTGCGAGGGCGAGCGCACCGAGGCGGGCATGCGCACCAACATCCGCATCGCTCTGCAATACCTGGAAGCCTGGATAGGCGGCAACGGCTGCGTGCCCATCTACGGCCTGATGGAAGACGCGGCCACCGCCGAGATCTCCCGCACCTCCATCTGGCAGTGGATCCGCCACGGCAAGAGCCTGTCGAACGGCCAGGTGGTGACCAAGGCGCTGTTCCGCCAGATGCTGGCCGAGGAGCAGCAGGTGGTCAAAGCCGAGCTGGGCGAGGCCCGCTGGCAGGCAGGTCGCTTTGCCGAGGCGAGCGAGCTGATGGAGCAGATCACCTGTGCCGACACCCTGATCGATTTTCTGACGCTGCCCGGTTACGAGCGGCTCTGAATCCGGGCCCCGGGCGGGGCTCGCCAATAACAAAACAATGGACACGTGAAATCAATGAAAGAGGGAACTGATATGGCACTGACCCGTGAGCAACAGATCCAGGCTATCGAGAAAGACTGGGCAGAAAACCCCCGCTGGAAAGGGATCAAACGCGGCTACAGCGCCGAAGACGTGGTGAACCTGCGTGGCAGCCTGGTCCCCGCCCATACCCTGGCCCAACGCGGCGCCGACAAATTGTGGGAGCTGATCCACGGTAGCGCCAGGAAGGGCTACGTCAACTGCCTCGGCGCCCTGACCGGCGGCCAGGCGGTGCAGCAGGCCAAGGCCGGTATCGAGGCGATCTACCTCTCCGGCTGGCAGGTAGCGGCGGACAACAACCTCTCCTCCACCATGTACCCGGATCAGTCCCTCTACCCGGCCAACTCGGTGCCGTCCGTGGTGGAGCGCATCAACAACTCCTTCGCCCGCGCCGATCAGATCCAGTGGGCCAACAAGGTGGGCCCGCAGGATGCCGGTTTCATCGACTACTTCCTGCCGATAGTGGCGGATGCCGAAGCCGGTTTCGGTGGGGTGCTGAACGCGTTTGAGCTGATGAAGGGCATGATTGAAGCGGGCGCCGCCGGCGTGCACTTCGAAGATCAGCTCGCCTCGGTCAAGAAGTGCGGCCACATGGGCGGCAAGGTGCTGGTCCCGACCCAGGAAGCGGTGCAGAAGCTGGTCGCAGCACGTTTGGCGGCCGACGTCTGTGGCACCACCACCTTGGTGATCGCCCGCACCGACGCCAACGCGGCCGACTTGCTGACCACGGACGCCGATCCCTACGATGCCGGCTTCCTGACCGGTGAGCGTACCGCCGAAGGCTTCTACAAGGTGCAGGCCGGTATCGAGCAGGCCATCTCCCGCGGCCTGGCCTATGCCCCCTACGCCGACATGGTGTGGTGCGAAACCGCCAAGCCGGACTTGGACGAGGCTCGCCAGTTCGCCGAGGCCATCAAGGCCCAGTACCCGGACACCATACTGGCCTACAACTGCTCGCCGAGCTTCAACTGGAAGAAGAACCTGGACGATGCCACCATCGCCCGCTTCCAGCAGGAGCTGTCCGACATGGGCTACAAGTACCAGTTCATCACCCTCGCCGGCATTCATAACATGTGGTTCCACATGTACGAGCTGGCCTACCAGTACGCCCGTGGTGAGGGGATGAAGCACTATGTCGAGATGGTGCAGGAGCCGGAGTTTGCCGCGGCAAGCCGTGGTTACACCTTCGTGGCACACCAGCAGGAGGTGGGTACCGGGTATTTTGACAAGGTCACCACCGTCATCCAGGGCGGTCAATCCTCGGTCACGGCACTGACCGGTTCCACCGAAGAAGATCAGTTCCATTGATCTGAGTACTTGAGTCGCACTGATAAAAAACCCCGGCCTGGTGCCGGGGTTTCTGTTTCGCTCGCCTCGCACGCCCGGCTTGATGTCGCCGGTGCCCGACAGGATCAGAGCGCGAGGATCTCTTTCACAAAGGGAATGGTGAGCTTGCGCTTGGCGCTGAAGGAGGCGTTATCGAGTTGATTGAGGGTGCTGAGCAGAGTGCGCATGTCACGGGAGAGGCGATTGAGCAGGAAGCGGCCCACATCGATGGGCAACTTGAAACCACGCAGTTCGGCCCTCAGTTGCAGGGCACTGAGCTTGCCCTCATCATCGAGCTCCTGCAATTGGAAGGAGACCCCCCAGTCGAGGCGTGAGGCCAGATCCGGCAGTTGCAGCCCCAGCTTGCGCGGCGCACTGCAACCGGTCACAACGAGCGTTCCCTCTCCCTTCTCCTGCCAGCGATTGTAAAAATCGAACAGGGCCCGCTCCCAGAGGCTGTTGCCAGCAATGGCCTCCAGACTGTCGAGGCAGACCAGGGGCAGACTCTCCATGGCATCGAGCATGCTGGGATCCAGCTTTTCAAACTGATCGAGGGAGAGATAGGCGGCGGCGGCGTCGCGGGCGTTGACCTCGGCGCAGGTGGCATGCAGCAGATGGGAGCGGCCTGAGCCCTTGGCACCCCAGAAATAGAGGAAAGGTGCGCCCTGACCAATGGCGGCATTCTTCAGAGCCGTGATCAGATGGGCGTTGTTGCCGGGATAGAAACTGACGAAGGTTTCATCATCCGGAAGTTGTACGGCTAAAGACAGTTGGGCCGGTTGCTTCACTCGGTGGGCTTTGACTGTGACATTTGTGCGCTAGTGTAACATCGCTCGGCCAGATAGAGAACCGCCGGACCGGAGCCCGGCGGTGGCAGGCGCTAAGGCTGCGACCATTGGTAACGCAGATTGCCCTCATCGGGTAGACGCTGCAACCTGGGCTCGAGCTCCAGGCCGCGAATGAGTTCGGCTCTGTCCCCCTGCAGAGTGAGGGAGAAGTTGACCTTGTCGCCATTGAGCTGGCCTATGGTGACCTGGGTGACACTCGCCATGCCTTGCAGCAGTTTTTGCAGGCTGATCATGTCATCGATGCCCTGCACCCCTTCAATCTGCAAGGCTTGGCTCGAACTGGCACCGCCAAGACGGGCGCCATAGTTCTCCACCAGCCAACCGGCCAGGGCATCGGCCAAACCGGTGGCGATCTCCTGCTGGCTACCTTGCACCTCCCCCTTGGTCAGCTGCTCGGTTGCCCCTGACTTGGGGCCATAGAGGGCCCAATCCAGGGTCCACTCTTCCCCTTTGGCCACTAATTGGCCCAACACCACCATCTCGGCACCGTAGCGCTGGCTGGCCTTGAGGATGGGGCCGGCGAAACGACCCCAGACATCGGTGGCACTGACCGCCATGCTGTCATCCAAATCCATCAGAGGGATGCTGACCGGCAGCCCCAGGGCCTGGGCCTGGCTGCGCAGCACAGGAGACCAGCCATCACCGGACTGATCCGAAATGATACGGCGCTCCCCGTCGTCCTGAACCAACCAGAACGCAAGCTGCGGACGGGCGGGGCCAAGCAGCGCATACTTGCTGGCCGCGATCAGGGCATTGACCTTGGCGGGCACGAACTGCGCCTTGAGCATCTGCACCTGGCCCTCATCCTGATAGCCGTACTGCTGCACATACTCCTTGGGGGCAGCCAGCGCCTTGACCACCTCAGGCTGCGCCAGAATATCGCGCTTGCCGCTCACCTTGACCAGCACCTGAGACAGCGCCTGGCCCTGGGCCGCCGTCATATCGCCGCTGGTTGGCGCCATACCTTGGTAGAGATCGTTGACCTGAGCGGCTGACAGGGTGCAGGCAAACAGGGCGCCACAGAGGGCGAACAGACATTTATGCATGGGAAACAGCTCTCTGGCGAACAGGATGTGGTGATATGGTAGCGGCAAGCCCTATCCGCCAGCAAGCCGGGTTCGCTGCCGACGCCACAACTCACAAGGGGTCTATGCCCGCTACCCCTTGCCCGAATGAGCAAACAGCCAGACATGACAAAGCCGACCCTGGGGTCGGCTTTTGTGAGGGCTATCTGCGCCCCCGATATCTGTCAGGCGTCTCTTGAGCTGACTAATCGGGCTTACTTGGTGCCGAAGATCTTGTCGCCAGCATCCCCCAGACCCGGGACTATGTAGCCCTTCTCGTTCAGGCCGTCATCGATGGCGGCGCAGTAGACTTCCACGTCAGGATGCGCGGCTTCCAGGGCCTTGAGTCCTTCCGGGGCGGCAACCAGCACCAGCACCTTGATGGAGTGGCAACCCTTCTTCTTGAGCAGGTCTATGGTGGCGATCATGGAGCCGCCGGTGGCCAGCATGGGGTCAATGACCAGGGCCAGACGCTCTTCGATGTTGCTGACGATCTTCTCGAAATAAGGGACCGGTTGCAGGGTCTCTTCATCGCGATAGATGCCCACCACGCTGACCCGGGCGCTCGGCATGTGCTCGAGCACGCCATCCATCATGCCAAGACCGGCGCGCAGGATAGGCACGACCGTCACCTTCTTGCCCTTGATCTGGTCAACTTCTACCGGGCCGTTCCAGCCATTGATGGTGACCTTCTCAGTTTCGAAGTCAGAGGTGGCTTCGTAAGTCAGCAGGCTGCCAACCTCTTTGGCCAGTTCACGAAAGCGTTTGGTGCTGATGTCGCCTTCGCGCATCAGGCCAATCTTGTGCTTGACCAGGGGGTGTTTGGCTTCGATGACCTTCATTATTATCTCCTCTAACTGCCGCAAGAAAAATCGCGGAATCATACAATAAAAACCCTTGGCTGTAGAGCTTTTCCGGGGAAAAACGCGCAAACGATTTCCTTTCTGGTTTTCGGCCCTGGCTGGTAGAATGTGCCCCGAATTTTACCCTCCACTTCTATACATGACGGGGACTACTCGCGTGACTGACAAAACCTCACTGAGCTACAAGGATGCTGGCGTTGATATCGATGCCGGCAACGCACTGGTTGAACGTATCAAGGGCGTATCGAAGCGCACTCGTCGTCCTGAAGTCCTTGGTGGTCTTGGCGGCTTTGGGGCCCTGTGTCAAATCCCGGCGGGCTACAAGGAGCCAGTATTGGTCTCCGGTACCGATGGTGTGGGGACCAAGCTGCGTCTGGCCATCGATCTGAAGAAACACGATACCGTTGGCATCGATCTGGTGGCCATGTGCGTCAATGACCTGATCGTGCAAGGCGCCGAGCCGCTGTTCTTCCTCGACTACTATGCGACGGGCAAGCTGAATGTGGACACCGCCGCCAGCGTGGTCACCGGCATTGGCCTGGGCTGCGAGCAGTCCGGCTGCTCCCTGGTCGGCGGCGAAACCGCCGAGATGCCTGGCATGTATGAGGGGGATGATTACGACATCGCCGGCTTCTGTGTCGGTGTGGTCGAGAAGAGCGAGATCATCGACGGCAGCAAGGTCGGTGAGGGCGATGCCCTGATCGCCCTGGCCGCCAGCGGCCCCCACTCCAATGGCTTCTCCCTCATCCGCAAGATCCTGGAAGTGTCCGGCGCCGATGTGCAGCAGCCACTGGGTGAGACCACCCTGGCCAATGCCCTGCTGGAACCGACCCGCATCTATGTCAAACCCGTGCTCAAGCTCATCAAAGAGTGCGAGATCCACGCCCTGTCCCACATCACCGGCGGCGGCTTCTGGGAGAACATCCCCCGCGTGTTGCCCGCCAATACCCAGGCGGTGATCAACGAGCAGAGCTGGCAGTGGCCGGCGGTGTTCAGCTGGCTGCAGCAAGCGGGTAACGTCACCCGCTTCGAGATGTATCGCACCTTCAACTGCGGCGTCGGCATGATAGTCGCCCTGCCCGCCAGCGAGCTGGACAAGGCGCTGGCGCTGCTCAAGGCAGAGGGTGAGAACGCCTGGCACATTGGTCATATCGCCAAGGCCGCCGATGGCGAGGAGCAGGTCATCATCAAATGACCCGCATCCTCGTGCTTATCTCCGGCAGCGGTAGCAACCTGCAGGCCATACTGGATGGCTGCGGCCAGGGGCGGATTGACGGCCAGGTCGTGGCGGTCATCAGCAACAAAGCCGATGCCTATGGTCTGGTGCGGGCCCAGCAAGCGGGGGTTGCCGCCGAGGTGCTCGCCCATCAGGGCTTTGAGAGCCGCGAGGCTTACGATGCCGCCCTGATGGCCCGCATCGACAGCCACCAGCCGGACCTCATCGTGCTGGCCGGCTTTATGCGGATCCTGACCGGGGACCTGGTGCGTCACTATCAGGGACGCATGCTCAACATCCACCCCTCCCTGCTGCCCAAGTATCAGGGACTGCACACCCACCAACGCGCCATCGAGGCCGGTGACAAGGAACATGGCGCCAGCGTCCACTTCGTCACCGAGGAGCTCGATGGCGGCCCCGTGGTGCTGCAGGCGCGGGTCCCCATCTTCCCGGAAGATGAGGCGAGCGATGTGGCGGCCCGGGTGCAGGTGCAGGAACACAGCCTCTACCCCCTGGTGGTGCAGTGGTTCTGTCAGGGCAGATTGCGCTGTGATGCCAGCGGAGCCCACCTCGATGGGCAGCCTCTTGGTCAGGCCGGTTATGCCAACGACTGAATTTGGGTCCGGCACCGACCAGTAGCAGAAACGTAAAGAGGGAGGCCCATGGGCCTCCCTCTTCTTTATCCTGCGATCCCTCTGACCAGTCGGTCGTCAATACCTGCCTGATTCAGGCAGCCCCCTTGCCGCCCTGGCGTGACACCAGCTCGCCGAGTCGAAACAGGCAATGCTCCCCCGCCGTCATCTGTTGCCAGGATTCATTGCCGGTCAGCGGCCGGGTCGCTATCAGGGTCACCACGTCGTTGGGGGTGGTCTCACTCTGAAAATCGATGGCTACGTCCTCATCGAGCAGACGGGCCTCGCCAAAGGGTGCCCGGCGGGTGAGCCAGTGCAGGTTGTTGCTGCAATAGGTCATCACGTACTCGCCATCGGAGAGCAGCATGTTGAATACCCCCAGGGCGCGCAGCTCGTCGCACAGGTTCGCCAGATGGCGGAACATGGCCGGGAAGTTGGCGGGACGACGGGGATATTTCTGCTCGAGCCGACTCAGCAACCAGCAGAAAGCGTGTTCGCTGTCGGTATCGCCGATGGGCCTGTGCCGCCCTGTCGCCAGCTTCTTGTAACCGGTCAGCTGGCCGTTGTGGGCGAAGGTCCAGTTACGGCCCCACAGCTCACGGGTGAAGGGGTGGGTATTCTCCAGCGAGACGCAACCCCGGTTCGCCTGACGGATGTGACTCACCACGGCGCGGCTCTTGATGGGCAGCGCCTGCACCAGCCTGGCGATGGGGGATTCGGCACTGGGCTCGGGATCCTTGAAGGTGCGGCACCCCTTTCCTTCATAGAAGGTGATGCCCCAGCCATCCTTGTGGGGGCCCGTCTTGCCGCCGCGCAGCATCAGTCCGGTAAAACTGAAGCAGATATCGGTCGGTACATTGGCACTCATGCCGAGCAGTTCACACATGATCATTCTCCCCCTGCCCGCACGAACTGAGGCACAGCGGTTCGTGCATATCGACCGCGGCCTTACTCGGCCATCTCTTTTTCGACCAGCTGGATCAGGATATGGATCACCTTGATGTGTATCTCCTGAATGCGGTCGGCATAACCGAAGTGCGGCACCCGGATCTCGACATCGGCCAGGCCAGCCATCTTGCCGCCATCCTTGCCGGTCAGGGCGATCACCTTCATGCCCTTGGCATGAGCGGCTTCGATGGCCTTGAGGATGTTGCCTGAGTTGCCGCTGGTGGAGATGCCGAGCAGCACGTCGCCGCGACGGCCAACCGCCTCCACATAACGGGAGAAGACATAGTCGTAGCCAAAATCGTTGGAGACGCAGGAGAGATGGCTGGGGTCCGAGATGGCGATACCGGCATAACCGGGGCGGTTCTCGCGATAACGGCCGGTCAACTCTTCGGCAAAGTGCATGGCATCACAGTGGGAGCCACCGTTGCCACAGGAGAGCACCTTGCCCTCTTGCTTGAAGGAGTCGGCCAGCAACTTGGCAGCGGCCTCGATGTTGTTCAGATTCTGCTCATCGGCCAGGAATGCCTGCAGCACGCCAGCCGCTTCGGTCAGTTCATTGCGGATCAAGTCTTGGTACATGATATCTCTTCCAAAATGTCGTCGCGGCCATTCTCGCACAAGCCGGAGAAGGAGTCGCCCCCGGGCGGGCACTGGCTGCGTCAAATTGCGTTAGGGCGCTCACATTACGCCGGTAACAGGCTTGTAAACAACTTGATAAGTTTCTGCGTATGAATTACAACAGGGCCATATCCAACAGGTCAGACCTCTGGATGAGTTGAGCCAATTTGGCATCCTATCACGCAAGGAGCAAGCAATGACGACGACCCTCACTCTGCTCGGGGTGATCCTGGTTATCGGCGCCCTGGCTTATCGCCGGGTGTCCCTGTTTATCTCTACCCTGATCACCTTGGCCGCCCTGGTGCTGGGCACTCTGGTGGGTCATGTGCCTCTGCTGGCCTGGGCCCTGTTCGCCCTGATCGCCATACCTCTCAACCTGGTGGAGTTTCGCCGCAACCAGCTGACCAAGCCGCTGTTCAAGCTCTACAAGTCCATCATGCCGGAGATGTCCCGTACCGAAAAAGAGGCCATCGATGCGGGCACCACCTGGTGGGAAGCGGATCTCTTTGCCGGCAACCCGGACTGGAAGAAGCTGCACGCCATCCCGGTCAGTACCCTCTCTGCCGCCGAGCAGGCCTTCATGGACGGCCCGGTCGAAGAGGTGTGCCGCATGGTCAATGACTGGGAAGTGACCCACGAACGGGCCGACCTCTCCCCCGAGGTATGGCAGTACCTGAAGGACCACAAGTTCTTCGCCATGATCATCAAGAAAAAATACGGTGGCCTGGAATTCTCCGCCTATGCCCAATCCTGCGTGTTGCAGAAACTGTGCGGCGCCAGCGCCGTGCTCGCCTCCACCGTCGGCGTGCCCAACTCCTTAGGGCCGGGTGAGCTGCTGCAGCACTATGGCACCGAAGAGCAGAAAGACCACTACCTGCCCCGCCTGGCCATCGGCAAGGAGATCCCCTGCTTCGCCCTGACCAGCCCGGAAGCGGGCTCGGATGCGGGCTCCATCCCCGACTTCGGCGTTGTCTGCAAGGGTGAATGGGAAGGAGAAGAGGTGCTCGGCATGCGCCTGACCTGGAACAAGCGCTACATAACCCTCGCCCCCATCGCCACCGTGCTGGGGCTGGCGTTCAAGCTGCGCGACCCGGATCACCTGCTGGGTGAGGAGGAGGAGCTTGGCATCACCTGCGCCCTGATCCCCACCGACATCAAGGGCGTCGAGATTGGCCGCCGTCACTTCCCCCTCAACGTGCCGTTCCAGAACGGTCCGACCCGCGGCGAAGAGGTGTTCGTACCGCTCGACTTCATCATCGGCGGCCCGGCCATGGCCGGTCAGGGCTGGCGCATGCTGGTCGAATGTCTGTCGGTCGGCCGTGGCATCACCCTGCCCTCCAACAGCACAGGGGGCGTCAAGATGCTGGCCCTGGCGAGCGGCGCCTACAGCCGCATCCGCCGCCAGTTCAAGCTGCCCATCGGCAAGATGGAAGGCATCGAAGAGCCGCTGGCACGCCTGGGCGGTAACGCCTACATCATGGGCGCCGCCGCCAAGATGACGGTGACCGGCATCGATCTGGGGGAAAAGCCCTCGGTCATCTCCGCCATCGTCAAGTATCACCTCACCGACCGCGCCCAGAAGTGCGTCATCGATGCCATGGACATCCACGGCGGCAAGGCGATCTGCATGGGCCCGAACAACTACCTGGCCCGTGGCTACCAGGGTGCGCCCATCGCCGTCACGGTCGAAGGGGCCAATATCCTGACCCGCAGCATGATCATCTATGGTCAGGGCGCCATTCGCTGCCACCCCTATGTGTTGCCCGAGATGCTGGCCGCCAGCCACCCGGACAAGGAGCAGGCGCTCAAAGATTTCGACAAGGCGATGTTCAGCCACGTCGGTTTCGCCATCAGCAACCTGGTGCGCAGCTTCAGCCTGGGGATCACCGGCGCCCGTATCGCCGGCGCCCCCTTCAAGGACGGCACCCGCGGCTACTATCAGCAGCTGACCCGGCTCTCTGCCAACCTGGCTTTCCTGTCGGACATGGCGATGGCGACCCTGGGCGGCGAGCTCAAACGCAAGGAGCGGGTCTCCGCCCGCCTCGGCGATGTGTTGAGCCAGCTCTATCTGGCCTCGAGCGCCCTCAAGCGCTTCCAGGACGAAGGTCGTCAGCAGGCGGATCTGCCGCTGCTGCACTGGGCACTGCAAGATGCCCTGTTCAAGGCGCAAGAGGCGATCGACGAGTTGCTGCGCAACTTCCCGAATCGCTGGATTGGCTTGGCTCTGCGCATCATAGTGCTGCCGCTGGGCCGTGATCTGAAGCGCCCGAGCGACAAATTGGATAGTCAGGTTGCCCGTCTGCTGCAAACGCCGAGTGCAACCCGCAGTCGTCTGGCCGAAGGTCAGTATCTCACTCGCGAGGAGGGTAACCCCTTCGGCCTGCTGGAACAGGCACTGGACGAAGTACTGGCTGCCGAGCCGCTGTTTGACAAGGTGTGCAAGGCTGATGGCGTCCGTCGCCCCTTCACCCAGCTGGACAAGGTAGCCGAAGCGGGTCTGGCCGCTGGCACCCTGAATGAGGCGGAGGCCGAACTGCTGCGCCGCGCCGAAATAAGCCGGCTGCGTACCATCAACGTCGATGACTTCGACCCCATCGATCTGGTGGCCAACAAGGCCCTGTTCGAGGCATCCGCCTACCACAGGGCAGCCTGAACTCCCGCTTGCAACACACGCCTCCCATCGGGAGGCGTTTTTTATCTTCCCCTCCGCCATCTCCCTGCCAAAGGGGGGGGGTCATGGCAAAGAACATGGGGTATTTCCTGCCATATCCTCTCCCCCGACAATCTGAAGCCGATCCAGTTCGCTATTTATATTTCAATGAGTTTGCTAACCTCGGCGAAGCAGTTAAGGTAGGCGAAGGTGAAACACAGGATCCCGATATGGATGATAATATCCTGATTATCGATGACGAGGTCGTGCCTCCTCAGGATAAGCAGCAGGAAGGCTGGAAGGTGATGATAGTGGATGATGAACCGGAAGTTCATCGCATCACCAAACTCACCCTGAACAAATTTGAATTCGATGGCAGACCCCTGGCCTTTCTCGATGCCTATTCGGCCACCGAGGCCAAGGTGCAGCTCCTCGCACATCCCGACGTGGCGCTCTTGCTGCTGGATGTGGTGATGGAGACCGACGATGCCGGTCTGGAGGTGGTACGTTTCACTCGCGAGGAGTGCCACAACAAGCTGGTACGCATCGTGCTTCGCACCGGTCAACCCGGCCAGGCTCCGGAAGATGACGTGGTCAACAACTACGACATCAACGACTACAAGGACAAGACGGAACTCACCTCCCAGAAGTTGCGTACCCTGCTGCGCGCCAGTTTGCGTTCCTATCGTGATATCTGTGCCCTGGAGAATCATCGCCATGGGCTGGAGAAGGTCATCCAGGCTTCCAAGGGCATCTTCGACAAGTTGGCTCTGCGCCAATTCGTCGAAGGTGCCCAGACCCAACTCTGTACCCTGCTCAGCCTGGAAGAGTCGCAGATCTACAACGTCAGACAAGCGACCTATGAGCTGAAAGATCAGATGCTGGTACCGCTCCTGTCCGACAAAGAGCCCATGCGCTTGCACGATGCGCCCACCATCTTTCGCGAGGCCATGGCTCGTTCGGCCAACGTCTACCACGGCCACGAGATGGTGCTCTACTGCCAGAACCGCAGCCATCACCTGCTGTTTCACATCGAAACCCATCGCCCCCTGAGTCAGATAGACACCAGCCTGCTCAGCCTGTTCACCGAAAACATCATAGTGGCGCTGGAGAACATCCGGCTCAACGAGCTGATTGCCGACAACGAGCGCGAAATCATCTACCGCATCGGCGAGCTGGTTGAATCACGCTCCAAAGAGTCCGGTCTGCACGTCAAGCGGGTGGCTCTCTATACCGAGCTGTTCTGCCAACTGCTCGGCATGGATGAGCAGCAGAGCGAGCTTATCAAGCGCGCCTCCCCCCTCCATGACATCGGTAAGGTCGGCATCCCGGATGCCATCTTGCACAAGCCGGGCAAGCTCACCCCGGAGGAGTGGGAGATCATGAAGACCCATGCCCAGCTCGGGCATGACATGCTGTGCGGCAGCAAGCTGGCTCTGTTCCAGATTGGCGCCACCATAGCAGCTAACCACCACGAGAAGTGGAATGGCAGCGGTTATCCCCAAGGGCTGGCGGGGGAAGCCATCCCCCTGGTCGGGCGCATCGTTGCCCTGGCGGATGTATTCGATGCCCTGGGGTCGGATCGCTGCTACAAGCAGGCCTGGCCACTGGAGCAGGTGATCGATCTCATCAATGAGGAGCGGGGTCAGCATTTCGATCCCCAGCTGGTCGATCTGATGATGAGCAATCTCGATGACTTTCTCGCCATTCGCGCCGCCTATCGCGATAAATTTATCGGCGAGAGCTAAGCGGCGACTCAGCTTAGCGTGGCTGAGCAGAGGGTCTAAACAACGAGGCCGCCGTCCCTGGGGACGGCGGCCTCGTGCTACGTGGCTCGTTCGGTTTTTTGCCTCAGGGCCTCACTGCCCGGGCAGATTGAGATCCAGTACCGGGCCCGGCTCGGCCTCGGCCGCCTGCTGGGCCGCCATGGCCCGCTGGAAGGCGCGCCGTTTCTGCCACAGCATGAAGCCCACCCCTGCCCCCAGCAGCGCCAGCACACCCAGCCCGATCGTCAGCCATAGCCACCAGGGCGTGCCTTGCTCCTCCTCAAACCCAGGCGCGGGTGCGGGCACCGCCTCACTGGCGAGCGGAGCCGGCGCCACGGGCGCCAGCGCCGGATAGATGTCAAACGACTTGTCCGGCAGGGCGATACGCAGCTCCCGGCCACTGCGGCTGGTGGCAAACAGCTCGGCGCTGACGCGATACTTGCCCACCTGAGTCAACTTGGCGAGATCCACCTTGAGATCCCCCGTGCTGCCCTGGGCACTGAAGCCGGTGTGGGCACCGGTATTGCTGGTGGTCTCCCCCTTGATGGCGACCGTGGCCGGGTCCAGCTCATCCCCATCTATCTGCAGCACCAGCTCGGGCCCTTGCTGATCCCCGCTGCTGCGCAGCTGATAATTCACCGGTAGCGGGTAGAGCAGCACCTCCTGCCCACGGGCCCGCACGAACACCTGATTGCCGGTGCTGATCAGGGCCCGATACTTGCCAGCCGGTGCATCGAGCAACACCTCGGCGGTCAGGATGCCATCGACTGGCGCCTCATCGAGCCCCTTGCCATCGTCCAGATAATGGCCGAGCGCCTTCTCAAACACCGGCTCCCCCTGCTGTTCCGGGGTGCTGAAGCCTTGCAGGCGAGCGGTCATCCCCAAGTCGGTCAGATAGTAGCTGCGATCCGGGGTGTTGCCATCGATGAGCAGGCGAGCCCCCAGCTTGAGGTACTCCCCCTGATAGAGACGCTGGGGCAAGGGCTGCATATCCAGGGTCACATCGCTGAGCAGCCGAACTCGGTTGCTGGGATCGACGGCCCCTATCGCCTGCCAGGGGCCTGCCATCGGATGACGTATGGTGATCACATCCTGATCCCCCAGGGCCAGCCAACCCACCTCGGGAGCCTGCACCCGGCCTGCATACAGCTTGCTGCCATCGGGGCGCACCAGGATCACCGAGGGGCTGCCCGGCTGGCGCTTGATGATAAAGGAGACCTCCTTTATCCCGTAATCGATGCGAAATCTGTTGTCGAGCAGCGGCACATCGGAGGGACCGAACACCTCATTGGCCTGTGCCATGCCGGGCAGTGTGCCAAGCAGCAAACTGCCAAGCAGCCAGAGCCATGATTGCCTCTGCTGACTGCGGCGCCGGCCACTGCCTTGCACGACCCCAGATTTCATTGACGCCACAGGCAACTACCTCCCTTCTTCTGGACCAGATCCAGCCTGCTTTCATGGTCGGCCTGCGCCTCAGCACTGGCGCGGATCACCTTGAGTGGCGATCTGGTGGCATCCAGACGGCGTATGCCGGTGTCCTTGTTGGCATCATCCCCCCCCTCGGCGGCCAGATTGAGTTTGGTCTGGCCACCAGTCATCAACAGATAGACGTCTGCCAGTATCTCCGCATCGAGCAAGGCGCCGTGCAAGGTACGGTGAGAGTTGTCTATGCCGTAACGATCGCACAGGGTATCCAGGTTGTTACGTTTGCCCGGAAAGAGATCCCGCGCCATCGCCAGGGTATCGGTAACGGTACAGATATCGGTGGTCTTGAGGGAGAGACCCAGCTTGCTGAACTCATAATCCATGAAGCCCACGTCAAAGGGGGCATTGTGGGCGATCAGCTCAGCGCCACGAATGAAGTCAATGAACTCATTCGCTACCTTGCTGAAGGGGGGCTTGTCGACCAGGAACGCATCCGTGATGCCGTGTACCCGGATGGCCTCGGGATCCACCAGCCGATCCGGCTTGAGGTAGACATGATAGTGGTTACCGGTCAGGCGACGATTGATCACCTCCACGCAGCCGATCTCTATGATGCGGTGGCCCAGATAGTGCGGACCCCCACTAAAGTTCATGCCTGTGGTTTCAGTATCCAGAATGATTTGGCGGTTGGCTTGGGCTGTGTTCATGTTCCAATCTATGTCAAACTTCGGTTTTACTCGCTAGTTTACCCCAAGGCTCATGTTAAAACAGATTGATTTATATACGGATGGTTCCTGCCTCGGCAATCCGGGCCCGGGCGGCTACGGCGCTGTCATGGTCTTCGGTCAGCATCGCAAAGAGTTGGCGGGGGGCTATCGCCTGACGACCAACAACCGCATGGAACTGATGGCCGCCATCGTCGGCCTGCGCACCTTGAGCGAACCCTGCCAGGTACGACTCACCACCGACAGCCAGTACGTGCGCCAGGGCATCACCCAGTGGATCATTGGCTGGAAGAAGAAAGGCTGGATGACCGCTGGCCGCCAGCCGGTCAAGAATGTCGACTTGTGGAAGCAACTCGATGCAGAAGCCGCCCGCCATCAGATCGAATGGCTCTGGGTCAAGGGTCACTCGGGGCACCCCGAGAATGAACGCTGTGATGAGCTGGCCCGGGATGCCGCCAGTGGCAAAGAGCTGGCCGACGATGTCGGCTACCAGCCCTGATATCCCCGGTGATTGACGCGACCAGCTACCAGCCCTGACGTGCCATGCCCGGCGCCGTCACCTGCTTGGCCAATTGCCAGGGGCGACGCACCGGGATCAACGGATAGCGCCGCTTGCGCGCCGCTATCACATAGACAGAGGCGAAGGGGCGCAGATAGTCACGGCCCAGGCTCTCGCGCCACCAGCCGATACGACTGCGCGGCCCCATCATGGCGTAGCCGAATCTGTCATCGAACATCACCTCGAATCCCAACAACTGCAACCAGTCGGTGACTCTGGCCGGACTGAACATGCGCGCCGACCAGGGCAGTCGGCGACTCAACCCAGGCAGCAGATGGCCAAGGCCGGCCAGGCTCAGAGGGTTGTAGCCGCTAAGGATGAGCCAGCCATCATCGGTCAGTACCCGTTCGGCCTCACGCAGCACCTGATGGGGATCCACACTGAAATCGAGCACGTGGGCCAGCAGACAGGCATCCACGCTGCCCCCCCTGACTGGCAGTGCCAGAGGATCCCCTCGGCAATCGAGCAAGCGCCCCTGCCCGGCCATGCCAATCTGATGACGAATGCTGGAATGGCCACAGGATAGCTCGGCACTCAGGCTGCCGACTTTGAGCAGGTGATAACCAAAGAGTTGCGGGCACCAGCTGTCGAGCCGCTCCTGGATCTCTGCGGCGACCCAATCCCCCAGCGGGATCTCGGCCCAGCTGGTCGGGATCTCGAGCTGTTGTTCGGTGCGGGCCAGCTGCATAATAGGATTCAACCTCGGGAACATGGGTTAACACGCCATCCAGTTATATAAGATCCCCTTCATTAAGAGAACATAAAGAGGCCAACACCATGTATCCAGTCATCACGATACCCGCTTTTAATGACAACTATATCTGGTTGATCAGACACGAGAATCATTGCCTGGTTGTCGATCCGGGCGACGCGGCTCCGGTCCAGGACCGGCTCGACAGTCTCGGCCTTGAGCTCGATGCCATACTGCTCACCCATCATCACCACGACCATGTTGGCGGGGTCGATGCGCTGCTCAAACGCTACCCCAAGGCCCGGCTGTATGGCCCCAAGCTGAACCCGCTTCCCGATCAGCACGGCCAGTGGCTCGATGAGGGGGACACGATTGGCTGGCACGACCTCAGTCTCACCGTCATGCATGTCCCCGGTCATACCCTTGGCCACATCGCCTACCATGGCAACGGCATGCTGTTTTGCGGCGATGCCCTCTTCTCTGCCGGGTGCGGCCGCATGTTCGAAGGCACCCCGGATCAGATGCATGATTCACTGATGCGGCTGGCCGCGCTGCCAGATGACACTCTGGTCTATTGTGCCCATGAATATACCCTCTCCAATCTGCGTTTTTGCCTCGCCGTCGAGCCCGACAATCTGGCACTGCAAAAGCGCATCGGTCAGATCAGCAAGCTGCGCCAGCAGGGCCTTCCGAGTCTGCCCACCCGCTTGGGTGACGAGCGGGAATTCAACGTTTTTCTGCGCTGTAATGAACCGGGCGTAAAATTTTCTGCTGAGAAACAGGGGATGAAATACTTGGAAAATCCAGTAGATACCTTTGCCGTGCTCAGACGCTGGAAGGACACTTTTTGAACAAACCTTGATCAGGCCAGGTTTGCCGCTTATGATGCGCGCTGATTTTCTACCAAGATGACCTGCGTGAGATGAAGTTACGAACGGCCTTATTGGCGACGCTGTTACTCAGCGGATGCCAAAACCTGAATCATCAGGATGACCGGGCGCTAACGGCAAATGAGCCGATCAAGTCCCCACAAGTCAGCAAAAAACTGCATAAGAAACATGCATCAGGATCCTTCTTTAGCGACGATCAGCTAGACGAGGTGCAAGATACGGATAACCTTTGGGCCCGTATCAGCGATGACATGCAGTTGGATTTCCAGGATAACCAGCGCATTGGTCAACAACGTGCGGCTATCCTGCGCAGTGACAATCACATGGCCACCATTGCCAGTCGTGCTGAACCCTACCTCTACCTTATCGTTGAGGAGATCGAACGGCGCGGGCTGCCAATGGAGCTGGTGACCATCCCCATGATAGAGAGCATGTTCGATCCCCATGCCCGCTCGAGCAGCAATGCCGTCGGCCTGTGGCAGTTCGTGCCCCAGACAGGCCGTAACTTCGGCCTGCGTCATGACAACTGGTATGACGGGCGCCGCGATGTGATCGCCTCGACCAATGCCGCCCTTGACTACTTTGAATACCTGAATCGCTTCTTCGACGGTGACTGGCTGCAAACCATCGCCGCCTATAACGCCGGAGAAGGCCGGGTGCGCAACGCCATATTGCGCAACCAGAAACGGGGTCGCCCCACCGACTTCTGGTCCTTGGATCTGCCGCGCGAGACCCGCATGTATGTGCCCAAGGTCCTGGCCATGGCGGATGTGATCAGCAATCCCGACAAGTACAACATCACTCTGCCCATGCTCGCCAACGAGCCCAAGCTGCGGGTGGTCAAAACCGAAGGTCAGATCGATTTGCACGTGGCCGCTCAGCTCGCAGGAGTTCGTCCGGCGGATCTGAAAGAGGTCAACCCGGCCCTGACCCGCTGGACCACCTCTCCCAGGGGCTCCTACCGCCTGCTGGTGCCGGTGGAGTATGCCGACAGCCTGGAGCTGGCCCTGGCAGACTTGCCGCAGCGTGAGCGGGTACCTACGCGCTCCTATCAGGTCACCTCCGGTGACACGCTGTCCCGGATCGCCATGCAAAACGGAGTGAGCGTCAATCAGCTCAAGATGGCCAATAACCTGCGCGGCAATAGCCTGCGTCGTGGACAGACCCTCTATATTCCGACCGACGGCAAACCCGTGGCCACCGCCACGGTGCAAAAGGCCGCGGCCAGCAAGCCAACCCGGCTCGCCGCCAACACCGCTGGCAACAAGCTGCAGTACAAGGTGCGCTCCGGCGATACCCTCTGGAACATCAGCCGTGCCCATGGGGTGACCCATAACGACCTGGCGAAATGGAATGGCCTCAACGCCAAGTCCGCGCTCAAACCCGGTATGCGGTTGGTGATCTGGCCCAAGGGTGCCAAGGGCGGTGATAAATCCATGGTCTATCAGGTGCGTCGCGGTGATTCGCTCTCCGCCATTGCCGCCCGCTTCCAGGTCGCCGTCGTGGACGTGATGCGTTGGAACCAGCTCGACAAGAGCGGTTATCTCAAGCCAGGTCAGGAGCTGACCCTGTTTGTCGACAACAACAGCTGACAGCCCATAGCCAAGAAAAACCACCTTCGTGAAGTGAACCCCATTTATTGGACACGTTAGTTGGCGGATAACATGGCCTGAGTTCGGTACTGTACCGGGCTCAGGCCGTTTAGTTTCACTTTGATCCGCTCATGGTTGTAGTAATGGATGTATTCATCCACCACACGTTTCAACTGCTCTGTATCTTCGTATTCTTCGTTGAACCAGCATTCGCTTTTCAGCAGTCCAAAGAAGTTCTCTACCACCGCATTGTCCAGGCAGTTCCCTTTGCGTGACATGCTTTGCTTCACGTCCCTTGACGATAATCGCGTCTGATAGCTGGCCATCTGATATTGCCAGCCTTGATCCGAGTGCAGCACCGGCGCGTCTGTGGGCCCTAATGTCGCCAAGGCGTCATCCAGCATCTTGTCCACCAACCGCATCCCCTGGTGCGTTGCCATCTGCCAGGCGATGATCTCGCTGTTATAGAGGTCCAGCACCGGCGACAAGTACAACTTCTGCCCTTTGAGATTGAACTCCGTCACATCGGTGACCCATTTTTGGTTCGGGGCATCGGCGTGAAAATCACGCTGCAAGAGGTTCGGGGCGATATGGCCGTATGTCCCCTTGTACGACCGATATTTCTTGCGGCGCAGGTTAGAGGCAAGGTCCTGTTCTCGCATGAGTTTTCGCACTGTCTTGTGGTTAATTAGGCACCCTTCGTTGCGCAGCGCCAGGGTGATCCGCCGATAACCATAACGCCCCTTGTGGTGATGAAACAGCGCCTTGATCCGTTGCGCTTCATGCTCATAGGTCCCTGCGCTGGTACCTGACTTCACCTGCCAGTAGAAGGTGCTGCGTGGCAACCAAGCGATATGCAGCAGCGTTGCCAGCTGATGGTCCTGCCTTAGCTCGGAAACTATTTTTGCTTTCTCTGCTGCTTTTCCCGAGCCAAGGCATGCAGCTTTTTTAGATAGGCGTTCTCCGCCCGCAGGTATTCGAGCTCTTCCTGGGCACTGTGGAAAGTGGGATAGGGGGCGGTGAGCGGTTTGTTCGGTGGTTTTTTTCCTGAAGCCATGATGCGCTCTGTGCGTTTGTCACTAAGGGCCATGATACCGCCTTCACGATAAAGCCGCGCCCACCGACTGACGGTGCAGGCCGCGGCGATCTTGAATGCTGCGGCCGCCTTGCGAGAAGATGCATTATTTTCCTGCATCCAGTGCAGTACCTCCTCTTTGAACTCAGCAGAATAAGCTTTGGTCGTGATGGTCAAGCCATCTTCACCACTGACTTTCCAGTGCTCAGTCCAGCGGCGAACGGCGCCATGATCGACACCAAACAGGGCGGCCGTCTTTTTGGCACCGTCATGACCGTTGAGATAGTGAAGAACGACCTGACGCTTGAAGTCGGTCGAGTATTTTTGCTTTGCCATAGAAACGAAGAACCCCTACTCGTTGGGTGTCCAACTTTCGGGGTTCACTTCATTCGGCTGGTTTTTTTATATCTGCCGTTGGCTGGTTGACAGCTTCGACACCCATTGCCGTCCTCTGGCGCGCCACCCCGCCTTCTGCAACCCTGTCAGGCAATCCGCTGTCCTGGTTGATCAGGCAGTAAAAAACCACCCGCAGGTGGTTTCTGATCGTGCCAAGCCTGAGGATGAGGCTTAAGGCGTCACGGCCTGGGCCGCGAAACGGGCCATGATCGGATTGTGATCGGAGGCATCTGTCGCCGGGCTCTTCACCTCGACCAGATCCAGACTCCGGTAGTAGAGATGATCCAGCGGGCGGCCAAAGGCACGGCGACGCAGGTCCGGCGAAGGGATCGCTTCTTGCAGTCCCAGCTCCTCCACCAGCTTATCAAGCCAATACTCCCGCTTTTCACTCCAGGTGTTGAAATCCCCTCCCAGGATCACCGGCCCCTGGTGACGGTGGATCAGGGCGGTCAAATCGTTGAGCTGCTCGCGGAAGGTGGCCATGCCAAGTTCGAAGTTGACCGCATGGAGGTTCACCACCAACACACCATCAGGATCGCCCTGTAAAGGGTACAGGCTCACCAGACCCGATTTGGGGATGCGCAGCAGTGGCTCGGGGGAGCGAACGCCGCAGACGAACGCCTGGTGCGTCTTGGCCACTGTCATGACGCCGAAGGAGACGCCACCTTGGGTGAAAGCTTGCAGCTGTTGCCACTGGAAACGACCCGCCTGCAGCCAGGCCAGCATGTCGGGCGTGGTCGCCGACTCCTGCAGCAGCAGCAGATCCTGATCCTGGGCAAACGCAGTCATGCCCTCGCGCCAGTTCTTGCGCTGTCCCTTGTACAGATTCCAGACGGTGATGCCGAACTCCCGCGGCAATGCCTCGGCAGCCAGGGCCACCAGGGGCGGCTGATGACAACTGAGGTTGGGCACTATGCCTTGTGCCGTGACCAGATGATCTCTGGACGGCACCTCGAAGCAGCCGACCAGCCCCAGGGTCAGCAGGGAGGTACCCAGAATGCGATAACTATTTTTCATTGGCTAACAACCACCTGGCTATCTTTGCGTGCTCGTTCAACAAAATATCATCCAAGCCGACTAGGCTGAACATTCGCGCCCAACGTCAAGCCACTGTGGAGGATCCCCATGCCCAGACAGCAACAATACCGTGTGACCTTTTACGATCAGCAGGGCAATTGCCATCAGGTTGAGTTATCCACCCGATACCAGATCAGGCGCGACCCCCAATGCGATCTCTGTGTGTTCGATACGAACCAGTGCGTGGGGTCTGAGGAGATGCTGGAGAGCATGATACGGCAAAAAACCGGGTTTGAGCAGGAAATATCCATCATCAACGCCCGGCTTATCTGAATCCCGCTTACAGGGGTACCGAGCGCGGTTTACCCTGATCGTCTATGGCCACGTAGGTGAAGACCCCCTCGGTCACGCAGTAGCGCTGGGCATCGTTCGCCCGCAGCACCGGCTTGACCCAGACTTCCAATTTCAGGCGCATCGAGCTCCGTCCCACCTGCAGGCAAGTGCCATAACAGCAGACCACATCCCCCACTTTGACCGGGCTGTGGAAGGTCATGCCTTCTACCGAGACGGTACAGATCCGCCCCTTTGCCAGCTCCTTGGCCATGATACCGCCCCCTATATCCATCTGGGACATGATCCAGCCACCGAAGATGTCGCCATTGGGATTGGTGTCTGCCGGCATCGCCAGGGTGCGCAGCAGCAGATCCCCTTCGGGCTCACGGGCCGGGGTAGCTGTATTCGTGTCGACCATCATTACTACTCTCTATGATTGGGATGGCGGCATGATAGGGACAGGCTCCTCCCTTGGCAAATGCTATGCCGGGCCAGGGTGTGCCAGCGCCCGGCCGCTTGGTAAGCCTCCTCGCCGCCATGCCAATGGCCCGGGCTCATGCCTGCTCAGTCACCAGCCAGTCTGCCACCTTGCACGCCGCCTCACAGTCGCGCGCCCGCCTCGCTCGCCAACCAGGCCAGAGGATCCGCTACCCAATACTCAAAACCGAGCTCGCGGCAGATCCGCGCTCCTGTCACAGGTGAAAAATCGCCAGCCGGTTCAATGAAATCAGGGGCCACCAGGCCAATACGCACGGCGGCGGCGCGGTAAAACTCCTGGCGACTGGGGTGACCGGGGGCGCTCAGGGTGTAGCAGGCACCTGACTCGCCTTGTTCGAGCAGCAGGCAGCACGCGGCAACCAGATCCTGCTGATGGACCAGATTGACCGCCTGAGCACCGCCGCTGACACTCTTGCCCGCCAAGAATCGTCCGGGATGACGGCCTGGGCCATAGAGGCCAGCCGGGCGCACCACTATGGCGCGATCGAAACCGGCAGCCAGCACGGCGCGCTCAGCCGCCAGCATGCGCAACCCCCGCTCGGTGTGAGGCGCGGCCTGCTCCTCTTCGCCCTGCCCGGGGCCCCACACCGAGGTGGCACTGACGAACAGGAGATTGCGCACCCCAGCGGCCCGGGCCATGGTGCACAACTGTGTAATGGCGCCAGGGTAGTCATCCATCTTGCCTGGCGGCACACAGACGACCAGGTTGTCGACGACCAGGGGCCAGACAGAGCCCATCTGCGCCGAGAGATGCAACTGGCAGGCATTGAGGCCCTCGGCCCGCAGCACTCTGACCTTCTCCTGACGGGTCACCGTCACCGTCACCGCCCATCCCTCATCGCTCAGCGCGTGAGCCAGGGGAAGCCCCAGCCAGCCGGCCCCCACTATCCCTACGCTGGCAACCGCGTCTGCTGCGCGCTCTTGTGGTGCTTGTCGTAAGACGGCGTCTTGCATGCTCACCTCTGCTGTTGATAAAACCGTGATGACTGTGGAGGGGACGGCCAGGCTCGGCGACCCTGCCGGGCAAAAAACCAAAAAAAAAACGGCCATCCATGATGACCGTCGAAAGTAACGAAGGAAATAGCTGGATGACCAGTCATCTCCCACAGCGGGAAAATCGGGAGCCTGAGCTCCTAATTCGTGGGGCTCATGCTAGTGTTCTCCCGGCCAAAAAGCTATGAAGCAGATCACAGTTGAAAGGGATTTCTGAAAACGCTTTCAGTTTCCGGCTTAAAAATGGCCCGCTTGGGGCCATTTTCTCATGCCATCTCGGTAACGGACTCCCGTGCGACCAGTTCAGCCTCGAACTTGAGAGTCAGCCCCTCCGCCGGTTTATGATCCAGCAGGCGCAGCGCCAACTCGGCGGCCCGCCCACCCATGGCTTCGATGGGGTAGCGCACCGTGGTGAGCTTGGGATAGATGTAACGGGCGTAGGGAATATCGTCGAACCCCACCACTGAGACCTGTTGCGGGATCTTGTAACCCCGCTCCAGCAGGCAGGAGATGGCACCCGCCACCATGGCATCATTGAAGCCCAGCACGGCGCTGAACGGCACGCCGCGCGCCAGCAGTGCCGTCATGGCCACATAACCGCCGTTCTCGTCGGCAAAGGCGCGGCCTATCAGAGCGGGATTGACGGCTATTCCGGCCCGTTGCAAGGCGTGGGTATAACCGGCCATACGCTGCTGACCGTCGACGAACTCCTCGTCATCCGAGGTGACAAAGGCTATCTGGCGATGCCCCGCATCGAGCAGATGCTGACAAGCCGTGGTGATACCCGCCTGATTATCCAGCCAGACACAGCGATCCTCCGCCCCCGGTACCTGACGGTTGATGAAGACCACAGGGGTAGAGCCTGCCGCCAGCTCGCTCAACTCGTCGTCCGGCAGCGCCTTGCTGTGCAGGATCAGGGCATCACACTGGCGTTGCAGCAGGGCCTGTATGGCATGGCGCTCACGCACCTCATCATGGTTGCCTGACATCACAATGGTGAACTTGTCGGCGCGATCGACCACGGTTTCGATGCCGCGCATCATCTGGGCAAAGAAGGGGCCACCACACAGATCCCCCACCAGTACGCCGACGCAGTTGGAACGTTTACTGACCAGCGCCTGGGCAAAGCTGTTAGGACGAAAATTCAGCTCCTTCATGGCCGCCAGCACCGCCACCTTCTTCTCCGGGGCGACCTGGGCCGTGCTGTTGATGACACGGGACACCGTCGAGATGGAGACATTGGCCATGCGGGAAACGTCTTTAATCGTTGCCACTCTCAATTCCTTTCATTAGGGGTTCGCCGCGCTTGGCTCGCCATTATAGCGACTCGCTCAATCCTGAACGCGGCGCCCGATCACCTGACAGGTTTCTTTTTGTAACAAAATCTTGCCCCATGATACCCCCATCCACCCTGGAGAGGGAGCCGGGGCCACGCCGCACCGCTTCAGTATTGGTGGCGCAGTTCTCGTTCGGACATGAAACGCAGGGGTTGCTTGAGCCTGTGCCGATAGATGAGGTCGAACGACAGCACATTCTGCACATAGTTGCGGGTCTCCTGATAAGGGATGCTCTCGACCCAGACATCCATCGGCTTGTCGGTGTGGGCATCACGCCAGCGTTTCACCCGGCCCGGTCCCGCGTTGTAAGCGGCGGCGGCCAGAATGCGATTGCCGTCATACACATCCAGCAGTCGCTTGAGGTAGGCACTGCCGAGGCGAATGTTCATCATGGGATCAAACAGCTGTTGAGGATCCCGGTAAGGGACTCCCAGCTTGCCGGCGGTCTCCTTGGCGGTAGCCGGCATCAGCTGCATCAGCCCCCGCGCGCCTACCGGTGACTGCGCCAGCGGATAGAGGGCACTCTCCTGACGGGAGATGGCATAGAGCAGGCTGGTATCCATGACCCGCTCACGGGCCATCTGGGAGAAGGTGCGTTGCAGCGGCAGCGGGAAGCGCAAGTCCAGGGCATCCCAGGCCTCGGCGCGAATGCTGGCGAGGATTGCCAGCTCATGCCAACCCTGATTGAGGGCGACATGGCCAAATTCGATGCGCTGGGCCACCGAGTTGCGATCCATGTTGTGGATCCACTCCGAGCGAGCCGCGGCGATTTCGTTCATGGCGAGCAGCTCCTTGACCCGGGCCAGGAAGGGCCAGCGTCCGGCGGCACTGCGCCAGTCCGGGGCCCTGACCTGCGGCTCATTCTTGAGGCGATAAGGCACGCCGCTGCGCTGAGCGGCCATAAAGCCATAGAAGCCGCGCAGGCCGGCGGTCTCAATATAGAGCGCCTTGGCTGGCTTCTGCTGACCCTGCACTTCCAGGGCGCGAGCCTGCCAATAGCGCCAACGATCCTCTTTCTGCCGCGCCTGTGGCAGCTGTTTGATCCAGCCTTCGAGCCCGCGCCAATCCTCCTCCCAAATCGCAAGCCGTGCCCGCAGCTCCACCAACTCGGGTTGCGCCCGCACCTGGCCATCGACCCAGGCTCGCTGAGCCGGGGATCTATCCAACAGGTAACGCCGGGCAATGGCGTATTCAACCGGTTTGAGCTCCTGGGCGCTGAACGCGAAACGACTGCGATAGCTGGCCAATGCCCCCAGCACCCGATCCGGCTCGCTGTTGGCATAACGCACCAACCCCTGCAGCAGCAGCTGGCGCGAGTGCCGCTCCTGACTGAAATAGACGGGATTCATCACCTTGGCCGGCTGACTCAGCAAGCTGGCCATCAAGGTGCCACTGCCCTTGAGCCCGGCGCCAAGCTGATTGGTCAAATGATTCACCAGGTTACTGTTGCCCCCTTCGAAGGCGAGCATCATCCGCGACCAGACAGCCTCCTGGGTACGTAACCCGGCACCTTGCCAGAGGCTAAACAGAGAGTCGCAGGCATCCGGGCGCGACTCGCCGCTCAGCCAGAGCTTGCCCGCCTCGCGCAGCCCCTCCTCGCGATGGCCGGTATGGTAGCGCGCCTCATAGTGCATGCAGCGCAGCTCGGTGGAGTTGGGGACGTCGGGATAGAGCCGCAGGAACTGGGACCACTGGTTGCTTTGAGCCAGATGAATGAGATAGCTGCGTTCCAGACGATTGGACTGAGGGGTATCGGCATGCTCCTTGATGAAGCGGGTGACCTCGCCATATTCGGCGCCCCCCGGACGAAACGCGAGCCGGTAATAGTCCAGATAAGGCAGCAGCGGGTAATGGTTGAGCTGGCTTCTGAGCGTCTGGAAGCGAGCCATGTCGTTGGCGCGCACCGCATCATAGGCCTGGCGATAGCGCAACTGATCCATGGTCTGCGCCATGGCCCCCGGCACCAGGAGGGCGGATAAGATGATTCCCCAGACGGCTTTCACTCGACTTCTCCCTAAAATTGGGCGCCCAATGGCGCCCTGTTCTGTCTCCCCATTCTACCCGTAAACGGCCCGGGCTACAGCTTTGCTGCGACGGAATTTCTCGCCTCCAACTTGCCCCCCATCCGTTTGACGTAGCGTTCCAGATAAGGCACGGGCAGCGGCTTGGAAGCCAGGTATCCCTGATAGAAATGGCAGCCCTGGGCCCGCAGAAATTCCAGCTGCTGGCGCGACTCCACCCCTTCTGCCGTCACGTTGAACCCCATGTGGCGCGCCATGGCGATCACCGCCTCGACGATGGCCATGTTGTCGCCATCCCGGGGAATATCCTGGATAAAGGATCTGTCTATCTTCAGCTCGTCGGCAGGCAAGCGCTTGAGGTAGCTCAGGGAGGAGTAACCGGCGCCAAAGTCATCGATGGCAAAGCTGATACCGAGCTGCTTGAGCTCGGTCATCTTGCTGATGGTGTCCTCCGCATGGCCCAGGACCACGGACTCGGTGATCTCCAGGTTCAGGCAGGCCGGATCCATGCCGGTCTGCGCCAGTACGTCATGGATACATTCGACAAAATCCTGGGCATGAAACTGCTTGGCGCTGACATTGACCGACAACTGGGGAATATGGATCCCGTTCTCCTCCCAGCTCACATACTGGCTGCACGCCTCATGCAGCACCCAGTTGCCAATGTCGACGATAAGATCCGTCTCCTCGGCGATGGGAATAAATTCGGCGGGGGAGACCAGCGCGCGCCCCGGCGGCTGCCAGCGGATCAGTGCCTCGACCCCGATAAGATCCCCGCCTTCCACCAGGTGCTGGGGCTGATAATGCAACATCAGCTCGCCCCCGCTCAGGGCACTGCGCAATTCGTTGTGAATGAGCAGCCGCCTGTCCGCTTGATGCTGCATGGCGGCATCGAAGAAGCGACGGGTCTTGCGGCCCGCGGATTTGGCCTGATACATGGCGGTGTCCGCCTGCTTGAGCAGATCGTCCACCCCCTGATCACGTCCCGGAAACAGGGTGATCCCCACACTGGCACCAATGTGCAGCACCTGTGCCCCCTGACGATAGGGCGCCGCAATCTCGCCAATCAATCGCTCGGCAATGAGATCGGCCTGCATCTCCGCCTGAGGCGGGCTGCTGGAGAGAGAGGGCAACAGCAGCACGAACTCGTCACCGCCCAGACGAGCCAGACAATCCCCCTGGCGCACCAAGCGCTTGAGGCGAGTGGCCACCTCCTTGAGCAGCCAGTCACCGGTGGCATGGCCGAGGGAGTCATTGATGGTCTTGAAGTGATCGAGATCGATAAACAGCAGGGCACCGACCAGATGATCCCGGCTCGCCGCCACGAAAGTCTGTTCCAGGGTTTCATGGAGCTGGCGCCGGTTTGGCAGACCGGTCAGCTCGTCGTAATAGGCGAGATCCTGAATGCGGCGTTCGGCAGCCTTGCGCTCCGAAATATCTTCGAAACAGATGACAAAGTGACTGATCCGCCCCTTGTCATCCTGCACCGGGGTCACGATTTCCCACTGGGGGTAACCATGACCACGGGCGTGGCGGCGCATCGTCTCCCCCTGCCAGCGACTCAGATGGTCGAGCTCATACCCCAGGCCCCCTTCACTGGGCCAGAGATCGCAGCTCAGCCGCTTGCCAAGCACCGCCTGGCTGTCAAAGCCGGTGATCTGGCTGAAGGCATGGTTCACCCGCAGCACCTTGTAATCGGGATCCGTGATGATGATGCCTTCATGGGTCTCGAATGCCACGGCAGAGAGCCGTAACTGAGCCTCACTCTGCAACCGTTCCAGCTCGGCCACCATGCGCACCGAGAAGATGGTGAGTGCACTGGCCAAGTCAGGCAGCGCCACCGAGCCGGAAAAAAGCAGTGCCAGGTGGCCAAGCACCTGACCATGGCGATCGCGCAGGGGATGCCCATGATAGGTCTGGCCCGGGGCAAGCCAAGTTTGACCCTGTACTGGGGCCTCCAGCATCAGAGTCCGGGCCTGGCCTCCTTCATACAGGGTCTGACAGGGCATGCCCTCCAGCCGGTAGTGATCCAGTTCGACGCCATGGCTGGCCAGGACCCGCAGCGACGCCGCATCCCCTCGCTCGGCCAACCAGACAGCATCGGCATTGAGGATAAGCGCCAGTTCATCGACCAGGGTGCTGAAGAACTCCAGCCCCGTCTTGGCGGAGAGCGCCTGAGCCAATTGGGCCAGCAAGGGATCTTGCACCCGCAACACAGCACGCTCGTGGCTGGCCTGGGCTGACAGCAAGGAGCGATCGTTGACCTCTATCGGACTGATCCAGCCACAACAGAGCGCCTGATCGGGGAGATACTGGCCGCACCAGAGGTAATGATGGAGCTGGCCATCCTCCCCCTGCAGGTGGCCAATAAACTGGCCAGGCTTGTCCCCTTGCTGCAGGCGGGAAAGGAATTGGGCAAAGCCGACCTCGTCGGCAGGATCCAGGTCATCGCTCCAGGGGTGAGACCCCTCCCCTTGCCAAAGCTGGTTAGAGGCATGATCCGAGACTCGCCATTGGCTCTGGGCCGGATCATAAAACCACATCATCTGAGTGGCCTGCTGCTTCATGTACGACTCCAACTATTGTCTCTGCCCCAGAATGCGCAGGATACCGAGATCGCCCTCGCCTTCCCGAATATAGTGGGGAAAGAAAAAATGGGTGGGGGCAGTGCGGGTGAAACCTGATTAAAAGTCGACAGACTGTGCTGCCGGGAAGGGACAGATAGGATCCAATTTCCCCATACTGCCTGCCCATTTCATGCAGCTCAAGTGCTTTTTGGTCCAGAAGCCGAAAAGATCACAATTTACAATTTGATGAATAACAAAGAACAGATAATGTGATCTGGATCACATTATCTCCCTCCTCCATGGGTATTCTGAAGGTGAAGACACAAGCAAGACGACCCGAAGGGGGCCAATATGAAAATTGAAATCACCAGTAAAATCATCGAGATCACCCCGGCAATTCGCGAGCGTATTGAATCTCGCTTCAACAAGCTCGAGCGTCTTCAGGTGCCGCTTATCACACCCCATGTGATCGTCTCCAAGGAACGACTGATGTTCAACATTGAAGCCACCGCCGGTATTCCCAACGGCAAACTCTTTGCCCAGGCAGAACACGAGGATCTCTACGCTGCCATCAACGACCTGGGACAGAAGCTGGAGCGTCAGCTCAACCGTTATACCGAGAAACCCCTGGCGCGCCGTGGCCAGTCTCCTCTCAAGGAGCAAGCCCAGCCGGAAGAAGCCGACGCGGAAGTCGATGCTTAATGTGACAAAATCATCAGTTGGAGAGAAAAAGGCGGCCTAGCCGCCTTTTTCTATGATCATATCTGCCAAGGCTGCCTGCGGATCCGACGATGTTGCGTACTCTGCCAGCCACCCCCAATCCCTCAACTGCGCCAATGCAGGCTCGCATCCACCCCTTGAGCCAAGCTGTCCAGCAGCGGCAACATAACCAGGGGTGCACTCTCGCGCCCCTTGTTGGCCAACTGCCAGCGAGCCTCTACCCGTGCCCGGCCCAGGGCGCTCAGGTTGTCAAACACCCCTTCGTCCAGCACCGGCTGTCGCCCCACCAGAGGGGGAGGATTGAGCGCCAGCCAGAGCCTGGCATCCACCATGCTGCCCCCCTGCTGCAACCGCTCGGTCAGATGGGCACTGTCCGCTGTCTCATCGGCCTGCAAGGGGGTCGCAGGAGCCAGTCCAAACCGCGCGCGCCAGTCAATCTTCGCCTCAGGGGAGGATATCGCCTCATCGAACCAGGGTTGCTCCTCCACCGCCTCGGTGAGCAGGGCCAGGTGCAGGCGAAAATCGGCGCGATCGCCGCGCAGCAGATCCTGATTGAGGCGCTGGCCGAGCTGGCTCTCATCGACCAGCAGATGTTCGCGGAGGGTGTTGGGTAGCATGATGACTCTGCGATATGAAAGGTACGCTGTTATCGGCCGCGCCGGGTCAAGGTTTAGGGGTCGAGCTCATGTTCCGCGGCGGCGCTAGCGCGCCAGGTCATCGGCGAGGATTCTGGGTGTCAATCGCAGCAAAACACCCGGCTCTCGGCGATGTCGCCCCTGCTACACTCCCCCTCAACAGAGCCTGCCTGGCGCCACTCGATGCCAGATGGGGCGCCCTGAACAACAAGAGGGGAGCCTGAGCTCCCCTCTTGTTCATTGCCACTGCGTCAGAGGGTAAAGCGGTAGAAGATATCCACCGCCTGGGCCACCCCGCTCATGGCCTGCAGATAGAGTCGCGGCAGCACTTCGTAGCGCAGCTTGAACTCGGCGATGGGGCTAAATACCCCTACCCCGTACTGGAACTGCAGACCGGGCAGCAGATAGGCAGAGAGCGTGACCTGGGTATCATCCCCGCTACCCTCGGTATCCAGGGAGACATCGCTCATGCCAAGGGACTCGCCAATATCGGACACCACGCCGCCGACCTGACCGACCGCCCCCGCCACCAAGAGGCCATTGAAGCCGCCATCCTCACCCCCTGTCTGCAGGCCCTTGCCGCGCAACAGGTAGGAGAGCTGTTCGGACTGCGCCATCTGCGGTTCCGAATAGACGGCTATCTTCGGCTTGGCCGCCGGTCCCGTCACCCTGACCCCGACCGTCACGTTGTCCTCTATGGTATCTGGATCCCGATAGGTCTCGATGTTGAGATAGGGTTTGTCCAGGGGACCGGAGAAGATGATGCGTCCCTCCTTGATGATCAGGTTCTGGCCATAGGCCTTGAAGCGACCATCTTTCAGCTCCAGCTGACCGGTGCCGGACAGGGGCTTCTCCGGCTCCTGATTGAGGTTGATCCCGCCGCTTACCTTGGTCTTGAGCCCCATGGCCTCGAGACGGATGTCATCCCCCAGCACCACGGCCACCTTCATCTCCAGGGGCAGTGCGGTCTGCTCCACCGGCGGTGCCAGCTCGTCATAGATAATGGTGACATCGTCGGAGCGCGCCACCGCACTCTCCGGCAAGTTCTTGACCAGGATCCGCGCCCAGGGGATCACTATCTTGCCGGTTATTTCGGTCTTGCCCCCAAGGGAAATAGCGAGATCCGGCGAGACCCGCACCCGGCCCATGCCCGGATATTGCGCCTCCAGATCCTTGCCCTGTATGGTCAGGCTGCCTTCGATGGGCGTCTTGGCCCAGCTCAGCCAGCCCCCCAGAGCGAGGGGGCCCTTGCCGACCAGCATGCTGCCATCGAGCTCGGCCCGGTTGCCCTCAATCTTGAGGCGGGTCTTGAGCTGCTTGAGGGTCACCATGTCGGTGTGGGTCTGCACCTCGCCCTCGACCAGATTGAGCTGGCCAAACAGCAGCGGTGCCTTCAGGGTGCCATCGAAGCGAGTGTCGGCACTGATCACCCCTTGCAGGGAGCGCACCTCTGGGATCAGAGGGGCAAACGGACTGAGTTTCAGGCCGGTGAACTTGAGCTGACCGGACAGAAGACCACGTCCGCTCGGATCCTTGATGATGAGGTCAGTGTCTATGCTGCCAATGTCACCCGAGACGAAATCGAGGCGCAAATTCGCCTGTTGAGGTTCGAGATCGAAACCGATGGCGAGTTGCTGGTAGCTGGTCTTGAGCTCATCGGCGATGAAGGTGCCCGGGGTGGTGCGCAAGGTGGCATGCACCCTGGGCTGCCCCCCCTTCCAGCTGGCGCGACCATCGGCCGACAACACTGCCTGCCACTGGAAGTTATCCGGCAGCCAGGGTCGCAACCGTTTCAGGTCGAACTCGTTCAGGGCAAAGGCCAGCTCCCCCTGGGCCGCCGAGATCTGGCTTCCTTTGACACACAGGCTCGACTGCTGGGAGCCGAGGCAGAGATCGCTCATCGCCAACCGCTGCTTGTCGAGATCGACGTCCAGATTCCAGGGCGCCTTGAGTTTCCAGCGCTTCATCGGGGTCTTGATGCTGAGCTCCGTCAACGCCCCGCGCCAGTGACTCTGCTGCACGCCGCCATTGAGACGCAGATTGGCGGCCAGGGGATCTCCTTTCATGTCCAGAGACAACTGGTGACGGCCAAGATCGCCATCGGCATCCAGCTTGATCTGTTTGAGGACTGTGCTGCCCTGGGTCAGATTGGCCACCGTCAAGGCCAGCTTGCCGGCGGGCACCTCCCCGATCACACCATTGCCCTTGAGCACTATGCCCTTGAGGTCAGTACCGGCGTAGAAGAGACGGGTCGAGCTCAGGGCCGCATTGACCCGCGGCGCCTGCTGGTTGCCGCCCAGCGCCAGGGTACCGCTCAAGTCGCCACGCAAACCGGGATAGAGCCCGGAGAGATCCGGGGCGGCCAACTGGGCATCGAGCTGCCACAGCTTTTCGGTGAGCTTGCCCTTGGCCTGCAACTTGTTGGGGCCGGTTTGCAGCGCGAAGGCGGGGATCTGCCAATTCATGGCATCATCACCGCTGAGCTGGCCGGTGATGGCGAGGGGATATTTGTTGAGCTTGCCGTCGACCTTGAGGGCCGGCACCTTGAGCTGCCAATGTCCGGTGTCGCTTAGCTGAAACTCACTCTCGACCCGGCCAGCCAGGGTGCCCTTGATCTCGGGCACCAGCTCGGCGGGATCTATCCCCTTGAAGCTGGTGACCCCCTGCCACTGCACGCCCTTTTGCCAGGCCAGCTTGCCATCGAGCTTCAGCTCTCCTTGCAGGGCATTGAGCAGCAGGTCGATGTTGCTGAGCTGACCCAGATCGCCCTTGCCCTTGAGGGCCAGCTTGAAGGGGGGCACATCCGTGCCCTGCCCCGAGGTATTCAAGGCGAACTGGTAGCCCGACAGTGCCCCCTTGGCGGTCAGGCTCCCTTTCTTCAACTGATAACTGGGCTCATCTTCTGCCGGCTTGTGCAGCGGCCAGTTGAGACCGGGCCAGCTCAGTTTCAGATCGAAGGGCAGATCGGGATCCAGGGCTGCCAGTGACCCCTTGAGGTTGGCCGCCACCGGTCCCTTGGCATCCAGAGCCAGGGCCAGCTTGCCGACCGAGCCCCCCAGGGTCAGGGTCGCCTGTTCGCCCTTGAGCTGATTATCGAGCAGGGCCTTGCGCGCCTTGGCGGTCAGGGTCAGGTCGAGGGGATAATCATCCAGCAGACTGATGTGACCCTTGAGATCCAGGTCGGCCATGGCGTGGCGCAGGAACAGCTGATCGATGTCGATGCGATCCCCCTCCCCCCGGACCGAGAGCAGCAGCTTGTCGATGCCCTCCTTGAGATCCCCTTGCTGGTAGCTGAGTCGGGTCAGCATGACCCCCTCGAGGCGCAGCGGGAAAGGCAGCTCTATCTTGGGCAGTTCGATGGCGATGGCGCCCTGCTCAGAACTCGCCACCAGGGTCGTCGATTTCGCAGCCTTGGCGACGGGCTCATGTTTGGACCCTTTGCTCTCTTTGGGCTCAGCCGCCGCAGCGGGCGCGGCCTCCGCCAGCTTGACCGTCAATCCATCGAGCACGGGGCCACGGACCGTCAGGCCATGCCTGTCCAGCTTGGCGCCGATGTCGAGAGACTTGAGCACCAGCGCCAGACCGGGAACATCGACGTCCAGATCGCTGAGCTTGAGGGCATCAATCTGGATGCGGATCGGCAGAGGGCGCCAGACGAAGGGTTCGCTGGGGGTCGCTTCGCTCGGCGCCGACTCGGCCACCTTGACCACCGGATGGGTCAGGCTCAGGGATCGGATCCAGAGCTGGCCTTGCAGCAACTTGCCCAGATCCCAGTCGAGCACGGCGCGCTCGACCCTGGCATCCACCAGCTCATCCTGCCAGCCGACCCCTTCCAGGGTCCAGCCATAGCCAAGCTGACCGGCCACCAGCTCCCCCTTGAGGGCGGGCAGGGCCGACTTGGCCTGCTCCCAGAGCCATTTATTACCCTGGTGAGTAAAACAGAGCAGGCTGATGCCAATCAGCAGCAGGAAGACAAGGCCCATCAGCCAGAGGAAAATGCGTTTTAGCCAGATCATAATTCAGGCCCCAGGGCGAAGTGCAGGCGCAGGGGTTTATCCTCCTCCGAGATGCCAACCGCCAGATCCAGCCTGACCTGACCGATTGGCGTGACCCAGCGCACCCCGACCCCGGTGCCTATCTTCCAGGGCTCCTGATAGTCATCGGTGGCGGTGCCGCCATCCACAAACAGGGCCCCCAGCCACTTCTCGCTGAATCTGTAGTTGTATTCGGCGCTGAGCGCCGTGGTGTAGCGGCCACCCAGGAGTTGACCATCCGCATCCCTTGGCCCTATGTCCTCATAGCCATAACCCCGTACCGTCTGATCGCCACCGGTAAAGAAGCGCAGGGAGGGCGGCACCAGAGAGAAGTCATCACCGATGATGGCTCCCTGCTCCGCTCGCAGCAGAAAACGGTTGTTGTCCCCTAAGGTGCGCAGCCATTTGGTGCGGCCCCAGGCGCGCATGAAGCGAATATCCGAGCCCCAGGTAGGGTCGGAAAATTCCAGGGTCAATTGCTGTCTGTCGCCCCAATCCGGCACCAGGCCGCCACGCAGCCGCAGCCTGGACCAGGCGACGCCGGGGATCAGCAGCAGGCTGTTACCCGCATCCGAGCCCTGCTCATAACGCTCGTTTTCCAGCCGCACGAAGACGTCCCTGTCCCAGGCATCCGGTCGCCGTTTCCAGCGATGGACACCGACTGTGGTCAAGTCGGAGCGGGTGTCATTGTTGTTGGTGTAGCGATAACCGGCCTGCAGCGAGTAGTAATCCTGCAGCGGATTCTTGCCAATGATGGGGATCTGGTAGTCGAAACTGAGATCAGCCTGAGGCGCCGACACATTGGCGGTAGCATTGAGGCGGTGACCATAACGGTTTATCCAGGGTTTCTCCCAGGTGGCACTCACTCGGGGGCCCACGTCGGTCGCATAGCCGATACCCGTTTCTATCTCGTGCTGGGTGCGCGGTGCCAGGGTGACCTGGATAGGCACCTGATCTCCCTGGGCCTCGCTGATGAGGGGTTTGAGATCGACCTGCTTGAATAGCTTGGTCGAAGAGATGTCCTGGGAGGTCTCCGCCATCTTGATGGCGAGATAGGGATCGCCGCGTTTGATGCTGACCAGCGGCTTGATGAGGCGCAGCGCCTCCGGGGTCGCGGTATAGCGCACCTCGCCAAAGTGATAGCGAGTACCTGAACGAAACACTATGTAGATCTCGGCGGTGCCCTTCTCCGGGTATACCTTCACCTGGCTCTTGCTGATGCGGGCATTGAAGTAACCCCGCGCCAGCCCCAGGCTGCCAAGATCGGCCTTGATGGATTCGTACTTGCCGTGATTGAGCGGTTCCCCCTCCTTGAGGGGCAGCTTGTCGAGCAGCTCGCTATAGATCTCGTCGCTGCCCGCATCCCCCTCGAGCAGCACATCCAGCCGGGAAATCAGCACCGGATCCCCCGCCTTGACGTCGACGATCACCCTGGAGGGCTTTTTCTTGTCCCGGCTCAGTTTGACCTTGGGCTGGTAATAGCCGAACACCTGCAGGGCCTGCTCGGTGCCCTCAATGATCTTGGCGCGAGCAGGGCGGTATTGCCGCTCCTGGAAGACGGGCAAGGCATTGAGATAAGCCTCGACGTTCTCTTTGTTGGCGCCCTTGATACCCTTGACCTCATAGGTCAGCTTGGCGGCCATGACGGGAGACGTCAGGCAACTGAGGCAGAATGTCAGCCAGAGCCAGGCACGCACCCGGCGGCGCGGCTGCGATTTACCCGCAGGTATGGGCAGATAGCATCCTGTCAAACGTCAACTTCCCCAAGTCTCATGCTCAAGCGAACGATGCAGGTCACATCGTGGTAAGGGTGGCGGCTCCCGCCCAGGGCGAAGCGGCTTGCATTCAATGACTGGCATCCTACCATAGTCCCATGGCGGTTTCAGACCCATCAGCAACCTGGATTTGTCATAAAATTTAACCAGTTGGCTATAAGTTAATCCAAGGGGGTGGAATTGGCGCCCCATCAGGCTAAATAGTGGTCAATGCAGCCGCCCCCCGAATGGCTCGCACGGGATGAGCACGGCGGATGGCGCGACAAATATTGTCGGCAGAGAAGCCGGGATCCTCTCCCTCTCTCCCGCTGAGCAAGCAAGCTCGTGGCCCACCCCATCAGAATCCAGCCTTGGGAAATGTCACGGACAACGCCACTTATTCATTGATTATCATGATGTTAAGTGCAATACCCTACTCCTTCGCTCGCCTTAATCGATTTATCTCGCTCCCCTGTGCGCCCCCCCTGATCCACACTGGGTTCATCATTCAGAGGAGCACTCCCATGGCACCACGCAGCGAACAACTGGCCGACCACATTGCCGAGCGGCTCGAATTCATCACCTTTCTCGCCTGCAGCAGCGCCCTGCTGGCGCTGTTATGCGGCATGAACGGTCAGCAGGCGCTCGCCTTCACCGCCTTGAATCTGCCCTTTGGCCTCGCCATCTTGCTCGGCTCGGCCCTGCTGGCCCCCTTGGCCCCTCACTGGCGCCTCCCTCTCATGGCGGCGCTGCTGCTGGCCTGCGCCCTTGCCAGCCTCAGTCTCGGCGGTGAATGGCTGGAGCCCATCGCACTCTGGGGTCTCTATGGCTTGCTCGGTCTGGAGCTACTCTGGCAGGCTCGCCACCACAAGCCTGCTATCCGGGCTGACGAGGGGCAACAATTGCGCTAATCTTGCCCCCCGATCCGGCCTGTCTCATGACGAGGGCCGGATCCGTCAGCCCATGCACGCGAAGAGGAGAACCCATGAACAAGGCCTGCGCCCAACACATCCTGGTCAAGACGGAGAAAGAGTGTCTCGAGATAAAGAGTAAAATCGACAAGGGCGCCGATTTTGGCCAGATGGCAAAACGCTTCTCCACCTGCCCCTCCGGCAAACGCAGTGGCGATCTCGGTGAGTTCAGCAAGGGTGACATGGTCAAGGCCTTCGACGACGCCGTGTTCAAAGGTGAACTGCTCAAGGTACTGGGCCCCATTCGCACCAAGTTCGGCTTTCACCTGATCAAGGTGCTGTATCGCAACTGATAGCCCGATGGGCCGCCCATTCAGCGCGGCCCATGCCAAGCTCCCTCGCCCCGCTCTTTTGAGCCACTCCGCTTAAATAAATTAACCTTATCAGTCCATTAGGTTTATCCTTTGGCCATTTCCCCAAAGGTGCTGCCATGCTGCCCATGCCTGTTCTGCCTCTGCTCGCCTGGTTGTTGCCCCTGTGCGGCGCCTTGGGCAGCCGTGTTGCGATCTGGCCCTGGTGGATCGGCTTTGCCATCTGCCTGGGCGGTGCCCTCTGCTCCCTCTGGCTGTTGCTGCGCCTGCCCTGGCATCCGCGCCGCGCCGTGGCGCTGCTCGGTGCCCTGCCGCTAGTGCTACCGGCCTGGTTTTTGGTCAAGGCGTTGCAAGCCCACCCGATCAATGACGTCAGCACTGACCCCCTGGATCCCCCAACATTGCGTTGGGCTAGCCAAGCCCGTAGCGCGGCAGATTTACCCATTAATCCCGCGCCGTTGAAATTTTTCCCAGATAACCCCGCTCCTCTCTATACCAGGACCAACCGCTCCCAGGTGCTGGCCGAGGCCCGCGGCCTGATGACGGAGTTAGGCTGGCAGCACAGTGTCAGTGGGCAGGGTCTGGAGGCCGTGGTAGTCAGCCCTTGGTTCGGTTTTCGTGACGATGTGGCCCTGCGTCTGTTCGAGGGGCCCAAGGAGCTGCGCATCGATATGCGCTCGGCATCCCGCCAGGGGCGCTCCGATCTGGGCGCAAATCGTGCCCGCATCCAGGATTTTCTGACCCGACTGCACGGGCGTCTGGCCAAGGCCCAGGGCACGACATCTGAGCCCTGACCAGCATTCGGCCCCATCGAGCAAGCACAGAGCAGTAGAGGAATCACATGCGCATCAAGCTAAAAGCGGATCGGGACTATGCCTGGTTCATCAAGCCCTTCTTCTGGTTGCAGCAACGCAACTACGGTCAGGTGCTGATCCCGGGCAAGTGCTGGGGGCGCTCGCCGCGCCTGTTTGCCGCCGTCGCCACCCTGTATGGGGTGATCAACCGCAAGCACTCTCCCATCGATCCCGTATTGCGATCATTGGTGACGGTGCGGGTCTCCCAGCTCAACTGGTGCCGATTCTGCGTCGATATCAATGCCATGACCCTGGTCAAGCGCGCCGGATCCAGCGCCAAGGTCGAAGCCTTGGCCCAGTGGCGCACCAGTTCCCTGTTTGATGAACGGGAGCGCGCCGTGCTCGACTATGCCGAGGCCATGACGGGTCTGGACGGGGTGAGCGAGGCCCAGTTTGAGGCACTGCGTCCCTGGTTTGACGATGATGCCCTGGTCGAGTTGACCGGCCTGGTCGCCTTTCAGAACATGTCTGCCAAGTTCAATGCCGCCCTGGACATCCCGGCCCAGGGTTTTTGCCAGTTACCGGTGCAACCTGATGCCGAGGAGCAGCAGGAGCCCCAGTCTCAAGAGGAGAAACCATCATGAGAGGAAGCAAACTGGGATTGCTGCTGCTGATCGCGCTGCTGATCGGTACCTTCTTCGCCCTGGGGCTGGGCCAATATCTGACCCTGGATGCCCTGCAAGCCCGCCAGGCGGCGCTTGCAGCCTGGGTGGACACTCACTTTTGGCAGGCCAGCGCCCTCTTCTTCATCGTCTACGTGCTCAGCACCGCCCTCTCCCTGCCGGGGGCCAGCCTGCTGACCCTGCTGGGCAGCGCCATCTTCGGGATCGGTTGGGGGCTGCTGCTCGTCTCCTTCGCCAGCACCCTGGGCGCCAGCCTGGCCTTCCTCAGCGCCCGCTTCCTGCTGCGCGACTGGGTGAGTGCCCGCTTCGGGGACAAGTTGGCAGCCATCGATGGGGGCATCACCAAGGATGGCCCCTTCTATCTGCTCAGTCTGCGCCTCATCCCCGTCTTTCCCTTCTTCCTCATCAACTTGTTGATGGGGCTGACCGCCCTGCCGCTGCGCACCTTCTACTGGGTCAGCCAGCTCGGCATGTTGCCCGGCACCTTCGTCTATGTGCTGGCGGGCAGCCAGCTGGCCCAGCTCACCAGTACCGGCAATGTCCTCTCCCCCGGTCTCATCACGGCGCTCTGCCTGCTTGGCCTACTGCCCTGGCTGGCGAGGGCCGGTCAGCACCAGCTCGCCCTGCGCCGCCGCCTCACCCGCTTCCCGCGACCAGCCCACTTCGATTACAACCTGCTGGTGATAGGGGCCGGGGCCGGCGGCCTGGTCACCAGCTACATTGCCGCCGCCGTCAAGGCCCGGGTGGCCCTCATCGAGAAGCACAAGATGGGCGGCGACTGCCTCAATACTGGCTGTGTGCCCTCCAAGGCGCTGATCCGCAGCGCCCGCTTCGCCGTTGAGCAGCGCCGGGCCGCCGAGCTTGGCTTCGCCCCGCAAACCGCCCGCGCCGACTTCGAGGCCGTGATGACCAGGGTCGCCCAGGTGGTGCGCGAGGTGGAACCCCATGATTCGGTGGCACGCTATGAGGCATTGGGGGTCGAGTGTATCCAGGGCGAGGCACGCCTCCTCTCTCCCTGGGAGCTGGAAGTCAATGGCCAGCGCCTCTCCAGCCGCCACATCGTCATCGCCACCGGCGCCAGGCCCCTGGTACCGCCTATCCCGGGGCTGACTGAGGTCAACTATCTCACCTCGGACAACCTCTGGCAGCTGCGCGAGCCCCCCCGTCACCTGCTGGTGCTCGGCGGGGGGCCCATCGGCTGCGAGCTGGCCCAGAGTTTTGCCCAACTCGGCATCAAGGTCTCTCTGATCGAGCTGGCGGATCAACTCCTGCCCCGGGAAGAGCGCGAGGTGGCCGAGCTGTTGCAAGCCCAAATGAAGGAGGATGGGGTCGAACTCTTGATTGGCTGGCGCGCCGAACGGGTCGAGTCCCTGGCCCAGAGCCAGATCCGCCTGCACCTGCGCCGGGGGGATCAGCACCTGGAGGTTGAGGGAGATCAACTGCTGCTGGCCCTGGGCCGGGTGGCCAATGTCACCGGCTTTGGCCTGGAGGAGCTGGGGGTCGAGCTGACCCCGCGCGGCACCATAGCCGTGGACGCGTTTCTCGCCACCAACTACCCCAGCATCTCGGCGGTGGGCGATGTGGCCGGCCCCTACCAGTTCACCCATTTCGCCGCGCATCAAGCCTGGTACGCCGCTGTCAACGCCCTCTTTGGCCAGTTCAAGCGCTTCAAGGCGGACTATCGCGTCATCCCGGCTGCCACCTACACCAGCCCTGAGGTGGCCCGGGTCGGCCTCAACCGCAAGGAGGCGCAAGAGCAGGGAATTGCCTTTGAAAGCAGCCGCTTCGAGCTCAAGGAGCTGGACAGGGCCATCGCCGATGGCGAGACCCAGGGCTTCATCGAGGTGCTGACCGTCCCTGGCAAAGACAAGATCCTCGGCGCCACCATCGTCGGCCCCCACGCAGGCGAACGCATCGCCGAATTCACCCTGGCCATGAGACACAAGCTGGGCCTTGGCAAGGTGCTCGGCACCATACACGCCTATCCCACCCTGATGGAGGGCAACAAGTATGTGGCTGGCCAGTGGAAGCAGGCCCACAAACCCGAGGCGCTGCTGCCCTGGCTGGCCCGCTACCACCACTGGCGCCGCCGTGGCAAACTCGATGCCAGGCAACATCCGTTGCAGACAGGCCCGGCTCCCCTGCGGGATCCGGCCCAACCCTCCACTCACCACAAGGAGCCATGATGACCTCTGGCACGCTGCGTTACGCCCTGGCCGCGTTGGCCCTGAACTGGGGGTGGCAGGCCCAGGCCTCTGCCGATCCCGACTGGCAACAGACCCTGGCCGAGGCCCGTGGACAGACCGTCTACTTCAATGCCTGGGGCGGCAGCCCGGAGATCAACAGCTACCTCGCCTGGGCGGCCAAGGAGCTGGAGCGCGACTACCGGCTCACCCTGGTGCAGGTGAAAGTCGATGACATCGCGCCCAGCGTCAGTCAGCTGCTCGCGGGCAAGCAGGCAGGCAAGACCCAAGACGGCCCTATCGACCTGCTCTGGGTCAATGGCGAGAACTTCAAGGCCCTGAAAGACAACGGCCTGCTCGGCGCCCCCTTCAGTCAGGAGCTGCCGAATATGGCGCTGGTCGACGCCAGTTTGCCGGTCGATGAAGACTTTACTGTGCCCGTCGAGGGGTTGGAAGCGCCCTGGGGGCTGGGCCAGCTCAACCTCATGGTCGACACCGACCAGGTGCCTGAACCGCCGCGCTCGGCCGCGTCGCTGCTTGCCTGGGCCAAGGCCAATCCGGGCCGGTTCAGCTACCCCAAGCCGCCCCAGTTCCACGGCGCCAGCTTCCTCAAACAGATGTTGCTGGAGCTGGCGCCCGATCCGGCGCCCCTCTATCGCCCGGCGACCGAAGCCGCATTTGCCCCCATCGCGGCGCCGCTCTGGCACTTCCTCGATGCCCTGCATCCCAACCTGTGGCGTCAGGGGAAGGCCTTCCCGGCCAGCGCCGCCGAGACCAAACAGCTGCTCGATGATGGCGAGCTGGCCATGGCCATCAGCTTCAATCCCCAGGAGGCTCTGAGCTCGGTGGAGACGGGCACCCTGCCTCCCGCTGTCAGGGCGGTCGCCATGGCGAAGGGGGCTCTGACCAACAGCCACTTCCTGGCCATTCCCTTCAACGCCAAGGCCCGGGCCGGGGCCAAGGTGGTGGCCAACTTCCTGCTCAGCCCCGCCGCCCAGGCGCGCAAGGCCGACCCCGCCATCTGGGGTGACCCCAGCGTGCTGCGCCAGGATGCCCTGCCCGCCAATGCCGTGCCCGCCTTGCGCTTCAAGGCGGTGGCCGAACCCCATCCGAGCTGGCAGCTGATGCTGGAGAGTGCCTGGACCGAGCGCTACGGGCACTGAGATGCGACACCTGATCCTGCCGCTGACGGCGGCCCTGCTCTGGCTCCCTCTGATCGCGGGTCTGCTTGTCCTGCTTGTTCAAGCCAGGGATCCCGAACCCTGGCTGCGGCTCTGGGCCCAGCCTGGTCTGGGGGAGTCCATCTGGCTCAGCCTCTGGATAGCCTCAGCCTCCAGCCTGCTCAGCCTGCTGCTGGTCGCCCTCTTGCTGGCCCACAGTGAAAATCGCAGCTTCGCCCTGCTGCGCCGCCTGCTCGCCCCCCTGCTGGCCATGCCCCATGTGGCCTTTGCCATCGGCTTTGGTTTTCTTATCGCCCCGTCTGGCTGGTTGTTGCGACTGGTCTCCCCCGGACTCACCGGGCTGAGCCTGCCACCGGACTGGCAGACACTGCATGATCCCTGGGGTCTGGGTCTCATCGCCATGCTGGTTCTGAAAGAGACCCCCTTCCTGCTGCTGATGGCGCTCGGTGCCCTGGAGCCTCGTCTGCTTGCCCGCCAGCAGTGGCTGGGGCAGAGCCTGGGGTTTCGCCCGGCCCAGATCTGGTGGCGCTTGATCCTGCCAAGCCTCTGGCCCAGTCTGCGTCTGCCGCTCTATGCGGTGGCAGCCTATGGTCTGGCAGTGGTCGATCTTGGATTGCTGCTCGGCCCCACTCAACCGGCGCCCCTGGCGGTGCGACTCTGGCGCTGGTATCAGGACGCCGATCTGGGCTGGCGCGCCCTGGCCAACAATGGCGCCTTGCTGCTGTTTGGCCTCAACCTGCTGCTGCTCGGCGCCTTGCGCGCCCTCGAGGGGTTGCATCTGCACGGGGGCAAGGGCTGGATGCTCAATGGCCAGCGCCAACGCGCCGCTGCCCGGTTTGCCCCGGCCCTGGGCGCCACCCTGACCGCCCTGCTGCTGGCACTCAACCTGCTGGTGCTGGCCGCCCTGCTCCTCTGGTCATTCACCCGCCGCTGGTCCTTCCCCGCCCCCTGGCCCAGCCAGTGGAGCGGGCACCATTGGCAACAGGCGATCGGTGACATCGCCCAGCCCCTGGCTCACAGCGCCTGGCTTGCCTTGTCGACCGCCATCGTGGCCCTCATCCTGGTGGTGTTTGCCCTGGAGGCCCAGCGCGGGCGCAGGCCCTGGCCACTCTGGCTGGTCTGCCTGCCGCTGCTGCTGCCCCAGGCCAGCCTGTTGCTGGGTGCCCGCCTTGGCGCCGACTGGCTCGGTCTGCCGGTCGGCAGCGCCCTGGTATTCTGGAGTCAGCTGCTGTTTGTCTATCCCTATCTCTATCTCTGTCTGTATGGGCCCTACCGTCAATTTGACGATCGTCTGGCCCAGGCGGCCGCCACCCTGGGGGCCAACCCCTGGCAAGTCTGGTGGCGGGTCAAGGGCCCGCTGTTACTGCGCCCCCTGGCCTTTGCCTGCGCCGTGGGCGCCGCCGTCAGCCTGGCGCAATATCTGCCGACCCTGCTGTTTGGCGCCGGGCGCATCACCACCATCACCACCGAAGCCGTGGCCATCGGCTCTGGCCTCAACCGCCGCCTCGCCAGCCTCTATGGTTTGTTGCAATTGACATTGCCGCTGCTGATCTACGCCCTGGCGCTGCGTCTGCCGCGCAGGTCCAATCCGATGGAGACCACCCCATGACCCAACCCCTGCACCTGGGCCCCCTGACTCTGACCCTGGGCCAGCAGACGCTGTTGCACCTGCCCGAGCGCCGCGTAGCCCCCGGGGAGGTATTGACCCTGATGGGGCCAAGCGGCTGCGGCAAGAGTTCACTGCTGGCTGGCCTGGCCGGGGTGTTGCCCCGGGGAGGCCCCCTGCAGCTTGCCGGGGAGATATGGCTCGGGGATCGCCTCCTCAGCGACCTGCCCGCCTATCGACGCCGCATCGGCATGTTGTTCCAGGACGATCTGCTGTTTGCGCACCTGAGCGTCGTGGAGAACCTGATGTTTGGCATGCCCGCCGAGATAGCAGGGGGGGCGCGGCGTGAGCAAGCCCAGCAGGCGCTGGCCCGGGTCGGGTTGGCAGAGCTGGCCGACCGTCACACTGGTGCCCTCTCCGGCGGCCAGAAGGCCCGGGTCAGCCTGCTGCGCACCCTGCTCGCCGAGCCGGATGCCATCTTGCTGGATGAGCCTTTCGCACGCCTCGACAAGCCGCTACGGGCCGCGTTTCGCGCCCTGGTATTCGAGGAGATAGCCAGCCGCGCCATGCCGGCCATTCTGGTCAGCCACGATGAGGAAGATGCCCCCGCCGCCATCCTGGATCTGGCCTCCATGAGGCAACCAGCCCCCCATCTGCCAGAGGAAAGATCCCTTGTTTGACCGCCACGCCATCGTGCTGATCCGCCGTCCGCTCAGCCTGCTCGCCCGCCCCCTGGCCCGCCTGGGTATCAGCGCCAACCAGGTCAGCATCACCGGCTTTCTCATCGGCATGCTGAGCCTGCCCCTGCTCGCCGTCGGCCAGTTCGAACTGGCCCTCGTCTGCATCTTGCTCAATCGCATCATGGACGGGCTCGATGGTGCCATCGCCCGGATATGCGGCATCACCGACTGCGGGGGCTTTCTCGACATCACCCTCGACTTTATTTTCTATGCCGCCGTGGTGCTGGGGTTTGCCCTGGCGACCCCGGCCAATGCCCTGCCCGCCGCCACCCTGCTGTTCGCCTTCATGGGCACCGGCTCCAGCTTTCTGGCCTTTGCCATCATGGCGGGCAAACGCGGCATCGAAAATCCCGTTTACCATCACAAGTCGCTCTACTACCTGGGAGGCCTGACCGAGGGGAGCGAGACCATCGCCCTGTTCGTGCTCATGTGCCTGTTCCCTCACTGGTTTGCTCCCCTGGCCTACGGCTTTGCCACCCTCTGCCTCATCACGGTGGCGACCCGGATCTGGAGTGGCTACCACAGCCTCAAATCCTGAACCCTGGCTTCTGCCCCTATGATGGGACGCTTGCGCATCGCCATGGATCCACTACCATGGCGACATCCTGTTTTCTGTGCTGTTGGAAGCCTTATGCATCGTTTCATACCCCTCGCCGTTCTCTTTCCCCTGCTCATCGGCTGCAGCAGCGCTGCCAACGAGCCTGTCGCCGTGCCCAAGGTACAGACAAACAGCAGCTTCCTGCTCACGCCCCCCCCCAAGCAACCATCATCCGGGGTACTGGCGGGAGACTTTGCCAACAACCCCGCGGTCAATAGCTTCATTGCCATGATGGTCAGCAAGCACGGCTTCGATCGCGCCGAGCTGCACAACACCCTCTCCCAGGCCTCTCGCGAGCAGTGGATCATCAACCTGATGGATCGCCAGGCCCCGGTAGCAACGGGTCCAAGCGGTCCCAACGGCGCCTGGAATCGCTACCGCGCCAAGTTCATCACCCAGGACAATGTGCAAAATGGTGTCAACTTCTGGCGCGACTACGAGACCGAGCTCAATCGTGCCTCTGCCCAGTACGGCGTGCCCCCCGAGATCATCGTCGGCATCATAGGGGTCGAGACCCGCTGGGGCCGGGTGATGGGCAAGACCCCGATCCTGGATGCCCTGGCCACCCTGGCCTTTGACTATCCCCGCCGCGCCACCTTCTTCCGCGGCGAGCTGGAGCAGTTCCTGATCATGGCCCGCAACGAAGGCATCAATCCGAGCGAGCCGACCGGCTCCTACGCTGGCGCCATGGGGTATGGTCAGTTCATGCCGTCGAGTTTCCACGGCTATGCGGTGGACTTTGACGGCAACGGCCACACCAACCTCTGGGATCCGGTGGATGCCATCGGCAGCGTGGCCCACTACTTCCAGGCCCACGGCTGGCGCAAGGGCGATCAGGTGGCGGTCAGAGCCCAGGGCCAGGCGCCCGGGTTCGAAACCGGCTTCCAGACGAGCTATAGCCTGGACACCCTGCGCCGGGCCGGCCTCTCCCCCATAGCGCCACTCGGCGCTCACAGCAAGGCCAGCCTGCTGCGACTGGATGTCGGTAGCAGCTACCAGTACTGGTACGGTCTGCCGAACTTCTACGCCATCACCCGCTACAACCACAGCACCCACTACGCCATGGCGGTCTGGCAACTGGGTCTGGCGGTCAAGGCCGCCCGCGGCTACTGAGTCCGACTCAAAATGCACAAAAAGGCCCCGAAAGGGGCCTTTTTTATCTGTGTGTCATCACTCGTTTTCCAGCAACCAGCGTTTGAGCAGGGCCGCAAGCTGGGCCTGCTCCTCCTGATTGAGGGGGGCGAGCAGGCGCCGCTCGTTGGCCACATGGCGTTCGACCGCCTGATCAACCAGCGCCAGACCCGCTTCGGTCAGGTTGACCAGCAGGCTGCGCCGATCATCAGGCGCCGCCTGACGCTCGATAAGCCCGCGCTGCTCCAGCTTGTCGAGTCTGGCCGTCATGGCCCCCGAGCTCAACATGGCAGACTGATAGAGCGCGGTCGGGGTGAGCGGCTCGCCGGCCCGGCGCAGGGTCGCCAATATGTCGAAATCGCTGCCGAGCAGGCCGCACTCCTTGAGCTCGTCGCTCACCTCCCGCCCGGCGATGGCCGCCATGCGCGCCACCCGACCCAGCACTCCCATGGGGCTGCAATCGAGATCGGGTCTCTGCCGTGCCCATTGAGCCAACAACTGGTCTACATGATCCTCTGCCATAGCGCTGCCACTTATCTTTATATCGAGATACTTGATAATAAAACAAATCACCACTAATGTATCTTCACTTAAAGATACTTATCGAAGAGATATGTCATGCCCATCCTGATTGCCCTGCTCGCCCCCCTGCTGTGGGGCAGCACCTATGCCGTGGTCACCCTCTCCCTGACCGACTACTCCCCTTACTGGGTTGCGGTATGGCGAGCATTGCCCGCTGGCATCCTGCTGCTGTTGCTCCATCCCCGCTGGCCACCACTGCCCTGGGGCAAGCAGTTCCTGCTGGCGTTTTGCAACATCACCGCCTTCTTCGCCTTGCTGTTCGTGGCGGCCTTCCGCCTGCCGGGGGCGGTGGCGGGCACCCTGGGGGCGACCCTGCCGCTGATCCTGATGGGGCTCGCCTGGTTGCAAGATGGTCAACGCCCGACCTTGAAGTGGTTGCTGCTCGGACTGATGGGTCTCGCTGGGGTGTTGCTGCTGCTCAACCCTTCCGCCAGGCTGGATCCCATAGGAGTAGGTTGCGCCCTCTTGGCCACCCTGCTCATCGGCCAGTCGAGCCGCTGGATGCAGCGCTGGCCGGTGAGCGATCTGCTGGCGCTGACCGCCTGGCAACTGCTGCTCGGGGGGCTGATGCTGATCCCGCTGGCATGGACTCTGGCAGGCCCCATGCCGATGCCGCAGCCATCCAGTGCGCCAGGGCTGGTCTGGTTGATCCTGTTCAACACCGCACTGGCCTACTGGGCCTGGCTGTGGGGGCTCAAGCGCCACGGCCCCGAGGTGATGGGTATGCTGGCCCTCACCAATCCCATGGTGGCGGTCTCCCTCGGGGTGCTGATGGTGGGCGAGACCCTGGGTGGGCTTCAGTGGCTGGGCATTGGGGTGATACTTCTCTCCCTGCTGCTGATGAAACTGCCCCTGAACAATCCGTTTAAGCGCCGTCGGCCCTCCGTCGCAGAGGGAGTGACCAGAACCGAGCCGCGATGAGGCCCCTGGCCATCAGCCATAAAAAAGAGGAGCCACCATGGCTCCTCTTTTTCGATTGCTTGCAACGCGAGCGCGCTGACTCAGACGCCAGCCTTGGCCAGGGCCGCGGAGACAATCTGCTGGGCCTCTTGCTGGATCAGATCCAGGTGCGCCTCTCCTTTGAAGCTCTCCATGTAGATCTTGTAGATGGACTCGGTGCCCGAGGGGCGCGCCGCGAACCAGCCGTGCTCTGTGGTCACCTTGAGGCCACCGATGGCGGCATCGTTGCCCGGTGCCCGGGTCAACTTGGCGATGATGGGATCACCCGCCAGCATGGAAGCCTCCACCAGGGCGGGATCCAGCTTGGCGAGCACCGCTTTTTGGGCGCTGTTGGCTGGCGCATCGATACGGCGGTAGCTGGAGCGGCCGAATTTCGCTTCCAGGGCATCATAGTGGGCCTGGGGATCCTTGCCGGTCACAGCCAGAATTTCAGCGGCCAACAGCGCCAGGATGAAACCATCCTTGTCGGTGGTCCAGACGCTGCCATCCTTGCGCAGGAAGGAGGCGCCGGCGCTCTCTTCGCCGCCAAAGCCAAACTCGCCGCTGTAGAGGCCATCCACGAACCACTTGAAGCCGACCGGCACCTCTTTCAGAGTCCGACCAATCTCGCCGGCGACCCGGTCAATCATCGAAGAAGATACCAGGGTCTTGCCGACCGCTGCCGCCTTGGGCCAGCCGGTTCTGTGGGTGAACAGATATTGGATGGCAACCGCCAGGTAGTGGTTCGGGTTCATCAGCCCGGCGGGGGTGACGATGCCGTGCCTGTCGTAGTCGGGATCGTTGCCAAGGGCGATGTCGAACTTGTCTTTGAGGGCAATCAGCCCCGCCATGGCGAACGGGCTGGAGCAGTCCATGCGGATCTTGCCGTCTTTATCCAGGGTCATAAAGGAGAAGGTGGGGTCCACCTTGTAGTTGACCACTTCGATGTCCAGATCATAGCGCTTGGCGATCACGTCCCAATAAGCCACGCCGGAGCCGCCAAGGGGATCGACCCCTATCTTGATGCCAGCCCGCTTGATGGCATCCAGATCCAGCACGTTGCCAAGGTCGTCCACATAGGGAGTGACGTAGTCATGCCGCACCACCAGCGGGCTGTTGAGGGCATCGGCAAAGGGCATGCGTTTCACCCCGACCAAACCGGCTTCCAGAATGGCGTTGGCCCGCTCTTCCACCCACTTGGTGATCTCCCCTTCGGCGGGGCCGCCGTGGGGAGGGTTGTACTTGAAGCCACCGTCTTCCGGCGGATTATGGGAGGGGGTGATCACCACGCCGTCCGCCAGCGCCGCAGGCTTGCCAGCGTTGTGATGCAAGATGGCGTGGGAGATGACCGGGGTCGGCGTAAAACCCAGATCCGCCTCGATGCGGGTCTCGACGCCGTTGCCCGCCAACACCTCAACCGCACTGGCAAAGGCCGATTCGGACAGGGCATGGGTATCCATGCCGACAAACAGCGGCCCCGTGATGCCGGCCTGCTGGCGGTATTCCACCAGCGCCTGGGTCACCGCCAGGATGTGGGATTCGGTGAAGGCATTGTGCAGGGCGCTGCCGCGATGGCCGGAGGTACCGAAGGCCACCCGCTGTTCGGGGCGGCTCATGTCCGGCTTGTTGAGGTAGTAAGCGCTGACCAGACGGGGAATGTTGGTCAGGTCGCTTAAACGGGCCGGTTGACCGGCATGAGGATGCTGTGCCATGGCGTTATCCTTGCTGCTATACGCATTTGCTGCTTAACGAAACAGGCCCTTGCGAAGGCCCCGCACATTCAAAAACAAGAACCCTGTGAGCCGAGGCTCAGGATCATACGGTGCCGCATGCCTCGGCAATCAGGGCTTCGTCATAGCCCATGCTGGCCATCAGCTGGGCAACCATATTCTGCTTGCGACTGGTGTTGGTATTGGTGATCACCCAGAAAGGGGTATCCGGTACCGGCTTGGGCTTGGTGGTGCTGCCACTGGCGCGCAGGGCCTCGGGATCCTGGGAGAAATAGACGCGCTTGCGCCCTTTTATCTCGGTTGCCTGGGTAAATTTCGCCGGATCATCCCGATAGAGCGCCCCCAACAGCAGCATGAAACGGTTGATGGATTTCTCCTCCTGCTGCAGGGCCCCCGACGCCAGCAAGGCCTGTATCCCAGACTTGTCCTGAGTGACAGGGGCCATGGTCTGCACGGTCGCCGGCGTCAACGGCTCAGCCTGGCGCGGCGCCGCGTTCAGCTTGGCGTGAGCGGACTGCTCCAGCAGGCGGCGCAATATATCGGAAGCACTCTCGCCAATGTGACGGGTCTGACTGGCAATATAGAAGTAGAGATCGTCATCAAGTTCGATGGTTTTCATAGGGTTGGCGCTGGGCTCACAGAAAGTGGGATGGTGCGATTATACATAGCCAGACCCGGCGGCCCAAGCGGCCCGTCAGATGTGCATGAATCTCCTCGAGAATACGGCATAATGGCGCATCAGATAGTGATCCAGACCACCCATGGCGCATTTCTGGCCCACAGGAGCGAGAAACCTGAACCAGACGCCAGGATCCCGGATTGACCGCACAGGAGAACCATCATTGTCAGCCCCTTCATCAACCCTGCCGCTGCTTAATTACAAGGATCAAGGTCAGGGCCCGGCCGTGGTATTGATCCATGGCCTCTTTGGCAGCCTGGACAACCTGGGCCTGCTGGCCCGTGCGCTGACGGACCAGTATCGCGTCATCAGCCTCGACTTGCGCAACCACGGCGCCTCCTTTCACTCGGATGAGATGAGCTATCCCCTGATGGCGGCCGATCTGCTGGCGCTGCTCGATAGTTTGCACATCGAGAAGGCGAGCCTGATTGGTCACTCCATGGGAGGCAAAGTCGCCATGCAGCTGGCCAAACAGGCGCCCACACGGGTCGAGCGGCTGATAGTGGCGGACATGGCACCGGTCGCCTATCCCCATGCCCGTCATCAAAATGTGTTTGCAGGGCTCAATGCCACCCTGGCCACTCCGCCTCAGAGCCGCAGCGATGCCGAGGCGCTGCTGGCGCAACACATCGAGATCCCGGGAGTACGGCAATTCCTGCTCAAATCCTTCGCCAAGGGGGAATCTGGTTGGGGTTGGCGCTTCAATGTGCGGGCCCTTGAGCACAACTACGCCAACATCATGGGCTGGCCAGATAGTCTGAGCCGTTTCGAGGGGCCGACCCTGTTTATCAAGGGCGGTGAGTCGGACTATATGCTGCCCGCCTATACCGAGACGGTGATGGCCCAATTCCCCGCGGCCAAGGCTCGGGTCATCGCCGGAACCGGCCACTGGTTACACGCCGAGAAGCCGGTTTTGTTCAACAAGTTGGTTGTGGATTTCCTGTCGATAGGCGGTTAACAGTTTCAAATCCTTTGTGATATAGTGCGGCCCGTCATAAGGAGTGTGCGCAATCCATGCTGAGCCAACACATTGAACTGATCGAGAGTCTGGGCCTGAAACTATTCTTCGTGGCTGTCTTTCTATTGATTGGCCTGGCTATCCAGGACGTACTCAAACGCGGCAATGTGCCCCGTTTCGGTCGCTTCATTGTCTGGCTGGTACTGTTTTTAGGTTGCGCGGGTTTTGTCGCCAAGGGGCTGATCGAACTGAGCTGGGAAGGCTCGGGTCTCGGCTAACTGCTCATAGATGAAGTATGGCCAAACAGCAAACTGATCGAACAACATTGGATCTGTTCGCAAATGAGAAGCGCCCCGGCAGGCCGAAAACCAATCCACTCCCCCGCGAGACCCAGCTCAAGATCAACAAGCGCAACCAGCTCAAGCGCGATCGGGAGAATGGACTGAAGCGGGTAGAGTTAAAGGTGGAAGCCGAAATGCTGGAGCGCCTGAACCAACTTGCGCTGCAACAGAACGTCAGCCGCGCCGAGCTGATCCAATCTATCCTGAAGCAACAGATCGACTCTGCTCTCGTGGCGGGTCAGCTGATCTGACCGTTAAGCATCAACACCAAATACGGGTAACTAAACACTATGGCAAGTGTAGGTCTGTTTTTCGGCAGCGATACCGGTAATACCGAAGCTGTCGCCAAGATGATCCAGAAAGAACTGGGCAAACAACTGATTGAAGTCCGTGACATCGCCAAGAGCAGCAAGGCCGACATCGACAGCTTCAGCCTGCTGATGTTCGGTATCCCGACTTGGTACTACGGCGAAGCCCAAGCCGACTGGGATGACTTCTTCCCGGAACTCGAAGAGATCGACTTCACCGATAAACTGGTCGCCATCTTCGGGTGCGGTGACCAGGAAGACTATTCCGAGTACTTCCTCGATGCCATGGGCACCCTGCGTGACATCGTCGAGGCCAAGGGCGCCATCATCATTGGCCACTGGCCGACTGCGGGCTACGACTTCGAGGCCTCCAAGGCCCTGGTCGATGACAAGCACTTCGTCGGTCTGGGTATCGATGAGGATCGCCAACCAGAACTGACCGCAGAGCGCGTCAAGGGCTGGAGCAAGCAAATCCATGAAGAGATGTGCCTCGCCGAACTCGAGTGAGTCATTTCTGATAAAAAAACGGCCCTCGAGGCCGTTTTTTTATGGGATGTTGCGGGGCATTGACCTTGGCTGTCACCCGCCACTCACGCCATCCCCCCTACGCTCCTTGCGCTGGCGCACATAGAGCGTGCGCTTGACCTCGGCGACCAGCTCCCCCTTCTGATCTTTTACCAATACATCAAACTCGGGGAAGTGTTTGTCCCCCTGACGGGTCGCAGCCTGGATCGAAGCCAACTTGGCTTCGGTCAGGTTGAACTCGGCCACCAGCTTGCCCTTGCCTGGCTTGATGTAGTTGATGCTGCCCGCCTTGTCCCACACATAGTAGTGATTCTTGAAGTAACCCATCAGCATCAGGGGATAGATGGGATCCGTCATGGCGAACATGCTGCCGCCAAACTGGGTGCGATTGGCGTTCTTGTTCCACCACCGCGACTTGAGGCTGACCCGGCAAGTGCGAAAATCATCGCTGAGCAGCTCTATCTTGATGCCAGCCCCCCAGAAAGGAGGCCAGGCATTGAGGGCGCGGCGCACCCAGGCCGCATTGTCAAAAAGCCAATCCATGGATCTCATCCGACCAGACAAACAGGTGTTACATCTTAACAACAATCGGCCACCAGACAAGGGGGCGAAAATAATCTAATGCGGGTGTCTTGCGAGAACATCTCGGCTAAACCCCTTTAATCACTGGGTTTATTTCTGGTGACCACAAGACCTATAATGACATCTGACCTGAGTTGAAGGTTGCCATTCCCGCGCCAGTCACTCAGAATAACCCCACCTTCGAGAATGCGAATAAGTGAATATGCCAGACAATAATCAAGCGTTAAAAAAGGCCGGGCTCAAGATCACACTGCCGCGTGTCAAGATCCTCGAGATCCTGCAGCAGCCGGAATGCCAGCACACCAGTGCCGAAGACCTCTATAAACGACTGATCGATCATGGTGAAGAGATTGGTCTGGCGACCGTCTATCGCGTTCTGAACCAGTTTGATGATGCCGGCATCGTGACCCGTCACCACTTCGAAGGCGGCAAGTCGGTGTTTGAGCTGTCGACCCAGGAACACCACGACCACCTGGTCTGCCTCGACTGTGGCAAGGTGATCGAGTTCTCCGACGAGGTGATCGAGCAGCGTCAGCGCGACATCGCCAAACACCACAACATCCGCCTGACCAACCACAGCCTCTATCTGTATGGTCACTGCGCGAACGGCGACTGCAAGCACGACGAATAACGCCGTCGGCCGCGAGCAGCCATGAAAAAGCCAGCATCACGCTGGCTTTTTTTGTGTCCGCAATCCGGACCAGAGTGGCAGGGTCTCCCCTGCCCTCTTCTTGTCAGACCGTAGCGATCAGGCCTCGGCTTTGCCCCAGACGTCGCGCAGGGCCACGGTGCGGTTGAACACCAGCTGCTCCGGGCTGGAGAGCTTGTTGTCGGCGCAAAAATACCCTTCACGCTCGAACTGGTAGGCAAACTCCGGCTTGGCGTCCTTGAGGGAAGCCTCGACCCGGGCACCCTTGATGATCATCAGGGAATCCGGGTTGAGCGCCCCTTCAAAGTCGTCTTCGGCTGCGGGGTTCGGCATCTTGAACAGACGATCGTACAGGCGGATCTCCGCCGGCAGGGAGTGAGTGGCGCTGACCCAGTGGATCACCCCCTTCACCTTGCGGCCATCGGCCGGATCCTTGCCCAGGGTCTCGGGGTCATAGGAGCAGTAGATGCAAGTGACCTTGCCCTCTGCATCCTTCTCGACCCGCTCGGCCTTGATGACGTAGGCATTGCGCAAGCGTACTTCCTTGCCCAGCACCAGACGCTTGAACTGCTTGTTCGCCTCCTCTTTGAAGTCCGCCTCGTCGATGAAGATCTCGCGGCTGAAGGGCAGTTCACGCGTGCCCATCTCCGGCTTGTTCGGGTGAGCCGGTGCGGTCAGCACCTCGTCGGCGGCCAGGTTCTCGATGACCACCTTCACCGGGTGCAGCACCGCCATGGCACGGGGAGCGTTCTCGTTGAGATCCTCGCGAATGCAGGCTTCCAGCATGCTCATCTCGACGATATTGTCCTGCTTGGTCACGCCGATGCGCTTGCAGAACTCGCGGATGGCCGCCGGCGTGTAACCACGACGACGCAGACCGGAGACGGTCAGCATGCGCGGATCGTCCCAACCGCTGACGTGCCCCTCGGTCACCAGCAGGTTCAGCTTGCGCTTGGACATGACGGTGTATTCGAGGTTCAGGCGGGAGAACTCGTACTGACGGGGGTGGCAGTCGATGCTGATGTTGTCCAGCACCCAGTCATACAGGCGGCGGTTGTCCTGGAACTCCAGGGTGCACAGGGAGTGGGTGATCCCCTCCAGGGCGTCCGAGATGCAGTGGGTGAAGTCGTACATCGGATAGATGCACCACTTGTCACCGGTCTGGTGGTGGTGGGCAAACTTGATGCGGTAGATGACGGGATCGCGCATCACCATGAAGGGAGATGCCATGTCGATCTTGGCGCGCAGGCAGGCAGAGCCCTCTGCGAACTCACCGTTCTTCATCTTGGCAAACAGCGCCAGGTTCTCTTCCACACTGCGATCGCGGAACGGGCTGTTCTTGCCCGCCTCGGTCAGGGTGCCGCGATACTCGCGCATCTGCTCGGGGGAGAGCTCGTCCACATAGGCCAGCCCCTTCTCGATGAGCTCGATGGCATAGCCGTGCAGCTTGTCGAAATAGTCGGAGGAGTAGCAGATCTCGCCGCTCCACTCGAAGCCGAGCCACTGCACGTCCTGCTTGATGGATTCGACGTACTCTATGTCTTCCTTGACCGGGTTGGTGTCATCGAAGCGCAGGTTGCATTGGCCCTGGTAATCCTTGGCGATGCCGAAGTTCAGGCAAATGGACTTGGCATGGCCGATATGGAGATAACCGTTCGGCTCCGGCGGGAAACGGGTATGCACACTCTTGTGCTTACCACTGGCCAGATCTTCATCGATGATCTGACGGATAAAGTTGGTTGGGCTGCTCGCCTCGCTCATGAATTCACCTCGAATGTCTCAGCTCATGGGGCAACCGCGCGCCCCCGCTTAGAAACCGACAATGATCCACTATTCATCCATGAGGCTCAACAGGAATTTGCCGCAGCGCCCTGGCTGACATCACGCCAGACGCCATTTACCTCGACGCGGGGTCGCTTCCCGGCCACAGACTTCCTTTATTCCGCCGCCATCGGCTCTCGGGCAAGCTCCTTCCCCACGGAGAAGAGTGGGATGCACCAGGGCATAAAGGTGTCCTGTGAGCACAAACACATGGCTGCTTGATATTGCGGCGAGATCACACTTCAATGTTTTGAAACAAGCTTGTAACATTTAGCAAATCACACCGTGAAGCTGAACAGAGTTGGAACCAACAGAAACCAGGCATTTTCCAAACGGCATCATCCTAGTATCCTATTTACAACTTTGTCATTTTTCTGCGACATCAGGGAAGATGGTCGACAACACCTGTCCCCACCCTTTCCCCCGAGCCACTCGCCTCATCCTCAAACAGGTAGCTGAGCCATGTCCTACTCCGTATCAAGACGTGATTTCATCAAGCAGTGCGTCATAGCCGGCATCGCCGTCTACAGCGCCCCCCTCCTCGCCAACCTCTCCCTGTCCGGCATGGAAGACGAGGTCTTCGATCCCGCCTTGCTCGGCCAATGGAAGCAGGGGGGCAAGGTCAAGTTCCGCAGCGATGGCCTGGCCAAGGTCACCGGCCAGAAGATCTACAGCCGGGACTATCGCGCCCAGGATCTGGCTGGCTGGCCGCCCCAGCAGCAACATGCGCTGCTGATCCGGGTCGACAAGGCGGATCGCCTCTATCTGGGGCTGGATCTCTCCATGCTGCCCGCCAATGCCCAGCCCAGCCGGGTGATCACCGCCGCCGATCTGCTGCGCGATGGCATCGAGCTGCCCGCCTTCTACGGCATCAACATGATGGTGAGCGAGGGCACTACCCCGGACTACCTGGGCCATGCGGCCGCCATGCTGTTCTTCCCGGATTTCGCCACCTTCAACAGAGCCAAACACACTCTGCAATTCAACAACAAGGTGGTGCGCTACGGCGAGGTGACGCCACTGGTCGCCGCCTCCCGCGATCCCTGGGCCTGCTGGCGCATCATCCGGATCGAGGGCAAGCTCGGCATGGCCGATCAGTACAGTGCCTTGCAGAATGGACTCTTCTTCCCGGCCATCGCCAGCCACCAACCGGTATGGCCGACGGCCAGGGCCGATGGCAATGCGGGTGAGCAGGGGATGCATCAGGCCGAGCTGGTCCACAAGGAGCTGGAGGCCGAGGACGCCCTGGTACTGGATCGCACCTATCAGACCCAGTTCATCGAACCCATGATGATGGAGCCGGAAAACTTCAACGGCTGGTTCGACGCCAAGGCGCGCACCATGCACCTAGTGGTGAGCACCCAGTCCCCCCACGACTTCTATTACGAAGCCGCCGAGATGCTGGCCAAGGGGCCGCTGGCCGGCAAGGTCGACAAGCTGGTGGTGCACTCCCCCTTCATCGGCGGTGGTTTCGGGGCCAAGGATCACACCATATTCCCCTTCTACGGCCTGCTCGCCACCCTCTATGCCGACGGCCCGGTGCGCCTGGCCAACGATCGTTTCGAGCAGTTCCAGGGCGGCCTCAAGCGTCATCCGTTCAACATGCACAACAAGCTGGTGCTCGACAAACAGAGCGGCCAGTTCCGTGCACTGATCAGCGCCATGACAGTGGACGGCGGCGGCCGACTGAACTTCACCGGTTCGGTGACCAGCGTAGGTGCCAGCGCCATCCAGGGGGTCTACTACCTGCCCAAGAATGACATCACCGCGGTCGCCCTGCCCTCCGAGAACCCGGACTGCGGCTCCATGCGAGGCTATGGATCCTTGCAGTCCATGGCGGCCATGGAGATGATGGTCAACGAGGCCGCCGCACTGCTGAACATGGATCCGCTGGAGTTGCGGCGCCGCAACCTGATCAAGCCCGGTCAGCCCAATACCCAGGGGGCCATTCCCGAGGGCAACAACCGTTACCCCGAGATCCTGGCGATGGCCGAACAGCACGAGATCTGGGCCCAGCGCCTGGCCAGAAAGCAGGCTTATGAGGCCCAGCATCCGGATCGCCTGCACGGCACGGGTTTCAGCATCACCACCAAGGACTATGGCACCGGCGCCGTGGCCCCCTCCGCCTGTGTCGAGCTGACCAGCAAGGGAGAGATCCTGCTCAAGATCAGTGGCATGGAGATGGGGACCGGGATCCAGACCTCCCAGGCCGAGATCGTCAGTCGCTACCTGGGCCAACCGGCCGACACCATAGCGCTCGCCGAAATCGCGCTCTGGGAGAGCTTCAAGCTGGAAGAGACCGACAACCCCTACACCATCTCCCAGGAACGCCAGGACGAGATGCAGAAGAACCCGCGCTGGACCCTGGCCATTCCACAGGCCTCATCGGCCTCCATCTCCTCCTATTTCCAGAGCCACGCCACCGTCACCGCGGCCCGCATCCTGTTCGAGCAGACGCTCTGGCCGGCGGCAACCGCCATCTGGCGCAAGCAGTACTTTGTCGGCCAGGCGAACCTGGATCTGGGCCCCGCCAGCGAGGCGAGCTGGACAGCTGCGGGGCTGACCACCCGTGGCATGCCGCCGCTGCCGCTCGCCCTGCTGGCGGCCCACGCTCACGCCAATGGCCTCATCACCGGCGCCATGGTGCACAGTTTCAACCGCTGGGCCTGGGCCGAGTGCGACTTCACCATAGAGGGACAGAGCCAACGTCTGCCCATCGATGCGCTGGCGCTGCGCTACGGCGACGGGGCCAGCAGCGAGAAGCGGGCGCAGGCCGACGCCAACGGCTACCAGCTGCTCGATCGCACCCAGGCCCACTATCCCAGCACCAGCCTGAACAACGCAATGGTGACCTACTACGCCCCCTGCGCCACCCTGGTGGAGATAGCACTGGAGAAAGGCTCGGGCAAGGTACATATCCTGTCCGCCCACAGCTGGCTGGACGCCGGTCGGGTCATAGTCCCCGAACTGGTGGAAGGCCAGATCCAGGGCGGCCTGGCCATGGGGGTCGGTCATGCGCTGTATGAGTACCTGCCCGCCGGGCAGGACGGGCCGGGCAACGGCACCTGGAACCTGAACCGCTATCGCGTGCCCACCGCAGATCAGCTGCCAGTCTGGAACCTGACCCACACCCTGCTGGAGCCCCTCTCGCCGACCGATGCCACCAAGGGCATAGGCGAAGTGGTGATGATCCCCGTGGTCGCCGCCCTGGTCGAAGCCATCTATCAGGCGACCGGCACCCGCTTTTACCATCTTCCCGTCACAGCAACCGACATTCAGAAGGCCATCCAATGACCACAGTAACCATGACCATCAATGACCGTCTCGTCGGCCCGCTCGAGGTGGATGACAACACCATGATGATCGACTTCCTGCACGAGTATGTGAACCTGACCGGCACCAAATTCGGCTGCGGCGTCGGCGTCTGTCATGCCTGCACCATAGTCGTCGACAAGGAGGATGGCAGCAGCGAGAGCGTGCGCACCTGTATCAACGGGGTGGGCCGCTTCAACGGCAAGCGAGTTCGCACCGTGGAAGGACATGCAATGCGCAACAGCATGGGCAAGATCATCGCACTGAGTCCGGTGCAGCAAACCTTCCTGGATCACTTCTCCTTCCAGTGCGGCTGGTGCACCTCGGGTTTCGTCAACGAGACCACTGTGCTGCTGGAACGGCTGCGCAAACAGCCGGTGGGGGTGGCCGATCTGGAGCAGACTATCTCGGCGGCACTGAACGATCACGTCTGTCGCTGCACCGGCTACAAGAAATACTACGAGGGGGTCAAGACCATGCTCATCAAAGAGGGAGTGGTCAAATTATGAACCTCTCCAGACTGGCATTAGCACTGCTGCTAGGCATCGGGGTCGTTACCGGCGCCAAGGCCCAGGATCCCTTGGTTGAGCAAGGGCGTTATCTGGCCAAGGTCGGCGACTGTGCCGCCTGCCACACGACCGAAAGCGGTCAGACCTACGCGGGTGGCCTGGCCTTTAAAACCCCTTTTGGCGTCATCTACTCCACCAACATCAGCGCTGACAAGAAACAGGGTATCGGCAACTACAGCTATCAAGACTTCTATGAGGTGATGCACAACGGCAAGGCGCCAACAGGGCGTCTCTATCCCGCCATGCCTTACACCTCCTATCACCTGGTCACGGATGCAGACATGAAGGCGCTCTATGCCTACTTCATGCAGACCAAGCCAGCCGCCACCCCGAACCGTGACAACGAGGTCGGCTTCCCCTTCAATGTGCGCACCGGGCTATTGGGCTGGAATCTGGTGGCTCATGACGACACCGCCTTCGCCCCCGACGCAACAAAAAGCGCCAATTGGAATAGGGGTCGCTATCTGGTAGATGGCCTGGGGCATTGTGGCGAGTGCCATACGCCACGCAACTTCTTCATGGCAATGGATTCATCCCACTATCTGCAAGGGGCCAGGATCGAAGGGGTGATGGCCCCCAACATCACCGCCACCGAGCTCAGGCGTCAAGGCTGGACCCAGGACTCCCTGAGCAAGCTGCTGCAAAAAGGCTACTCGATCAAAGGGGGCGTCTTCGCAGGCATGTATCCGGTGGTGGAGAAGAGCTTTGCCTATCTAACAGAGGAAGACATGCATGCGGTGACCAGCTACCTGCTCGACAGCGACACGCCCCTCTCATCCCCTGAGCCCAAACCGGCTACCCTGGATACCCGGCATCCCGGTTATGCCCTCTATCGCAACTACTGCACCGGCTGTCATGGCCAAGACGGTCAGGGCAAGCCGAACGTGACTCCGGCCCTCTCCAGCAATGGAACCCTGGATCAGCCGAGTCCAGTCAATACCCTGGCCATACTGCTCCATGGGATCCCGGCCCAGAACTACAGCCAGACCGAGCGCTTTGCCCCCATGCCCGGGTACATCAATGAGATGAGTGATCAGGATCTCGCGGATCTGACCAACTTCCTGCGCCAGACCTGGTCTAGTCAATCCGTCAAAGTGAGTGCCGACGAGGTCAGGACGCTTAAGCAGGAGCTGGCCGAGCATCATGAGTGACCATCACGTCGAAGTACTGCGCCAGAGCTTGACGTGGCTGGCCCAGGGCAAAAGCGTCTGGCTGTGCAGCATAGTGGCCACCTATGGCTCGGCCCCTCGTCCCAGGGGGGCACTGTTTGCCACCGATGGTCTCTGTCGCAGCGGCTCCATCTCCGGTGGCTGCATCGAGGATGCCTTCGTCGAGAAGCTGGCCAGAGGGGAGCATGACGCCCCCCTGAGCCTGCTCGACTATGGCTCCCACCTGACCCCGGATGGCAGCCAGTTCGAACTGCCCTGCGGGGGCAGCATCCAGCTACTGGTCGAACACCTGATGCCGGGGGATGAGGCCACCCAAGACTTGAATAGGTGGCTGGCCTTGCTGCAAGGCACCACCTCCTTCGTGCGAGAGGTTCGCATTGCGCAAAGGGAGAGGACCTACCTGAGCGGCGAACGCCTTTGCGGGGACGAGCCAGGGGTCGTCCGCCTCGCCTATGCCCAGCGCTGGCGCCTGCTGCTGCTGGGGATCAGCCAGGTGAGCGAACAGGTGGCCAGGCTCGGACAGGCCGCCGGCTTCGAGGTCTTGCTCTGCGATACCCGCGAAGCTTACCGATCCGACTGGCACTGGGGACCCGAGCAGGGGGGCATAGCGGTGCAGTGGTGCGATCCCGAACGTTTCGTCGAGCGTCACGCCACAGCCCAGAGCGCCGTGCTCGCCCTGGCCCACGACCCCCGCATCGATGACGCCGGGTTGATGGCGGGGCTCGAATCCGACGCCTTCTACCTGGGCGCCATGGGCTCGGTACGCACCAGCGAGCGCCGACTGGAGCGATTGCAACGGATAGGGGATAGCAGCCAGGCGCAGCTGGCGCGGATCCATGCCCCCATCGGACTGCCCATCGGCAGCAAGTCCCCGATCGAAATCGCCATTGCCACCCTGGCCGAGGTGATCGCCGTCCGCCATGGCATCCGCATGAGACTCAAGCAAGATGCAACCTGAACGGGTCGCCCTGCTGCTGGCCGCCGGCTTCTCCCGTCGCTACGGCAGTGACAAACGTCTGGCGGGTTCGCCTCCGCTGATCCTGCGCACCCTGGCGACCCTGCTCCCCAACCATGATCGCGTACTGGTGGTGCTGCGCCGCGAAGACGAGGTGCTGCGCCGCCTGCTGGCGGACTCCGGGGCAGCGTTGACCCAGGTACCGATCGACGGCGGCCTGGGGGACAGCCTGGCCCATGGTGTCCGTACCCTGCTCAGCCAAGATGGGCCCATCCACAGCCTGCTGGTGGTACTGGCCGACATGCCACACCTCTCCCCCGCTAGCCTCCAGGCCTTGCAGGTCGCCCAGGATGGCTGCTCGCTGGTTCGCCCCGTTTACCTGGGGGAGCAGGGCCACCCCGTCAGCTTCCCCGCCGATCTGCTGGCCGAACTGGCCCGCCTCTCTGGCGATCGAGGCGCCAAGCAGGTGCTGGATCGCCACATCGACCGGCTGATCTGTCTGACACTCAACGATCCCGGCTGCGTGCAGGATATCGACTGGCCAGACGACCCGCTCTGACCGGCCAATCCTCTGGGGCAACATTTTCCCGCACCTTTCACTCCATCCCCGCCAGACTCCGTCCGGCGCCCCCCTGCACGACAGATAAAAAAAGACCCCGCACCAGGCGGGGTTTCAAGATGAAAAATCAAAACAGACTCACACACAACAAAGGTTCACACGCACAGTCAACCTTTCCCAAAGCCGATGGCAGATCGGCCTTGGGAAAGGTGGGTCTTGCGACCCACCCGGTGTCAACGGTCAGCAACCATCAGTTCAGTTCGGTGACGCGGCCAGTGCGCTTGCCATCGAAACTGGTGGTACGCAGGTATACCTTGCCTGTCACGGTCGGCTTGGCCGCCGCGTCATAGGCGTTCCAGTGCTTGCCATCCAGGCTGTACTGGATGGGCAGACCCGGCAGATCCACGTTCGCTTCCAGCTTGCCGTTCACCACCTTGGCGCCCGGCACAGAGAGACGATATTCGACGCCCTGGAGATCCAGTTTCGGCAACTGGCGCTGGCCCAGCAGGTTGGCAAAGCGGTTCCACTCCTTGGCCAGGGTCGCCTTGTTGACGAACTGGGTCTCACCGGAGAACTCGCGGCCCTTCACGTAGGGCAGCTCGAAACCACCTTTGTGCCAAGCACGCTCGGCCACCGAGAAGATACGCGGATAGACCATGTACTCATACTGGGCATCGGTGCGGACCGTTTCGCTCCACAGCTGGCCGGACATGCCCTTGAACTTGACCGCATCCTGATCGCCCTTGGCGACGAAGGCATTGCCATCCCGGTCGACCGAGGTCTCGGCGTTCTGCGGCAAGTTTTCCGGGGCGAAGGCGAACACCTTGCGGGTGTCATTGAAGCGGGTCGCCCAGTAGTAGCCGCGCTCGGCCGGATGCACCTCGTTCGGGAAGTCGAAGTAGAGGTAGTCCGGGTTGGAGAGCACCACCTCATAGCCCTTGTGCGCCCACTTCATCGCCTCGTTGAAGCCGCCCCAGTAGAGGGTTTCCCAGAAGTTGACCCGGGTCTTCTCGGTGGCGAAATCCTTGGCGCTGTTCGCGTACTTCAGACCATCTTCCCACGCCTGCAGGGTGGAGAAGCCGTGGCCCTTGACCATCTCGCTCACTTCCTTGGCGAAATAGACAGGCAGCTCCTGCACATCGGCAATCTTGCCGTCGGCGATCATCTTCTGGCACAGGGGGGACTTGCCAAACGGCTTGTCCTGCTTGCTCCAGTCGATATTGCCCTTCCAGGCCACCAGATCGGCGGGCTTGGTGGTGGCCGGATCCTGATAGCCCCCGCCCAGCATGATGTTTTTCGCCTCGTCACCGCCATAGTGCCAGGCGGTCAGCGGCTGGCCGGCGGCCTGGTGCATCTGGGCCACTTCATCCATCACCTTGGCCACGAAGGTGGCGGCACCTGGCTGGCAGGGGTTGATAAAGGACATCTTGTCGTAGAACTGCACCGAGGTGATGTTGGAGCTATCGGCCGGATCGGTCAGGCGATACTGGTTCGCTTCGGTTTCTTTACCCTCGGCCATCAGCCGCTGGTAACGCGCCTCCATGGAAACCACCGCCGCACGGGCATGGGCCGGCATGTTGATCTCCGGCACCACGGTCACGCCGCGCGCCTTGGCGTAGCGTACCAGTTCGATGTAATCCGCCTTGCTGTAGAAGCCGGAACCCTGGTTGTCCGCAGCCGGACCCGAGCCCAGCTGCGGCAGCAGACACTTGGTTTCGGACAAGTCGTGGCAACGCTCGGCACCGACCTCGGTCAGCTCCGGCAGACCGGGGATCTCCAGGCGCCAGCCCTCATCGTTGGTCAATCCCAGATGCAGCACGTTGAGCTTGGTGGCCGACATCTGGTCGATCAGCTTGTGCAGGGTCTGCGGGGTTCTGAAGTGGCGGGCCACGTCGGTCTGCATGCCGCGGTATTCGAAGCGCGGTGCATCCTCGACGCTCATCTGGCTGACCCGCTTGTCATCGACCCCTATCAGGGAGATGAGGGACTGGGCCCCCCAGAAGGCGCCATTGACATCGTGACCACGGATGATGGCGCCATCCTTGCCGATGTCGAGCTGATAGCCTTCGGCCTGTTTGACCTGGCTGCCGAGCTTGATGGTCACGGGATAGCCGGTGTCGGAGAGGGTAACACCCAGCTTGGTCAGTGACGCCTTGATGGCCTCAGCGCGATCGGTCGGCAGGTCCAGGGCATCGAGCTTGATGCTGGCGAGATCCACCTGCGGACCCACCTTGATGAGCTGTTTTGCCGGGGTCGGCAGTATCTGGTTATCGATCTGCTGTGCGGAGAGCAGCGTGCTGGTGCGGTTGGCCTCATAACGGGTCTGCGCATTCATCAGAACGTTGTTGTCATCCTTGGTGCGCTTCCAGCCATCGGCCGGCATCGGCGTCTCATAGCTGGTGGCATCATCGATGTTGCGCATGCTGGCGATCACCTTGGGTTCGGCACCCTCGGCGGAGACATACCAGCTCGGCATGATGTCAGATTCGAACAGTACCCAATACTCCACCACCAAAGGCACTTCGACAGTGACATCCTTGGCAAAACCCTGGAACTTGTCGGTGGGGGTCAGGCGATATAGGTCGCCGGTCAGATGCTCGATGGCAAACTGATCGTTGTCGACCCGTTGAATGCGACGGATGGAGGAGACGTAGATCTCCCAATCCTTGGAATTAACGTCTGCGCCCTGATTGGTCAGGTGCAGTTTGGCCACGCCACAGCTGGCCCATTCAGAACCTAGCGCCTGGCAATCCAGACCGGCTCCGGCACCATCATTGGTGACGACTTCGTACTTGACGACGAGGTTGCTTGCGAGGGAATCGACCAGGGCCTGGTTGGCGGCATCGGCGGCCATGGCAGGCGCGGCAAAAACGCCAGACATAGCGAGGGCTAAGAGAGAGATCTTGAGTGTCATAACTGCTGCTCTTGGTTGAAGTAAAGATTGGAATTGCTTGGCTTTTTTTATGGTGGGCCCCATAGGCGGGGCCCTATTTATGTCAACAATGGACTTAGGCTTGAGCGGACGGGCAGGAGGAGGCGCCCGTCCGGGTAACACTTAACGCAGGGACTTCATCTCACCGGCAATGATCTCGGCCAAGGGGCCCAGAATCACTTGCAGGTTCTGTTCACCCAGCTTGACCACACCGGCGGCGCCGAGGGCCTTGAGCTGACGCTCATCGACGATGCTGCGGTCTTTCAGGGTCAGACGCAGACGGGTGATGCAGGCATCGATAGTGACCAGGTTGTCATGACCACCCAGCACTTCCAGATACTGCTTGGCCAGCTCGGTACGGTCAGTTATCTCGGCTCTGGCCGGGATGGCTTCGTCGTCTTCACGGCCCGGGGTCTTCAGGTTCAGCTTGACGATGACCAGACGGAACACGCTGTAGTAGATGCCGAAGAACACCAGACCTTGCAGCAGCAACATGTACCAGTTGACGGCCAGCGGGTTGCGGCTGGAGAGCACCATGTCCACCAGACCGGCACTGAAACCGAAACCGGCAATCCAGTGCATGCTGGCCGCGATGAACACGGAGATACCGGTCAGTACGGCGTGGATCACGTAGAGCACGGGGGCCACGAACATGAAGGAGAATTCGAGGGGCTCGGTCACACCGGTGAAGAAGGCAGCGAAGGCGGCTGCGATCATGATGGAGGCGACCTTCTCTTTGTTCTCTTTCTTGGCGGTGTGGTAGATGGCCAAGGCGGCGCCCGGCAGACCGAACATCATGATGGGGAAGAAGCCAGCCTGGTACATACCAGTCACACCGGCGACCGCTTTACCGGCATCGATGGAGCTCTGACCGCCCAGGAAGTTCGGGATGTCGTTGATGCCAGCCACGTCGAACCAGAATACGGAGTTCAGGGCGTGGTGCAGACCGATCGGGATCAGCAGACGGTTGAAGAAGGCGTAGATACCGGCACCGGTAGAGCCCATGCCGACGATGGACTCGCCGAAGTGAACCAGACCACCGTAGATGACAGGCCAGACAGCCATCAGCACGAAGGAGACCGCCATCATGACCACGGAGGTGATGATGGGAACCAGGCGACGGCCGGAGAAGAAGGCCAGCGCCTTGTGCAGCTCGACGCTGCTGAAGCGGTTGTACAGCTCAGCCGCGATGACACCGGTCAGGATACCGATGAACTGGTTGCTGATCTTGCCAAAGGCAGCAGGAACCTGCTCGAGCGGGATACCTTGCAGCTGGGCAACGGCGCCCGGGCTCAGCAAGGTGGTGACCACCAGGAAACCGACCAGGCCGGCCAGGGCGGCGGAACCATCTTTATCCTTGGACATACCGTAAGCGACACCGACCGCGAACAGGATCGGCATGCTGTCGATGATGGCGGCACCGGCCTTGATCAGGAACGCGGCCAGAGGGCTGCCGCCACCCCAACCATTCGGGTCAATCCAGTAACCTATGCCCATCAGGATCGCTGCGGCAGGCAATACCGCTACCGGCACCATCAGGGCACGGCCGATCTTCTGTAAATAACCGAGAATGTTCACGGCTCCTCTCCTTAGTAAGTGTTTTTCTATGAGTTAATGTTTTTCTATAAATTAAGTGCTTATTACGTTCAACGCATAAGCCATCAAGGCTTGATTGGCAGTCTAGGTCTTTTATTTCGCTTCGCAAATTAATAAAGCCATAATCGTGATCATTATCACCCAAACGACATAAAGTTAGCGGATAGATGTGGCTTAGTTTCCAATCTTTATTTACGCTATGAAACAACTAAGATTTGCCATTACGTCTTACCATCGTGCCCATGCCGGTGACAACAAACTAGAGGTACTCGAAATGCGTCTGATCCCACTCAAGTCAGCCAGCCAAGTCGGTCTGTGGTCTGCCCGTTACATTGTCGATCGCATCAACGCTTTCCAGCCGACCGCCGAGCGCCCCTTCGTGTTGGGTCTGCCCACGGGCGGCACGCCGCTCAATACCTACAAGCGCCTGATTGAGTTGCATAAAGCGGGTGAGGTCAGCTTCGAGCACGTGGTGACCTTCAACATGGACGAGTACGTTGGCCTGGCCGAGGAGCATCCCGAGTCCTACCACAGCTTCATGCACAACAACTTCTTCAGTCACGTCAACATTCGCCCGGAAAACATCAACATCCTCAATGGCAATGCCGCGGATCTGGTGGCCGAGTGCAAACGCTACGAAGACAAAATCAAGTCCTACGGCCGCATTCATCTGTTCATGGGGGGGGTCGGCAACGATGGTCACATCGCCTTCAACGAACCGGCTTCTTCTCTGGCGTCCCGCACCCGGGTCAAGACCCTGACCGAAGATACCCGCATCGCCAACTCCCGCTTCTTCGGTGGCGACATGGAGCAGGTGCCCAAACTGGCCCTGACCGTGGGCGTGGGTACCCTGATGGATGCCGAGGAGATCCTGATCCTGGTGATAGGTCACGGCAAGGCCCTGGCCCTGCAAGCGGCCGTCGAAGGTTGCGTCAACCACATGTGGACCATCTCCACCCTGCAACTGCATCCCAAGGGCATGATGGTGTGCGACGAGCCCTCCACCATGGAGTTGAAAGTCAAGACTGTCCGCTATTTCCAGCAGCTGGAAGCGGACAACATCGGTCGTCTGTGAGGGTAACGCCATGTACGCATTGACCAACTGCACCCTCTACACCGGCAGCGAAGTGCTGACCGGCCATGGGGTGATCATCGATGGCAACCAGATAGTCGCCATCAAGCCCCTGGCGGCGCTGCCTGCGGACGTGGCTCGCCACGATCTGGACGGCGCCAACCTGAGCGCCGGCTTTATCGACTTGCAGCTCAATGGCTGCGGCGGTGTCATGTTCAACACCGATATCACCGCCGAGACCCTGGCCACCATGCAGGCGGCCAACCTCAAATCCGGCACCACCAGCTACCTGCCGACCCTGATCACCAGTCCGGATGCGGACATGAAGCAGGCGGTCGCGGTCACCCGCAGTTACATGCAGGCGCGCGCCAATGAGGTGCTGGGCGTCCATCTGGAAGGGCCCTATACCAACCTCAAGCGCAAGGGCATACACCCGGCGGATCAGATCCGCCAGCCCGCGGACGAGATGATCGACTTCTTCTGCGCCAACGCGGATGCCATCGCCAAGATTACCCTGGCCCCGGAGCGCAACAGCCCTGAGCACATTCGTCGCCTGGTCGAGGCCGGCATTCTGGTCTCAGCGGGTCACACCGCGGCCAGTTACGAACAGGCCATGGCCGGTTTTGAGAGCGGCATGCGCTTTGCCACTCACCTCTATAACGCCATGACCCCGACCGTGAACGGCCGCGAGCCAGGTGTAGTCGGTGCCATCTACGACAGGGATGATGTCTACACGGGTGTCATCGTCGATGGCCATCATGTGCACTGGGCCAACGTGCGTCTCGCCCACAAGGTGCTGGGGGAGCGACTGGTGCTGGTCACCGATGCAACCGCCCCGGCCGGTGCGCCGGAAGGCTTTGAGAAATTTGATTTTTGTGGCGCCACCGTCTATTTCCGTGATGGTCAGTGCGTCGATGAGAATGGTACACTCGGCGGCTCTGCCCTCACCATGATTGAAGGGGTGGAAAATCTGGTCAAACAGGTGGGGTTACCCCTCGCCGAAGCGCTGAGAATGGCCACCCTATACCCTGCACGCGCCATTGGATGGGACTCACGTCTCGGTAGTATCCAGGTCGGCAAGATAGCCAACCTCACCGTCTTCGATCAGGCCTTCAAGGTCCTCGGGACCGTGGTTAACGGACACTACACACAACAGTGACATCATGACTGGCGGACAAATAGCAAACGTAGACCTTATCAAGCAGGTCAATTGTGCAGCCGTGTATCGGCTCATCGACCTGCAAGGCCCCATCTCCCGGGTCAAGATTGCCGAGTTGAGTCACCTGGCCCCGGCCAGCGTGACCAAAATAACCCGGCAACTGATCGAGCATGGTCTGATCAAGGAGACCTCACCGCAAGCCTCAACCGGCGGGCGGCGTGCCATCTCCCTCACCACCATCAAGAATCGGTTCCAGTTTGTGTCCGCCAAGTTGGGTCGAGGCTACCTGCAACTGAGTCTCTATGATCTCGATGGCAAGGAGCTCGACCAGCACATCACCGAAGTGACCGAGATAGACCAGCAACCCGTGGTCGACATGCTGCTGCGCGAAATTGGCGCCTTCATCGACGCCCATCAGGAGCGCAGCCGCAATCTCATCAGCATCGCGCTCACTATGCCGGGCCTGGTCAATCCGGAATCGGGTATGGTCATCTATACCCCCAAATACCAGATCCGCAACCTGGCCCTGGCCAAGTTGCTGGAGAACCACTTCAACCTGCCCTGCTACGTCGGCAACGACACACGCTCCCTGGCACTGGCCGAACACTTCTTCGGCGAGTCCCGCGACTGCATGGACTCCATCCTGGTCAGTGTTCACCAGGGTGCGGGGTCGGGCATCATCACCAAGGGCAAGGTGTTCCTCGGCCAGAACCGCAACGTCGGCGAGATAGGCCACATTCAGGTCGAGCCCCTCGGCAAGCGCTGCCACTGCGGCAACTTCGGTTGCCTTGAGACCATCGCCTCCAACGAGGCCATCGTCGACAAGGTCAAGGAGCTGATCAGCCGCGGCCACCAGAGCAGCCTGCAGGACAAGTACATCAGCATCCATGAGGTCTGCAAGGCTGCCCTGGCTGGCGATGAACTGGCGCGCAGCGTGATTGAGAATGTGGGCGAGCATCTGGGCCGGGCCGTGGCCATCACGGTCAACCTGTTCAACCCGCAGAAGGTGCTGATCGCAGGCGAGATCACCGAAGCCGAGGAGATCCTGTTCCCGGCCATCCGTCGCTGCGTCGAGCATCAGTCCCTGCCAAGCTTCCACCGTGGCCTGCCCATCGTGAAAGCCCGCTTCCAGAACCAGCCCACCATCGGCGGCTTCGCCCTGGTCAAGCGCGGTCTGCTGGAAGGGGATCTGCTGCAGATCATCATGGAACAGAAGTGACGGCGCGCCGCTGAGGCGGCAGGTCAGATACCACAACGGCAGCCAATGGCTGCCGTTGTCATTTGTGCGTTGTCACACCCCTTCGCCGCTATCCTGCCCGGCAGGGCTTGAACAAGTCCAAGGCATCATCATAGGCACTGGTTTTGACGTTCATGATGCCCAGTGCTGCATGAGGGGAACAGCTGAGAATAAACCCACTCACCCTGCCCGGCAGGGCTTGAACAAGTCCAGATCACCATCGTAAGCACTGGTCTTGACGTTCATGATGCCCAGTGCTGCATGAGGGGAACAGCTGAGAATAAACCCACTCACCCTGCCCGGCAGGGCTTGAACAAGTCCAAGGCATCATCATAGGCACTGGTCTTGACGTTCATAATGCCCAGTGCTGCATGGGGGAACAGCTGAGAATAAACCCACTCACCCCGCCCGGCAGGGCTTGAACAAGTCCAACTCGCCATCGTAGGCACTGGTCTTGACGTTCATGATGCCCAGTACCGAGTGGAACAGGTTGTCCTGGGAGAAGCGCTTGGCCTGTGCCTCCTGCTTGAGGCAATCGAGACTCAAGCCATCCTCCTGGGCGGTGCGCGGCGCCATCCAGGTTAGCATGGGCACCACCGTCTGATCGTCCGGCGCGAACTTGTAGGGGGTGCCGTGCAGATAGAGTCCCATGGCGCCCAGGGACTCCCCGTGATCCGACAGATAGATGAGCCCCACATTGTACTCCGACTCCAGCCCCTTGAGGGTGTCGATCAGCTGCCCTATCACCTTGTCGGTGTAGCGAATGGTGTTGTCATAGGTATTGACCAGCTCCTCGTTGGTGCAATTTTCGATGTCGCTGCGCGGGCAATCTGGCACGAAGGCGCGCTCCGTGGCCGGGTAGCGCCGGTAATAGGTGGGGCCATGACTGCCCATCAGGTGGAAGGCCACCAGCTTGTTGCCTGATTTCATCCCGGCAATCTGCTGATCCAGCCCCTTGAGCAGCACACCGTCATAGCAGGACTCGCCTTTACAGAGCTCGGGATGCTCCTTGGGATCGACCACCTGGGTCGGCACCCGATCGCACACCCCTTTGCAGCCGCCATCGTTCTCCTTCCACAGTACCTGCACCCCGGCGTGCTGCAACACATCCAGCAGGCCATCCTGATGACGGGCCCGGTTCTCGTCATACTCGCGCCGGGTCATGTTGGAGAACATGCAAGGCACGGAAACCGCCGTGGCGGTGCCGCAGGAGCGTACATGGCGGAACGACACCAGACCCGGCTCCTGGTCGGTGAAGGCGTTGGTGTGCTTCTCATAGCCGTTCAGGGAGTAGTTCTTGCTGCGCGCCGTCTCCCCCACCACCAGGAACATCAGGGTCGGTTTGCTGTGGCCTTCGGCCGCGACCACGGCGTCGCTTCCCAGCGCCAGGAAGGGCATGGCCGGGGTGAAGAAGCTGGTTTTCACATACTTGAAGATGCCGGCCACATAGTTGGCGGGCACTATCTCCTTGGCCATGGTGTGATTGTTGCGGCCCACCGAGGCGTAATCCTGATAATAGAGGGCACCCACGGCGAAGATGAGCAAGGCGGAGAGCCCCATGCCCCCCAGCCGCAGGCCCAGCCCCTGGTACCAGCGCGTGGGATATTCAATCTTGAGCAGCAGCAGACAGAGGGTTGGCAGCACCCCCGTCAGCATGAACCAGGTCAAGACGGAGCCATTGAGATAAGAGCCCGCCTCCCCGACATTGGTTTCCACCACGTTCTGCACCATGTTCTGATCGAAGATGATCCCGTATTTGAGCATGGCGTAACTGGCCAGGGAGCCAATGAGGATCAGCACACTGAAGAAGGGCTTGAGCAGGTATCGAATGCTAAACGGCAGGAACACCAGATTGAGCGCCGCCAACAATAGCAGCGGAATGGAGAGCACGAAGCCGACCTTGACGTGATCGAGGCGAGAGAGGGCGTGATAGAAGTGCAGGAAGATAGGCCAGTTGAATACCAGAGTAAACAACAGCACCAGCAGGACATTCACCTTGATGGCACTCATAGTGATACGCATAGACAGACTCCGCTAACCAGATGACAGGCTCACCGGGAGCCAGACTTGGCAGGCATCATAGGAGTCGAGACTTAAGTGAAAATTAAGATGAAAGCCCATGGAGGCAAAGAGACATACAAACCGGGCTGGGGTGGCAGGCAAGCCATGATGACGCACCGGGCTGCATCTCCCTTTGGCAACATCATAAAAAACGGCAGCCCGTGGGCTGCCGTTTGCTGTCTGTGCGGGCCTTCGATCAGAGGGTCGCAGCCACGTCGTCGGAGGAGTGTGGCACCGTTGTGATGCCACTTCCTCTAAGGTGCAACCTGACGCTCAGAGGGTCGCGGCCACGTCGTCGGAGGAGTGTGGCACCGTTGTGATGCCACTTCTTCTAAGGTGCACCTGACGATCAGAGGGTCGCGGCCACTTCGTCGGAGATGGAGCCGTTGTGGTACACCTCCTGCACGTCGTCCAGGTCTTCGAGCATGTCGATGAGACGCATCAGCTTGGGGGCAGTCTCGGCATCCAGCTCGGCTTCGGTGGAGGGGATCATGGTCACTTCGGCGTTCTCGGGCTTGAAGCCAGCCGCTTCCAGGGCATCCAGCACGGTACCGAAGTCATTCGGAGTGGTGTAGACCTCAATGGAGCCATCCTCTTCGGTGACCACATCATCGGCACCGGCTTCGAGCGCCGCATCCATCAGGGCATCTTCATCGGCACCGACGAAGGTCAACAGCCCTTTCTTGCTGAACAGGTAAGAGACTGAGCCGTCAGTACCCAGGTTGCCGCCACACTTGTTGAAGGCATGACGCACTTCGGCGACGGTACGGTTGCGGTTGTCGGTCAGGCACTCCACCATGACCGCGGAGCCCGCCGGGCCGTAGCCTTCATAGACGATGGTCTCGAGCTGCTCGCCGTCGCCACCACCGGCCCCACGCGCGATGGCGCGGTTGATGGTTTCCCGGGTCATGTTGCTGGTCAGGGCCGCAGTCACGGCGGCACGCAGGCGCGGGTTGTTGGCGGGATCGGGATCGCCGATGCGCGCCGAGGTGGTGATTTCACGGATCAGCTTGGTGAAGATTTTACCGCGCTTGGCGTCTTGCGCCGCCTTGCGGTGTTTGATGTTGGCCCATTTACTGTGACCTGCCATAAAAACGCTCCGTTATGATTTCAAATCAATGAGATAAGTCTGCTGATATGGGCCGCAAGTGCGGCCCTTTTGATTTACTCAGCGCCTTCAACGTCAGCCTTGGTATCGACCTTGGCAACGGTCGCAATCGCCAGCTCGCCGAGCTGGGCCGGATTGGCGAAGCTGGGGGCATCCGTCATCAGGCAAGACGCCGTGGTGGTTTTCGGGAAGGCGATGACATCCTTGATGTTGTCGGTGCCGGTCAGCAGCATGCTCAGGCGATCCAGGCCAAAGGCCAGACCGGCGTGGGGCGGAGTGCCATATTTCAGGGCATCGAGCAGGAAGCCGAACTTCAGGCGCTGCTCGTCCGGGGTGATCCCCAGGATGTCGAACACGCAGGACTGCATGTCGCTGCTGTGAATACGCACAGAGCCACCACCCACTTCGTAACCGTTGATCACCATGTCATAGGCATTGGCATAGGCACCGAGCGGGTTCGCTTTCAGCTCGCTCGGGCTCAGATCGCTCGGGGCGGTGAAGGGGTGGTGCATGGCGGCCAGCCCACCCTCGCCATCTTCTTCGAACATGGGGAAGTCGATGACCCACAGCGGCTTCCAGACGTTCTCGACCAGGCCCAGATCGCGGCCCACTTTCAGGCGCAGGGCGCCCATGGCGTCGCAGACCACTTTCTTGGAGTCGGCGCCAAAGAAGATAATGTCGCCAGCGGCGGCACCGGTACGGGCCAGGATCTCGCGCACTATCTCGTCGGAGAGGAACTTGGCCACCGGCGACTGCACGCCTTCGAGGCCATTAGCGGCGTCGTTGACCTTCATCCAGGCCAGCCCCTTGGCGCCATAGATACCGACAAACTTGGTGTACTCGTCGATCTGCTTGCGAGACAGCTCGGCGCCGCCCGGCACTTTCAGGGCTGCCACACGGCCTTTCGGATCGTTCGCCGGACCGGCAAACACCGCAAACTCAACCGCAGTCAGCAGATCGGCGACATCGACCAGCTCCATCGGCAGACGCAGATCCGGCTTGTCGGAGCCGAAGCGGCGCATGGCTTCGTCGAAGGTCATCACCGGGAAGTTGCCCAGATCCACGGCCAGCACGTGCTGCCACAGCTGGCGGATCATCTCTTCCATCAGCTCGCGCACCTGGGGTGCGGTCATGAAGGAGGTCTCCACGTCTATCTGGGTGAATTCCGGCTGACGGTCGGCACGCAGGTCTTCATCGCGGAAGCACTTGACGATCTGGTAGTAGCGATCGAAGCCGGACATCATCAGCAACTGCTTGAACAGCTGCGGGGACTGCGGCAGGGCGTAGAACTTGCCCTTGTGCACCCGGCTCGGCACCAGATAGTCACGGGCCCCTTCCGGGGTCGCCTTGGTCAGCATCGGGGTCTCGATGTCGAGGAAGCCCTGCTCGTCCATGAAGCGGCGCACGAAGGCACTGGCCTTGGCACGGGTCTTCAGGTATTTGGCCATCTCGGGGCGACGCAGGTCCAGATAGCGGAACTTGAGACGCTGCTCTTCGCTGTTGACCTGGTTGAAGTCGAGCGGCAAGGGCTCGGCGCGGTTGATGATGGTCAACTCGTGGCCGAACACCTCGATGGCGCCGGTGGCCATGTCGCTGTTGCGCTGGGAGTCGGGGCGGCTGCGTACCACACCGGTCACCTGGATGCAGAACTCACCGCGCAGTTCGGAGGCCAGGGCGAAGGCATCCGGTTTGTCCGGATCGAAGAAGACTTGCACTATGCCTTCCCGGTCACGCATATCGATAAAGATCAGACCGCCAAGGTCGCGACGACGATGGACCCAACCGCACAATGTAATGGTCTGCCCTGCATGGGCTTCATTGACCTGTCCGCAATAGATAGAGCGCATGGACTTCTTCCTTCGAAATTGTAAGAGAGACGGTTAACCCTGAGTCGCCGGGCACGACAGGTCAGCACCGTCTGTCTCGCCACTGGCCAGATGCTTGTGCTACCCGGTTTGAAATCAGTCTCGTACCAGCCGGCCCCTTTGAGCCGGCAGCTTGCCGCCGATACCGGCTTGCGACAGTGAGGCCGTCGGCGAAGCATCGGAGAGCCGTTGTTGTATTAACAATTCATGACCGCATGTCACCAGCGCGGGACGCATCATCCGGCGCCACCATCAAAAATTGATAAACAAAGGGGTGGCATTATAGAGGAAAACCCCTATACGGGTAAAATGACCTGCCCCCTCCTTTGCCCTGTTTTTTAGCTCAGTTGGCAAATTTTTGAGGGGAAACGCGACAAAACCGCCAACAGGATCCGCAATGAGCCTCTTTTTGGGACTGCCACAATGGTCCCACCCCGCCTGGCCAGGTCAATTACTCGGCCAGGGCGCCAAGCCCGCCGAACACCTGGCCGATTACGCCAAGGTGTTCAACACCGTAGAAGGCAATACCACCTTCTACGCCTTGCCGACCCCGGAGACGGTGCTGCGCTGGAGCGAGGCGGTGCCGGATACCTTCCGGTTTGCCTTCAAGTTTCCGCAAACCATCAGTCACCAGAGCGATTTGGTCAGCGTGGACAAGCAGGTGAGCGACTTTATCGCCCTGCTTGCCCCCTTGCACGCCAAGCTGGGGTTGCTCAAGCTGCAACTGCCCGCCCGCTTCGGGCCCGCCGGCTTGCCTCGTCTGACCGAGTTTTTCAATCGCCTGCCCCAGGATTTTGCCTATGCGCTCGAGGTACGACACCCCGATTTCTTCGCCAAGGGGGACGCGGAGCGGGCCCTCAATCGCATGCTGATGGAAAAGGGCATCAACCGCATCATGCTCGACTCCCGGCCCCTGTTTTCGGTGCCCGCCACCACGGCGGCCATGATTGACGCCCAGGGCAAGAAGCCACAGCTGCCCGTGCACCTGCTCGCCACCGCCCACGCCCCCGTGGTGCGCCTGATCGGCTTGCCGGATCCTGCCGCCAATCACCCCTTCTTGCCGGGCTGGTTGCCCCATTGGCGCCAATGGCTGGCGGATGGCAAGGATCTCTATCTGTTTATCCATACCGCAGACAATGCCCAGGCCCCGGCGCTGGCGCGCCAGATAGTGCAATTGCTCGGTCAGGAAATGGCCCCCTGGCCGGGGGAAATTGACAGTGCCCGTCAAGGGGTGCTGATGTTTTAGTCTGCGGCACGAAAAAGTCGATTATTTACGGTGGCGGCTTCGCCCTGTTCAAGACAAATGGCCAGCAATCCTCTAGACTAGCGCCCCTATGACGGGTCAGCAGATGGCCCGTGTGAGCGGCCGGGGCATCCAGCAAAACAGGAATCCTTGTGGCCCTTCGCCAGCCGTTGATGCCCGGTACGATTCAGGTGTCAGCCAATACCAAAATTGAACAAAGCCGGGGACAGACAGATCCCCTGCCGGATTGCACCACTATGCATGATCAGATCTTTGCCGCCCCCATCGCCCAACTGGGCGATTTTTGCTTTGACGAGCAGGTCGTCGATGTCTTTGCCGACATGATCCAGCGCTCTGTGCCGGGTTACAGCAACATCATTTCCGCCATCGGCATGATGACAGCTCGCTATGCCCAGCCAGACAGCCGCCTGTTCGATCTCGGTTGCTCCCTGGGCGCCGCGACCCAGGCCATGCGTCGCAACCTGGCGCAACCCGGTTGCCGCATCACGGCGGTCGATCTCTCCCGCCCCATGATAGATAGGGCCCGAGCCCACCTCTTGGGCTTCAAATCCGAGGTGCCGGTCGAGCTCATCGAGGCGGATATCTGCGACATCGCCATCGAGAACGCCTCCGTGGTGGTGCTCAACTTCACCCTGCAATTTGTCGACCCCAAGCAGCGGGCGGCGCTGATCCAGCGCATCTTTGATGGCCTGCGTCCCGGCGGCATCCTGATCCTGAGCGAGAAGCTGCGTTTCGAAGATGAGCCGGTCAACGAACTGCTCATCGACCTGCATCTGGATTTCAAGCGAGCCAATGGTTACAGCGAGCTGGAGATCAGCCAGAAGCGCACCGCGCTGGAAAACGTGATGCGCACCGACACCCTGGCGGTACACCAGGCGCGCCTGCGCGAGGCGGGTTTCGTCCATCAGGATCTCTGGTTCCAGTGCTTCAACTTCGGTTCCATGATCGCCATCAAATCCAGCGACACCCAGCCATGATCGACTTCGCCAATTTCTATCAACTGATCGCCAAGACCCGGCTCAGCCACTGGCTGCATACCCTGCCCGCTCAGCTCCATGCCTGGCAGCATGACAACCTGCACGGTGATCTGCCGCGCTGGAGTCGTGCCCTCAACAAACTGCCGGTGGTGGCTCCCGGCCAGGTGGAACTGAAACATCGGGTCGAGATAGGCCATAGCGAGAGCCTCAATGAGGGGGAGCGCAAGAAGGTGGAGAGCCTGCTGCGTCAGTTTATGCCCTGGCGCAAGGGCCCCTTCACCCTGCACGGCATCCACATCGATACCGAGTGGCGCTCCGACTGGAAGTGGGACAGAGTGCTGCCCCACATCAGCCCCCTGGACGGACGCTATGTGCTGGACGTGGGCTGCGGCAGCGGTTACCACCTGTGGCGCATGGTCGGGGAAGGGGCCAAGCTCGCGGTCGGCATCGATCCCAGCCCGCTGTTCCTCTGCCAGTTCGAGGCCATTCGCCACTTTGCAGGCAACGACCAGCGTGCCCAGATGTTGCCGCTGGGCATCCAAGAGCTGCCGACCCTGCGGGCCTTCGATACCGTCTTCTCCATGGGGGTGCTCTATCATCGCAAGTCCCCCATAGAACACATCGAACAGCTGCGTAATCAGCTCCGTGATGGCGGTGAGCTGGTGCTGGAAACCCTGGTGATCGACGGGGATGAGGAGCAGGTACTGGTGCCATCGGATCGCTACGGCAAGATGCGCAACGTCTGGTTTATCCCCTCAAGCCTGGCGCTCAAGCGCTGGGTCGAGCGCTGTGGCTTCTGCGATGTGCGGATTGTCGATGAAAATATGACCAGCACCGACGAACAGCGTCGCACTGAATGGATGCTCAATGAATCTTTGCTTGATTATCTGGATCCCGCCGATCCCTCCCGCACCGTCGAGGGACTACCCGCTCCCAAACGAGCCGTATTAATCGCTACCAAGGCCAAAGACTAGCCGAGGGCAGTTGTGGAAGTTACACTGATTCAAATCCAGGAAGCACAGCTAAATGAATGACATGAAAAGCAAATTGAAAGGAATGACCCTGCTCTCTCTGCTCAGCCTCGGCGGGTGTGCTCAGTTGGAACAGGCACCCACAGTGCCGCCGCTGACCCTGGCCGAGCTCAGAACAGAATTGAGCCTGAGTGAACAGAAGATCCAGCTCGCCATGGCCCAACAAGCGCGCCAGACCGTCCAGCAACAACAACTGCTGACCCAGCTCAATACTGATGTCGTCAACATGAAAGAATCTGTGAACAAAGTCGATAGCAAGCTGGCCACCCTGCCCGCACAGCCGCCCAAGCCACCCGCGATCCCGACCGAGCAGTGCGCCGCCCCCGATCAGGGCCACACCGTCGATGGCAAGCTGCTGGTAGGGGAAGCGGAGTGGATCTGGGTTGATGCCGCCAATGACGCCTTCCAGGCGCGGGTCGATACCGGGGCAACCACCTCCTCCATCAGCGCCCAGGAGATCACCATCTTCGAGCGCAATGGCAAAAACTGGGTGCGCTTCTTCCTGAGCCATCAGGATCTCGATGACAAGATCCAGATAGAAGCCCCGCTGGTGCGCCATGTGCGCGTGCGCCAGGCCTCTGCCGACGATCTCGACCGCCGCCCGGTGGTACGCCTCACCGTGCGCATCGGCGACATGACCGAGAAGGCCGAATTTACCCTGAAAGACCGCAGCGACATGACCTTCCCCGTGCTGCTGGGTCGCGAATTCCTCAAAGACATCGCCGTGGTCGACGTGGCCCGCGAATATATCCAACCCAAACCCAAGCTCAAGGATGTGAAATAATCCATGGTTTCCCGTAAGCCGTTCTATTTGCTGGTAGCCCTGCTGTTCATCGTCGGCATGGGGATGACCATCTATCACCATATTGCCCTGGACGTGCCGCTCACCCCGGGTGAGAAGCGTCAGATCTGGTCCATCGAGGCCAAACTGGAGTTCGATGCGACCGGGGAACCCGTCATCGCCTCCCTGGCCATTCCGGGTACCCAGCCGGGTTACACCCTGATGAACGAGAATGCGGCGAGCCCGGGCTATGGCCTGTCGTTTGTCGAGAAGAACGGGGATGCCCGTGCCGAGTGGTCCATCCGCACCGCGACCGGCCGCCAGGAGCTCTACTACCGGGTCGACATGATGGCCGATGCCCATGCCAAACCCGCCGCCCTGGCCCAGCCGCCCTCCATCGAGAAGCAGATCGAGAGTGAGCCTTACGCCACGGCCATGAAGCAGATCCTCGAGCGCGCCCAGGAGCGTTCCGCCGATGGCTACACCCTGACCCGCGAGATCATCAAGGAGATCGAGAAGCAGGAGCAGAACGCCCAGTTGCTCAAATCCCACAAGAGCCGCGCCAACCTGATTGCCGAGCTGCTCAACAACGCCGACGTGCCGACTCGGGTGGTGCACGCCCTGAGCCTGGAGGACGGTCGCCGTCGCCAGGAGCTGGTGGACTACTTGCAGGTGTTCAACAGCCCGACCGATTATCAGCTGTTTAACCCCCAGACCGGCGAACAGGGCCGTCCTGCCAATCTGCTGCTGTGGGAATACAACTCCGGTGCCCTGCTGGATGTGACCGGCGGTCATAACTCCAAGGTCACCTTCTCGATGATCGCTCAGGAGCAGCCCGTCAGTGTGGCGCTGTCCCAGAAGTTCGAGCAGTCCGAGATGATGAACTTCTCCATTCACAGCTTGCCGCTGGAGGAGCAGGCGCTGTTCAAGGGACTGCTGCTGATCCCCATCGGGGTGCTGATGGTGGTCTTCCTGCGAGTCCTGGTCGGTATCAAGACCTCGGGCACCTTCATGCCGGTGCTGATTGCGGTCGCCTTCATCCAGACTCAGCTCATCACCGGTCTGGTCGGCTTCCTGCTCATCGTCGGTACCGGTCTGGTGATCCGCTCCTACCTGTCGCGGCTCAACTTGCTGCTGGTGGCGCGCATATCGGCGATCATCATCATGGTGATCTCGATGATAGGGCTCTTCTCCGCACTGGCGTTCAAGCTGGGGCTGACCAGCGGCGTGAAGATCACCTTCTTCCCGATGATCATCCTCTCCTGGACCATAGAGCGGATGTCCATCCTCTGGGAAGAAGAGGGCTCCAAAGAGGTGTTCCGTCAGGGTGGCGGTTCCTTGCTGGTCGCCGTCATCGCCTACCTGGCCATGGATAACGAGCTGATCCGTCACCTCACCTTCAACTTCCTCGGCCTGCAGCTGGTGCTGATGGCAACCGTGCTGGTGATGGGTAACTACACCGGTTACAAACTGAGCGAGCTCAAGCGTTTCAAACCGCTGGTGGATGAGATGAAGTCGGGCGTCACGCCGGGTAAGGACAAGTAACAGATGTGGTTCTGGGAAAAATACACCAGCCCGTGGAGCCTGGCCCAGTCAGGTATCCTCGGCATGAACAAGCGCAACCACAGCTACATCAGCCGCTATAATCCGCGCAACCTCTATCCCCTGGTGGATGACAAGTTGCAGACCAAGAAGATAGCGCTGGATGCCGGCGTGACTGTGCCTGATCTCATCGGGACCATTCGCGAGCAGCATGATGTGGCCCGCATCACCGAGCTGGTCAAGGAGTGGCCGGGCTTTTGCATCAAGCCGGCCCGGGGTTCGGGGGGCAAGGGGATACTGGTGATCCTGCGCCAGGAAGATGGCCTCTTCTACAAGCCCAACGGCAGCGCCTCCAATGGCCAGGATCTGGAGCGTCATGTCTCCAACATACTGGCTGGGCTCTATTCCCTGGGCGGCAAGCCCGACGTGGCGCTGGTGGAAGGGCTTATCAACTTCGATGATGTGTTCGACGGCTATTCGTTTGAAGGGGTGCCCGATGCCCGGGTGATCATCTTCAAGGGCTTCCCGGTGATGGCCATGATGCGTCTCTCGACTGCGGCATCGGATGGCAAGGCGAACCTGCACCAGGGCGCCGTGGGGGTGGGTCTGTGCCTGCGTACCGGCCGGGCGCTGCGGGCGGTGCAGTTTGGCAACCCCCTGCGCCACCACCCGGACACCGGCCTGGACTTGTACGAGCTCAAGGTGCCTCACTGGGATACCCTGCTGACACTCGCAGCATCTTGCTATGAGATGTCGGGACTGGGTTATATCGGCACCGACATGGTGCTCGACAAGTTCCGTGGCCCCATGCTGCTCGAACTCAACGCCCGCCCCGGCCTCGCTATTCAGATAGCCAATGGCCGCGGTCTGGTGCCCAATCTCAAGACCATAGAGAAGCTGGGGTCGACCAAGATGACGGTGGCGCAGCGCGTCGCCTTCTCCAAGGAGCACTTCGGCATCTTCGACGAGTGATGGTGTCGCAGACATTGACTCAAGCGCGCCTTCGGGCGCGTTTTTTTATTGGGAACACCCCTGACTCGCCACTCGCGCCCCCAATCCCCCTGCCCGCCACCCCCGGGGATAAAGCTTGCTACAGGCTGAACCCAGGGAGGCTTTCAGCCTGTCAGCGCCCTTTATTAAAGCGACAAGAAACGGCGCCAATGTTAGATTAGTTAAATCAAATTAAATAGATAGAACGGATCAGGTACTCCTATGCAACGCTGGCCCAGCCTGAAACAGCTCCAATATCTGATAGCGCTCGACGAACACAAGAACTTCAACCGCGCCGCCAAGGCGTGCCATGTCAGCCAGTCGACCCTGAGCACCGGCATCCAGACCCTGGAAGACATGATGAACCTGCAACTGGTCGAGCGCGACCACAAGAGCTTCATCATGACCCCCATCGGGCTGGAGGTGGTCGAGCGGGCCCGCAACCTGCTCTCCGACGCCCGGGATCTGATGGAGCTCGGCCAGCAGCAGGGGGGAGTCATGCAGGGTACGGTGCGGCTCGGCTGCATTCCGACCATAGCCCCCTTCCTGCTCAGCAAGCTGGTGCAACGCTGCGCTAAAACCTACCCGGATCTGGAGCTGCTGCTGCGGGAAGACACCACCAGCAACCTGCTCAAGCAACTGGAGCAGGGTCAGCTCGACCTCTTGATCCTGGCGTTGCCCATCGAGATTGGTGGTTTCCATTGCAAGGCGGTCGGTCAGGATCCCTTCCACATGGTGATGCCCAGCGACATGGCGGCGGGGCTGCACATGCCGTTCGACTATAAAGAGCTGCCCAGCCAGAGCATCTTCCTGCTCGAGCGCGAGCACTGCCTGACCGAGCATGCGGTGAGCGCCTGTCGGCTGCGGGACAAGAGCAAGATCAACCCCTTTGCCGCCACCAGCCTGCACACCCTGGTGCAGATGGTCGGCGCCGGGCTCGGCACCACCTTCTTGCCACAGATGGCCATTGATGCCGGCATCCTGGATAACACTGATCTGGTGGCCATCCCGCTGCCGGGTGAGCAGGCCTACCGGGAGATAGGCCTGGTATGGCGCCCAAGTACCACTCGGGTCCAGACCTTCTACAAGCTGGCTGAGCTGGTCAAGCCGCTGATCGAGCCCCAATCCGAGTCGGCTCTCACGACATGAATGAAGGGGCTTCTCTCTTCCAGGTTGGCATGCGGGCACTGCGCTCACGTTTGAATTCGAGATGAGGGAGTGAAATGTCGATGAAGCTGATCCTGCCCCTGCTTGCCCTGTTGCTGGCCGCCTGTTCCAGTACACCGGAGCCTGTGCCCCCCTCAGCGCCTGACAAAGCCTTCAATGGCTTCTTTCAACAGTGGCGCGGGGTTCCCTATCGCATGGGTGGCAGCAACAGAGCCGGGCTAGACTGCTCCGCCTTCACCCAGCTCGCCTATCAGCAGGTGCTGGGCTTCCAGCTGCCCCGCACGACCGAGTCCCAGGCCGATCTCGGCGAGGCCATCCCTCGCAGCGAGCTGCGTCATGGGGATCTGGTCTTCTTCAAGACCGGCTGGGATCAGTATCACGTCGGCGTCTACACCGGGGCCGGGGAATTTATCCATGCCTCCACCAGCAAGGGCGTGATCCGCTCACGCCTCGACAATGTCTACTGGCGCAAGCATTACTGGCAGGCACGCCGCCTGACCTCCGTCACCGGGCCCGCCGGCTGACAACACTCAGGCCCCGAGGGGCCTGAGTGTTGCGTGGGACGGGTCAGGCCTTGCGGTGCCAGCGCGGTGAACTCGCGGTCTCCCCCCAGGGGGTGACACAGGCCAGATGCGCCCCCTCGATGAGACGGTCGCTCTCCCCGAGCACCTCCCCCACCTGGCGATGGATCAGCTTGAGCGCAGGCAAGGGCTGGCTCGCCAGGGAGTGTCCCGCCGCAAAGTAGGCACCCTGATGATGCAGCGCCAACTTCTGGACGAACTCATAGGTATTGAAGCTGGCAGGCATGCGATCTACCACATCATCGACCTTGGTCAGCAAGCGTTCCAATTCCTCTGTCATGACACTCTCTCCCTCTGCTGTGATGAAACACAAATTACCCCAAAATGGTTAGTTTTGACCAGTACCAAAGATGGCTCATGGGCGGTCAACACGATACGGTTGCCGAAAATGGGTGGCGGCGCACGCTTCGCCGCCGCGCCGGGGCCCATGGCTTTACAGAGTACGCGAGGACGAGTTAACGTTCTGGGCCTTATTGTCCGGGAGCCCCTATGGAACAGGCCATGCATTTTGCCACCCAGCTGGATCGACTCAAGTCAGCCTATCAGGCCGCCCCTGCCCCGTCACTCGCCAAGCGACTGGCCAGACTAACGCGACTGGAGCAAGCCCTGCGCACCCACAAGGAGGCGCTCTGCCAGGCGCTGACCCAGGATTATGGCAAACGCAGCCGAGCCGATAGCCTGCTCGCCGATATCTTGCCCTGTCTCACCCAGCTCAAACATGTCCGCAGGCACCTCAAGAAGTGGATGGCTCCGAGTCGGCGCCACCCGGGGCTGCTGCTCACTCCTGCCCGGCTCGATGTCATCTATCAGCCCCTCGGCGTCGTGGGCATAGTGGTGCCCTGGAACTTCCCGGTGATGCTGAGCCTGGGGCCCCTCATCGGCGTCATTGCGGCCGGCAACAGAGCCATGCTCAAGCTCTCCGAGTTCACCCCGGCCACCAATGCGGTGCTCATCCAGCTGCTGAGCGACGCCTTCGAACCGGACGAGGTGGTGGTGTGCGAGGGGGACGCCCAACAAGGGGCCGCCTTCTGCGCCCTCCCCTTCGATCATCTGATCTTTACCGGCTCGACCAGCATCGGTCGGCAGGTGATGGCCAGCGCCGCCCGCCAGCTCACTCCGCTCACCCTGGAGCTTGGCGGCAAATCCCCCTGCCTCATCGGGCCGGAGATGCCGATGAGCCTGGCGGTGGAACGAATACTCTATGGCAAGAGCCTCAACGCAGGCCAGGTCTGTGTCGCCCCCGACTATGTACTGCTCCCCAAAGGCGAGGAGGGCGCTTTTATCCAGGCCTATCGCGAACGCTTCGAGCGCCTCTACCCGCAGGGATTGGCGAGCGATGACTACGCCTCCATCATCAACCCGCGCCAGTATCAGCGGCTCATCGACTGGCTGGAGGAGGCCGTTGCCGCCGGTGCCCAGGCTCACCCCTGCGCCACCCCGGCCCGGGATGACGAACGGCACCGACTGCTGCCCCATCTGTTGACCGAACTGCCCGACCACTGCCAGCTGATGCGAGAGGAGATCTTCGGTCCCCTGCTGCCCCTGATCCCCTATGAGAGCCTCGATGAGGCCATCGCCTATATCCAGGCCAGGCCCAGGCCCCTGGCCCTCTATCTGATGAGTCTGGATCCCGCGTTGCAAGCCAGGGTGATCAGGGAGACACACTCAGGGGGGGTCGCCATCAATGAGACCCTGCAACAGGTTGCGGCGGACGATGCGCCTTTCGGGGGCATAGGCCCCTCCGGCATGGGTCACTACCATGGGCGGGAGGGATTTCTCACCTTCTCCAAGGCCAAGACGGTACTGCGCCGGGGCAGGTGGAGCCCAGGTACCCTGCTCCAGCCCCCCTATGATCGCTGGTACAAGAAGCTGCTGCTGAGCTGGCTGACCCGCTAAGCGCCACCATCAAATGACAGCAGGGGCCCATGGGCCCCTGCGGTTGACTGATCCCGGATCGGGTTCAGGCGGGTTCATCGAACACCCCTGTGGAGAGGTAGCGATCCCCTCGGTCGCAGATGATGGCGACGATGATCCCTTGCTCCAGCTCGGCGGCGATGCGCAGGGCCCCCGCCACGGCGCCGCCCGAACTGACGCCGCAACAGATCCCCTCTTCCCGGGCCAGACGACGCATGGTGGTGAGCGCCTCTGCCTGAGTGATGTCCAGCACCCGATCGACCCGCTCTGGCTCGAAGATGGCGGGCTGGTAGGCGGCGGGCCAACGACGGATCCCCGGAATGTGGCTCCCTTCGGCCGGTTGCAAGCCAATCACCTGCACCGCCGGGTTCTGCTCCTTGAGGTAACGGGAGACCCCCATGATGGTGCCGGTAGTGCCCATGGCAGAGACGAAGTGAGTGATGGCTTCGCCACTCTGACGCCAGATTTCAGGGCCCGTGCTCTGATAGTGAGCCTGCGGGTTGGCAGGATTGTTGAACTGATCCAGCACCACACCCTCCCCCCTGGCCGCCATGGCCAGCGCCAGATCCCGCGCCCCCTCCATACCATTGTCGACCAACACCAACTCGGCGCCATAGGCCTGCATGGCGGCACGGCGCTCCTGGCTCATGTTGCTTGGCATGATGAGCCGCATCCGGTAGCCCCTGGTGGCCGCCACCATGGCCAGGGCGATGCCGGTATTGCCCGAGGTGGCCTCGATCAGCCTGGCGCCGGGCCGTAAGCGACCGCTCGCTTCGGCGGCGCGGATGAGGCTCAGCGCAGGCCTGTCCTTGACCGAACCGGCCGGGTTGTTGCCCTCCAGTTTGACCAAGATGGTGACGCCCTGGTGGGGATTGATGCGCTGCAGACGCACCAGCGGGGTGTCGCCTATCAAATCGTCTAGGGTGGCAAAGGCCATGGTGGCTTCCTGTGCAAATGCGCGGATGAGTTGGCGCGGCTAACGTGGCATCATGAGGGGAGCAGTGTAAGCGAGCTCGCCTCCCCGGCAAAGCGCCGTGCGGCCAGGCTGGCCATAGCAAGAACAGGAGTCCCCATGACAGACATCATTCATGATCAACAGCAGCAAGCCTTCCTCTGCGTGGTTGACGGCCATGAGGCCCGCCTGCGCTACCGGTTGCTCGACCAGCATCAGGTCGATGCCTACAGCACCTTCGTGCCCGGCGAGCTGCGTGGCCAGGGGCTGGCAGACAAGCTGGCGCGGGCCCTGTTCGACTGGTGCCAGGCCCAAGGTCTCGAGATAGTCCCAAGCTGCAGTTATATCGAGACCTGGTTGCGGCGCCATGGCGGTTGAGCCTGCGGCTCAAGCAGAGCCCTCTTTCGAGTCCGGCTTGCGGCTGCAAACCGAGGCGCTGCTGCGCGCCGACCCCTATCGCATGGCCTGCCTGATGGCCGCGCGGGATCTGGCCCTGCCCGACTGGGCGCTGGGGGCCGGCTTCGTACGCAACCTCATCTGGGATCATCTCCACCACAAGGCCGAACCAACCCCGCTCAACGATCTGGATCTTGTCTATCTGGACTCACAGGATATGGAGGGGGCGCGAGAGTCGGCCCACGAAGCCTGGCTGAGCGCCCGTCTGGCCGGTCGCTGGCAGGTACGCAATCAGGCCCGCATGCACCAGCGTCAGCATGTGGCCCCCTTTGACAGCAGCGAGCAGGCTCTGGGTCACTGGGTCGAGCTGCCCACCTGTGTCGGGGTTCGTCTGCTGCCAGATGGTCAGCTGCTCTGGCTGGCCCCCTTTGGCCTGGCATCCTGCTGGTCCCTTGAGGTCCTGCCCAACCCCCGTTGTCGGCAACCCCGGTCTGTGTTTGATGAACGGGTCGCCAGCAAGGAGTGGCGCCGACTCTGGCCTCTGCTCCAGATCCCGGCACCGCAGTAGCATCAGGATGAGACGGGCTGCGGGCAAGGGGCCACACTCAGTAAAAAAGCCACTTTGGCACAACAACTTAACTAAAGTGACTGATATACAGTGGCTTTTATAATACGGGTTTCATGATGCGCGATTTCTTCTCTCTCGAGCGCTGGCTGCCGGGACTGGTTGCCTTGTTGCAATACCAGCGGGCCTGGTTGCTGCCCGACATGCGGGCCGGTTTCTCGGTGGCCGCCGTCGCCCTCCCTGTGGCCATCGCCTATGCCGAGCTGACCGGGGTCGGTGCCATCGTCGGCCTCTACTCCTGCATATTGCCAATGATGGTTTATGCCCTGTTTGGCACCTCACGCCAGCTCATTGTCGGTCCCGATGCCGCCACCTGCGCCGTCATCGCCGCCGTGGTCACCCCCCTTGCCGCAGGCGATGCGACCCGTCATTGGCAGCTGGTCATGACGATGACCGCCATGACAGGCTTCTGGTGCCTGCTCGCCAGCCGCTTCAAACTGGGGGTATTTGCCGATTTTCTCTCCCGGCCAATCTTGATGGGGCTGCTCAACGGGGTCGCCATCACCATCATGGTGGGCCAGCTCTCCAAGATCCTGGGTTTCACCTTCGACGAGCGCTACCTCATCGAGCGGATCATGAGCGGCACCAACTATCTGGCGCGAACCCATCTGCCCACCCTGGCCATGAGCCTCTTTACCCTGCTCATACTGCTGGTCAGCAAACGCTATCGACCGGGATGGCCCTCCTCCATGGTGGCCATGGTGGTCACGGCCGCTCTGGTGTGGGTCGGTCATCTGGGGCAGTTCGGGATTGATACCCTCGGTACCATTGGCTCGGGCCTGCCCGCCTTCCAGATGCCGGAGTTTCCCCCCGGACTGCTCCGTGAGCTGGTATTGCCGGCGTTGAACCTTGCCATGGTGAGCTTCGTCTCCATGATGCTCACCGCCCGCAGCTTTGCCGCCAAGAATGGCTATGAGATTGATGCGGACAAGGAGTTCAGGGCACTGGGCATGGCCAATCTGGCCTCCGCCATCTCCCAGGGGTTTGCCATCAGCGGCGCCGACTCGCGCACCGCGGTCAACGATGCCAACGGTGGCAAGAGCCAGCTGGTCTCCATCATCGCCGCCATCATCATCGGCTTTATTGCCTTCTACCTCACCTCACCGCTGCAATACATCCCCACCGCCGCCCTCGGGGTGGTGCTGGTAATGGCATCACTCTCCCTGCTCGATCTCAAGGGGTTGTGGGCGCTGAAAGATTCCGACCGCGCCGCTTTCTGGCTGGCGCTGATCACCTTCATCAGCGTGCTGACCATGGGGGTCATCCCCGGCATCACCCTGGCGGTGCTGCTGGGGTTGTTCCAATTCCTGCGCAACGTGATGCGTCCGACGGATCAACTGCTCGGCATGGACGATGAGGGGGTAGTGCGCACCCTGGGCGACAACGAGCAGGCCAAGGCGATCCCGGGGGTGCTGGTCTACCGCTTCAACTCGCCGCTCACCTACTTCAATGCCCCTTATTTCAAACGGCGGGTGCTGGCGCTGCTGGTGCAAGATCCCCATAGCCCCCAGTGTCTGGTGGTGGACGCCGTTGCCTGCTTTACCCATCAGGACATCAGCGTGATGAGCATGGTCGGCGAGCTGCACCGCGAGTTGAAGCGCCGTGGTATCCATATGGTGATGGCAGGCCGCCACGGCCAGCTCAGTCACTGGTTCCGTCAGGCCGGGATCCGGGTCGGCGACGAAGGCATTATCCTCTGCCCCGACATGTATCAGGCGCTGCGCATGACCCGTTGTTACCGCGAGCCTCTGTTCAAGGATGACGAGGTGGTGGAGAGCACCACCGACGCTATCCTCTCCCAGTGGCCCAAAGATGATGCGCTGCCAGACTCGGCGCGGCTCACCCTCCCCTGCGAGCAAGAGGCGACGACCAACCAAGCCTGAACCGACGCCAGGCCTTCCCGATGAAGGGAGGTCTGGCGCGCGCTGCTCAGTGCAAGATTGCACCCCGCACCCGCTTGGTGTTAAATGCCCGTCCAGATGGCACTGACGAGGGCCATCCCCAGTATTTGGACTCCCCATGCACACTCAATCCCAAGCCGGACCTGGCACGCTGTTCGCGCTGACCTGGCCGCTGTTTATCGATCTCGCCCTGCACTTCCTGACCGGGGCCCTCAACACCTTCATGGTGGGCCACGTCTCCTACCAGGGCGTGGCGGCGCTGGCGGTCGGCAATCAGGTATTCGATCTGGCCATCACCCTGTTCAGCTTCGTCAGCATCGGCACCAGCGTGGTGATCACCCAGTATCTGGGCGCCGGCGACCGGGAGAAGGCACGGATCGTCATCCACACCGCCATCGGCTTCAACTTGTTGGTCGGGCTGGTCGCCGCCGTGGGGGTCATGCTGGGGGCGGCGCCCATGCTGGCCTTGATGAACCTGCCGGATCACCTGATGGGGGATGCCCTGCTCTACCTGCAGATCATCGGCCTCTGCCTGCTGCCCGAGGCCGCGGCCCTCTGTCTGGCATCGACCCTGCGCGCCCACGGCCATACCCGTCAGGCCATGTATGTGACCCTGATAGTCAACCTCATCACCTTCGTCGGTAACTTGCTGCTGCTCTATGGCTGGTTTGGTCTGCCTCAGCTCGGGGTCGCCGGGGTCGCCATCAGCACCGTCGTGGGCCGCCTGGTGGGTGTGGTGCTGCTGGTCTGGCTGGTGGCTCGCAAGACGGGGATACGGCTGCGGCTGCCCGAAATCCTCAAACCCAGCCGCCCCATGTTGCGCAAGGTGCTGCATATCGGCCTGCCGGCGGCGGGGGAGAACCTCTCCTGGATGCTGCAGTTCATGGTGGTGACGGCTTTTGTCGGCCTGCTCGGTGACAAGGCGCTGGCGACCCAGTCCTACTTCTTCCAGATCTGCCTGTTCATTCTGCTGTTTGGCCTCTCCATCGGCCTTGGCAACGAGATCATCATCGGCCATCTAGCGGGGGCGCGTCGCTTCGAACAGGCTTATGCCCAGCTGCTGCACAGTCTCAAGCTGGGGTTGATCGTCACCACCCTGATCGCCATTGCCGTGGCCATCAGCGGACGGCAGATCATCAGCCTGTTCACGGCCGATGGCGACATCATCGACATGGTGGCCCAGCTATTTTTAATCAGCCTCATCCTCGAACCTGGCCGCACCTTCAATCTGGTGGTGATCAATGCCCTGCGCGCCACCGGGGATGCCCGTTTCCCGCTCTACATGGCACTGCTGTCCATGTGGGGCATCGCCGTTCCCCTTTCCTATTACCTTGGTATCATGCAAGGCTATGGACTGGTCGGCATCTGGCTGGCACTCGCCTGTGATGAATGGGTGCGTGGACTGGCCATGTTCTGGCGCTGGCGCAGTCGTCGCTGGCAAAACAAACTCCTAGTTGAAACATAAGCGGGATCAGAATGAAGAAAATCGGACTCTTGTTGGCTACTCTGCTGCTCAGCCCTCTGGCCCTGGCGCAAACTGCCGCCACGACCCCCAAGGCACCAGCGCCCCAAACCTGGTATGTGGCGCCCATCGTCATAGATGCAGCAAACGAGGCTCAGAAGGCGCTGACCAAAGCGTTCACCGCCCAGATGATAAAGACCATCAAGATCAACGAGTATCAGACCGGCAAGGCCCTCGGCAAGACCCAGGATCCCAAGTGGTTGATCCGCACCAAGCTGCTCCCGGCAAGTGACGCCCCTCTGGTTGGCAAGAAGCATCCCCAGGGGCTGACCTTCGGCAAGGGTCAACCCAGCCAGGAGATAGTCGGCGAGCTCATCATGAATGGCACCCTGGTGGCGCACATAGGACAAGGCTGGCGTGAACCCATAGTCCCGGGTACCCCTGTGGCCGAGAAGATCACCATCGCCAACTATCGCTATGCCATCGGCAGCGAAGCCAAGGCCGGAGATCTCGAGGAGCTGGCGGCCCAGATTGGTTTTGAAGCGGGCAAGGTCATCGCCCGGGATGGCAAGGCGCTGCCCGAGAAGACCAAAAAGAAGAAGGAATAGCCCCGCACGGCTATTCGCAATATGAACAAAGGGGCCTATGGGCCCCTTTGTTCACGCCTTCCGTCCCCTTGTGCACCTCTTCTATGAGCATCCCTTCCTCTGCCCCCTTTATTGCCACGCTTCCCCTGCCTTGTCTGTGGCGCTCCCGGGTGTTCGGCGAACACATCCGTGCTGCGCGATGACGCCAGCCTGCATCAGTCCCTTGTGACGTCGTGATGACAAGGGCAAAAAGAGAGCTCATAACTGCGATCTCGATCACATCTATCTCGCACTCCGGGGTGTAGTTTTAATGGTGTCGGCACACCCAAGCGCAACAAGGAGGCGACATTACATGTTCCCAGAGTACAGAGACCTTATCTCGCAACTGAAGAGCAGTGATGACCATTTCCACGAGAAGTTTGCCTTACACAACGAGCTGGACGGGACCATCAGAAAACTGGAAAAGCATCATGCCAGCGACTTCAGTCCTGAGTTGAGAGATCTGAAAAAACAGAAACTTAAACTCAAAGAGGAGATATACGACATCCTCAAACAACATCAGTCTCATTGAATGCCTAGAAAATTGATCGCGTGATAGCACGGATAAGCAATTTATCCACTCAACCCGGCCCATAGGCCGGGTTTTTCGTCTGCCTGACCCGTGGCGCCGACTGCGCCTCGATTGAGCTTTAGGGGGCAAACCGCTATCTTGTGCCCTCGCCCTGCCACGCTCAAGGAGAGCACCATGCCCCGTCTGGACAGTATTCATCTCTATCCCATCAAATCCACCGCTGGCATGGCCCTGAGCCGGGCCCGAGTTGGCGAGGAGGGACTGGATGGCGACCGGCGTTACATGGTGGTCAAGCCGGACGGCACCTTCATCACGGCCCGCACCCACCCCCAGTTGCAGCAAGTGGTCGCCAGCCCCGTCGAGGGCGGCTTGCAACTGCGCTACCCGGGCCAAGAGGTGCTCACGCTGCTGGAACAGGATTTCCTGCTCACCCCTCAATCCACCGGGGTCTGGGGCGACAACTTCACCGCGCTACGTACCCATGAGCGAGCGGATCACTGGCTGAGCCGGGTGGCGGGAGAGTCGGTATTCCTGCTCTGGCTAGGCGATCAGTCTGCCCGTTTTCGTGAAAAAACCGGCACCCGGGTCAGCTTCGCCGATGGTTATCCCCTGCTGCTGATAGGTCAGGCTTCCCTTGAGGATCTCAACCTGAGATCCGATGCCCTGCATCAGATGAGTCAGTTTCGCACCAATCTGGTGGCCAGTGGTCTGCGTCCCTTCGAGGAAGATGGCTGGCGCCGCATTCGTATCGGCGAGGTGGAATTTCTGGTCGCCAAGCCATGCAGCCGCTGCATCATGACCACGGTCGAGCCCGGAACCAGCCGCTTCAACGCGCTCAAAGAACCGCTCGCGACCCTCAGCCGCTATCGCCGCGGCGAGGATAGCGACGTCTATTTCGGCCAGAACCTGGTCGCCCTCAATGAGGGATGGATAGAGGCTGGCAGCGAGATAGAGGTCCTGGAGCGGGTGCGGCCCCAGGTCTACGGCAATGGCGCGCCCAGGAAACGCGCGTTAGTCTGCGTGGCACGCGAGTCACTGGCCCGGGATCTGGAGAGCTTCTGGTTCGAGGCCGAGGATGGCGAACCCCTGGCCGACTACCAGGCCGGTCAACATCTGCCCATCTTTGTCGATATCAAGGGGGAACGGGTGCAGCGTCGCTACACCCTCTGCTCCACACCGGATGCGCCGGGTCGCTACGCCATTGCCGTCAAGCGTCAGGCCGACGGGCGGCTCTCCCAGTGGCTGCACCGCCACCTCAAGGTCGGCGATCGCATACTGGCCAAGGATCCTGACGGTGATTTCCAGCTTGCCGTTGAACGCAAGTTGCTGCTGCTCTCTGCCGGCTCAGGCATCACGCCCATGCTCGCCATCGCCCGCACCCTGGCCCTGCGCGGTGAGCTCGGCGACGTGCATTTCATGCATCAGTGCCGCAGCGAGGCTGACATTCCCGCCCCCGAGGAGCTGTACGCCCTGGCCCGCCAAGGCATGCAGCTTACCCTTATTTTGAGCCAGGCCGATAGCCACTGGCAGGGGCTGCATGGCCGACTCGAGGCCGACCACCTCGCGCGGGTGCAACACCTGCACCAGCGGGAAGTCTTGCTCTGTGGCCCGCAAGGGTTCATGGCACACGCCATCACCCTGCTGCAAGGGGCCGGGGTGAGCCGCATTCGTCAGGAGAGTTTCGGTGGGGCGCCCCTCATCAGCGCGCGCCCTCATCAGGGATTGACCCTGCAGATAGCCGGCAAGGCCTTTGCTGGCAACAATCAGGGCAGCATACTCGATCAGGCCAGCAAGCAGGGACTGGAGCTGCCCTGGAGCTGCCGGGCCGGGATCTGTGGCAGCTGCAAGCAGACCTTGGTGGCTGGCGAGGTTGAGCAGGCGAGTGCCCCCGCGCTCACCGAGGCCGAACGTGCCGAGGGCAAGATCCTGACCTGCTGCGCCATTCCCCTGACCGACATCGAGATTGCCTGATTGCGGGCCCCGGTCTGGCCATCCATTCAGGACGTGCCAGACTGGGGTGATCGGTCAGCCAATTAAAAAACCCATAAAAAAACGGCTGCCGAGGCAGCCGTTTCGCATGGTATGGGATCACCCCTGACGCAGGGCGGCGATACGCTGTTCGATGGGCGGGTGGCTCATGAAGAACTCACTCACCGAGCGCTTACCGTTGATGCCAAAGGCCATCATGGCGCCCTCCATCTGCGGCTCGGCGCCACGGGAGAGGCGCTGCAGCGCCGCTATCATCTTGTCACGACCCGCCAGTTTGGCGGCACCTGCATCGGCGCGGAACTCACGCTGACGGCTGAACCACATGACGATCATGGAGGCCAGCACACCGAAAATCATCTCCAGCACGAACACGGTGATCATGTAGGCGAAGCCACCGGAGCTGCTGCTCTCCTCGCTGTTATTGGAGCTGAAGAAGTTGCTGATGACACCGGCCACGATGCGGGCGAAGAACATCACGAAGGTGTTCACCACCCCCTGGATCAGGGTCAGGGTCACCATGTCGCCGTTGGCCACGTGACTCACCTCGTGGGCCAGCACGGCTTCCGCCTCGTCGCGGCTCATGCTGTAGAGCAGACCGGACGAAACAGCTACCAGCGAGTCATCCCGGCGAGCACCGGTGGCGAAGGCGTTCATGTCGGCGGACTCATAGATGCCCACTTCCGGCATCTTGATCCCCGCCTCGCGGGCCTGGCGAGCCACGGTACTGACCAGCCAGTGCTCTGTCTCGTTACGGGGCTGTTCGATGACCTGGACGCCATAGCTGCGCTTGGCCATCCACTTGGACATCAGCAAAGAGATAAAGGAACCCCCAAAACCGAACACGGCACAGAAGATCAGCAAGCCAGAGATACTGGATTTGCTGATGCCAAGCACCGAGAACAGGATATTGAGTACCACCCCCAGCACCAGCATGACGGCCAGGTTGGTCACCAGGAATAGCATAATTCGCTTCATATAGACTCCTTGTGAGAATGAGTTGGGCACAGTGCGGTAGACCGTACTGTGCTCCCTGTCACACATATTAGTGGTTTTCTATGAATGCTCCCTGAATGCTGCCCTCAGCGCAACAGGGAAATATCGAGATATTCCTGCACGTTAGCGCTATCTGGCTCGCTCAATATCGGAATTTCGCCAAGCAGAGGCGCGGGCAAACGTTGGCGCAGGGTCGCCAGATTTTCTTCGTAGCAGCTCATGCCACAGGGCAGCCGATTCATCACCCAGCCAGCCAGAGGCAGACCCGCCTGTTCGATGGCGGCCAGGGTCAGCAGGGCATGGTTGAGGCAGCCCAGCTTGGCGCCCACCACCAGCACCACGGGCAGGCGCAGATCGCTCACCCAGTCAGAGAGCAGCCGCTGCGCATTCAACGGCAGATGCCAACCCCCCGCCCCCTCCACCAGTACCAGCTCGGCACCGCTATTTTCGAGCCGGCGCAATCCGGCCGTGAGCTCGGCTTCCACTATGGGTTGTCCCACCTGAGCCGCCGCTATGTGCGGGGCTATGGGGGGCGCATAAGCGAAGGGATTGACCCACTCATAGGGCAGGCTCAGGCTGGCGGCCTGCTGCAACTGCAAGGCATCCCTGTTGCGCAGCCCTTGTGGCGTCGGTTCACAACCTGCCGAGATGGGTTTGTAGCCGACACAGGATCTGCCCTGAGCACTGGCAGCTTGCAACAAGGCGCAACTGACCAGGGTCTTGCCCACATCGGTATCAGTACCCGTGATAAAAAAGGTCGTCATCACCACTCCTGACATGGGGTGAAAATAAGAAGCTAGGTCCCGTCAACCAAGCCGCACCAGTGCCACGCTGTAGCTGGCCTCGAGCAACTTGTCGGGGCGGCGAAAAGCTTCATAGGCCTCGATGAGCCGGGCGAGCCGGGCACGACCGCCCAATCCGCCCTCGCTCCCCTCGTTGACCTGACTCGCTCCTATGCCCTTGAGATCGCGCAGCAGTGCCAGCACCTGGCCGTAACCCAGATGCCAGGGGCGCACCTCTATATCTGGGGACTGAAAACCCGCATTTTCAAGGGCGGCTCTGAGCTGGTTTTCGCCGAGGAAGCGATTGACGTGGGAGCGGTCATCCACCGCCTGCCAGGCCTGGGCCAGCTGCCAGAGCGAGCCGCTCAGCAAGGTCGAGAAGAGGATCTGGCCACCAGGCCTGAGCACCCGTTTCAGTTCACTGAATGCCTGCTGCGGTCGCTCGCACCACTGCAGCGCCAGGCTGGAAAAGATGAGGTCAAGGCTGGCATCGGCCAGAGGCAGCGCCTCGGCATCGCCGCACAGCAGACGGGCATCGCTGGTCCGCAGCCTGGCCTGGGCCAGCATGCCAGGGGAGAGATCCAAACCGCACAGCTTGCTGCAACGCTGTTGCAAGGCAGGCAGGAAGAAACCTGTGCCACAGCCCAGATCCAGCCCTGCTGTCCAGTGCCCCTCAGGCAACCTGGCCAGCAGGGCCTGCCCCACCTCCTGCTGGAAGCGCGCATGGGCATCGTAAGAGGCGGCGGCGGCACCAAAACGCCGGGCCAGCGCCCCCTTGTCGACCCGCTGGAAGGGTTCGCACGCCTGGTCCAGGTTGCCCCGATGCGTCTCAAACATGGGCCTTGGCCTCCCCCAGGGTATCGAGCAGCCGATCTATCTGCTGCTCGCTGTGGGCGGCGCAGAGGGTGATGCGCAGCCGCGCCGCGCCCACGGGCACCGTGGGCGGGCGGATGGCACTCACCCAGAGCCCCCCTTCACGCAAGCGGGCCGAGAGCCGGGTCGCAGCCTCGCTCGTGCCCACCAGCAGCGGCTGGATCGGGGTCGCACTCATGCCAAGGGTCCAGCCCAGTTGGCGCCCCCCCTCGCGAAAACGGCCGATGAGTTGGCGCAGCCGCTCCCGCGATTCGCTGCCCGCACGCACCAGCTCGACGGCACGCAGCACCGCATGGGCCTGGGCCGCCGGCATATGGGTGCTGTAGACATAGGGGCGCGCGAAGTTGACCAGATAGTCCACCAGCTCGCGACTGCCGCCGACAAAGGCGCCTGCCACCCCGAGGGCCTTGCCAAAGGTGCCCATCTGTATCTGCACTCGTCGGGCCGCGACCCCCTGCTCGTTGAGGGTGCCGCGTCCCTCGGCGCCCAAGACCCCCAGGCCATGGGCATCATCTATCATCAGCCAGTTGCGGCTCTGCTCGGCCAGGCGGGCGAGCTCGGACCAGGGGCCCTGATCCCCATCCATGCTGAATACCCCTTCCGAGACGATGAGGCCCCGACCCGGCTCGAGCTGGGCGGCGAGCTGAGTCATGTCATTGTGACCAAAGCGCTTCATGGTACAGGGCAGCAGGCTGCCCGCCTCCTGCAAGGAGGCGTGGTTGAGCCGGTCCTGCCACAGCAAGTGCTCCTTGCCAAGCAGCGCCTTGAGCACCGCCTGGTTGGCAGAAAAACCGCAGTTGAACAGCAACACCGCCTCCAGACCCAACCAGTCGGCAAGCTGCTCTTCCAGCGCCTGATGGGCGTGGCTGTAGCCGGTCACCAGCGGCGATGCCCCGGATCCCGCCCCATAGCGATCCAGTCCCTCCTTGAAGGCGAGGGCCACGGCCGGATGACCGGCCAGCCCGAGATAGTCGTTGGAGGAGAAGTTGAGATAGTCGCGCCCCGCCACCTGCAGCCGGGTACCGGCGCCACCGTTACCGATCTGGCGGGTACGCAGCAAGCCCTCTCTCGCCCGTGCGGCCAGGGCTTCCCCCAGGGCGAAGGGGGAATTCATGGTCCGCTCCTTGCTGGCGTTGGCGCGCAACTGCCATGGGGAACCGGCTTCTTTGCATCGGACTCAGATCGGCTCACAGGGTTGCGGCCGAGCTCATGCGCGTTGCCCCTCATGCACGGTTTCCCTTGGGATGACTGGCGTCATAGAAGAGATCGCCGCTCACCGGCTGGCTGGCCACTCGGGTCAACAGCTCTTCTTCCTGCACCCCGTCGGGTTTCTGGGCTCGCTGGGCCGGGCGTATGCCGAGCCGCTTGAACAGCTGCATGTCAGTGCTCTCATCCGGATTGGGGGTGGTGAGCAGCTTGCAGCCGTAGAAGATGGAGTTGGCACCGGCCATGAAGCACATGGCCTGCATCTGTTCGTTCATCTTCTCCCGCCCGGCGGAGAGGCGTACATGGGAGGCGGGCATCATGATGCGGGCCACCGCTATAGTGCGTACAAACTCGAAGGGGTCCAGATCCTGCTGATTTTCCATGGGGGTGCCCTTCACCTTGACCAGCATGTTGATGGGCACGCTCTCGGGGTGGCGGGGCAGATTGGCGAGTGCCATCAAGAGGCCGGCCCTGTCCTTGCCCTGCTCGCCCATGCCGACGATGCCACCGGAGCAGACCTTCATACCGGCGCCACGAACATTGGCCAGGGTATCGAGTCGGTCCTGGTAGGTGCGGGTGGTGATGATGTCGCCGTAGAACTCGGGGGAGGTGTCGAGGTTGTGGTTGTAGTAGTCAAGACCGGCCGCCCCCAGGCGCGCGGCCTGATCGGCAGTCAACATGCCGAGGGTCATGCAGGTCTCCATGCCCAGCTCTCGCACCTCTTTGACCATGCGCAAGACGTAGGGCATATCCCGCTCCTTGGGATTGCGCCAGGCGGCCCCCATGCAGAAACGCGACGAACCGTTGGCCCTGGCTTCCCGGGCCCGCTCCAGCACTTTTTCCACCTCCATCAGCCGCTCGGTCTCGAGCCCGGTGTGATAGCGAGCGCTCTGGGGGCAATATTTGCAATCCTCCGGGCAGGCGCCGGTCTTGATGGAGAGCAAGGTGCTGACCTGCACCTCGTTGGGATCGAAATGGGCACGGTGCACCGTCTGGGCCTGGAACAAGAGATCGTTGAACGGCAGGGCAAACAGGGCCTCAACCTCGGTCAGGGCCCAGTCATGGCGAACGGCGCCCTGGCGAGCCGGGTTGGCCTGGGTGACGTGAAGAGAGGGGGAATCGACAAGAACGCTCATGGATGGCTTCCGTTTTTTATAGATATGCCTCTGCCCGCCTGACAGACTAGCGCCCGCGGCACTGGCACCCTGCGTGGCAAGTGGCTGAAATTGTTGGCTAGTGTAAAGAGCGCGCGTAGACTGTCAACACCGACCAGATCAAACAAGATTACAACTGGATATAAATTGACCAATCAAGAGTTCGACCTGCACCATATCTGGCACCCCTATACCTCCCTCACTCAGCCCCTGCCCTGCTATGAAGTAGCCAGTGCCAAAGGGGTAACCCTGACCCTCGGCGATGGCCGCGCGCTAATCGATGGCATGAGCTCCTGGTGGGCCAGCATTCACGGCTACCAGGTGCCAGCGCTCGATGCCGCAGCCAGCGCCCAGCTCGGCAAGATGTCCCATGTCATGTTCGGTGGCCTCACCCATGAGCCCGCCATCAATCTGTGCCGCAAACTGGTGGAGATCACACCAAAAGGGCTGGATCGGGTGTTTCTGGCCGACTCGGGCTCAGTGGCGGTGGAGGTGGCGCTCAAGATGGCCCAGCAGTACTGGCACAGCAAGGGCAGCCCGCGATCCCGGTTCGTCTCCCTGCGGGGTGGTTATCACGGCGATACCTTTGGCGCCATGAGCGTCTGCGATCCCGATGGCGGCATGCACGAGCTCTATCAAGGCTTCCTGCCCGAGCAGCTGTTCGCCCCGGCCCCCGATTGCCGTTTCCACGCCCAGTGGGATGAGAGCTGCGTGGTAGAGCTGGCGGAGCTGGTCGCCGATCGCCACGAGGAGATAGCCGCCATCATCCTCGAGCCCATCGTGCAGGGAGCGGGCGGCATGCGCTTCTACCACCCTCGCTATCTGCAATGGGTACGCGCCCTGTGTGACGAGTTCGGCATACTGCTCATCGCCGACGAGATTGCCACCGGCTTTGGCCGCACCGGCCAGCTGTTTGCCTGCGACTGGGCGGGGATCAGCCCCGACATCCTGTGTCTGGGCAAGGCGCTCACCGGCGGCTACCTGACGCTGTCGGCCACCCTCACCACCGAGCAGGTCGCCCGCACCATCTGTGACGGCAAGGCCGGGGTCTTTATGCATGGGCCCACCTTTATGGGCAATCCGCTCGCCTGCGCGGTGGCCAACGCCTCCATCGATCTGCTGCTGGCCTCCCCGTGGCAGGAACGGGTAACCGCCATCGAGCATCAACTGCGCACCGAGCTGGTGGCACTGACCCTCAACCCGGCGGTGGCGGACGTGCGGGTACTCGGCGCCATCGGCGTGGTGGAGATGAAAGAGCGGGTGGATGTGGCGCGCATCCAGCGCAAGTTCGTCGAGCTAGGTGCCTGGATCCGCCCGTTTGGCAAGCTCATCTACCTGATGCCCCCCTTCGTCATCACCCCCGAGGAGCTGAGGGTGCTGACCCATGCCATCCATGAGGCCATCTCCTGCGGCGAATACTGAGTCTCCACAAATAGCCCTCGCATGGCAATGCAGGGGCTTTTTCGCCAGAATGTGAGCGAACCATCAGACCCGCACGGCCTGGGCGAGTAGACTGCGCGGCGGGTTTTAGCAACAGATGTACTGCTCTCATGCGCCTCTCCATTGCCGCCAAATTCAATTTCTTCCTGCTGTTTATCTTCTCCATGGTGCTGGTCTTCTCCGCGGCCTATCAGGCGGTGCGCGAGCGCGACCTTATCCTGACCATGATCAAAGAGCAGAGCCGCGAACAGATAGAGGCCTACTTCGACGGCCTCAACATGCTGATGTTGACCAACAAGATGGCGGCACGGGAAACCCTGCGTCACAAGTTCCTGAACCACGCCCACGTCGAAGATGCCCGCATATTGCGCGGCGACGCGGTCAGCAAACAATTTGGCGCAGGGCTCGACAACGAGGGCGCCAGAGACGAGTTCGATACCCTGGCGTTGGCGGGCAAGGGCAGCATGGAAGTGGTGCACAATGGCCAGCACAGCCGGTTAGTGGTGACCCGCCCCCTGCTCGCCCAGCGCGATTTTCGTGGCACCGACTGCACCAGCTGCCATCAGGTGGCGGAAAACACCGTGCTTGGCGCGGTGCGCTTCGACTACTCCCTCGACACCCTCTTTACCCGGGTCGAGCAGAACATTCTCACCTCGGCCCTCAGCCTGACCCTGATCTTCGGCCTGGGGCTCTTGCTGACCCTCTGGGTGATCCGCACCTGGATAGTACGCCCGCTCAACCAGCTCACCCGCGCCATCGAGGAGGCGACCGATCGCCACGATTTCGGTCATCGACTGGATGGGGATGAGGGAGACGAGATTGGCCGCGTCATTCTGGCCTATAACCAGATGCTGGACGGGGTCGAGCGCCAGCTTGGCAAGCGCCACTGCGCAGCAAGCCAGACCAGCACTCATGAGCCCCTGCCCCCGAGCAGAAATAAGGGTAACGCCGATGGCAATGAGCCTGGAACCAGGCATTCTGGCCCGAGTCAGCCGAAGTAGAACAGCAGCAAGCTGATGATGAGGATGAGCAGCAGGACCCTCAGGGAGAGCTGATACCCATCTTGCTCCCGGCGGCTGCGCCGGTATTGCAGCGTCAGCACCAGCAGGGTGAAGGCAACGCAGCCCCAGAGGCTGTATTCCAGCCAGGGGGTCAAGGCCGGATCCCAATGTTCCCTGACGGCAATGCCGCCATAGCGCAAGAAGCCATAGGCTATCTCGGGGCGGGCATAGTGATACAGGGTAAGCAGCACCATGACACAGGCCCAGCAGACGATGGCCAGCCAGTGCAGCAACACGATCAGCCTGTCCTGCCCCCGCCGTCGTTCCGCCACATTCTGCTCCTTATGCCCGATTGGCCCTCAATCCCTTCAGAGTCCGACATTTTTGCTTGTTTATCAAACCTGCGCGGGTAAGATTGACGGCTCAGTCTGCCACCATGGGCCAAGCAGTGCCCGAGCGGACCCATAGCGCTGCAAGAACAAGCTGGAGACAATATTTCGATGACGCACGCATCCGTAGTAGATGTGCTGACCGGTAAATATGCGGTTGGCACCACCCAGACAGTGAAAGGGTGGATCCGGACCCGCCGCGATTCCAAGGCGGGGATCTCATTTTTGGCCATTTCCGATGGTTCCGGTTTTCACCCGGTTCAGGCCGTCGTCCCCAATACCCTGGCCAATTATGAGAATGAAGTGCTGCGTCTGACCACCGCCTGCTCAGTGGAAGTGACCGGCATCGTTGCCGCCTCCCAGGGCAGCGGCCAGGCCTTCGAACTGCAAGCCACCGACGTCAAAGTGGTGGGTTGGGTCGAAGATCCGGACACCTACCCCATGTCCGCCAAGCGCCACAGCATCGAGTACCTGCGCGAGCAGGCTCACCTGCGCCCGCGCACCAACGTGGTCGGCGCCGTGACCCGGGTGCGCAACTGCCTGGCCCAGGCCATTCACCGCTTCTTCCACGAAGAGGGCTATCTGTGGATCGCCGCCCCGCTCATCACCGCCTCCGACACCGAAGGCGCGGGCGAAATGTTCCGGGTCTCTACCCTGGATCTGGAGAACCTGCCGCGCACGCCCGAAGGCAAGGTCGATTACGACAAGGACTTCTTCGGCAAGGAGACCTTCCTGACCGTCTCCGGTCAGCTCAACGTCGAGACCTATGCCTGCGCCCTCTCCAAGGTCTACACCTTCGGCCCGACCTTCCGCGCCGAAAACTCCAACACCAGCCGCCATCTGGCCGAGTTCTGGATGGTGGAGCCGGAAATCGCCTTCGCGGATCTGGAAGACAACGCCGCCCTGGCCGAAGCCATGCTCAAATACGTCTTCAACGCCGTGCTGAGTGAGCGCCGCGACGATCTGGAGTTCTTCGCCCAGCACGTCGACAAGGATGCCATCGACCGTCTGGAGCGTTTCGTCGCCTCCGACTTCGCCCAGATTGACTACACCGACGCCATCGAAGTGCTGAAGAACTGCGGCAAGAAGTTCGAGTTCCCGGTCTCCTGGGGCATCGATCTCTCCTCCGAGCACGAGCGCTACCTGGCCGAGGAGCACTTCAAGTCGCCGGTGGTGGTGAAAAACTACCCGAAAGACATCAAGGCCTTCTACATGCGCCTCAACGACGACGGCAAAACCGTCGCCGCCATGGACGTGCTGGCCCCGGGGATCGGCGAGATCATCGGCGGTGCCCAGCGTGAAGAGCGTCTGGACGTGCTGGATGCCCGCCTGGCCGAAATGGGTCTGAACAAGGAAGATTACTGGTGGTATCGTGACCTGCGTCGCTACGGCACAGTGCCCCACTCCGGTTTCGGCCTCGGCTTCGAGCGTCTGGTGGTCTATGTGACCGGCATGGGCAACGTGCGCGACGTCATCCCCTTCCCGCGCACCCCTCGCACCGCCGAGTTCTAATCGCGCCGAGCCAGACTCGCACCGTGCAAGAGCCGACCCCAGGGTCGGCTTTTTTATTCCTGCCGTCGCCCTGCGTCTGTCACGCCAGGCTGACGACCACCTTGCCCTTTGCCCGACCGGTCGCCAGATAGGCGAGCGCCTCGCCGGTCTGTTCAAATGGAAAGACCTTGTCGATCACGGGCCTGAGCTTGCCCGCATCTAACAGTTCGGCAATCCGGGTCAGCTGGGCGCCATCCGGGCGCACGAACATCATGGCGTAGGTGACGCCCCGTCTTCTGGCAAGGCGGTGGATCCTCCAGCTCATCAGGCCAAACAGGGCCCTCATGATGACATTCATGTTTCTCGCCCGCGCAAAGGCCGCATCCGGCGGGCCGACCAGCGACAGGAGCCGCCCCCCCGGCGCCAGGATCGACAGCGCCTGCTCGAGCGCGTCGCCCCGCAAGGTACCCAGTACCAGATCGTATCCCTGCAATAGCGCATCGAACTCCTGCCGTCTGTAGTCGATCACCACCTCGGCCCCCAACTGCCCTACCCACTCGACGTTCGCCGTGCTGGTGGAGGTCGCGACCAAGGCCCCCAGGTGCCTGGCCAGCTGAATGGCAAAGGAGCCTATGCCGCCGGAACCCGCGGGAATGAACACCCTCTGGCCCGGCGCGAGTGAGGCCTGCTCGGTGAAGGCCTGCCAGGCCGTCAGCGCCACCATGGGAATGGACGCCGCCTGAACGAAGTCGAGGCTGGCCGGTTTGAGGGCCGCCGCGTGTTCAGGCACCACCACCCATTGCGCCAGGGCGCCACGCCCCAGATCGAAGAGGCTGGCATAGATGGCATCCCCCGGCCTAAACCGCGTCACCCGGCTGCCGACCTCCACCACCACACCGGCCAGATCGCTGCCGAGCACTGCGGGCAGCTCGAACTTGAGCAGGGGTTTGAAAGTGCCTTTCGGGATCATGGTGTCGATGGGATTGAGGCCGACGGCATGCACCTTGACCAGGATCTCGTCCGGCCCCATGGTCGGCTGCGGCAGGTCGGTGAACTCGGGCCGTGCCGAGCGACCATAGTGTTTGAACACAAAGGCTTTCATCATCTTGTTACCAGAAAGCATGAGGTGACCGAAACCGGGCAAACCGCCCTGTCCAATGCAGTGCGGTGACACAGGTCAGGCACGCCTCATCACGAGAATAAAAGAGGCGGTCTGGAGAGAAAACTGCGGGTTGGGCGTGGCGCCCCCCAGCAGACCGCCGGTCTTGTTGCCGGGATCAGCGGCCCTGAGGCGCAACCTGATAACGTTCGGCGGCGTGGGCCTGCCGAAGGTCGGAGAGCAGCGCCTTGCGCGCGCCATCGAGCTCATCCCAGCGACTGGCCTCATGCAGCGGCGGTATGGTGACCACTTCCCGGCGATCGAAACCGACCAGGGCCGCGTCCACCAGCTCCTCCACCGCCATCAACTCCGGCAAGCTGTCGGGATCTATGCCGGAGCGCGCCCAGATCTCGGTGCGCGTGCCGGCGGGCAGCACCGCCTGCACATAGACCCCGGCGGGAGCGAGCTCCAGGCTCATCCCCTGGGAGAGGAACAGCACGAAGGCCTTGGTCGCGCCATAGAGCGTCATGCCAAATTCGGGGGCGAGCCCGACCACGGAGCCGATGTTGACTATTGCCCCTTCCCCAGCTTGCACCAGCCGTGGGGCTATGGCGGCCGCCAGGCGTGCCAGGGCCGTGGTGTTCAGGGTCACCAGTTGCTCGACGCTGCTGGCGGTCTGGGCGAGGAAGTGACCCGACTGGCCCATCCCTGCGTTGTTGATCAGGATGCCGATGCTGGCATCATCCCGTAATCGGGCCTCCACGGCGGCCAGCTCCCGGGATTGGGTGAGGTCGGCGGGCAGGATGTCGACGGCGACGCCGTACGCCTGGCGCAGGCGGCCGGCCAAGTCCGTCAGCCGCGCCTCGTCACGGGCGACGAGCACCAGATCGTGGCCGCGCCGGGCGAAGCGGTCCGCATAGGTGGCGCCAATGCCGCTGGAGGCGCCGGTGATAAGCACTCTGGGTTTAATGGCCATGATGTCATTCTCTCTGTGATCGTGTTGAACCGGGATGGATGTCGCGCAAGGCACTGGCCCCATGGCGCTGTGTCGACGGGGGGCGTGCTATGACGCTTCCCGTCGATGCACGCTTACTCGCCGGCACCCGCCAGGGCCGGGTAGTCGATGTATCCCTCGGCGCCGCCGCCATAGAGGGTCTCGGGTTTCAATGCGGCGAGCGGGGCACCCTGCTGCAGGCGCTCGACCAGATCCGGATTGCTGATAAAGGGGCGGCCGAAGGCAAACAGGTCCGCCTTGCCCTGGGCCAGAGCACTGCTGGCCAGCGCCAGGTCATAGCCGTTATTGGCCAGATAGGTCTGCTTGAAGCGCCGACGCAGGGAGGTGAAGTCGAAAGGGGCGACATCCCGGGGGCCACCGGTGGCGCCCTCTATCACGTGCAGGTAGACGACCCCCAGATCGCTAAGCCGCTCGACCAGATAATCGTACTGCGGCTGGGGATCGCTGCAGGAGATGCCATTGGCCGGTGAGACGGGGGAGACTCGGACCCCGGTGCGATCGGCCCCTATCTCCTCGATCACGGCGGCGGCGACCTCGAGCAGCAGCCGCGCGCGGTTCTCGATGGAGCCGCCATAGCCGTCGCTACGCAGGTTGGCCCCATCCTTGAGGAACTGCTCCAGCAGATAGCCGTTGGCACCGTGGATCTCGACCCCGTCGAAACCCGCCGCCATGGCGTTGGCAGCCGCCTGACGAAAATCATCGATGATGCCGGGGAGCTCCTCCAGTGCCAATGCCCGGGGCATAGACACCTCGACGAAGTCATTGTTGACGAATGTCTTGGTCTGGGCGCGAAGGGCCGAAGGGGCCACCGGCGCCGCGCCATCGGGTTGCAGCGCGACATGGGAGACGCGGCCAACGTGCCACAGCTGCACGAAGATCCGGCCTCCCCCGGCATGCACCGCATCGGTCACCTTGCGCCAGCCCGCAATCTGCGCCGCCGTGTAGAGGCCGGGGGTGTCCTGATAGCCCTGCGCCTGGGCCGAGACCTGGGTCGCCTCGGCGATCAGCAGACCCGCCGTGGCCCGCTGGCTGTAATAGGTGGCGGCATGCTCGCTCGGTACCAGACCGGGGCCGGCACGGTTGCGGGTGAGCGGCGCCATCACGATGCGATTGGCGAGGGGGATGGGGCCGAGGGAATAGGCCTCGAAGAGTCTCTTGTCTGTCATGGCGTGCCTCTGTCGTGTGGAACATGGGTCTGGGGAGGAAGGTAGTCGGTAACCCGGCATAGCGCCGCCATGATCAGGGGCTGCAAGGGTCAATCGAGTGTCGCGACGCTCAACCCCTTCCCGGGGTCTACGCTTCAAAGATGACGATCATAATCTTTTCAGTCAAGGATTTTGATGATGACCAACATCAATGTATAGTGATCACCACTTCCATGATTCAGAGGACGACCGGGATGAGGGTCACCAAGGCACAGGCTCAGGCGAACCGGGCACACATAGTCGCCACCGCAGCCAAGCTGTTTCGCGAGCGGGGTTACGATGGCGTGGGGGTGGCGGATCTGATGGCGGCGGCCGGCTTCACTCACGGCGGTTTCTACAAGCACTTCCCCGCCAAGGCGGATCTGATGGCGGAGGCCGCCACCTGCGGCTTTGAACAGAGTCTGGAGAAAACCAGTGCCCTGGCTAGCCCCGAGTTTGTCAGGCACTACCTCTCCAGAGAGCACCGCGATGCCCCGGGAGATGGCTGCATCATGGCCGCACTGTGCGCCGATGCGGCGCGCCAACCGGCCCAGGTCAAGACCGCCTTCGAGGCCGGCATTGAAGCGATGCTGGCCCGCACCTGTGGCCTGAGCGACACGCCGGATGCACAGGACACCCGGGCCCGTCGCGCCAAGGGGATAGCGCTGATGGCACAGATGATAGGGGCCATCATGCTGTCACGGGCCTGTCCGGATGAATCGCCACTGGCCGATGAGATCCTGGATGCCTGCAGCGCCGCTCTCTTGTCCCGGCTCTCCTCATCCGAAGAGGCAGCCACCGCCGAGCCAAGCCGGGACGGTTAAGCTACCAGCTGATCTGCAAAGCTCATTGCCAAACTCATTGCCAGGTATGCAGACCAGCCCCTCTCTGGTCTATCACTCCTCTTCTTTCCCCTCAGTCGCCCCCTGACAGGGGTCGTTCTCCTGCATGCCATCCTGCTCCTCGCAGAGATCCCCTATCTTCCCCCGCCTGCCATTCCCCAATCGCCTCTGTTCAAGGGCATATCCATCGTTTTTATGCACTTGAATCGGAAATGGGCAGGTTATTGCGCTGCCTCAAATTACTACCTCTTTAGGGGTGATAAAGTGCTTGCCAACCATTTAGTGGCTAATCACCACAGATGATCCGGGCCCTGATCCAGGGCGGACATGGGTTCAATCACACGAGGTAATGGAATGATCTTGATGGAATTTTTGGTGGTACTCGGCTGCTTGCTGCTGGGTACCCGTTTCGGAGGCATGGGACTGGGTCTCATCAGTGGTATCGGTCTGTTCCTGCTGACCTTCGTGTTTGGCCTGGTGCCGGGCGAACCGCCGGTGCAGGTGATGCTGACCATACTGGCGGTGATAGGCTGCGCCGCCACCCTGCAGACCGCCGGTGGCCTCAACCTGATGATGCAGGTCGCCGAGCGCCTGCTGCGCCGTCATCCCCAATACATCACCCTGCTGGCACCGCTCACCACCTGGACCCTCACCTTCCTGTGCGGCACCGGCCACGTGGTCTACACCATGTTTCCCATCATCAATGACATAGCGCTGCAGAAGAACATTCGCCCCGAGCGCCCGATGGCGGTGGCCTCCGTTGCCTCCCAGATGGCGATCTGCGCCTCCCCGGTCTCGGTGGCTGTGGTCTCCATGGTCTCCATCCTGGCGGCCGGTCATGGCATAGGTCAGGCCTATGGCCTGCTCGACATCCTGATGATCGCCATCCCCTCCTCATTGAGCGGGGTGATGATGGCCGCCCTGTGGAGCCTGCACCGTGGCAAGGATCTGGACCAGGACGAAGAGTTCCAGGCCAGGATCCAGGATCCGCAGCAGCGCGAATTCATCTATGGCAGCGGTGAAACCCTGCTCAACACCAAGTTCCCGAAAGAGGCCTACTGGTCGACCTGGATCTTCTTCGCCGCCATCGCCGCCGTGGTCTTGCTCGGTGCCAACGAAGGGCTGCGCCCAATCTTTACCATCAAGGACAAGACCGGCCCCCTCTCCATGAACCTGGTGATCCAGATGATGATGCTGATCGCCGGCGCCATCATCTTGATGCGCTGCAAGGTCAAACCCGGAGACATTGCCAATGGCGCCGTGTTCAAGGCGGGCATGGTCGCCATCTTCTCGGTGTTCGGGGTCGCCTGGATGAGCGAGACCTTCTTCCAGGCCCACATGCCGCTGCTCAAAGAGACCCTGGCCCACGTGGTACAGGCCCAGCCCTGGACCTATGCCCTGGTGCTGTTCCTCATCTCCAAGCTGGTCAACAGCCAGGCCGCCGCCCTCACCGCCATCGCCCCCATGGGGTTGGCGCTGGGGGTCGAACCCAAGCTGCTGATCGCCTTCCTGCCCGCCAGCTACGGCTACTTCGTGCTGCCAACCTACCCGAGCGATCTGGCCTGTATCGGTTTCGACCGCTCCGGCACCACCCGCATCGGCAAATTCATCATCAACCACAGCTTCATCATTCCGGGTCTGATCGGGGTGGCAACCTCCTGCTCCCTCGGCTACGTGCTGACCAGCATACTGCTCTAAGCCCGATGCACCATGACAACGGGAGGCCTTGGCCTCCCGTTGTCGCACCCAGCACGCTCTCCTTCCCTCAGGCTATGCTGGCCGGCTCTCGGCCAGCTCCCTCAATACCCGACGTAGCAGACGAATGCGCGGGCCTATGCTGTCCAGTTGCAAAAACTCATCCTCGGAGTGAAAACCGCCTCCCATGGGGCCAAAACCATCCAGCGAAGGCACACCGGCCGCCGCGGTGAAGTTGGCATCGGAGCCGCCACCCGCCGCCAGCCAGTTGAATGTGATCTCCTCGGCCACCCCCGCCCGCTCCACCAGTGCCATCAAGGCCTTGGTATCCTCATTCGGTGCCATGGCTGGCTTGAAGCCAAGCCTCTCCACCTCGACTCGACTCCCGGCCAGGAAGGGGTTGTTGGCCATAAAGGCGAAACGATGATCGATGAGCTCAGCCTCCTCGTTGCTCCAGAAGCGCAGATCCACCATGGCCTCGACAAAGTCCGGCACCACATTGACCCCGGTACCGCCCTGCACAGTGCCGACGTTGAGGGTCGTGCCCGTCTCGAAATTGACCAGCTCGTTGATGGCCAATGCCCAACGGGCGAATTCGGTGATGGCTGACACCCCTTGCGCCAGCGCCGAGCCTGCATGGGCGGCGCGGCCATGAAAGCGCAACCGGTACTTGGCGTTGCCCTTGCGGGCGCTGATGAGGGAGCCATCCGGGCGCGCGGCCTCGGCCACCAGCACGCAGCCCGATTGCCGAGCCTTGTCAATCAGCCACTCCTTCGACCAGGGCGAGCCCAGCTCCTCGTCGCTGTTGCAGCACACCAGGATCCGGAGCCGGGCCAGCAGATCGGGGGTTAACCCCTTGAGGGCATGGAAGGTCGATAGCAGGCCGCTCTTCATGTCAGACACACCGGGGCCAAACCCCTGCTCCCCCTCGATGCGCAGTGGCCGCCTGGCGGCGGTGCCCTCGGGGAAGACGGTATCCATGTGCCCCACCAACATCACGTCATAATGACTGGCCCCCGGCGCATTGGTGATCTCGAGACAGGGGCCGCACTCGGCGGCGAATTGATGGCGCTGCACCTGCCAACCAAGGGAGAGGTACTTCTCGGCCATGAGCTCGGCCACCTTGGCCACCCCGGCCGGGGTGCGGGTGCCACAATCGAGATTGATGAGCGGGGCCAGTTCGGCCAGATATTCATCCAGAGAGAACGACATTAGCTTCTCCTACGCGGGGTCAGGCCCCATTCATTCAGGATTTCCTGGGCAGCGCGCCCGGAGCTGAGATTCGGGTCAACGGCAGCGCCGTTCAATATGAGACTCAATCAGCGAGTGGCATTGGATGCCCAGGCGAGTCACGGCAAGAGTGCCGACGGGTCTCTCGAACTGTGCAATCTAGAGGGTCATTCGTCTCTGCCCATTGATCCCTATCAAAAAACAGCACACCAGGGGCACCATGCAATCATTAGCTCCACAACAAGTGATAAATTCAGTCTTTTATTCTAAAGGCAAAGCTTTAGAATGCCTCCAACTGCCAGGGCGGGGCTAATAACCCGCTTTTTGCGCTGGATCAAGATCCGGCGCGCTCAAGCTGCCACTATCGGCATCGACACCCTGCGACCACTTCGCACCGGAGAGAGCTATGACAAACCAGGCCACCGCAAGCATGACAACCTGCGACTACAAGCTGTGGGATATTCTCGTCGAGTCGGCAAAGGAACGCTCAACCATCCGTTACTCCAAACTGGCCAAGATGGCCGGGCTGGAGACCTGCCAGGACGAACTGCGCACCTTGCTGCAGCGCATTCGCATGTATTGCACCGAGCATCAGTTGCCGGTGCTCTCTGCCATAGTGGTGGACGACATCGGCAAGTACACCGGCCTCACCTCCGGCCTGCCGGAAGCCCCCTGGGAGCGGGCCAGGGTATTTGATTACCAGTGGCCAGTGGCCCCCTGACGATCAGACCCACCCCATTTTGCTTAAGACGCGCCCCGAGGCGCGTTTTATTTGTCGGCTTGGAGATGCGCCTGGCTCCCATAAAAAAACCCGCCATGACGGCGGGCATACAAGCAAGCAACACGCTGCCTGGCAGAGTAAAAGAGTTCAGGTTTGTCGAATCGCCACCCTAGGCACCACGCAAAAAGGGGCAACTGTTCGGCACTACCTGGCCAGATGACAGAGGCAACTGACCGGTATGCCGCGCGTCGACGGCAAGCAGATTAGAGTGACTGCACTTATTAAGGAAATGATTTGTTAGTATCCCGTTATGCATAGAGTGAATTTACGGGGCATAGACCTCAACCTGCTGGTGGTGCTCAAGGCCCTGCTCGAGGAGCGCAGCACCACCAAGGCGGCCGAGCGCCTCGCCATGAGTCAACCCGCCGTCAGCCGGGCCCTGTCCCGCTTGCGGCTGCTCTATGATGATCCCTTGCTGATCCGCACCCCCCAAGGGATGGAAGCCACAGTGCGGGCCGAGGCACTCTTGCTGCCCCTGCGCGAGATCCTCGCCGGCATAGAGCAGACCCTGAGCCCGTCACCCGAGCTGGATCCCAGCTGTTTCGAGGGGATACTGCGCATCGGGGCCCACACCTATGCCGAATACGTGATCCTGCCCAGCCTGCTCACCGAGCTGCAACGGCTCGCCCCTCGTCTGCGGGTACAGATGATCCCTCTGACCCAGGCGTTCGAGCATCAACTCGACCAGGGCGCGGTCGATCTGGTGATCAGCAAACAGGATGATCTGCCCGGTCGCTTTCGGCGCCAGCCCCTGTTCGAGGATAGGTTGCAGAGCTGCGCCCACCGCCACCATCCCCTGCTGGGCCAAAGGCTCAGCATCGCCGACTTCGCCAGGGCCCAGCACCTGCTGGTTTGCCCCCGAGGCGAGCCACACGGTATTGTCGATGAGCTGCTGGCGGCCCACGGCCTGCAGCGCGAGATCCCGCTGGTGGTACAGAGTTTTCTGTCCGCCCCCTTCATCCTGGCCCAGAGCCCGCTGCTGCTGACCGCGCCCGCCCGCATACTGCAACCCATGATGGCACTGCTCGATCTGGCCGAATGCGCGCTCAGCTTCCCGCTGCCGCGCTTCGAGATCAGCCTGATCCGCCACCGGCGGGACGACAACCACGCCCTGCTCAACTGGTTTGAAGGGGTATTGCTGCGCTGGGCCGCCCAACTCGACGCCATCTAGGCCGAAACCTTGAGACCCAGGCCTCGCAGCCCTGCCAGCATCGGCCTCTCCTTGAATGACAGACCCCTGTTCCAGCACGCACGGCGGCCTGGCTGGTTGCCTTGAACCGGATGTGGCTACCCTACCAGCATCCGGTCTCTCCTTGGATGACAGCCCCCCTGTTCCAGCACGCACGGTAGCCTGGCTGGTTGCCTTGAACCTGGTGTGTATACCCTGCCAGCATCGGCCTCTCATCGATGGCCAGCACCCGGTTCCAGCACAAGGGTGCCCCAGGTCGTTGCCTTGGGCGGGCCACAATGCCAGAATCGGCCTCTCATTGATTTCGGGGCCACGCCCCCAGAGAAGGACTCCCCATGGCCATCACCCTCTATGGCATCAAAAACTGCGACACCATCAAGAAGGCCCGCAAGTGGCTGGATGAGGCAGGTGTCGATTACCGCTTTCACGACCACAGGGCCGATGGCCTGGAGCCTGCCCGGCTGGACGCCTGGCTAGACCAGCTCGGCTGGGAAGCCCTGCTCAACACCCGCGGCACCACGTTCCGCGCCCTGCCAGAGGCAGACAGGCAGGGGCTCGACTTGGCCCGCGCCCGTGCCCTGCTGCTGGCCCAGCCCGCCATGATCAAGCGCCCGCTGCTGGACAAAGACGGCGAGCTGCACCTGGGTTTCAAAGCCGACCACTACCAATCCCTCTTCTCTCGTTAACCTTTTCCTGTAAGGAATGCCGATGTCGACTGTCATCACACTGGCCAAGGATCTGATCCGCCGCCCCTCAGTGACCCCCCTGGATGAAGGGTGCCAGACCCTGATGGCGGAGCGCCTCGCCCGGCTCGGTTTCGTCATCGAACCCATGGTGTTTGAAGACACCACCAACCTCTGGGCCCGCCGTGGCAGCGAGGGGCCGCTGTTCTGCTTCGCCGGCCACACCGACGTGGTGCCGGCCGGGCCCCTGGACAAGTGGCACACCCCCCCCTTCGAGCCAACCATCATCGATGGCATCCTCTATGGTCGCGGCGCCGCCGACATGAAGGGCTCCCTGGCCGCCATGGTGGTCGCCACCGAGCGCTTCGTCGCCGCCCACCCGGATCACCAGGGCTCCATCGCCTTCCTCATCACCTCCGATGAAGAGGGCCCCTTCATCAACGGTACGGTGCGCGTCATCGAAGCCCTTGAGGCGCGCAACGAGAAGATCCGCTGGTGCATCGTCGGCGAACCCTCCTCCACCAAGGAGGTGGGCGATGTGGTGAAGAACGGTCGCCGCGGCTCCATCACCGGCGACCTGCTGGTTCGCGGAGTACAGGGCCACGTGGCTTACCCTCATCTGGCAGACAACCCCATCCACAAGGCGGCCCCCGCCCTGGATGAGCTGGCCAGCACCGTCTGGGATCAGGGCAATGACTTCTTCCCCCCCACCAGCTTCCAGATTGCCAACATCCAGGCCGGTACCGGCGCCTCCAACGTCATCCCCGGCGAATTGCACGTCCAGTTCAACTTCCGCTTCAGCACCGAGCTCACCGACCTTGATATACGCCAGCGGGTCGAGACCCTGCTCGACAGTCATGGTCTTGACTATGAATTGAAGTGGACCCTCTCCGGCCAGCCCTTCCTGACCGGCACCGGTGCCTTGCTGGAAGCGGCCGTCGGGGCCATAGAGCGCGTCAATGGCCAGCGCCCTGCCCTGCTCACCACCGGCGGCACCTCAGATGGCCGCTTCATCGCCCCCACCGGGGCCGAGGTGATCGAGCTGGGCCCGGTCAACGCCACCATCCACAAGGTGAACGAGTGCGTGAAGGCCGAGGATCTCGATCTGCTGGCCGACATGTATCAGGGTGTGCTGGAGCGTCTGCTGGCATGAGCCAGCCTGCAGGAGGAGAAGCCGCAATGACTCAGGATCAGCTGCTTGGCCAGGATGAGGGACACCTCGTCTTGCTGGGGGCGGGGCCTCACCGGCTCACCGCCGCCGCCGCAACAGCCTTCGAGGAGATGCAAGTGGCCGCCGCCGCCGCAGGCCACAACCTGCAACCGGCCTCCAGCTGGCGCGGCTTCGAACGCCAGCTCGCCATCTGGAACGGCAAGTGGCGCGGTGAGCGGCCACTGCAAGACGCAGATGGCCAACCCCTGAATGCCCTGCAACTCGATGAGGTCGAGCGACTCCATGCCATCTTGCGCTGGAGCGCCCTGCCCGGCACCAGCCGCCACCACTGGGGCACGGATCTCGATATCTATGATCCGGATTGCCTGCCAGAGGGGGTACGCTTGGCCCTTGAGCCCTGGGAGTATCAGGCGGGGGGCTGGTTCGCCGGGTTGTCAGACTGGCTAGTCGAGCACATGGGGGATTTCGGCTTCTTTCTGCCCTACGGCAAGGGGGATGCGCAGCAGATCCCCAGCGCGGTCGCCTTCGAACCCTGGCATCTCAGCTTCGCGCCAGAGGCCTGGGGACAGCGGCTCGATGCCAAGGCACTGGCGCTTTGCCTGCAACAGGCGGATATTGAAGGCAAGCAGACTATCCTGACCCATCTCGACGAGATCCTGGCCCGTTACGTCGTTCCCCATGACGGCGGCCATGACATTAAAAGGAGTACCCCATGAGTCTCTGGCTGTTAATAGGCTTGCCGCTACTCTTTCTGCTTGGCCTGTTTCTCAATGCCATCAAGGACATGAAGCAACTTGAGAAGCAGCTCCCCAAGTACAAGGACAAGATCCGCGACGTCAAGGATGATGACGACGATTACTGACCAAAAGGGACCCTCTCCGGGTCCTTTTTCATGGTGATTCCCCCTCTATCACTGCACAGCCTCGCGCACTCCGCCCTCTCCTGCCGCCTGTTCTCATAGGACTCCGACCTCAATGGACGACATCACCAGCCAGAGATGGCCAACATGTCTCTAAATTGCAAAATAATGCACAAATAGCCCACACAAGCGGGGGCTAAATGCATATAATGTGCCTGATTTGCATTTTGACAGAAGGAGTACGCCATTGGATGCAGTCAGCATCAACAGTTTCTTTCTTATTGGTGCCCTGTTGGTGGGTGCCAGTGTCCTATTGAGCGCACTCTCATCCCGGCTCGGCATCCCCATCTTGGTAATATTCCTCGCGGTCGGCATGCTGGCTGGAGAAGATGGCCCGGGGGGCATTCATTTTGCCGACTACTCGGTCGCCTACCTGGTCGGCAACCTGGCACTCGCCATTATTTTACTCGACGGCGGCATGCGCACCCGAGTCTCTTCATTCCGGGTTGCCCTCTGGCCCGCCCTCTCCCTTGCAACATTCGGGGTCGCCATCACCACAGGCCTGACCGGCTTGATGGCCGCCTGGCTGTTTGATCTCAGCTTGCTGCAGGGGATGCTGATCGGCGCCATCGTCGGCTCCACCGATGCGGCGGCCGTTTTCTCTCTGCTTGGCGGGCGCAGTCTCAACGAGCGGGTCGGCGCCACCCTGGAGATCGAGTCGGGCAGCAACGATCCCATGGCGGTGTTTCTCACCATCACCCTGATCGAGATCCTGGCCACCGGCCAGCAGGGACTGGATTGGTCCTTCCTGTTCAAGCTGCTGCAACAGTTTGGCCTGGGCGCCGGCATTGGCCTGGGGGCTGGTTGGCTGCTGTGGAAGCTTATCAACAGCGCCAAGCTGGCACCCGGACTCTACCCGCTGCTGACCGTCAGCGGCGGCCTGCTGATCTTTGCCATCACCACGGCGGTGGGGGGCAGTGGCATTCTCGCCATCTATCTCACCGGCCTGCTGCTCGGCAACCGGGTGATCCGCAGCCGCAGCACCACCCTCTCCGTGCTGGACGGCCTGACCTGGCTCAGCCAGATAGGCATGTTCCTGGTGCTGGGCCTGCTCGCCACCCCGAGCAACCTGATGCCCATCGCCCTGCCGGGCCTGGCACTGGCCATGTGGATGATACTGTTTGCCCGCCCGCTCTCGGTCTGGATTGGCCTGCTGCCGTTCAAGAACTTTGCCCCCCGGGAGCGCTGGTTCATCTCCTGGGTGGGACTGCGTGGCGCCGTGCCCATCATCTTGGCGGTGTTCCCCATGATGGCGGGGCTGCCCAATGCCCAGCTCTACTTCAATGTCGCCTTCTTCGTGGTACTGGTCTCCCTCATCTTGCAGGGCAGCTCGCTGCCACTGGCCTCGCGCCTGGCGCGGGTAGAGGTGCCGGTGCCCCCCTCCCCCATCAATCGCTCCGGCCTGGAAATTGATGTCGACAGCCAGTGGGAGACCTTCGTCTACCGACTCGGCTCGGATAAGTGGTGCATAGGTTCGCCCCTGCGCGACCTCAAGATGCCAACCGGTACCCGGGTCTGCGCCCTGTTTCGCGGCCAGGACCTGCTCCACCCCTCGGGCAGTACCCGGCTGCAGGCCGACGATGTTCTCTGCGTCATTGGCCATGAACATGACTTGACCGCCCTGGGTCAGCTGTTCAGCCAGGCCCCGGAGCAGGATCTGGGACCGCGCTTCTTCGGTGACTTCCTGCTGGAGGCGTCGGCCCGCCTGGTGGATCTGGCCCCTATCTACGGGCTGGATCTCGCCGAACTGGAGGATCCCAATCAGAGCCTTGGCCTCTTCCTTGCCGGCCGATTGGGCGATAATCTGGTGGTGGGTGACCAATACCCATGGCAAGGCATGATCTGGACCGTAGCAGAAATGGATGGGGATGAGGCCCGCAAGATAGGCGTGCGCTTCCTCGATGAAGACCCGGTCTGACGGCCACCTGATGGAGCAACACTATGTCTGAGCACAGCCTGATGTCGGGCGCTGGCGCGCCTAACCCCCACCTCGGTCTCATCGAGGGCTTCTTTGGCAAAGGCTGGAGCTGGGCCGCTCGCGCCCACTACGCCCAGTGGCTACCTCGCCACGGCTATGGTTTTTATCTGTATGCCCCCAAGGATGACGGTTATCTGCGCAAGCACTGGGCACTGCCCTGGCCAGAGGCGCACCTCAACGCCCTGCGCCAGTTTGCCGAGCAGTGTCGCGCCAACGGTCTGGCCTTTGGTGTGGGCTTAAGTCCCATGGGTGCCCATCACGACTACGAGCGTCAACGTCCAGCCCTGCTCGAGAAGCTCAGGGTCATCGACGACGTGCTGGCCCCGGACATACTGGCGGTACTGTTTGACGACATGGTGGGTGACAGCCCTGAGCTCGCCCCCTTGCAGATCAAGATTGCCCATGACATCGCCGCCCACAGCCAGTCCCGTCGCCTGCTGTTCTGCCCCAGCTACTACTCGACCGATCCCGTGCTGGAGAAGGTGTTTGGCGCCATGCCGGCCAACTATCTCGAAGACATAGGCAAGGGGCTGGATCAGCGTTTCGATATCTTCTGGACAGGCCAGAAAGTGTGCTCAAGCGAATACCCAGCCTCGCACCTCAAGCAGGTCAGCGAGCTGCTCGGTCGCAAGCCTTTCCTGTGGGATAACTACCCGGTCAATGATGGCAGCAAGGCGAGCAGCTACCTGTATCTGCGCGCCTTCGAGAACAGGCCAGCCGACCTGCTGGAGCTCACCTCCGGCCACGGCGTCAACCCCATGAAGCAGGCGGCACTCTCGGCCTTGCCGCTGGCGACGCTGCCGATGAGCTATCGGCTCGGCAAGCAGTATGATCCGGACAAGGCGCTGCACGCCTCCCTCAATGCCACCTGTGGCCCGCAGATCTCGGCCATGATCCAGGCCGACTTGCCACTGTTTCAAGACATAGGCCTGGCCCAGCTCGACCCGGAACAGATCACCCGGCTACGGGCCCGCTATCTGCCGTTCCGAGATCAAGCCTGCGTCGATGAGATAGTGCGCTGGCTGGACGGCGAGTTCGTGTTCGACCCAGACTGCCTGACCGACTGACCCCATGGAGGCGAGCCTCATCTACCAGAATCTGACCATCATCGCCGCTTTCTTGCTGGTCTACAGCCTGATAGCTGGCCGCTTCGAATCCAAACTCATCAATGGCCCCTTGCTGTTCCTGCTGGCGGGGGCCCTGCTTGGCCCTGGCGGTCTCAAGCTGTTCACCCTGGAGATAGACAACGAGGGGATCAAGCTGCTGGCCGAACTGACCCTGGTGATAGTGCTGTTCAGCGATGCCGCCAATACCGATTGGCAGGTGCTGAAAGCCAACCGTCGCCTGCCAATCCGCTTGCTGCTGATTGGTCTGCCCCTGACCCTGGTCGGCGGCGCCCTGTTCGGCCGTTGGCTCTTTCCCGACCTTCCCCTGCTCGAACTTGCCATCCTCGCCACCATACTGACCCCGACCGATGCCGCCCTCGGCCAGGCCGTGGTCAGCAATCCTGCCGTGCCCGCCCCGATACGGGAGGGGCTCAATCAGGAGAGCGGACTCAATGATGGCATCTGTGTTCCGGTGATCCTGCTGCTATTGGCGTTGATCGCCCCGACCGAGCAGCACCAGGGCACCGGCGCCCTGGCGCTCAGCCTGATGCTCGAGGAGATTGGCATAGGCGTAGCCGTCGCGCTGGGGCTCAGCCATTTTACCCTCTGGCTGCTCAAGCTCTCCTACCTCAATGGCTGGCAGTTGCCGCTCTGGCGCCAGCTTACCCTGCCGGGTCTGGCCCTGCTCAGTTTCGCCCTGGCCCAGACCCTGGGGGGCAGCGGCTTCATCGCCGCCTTCGTCGCCGGTCTGCTGATAGGCTACCGGTTTGGCGAACACAAGCACGAGTATCTCGACAGCTGCGAGGGGTATGGTGACTTGCTCTCCGTGGTGATCTGGATGGTATTTGGCGCCACCATGCTGCCCATCATGGGCAGCCTGCTCGAATGGCAATACTGGCTCTATGCCCTGGCCAGTCTCACCTTGCTGCGCATGCTGCCAGTGTGGATCTGCTTGCTGGGCACCGGCCTCACACTCGAGCTCAAGCTGTTTGTCGGCTGGTTCGGCCCCCGCGGTCTAGCCAGCATCGTCTTTGCCGTCATGGTACTGCAGAACAAACCCGCCCTGCTCGGCCAGGACCCCATCATCAAGACGGTGCTCTGCACCATATTGCTCAGCGTGATACTGCACGGCATCAGCGCCAATCCCTGGGTCAATCGCCTCAAGCGCCGTACTCCCTGAGCCGTGAGCGCCCATAAAAATGCCCCCCTCTTTCCCAAAGAGGGGGGCATTTTGCTAGCTGGCAATTGAGTGACTCAGCCCAGGGCCAACCAGAGCCCGACCCCAATCATCAGGGTGCCCGCGATGCGGTTCATCAGCGCCACGTTGCCGCTCTTGGCGAGGAAGTGACGCAGGGTGCGACCGCCACTCGCATAGAGCATCAGGCAGGAGAACTCGATAACCAGGATCAGCGCCACCAGGGCGCCTATCTGCGGTGTCATTGGCTTGGCGGCATTGATGAAGGGAGGCAGCAGGGAGACCATGAAGGCCCACCCCTTGGGATTGGCAATGGCAGTGACAAACCCCTGCATCGCCAGGGTGAGCGGGCGTGTCTCCTGCACGGTGGAGAGATCGGCCGGGATGGCCATCTTGCCCTTGGCTTGCCACATCTGGATGCCGAGCCAGATCAGATAGGCTCCCCCCACGTATTTGAACGCGGAGAAGAGACTCGGATAATTGAGCATCACGGCCGCCACCCCGACCACAGACAACACCGAGACCAGGCCGACCCCAATCAGCTCACCCCACATCATGTGCAGGGTACGGCGTACCCCCAGACTCATGCCAAGGGTCATCGCCAGGGTCATGCACATGCCGGGGGTCACGGAAACGAAGAAAAACGTGGGAATAAACAGGGCCAAGATGGCCGGATCGAACCAGTCAGACACACTACACCTCCATGGTAATAAGCAAAGGATCTTGCCTATCACACTCTTTTAACACAAGAAAATCATTTCCTTCAGCAAGATTTCAGCATTAAAAACCTTGTGACAAGCGTTGTCGCGCCTGTGTAAGATGCCGCCTCACACCTCTTTAGGGTTAGGAAGTTTCATGTCGTTGAATAACCTGTCTATCCGTCTGCAAGTGCTCATCCCCCTCCTGTTTGCCAGCCTCTTGATGATCCTGATGGCCGTCGTCAGCAAACAGGCGATAGACGGCGCCATCATGAACATGAACGAAACGACCACCAGCGTCACCCGCCACAAGGATGATATCGCCGCCCTGATCCACACCAGCTACCGGCTACGCACCAACGCCATCTACGGCCTCTACGATCAGGCCCGCTTCGCCGAGCTGCCCGCCATCCTCACTGCCGCCGAGCAGGAGCTAGGGACCATATTGTCCCGACTGGTCATCCCCGGCACCGAGCAGGACAACCGCCAGGTGGCCGCCGCCCTGCAAGACTACTTGGCCCACACCCGCAGCACCATGCTGCCGCTGCTGTCCCAGCGATTCCAGGGGGGCGGCGATCCCGCCGCCGATGAGCAGGCCCGGCTGCGCTTTCGCGAGCTGGGGGAGCAGCTGATCAGGCAGATAGACACCCTGTCGGCCCACATCAACCAGCTGACTCAGCAGGAGATCGCCCTGGAGCAGGCCCACTATCGCGCCACCTTGCTGCAAACCCTGCTGATGATGGCAGCCACGCTACTCGCAGCGCTCTGCGGTGGTTGGTGGCTCTCCGGTCGTATCGTCCAGCCCATCGGCCAGTTGCAGGAGGTGATGCACGCCGTCGCTCAGGGGCGCTTCAACGTGCGCGCCAGATCCGAGGGCAATAATGAGCTGGGCCAGCTGGCCAAGGATATCAACCAGACCCTGAGCCAGCTGGGCAGCACTATCCATGCCCTGACCGGCATCAGCGGCAACGTGGCCTCCGCCGCCACCGAGCTGGCCGCCGTCATGACCCAGTCCGAGGCCAACGCCCAGCAGCAGCGCAGCGAGACCGAACAGGTCGCCTCCGCCGTCACCGAACTGGCCAGCACCGCCGACAACGTCAACCACAATGCCGCCCTGGCCGACGAGCTGGCACGGGACGCCCACCGCCGGGTCGAACAGGGGCTGGCCCTGTTTGCCAAGAGCATCCAGGCCAACAGCCGCATGGCGGGCAGTCTGGAGAGCGCCGCCAGCGTGGTGGCGCGGCTCAAGTCCCAGTCCGAGCAGATAGGCAAGGTGACTGAGGTGATTCAGAGCATCTCGGAGCAGACCAACCTGCTGGCGCTCAACGCCGCCATCGAGGCCGCCCGCGCCGGGGAAACCGGTCGCGGCTTCGCGGTGGTCGCCGACGAGGTGCGCCTGCTGGCGGCCCGCACCCAGGACTCCACCAAGGAGATCCAGGGGATCATCGAGCAGTTGCAGAGCCAGTCCCAGTCCGCCAACAACGGCGTTCAGGAGACCCTCACCATCCTTGAGCACAATCAGCGCCTCTCCGCCGAAGTGCACGATCTGCTGGGGGGCATCACAGAGGCGGTCACCCAGATCAACGGCGCCAATGCCCAGGTGGCCACCGCCGCCGAAGAGCAGTCCTGCGTCACCGCAGACATCAATCGCAACATCACCAACATCTACGAGATAGTGCACCAGAGTGCCGCCGGTATCAGCCAGAGCGCAGCCGCCAGTCACGAGCTGTCACAGCTCGCCGAACAGCAGCGCAAGCATCTGGCCCAGTTCCAGTTGTGATACCCGCTTTCCATGCCCAGACTGAGGCCCCGCCTGCGGGCCTCTCGCCCGATCCAGGCCCCCTTTCGTCATTGTTTAAAACGGCCTTTTTACATATTGGCTTCATTGGGGGCTGTGCCTGACCGGCAAATATCGGTATGGTAGAGGCACGCCAACGCCCCGCTTATGAGAGCATTATGAATCTGAAGTTCAGGAAGCCCGCCTTCATCATCCTGGGGCTCATCGCCCTGCTGTCCGCCACCTGGCTCGATTACTACTTGCCTGAGCACACCATCGCCACCATCACGGGGGTCGAGGTGAAGCGCACCGACAAGGATGGCCCCATCAGCAAAAACAACCCGGCTGATGGCCCGACCACGGATGTGTATTACATCTATACCGAGCGCCCCGGCGAGAAGATCCGGGTGTTTCGCAATGAAGATACCGGCTGGGGCTTCCCCTTCTACTTCAAGTTTGATGCCGCCGATGTTCAGGCCAAGGCCAAATCCATGGAGTTCGAGAAGAAGCTGGCCATCATCACCTCTTACGGCTGGCGGGTGAACATGTTCTCCATGTTCCCGAACGTCACCAAGATCAAGACCACCACCGACGCCAACGCCTCCAGCTGGAGCTTCTTCCGCTGGTTCTGGTTCGGGATCTGGGCCCTGGCTATCGGTAAATCCGCCCTCGCGCTGTGGCGCTACTTCGAGCGCGTAGAGGATGAGATATGAGTAAAGAGGGAGCCACAGGTGCCAGCAAGACCCGCACCAGCTTCTATCGTCGTCTCTATCTTGCTCATCTGATAGCGACCGGCACAGACACTGTGGTGGCCATCATGGCCGCCACTGGCATGCCCAGACGCACCGCCCAGGACACCCTCTGCGCCCTGGCCGAACTGGATCTGCTGTGCGAGTTCGAGCAAACCCCGGGGGCCCGTCATCAGCAGGGCCATTACCGGATCAGTGACTGGGGTCCCATCAATCCCGTCTGGGTCGCGGCCCACATTGACGAGATAAAGCAGATCCTGGGCTATCCCTGATCCGCGACACCTCCCTGCGGTGTGGCCTCCCTGGCTAAAGGGTGCCGCTCATCCTGGTCCTACTCAGTCAAAGGCTCATCTGGCGTCGTTTCCCCACTCTCATCCCGCGTGCAATCGAGAATGGATTGCTTGGGATTATTGGGGTCGCGCAGCAAGAGAGGCGCCTCGCCAGCATTGTGTCTGGCCTCGTCAGAAAAATCATTGCCATAGCGCGCCACCATGAGATGGCGGGCATTGGCGATGGGCGCATCGATGAAGAGGGCATGCACCTCAAAGGTCGAGGTCGGGATCAGAAAGCCGCTGATGGGCACCTCCCCCAGGGTCTCCCGCGTGCGATACCAGGCAAAGCCATTGGCCACCTTGTAGGGCGTAAAATGAGCGAGTTCGGCATTACCCGGCTTGAGGCTATTGGCATCGAGATAGAGGCTATCGAGGTGACACTCGGCCACCCCGGCCCACAATCGCTCAAACGGGCTGCTGCAACCAGCGAGCGGCAGGCAGAGCAGTAATATCATTGGCACCTTGTCCATCACTGCCCTCCTCAATCCAATGTCAGCCCCATAGGCTCAACCCGGGCCCACTCCTTTCCTACCTTAGCAACTCAGGGTCGCAGGATCCCGCGCTCCAGTCACAGAATCCATGGCAGCATTCGTCGCAGCCCCCCTCTGGGTCAGGATCAGACGCATCCCTGTTATCAGGCTCCCGACCACAAGCCGTGCCAAGCCGGACACCTGGGTGTATCATGCCCGCCCATCCCTTTCGAACCAAGCCGCCCCGCCAGCCTATGCCCAACCCCGCCATCATCGACAACTTCATCGCCCCGCCCTGTCAGGGAGAGATCCGCATCCTCTATCGGGACCAGGCGTTGCTGCTGATCGACAAGCCCTCCGGCTTGCTCAGTCTCTCCGGCAAGAATGCGCAAAACCTCGACTCGGTTCACTATCGACTGGTGCAGGATTTTCCCGGCTGCACCCTGGTTCATCGCCTCGATTTTGGGACATCGGGGCTCATGCTGGTTGCACTCAACAAGGTCGTCAATGCCGCACTCTGCCGCCAGTTCAGTGAACGCACCGTCGAGAAGGGTTATCTGGCGCTGCTCCAGGGTCATCTGGTCGAGGATGAAGGGGTGATGGACTTTCCCATTGCCAAGGATCCGGCCCAGTTTCCCTTGATGAAGATCTGCGCCCAGGAAGGGAAACCGGCCCGCTCCCGCTATCGGGTGCTGGCCCGAGAGTATTGGCCCCATGGCGAGCGGGCCATGATCCCCATCAGTCGGGTTGCCTTGCACCCGGAGTCGGGTCGCACCCATCAGCTGCGCATTCACAGTCAGCAACTGGGTTATCCCATGCTGGGCTGCGATCTCTACGGCGGCACCGCACATGCCCTTGCCGGGCGCCTGATGCTCCATGCCCATCGCCTCAGCTTCAATCACCCCCTCACCAATGAGCGCATAAACGCGGTCTGCGACTGCCCTTTCTAGTTGAGCATGGCGGTTGGTGCGATATAGCGACCGACCGATCTATCCAGCTTCAAGCACCCTCTCAGCGGTGAGCGGAATCAATGCGGTCTGCGACTGCCCTTTCTAAACCTGTTCTCGCCAAAGCCGCGATATTTCATCAAGGCGCTCGGCTATCAATTCCCATAAAAAGATAGGGGCCGTGCTTTCGCAACGGCCCCCACCCCCACTCGGTCCTCTTGATAACAAGAGGTGCTATCAGATCAGCTTGCGGGCAGCGCCCAGCACGATCTTGATGGCATCAGATTCGGTTTTTGCCATGGTGGCAGCACTCGGGATCTCTTGCTGAGTGCGGTTGACGATGACGCCAGCAACCATGCCGGCACGCAGCCCCTGGCTGGCGCACATGGTCAGCAGCGTTGCAGATTCCATCTCATAGTTCAGCACGCCCATGGCTTGCCACTCTTTCATGGAACCCTGGAAACGACTCACTACGCGGCCGGATACGGTGTCGTAACGCTCCTGACCCGGGTAGAAGGTGTCGGAAGAGGCGGTCACCCCCACATGCAGCTTGGAGCCCATCTCTTTGGCAGTGTTGACCAGTGCAGTGGTGCAGTCGAAGTCGGCCACGGCCGGGAACTCCATGGGTGCGAAGTGCAGGCTGGCACCGTCAAGGCGCACGGAACCTGTAGTCACTATCACGTCGCCCACGTTCAGGTGCGGCTGTATGGCGCCTGTGGTGCCGATGCGCAGGAAGGTAGTGATACCCAGCTGGGCCAGCTCTTCCACCGCGATGGAGGTGGACGGGCCGCCGATACCGGTAGAGCAGATGATCACGGCAGTACCGCCCATCTCGCCACGCCAGGTGGTGAATTCACGGTGACTTGCCAGGAACACAGGATTATCCAGCAGCTCAGCGATACGCTTCACGCGCTCGGGATCGCCAGGAACAATCGCCAGGGTGGCACCTTGCAGATCGGCCTTCTTCAACCCTAAGTGGAAAACATCAGACATAGCGGACTCCTGGTTGCTCCCGGCCGACATGGTCAGGGCGCACGTTAAGATGATTCTTTAATGGGACTTTCACATCCTTCACTCCCCTCACAGGGGAGGCGCCAACTATGGTCGAAAGCGCTTTCCAATTCCTTGAAGCAACTCACACTTCCTTGCATTGACAGTGACATTTTTGGCGCAAAACGTTTGCTAACTTAATGAATTACTTGAAAAACGTTTTCCATTGCAATCTGGAAACATGGCGTTGTCAATCCCTGTCACGCCCCTGTCTGCAACCCTGCATCCAGGTCCAGAACGCGAGGTAGAAATTAGCCCCCTTGAAAGAGATCTGCGGCAGTGCCAACCCACGACAGGCGCGCCACGCAGAGTGGCCTCGCCCTCTGTCGCCCCCATGCAACACATCAGTTGGCAGAAAGGGGCGCCTACCGACCCTTTTTATTGGCTGATGGATCAATGGCTTTTTACTTCCGCCAAGGGAGTGGGTATGATTTGCCGAGCTTAAAAAGACTTGAATGGATGATCTGAACTCGTTATGCGGATGAAACACCTGATTGCCGCGGCACTGACCGCTCTCACTCTCTCTGGTTGCAGCCTGGTTTATCGCATCGATATTCCGCAGGGCAACTATGTAGAACAAAAGCAGGTCGACAAACTGCGCCAAGGCATGAGCCGCGAGCAGGTCGAGTTCGTGCTGGGCTCCCCCATGATGCGCGACAGCTTCGATCCCGACACCTGGTATTACCTGTATGAGTTCCAACCGGGCCGAGGTGACAAGGAGCGCAAGGAGCTGACCGTCAAGTTTGTCGGCGACCGGCTGGCCACGGCGAGCGGTGACTTCCCGTTACCTGCGGCCTTCACCACCCCGCTCTGATATCCACCAAAACCGGCCAAGGCCGGTTTTGTTTTATCTGCCAGGAAGGAAAAACATGAGCCCTCTCCCGATGACAGAAGCCGCCGACCCGCGCAGTGATCGGCAAGGGCTCACGTTCAGTACCCTGAGGAGGTCATTCTGAGTCACATCCTGATAGCGGGCGCGACCGGTTTGATTGGACGGGAACTGCTGCGCCAACTCGACCCCAGCCATTCACTGACCCTGCTGTGCCGCAAGGCGGGGGAGGCCCGGCCCGGTCGGCACTGGCTGCCGGTAGACTTCGAGGGACTGGATGAGGTCGCGCTGCCCACCCCCATCGACACTGCCTTCTGCTGTCTCGGCACCACCCGCAAGGAGGCTGGCTCCGATGCGGCATTTCGCCGGGTCGACCATGACTATGTGCTGGCCTTCGCCGCCCTCGCCCGCCGCCATGGTTGCCAGCGGCTGATCGTTGTCTCGAGCCTGGGGGCCAATCCCCGCTCTCCTGCCCTCTATCCCCGCACCAAAGGCGAGATGGAACAGGCCTTGCTGGCTCAGGAGTGGCAGCGGCTCGTCATCGTCCGCCCCGCCATGCTGCTCGGCGATCGCCAGCCGCCCCGCCAGTCCGAACAAATCATTCAGGGCCTCTACCCGCTGATCAAGCCGCTGCTGCGAGGACGCTTCAGACGCTGGCGCGCCATCGAGGCAAGTCAGGTAGCCCACGCCATGATAGCCCTCGCCAGCCAGGAGACGGGGTGTGAGACGGTGGAAAACGAGCGATTGCAGATAATATGAATCCCGCGCGGATGTGCATCCATCCCGCCTGTTCGCGGTAAAATGGCCGTCAAAAAAGCGCCGAGGCGCCTTTAACATGCAGGTTGATTCACCCAGATCAGCTTGATTCACCATCGTCCTGCTTGCGGTGCACATCGGGACGGCCCCCCGTCACCACATCGGCTCGCCCCTCCTCTTTGGCCTTTTCGGCCCGCTTCTTGCGCATCTCTTTGGGATCGGCGGTGAGCGGTCGGTAGATCTCGATGCGATCGCCGTCCTGCAGCAGATCCGAGCCCTTGGCCAGGCGGCTATAGATGCCCAGCTTGTTGACCGCCAGGTCTATCTCCGGGTGCTTGGCCAGGATACCCGACTGCTCGATGGCGGCCTGCACGCTTGTACCGGCCCCCACCCGCAACGCCAGCACAGTCTGTCTGTCCGGCAGGGCGTAGACCACTTCAATATTGAGCGCATCAGGCATCTTGAGGCTCCCTGTCGCGGTGAGAGAGCACCGGCAGCCCGGTGTGAGCCCAAGCCCCATGGCCCGACAGGAGGTGGCGCAGCATCACATTCAGTGGCTCAGACACCGTACACCACCTTGGCGCGCTGGGAAAACGCCAGCACCATGGAGCCCACCAGATCGCGGAAGATCTGTCCGAATGCCAGCTCAATCAGCCTGGAGGTAAATTCAAAATCGAGATCGAACTCCACCTTGCAGGCATCCACGTCCAGCGGGGTGAAGGTCCACCAGCCCGCCAGCTTGCGAAAAGGGCCATCGACCAGCTCCATCTTGATCTGGCGATTGGCATCGAGTTGGTTGCGGGTGGTGAAGGTCTTGGCGATACCCGCCTTGGCCACATCCACGGAGGCGGTCATAAAGTCCTCGCCACTCTCATGCACGCGGCTGCCGACACAGCCCGGCAGAAATTCGGGATACGCATCCACATCATTGACCAGCCGGAACATCTGCTCGGCACTGAACATCACCAGGGCACTACGGGTAATACGGGGCATGGGGTTTCCTCATCCAATCCCCGGGATTTTATCACCATATCGCCGAAAATCACCGCCGAAACTGCTCATAAAACCGCCACTCGAGCAATTATGCGTTTTAGCGCCGCCCTCACCCCCCCCTCTAAATCACCTTGCCAGCCAAAATCACCCCGGAACTGCTCATAAAGTCATCATTCGAGCGGTTGCGCGTTTTACAGCCGCCGCCACCCACGTATAATGCGGCTTCCAAGTCATCGCCGAAGGCGCCCGTCATGAGCAAAAACAACAGTAAAAACAAAGCCGGGTCCAGCACTATTGCCCTCAATAGAGCCGCGCGCCACGAATACTTCATCGAAGAAAAAGTAGAAGCCGGTCTGGCGCTGCAAGGGTGGGAAGTCAAATCCCTGCGGGCAGGCAAGGCCAACATCAGCGAAGCCTATGTTATCTTCTTGCAGGGAGAGGCCTTCTTGTTTGGCGCAAGCTTCCTGCCGCTCAATGCCGCCTCCAGCCATGTGGTATGCGATCCGACTCGCACCCGCAAGCTGCTGCTCAGCCGCCGCGAGATCGACCGGCTCGAGAGCCTGACCGCTCGCCAGGGTTACACCATAGTGCCCTTGGCACTCTACTGGAAAGAGTGCTGGGTCAAGGTGGAAATCGGCCTGGTGAAAGGCAAGAAAGAGCACGACAAGCGCGAAGACACCAAGGCTCGTGAGTGGGATCGCGAGAAGTCGCGCATCATGAAAAACAAGCGCTTGGGCTGATCTCAAGGCAATAAGCCAAGAATCAAGCTCACCGTCACGCCGGGCCCATGGGTCCGGCGTGTTGCTTTGTATGGCTCACTTTTTTGGACGGGGGTTCAACTCCCCCCAGCCCTGATTAGCAATAACGACCATTAAATCAGCAAACACAACGTCAATTCAGTTCATTGTCCGCCAACGCCTTGCCATGGCTGGTTTTTTGCGTACAATCCCAATGGACAACTTGGGGCTGATTCTGGATTCGACAAGATTCACGAAACCCAAGGTGCATGCCGAGGTGCGGTAGGCCTCGTTAATAAACCGCAAAAAAATAGTCGCAAACGACGAAAACTACGCACTCGCAGCTTAATAACCTGCGCTGAGCCCTTCTACCCTAGCTTGCCTGTGTCCTAGGGAATCGGAAGGTCATCCTTCACAGGATCGTGTGGAAGTCCTGCTCGGGGCGGAAGCATTAAAACCAATCGAGCTAGTCAGTACGTGGCGTGTCTCTCCGCAGCGTGTTGGCGAATGTAAAGAGTGACTAAGCATGTAGTACCGAGGATGTAGTAATTTTGGACGGGGGTTCAAATCCCCCCAGCTCCACCAAACGTTTGGAAAGGGCCACTTCGAAAGAAGTGGCCCTTTTTCTATGCTCAACGCCTGGGGTAAGGCAGCAAGTTGGCATGGCGCCAATAGAAAGAGGGAGGCACAGGCCTCCCTCTTCTGTCTGTCATGCCCTCACTCAAGGTGATGGCCACTTGCTGAGTCCCATGGGCTTATGCCTGCTTGCTCGCTTTGATCTGCTCATCTGCCTCTGCATCTTTCTGCTTGGTGAAGTAACGCATCACCAGCACGAAGAAGAGCGGCACGAAGAAGATGGCAAGCACAGTGGCACTGATCATACCGCCCATGACGCCGGTGCCGATGGCGTTGCGGCTGCTGGCCCCCGCCCCGGTGCTGATGGCCAGCGGCAAGACCCCCAAGATGAAGGCCAGCGAGGTCATCAGGATTGGGCGCAGACGCAGGCGCGCCGCCTCCAGCACCGCCTCGCTCAAGCCCATCCCCTTGTCATAGAGCTCCTTGGCGAACTCGACGATGAGGATGGCGTTCTTGGCCGACAGCCCTATGGTGGTGAGCAGGCCGACCTGGAAGTAGACATCGTTCTCCAGCCCGCGCATGGTCGCCGCCAGAATGGCGCCCAATACCCCGAGCGGCACCACCAGCATGACCGAGAAGGGGATGCTCCAGCTCTCGTACAGGGCTGCCAGACAGAGGAAGACCACCAGCAGCGAGATGGCATAAAGCGCTGGCGCCTGGGAGCCGGCCTGACGCTCCTGGAAGGAGAGTCCGGTCCACTCCAGACCTATTCCCTCGGGCAGTTGTTTCACCATCTGCTCGATGGCTGCCATGGCATCCCCCGTACTCTTGCCGGGGGCCGCCTCACCGACGATCTCCATGGCGGAGACGCCGTTGTAACGCTCCAGACGAGGCGAACCATAACTCCACTGGGTGGTGGCAAAGGCCGAGAAAGGCACCATCTTCCCTTCGCTGTTGCGCACATACCACAGCTTGAGATCTTCCGGGTTCATCCGGAAGGGCGCATCCGCCTGCAGGTAGACCTTCTTGACCCGGTTGCGATCCATGAAGTCATTGACATAGGAGGAGCCCCAGGCCGCCGACAGCGTGCTGTTGATGTCGCTCACGGTCAGCCCCTGAGCCAGGGCCTTCTCGTAATCAATCTTGATGTCGAGCTGGGGGGTATCTTCCATCCCGTTCGGGCGCACCCGCACCAGATTGGGATCCTGCGCCGCCATGCCGAGCAGCTGGTTGCGCGCCGCCATCAACTTCTCGTGACCCAGACCCGCCCTGTCTTGCAGGAAGAAGTCGAAGCCGGTGGCCGTGCCGAGTTCGGGGATGGGAGGCAAGTTGAAGGCGAAGACCTGAGCCTCCTTGATGCTGAACAGATAGCCCATGGCGCGGCCTATGATGGCATTGGCGCTGCGCTCGGGGGTGTCACGCTCTTTCCAGTCTTTGAGCTTGATGAACGCCATGCCGCTGTTCTGGCCGCTACCGGCGAAGCTGAAGCCCGCCACCGTCAGCACGGAGTCCACATTCTCCTTTTCAGTCTCGAGGAAGTAGTCACGCATCTCGGCAAGCACGGCCTCGGTGCGCTGTTTGGTCGCCCCGACCGGCAGCTGCACCATGGACATGATGACCCCCTGATCCTCTTCGGGCAGGAAGGAGGTCGGCAGGCGCAGGAAGAGCACGGCCAGCACCACCAGCATCCCCAGATAGATGATGCTGTAGCGCGCCCCTTGCTTGATGACCTTGCCCACACCGCGCTGATAGCGATCGGCACCGGCGTCAAACACCCGGTTGAACCAGCCGAACAGGCCGCGATGGCTGGCATGTTCGCCATGCTTCATCGGCTTGAGCAGGGTCGCGCACAGGGCCGGGGTCAGGATCAGGGCCACCAGCACGGAGAGCACCATGGCCGAGACGATGGTCAGGGAGAACTGGCGATAGATGGCGCCGGTTGAGCCGCCAAAGAAAGCCATGGGCACGAACACGGCGGAGAGCACCAGGGCAATCCCTACCAGGGCGCCGGTGATCTGATCCATGGACTTGCGGGTCGCCTCCAGGGGGGATAGCCCCTCTTCGCTCATCAGGCGCTCCACGTTCTCCACCACCACGATGGCGTCATCGACCAGCAAGCCGATGGCCAGCACCATGCCGAACATGGTGAGGGTGTTGATGGAGAAGCCGAACGCCGCCATGACCCCGAAGGTCCCCAGCAGTACCACGGGCACGGCGATGGTCGGGATCAGGGTGGCCCGGAAGTTCTGCAAGAAGAGGTACATGACGCAGAACACCAGGATGATGGCCTCAATCAGGGTCTGCACCACCTCCTCGATGGAGATCTGCACGAAGGGGGTGGTGTCATAGGGATAGACCACCTTCATGTTCGCCGGGAAGTACTGGGAGAGCTCGTCTATCTTGGCCTTCACATGCTCGGCGGTATCCAGGGCGTTGGCACCGGTTGCCAGCTTGATGGCGATGGCCGAGGTGGGTTGGCCGTTGTAGAGCGCCTCGGCGTCATAGTTCTCGCCGCCCAGCTCGACCCGGGCCACGTCCTTGAGCCGCACCTTGGAGCCATCCTGATTGACCCGCAGCAAGATGTCGTTGAACTCCTCCACGGTCGAGAGCCGGGTCTGGCCCATGATGGTGGCGGTAAATTGCTGATCGTTCACCGAGGGGGTGCCCCCCAGTTTACCGAAGGCCACCTGGGCGTTCTGGCTCTGGATGGCTGCCTGAATGTCGGCCGGGGTCAGTTGCACCCGATTGAGACGATGCGGATCCAGCCAGACACGCATCGAGTACTGACTGCCGAACAGGGTAATGTCCCCCACCCCGTCCAGCCGGCTCAGGGGCTCCTTGATGTTGCTCACCACATAATCGGAGAGATCATCGTTGCTCATCTTGCCATCGCTGGAGATGAAGCCCGCCACCATCAGGAAGCTGCTGGAGGTCTTCTGCACCCGGATGCCTTGCTGTTGCACCTCCTGGGGCAGCAGTGACATGGCCTGTTGCAGCTTGTTTTGCACCTGCACCTGGGCGATATCGGGATCCGTGCCCGGCTTGAAGGTCAGGGTGACCGACACGTTGCCAGCCGAATCACTCTGGGAAGACATGTAGAGCAGGTGATCCAGCCCCGTCATGTTCTGCTCGATGATCTGGGTCACCGAATCTTCCACCGTCTTGGCGGAAGCGCCCGGGTAGCTGGCCGAGATCCCCACGGCCGGCGGCGCTATGGTGGGGTACTGGGAGACCGGCAAGGTCAAGATGGCCAGGCCCCCCGCCAGCATGATCACCAAGGCGATCACCCAGGCGAATATGGGTCTATCTATAAAAAATCGTGCCATGAGGCGACTACTCCATCCTACTTGTTAGCCGGGGCGACTTGCGCCTGCACGGACTGCTCACTGGGCGCCACCTCGGCACCTGGCCTGACCTTCTGCAGACCGGCGACGATGACCCGCTCACCGGCCTTGAGACCGGACTCCACCACCCAATTGCTGCCAACGATGCGACTGATGTGAATATCTCGCAGCTCGACCTTGTTGTCGGGGGTGACCACCATGACAGTGGCGCCACCATTGGGGGTGCGAGTCACGGCGGTCTGGGGCACCAGCAGGCCCTGGCTGCGCTCACCCTCTTTCAAGGTGGCGCGCATGAACATGCCGGGCAGCAGCAGCTGCTGCGGGTTCGGCACTATCACCCTCAAAGTCACCATGCCGGTGGTCTCGTCCACGCTGACATCGGAGAACTGCAGCTCGCCGGATTCACCGTAGGCGCTGCCATCTTCAAGCAGGAAACTTACCTTGGTATTATCGGCCTGACCCGAGGTCAGCTTGCCCGCCTCGACCTGACGCTTGAGACGCAGCAGATCGGCGGTGGACTGGCTCACGTCCACGTACATGGGATCGAGCTGCTGGATAGTGGTCAGGGCCGCGGCTTGCTGGGCGGTGACCAGGGCGCCTTCGGTCACGGCGGAGCGGCCGATACGGCCGCTGATGGGGGCCGTGATACGGGTGTAGTCGAGGTTGATCTCGGCGCTCTGTAGCGCGGCCCTGGCGGCGCCTATCTCGGCAAGTTGCTGCTTCCAGGCGGCATCGGCATCATCAAATTCCTGGCGGCTGATGGCCTTGACCTTGACCAGCTCGCCGTAGCGCTGGGCCTTGAGACGGGCGCTGCGCTCGTTGGCCTGGGCCTTGGCCAGATTGGCCGCGGCCGAGGCCACATTGGCCTGATAGACGGCGGGGTCAATCTGATAGAGCAGCTGGCCAGCCTTGACGTCAGAGCCTTCGGTAAAGAGACGCTTGAGCACGATACCGCTCACCTGGGGACGTACTTCGGCGATGCGCAGGGCGGCGGTACGACCGGTCAGCTCGGTGGTGAGCTGCAAGGGGCCAGTGTGTAGCGTGGTCACTTCGACGGCGGTGGGCGGCATCGGGGCCTGGGCCTGAGCGGCCTCTTTATCACCACAGCCCGCCAGCCATCCGGCTGCCAACAAGGCCAGCCCGACCGAACGGGCAATTTTATTTTTATGCATGGAGCACCTGATCCTCTGTCTGCTTACGAACAACCATTCAGGGGGCATTAGGCCCCCATTGGTAAAGTCGGTTGAGATGGGGCAATATACATACATCCACGAATGTATGTATATTGGTTTTTGTTATTATCACCACCCTTTTTGGACTAAGCGAACCACGATGGCCAGACGCACAAAAGAAGAAGCTCAGCAGACCCGTTGCCACATCATGAACACGGCGCTGGATCTGTTTTGCCATCGGGGCCTGGCCAAGACCAGTCTGACCGATATCGCCAAGGCGGCGGATCTCACGCGGGGCGCCATCTACTGGCACTTCAAAAACAAGGAAGAGCTGTTTATCTCTCTGTGGCAGGAGCTGTGCGAGCCCCTCTCCCATCAGCTCGATGCCAGCCTCAATCCCGATGAACCGGATCCCCTCGGCCGGCTGCGATTCTTCCTGCACAACGCGCTGCTCAAGATCACCCGCGATCCGGGTCACCGCCAGATGTTCACCATCATGTACAGCCTGGAGACCATAGAGATAGAAGGGGAAGCCTTCACCCTGCGCGAGCACATCCACAAGGAGTCACGCCGTTTCGCCCAGGACATAGAACGATCTCTCGCCAATGGGGTGAAGCACGGTCAGCTGCCCTCCACGCTGGATCTGACCCGGGCGGCCACCCTGCTGCACTGCACCCTGGATGGCTATATCCTCAACTGGCTGCACTTCCCAGAGCGCATCGATCTGGCCCGGGAAGCCGACTACCTGCTCGACAGCCTCTTCCTGCAACTCCGCCACCTGCCCGCCCGGTGTGACTGAGCGCCAGAGGATGCTCCGGCAATCCACACCCTGAAGAGAGGTGCCGCAGGGCGGATCTGGCCCTCTGCCCCCTCCCCTTGATACCATGGCCTTCTCTCTCTATTGCCCCGAGCCCCCGATGCCAGCTGCTCTCGATCTCCTCCCCCGTGCCTCCCTCCATCACAGCTTCTGCCATGAGCTGGCCCCCGGCGCGCATCTGCTCGATGCGGGTTGTGGCGAGGGGCTGGATGCCCGCCATTTCCAGCAAAGGGGCTATGTGGTGAGTGCCATCGAGGTTGATATCACCCTGGCCAGGCGCGCTTCGCGTCATGCGGAGTTACCGGTGCGAGTCGGCGACATCAGTACGCTGCACACAGTGGTGCCCTTTGATGGCATCTGGGCCTGTGATCTGCTTCCTCATCTGCCAGCCTGCCAGCGGGCATTGATGCTGACCAGGCTGGCCGCCTTGCTCAAGACCGGGGGCATCCTCTACTGCAACATCCCTCTCGGTGAACGGCTGATCCTGCCAGCGGAGAGTGACCGCCCCGAGGCAGAGGCCAGGATGGATGCCGATGAGCTGGCACTGCTGAGCTCCCGCTCGCTGCATCTGATCCGGCAGTGGCAGGCTCCCCTGCCCCCGGATCCCGAGACCCGAATCTGGCGCCATCTGTTGCTGCGCAAGGGCTGACTCTGATCGATGGATGGGCTCGATCAGAGTCCGCTACCGACGACTCCTCTGGCCCGGATGAGTGGCGCCTCCGGCCTGGTATTACCTTGTCTTCACCGGCGGGCCAACCCAGGCCATCCGGCACCTGGCTCGTAACCACATCTATCGGATAGATGCATCCTTAACAATACTTAACACCACCATAACAAGGCATAGACAGACATAAGACTGCATATGTGTTAAAAAGCCGCACTAAATTCAGAAGACAATAACAAGTCAGACACTCATACCGGATCTGCCCATGAAACTCGTGCTCAAACTCCTCGCCGGCATCCTCGCCGGTCTGCTGCTCGGCCTCTATGCCCCCGACTGGGTCGCCCGTCTGCTGTTCACCGCCAAGACGGTGGTCGGCCAGCTGATTGGCTTCACCATTCCGCTCATCATCTTGTTCTTTATCACCAGCGGCATCGCCAGCTTGCCAAAGAACTCGGGCAAGCTGCTCGGCAAGACGGTGGCCCTGGCTTATGGCTCCACCATTTTGGCCGGCACCTTCGCCTTCACCCTGGCCAGTCGGCTGATCCCGACCCTGACCGAGGCCGCCACCACCAGCGCGGATCCAGCCAGCAAGCTGGTCTCCTATATCAGCATGGAGATACCACCGTTGTTCGGGGTCATGTCGGCCCTGGCCGCCGCCTTCATCTTCGGGATCGGCATCAGCGCCAATGAGGCCACTGACTTGCGTCGTATCGCCGATCAGGGCCGCGATATCATCGACCGCCTGCTGGCCCGGGTGATCATTCCCTTGCTGCCCATCTATATCGCCGGTGTCTTCGTGGAGATGACGGTGGAGGGCACCGTCTTCACCACCCTCAAGACCTTCGGGGTGGTGCTGGTGATGGCGATCCTGATGCACTGGATCTGGCTCTGTGTGCTGTTCGTCGGCACCGGGCTGGCCCTTGGCCGTTCGCCGCTCATGCTGCTCAAGAACATGCTGCCCGCCTACTTCACGGCCCTGGGCACCATGTCCAGCGCCGCCACCATCCCGGTGGCCCTGCGCGCCAGCCGTCAGAACGGGGTGAGCGAGGGGATTGCCAACTTTACCGTGCCCCTGTGCGCCACCATCCATCTGTGCGGCTCCACCATTACCCTGGTGACCTGTGCCACCGCCGTCATGTACCTCTCCGAACACCTGGCCATCCCGGGCTACGGCACCATGTTGCCCTTCATCATGATGCTTGGGGTCATCATGATAGCGGCGCCCGGCGCCCCGGGTGGCGGCGTCATGTCCGCCCTGGGCCTGCTCACCTCCATGCTCGGCTTCGGTGAGGCCTCCATCGCCCTGATGATCGCCCTCTACCTGGCCCAGGACAGCTTCGGCACCGCCTGCAACGTGACGGGAGACGGCGTCATCGCCCTCTGGGCCGATCGCTTCGCTCAGCGTGATAGCACCTCACGGTCTGAAGCAGCCTGACTCTGACGGTCATAAAAAACGGGAGCCAATGGCTCCCGTTTTTTATGACTCAGCTCCCCAGGTACCTTTACTCACTCAGAGGCTCGTTAAAGATGAGTCTGTTGCCGAAAGGATCCCAGATGGTCATCTCCCTGCTGCCCCAGGGCATGGTTTCGATGCCAGGTCTGGCATTGCCGTATGCTTTCGCCAACAAGTCGCCATGCAGCTCATCGAGCCGCTGAGTGCTCAGGCGCAGGGTCGCCCCCGGGCAGGCATCTCCATGATGCTCTGATAGGTGCAAGACCCAGTCTCCTCGGGAGAGCTGCACATAGAGCGGCAGCTCAGGGGCGAACCTGTGTTGCCAATCCAGGCTGAAACCGAGGAAATCGAGGTAGAAGCTACGCATCTTGGCCTCATCGAAGCTGCGCAGCACAGGGACTATTGCGGGCATTGTCATGGCTTGTTTCCGTCCATAGTCCCCATCATCACTTGCTCCCCCGGCGGCGGATCACCCCCTCCTGGGCGGTACTCGCCACCAGCACCCCGTCCCGGGTAAAGAACTGGCCGCGCACCAGACCACGGCCGGCGCTGGCGCTCGGGCTGTCCACCACATAGAGCAGCCAGTCATCGAGGCGGAAGTCCCGATGGAACCACATGGAGTGATCGATGGTGGCCACCTGTATGTCTGGTTCCCAGTAAGAGACGCCGTGAGGTTGCAGGGCGGCAAACAGGAAATGGAAATCCGAGGCGTAGGCCAGTAGGTACTTGTGCACCCTGGGATCATCCGGCATCTGGCCATTGGCCTTGAACCAGACGTGGCGCAGCGGCTCGTGGACATCCGGCCGGATCGGATCGACCAGGGTCACCGGGCGAATTTCGAGGGGCTTCTCGCACAGGATCTTGTCACGCAGAGCGGGCGGGATCTGATGCTCATAGGGACGCACCAGCTCCAGCTCGCTCTTGAGCAACTCGGGAGGCGTGATCCCCTCCGGCATGCTGATCTGATGCTCGAAGCCCTCGGCCTCGACTTGAAAGGAGGCGTTGAGGTAGAAGATGGGCTTGCCGCCCTGAATGGCCTTGACCCGGCGGGTGGAGACGGTCTGACCGTCGCGGATGTTCTCCACGTCGTAGACGATGGGTCTATTGGCATCCCCTGGGCGCAGAAAATAGGAGTGGAAGCTGTGTACCTGACGATCGGCGGCCACCGTCTGCTTGGCGGCGGACAACGCCTGCCCCATGACCTGCCCGCCGAACACGGCTCTCAGGCCGAGATCCTGGCTCTGGCCCCGAAACAGGCCCTCTTCGATCTTCTCCAGCGCCAGCAGTGCCAGCAGCTCATCCAGTACCTTGCTCATTAGTTTCTCCTGTATCCGATAGCCAAAGGCTAACAAGGAGCCAGGGCCGAGGCAACCTCCCTTTCCCGCGGACAGGGTTGAGGCGCACAGCCCCGGGCCCTGTGGCGCCCCCATAACGAACAGGGCCCGCACTGAGGAGTGCGGGCCCTGTTTTCGCGTCAGTCAGCATGACTGGCGGCTTACTTGCTGCCGGTACCCGAGTTGCGGGTCGAGGAGGTCGGCTTGCGACGGGCGCTCGCAGTGCGGGCACGGGGCTCCTGGCCTTGCATCTCTTTGTGGCGTTTGACGGCGCGGCGGATCTGGGCGGCCTGCTTGTGACGGGTGCTCTTGCCCTCTTGCTGCAGATCGACCTTGGATTCGGTCTCGTAGTTCATGTGGACCAAGCCGCGCAGGTAGTTCACTTCCTGCAGCTTGAGCTCTTTCCAGCCACCACGGGGGATGCCGCGATCCAGGGTGACGTCGCCGTAACGCACCCGCATCAGGCGGCTCACCTGCACTTCCTGGGATTCCCACAGGCGGCGCACTTCACGGTTGCGACCCTCGGTCAGGGTGACGTTGAACCACTGGTTCAGGCCTTCGCCACCGGCTGCCTTGATCTTGTTGAACTTGGCCAGACCATCTTCGAGCTGCACGCCCTTGCGCAGACGCTGCAGCATGGCCTCGGTGATCTCGCCAAACACCCGCACCGCGTATTCACGCTCCACCTGGTGGCTCGGGTGCATCAGGCGGTTGGCCAGTTCACCGTCAGTGGTGAACAGCAGCAGACCCGAGGTGTTGACGTCCAGACGACCGACCGCTATCCAGCGGGCACCATCCATCTTGGGCAGACGATCGAACACGGTCGGACGACCTTCCGGATCGTGGCGGGTACACATCTCCCCTTCTGGCTTGTGATACGCCAGCACACGGCAGATCTGCTCTTCGGCAGCACGGGTCTTGATCTGATGACCATCCACCCGGATCACGGCGTTCACTTCGACGCGATCTCCCAGTGTGGCAGCCTTGCCATCCACACTGACCCGACCTGCGGTGATCAGGGCCTCCATCTCACGACGGGAGCCGTGACCCGCGCGGGCCAACACTTTTTGCAGTTTTTCACTCATCGGGGTTACCTGATTGTTGTTCCCTGTCCGGCATGCCGGGCAAGGGTAATGACTGTGGTGGATCCCAGACGGGGATCCGCCACCGCTTCAATGATTAAGATACCGCACTCACCAGATCGCACCGCTCATTCGACCGGCTTGCTCAATGGGGAGCGCTCTCCTCGCCCAGCATGGCGGACAAGGGTTGTTGCAGTTCAGGATCCAGCTCGGGGAGCTGTTCCAGGCTCTGCAGATTAAAATAATCGAGAAATTCTCGGGTGGTGGCGAGCAGCTCGGGCCGACCCACCACCTCTTTGTGGCCTATGCTGCGCACCCAGCCACGCTCTTTCAGGGTATTCACTATCTGGCTAGAGACCGCCACCCCACGGATAGCTTCGATCTCGGCCCGGGTTATCGGCTGACGATAGGCAATCAGCGTCAACGTCTCCAGCACGGCCCGCGAGTAACGCGGCGCCCGCTCGCTCCACAGCCGGGAGAGCTCTTCGGCATACTCCTGGCGCGCCTGAAAACGCCAACCGGAGGCGACCTCCTTGAGCTCCACCCCCCGCTCGCTGTAATCCTGCTTGAGCTCAGCCAGCAGCAGCTGCACGTAACGGCTGGTCACCGGATAATCCGCCAGCACGCTGCCCTTGAGTTCGCTCACCGTCAAGGGCCGACCCGCCACGAACAGCGCCGCCTCGAGCAGGGTCTTGAGCCGTTCAGCAGGCAGGGCCATGACCACTCTCCTCCAGGCTTGTCAGACCGCGCTCGCCAAAGATGGCCGCAGCGCAAAAATCGCGGGGCGCAGCATACCACAAGTCGGCTGGCGAATTAATGAACTCTCGCGCGTGAATGATGACGATGGCCCCCGGCTCCCCTTCCGACGGGAGGGCCATGGCCGCCCCTGCCGCCATCGCGACGGGCAGGGCCAGCCACATTGACTCATTGCTCATGTCCGCTCGCCTCTTCTATCTGGCTCGCCAGGGCGAAATGGATAGGGCCCAGCGGCTCGGCCTGCAAGATCCAGATAAGCTGCTCCTTGCACAGCTCAAGCAGGGCCAGAAAACTGACCAGCACTCCCATGCGCCCCTCTTCGGCGCGCAGCACATCGGCCAGCTGCAGCGTCTGTCCCAGGGAGAGCAAGGCGAGAATTTCGGCCATGCGTACCCGGGTCGGGATCTGCTCGCGGCGGATCTGGTGATGCTCAAAATGCGTCGCGCGTTTTACCACACTTTGCATGTAGAGTGCGAGCTCGACCAGGGAGACATCGGGTGACAGCGGCTTGAGGGCGCCAAAGTCCGGTGGCAGGGCGGCGGCAATAAAAATCTCCCGCTCCACCCTGGGCAAGCCATCGAGCCGCTCGGCACCATGCTTGAAGCGCTCATACTCTTGCAGGCGGCGAATGAGAGTGACCCTGGGATCCTCCCCCTCGTCTTCGTCTTCCAGCTCGGGCGCCTTGGGCAACAGCAGCCGGGATTTTATCTCCGCAAGCCAGGCCGCCATCAGCAGATATTCGGCTGCCAGCTCCAGATTGAGCCCCTGCATCAGCTCCACATAGCGCATGTACTGGGTGGTGATCTGCAGGATCGGCAGGTTGAGAATATCGAGTTGCTGGCGACGGATCAGGTAGAGCAGCAGATCCAGCGGCCCCTCGAAGGTTTCGAGAAACACCTCCAGCGCATCCGGGGGGATGAAGAGATCCTGGGGCAGCTCATGATAGGGCTGCCCCAGTACGGTCGCGATGGGTGTGGCCACCATCGGCGTCATCTTCTCCCTCTCATGGGATGGTGCGCTGGCCTCATTCAAACGGAGTGGGATCTCCGGCGCCACGGCGGCGCACCACGGGGTCTTCGTCGGAGAAGTCGACCACAGTGGTCGGCTGCTCGCCGAGGTAACCGCCATTGAGCACCAGGTCCAGCTGCTTGCCGAGCTTGTCGGCGATCTCTTCCGGGTCAAACTCCGCCATCTCGGATCCTGCCAGGATCAGGCTGGTGGAGAGCAGCGGCTCACCGAGGGCCTCGAGCAGTGCCAGGGCAATGTTGTTGGCGGGCACCCGGATACCGATGGTCTTCTTCTTCTCGTTCATCAGGCGGCGCGGCACTTCCTTGGTCGCCTTGAAGATGAAGGTATAGGCACCCGGGGTATTGCTCTTGAGCAGACGAAACGCGCTGTTGTCCACCTTGGCATAGGTGGCTATCTCGGAGAGATCCCGGCACACCAGGGTGAAATCATGAGTGGGATCGATGCGGCGAATGCGGCAGATCCGCTCGAGAGCACCCTTGTCGCCCATGTGGCAGCCGAGGGCATAGCCCGAGTCGGTGGGATAAGCGATGACGCCACCATTTTGAATGATCTGCACCGCCTGGCTGATGAGACGGGCCTGGGGATTGTCTGGATGTACATAGAAATGCTGAGTCATATATTCCTCCCGGAATAGGGCAGGCTCATCCTGCCTTCAATACAATAGCCACTTTAGCACGCTGCCTATCGGCTGGCGCCACTCAGGTCGCACGGCTCGCCAACAAGCGCTGGTGCTCATCGCTGCTGAGTCCGAAATGGCCCGGATAGGCGAGCCAGAGCGGCGTGCCCTCCTTGGGCAGCCAGAGATGGCGGCCCAGCTCGGTCCAGTTGGACGGGAAGTGAAAATCAGAGCCGACCGACACATAGAGATCGTGATCCTTGGCCCACTGGCCCAGGTTGGCGCGCTCCCCCGGGCTCTGCTGGGGCAAGGAGACCTCCATGGCATCCCCCCCTGCGGCCTTGAACACCACCAGCAGCCGCTTGATCCACTTGGCGGTAAGATCATAACGGCTGGGATGGGCCAGCACCGCCAGGCCACCGGCACTGTGGATCACGGCGATCGCCGCCGCCATCTCGGGCCAATCGGCCGGGGCATAACCCTTGTTACCCCGGCTCAGGTATTTCTTGAACACCTTCTGCATGTTGTCGGCAATGCCGCGGGCCACCAGCACCCGGGCAAAATGGGCGCGAGTGACGGCGGCGTCGCCGGCCAGCTGCTTTGCCTCTTCATAGGTGCCGGGGATCTGGCACTTCTCCAGGCGCCGTCCAATCTCCTGGGCTCTGGCCTCGCGCCGGGCGAGCTGGGCCGCAAGAAAATCCATCAACAGTGGATTTTTTTCATCCACCCCCAACGCCACTATATGGATCTCGTTATGCTCCCAGGCGGTGGAGATCTCGACCCCGCTCACCAGCCGCAGCGGCAGCTGCTCGGCGGCGATGGTGGCGCGCACTTCGTCAAGTCCGGCGAGGGTATCGTGGTCAGTGACCGCCAACACCTCTACGCCCTTCTCGGCGGCGCGGCGCACCAGGTCCCTGGGCGCCAGCACACCGTCGGAGGCTGTGGTATGGCAGTGCAGATCGAATCGCATCGGCTATCTCGCTCACATGGTTCAGGGCGAATTGGCAAAAGCGACTTGACTTGGTCGCCGCTTTATCGTTTTCTGTAGGCACTTCGATGCCAAGGGCATCCACTCGAATGACAGTCACAGGACTCTATCATGCAAACGACAATCACCCTGAACGCAAACTGGTGGTGGCACATTCCCTGACATGCGGGCGTGTGGTCGTTGCTGTACCTGTAATCTGACAGCAAATAAAGAACACAAAGAAAAAGCCCGCTGACCCCAGCGGGCTTTTTTATTATCCGGTAAATGGACGCGTGATGAAACCGATTAAACAGACATGGCGATGGCAACCCGACTGAAGCGGACAAAACCCACTCAATTTCAAGGAATAGAACGTCATGACTCGCTGTTTTCAATCCATAGGCACACGCCAAGTACCATCGCAAGGGAAGGCCTTATGACTCGTTTATCCCTGGGCGAATTTGACGCCCTCAAGCTCAACGCCCCTTATGTGGCCGACCCGTTGGCCCTGTTCACCCGGCTCTGTCAGGAGAGCCCCAACACCCTGCTGCTCGAATCGGTGGAGATAGACTCCAAGGCGGGCACCCAGAGCCTGCTGCTGGTCGATGCCTGCCTGCGCATCGAGTGCCGGGGCCGCAGAGTGCAAGTGCGCCCCCTCAATGACAACGGCCCTGCGCTGCAAGCCTTGTTGCGCGCTCACCTGCCGACCTTCATCAGCCAGGCTGATGCCGATGGCGAACTGGTGCTGGATTTTCCCGCCTCGGATCGGGAGCTGGATGAAGATAGCCGCCTCAAGGGCTATGGCGTGCTGGACGTGTTGCGCACCCTGCAGCGCGAGCTGCACTGCCAACTCGGCAAAGAGGCGCTCTTCCTGGCGGGCACTTTTGCCTATGACCTGATTGCCTCCTTCGAAGATTTGCCCCAGGTGCCGGAGGGCAGCAACGACTGCCCCGACTACTGCTTCTATGTGGCCGAGACCCTGATCACCATCGATCACATCAAGCAGAGCACTCAGCTCAGCGCCTGCCTGTTTGGTGGCGAAGGGGATCTGGACGAGCGTTGTGCCCGGCTGACCGACCGCTTGGCGGCCCTCAAGCTGGCCTGCCAGCAGGACCTCGCCGTCACGCGGACCGCCCCCGTGCTGACGACGGGCATGAGCGTGGACAAGAACGACAAGCAGTTCTGCGCCGAAGTCGAGCGGCTCAAGGGCTTCATCCGTCGGGGCGACATCTTCCAGGTGGTGCCGTCGCGCAGTTTCTCCCTGCCCTGCCCCGACCCGCTCGCCGCCTATCGCCGCCTCAAGCAGACCAACCCCAGCCCCTACATGTTCTATGTGCAGGATGAGGGCTTCACCCTGTTTGGCGCCTCGCCGGAGAGCGCGGTCAAGTTCTGCGCCAAGAGCCGCGAGGTGGAGATGTACCCCATCGCCGGTACCCGCCGCCGTGGCCTCAACCCCGATGGCAGCATCAATCTGGATCTCGATGGCCGCATCGAGCTAGAACTGCGCCAGGACGAGAAGGAGGTCGCCGAGCACCTGATGCTGGTCGACTTGGGCCGCAACGACATCGCCCGCATCTCCGAGCCCGGCACCCGCTACGTGAAGGACTTGCTCAAGGTGGATCGCTACAGCCATGTGATGCACCTGGTCTCCCGGGTGGTCGGCACCCTGAGATCCGATCTGGATGCCCTGCACGCCTATCAGGCCTGCATGAACATGGGCACCCTGACCGGCGCCCCCAAGCTGCGGGCCAGTGAGCTGATCCGTGAGGTGGAAGGGCGCAGACGCGGCAGCTACGGCGGCGCCGTCGGCTACCTCAACGGCGCAGGGGAGATGGATACCTGCATCGTGATCCGCTCTGCCTTCGTCAAGAATGGCATCGCCCATGTCCAGGCCGGTGCCGGTGTGGTCTATGACTCCAAGCCCCAGATGGAGGCGGACGAGACCCGCGTCAAGGCTGCCGCCGTGCTGGCCGCCATCGCCGCCAGCCATGGCACCTCACTGCAAGCCCTGAGCGCCCAGCAGGAGCAACATAAGGACGTGAGCCAATGAGTACCGGATCAACAGCCACTAACATCTTCCTGCTCGATAACTTCGATTCGTTTATCTACAACACCTTGGCCGATCAGTTCCGTACTTCGAAGGAGCAGTCCCATGACTAACATCTTCCTGCTCGATAACTTCGACTCCTTTACCTACAACCTGGTGGATCAGTTCCGCACCCTCGGCTATCCGGTGCGCATCTATCGCAACAGCCTGCCGGCGACCCGCATCATGGCGGAGATAGAGTCCTGTGGTGGCGACGCCGTGCTGGTGCTCTCCCCGGGCCCTGGCGCCCCCCATGAGGCGGGCTGCCTGATTGATCTCATCAAGCTGGCCCGTGGCCGTGTGCCCATCCTCGGCATCTGCCTCGGCCATCAGGCCCTGTGCGAAGCCTATGGCGGCACCGTCGGCGCCGCCGGTGAAATTGTCCACGGCAAGCGTTCCCTGATAGAGCACAACGGCCACGGCGCCTTCGCCGGTCTGCCGAGCCCCCTGCCGGTGGCGCGCTACCACTCCCTGGTCGCCACCTATGTGCCGGAAGAGCTGCAGGTGATTGCCCACTATCAGGGCATGCCCATGGCCATCGAGCAACGGGACGAGCGAGTGCTCGGTTTCCAGTTCCATCCCGAGTCCATATTGACGTGCGAAGGGGCCCGCCTGCTCACCCAGGCCCTCGCCCATATCACCCGTCCAGTTAGTAGTGTGCGGTAAGGAGACCCTCATGCAGCATCATCTCAACACCCTCTATCAGGGACAGTCTCTCTCCCGCGACGAAGCCCGTGACGCCTTCGGTCAGGTGGTGCGCGGCGAAGTGGACCCCATAGTGCTCGCAAGCCTCTTGACTGCCCTCAAGCTCAAGGGCGAGACCCCCGAAGAGATAGCCGGCGCCGCCGAGGCGCTGCTGGCCGAGGCCCGGGATTTTCCGCGCCCCGATTACCCCTTTTGCGACATCGTCGGCACCGGCGGTGATGGCCTCAATACCATCAATGTCTCCACCACCTCGGCCCTGGTGGCCGCCGCCTGCGGCCTGAAAGTGGCCAAGCATGGCAACCGCTCGGTCTCAAGCAAGTCAGGCTCGAGCGATCTGCTCGACAAGATGGGCATCAGGCTCGACATGAGCCCGGCCCAGGCCCGCCGCTGCCTCGATGAGCTCGGTATCTGCTTCCTGTTCGCCCCCCAGTACCACGCCGGGGTACGCCATGCCATGCCGGTGCGCCAGGCGCTCAAGACCCGCACCCTGTTCAATGTGCTGGGCCCCCTCATCAACCCCGCCCGCCCCACCTATCAGCTGATAGGGGTCTATGCCCCCGAGCTGGTGCGCCCCATCGCCGAAACCCTGCTGGCCTTGGGATTGAAAACCGGTATGGTGGTGCACGGCGCGGGCCTGGACGAAGTAGCCATTCACGGCCCGACCCAGGTCGCCGAGATCCGCGATGGCGAGATTCGTGAGTACTTGCTCACCCCGGCCGATTTCGGGCTCGATACCTACCCGGTCAGCGCTATTCAGGGGGGCGAGCCGGAAGAGAACCGGGCCATCACCGCCGCCATCCTGGCAGGAGAAGGCACCCAGGCCCACAATGCCGCCATCGCCGCCAACGTGGCCCCGCTGCTGGTGATGGCAGGCAAGGCCCCGGACCTCAAGCGTGCCGCCGCCCAGGTACTGGCCAAGCTCGCCAGCGGCGAAACCAGCGCCCTCGCCCAGGCGCTGGCCACCCTGAGCCATCAGGAGGCATGATGTCAGCGGGACTCAACACAACTAATCGCAGCAAGGATATCGAAATGCTTAACCACCCCTCCCTGAGCCAGACCATTCTCGGCAACATTGTGGCTGCCAAGCAGGAGTGGGTGGCGGCCCGCAAACTGGCCCAGCCCCTCGCAAGCTTCCAGGGTGCGCTGCTGCCCAGTGACCGCGATTTTGAGGGGGAACTGCGGGCAGGCGGCACTCGCTTTATTCTCGAATGCAAGAAGGCCTCTCCCTCCAAAGGCTTAATCCGCGACGACTTCAGCCCCGAAGCCATCGCCGATATTTATGGCAAATACGCCACCGCCATCTCGGTACTGACCGACGAGAAATTCTTTCAGGGGGATTTCGCCTTCCTGCCCAGAGTCAGGGCCAGGGTCAAGCAACCCGTGCTCTGCAAGGACTTCATGATAGATCCCTATCAGGTCTATCTGGCCCGCCACTATCAGGCGGACGCCATCCTCTTGATGCTCTCGGTGCTGACCGATGAGGGGTATCGCAGCCTGTTCGCCGTCGCCAGGGAGCTGGGCCTCGGGGTCTTGACCGAGGTGAGCAACGAAGAGGAGCTGGATCGCGCCATCGCGCTGGGCTCGCCAGTGATCGGCATCAACAACAGAGACCTGCGGGACATGAGCGTGAGCCTGGATCGTACCCGCCAGCTGGCGGCGCGGATCCCAGGGGATCGGGTGGTCATCAGCGAGTCCGGCATCCAGGATCGCAGCCAGGTCGCCGACCTGCGTCACCATGCCAAGGGCTTCCTGGTGGGCTCCTCCCTGATGAGCGAATCCGACCTGGAAGGGGCGGTGCGAAGGCTCACCCTGGGCCAGAACAAGGTGTGCGGCCTGACCCGCGCCGAGGATGCCGCCGCCGCCCACCAGGCCGGCGCCGTGTTTGGCGGCCTCATCTTCGTGGCCAAGAGCCCGCGCTATGTGGATATCCCGAGCGCCCGCACCGTGATGGCTGGCGCACCGCTCAGCTACGTGGGGGTATTTCGCAATGCCCAGCCCCAGACCATCGCCAAGACGGTCGAGGCCCTCGGGCTCGTCGCCGTGCAGTTGCACGGGGAGGAGGACGCCGCCTATATCGAGGCGCTGCGCCCCCTGTTGCCCGTCCACTGCGAGATCTGGAAGGCGGTCGGCATCACTCTCGATAAGGCAAGTGGCGAGCCGCTGCCCCTCGACTTCCCGGCGGATCGCCTGCTGCTCGACACCGTCGTGAAAACGGCAGTCGGCAGCCAGAGCGGTGGCACCGGCCAGGCCTTCGACTGGACAGTGCTCGACGGGCTAGACAAGTCCCGGCTGATGCTGGCCGGTGGGCTCAATCCGGACAATGCCCTGAGCGCAGCCCAGGTCGGTTGCCTGGGCCTCGATTTCAACTCCGGGGTCGAAAGCGCCCCCGGCCAGAAAGATGCCAGCAAGCTTGAGGCCGCCTTTGCCGCCCTCAGGCAGCTCTAAGCTCTCGCTTCTATCGATTCGCATTTTATGAATAGGACAAGGAATAGACCATGACTCTGCTCAATCCGTTTTTTGGTGAATTTGGCGGTATGTATGTACCCCAGATCCTGATGCCCGCCCTGCTCCAGCTGGAGAAAGCCTTCGTGGATGCCAGGGAAGATGCCGCCTTCGTCGAAGAGTTTCAGACTCTCTTGACTGAGTATGCTGGCCGCCCCACCCCGCTCACCCTGGCGCGCAACCTGACCCGTGGCACCCAGACCCGCCTCTACCTCAAGCGTGAAGACTTGCTGCACGGCGGCGCCCACAAGACCAACCAGGTGTTGGGCCAGGCCCTGCTCGCCAAGCGCATGGGCAAGAGCGAGATCATCGCCGAGACCGGTGCCGGTCAGCACGGGGTCGCCACTGCCCTTGCCTGCGCCCTGCTCGGCCTCAAGTGCCGGGTCTACATGGGTGCCAAGGATTGCGAGCGCCAGAAGCCGAACGTGTTTCGCATGAAGTTGATGGGCGCCGAGGTGATACCGGTGCATTCGGGCTCAAGTACCCTCAAGGATGCCTGCAACGAGGCGCTGCGTGACTGGGCTGCCAACTACGAGACCGCCCACTATCTGCTCGGCACCGCCGCCGGTCCCCACCCCTTCCCGACCATAGTCCGTGAATTCCAGAAGATGATCGGCGAAGAGGCCAAGGTGCAGTGCTTCGAGAAGGAAGAGCGCTTGCCCGATGCGGTGATCGCCTGCGTCGGCGGCGGATCGAATGCCATCGGCATCTTTGCCGACTTCATCCCGGAAGAGGGGGTGCGCCTCATCGGCGTCGAGCCCGGCGGCCACGGTATCGAATCTGGCGAGCATGGCGCGCCGCTCGGTCACGGCAGCAAGGGGGTCTTCTTTGGCATGCACTCCTACCTGATGCAGGACAAGCAGGGGCAAATTCAGGAGTCCTACTCGGTCTCGGCGGGGCTGGACTTCCCCTCGGTCGGCCCCCAGCACGCCCATCTGGCCGCCATCGGCCGCGCCGAATATGTCTCCATCACCGACAAAGAAGCCCTGGATGCATTCCAGGAACTGGCCAGAAGCGAGGGCATCATACCGGCGCTGGAATCCTCCCACGCCCTGGCCCACGCCCTCAAGATGGCGCGCAGCGAACCAGAGAAGGAGCAGGTGCTGATCGTCAACCTCTCGGGCCGTGGCGACAAGGACATCTTCACCGTTGCCGATATTTTGGAAACCGAGAGCTTTGACAAAGAAGGAAGCCGCAAATGAACCGCTACGCACAACTCTTCTCCCGTCTGGAACAGGCCAAGCAAGGCGCCTTCGTCCCCTTCGTGATGCTGGGGGATCCCACCCCTGAACTCTCCTTGGCCATCGTCGATGCCCTGGTCGAAGGGGGCGCCGATGCGCTCGAATTGGGCATCCCCTTCTCCGACCCGGTAGCGGACGGCCCCACCATTCAGGGCGCCGCCCTGCGCGCCTTTGCCAGCGGCACCACCCCGGATGGCTGCTTCCAGCTGCTGACCCGCATCCGCGCCAAGTACCCCCAGATGCCCATTGGCCTGCTGGTGTACGCGAATCTCGTTTATGTGCGCCACATCGACGGTTTTTATGGAAAATGCCAGCAGGCCGGGGTGGATTCGGTGCTGGTGGCGGACGTGCCGGTGCAGATGTGCGAGCCCTACAAGGCCGCCGCTGACAAGTTCGGCATCGACAGTATCTTCATCGCGCCGCCCAACGGCGACAACGAGACCCTCAAAGCCGTGGCGGAGCTGGGCAGTGGCTACACCTATCTGGTGAGCCGCGCCGGTGTGACCGGTGCCGAGACCAAGGCCGGCATGCCGGTGGAGGGATTGATCAACACCCTCAACGAGTTCAAGGCCCCCCCTGCCCTGCTCGGCTTTGGCATCAGCGATCCCCAGCAGGTGAAGGAGGCCATCAAGGCGGGCGCCGCTGGCGCTATCTCCGGCTCCGCTGTGGTCAAGATCATCGAGACCCACCAGCAGGATCCGGATCACATGCTCATTCGCCTGAAGGAGTTTGTGCAAGGGATGAAGGCGGCGACCAATCGATAGGGAATGGCATTAGCCAAATGCCATTGGCCGTGTCCGCAGAAAAGGGAGCCTGATAGGCTCCCTTTTGTTACCTGGCGTCAGCGGTTGGCTTCTCTGTAGGTCTGATTAGCGAAGCGTAATCAGACGTTCGCGGAGTTGATATGGTGGCGCGGCTTCGCCACGCAGTGGAACACCGTAGGGTGCAATAAGCGCAGCGCATTGCACCGCAGCAAATTCCCTTTCCACGGCCACGGACGCTCGCCGGAACCCCGAACCAGCGGTTAACCCCTTGATGCGGCTGCGCCGCATGGGACGCGAGGGCTCTGCCCTCGACGGGGTTTCGCCCGCCCTTCGGACTGGGGCGAGTGACTTTGGAAAGACCCAAAGTCACCAAAGGTCTTCTCCCCCGCTTATTCGCCCGACTGACGTCGGGTTCCTTCGGCTCACCCTCTTGTCCAACGGCACGCGCCGATGGGCCGTCCATGGCCCAGCGCCGCTCGCTCGACATCCTGCCTCGCGGCCTGGACAAGAGGGCTCGCCTCAGCGAATAAGAGGGGGATCAAAACCGTGCCAACCTGAAGCTACCGTGAAACAGTGAACAAGCCACCTCTCCCCTTGGGAGAGGGCTGGGGTGAGGGGATTTCCGCATCTCTGCTAACCCAACAGCCCACTTAAAACGGCAGTTGCTCACTAATTGATTGAACCAGCTCAGATTTTTATCAACGGCCTCTTCCCATGCCTCGATCAGGCCCCTTATGATAGCCAAACGACAATCAACCTCTGGGGAGAGCGTCATGGTAGCGATGGTTGCAATCTCGCAGGTTAAAGGCAGCGAACTGGGGGCTGTAACTCAGGGGCGGTAGCCTTGCTGGGATTTGCCGTAGCTGGCTCCTGAACTGTTTCTTTATACGGGGGACATGAAAGCGTTAAACGAGGAAGCCAAGCGAATATATTCAAGTATCAGAGGCAGACTGGTGATATTTTTATTTAATTTGATTTTTTCATGGCAACTATCAGGACAGAGCGAAGTTATATGGAAGGCTCTGCTATCGTATTAGTGCTGCCTTCTATCTAATCACTGTTAGCACCTAATTAGGAGTTAGTACGAATGTCATCCGTTTTTTTAAGCCATAACTCGAAAGATAAGCCATGGGTAAGAGCATTGGCCGAACGGTTAATGGTTGATGATGTAGTGGTTTGGCTGGATGAAGCTGAAATTAACATTGGTGATTCTTTAATCGATAAAATTGCTGAAGGGATTAAGGAGATGAAATTTGTAGCAGCAATCATTTCCAAAAATTCTGTGGAGTCCAGCTGGGTTCAGAAAGAAATAAGTATTGCTATGTCAAAGGAAGTGGCTGGGCGTAAAGTAACTGTGCTTCCTTTGGTGATCGATGATTGTGAACTGCCTCCTTCACTATCTGACAAGCTATATGCAGATTTCACAAACCCTGACAATTTCGAAGCTTCATATGAAAAATTGCTTAGGGCTATAGGAATAAAGAGGTCTGATAAATCAATACAAGAGCAGAAGAAATCTGCACCTATTAAAACAGAAAGCAAACCAATAGCTGCAAATGAAGTACCTCAAGAACCTGAAATAAAAATAATTGGTATTCTAAAAGATCGTACTCGACAAGATAGAGAATACTCAGGACTACAGGATTACTATTTCCAGCTTTCAAAAAGACCGTCGAGAGATTGGATTCACTTCTTCGATGAATCAAGGCGCTTCCCACGGCATTCAATGTGGAGACGAGCCTGGATTGAAAGTGATTGCGTAGTTGTAAAATGTGCGACTGATGAATTGCAACGCTATCACCTTAAAGATCTTAAGCAAGACGTGGCGAATGCCAATGAGAACTTGGCTCGGGCAATAGAACTGCATAACGCTAGAGAGAAAATTGAAGCGGAGCGTAAAGAAGCCGAACGTATTAAAAGAGACAACTTATTAGATGATTTGGATTTTAGCTAATCCGGCAACGTCAAGTACTAACAAGCGCATGTTGTCGGACTGGTTCTCTGCTTCGCTACAAACCAGCCGCAAATGTGGGCGTTAGACGCTGCACAGCCACCGCAGGGAGCCCTCATGTATTCGCATGTTTTTTTTGGTGTCACTGACTTTGAGCGGGCTTTAGTTTTCTATAACTCATTGATGTCTTGCTTGGGCCTAGAAACTCGTTTCTGTGATCGAAATAGGCCTTGGGCCGGCTGGCATAGCGCTGGCGGCACTCAACCCCTCTTCCTCATAGGAAAACCATACAATGAACAGCCGCATAGTTGTGGCAACGGCTGTATGGTGGCTTTTCAAGCAAATAACCGTGCAATAGTTGATGCCGCCCATAAAACAGCACTAATCAACGGTGGTATTTGCGAGGGTAAACCAGGCTTGCGCCCTGAATATCATGAAAACTATTACGGTGCATACTTCAGAGATCCTGATGGCAACAAAATCTGTATTGCTTGTCACGCACCTGAAAGCGAAGCTAATGTCCTAGTAAATAACGTCTAACAATGCGCTCAAATCGTTCGCTTCGCTCACTTGGACTGGCTAAAGCCAGCCCCTTAGCTTAATCGTTAAACGTCAAAATCTAAGAAGTGTCTATTTACAAATGAAGAATATAAGAGTCAAGTCAGTATGCGTATTTCGTAAGGATGGAAAGGTACTTCTAGCTAAAAGCTTCGACCCTGCAAAGAATGAGAAATATCTATCTCCTGTCGGGGGAGGCATTTATTTCGGTGAAAGATCCGCAGATGCAGCTATTAGAGAAGTACAAGAAGAATTTGGTGCAGAAGCAAGAAAATTAAAACTGCTTGGAGTCATTGAAAATTTATTCAACTTCAACAACCAAGAAGGCCACGAGATCGTTTTCATCTATGAGGCAGAATTCAAAGATCACAGCATTTATCAAAAAAATGTACTTCAAGGCATTGAGACAAATGGTCATACATTTGAAGCACGTTGGTATGACTTGAGCACTATCAAAAACAGCGCAACGCCGGTATATCCCAAAGGCATTATTGAAATGCTGTAATTACCGCTTAAGAATTGGTTCAAACAGTTCGCTGCGCTCACTGGGACGGACTAAAGCCCGTCCCTTAACCAGACGTTATATTTTCAGGAGGCTATGTGAAAAACATTAGGACATCCAACTTTCTGAGCTCATAGCTGCATAGCCAAGCCACAAAAATGTGGGGTTCCCAACAAATCAGGACCCCCATCTATCTGAGCAAGGCGCTGTACAGTCAGCATACAAAAAAGGTGGGAGTTCCTGTTTTACTCCCCCGCTCAGTAAAGTGAACTTGAAGTGCAATGCATCTCTGCAAGCGAGCCCCTCCCGGCCCCTCGGCCATCCCCCGGACCATCCTTCACTAACTTTTTCGCCCTAAAAAGTGAACCTCTCTACACTTTTATCTCACAACCCGCACCAAGATCTTAAAAAGTGCACCATCGTACACTTTTGATTGCTGTTTGCTCTTACCATGGGTTAAGGTGTAACAACCTACACTTTTTCCGTGATCATGATGGCAGACGCATCGTTGCAAACCGGCCCGAAAGAACTGGATCCCGCCTCGCTGGGGCTGGCGATCCGCGAGAGACGCAAGGCCGCCAGGATGACCCAGGAGGTGACGGCCTCACTGTGTGGCATCTCCAAGAAGACCCTGATCAAGATTGAAAAGGGGGGTGATGTCTACCTCTCGACCCTGCTGCAGGTGATGAAGGCGCTGGGGCTGAGGTTGCAACTGGTGCAAGAAACGGGCTCACAGGTAGCGAACGGCAACAGCCAACCCGAGGTCGGTGATGATGAATGGTACTGAGCGCCATCGGCTGGAACTTCGGCTGGGTAATCAGCTGATCGGCCATCTCGAGTATGACTCCAGCCGGGATGCGTTTCAGCTCGGCTATACAGCTGAGTGGCAGGCGCGCGGATTCCCGCTCTCCCCACCGCTGGCGCTGGATGGCTCGGCCAGCAGCGCCCAAGTCCGGGCATATCTCGGCAACTTGCTGCCAGAAAATCGCGGGCTGGAGCACCTGATTGAGGCGCTCTGCGTTTCGCGCAGCAATCTCTTTGCCCTGATCCACAGCATCGGCCGCGATGTCTCCGGGGCGGTCACCTTTACCCTGCCCGCAGAGCAAGGCGTCCCCACCCATTTTCGCCCCATCACCCCGGAAGAGCTGTTGCTGCGCCTCGATCAGCCCGAGATCTGGCCGCTGGAAGTCTGGGATGGTCGCCCCCGCCTCTCGGTTGCGGGCGTGCAGGCCAAGCTCAACCTGCTGCGACTCGAGGGGACGCTGGGATTTGGCGAGGGCGAGCTCTGTTCCACCCACCTCCTCAAGTTCGAGCATCACCCTCATCTGGTGATCAATGAATTTGTGACCATGCGACTGGCCGCACTGCTGGGCATGCAGGTGGCACAGGTCGAACTGCACCGGGTCGGCCAAGGCGATAAGTCCCACCGAGGTTTGCTGGTGGAACGCTTCGATCGGCGCCTCGATGAGGATGGCGTGAGGGTACGTCGTCGTCACATGATCGATGCCTGTCAGGGGCTGGGGTTTCCCGTCGCCCGAAAATATGAACGCAACTTCGGTGACGGGCGGGATGTGGCCCATATTCGAGAAGGAGTCAGCCTGCCACGGCTGCTCAGTCTTAGCGCCCTCTGTGTCAATCCGGCGCAGGCCAGACTGGACATGCTGCAATGGCTGCTCTTCAACCTCTGCGTCAACAATCACGATGCCCACGGCAAGAACTACAGCTTCTTCGTCTCGCGGGCAGGGCTGACGCCCACCCCCTGGTACGATCTGGTCAATGTGGGGCTTTACCCCGAGTTCAACCAGCATCTGGCCATGGCCATCGGCGACGAGTTTGCTCCCGAGGCGGTCAACCCATGGCAGTTGCTGGAGATGGCTGAAGCATGTGAGCTGCCCAAACGCCTGTTGCAACAGACCTTGCACAAGGTGGCCAACGACATCCTTCACCATCTGGATGCCGCCATCGCCATGGTTGAGACAGACAATCCCGCCGAGCTGGCTTATCTGGCGCGCTACCGAGACGACGTTGAGCGCCGTTGCCACCATTTTCAGGCGCAGGCAGCGCTGTTGCCCGAGCTGCAACTGTAGCCGGGCCTTGTCCACCCCCATGGGACGCAACCCAGCCTTGAGCCCATGGCGGGCATTGCCTACAATGACCCACTTTTTATCAAACTCAGGTCTATAAAATGAGCGACACCAAACCAGCACTGCCCGACCACCTTGCCGCCAACCCGCGCAGCCCACACCATGTGGCGGAGTGCTTCGAGCACGAGATCGGCATCCGCCTCAATGGCAAGGTACGCACCAATGTCGAGGAGTACTGCATCAGCGAAGGTTGGGTGAAGATCCCCTCCCCCAAGGCCAAGGATCGCTACGGCAACCCCATGCTGATCACCGTCAAGGGTACCGTCGAGGCCTTCTACGCCTAAGGTGCATCTGCCAGGGCGCCCCGAACAGGGGGGCGACCTTGTTATCCCAAAACACCGGCCTCGCGCCGGTGTTTTGTTTTGGGCGCTTGGCGCCAGGCTCAGGAAGGCGGCAACTTCATCGACTTTGTGCATGGCCGGGGTAGCGATCTTGCCCCCTTATCTGCCCGTTCCGGCCTGAACGCCGTGCTGGCAGAGGCCATGGCGCCACTGGGATAGGGAACAGGGGCCAAGGGGATGGCAACACAGTGACCTGATGCGGGCCCCGATAAAGAAGAGGCCCACCATCAGGCGGGCCTCTTCTTTATGTTAGGGAAAGCAGCTCATGCGTTGAGTTCAAGCACCGTACTGAACCCGCCGAAGATCATGCGGGCGCCATCGAAGGGCATGGTCTGGTGCATGGGGCTGGCCGGATCCATCCTGGGGTCCTGCATCATCCTGGTCATGGCCTCATCCCGGATGGCCTTGCTCGGCCACTCGACCCAGGAGAAGACCACAGTTTCATCCTCCTTGGCCGCCACGGCGCGGTAAAAGTCGGTCTGCTTGCCGTGGGGCACATCGTCCCCCCAGCACTCCAGCACCCGGGTCGCACCGAACTCGAGGAAGAGGGGATCAAAGTGCTTGGCATGGTCAATCATGGCCTGCTTGTTGGCCGTGGGCACGGCAATCACGAATCCATCGACATATGACATAGAGCCTCCTTGTTGAGGATCTCAGCATAGCAATGGGTGCGGTGTACCGCTCACCCCGCCCATCAACCGGCGACCAGCTGCTCCAGATCGCTGCGCTTGATGCGCCGTGAATCCACCTTGACGTAGAGGGAGCGCTCGGCGCTGTCGAGCAGCACATCCTTCACCCCTTCACGGGCGCGCACCTTCTGCTCCAACGCCTCGGTGGCCTCCACGCCCTCTGGCAGCACGATGCGCAAGCTGCTGACATAGGGCGGCTCCTGCATGGTGAGGCTGACCCCGAACCAGATCAGTGCCAGCACGGCGCAGCTGCCAAACACCAGGGCGGCGCCCCCCTGGCTGTAGAGCAGGCCCCCCAGGCTGCCGCCGATGGCCACCCCGAGGAACTGACTGGTGGAGTAGACCCCCATGGCGGTGCCCTTGTAACCCGGCGGCGACTCCTTGCTGATCAGCGACGGCAACAGTGCCTCCATCAGGTTGAAACCGATGAAGAACAGCTGCAAGCCGGCCAATATGCCCCACAATTGCAGACCCGACTGCCAGAGCACCACTTCCGCCCCCAGCATCAGCAGCACGCAGATCTGGAATACCCGCTTCATCTGCCTGCGCTTCTCGGCGTAGATGATGAAGGGCACCACGCTCACAAACGCAATCAGCATGGTGCACAGGAATGCCTTCCACTGCTGGTCACGGGGCAGCCCCGCCTGCTCGAGCAGGGGCGGCAGCGCCACGAAGCTCGACATCAGCAGGGTATGCACGCAGAGGATGCCCAGGTTGAGCTTGAGCAGCCGGGGGTTGGCAAGCACCCTCTTGAGCCCGCCCTTGACCAGACTGGACTCGCGGTTGAGCAGATGCGCCTTCGGGGCCGGCACCCACCAGAGGGTGATGGCGATGCCGCCAAAGGCGAGCAGGGCTATCAGCCAGAACAGCCCCGAGAGGCCGATGGCATGGGTGATGAGCGGCCCCGTCACCATGGCGATGGCGAAGGTGATGCCAAAGCTGATGCCGATGAAGGCCATCGCCTTGGTGCGATTCTGCTCGCGGGTCAGATCCGAGAGCAGGGCCATGACGGCGGCGGAGATGGCACCGCTGCCTTGCAGGGCGCGGCCGAGGATCACTCCCCAGATGCTGTGGGTCAGCGCGGCAATCACGCTGCCCAGGGCAAACATCAGCAGGCCGCCGACGATGAGCGGTTTGCGACCGATGCGATCCGAGAGCAGGCCGCAGGGGATCTGCAGCAGGGCCTGAGTCAGGCCATAGATACCGATGGCGATGCCGATCAGGGTTTCGGTGGCGCCAGCCAGAGACATGCCGTAGGTAGTCAGTACCGGCAGTACCATAAACATGCCGAGCATTCGCAGGGAGAAGAGGGAACCGAGTGCCCAGGTGGCACGCAGTTCACCCCGGGTCATCTTGAAATCATGCATGACGGCCTCAGTGTGATTGGAGGTGTGTGGTCGGGATAGTGGCCGAGGAACCGGTGGTCATGGGTAGCAAATACCGACGATGGCGCTGACGCCGCCGCCTGGGAGAAAACAGACCTGGCCCTTGGCCATCCCCATATAACAACAGAGCCGGGAAAGTTCCCGGCTCTGGATTCTACTCATTTTCAGGGCAAGATGAACAAGCCGATCTCTACTCTGAGGGCGACCGCAAGGTTCAAGGCAACATGCCTACCAATATCGGCGCCGCATCCGGCTGGAAGTCCACCGACATCATTACGCTCAGACAGGTGATAGTGACAATCGAGAACATGAACAGCTTGCGGGCCCACAGGGAGTCATCGACCGCCTGCTTGTAACCCGACAGGGCCATGCCCAACCACCAGACGCTCACCGCCGTCGCCACGATCAGGTACTTGTAACCGGCGTAACCGCCGAGGAACAGCATCAGGGTCGGTACCATGAAGGCCAGGATGTAGAGGGTAATGTGGTGCTTGGCCACAGAGATGCCCTTCACCACCGGCAACACCGGGATGCCCGCCGCCTGATAATCCTTGAAGCGGAAGATGGCAATCGCATAGGAGTGCGGCATCTGCCACAGGCTGAAGATAGCCAGCAGGATCAGGGCGCCCGAGTCAAACTGGCCGCTCACCGCGCAATAACCGATGACGGGGGGCGCGGCGCCAGACAGGCTGCCAATCAGGGTGCCATAGACCGAATGACGCTTCATATAGAGGCTGTAGACCCCCACATAGACAATGAAGCCAAACACGGCCAACAGCGCCGCCAACGGATTGGCCGCCCAGTAGAGCAACCCGACCCCGGCGATGCCGAGGGCAGTTGCGTACCAGAGCGAGACGCCGGGGGCGATGAGCCCCCTCACCAGGGCGCGGTTCTTGGTGCGCTCCATGATGCAGTCGATGTCCCGGTCGATGTAGTTGTTGAACACACAACCGGAGGCGACCACCAGGGAGACCCCCACCATGGTCATGATGAACAGGGGCAGATCCAGGCTCCCCTTCGAGGCCAGCAGGAAACCGCCGATAACCGAGATGAGGTTACCGAAGATGATGCCCGGCTTGGTCACTTGCAGGTATTGCTTCATCATCACACCACTCAACTTGGCATCATGTTGATGTTGAGGTTGTACATGATCCACAAGGACCCCCCCACCACGATGGCGATGATGAGCACGGTAAACACCAGGGCCACCAGGTTCCAGCGCTCCTCGGAGGAGGTGTTCATGTGCAGGAAGTAAGCCAGATGCACGAAGATCTGGATGACGGCAGTGGCGACCACAGTGCCCAGGATGAGGTGATGGGAGGCGGAGCCGTCCATCACCATCCAGAACGGGATGGCGGTCAGTATCACCGAGAGCACGAAGCCTATCAGGTACGTCTTGGCGCTGCCGTGGCTGGCGCCGTGATTGTCAACGACATGATTGCTCATTTTTACATTGCCCCCATCAGATAGACCACGGTAAACACACAGATCCACACCACGTCCAGGAAGTGCCAGAACAGGCTCAGGCACATCAGGCGGGTGCGGTTGCGCTCGGTCAGCCCCTTCTTGGAGATCAGTACCATCATCACGATGATCCAGATAAGACCGCTGGTGACGTGGATACCGTGGGTACCGACCAGGGTGAAGAAGGCGGAGAGGAAACCACTGCGCTGGGGGCCATAGCCTTCGGCGATCAGGTGGTGGAACTCGTAGATCTCCATGGCGATGAAGCCGGCACCGAGCAAGAAGGTCACCAGCAGCCAGCCGTTGACGGCGGCCACCTTGTTCTTGTTCATGGCCAGCATGCCAAAACCGAAGGTGATGCTGCTAAACAGCAGCAGCATGGTCTCGCCAAACACGAACGGCAGTTCGAAGATGTCCTTGCCGCTCGGGCCCCCGGCGGTGCCATTGACCAGCACCGCGTAGGTTGCAAACAGAGTGGCAAACAGGATGCAGTCACTCATCAGGTAGATCCAGAAGCCGAACACCTTGGTGGCGCCGGCATCATGGTGCCCGTCATGGGCACCCTGATGATGATTGTGTTGCAGAATATCAGTAGCCATATCGGTTCTCATGCCACCTTGCTGATGTTGTCATGATGCTGACCTTCGATGCGTTCGATCTCGTCGACCTGCACGTAGTAGTCCACATCATCGTTGAAGCTGTGAATGATCCAGGTGGCTATCATGCCGACGAAGCCGGCGATGGCCATCCACCAGATGTCCCAGATCATGGCGAAACCAAACACCACGCTGAAGGCGGCGATGATGACGCCCGCACCGGAGTTCTTCGGCATGTGGATCGGGGCGTAGCGCTGGGGCTGCTGGTAGGCAGAACCGTCCTGCTTGGCTTCCCAGAACGCATCCAGTCCGGCAATCTTCGGCTCGATGGCGAAGTTGTAGAAGGGCGGCGGGGAAGAGGTTGCCCACTCCAGGGTACGGCCACCCCAGGGATCACCGGTCAGATCGCGGTTCTTCTCGCGGTCACGAATACTGACCACCACTTGAATCACCTGACACAGAACGCCGATGGCAATCAGGCCAGCGCCGCACGCGGCCACCACCAGCCAACCATGGAAGGCGGGATCGATCTGCTGGCTGACCCGACGGGTCATGCCCATGAAGCCCAGCACGTAGAGCGGCATGAAGGCCACGAAGAAGCCGGTGATCCAGAACCAGAAGGAGCGCTTGCCCCAGGTCTCGTCCAGGGTGAAGCCGAACGCCTTCGGGAACCAGTAAGTGATACCGGCGAAGCAGCCAAACACCACGCCGCCGATGATGACGTTATGGAAGTGCGCGATCAGGAATAGGCTGTTGTGCAACACGAAGTTGGCAGCCGGTACCGACAGCAGCACCCCGGTCATCCCCCCAATGGTGAAGGTGATGATGAAGCCGACGGTCCACAACATGGGCGAGGTGAACGCGATGCGACCCCGGTACATGGTGAACAGCCAGTTGAAGATCTTCACCCCGGTCGGGATCGAGATGATCATGGTGGAGATGCCGAAGAAGGCGTTGACGTTGGCACCCGACCCCATGGTGAAGAAGTGGTGCAGCCAGACCACGAAGGAGAGCACGGTAATGGCGATGGTCGCCCACACCAGGGAGGTGTAACCGAACAACTTCTTCTTGCTGAAGGTCGCCACCACTTCCGAGAAGATACCGAACACCGGCAGCACCAGGATGTAGACCTCGGGATGACCCCAGGCCCAGATCAGGTTGATGTACATCATCATGTTGCCACCCATGTCATTGGTAAAGAAATGGGTACCCAGGTAACGGTCTGCGGTGAGCAGGGCGATGGTGACGGTCAGGATCGGGAAAGAAGCGATGATCAGGATGTTGGCGCACAGGGCGGTCCAGGTGAACACCGGCAGACGCATCATGGTCATGCCCGGAGCCCGCATCCTGATGATGGTCGCGAAGAAGTTGACCCCGGTCAGCAGAGTGCCAAGACCCGAGATCTGCAGACTCCAGATCCAGTAATCGACCCCGACGCCCGGGCTGTACTCCTTGCCCGACAAGGGCGGATAGGCCAACCAGCCGGTCTGGGCAAACTCGCCGACCCCGAGGGAGATGTTGATCAGCACCACGGCCGCGGCGGTGAACCAGAAGCTCAGGTTGTTGAGGAAGGGGAAGGCCACATCACGGGCACCGATCTGCAGCGGCACCACAATGTTCATCAGACCGATCACCAGCGGCATGGCCACGAAGAAGATCATGATGACGCCATGGGCGGTGAAGATCTGGTCGTAGTGGTGAGGCGGCAATATGCCCTCCCCCCCGGCCGACGCCATCACCTGCTGGGTACGCATCATCACCGCATCGGCGAAGCCGCGCAGCAGCATGACCATGCCCAGAATGAGATACATGATCCCCAGTTTCTTGTGATCCACCGAGGTGAACCACTCCTGCCACAAATATTGCCACTTGCCGTAATAGGTTATCAGCCCGGCAATGGCCATCCCGCCCAGCAATATGCAGGCAACCGTGACCACGATAATGGGCTCATGGTAAGGGATGGCCTCGAGTGTTAATTTTCCAAACATCTATTATTCCCCGGATACCGCTTGTACTGACTGGCTAGCCATCGGCATATTCATCTGACCGGCATGATCCTGCTGCTCACCCTGTTGCTGGTGTGCACTGTGATCCATGCTCTGGTCATGACTCATATCCATTTTTTCGCCCTCTTTCATCTTCATGCCGTGACCCATGAACTTATTGATCACCTTGGTGAACAGAGCTGGATCTGCACTGGAGAAATACTCGACCGGATGGTATTGGCTCGGTTTGGCAAGCACATCAAATTCACCCATGGTCATGAGTGGCTTGGACGACTGCTTCACCTTGGCAACCCAGGCATCGAAACCTGCCTGATCCGGCGTGGCGATGGCCTTGAATTTCATGCCGGAGAAACCGGCACCGCTATAGCTGCTGGAGATACCGTCGTATTGACCAGCCTCGTTGGCGATAAGGTGTAATTTGGTCTGCATGCCCGCCATGGCGTAAATCTGACCGCCCAGGCTAGGAATAAAGAAGGAGTTCATGACCGAATCGGATGTGATACGGAAATTGACCGGCGTATTGGCCGGGAAAGCCAATTCATTGACAGAGGCTATGCCCAATTCCGGATACACGAACAGCCATTTCCAATCCAATGAGATCACATCAACCTGGACAGGTTTGACGTCAGAGACCAGCGGCTTGTAGGGGTCAAGCTCGTGGGAGGTTTTCCAGGTGATCACGGCCAGGATGGCGATGATGATGACGGGGACTGTCCAGACGACCACTTCTATCTTGGTCGAGTGGGCCCAATCCGGTGCGTAAGTGGCACTGGTATTGGAAGCGCGATATTTGCGGGCAAATACCACTGCCATGACGATGACTGGAATAACCACAATTAACATCAAATACAATGCTGTTAATATCAGTGACTTTTCTTCCAGGCCAACTTGGCCCTTGGGATTCATTAATGCCATATCACAACCACTCAGCAAGCTGGCGGCGATGATTAATAACAAAGTCCCCAAGCCCTTCTTATATTCCAAAGGTCTCATGCTACTTCCTTTATCTATCTTGCAAGACGTAAAGCTATAAATAAAACGCATTATTTTGAGCAAGACACACCCATGTGAACAACATGAAAAATTAATCGAAGCAAATGGTTACTTTTTGGAAACCAGATGTCAGCGTTCCATTAACTAATCGCAAGGTCGTCAGGAACAAATAAATGCCCCATCCGAGACCCAAAAAAGCCATCATGACGCAAAATGAACAATCCCTGAACAGTTGCCATTGTGAAGAGTGGGGTCAATGGATGACCCGCGGGATTTTCATAAATGCAGGGAGGCCGCATCAGGCGGGCAAACAGCCGGCCCCCAAGGTTAGATTAATTATATTTTCGCCCTATGTTGACCACGAATAAGGCCCTGGGGGAGGGTTTACCCTCCCTTGCAATTAACATATTTAAAACAAACAAAACCATTTAAGAAACATTTTCCCGAGCTAAACACCCCATTGCAATACATGTTATGGCTGCTGCGCCATATCAATATGTCCCATTCCATCCCCCCACTCTGACTGGCAATGGGCGCCTGGCATGGGAGGCCGGGATCAACGATGTTCATGTTCCATTTGAGTGGCAACCGCCACCCGGTTCCAGGCATTGATGGTGATGATCTGCATCAGACACTGGGCCAGCAGGGCATCCCCGAGCAGTTGCTGTGCTTGTCGATAGGTGTGTTCGGTGACGCCCTGCCCGGCAATCAGGGTCACCTCATCGGTCAGCGCCAGGACGGCGCGTTCACGCCCATCGAACAGCGGAGACTCGCGCCAGGCCGCCAGCGCCAGCAGCCGCTGGGGGCTCTCTTGCATCTTCATCGCCACCTCGGCATGCATCTCGATGCAATAGGCGCAACCATTGATCATGGAGGCGCGCAGCTTGATGAGCTCCTTGAGGTTGAGGGGAATGTCCGTGCTGCCGAGATAGGATTCGAGGCCCATCATGGCTTGGATGGCGGCGGGGGCCTGGCTGGCCAACTGGATACGGTCTGACATTGTGGTGCTCCTGTGGGAGAGATGCCCGATGTTGGGCGACAACGTCATTGTCCATCCACTCACTCGCAAATAGAATAGAGCTACAAACTGCAATAGTTTTGCGTTTATCGCAAAGGAGTCACAGTGCTGGATCGTGTCCGTATCCTGGCCCAGGTGGTTGAGTCAGGCAGCTTCTCCCGCGCCGCCCGGGCCCTCAATCTGGCCCCCTCCTCGGTAACCCGTACCATAGACAGCCTGGAAGCCCAGCTTGGGGTTCCCCTCTTCAAGCGCAGCACCCGCCAGCTGCTGCTGACCGAACAGGGGGAGTATTTCCTGGCCCGCTCGGTGCGACTGCTGGAGGAGGCCGATCAGCTGGTGCAATCCCTCCAGCCTTTGCACGAAGCGCCCAGCGGGCCGCTGCGAGTCTCGGTATTCGAGAGTTTCGGCGCGGCTTGCCTCTCGCCGCTGCTGCCCGAATTTCTGGCTCGCTACCCCCAGGTGCGTCTCGAAGTCGAACTCGATAACCGCCTGGTGGATCTGGATGCCGAAAACGTGGATGTGGCAATCCGTATTGGTCGCCCGGCCGACAGCAGCCTGCATGCCCGCCATTTGCTCACCAATCACTCCCTGCTGGTCGCCTCCCCCGCCTATCTTGCCCGTCATGGCGAACCCGCCACGCCACACGAGATAGCCGGACACAACTGCCTGATCCGCGGCCATGGCCGCCAGCGTCAGCACTGGTATTTCAGCCAGGGCTCACAGCAGTGTCGGGTCGCCGTGCAAGGCAACCTCACCTCCATTGGCGGCACCCCGCTGCTCGATGCAGCCCGGGCCGGCTGCGGGCTCTTGTTGTTGTCGAGCTGGATGGTGCAGCGCGGGATCAATGAGGGGAGCCTGCAGCGGGTGCTGCCGGGCTGGCAGGCTTCCCCCTATGAGAGCCGCAACGACGAGATCCATGCGGTGTTTCGCGGTGGTCGTTTCCTCAGACCCCAGGCCCGTGCCTTCATCGATTTTCTGGCCGAGCGGATCCCTGCCTTGCAGGACGGCCCCTCATAACCACATGGCGAGCGGCATGAAACGTCAATCTTGGCGAGCGGACAATGAGGGAGAACAACTGGGGAAGCAGAGCGCGCAGATGGCCTGCGCGCTCTGGAGAGATCAAAAGGTGGCGGCGGCCGATAACCCGGCCTTGGGGTCTTCACCGAAACGGTTGGGGCCAGCCTCTCCCTCACAGACCATGAAATAGAGGAAGACGAGGGTGCCCACCACCGGGATCAGGTTGATAAGCAGCCACCAGCCACAGCGGTCCGTGTCATGCAAGCGACGCACCCCGACCGCCAGACTCGGCAGCAATACCACCAGGGAGTAGAGGTTGGCAATCTGCTCCTTGAGGCCAATCAACTGGCCGAGCAGACTCAACACCAGGGCTATCCCCAGGTTGCAGAGCACAAACATCCAGTACTCCTTGCGCCTCGCCCGTCCACTAAAGACGGCGTATTTCTTCATGACGGTCAGATACCACGCCATAACACCTCCAGATGATGAACAAAATGAACGGTTTACACTTGGCTTCCCTAGCCTAGTCCCACTGCTTGCTCCAGTCGATCAGCGTCTTGCGATAGAGGGCGAGCAGCGCCTTCGCATCGACGGCCACCCCGACGTCCTGAGCCCGGAAGCGCGCCCAGTCGTCATGGGGATGACGCCTGTCATCAAACTTCTGCAGGGTGTGACCGATGGCTGGCCCCGAAGTGATGACCCGCACCGGCCCCCGGCGCAGGGTAAAGAGCGCCGGATTGATGACATAGGCGATGGCCGAGGGATCGTGCACATGACAGCCATCCATGCCGATCCGCTCGGCATAGAAACGCAGGTAGAAGCGACTGACGTCCCAGATGAAGCGGCCCGCCATCCCGGCCTCATCGCGCAGGGCATCCAGATAAGCCCCACTGAACAGGCTCTGCTGAGTGACGTCCAGCCCTATGATGACCAGGGGCCAGTCGGCGGTGAAGACAAGGTCGGCCGCCTCGGGATCGTCGTGGATATTGGCCTCGGCATAGGGGGTCACGTTGCCGCGGTGACCGTTGACGCCGAAGGCGCCCCCCATCACCACCACCTGCTTGACCAGGCTCACTATCTCGGGGGCCTTTTCAAGGGCCAGGGCCAGATTGGTGAGCGGGCCTATGGTCACCAGGGTGATTTCGCCAGGGGCGGCCTTGAGCTGTTCGACGATGTACTGCCAGGCGGGACGGGGATCCGCGCTCAGGCTCGGCTCACCCGCCTCGACATCACCGAAACCATGGAGCCCGTGCACCACTGTGGTCGCCCCCACCGGGGGGCGCACCAGCGGCGCGGCGGCGCCTTGGGCCACATCGGCCGTCATGGCGAATTGCTCCTTGAGCCAGAGGGCGTTGCGGGTGCCATCGGCGATGGTGGCATTGCCAAAGACGGTGGTGATCCCCACCAGCTCGATGGCGGGATGGGCCTCGGCAAAGAGGATGGCCATGGCATCGTCGATGCCGGGATCCGTGTCCAGGATGATCTTGGTGGTCATGATAGGCTCCAGCTGGAAAAGGATCCCAGTGTAGCGAGTCCCTTCCATTCTGTCCGGGGCCCGCTCACACTTGTCCTTCTGAAAAGCCGTGTCTGGCCGATTTGACGGCCCTGCCCCGTTTTTATGGCGCCCGGCCTGTTATAGTCGTCCGGGTACGGCGTCTCGCCATGCTGATGCGCCCTGTCCGGCTCCTGGCCGGTCTCTCCTCTCCCAACCAGGTGGACAGCTTATGGACAACCGACTCTCCCTCGCCGCCCTGCTCACGCTCAGTCTGCTCACCCCGACGGCGGCCTGGGCCGTGCCGGTACGCAGCCTGCAATCCGATCAGGATTACGGCCAGATCATCAGCAAGCGTCAGGTGGTTGATCAACTGCTCGGCGAGGCCAAACAGATCTTCGACTCCCCGGCCCGGGTCTCGGATGCGGGCTTCACCGCCAAGATGCCGAGCAACATGGAGCTCATCACCAACCGGCTGCTCGAAGCCTACCAACTCGAACCCTATCGCACCGACCTGCTCATCTCGGCGGCCAACGCCCAGATTTACAACGGCAAGATTGACCGCGCCATCTCCCTGTTTGAGCAGGCCCTGGTCGCGGCCCCGGATGATGTGGACTTGCTCTCCTACCTCGCGGTCTGGCAGCGCTTCAAGGGCAATACCGAGCGCGCCAATACCTACCTCGGCCAGCTGACGGCACGCAACCCGGGGCGCGAGGCCGACTTGCAGCGCATCTTTGCCACCATAGACAAGGTGGTCAAGACCCCCCTCAAGGAGCGGGCCGCGCGGGATCAGGACAAGAGTGGACGGCGCGCCATCGTCACCCTGGGCTATGCCCTCAACCCCGATGGCAGCATGAACGACATACTGCTCGGCCGCCTCGACACCACCCGCGCCCTGGCCAAGGCCGACCCCCAGGCCCTCATCATAGTGAGCGGCGGCGTGCCCCAGAATCGTCAGACCGAGGGCAAGCAGATGGCCGACTGGCTGGTGAGCAAGGGGATCAGTCGCTCGCGCATCATCGAGGAGAATTATGCCACCAGCACGGTGGAAAATGCCCTCTACAGCGCCTGGGTGCTGGCCCGCCATCAGATAGACAGCGCGACCCTGGTCAGCTCCGCCAGCCATGTGCGTCGTGGCCAGACCCTGCTCGAGATAGCCTGCTGGCAAACCGGCCCGGCCAAGATCCGCATCGACAGCGTCAGCTACCCGGACAAGCCCATCTCCAGCCTCGCCAAGGTGGAAGAGAGCGAGCTGCTTGGCATCTACCGCGACGCCTTGCGCACCTATGGCATGTGGAGCTATCGCTCGGCGCCCCTGCTGGAGCGCTGATGCGGCATGGCCCTTGTCGGCCGATGATGAGGGTTCGCCTGCACCCACGCCGCGCGGCCATCTCTGTGGCTCAGCCACATAACAACGAAGGCCCCACTGCTGGCAGTGGGGCCTCTCTCATATCACGTCGAGCGCCCTGTGAAATAGGCGACTTCGCTCAGTGGCGCTTGTGACCCGAAGGCTGCTTGGGCAACGGGCTGCGGTAATCCCCGTAGGGGAACACATTGCGCACCCGCTGTGCGATGGGCTCGGGGATGGAGCGGGAGAAGACGAGGCGCACCCCGTCGCCATCGCGCACCCCCCGAATGCGACCCCGCAGCGACTCTCGTTTCAGGATCTGCTCGAGTTGCGTGATGAAGGCAGGCGGCACCTTGCCCTTTTGCATCGTCAACTTGCCATGAGCCAACCTGAGGTCGAACAGGGGGCCGCGGCCCAGTTTGAGCAGCCACCAGATGAGGGCCAAGCCCACTATCAAGGATATCCAAGCCATCTTGCCTCTCCTTAAGCTTCATGAACTTGACTCAGCATAATCCTTATATCGCCCGCAGATAAACCCTCAACGCATGACGTTGCGGACAACGGTGACCATGACCACGCTACCTTGCGCGGCCCCTACGGCTCTTGGTCGCCAGGGAAGGGGGAGCGATCCCGCTCAGACAGATGTTCATCTCGGGCTGCCGCTACGTGAGTGCCGATGGCGGCATCCTGACAAACGCTGGAAAAAACCGCACTCGCACCGGGCAGGCTTGTCTGCACCCGTGTCGGGATGGTATCTCTGGGGCCAGACTCATGATGAGGGGAAAACCTTGTACCAACTGATCACAGTGGCCCAGCAGCGCAAGATGCCCTGGAAAAATGGCAAGGGCAGCACTGCCGAAATAGTGATAGCCCCGGCGGGCAGCTCCCTGGCCAAACTCGATTTCGATTACCGGCTGAGCACGGCCCCCATCAAGGAAGCCGGCCCCTTCTCCCCCTTCCCCGGTTATGCCCGCATCCTGCTGCCCATCAGCGGCGCCGGTTTCGTGCTCAACGGCCACCCCTATGCCACCTTCGAGGCGGCCCATTTTAGCGGCGACGATGAGACCCATTGCGCCTTGCTGAAAAAAGAGGTGACGGATCTCGGGCTCATCTATGACGCAACCAAGTTGGATGCCAATGTGCGGGTGCTGACCCTGCCCTTCTCCGTGCCCCTGACCCTGGAGTCTGCCCACACCTATCTGGTCACCCTGCTGGAGGGAAGCCTCAAGGTGGCGGAGCATGACCTCGCCAAGGGGGATACCCTGCTGGTCAGCGCGCAAGAGAGCATCATGCTCGAGTGCAGCAAGAAGGCCACCATTGCCTTCTTTACCCTGCGGCAACGGCAATAACTCCTCATCCCAAGCTCAGCGTTTTGGCGCGCGTCCTCCGCTGTCGAGGCAGGCCTGCATGGTGTCATAGGGTTGGTAGTGCTTGGTGCGGCTGTAGTAGGTACCGCCCTTGGGATGGCAGATGCCATTGCGGCTCTTCTTGACCGGGGGCTCTGCGGCCAACGCTATGGTGCATAGCAACATCAGACAACCGCTGATCACCCATTTTACTGCTCTCATTACCGCTATTTACCTGTCTCGCCACTGGGGACATGGCCCCGTTTGCCACTTATTCTATCCCGCCAGTGCGGCGGGAACTGCTCGCGGGGTCACGATACAGGGCCGTTTATGCAATCCGTTCGCTTGCAACATCAGCAGCATAAAAAAGCCGGGCAAGCCCGGCTTCTCTCATCTTGAGCCTCGCAATCAACCGACCTTGAAACTGCCTTTCATCATGGCCCAGTGGCCGGGGAAGGAGCAGAAGAAGGTGAGATCCTTGCCCGCCATCCCCTCGGTCGGGAAGGTGACGCTGGTGGTTTCACCGCCACCAATCAGCTTGGTGTGCGCCAGCACACGGGCATCATCCTTGGGCAGGTAGTGATTGTCCGGGCCCGCGCTCATGCCGGCGGTCGCCACGTCCTGGAAGTCCGCCGTGGTGGTCAGCGCCCAGTTGTGTCCCATGGCCGTGATCGGCAGCTTGCCGGTGTGCGTCAGGTTGATGGTCACCTCTTTACAGGTTGCCGGTACGCTCAAGGCCTTGGCGTTGAACTGCATGGCGTCGTTGGCTTCCACCGCCAGGGTACACTCATCGGCAAAAGCGGGCGCCGCCAGGGCACTCAGCAACAACAGGGGAATTACCTTTTTCATCATCCTCTCCTTTGGTTGGCAGACGATAGCCACAGTATTGCCTGGCTAGCTCGGGCCTTGGCAGACAAAGATGCTGTCTGAATCGACCTTATTGTACTCATTGGGTTCCAATCAACCAGGGTTTAGTCCCAAAGCTGCGGGCCAGATCACCGCCTGACGCCTCGCCCTTTTCCCCCAAGCTCAGCAATGCTTAATTTTACTGCCCCCGAACCAGGTGCCGGGCTCGCATCCCCCCTTGCCTTGCCTTAAGCTCTGCCCCTTCATGCCCCGGCTCCTCTGCCGGGCCCCGGATGAGAGAGGTGTTGATGCTAGTTCCTGCCTTGCGGCCCGGTTTCGGCCTGCTATTGGTCTCGTTACTCGGTATGCTGCTGACCGCTTGCCAGCCCAAGCCCCCAACGGCAACCCGCCTGCAAGGCCAAACCATGGGGACCTACTACGGCCTGACGCTGCCCGGAGGCTACCCAGGCGGCGATCCCGCCCTCAAGCAGGATATCGAAACCCTGCTGGGCCGCATGAACAAGGAGATCTCCACCTACGATCCGGACGCCCTCATCTCCCGTTTCAATCGAGGGCCGGTGGAACCTGCCACTGAGATACCGGCCGAGATGGCGCGCATCGTCCAGCAAGGCATAGACGCAGGCCAGCTCACCCAGGGCAAACTGGATGTCACCATAGGGCCCCTGGTCAATCTGTGGGGCTTTGGCCCGGACAAGCGACCAGTCAAGACGCCGAGCGAGGCCCAGATTGCCGCCGCCCGCCAGCGGGTCGGTATCGACAAGCTGAGCCTGACCCGGCAAGGGGAGAAGTACCTGCTTCGCAAGTCGATCCCGGATCTCTATCTGGATCTCTCCACCCTGGGAGAAGGGGCCGCCGCCGATGCCATCGCCCGGCTGTTCGATGACAAGGGCATCGAGGATTATCTCATCGAGGTGGCGGGCGCGGTGCGCAGCAAGGGGGTCAATGACAAGGGCCAACCCTGGCGCATAGCCATCGTCGAGCCCTCGGACAAGCCAGGGGCCTTCTCTGACATCGTCATGCCCCAGGGGATGGCGGTGAGTACGGCAGGCAGCTATCGCAACTACTACGAGCAAGACGGCGTGCGCTACTCCCACATCATCGATCCCGCCACCGGCCGCCCCGTGACCCATCGATTGGTGTCGGCCAGCGTCATCACCCAAGATGCCCTCGAGGCGGACGCCCTGGATACCGCCCTGGTGGTGATGGGCCCGGAGCAAGCCATGGCCTTTGCCAAGACGCACCAGCTGGCGGTCTATCTCATCATCAAGACGGATGAGGGCTTCAAGGCCGATTACAGCCCGCAGTTTGCGCCCTATCTGGTCAAGTAGCCCTGCCGACCAAGCAAGATGCCGGGCCCGTCACGGGCCTGGCAACTCCCCCACCTTTGCCAATTGCCTGATCCCGAACTTTGGTGGCACACTGACCTATCCCAGCCTCAAGACCCAGAGCCATGCCGACCCAGGACCCCGACCTCTCCGCTGGCGATGCGCCGCCCAAGCCTGCCCCCGTCAAGCCCCTGCGGCTGCTGTTGGTCGACGATCAGCGCGCCTTCCAGGTGATGATGAAGGCCATGCTGCAGAACATCGGCATCAATCGCATCAACTTTGCCAACAGTGCCGAGGAGGCGCGGCGCCGCTGCCAGAAAGAGAGCTTCGATGTCTATCTGTTCGATTACGATCTCGGGGGTGGGGAGAATGGCCGCCAGCTGCTGGAGAGTCTGCGCGACAAGGGGCTGATCCCGCCCCAGAGCGTGGTGATCATGGTCAGCAGCGACAACTCCAGGGCCATGGTGCTGAGCGCCCTCGAGGTCGAGCCCGATGACTACCTGATGAAACCCTTCTCCCAGGAGCAGTTCAAGTTTCGGCTGCGCCGGGCACTGGCGCGCCGTCAGGCACTGGAGAGCGTGTTCCGGGCGCTGGCCGAGGACAAACCCGAACAGTTGATCCGAGCCTGCGCCGAGCGGGCCGATGCCCTCCCACGATTTGCCAACTTCTGCCGCTGTCTGCAGGCCGATACCCAGCTCAGGCTTGGCCAGGCCAAGGAGGCGCGCAGCCTGATGCGCCAACTGCTGGCGGGTCAGGAGAATGGCTGGGCCCGGCTCACCCTCGGCAAGGCATGCCATACCCTGGGGCTCAATGAGGAGGCGGTGAGCCATCTGCAGGCGACCCTCAAACACCATCCCCTGATGGTGGAAGCCTATCGCTGGCTGGCCGAGGCGCAGCTTGCTCTGGGGGAGGAGGAGAGTGCCCAGCGCGAGCTCAAGCGGGCGGTGGAGATATCCCCCCACTCCGTGCTGCTGTCGCGCCGCCTGGCCGAAATCTGCCTGCAGCGTCACGACTACGCCCAGGCCCGGGATGTGCTGCTCACCCTCATCGACCTGTCCCGCAACTCCATCCACAGAACCCCTCACTATCTGGGGGCCTACATCCAGTGCCTGACCCTCTATGCCCTCAACAGCAATGACGGCTATCACATCGCCAATCTGCAAAAGCAGGTCAACTCGGCGCTGTCACGCATCCGCGACTCCCTGATGGTGAGCGAATTCAACTACCCGGTGTTCGAGCAGATCTGCCAGGCCCGGGTGCAGGTGGCCCTCGGCCAGCTCATCAAGGGCAAGAAGATGCTCTATCGCGCCAACCAGCATTGGCTGGATCAACCGGCCAGCATGCCGGTCGCCCTGCTCGGCGAGACGGTGCTTGCACTCTATCAACTCGGCGAGTTCGAGTACGCCGAGAGCCTGCAAGAGCTCCTGGCCGAAGACGAGGACCGGCTGCTCACCATCTGCATCCAGGCCACTCGCAATGACAAGACGGTGCAGGAGCGGCGTCAACGTTACCAACAGCTCAATGAGCTCGGCATCAAGGCCTATCAAGGGGGAGAGTTCGAGCAGGCCCTGACCCACTTTCGTGAGGCGCTGCGCCGCGCTCCCGCCAATACCGGGGCCGCGCTCAACAAGATACAGGTGCTGCTCAAGCTCATCGAGAAGCACCGCAAGAGCCCTGAATTTCCGAGCGAATGCAAGGAGACCCTGGCCATGCTGGATGGCATCCCCCTCAATCCCGCCCAGCAGGAGAGATTCCGCAAGCTGCGTCAGGAGTTCAGCCAGAGCCAATGAGGGGCCAGGCTTCGGGCTTGCATCGGCCCGGGATTCCTAGTCCAATAGTCACCTATAAAAACGACATGAGCACATCGACATGAAGATCATCTCTTTCAATATCAATGGCCTTCGCGCCCGTCTTCATCAGTTGCAAGCCATCATCGACAAGCACCAGCCGGACGTGATCGGCCTGCAGGAGATCAAGGTCCACGACGACGCCTTCCCGGTGGCCGACGTGGAAGCCATGGGCTATCACGTGGCATTCCATGGCCAGAAGGGCCACTACGGGGTGGCCATGATGAGCAAGCAGAAGCCTCTCTCCGTGCAAAAGGGCTTTCCGACCGACGCCGAAGATGCCCAGCGCAGGATGATCATGGCGAACTTCCAGCGCGAAGACGGCTCCATCATCACCGTCATGAACGGCTACTTCCCCCAGGGCGAGAGCCAGGATCACGAGACCAAGTTCCCGGCCAAGCAGAAGTTCTACGAGGACTTGCAACACTACCTGGAGACCCACCACAGCCCGGATGATCAGCTGGTGCTGATCGGCGATGTGAACATCTCCCCCACGGATCTCGACATCGGCATCGGCGAGGCCAATCGCAAGCGCTGGCTGCGGGACGGCAAGTGCTCCTTCCTGCCGGTGGAGCGCGAGTGGATGGAACGCCTCAAAGGCTTCGGCCTGACCGACACCTTCCGCGCCGCCAACCCCACCGAGTGCGAACGCTTCTCCTGGTTTGACTACCGCTCCAAGGGCTTTGACGAAAACCGCGGTCTGCGCATCGACCTCATCATGGCGTCCAATGCCCTCAAGGACACAGTGACCGAGACCGGTATCGACTACGAGCTGCGCGGCATCGAGAAGCCCTCCGATCACGCCCCCATCTGGGCCTGCTTCGCCTGATAAGGAGACCCCTTCCCGGCCTCTTGCCTGGCCCCAGGTTCGACCTGGGGCTCATGCCTCCCCCGCCTGTGCCCTGCCCCTCTTGCTTGCATTGTTGATGCTTGTCATCAAACCCCAGGCTTCGCCTTGACCTTACTCTGACGGCAAGCTTTATAGTGAAGCCATCCCTCGTCAGGAAAGTCCCATGCTGTCATCGAGATTGCCCACAGAGCGCATTGCCCGGCTGTTGCTGGGGCTCTTGCTCGTCTGCAATCTGACTCTCTGCATCAGCTGGCACGCAGCCCCCATCGCGCAGCCGGTCGCACTTCAGATGAGCCATGACGCCATGAACCATGGATTTACGGGGGCCGACCATGGCGCCCCTCCCCATTCAAGTACCCTGATGGCCGATGCCGACCACCCTGCTCCCCCCCTCGGCTGCCATGCCGTCAGCGGCGATCAGAGCCCCCATGATGAGTGCCAGTTGCAGTCCGTGGTGGGTGCCACCCTCTCGCTGTTGCTGGCTCTGTTGCCCCTGCTGGCCCTGCCCTTGCTGCTCTGGTTTGGCCAACGAGCGCTGCCCCAGCGCCTCGGTCTCTGGCTGCGCAATCCCTTCCTCTGGGAACAACGCTGCCACCCTCCCTCCTGGCCTCGCCGCCACCTGATGCTGTCGGTGCTGCGCCACTAGCCACACTTTCTCCCTGCCTGTTTTGTGCAAGAGGTGCCCTCGGCCGACCTTGCACGACGTGCTGTGCGTCAAGGACCCCGGTCTCTGACGCCCCTTTGCCGCCCAACGCTATCGCTGCACTCCTGACACAAGCAACCCGCCCTGGGGGTTGCCGACCCGGATGCGCCTTGGCCGCGCGGCTTGACCAGAGAGAAGAAGTATCATGTCAGCAACCAATATTGCCCTGCGTCCCTGCGCCCCCGCCTCCTGTGCCGGAGGCTTGTCATGACCAAGACACTGCCGCTATCCCTGCTGCTGCTCGCCCTCGGCGCCGGTGGGGGTTACTGGGCCGCCAAACAGAGCACGGACAGTGGGGCCAAAGAGAAGGCACCGCTCTACTGGGTCAATCCCATGGATCCCCGTGACAAGCGCGATGGCCCCGCCAAGGACAACATGGGCATGGACTTCCTGCCGGTCTATGAGGAGCGCCAAGATGGCTCTCCCGGCACCCTCACCATCAGCCCGGAGATCCAGCAAAATCTGGGGGTCAGGCTGGCCAAGGTCGAGTTGGCCCCCGCCTATCAGCAGATAGAGACCGTGGGCTATGTGGGATATGACGAGGAGAAGCTAGAGGCCATCAACGCCCGCATGGCAGGCTGGATCCGCACCCTGACCATCAAGAGCGAGGGGCAGAAAGTGGCCAAGGGCAGTCTGCTCTACGAGATCTATGCCCCGGATCTGGTCAATGCCCAGCATGAGTACCTGCTGGCCATGGGCAGCAACAACCCTCTGCTGCTGCGCGCCGCCACCGGCAAACTCAAGGCCCTGCAGGTCCCCCTCGAGCAGATTGAGCAGCTCAGGCGCAGCCGCAAGGTGAGCGAGACCATCCGCATCTATGCCCCGAGCAGCGGTTATGTCTCGGATCTCAAGGTGCGCGAGGGTCAATACGTGGAGCCCGCCGCCGCCCTGTTCAGCCTCGGTACCCTGAGCCAGGTCTGGGTCAGTGCCGAGGTGTTCGAGCGTCAGGCGGGCCAGCTCAAGGTGGGCGATCCCGTCACCATGAGCCTGGATTACGCCCCGGGCCGCCGCTGGCAGGGCCGGGTGGATTACCTCTACCCCACCCTGGACGCGGGCAGCCGCACCCTCAAGGCGCGACTGCGCTTTGACAATAAAGACGAGTTCTTGAAACCGAACATGTTTGCCAAGGTGAGCATTCGCAGCGGCCATGGTCGGCCCCGTCTATTGGTGCCAAGCGAAGCGGTGATCCGCACCGGCAGCCAGGACCGACTGGTCCTGGCGCTGGGCGAAGGGCGCTTCAAGTCGGTGGCGGTCACCCTGGGGGCCCAGTTTGGCGACCAGTTGGCCATCATCGACGGGGTCGAGGCCGGGGACAGCATAGTCCGCTCGGCGCAGTTCCTGCTCGACTCGGAATCGAGCATAGATTCGGACTTCCAGCGCATGACGGCGCTGCGTCCCAGCCAGGTCTGGACTCAGGGTGAGGTGCAGAGCATCGATCTTGCCAACCGCACCCTGGGGGTCGCCCACCAGCCTATCCCCGAGTGGCAGTGGCCCGCCATGGAGATGGATTTCGCCGTGGCGGAGGGGGTCGACATCAGCCAGCTTGGCCAGGGTCAGACCCTGCATCTGCAAGTGGAGCAGGAGGGGGACCAGTACCGCATCACCACCATAGATCCGGAGAAATCCACCACAGCACCCTCGACCGACCAGCCAGCGCCAAAGGTCAGCAGTGCCCCCAAGGATGGGATGGAAGGGATGGATCACAGCCAGCATGATATGGGGGCCAAGCCATGATCCCGTCGATCCCTTGCCGCTTTACTAGCCACCATGCCCTGCCGTTCACGCCACGCCAAGAGGGAGGAGCCAGGCCATGATCCCTTCCATTATTCGCTGGTCCATCGGCAACCGCTTCCTGGTGCTGCTGCTCACCGCCATGCTCACCGCCTGGGGGCTTTGGTCGGTCAAGCAGACCCCGGTCGATGCCTTGCCGGATCTCTCCGACGTCCAGGTGATCATCAAGACCCCCTACCCGGGTCAGGCGCCCCAGGTGGTGGAGGATCAGGTCACCTATCCGCTCACCACGGCCCTGCTCTCGGTACCGGGGGCCACCACGGTGCGCGGCTACTCCTTCTTCGGCGACTCCTTTGTCTATGTGCTGTTCGATGACAAGACGGATCTCTACTGGGCCCGCGCCCGGGTACTGGAGTATTTGAGTCAGGTGACGGCCACGCTGCCCCCCTCGGCCAAACCACAGCTAGGCCCGGATGCCACCGGGGTGGGTTGGGTCTATCAGTACGCCCTGCAAGACAAGAGCGGCCAGCATGACCTGGCCCAGCTCACCTCCTTGCAGAACTGGTTTCTCAAGTACGAGTTGCAAACCGTGCCCGGCGTCGCCGAGATAGCCACGGTCGGCGGCATGGTGCGCCAGTATCAGGTGCGGGTCGACCCGGACAAGCTGCGGGCCTACGGCATTCCCCTCTCCCTCATCAAGACCGCCATCGAGCAGGGCAACCAGGAGACGGGGGCCTCCGTCATCGAGATGGCCGAGGCCGAATACATGGTGCGCGCCAGTGGTTACATCCAGGGCGTGGCCGATCTCAAGCAGATCCCGCTCGGCACCCTGGTGCGTGGCGCCCCGCTGCTGCTGGGGGACGTGGCGGATGTGGTCATCGGTCCGCAGATGCGACGCGGCATTGCCGAACTCAATGGCGAAGGAGAAGTGGTGGGGGGCATAGTGGTGATGCGCTACGGCGAGAATGCCCAGCACACCATCGACGGGGTCAAGGCGAGGCTCGCCGAGCTGAAGAAGAGCCTGCCCGCCGGGGTGGAAGTGGTCACCGTCTATGACAGATCCGATCTTATCGCGCGGGCCATCGACAACCTCTCCGGCAAGCTGCTGGAAGAGTTTGCCGTGGTGGTGCTGGTCTGTCTCGCTTTCCTGTTCCACCTGAGATCCTCGCTGGTGGTGGTGATCACCCTGCCCATCGCCATACTGGTGGCCTTCATCATCATGCACCTGCAGGGGATCAACGCCAATATCATGTCGCTCGGGGGCATCGCCATCGCCATCGGCGCCATGGTGGATGGCGCCATCGTCATGATAGAGAACGTCCACAAGCACCTGGAGAAGACCCGGCTCACCGACCAGAACCGCTGGCAGGTGATAGCCCAGGCGAGCATAGAGGTGGGGCCAGCCATCTTCTTCTCCCTGCTGATCATCACCATGAGCTTCTTGCCGGTGTTTGCCCTGGAGGCCCAGGAAGGGCGCATGTTCCATCCGCTGGCCTACACCAAGACCTATGCCATGGCGGCGGCGGCGGCGCTGGCCATCACCCTCGTTCCCGTGATGATGGGTTACTTCATTCGCGGCAAGGTGCTGCCGGAGCAGGCCAACCCCCTCAACCGCGCCCTGACCCGGGGCTATATTCCGCTGCTGGGTGCCGTGCTGGCGCGCCCGAAAACCACCCTGATGGTAGCGGCAGCGGTGACGGTGGCGGGCTTCTGGCCGCTCAACTATCTCGGCTCGGAATTCATACCGCCCCTGGATGAGGGGGACATCATGTATATGCCCACCACCGCGGCCAATATCTCGGTGGGCAAGGCGCGGGAGATTTTGCAGCAGACCGACAAGCTCATTCGCACCGTGCCCGAAGTACAGAATGTGTTTGGCAAAGCGGGACGCGCCGACACCGCCACCGATCCCGCCGATCTGGTGATGATGGAGACCAGCGTCCAGCTCAAGCCCCGGGATCAGTGGCGCCCCGGCATGACCCCGGAAAAGCTGAAAGAGGAGCTCGACGCGCTGATCCGCTTCCCCGGTCTCACCAACGCCTGGGTACCGCCCATCAAGACTCGCATCGACATGCTGGCCACCGGTATCAAGACCCCGGTCGGCATCAAGATAGCCGGGCCCGATCTCAAGGTGATCCAGCGACTCGGCCAGCAGCTTGAGCAGATAGTCGGCAAGGTAGAAGGGGCCGCCTCCGTCTACGCCGAGCGGGTGGCGGGGGGCCGCTACGTCAAGGTCGACATCGACCGGCAGAAGGCCGCTCGTTATGGCCTCAGTATCGCCGAGGTGCAGGGGGTGCTCGCCACCGCGGTCGGCGGCATGGAGGTGGGTGAAACCATTGAGGGGCGCGAGCGCTACCCCATCAACCTGCGCTATCCCCAGAGCTATCGCGATTCGGTGGCCAGTCTGTCGCTGCTGCCCCTGGTGACCCCCAAGGGGGAGCGCATCGCCCTGGCGGACCTGGCCCGGATCTACATCAGTGACGAGGCCCCGATGCTCAGAAGCGAAAACGCGCGACTCGGTGGCTGGGTCTATATCGACATCAGAAACCGGGACATCGGCTCCTTCGTGGCCGATGCCAAGGCGCAAGTCGCCGAGGCACTGGTGTTACCCCCCGGCTACTCCCTCAACTGGTCCGGGCAATATGAGTACATGGAGCGGGCCAAGGCACGCCTCGCCTATGTGGTGCCGCTCACGGTCGCCATCATAGTGCTGCTGCTCTATCTGGCATTTCGCCGCATCCAGGAGGTGTTGCTCATTCTCATCACCCTGCCACTCGCCGTGGTCGGCGGTATCTGGACCCTCTGGCTGCTCGACTTCAACCTCTCGGTGGCGGTGGGGGTGGGCTTTATTGCCCTGGCCGGGGTGGCGGTGGAGACCGGGGTGCTGATGCTGGTCTACCTCAACCACGCCTGGGATGAGCTGGTTGCCCAAGGCAAGCCGGACAGAGCCGGGCTGCACAGGGCCGTCATCCAGGGCGCGGCCCTGCGCCTGCGTCCCAAGATGATGACGGTGGTCACCATCATCGCCGGCCTCCTGCCCATCATGTGGAGCCAGGGTACCGGCTCGGAGGTGATGCAGCGCATCGCCGCCCCCATGATAGGCGGCATGGTGAGCGCACTGGTGCTGACCCTGCTGGTACTGCCCGCCGCCTATTACCTGTGGCGCAGCCACAGCCTTGACCGGCTGCCACCCTCCGCACCGATCAATTCAGACTTTCGCGAATAAACGACGAGGACAAGATCATGAACTACCAGACGCTGACCCTGACATTGCTGCTCGGCCTTGCCACCCACACCGGTCTGCAAGCCGAAGAGATGATGAGCCATGAGGGTCATGACATGAGCCAGATGAGCGACATGCAGGACATGAACGAGATGACGGAGAGGGTGATGACCAAGGGGGTCATCAGCCGCATCGATGCGGCCAATCACAAGGTGGGGATCAAACATGAGGCCATCACCAACCTCAAGATGCCGCCCATGACCATGGTGTTTACCCTGGCCGATCCCGCACAGCTCCAGGGGCTCACCGTCGGCGATGCGGTCAGCTTTCACGCAGAACAACAAGGGGGCAAACTGATCCTGACTCGGCTACGCAAACAATAAACCGGCGAACAGAGACCAAGACGGCGGGCCATGTGCCCGCCGTCTTGTTTCATCAACCGGGGCTAGTGCCCAGCGGGTTTCGCTAAACTTGCCGGTTTATCCTGCCGGACAGGCCTTGGCAGGCCTGCTAGGCCATCGAGTAAAACCGGTGCGTCGCTCGTATCTACCAGATTAACGGACTTGTTGCACCAGCCAGGCCATCAGCTCCCTGAGCATCGGCTCTGCATGAGGATACTCGGCCACTAGCCTCTGCCCGAGAAGATCCAAGGCCTCTGGCCGATAAGCGCTCCCTTGCAGGCCCTGCGCCAGGGCTTCCAGAGGCGCCAGATCCAGGCTGTCGCTGAACAGTTGCACTCCGCTGATCTGCCCCTGCGCCACATCGAAATGCAACTCGACCCCGCCCCAGACAAAGCGCTCGCTCAGGGTATGGCTGAAGGCTGGCGCCTTGCCAAAATTCCACTCCCAGCTCCCCTGATGGGCAAATTGCGACGGGAAACCGGGCAGATCCGGCAGCTGGGTCGGGGAGATAAATTCCGGCAACACCCGAGTGCCATAGTGGTCAAAAAAGGCCTCGCTCAGCGCCTCCACCAACTGCTCATGAGTGATCTCTGCGCCGAGTTCACTCAGGTTGGCAACCCGGCCTCGCACCGAGCTTATCCCCTTGGCAGCCAGCTTCTTGGGGTCGGGGTTGAGGTAGTCGGCAAGGCGGCCCAGATCGGCGCTGCGCAGCACAGTGCCGTGGTGAAAGCCGCGATCCTGAGTCTCTCTGTAGGCCGAGCCCGATATCTTGCGATCTCCCTCCGGGGTCGAGACCAGCAGGTCATTGCGCCCCGAGGCGAATGCCTCTATGCCCAGAGACGCCAACCCCGCCAGCACGATGGCGGTGGAGATGCTCTTATCGTACTCGGGCTTGCCCGCCATGAAGGTGAAACAGCTGTTGCCAAGATCATGGAAGACGGCACCGCCTCCGCTGCTGCGCCTGGCCAGCTTGATGCCGTCTCGCGCCATGTGGCGGGTGTTGCACTCCTTCCAGGGATTCTGGCCACGGCCGATCACCACGGTATCCTGGTTGCGCCACAGGAAGAGCACCCGCTGGCCCGCATCCATCTGGCGAAAGATGCACTCCTCCACCGCGAGGTTGAACCAGGGATCGAAAGAGTCAGAAATAAGCAAGCGAAGGGGCATGAGGGTATCCTCTCTGTCAGTCGAGGAGTCATGATAACAGCCCGGTGCCGTCTGGGGCGACCGGGCTCAGCAAGTGATGAAGGAGCTGGTTGCGACAGGGATCAGGCACCAGCAGCCAGGAGACGATCGACGCCGAGCAAGCCCACGGCCATGGCCAGCACGAACAGGGCGATGAGTGGCTGTTCCGTGCCCAGCATTGTCACGCCGAGCAAGGCAAGGCCGGGGCCTGGACAGATGCCGAGCAGACCCCAGCCAACCCCGAACAACGCCGCCCCTCCAACCAGGCGGGCATCGACTCGTCCCGTGGGAGGCGCGGGCAATGGCGTGCCAGAGAGGCTCTGGCGGCGGGGTTTGACAAGCCAGGCATAACCGGGCGCAAACACCAGCAAGGCGCCCCCCATCACGAAGGCAAGGCTGGGATCCCACTGACCGAACAGGTCGAGGAAACCCATGACCCTGGCCGGATCCACCATGCCGGAGACAACGAGCCCCAGCCCAAACAGCAGACCGGATAACAGACTGATCAGATTGCTCATCTCATCGACTCCTCACAACAGATGCAGGGTGACGAACAGGGTAGCAATGCCGCTCGCCATGAAGGTGAGGGTCGCGACCAGGGAGCGCATCGATAACCGCCCCAGACCGCAGATCCCATGACCGCTGGTGCAGCCATTGCCGAGCCGGGTGCCCACCCCCACCAGCAGACCCGCCAACAGCACCAGAGGCCAGGCTGGCAAGGCGGCAAAATCGGGCAAGCGGGCCAGCCCCAACATGGTGGCGAGAGGCCCTCCCAGCATGAGCCCCAGCAAGAACAGCCAGCGCCAGGCTTGCCGGCTCTGCAGGGCGGTGGCGAAGATGCCGCTGATCCCCGCGATACGGCCATTGAACAGCAGCAACAGCAGAGCGGAGAGGCCAATCAGCATGCCTCCGGCCAGGGATAACCACCACGGGTTTGCCATCATTTCAACTCCTCATCCTGAACCGATGACGCGAAGCATAGCGTCCACCGGCCTGCTCTCTCCTCACGGCCCCACTGTCTAGCGTGGCCACACAACCCAATGAATCTTGCTCGCCTCAATTAACGCCTTGCCGCGCTCATCCTGCATGCAATGCTTGGTCGTTAAATTAGAATTCACTAATGTTAAAGGCATTTTAGCGTCAGCCATTAAATTAGCAATACCTGATTTAATGGCGCATTTGGTTGATGTGCAAAGGAGAAGATCCACGCATGACGGAGCCAGGGAGGCGGCCCATCCATGCCGGACAGGCTGAAAAGTCTCATACGAGATCAATTGGCACTGAAGGGAGGATGCTCAAAATAGAACGTCCCCTGCACGGCAGCGCAGGGGACGTTGAGAACCATCAGGCTTGAAACCCAGGACGTGTTATCGGCGGCTGCGCCAGCGCACTCTGGGGGGGATCACCTGGGCGGTCTGTGGGGGGGGATTGCCCGCGATCAGCTGCTGCATCAGCTCGAAGGCGGCCCGGGCCAGGGCTGGACAATCCTGGGCCACGGAGTCGATGCGCATGGGAATGCAGTCGAGCAGATCGTGATCGTCGAAGGTACAGAGCCGCATCCCCGTCTCCATCAGCCCTGCCTCGTTGAGGTAGCGCAGCACCCCTTCCAGCAGAGTAAAAGAGGCGGTAAAGAGCCCGCGGGGGGGCGCCCCCAGCTCGGCCACCAGCTCGGCCATCAGCTGATAACCGGAGCGCGGCTGATAGTCGCGATGGCGCACCTGGCTCTGTGGCGCCTCCAGCCCGGCGCGGTGCAGGCCCAGCTCATAGCCCGCCAGCCGGTGGCGGCTGGGGGAGAGATCCAGCAGGCCGCCGAAGTAGTAGATCTCCTCCCCGCATTCGCGGGCCATGTCCTGCACCAGCTCGGCGGTCGCCTTGCAGGCGTCCGAAATGACCATGGGCAGACGCGACTGGCCGATATGGCGGTCGAGCTGCACCACCGGCAGGCGGTCGTGAATGCGGGCATAGATGTCGTCGCTGTGGCCGCTGGAGGCGACGATGAGGCCATCCACCTGACGGCTGATGAGGTTGTCCACCACCCGCTGCTCCAGGGTGGGATCATCCTCGGAGCAGGCAATGAGCAGCTGGATCCCCGCCTCCCGGCAGTGGGCCTCGAGGGCACGCGCTATGCTGGCGAATCCGAAGTTGGTGAGATCGGGGATCACCAGCCCCCAGGTGTAGCTGCGGGTCTCGCGCAGGGAGCGGGCATGAAAGCTCGGCTGGTAGTGACACTCATCCGCCACCGCCTGGATCCGCTTGCGGGTATCGTCGGCAATCCTGTACTCCGCACTCTTCCCGTTGAGCACCAGACTGGCGGTCGCCTTGGAGACCCCCGCCAGTTCGGCTATCTGGGCAATCGTGATCCGTTTCTTCTTCTCCACCTGGCCTCCCGGCTGACTCGCACCGGGCTATTGTACTAGGCAAGCCGCCAGCGGCCAGTGATCGAGGCAAATTTTGCAGCCCCCGCCCGCATTCCCTGCCGATAGCTGCGGCTTTTCACCGGGGAAGTAGCGCGCCGACAGGCTCTGGCGCCCCTGATCCACGAAGCACTCCAGACTGGAGCTGTCGCACAGCACGGTGATCTTGCCTCCAAGCCAGGGGGCGGCCCTCTCTTCCCAGACCCCGCTCTGCCAGTTCTGGCGCCGCAGGGTGATGCGCCCCGGCTGCCACACCAGCTCGGCCACGGCGCCGAACCAGAGGCTGCCCTCACCGCCAAGCGCCAGATCGAGCCAGGCCGTGTCGATGGCCAGCCCCGGAAATTCGCCAAGCGTCCCCTCGAAGCGGGTCTGCTCTCCCTTCAATGCCGCGAGCTCTCCTACCGGCCGCTGGCAGAGCCATTCATCCTGCCAGAACAGCTCCCGTGGGCAGCTCATCTGATGGATCCAACCATAGGGGATGGTGGGCTGGCTCATCTCGTTCTCCTCCGGCAGCCCCAGCCAGCCGAACAGCAGGCGCCGGCCCTGGCTATCCAGTGTTGTCTGAGGGGCATAAAACTCGAAGCCCCTGTCCAGCTCGTGGAAGGCCCCGTGCTCGAACTGCTCGCCGTCGAAATCCCCCGCCAGCCAGCCGCACTGATAGAGGTTGCGGTAATACTCCCCTTGCGGGGCTATGCCCTGAGGGCAGCAGATCAGCAGATGGCGATCCCCCAGGGGGAAGAGATCCGGGCACTCCCACATATAGCCAAAGTCCCCGAGACCACCGCGCCCGCTGCCGGCGATGGGGCCCACCAGCGTCCAGGCATCAAGTGCGTCGCCGCGATAGAGCAGCACCTCACCCTTGTCGTCCAGGGTGCGGGCCCCCAGCACCATGAGCCACTGCTGGCCGTCGTGCCACACCTTGGGGTCGCGCACATGGCCGCTGTAGCCTTGGGGCAGATCGAGCACGGGGCCCAGCTTGGCAAAACCGCCCTCACCGTCGGCGCGGGCCAGACACTGGAAGGCGGTGCGGCTGCCATCCGGGTATTTGACGTTGCCGGTGTAGACGAGGGTCAGGCGCCCCTGCTCGTCGCTCACCGCCGAGCCGGAATAACAGCCGTGGCTCTCATAGGCCTCGGTGGGCAGGAGCGCCACCGGCTCGTGCTGCCAGTGCAGCAGATCGGTCGAGGTGACGTAACCCCAGCCCTTGTTGCTGTGCTCGCAGCCGAGCGGATTCCACTGGTAGAAGAGGTGGTAGCGCCCGTCGTGCTCGATGAAACCGTTGGGGTCATTGAGCAGCCCCACCGGGGCTGCCAGATGCCAGCGGGGCCTATGGGGATCGGCCGCCGCCTTGAGCTGTCCGGCCAGCAGGGACCGGACAATCTGGTTGAGGAGATAAGCGTCCTTCATCACTCCACCTTGTACTTGAGCAGGTAGGAGGCGGCGAAGGCGGCACCGAAGGCGATCACCAGTCCGATGATGTAGTGGATGAGGCTCATGGGCTGGACGATTGCCATGCCCGGAATGCCGGTCAGGCCCACCGCCGTCATCCCCACCTTGGCCGCCACCACGTAGGCGCCGCCGCAGGCACCGCCGAACAGACCGGCCAGGAAGGGTTTGATGTAGCGCAGGTTGACGCCGAAGATGGCCGCCTCGGTGATGCCGAGCAGGCAGGACATGGCGGCCGGCACGGCAATGGCCTTGATCTTCACATCCCGGGTCTTGAAGTAGACCGCGAGGCAAGCGCCGCCCTGGGCCACGTTGGCCATGGCCCAGATGGGCAGCAGGAAGTTGACGCCTATGGCCGGGTTGGTGAGCAGCCCCGCCTCGATGGCGTGGAAGCTGTGATGGATGCCGGTGATGACGATAAGGGAATAAGTCCCGCCGAATACCAGACCCGCCAGCCAGCCAGCCTGCTCATAGAGGGCGCTCAGACCAAAGGAGATGCCATCCCCCAGCACCCGCCCCGCCGGGCCGATAAAGAGCAGCGCCACGAAACCTGTGATGATGACGGTGAGAAACGGGGTGAGGATGAGATCCAGCGCATCCGGGATGCGCTTGCGCAGCTGTTTCTCCAGGTGCGACATGAACCAGACCGCCAACAGCACCGGGAAGACGGTGCCCTGGTAGCCGATCATGGCCACATCCAGCCCGAAGAAGTCCATGGTCTTGAAGCCCCCCGCCACGCCCCAGGCGTTGGTCAGTGCCGGGTGGGTGAGGATGCCGCCAAGAGTCGCCCCCAGATAGGGGTTGCCGCCAAATTCGCGCGCCGCGGTAAAGCCGATCAGGATCGGCAGTATGATGAAGGCTGCCGAGCTGAACATGTCCAGCATGACGAACAGGGCGCTGTCGGCATTGACCCAGCCGTAGGTGCGCACCATGCCGAGCAGCCCCATCAGCAGGCCGGAGGCGACGATGGCCGGAATGATCGGCACGAAGATGTTGGAGAGGGTCCGCGCCAGCCGTTGGGCCACATTGAGCTTGGCCGTCGCCAGGTCGGTCAGCTCCGCCTTGCTGGCGGTGCCGGTCCCAGTCAGGGTGACAAACTCGGCGTAGACCTTGTTGACCAGACCGGTACCGAAGATCACCTGAATTTGACCCGCGTTGCTGAAGCACCCCTTGACCCCGTCCAGCTTGTCGATGGCGGCCTTGTTGACCTTGCTGTCGTCCGCCAGCACCAGCCGCAGCCGGGTGGCGCAGTGAGCGGCGCTGACGATGTTCTCCTTGCCCCCGAGCAGGGGCACCAGATCCTTGGCTATCGCACTGATATTCATAATCTTCCTCTTATGACCCACCGTCTGGCGGGCCCTTGTCACATGAGAGTAGGGGCTGTTGAGCCGGGCTTCTAGCCGCAGATCAACGGCCGCTTGCGCTCGATCGCAAAAATTCATCTAGCTGGGTGCGGGTGGGTAGCGCCGTCATGGCCCCCTTGGCGGTGGTGGCGAGCGCCCCGCAGCCGTGAGCCTGAGCCAGGATGGCGGGCAGCTCGCTCAAGGCAGGCAACCGATCCCCCTCTGCCAGCGCGGCCAAGAGACCCGCGACGAAGGCATCTCCCGCCCCCGTGGTGTCGAGCGGGGTCACTTTCTGCCCCACCCACTCCAGCAGATCGCCACCTATGCGGGCCACCACACCGGCCGCCCCCCGGGTCACCAGCACCAGGGCCGGGCCCGAGAGGGTGGCGAGTCCCGCGGCCAGATCATCCTCGCCGCTCAGCAGTTGCAGCTCCTCCACCGAGAGCTTGACCACGTCCGCCAGGGCCATAGCCGCGCTAACCTGCGGTAGCATCTCGGCCGGGTTGCCCCACACCTCGGGGCGCAGGTTGGGGTCGAAGCAGACCCGTCCTCCCGCCGCCTTGATGGCCGCCATGGCCTGCAGGCAACTGCTGCGCACCGGCTCGTTGGCGAGGGCGATGGAGCAGGTGAGCAGCCACTGACCGGCCTCGAAGCGGGGCAAGTCAGCCGGTTCGAGGAACTGGTCGGCACTGGGGCGCACCATGAAGGTGAAGCTGCGCTCCCCCTCTTCATCGAGCGCCACCAGCACCGTGGAGGTTCGGTGGGCCGGATCCTGGGTCAGATGACGGATATCGACGCCCTCGGCCACCAGGGTATCGGCCATAAAGCGGCCGAAGGGATCGGCGCCGACCCGGCCGATAAAGGCCGATTCACCGCCGAGCCGCGCCACCCCCACCGCCACGTTGGCGGGGGCACCGCCCGGACACTTGAGGTAGTGCAGCTCCCCTTCCGGGATAAGATCCACCACCGCATCCCCCATTACCCACACACGATTCCCCACCTTGCTACTCCACTGCTGCATCGGATCCACTGCCAGAGCCGGGCTCTGTTCTCTTGGTCGGCATTATCAGCTAAACCGTTTTAGCTAACCAACAGATCCCGGCACCGTCTGCCATTTTTGTGATCGGGATAACGAACTAGAACCAGGTTTCCATCTGTATGCCGAAGTTCCACTCACCACCGGCGGTGAAGTCGCTCTGGCCCATGGCATCGTCACTGGCGTAGTTGTCGAGCTCGGAGGACCAGTCCATCCAGGTGGCGAATACCCGCAGCTCGGGCCGCTCGAAGAAGCCGACGGTCTGGGCCTTGAAGGTGGGGGCGAAGGTGAGCTTGGTGAAGTCGCCACTCACCGCCTGACGACCCTTGTAGCCCTTGGGATCGAGATCCATGTACTGCCAGGCGGCCTCGTAGACCAGCTCGACGTTCTGGCTCAGCACCTGGGCCACCCGGGTATTGAGGGTCAGCCACTGATACTCGTCCCCCTTCACGTAGCGATCCTGGCTCTGCTCCGCCAGCAGGGCCGGGGCCAACCGCCAGCTCGGGTTGAGATCCGTGGCACCAAACAGGGCGACCCGCACCGCGTCGGCATCGGGCAGCAGCTCGCTGTCGGAGCCCAGTCCCTTGAGCTCGGCTCCCAGGCCATGGCCGTAGAGCACGGCGGCCTTGGAGAAGCCGGGATTGATGCCAAAGAAGCTGTCGCCATGGTAGGCCACCAGGGTGTGAGCCCCCTTGTCTGCCGCCTCGCTTCCCTTGCCACCGTCGTTGATGCGCGCCTCGTTGTCATTGGCCGAGAGACCGCTGAGCATCCACTGCCAGTTGCCGACGCGGTTGTTCATGGTGAGGATGTAGCTCTCTATGTCCGAGAGATCGCTGGCGCTGATGTCGCCGTAGTCGCGGCCGTAGAGGGAGAAGTTCGCCTTCCAGCTATCGGTCAGCTGCACGTCGTAGACGCCGCCCCCTGTCCCGGCCAGGAAGACCACGTCCGAGTCGAGCCAGTGGATGTCGAAGTTGTCCCGATCGAAGCGCTTGCCCGCCCACAGCACCGCATTCTTGAAAGCGCCATCGAAGCTCGCCAGATTGCCTATTTCGGCAAATACCTGGCGGGTATTGAGGCTGGAATCGCTGGCGGTCCAGTCGTTGCTGGTCTCCACGCCATCTGCCAGCATCAGCTTGTAGCGGGCCCAGCTGCCGTCATCAAAGGTCTGGGTCTTGAGCAGATTCGCTTCCATGTAGGTGTCGTCTTCGTTGCCAAGCCGGCCCACGGCCCCCCCCACAGAGCCGGCCGGCGTCACATAAGGGCCGCCGCGCCCGCCGTTGCCGTTGCTGTTGACCAGGAGGCCCGAGCGGGCATAGCCGTGAAACTCGAAGCCCTGGGCACCGGCGGTCTGCTTGTCCACCTTCTCGCTCTGGGCCTTGGCCACCACGGCTGTCTCCCGGGCTTCGCTCGCCTTGCTTTCGGCCTGGTCGGCCCGCGCTTCGGCGGCGGCGGCGCGGGATTCAGCCGCCTGCACCCGTGCCTCCAGCGCCGCCAGACGCGCCTCGATACCGCCCTCGGCCGCCCACAGCGGGCTGCTCATCCCCAATCCCAGCGCCACCGCCAGCGCCAACTTGCTCTTGAACATCGTCATCTTCCTCACCTGTCATCTGCCGCCCGTCCGGGCGCTGTTGTTATGGACGAGCAGAGCATAGCTAAACCGCTTTAGCTAACTCAATATGCCAGCTAAACCGTTTCAGCCACTTGTGATCAGAGTAACGTTTGCACAGGGAAAACCGCCGGGAGTTGTGAGGAGGATCCCTCATCGGGATCCACTCAATAGGGCGGATCCGAGGCGAAACGCGGGCAAAAAAAGAGCCGGCACAAGGGCCGGCTCTTTTTGTCAACGGGGCTGAACTCAGCGGGTCAGGTCGTCGAAGAAGCGTTTCACCCCTTCGAAGAAGCCTTCCGATCTCGGCTTGTGGGTCTTGGCGGCGGCGCCGCTGAACGACTCGTCCAGCTGACGCAGCAGCTCTTTCTGAGACTCGGTCAGCTTGACCGGGGTCTCGACCACCACCTTGCACATCAGATCGCCGACCTGACCGGAGCGCACGGACTTGACGCCCTTGCCGCGCAGCCGGAACATCTTGCCGGTCTGGGTCTCTGAGGTCACCTTCAGCTTGACTCGGCCATCCAGGGTCGGCACTTCAATTTCACCCCCCAGGGCGGCGGCGGTGAAGCTGATGGGCACTTCGCAGTAGAGGTCGTTGCCATCGCGCACGAAGATGCCGTGCTCTTTGACATGCACCTGCACGTAGAGATCCCCGGCCGGTGCGCCGGACTCTCCCGCTTCCCCTTCGCCGGAGAGACGGATGCGGTCACCGGTATCGACCCCAGCCGGGATCTTGACCGACAGGGTCTTGGTCTTCTGATAGCGCCCTTCCCCATGGCACTTGCGGCACGGATCCTTGATGATCTTGCCGCGGCCATGACAGTGCGGACAGGCTTGTTGTACCGCGAAGAAGCCCTGGCGCATCTGCACCTGGCCTGCACCGTGACAGGTCGGACAGGTCTGGGCATGGCTGCCGGTGTGGGCACCGGATCCGTTACAGACCTCGCAGTGCACCTGAGTCGGCACCTTGATCTCCTTGGAGACGCCACGCACCGCCTCTTCCAGGGTCAGCTCCATGGTGTAACGCAAGTCAGAACCCCGGGCCGGGCCACGACGGCCACCGCCACTGCGACCACCGAAGATGTCGCCAAAGATATCGCCGAAAGCATCACCGAAATCGGCACCGCCGCCAAAGCCGCCGTGGCCACCGCCACCCTGGCTCTGATCCACACCGGCATGACCGTACTGGTCATAGCGGGCCCGCAGATTTTCGTCGGTCAGGATCTCATAGGCTTCCTTGACCTCTTTGAACTTCTCTTCGGATGCGGCATCACCCTGGTTGCGATCCGGGTGAAACTTCATCGCCAGACGCTTGTACGCCTTCTTGATCTCGCGCTCGTCGGCACCCTTGGCCACCCCGAGCACTTCATAGAAATCGCGCTTTGACATACTCATCCTATTGCGTTGTCAGCAGTTATGCAGACGGGCGTTGGTCACCCAACGCCCGTAAATTCAATGATTAAGCCGATGGGCAGAGCGGGCTCTGCCCATCTGGGTGTGGCTTATTTCTTGTCGTCTTTCACTTCTTCGAACTCGGCATCGACCACGTCGTCGTCGGCCTTGGCAGAAGAGGCGGAGTGACCGGCATCGGCACCGGCGCCTTGCGCCTGAGCCTGCTGCTGGGCAATCTCCATCAGCTTCTGGGAGGCTTCCATCAGAGCCTGTTGCTTGGCTTCGATTTCCGCTTTGTCGTCACCCTTGATGACGGCTTCCAGTTCGGAGAGTGCAGTTTCGATCTTGGTCTTGTCGTCGGCGGGCAGAGCCTCACCGGCTTCGGTGACCTGCTTGCGGACCGAGTGGACCAGACCGTCAGCCTGGTTGCGAGTCTGCACCAGCTCTTCAAACTTCTTGTCTTCTGCCGCGTTGGCTTCCGCCTCGCGTACCATGCGTTCGATCTCTTCGTCGGACAGACCGGAAGAAGCCTGGATGGTGATCTTCTGCTCCTTGTTGGTCTCTTTGTCCTTGGCAGAGACGTGCAGGATACCGTTGGCATCGATGTCGAAGGTCACTTCGATCTGCGGCAGACCGCGCTGCGCCGGACGGATGCCTTCCAGGTTGAACTGGCCCAGAGACTTGTTGTCGCTGGCGCGCTTGCGCTCACCCTGCAGCACGTGAATGGTCACGGCAGACTGATTGTCTTCGGCAGTGGAGAACACCTGGGACTTCTTGGTCGGAATGGTGGTGTTCTTCTCGATCAGCGCCGTCATCACGCTACCCATGGTCTCGATACCCAGAGAGAGCGGGGTGACGTCCAGCAGCAGCACGTCGGTCTTCTCACCGGACAGTACCGCGCCCTGAATGGCAGCACCCATGGCCACGGCTTCGTCCGGGTTGACGTCTTTGCGCGGCTCTTTGCCGAAGAAGTCAGCCACAGTCTTCTGCACCATAGGCATACGAGTCTGACCACCCACCAGGATGACGTCGTCGATCTCGCCAACCGCCAGACCGGAGTCTTTCAGGGCGGTGCGAACCGGCTCCAGGGAGTCTTTCACCATGTCTTCCACCAGGGATTCCAGCTTGGCGCGGGTCACCTTGATGTTCATGTGTTTCGGACCTGTGGCATCTGCGGTGATGTACGGCAGATTCACGTCGGTCTGCTGGGCGGAAGAGAGCTCAATCTTGGCTTTCTCGGCGGCATCTTTCAGACGCTGCAGGGCCAGCTGGTCGTTGCGCAGGTCGATGCCCTGCTCACGCTTGAACTCGTCAACCAGATAGTTGATGACACGGTTGTCGAAATCTTCACCACCCAGGTGGGTGTTACCGTTGGTCGCCAGCACTTCGAAGGTGGTTTCCCCTTCGACTTCGTCGATCTCGATGATGGAGATATCGAAGGTACCGCCCCCTAAGTCATAGACGGCAACCTTGCGCTCACCCTTGACCTTGTTCACGCCGTAGGCGAAGGCCGCAGCGGTCGGCTCGTTGATGATGCGCTTGACGTCCAGACCGGCGATGCGACCGGCATCCTTGGTAGCCTGACGCTGGGCGTCGTTGAAGTAGGCCGGTACTGTGATAACGGCTTCGGTCACTGGCTCGCCCAGGTAATCCTCGGCAGTTTTCTTCATTTTCTTCAGCACTTCGGCAGAGATCTGCGGCGGTGCCATTTTCTTGCCTTTCACTTCTACCCAGGCGTCACCGTTGTCAGCCTTGGCGATGGCGTACGGCATGATCTTCAGGTCACGCTGCACTTCTTCATCTTCGAAACGGCGACCGATCAGACGCTTGATGGCGAACAGGGTGTTCTTCGGGTTGGTGATGGCCTGACGCTTGGCCGGCTGACCAACCAGGATCTCGCCATCATCGGCATAGGCAATGATGGACGGAGTAGTACGATCGCCCTCTGCGTTCTCGATCACGCGAGCAGTGTCGCCATCCAGAATGGCGACGCAGGAGTTGGTAGTACCCAGGTCAATACCGATGATTTTACCCATTTGACGAATCTCCAAATACTTAGATTAAACAGGCGAAGCGCTCGCCTTAATGCGTTAACGGCTAGGTGGGGGCTAAGCAATGTGCTTTCAAGCTCCCGGTAGCAAATTCTTGCTACCGCCGTACCTTGTCACCTATATGGGGTCTGGTCGTTCAGCTTCAAGGGCTGAATGTAAAAAACCAGCGGCTTTTCTCATGCAACCGACCCCCTTGGCTGGCAGCCAGCCAACAAAAAGCCCGCCTCGCGGCGGGCTCGGCAATGGCGCGGGGATCAGGCAGGGGCCTTGGAGACCATCACCATGGCCGGACGAATGACGCGACCATTGAGCTCGTAGCCTTTCTGCATCACGGCCATCACTGTGTTTGGCGCCAGCTCGGCATTCTCGATCATGCTCATCGCCTGATGGGCATTGGGGTCGAACGGCTGGTTGGTGGGATCCAGTGCCACCAGGCCGAATTTGGCCACCGAGCTCTGCATGGACTTCAGGGTCAGGTCGACCCCTTCGATCATCGGCGCCAGCGCCTCGTTCTCTTTGTCGGCAAGATCGATGGCACGCTCCAGGTTGTCGAGCACCGGCAGCAGCTCGGTGGCGAATTTCTCCAGGGCAAACTTGTGGGCCTTCTCGACGTCCAGGGCGGCACGGCGACGCAGGTTTTCCATCTCGGCAACGGCACGAATGGCGCGCTCACGCTCGTCGGTTGCGGCCGCTTCGAGGGTGGCCAGTCGGGCCTCCAGCTCGGCGATACGCACCTGCTCGGCTGTCACTTCACTGTCTACATCGGTCGGCTCGACTGGCTGGGTGTCGACTTGCTCCATCGCTTCAACCTTTTGTTCTTCGTGGTTCATGACATCTCCAATTAAGGGTTACTTCGTTCATTGCCGCTTATTATGGGGATGCATCCCCCGCTTTCAAGGGGTAAACGCGATCATCTGACCTTTACAGACCCTGTCTGTGGCCGAAATCGACCGAACCGGGCAGCGCGCATCATCCCTCTTTCTGGCAGGGTGCCCATACGGCAAGCGCGCGAGACAGGTTCGCTCCCAGGCCCGGCGGCATGGCCCCCAGCCGGACTTGACCCGGGCAAACAGGGCGACTCTCTGCCCACAGACGGGCTATTGACCGGCTGTCTGGCCACTGGCTTGGCCATGACGAGCCGGGGGCATCTTGCGTGCGGGCAGACAAAAGGGAAGCAAATCAAGGTATACTGCAGCCAAATCCACTCAGCACCCGACCCTATGATGGACTCCCCCTTCAACACCATCGCCCTCATCGGCAAGCCTCATCACGAAGGCGCCAACCAGACCCTGAGCGGCCTGCACCAGTATCTCAGCATGCGCGGCTTTCGAGTGCTGATAGAGAGCCGGGTGGCCCAGACCCTCGGCATAGTGGATGACAGCGTCATGGATCTGGTGCAGCTCGGCGAGCAGGCGGATCTCGCCATCGTCGTGGGCGGAGATGGCAACATGCTGGGGGCGGCCCGGGTATTGTCGCGCTTCGACGTGGCGGTGATTGGGGTCAATCGGGGCAATCTCGGCTTTCTCACCGATCTCTCGCCTCAGGACTATCTGGTGCCGCTGGAGCAGGTACTCTCGGGCCACTTCAAGAGCGAGCACCGCTTCTTGCTGGAAGCCGCCGTCTATCGCCATGGGGAGCGCAAGTCTGCCAATCTGGCGGTCAACGAGGCCGTACTGCACCCGGGCAAGATAGCCCACATGATAGAGTTCGAGGTCTATATCGATGGCAGCTTTATGTACAGCCAACGCGCCGATGGCATCATAGTCGCGACCCCGACCGGCTCCACCGCTTACTCCCTCTCGGCAGGGGGCCCTATTCTCACTCCCAAGATCAACGCCATCACGCTCGTCCCCATGTTCCCCCATACCCTGAGCAGCCGCCCCATAGTGCTGGATGCGGACAGTGAGGTACGGCTGCTGGTCTCCCCCGACAACCAGGACGATGCCATGCAGGTGAGCTGCGATGGCCAGGTGACCCTGGCGGTGCAACCGGGGGACGAGATCCTCATCAAGAAGAGCAGCCACAAGCTGCATCTGGTCCATCCGCTGGATTACAGCTATTTCCACGTGCTGCGCAACAAACTCGGCTGGGGCAGCAAGCTGTTCTAGAGAGAAAGCTGGCTCAAGGCCCCATGGCCCTGAGCCGCACTATCCCTCGCCAGACTCGACCAGCCTGAGCGGCTCTGTCTCCGGCTGAAAAAATACGCCATTGCGTCCCGCCAGCTTGACCCTGTACATGGCCTCATCGGCCCGGTCCAATAACTGCGCCAAATCCACCTCACCATGGGCGCATACCCCGCCCAGGCTCACGGTCACTGCGTCGCAAGGCAGACAGCGCCCCTGACTGGCGCCAAGCGCTATCTGACTACGAATGCGATCGCAGATGGAAAAGGCGTCTCGACCGTTCACTCCCCGCATTATGATGGCAAACTCCTCGCCGCCAATCCGCCCCACCAGATCATCCTTGCGCATCTCGGCCATCAATGTCTGAGCCACGAAGCGGATCACATGATCGCCACAGCCATGGCCGAACTTGTCGTTGACCTGCTTGAAGTGATCGATATCGAGCACCGCCACGCAGAGCACCCCATCCGGCTGACTCGCACAATGGCGCTCTCCCAGCTTGAACAGACCCCGTCGATTCAGCACACCGGTCAGGGGGTCCCGTTCGGAGAGTGCCAGCAGCTCCTGTTCGGTCTGGACGTAGGCCACCAGGGGCAACAGCAGCACAGACCCTATGGTCAAGACCATGTGCATGAAGAAGATGGTGTCGAGCAGCCACTGTTTGGCGTGCTGATCCGGGCCGAATGCCTGAGCGAGCAGGGCTATCCCCTGGCTCAACAGGATCACGAAATGGATCAAATAGATGAAGGAAACGGTATGCAGCACCCGCTTCTGGGTCTGACTCAGGGAGAAGATGAGACAGGCGCACCACAGATAGATCACGGATTCGATAAGAGCCAGCACCAGGCGCACATCAAACTGGCTCGCCAGCACCAGATAACTGAACAGGAAGAGGGCAACAAAACCCCGGACGCTCCTCGTATCCAAGGGTTTGTCATACAGGGCGTAGAAGCCTGCAAGCAACAGCAGCACACAGATCAGAGACGTAAAGCCGCCCCAGAACAGCCCCAGTGCCACATAACCCGTCATGCTTCCCAGGCAGAGCAGCAGTATCGAAAAGGAGAACAGAAACGCCGACAGGGACCAGAGCAGGAAGTTGCCCCGCCCCGGCTTGAGTCGATGGATGAACAGCATGAGCAGAGCGGCCATCAGGTTGATTGCCAGAGAGATGATCAGTAGCGTCGGGGTGTGGATTGTCATGAGTCATCCTTGATGAGGATCGCTGCCCATCCTTGGTCAGCAGTCCTGGCGCCCCAGCCCCCACAGGGACCAAGCATGTCAATGAGTGTGTCCGAGCGACCCCGGCGCGACAAGCGCCTTTTTCAAGAAGTGATGAAGGATGGAGGAAAGGAGGCGATCCCCCCCTCTTGGCATGACAGCCTCACCGCCTGGATTAGCCCTGGGGACGAAAAATCCGCCACCCCTCTTTACTGTATATAAGACCAGTATATACTGGATGCATACACAGTAATCTTGGCCCAGACAGGATGAGACCATGCTGACCCAACTGACCGTCAACAACTTCGCCATCGTCAAGTTTCTCGAGCTCGATCTGCAACCCGGCATGACCTGCATCACGGGGGAGACGGGGGCGGGCAAATCCATCGCCATCGATGCCCTGGGGCTCTGTCTCGGCGAGCGTGCCGAGGCGGCCATGGTGCGCCCCGGCAATGACAAGACCGAAGTCAGCGCCCGCTTCCTGCTGGAGGGTAACCCCCAGGCCCGTGCCTGGCTGGCTGGCAATGAGCTGGAGAGCGAGGGTGAGTGCATAGTGCGACGGGTGGTCTCGGCCGAGGGGCGTTCACGCAGCTATGTCAATGGTGTGCCCGTGCCCCTGACCCAGCTGCGCAGCCTGGGGCAACTGTTGGTCAACGTACACGGCCAGCATGCTCATCAGTTGCTGGTCAAACCCGACTACCAGCTCGCCCTGCTCGACGGCTATGCCGGTCACCATCTGCTGCTGGCGGACGTTCGCCACCACTACCAGCATTGGCGTCAACTGCAAAACGAGCTCAATCGCCTCAAGGCCGAGCAACAACAGCGGGAGGCTCGTCGCCAGCTCATCGAGTATCAGGTGCAGGAGCTCGACGAGTTCGCCCTGCAATCCGGAGAGTTCGAGGCGATCGAGGAGGAGCACCAGCGCCTCGCCAACGGCACCGAGCTGATGCAGGAGTGCGGCTTCTGTCTGGATCTGCTCTATGACAACGAGGAGACCACCATCGCCGGCCTGCTGCAGATCGCGGTAGACAGAGCAGAGGGTCTGGTCAACATGGATGCCCGACTCGCCCCTGTGCTCGGCATGCTCAATGAGGCGCTCATCGGCGTACAGGAGAGTCATAGCGAGCTGCGTGGTTATCTGGACAAGCTGGAGCTGGATCCCGAGCGCTTCAATGAACTGGAAGCGCGCCTCTCCAAGGCGATCAATCTGGCCCGCAAACATCATGTCAAACCCGCCGAGCTGGCCCATTACCATCAGGAGTTGGCCAGTGATCTGGCACGGCTCAACTCGGATGAACAGCGCCTCGAGGGGATGGAGGCTGAACTGGCCGAGGCCCGCCTCGCCTTCTTGCAAGCTGCCGATGCCCTGAGCCAGAGCCGCCAGCGCTATGGTGCCGAGCTGGCCACCCAGGTCACGGCCAGCATGCAGGAGCTCTCCATGACCGATGGCCGTTTCGCCATCGAGATCAAGCCCGATGCCAACGCCAGCCTCTCCCCCTTGGGGATAGACAGGGTCGAGTTCGTGGTGAGTACCAACCCGGGCCAGCCTATGCAGCCGCTCGGCAAGGTCGCATCGGGGGGAGAACTGTCGCGCATCAGCCTCGCCATTGTGGTGATCAGTGCCCGCAAGGTCGCCACCCCTACCCTGATCTTTGATGAGGTGGACGTGGGGATAAGCGGCCCTACCGCCGCCGTGGTGGGTCGCCTGCTGCGCCAGCTTGGCGAATCTACCCAGGTGATGGTGGTCACTCACTTGCCCCAGGTGGCAGGCAATGGCCATCAGCACATGGTGGTGAGCAAGCACACCGACGGCAAAACCACTGAGACCAGGATGAGCGCCCTCGACAACAAGGCCCGCCTCAACGAACTGGCCCGCCTGCTTGGGGGGGATCAGATCACCGACAACACCCTGGCCAACGCCCGCGAGCTGCTGCAGGCCTGATCCTGCAACCTGCCAACCTGCCAACCTGCCAACCTGCCAACCGGCTAGCCTGGGGCTAGCCATCTATCCCTCCAAGATGAAAGCAGAGTGGACCTCTCCATGGCCTGGCCTGTTTCACCCTGGGGTGGATCAGGCCAGCCCCACCCTTTTCCGTGCTGGCGTTCAGCGCCAGCCATTCCGGCAAGCAACGCAATGCCTCTTTCTCCTTCGACAGCTGGCTCCTTTGATTGCTGGTCCCTTCGATAGCCAACTCCTTTGATGGCCAGCGCGACGCGGGATCCTCTGCTGCCTCTTTGCAAGGGAAAGTCCAGGTCTCCAAGCGGACTCCCCTCCTGCGCGCATCATCCCGCATCAGGATCCATCCCCCTCACAGCGCCGGGATGATATGCTGATGGCCTATCTTGTTTAAGCGCATCCAGCCCGAGGTTTTCATGATCCATGTATTCGGCCATCGCAATCCCGACAGTGACAGCATCTGCAGTGCCCTGGTACTGGCAGACTGGCTCAACGGCCAGGGGCGTCCCGCCACTCCCTGGCGCCTGGGCTCCTTGCGCACCGAGACCCGCTTCATTCTGGAGTGCGCCGGCATAAAGAGCCCTGCCCTGCTGACCCAGGAGCTGGACGGTCTGGATGTCTGGCTGGTGGATTTCAGCGACTTCGAGCAGGGGCCCGAGAGCCTGGCCCGCGCCAACATCATCGGTCTGGTGGATCACCACAGACTCGGCTCCCTGCGCACCGAGGCCCCCTTCGATGCCTGGATCCGCGCCGTAGGCTGCTCGGCCACCATAGTGTTGAGCCTGCTCGACCAGGTGACCCGCCCCCAGGCCCGTCTCTTGCTTGGTGCCATCATGAGCGACACCCTCTGCCTCACCTCCCCGACGACCACCCCTCAGGATGAGGCAGCCTGTCAGCGACTGGCTCCCCTTGCCGGGTTGAGCCTGGCCGAGTTTGGTCAGCAGTTGCTGGTGGCCAAGACGGATCTCAGCGGACTCAGCGCCGCCCAGTTGCTGCGTCAGGACGAGAAGGGTTATCAGGTGGCAGGGGTCAATCTGGTGATGAGCCAGATAGAGGTCGGCAGCCAGGCCCAGATAACCCCCCTGATGGCGGAGCTCGAGGCCGAGATGGCGCAACGAGTGACCACCGATGACCTGGATGCCTATGTGCTGATGGTGACGGATCTCGGCGAAGGGGCGAGCCGGATCAGCGCCTGTCCTCACCCGCAAAGGGCATTGCCGCAGCTGCCGCAACACACCGTGACTCTGCCAGGGGTGGTGAGCCGCAAGAAGCAAGGGCTCCCCTGGCTCACCGCCCAACTCAGCCAAGGCTGATTGACCAGCCTCAGCCAACCCGGCTGACGCCCCCACTCTTCAGGCGAAGTGCCCTGCTACCCGGCGCTGGCCCGCACCCAGCGGGTCAGCCATATCAGGCTGGCGCGCTTCGCCATCCCTGCCCCATGCAGAGCGCCTCCCTGCGGGAGGCTTCTCCTCCTGCGTCCTGAGTTGACAAGCTTTGTTACAGGATCCCAGTTGTCTTTTGTCCGCCTTTTGCGGCAGGATGTCTCCTTTTGTCTCCCCCCGCGTTCATGGATGCCAGATTCACGATGAAGATGCCCCTCACTCCCCCGCTGCGCTGGCTGATGGCCGCCCTGCTGGTCGCTCTCTCCATCTGGCTGCTATGGCCGGGCAAGGCTGCCGAACCCTTGTTGAGTGCATCGGTCACCCGCCAGGACATCGAAGATGCCGTGCTCGCCAGTGGCGCCCTGGAGGCGGTGGAACAGGTCGATGTGGGTGCCCAGGTCTCGGGTCAGGTCACCCGGCTGCTGGTCGAGAATGGTCAGCAGGTCAAACAGGGGGATCTGTTGGCCGAGATAGACCCGCTGATCGCCCAGAACGATCTCAAGACGGCCCAGGCCGAGCTCGCCAGTAGCCAGGCGCAGCTCAGGATCAAGCAGGCACAGCTCAAGCAGTACGAGCTCGCCTATCACCGCCAGCAGCAGATGTTTGGCCAGCAGGCGAGTTCAAAGGCCGACCTCGAAAACGCCGAGGCCCAGCTCGCCGTGACCCGGGCCGAGCTGCAAAACGCCCAGGCCAACATCGACAGTGCCGCCATCAAGGTCGAGCGCTCCCGCACCCAGCTCGGCTATACCCGGATCCAGGCCCCCATGGATGGCACCGTCGTCTCCATCGTCACCCGTCAGGGCCAGACCCTGGCGGCCACCCAGACGGTGCCCACCCTGCTCAAGCTCGCCAATCTGGATATCATGACGGTCAAGGCGCAGATCTCCGAGGCCGATGTCAGCAAGGTGCGCGCCGGCATGCCGGTCTACTTCACCCTGATTGGCGATCCCGATACCCGCTACCGGGCCAAGCTGCGCACCGTTGAACTGGCACCAACCAATGTCAACGATGCAACGACCAGCACCAGCAGCACCAATGTTGCCGTCTACTACTATGCCCTGTTCGATGTGCCCAACCCCGACCATGCCCTGCGGGTCGCCATGACCACCCAGGTCACCATAGTGCTTGGCGAGCGCAAGGGCGTGTTGACCATTCCCAGAACCGCCCTCGGCAAACAGTTGGCGCCGGGCGAGTATCAAGTACAGCTGTTAAGCGGTGACACCCCCGAGCCCCGTACCATCAAGACCGGACTCAAGGATGATATCAAGGTCGAGGTACTGGAGGGACTCGCCGAGCATGACAAGGTGGTGATTGGCGAGGCCCCCAAGGCAACCGGGGATGAGGGCCATGAGGAAGAGGATGAGATGTCATGATGGCCTCCCGCAATGAGGCCCCCGGCGACGCTCCGCTTATTGAACTGCGAGGCGTCAGTCGCCGCTACCTGAGCGGGGAGCAGGAGGTGACAGTGCTGCACCCGCTGGACTTGTCCATCCACGCCGGGGAGATGGTGGCCATTGTCGGCGCCTCGGGGTCGGGAAAATCCACCCTGATGAACCTGCTCGGCTGCCTCGACAGACCCAGCGAGGGGCGCTATCTGTTTCGCGGTCAGGAGACCGCGGACTTGGACGCCCTGGCCCTGGCCCGGCTGCGCTGCCATCACTTCGGCTTCATCTTCCAGCGCTATCACCTGCTGCCACATCTGGACGCCGCCGCCAACGTCGAGATCCCCGCCGTCTATGCCGGCATGGCCAAGGGGGATCGCCATGCTCGCTCCAAGGCGCTGCTCACCCGGCTGGGGCTGGCCGATCGCAGCCATCACACTCCGGGCCAACTCTCCGGCGGACAGCAGCAGCGGGTCAGTATCGCCCGCGCCCTGGCCAATGGCGGCGAGGTGATCCTGGCCGACGAACCGACCGGTGCACTGGACAGCCAGAGCGGCAAGGAGGTGATGGCCATCCTCAAGGAGCTCCATGCCCTGGGTCACACCATCATACTGGTGACCCATGACATGGCGGTGGCGGACCATGCGGATCGCATCATCACCCTCAAGGATGGCCAGGTGCAGAGCGACAGCGGCAGCCCGCAGCAGACGGCCTCTGCCCTGAAGACCATGCCCCAGTCCTTGGGCAATCAGGGGCTGGATCGTTACCGCGAAGCCGCCCGCATGGCCCTGCATGCCATGATGGCTCACCGAATGCGCACCTTTCTCACCATGCTCGGCATCATCATCGGCATCGCCGCCGTGGTGAGCGTGGTGGCCCTGGGTCAGGGCGCCCGCGCCAAGGTGATAGGCGAGATCAACGCCATGGGCACCAACACCATAGACGTCTTCCCCGGCAAGGATTGGGGAGATGAGCAGGCTGCCAGCATACGCACCCTCAACGAGGGCGACTTGCGCGCACTGCAGGGACAACCCTATCTGGAGGGGGCCAGCCCCCAGCTCTCCACCTCGGTGCAGCTGCGCTATCGCAATCAGACCAAGAGCGGCACCGTCAACGGCGTCAGCAGCGACTTCTTCCGGGTCAAGGGCATGACACTCGTCAGTGGCCGCCTGTTCAGCGAGCGCGACAGCCTGGACAGGGCGCCCCTGGCCGTGGTCGATGCCGACACCATCAAGGGCTTGCTCGGCGATGAAGACCCCATCGGCAAGGTGCTGCTCATCGGTACCCTGCCGGTGCGGATCATCGGTCTCATCAAGGAGGAGACCGGCTTTCGCCAACCGAGCCAGTCGGTGAGCGTCTGGTTGCCCTATCGCGCCGTGATGAGTCGCCTCATCTCCCAGAACCATTTCAATCAGATAACCCTGAGGGTCAGGGATGGCATCCAGCCCGCCCTGGCAGAGCGAGAGGTCATTGCCCTGCTGCGCCAACGCCATGGCAGCAAGGATTTCTTCACCTTCAGTAGCGACAAGATATTGAAATCCGTCGAGAAAACTACAGCAACCCTGACCCTGCTGGTCTCGGCTATCGCGGTGATTTCGCTGATCGTCGGCGGCGTTGGCGTCATGAACATCATGCTGGTCTCCGTGGTGGAGCGCACCCGGGAGATTGGCATTCGCATCGCGGTGGGCGCTCGTCAGTCCGACATCTTGCAACAGTTCCTGATTGAAGCCGTGATGGTCAGCCTGCTCGGGGGCGTACTCGGGGTCGGCATCGCCTTGCTGATCGGCCTGCTGTTCTCCTCCCTGGTCGATGCGATGCAGATGCAGTTCTCCCTCTTCTCCATCCTGATGGCGTTTGCCTGTTCCACCCTGATCGGGGTGCTGTTTGGTTATCTGCCCGCCCGCAATGCCGCCCGGCTCGACCCTGTGGTCGCGCTGGCCAGAGAGTGAAGATGAAACCCATGAAGATATCCTGGCTGGGGCTCTGCCTCGCCCTCGGCGCCTGCTCCCAACAGAGCAGTTATCACAGAGCCGACCTGGCGCTGCCAGACCAGTGGCAAGAGGGGGATGTGCCTGCTCTGTCCGTGCAAACCGGCTCCTGGTGGCAGGGCTTTCATGACCCCCGACTCGACGCCCTGGTCGAGGCGGTACTCGCCGCCAATACCAATCTTTATGTGGCCGGACTCCGGCTCAAGAGCGCGAGGATCGCAGCGGATCAGGCCGACACCAACCTGACCCCAGGGGTCAATGCCAGCCTGGGGGCCAGCGGCACCAAGGACATCAAGAGTGGCGCCAGCACCCACAGTCTGGGACCGACCCTCGCCATCAGTTATGAAGTGGATCTGTGGGGCAAACTGGCGGCGGTGCGGGATCAGGCAAGCTGGGAGGCCGCCGCCAGCGCCGAGGATCTCGCCGCCACCCGCCAGAGCCTGATCAGCCAGACCCTGCAGCAATATTGGCAACTCGGCTATCTCAACAGCGCCATCACCCTGGGGGAGCGCCAACTGGCCAACCTCAGCGAGATCCAGAGCCTGACCCGAGTCAAATATGAGGCAGGGGCCATTCCTCGCCTCGATCTGGTGCAAGCCAGCGGGCAGCTCGCCGGCAAGCGTGCCGCCCAGGCTAACCTGCGCAATCAGAGGGTCGCGGCGAGCAATGCGCTGCTGCAACTGCTCGGCCGCAGTCGAGGACCTCTCCCCTTCGAGCCGCAGAGCCTCACCCAAAGCCCCATCCCTGACATCGCCGCCGGCCTGCCGGCCGATCTGCTGGCCAGACGCCCGGATGTGAGAGCCGCCGAGCTGCGCCTGCGCAAGACGCTGGCGCGCAGTGACGAGGTGCGCACCAGCTTCTACCCGGCGCTCACCCTGACCGGGGGGGCCAGCACCGCATCGGATACCCTGGCGCAGGTGCTGGAAAATCCGGTGGGCAGCCTGGGGGCCGCCTTGACCCTGCCCTTCCTCGAGTACAACAGCAATCGACTCGCCGTCGCCGGCAGCCAGAACGACTACCAGATAGCCCAGGCCGAGTTTCGCCAGCAGCTGTTCGATGCGCTGTTCGAGGTGGAAAACGCCCTCGCCGCCCGCCGCTTTGGCGAGCAGCAGCTGGCCAGCCTCGCCGAACAGCAAGACTATGCCATCGACGCGGACCGGCTCGCCCGGGTGCGCGTCGAGGCGGGTAGCAGTCCGGTGCAAGATTGGCTCGATGAACAGAATCGACGCTGGGATGCCGAGCTGGCCCTGCTCAGCCAGCAGCAGACTCAGCTCAACACCATGGCCAGTCTCTATCTCGCCCTGGGCGGCAGCGATGCCACCGGGCGCGAGACCATGCCCACCCCGCCCGCACTGCGCCCCGGGGGATGATAACCAGGGCCGTGCCTTTTCCCCTGACCCCTCACCCACTGAGCAAGGCAAAGCGCCTGCCGGGTGAGCGCCACTGTGCTCAGGATTTGCTCATGGCGCCCATTTCTTGCTCCCGGATCAGCGTCTCGTTGACCTTGCCGACGCAGGTCTTCGGGATCCCTTGCACGACCCGGATCTGGCGCGACTCGAGAGAGCGGTGAACCTGCGCTGCGTCCTGCAACGCGTAACCCTGGTTGCTCTCTCTTGATCCGCCCGCTGGCCCCGTGACCGAACAGCTCGTCGCCAGGGCCTCCTTCTCGGCGGGATCGGCGATGTAGTCGGCGAGCGCCGGACGGGCCAGATAGAGGGAGCCCTTCATGGCCAGCAGCCGCAGGTTGAAGCCCTCGATGGGGCCGGAAGCGGTGCCGACGCAGACCCCCACCGCCACCTCTTCGTCGCGCCGCACGTCCGGGCCCCGGTTTCATAAAAGCCTATGGCGTTGGCCATCTCACTCCTCCAATCCGTTCGTGAATGAAATGCATCGTCCGGATTGAATCCAGGGGGTTGGGTGAATGACCCTTCTCATCGGGCGACAGCCACTTTTCATCTCATGACCCCCTTAGAATGCGTTGCCTACCCTCGGGGAAGACGACAGAAGCTGTCCTGTCCAGCCTGGCGGCAACACGCCAAAAGCCGCTTACACCATGGGATGAGCGCCATCTGACTGGAGGATATGGCGTCATCCAGACCCGGTGGCTGGCGCGCCGATGCGATGCCCCTTGGACTTAAGTAATGTTGACGTTGACGTCAACGTAGTGTGAGATAGTTCTATTCACGGAAAACCATGAACAGCATGAAAGGAGTCTGTATGTCTACCTTGTCCCCGTCGGCCGGAGCCCGCTTTCGCAGCGCGCTGGCCAATGAAAAACCCCTGCAGATCGTCGGTACCATCAACGCCTACATGGCGCTGATGGCCGAGCGCAGCGGTTTCAAGGCGCTTTATCTGTCCGGTGCCGGGGTGGCCAACGCCTCCTATGGCCTGCCGGATCTCGGCATGACCTCCATGAACGACGTGCTCATCGATGCCGAGCGCATCACCGCCGCGACTCAAGTGCCACTGCTGGTCGACATCGACACCGGCTGGGGCGGCGCCTTCAACATCGCCCGCACCGTCCGCGCCTTCGAACGCGGTGGTGTCGCCGCCGTCCACATGGAGGATCAGGTTGCCCAGAAGCGCTGCGGTCACAGACCCAACAAGGCCGTGGTCTCCATCGCCGAGATGGTGGACAGGATCAAGGCGGCGGTCGACGCCCGCACCGATGAGCACTTCGTCATCATGGCCCGCACCGACGCCCTGGCGGTGGAAGGGCTGGGTTCGGCCCTGGAGCGCGCCGCGGCCTACGCCGCCGCCGGGGCCGACATGATCTTCGCCGAGGCGGTCACCGAGCTGGATCAGTACGACCGCTTCAAGCAGGCGGCTGGCGTCCCCATCCTCGCCAACATGACCGAATTCGGCCAGACCGAGCTGTTTGACAAGGAGGCCCTCGCTGCCCATGGCGTTGACATGGTGCTCTACCCCCTGAGCGCCGCCCGCGCCGCCAACCAGGCCGCCCTCAATGTCTATCAGCAGCTTCGCCAGGATGGTCACCAGCGCGCCGTGGTCGACACCATGCAGACCCGGGAAGCGCTCTATGACTTCCTCGGCTACCACCACTACGAGCAGACCCTGGACAGGCTGTTCACCAAGGATCTGTCTACCAAGGAATAACACGCCGACCGGCCGCCTCATGCTGGCGGCCGGCGCTTCAACGGACTGAATGAGGAAACCTGTGATGAGCGCACTTGTGGAGACCACCCCCGGCTTCAAACCGAAGAAATCCGTCGCCCTCTCCGGCACCGCCGCCGGCAATACCGCCCTGTGCACCGTCGGCCTCTCCGGCAACGACCTGCACTACCGTGGCTATGACATCCTCGATGTCGCCACCAGCTGTGAATTCGAGGAGATTGCCCACCTGCTGGTGCATGGCCATCTGCCCAACATCGCCGAGCTGGCCGCCTACAAGGCCAAGCTCAAGGCCCTGCGTGGCCTGCCCTCCGGCGTCAAGACCGCCCTGGAGCAGCTGCCCCCCTCCGCCCACCCCATGGACGTGATGCGCAGCGCCGTCTCGGTGCTGGGCTGCGTGTCGCCGGAGAAGGACGACCACAACCACCCGGGCGCCCGGGACATCGCCGACAAGCTGATGGCCTGCTTAGGCTCGGTGCTGCTCTACTGGTACCACTTCAGCCACAACGGCAAGCGCATCGAAGTCGAGACCGATGATGACTCCATCGGCGGCCACTTCCTGCACCTGCTGCACGGGGAGAAGCCACGTGCCTCCTGGGTGCGCGCCATGCACACCTCGCTGATCCTCTACGCAGAGCATGAGTTCAACGCCTCCACCTTCGCAGGCCGGGTGATCGCGGGCACCGGCTCCGACATGTACTCCTGCATCACCGGTGCCATCGGCGCCCTGCGCGGGCCCAAGCACGGCGGCGCCAACGAGGTGGCCTTCGAGATCCAGAAGCGCTATGAGAATCCGGATGAGGCCGAGGCTGACATCCGCGCCCGGGTCGAGAAAAAAGAAGTGGTGATCGGCTTCGGCCACCCGGTCTATACCGTCTCGGATCCCCGCAACAAGGTGATTAAAGAGGTGGCTCGCGAGCTCAGCCTGGAGCAGCACAACAGCAAGATGTTCGACATCGCCGAGCGGCTGGAGTCCACCATGTGGGAGGCCAAGAAGATGTTCCCGAACCTCGACTGGTTCAGCGCCGTCAGCTACCACATGGTGGGGGTGCCCACCGCCATGTTCACCCCGCTGTTCGTGATCGCCCGCACCTCCGGCTGGTCGGCTCATGTCATCGAGCAGCGCATCGACGGCAAGATCATCCGCCCGAGCGCCAACTACACGGGCCCGGAGGATCTGACCTTCGTGCCGCTCAAGGAGCGCAAGTGATGACCAACGCACAATACCGCAAGCCGCTGCCCGGTACGGCACTGGATTACTTCGACGCCCGGGAAGCGGTGAACGCCATCGCCCCCGGCGCCAGGGACAGGCTCTCCTACACAGCCCGCGTCCATGCCGAGCAGAATCAGGAGCGCAAGTGATGATTAACACTCAATATCGCAAGCCCCTGCCCGGCACGGCGCTGGACTACTTCGACGCCCGTGCGGCGGTCGAAGCCATCCAGCCCGGCGCCTGGGACAAACTCTCTTATACCGCCCGCGTCCACGCCGAGAATCTGGTGCGCAAGTGCGATCCGGCCATCCTCGGCGAGTGCCTCGGCCAGATCGCCTTGAATAAACGCGATCGCGACTTCCCCTGGTTCCCGGCCCGGGTGGTGTGCCACGACATCCTGGGCCAGACCGCCCTGGTGGACTTGGCCGGTCTGCGCGATGCCATCGCCGATCAGGGGGGAGATCCTGCCCAGGTCAACCCTGTGGTGCCGGTGCAGCTCATCGTCGATCACTCCCTGGCCGTGGAGTGCGGCGGCTTCGATCCGGATGCCTTTGCCAAGAACCGCGCCATCGAGGATCGCCGCAACGAGGATCGCTTCCACTTCATCAACTGGACCAAGCAGGCGTTCAAGAACATAGAGGTGATCCAGCCGGGCAACGGCATCATGCACCAGATCAACCTGGAGAAGATGTCGCCTGTCATTCACAACGACAGGGGCCTCGCCTACCCGGACACCTGTGTCGGCACCGACAGCCACACCCCCCACGTCGACGCCCTCGGGGTGATCGCGGTGGGGGTGGGCGGCCTGGAAGCCGAGAACGTGATGCTGGGGCGCGCCTCCTGGATGCGCCTGCCTTCGATCGTCGGCGTCGAGCTCAGTGGCAAGCCGCAACCCGGTATCACCGCCACCGACCTGGTGCTCTCCCTGACCGAGTTCCTGCGCAAGGAGAAAGTGGTCGGCGCCTACCTGGAGTTCCGTGGTGAGGGTGCTGGCGCCCTGACCCTCGGCGATCGCGCCACCATCTCCAACATGGCACCGGAATACGGCGCCACCGCGGCCATGTTCTTCATCGACCAGCAGACCCTCGACTACCTGCGCCTCACCGGCCGTGATAGTGAGCAGGTCAAGCTGGTGGAGACCTATGCCAAGGAGGCGGGTCTCTGGGCCGACTGCCTGGCGAGTGCCCAGTACGAGCGCGTGCTGCACTTTGATTTATCGACCGTGGTGCGCACCCTGGCGGGCCCCTCCAACCCCCACCGCCGCCTGCCGGTGGCCGATCTCGCCGCCCGCGGCATAGCGGTGGATCTGGACAAGGCCCGCGCCCAGGAGGCCGACGGCCTGCTGCCGGATGGGGCCGTCATCATCGCCGCCATCACCAGCTGCACCAACACCAGCAACCCGCGCAACGTGATTGCGGCGGGACTCTTGGCGCGCAACGCCAACCAGCTCGGCCTGACCCGCAAACCCTGGGTCAAGTCGTCCCTGGCGCCGGGCTCCAAGACAGTCGCGCTTTACTTGAAAGAGGCGGGGCTGGGCAGCGAGCTGGAGCGGCTGGGCTTTGGCATAGTGGCCTTCGCCTGCACCACCTGCAACGGCATGTCAGGTGCGCTGGATCCCGCCATCCAGCAGGAGATCATCGATCGCGATCTCTATGCCACCGCCGTGCTGTCGGGCAACCGCAACTTCGACGGTCGCATCCACCCCTACGCCAAGCAGGCCTTCCTCGCCTCGCCGCCGCTGGTGGTGGCCTACGCCATCGCGGGCACCATCCGCTTCGACATAGAGAAGGATGTGCTGGGAGTGGTGAACGGTAAGGAAATTCGCCTGAAAGACATCTGGCCAAGCGATGAAGAGATAGATGCCGTGGTCAGGGCCTCGGTGAAGCCGGAGCAGTTCCGTCAGGTCTATATCCCCATGTTCACCATAGAGGAAGAGCATGGCCCCAAGGTGGCGCCCCTGTATGACTGGCGTCCCATGAGCACCTATATCCGTCGCCCGCCTTATTGGGACAAAGAGGGGGAAGGGGCGCTGGCGGGGGAACGAACCCTCAAGGGCATGAGGCCGCTGGCGGTGTTGCCGGACAACATCACCACGGATCACCTGTCGCCCTCCAACGCCATCATGCGCAGCAGCGCGGCCGGTGAGTACCTGCACAAGATGGGCCTGCCGGAGGAGGACTTCAACTCCTACGCCACCCACCGCGGCGATCACCTGACCGCCCAGCGCGCCACCTTCGCCAACCCTCAGCTGGTGAACGAGATGGCGGTGGTGAACGGCGCAGTGAAGAAGGGCTCCCTCGCCCGGGTCGAACCGGAGGGCCGGGTCATGCGGATGTGGGAAGCCATCGAAACCTACATGGCCCGCAAGCAGCCGCTGATCATAGTGGCGGGCGCCGACTACGGCCAGGGCTCGTCCCGTGACTGGGCGGCCAAGGGGGTACGGCTGGCGGGGGTGGAGGTGATAGCGGCGGAAGGCTTCGAGCGCATTCACCGCACCAACCTGATCGGCATGGGAGTGCTGCCCCTGGAGTTCAAACCGGGCACCAGCCGTTTGACCCTGGGGCTGGACGGCACCGAGACCTATGATGTCAAGGGGGCACGCACCCCGCGCACCGATCTCGTGCTGGTCATTCACAGGCGCAACGGCGAGACGCTCGAGGTGCCCATGACCTGCCGCCTCGACACCGCCGAGGAGGTCTCGGTCTACGAGGCTGGCGGCGTGCTGCAGCGCTTCGCCCAGGACTTCCTGGAAGCGACCACCCACAAGGCCGCCAGCTGATATATGGTATTCCCCCTCCCCTTCACCGGGAGAGGCATGATGTGCTCCCTCTCCCTTTGGGAGAGGGTTGGGGTGAGGGGATCTCCCCTCATCCGCCCTTAGGGCACCTTCTCCCCGAGGAAGAAGGAACCGTCACTCTTTTCAGGACAAGATTCATGGCCCCACTCTCTTCGACTCACACACCTCAAGTCAGGATCCCGGCCACCTATATGCGCGGCGGCACCAGCAAGGGCGTCTTCTTTCGCTTAAGCGATCTGCCCGAGCGCTGCCAGGTGCCGGGCCCGGCCCGCGACGCGCTCTTCATGCGCGTGATCGGCAGCCCCGATCCCTACTCTGCCCACATGGACGGCATGGGGGGCGCCACCTCCTCCACCTCCAAGTGCGTGATCCTCGCCAAGAGCCAGCAGCCCGATCACGACGTGGACTACCTCTACGGCCAGGTTGCCATCGACAAGCCGTTCGTGGACTGGAGCGGCAACTGCGGCAACCTCTCCACCGCCGCCGGCGCCTTCGCCATCCATGCGGGGCTGGTGGATCCGGCTCGCATTCCCCAAGACGGCACCTGCGTGGTGCGAGTCTGGCAGGCCAATATCGGCAAGAGCATCATGGCCCATGTACCGGTGAGCAACGGCCAGGTGCAGGAGACCGGTGACTTCGAGCTGGATGGGGTCAGCTTCCCCGCCGCCGAAATCGTGCTGGAGTTTCTCGACCCCTCCGAGGATGGCGAGGAGGGCGGCGCCCTCTTCCCCACCGGCAACCTCATCGACGATCTCGAGGTGCCCGGCATAGGAAACATCAAGGCCACAATGATCAGCGCCGGCATTCCGACAGTGTTCGTCAATGCCGAGGAGATCGGTTATCAGGGCACCGAGCTGCGCGAGGCGATCAACGGCGATCCCGAGGCGCTGGCGCGCTTCGAGGCCATCCGTATCGCCGGCGCCCTGCGCATGGGGCTCATCAAGACGCCGGAGGAGGCGGCCACCCGCCAGCACACCCCCAAGGTGGCCTTCGTCGCCAAATCGAAGGAGTACCTCTCCTCCAGTGGCAAGACGGTGATGGCTGGCGAGATCGACCTGCTGGTGCGGGCACTCTCCATGGGCAAGCTGCACCACGCCATGATGGGCACCTGCGCCGTGGCCATCGGCACAGCGGCGGCCATTCCCGGCACCCTGGTGAACCTGGTCGCCGGTGGCGGCGAGCGTGAGGCGGTGCGTTTTGGCCACCCTTCAGGCACCCTGCGGGTGGGGGCAGAGGCGCGGCAGGTGAATGGCGAGTGGACTGTCACCAAGGCGGTGATGTCTCGCTCAGCCCGCATCCTGATGGAGGGCTGGGTGCGGGTGCCGGGCGATGCCTTCTAGCGCCCTGCCCCTATAAAAACAAAAAGGCCCGGGCAATTGCCTGGGCCTTTTCATTGGGGATTGATCCCATCAACTTATATGCCGATGGCCGATGACTGCTGACAAGGCTTTCCCCTGTTGATCCATAGCCAGCGTACTGGCTACTGCGGACGCGGCACACACTCGACGTGGCGAGGAAGATTCTTGCTCCCATCGCCGCCGCGAAGCTTTTTGACCTGGCCATCCGGACACTTGCCATCGTCCACATAGACCAGCTTCCCAGGCGGCACGCCGCCAGGAGGAGGATCCTGTTTCAGATACTCGATGGGGGCTGGGACAAGGGTGGTACAACCCGACATCAGGCTCACCATCAGCAACCCCGCGCTCTGCCATCTCATTACCATCTGTCGCTCCTTCTGTGTGATCCCGGCCCTGCGCCAACTCACGCACAGGCCCCATGAACTCAGGCAGTGTAGCCACCGGATCCCATAGACCGAAACCCGCTCCCGGCGCCGCTCCGACGATTTCAGACACAGGGAGGCGCATCCTTGGCTCCATCGCCTTGATGAGCAAACTGGGCGTCTTGCTGGATAGATGATCCCGATAAACAGTCGCAGTCTTCACACAGGCTCGTCCACTCGAGCTGGCTCGGTCACCTTGAATTGCCACCCATTAGCCAGCCACTTGCATTGTTGATGCGCCGTTTCAGGGCCCTGTATGTCATGGGTTCAGATATGTCCAAATTACCGAGCACCCTCAACAGCAAACACGGGGCGATGAGCGGTCCAGCGCCGTTCATCTGGATGGCATCTCCGCAGAGACAGACAACGAAAAAGCCCAACCTACTGAGTAGGTTGGGCTTGATAGATGGCGGAGAAACAGGGATTCGAACCCTGGGTGGTATTGCTACCACAATTGATTTCGAGTCAATCCCGTTCGGCCACTCCGGCATCTCTCCATAGGGGCTATTCTGACTCAGTCCCACCCAGGAAATCAATCTCAATCTCTTTAAATATCAACTGACTGTATAGAAATCCATCAAGCATCATGGCGGGCCTCATCATGGGTCTCCTCCCCTGTTGCTTCCTTGCTCCGCCTGGCTCCCTGTTGTTTATCCCGGCGGATGAAGATCGGTGCGTCGCTGCCGCCGGGCTGGTATTCCCGAGCCGATTGGTTAACAATTTCGCCTCTTTCGCCCTCCCTGAGGGGATCCGTTTCGACGACCTGGATTGCTCATGTTCAACTTGCGTATTCTGCTACCGCTCCTCACCACTTGCTGGGCGGGCTCAGCACTGGCCACCAGCTATCCGCTGCCTGCTGCCAACAGCCGCCTCATTGGCGCCCCCGAAGACTACATAGTGCAGCAAGGTGAACACCTGGAACTGATCGGGGCTCACACTCAGATTGGCTTCCTGGCACTGCTTGAGGCCAATCCCGGGGTCGATCCCTACCTGCCCAAACCGGGTACCCGTTTGATCCTGCCCACTCAGATACTGCTGCCGGATGTGCCGCGAGAGGGCATCGTCATCAATTTGCCGGAGCTGCGCCTCTACTACTTCCCCAAGGGCGCGAATGATGTGGTGGTACTGCCCATTGGCATAGGTGACATAGGCCGCGAGACCCCGGAGATGACCACCACCGTCATTGCCAAGAACCCCAATCCAACCTGGACGCCGGGGCCCATGGTGCGCAAATCCTGGCTGGAGCAAAAGGGCATCGACTTGCCCGCCGTGGTGCCGCCGGGCCCGGACAATCCGTTGGGCAAGTTCGCCATGCGGCTCGGCTATGGCAAGCAGGACTACCTGATCCACGGCACCAACAAGGATTTCGGCGTCGGGCTGAGGGTCAGTGCCGGCTGCATCCGGCTGCGACCCGCCGATATCGAATCCCTGTTCAAGCAGGTGCCGTTGGGCACCCAGGTCAGGGTCATCAATCAGCCGGTCAAGACCGCCATAGAGCCAGATGGCAGCCGCTGGCTGGAGGTGCACTCCCCCCTGTCCCGCACCGAGCAAGAGCTTGAGCAAGGTGCCCCCCTGGTGCTGAGCCCGGCGGTCAAAGGCTTTATCGATGCCCCCGAGGTGGATGCGGGTCAAGCCAGCCTGGCGCTGGAGCGCAAAAACGGCATGCCCCTGCTCGTTGGCGGTTAAGTGCCAGATAGGACACCATGATGAACCCCTGCTCTTTCCTGCGCGCCTTGCCGCGCCTGCTCTGCCTCTGCGCCCTGCTGGCCGCGACGCCACTCTGGGCCGCCGATATTCTCTGGATGCACAACGGCGATCGGCTGAGCGGCAAGATAGAGGAGATGACCGACAAGATGGTGCGCATCAAACTGCCCTATGGGGAGCCGCTGACCATAGCGCGCAGCGCCATCATGCGCTGGCGGCTCGATCAACCCTACAAACCCAAATCCACCGCCAAGGGGGGCATCGACTTCAACCCCCTCGGCATTGCCGAAAATGCCTGGCATATGACGGGCAACGGCGACGTCAACATCAAGCTCAAGAGCAACACCAGCCAGAGCAATGACGTCAACCTCAAGGGCGCATTCGAACTCGCCAACATGGATTGGCGCTACACCCTGGAGGGGGAGTACAACTACGAAACCACCGATGGCAAGACCGACAGCCACGACTACCAGCTCAAGCCCATTGTCGATATCTTCTTCGATCAGAGCTGGTTCTGGCGAACCTCGGTGGACTACGAGTACGACATGATAGACACCAACTATCTCTCCCTCGACTTGGGTTCGGGCCCCGGCTACCGGTTCTGGAATGACAAGAAGCGCCGCCTCGAACTCATCACCCAGGGCGGTGTGCGTCATGCCTATTGGCGCGATGGCAATGACGAGATCATGGAACTGTTTGGCAAGTTGCATGCCTCCTACCCCTTCGCCAGTCTCGGCTGGGACTATCGTCAGCCTGTCTGGGAGGAGCGGATAGAGCTGTTTAGCAAGGGCACCTACATCAAGTACCTGGATCAGGACTCCCCCCTCTTTACCCTCAACCAGAGCGTCAATGGCAGCATCGGCATGCGCTACTACTTCAACGATAACGTCCGCCTCTCCTGGTCGAGCGAGCTGGATTGGGACGATACCTGGTTCAACACCCCGGACGGCCGCATCACCATAGATGGCAAGGAGTGGCGCCAATATATCAGCCTAGGGGCCAGCTTCTAGGCCCCTGCGGGCGAGCACGCCAGCCTCGTTTGAGACAATAAGCCCTGAGATGGCGAATGACGGCGAATAAAACAGGGGGCCATGGGCCCCCTGAACATCGCGTATCGCTATTAGCTGGCACCCCAGGGAGCGCCCCGCTTGCACACCCTTAGCCGGTCTTGACGCATTTCTGGATAAAGCTGTTCTTGGCCGCCCCCGCCAGCTTCTTGTCGGCCGCCGCTTTCTCGCATTGGCTTGCCTTGTCGGCCGTGGCATCGGTTTTCACGCATTTCTGGATAAAGCTGTTCTTGGCCGCACCGGCCAGCTTCTTGTCGGCCGCCGCTTTCTCGCATTGGCTTGCCTTGTCGGCCGTGGCATCGGTTTTCACGCATTTTTGGATAAAGCTGTTCTTGGCCGCACCGGCCAGCTTCTTGTCGGCCGCCGCTTTCTCGCACTGACTCGCCTTGGCGCTATCAGTGGCCGGGGCTGTCTTGACGCACTTGCCGACGAAGCTGGTCTTGGCCGCGCCGCTCAACTTCTTCTCGGCAGCCTGACTCTCGCACAGCTGCTGCGCCGTCATGGTGGCGCTGTGCGCGACCCCCACCCCCATCAAAAACACCGTCACCAGGATGGCAATACCTTTCATATGACAACCTCCTACTGTTGATCCCAATATGGTTTTTACCTCTTCGAGCGGGCCAAACGAGGCACCCTCATCAGGGTGCACTATAGTCGCCCCGCCGCATTACAACCAAAGCCGTCATGGTCAACTGCCTTGCTCAACGAAAGCCGGACACGCCGTGCGACAAGAGGCCGCCTTAACTCGCCAGGGATCGAAAACATACTCACGTGGGGAAAATACCTGGCACCCCATCAAGGGCGCTGACATCGTGCAGGCCCCAGAATGAAGCAGACCCCGCGGGGCGGGGTCTGTTGCTGGCAGGCGAGCCGGACGCTTAGCGGCGCACGGGGTGACCCAAGCCCCCAGTCTGACCCAGCGGCAGGAAGAACATCAGGTAGCGCAGCGCCACATAACCGACGATCAGGGTCGCCGCACCGAGCTCCAGATAGGCCAGCTGGTTGATCTGCGCCGCATAGTGGGCCGCCTCTGGCCACTGCGACAGCAGCTGACCCACCTTGAACAGGGCGGTGGCGCCTATCACCAGGGGGAAGGTGAAGGCGGCATAACCCGGCGAGAACGGCAGACGCAGCAGCTTGATGAAGGCCAGGTAGATGATGCCTGTCATCAGCAGGGCTATCCCCAACAGCACGGCCACCAGCAGCAGCGACGGATCCTGGCTCACGGTGAGGTAGCCGGCCAAGGAGAGACTGGCGGGGGCCGCCAGGATGGCAATGGTGGGCTTGGCAGCATCCGGCACCTCGTGGCTGAAGATGAGGCGATAGAGCATCAGCGGCAGCATCAGGGCGTAGCAGGCCATGCCGAACCAGAGCAGGCCATTGGCCAGGGCGGCGAAGGGGCCACCGGGATAGGCGACGTCGGCCACGATGATCCCCACCGGCGGCACGAACCAGCTCGGCACCATGTGGTGAATTTCAAACGCCTTGGCCCTGTGCCAGACGAAGGTGGCGAGGAACACCAGGTGAATGATCACCGCAAACAGCCAGAGCCCCTGGCCCAGGGTCGGGGCCAGCAGCCCCACCGCCTTGGAGACCACCATGGTCCCCATGGCATAGGTGGGCACCACGCTGCCCACCACGGGGTGGGCGAGATCCTGCCACAGCAGACGCGGGTGCAGCAGGAACTTGAAGGTGAGGACGAGGAGCAGCACGGCGGCGATGGCGGCCCCCAGCAGTTGCAGGCGGCCATCGAACTGACCGGCATTTTCCCAACACCAGCCGAGGCTGGCGATCCCGAGTGCCAGCCCGGCCATGGGGGTCGGGGCGGCGGCAAGGGAGCGACGGGTGCGTGCGATCATGACTGGTACCCTCTTGTTGATGACGATGTACATAGGATAAAGAGGGTCTATCGTTTACGATATCTAAATGAATTGAACTAAGCGTTTAGGAAAATTAAACGATATGAAGCTGACCCTGCAACAACTCAAGGTGTTCGCCACCATAGCCCGCCACGGCAACCTGGGGGGCGCGGCCAGCGAGCTCTGCCTCAGCAAGGGGGCCGTCTCCCAGTCGTTGCAGGAGCTGGAGCGCCAGCTCGCCACCCCGCTGTTCGATCGGGTGCATCCCAGGCTTCAGCTCAACAACGAGGGGCGCCTGCTGCAACCGGCCGCCGAGGAGCTGCTGACCCGGATGCAGGAGATAGAGCAGCTGTTTGGCCCAGACGCCGAGCCGAGCGGCCAGCTGCGGCTGGGGGCCAGCCAGACCATAGGCAACTACCTGCTGCCCAGTCTGCTGGCGGGGGGCGCCCAGGAGCTGGGATCCGCCCCCAGGGTGACCATCGCCAACACCCACCTGTTGTGCCACTCCCTCGCCCACTTCGAGCTGGATCTGGCCCTCATCGAGGGGGAGAACCATCACCCGGACCTGGTGAGCGAGCCCTGGCTCGAAGACGAGATGCTGATCATAGCCCCGCCCCACCACCCCCTGGCCGGGCAGCTGGAGCTGCCTCTTCGCCTGCTCGCAGGCGAAACCTGGGTACTGCGCGAACCCCAGTCAGGGAGCCGTGAGCAGTTCGAGCAGCAGATCCTGCCCAGGCTGCCGCGCTGGCAGGCGGGGCTCGAGCTCAACACCCTGGAGGCGGTGATGCTGGCGGTGGAGAAGGGGCTCGGCATCTCCTTTATCTCCCGCCTCGCGGTCTCCGATCGCCTGCACAGCGGCCGCCTGGTGGCGCTCACCCCGAGCCAGACCTTCCCCCGCCAGCTCTCCCTCGTCTGGCACAGGCAGAAGTTCCACTCCGCGGCCCTGCGCCGCTTCCTCGCCTTCTGCCGCGCCCAGACCCTGCCCGCTCCCTGAGCCGGGCAAACCGGGACGGCAACATCGACCTGCTCGGCGACAGCGCCCTGGCAGAGGTGATCGCGTATATCAGCGCCATAGACAGACCGAACACCTTTGGCCTGCCTGTCAGAAAGCACCCTGTCTAGCCGTCATCTGAAGCGTGGAAAGTGGTAGCGAACGCCTGATTTGAAAAACAACTCCCCCTCTTTTACGAACATGGCTTTATAGTATCTGAGTCCCTCTACCCAAAGGTCTCCCATGAACGCACCCCGTCCACCCCGTTGTACCCTGTCGTGGCCTATTTTCATCCCCAGCCTGCTGTTTATCGTGGCACTGCTGGCGGTCTGCTCCCTGGCCCCCGAATCTGCCGCCCGCTTCTTCGGTGACGGTCAGCGCTGGATAGCCGAGCACTTCAGCTGGTTCTACGTGCTGGTGGTCGGCATGTTCCTAATCCTGCTGCTGGTGCTGGCCTTCAGCAGCTACGGCAACATCCGGCTCGGGCCGGACGACGCCCGCCCCGAGTTCAGCTTCACCTCCTGGCTCGCCATGCTGTTTGCCGCCGGTATGGGGATAGGGCTCATGTATTTCGGGGTGGGCGAACCCATGACCCACTTCGTCTCCCCACCCCAGGCGACCCCGCTCACACCGGGCGCCGCCCGTGAGGCCATGGTCACCACCTTCTTCCACTGGGGCTTTCACGCCTGGGCCATCTACGCCATCGTCGGCCTGGTACTGGCCTATTTCGGCTTTCGCTATAACCTGCCGCTGACCATCCGCTCCGGCCTCTACCCCATCTTCAAGGAGAAGATCCACGGGCCGCTGGGCCATACGGTAGACGTCTTCGCCCTGGTGGGCACCATCTTCGGTATCGCCACCACCCTAGGTTACGGGGTACTGCAGCTGTCGGCGGGGATCGCCCGGCTCACCGGGATGGACACCTCGGGGGATCTGTTCCGCTTTGGCCTCATCGGGATCGTCATCGCCCTGGCCGGTCTGTCTGCGGTCACCGGCCTCGACAAGGGGGTCAAGCGCCTCTCCGAGCTGAACCTGTTCCTCGCCATCGTGCTGCTGCTGTTCGTGCTGGTGGCCGGTCCCACCCAGTACCTGTTGGGGGCCCTGTCAGAGAACATAGGCAACTATGTCTCCTCCCTGACCCAGCTCACCTTCCGCACCTTCACCTACAGCGAGCCCAACCAGGCAGGCTGGTTCGGCAACTGGACTCTGCTCTACTGGGCCTGGTGGATCTCCTGGTCTCCTTTCGTCGGCCTGTTCATCGCCCGCATCTCCCGCGGCCGCACCCTGCGCGAATTCATCCTGGGGGTGCTGTTCGTGCCCACCGCCTTCAACCTGCTGTGGATGACGATATTCGGCAACGCAGCCATCTGGGCCAGTCAGCAGGAGGGGGGCCAGGCCCTCATCGACTCGGTCGGTAACGTCGATACCCTGCTGTTCAACTTCTTCGATCTGCTGCCGGGGGCCGACATCACCTCCGCCCTGGCGGTGATCCTGATCAGCGTCTTCTTCGTCACCTCCGCCGACTCGGGGGCCTTCGTCATCGACAACATCGCCACCCAGGGCAAGGAGCGCTCCCCCATCTGGCAACGCCTGTTCTGGGCCCTGCTGCTCGGGGTCACCGCCGGTACCCTGATGGCAACCGGGGGGCTGGCGGCGCTGCAATCCATGACGCTGATCGCCGCCCTGCCGTTTGCCTTCATCATAGTGCTGCTCTGCCTTGGCCTGGTGCGCGGTCTCATCGCGGATAAAGAGCACTCGGCGCGGCGCCTCTCCCCTGCCACCGATTTTTGGAATGGCAAACAGTGGCGCACCCGCATGGATCACCTGCTGCGCCCCTCCAGCGAGAAGGAGGCCCGCAACTTCCTCGGCGAAGTCGCCCTGCCCGCCCTGACCACCCTGTGCAGCGAGTTCAATGCCCGCGGGCTCACCAGCCAGGTCGTGCAGGACGATCCGGAGCAGTGCCACCTGCTGGTGCCTCAGGAGGGTAGACGCGACTTCTGCTACGGGGTGCGTATCGAGGCCCGCCCCGCCCCCGCCTTCAACCCCCTGGAAGCGACCCACAACCACGACCCCGACGCCCGTATCTTCGAGCCCATCACCTTCTTTGCAGATGGCCGTGCCGGTTACGACATTCAGTACCTGACCCGGGACGAGCTGAGCGCCGATGTGTTGCGCCAGTACGAACGCTATCTGATGCTGAGTCAGGACGAAGGACAGGATCTGCTGAGCGGCGCCCCCGAGCACACCCAGCCCGAAGCCGGGGCCTGATGGCCCTGTAATGGGCAAACGGGTAGCGCCTTGGGCCCAACAAGTCGGTCACGCTGGCGCCCAACCCGAGCAATAAAAATCCCCCATCACGGGGGATTTTTATTGGCGGTCGCTGGCAATTCAACGACCATCTATCTTCGCCCTGACGCGAGCCACGCCCGCTCAGCGGGATGCCACTTTGACGCCTCCATTCAGTCGCTCCACCCCCTCAACGAACGATCGAGATAACAGCCCACCGTCGGCCCTGCATCCAAATCCGTATGGCCCCGCGAGCTATCTGCTCAAGCACCATCCAACTTAGGCGCCAATTGGTGAGCTGGCGCAAGAAACGCAGATCTTCCTGATGGTTGCGTCACTTTCTGACTGGTTTGCGTATGAGCCTTGAGGATATGCTGGTCGTTCGGCGCCCACAGCACCATCCGGGCCCCGCCCGCTGGTCGATGGAGCACATTGGAAGCTGTAATCCAGGGGCGGTAGCGTGGGGTTTGATGAAGTTACGCCATGTCCAAAAGTTCGGTCTCCCAACTTCTCTCATCGCACCCAATAAAGAGCACTTACTGTTTATCCTATTCCGGTTTGATTCATGACCAAGCTCACACACGTAACATCTTACCTCTTAACCTGAAAAGTTAGCTTAATATAAGAAAAGTCAAAGAGGAACAATATACCCATAACCAGCTCCCAATATTTATTTTTAGCGCCTATTATTTTCGAAATAATAAGATTACACGTCACTTCCCGAGAGAGATGAAAGAACAGTATTCTAGTACCTATCTTATATATCTCATCATGCCACATATATCAACAAACCCCCTCCAATATATATTGGGGCAATATTTAATCTGAGATTGAGTTTTAATTAACGATAGTTATGAAAGGATGCCTTATGATTTCACTACCTGCATCGTTAGACTTAGATAAGTTAGACAATTTCATTAAAGTACTAGAGGAATCCGACAGTGTAAAGGCTCTTCAAATTCCAGTAGGAAATAGTAAATTTGCGTTTGGTGGAATTGCCAGCGCAATTCAGTCAGTAAACACCTGGGCGAATAATAACAATGAACGAAAAGTAGTTATAAAGCCTGCGTGAAAAGTAAAAATGATGCGCTTGAAAATATTATTGAACAGCCTCATAAGTTCACAGCCCTAATGATGGCTAAAGAAATTGAATTGCCAAGCGAGGTGGAACCAAACATTAGGGGTGAGGTGAATCGACTTGCAAAAGATGCAATCGAAAACCAACCAAAAATAATTTATGGGCAGAATAGAGGGAGACTGTGCTGGTATTCATTTATAGATCATAGCACCAAAGGCTTCGATAGGAATTTCTACAATATACATCCTGATCATCACCCCTCCCCAAAAAATATAAATCAAATTACCAGTATCATAAAATCAATGGTAGAACAGTCCTCCAAAGTCGCAGGAGGTGGAGTTCTCCCTAGTGAGGACAGCATTGCCAGCCTAGGACGTATGTTTTATGAATTGTTTGTTAACTCACATGAACATGGGAGTCGTGACATAGACAGGAATGTATGGATAAAGCCTGCAAATAGGATAATTTATACCTATGGTATAAATTTAAGTGATGTTGCAATAAACAATATTGCGGAGCAGGATGAGAATTTCAGAAACTATATAGATAGATTATCCACGACTCAAAAATCTACTCGTCGATTTGTAGAGATTAGTATTGTCGACTCAGGGTTGGGTTATTGTGGTCGCTGGTTAGCTGACCATCCTGACGAAGGTAGAATTGAAGAAAAAAGTATACTCCAACAGCATCAAATAATTAAGAGGTGCTTTCAGTTTAGAAAGTCATCAACTAAAAATGAGATAAAAGGGAATGGATTGCCAGCTGTCATGGTTAATTTAACCAATCTTAATGGATTTATGAAATTACGAACAAACAAACTGTCTTTGTTTCGGGACTTTGCCAATCAACCATTTACCTCAAATGAAAATGACAGCTCCGATTTTTGTGACTGGGAAACAAAGGAGTGCTGTTCTAGCGGTTTAACGGAACACCTAAACGTGAGAGGAGTTGCAATTACGGTTCTAATCCCACTTTATGATAAACTCGATGTCACGGAGCTTGCATAATGAGTAACTACTTTAATTTTAGATTCCTGCAAGCTCGTGAGCATAGAGAGTCACTCGTCATTTTCTTTCATACAGAAATAGATGTGTCTTCTTTGACAAAGGTTATCAGAGAAGATGTTTATGAAAAACTTGTACCTCAACGAGTTTATTTAATGGGGTATAGTTTAGCCTCTGAGACTATAAAAGACATTACATCCAACAGCCTTTTTGTTGATGAGTTCGAGTCTTGGATTGGCCCTATAGCCGAGAAGCTATCTTTTCTAACAATATCCCCTGATGGAATTATTAAAGACCCATCTACCAGTGAAGATATACCCTTCGCATCTGAACTTATTTCAGCTGGAGCAGTATATATTTTTGAAAAACGTAAAGGTTTAATCACTTCATTACCAAGCTATCATTTTTTAAAACCATCTGGTGACCATTGTGATAAATTCATTCGTGCCTCAAACTTATTCACCTCAGGTCTCGAGGTGGCATTTTTAGCCATTGGATTATTACCTTTCCTTAAGGGTAACATTAAACGTATTTACGTAGACACATCCTCAATATCTTTTTTAGTCAGCATCGCAATTCAATTGAGTAAACGCTTTGGAACCCAGCCTCCTATAATTGAAAGCTTTGAATCATATTCAATATTTAATAAACCTTACGAGTTCCAAGAGGATGAAAACAGCTTAGTTATAATTTCCGCAACCACCAGCGGTGGTCTAGCACGAAGATTAACCCAAAAACATACTTTAGAGCCATCTAACATAATTACATTATTCTACTCTAGAATAGAAGAAAATCAGCGTGCTATATACAATATCTCTAAAGCTGTTGGTAAAATAACATCGGTGAAGAGTAATGCCTGTGAGTTCTGCCGGGATGGGGCAAAGCTTATAAAAATAGAAGGAGAGCAGTTCATACCAGAAACACCAAAACATGAGCTTTTAGTCATAAAAAAACAGATTTCAAAGATGCACGTCAGGTTTTTTTCAAGGAGTTTGCAACAAAAGGAGTATTGACATTCAATGCGGCATCAAGTGAAGAATGGGAAAGGGAGCATTTTTTTGTTGATGTAAAAAAACTATTGGCACTTCATTGCGAGTCATTTATTACACCTTTAAAAAGAAAAATAAACAAACATTTCTCTAGGGACATAAAGACAATAATCAGTCTTGATGACGAACATGCGAAAGCTCTTGCTAATGAAATTAAAAGCATTGTTGATGATCAATCAATAGAAATAATAAACTATCAAGATGCTTGTGAGAGTAAACTTCAAGGCCATGGTTCAATAATGGTTGTAGCTAGTGCTATAACATCAGGAAGGAAGTTGCTTGCCACCGCAAGAAAGTTGAGAGGAATAAACTCTTTTTCTACGATTACATATCTTGTTGGCTTTTCAAAACCACCAACATTTGAATCTTTTGAACAACTTCGTAAAGACCTCTCTCAAGGAGGTCATGAACTTATCTCACTAAAAACATGTTGCTTGCCAAGATTTAATGAAAAATCTCTTTCTCCATGGGAGATTGAAAGACAAAAACTAGACTTTATTAGTGACACAGAGGATCCATTTAACGACTCCCATGCACTATTGCCCGCATTATTGAATGACAGACTAAAAATCCTTAATAATCACTCTCGTCAAGATGAGCTTTTTATTTCATCACCGTTAGGTGAAAAGTTAACATTAAGGAATACGTTTGCATTTTGGTCTGGACTAGGATTAAAAACAAGTGATGCCTCACAAGCAGATGCATACTGGACTATACAATCGATATTGCATGATTTAAGAATAGAAAATGATAAAGGGTTGGCAACAACATATCACTCAACATTATTAAGTCCAGTTTGCTTTGATCGCTTCAATGACGGTGTAATTCAAGCTTGCTTATTAAGAGCCGCAAAGCCAGCTGAGTTGAACTATGCAGTTGATGAGGCTTTTAGTAGACAGGTCACTGACATTATCACCTCAATTGTTAAAAATTGCGAAAACTCACAAGGCGAAGGGTGCTTAGAATTTCTTTTATCACTTTGGAGTGGTCGACTGAAAGTGCAAAGTGAACACTTAAAAGAAATCACAAGTTTAAAAGACCAAGTAAGTTTAGAAGATGTTCGATTTCTTTTAGAACAATTATCGAAACAACAAGAAATCTAGATGGATGATATAACTTTTTAGTTATAATCAGAGCCCTACCTTTTTAATAATACATTACTTAATTAGGTATGATTTTATCATCAGCAATCGACATGTGGGAGATAATTGCAACCTAACCAATCCTGCTTGATATCATCAATAAATAAGGTCATCTCATTTGAGATGGCCTTTTATTGTATGACTCATGGAGTATCAGGTATATCACCTACCACAGCTACTGAGGATGGCTCTGACGTTACGACTACACAATGGCAATCAAAATCATCATCAAGTTAGATATCTGCATCAGTAAAAGAAATCTGGAATGTACAGATCTAGTTATCACCTGACACCGGCCTCAAACCGGTGTCTTGTTTACGCTACGTTATCGCGTACTTCCTTCGGTATCAATTTCAGTCCCTTCTTGAACATGCTGTAGGGCGTCTGCCCTTCCATCATTCGGCCCTGATGAGGCCGCTTGGTGTTGTACTGCTCCAGATAGCTATCCAGGTCTGTCTGCATTTACTCCACCGACTAATACCAGGTCGTCCTCCCTTTGATACGGAAGTACAATCTGGGACATCCACCTTTCTGAGCCAGCCATTACTCGGCTGGCTCATGTTTTATCCCCCTCCAACCAATACTCCCGCCCAATCCCCACCCCGGCGACAAACTCGGGATCGTGGGAGACAAGCAGCAATGTGCCCGGATAATCGGCCAGCACCTGAGTGAGCAGCTGGCGAGAGGCGTTATCCAGGTGACTGTCCGGCTCATCGAGCAGCAGCAGCTCAGGCTGCTGTGCCAATACCATCAAGAGGCCCAGCTTCAGCCGCTCACCACCACTCAACTGGTGGGTCGGTTGCAGGGCGCGCTCCCCGCGAAGGGCTATGCCCGCCAGCCGTGTTCTCGCATCGCTTTCGGCCAGCCCAGGCGCCACTGCCAACAGGTTGGCAAGCGGGCTGAGATCCCGCGCAATCAGGCTCAAGCCCTGATCCAGACAAGCCATGGGGCCAGTTAGCCTGAAAGCACCCGACTCGGGGGCCAGCTCCCCGCGCAGCATCTTGAGCAGACTGGATTTGCCGGCGCCATTTTTACCAACGAGCAGACAGCGATCCCCCCGCTGCAGCACCAGGCTGACCCGCTGATGATGCCAGCGAGGATGGCTGGCGGCCATGATCACCAGGGGCTGGGCACTGCCCTGTTTGCCGGGATCGCCCCTCCCCTGCCACTGCAACCGCAGGGGCTGTACCGCCGCTAATGTGGCGGCCGCATCCTCCTTAAGCCCCAGTTGCTGCTGATGACCGCGCTCATGGCGATCCAGCGCCTTGCCGAGGGATTTCCCCGCCTGATCCTTGTTGAAATCCAACAGGATTTTGGCCTGAGAGCCGCGATCCCGGCGGCCCTGACTGGCGCGCTGCGCAGCTTGTTCGCGCACCCTCTGCAGCGCCAGAGCGGCCGCCTTCTCATTGCGTACCGCCTGGGCCAGCCGGGCGGTGCGGGCAGTCTGTTCCTGAGCCTGCTGTTGCAAGAAGGCCTGAAACGAGAGCTGGGCGCTTTGCAGCCCCTGCTCGCTTAACTCAAGCAGTTGCTTGGCCTGATTGAGCAAGCGCCGGTCGTGGCTCACCAGCAGGTAGCCGCCGCTATGGTTGGCCAGTCGCCGCGCCAGCCACGCTATCCCCGCGTCATCGAGGTGATTGTCCGGTTCATCCAGCAACAGGAAGTGTTCGGGCTCGGCAAAGAGTGCCAGCAGCCTTAGTCGGGTGAGCTGGCCGCCGCTCAACTGGTTGAGAGGCTGCTTGGCATCGACCCTGAGCCCCGCCTCGGCCAAGAGGGCGGCGAGATCGTCTCGCAATGTCCAGCGATCGGCCAGCAGGTCGAAGTCCCGGCTGTCGATACTGCCCTGCTCGATGCGCCCAAGTGCCCCCAGAGCCTCCCCCCAACCAATGAAGTCAGCCACAGAGCTATCGCTCGCGGGGACAAACTGGGGTAACCAGGCGACGGGCTGGGCCCACTCTATCTTGCCCGAAGCTGGGGCACGCTGGCCCGCCAGCAGTTCCAGCAGCAGACTCTTGCCTATGCCGTTACGACCTATCAGGGCGCAGGGTGCCCGTGGCAGGGAAAACGTGAGGGGTGCAATGCCTGGCAGATAGGGCAGTTGCAACTGTTTGATATGACATGAGAGTTGGGTCATCTGAACTCCTGAGGCCGATGCTGGAGCAACGAGCCGAGAGTGAAGCCAAATGACAGGGACGCAGCGCCTGCAAACAAGAAATGCAATGAGGGATCAACATCAACCTGTCACGGTAAAGACGCACCCGGCCTCAATGAAGAGGGGCAGAAAACTGGAGGGTGCGGACAGGTTAAATGCGCATCGGAGGAAGTACTCTTGGGATCAGAAGAGCGGTAACGGTAACCAAATGCCCCAACAAGATCAACCCGTGCGCCACGGCGACTAGCCTGGAGAGCGAGCCGGAGCCCCCGATCCAAGGGCTAGCTATGGGCGCGAACGAGTCAAGGATCCAGCCAGCTGTGGCGACGTTGAGCCGCAGGGGTTATGGGACTGCCGCCAGCAGCGCAGTGCCATAGGAGTTGTCGATTGTGCAGCGCCACTGCCCATCCGCCTCCTTGCGAAACACATAGGTGGCGCGGCGAGTCTCGTCCACCAGGCCGCCTTGCCCGTCCGGGTAGCGCAGCCGAGTCTCCATGATCACCAGGGCGTTGTCGGCCCCCTCTATCACCTCCATGGCCCCCTGGGTCACCTCAAGCCGGCCGTCAAAGTAATCGGAGATGGCCGCGAAGGCGCGGCGGATGGCGGGAATGCCGCGCACCACCATGCCGGGTTTGATAACCAGGGCGGCGTCCTCGGCGTAGAAGGCCATCAGGGCATCGAAGTCGCGCCGGGAGATGGCGGCGTCACAGGTCTCGATCAATGTGCGAAGGGGATGCTGACTCATACCGTGATCCTTGTTTCAGGGTGATCATCCAGGGCTGGATTCCCCGCCCTATGCCGGAAATAAAAAATCCCCCGCTCTTTGCAAAAAGGCGGGGGATTTTCATCAGTGCTTAACCGAGCAGGAAGGCCTTTAGGCGGCCAAAGTCTGCGGGCAGATTGTGGGAGAGCAGCGGCAGGGCGGCATGCTTGGCAAGCGGGGCTGGCAGCGGCACATCCAACCCCAGGATCTCGTCCACCGACTCCTTGAACTTGGCGGGATGGGCGGTGCAGAGGAAGACCCCCACTTCGTCTTGCCTAAGCTGCTCATTGAGCAGATCCCAGGCAATGGCCCCGTGAGGCTCGCACAGGTAATCCAGCTGATGCAGGCGCTGCAATGCATCGCGAGTCTGGGCATCGCTGCGCATGCCAGAGCCCAGGGTCTCCAGCGCCCAGCCTTCCCGGCGGCACAGCTCTTCCACTCGCGGCCAGTTGTTGGGGCGGCTCACGTCCATGGCGTTGGAGAGGGTCGCGACCGTCTGGTGCGGCTCCCAGCTGCCGGTTTTCAAGTAGCGTGGCACTGTGTCGTTGGCGTTGGTGGCGGCGATAAAGCGCTTCACCGGCAGCCCCAGCGCCTTGGCAATCAGGCCCGCGGTGAGGTTGCCGAAGTTGCCGGACGGCACGCTGATCACTGCCTTGGCGCGGTCGGCCTTGGGCAACTGGGCCAGCGCCTCGAAGTAGTAGCAGACCTGGGCCAGCAGGCGGCTGATGTTGATGGAGTTGGCGGAGTTCAGGCCGATGGCGGTCTTGAGCCCTTGGTCATCGAAGGCATCTTTGACCAGCGCCTGACAGGCATCGAAGTCGCCGTCGATGGCGATGGTGCGGATGTTGCCGCCGAGGGTGCAGAAGAGCGCCTCCTGCAGCGGGCTGATCTTGCCCTTGGGATAGAGAATGACCACTTCGATCCCCTCCAGGCCATAGAAGGCGTGGGCCACGGCGGCGCCGGTGTCGCCGGAGGTGGCGGTGAGTATGGTGATCTTGTCATTCTTTTCGGCAGACACGGTGCGGAAGGTCGCCAGACACTGGGCCATAAAGCGGCCACCGAAGTCCTTGAACGCCAGGGTCGGGCCGTGGAACAGCTCGAGGGCATAAGTGCCGTCTTTCAGCTTCACCAGGGGCGCCGGGAAGGTGAAGGCGGCGTCGATCAGCTCGCTGACCTTAGGCAAGGGCACTTCGTCCCCCAGCAGGTGGCTGATGATGCGAGCGGAGCGCTCGGCCAGCGGCAAGTCCAGCAGGGCATCCACCTCGGCCAGGGGCGCGATGGTTTCGGGGAAGAAGAGCCCCTGCTCGCGGCCCAGACCCTGACGCACCGCCTGGGCGAAGCTCACCTGTTCACTCTTGTCCTTGATATTGTAAAGATTCATAGCTCGCTTCCTGTTACCCGTGCCCCGGCCATGTCCAGTTTGCAGACCCGGGCAAATCCATCTTCGTTCTGCACGAAATGTGCATCCATCCAATCCTTCATGCGCTCGGCCTGGGCCAGATCCTTCATCACCACGAAGACGCTGGGGCCCGAGCCCGAGATGCCGGTGGCCAGGGCCCCGTTCTGAGCCGCCTGGGCCCGCACCTCGTTGAAACCTTCGATGAGCGCCGCGCGGTAGGGTTCGGCAATCACGTCTTTGAGCACGCTCGCCGCCAGCCCCTCCTGCCCTGTGTAGCTGGCGTGCACGAAGGCGGCCAGGCGACGGCCATAGGTGAGGCAATCCTGACGGCGATACTGGGCCGGTAGTATGGCGCGGGCGGCGGCGGTGGAGACTACTGTGCCCGGGTAGCAGACCACCCAGTACCACTGCTCGAACACCGGAATGCCCTGGCTGATGACGCCGTGCTCTTCGAGCACCAGCTGCATGCCCCCCAAATAGCAGGGGGCGACGTTGTCGTAGTGGACCGAGCCGGAAATCTTGCCTTCCATCTCCCCCATCAACAGCAGCATGGCGTGTTCATCGAGGGGCGCGCCGTGGAAGGCGTTGAGTCCCTCAAGCGCCGCCACCACGCTGCAGGCGCTGGATCCCAGACCCGAGCCCACCGGCAGGTTCTTCTCCAGCACCATCGCCAGCGGCTGCATCTCGCGGCCTATCTTGGCCAGCGCCTCGCCATAGGCGAGCCAGCAGTCATAGAGGATGTTCTTCTTGGGATCGTCCGGCAGCTTGTGGGCGTAGCGGCCCACGGAGGAGAGGGCGAACGCCACATCGGCAGCCTTTACCTGGACGCGATCCCCGAGCAGGGAGCCATCCACGGGGGCGAGCGCCGCCCCCAGGACATCGAATCCCACGCTCAGGTTGGCGCTGGAGGCCGGGGCATAGGCGACCACGCTGCCGCCCTGCACCATGGCATCTTGTTCAAAATCGGGGTTCATCGCTGAACTCATGTTACAGCTCCTGCTTCCAGTTCTGGGTGCGCAACACGTCGGCAAAGACACCGGCGGCGGTCACTTCGGTACCGGCGCCATAGCCGCGCAGCACCAGGGGGATGGGCTGGTAATAGGTAGAGAAGAAGGCCAGGGCGTTCTCCCCGTCTTTCACCTTGAACAGCGGCTCATCGGCGCCGACCGCCTTGATGGCGACCTTGCACTGCCCCTCTTCGATGGAGCCCACGTAGCGCAGCACCTTGCCCTCGCTCTGAGCCAGGGCGAACTGATCGCGGAACCAGCCATCGGCCTCGGGCAGACGGGCCATAAAGGACTCCACATCGCCGCTCACATCGAAACCGGGTGGCAGGGCCTGTTCGACCTCGACATCGGCAAGCTCCAGCGCCATGCCGGCCTCACGGGCCAGAATGAGCAGCTTGCGAGCCACGTCCATGCCGTTGAGATCGTCGCGAGGATCCGGCTCGGTGAAGCCGTTGCCACGGGCTATCTTGGTGGCCTCGCTAAAGCTCATGCCCTCGTCCAGCTTGCCGAAGATGAAGGAGAGCGACCCGGACAGGACGCCGTCGAAGGCGCGCAGCTTGTCACCGGCCTTGATGAGGTTTTGCAGGTTCTCGATGACCGGCAGACCGGCACCGACGTTGGTCTCGTACAGGAACTTGCGACGAGTCTGGCGGGCGGTGCGGCGCAGCGCCTTGTAGTAATCGAGCGACCCGGTGTTGGCCTTCTTGTTCGGGGTCACCACGTGGAAACCGGCGGCCAGGAAGTCGGCATACTGCACGGCGATGGCCTCGCTTGAGGTGCAATCGACGATCACCGGATTGATGAGGTGGCTCTCTTCCACCAGTTTTTTCACCGCCTCCAGGCTGAAGCTATCACGAGCTTCCACCAGCTGTTCGCGCCAATTGGCGAGCGCCAGGCCATCCTTGTTGACCGCCATCTGGCGGCTGTTGGCGATGCCCACCACCCGCAGGCCGGTGCCTTGCTCGGCCAATACCGGCTGCTGGCGGGCGATTTGATCGACCAGGGCCGCGCCGACGCCGCCGATGCCGACTACGAACAGGTCGATGAACTGCTGGCTGCCGAAGAAGTTCTGGTGGCAGGCCTTGATGGCTTCCGCCACCTTGCGATCCCGCACCACCGCCGAGATGGATCGCTCGCTCGACCCCTGGGCGATGGCGACGATATTGATGGAGGCCTGGGCCAGGGAGGTGAAGAAGCGCGCCGCCATCCCCTTGCTGGTGCGCATGCCGTCACCGATCAGGGAGATGATGGCCAGATCGCGCACTATCTCCAGCGGCTCAAGCAGCTGGTTCTTGAACTCCAGTTCGAATTCACGCTCCAGCACCTTGCGGGTCTTGTCCAGATCGTAACTGTGGATACAGAAGCTGACGCTGTACTCGGAGGATGACTGGGTAATCAGCACTATGCTGACCCCGGCGCGGGAGACGGCGGAGAAGATGCGGCCAGCCATGCCCACCATGCCCTTCATGCCGGGGCCGGAGACGTTGACCATGCACATGCCGGACAGATCCGAGATGGCTTTTACCTTCAGGTCATCATCCCCCTGCTCGGCACCGATCAGGGTGCCCGGCCCTTGCGGGTTGAAGCTGTTCTTGATGAGGCAGGGAATGTGGAACTGGGCCACCGGGGCTATGGTTTTCGGGTGCAGCACCTTGGCGCCGAAGTAGGAGAGCTCCATCGCCTCTTTGTAGGAGAGGGTTTTCAGCAGGTAGGCATCCGGCACCAGGCGCGGGTCGCAGTTGTAGCAACCTTCCACGTCGGTCCAGATCTCGCAGCACTCGGCGTCCACGCAGGCGGCCAAGACGGCGGCGGAGTAATCAGAGCCGTTACGGCCCAGCAGCACAGTCTCGCCCTTGTCGCTGCCACCGGTGAAGCCCGGCATCAGGTAGAGGCATGACGCTTTTCCAGAGGGGCCCTGCCCCTCTACAACCGGGCGAAGCCCCTTGGCGGCGAAACGCACCCGGGAAGCTTCGATGTCGACATGGGCCTCAAGATGGCCGCCATCGGTCACCAGCATCTGCTCGGGCACTATCACGTCCAGCTCGAGGCCGCGCACCCGCAGCAGCTCATGCATGAAGGCGATGGAGAGATTCTCCCCCCGGCTCAGGATGTGAGCCTGAACATTGTCCGGGCACTGACCCAGCAGGCGGATGCCCTGCATCAGGCGCTCGACCTGATCCAGTTCGGCCGTGAGCCGGGCCTGCAATGCTTTCTCATCGAGGGCCGGATAGGCCGCCTTGAGACCCGCCAACAGACGGGAGAAGATGCCGTTTATCTCAAACAGGGTGGGGCTGGCATCCATGCCACGGCTGGTCTGTTCGACCAGCGCCACCAGGTGATTGGTCACCTTGGCTGGCGCTGACAACACCAGGGCCACCTGGGACTGACCATGGGTGTTGACCGCAATATCGGCAACCCGTAAAAAACGCTCTGCATCGGCCAGTGACGACCCGCCAAACTTCAACACTCTCATCGCTTTCTCTCCCTGTAAACTGCGCAACAAAAAGGCCCGTACTGGGTGGGTACGGGCCTTTTTCTGATTTCTGTGCTTGTTCGTCAGCGCATCAACCGGCCCCAGTGCCACCTGTGGTGGTACCGGTAATAATGGTGGTGGTGATGACGTTGATGATTAACTGCATGACGAACACTCTGCTACGAGACTGGCCTCTAGCAATACCCTGCACGGCGGACGCTGTCAACTCAAAGCAACTTGCCAAGCCGCCTCATCAGGTCTTTACAGAGCAGATGCAGCATATTCAGATCCCGCTGTGGCAGCATAGGCACTCGGTCCATTACCCATTTATGCAGTTTTTCATCCTGCGAAACCCCGACTTCGGCAAGAATTTCTGCTGTTTTACTTTTTAGCACTCGAACTTGCCCACTGTTGTCCGAATTTTCGTCTACTGCGGTCGACTCATCGAGCAATGGACTCAGCTCATAGGCATACAGCATGATCGCCTGCCCCAGATTCAAGGAGGGGTAACTCACCTTGAGGGGCAGGTAACTGAGCAGGTCGGCATGGGCCAGCTGTTCGTTGGAGAGACCCGACTCCTCGCAGCCAAACAGGATGGCCACCTTGTTCAGGGAGGGTTTGGCGCGGATCTGATCACGAATTTCCCCCGGGGTGAGGTAGTGCTGATAACGGCCACGCTGGCGGGCCGTGGTGGCGATCACCAGATCCATGTCGGCCAAGGCGTCTGGCAAGGTATCGAACGCCTCGGCATTGGCCAGTATCTCCTGCGCCCCATGGGCCACCCAGCTCGCCTCATCCTCTTGGTGAACCCGGCTCGCCACGACCCGCATGGCGTCAAAACCCATGGTCTTCATGGCGCGGGCGGCGGCCCCGACATTCTGTGGGCGGGCTGGCGCCATCAGGACAAAATAGAGCTTCATGGATTATTCCTCGCGGGCAGGGCTGCAAAGGGGCGAAATCTACCGCTTATCCCCGCAAAATGCCACTTGAACAGATGTTTGAATGTTGCCATAGTGGCCAGAAATATCGGCGAAATAATGGCCAGAAGAGGCCAGATAACCACAAGGACGGTGGCGATGGACAAGGCACTGGGACAGGCAGTCGCAGAGACTATTTTGCAGCGGTTCGAGTCATTTTATAGCCGCTTTCTCGACATCACCCAAGGCAGCAAGAGCCGCTTCGAGCATGGCGACTGGCTCGGGGTGCAACTCGCCGGGCGTGAGCGGATCCGCCTCTACGACCATCATGTGGGCGCGACCACGGCGCTCATCCGTACCATGATGGGGGAGCAGGTTGCGACCCAGGACCTGCTCAAACGCGTCAAGAGCGCCTTTAGCGATCTGCTGCCGGGTTGTGCCAACTTCGAGGTGGCCGAGTCTTTCTTCAACTCCGTCTACCGGCGCATCTTCCGCCATCGCAACATCCGCGACGAGAACCTCTATATCCACCCATTTCGCAGCCGGGGTGAACACCCTGACTTGTCGACCCAACTGCGCATCTATCCCGGCAGCCTGGCAGAGCTGCCCCACTCCTTGCGTCAACTGTTTGCCGACTACCCCTTCACCTTGCCCTATGAGGACAAGGAGCGCGACATTGCGCACATTTGCCGCCACTTGGCCCAGAGCGGCCCGGCGGTACTGCGCACCGCGCCCTTCACCCTGGAACTGCTGCGCGAGGTGTTCTATCGCAACAAGGGCGCCTACCTGGTGGGACTTGTTCGCTGCCAGGACCGGGTCTATCCCTTCATCCTGCCGCTGCTGAGCACGGGGCAGCACATCTATGTGGATACCCTCATCTTCGAGCCCGAGCTTGCCTCCATCGTGTTTGGCTTCGCCCGCGCCTATTTCATGGTCTATGCTCCCGAGCCTGCGCTCATTGTTGCCTTCTTGCGGCAGATACTGCCCCACAAACCCGACTACGAACTCTACAACGCTATCGGTTGCCAGAAGCACGGCAAGACGGAGTTCTACCGTCACTATCGCCAGCACATGGCCATGAGCCGGGATCAGTTCGTCATCGCCCCCGGCATCAAGGGCATGGTGATGAGCGTGTTCACCCTCCCCTCCTATGACGTGGTGTTCAAAGTAATAAAGGATGAGTTCACCCCCCCCAAAGACGTGAGCCATGAACAGGTGAAGGCAAAATACCGGCTGGTCAAGCAGCACGACCGGGTGGGCCGCATGGCCGATACCCAGGAGTTCACCAACTTCGAGTTTCCCCTGGACCGCATCTCTCCCGAGCTGCTGGACGAGCTGCAACGGGTCGCCCCCTCGGCGCTGACCCTGACCTCGGACAAACTGGTGATAAAACACCTCTATACCGAGCGCAAGATGATCCCGCTCAACCTCTATCTGGATAACGCCGACGAGCAGCAGACCCGACTCGCGCTGGAAGAGTACGGCAACGCCATCAAGCAGCTGGCGGCGGCCAACATCTTCCCCGGTGACATGCTGTTCAAGAATTTTGGGGTGACTCGCCACGGCCGGGTGGTGTTCTACGACTATGACGAGATCTGCTACATGACGGAGTGCAACTTTCGCCAGATCCCGCCGCCACGCTACCCGGAGGATGAGTTGAGTGCCGAGCCCTGGTATTCGGTCGCCCCGAACGACATCTTCCCCGAAGAGTTCGCCACCTTCCTGCTACAAAAGCGCCAGGTGCGGGAAATCATGATGCAAGTGCACAGTGAGCTGTTCGATGCAGGTTACTGGCAAGGGCTGCAGGCCAATATCCAGGGGGGCAGCTTCGAGGATGTCTATCCCTATAGACGCAAGAAGCGCTTTCGCTATCAACAGGGAGAAAGAGACGCACAAGCCAAGCCGCCATCTCCTGACGGGAGCAGCGTGCCATAAGTTCGAAGCGCATCCGGCGGGAAAACGAGAGAGGCGCCGCGGCGCCCCTCTCTATTGGGTCAGTTCTCTCTCAGACAGCTTGCCTCGCAGGTGCAGCCGTGTGACGGATGCGACAACCCTTGACCCGCAACGGGTGCTTACTCGGCCAACTTGGCGTCGAACGTGAGCAGGGTTGCCTGACTGGCATCTTTCAATACCAGCTGGTTGCCGCTCACCTGATAGCTGGCGACCTGGGTCAGCTTCTGGAGGTAATCACCCTCCTTGGCCATCAGATCGCCCATGCACGCCATGCGGGTTGAACCGAGGCCAGCCAGGGTCAGCGTCTGATCATCGAGCTTGGTAATGCCACCAAAATAGCGGTTGCAGCCGCCTTTGCCAGCCACCTTGCCCTCGGCGATCTGCAGGGTGAAGGCATCGGCGCTCGCCCCTTGCAGTTGCCAGGTATTGGCCTCCAGTTGAGTCATGTTGGAGCCGGATGTCATGGCACAGCCTCCCAGGGCCAGGGCGGCCAGCAGCATCAGATTCTTGTTCATGGGATCCCCTCTCGGTCATATGCAGTAAAATGAACGGCCCTGTTTACCACGATGAGCCTGCGAAGCAAAGCCTCGGAAATTTAAATGAGTCCCTTTACAGCATGCAAGCATGTGCCATGCTTGTGATCCTGTTCGGGACCCATGGAGGGGAAATGAATGGCTAACTCACTCATCTGTCTGCTGTTATCTGCCTGTAGCCTCAACTGTATCGCCGCCGACTGGGACTTCCTTGAACAGGATCCCGGCGAGGGAGAGCTCTATCTGAGAAGCTATTCAGGGGTGTTGCAGGACAAACGGGGAGATAGCCGAACCGACCCTTTCGACACCTGGCTCATCAACACCGGCTATCAGTACAACATCATGGATGATGTTGCCCTCTTCATGGAGGGGGGCCCCGCAGGCTCTGGCCGATCCGCACAGGCAGGCTTCAATCTAGCCTCAGGGCTGCGCTACCAGCTCACCCCGGCGCTCAACATTGGCAGCCAGTTAAGTCAGCTAGAGATTGGCAATACGACGACTCAAGTCGAACTCAATAGCCGGCTGCTGTTGGCCCCTCAATTGGCGCTGACAGCTAACCTTGGCATCAGCCCGCTCACCGCCGAACAGTCTCTGAGCATCGGCATGGGCTTTCACTTCTGACGCTCAGATCAGCCGACTGGCACTGATCACGACGCCATTGAGATCTGCGTAGACGAAATCCCCCGGCGCTATGGTCACCCCGGCAAAGCTCAACACAACGCCCTCCTCCCCCACCCCCAACTTTTGCGTCTTGACGGGACAGGCCGCCAGCGCCTTGACACCAAGGGCCAGGGTATTGAGCGTCCCCACATCACGCACAGCCCCATTGATGATGAAACCAGCCCATCCTGATCCGACCGCCTGGATGGCCAACTGATCCCCGAGCAAGGCTCGACGCACAGAACCCCCACCATCGACCACCATGACCCGGCCATGGCCGGGACGAGCCACCAGATCTCGCACCAGACTATTGTCTTCAAAACAGGAGAGGGTCACCGCCTCCCCATAGAAAATGGTATTGGCGCCAAAGTGTTGAAACAGCGGGTCGGCAACCTGCAAACTGTCGCCGTGCAGGTCGCAGAGATCCGGCAAAAGATCCAGCATGATTCACTCCTCTCCTTGGATATGATGTCGCTCATTCTTTCATCAAGATAACGAGCTGACAATCCAAAATGAGTCCATCCCCTCGACCTACCCCAAGGCACAGTCCACAAGCACTGACTCCGCGGCTTTACCTCTGGTCTATAGCCGCATCGTTGGCTACACAGTCAAGGGGTCAGGGCGGGCTGGCTTGAACCGATGCCAGCCCGCACTGCACGATGAAAAATTTGATCATTTTGGCAGGACAGAGGGAGTGTTCGGTCATCGCACGTTGAGCGCGGCGCAGTGAGCGGGATGATTGGCGATTAACCTGGCGTAACTGGACTACGCGGGCGGAACAAGGAGGGGGATCGCACGAAATTTTGTAGTTTTCCCACAAAACCATGTCAATCACATGTTACATTTAATTACATTAATAAGTGGCTAAAAAGGGGGCTGACCCCACTATTATGCTGCCAGTTCAGGGTTTGACCTACATCAAACCAGAGTTAAAAAGTTGCTATCTGACAGCAAAGACTGTTGTTATGCGCCTGTTAACTGATAAAATGCGGCAACTTTCGTAATGGACTACCTTTCCGGCTCCTCTCTCCCGCCAGGGTCGAGAGCCTTCATATGGCGCAGGGATGTTGGCCAGCATTGATACCAAATTCGCGATGACTCGATCCTGAGTTCATACCCTGGATGATGTAATAAATTTTCAGGATACGTCCTTGATGGGTCGGGTAACGCCAAAAGTGTTAAAATTTAGCTAATTAACTGATAAGAATCTGGGAAAACTCATGCAAACACCACACATTCTGATCGTCGAAGACGAGCTGGTTACCCGCAATACCCTCAAGAGCATCTTCGAAGCCGAAGGCTATGTCGTGCTGGAAGCGAACAATGGTGACGAGATGCACCAGGCGCTGACCAACCACACCATCAATCTGGTGATCATGGATATCAACCTGCCGGGCAAAAATGGCCTGCTGCTGGCTCGCGAACTCCGTGAAGATGACAACATAGCTCTGATGTTCCTGACCGGTCGCGATAATGAAGTCGACAAGATCCTGGGGCTTGAAATCGGCGCCGACGATTACATCACCAAGCCGTTCAATCCTCGTGAGCTGACCATACGCGCTCGCAACCTGCTGAGCCGCACCATGAATGTGCTGCCCGGTGGCGAGGAGAAGAAGCAAGTCGAACGTTACCTGTTCAACGGCTGGGCCCTGGACATCAACAGCCGCGCTCTGGTCAGCCCGACCGGCGACATGTTCAAGCTGCCTCGCTCAGAGTTTCGCGCCATGCTGCATTTCTGTGAGAACCCGGGCCAGATCCAGACCCGTGCCGAGTTGCTCAAGAAGATGACTGGCCGTGAGCTGAAACCCCATGATCGCACCGTGGACGTGACCATTCGCCGCATTCGCAAGCATTTCGAGAGCGTGGGCGACACCCCCGAGATCATCGCCACCATCCATGGCGAAGGTTACCGCTTCTGCGGCGAGCTCGAGCAGGAATAAGCGAACTCGACCTCACCGCACAAATAAGGGCGCCATCGGGCGCCTTTTTGCTGGCCGCACCAGAGAAGCCGTGGCCACACCTGACCTGATGAGTGCTTGGGGATGAAGGCGCGGCAACGGTTGATGGAAGAGCCACATAAGCAAAAAGCCCACTCGCGAGAGTGGGCTTTTTGCTGTGAAGCTGGAGCGGGCAGCGGGAATCGAACCCGCATCATCAGCTTGGAAGGCTGAGGTAATAGCCATTATACGATGCCCGCTTGGCATCAGAAATTACAGTGGGAGGACAACCAAACCCACCTGTTCAAGCAACTTGTTGCCTTGAGACAGATCAAGCAGCTTGCCATCGGAATATGGAGCGGGTGATGGGAATCGAACCCACGTATGCAGCTTGGGAAGCTACCGTTCTACCATTGAACTACACCCGCGTCAGGGGCTCTACTATATGCATTTTGCCGCCAAGCGCAATGGCACCCTTTCGATTTTTTACCGCAAATCAAACTGTTCGACCAACTAATGAACAGGGCGCCGCATTTTCAACCACCCCGCGTGATGCCATGGCATTTACAAGGTTGCCATTGCCTGGGGGCGAGGATAGTCTTGCGCCACTCGAAATGAGGAAGCTGGTGATGGACAAGAATACCCAAAAACATCTTTATGGCTGGTTGCGCATGCAGTCGAGTCACGGCCGACGCTGGATCGGTCTCTCCATAGCATTCGGCCTGGGTCAGGGAGTCCTGATGGTCGCCCAAGCCTGGCTGCTGGCCACCCTGCTGCACGGCTTCATCATAGAGGGCATCTTGCCCGAGCAGCAGATCCCCCTGTTTATCACCCTGCTCGCCGTCACCCTCGGCAAGGCGCTGCTCGCCTATGGCCGCGAAGTGACCAGCTTCAAGGCCGGTGCCGCCGTGCGCCAGACCATACGCAACCTGGTGCTGACCCGTCTCAGTCGCCTCGGCCCTGCTTATATACAACGTCGTCCGGCCGGGAGCTGGGCCAGCCTGCTGCTCGAACAGATCGAAAATATGCAGGAGTTCTTCTCCCGCTATTTGCCGCAGATGGCCATCGCCGTCTTCATTCCCATCGTGATATTGGTCGCTGTCTTCCCGGTCAACTGGGCGGCAGGCATCATACTGCTCGGTACGGCGCCGCTCATCCCCCTGTTCATGATCCTGGTCGGGGTCGGCGCCGCCGATGCCAACCGCCGCAACTTCCACTCCCTGGCTCGCCTCTCGGGTCACTTCCTCGACCGGCTCAAGGGACTGCGCACCCTGCAACTGTTCATGCGAACTCAGGCCGAGGGCAAGGAGATAGAAGAGGCGTCGGAAGACTTTCGGGTCAGGACCATGGAGGTGCTGCGGCTGGCCTTCCTCAGCACGGCGGTGCTGGAGTTCTTCGCCGCCCTCTCGGTCGCCCTGGTCGCCGTCTATTTTGGTTTCTCTTATATCGATCACCTCAACTTCGGCAACTACGGCGCCAAGGTAACGCTGTTTACCGGCCTGTTCGTGCTCTTCCTGGCCCCCGAGTTCTATGCGCCCCTGCGCGAGCTCGGCGCGCACTATCACGCCAAGGCCCAGGCCATCGGCGCCGCCGAACAGCTGCTGGAGTTTCTGGAAGCCGAGGTGGCTGAACCTGCCAGCGGCAGCCAGCCGTTCACGGCCAACCACCCCATTCGGGTCGAGGCCCGTGCCTTGGAGGTATTGAGCGCCGAGGGCAAGGTGCTGGTCGGCCCCATCGACTTCACTCTGGAACCCGGCTCACGCACCGCCCTGGTAGGGATCAGTGGTGCGGGCAAGAGTTCCCTGGTCAATGCCCTGCTCGGCTTTGCCCCCTATCGCGGGGAGCTGAAAGTCGATGGCCTGGAGCTGGCCAGTCTCGACATGAGTCAGTGGCGACAACGCCTCGGCTGGCTCTCTCAAAACCCGCAGCTGTTTCATGCCTCCTTGCGCGACAACTTGCTGCTCGCCAAACCGGATGCCAGCGATGCCGAGCTGAGCGAGGCACTCAAGGGTGCCCAGGCGTGGGAGTTTGCCATGGAAAAAGGGATGGATTATCCCCTTGGCGATCAGGCAGGCGGCCTCTCGGTCGGTCAGGCGCAACGTCTGGCCCTGGCCCGCACCCTGCTCAAGTCGACCCAATTGATGGTGCTGGATGAACCCACCGCTAGTCTGGACAGGCTCTCGGAGCGCGCCATCATGGGAAGCCTGGAAAAAGCCACGGCGGGCCAGACTCTGCTGATGATCACCCACCGGCTCGATCAACTGAGCGAGATGGATCAGATCCTGGTGCTGGCCAAGGGTCAGCTGGTCGAACAGGGCCATTACCGGCAGCTGAGCGAGGGCCAGGGGCCCTTCGCCAGCCTCTTGTCCCAACGTGCGGGGGATTCTCTCGATGACTGATTTATTGCCCTTTCTGCGGCTCTACCGCCAACATTGGCTGAGCCTGAGTGTCGGCCTGCTGCTGGCCTTGGTGACCCTGGCCGCCGGCATAGGCCTGCTGTCGCTCTCCGGCTGGTTCCTCTCCGCCGCAGCCGTGGCGGGCATGGCTGCCGCCAGCCGTGACACCTTCAACTACATGACTCCGGCTGGCGGGGTGCGTTTCTTCTCCATCGTCCGCACCGCGGGTCGCTGGGGGGAGCGAGTCGTGAGTCACGATGCCACCTTCCGGGTACTGACCCGGCTGCGGGTCTGGTTCTGGCAGAAACTCTCCCCCCTCTCCACCGGGGCCCTGGCAGGCTTTCGCCAGGCGGATCTGCTCAATCGCCTGGTGGCTGACATCGACGCCATGGACCACGTCTATCTGCGCCTGATCACCCCGATTGGCGCGGCGCTGCTCAGCACAGCCGGCCTGGTGTTCTTCCTCTCCTTCTTCGACGGTCGGCTCGCCCTGACTCTGGGCGCCATCTTGCTGTTTGGCATGATAGCCCTGCCCCTGGTGTTCTTCTTCGCCGGTCGCAAGCCCGGTCAGGCGCTCATCCTCGGCAAGGCCCAACTGCGTACCCGCCTGGTGGATTATCTGGATGGTCAGGCCGAGCTGCAGATGTTTGCCGCCGCCCCCCGCGCCCTCACCGAGCTGCAACAGGCCGAGCAGGACCTGATCCTTGCCCAGGCGCGCATGGCCAGGGTGAGCGGTCTGGCCAATGCAAGTGTTCAGCTACTGAGCGGCTGGACCCTGACCCTGATGCTCTGGCTCGCCAGCCACGGGGTGGGCGGCGCGACGCCGGATCCCATCACGGCGCTGATGGTGTTTGCCACCTTGGCAAGCTTCGAGGCCTTACTGCCCCTGGCCGGCGCCTTTCAGCATCTCTCCACCAGCCTGGCCTCGGCCCGCCGCCTCAACGAGATATTGCAAGATGCCCAGCCGCCGGAATGGGGCACCTTGAACGAACCTGCCCAGGGTGGCGCCTTGCAGATAAACGATCTCTCCTTCGGCTATCCGGGTAGTACCCAAGCCGTACTGCGCGGTTGCACCTTGCAGCTGCAGGCCGGTGAGAAGCTGGCGCTGCTGGGCCAGACGGGCTGCGGAAAATCGACCCTGATGGGCTTGCTGACCCGGGAGTGGAGCCCGCAATCTGGCGAGATCTTGCTGGGCGGCAAGCCGCTGACCGATTACAGCGAAGGGGCTCTGCGCGCTTCGCTCTCTGTGGTCAGCCAGCGGGTGCACCTGTTTGCCACCACCTTGCGCGACAACCTCAAGCTCGCGGCGCCTGCCGCCAGTGACGGGCGTCTGGCCGAGGTACTGCAACAGGTCGGGCTTGGCGCCTTGCTAGAAGATGAGACGGGGCTGGATGCCTGGCTCGGCGACGGTGGCCGCCCCCTGTCTGGTGGGGAACGGCGCCGCATCGGCATTGCCCGTGCCCTCTTGCATGATGCCCCGCTCTGGTTGCTGGATGAGCCGACCGAGGGACTCGACAGCCAGACCGAGCGCGACATCATGGCGCTGCTGATGCGCTTGGGTGCCGATCGCGCCATGCTGCTCATCTCCCACCGATTGATTGGCCTGGAGCAGATGGACAGGATAGCGCTGATGGAGGAGGGTCAGATCCGTCTGTGTGCCCCGCATCAAGCACTGCTGGCCGATGATTACTATCAGAGCCTGCATCGACGCCTGGCACCGGTCTGACTCTTTGAGGGACCCTGCGGGTGACTGGCGTCGTCATCCTGGTCACACACAGAGAAATAGGGGCTGGTCGCCGGTGGCGACTGGCCCCTATAATGTTTGCCTCACTGGTCAACAAGATGCCGACATGAAACCCCTGATCCTGATGATGCCCCTGCTCGCCTCCGGCTGCGCCAACTACGCCTTCAATAGCAACCTGGACAAGGAGAACTTTGACGAGTACTTCAAACCGGGCAGTGTCACCATTTATGAGCAGGCCGATCTTGCCGAGCTGAACTATCTCTACCTTGGTACCGTCGAGGGCGAATCCTGCCAAACCGATGCCAACCAGCCCGTCCCCAACGCCGGGGAAGCGCGCACTCTGGCCCGGCGCCGGGCTGCGGACATGGGCGGCAATGGCATCGCCATCGACAAGTGTGCCGAGTACAGCGACATCCCCGGTTGCCTCAAGCAGGTCATCTGCTACGGCCAGGCCCTCAAGGTGGCCGAACAGAAATGACACCTCACCCCGGCCTCGCCGGGGTGATTGCATTCCCTCTCCCACTCCCCCTTATCGAGACCGCGATCACAGCAGGTCTATCAGGGTCAGCGCCAAGATACCCAGTGCCGCACCCAGCAGGGCGATGAAGGTCATCACCATGCCACTGCTCCTGAACTTGAAATTCTCTTTTGGCGAACTGATGCCATAGGCATGCAAAGCGCGACCCAGCAACAGCGACAGACAGAGGCCATGGATCAGGGGAATGGGGCCACCGAGGCCATCGAAGCAGAAGATGAGCAGCAGACAGAGCGGCACATACTCGGCGAAGTTGCCATGGGCGCGAATGGCACGGGTAAGCAGCGGCTCCTGATGATCTCCCACCGCCACCTGGAAGCGGTGGCGCAGCCGCACCACCCTCAGGCTCAGATAGATGAACAGGCAAGCCAGCAAAGCGGCGTAAGGGGCAATGATCATGGGCACTCCTCGAAGCAGGATCTGGGGATCAGCAGTGCCAGCACTATAGCCGGGTCCGGTGCTTGCGCCAATGGCGCCCAGCGCCGGGCCAGGCTTCCTGCCGCATCCATGCCTTTATCGGCGGATTATGCTAGATTGCCCCGGTTTTCCACTATGCAGGGGCGCGCCGCGTGAAATTTGAGATAGATACCCTGGGGGTGATCCACTCCCCCTACAAGGAGAAGTTCGCCATCCCTCGCCAGCCCGGTCTGGTCAAATCGGCCCGCGCCCGGCTCGAGCTGCTGCCCCCCTACGATCAGCCCGATGTGCTGCGCGGCATAGAGCAGTTCTCCCACCTCTGGCTCAGCTTCGTGTTCCACCAGACCATGGCCCAGGGCTGGCACCCGACGGTACGCCCGCCTCGCCTTGGCGGGAACGAGCGCGTCGGCGTCTTCGCCACCCGCTCCACCTTCCGCCCCAATCCGCTGGGTCTCTCCGTGGTGGAACTGCTTGGCGTCGGCCGCGCACGCGGCAAACTCTGGCTCGAACTCGGCGCCGTCGACTTGCTCGACGGCACCCCCATCGTCGATATCAAACCCTACATTCCCTATGCCGACAGCCTGCCCGATGCCCGGGGAGGCTTTGCCCCTGACGCGCCCCAAGGGCTGCTCTCGGTGCACTTTGCCGAGCAGGCCCGGGCGGCGCTGTCCGCCTTGCAGCAAGTGCATCCCGAGCTTGAGACCCTGATCGCCGAAGTGCTTGCACAGGATCCCCGCCCCACCTACAAGCGAGGCAAAACCGATGAGAAACTGTACGGGGTGCGCCTGTTCGACCTCGAGGTGCGTTTTCGTATCACAGAGCCCGAGTGCGAGGTCCTCTCCATCGAGGCAATCTGACTCTCCCAGGATCTCTGCCCGATAAAAAGGGGCCCATCGAGGGCCCCTTTTGCTGCGCTGAAACAGTCGACTCAGGCGCCGGATCATCCCCGCTCGAGCAGCAGGCTGCCGATGGAGTAACCGGCGCCGAACGAACAGAGCACCCCGCGGGCGCCGCTGGGCAGATCCTGGTTATGAAGATGAAACGCGATGACAGAGCCCGCCGAGCTGGTGTTGGCGTAGCGGTCCAGGATGACGGGAGCCTCCTCCTGACTGGCATCGTGGCCCAGCAATTTCCGGCCAATGAACTGGTTCATGGTGAGATTGGCCTGATGCAACCAGAGGCGGGAAAGCTCCCCGGTCTGCCAGCCCTGAGCCGCCAACTGTCCCTCAATCTGGTCGCAGACCAGGGGTAACACCTCCTTGAACACCTTGCGCCCCTGCTGGCGAAACAGCTTGTCGTCGCCATAACGGGTGCGGGGGCTGAGCCGGTTCAAGAAGCCGAAGTTGTTGCGGATGTTATTTGAATACTGGGTGGTCAGCTTGCTGCCCACCAGCCGCCAGGGTTGCGCCACCTGGCAATCGGTCTCCCGCTCCAGCAAGACGGCGGTACAGGCATCGCCGAAGATGAAATGGCTGTCACGGTCGCGAAAATTGAGGTGACCCGAGCAGATCTCCGGATTGACCACCAGGGCCAGCCTGGCCGTCCCTGCCGCCAGCAGATCCGCCGCCGTCTTGATGCCGAAGGTGGCGGAGGAGCAGGCCACATTCATGTCAAATGCCATGCCGCTTGCCCCAAGATAGTGCTGCAGTTCGATAGCCAGTGCCGGATAGGGGCGCGGCATGTTCGACGCAGCCACTATCACCAGGTCTATCTCTTCGGGTTTGCGACCGGCGGCGATCAGCGCCTGCTCGGCGGCGGCAACCGCCATCTCGACCATGATGGAGGGCTGCTCATCGGGGCGCTCGGCCAAGAGCGGCTGCATGATGTCGGGATCCAGCACCCCTTCCCGGCTCACCAGGAAGCGGCTCTTGATGCCGGAGGCCTTCTCGATGAAATCGCTGCTGGAGTGCTGTTTGGCATCGAGCTGACCCGCATCTATGGCGGAGGCATTCTCTTCGTTGTAGAGATCCACATACTGGTTGAAGGCCTGGACCAGCTCCTCGTTGCTGACGGCGTGGGGCGGGGTATAGAGGCCGCTGCCACTGATCACTATCTGGGTCATCTTTGCTCCTGTGCCGGGTGCAGTCCCGGCTTATCGGGTAGGGTCGAGGTGAGGCAGAGCCGGGCCGACGGAAGAACAGGCGCCAGCGCGCGACACTCTGCTATCGTTCAGGGTTTCGTTATAACTGACCATCGGATGATGGTCGGCGATTAATTCAGATAAGAGGGTATAAGCTCTATATCTTGTAATAACATATTGTTATAACAAAACGTCACTTCTCATTCAGGAATCTCAGAGTAATCTTGTTTCATCGCCGTAACAAACAGGGATAGCACCATGAGTAAGATTTTTGAGGACAACAGCCAGACCATAGGTCAGACACCGCTGGTTCGTCTCAACCGTGTTACCAAAGGCCGAGTGCTGGCCAAGATCGAAAGCCGTAACCCCAGCTTCAGCGTCAAGTGCCGCATCGGCGCCAACCTTATCTGGGATGCAGAGAAGCGCGGTGTGCTGACCAAGGGCAAAGAGATCATCGAGCCCACCAGCGGTAATACCGGTATTGCTCTGGCCTTCGTGGCTGCGGCCCGTGGCTATCCCATCACCCTCACCATGCCGGCCACCATGAGCCTTGAGCGCCGCAAGCTGCTCAAGGCGCTCGGTGCCAATCTGGTGCTGACCGAGGGGCCGCTTGGCATGAAGGGCGCCATCGCCAAGGCCAATGAGATCCTCGAATCCGAACCAGGCAAGTTTGTACTGCTGCAGCAATTTGAAAACCCGGCCAACCCCGAGATCCACGAGCAGACCACTGGCCCCGAGATCTGGGAAGCCACCGATGGCGACATCGATGTGTTCGTGGCCGGGGTCGGTACCGGCGGCACCATCACCGGGGTCTCCCGCTACATCAAGCAGACCAAGGGCAAGGCCATCATTTCGGTCGCGGTCGAGCCAAGCGAATCCCCCGTCATCAGCCAGAAACTGGCTGGAGAAGAGATCAAGCCAGGCCCCCACAAGATCCAGGGCATCGGCGCCGGCTTCATTCCGGGCAACCTGGACCTGGCCCTGCTGGACAGAGTCGAGCAAGTCAGCAGCGATGATGCCATCGAGATGGCTCGCCGCCTGATGGAAGAGGAAGGCATTCTGGCGGGGATCAGCTCAGGCGCCGCCGTCGTGGCCGCCGCCCGTCTGGCAGAACTGCCCGAATTTGCAGGCAAGACCATAGTGGTCGTGTTGCCGAGTGCTGCCGAGCGCTATCTCTCCAGCGCCCTGTTTGCGGGTGTGTTCAGTGAGCAAGAGCTGCAACAGTAAATGATGTTGTTTTCCATAAAAATGGCGCCCACAGTGGGCGCCATTTTTGTTTGCGCTAAACTTATCGCCAAACAGCGCCACTCGACCCCCTTATTTTTTGGGGTAAAATAACAAATAAGCGCGCCACAAAAAAAGCAGACATTCTGTGATAAATCTCATATCCTGTGCGGCGTCACGCACTTTTTGCGGGTCAGGTTTCACAAAGTAACAAAGTGTTATTTTTCGTTATAAAATAACGACAAGCTAGGTATAGCGCGGCTTGCAGCACAGCGTTCCAGGAAATCCGACCAAGACTACAAATACTGAACAGAAAATTGACCTGGATTAAGCTATTGCAGGTCTGATTTCGTTACTTTACAACATATGCATACTTAAACGGTCTGAAAGAGCAGCCTCAAAGCGGCCTTCAGACTATAAAATATCAATAATATGGGGTGAACCATGTACGAGAAGTCTGTAGTTATCACTGCTGAAAACGGCCTGCACACCCGTCCGGCAGCGCAATTCGTGAAAGAAGCCAAAGAATTCCAAAGCGAGATCACTGTGGTCTCCGGTGGCAAGTCCGCCAGCGCCAAGAGCCTGTTCAAGTTGCAGACTCTGGGTCTGACCAAGGGTACCAACGTCACCATCCAGGCCGATGGCCCGGACGCTCAGAAAGCCGTTGAGAAGCTGGTCGCCCTGATGGACGAGCTGGAGTAATCCGGCTCACACTCCTCCCCCACAGTCGTTTTAATAGGAAGGATTATGATATCTGGCATTCCTGCGTCCCCCGGCATCGCATTCGGCAAGGCGCTTCTTCTCAAAGAAGATGAAATCGTTATCAATCAGAGCAAGATTTCTGCCGAACAGATAGATACCGAAATCAACCGCTTCCTCGAGGCTCGCACCAAGTCAGCTACCCAGCTGGAAGCCATCAAAGAGATGGCCGGTCGCACCTTCGGTGAGGAAAAAGAGGCCATCTTCGAAGGCCACATCATGCTGCTCGAAGATGAGGAGCTGGAAGGGGATATCAGATCCTTCATCAAGGACAACAAGGCCCATGCTGACAAGGCCATCTTTGAGGTCATCGAGCAATATGCGAAGATGATGGCCGACCTGGATGACCCCTATCTGCGTGAGCGCGCCACCGATTTCCGTGACATCGGCACCCGTCTGGTGAAGAACGCACTGGGCATCGCCGTGGTCAACCTGAGCACCATAGACGAAGAGGTGATCCTGGTCGCCAACGACCTGACCCCGTCTGAAACTGCCCAGATCAATTTGAAATATGTGCTGGGTTTTGTCACCGACATCGGTGGCCGTACCTCTCACACCTCCATCATGGCCCGCTCCCTCGAGCTGCCGGCCATCGTGGGCACCAATGACATCACCCGTCGCGTCAACAATGGCGACATGCTGGTGCTGGATGCCATCAATAACCAGGTCATCATCAATCCGAGCCCGGAGCAGCTGAGCGACGCCAAGAAGTTCCAGGCCCAGTTCCAGGCCGAGAAAGATGAGCTGGCCAAGCTCAAAGACTTGCCCGCCATCACCCTTGATGGTCATCAGGTCGAAGTCTGCGCCAACATAGGTACCGTCAAGGATACCGAGGGTGCCATCCGCAATGGCGCCGAGGGCGTCGGTCTGTACCGCACCGAGTTCCTGTTCATGGATCGCGATGCGCTGCCGACCGAAGACGAGCAGTTCAAGGCCTACAAAGAAGTGGCAGAGGCCATGCCGGATCAGCCGATCATCGTCCGTACCATGGACATTGGCGGCGACAAAGAACTGCCATACATGAATTTCCCGAAAGAGATGAACCCCTTCCTGGGCTGGCGTGCCATCCGCATTTTCTTCGATCGCGAAGAGATCATGCACGCTCAACTGAAGGCCATCTTGCGTGCCTCTGCCTTCGGCAAACTGCGCATCATGTTCCCGATGATCATCTCGGTTGAAGAGTTCCGCAGCCTCAAAGCCACCGTGGAACAGCTCAAAGCCGAACTGCGTGCCGACGGTAAAGCCTTTGATGAATCCATCGAAGTGGGTATCATGATTGAGACCCCAGCCGCCGCCGTGATGGCTCATCATCTGGCCAAGGAAGTGGACTTCTTCAGTATCGGCACCAACGACTTGACCCAGTACACCCTGGCTGTCGACCGTGGTAACGAAATGATTTCCGCCATGTACAACCCGCTGTCACCTTCCGTCCTGACGCTGATCAAGATGGTGATCGATGCATCCCACGCCGAAGGCAAGTGGACTGGCATGTGTGGTGAACTGGCTGGTGACGAACGCGCCACCCTGCTGCTGCTGGGTATGGGTCTGGATGAATTCTCCATGAGCGCCATCTCTGTACCGCGCATCAAGAAGCTCATTCGCAACACTAACTTCGAAGATGTGAAGGCCATGGCAGATCAAGCATTGAGCTATGCCACCGCCGCCGAAATCGAAGCCTGTGTAGATAACTTTATAAAGCAGAAAGCAGTCTGCTAAGATCGGCTGCAAACAGCGATAATCATCTTTAGGAGCTTTTACTATGGGTCTGTTCGATAAACTGAAGAAGCTAGTTTCCGATGACAGCTCTGACACCGGCGGCATCGAAATCTTTGCCCCCCTGTCTGGCGAGATCGTCCCCATCGAAGACGTGCCTGACGTAGTATTCGCCGAGAAGATCGTTGGTGACGGCATCGCCATCAAGCCAGCCGGTAACAAGATGGTTGCCCCTTGCGACGGCACCATCGGCAAGATCTTCGAGACCAACCATGCATTCTCGCTGGAGTCTGACACTGGTATCGAGCTGTTCGTTCACTTCGGTATCGATACCGTTGAACTGAAAGGCGAAGGCTTCACTCGTATCGCCCAGGAAGGCCAAAAGGTCAAACGCGGCGACACCATCATCGAGTTCGATCTGGCCCTGCTGGAAGAGAAAGCCAAGTCTACTCTGACGCCGGTTGTCATCTCCAACATGGATGAGATCAAAGAGCTGATCAAGATGACTGGTGCCGTGACCGTCGGTGAGACCCCGGTGATCCGCATCAAGAAATAAGTCTGGCCCAGGCCTGACGATGAAAACCGACGCCAAGGCGTCGGTTTTTTTATATCTGTTCGCCAAACCCGCAACCAGGCGAGCACTCGACATGGCTCCTCGACTTCCCACCGTCCCCCCAGACAGCACGGATGCCAGCCTGTGGGAGCCGCTCCGCCAGTTTGGTATCCCTGATGGCAAACCGGCGCATTGCTCCACGGTTCCACTTCCACTTCCACTTCCACTTCCACTTCCACTTCCACTTCCACTTCCACTTCCACTTCCACTTCCACTTCCACTTCCACTTCCACTTCCACTTCCACTTCCACTTCCACTTCCACTTCCACTTCCACTTCCACTTCCACTACGCCATGCTGATCCAGCAGTCGTCGCGGCTGGCAACCATTCAGGGCAAGACTACCCGGCTCTCTCCCCCACCCAGGGCCTCGATGCGGATCTGTACCCCGATGCGCTCAACCAGAGTCTGGACATGGGAGATGACGCCGATCTGGCGCCCCGCCGCCTGCAGGGAGTCCAGACTGGCCAGGGCCAGGTCCAGGCTGTCCGGATCCAGGGTACCGAACCCCTCGTCGATAAACAGCGACTCTATCTGGGTCTGCTTGGAGGAGAGGCTGGAGAGCGCCAGGGCCAGAGCCAGGGAGACCAGGAAGCTCTCGCCGCCTGAGAGGGAGTCGACCGAACGCACCTCATCTCCCATGTCGAGGTCGACCACCTGCAGCGCCAGATCGGTACCCGGTACCCGCTCCAGCCGATAACGTGGTGACAAGTCGCTCAGCTGGGCGTTGGCCTCGAGCAGCAAGCGCTCCAGGGTCAGACTCTGGGCGAAGGTACGGAACTTGGCACCATTGGCCTGGCCGATGAGATCCGACAGCTGTTGCCAATGATCCGCCACCCCCTGCTGATGCTGTAACGCCGCCTGCAGCTCACCCGCCTTCTGGCGAGCCACCTCGGCCTGGGCAAGTTGACTGCGGCACTCAAACAGCTGCTCATCGAGCTCGCGGCAGCGGGTCTCACATTCGGCAAGCCGCTGGCTAAGGGCTTCGGCACTCAGCGCCGCCAACTCCCCATGATGCACGCGATAGCGCGCCAGCTTCGCCTCTTCCTGAGCCTGTGCCCGCTGGCGTTCGCCGAGCCGGGTACGTGCCTCGGCCAGGGCATCGTCCAGGCGCTGCAAGGCGATACGGCGAGCCTTTAGCTCATCCAGCGTGATGGCCAGCAGCTGGCGCAGATCATCTTCCGGGATGCCCAACGCGCTGGCCCGAGCTGACCAGCGCCCCTGCACCTCACGCTGCCGCTGGCGACTCAGCTGCCTGTCCTGCTCGAGATGGGTCAACCGGGTCTTGAGCTCGGTCTGACGCTCCCTTGAGGCATGCAGGGCAGCCATCGCCTCCTCGAGCTGAGTGACCCCCTGTTGCAATCGCTGCTGCCACTCACTTTCCACCACGGCGATGGCGCGACCATCGAGGCACGCCTCGCGGCTGGCCAGCAACACCTGGCGTTGTTGATCGCCCTCTTTATAGTCAAGCGTCAGCTTGTGCAGCAGATCGTTCTGACTCTGCACCCGCACCGCCTGTGCACTGAGGATGGGGGTCAGGCTGGCAAGCTCATTGCCCAGTTGTTCCCACTCGCTCTGGCCCTGCAAATAGGCCTCGCAAGTCTGTTGCCACTCCTGCCAACGCGCCGCCTCCGCCCATTGGCGCCAGGGCTCGGCGCCCATCTGCTGATCGAGCCGCGCCTCCCCCTGCACCAGTCGCTGTGCCAGGGCGCTCTCCTGTTCGGCCAACGCCTTCAGCTCGCCCTCCAACGCTATCTTCTGGCGCTCGGCTTCGTGCAGCTGCTGTTCACACTGCTGTTGACGAACATTGAGTCTGGTCAGCTGATCCCGCAGCTCCGCCAGTCGCTGCTGCTCCCGCTGGGCCTGTTGCAACTGCGCCAGGCCAGTCGCCAGGCTCAGCGCCAGAGCCTTCTCCTGGGTCAGCAGTTGCGTCTGCCACTCGCCCCATTCAGTTGGACTGGGGTTAGTCGGCAGGTCGTGCCCCAGCAGCTTGCGCCCTCCCAGCTCTCCCCAGCGTTGATTGAGCTGTGCGGCTCTCGCGGCCAGCTCGGGATGATGTTGTTGGTGCGCGGCCAGCTGACGGGTCAGTTCGGCGCACTCGACCTCCCCTTGCAGATGCTGACGGTTGAGCCGCTCACATTCGAGATCCAGCTGGTGAACCCGTTCGCTCTGCTGGGCCAGGATACCCGCGGCCTGAGGCTGACTCTGGCGGTAAGGGTGAGTCTCTGAGCCACAGAGCGGGCACGGAATACCATCTTGAAGCACATGGCGATGCTGATCGAAACTGACCACGGCACGGGCCTGCTCCAGGGCATGGCGCGCCTCATCACGCTGGATGACGAGCCGTGCCAGCTCGGGTTCCCGCTCCCCATGTTGCGCGGCCAGCCGCGCCAGTTGCTGCTCGAGCAGGTTCATCTCTTGCTGCAGCCGCGCCTGCTGTTCGCTGTGGTGGCGGCCCTCTTGCGTCAGCGCCAACAATGCGCGCACTTGCCCCAACTGCTCGGTCCGGGATTGGCGCAACTCCTGCGCCCCGGCGACCTGAGCGTCCCACTCCTGAGCCTGCAACTCATCGTGCTGCCGTTGCAAGGCCGCGCACTCCTGTTGCCCGCGATCGCGCTCCTGCTGTCCCTGCTCCAGGCGGGCATTGAGATCGAGCAGCGTCTCGCTTCCCTGGGCACGACGCTGGATCACGCGCTGCAACTGCCCCCGGCTCTCGGCCCAGTCTTGCATGGCGGCCAGCAAGGGCTGCCACTGACGGGCCAAGGGGGCCATCCCCTTGCGTTCCTCGAGCCAGTTCGCTCGCTGCTGACGGCGCGTCTCGAGGGATTGCTTCTGCTCGTTTTGTTGCTGCCACTCCTGCTGCAGCTTGAGTTGCTGCTCGCGCGCCGGCTTGCCCTGCTGCTGGATCTCCTGCAACTGGCTGGTCTTCTCCCGGATACGGGTATCAAGATCTTGCGCCCGCTTGAGTTCGGGCTGCAACGCCCCCCACTCCCGCTCGGCGGCCGCTCTTTGCGTAATAAGCTGCTGTTCGAGCTGGGCGGCTTGCTGCTGCGCCTGCTCGGCCCGTTCGAGCTCGGGCCTCAGTTGGTCGATGAGCCGCTCCTGCTGCTGCGCCTCCAGATCGAGACGGGCTAGCTCGTCGTGGTCGGCGCGGGCCACCTGAGCCTGTTCGGCGCGGCCAAACGCCTCTCGCTCGGGCGCCGCCTGAGCATGAGCCACCTCGGCATCCGCCAGTGAGGCCTCCCCCTCCAGACAGGCTTGGCGCAGGGCGGCGATACGATCGTTGAGATCGCGCAAATCCTGCAACAGCTGGCGCTCTTGCTGGGCGAGCGTGAGGCTGGCGGAGAGACTCTGCTGCTGCGCGGCCCACTGCGTGCGCGTTGCCTCGTCCATCAGCGCTATGTCGCCAAGCCGCTCCCTCAGCGTCGCCAGCATCTGCTGCTCGGCCCGGGCCCGCTCATAGGTCTGTACCGAGATGGCTGAGTAGAGCTCGGTGCCGGTCATGCGCTCGAGCAAGGCGGAGCGTTCGTTGGCATCGGACTTGAGGAAGGCGGCAAACTCCCCCTGTGGCAGGATGACTGCGCGGCGGAACTGCTCCCAGGAGAGCCCAACCAACTCGTCGATCCGCTCTTGCAGCTCACGCTTGCTGCCAGAGAAGAGTTGACCGCTGACCAGATCCGTCAAGGATCGCTCCTGGGCCTGGAAACGTCCCTCAGCCCGGTTGCGGGCCCGGCGCACCGCCCAGCGGGCGAGATAGACCCGGCCATCGCAGCCGCGAAAGCGCACTTCGGCAAAACCGCTGGCATGGCCGCGACTCAAGATGCCGCGCACGTCATTGGCCTTGAGCTTCTCTTCATCATCCTGGCGACCGACTTCGGCCACATTTTTACGGTTGGCGACAAAGCGCGGCATCTCGTCATAGAGCGCCAGACAGATGGCATCGAGCAGGGTGCTCTTGCCCGCCCCGGTATTGCCGGTGATGGCAAACAGACCGGCAGCGCCCAGGGCATCCTTGTCAAAATCGATGTGAAAAGCCTGAGTCAGACTGGCCAGGTTCTCCCCGGCAAGGGATAAAATTTTCATGACTTGGCCTCTCTGACCTGGGTCAGGATCTCGTCAAAGGAGGCGAGCAGTGCCTCGCTCGGTTCCCCTTCGAACTGCCGTTGATAACAGAGGGTGAACACCTCCTGGGGGGCAATATCGTCCAGACGCCGACGCTGGCCGCCATCGGCCAGCCCCTGTCCTGAACCCTGATAGCGGGTGCTGATCCGGGCCAGTCGCACCGGCTTGCCTGCTAGGACCGCGAGGATCCGCTCACGAATGCGCGCCTCGGGCTTGGGCAGCAACAGCCTCACCTCAAGGAATGGCTGCGCCTGCGCAGGGACATCGGCCAAGTCCAGCGCCGCGATCGCCTCCAGAGCGACATGCAATTCGCTCTCGGGCAGCCGTATCATCTCGACGCTGCGTGGCACCAATATGGGATCGACCGCCACCAGTTTGCCGCCCTCCAGCGTGACTTCCAGCACCTGATGACGATAGTTGGCCTCATTGAGAGAGAGGGGCAGCGGCGAGCCGCTGTAGTGCACGCCGGGGGCCAGACGCTGGGCCAGATGCAAGTGACCGAGCGCCGTGTAATCGGCACCGGCAAAGATGTCGGCAGGCAGGGCATGCTGATTGCCACCCAGCACCCGCCGCTCGGACAGTTCGGAGAGCTGACCCGCGGCCAGATAGGCATGGCCCATGGCGATCAGGGCCTGCTCGGGCTCGCAGCGGGCCCGCCCCTCGGCCAGCAGCTCATCATAGATCTGGCGCACCCCTTCGATCAGCCTGTCCTGCCCCTCCCCCAAGGCCTCGGGTCTGAGGTCGCTGCTGCGCAAGAAGGGCACGGCGGCGCACCAGGCGGCCACCTTGCCCTCCCTGTCATGCAGTGGTACCAGCAGGCGGTCAGTTTCCAGTTGCCCACCCTCATCCCGACTGATGCTGCCCACCAGATGCAAGTTGAAGGCCCGCAGCAACTCATGGGGGGCATCCAGCTTGGAGGGGGAGTCATGGTTGCCACCGACCAGCACCAGGTTGAGCCTGGGCATATCGGCGCGCAATCTTGCCAGAAAGCCATACAGCTGCTGCCAGGCACTGGCGGGGGGATTGGCGGTATCGAACAGATCCCCGGCCACCAGCAGGGCATCTATCTGCCGCGTCTTGATGGTATCGGCCAACCAGTCGAGGAAGGCATCATGCTCGAAACGGCGCTCATGGCCATGGAGCTGATGGCCCAGATGCCAATCGGCGGTATGCAGGATTTTCATGGCGTTGCGGCTCAATTAAGCGAAGGCGTCAGGCGCCCATATTGACGTCATGGTGCCTTAGCCCATGCCTGTTCGGCAAGGGTGGGACTCAAGGGTGCCATAAAGAAAAACGGCTCAAGCCCCGAACCAGTGCATCCGGTATTGGCCATGACCGGTCAGGGGATCCGGCTCCTCGCCATCGATGACGAAGCCATGCTGGCGGTAGAAGCGCACCGCAGGATCGTTCTCGGTGAAGACCCTGGCATGCAGGCTGGTGACCTGGGTCTTGGCATTTTGCAGCAAGGCATGGCCTATGCCCCGCCCCTGGCTATCCGGGCGCACAAACAGAGCGGCCAGATAATCGTCGACCAGGGCGATGAATCCCTGCAGCTGGCCATCGTCTTCATAGACCCACACCTCGGCCCGGGTCAGGTAACGGCTGCGCAGCAGTTCCTGAGCCTGCCACCAGACGGAAGCATCGACAAAATCGTGGGACTGCAGGGAAGCCAGCAACCAGATGTCCATAATGGCATCCATGTCCTGCGCCCGACTCGCTCTGAGCATCTCTTCATCCTTATCCGTCAGCCAACTCTGGCAGTCTAGGAGACCTCGACTGCCCCTTGCTCGGCCAGCACCCTGGCCTGTGAGCGCCGTCCGATTTTTCTCACCGGAGTGATTGGTCGATCACAAAGCGCCGCTTTGCAGTACAATGCCCGCCGGACAATCTTTACGACCGAGGACGCCATGTGGTTTAAAAACCTGCAGATTTATCGCTTTACCCGCCCCTTCGAGCTGAGTGTCGACGAGCTGGAGACCCAGCTTGAGGCCTGTGCCTTTACCCCCTGTGGCAGCCAGGACATCTCCCGGTTCGGTTGGGTCAAGCCCCTCGGCAAGTTCGGCGCCACCCTGACCCACTCGGCCGCTGGCCACATCCTCCTTTGCGCCCGCAAAGAAGAGAAGATGTTGCCCGGCAACGTGGTCAAGGAGATGCTGGCCGAGAAGGTGGAAGCGATCGAATTCGAGCAGGGCCGCGCCCTGAAGAAGAAAGAGAAGGAGGCGCTGAAAGAGGAGATAATGCATACCCTGCTGCCGCGCGCCTTCAGCCGCACCAGCCAGACCTTCGCCTGGATAAACCCGGCCGACAACCTGATGGTGGTCGATGCAGGCTCCGCCAAGAAGGCTGACGATCTGCTGGCCCTGCTGCGCAAGAGCATCGGCACCCTGCCGGTGGTGCCAGTGGCCCTCAAGAATCCGCCCGAAATCACCATGACCGAGTGGCTCAGCGAGGGGAACCTGCCCGCTCCCTTCACCCTGGAAGATGAAGCAGAGCTGCGCAGCGCCATGGAACATGGTGGCATCATCCGCTGCAAGCAGCAGGATCTGATGACTGACGAGATCAAGAATCACCTCGCCAACGACAAGCTGGTGACCAAGCTGGCCCTGAACTGGGGCGAGACCCTGAGCTTCGTGCTGGGGGACGATCTCTCCATCAAGCGCCTCAAGTTCAGCGAGGAGCTGCGCGAGCAGAACGACGATGTGACCAGCGAGGATCCGGCCGCTCGTCTGGATGCCGACTTCGCCCTGGTGACCGCCGAGCTGGCCCAGTTCATCCCGGCGCTGTTCGCGGTGCTAGGTGGTGAAGAGCAGTCCATCTGAGCGCACTTGCCAGTATCTGTCGCAAACCCTCGACCAGATGATGAAAAACCGCCCTCGGGCGGTTTTTTTGTCCATGAAATCGGCAGCGCCTGGCAACCGAGCCCATTCAGAGGGCGCCGCGATCCTGCAACAAGCCATGGAGCCGTTCGGCCAGCACCCTGTATCCTTCGTCATTGAGGTGCACCGTATCGGACTTGAGACCCGGACTGCGCAGCAGTTCACCTATGCTGCTGTCGTCCAGCACCAGCTGGTAATGTTCCGCCAGCTCGCCATAGAGGGGAGCGCCGTCGCTCAACAACGACTTGCGCGGCACCGCCACCAGCAGTAGCTGGGCACCGCTGCCCTGCACCGCCTCTATCATGGCGGCGAGATTGGCCTTGAGCGCGGGTTCGCCACTGTTTCGCAAGATGTCATTACCCCCCTCCAGCAGGATCACCAGGCCCGGCCTGTGCTTGACCAACAGGGCCGGTAACCGCGCTCGGCCCGCTTGGCTCAGCTCCCCCGACACCCCGGCATTGATGACGGGGCGGCCACTGAGACTCGCCAGCACACTGGGGTAGCTCTGCGAGGGACTCGCCCCCCGCCCCTCGGTCAGACTGTCCCCAAAGGCCAGTATGGTTTCCCCGGCCGCCAGGGGTCTGAACTGGGGCTCACCACAACCGGCCAACAGCAAGCAGAGCAGCCCTATCACGCCTCTTCTCATCCTCTCCTCCCTGACCACCGCCACCCTGGTTCATTGATAGATTTGTAACCACTTGAGTATAAAGACAAACTTTCCATAGAGCCTCGATTGTGCCACATTCTTTATCCCTGTAGGAAAAACAGACAAGGAGAGTGTCATGTTCCTCAAACCCCTCAGCCTGCTGGTCACCCTCGGCCTGCTCGCCGGTTGCGCCTCTCAGGAAGCCTTCCATTATTCAGTGCCTCCCCAGACCCTGCTCGCCCCCGAGGCTGCCAGTGGCTGGACCGACAAACAGGGCTGGCAAGGCAAATCCTTCATGGTCGCCGCCGCCAACCCGCTGGCGGTGGATGCCGGTTATCAGGTGATCAAGGCCGGTGGTTCGGCGGTGGATGCCGCCATCGCCGTACAGTTGGTGCTGACCCTGGTCGAGCCGCAATCCTCCGGCATAGGGGGTGGCTCCCTCATGCTGGTCTGGGACGGCCAACGAGTCAGCGCCGTGGATGGCCGGGAGACGGCGCCAGCGGCCGCCACCGACCAGCTGTTTATGAAGGATGGCAAGCCGATGGCCTTCTATGAGGGGGTCGTCGGTGGACGCTCGGTCGGGGTACCCGGCACGGTACGCGCGCTGGCCCTGGCCCATCAGCAGTATGGCAAGCTGCCCTGGGCCAGCCTGTTCGAGCCAGCCATCACCCTCGCAGAGCAAGGGTTTGCCATCAGTCCACGACTGGGCACCCTGCTGGCCAAGGAGCCCTATCTTGCCAGGGACAAGGAGGCCCGCGCCTACTTCTATCAGGCCGATGGCACACCCAAGCCTGTGGGGACCCGGCTCACCAACCCGGCCCTGGCCAAGGTATTGCGCACCCTGGCCAGTGAGGGGCCCGACGCCTTCTATCGCGGTCCGCTCGCCGACGCCATGGTCGCCAAGGTGCATCAGCACCCGGATAACCCGGGGGTGCTGGCGGCAAGCGATCTCGCCAGCTACCAGGCCAAGCTCAGGGAGGGTCTCTGCTTCGATTATCGCCAGAGTGAAGTCTGTGGCTTCCCGACCCCCTCCTCCGGCACCCTGGCGCTGGGACAGATCTTCGGCATGCTGGAGAGCCGTGACATGGCAGCCCTCAAACCCGTGCAGGGCGCCGATGGCCAACTGAGCGCCAGTCCGCAAGCCATTCACCTCTATAGCGAAGCGGCGCGCCTCGCCTTCGCCGATCGCAACCAATATGTGGCAGACATGGATTTTGTCAGCGTGCCGGTGGCTGGCATGCTGGACAAGGGCTACCTGGCGCAACGTGGAGCACTTATCAGCGACAAGTCTATGGGCATGGCCAAACCCGGCACACCGCCCATGGCCATTGCCCGTGGCCTGGATGCGACCCCGGAGTTGCCCTCCACCAGCCACATCTCCATCGTCGATGAACAAGGCATGGCCGTCTCCATGACCAGTTCCATCGAAGACGGCTTTGGCTCAAGGTTGATGGTGAATGGTTATCTGCTCAACAACGAGCTGACTGATTTCTCCTTCACCTCGGTGGACGCCGCCGGACTGCCGGTCGCCAACCGGGTCGAGCCAGGCAAGCGGCCACGATCCTCCATGTCGCCCTTGCTGGTCTTTGATAAAAAGAGCAAACAACTGGAGATGAGCCTGGGTTCCCCGGGTGGCTCGGCCATCATCAACTATGTGGGCAAGACGCTGCTCGGCACTCAGGACTGGGGGCTCAACTTGCAGCAGGCCATCAATCTGCCCAACTTCGGCAGCCGCAATGGCCCCACCGAGCTGGAGCAGGGACGTACCCCTCAGTTTGTGGTCGATGCACTGCGGACCCGGGGTCATGAGGTGGTGCTGAACGAGCAAACCTCCGGATTGCAGGGGGTAGAGCGCAATGACCTGGGCTGGTTTGGCGCCGCCGATCCGCGCCGGGAAGGGATAGCCAAGGGTGAGTGACCTAGGATCATGACCCCATCCATGCATCATGCAGGCTAGCAAGGTGCCCATACCAACGAGGCCACCCAAAGGGTGGCCTCGCTGTTTATCGGGAAATCAAAGACCTCAGGGGTTGCTGGCGGTCAATGCGGCCGGGGCGGTTGTCTGGGCCAGCAGCCAGTGCTGGCGCTCGATACGCTCCAGGGCAGCGGGCTGCACATCCCCTTGGGGGACGGGCGCCACGGACCAATTGGGCAGCGGCCACCAGGGCAGGGTCAACAACAAGACAAACAGGCTAGCAAGATACCAGGCCATGGGAGGCTCCTGTATGACGCTTATTCTGATTGGGGCGCCTGTTGCAGCACACCCCCAAGGTTACCTCATGATGATGCCTCTTCCCTGTGACGGCAGTGTTACAACAGGTCGTGCTTATCCAGCAGGCGATAGAGGGTTGCCCGAGAGATGGCAAGCTGGCGGGCAACCTCCTCAAGGCGATCGGGAAAACGGGCGAGCGTTTGCTGCAAAACCTGGCGCTCGGCCGCCTCACGCACCGCCTTGAGTGATCCATCAAACAGCAAAGACTCAGAATTTGACAACTCCAGATCCTGCGCCTCTATCAAGGGGCCTGTACACATGACAGCGGCACGCTGCACCCTGTTGTGCAACTCACGCACGTTGCCGGGCCAACCATAAGCCTGCATGGCTTGACGCGCCTGATGGGAAAATGTCAGCGACCTAGTTCCCTTCATTTCGGCCAATACCTCGTTGGCGAGCAGCTGCACATCATCTCTGCGGTCCCGCAACGCTGGGGTTCTCAGGCGCACGACATTCAGCCGATAGTAGAGGTCCTCACGAAAACGCCCCTGCGCAACCGCCTGCTCTACATCTATATTGGTCGCGGCTATCACCCTGACATCGACACTGCGCGAGGCGTGACTGCCGACCATCTCGATACACTGCTCCTGCAAGAAGCGCAGCAGAGTGACTTGATCCTCCAGCGGCAGCTCGCCAATCTCATCGAGAAACAGGGTGCCACCATCAGCCGCCTCTATCTTGCCTATCTTGTGGGCCTGAGCCCCTGTGAACGCGCCCTTCACATGACCGAACAGCTCGGACTGGATCAACTGGTGAGGCATGGCGCCACAGTTGACCGCCACAAAAGGCCCCTCCTCCCCGAAGGTACCGTAGTGCAACTCACGCGCCACCAGCTCCTTGCCCGTACCACTTGGCCCTGTCACCAACACGGGTAACCGGCAGTGTTGCAGTCTGGCAATCTGTGCTTTGAGCTGAACAATCGGCTCACTTTTCCCCTGGATGATCCGCATCTTGGCCGGTAATGGTGGACGTTGGCACTCGATGAGCCGTGCCATTCCCAGGGCATGACCCAGGCTGTGGCACAAACGGGCGGCATCAAGAGGAAAAGTATGGAAATCATGGAAACAGGCAGCCAGCAGATTACGCAACTTCTCACAGGCCAATAGCTCTCTATCGACCAGCCCTATCCAGAGGCGATTGGGATGTTGGGTAATGAGCGCGCGCAGAGCTTCATTTTGTAGCGGATCAATAGCCACCAGCACCAAGGGAAAGTCACCATGACGCAACTTCTCTTCCGCTACGCTCAACGAGTGGGCCCGAGATAAACGCCACTCCCCCTGAGCAAGCAACGTCTCCAACACAGCACATGGATTGATAACCAGCAGTGCTTCTTCCGACATGTTGAAACCTCCTGTCGTCCGTGCCGACTGCGACGCTAGCCTGCGACCACCTTGTTATCGGCATGCAGGTAGAAATAAAAAACTTGATATCAAACGACACCGTCTCAATGAACTAAGACGGGATAACTATAACCTATCCCGGATATAGATTAATGACACAACAATAATGAGACTCGAGATTTAATGATGAGAAAGAATAAATTCCAAAATAAACAAAAGCTTATTCATTATAAAAAAGACCATATCTCACTGGTGAGATTAAATGACACAGCCAACAATAATTTATTATTTTAAAAACAATAACTTAAATAATGGCACAAGCATTGCTTTACCTCTTTCGCCCCTCTTGTAGCATGGAGAGAAAGAGTGAAAACATATATTGCATTGGCTGCTTATATTTTATTGCTATTCACAGCCCCAACCAGAGCTGAAAACCAGGTCAATTTAGGCCAGCAGGCTCTGAGTAATATCAGAGGAAGCATGGGGGTGAATATGGTGTCCGGCAACAATAACCAACAAGGGAATCTTGCCGCCATCGCAATCTCGGGTCCTGCCATCATCCAGTTTAGTCAGCAAACCCAGGCTATCTCTGCCCTCAATGGAAACCAGCGCGTTGCCATTTACGACTCCGCACTGAACCAAAGCAAGGGGCTCATTGGCATCAACCAAGGAGCAGGGGAAGCCAATCAACAGGTAAACGCTTTTGCACTATCCCTTGGGGATGACACTGGGGTAGGCACGGTGACCGATATCAATCTCAGTACCAGCGTCGCGACATTGCCCACAGGCAAGGTACCGGCGAATACGACAAGCAGTATTTATCTGGATGGCAACGCCCTCGCAGGAAGCAAGGGAGTCATTCAGGTTAATCAGGTCACGGGACAAGGGAATCAAGCGGTAAACATGGTTTCCCTGCCTTTGACCGGTGCAGTAACGGCATCGCCTTGATGCCGCAGGGACAGGAGGTTAAACCTGACACTTCACCGCCATGCCCGATGCTCAATCTATAGATCGGAACGCGGATACAGGAGTCACAGGTGAGGCCCCCATGGCAAGCTCAATGGAGAGACTCATTATGCGTGGACTTATATACAGCTCATTAGCCGCCGCGGTCGTCATGGCCATGTCGGGTACCGCATTCGCCAATGAAAGAGGCGGTGACAGGGACGAAACGGGCGCCACCCTGACCAAGAAGGTCAAGGTTGAAGTGGATGTTGAATATGAAGGACGGGTCAACGTCGGCGGATCCATCAATGTCAACAAGCTGGGTATGGCCGTGGTGGATAACCAGCAATCCAGCTCTATGATTGGCACCTCCAACTACAGAACCGAAAACAAGAGCCAGATCGATAACGCCTTCAAAGGGGCGGCAGGTAACGTCGGCGCCAACGTGGCCGCCGGTGACTCCAACGTGCAGGGCAACAGCGCCTCCCTTGCAGCCTACGATTCAGCTGACGCCGAGTTCGTCATGGGTCGTGGTTACCCGGGCCAAAGCGGTTCTGCCGGTGGATCATCTGATGCAGAGATCTTCTCCGATCAGAGTGCCGGTCATAACCTGACCACCAACATGGGTCATCAGAACAAATCTGGCATCGGCGATGGCGCCTTCAAAGACGCGGCAGGCAATATCGGGGTGAACGTGGTTTCCGGCTCGGGTAACGTCCAGGCCAATAACATGGCTGCCACTGTCTCCACTGGCAACATGGCCGTGGCCACAGTCGCCAATAGCCAGAACGTATCCCACAACGCCACCTCCAACACCAGCCTGAGTGCAACCAAAACAGTGGCCTACAACCCTGTTTACCTGAAGCTCAACGCTCATGGCAGCTATGAGGGCGATAGCAAGCAGTCCAATGATGTCTATCCGGAAGTATGGATAGACGGGGATCACAACCCCGGGGCACAAAAACAGCTTGGTCATATCGACTTCGATAACGATAACAAGAAAAACCCTGGCAAGTTCGAGTTCGAGGAAGAGGGTGATATCAAGCTGAGCGGTTCTGTGTCTGGCTACATTCCTGTGGTCAACACCTACACCAGTCGTGAGACCTTCAACCACGCCAACATCAATGGTGGGGCCTTCAATGGCGCCGTGGGCAACATTGGGGTGAACGTGGCATCTGGCACCAACAATCTGCAAGCGAACAACCTCTCGCTGGCCGCAGGTTTCGCCAAGTAATCAGTCTGCACAGGGGGCTTCAAGCCCCCTTTTTTACACGCGAGGAGGAGACGATGCGCTGGCTACTAATCTTGTGTCTCTGTCAGGGTGCCTGGGCGGCCAATCTGCCCATAGGGGAACATCTCCCGGCCCTTGGCGACTTCAACAAGCCGGTGCAGAGCATCATGGAACGGCGCTTCGCCAATATCGAGCGTCAACATACGGATTTCAGCTGCGGCGCCGCTGCCGTGGCAACCATATTGCGTTACTCCTACGGCCAGGTGACCAATGAACGCTGGGTCATGGATGGCATGATGGCCATGGCCGATCCGGCTTTGGTACAGCGTTATGGATTTTCCATGCTCGACATGAAGCAGTATCTGCAAATGCTCGGCATGCGGGTCAGGGGCTATCGACTTGGTGACGAGAAGCTGCGCCAGGTGAGAGTGCCGACCATAGTGTTACTCAATATTCGTGGCTATCAGCACTTCGCCGTACTGCGCGCCATTGATCGACAAGATCGCGTCTATCTGGCCGATCCCGCCCTGGGAAATCGCATTATCTCGTTTGATGAGTTCAAGAAGAGCTGGAACGGGATCCTGCTGGCGGTGATTGGATCCGGATATCGTCCGGACGCTCCCCTGGCCAATCCATCCCCCCCTCTGTCAGTGCGAGGGAAAGATGGCCTGTTTGCGCCCATCAACGAGACCTCCCTGCTGGAGTTTGGTTTTCAGCACAGGGAGCTAATGTGAGGCAGTTATGAGCAACCTACATTCCGTTTGGCTTGCCTGCTTGTTTGCAGGCATGACCGGCCCTGCGCTGGCAGCCTCGGATCCACTGGCCAACCTGTCGGAGCACTTCGCCCCGGAGCTTGGCGACAGTGAACTCGCCAATCTGCGCGGTCGTTACGCCGGGCCTCAGGGGATCCGCTATTTCGGGATCGAATTTATCTCGACCCTGACCACGGCCCAGGCGCAGCAGACGGCAGCCATGAATCTGACCCTGAGCGTCATCCAGAATCACCCCAATCTCGACATCCGCATCAAAAATGATGCAAAAGCGGCTGTGTCCGCGCCTGCCGCCAGCAACATCAATGGCTCGGGTCTGGTTCAAGTGGTGCAGCTTCAAGGCAGTGGTAATAGCTCGGTCAACCAGACCGGCATCACCTTGACAGCGCCACCGGTGACGGGCCAGAGCGTAAACACTGGCAATTATGAAAGTCAGGGATCTCTTGGTACGGCTAGCTACCGGGTCTCGGGCAATTATGCGGGACTGCAACTAAACTCGGCCGATGGACACGTTCAACTGGAACAGAGTCTGCGAGGAGACAACTTCAGCCGGGGCTTATTGCAGCTTAATCGAGTCAGAGGAGATGGTTTACGGGCACTCAATCAGACCCGGATCTGGCTCTCCCGTTAAAGTAAGTAAACCCTTGCTGATTGATTCTGCTCCATTGGATGGCGCTGATACAAAGACAATAAACAACAAGGATGGATCCGATGAAACAGTCTGCCATGGTGTTGATTGCACTGGCACCGCTCAGCTGCTGGGCGGCCAGTGCGGAAGAAGAGGCACTGCAACAGCAACTCGATCTGCTACGCCAACAACTTATCCAGCAAAATCAGGCACTTCATCAGCTACAAGCGCGTCTGGAGGCCGTGAAAACCAGCAAGACAGCGGGCACAGCCGCCGCCACGGGGGCCGTGGCTGGTACGGCCGCCACCGCATCAGCCCCCCAAAATGAAGCGACTCGCCGTACCCCGGAGGCGGGGCGCAGCACGGAAGACTTGATGATCGAGCAGCATAATGTGTTCGATCGTGCCTGGGTGCTGGACTTCGGGCTCTCCTATCAGCATTACAACCGCAAAGACCTGGCCCTGCGTGGTTTCCTTGCCCTCGATGCCATCTTCCTCGGCGAGATCAATCTCGATCGGGTACGTTCCGATCAATGGGTCGCCGATCTCGTCACTCGTTATACCCTCAACGATCGCTGGCAGCTGGAGCTGGCTGTACCCTACATGCTGCGCAGCACCAACTACCAGACCACGGGCAAGGAGAATTCCAGCCGCGATTTCGAAGAGCAGAGTGTCACGGACGGCGGCTTGGGCGATCTGAGCATGGCTGTCTACTATCGGGTGCTGGCGGAGGATGAAAATTGGCCGGATCTGGTCTGGAACATACGGGCCAAGGCACCGACCGGCCGAGATCCCTATGGCATAGGAGTGGATACATCGGAATCTGGCAACCTGATCACCCCCAAAGAGCTCGCCACAGGTAACGGTCTATGGCAACTCTCTACCGGCTTCTCCGTGGTCAGAACCCTGGATCCTGCCATCTTGTTTGCCAACCTGAACTATGGCCATAGCCTCAAAGGCGACTTTGACGATGTCTCCTATCTGCCTGGCGATCAGCCCGGCAGCATACAGATTGGTGACTGGTACGAATATGGTCTGGGGGTTGCCTTTGCCCTTAACGAGCGTTTCAGCCTCTCATTCAACATCAACCAACGCATCACCCTGGAATCCGAGCAAGGCGCCGAAGGCTTCCCCATGGAGAAAGTCACAGGCTCGGATGCCAATGCCGCCAGCTTTGGCATGGGGGCGACCTGGGCCATGACAGACAAGCTCTCCATGGCCGTCAACTGGTCGGCAGGGCTGACTACTGATGCTCCTGATTACAACATAGGGATACGTTTCCCCTATCGTTTCTAGCACCAACATCGAGGTTGTCGCACCCACCCAGGCCGGGGAAAGTACGCTTTCGCCGGCCTGGGGAGAGGTCGGGCCAGCTAGTCATTTAACTACATACTCCCCATCAGCCAGATCCGTGACGCATCTGTCATGTATGGGCTAGACCCCAAAAACGCCATTATTTTAGGCCCTAAAATCTTATGGCTACGAAAACGTTATCGCGCAAAATGAGGCATTTTTGGCTCAAAACGTTGTTTCTGGATCATAAAAAGTATCCAGAAACTGGTGTATATTACTCGGCGGAAACTCCTTAACCATGAAGACTGACATGAAAAAGACCAAAATCGTCTGCACCATAGGTCCCAAGACCGAATCCAAAGAAATGCTGGCCAAGATGCTGGATGCCGGCATGAACGTCATGCGCCTGAACTTCTCTCACGGTGACTACGCCGAACACGGCGGCCGCATCAACAACTTGCGCGAAGTCATGGCAGAAACCGGACAGCAAGCCGCTATCCTGCTCGACACCAAGGGTCCGGAAATCCGTACCATGAAGCTGGAAGGTGGCAACGATGTCTCTCTGGTCGCCGGCCAGACCTTCACCTTCACGATCGATCAGACCGTAGTTGGCAATCAGGACAAGGTCGCCGTGACCTATGCCGGTTTTGCCAACGACCTGCGCGTCGGCAACCGTATCCTGGTTGACGATGGCTTGATCGGCATGGATGTTATCGAAATCACCGAGCGTGAAGTCATCTGCAAGGTGCTCAACAACGGCGACCTGGGTGAGAACAAGGGTGTCAACCTGCCGGGTGTCTCCATCAAGCTGCCGGCCCTGGCCGAGAAAGACAAGCGCGACCTCATCTTCGGTTGTGAGCAAGGCGTTGATTTCGTTGCTGCATCTTTCATCCGCAAGCAAGAAGACGTGCTGGAAATCCGTGAGCACCTGAAAGCCCACGGTGGCGAGAACATCCAGATCATCTCCAAGATCGAAAACCAGGAAGGCCTGGACAACTTCGACGAGATCCTGGCTGTCTCCGACGGCATCATGGTCGCCCGTGGTGACATGGGTGTCGAGATCCCGGTTGAAGAAGTGATCTTCGCCCAGAAGATGATCATCACCAAGTGCAACAAGGCTCGCAAAGTCGTTATCACCGCGACCCAGATGCTCGACTCCATGATCAAGAACCCGCGTCCGACCCGCGCCGAAGCCGGTGACGTGGCGAACGCCATCCTGGACGGTACCGATGCCGTCATGCTGTCCGGTGAGTCTGCCAAGGGCAAGTACCCGCTGGAAGCCGTGACCATCATGGCCACCATCTGCGAACGTACCGATGCCGTGATGCCGTCCAACCTGTCTGCTGCCAATGACAGCAACAAGCTGCGCATCACCGAAGCCGTCTGCAAAGGCGCTGTCGAGACCTCCCAGAAGCTGGATGCCCCGCTGATCGTGGTCGCGACCGAAGGCGGCAAGTCTGCCAAGGCCATTCGCAAGTACTTCCCGACAGCCTGGATCCTGGCCATCACCACCAACAAGAAAACCGCTGCCCAGCTGGTGCTGACCAAAGGCGTGGTGGCTCATGTGGTTGACAGCATCGCCTCTACCGACGATTTCTATCGCATCGGCAAAGACGCGGCGCTGCAAAGCGGCATGGGTCTGAAGGGTGACATTGTTGTCATGGTCTCCGGTGCCCTGGTACCGAGCGGTACCACCAACACTGCCTCCGTTCACGTACTCTAATCCGTGCTGAACCGATGAAACGGCGCCTGCGGGCGCCGTTTTTTTTTATCATCCCCTCTGCTTGATGACCGAGGCGAGTGCTAGAATCTCGCGCAATTTATCAGTGATCGGATCCATCCCTTCATATGGTCACCAACGGAACCCCTATGCTTTCACTCATGTTCAAACGAGTCGCCACCCTGTTGTGTCTGCTCTCCACCCTCGCCGTGGGCCAGGCCCTGGCTCAGGATCTTCCCCAGCAGGGAACGATCCAGCGCCAGCTCGAGACCCTCTCCAAATCGGACAGCCTGACCGTCAGCCAACAGGCTGACAAGACGTTTCTCAGTGAAACCCTCTCCCTGCTCGACAGCATCGACAAGGAGAATGCCAAGGCCAAGATACAGAGCCAACGTCTCAGGACGCTCCCCTCGGATCTCAAGGAGATCTCGGCAAAGATCGATGAACTAAACAAGAGCAAGAGCCCGGAGCAGATCGCGCAAGAATATGCGACCATGAGCCTGGAGGCACTCGAGAGCCGCCAGCCAGAAGTGATGGCCAGCATGCAGGATGCCCAGGAATCCCTCGGCACCATTGCCAGCCAGATAACCAACCTGCAAACCCTGCCAGAACGTGCCCAGAGCACCATGAGCAAGGCGTATCAACGTAGCCAGGAGATCCGTTCCCGCCTCAATGCCGGGGATGCCGTGAGCAGTGCCGAACGGGGCAAGCTCAACGCGGAGCAAGCACTGCTCGACCTGCAACTCGCCTACCTGCAAAAGGAGCTGGATAACAGAACCAGCATGCAGGATCTCGCGGTCAAGCAACGGGACTATCAAAACGCTCGCCTGGCACTGGAAGAGCAGAAACTGCAGTCCTTGCAAAATGAAGTCAGTAGCAAGCGCCTCGGCAACACTGAAAAAACCGCAGAGCAGACTGGCGAGCTGGTCGCCAGTCTGAACAACCCGCTGATCCAGAAAGAGCAGGAGGCCAATCACCAGCTCAGCAAGCAGTTGATCTCCGCCACCAATAATCTCAACACCCTGATGCAGAAAAACCTGCAGGCCAAGAGCTGGCTCGAACGGGGCACTCAGACCGAGCGCAACCTCAATGAACAGGTTGAGATGCTCAAGGGTAACCTGCTGCTCTCCCGCATCCTGTATCAGCTCTATCAGCAACTGGAGGCGGCCCCCACCAGTGCGGTCAGCAACCTGGAGGAGCAGATAGCCGACCTGCACCTTGCCCAATTCGAACTGAGCCAGCAGCGGGATCAGCTGTTCCAGAAGAACCAGTTCCTCGACAAGCTGATCGAGACCAGTGGCCTGGCCGTCAGTGCCGAAGACAGGGAGAACCTCTCCCTCCTGCTCGACACCCGCATCTCGCTGCTCGACCAGCTCAATCGCCAGCTCGATGCGCAGTTGACCAACGCCATCAGCCTGCAGCTGACCCAGCAGCAGATCAAACGGATCTACAACTCCATCGAATTGACCCTGCAGCAGCACATCTTCTGGGTGAGCAGCAACAAGCCAATCGACAGCAAATGGCTCCTCTCCTGGCCTGGCCAGGTGGCCAAGCAGATCAGCGACTGGACCCTGACCCCCAAGGCCTGGCTGGATGTGCTGGTTGCCGTCAGCCTGCTGGCCCTGCCGCTGCTGGTCATCGGTTGGCTGCTGCTCTGGAAGCGTCAGGCCATCAAGACCCGCCTGCAGAATATCAACAAGGATCTTGGTCGTTTCCGTCAGGACAGCCAGTTGCACACTCCCAAGGCGCTGCTGATGATGACCCTGCTCTCCCTGCCGGGCGCCCTCTTCATCTGCGCCGCCGGGCTGCTGCTCGCTTACAATGGTCTGCTCAGCATCAACCTGACCATGCAGATCACCCTCAATCTGGCGTTGGGTTATCTGGTATTTAGCGTCTATCTCGGGGTCATGCGCCCGGGGGGCATCGCCGAGAGTCACTTCCGACTGCCCAGGGAAGAGCTGGCGAGCAAGCGCAAGCATTTTCGCTATCTCTGGTTCACCCTGATGCCACTCATCATGTTGTCGACCAAGGCCGTGATCGAGCCCTCGACCCTGGGCAATGACGCCCTGGGCCAGGCGCTGACCCTGATCCTGCTGGGCGCCACCGCCTGGATGCTCTATCCCCTGTTCAGGGCCAGGATCAAGAGCGGTGTCAGCATGTTGCAGTCGATGCTCTCCTTCCTGCTACTGCTCACCCCCATAGTGCTGATAGGCCTGGTGCTGTTTGGTTACTACTACACGGCACTCAAGCTGACCGGCCGGCTCATCGAGTCGTTCTATCTCTTGCTGATATGGAGCCTGGTCTATCGTACCGCCCTGCGCGGTCTGGAACTGGCAGCCCGCCGTCTCGCCTGGCGCCGTGCCGTGGCCAAGCGTGAGCACAGGGCGCAAGAAGATGCGGAAGGGGGCGACGCCATCGAAGAGCAGCCCATGGCACTGGAAGAGGTGAGCCAGCAATCCCTGCGCCTGACCCGCATCGTGCTGCTTGGCATCTTCGGGGTCGCCTTCTACTGGCTCTGGTCCGATCTTATCGCGGTATTTACTTACCTCGATAGCGTGGTGCTCTGGCACAAGAGTGAGGGAACCGGCGCCAATGCCGTGCTATATCCCGTCAGCCTGAGCGATGTCCTCACCGGCCTCTTCTTGCTGGGGGTCGCCTGGTCCCTGGCCCGCAACCTGCCCGGTCTGCTGGAGGTGCTGGTACTCTCCAAACTCAAGCTGGCCCAGGGCTCGGCCTACGCCATCACCACCATGCTCAACTACGTGCTGATTGGGGTGGGCACCCTCACCTCACTGGCCATGTTCGGCATGCAGTGGGAGAAGTTGCAGTGGCTGGCCGCGGGGCTCTCGGTCGGTATCGGCTTTGGTATGCAGCAGATAGTCTCCAACTTTATCTCCGGCATCATCATACTGTTCGAGCGTCCGGTCCGGATCGGCGATACGGTCACCATTGGCACCATATCCGGCACGGTCAACAAGATCCGGATCCGCTCAACCACCCTCACCGACTTTGACCGCAAAGAGGTGATCATCCCGAACCAGCAGCTGATGATAGAGCGGCTGATCAACTGGTCCCTGTCCGATACCGTCACCCGGGTCATCGCCCGGGTCGGGGTCGCCTATGGCTCGGATCTGGAGCTGACCCGTACCTTGCTGAAGCAGGCTGCCCAGGAGAACAGTCGGGTGCTCAAGGATCCCGAACCCCTGGTCTACTTCCTTACCTTCGGCGCCAGCACCCTGGATCATGAGCTGCGTTTCTTCGTGAGTGAACTCGGCGATCGCAACCCCGCCATCGATGAGCTCAACCGCACCATAGACCGCCTGTTCAAGGAGAATGGCATAGACATCTCCTTCAACCAGATGGATGTCTATATCAAGAACCTGCAAGGGGACGAGCAGAAGATTGCCTCTCACCCCGCCCTCCCCCGGGAAGATGGCAAAGCCGTCTGATCCTGACGGGTGGATCACTGACCAAGGGAGGCCCTGCTGCAGGGCCTCCCTTTTTTGTGGCCGTTCAGCGGGTCATGCCATGGCTTGCCCGCGCCTCAGCAATCAATGCCAGAACAGGCGCCACCATTGCATTTGCGAAATGGGCCCCCATCTAATGGATTCAAAAAAGGACTATTCAAAGGATGCTGTCATGGATTACCTCTACGCCATGGTGCTGTTTGCCATCTCATCCTCCATCACCCCCGGCCCCAACAACATCATGGTGATGACCTCGGGGCTCAATTTCGGTGTCAGGAGAAGCTTGCCACTGCTGGCCGGGATCTGCGTCGGTTTCGCCATCATGCTGTTGCTGGTTGGCCTGGGCTTTGGCCAGCTGTTTCGCCTGTGGCCTGACCTGCATCTGCTTATCAAGGTCACAGGCACCCTCTATCTGCTCTATCTCGCCTGGTTGATCGCCCGCTCGGCCGGGATGGCGACGGGCAAGGAGCAACAGCAACCGCTCTCCTTCATCAAGGGGGCCCTGTTCCAGTGGGTCAATGCCAAGGCCTGGGTGGTTGCCACCGGCGCCATTGCCGCATTCACCACTGTGGGTGCGAGCTTTTACAGCCAGAATCTCACCATAGCCCTCACCTTCTTCATCGTCTCCTTCCCCAGTGTCGGCATCTGGATGCTGTTTGGCTCCCTGCTAAAACGCTGGCTACAACATGACAAGGCCCGCCGGTGGTTCAACTACACCATGGCACTCCTGCTCGTCCTCTCGGTGGTGCCGGTGCTCGGCGAGCTGCTGGCACAGCTCGGATAAGCCCCTGCGGCAACGGCATCAAAAAGAACAGGCCCCGAAGCGGGGCCTGTTTCATAGGGGTGATTGCCATCACCTGATGCTGGTTGATGCCACCTTAGCTGCAGGGGCCAATCAGCTTCCAGGGATCCCCGGCCGTGGGCAGGTTACCGCTGCTCCACCACTTGGCCTCATAGATATTGCCGTTGTAGGTCACCTTGTTACCCGTGGTGTAGACGGAGCCGGTTGCCCAGTTCGCCGGGCAGGTGGTGCTGCTGCCAGGTTCGAAGCTGACCGACAGGCTATGAGCACCATTCAAGGCATTGAAGGTGTAGCTGCCGGCCACGGCCTGAGCCACCCCATCGACGCTCAGGGACTTCACCTTGTAACCGGTATTGGGCAGCAGGGTGACGGTAAAGTTGGTGCCGCCTTTTCCTTGCAGGATGCCGTTCGCCGGTGCAGGGGAGACAGTACCGCCCGCCCCTATGTTGACGCTGATGTCGAAGAAGACGGGGATGTCGATGGTGGCTTCGCTGTAATTGCCGCTAAAGCCGGCGAAGTTGGCGGCCGTGATGGTGTTCACCGCCGTGTTCTTCAGCACTATCTTCTTGGCATCGCCCTTGGCATAGGGCTCCACCAGGGTGATGACCACATCACTCCCCTCCTGAGTCAGCTTGATGCCGGAGAAGGGCACCGGCTGATTGCTCGGAGTGGTGATGACCGTCTTGGCCGGATCGAAGCGATTGGCCACCAGCGTCATGTTCCAGCCCCAGTTCAGCGAGCTGAGCGGCACTATGTAGCCGAGGCGATCGTAACTGCCGGTGACATTGCTGAACATCTCGGGTCTGATGTCGTTGAGGGTCAGTCCCACCAGCTCGTAGGAGGAGTAGATGCCGCCATCTTCCGCCTGCGGGCCCATCACCACCGAAGTGGCCGTCTCATAGGCTTTCAGGTGTTTGAAGCCGATACCGGCACTGCCCGCTATCTTGTCGACCGCAGGATCGAAGCCCTGCACCACCTGCTTGCCCGAGTTCCAGGCCAGGGTATAGATGTCGGACTTGGTGATGACGGCGGCCGGATTGGCCTGCACAGAGGCCGCGCTGACTCCCTTGAGCACCACCCGTTGACCGGCGAATTGCAACTCGGCGCCATCGGCTACATCGCCAATGACCAGATCGGCCAAGGGTTCGGCCATGCTCCAGCCACGCAACACGATAAGATCGTCGCCGACCGTGAAGTCGTTGACCGTGGTCAGACCGTTCGCCTGCTCGTTGAGCAGGATCTGATCCTTGCCACCGCCGGTGATGACAATGTCATTGCCCCAGCCCGCCGTCAGCACCTCATCATAGGGCGAGCCTTGGGTCGTGCTGTTGCCCGGTGTATCGAACAGGCTGTTGTAATCACCAAACTTGTAGACGTACTTGGTGATGCAGGTACCGAGTTCATCGCAGGTGATCTGGTTCTTGGTGAGCAGGGAGCCCACGCCCCAGGCGCCACGCAGGTGCGCCGCGGCCAGGATGCCGGACATGGTGGCCTGCACCTGGATAGGCTGACCATTGTCATCGGTGTCGGGCCAGCTCTTGGCAAGGGCCTGGGCCCAGGTCATGTTGGCGTCCTTGAGCAGCTTGCTGATCACCTGATAGTTGAAGTGCATGGCATCGCGCATCACCAGCTCCTGCTTCTCGGGCAGGCGCAGGTCGGCCAGGGAGTTGATGCCATTCTTGCCGACGAAGGTGCCCTGCCAGCGGTTGACATCGGTCACATAGACCTTGTTGCCGCCCGAGCCCTCGATCTCGGCCAGGGCTTCGGTCTTGCAACCCGCCCAGGTGGAATCCGGCACGAACATGTAGAAGCTGTCGTACTCCTTGCCATCTACCGTCACCTGTTTCGGACTGTAGTAGCCGGCATCGATCAACACGGCCTCACCCAACTGATAACCGATAAAACCCCACGCGTTCAAGGAGTTGTACTGCATGGTCCTGAACATGGCCGCATTCGTCGGGGTGGAGGAGTTATAAATATTGCCCACCCCCAGCTTGTTGAAGAAGCCGCTGATGGTGGTCGGCTCGGAGAGCATGGTGCCGGTGGAGCAATCCCGCACCAGACGACCCGGCGCCGTCACCTGGGCATAGGTGTAGACGGGGTTGTCGAGGTTTTGCAGATAGAAATCGGCCAGTGCCGGATTGATACCTGATTCAAAGTTGCGCAGTGCATCCAGGAAATCCTGGGTACCGCCCTTCGCCGCCAAGGCGGGGGCAGCCAATACCAGCAACACGGTTGCCGACACTATTTTCATGGTGGTTTTCAAATCCCGAACCCTCGTATTAGTCCATTAATAACTGGGCAATCGCCCATGAGCTCCCAACCACAGACTCCTAGGAGAAATCCCCCGCCATTCTCATGGCGGGAAAAGCAAAAACTTAACTGACCAGGCTCACCGCCCGGCTCTGCTGGGTCACCAGGGTGCCATTCAATACCTGCGCCGCGGCGCGAGCGCTCTCGGGGCGGGCCGAGTGACTGCACAGGTAGTAGCGCACATCCGGATAACCGAGCAGGTCGTAGGGGCTGCGCAGCGCCACCACGATCAGTTTCTCGACGTCAAGGCTGAGTCGGCGCACCAAGGCCTGAGCCTCCTCTTGGGCGAAGTCTTCGCCAGGCAGGGGGTGATTTTCGGTCACCACCAGCAGCCAGCCATCTCCCACCGCCCCAAGCTGATCCAGGGTCAGGGGTCGCACCAGGCGAGTGCCGTTGTCCAGGGCTGCGAGGAAGTGATCAAATGCTGGTTCGCGCTGATTGGGGCCTATGCCACGGGGATTGGTGAGGTTGTGATAGCTGGCGGCCGGGGTGGCATTGAGCACATGGAGTGGCCCCTCGCCAAGCTCTGGCACCTGACGCAGCCAGGTCAGCGCCTGGTTGGCGCAAGTGTTGGCCACCTTCTGGCTCGCGGCCATGTCGATGGTTTGATAGAGCGCCATGGGCACCAGTTTGGCGAGTTTGAAGGCGACGATACGCGCCAGAGCGGCATCGATCAGCGCCTCGTCCAAGTCCCCAGCCGCCACCGCGGCCATGATGCCGTGGATCATGGCGAACTGCTTGTCGAGGTAGGAGTCGCTGTGATCGTAATGCTCCTCGGAGAGCATGATCATGTTGATGCCTGCCTTGAGCGCCTGCACCGCCGCCGTGGCGGGGGAGTAGTGATGAACGATGGCGCCCATGTTCATGCTGTCGGAGATGATGATGCCCTCAAAGCCCATCTCGTCGCGCAGCAGATCCTGCAAGATGACCGATGACAAGGTGGCCGGGTGTTGAGCATCTATCTGCGGGTAGAGGATGTGGCTGGTCATGATCAGATCCACCCCCGCATCGATGGCCGCCTGGAAGGGGCGCAGATCCTGCTCGCGCAGCTCATTCAGGGACTTGTCGACCCTGGGGATCTCCCTGTGGGTGTCACCATGGGTATCCCCGTGACCCGGGAAGTGTTTGCCGCTGCCACAGATCCCGCCCTGATGCAGGCCGCGCACCGCCGCCGCCGAGTGCAGTGCCACCTTGGCCGGTCGGTCGCCGAAGGCGCGGCTGTCGATGATGGGGGAGCTGGGATTGAAGTTGACGTCACAACAGGGCCCAAGGATGCAGTTGAACCCGGCAAAGCGCATCTCCTCGGCCATGGTTTTATACATGAGTTCTGTGCCCTGCCCGGTCTCGGCCACGCCGAGGGCCAGGTTGCCGGGCCCGGTGGTGGACTCCCCCACCAGCACCCCCCAGGCCCCCTCCTGATCCACCCCGAGCAACAGCGGCAGACGGCCTTGTTCGGCGCCTATGCTTGCCAGATCCCGGGTCAGCTGCTGCGCCTCGGCGAAGGTGTCGCTGTTGTCCTGGCTGAGGTAGCAGCCCCCCAGGTTGTACTCGGCTATCATGGTGCGCGCCTGCTCGGCGGACTTGCCGGGGAAGGCCAGAATGAACAGCTGGCCCACCTTCTCCTTCAAGCTCCAACCGGAAATGATGCTCGCCACCTTGGGATCTATCTTCATGTTCTCGTCCTTAAGTCTCAAAGAGTTAACTTACTTCTTACGCAGCTGTTTGAGCTGGCCCATGGTGAAGGTGACGGCGACGATGACGATGATGCCGCGCAGGATCAGCTGCTGATCCACGTTCAGCCCCATCAGGATCAGGCCGTTGTTGACCATGCCCATGATGAGGGCGCCGATGACGGAGCCCACCACCATGCCCTTGCCACCAAACAGGTTGGTGCCACCTATGATGACGGCGGCGATCACCAGCATGAGATCGCTCTCCCCCAGGGTGTAGCGGGCACTCTGCAGCCGTCCCGAGTAGAGGATGCCGGCCAGGGCGGCGAGAAAGCCGTTGAGCATCAGCACGTAGAGCTTGATGCGGTTGATGTTGATGCCCGAATACATGGCGGAGATCTTGTTGCCGCCCGTGGCCAGCACCTGTTTGCCAAAGCGGGTGTTGCGCAGCACGAAAGCCCCGATCACCGTCACCAGAATGGTCCAGATGAAGAGCACCGAGATGGGCCCTATGTCCCCCGAGCCGAAGATGAACACATAGAGGTCGTTGTCGATGGGGATCGACTGCAAGGAGGTGGACCAGCGGGCGATGCCGGTGATGATGCCGGTGGTCCCCAGGGTCACCAGGAAGGAGGGGATACCGACCTGGGTCACGAACAGGCCGTTGATGGCCCCTATCATGGTGCCCACCAGCAGCGCCGCCGAGACCGCCAGCAAGATGCTGTCCGTCTCTTGCAGGGTCAGGGCCGAGACGATGGCGCTGAGGGCGACCGTGGCACCGAAGGAGAGATCTATCTCGGCGGCGCTCAGCACGAAGGTCATGCCCACCGCCATGATGGCGATGGTGGCAGTCTGGCGCGCGATGTTCATCAGGTTGACGGAGCTCAAGAAGCCCTTGTCATGGAGCACCACCGAAAAGAACACGAAGATGCCGACGAACACCATGTAGATGATGTAGTCACGCCAGTTGATACGGCTACCCTTGGGGGCGGCCGGCAGGGTTAAATCTTTCATCCTTGACTCCTCGTTTGTCATTGAACCGCCGCCAGCAGCGTCTCTTCATTCATGCGCCGCCCTTCCAGGCAGGCAACGATGCGTCCTTTGTTTACCACATAAATGAGGTCGCAGAAGCTGGCGACCTCGGCATACTCGCTCGACACGAAGATGGCGCCATTACCGGCGGCGACATAGCTGTCCACTATCTTCATGATCTCGTACTTGGCATGGATATCGATGCCGAAGGTGGGATCGTCGAGCAGCAGCACCTTGGCCTCGGTGGAGAGGCATTTGCCGATCACCACCTTCTGCTGATTGCCGCCGGAGAGAAAACGCACCGACTGCTCGGGGCCGCTGGTCTTGACCCCCAGGCTCTTGATCTGGGCACGTACCATGGCGTCACCCTTGGGTTTGTCCAGGCTCAATCCCTGGGAGAGCCGGTCATAGGCGGCCATCAGCATGTTGTCGGCCACGGAAAAATCGAGTACCAATCCCTGACTGCGCCGCTCCTCCGGCACCATGTTGATGCCAAGCGCGATGGCCTGCTTGGGGGAACGGACTCGCACCGGCTCGCCATTGATGCGGATCTCGCCGCCCTGAATGGGGGTCAGACCATAGATGGCCTCGAGGATCTCGGTGCGCCCGCTGCCCAGCAGCCCCGCCAGTCCCACCACCTGGCCCGGCATCACCTTGAGGGAGATGTCGTGCAGTTGTGAATTTGATACCCCGTCCAGCTCGAGCAGCGCCACGGCATCCGGCGCCGATGCCGGGCGCGGCCAACTCAGGCTGGTGTCGCCCTTGCTGCCGAGCATGGCCTCGACCAGCGCCTCGACACTGGTGTTGCTGGTGTTGGTGGCGAGCACCGTATGGCCATCACGCAGCACGGTCACTGCATCGCAGACCCGCATGATGTCGCTCAAGTAGTGGGTGATGTAGATGATGGACATCCCCTGCCCCTTGAGGGTGGCGATCACCTTGAACAACTCGTTGATCTCGTTGTTGGACAGTGAGGCAGTCGGCTCATCGAGCACCAGGATCCGGGCATTCTGGGCCAGGGCCTTGGCTATCTCGACGAACTGCTGCTGGCCGACACTCAGGCGTCCCACCTCGCAGTTCGGGTCCAGATCGACACCCAGCATGGCCAGCAGGGGTGCGGCACGGCGCACCCTGTCCCGATTGGAGATGATGGCGCCACTCTCTGCCCCCCCCGCCAGGAAGATGTTGTCGGCCACCGACAGGGTCGGCACCAGGCTCAAGTCCTGGTAGACCATGGCGATCCCTTCGGCCTGGGCCTCCTTGGGAGTCGTGAAGCGGCAAGGTTTGCCAAACAGCCGCACCTCGCCACCATCCCGGCCATGAAAGCCGTTGAGCAGCTTGACCAGGGTGGATTTGCCCGCCCCGTTCTGGCCGACGATGGCATGTACTTCGCCACGCTTGAGGCTGAACGACACATCCTTGAGTACAGGTATGCCGTCAAACCCCTTCTTGATACCACTCGCCTCTATGGCGTACAGCTCCATGTGATGACTCCTTCCATGGGATGAGGCAGCCAGCCGCCCTTGGGCGACGGGCTATGGGCTTATTGACTGAGTGCCTTGGTCACGGCGGCCGGCGGATCCCGCCGCAGGGCCTGCTGCCAGGCCTCGGCCAGGTTGTCACGGGTTACCGCATCGGCGGAGACGGTGACGAAGGGGGGAGTCTGCTCCCCCAGCTTGGCGAGGGCCCCCATGGTGGCCAGAGTCTGGCCGAGGTCATAAGGTAAATCCGTCACTATGCCGGCCACGTTGCGGCCCTTGGCCATGTCCAGGGCATTGGCGGCGCCCAAGTCCATGGTGATCACCTTGATGTCACTGCGCCCGGCGGCGCGGGTGGCGGCCACCACCCCCTCTGCGATGGAATCCCAGGGGGCATAGATGGCCTGGATATCCGGGTGCTGGGTAATGAGAGCAGAGGCAACGACCTCGCCATCATTGGCGTTGGCAATGCCCTGCTTGGCGAGGATCTGGATGCCGGGGTGGTGCTTGGCCAGGTTGGTCAGCACCGCCTGATCCCGCTGATTGGTGACGTAGTAATTCGCCTCGTGGTAGATGAAACCTATCTTGCCCTGCTCACCCACCGTCTTGGCCAGCATGTCGGCGGCCAAACCGCCCATCTCGAACAGGTCATCGGTGACGATGCCGGCATAGTCCTTGCCGTACTCGAAACCGCTCGGCAGGTTGCTGATCAGCACCAGTTTGCTGCCCTGCTGCACCGCAGGACGGAAGGCGGCGGCACCGGAGACGGGATCGACCACCAGGGTGAGAATGATGTCGGGGGACATGGCCATCACGGTTTCCACGTCCGTCTTCTGTTTGTTGGCATTGAATTCGGCATCGGTCACCGCCACCACCTTGACGTTCAGATCCTGGAACTTGTCCTTGGCACCCTTGATGAGGGCACTCGACCAGTCCGAGGTGGTGTGCATCAGGATGGCGGCCGTGTAGTTCTGGGCCTTGACCCTGTCTTGCTGAGCCGTGGTGAGTGTTACCTGGGTATAAGGGGTCGGTTGTTCGCCATTGGGCCCCAGGGTCGTGGTCGCCTCGGCGGCGTGGGCCCCGTTGCCGAGCAGCATGGCGGCGGTCAATCCTGCCAGTAAAAAGTGTGAGCGTTTTGCCAACATGGTATTCTCCCTATATCCATTGAGTGGTTGATAGGTATTATCTAGGTGTTTTATAGCCTGTAATGAGATGCACCTCACTAAAGAGCGCGATTTTTTTGCGATTCAGCTCACAATACGTTTAATTTTTGTTAATTAATGACAGGAAAAAACCTGATCGCCTAGGTATTCCATGGATGAGCAGAACGCGGAGCAGGGGTGGATGAAGGTGACATACGGGGCCCGATCACGAGATGCAGAACTGGAAGGAACATGAGTAACAAGCTGACCGCCATAGACGAGCAGGGGCTCTGCCATCAGCTGCTGGCACGCAATGACATCTATTTCATCAGCTTCGATGAGCAGGAGCAGGTGGTCGCCTCCAGCTATCCGGTTGACACCCTGACCCTCAACCGGCTCGACGATCTGGTGTTCCTGGTCGGTCCCGACTATCTGAAGGCCATGCGCCAGCGGATCCGGGGCAACCTGCCCACTCTGCGGTTCGAGATCCTCAACCTTGCCTTCGAGCTGTTCGCTCACCACGGGCCGGACGGCACCCGCAGCTGGTGCCTGCAGATCAAGCCAAGCGATAACCAGGACGCCTCCGGCATAGAGCAGGATCACCGGCTCATCAACGAACTCGGTCACTCCCTGGCGGCCCTTAGCGGCAATCAGGGGGCGGCCCCCGGCGAGCAGCATCAGCAGCTGATCGCCCGCCACCTGCCCGAGGTGGAGCAGAAGCTGACCCAGATCCAGGATCCAGCCCTCAAGATGTGCCTGGAGCTTATTCGCGCCAGCATGGAGAAGAGCCTGCACGGCCTGCAGGAGGAGGGAAATCAACGCCTGCTGGAAGTGCTGACCCCCTCTGAGATGCAGGTGGCCGAGTTTATTCGCAGCGGCATGTCCAGCCAGGAGATCGCCAGCGCCCTCAATGTGGCGCGCAAGACGGTGGAAAATCATCGCAACAGCGTGCGCATCAAGCTTGGACTGGCCAACCGCGGCGTGAACCTGCGCAACTATCTGCTTAGTCTGGAAAAATAGTCTGGAAAAATAGCCTGCACAGTCACAACAGACGGGGCTGCTCTGTCATGGGTAAATCTATGCAACTATCTGCCTAGTCTGAAAAAATTGCCTGAGGCAACTTGCATCACCCGCCGCTTAGTCTGGAAAAATGACCCCATGATGGGCGTCAGCGCACAAGGAGAACCCCATGCAACAAGTCGTTTATGTCGCCAATCCGGTCAGCGGGTTGATCCATGTCTTTGCGCTGATGGAGGATGAGCTGGTGCCGCTGCAACAGGTGCAGACCGGGGGGGAAGTGCAACCACTGGTCATCAGCCCGGACCAGCGCTGGCTCCATGCGGGGGTGCGACCCGACTTCATGGTGCAGAGCTATCCCATCCAGGCTGATGGTCGACTCGGCGAACCGAGCTCGGCTCCCCTCGCGGGCAGCGCCTCCCACACCTGCACCGACGCACGGGGCAGACTGTTCTTCGCCGCCTCCTACGCCTTCAACCACGTCAGCGTCTCCCCCATGGATGCGGCGGGTCGGGTGCTGGCGCCCCACCAGCGCATCGATGCACTGATGGCCGCCCACTCGGTGACCCTGCTGGCCGATGAGCAGGGTCATCAGGAGCTGCTGGTCGCCTGCCTCAAGGAGGACGTCATTCGCCGCTTCACCCTGGGGGACGATGACCTGCTGGCCCCCCACCCCCTTGGTGACATTCACACCGCCCCCGGCGCCGGTCCGCGCCATCTGGCGCGCCACCCCGACAACGGTGATATCTATTGCCTCAATGAGCTCGATGGCACCCTCAATCGCTACCACCGGGAGGCGGATGGGCATATCAGCGCGCGGGAGAGTCTGGACATGCTGCCCGAGGGTTATCAGGGAGAGCGCTGGGGGGCCGACATCCACCTGACCCCGGATGGGCGTTTCCTCTATACCAGCGAGCGGGCCAGCAGCCTGCTCAGCCTGTTCGGTATTGACCAGGAGAGCGGCGCCCTGACCCCCCTCACCCACTTCCCGACCGAACCGTGCCCCCGTGGCTTTGCCATCGACCACAGCGGGCACGCGCTGATTGTGACCGGGCAGGATTCCCAGGATGTGGCCCTGCACCGCATCGCACCCGCGACGGGGCAATTGAGCCTCGCCTCCCGCCAGCCGGTGGGCAAGGGGGCCATGTGGGTGAGGATATTGAAGCTCGACGGACGCCCCGCCTGAGCGCCCGAGGCTCACGCGGCCTCAGTCGCCACAAAGAGAGGCGGCGCTCAGATCGAGCGCCGCCAGCGGGAAAGATCAGCCACCTCGGCGACTACTTGCCGTTGAGGTCATCATCCGGCCAATATTTGTAACCCTGCATGGTGGCCTGCACCGCGACCCCCTGCTCGGTGAGCTGGTACATCTTCACCTTCTGGAAATCGGCGTTGGCCGCTTCGCTGACCACCACCTTGCCATCATCGGCCGACTTGGCAGCCAGATCAGCCTGGGCACTGGCATCGAATCCTGTGGTGATGAATCTGTCCAGGGCGGTGACATCGTTGAAGATGATCAATGCCTGGAATTTCTTGATCCCCATGCCGATCCCCATCCCGGCCGTCGCCATCCTCATATAGGTGTCACGGCCGGTGCGGTTGTCATGGAGCACGCCATAACCGCTGCCCGCACTGAGCACCAGCAGGTTGTTGTTCACATTGGTAAAGACGGCATAACCCTTGGATTTTGCCACCTCCTGTCGGATGCCCGCATCCTGGCCATACAGGGTGGCAAGGGTCTGCTGGCGCATCTGTTGAATGTTGCTACGCTGCTCGGCCGGGGTGTCTCCCTTGGCGGCACAACCAACAAGCAGCAGAACGGCCACAATATGAATCCATAGACGCATCTCATTTCTCCTTTATGTTTCACGTGCGGAAGCTGCCTTCAGATGACGCGCCAGCTCCCACTCCAGAGTCCAGTCAGAGACAGGACTCTGATCCCTTCGATCACGCTCCCGTCTCCCGAAAACCCCAACCAGATATCAGTACCTTGTGAAGTCCATCTCCCCAACAGCCACAGGTTCTCTGCGGATCCCCCCAGCAACGCGCGCTGGGGGCGTGCACAGACAAGGCATCGATGGAATGAGACACCGATGCCCTTGCCTACCCCTTGCTCACCTCACCGAGAAATGCGGTGAAACGCTGCCAGGATTTGGCATCGGCGTCGGCGCGATAATTGGCGCCGCCAAAGACGCTGAAGGCATGGGGGGCACCGCTATAGCTGGTCGCCTCATGGGTCACCCCCGCCGCTTCCAGCTCACCGATCAGCGTGGCGAACTCTGTCAATGAAACAGCCTGATCCGCGCTGCCATGCTGGATGAGCAGGCTCGCCTTGGTCTGCTTGTAGTCCTGGCCGGGGGGCGTGGCCAGGCCACCATGAACGCTCACCACCCCCTTGAGATCGGCGCCGCTGCGGGCCAGCTCCAACACGGCCGCGCCGCCGAAGCAGTAACCCAGTGCCACCACATTGTCGAGGCGCCCACCCAATCGGCCCGCTTCGGTCAACGCTGCCATCAGCAGTGTGCGCATCCTGGGTCTGTCCTGATAGAGCGCGCCGGTGAGCCGCTTTCTCTCCTCCATCTCGGTCGGGCGCACACCGGCACCAAACAAGTCGACGGCAAACACGCTATAACCGAGCGCCGCCAGCATCTCGGCGCGTTTGACCTCGTAATCGGTCAGACCGTCCCAATCATGCACCAGCAGCACCAGAGGGGCCTGCTTGTTGCTGCCAAGGTAAAAGCCCTCAAACGCTTGACCATCGACGCTATAACTGACCGGGCCCGCCTGACTCACACCGCCCCATACCAATCCGAACAGAGCCAAAATCCATGCCATCTTCATCACGTTCTCCTTGTTAGCCCGTTGCAACTCACTGCGACCCTGATTGTAGCCGCTCTCAAGCCAGGCCTGCGGAGCATGACCCGCAGCCGTCCCACCATGGCTGGCGACCCAATAAGAAGAGGCCACCCTGGGGTGGCCTCTTTTTGGCTATATGGCGACGAAGGGGGGCTTAATCCTTGGCCGACTCCATCGCGCCCTCTTGCGAGTGCGCAGGCAGGATCAGGTTGAGCAGGATGGCGGCTACCGAGGCCAGACCCACACCGGCCAGGGCGAAGTCACCGATCTTCAGCTCCAGGGCGCCGACGCCAACGGTCAGGGTCACGGCGACGATGGCGATGTTGCGGGCCAGGCCCAGATCCACCTTGGACTCCACCAGGGTCTTGAGGCCGATGGCGGCAATGGATCCGAACAGCAGCAGCATGATACCGCCCATCACCGGCATGGGGATGGAGGTGAGCAGGGCGTTGAACTTGCCGAAGAAGGCCAGGATGACGGCAAATACCGCAGCCCAGGTCATGGTGACCGGATTGAAGTTGCGGGTGATCATCACGGCGCCGGTCACTTCCGCATAGGTGGTGACGGGGGGGCCACCGATGAAACCGGCGAAGCAGACGCCGATGCCGTCACCGGCCAGGGTGCGGTGCAGACCCGGGTTCTTGGTGTAATCCTGGCCGGTCACACCACCGATGGCGAGCACGCCGCCGATGTGTTCGATGCAGGGGGCGATGGCCACCGGCAGCATGAACAGGGCGGCGGCCCAGTTGATCTCCGGGGTCTCGAAGTGAGGCATGGCCAGCCAGGGGGCGTTGGCCATCCCCTCAAAGCTCACCTGCCCCATCATGATGGCAGCCACATAACCGGCGATGACACCGGAGAGGATGGGAATGAGCTTGATCCAGCCCTTGCAGAACACGGCCGCAATCAGGGTCACCGCCAGGGAGATCCCCGCCAGGGTGAGTGCGGTGGTCGGCTCTACGACCTGATCGCTACCGGCACGGCCCATAGCCATGTTGCAGGCGACCTGGGCGACGGAGAGACCAATCACCATGATCACCGGGCCAATCACCACGGGCGGCAGCAGCTTGTGCACGAACCCCATGCCCCGCACGCGGATCAGCGCCGCCAGGATGAAGTACATGAAACCGGCCGCAAACAGGCCAAACATGGTGGACGGCAGTCCCCAGGTCTGGGTGGCGTAGATGATGGGGGCGATGAAGGCGAAGCTGGAGCCGAGGAAGATCGGCACCTGGCGGCGGGTGCAGAGCTGGAACAGCAGGGTACCCACACCGGCGCCGAGCAGGGCCATGGAGGGGTTCAGTCCGGTGAGCAGGGGCACCAGCACCATGGCACCGAAGGCAACAAACAGGATCTGCAGCCCGGCGACACTTTGCTTGACTAAGGAAAACATGAGCGTCCTTACGATTTTGATGACTGAGGGTGATATTTCACACTTTTCAATCATCACTACATATTTTCAAGGCAGGCTTGACACAAAAAAGCATCAATTTTTACCTTTTACTGCTTGGGGAGGGCGAGAAACTAACCTTTTAGGCGGGATTCGTTGCTACAAGCATCGAGGATGCGATTTTACGCACCTTTCTGGCAAATTCCAATCGTTTGCCTATGGGATAATTTTTTATTTGTCTATTTTGCGAACCTGAAACGAAACAGGCGACCCTAGGGTCGCCTGTCTTGATGGAGTAGCCTCTTATACCTTGCGATAAGGCAGGTAGGTCGGCTCCCACATGTGGCTGAGGATATGTTGTTCCAGATCCTGGCCTATCAGGGGATGGGTCGGATCTCGGCGAACGATGTCTTTGAGCACCGCGGTAGCAACCCGCACCGAGATGGCGCGCAGGTCACGGATCGGCGGGAAAACCGTGCCACGGGCCAGATCGGCCTCGCTCACGCACTCGGCCAGGGCGAAGGCCGCCGTGGTGAAGATGTCGGCGCCAATCTCTTTCACCTGGCTGACGATGGCGGCCAGCCCCACCCCGGGGAAGATAAAGACGTTATTGCCCTGACCGATGCGATAACGCTCCCCCTGATACTCGACATCGGCGAACGGGCTGCCGGTGGCGACGATGGCCTTGCCCTGACTCCAGCGGTAGATGTCTTCCGGCAGTGCCTCGCAGTTGGCGGTCGGGTTGGAGAGCGGGAACACCATGGGGTGTTCGCAGTGCTCGAGCATCAGCTTGATGTGCTGCTCCTGGAAGGCCCCGCCAGCCCCGCTGGTGCCCAGCAGCACGGTGATGGGAACATGACGCAGCACCTCGGTCAGCCCGGCCTTGCCCTGCACATCCCATTGCGCCAGCAGCAGACCCGGTTTGGCGTAGCGGCGCTTGTACTCGTCGAGCCCCTCGCGGTTGTCACACACCAGCCCCTGGGTATCGAGGATATAGATGCGATCCCGCGCCGCCTGCGGATCCAGCCCCTCGCGGATCATGCCCGCACAGATCTGATCCGCCACCCCGACCCCGCCGGCGCCGGCGCCATAGACCAGATAGTTCTGCTGGCCCAGGGTCTCGCCCTTGAACTTGACCGCCCCAATGATGCCCGCCAGCACCACGGCGCCTGTCCCTTGGATGTCATCATTGAAGGAGGGCAGTGCCTGCTGGTAGCACGCCAGATTGTTGAAGGCATTGGACTTGCTGAAGTCCTCCCACTGCAGCACGGCATTGGGGAAGTGACGCTTGACCCCGGCCACGAACTTGTCGATGAAGTCGTCATACTCCTTGCCGCGAATACGACGATGGGGCTGGCCGAGATACATGGGATCATCCAGCAGCGCCTGATTGTCGGTGCCCACATCGAGCGCGATGGGCAGGCAGCAGGCCGGATGAATCCCCGCCCCCAGGGTATAGAGGGAGAGCTTGCCGATGGGGATGCCCATGCCGCCCACCCCCTGATCGCCGATGCCGAGAATACCCTGGCTGTCGGTGACCACTATGATGCGAATCCCTTTACCATCGAAGTGCCGTGCCTGGGATCCCATGTCCTCGACATTTTGCGGGGTGATATAGAGGCCGCGCGCCTTCTGGAAACGGTGGCTGAACTCCTGACACGCCTTGCCCACGGTCGGGGTATAGATGATGGGGGTCATCTCCTCCACATGCAGGGAGATCAGGGCGTAGAACAGGGTCTCGTTTCTGTCTTGCAGCGCGCGAAGATATTGATATTTCTCAATGTCGCTGCAGGCGCTTTGAAAACCCTGATAGACCCGTTCCAGCTGGGCCTCGAAGGTCTGTACCTGGGGTGGCAGCAGACCGTCCAGGTCAAAGTCGGCGCGCTCCTGTTCGGTGAAGGCCGTGCTCTTGTTGAGGTAGCGGTTGTTGAGCAAGTCGGTGCCGGTGAGGGACACGGGGCGAAAGGCATTGCCTTCTGCATCTTTCCAGAGCAGATATTGTCCAGTAGCCATAGTCATTCTCTTTGATTTACATGAAGTTGCCATTGCGGCGAAGAAGCGAGACACATAGTGAAATCAATCATATAACTTTTACTTCATCGATTTTGTGAGGCCGGGCATAAAGTCGCTCACCCCAGCGGTGCCCTCCCGGCCCCTGCCCCGGCCTCGACTAAGCTAGATCTGCCATTGTCATGGAGCAGCCACCGCTGGTGCCGTTGCTTCGCGACTCGGGCACACATATCAACCGCACTTCGGACTCAAGGAAGCTCATAATGGGAAGCACGCGACTGGAAGCCTTTAGCGATGGCGTCATCGCCATCTTGATAACCATCATGGTGCTGGAGCTCAAGGTGCCCCACGACGCCAGCTGGTCGGCGCTCATCCCACTGCTGCCGGTGTTTCTGAGCTATGTGCTCAGCTTCATCTACTTGGGGATCTACTGGAACAATCATCATCACATGCTGCACACCTGCCGCCATATCACAGGCCCCATTCTCTGGGCCAACCTGCACCTGCTGTTCTGGCTCTCCCTGATCCCCTTTGCCACCGGCTGGATGGGGGAAAACCACTTCGCCAGCCTGCCGACCGCCCTCTACGGCCTGGTACTCTTGATGGCGGCCATCGCCTACTTCGTGTTGCAGACGCTGATCATCCGCTCCCAGGGCCCGCACTCGCTGCTCAAGCGGGCACTCGGCAGCGACTGGAAGGGCAAGGTTTCCCCCCTGCTCTATTTCAGCGCCATCGTCGCCGCCTTCTGGGCCCAGTGGCTGTCCCAGCTCATCTATGTGCTGGCCGCCCTGATCTGGCTGGTGCCGGACAGTCGCATCGAGCACATCCTGGCCGAGCATGAGGCGAACTAGCTCGCCTTTCCCCATGGCGTCCATCAGCCAGTATCCCGGTTCGGCTGGCAGCATCACGCCCCGGCGAAGGGCTCAAGGCGGAGCGGATTGATCTGGATCACCCCAGAAAGCCCGGCAGCCGGATATAAATGCCATTGCCCTGCCGGCCCCCTTGGCGCAAGATCGGCCGGAGCCGAACCGCAAACGGCGACGGTGCCCGCAACGAGCCCGCGGCCAGCATCCTTCCACCGAACCTGACAGAGCGACATGACGCCAGACTCCGCAGCCCCTCGTGCCCACTTTCCCGTTTCTGCCGTGATCCTGGCCGGTGGCCGCGCCACCCGCATGGGGGGCGACGACAAGGGTTGGGTGCCCCTGGCGGGCAAGCCCCTGATAGTCCACGTGCTCGAACGTCTGCGCCCCCAGGTGGACGAGCTGCTGATCAACGCCAACCGCAGCGAGGAGCGCTACCGGGCGCTGGCCCCGGTTATCGATGATGGCAACGGCAATTTCCTGGGTCCCCTGGCGGGCATGCAGGCTGGTCTTGCCGCCGCCCGCCACGACTGGGTGCTGTTCGTGCCCTGCGACGGCCCCGGCCTGCCGATGGATCTGATGAGCCGCTTTCGCGCCGCGCTGACGCCGGACATCGAGCTGGTTGTGGCCCATGATGGATCTCATCTGCAACCCGTGGTCGCCCTGCTGCACAAGTCCCTGCTCCCCTCCCTGCGCCAGGCACTGGCTGAGGGGGAGCGCAAGATAGCCTGCTGGTTTGCCCGCCACCGGATGGCGGTGGTCTCCTTCGTCGATCAGCCCGATGCCTTCATCAATCTCAATGATCAGACCGAGCTCGCCGCCTACGAGGCGCGCCTGCTGGGTGCAAGCGGATCGCTGGCAGGGGACGCACGTCCATGATCCCTGCGCAACGGCCCCTGCTCGGCTTCGTCGCCTGGAGCGGCACCGGCAAGACCACCCTGCTGGAGCGGCTCATTCCGCTGCTGACCCGGCGCGGGCTGCGGCTGGGGGTGCTCAAGCATACCCATCACCACTTCGATACCGATCAGCCGGGCAAGGACAGCCATCGCCTGCGCCAGGCTGGCGCCTTGCAGGTGATGGCGGCCTCCTCCCTGCGCCACGCCCTGATCTGCGAGACCCCGGAGCAAGAGCCCTCACTGGAGGCGCTGCTGGCCCGCTTCGACTGGGAGCGGCTCGATCTGCTGCTGGTCGAGGGGTTCAAGCATCACCATTTTCCCAAGATAGAGCTCCATCGCCGCGCCCTCGGGAGGCCCCTGCTGTTCCCAAGCGACCCGGACATAGTGGCGCTCATCAGCGATGAGCCCGAGGCGACCACCCTGCCCCAGTTTCGTTTCGAGGCCCTGGACGCCATCGCCGACTTCCTCTGCGCCCGGCTGCCCCGGGATGCAAGCAACCAGCCCCCTTTATCGCCGCCGCTGCGCCTGTTCGCCCTGGCCCTGGAGGCCATGCCCAATCCGGCGGGGGAGGCTTGCCTGCCCGGCCACCTCAGCCAGGATGCCAACGGCTGCTTGCAGGTGCGTCCGGCAAGTGCTTTCATGCCCTCTGCCCTGCCCCCGGCCAACTGCGTGATCGAAAACCCCGCCCGATCGGCCATCATCCCAGGTGAGCGGGTCCGGATCCGCCTCTTGCCCTGATGGCGAGCGTCAGCCGGCACGGCAACACGAGAAGATCAACCTGACATGAGACGACTCCCTTGCGCCTGAACACGCCGCTCTCCCGCTTCGATCTGCTGATCTATGGTCGCTACCGTCTGGTCCACGGCCTGCGCATCTCCCTGGCCTTCACCCTCACCTTCCTGCTGACCCGGGAGCTCAAGCTGCCGGAGAGCACCTGGCCCCTCATCACCCTGGTGGTGGTGATGGGCCCCATCTCGTTCTGGGGCAATGTCTTGTCGCGGGCCCTGCAACGGGTGGTCGGCACCATCTTCGGCGCCGCCTGCGGGGTGGTGGCCCTCTATCTGGAGCTCTACTCCCTGCCGCTGATGCTGGTATGGTGCAGCGCCATCATGTTCCTGTGCGGCTATCTGGCGCTTGGCAAGCGCCCCTACGTAGGGCTGCTCATCGGCATCACCTTAGGCGTGACCATGGGCGCCATGCCGGGGGACATAGAGACGGCGCTGTGGCGCAGCGGCGATGTGATCCTCGGCTCCTTGCTGGCGCTGCTGTTTTGCAGCATCTACCCCCAGCGCGCCTACAGCCACTGGCGGTTGCAGCTGCACGACACCCTGCTGCAGGCGCACCGCCTCTATCACACCCACCTCTCCCCCAATATTCTGGAGCGCCCCAGGCTGGCCCAGAGCCACTCCCGCCTGCTATCCAAAGTGGTCAGCCTACGCCCCTTGCTGGCCCCCGCCGTCAAGGAGACCCGCCTCAACAGCTCCCTGTTCGAAGCCATCCAGACCACGATGCGCAACACCCTCTGCATCCTGGAGATGCTGGCCAACACCTACTGGCGGGATCGGCAGAGCCACTTCCTGATGCAAAGCAACCCCGCCTTGCGCGCCTGTCAGCAGGCTGCCGAGGAGGTGTTCACCCAGCTCGCCCTCATGCTCAAGAGCGGCGACAGCAGCGCCGCCGAGCAGGCCATCGCCCGATTGCAGGCGGCGGCCGCCCAGGTACAGGCCGAGGTGCGCCCGGGGGCCGATGACGAGGCCACCATCAGCGGCTACCTCTGGCTCAATCTGCAGCTCACCGAGCAGCTCAGCCACCTGGGGCGCTTGCTGGGACTGGTGCTGCAGCCATACGCCACCCCCGCGGCGCGAAAATGACAAAGCCCCGCAGAAGCGGGGCTTTGTCATCAGGATGGGAGCGGGATCCTCCCAGAGGCAGCGTGGCTCAGGCGGCCACGCGTCCGGTGCGACTCATGGTCGCCAGCTGCGCCTGGGTCAGGGTTGAGACCAGGCGACCCTGATAGTAGAGATCGACCACATCGCCCCGGCGCTGGCCTCGCATTGTGCTGCGGCTGCCATCCTTATAGTGCAGCTCCATCAGAGCGTTATCTGCATCCGGGTAGCTAATGTCCATGCTGCGCACATCGGCGGGCAGGCTGGCCAGGGGAACTGTCTTGAGGGAGCTGTCCAGATGCTGATTCACCTTGATGGCCGTGTCGACCTTATGATCGACCAGCGCAGGAGACTTCCCGGTGATGGGGTTGGTCCCTGACCAGAATTCCACGGTATTGAAGATGAAGAGATCCGCGGTTGCGGCCAGGCCATAGACGGGTGAAAGCAGCACGAAGACGCCGGCGCGGCCGTAACGGTTATCCACCACCTTGAGGTTGCCTTTCGTCACCATGGAGGAGAGCCCCATCTGCCCCATGCAGCCACCCAGCCCCAGGGTGCCCATCGCCAGCAGCAGCGACAACGCCACCTTCTTGCTTATCTGTTGTGCCATATCCGTCATGTCCGCCGTCTTGAATCATCGAAAGGCGGCCAGCCTAAACAAGGGGGCAGAGGGTCACAATCGGCAAGGGGGAGGCAGTACAGGCAGGGTTCAGTTTAACGGTGCGATCGCGCAATGAATCAACAATGGAGGTGGCATCTCTCGCCATCCTCTGCTTGAGGGCAGCCTCTTCACCAAGATGGTGCCGGGCACGCACCGCCAACCCTCCCCCCCTTATAGCTAAGGGTCAATCGATTCCACCTGGCCCGATCTTGCCCGCCCGCAGCAATCAATCCGGCTGCCGCTCCAGGTAGCCTGAATGTCCCACGAAGCCGGCCTGTTCATAGAGAGGACGGCCAGCCTCGCTGGCATGGAGCCACAGCTTGCCAAACTTGGCCAGGTCGGCGTAGCGAGTCATGGCAGCCAGCAGTTGCCGAGCCAGTCCGCGCCTTCGCCATGAGGGGCGGGTATACATGTTGAGCAGATAAGCCTCCCGGCCAGGCAGGTTGCCGGGGTACGGCGGCCGCTCGAACAGGGCCAGGCTGCCCACAGCCAAGAGCCCTCCCCCCGCCTCTCCTTCCTCGGCGACCCAGGAGATGAGCCTGCCTTCGGCCATGGCACGGCTGAAATAGTCGACACTGGCCTGATGCAGCGCCTCCCCCTGATCCCCCAACGCCTCCCCCAGCTCGGCAAAGAGCGCCATGCGCAGCGTGACCAGTTCAGGGATGTCGGCCAGGGTGGCCTGACGGATATTCATTGCCTGGTCTCCCAGCCACAATCGGGGTTCGCCATGTTGACGGGGGAGCCCGCGGCAAAGGCGATCAGGTTGTCAAAAGCCTGACCCAGATAGAGCTCGTAGCTGTCGCGGGTGACATAACCGAGGTGGGGCGTGCCTATCACATTGGCCATGGCGAGCAAGGGCTCCTGGCTCGGGGGCTCGCACTCGAACACATCGAGGGCGGCAAAGCCGGGTCGCCCGGCCTGGAGCGCCGCCAGCAGAGCGCCGGGCACCACCAGCTCGGCCCGGCTGATATTGACCAGCAGGGCATCGGGCTTCATCAATGCCAGACTTGCAGCAGTGACACAATGGCGGGTGGCCTCGCACAGTCGCAGGTGCAGGCTCAGCACATCACTATGGCGAAACAGCGCCGCCTGGCTCGACGCCGCCCGATAACCTGCACTGCAGGCTGCCGCGCGGGATGCCTCACTGCCCCACACCAGCACCGTCATACCAAAGGCCTGACCGAAGGCCGCGACCCTGCGCCCTATCTTGCCAAACCCCCAGATACCCAGTGTCAGCCCCTCCAGGGAGCGCCCCAGCCCCAGGCTGCCGCTATCTTGCCACTGTCCCTGCTGCAACCCCTGCCAATAGGCGGGCAGCTGGCGGCTCGCCGCCAGGATCAGGGCCCAGCACAGCTCGCTTGGCGCGACAGGGGAGCCACTCCCCTCCACCACCAGCACCCCATGGCGGCTGCAGGCGGCAAGACTCAGGTGCTGACTGACTTTGCCGGTCTGACTGATGATCCGCAGCCGGGGCAACTGTGCGAGCAGGCTGTCATCGACCTGGCTGCGCTCACGGATCAATACCAGGGCATCGAACGGGCGCAGCCGCGCGACCTGCTCGGCCTCGCTCTGGGCAGGAGTCCGAAACAGCGTCACCTCATGGTCTGCCAGCTTGGCAAAACAGGCCAGCTCGCGCGTGGCCCCCTGATAGTCGTCCAGTATGGCTATCTTCATCCCTGCTCCCCTGGCCCATAAAAAATGCCGGTCAATGACCGGCATCATGGTGCATCAAGGTATCTCCATTTGACAACTCAATGCGGCAACTGGCTCCCTCAACCGACTGGCGATGGCCTTATCTCAGTCTGGTGATCAGCCAGCGATCCAACGAGACCGGCCCCGCGCCCCATACCACCAGGGTCAGCAGCATCCAGCCCCAGAGCTGATGATCGAAGAAGCCGCTCGGCCACAGGGTCGGATAAGAGATGACGGCGATGATATTGAAGCCAAACAACAGCAAGGCCGCGGGACGCGTCAGCAGACCAAGGAGCAGCAGCACAGGAATGAGCAGCTCGGTGGCCGTGCCCAGGTAGGCGGCCCACTGCCAGGGCAGCAGGGGCACCTGGTACTCGAACTCGAACAGATAGAGGGTCGAATCCCAGGCATTGAGCTTGAGCCAGCCCGCGCGAAAGAAAGCCTGGGCAACCCAGAGCCGCGCCAGCAGCAATACCCAGCCCGACAGGGCTCCCTGCCAACGATCGGCCAGTTGCTGACCACGGGCGATAAGATGTTCCATCAGATAATTCCTTTCTGTTTACTTATTGATCGTCAACGCCCGGTGCGGCGTCGACTGAAAATGCCACCAGCAGCCCCTGGGCCACCAGTTGCGGCAAGAGTGCGCCAGGGTTGAGCGCTTCATCGAGCTCGGTCAGGGGGATCCCCTGGCGGCAGGCCTGCAACAATTGATACTGCCCTTTGTCTATGGCCACAGGGATGACACTGAAATCCGGCTGTTTTTGCAGCGCCAGCCAGCACTGTTGCAACGGCTCGGGGGGAGCCTCGCCCCCCGTCAACGCCATCCGCCACAGGCCGACCACGTCGGCGCTCACCGACAGCAAAAGAAGATTGTCGGCAACCAGCAAACGTACCCTGTCCCACTCATCCGGCGCCAGCGCAGCCAGCGCATCCGCTGGCCATCGGCGATGCTCGAATGGCAACAGGCTCGCTCGCTCCAACTGCCATTCGAAGCGGGCCAACTCGGCCAACCAAGGCAGATGCGCCGTGGTCGGCAACTTCTCGAGCCAGTCGGCGAACCCTGTGCCATAGCCGGTCACACAGCCCTCTCCTGGCGGGTTGGCCAGAATGAACCCCCGGGCGGCGGCATTGAAAAAATCCTCCCCAACCATGGCCTGGCTCGCGGCATAGCTGATGGAGAGCACCTCGGTGAGACTGAGGATGAAGTTGTTTCGATAGACCTGCAGCAAGGCCTCGGGAGGAAAGCGTCCCGGCTGAATATGTGCTGCGACCTCATTTGGCTCGCCGAGCAGGCTGGCGGCAAACTCCCGTTGCAACGCCCTGACGGATCCCGGGTCTGGTTGCTCAGTCACCCGCTCAGACATGGTGTCTCTCCTGGCGCCGAGCCATGGCAAGCTCGGCAATCTCGCTGGCCTTGTCCGCCTCGGCAATCAGCACAGCGAGCGCCGGGATCTCGAGATCCCACTCAATCAGAGTCGGAATAGTCCGCCTGACACAGATATCGCGATAGAGCGCCCAGACGGGTTCCACCACGGGGCAACTGTGGGTATCTATATAGAGGTGGCCCTGCTCGAGGGATTTGTCGGTAAAGCCGGCCAGGTGGATCTCTTTGACGGTATCGAGATCGATGGCTGCCAGGTACTCGGTGCAAGGGAAACCATGATTGAAGGCGCTGACATAGAGGTTGTTGAGATCGAGCAAGAGGCCGCAGCCACTGTGCTGCTGCAACTGCGCCAGAAATTCCCACTCCGGCATGCCTGCTTCAAATTGCAGGTAAGAAGAGGGATTTTCGATCAATAGCTCGCGACCCAACTGATCCTGCACCGCCTTTATCTTGTCGCTCATCTGGACCAAGGCCTGCTGGGTGTAGGGCATGGGCAGCAAATCATTGAAATGACGGCCGTCGACACTGCCCCAGCTCAGATGCTCAGAGATGCGCGCAGGCTTGATGGCCGTGATCAGGGCGCGCAACTGGGCAAGGTGGGCCCCATCGAGGGGATCGCTGGAGCCCAGGGACATACCCACGCCGTGCAGGCTGATGGGGTAATCTTCGGCCAGCTGACTGAGCATATGAAAGGCCCGGCTGTGGGGCTCAAAATAGTTCTCGCTGTGCACTTCCAGCCAGCCAACATCGGGGCGTTCTGCCAGCATGACTTGGTAGTGGGGGGCGCGCAGGCCAATACCGATGGAGGAGTGCATCAACCCTGTCTCCCTTGCATACCAGGAGGGAGGGGCGACTCGTCAAGCGCGCGTCGCCCCATGAGTGCTTACTTCGGCTGCAGGCTGCCACCAGCCAGTTTTTCGCACAGCCCTTTTGGCATGACCACGAAGGCATCACCCGCCGCATCAGCCTTGGCGGTACCGGCGCAAGAGCTGGTCTTGGTCGCGCAATCATTCTGGCCAGCCTTGACCACGCCGAAACACTTCTCTTTCTCGTCGGCGGCCATGGCGGGCGCGGCGATAAACTGGCTGCCCAGGGCCAGCAGACCGGTCATGGCAGAGGCAAGTGCGATCGATTTCTTCATGTTCATATTCCTTCTGAATAGAGGTCGTCGGGGTTGAATGAACCGCGGCGCGGATTCAGTGAATAGAACCGGCCCCCGCCCACTAATCTTTCAGGCAATGTCAGAAAAAATGTCAAACAGGCAGGGCAGCCTGCATTAAATAAAACGTAACGCCATGTTTTAAATGAAAAAATAAAAATAAAAAAAAGGCAGCCGCTGCTGCCTTTTTTTATTTTTTTGCCGAGGGGTTATCCCATCAGTAGAAGATGCGGTCGCCCCGTTCACTCATTTTCAACCAGACCGGCTTGGTACTGGTTTTGCTCCAGACTCGGTGCAGATAGCTGTAGAAACGCGCCCGATCGCGGCGAAACAGCATGATGGGAAACGCCAGCACGCCGACCAGGAGCACCAGGGTGCGACGCAGGATGATGCGAGTCAGGGAGAAGGGATGAAACATGATTGAACGCCTCACTGGTAAGACCACTCAGCAAAGTTTACGCCATGAATTGTTGAATTACTACACCATTCTTACCCATATGGCCGCCAAATCCTGCATTCAATGACAGAGATGAAACTTAATTACGTTTATTAACCAAACAATAACAATGTTTGCCCAAGCAGCCACCCTTGACCAGAGTTAGAGCAGATACGACAGGGGGATGACGGATGAAGATAGCGAACATGGTGCTCATCGGCCTGTGCGGCCTGCTCGCCCACAACGAATGGCAGGAGTGGCGCAGCAATGTCAATGACAGGATAGCCTTTGCTGACAAGGGGGTACCTACCGCCAGCCTGTGGCAGTGTGGTCTGCTCAAGCAACGCATGGCCGAGCTGGATGAAATCAGCACGCAAGGTTCGCCCATGCAACGGCAGGATATGATCGAATTGAGGAAATATCTGGATACGCAGTGGCTGTCACATCGGTGTGACATGGCATTGGAACAGGGCTAGAACGAGGGAAATGAAGGAGATAATGGAGGCACGTTCCGGAGTCGAACCGGACTAAACGGATTTGCAATCCGCTGCATAACCGCTTTGCTAACGCGCCACAGGGTCAAGACTTCAATACTGTAACTGACATCTCATCCTTGGTGTCGATGAGATAAATTGGAGCGGGAAACGAGACTCGAACTCGCGACCCCGACCTTGGCAAGGTCGTGCTCTACCAACTGAGCTATTCCCGCCTGAACTCATGCTGCCCGGTCTTGCCTGACAACGAGGCGCATTATACGTACCCCCGCAGGCAGCACAACCCTTTTTTGTGCCTCGAGCCCCGCGGCGCGACCGTTTGCTCAGGCTTTATTCGCTTTGGGTAAAAAAAGCGCGTCCCGCTGTGACCCCACAGACGAATTTAGGATAAAGCCATTGAAATACAACGCCTTTGGCCCGAGACTGGCAAGGTTACTAATTGGATTCTCAATAGAACTTGATACGATGAAATGGATCTTCAAGGCGCGCGGACTCAAAACACAACTGATGCTCGCGTTTTTCATGCTGGGCATGGTGCCCTTTCTGGTCGTCGCCCTCTTCTTCCTCCACACCCACGGCAAGGATCTCACCGCCCAGACTTCGAACCATCTGGTGTCGGTGCGTAACATCAAGAAAAACCAGCTGGAAGACTATTTCGCCAACCTCAAGGCTCAGGTGATGGGTTTCTCCCAGCAGGATTTTGCCGGTAACAGTATCGGCCGCTTCTATGGCTTCACCGGTGCCTTCGAGAAGCTGGGCACCACCCCCCAGGAGGCGCGCCTGCGGGCCCATAATCGCTACATCACCGGCTCCTGGGATCAACTGCGTAAACCCGATCCCCAAAACAGTGATATTGAACCCTCCATCAGTGCGCTGATCCTGGCGGACGAGATGTATGGCCGGGTCCATCAGCGTTTTCACCGTGGCTATGCCGACATGGTGCGCAAGTCAAACTACAGCGATATCTTCCTCATCGACATCAATGGTGATGTCGTCTATTCGGTCACCAAGCGTGCCAACTTCGCCACCAATTTACTCTCAGGCCCCTATCAGTCGAGCGGCCTTGGCGACACCTTCGCCCGTATCAAACGCCGGCTCGACAGCGGTGAATCACCACAGAAGATCTTCGAATTCACCGACTTCGGCCGCAATGAGTTGACCGGCGAAGTGGTCGCTTACCTGGCCGCCCCCGTGATGCAGTACGACTATGTGCGCGGTGTGGTCATCTTCGAACTGCGCCCGGACAAGCTCAACGAGATCATGGGGGAGCGTGAAGGGCTGGGGGAAACCGGCGAGACCATCCTCATAGGCCCGGACAAACGGATGCGGGCCAATGCCTGGCTGGCACCGGAGTTCAGCGTCGAGAAGAGCTTCTCCCCCGACTTTCGCCCCCTGGAGACCCCCCTTATCCTCAAGGCGCTCTCCGGTGAGCAGGGCGTCGGACTTTTCGAGTCCTATCAACGGGATGAGGTACTGGCCGCCTACACCCAGGTGAAGGTGTACGATACCGAGTGGGCCTTTATCGCCGAGATATCGACCCGGGAGGCCTATGATCCCATCCGCAAGCTGGAGACGCTCTCCGTGCTGCTCGGGGTTGGCTCCCTGGTGCTGCTCATTCTCTTCTCCCGCTGGCTGTCCAACTCCATCACGGCACCGCTGCGCTCCCTCACGGCTGCCGCCGAACAGGTGGCAGATGGCGCCCTGGATCACCCCATCGCCATCCCCCGCACCGAAGATGACATAGACCGCCTCGCCCAGGCGTTTCGTCATATGCAGCGCTCGGTGAGGGACAAGATAGATTTGATCGAACGCCAGACTCAGGAGCTGCAACAGCAGGTCAAGCTGACCCACAAGCAGAACCTCAGCCTGCAGCAGGCCGACAAACTCAAAGATGAACTGCTCGCCAACACCTCCCACGAGCTGCGCACTCCCATCCATGGCATCAAGGGGATGGCGGAAGCCATGCTGGCCGGTCAACAGCAATTGACCGAGGGGCAACAGCAGCAGCTGGGTCTCATCATCAAGAGCGCCGATGGCCTGGCGCGGCTGGTGGACGATCTGCTCGATTACCATCAGATGCGCTACGGCCAGCTGGAGATCCACTCCCAGTCCGTCAACCCCAAGGGGGTGGTGCGCCTGGTGCTGGATCTCTGCCAGCATCTGGTACAGGCCAAACCGCTGACCCTGGTCGATATCACGCCACAGGCGCTGCCCGCCGTACTGGCGGACGAACAACGGCTCGAACAGGTGCTCTACAATCTGGTCGGCAACGCCATCAAATACACCCCTCAGGGAAAAGTCGTGCTGAGCGCCAGCCAGGATGAGCACTTCCTCTGGATCAAGGTCACGGATACCGGCATCGGTATCGCCCAAGAGAATCTGGAACACATCTTTGAACCCCTGGTACAGATGAGCCATGAAGCGGGCAAGCAGGGAGCGGGGCTGGGCCTCTCCATCACCCGCCAGTTGATCGAGTTGATGGGAGGGCGACTCACGGTGCAGAGCGAGCCGAGCGTCGGCTCCACCTTCTGCTTCAGCCTGCCGCTCTCCCATCACGATGCCCTGCCCGGCCCGAGCGAGTTGCGTCCCAAAGAGCATCCACTGGTGCGCCATGTCCCTCTGAACCTGCCCGAATGGGAGAGTGAAGACCTGCCCCCCCCTCCGCCGGATGCGCCCTTGCTGCTGGTGGTGGATGACGAGCCCATCAACTTGCACATCTTGCGCCACCTGCTGCAACCTTGCGGCTATCGGATATTGCCGAGTAGCGATGGCCATGATGCCCTGGCCAAGCTCGCCACCGAGCCGGTGGATCTGGTGCTGCTCGATGTGATGATGCCCACCCTGTCCGGATTCGATGTCTGTCGCCGTCTGCGCGAGAAGAGTCCCAAGGATCAATTGCCGGTGCTGCTGCTCACCGCCCTCAATCAGCCCAAGGATATCGAAGAGGGCTTCAATGCGGGGGCCAACGACTATCTGGTCAAGCCGTTCTGCAAGGAGGAGCTGTTCGCCCGGGTACGCGCGCTGCTCGAGGCCAGACAAGGGCGGGCCACCCTGGTTGAAAACCGGCTGCTCAAACAGGAGATCGAACACAGGTTGAACCTGCAGGAGAGCCTGCGTCAGGATCAGCAGCGCCTGCTCGCCCTCATCAGCGAGGGGGGGGATGCCATGGTGTTCATCGACCAGCAGGGCAGAGTGCTCTTTGCCAGCCGCGCCCTGGCCACCCGTCTCGGCCAGGAGCCCGAGGCCATGGAGGGCCAATCCCTCGATGAGTGGCTGAGCCAGCCCCTGCACAGCCAGTGGCCGGATATGACGAACCTTGGTGAACAGAGTCTGCAGTTCTGCGTGGCCGGTCAGAGTGAGATCACCCTGGTGCGCGCCCTGCCTATCCAGCTCAATGATTGCCATGCCTATGCCCTTATCTGCAACCAGAGCGCGCCGGATGAGCACAGAGTCGCGGCCCTGGAGAATGCCCTCAAGAGCCTGTCACGTCAGGCCATCATCGAAGATGAACACCTGCTTGGGGAGTTGAGCCGACTCGGTGGCGAGTTCCGCTCCCTCGCCGACAATCTGATCCGCCAGCAAGATGATGATCCCCTGCGCCACGCCCTGGTCGACACCATGCGCCTCTCCCTCGATGCCTGGCAACACAGCACCGGCAAGGGCAAGATAGTCTTGGCGGAGAAGAGCAAGCTGTGGCGAGTCTACATGGACAGATCCAGCCCCCAGACCCGCACCCTGGACAAGTATCTGAGTCTGGATACCCTGCCCAAGGCGCCACGCTGGAAGACGGTGGTCGCCACGGCCGAGTACGTGATCAAGCAGTGCCCCCTGAGCGAAGCCCAGCAGCAGAGCCTGCACCAGAGCGCCCAGCTGTTGCGCCAGCTCGCCAATCGCAAGGGCTGATCATCAAAAGCCATCCTCAACCCAGAGAGCCCGCTGGCAGCGGGCACTCTGGCCCCTCTCCCTCTGCCCAAGACGTGGCATGGCAGGCGCTGGGCCCCATATCCCAGTCCAGGCTGAGACGAGGTTGCCCCTCAGGTCAGCCCCGTGCTCAGTGCACTGCCCGGGGCTGACTCGCCACCCCTCTTCCTCTCTCGGCTGCCAGGGCCCCTGGACAGACGATGGCGCATCTCCTTGCCCCCTTTCCGCTCATCGGGCCCAACCCCTGCCAACCCCATGAACCCGCTCAACGAGCCCTCACCCCAGATGCAACCCGCAAACCGTGCAACCACAGATGAACAGAGCTGAAGGAGCCACACCTTGCCTGGCGGCGCTGCCCCAGACTCCGCCTGATGGCGTCTGACCCATGCGCAGCCCCCTTTTATCGTCCATGGTCCAGCACTGGGAACATCCCCCTCCATGAGCCTTGCCTGTCCGGGAACGAGCATCAGGAGCGGGCTGGCGATGGCGTTTTCTCCCCCCTCTCGGAGAGTACCCCAACAGCCGCACCAGGTTTTTTCCTCAAGAGAACAAAGAATGCAAAAGGCGGATAAAAACCGACCAGATCTTCGTCACATTATCGTCAAATACAGGGCTTAAATAGCACTTTTTGCGCGAAATCAAATAACTTAAACAATTGATATTAATTAACTAATAAATGAAATTGACGTTTTCAACGTCGAGAAGGGGATTTTTACGATATCGACGTAAGGATTAAATGTTTCTTTCTTGTTAAACCTGCTTAGCTAAGGGGGGTCATACAGACCCAGACATGAGGTAGAGCGCCAGCCATGCGCCCCTCAACAAGATCAACAGGGACGTCCATATAACAAGGAAATAATATGCTTGCCAAAGTATCCCGGGTCGCCGCCGCCTGCATGCTGGGGAGCCTGATGCTCTCTGCCGGGGCCGCCAATGCCGCCGACAACAAGACTGTGCTGACCCTGGTCGCCCAACAGGAGACGGCGTGGGTCAAGAACTTCAACCCCTTCCTGCAGGCCGGTCTGCTGCACACCACCAAGGAGTTCATCTATGAGCCCCTGGTTATCTTCAACGAATTGCAGGGAGGCAGACCCGAGTACCGACTCGCTACCCACTATGAATTTGGCAAAGACCTGAAATCGGTCACCTTCGACCTGCGTCAAGGGGTCAAATGGTCCGATGGCGAAGGCTTCGATGCCGATGACGTGCTCTTCTCCTTCAACCTGGTCAAGGCCCACAAGGCATTGGACGAACGGGCCATCTGGACCCAGATCACCGGGGTCGAGAAGCTGGGCCAATACAAGGTCAAGTTCGAGCTCGCTGGCGTCAATACCGGCGTGGTCAACCAGATAGCCCTGGTGCCGCTGGTGCCTGAGCATCAGTGGAAATCGGTCAAGGATCCGGTCTCCTTCACCAATGACCAGCCGGTCGGTACCGGCCCCTTCACCCAGGTCGACAACTTCTCCGCCCAGCTCTATACCCAGTGCCGCAACCCGCACTACTGGGATAATGCCAATCTCGCCATCGACTGCATTCGCATGCCCCAAATGGCTACCAACGATCAGGTGCTGGCCGCCGTCATGAAAGGGGATGTGGACTGGTTCGGCTCCTTCGTACCGGACATCGAGCGCCTCTACGTCGGCAACGATCCCAAGCACAACAAGTATTGGTTCCCCGCCTCCGGCACAGTGGCGTTCAACGTCAACTTCCAGACCAAGAACCCGGGCAATCACGAAGCCTTCAACGACATCAACTTCCGTCGCGCCTTCTCCATGGCCATGGACCGCCAGTCCATGGTGGACATCGCCGGTTACGGCTATCCCACCATCAACGAATACCCGTCCGGCCTTGGCAAACTGTTCGACAGCTGGAACAACCCGGATGTCGACAAGAAGTTTGGCAAGTACAACAAGTTCGACATGGCGGCCGCCCAGGCCCTGCTCAAGGAAGCCGGTTACAAGGACTGTGACGGCGACAAATTCCTCGATACCCCGAGCTGCAAGAAAATCGAGTTCAAGATCATAGTGCCGAACGGCTGGACCGACTGGGTCAACACCGTCCAGATCGGGGTGGAAGGGCTCAAGGCGCTGGGGATCGATGCCAAGACAGCCACCCCCGAAGCGGCCGTCTGGACCGACAACCTGGTCACTGGTGATTTCGATGTGGCCCTGCAAGGTTACCTGACCGGTGCCAACCCGCAGAACTACTTCGAGACCGCCTTCCATTCCCGGAACATGGGCGAACGTGGTAACCGCTTCGCGGCACCCCGCTACAAGGATCCCGCACTGGACAAGCTGATTGACGGCTTCAGCCAGACCGCGGATCTGGCCAAGCAAAAAGTGCTCATGAACGAGATCCAGGAGCGGGTCGGTGCCAACCAGACCATCATCCCTGTCTACAACAACCCGACCTGGTATGAGTACAACACCAAACGCTTCCATGGCTGGTTCAACGCCGACAACCCGGTCGCCAAGCCCCAGGTACACAGCAACACCCCTGAGCGCCTGCTGCACGTGCTCGCCCTCAAACCTAACGCCTAACGGCCATTTGAGTCTTGACAACACGGGCCCCGCGGGGCCCGTTTCCATTCATCCTTCTTCAGCACGCCAGCACCACCACGCATCAACGGGATCCCATCCCCCCGTAGCCCATCGCTTGCCATCCGCGCCCTCCCTCTCCAGGCCACCAACAAGGAGCCGCGCTTGATACCCCAAGCTCGGCAGAGCGCTTATCCGCCCCCCCATCATCGATAGAGATGATCGGCAGGCAGCACTAAAAGCAAGCTCCGCATCGCCCAATGACGCCCTCGCCAGCCTCATGGGGCCAGATCCACCTGCCAGGGGTATGACAGCGCTCAGATAAGGAGACCGACTCGGCGCCACAGGTGACCAGCCAAGGTTGGGCTGTGGGTGCCAGTTGGGCGCATGGGGGCCATGCTTTTGCCACTTTCCAGTTCTCCCCATATCTGGCGTCCCCAGAAGCCAATGGACAGGGATGCCCTTGCCGCCTTCATGCTGACCGCCGGCCCCCAAGGAGATGCCTGCTCCGGCACCGATAACGGCCGCTGAGGCCTTGTCGGGCTCAGTGATGCAAAAGAAAGCCACCCCATCACAGTGATCGCCTCAAACCCTGGCCCAAGCCCGCCGAGTGCCTTCTTGATAGCTCTCTCTTTGCCAACCAAAGAGTCGAACGGTTCCCTTGGCTGGTGCACAACTGCGAGCCAGGATGGGTAAGGCAATATGGCGCTCACCAAGATCGCCGGCGGGTCGGAACCGGATCCCCAGGCACAGTCTCCTCATTCGCTTCTCCCTCGCCCAAACGGCCCTGAAAACAGATGAGTGATAATCAATATCACCTGCAAGATAGGGCCTGCCTGGCACTTTCCAACCTTGTTTCAAATGTAAAAAAAAGCCCTGATGGCAACGGAAAAATCTGGGACGATCGAGGTCACACAATCGGCTGGCATGGCTTTTAAATGCGAACTTTATGTTTAGCGTAAATAAATGTAAGTATATAATTTTAAAAGGTTTGAAATGGAATTTAACGAGAATGACGAAAGAATTTTGGTTTTTACGAAATCGACGAAATCAGGCCTTGTTGTTCTTCTGTTAACTCTGCTTTGCTAGGGGCGTTGGATTAGATAAAGACAAGGGTGCAAAACCTGCCCAACACAGAGGGCCGATATGCATAGCATGCGATGTCGGTGCTCCATTCCAAAACATGGAAGACCAATAAGAAAGGAAAACATATGCTTGCCAAAGTATCCAAAATAGCTACCTCAGTCATGCTGGGAACCCTGATGATTGCTGGCGCCACCAGCAGTGCCATGGCCGCCGAGAACAAGACGGTGCTGACCATGGTCGCCCAACAGGAGACAGCCTGGGTCAAGAACTTCAACCCCTTCCTGCAGGCCGGTCTGCTGCACACCACCCGTCACTTCATCTATGAGCCGCTGGTGATCTTCAACGATATGCAGGGTGGCAAACCCGTCTATCGTCTGGCGACCCACTATGCCTTCAGCGATGACCTGAAGTCCGTCACCTTCGACCTGCGCGATGGCGTCAAGTGGTCCGACGGTGAAGCCTTCACCGCCGACGACATCATCTTCTCCTTCAATCTGGTCAAGGCCAACAAGGCGCTGGATGAGCGCTCTATCTGGACCCAGATCAAGGGCATCGAGAAGTTGGGTGACCACAAGATCAAGTTCGACCTGACCGAGGTCAACACCAACGTGGTCAACGACCTGGTGCTGATCCCCATAGTGCCTGAGCACCAGTGGAAGTCCGTCAAGGACCCGGTTGCCTTCACCAACGACAAGCCGGTCGGTACCGGTCCCTTCACCGAAGTGGACAACTTCTCCGCCCAGCTCTATACCCAATGCCGCAACCCGCACTACTGGGATAACGCCAACCTCGCCATCGACTGTATCCGCATGCCGCAGATGGCCACCAATGACCAGGTGCTGGCCGCCGTCATGAAGGGTGATGTTGACTGGTTCGGCTCCTTCGTACCGGACATCGAGCGCCTCTACGTCGGCAACGATCCCAAGAACAACAAATACTGGTTCCCGGCCTCCGGCACAGTGGCGTTCAACGTCAACTTCCAGAGCAAGAACCCGGGCAACCACGAAGCCTTCAACGACATCAACTTCCGTCGCGCCTTCTCCATGGCCATGGATCGCCAGTCCATGGTGGACATCGCCGGTTACGGTTACCCGACAGTCAACGACTATCCGTCAGGTTTGGGCAAGGCGTTCGCCTCCTGGGATAACCCGGACGTCGAGAAGAAATACGGCAAGTTCAGCAAGTTTGATGTCGAAGGTGCCAAGGCGCTGCTCAAACAGGCTGGCTACAAAGATTGTGACGGCGACAAGTTCCTCGACACCCCGAGCTGCAAGAAGATCGAGTTCAAGGTGCTGGTACCCAACGGCTGGACCGACTGGGTCAACACCGTCCAGATCGGCGTCGAAGGCCTGCAGGCACTGGGTCTGAACGCCAAGACCTCCACCCCGGAAGCTACCGTCTGGACAGACGCCCTGGTCACCGGTGACTTCGATGTCGCCCTGCAGGGTTACTTTGCCGGTGCCAACCCGCACAAGTACTTCGAGACCGCTTTCCACTCACGCAACATGGGTGAGCGTGGCAACCGCTTCGCGGCCAACCGCTACAAGGATCCGGCGCTGGACAAGTTGATCGATGACTTCACCCAGACCGCCGATGCTGCCAAGCAAAAAGAGATCATGTTCGCTATCCAGGAACGTGTCGGTGCCAACCAGACCATCATCCCGGTGTTCAACAACCCGACCTGGTATGAGTACAGCACCAAGCGCTTCCATGGCTGGTTCAGCGCCGACAACCCGGTCGCCAAACCGCAGCTCCACCCGGATACGCCTGAGCGTCTGCTGCACGTGCTGTCCCTCAAGCCGAACAGCTAAATCCTCCTGGCCCCCTGCGGGGGGCCTTCTTCCCCGCCGCCTGCCCACTTCCCGGATCTGCCGGGGTTGGGGTAGCTATGCCCGGTGCGGGGCAGACTTGCAGTAAAAGGTATCATCATGGGATTTATACTAAGACGTTTCTCCTTCTATCTGGTCGCCTTCCTGGTGGCCGCCACCATTAACTTCCTGCTACCCAGAGCCATGCCAGGGGATCCCGTCTCCGTCATGTTTGCCCGGGCCGGCGCCATGATGGAACCCGCAGCCCTCGAGGCACTCAAGGCCACCTTCGGCTTTGTAGATGGTCCGATTGGCACTCAATTTCTGACCTATGTGAAGAGCGTCTTCACCTGGGATCTGGGCACCTCGGTGCGCTACTACCCGCAGCAGGTTGCCGACGTACTGGGTCGCGCCATCGGCTGGACCCTGTTCCTGGTAGGCACCTCCACCATCATCAGCTTCTCCTTCGGCTCCATCGTCGGCATCTTCGCCGCCTGGTACCGGGGTGGCCGCATGGACAGCATCCTCTCGCCACTCACCCTGGTGATGCAGGCCATCCCCCCCGTGGTGGTCTCCCTGCTTGCCCTGTTCCTGTTCGGGGTCAGCCTGGAGTGGCTGCCCATCGGCTACGCCTACAGCCCGGAGATCACCGCCGATTATGGCTGGGAGCACATCAAGAGCATCATGCTGCACGCCATCATGCCGGTCGGCACCCTGGCCATCGTGCAGGTGGGGGGCTTCCTCATCACTATGCGCAACAACATGATCAACCTGCTGGGGGAAGACTACATCACCATGGCCAAGGCCAAGGGGCTCTCCAACAGACGGGTCATCTTCAACTACGGTGCCCGCAATGCCATCTTGCCGAGCGTCACCGCGCTCTCCATGGCGCTGGGGTTCGTCATCGGCGGCTCCCTCATCACCGAGGTCATCTTCAACTACCCGGGACTGGGCCTGACCCTCTACCAGGGCATCCTGGCGCGCGACTACCCGCTCATTCAGGGGCAGCTGCTCATCATGACCATCACCATGCTCAGTTTTAACTTCCTGGCCGACATGCTCTACGTCTTCCTGGATCCCCGTCTTCGTACCGGAGGTAAATAAGATGCGTATGCCTACCATCCTCAAGATTTTACTGGGCAACAAGAAGGCCGCCTTCGGCCTCGCCATCGTCGTCTCCTTCGTGTTGATGGCCCTGTTTGCTCCGCTGCTCGCCAGCAATGAGCCGACCAAGCGGGTTGCCCGTCCCCACCAGCCGCCCAGTGCCGAGTACGTGATGGGCAGCACCCGCATGGGCCATGATATCTGGTCCCAGTTCACCAATGGCGCCCGCATCTCGCTGATGGTGGGCTTCGGGGCAGGCCTCTTGGTCTGCGCCCTGGCCATCGGCATCGGCATCACCGCCGGTTACTTCGGCGGCCTCATCGACGAGTGCCTCACCTTCCTGATGAACGTCATGCTGGTGATCCCGGGGCTGCCGCTACTGCTGGTGCTGGCGAGCTTCATCGGGGAGGCATCCCCCCTGGTGATAGCCCTCATCATAGGGTTAACGTCCTGGGCCTATGGGGCACGGGTCATTCGCGCCCAGACCCTGGCCTTGCGGGAGAAAGAGTTCGTCATCGCCGCCGAAGTGCTGGGTGAGCCGGCCTGGCGCATCATCCTGGTGGAGATACTGCCCAACCTCATCTCCATCATCGGGGTGAGCTTCATCGGCTCCATCATCTACGCCATCGTCACCGAGGCGACCCTGGAGTTCCTGGGCCTGGGCGATCCGACCGTGGTCAGCTGGGGCATCATGCTCTACAACGCCCAGACCTCCAGTGCCATCCTGGTGGGCGCCTGGTGGGAGATACTGGCCCCCTGCTTCGCCATCGCCACCCTGGGGGCGGGTCTGGCCCTGCTCAACTTCGCCATCGATGAGATAGCCAACCCGCAGCTGCGCTCCCACAAAGGTCTGCGCCGCTGGAAACAACTCGCCGTCCCGGCCCCGGTCATCACCGCTCAGGAGAAGACAGCATGAGCTCGCAACAACCCCTGCTGTCGGTGCGCGAGCTGTGCGTCGACTACATCACCGAGAGCGGCGACGTGCGCGCCGTCAATTCGGTCAGCTTTGACATCATGCCGGGGGAGGTGTTCGGCCTCGCCGGTGAATCCGGCTGTGGCAAGTCCACGGTCGCCTTCTCGGTGGCCCGGCTGCACAAGCCGCCCGCCTACATCAGCGGCGGCGAGATCCTGTTCAAGGGGGAGAACATCCTCGGCTTTGACGACGAGCGGCTGCGCAGCTACCGCTGGCGTCAGGCGAGCGTGGTGTTCCAGTCCGCCATGAACGCGCTCAACCCGGTGTTACGCATGGAGGAGCAGTTCTGCGACGTGCTGCAAGCCCACAACCCCAAGCTGACCCGCTATGAGGCGATCAAGCGCGCCCAGGAGCTGCTCGCCATCGTCGACATCCATCCGAGCCGGCTCAAGGATTATCCGCACCAGTTCTCCGGCGGCATGCGTCAGCGGCTGGTGATCGCCATCGCCATGGCCCTCAACCCCGAACTGCTGATCATGGATGAGCCGACCACGGCCCTGGATGTGGTGGTGCAGCGGGAGATCTTGCAGAAGGTCTATGCCCTCAAGGAGAAGTTCAACTTCTCCATCCTGTTCATCACTCACGATCTCTCGCTCATGGTCGAGTTCTGCGATCGCATCGGCATCATGTACGCCGGTGAGTTGATCGAAGTCGCCCCCTCCAAGGCGATCCTGACCGCACCCCTGCATCCCTATACCAAGGGACTCGGCAACTCCTTCCCACCCTTGCACGGCCCGAAAACCGTGCTGGAAGGGATACCCGGCACCCCGCTCAACCTGCTGGAGGTGCCGGTGGGCTGCCGTTTCCAGGCGCGCTGCGCCAAGGTGCACGAGCGTTGCCGTCAGGAGTACACGGCCCTGGCCGAAATTCGCCCCGGCCAACAAACCGCCTGCCATCTCTACGCCGACGGCCTGGCCGATGACGAGCTGGCATCCGAACCTTTGATCTTCGCTCAGGCCGCTGGCTGTTAAGGAGTCTTCCATGCATATCGCCGATACCCAGGCTCCCATCATCAAAGTCGAGCACCTCTACAAGGACTTCTCGGTCAACTCCAATGCCATCAAGAGCGGCAAGATGCGGGCCCTCTCCGACATCACCTTCAACCTGCACAAGGGCCGCGCCCTGGCGGTGGTAGGGGAGTCGGGCTCGGGCAAGAGCACCATCGCCAAGATCATCGCCAAGATGTACAAGCTCTCCAGCGGCCGCATCCTCTATCGCGGCCGGGATCTGGAGGAGTTCAACAAGGGCACCGCTCTGCTCGACTACCGTCAGAGCGTGCAGATGGTGTGGCAAGATCCGTTTGGTTCGCTCAACCCGACCCACACCATCTATCACCACATCGCCCGCCCCCTGCTGCTGCACAGCAAGGTGCTCGACAAGAGAGATCTGCCGGACATGGTCCATGACCTCTTGGAGAAAGTGGGACTGACCCCGGCCAAGGCAACGGCGGCCAAATACCCCCACCAGCTCTCCGGCGGCCAGCGCCAGCGGGTCAACATCGCCCGCAACCTGGCGGTGGAGGCGGAAGTGGTGCTCGCCGACGAGCCCACCTCCATGCTCGACGTCTCCATTCGCATCGGCATCCTCAACCTGATGGAGCAGATGAAGAACGAGCTCGGGGTCTCCATGCTCTACATCACCCATGACATCGCCACCGCCCGCTACGTGGCCGAAGATCTGGCGGTGATGTATGTGGGTCACATGGTGGAGTGGGGCGAGGTGGACGAGATCCTGCACCACCCGCAGCACCCCTATACCCAGCTGCTCATCTCGGCGGTGCCCGACCCCGAGAAGAGCATCCACGCCGAGCTCGAAGGCGGGCGCAAGGGGGAGATCCCGCTCTGGACGCCGGAATCCTATGGCTGCCCCTTCGCCGGGCGTTGCAACCAGGTGATGACCCGCTGCAAGGAGGCCATGCCGCCCGTCACCAAGCTTGCCGACAATCACTTCGTGCGCTGCTACCTGCACGAATAAGCCCGAAGGGGCGGCCTTGGGCCGTCCCCTTCCTGAATCAAATACAGAGGCGAGATGGCATCGCAGATGCGGGGAGTACCTCATGCCTGCACCGCTCATCCATCCTCTGTGCCCTTCCCCGAATGTTGAGGTATCGATGGAACTGCTAGTCAATCAGGTGGGTTATGAGTGTCAGGGTCGCAAGCAGGCACTGCTGCAGACCCGACCCGGCCAGATCCAGGAGGGCCTGGCGCGATTGCTGCCGCTGACCGGCGGCCCTGCCCTGTTTGAGAAGCCCCTCAACGAGGAGGTCTGCGTCCCGGGCTGGCAGCAACGGGCCTTCTGGGTCATCGACTTCAGCGCAGTCACCCAGGCCGGCGACTACCGGCTCGAGGTGATCACCGCCCATGGCATAGTGCGCTCCGCCCGCTTCCGGCTGGGTGAGCGGTTACTGACCCAGCACTGCCTGTCTGACGTCATCCACTACTTCAAGGGTCAGCGTTGCAGCGGCCAATATGACAAGGCGGACAGAGCCGCCCCCCTGTTCGGCGGCGAGCAACGCCGTGACGTGCACGGTGGCTGGTATGACGCCAGCGGCGATGTCAGCAAGTACCTGAGTCACCTCTCCTACGCCAACTACCTCAACCCCCAGCAGACCCCGCTGGTGGTCTGGTCTCTGCTCAAGAGCCGGGAGCTGCTGGCCCGACGTCAGGATATCGACAGCCTGAACCTGGGCAAGCGTCTCGATGATGAGGGATTGCACGGCGCCGACTTCCTGTGCCGCATGCAAGACGAGTCCGGCTTCTTCTACATGACGCTGTTTGACAAGTGGAGCAAGGATGTCACCCAGCGCGAACTGTGCGCCTACGCCACCCAGCAGGGGCTCAAATCCGGCAGCTGGCAGGCGGGCTTTCGCCAAGGTGGGGGCCTGGCCATCGCCGCCCTGGCCCGCGCCGCCCGGGCCGGGGTGAGTGGTGACTTCGCACAGGCCGAGTATGGCGAGGCGGCCCGGCGCGGTTACCTGCACCTGCGCGAGCACAACTTTGCTTATCTGGATGATGGCCAGGAGAACATCATCGATGAGTATTGCGCCCTCCTGGCTGCGGTCGAGCTGACGCACAGCTTCGGGGATGAGTGGCGGGCCGAGGCGCGTCACTGGGCCGAGCGGCTCTGTGCCCGCTTGCGCCCCCACGACGCACTTGGTCACTACTGGAGCGCGAACCAGGATGGCTCGCGCCCTTACTACCATGCCGCCGAGGCGGGCTTGCCGGTACTGGCCCTGCTCGAATACCTGGCGCTGGAGACAGATCCCGACCGCATCGCCAGGGTCGAACTCGTCGTGCGCCAGGCCCTGCTCGCCGAGCTGGCCCTGACCGGGCGTCCCGGCAACCCCTTCGCCCTCGCCCGCCAGTATGTGAAAGGGGTGGATGAGGCACCTCGGGTGAGCTTCTTTATGCCCCATCACAACGAGTCAGGCTACTGGTGGCAAGGGGAGAACGCCCGGCTGGCATCCCTGGCCGCCGCGGCCTTTGCCGCCGCCGCCCGGCTGCCGGACCTGGCCGCTTCCCTCGACGCCCACGGTCAACGACAACTGGACTGGATCCTGGGGCTCAATCCCTTCGACGCCTGCATGCTCATCGGGCACGGCATCAAGAACCCGGGCTACACCGCGGGCTACCCCAGCGCCCCGGGCGGCATCTGCAACGGCATCACCTCGGGTTTCGAGGACGAGGCCGATGTCGCCTTCATCCCCGATGAATACCGGGATCGCCTGGATCAAAACTGGCGCTGGGGCGAACAGTGGATCCCCCATGGCGCCTGGTTTGCCTTGGCGATCAGCTGGCAGGGGACTCGTCATGAGTAAGCACCCTGTGTTGCCCGATAACATCGCCTACTGGGTCGGCGTCGATGGTGGCGGCACCCATACCCGGGCTCGCATTCGCAACCAGAAAGGCGAGTTGCTCGGTGAGGGACGCGCCCCCGGCTCCAATCTGGAACTGGGCATCGACCTGGCCCAACGCCATGTGCTGGGTGCGGTGCAGGGCGCCATGACGGCGGCCCGGCTGCCGGACTCGGCCCTGGCCCGGATGAGCGCCGGGCTGGCGCTGGCCTCCGCCGAGCTGGAGAGCTGCTATCGGGACTTTCTGGCCCAGCCCCTGCCCTTTGCCGAAACCCGGTTGACCTCGGATGCCTTCGGCGCTTGCCTGGGTGCCTTTGGCGGCGACCAAGGGGCCATTCTCATCGCCGGCACCGGCTCGGTCGGGCTCATCTTTCAGGGAGGCCGCATTCGCACCTGTTCGGGCCGCGGCTTCCCCATCTCGGATCTGGGCAGCGGTGCCTGGCTGGGCCTGCGCGCCATCCAGCAATCCCTGCTCTGCCACGACGGCATACTGGCTCCCAGTCTGCTGGCGGTACGCCTGCTCGACCACTTCGGACGGGATCAGGCGGCGCTGGTCCGTTGGGCGGCCCAGGCGATCCCGGCCGACTATGGCCGCTTCGCCCCCTGGGTGTTCGAGGCAGCCAAGGACGAGGATCCCCTCGCCCAGGCCCTGCTGGCTGAAACCCGGGATCAGCTCGAGACCCTGATTGGCGGCATGCTGGCACAAGGTGCCAACCAGGTCGCCCTGCTCGGTGGCATAGGGGAGCGGCTGCGCCCTCGCCTCGGCCATCTTCCCCTTGTCACCCCGCAGGCGGATGCCCTGGAAGGCGCCATCCTCTTTGCGAAACGGAAGGAACTGCCATGTCTACACCCCTGATCACCATTGCCATCGAACGCCGCGATGAGGAGGACGTCTGGGTCTTGTTGACCCTGGACAGGCTGCCGAGCGAGCCCTGGCAACTGCACTTCTGCCTCGGCCGTCAGGTAGACGCCAGCAGCCTGAAAGGGGGTGAACTCATCCACCAGAGCGGCACTTACAAGGTGATAGCCCCCCACCCGGGGAGTCGAGAGCTGGCACTTTGCTGTCGCAAGACGGTGTTCAAACACCTCACCGACATGCCGCAAGGCTTCTTCCTCAGCCTGCCAGAGTCCCAGCATGGTCCCCAGATCATCCCCGTCACAGTGGCAAGCCAGGAGCTCGGTCTCGACTCTCCCGCGTCAGTGCAACCTGAGCTGGCCAGCGTCGATAGCGAGCACGGCATAGTGCCGCAGCCCCGTCGCCTGGTGCGCCTTGAGGAGAGTTACTTTCGGCTCGCCGAGCGCGCTCATGTCAGGGGGCCGGGCAACCTCAGCGCCCTGCTCGGCCACTTCAACGAACTGACCTCCCTGGCCCTTGAGCAGGATCACGACGCCGAAATCACCCTGATCGAAGCCGGACTGGCCGATGAGGCCTATCGCCTGCACATCACGCCACAAGGGGTCGAGATTGCCGCCGCCGGCCTCCCGGGCTGGCGTCATGGCCTGGTCAGCCTGGCCCAATGGTATCTGCAACATGGCGAGAGCCTGCCCTGCATCGAGATAGAAGATGAACCGCGCTTTGGCCTGCGGGTCATTCATCTGGATTGCGGCCGTCACTTCCAGCCGATGGCGAGCCTCAAGCGCCTGCTCAAGCAGATGAGCCTCTACAAATTCAACCGCTTCCACTGGCACCTGACCGATGACGAAGGCTGGCGCCTCGAGATCAAGGCCTTCCCGGCCCTGACCGAGGTGGGCGCCTGGCGTGGTCACGGCTTGGCCATCGGCCCCCAACTCAGTGGCGGCGCGGCGCGCTACGGCGGTTTCTACAGCCAGGATGAAGCCCGCGAGCTGATCGCATACGCCGCTAGCCTCGGCATCGAGGTGATCCCGGAGATCGACATTCCCGGCCACTGCCATGCCGCCATCAAGGCGCTGCCCGAACTGCTGATCGAGCCTGCGGATCACTCCCGCTACCTGTCTGTGCAATTTTTTGACGACAATGTGCTCAACCCGGCACTGCCCGGCACCTATCAGTTCCTCGACAAGGTCATGGACGAAGTGTGCGAGCTGTTCCCGAGCAAGTTGGTGCACATGGGGGGCGATGAGGTGCCCCACGGCGTCTGGACCGACAGCCCGGCCTGCCAGGCGCTGATGCAGCAGCAGGGCTATCGGGACATCCGGGAATTGCAGGGTCACCTGCTGCGCCACTGTCAGGACTATCTTGCCGCCAAGGGGCGGCAGATGGTGGGCTGGGAGGAGGTGTTGCAAGGGGACAAGGTGGGCAAAGAGGCCATCATCTGTGCCTGGACCAGCTTCCAGGCGGGCCTGGACGCCGCCAGTCAGGGGTATCCTGTGCTGATGGCGGCGGCCCAGTACCTCTATCTGGATCTCGCCTGCAACGACAACATTGACGAACCTGGCCTCTACTGGGCAGGCACTCCCAATCTGGAGCAGGTCTACTCCTGTGACCCTGCCCCAGCCGATTTCCATGCCAACGATAACATCCTGGGGGTGCTGAGCCCCCTGTGGTCCGAGCTGGTCCATACCCGTGACCGACTCGACTATATGCTGTTCCCACGCATGCTGGCCACGGCGGAAGTCGCCTGGAGTCTGCCGAGTGACAAGGATTGGGCGCACTTCTGTGCCCGGTTGCCCGGTCAACTGGCGATACTCGACCAGCAGCAGGTGCGTTACCGGACACCGCAAAGGTAATGTTGTCACTCTGTTTGGCGGTCTGCGCGGCCGCCTTTTTTTATCCCGCCCCCAACCTCTTGTTTACTTCTTCGCATCAAAAGACATACACTTTGCGCGGCTTTTAACGTGCCATATGGATACATATTATCCACCTGTTGCCCTGTAAATCCCATAAGCAGCCCTCAATGGATCTCGATTGAAGCCGATAATAATAACAACGCTCGCCCATACGAAAGGAACTCTCCCATGCCCAATCAGCCGGCTCCCCTGAACGACCAGGAAGTAACCTTCCCCGATTCGGTCCAACTCGTCTCTATCACGGACTTGCGCGGGGTGATCACCTATGCCAATCCGCACTTCTGCGAGGTGGCCGGTTATACCCGGGAACAGCTGATTGGCCAGCATCACAATCTGGTCCGCCACCCCGAGATGCCCAAGGCCGCCTTCGCCGACCTCTGGCTGCAACTCAAGGCAGGCAAACCCTGGCGCGGCATGGTCAAGAACCGTTGCAAGGATGGTCGCTACTACTGGGTCGATGCCTACGTCACCCCGCTTTATGAGGAGGGCAAGATCAGCGGCTACCAGTCGGTGCGCTGCAAGCCCACTCCCGCCCTGATCCAGCGGGCCAGCACCATCTATCGCACCCTGCGCCAAGCGGAGCAGGGCGCAGCCTCCATGAGCGTCTCCTTTACCCGCCTGCGGCCCGGGTTGGCGCTGGCTGGTCTCGCGGCCCTGGTGGTGCTGGCCTGGCAAATGGCCGGGACGACTGCGGCGCTGTTGATGCCAATGCCCTTGTTGCTGCTCGGTCTCCTCTATCGCGACGAGCTGATCGGCACCCGCCACTATCTGCGCGGGTTGCGCCACAACTATGACAGCCTGACCCGTCAGGTCTATTCGGGGGGGGAAGAGGTGGCCATTGCCGATTTCCACCTCAAGATGGGCGAGGCAAGGCTCAAGACGGTGCTGGGCCGGGTCAATGATGCCACCATGCCGCTGCAACAACTCGCCAGCTCCCTCAAACTCGCCTCTGGTCAGGCCTGCAGCGCCATCGGCGAGCAGGATGCCCAGACCCAGCAGATGGCGGCCGCCATGACCCAGATGGCCAGTACGGCCCAGGAGATAGCCCGCAATATCCAGGACTCCCACGGTCAGGTGGACGAGGCTCGCAGCCGCTGCCTGCAGACCGATGATCAACTCGCGCAGACCGAACGCCAGATCACCGCCCTGACCGGTCAGGCCGAGCAGGCGTATCAGGCGGCCGTCAGCCTGGCCGAGGAGTCGGCACGGATCGGTACCCTGATGAGCGAAATCCAGGGCATCGCCGATCAGACCAACCTGCTGGCCCTCAACGCCGCCATCGAGGCCGCTCGCGCTGGCGAACAGGGCCGTGGCTTTGCCGTGGTGGCCGACGAGGTGCGCACCCTCTCCACCCGCACCCACAAGGCAACCGAGCAGATCCAGGGCAGCATCAACCAGATCCAGCAGACCCTGACCCAGTGGCAGGCGATGATGCAGACCAACTTGCAGCAGACCCGCACCTGCGCCGACTTGACCCGCCAGGGCTCAAGCAGCCTGCATCAGGTGCTGGAAGAGATAGAGCAAGTCAGTGCCTGCGGGGCCCAGATAGCGGCAGCCGCCGAGCAGCAGCAGGCCGTGGTTGAAGAGATCAGCCGCAACATCCACTCCATCTCCGAGCACTCCCAGCACAACAGCCACAAGATGCGCGAGGTCGATGAGGTGAGTCAGGCACTGCTCAACCAGTCCAGCCAGCTCAAGGGGCTGAGCCAGACCTTCGGCTGACCTTGCCCCCATAACGGGGCCTTTGTCACACTTGCCCAGCTGACGACACAGGCGCCACCAACATGGAGCCTTTGCCAAACTTGCCCCCATAACGACAAAGGCGCCACAATGGCGCCTTTGTCGTTATGGAAAATGATCAGCCATGCAAGGAACGGAAACCGGGCTCACCAAACAGGCCAGGATAGAGGCCATACTGGCGCTGATACCGGCCGGTCGGGTGGCAAGCTATGGCCAGGTAGCGGATCTCGCCGGCTTGCCGGGCCGGGCTCGTCTGGTCGGCAAGGTACTCAGAGAGACCCAGAAAACCCTGCCCTGGCACCGCGTGCTGGGAGCCGGGGGCAAACTCTCCCTGCCCAGGGGATCGGTGGGATTCGACGAACAGACGGGGCGCCTGCAACAGGAGGGGGTGCCAGTGATGGGGGGACGGGTCAGGATGAAGGAGTGGCAGTGGCAGCCCGATCTCGCCGAGCTGCTGTTCCTGATCCCCTTCTAGGGATCCCTTGCCATGACATGGCGCTCATGACGAGCCCCATGATAGGGCTCATCCCTCGCGAGATGAGAGGATCTCGTCACTGCGAACCTGCACGGGTATGGTTTCCGCCTCCCGCTGCAGCAATACCAGCTGGCTCTGTCTGTCGACCTCCAGCACGTAGCCAACCCCCTCGCGTGTCAGGCAGCTCATGCCTGGCCGGATCTCGTTGATATCCATCTTTGACTCCTTGTCTTGCCTGCCGCTACCTTGCAGCTTTTGCAGTATATCCCCATAAACGAAAAAGGCCCCGCGTTATGCGGGGCCTATCGACATACAGGGATCAGGCCTTCTTGGCCTTGGCCAGACTCTCCTGCCACTTGCCATTGTCGTAGTGGGCCGTCCAGCCTGTCGCCTTGCCGTTTACCTCGGTCATCACGTACTGCTCCTTGGTCTTGCGACTGAAGCGGACGATGGATGCGTTACCGTCAGGATCTGACGCCGGGGCATCGGCCAGGTACTGGTGCTTGGGCGAGAGCCGCTCCTTGAAGCGTTTGAGCTCCTCCACCAGGGGGGCTCGGGTCTCCCGGGATTTCGGGAAATTGCTGGCCGCGAGGAACAGACCCGCCGCGCCATCACGGAGCACGAAGTGCGCATCGGACTGGCTGCACTTGAGCTCTGGCAGCGGCACCGGATCTTCTTTTGGCGGTGCAATATCGCCATTTTTCAGGATCTTGCGCGTGTTTTTACAGGTCTCGTTGGTGCAGCCCATGTACTTGCCGAAACGGCCGTTCTTGAGCTGCATTTCGCTGCCACAACGGTCGCAATCTATGCTGGGTCCTTCGTAGCCCTTGAGCTTGAACTGGCCCTTCTCGATCTCGTAACCCTCGCAGTCGGGGTTGCGACCACAGACGTGCAGCTTGCGGGTCTCATCGATGATGTAGGCATCCATGGCGGTGCCACAGAGGGTGCAACGATGCTTGGCGCGCAGCGCCTCGGTTTCGGCCTCTTCCCCATCGGCCGCGGAGACGAACTCGTCCGCCGAGACCAGGTTGATGGTCTTCTTGCAGCGCTCTTTGGGCGGCAGGGCATAGCCGGAGCAACCGAGGAAGACCCCGGTGGTGGCGGTGCGAATGCCCATCTTGCGCCCACAATCCGGGCAGTCGATGTCGGTCTGCACCATCTGGTTGGCGCGCATGCCCCCCTCTTCAGCGGGTTTGTCGGCCTGGGCCAGCTCTTCGGTGAACTCGGCGAAGAAGGCATCGAGTACGTCCTTCCACTCCTGCTCCCCCTGGGCCACCTCATCGAGCTTGTTCTCCATCTTGGCGGTGAACTCGTAGTTCATCAGCTCGACGAAGTTCTCCACCAGACGGTCGGTGACTATCTCCCCCATCTTCTCGGCGAAGAAGCGGCGGCTCTCGACCCGCACATAGCCCCTGTCCACTATGGTGGAGATGATGGACGCATAGGTGGATGGACGGCCAATACCGCGTTTTTCCAATTCGCGCACCAGGGCCGCTTCGGTAAAGCGAGCAGGCGGCTTGGTGAAGTGCTGACGAGGGTCCAGCTTGATCAGCTTGAGCGCCTCACCGACGGTCACCGCCGGCAACTGGGTATCTTCGCCTTTGCGGCCCATGGGCGGCATCGCCTTGGTCCAACCGGCGAAGCGCAGAATACGGCCACGGGCTTTCAGCTCGAACTCGCCAGCCTTGACGGTCAGGGTGGAGGCATCGTACTGGGCCGGGGTCATCTGACAGGCGACGAACTGGCGCCAGATGAGGTCATAAAGCCGCACCGCGTCCGACTCCATCCCTTCCAGCTCGCTGGTGGTCAGGGTGACGTTGGAGGGACGGATCGCCTCGTGCGCCTCCTGGGCCCCGGCTTTGGAACCATAGAGGTTCGGCTCGCTTGGCAGATAGGGGGCGCCGTACTGGGTGGTGATGTAGTCACGCACCGCCTCGACCGCCTCTTTGCTGAGGTTGGTGGAGTCGGTACGCATATAGGTGATGTAACCGGCTTCATAGAGACGCTGAGCCATCATCATGGTCTTCTTCACCCCAAAGCCCAGACGCGTCGAGGCGGCCTGCTGCAGGGTGGAGGTGATGAAGGGAGCAGAGGGCTTGGAGCCGGTCGGCTTGTCTTCGCGGCTGATGACCTTGTAATCCACCCCGTTCAGGGCGGCCAGAGCGGCATCGGTCTCGGCCTTGGTCACCGGCTTGAAGTCGGCACCATTGCGGCTGAGCACTTCCATGCGCAGGGATTCGTCCCCGGCGGTCATCAAGTCGGCATGCAAGTCCCAGAATTCCACCGGCACGAACGCCTTGATCTCGCGCTCCTTGTCGACGATGAGGCGCACGGCCACCGACTGCACCCGACCGGCGGAGAGGCCGCGGGCCAGCTTCTTCCAGAGCAGCGGGGAGACCATGTAGCCTACGACCCGGTCCAGGAAACGCCTGGCCTGCTGGGCATTGACCCTGTGCATGTTCAGCTCGGACGGCTGGGCAAAGGCCTCCTGGATCGCGCTCTTGGTGATTTCGTTGAACACCACCCGCTTGTAGCGGCTCTCGTCACCGCCGATGATCTCGCGCAGGTGCCATGCAATCGCCTCTCCCTCTCTATCCAAGTCGGTTGCGAGATAGATGGTGTCGGCCTTGGCGGCGAGACTCTGCAGTTCACTGACGACTTTCTCTTTGCCGGGCAAAATCTGGTAATTCGCCTGCCAGCCATTGGTCGGATTGATCCCCATGCGGGCAAACAAGGCGTTGCGATCCTTGGCAGCCTTCTCGGATTCGCTGAGCTTGATACCGCGAATAACGGGTTTCTTGGGTTCGCTGCTGGCACTGCCGCTGGTCGGCAGGTCGCGGATATGACCGACGCTGGATTTCACCACGTAGTCTTTACCCAAGTATTTATTAATGGTCTTGGCCTTGGCCGGAGACTCTACGATGACCAGTGATTTGCCCATGCTGTAACTTTTATCCTCGTTGCACCCGTCGGGGTTGGTGTGCGGTTTTGTGGGGCTGTATAAGAGATTTGACGCCAAAAAGCAATCTTGGCGACAACTTTGCTTACCATGGCTAACCGCATCGCTTCTTTATTTATTAATGCGAAGCCGAGCCGCCGGACGCAACCGCTTTTTCATTTTTATGCCGCACATCGCCGTTTTTTATATCCGAAACAACATAACAAACCGCCCTCGTAACATAACAAAGCACTTTCGTTATCAGCTTGTTACAACAGACAAAATCTCTTTATAATGGCCACATCCCGCAGCTTTGTGCGCGGAAGGAACCGCAACCCATATAAAAATCGAAAGGATGTACTCTGATGAAGCACTTCGAGGTTAACTTCGACGGCCTGGTCGGCCCGACCCACAACTACGCCGGCCTCTCCTATGGCAACGTCGCCTCCCAGAACAATGCCAAAGAAGCCTCCAACCCGAAGGAAGCGGCCAAGCAGGGGCTGCGCAAAATGAAAGCGCTGACGGATCTCGGCATGACCCAGGGGGTACTGGCCCCTCAGGAGCGCCCGGATCTCGCCACCCTGCGTCGCCTGGGTTTCACCGGCTCCGATGCCCGGGTGCTTGAGCAGGCAGCCCGCCAGGCCCCCGCCGTGCTGGCCGCCTGTTTCTCCGCCTCCAGCATGTGGACCGCCAACGCCGCCACCGTTTCGCCTAGCGCCGACACCCAGGATGGCCGCATCCACTTCACCCCGGCCAACCTGACCAACAAATTCCATCGCTCCCTCGAGCCCGACGTGACAGGGCGCATCCTGCGCGCCGTCTTCCCGGGCGATCGCCATTTCTGTCACCACAGTCACCTACCGGACAATGATCACTTCGGCGACGAGGGGGCCGCCAACCATACCCGGCTGTGTCGCGCCTACGGCGAGGCGGGCGTCGAACTGTTCGTCTATGGCCGCAGCGCCTTTGACGTATCCCAGCCTGCGCCCAAACGCTACCCAGCGCGCCAGACCCTGGAAGCGAGCCAGGCCATCGCCCGTCTGCACGGCCTCGGCGAGGAGACCGCCGTCTTCATCCAACAAAATCCGGAGGTGATCGATCAGGGGGTATTCCACAACGACGTCATCGCGGTGGGCAACCAGAATGTGCTCTTCTTCCACCAGCAGGCCTTCCTCAATACCGACTCGGCCCTGGCCGAAGTGCGCACCAAGTTTGGTGAAGGCGATCTGCACTTTATCGAGGTGCCGACTGCCGAGGTCTCGGTACAAGATGCGGTGAAATCCTATCTGTTCAACACCCAGATCCTGACCCTGCCCTCAGGCGAGATGGCGATCATCGCCCCGACCGAGTGCCGTGACAACCCGGCCGTGTCCGCCTATCTCAACAAACTGGTTGGCCTGGGCACCCCCATCAAGCAGGTGCACTTCATGGATGTGAAGCAGAGCATGCGTAACGGCGGCGGGCCCGCCTGCCTGCGGCTGCGGGTCGCCATGAATGATGCCGAGCTGACTGCGGTCAATCCGGCCTGCCTCATCAATGACGGCCAGTTTGCCCGACTGGACGCCTGGGTCGAGAAGCACTACCGCGACAGCCTGGCCCTGGATGACCTGCGCGATCCGGCCCTGGTGCAAGAGTCCCGCACCGCCCTGGACGAGCTGACCCAGATCCTCAAACTTGGCTCCGTCTATCCCTTCCAGCGCTAAGAACCTGGTCACGATCTTACTGCGAGGCCGTGATCAAGGCTCATGCGCGGCTCGGAATCCTCACGTATGCCTATACGCTCCGGTTCCTGCGCTGCTCTTTACCTTGCTGACGACCTCTCGTGACAGCTCGTAGACAGGTTCTAAGCCGCAACAAAGCCATAAACGAAGGGCCGGGCAAGAGCCCGGCTTTTTCATTTCGTTTGCGTAATGGCTGCTCAGCGCCAGGGGCTCTGCTGCCAGAGCCGCTCCAGCCCCTGCACCAGCCCCAGCGCCCCCTGCTGGCCCAGCTTCTGGGTCAGCGACTTGGGCTTTTGGAAGCAGAGTCCCACCAGATGCCGCTCTTGCGCACGGCGCAGCAGGTAGTCATCGCTGGTACAGAGCTCATCCACCAGCCCCAGCTCCTTGGCATGACCGGCGAGCCAGTGCTCCCCGGTGGTGACCTTGTCGATCTCCAGGGCCGGGCGATGGGCGGCCACGAAGCCTTTGAACTGCTCATGGATGGCCCCCAGCTCCTCGCGAAACTTCTCCCGACCCGGCTCATCGTTCTCGCCGAACATGGTGATGGTGCGCTTGTATTCGCCTGCGGTGTGCATCTCGAATTCAATGTCGTGCTTTTTCAGCAGCTTGTTGAAGTTGGGCATCTGAGCCACCACGCCGATGGAGCCGACGATGGCGAAGGGGGCCGCCAGTATCCGGTCAGCCACGCAGGCCATCATGTAGCCACCGCTGGCCGCCACCTTGTCGATGGCCACCGTCAGGGTGATCTGCTTGTCCCGCAGTCGCTGCAACTGGGAGGCGGCCAGGCCATAGCCATGCACCACACCGCCGCCGGATTCGAGACGCAGCAATACCTCATCCCCAGGCTGGGCGACCCCTATCACGGCGCTCACCTCTTCCCGCAGGGAGGCGACTTCTCTGGCATCCATGCTGCCATGAAAGTCCATCACGAACAGACGGCGCCGCTCATCCCCTTGCTTGCCACGCTGCTTGCTGCGCTCTTTTTGCTGTTTCTCGATCAGCTTGCGCTCCTGCTTGCCGGCAAGAGAGGTGCGCAACCTGTCCTGGGTCTGCTCCAGCTCGGCGGAGAGATCCCTTATCACCAGCTCACCCTTGCGGGACTTGGGGTGGCGCGCACTGACCAGCATCAGGATCAGGGCGCCGATGGCCAGCAAGAAGGTGAGTGTCTTGGCCAGAAACAGGCCATATTCGCTCAGAAATGCCACAGAGAACTCCGTTGAGAGTGAAAATTTTTCCCATTCTAGGGAGTTTGCCCAAAGGGCGCAAAGACTGTTGCCAGCCCCAAAGCAGGCCGCGGCTGGGGAGCCGTCTCCCGCCCTTGGCGCCGGGTGTGCCTCGGCCAGCGAGCCGGGTGAAACAGGACACAGAAACAGGACACAGAGCGCGCCATTGCCTGACGCCTTTGAATTATTTGCTGGCAAGCCCCTCGTTTTCTTCACATTTTTACCCCCGGACGCTGGTCAAACCGCCAAACGCCTCAGTACACTTGCCCGGATAATGCCAGCGCCTTGCTCGACAGCAATGATCGAGCGCACTGGCCAACCGCAGAGAATCAAAGGAGTTGTCATGCTCGATTATCAGGCCCCCGCCACCTTGCTCAACAACAAAGTCATCCTGGTGACGGGAGCTGGCGATGGCATTGGCCGTGAAGCGGCACTGACCTTCGCAGCCCATGGCGCCACCGTCATACTGCTCGGCCGCACCGTGGCCAAACTCGAAGCCGTCTATGACCAGATTGAAGCCGCCGGTCACCCCTTGCCCGCCATCGCCCCGGTCGATCTCAAGGGGGCCACCGCCAGCCACTACCGTGGCATGGCCGAGACCTTCGCGCAGCAGTTCGGGCGCCTCGATGGCGTCCTGTTCAATGCGGGCCTGCTCGGTACTCTGTCGCCCTTCGAGCATATCCAGGAGAAGGAGTGGGACGAGGTGATGCAGGTCAACGTCAAGTCCGAATTTCTGCTGACCCAGGCGCTGCTGCCGCTGGTGCGTCAGACCGCCAAGCAACATGGCGAGGCCTCCCTGCTGTTTACCTCCTCCGGTGTGGGCCGAAAGGGCCGCGCCTACTGGGGCACCTATGCCATCTCCAAGTTCGCGGTCGAAGGCATGATGGAGGTGCTGGCCGATGAGCTGGATAACACTGGGGTGCGGGTCAACAGCATCAATCCGGGGGGCACCCGCACCAAGATGCGGGCCAGCGCCTTCCCGGCCGAAGATGCCATGACGCTCAAGACGCCAGCCGATCTCATGCCCCTTTATCTCTACCTGATGGGGGCTGACAGCCAGGGCAAAACGGGCCAGACCTTCGTCGCCCAACCCAAATAACCAGAAAAAACAGGCCTGTCCCGCCAATGGCAGTTAGTGTTATTAGAGTCCGTTGATACGGGCTTGGTGCAGAATAACCAGCAGGTGAGTTATGTTTCGACCCAAGAGTACCTTCGAGCAGTGGCGCATCTTTCAGGCCGTGGTCGACTGTGGCGGCTACGCCCAGGCGGCCGAGGCACTGAACAAGAGCCAGTCCTCCCTCAACCATGCGGTAGCCAAGCTGCAGCAGAGTCTGGGGGTGGCGCTGCTGGAGGTACGTGGTCGCAAGGCGGTGCTGACGCCTGCGGGAGAGATCTTCCTCAAGCGCGCCCGCCAACTCAGCCTGCAGGTTGAAGACCTCGAAAACCTGGCCGACAACCTGGAGCGACAGTGGGAACCCCAGATCAACCTCTATGTCAGCACGCTGCAACCCAGGGAGCGACTCTATCGGGCGCTGGCCCGCTTCTATCCTCGCAGTAGGGGCTGCCGCATCAACCTCCATGAGCGGGTGCATTGCCACTTCAGTGCCTTGCAACTGGGGGACTTGATGATCTCGGAGCACCTGCCAAGCGATCGCACCGGCCTGCCCCTGGACGAGGTCACTCTGCTGCCCCTGTGCGCCCCCGGGCACCCCCTGGCCTGCGAACCAGCCCCCCTGCCCCTGGACAGACTGGCCAGCCATAACCAGATAGGTCTGCATCCCCCCATTCATCGCTCGGTGGACTGGAATGATGCCGAGGATACCGGCTGGAAGGTAACCCACTACCAGGAGGCGATCGCCCTGCTGCAACAAGGGCTCGGCTATGGTTGGCTGCCACGCCACCTGGCCAACTGCGCCCTGACCGATGGCAGCCTGGTACCGCTAACCCTGGAGGGTGGCAGCGAGCGCCATCTCTATACCTACCTGCTGACCATGAGCCCGGATGCCCTGGGCCCGGCCACCGAATTGCTGCTGCGTTGCCTGCGCGATGAGTACCAGCATCCGGATAAGCGCCCGGAGCGCTAAGGCCAAGACCCGGATCCACCGCCGGGGCCACCGTTACACGCCACTCTCCCTCCCCCTTGCCAGCCAATAAAAAACCCGCACAACGCGGGTCTTCTCTTCTATTCATGCCGCTGGCCACAGGCCAGACTCACTCAGGCATTGGGGACTCGCCAGCAGGCGACCAGGGCCAGCATGGCCAGGGTCAGCGCCACCATGAAGACACCGTGGAAGCTCCACAGCTCGGCGACGATGCCGGCGATGGCGCCCGCCAGTATGGAACCGGTGCGAATGCTGTTGGCGAACAGGGTGGTGGCGACCCCGGCCCGGCCCGGCATCAAGTCCTGGAAGTAGGACATGCCGATGCCGGCGATGATGCCGATGAAGATGGCATTGAACAGTTGCAGCGCGATCAGTGCCTGCTGGCTAGAGAGCGTCACCAGGCCGATGTAGAAACCGACCCCGGCCAGCACCGCCACCAGCATCATGGGCCGCTTGCCGAAGCGGCGGGTGTAGTAGCCCGCCAGCAGCATGAAGGGGATCTCCAGCGCCGCCGCTGTGCCCATCAAGATCCCGGCCAGCTTCTCATCCAGTCCAAGCTCGCGGGTGATGTAGAGCGGCATGTTGATGAGATACATGCTGTTGCAGGTCCACATCAGGGTCGAGGCGATGAACAGCGCCCGCACCGAAGGATCCCGCCAGCTGCTGACCCTGGGGGCAGTCTCATCTTTCACCGGCAGTGGCAGTGACGGCAGCCAGCGCCACACCACCAGACCACAAATGAGATAGGCCAGGGCGGAGGCGAGATACATCACCTCGAAGCCATAACCAATGGCCAAGGCGAACGCCATGGGCGGCCCTATCACCCAGGCCAGGGAGAACTGGGCCCGCATCACTGAGCTGAACATGTCGGCGCGCTTCTGCTGGCGATCCGCGTGCTCGCGCGCCAGGGCGAATAGCTGGGGGCTGGCGGTGGCCGCCAGACTGGCCAGCAGCACCCCGAGACTCACTAACAGCCAGTAGTTGCGGTTCCAGGCAAACAGCAGGGAGAGCACGATACCGGCGGCGCAGCAGCGCAGGATCAGGGTCTTGCGATCCCCCTGACTGTCGGATCTGTGGCCAAGCCATTGACTGACGAGGATGCCAACCAGGGCATTGACAGTGTAGAACAGGCCGACCAGGAAGGGACGAACCTGCACCTCCTCGGCCAGGAACAGGCTCAAGGTGGGCACCTGCAGGGCCACCGCAACCCCCGTCATGAAGGTGACGGCCAGAAACGACAACGAGACGGGATCCGGACGTTTGATGACCGCAGTCAAGGATTTCATAGGGCTATCACCGAATTGGAGGAAGGAGGTGCGAGTGCACTGCATGACGATGGCTATTTTATGACACTATCAAGAGCCAGCTCAAGGCTTGCGACTCCCCCACGGACACCGTACATTGAGAGGCCATGTCGCCAGGCGGCACTCCCCATGATGGCAAGCCAGTGGCAGCCAGGCCTCGCAGCTCAGTGGCCGGGGCCCCAGACCGGCAACCCCATGGCGACAAGACTATTTGGCTAAAAAAAGGATGGCAGATGTTTGATTTTGACAGGGAAATTGACCGCAGCGGCACCATGAGTCTTAAGTGGGACAAGTACAAGGGCCAGGACGTGCTGCCCATGTGGGTCGCGGATACCGACTTCGTCTCTCCTCCCAGCGTGCTGGCAGCACTGACCGAGCGGGCCGCCCACGGCATCTTTGGTTACTCGCGCCCCTCCCCTCGTCTGATTGAACTCATCATGGCTCGCCTGAGTGAGCGTTATGGCTGGCAGATAGAGGCCGAGTGGCTGGTATTCCTGCCCGGCGTGGTCCCTGGTCTCAATCTGGCCTGCAAGGCCTGGAGCCAGCACGGTCGCGGCATCATCACCCCCAAGCCGGTCTACTACCCCTTCTTGCAGGCACCAGGCTTCAATGACCGGCCCCTGCTGACCGTGCCCATGGTGGAGCAGGAGGGCCGCTGGCTGATCGATATCGAAGAGCTGGAGCGTCAGGCTCCCTCGGCAGATCTGCTGCTGCTCTGCAATCCGCAAAACCCGGGCGGTACCATCTTCACCCGCGAAGAGCTGGCCACCATCGATGCCATCGCCGAGCGCCACAACCTGGTGGTCTGCTCGGACGAGATCCACTGCGACCTGCTGCTGGACAAGGATGCCAGGCACATTCCCTATGGCGCCATCAGTGCTGAAGCCGCCCAGCGCAGCGCCGTCATGATGGCGCCGAGCAAGACCTTCAATATCGCCGGCCTCTGCTGCTCCTTCGCCGTGGTGCCCAATGCCCGGCTGCGCCTCAAGTTGCAACAGGCGATGCGCGGCATCAGTGCCGACGTCAACCTGCTCGGTTTCGTGGCGGCCGAAGCCGCCTATGAAGGAGGCGAGGCCTGGCTCCTGGCGCAGCTCGACTATCTGCGTGGCAACCTGGCGCTGATCGAGGCGGCCGTGGCCCGCTGGCCGGGGGTCAAGATGGCGCGCAATCAAGCGACTTACCTGGCCTGGATAGATGTGGGCGCCCTGGGCCTGGAGAATCCCATCGCCTTCTTCGAGCAGGCGGGGGTTGGTCTCTCCCCGGGAGCCCAGTTTGGTGACGGCGATTTCGTGCGCCTCAACTTTGGCTGCACCAGAGCACTGCTAACCAAGGCGCTGGCTCGCATGGAGCAAGCCATCCTCACACTGCCCAACTAAACCCGATGGGCCCAGTGGCCCATCCCCTTTTTCCTGATTGGTTATCTATGCGCCCACGAATATCTACCCTGCTCGCTCCCCTGTTTGCCTTGCTCTGCTGGGGAACAAACGCCCAGGCCGCTGACAGCTACCTCACCATCAGCACCGGGGCCCTCACCGGCGTCTATTACCCTGTCGGTGGCGCCCTCTGTCGCCTGTTCAACGAAGATAGCGCGTACAACAACCTGCACTGCAGTGTGCAGAGCACCAAGGGTTCACTCGCCAATCTGCGCGATCTGGCGAGTGGCAAGAGCCAACTCGCCCTGGTGCAATCCGATGTGCTCTATCACGCCGTGCATGGCACTGGCCCCTTCGCACAGCAGGGCCCAGATGCCTCACTGCGCACCCTCTACCGGCTTCATCGCGAGTCGGTCGCCCTGCTGGTCAGCGAGAAGAGCAGTATCAGCAGCCTGGGGGATCTGCTGGGTAAGCGGGTCGATCTCGGCAGTGCCAACGGGGGGGACAGGATCACCATCATGGCCCTCATTGAGGCCATGGGCTGGCAGAGCAAGGATTTCGGCACCGTGGCCGAACAGGGGCCCGATCGCCTGCAAGGTCTGTGTGATGGCACCCTGGATGCCGCCTTCGTGGTCGCGGGTCAACCGAGTCAGGTTATCTCGGACTTGACCGGCCGTTGCAAGGCACGGCTGGTTGCCATCGAGGATGCCAAAATCAATCAACTGATCGAGGGCTCAACCTATTACGAGCAGGGTCGCATCGCGGCCAACCTCTATCCGGGCCAGACACTCTCTCTACCCACCATCGCGGTGTACGCAGATCTGGTGGCCCTCGATACCTTGCCCGCCGAGACGGTACATCAACTGCGGCGGGTCATGGACGCGCGGCTCAAGCAGTTCACTCGCCTGCACCCGGCCCTGATCGCGCTCACCCAGGAGAGCATGATGGCGCCGACTCCGGCACCGCCCCATGCCGCCATGCTGGATGATGCCAATGCGCCCCCGGCAAGCGATGCCACACTGCCGAGCCTGATGCCAGCGTCACTGCAACCTGAGCTCTCATCGTCATCGGCCGACGCCACCACCCTGGTTTCCGGGGCTGTCTCGACCGAATCAACCCCGACCGAAGTGGATAATGCCGTCGAAGGTGCCGTAGAAGGTGCCGTCGAAGGATCCGCACCAGTGGCCATGGCAACAGGCACAGTCCCCGCCCCAGTCGAGACAGAGCAACCAGCCTCGGCCGCCAGCAACCCAGTGCCAGCTGGCCAGGAGCCCGCGGTGAGCGACGCCGTTCAGCCATCAGCGGCTCAGCCAGCCCCTTGAGTCTGCGGTCAGGCCCGCTGGGCGGATAACCGCACTACCCGATGAAACAACGGCCACCCCAGGGTGGCCGTTGTTATGTGGTGAGGATCCGCTCAGTCGCCATCCAGATGGGATGCATCGCGCCTGCCCATCTAAACCCATCGCCCCCCTGGCTGGCCCATCGACCGCTTATTCATCTCCTCCCCCTGTGCTCTCCTTGGCCTGTCCCTCCTTGGCCTGCTCACTCAAGGCCAACTCCAGCCCCAGATAGGGATGGGGCCGCTGTATCTCCTCCTCCACCCAGTGCAGCAGCTGTTTGATGGCCCGGGACAACACCTGATTCTGGCGTACCACATAGCCCAGGCTGGTACTGGGGAAATCGTGCAGCTCGCTGACCGGCGCCGTGAGCTTCAGCCGCGGGTGCAAGGAGAAGTCGGGCACTATGGCGACCCCGAACCCCGCCTCGGCCCAGTCGAGCTGGGCATCCACGCTGCCCACCTCCATGATGCGACAGGGTGGCAGCCCGAGCAGGGGCAAGGAGGGATCAATCAGCGCCCGGGTGCGGGTGTCGTGACCGAGCAAGATCAGGGTCGGCTCGTCGAGGGGATCGCTCTGCCCCGCCCTGACCCTGGCTTGCCAGCGGCTCAATCCCTGACCCAGGGCGCACCAGGTCACCTGTTGCAGCTCGGTATAGAACAGCGGTTCACTGCGCTTTTGCGCCATCACGAAGCCGAGATCCGCCCGCCCTGCCTTGACCAACTCGGCGGCCTGATCCGAGGTGGTGTTGAACAGGGTGAGATCGATGCCGGGGAAGGCTTGCTTGAAACGCTGAAATGGCTGGATCAGCAGCAGGCGCGAGATGATGTCGCTGGCGGCGATGGCCAGCTTGCCTTGGCTGAATTGCCCCAGGGCATTGAGATCGGCTTGGCAGAGTTGCAGCTCGGCAATGGCGCGCTCGGCGCTTTGCAGCAAGCGCTCCCCCGCCTGGGTGAGCCGAAAGGGACTGCGCTCGATCAACCTCACCCGGGTCGCCTGCTCCAGATTCTTGAGGTGCAGACTGACATTGGGTTGGGTCATGTGCAGTTCGGTCGCCGTCTGGCCAAAGTGCTGCAAGCGCGCCAGGGTGACGAAGGTATTGAGCCAGTGAATATCCAACATGGGGTCACTCTCGCCCGCGGCAGGCGCGCAGTGGCGCGTCATGGCGGGTCTTTGCCGATAAATTGGTCACAATTATATGACTTCCTTATCGGAATTATAAAGATAATTAATTTTTCTAATCCGCCCCAGGCTCCTAGGATGAACGCCTAACGTCTTAGGAGAAAGTCACATGTCGTCTATCGTAGTCGTAGGTGCTAACTGGGGTGATGAAGGCAAAGGCCGCATCGTCGATTATCTGGCAGGCCAATCCGCCGCCAGCATCCGTTTTCAGGGCGGCAACAACGCCGGCCACACCGTCGTCAACGACCTGGGCACCTTCAAGCTGCACCAGCTGCCGAGTGGCGTATTCAACCCCGATTGCCTGGTCGTGCTTGGCCCTGGCATGGTCATCAGCCCAGAGCCTTTGACCAAGGAATTGGCCGAAGTGAAGGCCGCCGGTGTCAATCCCAAGATGGCCATCTCTGACCGAGCCACCTTCTGCCTGCCGATCCACGCCCTGGAAGATACCCTGGAAGAACTCCGTCTGGGCGATGGCGCCTACGGCTCCACCCGTCAGGGCATTGCCCCGGCTTACGGTGATCGGGTCATGAAAAAAGCGATCCTGGTCGGCTGGCTGAAACAGCCGGAAGTACTGGTCGAACGCATCCAGTTCTTCCTCGACTGGAAACTGCCGCAGCTCAAGGCGCTCTACCCAAGCTTCGAATTCAGCCAGACCGCCCAGGAGATGGCCGACTGGCTGCTGGAAGTGTCCGCCCCCTGGATCGACGCCGTCTGCAACGTCAGCGAGCCGCTCAAGGCCATTCAGGCCCAGAACGGCACCCTGCTGTTCGAAGCCCAGCTGGGCGCAGGCCGTGACCTGATCTACGGTGAGTATCCCTGGGTGACCTCCTCCCACGTCTCCGGCGCCTACGCCGGGATCGGTGGCGGCCTGCCGGCCCTGCGCCCCGAGCGCGTGATTGCCGTGGCCAAGGCGTTCAGTACCTCTGTCGGTACCGGCACCCTGATCACCGCCATGGAGAACCAGGAAGAGTTCCGCAAGTTCGCCAACGAGTTCGGCGCCACCACCGGCCGTCCCCGTGACATCGGCTACTTCGATGCGGTCGCCACCAAGCAGGGTCTGGAGATCCAGGCCGCCAACGAGATCGCCCTGACCAAGCTGGACTGCCTCTCCGGCATGCCGGACTTGAAGATCTGCGTGGCCTACGAAGGCGCCAACACCGAGAACCCGATCTGGCCGCAGACCGCCGGTCTGAAGCCGGTGTACGAGTCCATGGAAGCCTGGAGCGAAGAGATCTCCCACATCCGCAAGTTCGAAGACCTGCCCAAGGCTGCCCAGCACTATGTGCTGCGCATCGAAGCCCTGCTGGGTGTGCCGGTGCCCATGGTCTCCGTCGGCCCGGGTCGCGAGCAGATGATACTGCGCTAAGCCGCCTCAGCGCCCTTGGCAAGATAAAAACCGACACCTCCGGGTGTCGGTTTTTTTATGTCTTCACCCCGGACTCCTCAGCGCCATCCCTTGAGAGCCCGCCATCACAAACTCGCTCAGACTCACAATGGTGCCTATGTACGCGGGATGGGATTGAGTCGTTCAGTGACACCGCCTTTCCCCTGCCTCAACAGACTGATGCCATCCTCCATCGAGGCAGGCCAGCTGATGGACCAGGCATTCAGCTTCAACGGTGTCGGCCGTGAGGAGAGAACCGCTCTCCCAGCCGCTTCACCGCCTGTAGCAAGCAGGCACTCGACCTGATCTGCGTACCTCTCCTTTCCCTGACCCGCGGCGGCACGTTAATCGTGGCTGGAGCACTGCCATCTTTAACCTCTGGTCATCACGCAACGCCGTTCACATCCCTATGCCTGACGTGGACCCGAGCAATGTGCAAGGACGAGTTGGCCCTGCTGGTACGGGAAGCCGTTGCCGCCCTCTGAGTCGCCCCTGTTTCAGCAACAGTTCAAAGCCCTGCTCCTCAGGGCTTTTTTTATGAGCGCCTCTGCGCTGGTGGTTGATGGCCGGATCTGGCCAGGAGCCTTGCGCGCCCATGACCTTGGCGTAACCAGGATGGACAGTATCGGGGTCAAGCATAAGGAAGAAGAGGCAAAGGGTTGCGCTGATATCCGATGGTCATCGGTGGCAAGAACATGCCAGTCACCCAGGATCCCCAACGCAACAAGGGGATCAGGGGCTCAGGGGCTGGTCAACAACAGCGTATGATTACTACCTCTTCCCCAAGGTCAGCATTGTGACCAACATCAAGCTAAGTCCATTAATCTGAAAGTGTGAACCACAGCCGATTATTGGCAGCTTTCATCGCCTTAGCAGGTGAAACGACGAAAATCAAACTAAGCAATTGAAATATATCTGTTTTTATAACAATCAAACCTCACTAAAAAACAACCCATATGACTCCTTATTTTTCCATTCTTTGAGATCGTGAACGGCGCCAAAGTAACGGGTCAATATGGAACTATTTTATTGATACGCGAAATATCAGTTAGATCTGTAAGTCATTACAATGATGTCAATGAGGGATGATTAGTTAACCATAGGTTGTGACGGCAAGAGACAGCTTCATCCCCCCTATACAACTGGTTTTTAATCGTGAGGTAGTGGTTATGGAAAAGAAACGGATTTACCTGTTTTGCTCTGCCGGGATGTCGACGTCACTGCTGGTCTCGAAGATGAAGGCCCAGGCTGAGAAATATGATGTGCCCGTGGAGATAGATGCCTACCCGGAAACCCTGGCAGCCGAGAAGGGGCAGGATGCGGATCTGGTGCTGCTGGGCCCGCAGATTGCCTACATGCTGTCTGAGATCCAGACCCTGTTGCCGGGCAAGCCGGTCGAAGTCATCGACTCCCTGCTCTATGGCAAGGTCGATGGGTTAGGGGTCCTCAAGGCCGCCGTCGCATCCATCAAGAAGAGCCTCACTCAGTAAGGAGAACACCGTGAGCACCATGATCGCATCCCTGGAAAAGGCCATATTGCCCATTGCCGTCAAGCTGGGTAAACAGCCTCATGTCAACGCCATCAAGAATGGCTTCATCAAACTGATGCCCCTGACCCTGGCCGGGGCCATGTTCGTCCTGATCAACAATGTCTTCCTGAGTTTTGGGGAGGGATCCTTCTTCTACTCCATGGGGGTGCGACTCGATCCCGCCACCATAGCCACCCTGGACGGCTTCAAGAGCATTGGCGGCAGCGTCTATAACGGCACCCTGGGGATCATGTCCCTGATGGCGCCCTTCTTCATCGGCCATGCCATGGCAGAAGAGCGCAAGGTTGATCCCCTCTCGGCCGGTCTGCTCTCGGTCGCCGCCTTCATGACGGTCACCCCCTTCAGCGTCGGTGAGGCCTATGCGGTCGGTGCCAACTGGCTGGGTGGCGCCAACATCATCTCCGGCATGATCATTGGTCTCGTCTCGGCCGAGATGTTTGCCTTCGTCATTCGCCGCAACTGGGTGATCCGACTGCCTGACAGCGTACCGACCTCGGTAGCGCGCTCCTTCTCGGCGCTGATCCCCGGCTTCATCATCCTCTCCATCATGGGGATAGTCGCCTACCTGCTCCAGACAGAGGGCACCAACTTCCACCAGATCATCATGGACACCATCTCCACCCCCCTGTCCAACATGGGTGGCCTGGTCGGCTGGGTCTATGTGCTCTTCTCCCCGCTGCTCTGGTTCTTCGGGGTCCATGGTTCTTTGGCGCTGTCTGCACTGGAGAACGGCATTCTGGTGCCCTTCACCCTGGAAAACGTCGCCCTCTATACCCAATACGGCTCCGTTGAAGCCGCCATCGCCGCCGGCAAGACCTTCCACGTCTGGACCAAGCCGATGCTCGACTCCTACATCTTCCTCGGCGGTACGGGTGCAACGTTAGGCCTCATCCTGGCGGTGTTCATGGTGTCGCGTCGCGATGACTACCGTCAGGTGGCCAAGCTGGGTCTGCCCGCCGGCATCTTCCAGATCAACGAGCCCATCCTGTTTGGTCTGCCGGTCATCATGAACCCTGTGTTGCTTATCCCCTTCGTGATGGTGCAACCGGTGCTGGCGACCATCACCCTGTTTGCCTACAACACCGGCTTTATCCCGCCCATCACCAACATGGCGCCCTGGACCATGCCAGCCGGATTGGGGGCCTTCTTCAACACCAACGGCAGCATAGCCGCAGCCCTGCTGGCGATATTCAACTTAGGGATAGCCACCCTGATGTATGTCCCCTTCGTGCTGATTGCCAACAAGGCCCAGGCCGTTATCGAGGAAGAACAGGAGAGCGAAGAGGATATCGCCCTGGCCCTGAAATTCTGATGACACTCCCGGGAGGAGCCTGACTCCTCCCTCTTCAAGCCGAAGGAGAAGATGATGATGTATCGCTTTGCGGATGATTTTTGGTGGGGCAGTGCCAGTTCGGCGCCCCAAGCGGAGGGAGCCTCCAGCCGAGATGGCAAGTCCGACAACATCTTCGATTACTGGCACACCCTTGAGCCGACGCGCTTCCATCAGGGCATAGGCCCGGCGCAAGCCTCGACCTTCTATGATCGTTTCGAGAGCGATATCGCACTGCTCAAGCAGCTCAATCACAACAGTTTTCGTACCTCCATCTCCTGGTCCCGGCTGATCCCGGACGGGACGGGCGAGGTCAATCAGCAGGCGGTCGCTTTCTACCATGCGGTCTTTGATCGCCTGCTGGCCGAGGGGATCACCCCCTTCATCAATCTCTACCACTTCGACATGCCGCTGTGCATGCAGGAGCAGGGCGGTTGGGAGAGCCGGGACGTGGTGGCGGCCTATGTGCGTTACGCCAGCATCTGTTTCGAGCTGTTTGGCTCGCGCATCCAGCACTGGTTTACCTTCAACGAACCCATAGTGCCGGTCGAGTGCGGCTATCTCGGCCACTTCCACTACCCCTGTGTGGTGGATTTTCGCCGCGCCGTCACTGTCGCCTATCACACCGCCCTGGCCCATGCCGGTGCGGTCAAGGCCTTTCGCGATGCCCATGCCAGTGGCGAGATTGGCATCATTCTCAACCTGAGCCCCACCTACCCCAGATCCGATTCGGCGGCAGACAGCCAGGCGGCGCGCTGGGCCGACTTGCTGCTCAACAAGAGTTTTCTCGATCCGGCCCTGAAGGGGAGCTATGACCCCGAGCTGGTCGCTCTGCTGCGCCAGCATGATTTACTGCCAGAGGTGGAAGCCGGTGACAAGGCGCTACTCAGTGCCGGGCGAGTGGATTGGCTAGGGATCAACTACTACCAGCCACGGCGAGTCAAGGCCAAGGAGCAGCCCTGCGCAGGGGCGCCGCACACCCCCGAAGATCTGTTCGATTTCTACCAGATGCCGGGTCGCAAGATGAACCCGCACCGGGGCTGGGAGATCTATGAGAAAGGGGTCTACGACATCCTCACCGAGCTGCGCCTTGGCTATGGCAACCCCCGTTGCTACATCTCGGAAAATGGCATGGGGGTCGAGGGGGAAGATCGCTTCATCGGGCCCGAAGGGCGGGTCGAGGATGACTACCGCATCGACTTCATTCGTGGTCACCTCGAGTGGCTGCATCGCGGCCTGCAAGAGGGCAGCGCCTGCTGCGGGTATCACCTCTGGACCTTCATCGATAACTGGTCCTGGCTCAATGCCTACAAGAATCGCTATGGCCTGGTCCGGCTGGATCTTGACAGCCAGACCCGCACCATCAAGAAGAGTGGCTATTGGTTCGCCGAGGTGGCACGCAATCATGGTTTCAATTAAGTGAGATTCAATTAAACCGCTTTCAATCAACTAGCCGTAATCAAGGGGATAAAGAGATGTTCGATATGGACCACATAGAGGCAGAGACCACGACGTGCGATGACATGGAAGAGGTGGTGATGGGGCTCATCATCAACTCGGGGCAGGCACGCAGCCTGGCCTACAGCGCCCTGAAGAAGGCCAAGGAGGGCGACATGGCCGCCGCCCGCCTGCTGATGACCCAATCCCGCGAGGCCCTCAACGCCGCCCACCTGGTGCAGACCCAGCTGATTGAGAGCGACCAGGGCGAGGGCAAGATCCCGGTCACCCTGGTGCTGGTGCATGCCCAGGATCACCTGATGACCTCCATGCTGGCGCGGGAGCTCATCAACGAACTCATCGACGTGCACGAAAAGCTGCTCGGCAAGTAACAGCGGCATCGGCCAGCCATAAGGGGCGAATAATGAGCGTCAAGACCATCCGGGAAAACGAGCTGTTCAACAACAGACCCTTCCACATGTTCATCTACAACAAGCAGGTGAGCGGAACCGGGTTGCATCAGCACGACTATTACGAGTTCACCCTGGTGTTGACCGGTCGTTACTATCAGGAGGTCAACGGCAAGCGGGTACTGCTCGAGCGCGGCGATCTGGTGTTCATTCCGCTGGGCTCATCCCATCAGAGCTTCTACGAGTTCGGCACCACCCGGATTTTCAACGTCGGGATCAGCCGCAGCTACTTTGACGAGCACTTCAAGTACCTGCTGCCGGAGCACTTCGTGGCGTCCCAGGCCTATCCGCTCAAGCATGAATTTCTGAGTTATATCGAGTCGGTGCTGGTCTCCCCCGGTTTTCGGGAAGAGGCGCTGACCGAATTTCTCGAAGGGGTGACCTATTCGGTGATGAACCGGCTGCGCCACCATAAGGACGCCTCGGCCAGCGAGGATCTGCCGCTCTGGCTCCATGAGGCGGTTGAGCGCATGCACGATCGCCCGCTGTTTGCCGAAGATGCCCTGGCCAATCTGATCCATCTCTCCGGCAAGAGCCAGGAGTACCTGACCCGTGCCACCCGGCGTTACTACAACAAGACGCCGATGCAGATCATCAACGAGATCCGGGTCAACTACGCCAAGATGCAGCTGGAAGTCACCAACGACTCCGTGGCCGACATTGCCTTCGAGACCGGCTACAACGATGTCAGCCTCTTTATCAAAAACTTCAAGAAGCTGACCTCCTTCACCCCGGGCAGTTACCGCAAATATCTCTATCCGAAATTTGAGACCCCAGTCTGAGATGGGCTAACCATATTTTTATTTAAAAACAGCGCGTTGCAAAACAGCTGTCCCAGATTGACCGGCCCCTGTCACAGGTGGCTGCGGCCCACTGCACCCCAGATGCAGGGCGGCCCCTTATTCAACCCAATTTGAAAATGATGAAAGAGGTGTTTATGAACAAGACGCTTAAAGTGGTCACCATAGGTGGCGGAAGCAGCTACACCCCGGAGCTGGTCGATGGCTTCATCAAGCGCTACGCCGAGCTGCCCATCGACGAGCTGTGGCTGGTCGATGTCCCCGAAGGCCAGGGGAAACTGGACATCATTTTCGACCTCTGCCAGCGCATGATCAGCAAAGCCGGCATCCCCATGACGCTGCACAAGACCCTGGATCGCCGCGCCGCCCTGCAAGGTGCCAGCTTCGTCACCACCCAGCTGCGGGTCGGCCAGCTGCAAGCCCGGGAAAAAGATGAGCGCATTCCCCTCAGCCACGGCCTGCTGGGTCAGGAGACCAATGGCGCGGGCGGCCTGTTCAAGGGGCTGCGCACCATCCCCGTCATCTTCGACATCATCAGGGACGTCGAGGAGATCTGCCCGGATGCCTGGCTCATCAACTTCACCAATCCGGCCGGCATGGTGACCGAAGCCGTGCATCGCCACACCCAGTTCCGCCGCTTCATCGGGGTGTGCAACATTCCGGTCGGCATGCAGATGTTTGTGCGCGACGCCCTCAAGGTCAGCGCAGAGGACGCCCTCTCCATCGACATCTTCGGCCTCAATCACCTGGTGTTCATCGGCGACGTGCTGGTCAATGGGGTATCGCGCTTCGATGAACTGCTTGAGGGAGTGATAGACGGCAGCCTCACCAGCTCCAGCTCGGTCAAGAACATCTTCGATCTGCCCTTCGATGCGAGCCTGATGCGCGGACTGCGCCTGCTGCCCTGCTCCTACCTGCGTTACTACTTCAAAGAGAAAGAGATGCTGGGGATCGAGATGGGCGAATTCTACAAGGGCGGCGCCCGGGCCCAGGTGGTACAAAAAGTGGAGAAGACGCTGTTTGAGCTCTACCAGAACCCTGAGCTCAACGAGAAGCCCAAGGAGCTGGAGCTGCGCGGCGGCGCCTACTACTCGGATGCGGCCTGCGAGGTGATCAGCGCCATCCATAACGACAAGCGCAGCGAACAGTATGTGATAATTCCCCACCATGGCCATGTCACCAACATTCCGGCCGACTGGACCGTCGAGATGACTTGCCTGGTGGGCCGTGATGGTGCCATTCCCCACCCGCGCCTCACCCGCTTCGACGACAAGGTCAACGGGCTCATTCACCTCATCAAGAGCTTCGAGATTGCCGCCTCCCAGGCTGCCTTGAGCGGCTCCTTCGATGACTTGCTGCTGGCCATGAACCTCAATCCGTTGATCCACTCGGACAACGAGGCAAAAATCGTTGCCCAGGAGCTGCTGCTGGCCCACCGCGAGCACCTGCCCAAGTTTGCCGCCGCCATTGCGGATCTCGCCTGAGAACACTGGGCCCCGTTGATCATCGGCGGGGCAATACAGGAGATAGAGATGCATAAAAGATTGATTATCAACGCCGACGACTTTGGTCTCTGCCCTGCCCAGAGCTACGGCATAGTGGAAGCCTTCGAGCATGGGGTGGTCAGCTCGACCACCGCCATGGTCAACTCCCCGGCCATAGAACACGCGGCCTGGCTGGCCAAACGCTTCCCGGACTTGCCCATCGGACTGCACTTCGTGCTCAGTTGGGGCAAGCCGCTCTCTCCTCTCTCCTGCCTGGTCAATGCCAAGGGCGAGCTGGACAAGAGCATCTGGCAAAAAAACGAGCAGGGTCTGCTGGTCGCAAGGGAAATCATGGAAGAGTTAAGGCAGCAGTTCGACCGTTTCGTCACCCTGTTTGGCCGCTCGCCCAGCCACATCGACAGCCATCACCATGTGCATATGCTGCCGAGCCTCTATCCCCTGGTGGAAGCCTTCGCCCACCAGCAGGGCATTGCGATGCGCATCGATCGGGAGGAGGTGCGCCGTCACGGCCTGACCGTCAACCATGAGCTCAGTTGCCAGCGTTTTGACAGCCGCTTCTATGGTGAATCACTCACCCGGGAGCTGTTGCTGCAACTGCTGGATGACGCCAATGAACAAGGGGTCAACTCCCTGGAGATCATGTGCCACCCTGCCTTTATCGATCTCGAGGTGCAGCGCAGCACTTATCACCAACCCAGGCTCACCGAGCTTGCCATCCTCACCGACCCGGCCCTGCCAGCCCTCATCGCCGAGCGAGGCTATCGCCTGTGCAGTTATCGAGATTGGTCATCGCAATAATGGCTGACCACCCAAGTACAAAAACATCCAATGCAAAAAGGCCACCCCTTGGGTGGCCTTTTTGACTTCAATAAATGGCGGAGGAGGTGCCCGCCGCAATCAAGTCCAACTAACTCCACACCAATCCAGTAAGCCATTTACTATCAGTATGTTAGAAACAAATACTGTCCAATCTATCCCAATCACATATTACCACTGCGCACACGCGGTGGCATACTGAGTGGCACATTCAATTCTCAAGGAGGTTACCCGATGGCAATCCTCACCGATACCAAAGCTCGTAGCATCAAGCCTGAAGATAAACCCCTTGCTCATGGTGGTGTCACCGGGTTGACGCTACACCCTTCTACTGCCAAGGGTAGAGGCAAGTGGGTATTCCGCTATGTCAGCCCACTGACGAAGAAACGGCGTAACGCAGGTCTCGGCACTTATCCAGAGATCTCCATCGCTGACGCAGCTCGAGACGCACAGGCAATGCGGGAACAGCTGGCGAATAATCTGGATCCGCTAGAGGTCCGGCTGCAGGAGCAGAACAAGCCGAAAATCCCGACGTTGGAAGCATCTGCCAGATTGGTCTACGAAAGCTTGTTACCAGGTTGGAAGAACCCCAAACACGGTAAACAATGGATCACCACATTGGAGCAATATGCCTTTCCTACCATTGGCGCTATCTCCATTGATGCGATAACTCCAGCTCATATCGCTTCAGTCCTGCAACCGATATGGCTGACGATCCCGGAAACGGCAAGCCGTGTTAAGCAACGCCTACACGCAGTAATGGCTTGGGCATGGGCTCACGGCTATACCTCTGCAAACCCGGTGGATGTGGTGAGTCACTTACTACCGGCCCAACCCAGCAAATCAGTGAGGGTTGAACACCAGCCAGCTATGCCCTGGCGTGATATACCTGCTTTTGTTCAGCAACATCTGAGAACAGCACAACGATACGATGTAACCCGCTCGATGTTGGAGTTCTTGATCCTGACAGCTTGCCGCTCTGGTGAAGTCAGAGCCATGAAATGGTCTGAGGTGAACTTGGAGGAAAAAATCTGGACTCTGCCTTCTGAGCGTATGAAGGCCAAACAGCAACACCGTGTTCCGTTATCTCTTCGTGCCGTCGAAATCCTGATGGGATTACAGGGATTGCATGATGAGCTGGTATTCCCTTCCCCCAGGGATCAAGTGCCGCTCTCGGACACTGTGCTGACGATGTTTCTGAGAAGAGCTAAAGCGGAGAGTTGTACTCCTGGTCGAATGGCAACTGCTCATGGCTTTCGTTCGAGCTTTCGAGATTGGTGTAGTGAACAAGGTTATTCAAGAGACCTCGCTGAACGAGCGTTAGCCCATACCGTGCAAAACAAGGTAGAAGCTGCGTACCACCGTACTGACCTGCTGGACCTGCGGCGTCCAATGATGAATACGTGGGCTGAGTTTGTATCCGGCAATTTGCCAACGGAATAAGAAGAAGGCGGCCAGATGGCCGCTTCCTTCTATGTTCTTTTTTTGTTTTTCCAAGCAGTAGATGACAGATTTCCAAACCAATGTCCCGAGAGCGCCAGAGTATTACGTTCTGATATCGGTGAACTGAACTCGCAAGACTTTTGGGCGACACAGTTTGTCGCCCCGATAAGGACAATAACTGCAAGAGTGGAGTCTCTTATAAAAGATACATTTGTAATGACCGGAACATGCGTAGTTCTACAGAAAGACTAGGCCTTCTATCGCGAATATAATGGCCCCAAACGAGATGCCAAGAACAGTCTTGGCCATTAAGGTAGTTGCTATGTCTCAAACAAAAGACACGCTGTTGCGCCATTTTGCATTACTGCGGCTGATTCCCACCGAGCCACAGCGTATTGCTACAACGACACTTTTGGAAAAGCTCCAAGATAAAGGTTTTACTGTGACGCTGCGCTCCGTTCAGCGAGATTTGAACAGTTTATCAATCCCCTTCTCGCTACAGTGCGATGACAGTGAGCTTCCCTTTCGCTGGAGTTTCACACGCGACGCGCCGCTGAAATTGGAGGACATGGATACCCCAACAGCTCTGGCGCTTTACTTCTCCGAAAGGCATCTGACCACTTTGCTCCCACAAGCAGTGCTGGACCAGCTAGCCCCTCAATTCAGGCGCGCCCGAAACTTTTTAGGCGTTCTTGGTAAAAACGACTTAGCGGATTGGGCAAAGAGGGTCAGAGCGGTTCCTAGTGGTAAAGTCTTGATTCCTGCCGACATTGTACCGCAGGTCTGGAAAGATGTTTCAACCGGCTTGTTGGAACACCGAATACTGGAAGTGGCTTACCAGAGCCGTAGCAAAAATGAGCTCAAGCATTTCCGTCTGCATCCTGCCGGGCTGGTGTCACGACATGCCATTAGTTATCTGGTGGCATCGGTGGATGGCTACGACGATCTTCGACAGTTTGCCCTGCATCGCATATGTGAGATCCGGGTGCTAGATAAAGCTGCAGATTTGCACGCCACATTCGACGTCGATGACTATATCGACACTGGAATTTTCAGCCATCGACAAACCAATGTACAGACCGAATTGATTGCTGACGTACACCCACAGATTGCCATCCTGCTCAGCGAGACTCCGCTTAGCACAGTTCAGAGCCTCAGCGATCTCCCCAACCAGACCTGGAAGCGGTTGCACGCACAGGTAACGCTGGATCGAGAGACCTTGTGGTGGATTTTTGGGCTCAACGACAACATTCGGATCTATTCGCCTCAGGTTTGGGTTGATGAAATACGGCAGAAGTTGAACAACTTACGAACTCTTTACTCAGAACCGGGTCACCAGCCTCACTCGTGACCATGTACCGATCGACCTCTGTATTTCGATGATTAGGGATAGTGTTATGAACAACGAACGTAAAAGAGCATTGAACAATTCAATCAGCCTCTGCCCGATCTGGCCTGCGAAAGCATCAGAGCAGATCGGCAACATGCTGCACGAGATCAATCAAGCGAACGCTATTATCGACAAAATTGCCGGAACAGCACAGAACAGCGCGATAAAGGGCGGATTCGCGGCCGAGACCTGGCACGCCGAATCGTTTAACTTAGACGCCATCCTTAAAGACAAAGACGTTCGGGCCTTCACCGACAACTTCACCAATACGCCTCTCACCAAAAACCATACGACCCACGATATCGTTGTGATGAAAGGCGATGAACAATTGCTCGGGGCCCAGCTGAAATACTTCAAAGATGGCGAGGCAACCCAAAAGGCATTCAGGTCCACCAAAGATGGTACCCATCAATATCAGGACAGCGATGCTTTTATCGGCCCGGCAGATCAGATCGAGCAGATCAAGGACGCAGCAGAACGCGACATGCTGCGAAACCAGCAAACTCGTCCAGATGTATCCAAAGCTGCTGAAAGGGTACGTGAAAAGACTACAGCTAATCTTGACGTAGATGGAACTCAATCGATCCCACTAAGCAAGCGGGATGCCGAGCATTTAGGTAGCGGGAATAAGACCGGTAAGGAGCTGCATGAAAACATGCAGAACGGTTTCCTGAATAAGTCTACTGTCCAGCAAAGCCTGCGCGCAGCAAAATCAGCAGCGGTGATAACCACTGTTATCGCTGGCAGTATCAACACCTTCCAGTCGATAAAACGTGTACGAGACGGGGAGATCACTGCGGAACAAGCCACTTTCCAAATTCTGCAAGATACAGCTATCGCAGCTGGAGATAGTGCGTTGAAAGCGGGTGTCGCCACTGCGGCGGTCAGCATGACTGCACGGAAATTGCCTGCAATGTTTGCAGGTACTGCCTTCAAACGAACTTTCGCCAACAACGGCGTGGCTACTGCTGCAGTGTGTGCGGTGGATGTGGTTCAGAACCTAGTGCTGTTCGCGGCTGGCAAGATCACCCGCGAAGAACTCGAAACCCGTTCTGGGCACAACCTGTTGCAGTCCGGTGCAGCCGTTGTCGGCAGCTCGGTGGGCGCTGCAGTAGGTGCTCTCGGCGGACCGATTGGCGCATTGGTCGGCGGCATCATCGGTGGTCTGATCACCACGATGGCCATGAGCATCGCCATCGACAATCACATTGAGAAAAACTTCCGCCTGACTCTGGAAGCCACCGAGCTTGTGGCAAGCAACGCAATGATTATGCATGACTCTCTGGAATATCTGCAAATGTCGCAGTCTTTCTATGCCGAGTTCCACAAGGGGTTATATCTGTCCGAACGTCACTTTGCAGGCCAAGTTCAGACCATGGCAACCCAAAGCACACAATTAAAGAACCTGATCGATAATCTTTAAGGGATATTTTCAATGAACGAAACGATCGAAACAGCACCTCAGAACATGTTCGAACAACCTCTGAATGCCTCGGAACAGGAAGCTGTCGAGGCTCTTGTCGCCCTGCATCGAAACAATGCAGCACTGACCCAGCAACTGGCGGTGGACGCTTCACGGCTAATCACGTGCAGCGATGAGCGCCTGAAAGAACAAGCAGAGAGCGGATTCTTCAAACGATTTGCAGGCGCGCTCAGTGGTAAGAACCGCCAGAATCAGTTGCAGAACCAAGTCGACGCGCTACACATGCAAAAGTTCGCTTGGCACTATCTTAAACAGCTGCAGCAGCAGAATCTAATCAACGCCCAGAGCATTGCAGTGATCCGCAATAATCTGGGCACGATGAACGAGTACATTATCGAAACTCGTGAATTCCTCTTCCAGGCGGTCGACAAGATCAACCGACGCCTCATCCGGGTTGAGAACAACACCAACTTTCACCAATGGGCGCTGAATATCGAAGCGAACAAGCGCCGATTCAAGTCGATGCCCAAGGCGCTGCTAGTGCTGAACCTAGCGTATGATTTTATGCGCAGTCACCCCGGCGTAATGCTAACCACGCAGGACATCAATCATCTGATCGTCACACTGGAAAAGTTGGATGTGGATTGCGACGAAGAAGTCGAGTTGTTGAGTTTCATCATCGAATTGATCGACCAGATCGAAGCCAGCAACATCGAACGCTATCGTTCCGTCATCGAGCTGTCGTTTGAAGAACACGTTGCCGATTCGCACTTCATCCAGCAAAACATTTCGGGTCTGGCGTTCAATTCGCTGTATTACCTCTCCGACGAGTATGAACGTATCACCGACATGATCTCGGACGGTGAACTCTGTGATAGTGACGAGAAACGCAGACGCATCATTTCCAAATTCTTCGGCAAGGAGTTTTCCGGTCTTAACAAGCAGTACAAGGTGCGCAACCTGATCGAGGAAATCATCGGCGGTAGTCTGCTGACCTTGGAGATTTACAAGGATCAGAACGGGCTGAGCGGCCTGCCTGATGAAGTCGCCGAGAATGCAAACAGCGAACCGGTTGCACTGGTGTCGTCATTGCCGGACATCCACTCCCACACCTTCTTCGACAGCACAGACGATCTTGACGCTCGATACAACTACCTATTGTTACTCGCTCTGAGCATCGAAAACTCAGCGTCATTGAACAGACAAGGCCGAGAGTTTCTCGAGTTACTGGCGCACAAAGCCGGGTGTCCACAGATACTCGCTGAAATCTCAGCACTGGCGGATAACCCTCGTAAAGTGCAGAACTACCTGCCGACCCTAGAAGAGCTGCTCAATGGGGACAACAAGACCTACACTTGGCTACTCGATGCATTTTACTTGGTGACACTGTGCCAGAAACCAATCGAGGCCCCTCATATACTGCGTATCTTAAATGCGCTCAAGCCTGCACGGTTCAAGGAACAATTCCCTCGAGTACTGACGATGCTCAACGAAAAGGACGAGGAGAACATACTTGCCGCAGCCGAGAAGCTGCAGCAGCAAACACACGGCTGGAAGAACATCATACGCTACCGCGAGTTGCGCTTCGAAAGAGCGTTTTCCGAAACAAATATCCAGCTGCAGAATATCCGTTTAAGCGCAGCGACGCTTTCGCAAGACCTGACCGACTTGTATTTTAAAGCCTCGGATTATTCGGACTTTATGGGGGCGTGGGATGATGATTCGCGCCTGTTGAAGGCCGTCAGCAAAGTGGGAGGAACGGCCTATGCTGTTGCCCGCCGCTCCAGCCTCTCCTCGCTTAATGAGATGCGCAAAAAGATCCGTGAGTTTATCTCTAAGCATTCAAGCACTTTGAACCATGGAAATAGTGTGCTAACGCGCTGGGGCCTACCTTCTATTACATTCAAGGACGAGCTCGGCTATGCCGATTTCGAGCTGGACAACTCTGTTAATAACGAAGACTGGTACACTCAGTTCAGTCACGTTGTACGCCAGTTGGACAACACACTGAAGTCCTTCACCGATGCCTGTAGCGATGTAGCAGAACAGCTATCTCTATTCAAGGAAGGTCGATTCGACGAATCTGTGGTTGAACTCAAGACAAAAGAGTACGCCGCACGGCTAGACCAGCAACAGCAGGAAAAACTAGCCAAGCAATCGATCACCATCGAAAAAGATGGCCGTGATCATCTGTTCAGCATCGAGTGGAGCTTGGTAGAACACCCGCCCTGCGACCCAGAGAAAATTCAGTACATCAAGACAGACGGTACCACCTGGCTGATCGTCGACAATGATCATCGGGTCTATCGCAGCCTTGATCGTGAGCACTGGCACACCGTGCACCTCAGCGCCTCCGAAGATTCGCCGTATATCAGAAAATTGGATTTCGTGAACGGGATATGGATCGCCATGGCGGGCTACTGTGACGGTTTCTATTACTCCAGTGATGCACAGAACTGGAAACAAAGTCACTTCCCAGACGTACCTGGCTATCACTTTACCCGCACCGAAGATGTCGTCTATTTCAACGGCCTGTGGCTCTGGCGCTTCAAGGAAGACAAGGAGTACTCCTACATTGAAAAAGGCATAATCTTCGATTCAACCAAGACCAGCCGCTACGTCAAGATAGCCGTATTCTGTACTGAGAACCTCGATAATCAATGGCAACGCTGGGAGGACACACCGAGCTTTTCTGAGGGGGTCGTGGTGGAGAGCCTCCAGCCATTGCCGGGCGGAAATACCTTGCTCGCATTCTGCAAGTACGACTACCTCTATACGTCGTTTAAAAAGAAGAACAACGCATCCTCATTCGTCAGCTACTTTATCCCTGGAAAAGGCTGGCGAACCTGCACCTGCACCTGGACCAGTGACGACGACAACTACGATTCGCCGCTCATCACACGTATGGGCGAGACCCAGTTGTGTTTCTATTCTGGCTGTGTCATGACGTCCGACAAAAATGGCTACGAATGGAAGGTTCAGTCCCAGGATATCCGCATCAATGACTGCGCCCATCTGCAGGATGTGAGTCTGTTTACGACGCGTTGGGGCCGCGAAACGCTCTACGTAAGTCAGACAGGAGAGTCCTTTACAGAGTTGGTGCTCGAAGAAGGCACTTGGCAGCACATTGCAGCCAACAAGCAAGGTGTGTTGTGCGTCTACTCGCCAAACAAGCATGAAACCTTCTTGCGTGTTGGCAATTACATTAGCCATCCGAAAGTTTAATACAGGTCGGTGGGGCATCGTCGATGCCCCATTTACTTTCTACCTGATATCTCATTTGAATTGCAGTCGTTAGAACGATCAATCTGACAAGCTATCAGCATGACTTTATTTAAATGAGGAATTCATCCAACTGGCGACCTTGCTCGAGCTGCTCAGCCAGGAATTTGGGCGTGCGACCCTGACCGGTCCAAGTTTTCTCTACACCATTCTCGACATAACGGTACTTCGGGGGACGAGGAACCCGCTTGGCTTTAACCGCACTGGTAGATGTGGAAGGAGCACTACCGACCAACTCAGCCGGGTCAATCCCCGCCTGCACCAACATCGCCTGGAACTCAGCCAGCTTTTTCTCACGCTCAGTCAGCTTGGTTTGGCCGTGTCGTAGCGAACTAGACACTCCCTTTCTTTGTTCACCTTTACCAAAGGTGCGGATTTTCTTGCCATCTGATAGCGTTGTGTCTGCATATGCCAGGATATCTTGAATAAATAAATCGTTAATGTCGCCCAGTACTTTTTGTTTATTATCGTCTGCTAGTAAACTCACGTTGCTACGCGTACCTCGATATGAGAATACATCTCCATTTTTAACCTTTCCCCTCCACATCTCACCAATTGATTCCATGACATCGCAATGCTTACTCCAACCTGATTTCAAAAATAAAATCACATGAATGTAATACCCCCTAACGGAGCAGTAATCTATTTTCCATATATACCCATCAACATGTCTCATTACGGGGTTCTTAGCCCCATTTCTAAATATCGCATTTCTGCCATCTCGTAGTGTCGTTAGTCTATAGTTTTTTATCTGAACGGCCGTATTAAACCTATCCATGAGACACCTTTCAAAATTAGTATCATGCTCATCATCAAGGGGGCAATTGAAGCCCAAACAAAATCGTATCGCATGAGAGCTACCGTTAGACATGATTGAACTAGCATGCCTCATGGCAGAATTGATGTTTTCTTGCACATTAAACAACCTTTTACTGGTTGCTTTTTTATAAGCTGGCTGGTCAAAAATCAAGTTAAACTCATTAACAAAGGCAGTAATTAAATCCATCGAAAAATAACTTTCGAAATCGTCTTTGTTGGTTGTGTCTATTTTATTGGCATTCGTTGTTAGGATGAAAAGTGGCACTGCAGGATGCACATTGAAATTTTTCAGAAAATCCTCATAACTTGAAAACGACTTCATACCTCTTTTTAAAAGGCTCCTTACTTTTTCCTTTGCAATCTTCTTTTGCTCCTTAGTGAATACACGCCATTTATTTTTATTTTCAATTTCCACATTACCCTTGATATCAGCCTTAAGCTCTTCAAGTATATTGTATTTTTCGATTCGCCGACCAACCCGAGGAGGTGTGTGGTAGTTGAACTCCCTGATGGATGAAATAAAACGTAAAATGTCATATATGAAAATAAAATTTTCATAATCATCTGCCGGAGCAATTTTCTTACTGTACATCACATCATGTGATTTATTTTCCTCAATGAATAAATCTATCTCACTTATTTCACCTACACTTAACCCCTTCGCACCCAACCCTTCCCGCAAGAACGCACCGTGCACATTTTTTCTTGTCCGTTTAGCCGCGTGAACCCACTTTTCATCACAATCATATATTGCATAGGGCCTCCCCTCATTGGGGGCAATGTTTATTTCTCTAGTTTTTCTGGCTTTCCTTTTTCGTGTTCGCGTTAAAGGTGTTGAAGGAGATGTCACGTTATCATCGCGGGCAGAGGAGTTGGTTTGAGATGATTTATTTTCTTCAATGTAAGCATCTTTAGTCTTGACTTTTTTAACAGGCTCCCTTCTCTGGAACTTTGCTATCCCTCCAATATCTCTCTTTAATTTTTTGCTTATATTTTTCACTATCTCATCCCCTTCAGCCTAAACGTGCATCATTAAAATAACAAAAACCAGAATAATTTTATTTTAAAAACGTAAACAACACCCTATCTCGCCTAAACACAACAGCAACCACTTACAGAGTGGCTTGGTATCTTTTAATATAACATGGCCGTACTTGCAATGTTGTGTGAGAGGTGGGATTTTGCTGGATTCTATCTGTTCCCCCCTCCAGTTTTTCATTAAAAAATGATGTGGCATCCGCCTTTAGATGCCTTACATGCTCATGGCTACACCTTGAAAAAGATAGATTAGAGCCCCATGCAACTAACTTTTCAGCATAATCTCTTCTTTTTTCGCTCACCAACTAATCGAGTTAATCGGTTTTTTTTAACTGCCCCGTCCTTCTGATGAAACAACCCGCCATGTCATCAGGAGTACACCATGAGCACTGCTATCAAAGTCCTACGCATCAAAGACCTCATCGCTAAAATTGGCATGGCTCGTTCCACCATATACGACTGGATGAATCCCAAGTCCCCTCGTTATGACGAGACATTCCCCAAACCGTTTAAGATAGGCCAGTCATCTATAGGCTGGTTTGAGCATGACGTAGACTGTTGGCTTATTCTTCGAAGCCAGTCCTGAGTTATTAACTTTTAGTCGCCATCAGGCTCCTTAACTTCCAGTTATTGTTCGAGCTTTTTTATAGCTGATGACTCGTCCAAATACGCTATCTCTTCTTATATTTGATTTTCATTCTTGGCACGAGTGTCGAGGCTTAGCGAGTTTGGGTTTATATATTATTTAATATCACTTCTATTCATTATCACTACCTCAGCACTCCCATACCCACTACGTACACCACGCATTACCACCCAACACCATGGATACCTCAGTATCCTCATGCTACTCCCGCATACCACTACACCACGTAACGTGGTGGTCATGCAGCCTGTATAGCAAATGCCATCCTACCAATTACCTCCCCTCTATACGCGTGTGCCAATCACACAGCGTAGGAATAACCCTGCCTAAACGAGGCCATCATGTTTAATACCGTAAGACTCTTAAATATTCTGCCGCTGGCACGTAAACTCCAGCATACGACTTTCCCAGTCGTCATCGTGGCATATACCCCTATCCGCGAGTTGCATATAGATTGCCTAGACCAGTCATTATCGACTTGTCTCTTTAGCGCATTGGAGACCGTGCGTGATTATTTCTACTGTCACACCGAGATATCCTCAGCCCACCCCACCATCGAGCTATTCCTGACACATATGCGAGCAGTGCCCAGATTACACCTCGCCAGGATGCCCTCCCTCGATAGCCAGACGGCCCATAAACTGGCCGATGCTATCAATAACGCTCTGGGAGCCTTCCTAAGCGCGTCCAATAGTCAGTCGCACCGTAAGCGTCTCAATAACCTTCAACGTGTTGAGAAACGCAATCAGCTCAGCATAGCGACCTATATCAACAGTCTATTCGCTCAACATGCCAAACTATTATTCATTCGTTTGGATATCGGGTATCGTGAGGCCCACTACCATCGATTAACTGCGGATAATATCACCCATGACTTGCGTCATTACCTGAGCGTAATACCGCGACGATTCAAACATCTGGTGGGATATATCTGGAAGATAGAATACGGCATCGACCGGCGTTTCCATTTCCACCTCACGTTCATCTTCAACGGAGCTGAGCATCAGCAAGATATCTCATTGGGTAAAACGCTGGGTGAGCAGTGGGAGGCCATCACCGATGGACAGGGGAACTATTACAACTGCAATAGCCGTCGAGTCCAGTACCAGGAGTGGGGGACCGATGGGATAGGGATGGTGCATTACGCTGATTCTGGCAAACAGGCCCTACTACTGGACGCTCTCGGCTATCTGACCAAATCTGATGAACGTATATTGGCAGCCTTGCCAAAGGGCCGCCGGACCTTCGGACGAATGGAGGTCCCATTAGTTCACCCTCGCACAGGGAGACCACGGTTATCGCTCCGCCGTTTCGATTGAAAAAAATCTCAGGTAGATATCATCAAGGGACGCCAAGCAGAGATCGCCGTAAATCCGCTTGGAAGAGCCATTGTGGCCTCCCAAGTTCTCGAACCTGGCATCGGATGTCAGCGAGTCACTAATACTCACAGAGTGGGATTAAGGCGCTAATCGCGCAACCAGTTTATCAACCACCTCCAACAGCAGCGCCCTGTCTGCTGTATCGAGTTTGGCCAACCGCTGACTAAGCACAATACCTTGCTCGGTAGGGCGGTTGCTGGTTTCACGCAGAAAGTCTGCAAGCTCGCATTCAAACAGCTGAGCGAGCTCTGCCAATCGCACCACTGTCGGCACCACGAGACCTCGTTCCATCCGGGAGATGGCCTCCATACCTATCCCTAGGTGTTCTGCCACTTGCTCCTGAGTCAGCCCCACCTGCTGTCGTTGACGTCCTATCGCTTTACCTACGCTCTTGGCTAGCTCTTCAAAGTTGATGTCAGTCATAAGTCCTCCAGTCAACTCGTATGGTTGACCATGGACCCATTGACATTAAGGACCCTTTGCGATGAGGATCACCTCAATAGATCTAATTCGTTAAAATACTCACACCAACATCGAAAGGAGTTCAACACGACCTAACCCTTATCCCCCTTCAGTAGTGTTTGGCTATCGGCCAGCACCACCATTAACCCATTGCGTTAATCACTGTTAACCCGACAGGCTTGCTTCGTCGGCCAGGTATCCCTTTGCCATGTTTACCCAGGAGGCATCATGAATCACACACTGCTTTATCCCTTACTGCTGGCCTGCGGCCTATCAATGAGTGCCTGCAATGCAGAGTCCACCGATAGCCCCGAATTCGACCTTGATGTGTACTACACCGCTATTGGGCGAGCGCAGTTTCGAGCCACCTCGCTTAACGACAACCCGATCCGCATCAGCAAGATCATCGTCAATGACGGCCAGAGCCAATGCCAGGTGCTGGTGAAAAATCTCGGTAGCGGGGAATTCGCAAATGTCTACTACTTACCACGCAGGCTTAATTACATGGAAAGTGCCGTATTCACAATGACAGACCCTTGTCGATTAAAGGACGTCACGTTCATCACCGACCAAGGCAACGCGTCCTACACCTTCGATTAACCCCCATCAAGAGATATCACATGCTCCTCAATCTCAGCAGAACAATCATTTTGGCCAGCACTCTTTGTTGCCCCTATTCCTTTGCAGCCCTGTCCCCGTCAGCACCCACTGTGGTGTCGAGCAAACAAAGTCAAATCGAAGGCACGTTGCAATATGCCAGCCTAAAGTACTGGGTAGAGACCGTCTCGGGACAGCAGGTGGAATTGCTTGCTAAAGAAGCAGACGAACCGCACCTGATGAATTTGGTAGCCCAGCACATCACGCTAACCGGCACGCTGAAAACATACTCAAATGGGAGTGTCTATTTCGAGCCAACACTCTCGGCTCCAGCCTCAGCAGACATTGCCATCAACCCACAGGACGATGGCACTATCGTGGTAGCTCATGGCGAACAGGTTCTGTTGAGTACTGACATGTACCATTCCATTACCATCAATCATGAGCAACCATTGGCGCAGGGAAAAGCCGTGTTGCTCGAACTCAACTCCGGTGGCATCGCCTGTCCGGTGCTCTATCAGCTGGCCGTCATCCGACCGGATGCACTTCCCCTGCTCACTCCCACCTTCGGCACCTGTAGCGACCTGGGCAAGCTGAAGCATGACGCCAACGGCTTCACGCTGGTCCTGCCAGGCAACCCCGCCGAAACCTGGGCCTGGGATAGCCGCACCATGGCACTGCGCAAGCAATCCTGACCTGCCGGGTAATCATCTCTCACCTTCCATCATCAAGGGCACCCTCGCGGTGCCCTTGGTCTTTATGCCGTTTGCCATGTAAGGAGTCATGGATGCCATTACCACAATCGGGGGACCACCTCGTGTCACCCCGTATCGGCTATCAGCACCACGGGTTGTTCCTGGGTGACCATCAGGTTATCCACTACCGGGGTGTCAGTGCCGGTGAACGCTCAGGTCAGGTTGCCATCACCTCACTGGCTGAGTTTTGCCAACGCCAAGGCTACCACGTTCAGCACCACGGGATGCGGGCCTATAACCGAGAAGAAAGCATCGACCGGGCTTACTCCCGCCTCGGGGAAGCGCACTACAGCACGCTCTTGAACAACTGTGAGCACTTCGTGCGCTGGTGTATCGACGGCTTTCACTACAGCAAGCAGATTAACCAGCTTATCGCGACAGGCTGGGTAGCCCATCAGGCCATTCGTGCAGTGACACATCCCTCCACGGCTTCGCCCCCCCTGACCCTCTCGGGGCTGGCCACCCGCACGGTATTGAATCCCCCAGCAACCACCGCCGTCGCCGCTGCCGCCAGCTCGCTACTGAGCACCACCGCGGCTCCCATCACCCTTTCCCTCGTGGCCACCTACGGCCTCTACCGCGCCTGGCGCTGGTTTCGGGATTAACGACAAGGACACCCCATGATGACCATGCCATTTCATGGCCACTGCCAGCGGGAGTATTTCACCACCACTGCAAACAGGGAACAGGAGGTAAGTGATGACTAACGAACTGCCGCTCTCCCATTACTCACGCCAGTGGCTGGGCCTGGTCGCCGCCAAGGCCAAGCTGCTGCCAACTCACCAGGGCGAGCGCTGGTTGCTGCACCTTACTCCTGATAGCCCACATGCCCGCACTGTCACGCTGCATCTGCGCTGGTCTGGGGCGCAGTGGCAACTGCGCTCCCTCACCAATGCTGATGACTGGCGCACCATGAGTCAGCCCGTGGATGAAATCTGCGTTGACCCCACGCGCCGCTGTTTTTGGCGCTGCCAGGCTGGACCGGTCCCGCTCTCTGAGCAGCCCCGCGTGCTGGCAAGCTTCCTGGCTGACCTGCAGCGAATTTGCACCCAGCGCGGCTATCGCGTGGAGAGTGACCCCTTACCCCAAAAGGAGGCACACGATGCCCAAACAACCGATAGCCGTTGAGCTGGAAGCCATCAATCGAGAGGGAGAAACACAAGTGGTGCGTGATAGTGGCCTGACCGTACAGGGCTACAGCATCTACCTGCGGGCGGTAGAGGCCAGCGGATTGGCCCTGGCCACATGGGTAGCTGACTACGAGACCATCAGCCCTGCCTACCAACTGGCAGATCGCTTGAGCCTGGTACTGGCCATCCCGCTCACCGTGCTGGTCCCCGGATCGCTGATGCCGGTGAAGCGTGAATCCACAACCACGGCAGGAGTCACCACCACTGCCAACTGAACACCCCTTTCGAGCAAACCAACAACACCTCTGCATTTAGCCCCGGTATGCCTCGTGCCGGGGTTTTTCTTTTTCAGGAGACCACCATGCGTTACCACAAACTCAAAGCCGGGGAGTGCCCCGGCACCTATGTCGTCACCGAACCCGTGACCGAGCAAGACCTGCTGCATATTGCCAATCAGATTGCCCGTAAGCGCCTGGCCAAAGGCACCGCTATTACCAGTACCACTGTCGCTGCCGAGCGACTGCAAACCTTGTTACAAGACCGGGAGCACGAGGTGTTTGGTGCACTGTTCCTCGACTCCCAACACCGTGTACTGGCCTTTGAGGAGCTGTTTCGCGGCACCTTGGGCAGCGCCAGCATCTATCCACGGGAAGTGGTCAAGCGGGCCCTGATGCTCAACTGTGGGGCCATCATCGTGGTGCACAATCACCCCAGCGGCGACCCGGAGCCGAGCCACTCAGACCGGGTCTTTACTCAGGCCCTCAGAGAGGCCTTAGCTCTGGTGGATGTGCGGTTGCTCGATCATCTGGTGGTTGGCGTTGAGGGCGTGGTATCGCTGGCTGAACGGGGGATGCTTGTCGGATAGCGCCTAGCAAGAGCACGATACGGGTCTCGGTCTGCGCCTTGTGCTGCGCCGTAGTCCGTACCACGAAAAGCCGTTACCTCTAAACCGAGTTCATTCAACCCGACCCTTCTGTGCCTCAACACGGATATCAGTCACAACCAGCATGATCCCGATAATCCATCGCGCTCAACAGGGCCACCTCACCAAAGGTGGCCTTTGTCATTTCAAGGAACCACCGACATGTCTGCTTTTATGATTGACCGCAAGGACTACCTTGCCTTTGCCGTACAGTTACACCGTTTCTGCAATGCCCCGATGCCACCCGATTACACCCTGGAACTTCTGCGCACCCTCTGGTGGATGCCGCCAGCAGACACGACCAGTACCTGGGCGTGGCGGGTTGACCGGTTAGCACGGCTGATGATGCTCGCTAATCGCTGGGCGGTCTGGCATCGCTATCAGCGGGGACGCCAGCAAGACAGCAAGGAACCACGTCAGCACCGCTCGACCAAGCTAAGCCAGCTTAAACCAGCCCATCGTTACCACCAGGCGCCACTCACTGATGCCGAACTGGTGGCGCTGTATAAATTCACCTGCTGCGCCCTGTACCAATCGAGCGAATGGACCGGCAGCCCTGAACAGGCCCCCCGGCTAGTGAAGGTGATACAGCAGTTGCAACAAGCTCTCACCCAAGACGTGCTGACCCGGCTGTCACTGTGGGACCAAGCCCCTTGGGGAGAGATGTGATGGTCAGAACAGTCACTCACACCCTTCTTCATCAGGAGCAATACCATGATCGAATTCAGCGATAGCTTTAGCCAGGCCGCCGTGGCGGAGGCTATGTGTGCCCATCCAGGGCTTGCCAAGCTCATCAGCCAACAGTTGATGCTGCCGAGCTTTGCCTATGCCCACGATGTGGAAGGGAGGCTTATTGGTGGCCCACTGGTCGCCCCTAATCCTGTGCTGCACAAGACCACGCTCTTTGTCAGTCCACGGGATATGCGTGAACACCTGCCACGTGAGATTAACTTCGCCCGCTTCCGCTGCACCTGTAATGCAGTGGGTCAACCGGTCGGCGAGTGGCAACGGGTGATAGTCGGTGCCTACGTTAACCATGGCAGCAACGACGCGCCGGATTGGAGTAGCCATACATGACCATGACAACGCCCACTGCGCCACCAATGGTTCCAGAGGCCGCTATTACCAGGCTCCGAGCCCATATCGAGGAGTTCATCGCACTGGCGCTGACCCACAAGCTCGATGCGCAGCTGGCCAGTCTGATGCGCTCCGGCGTACTGAACCTGAATAACTGGGACGGGGCAAATCTGGTCCTGCCTCGCACCGTGACCACCGCGCTGCTGGAGGCTGCCGCCGAGCGGGTGATTTGGCACAGCCACCGCCGTCGCTATCAACGAGCCGTCAACCGCCTCAAGCAATCGCTATAGACAATCCCCCCACAACTGCACACCACCACCCCATGCAGCCCCTCATACCGAGGGGCTGTTTGCATTTGAAGGAACCACACCATGCACGGCCTGCGTGATTACAAGACCCTGACGCCGAAGCAGATTACAACTGCCATCAGTCAGCTCAACCACAACACTACGCCAAAGATAATGAGCCACCTCGCATTGCGGGCCAGACAGCCGCACCCGCTCGGTAATAGTCGCAGCAGAGCCAAGGCCATCACGCTGCTGCGCCGAGTCAAGAAAGCCCACAAAGCGGGCCGTATCCCGTTTGAACTTACAGTGACCGGCTGCCGCATCGACCGGGGTAGCCATCAAGCAGACCGTTACTACTACGACAGGACGCTACTGGCCCAAGGCTGGCAGCAGTACGACACCGAGGAGGACGCCTGGTATTTCGGTATCTGGATTAACACAGAGAAGCGCGAGACCTTTACCTATGCAGAGGGCGATACCTGCCATGTGATAGCACCGAACGTCGAGGCGTTTTACTCTGAATTGGCGCGGCTCTATCAGTACCACCCGCAAGCCCCAGCATTTATCAGTATCGACCCGGAAGCGGGCGTTGTGGCCCGCCATTTTGAAGCCAAGCCGGAGGTGTGAGATAGCTAAGAGCATCACCATCAAGGTGCCTGGCAAACATCCACAAACCGGCGAACTCACCACCTTTGAGCTCAAGGGTCAGCGCATCGATATCGACATCGGCGGGCAGGCCGTGCCCTTCCTCATTCATGGGAGAGGTATCGGTACGTCGTTCACCCACATCCCGAGCGGCTACCGCATAGCCCTGCTCGGCGGCTGGCTCACCGCTCGTTACGCCATACCCGAAAATAAGCCCAGCAGAACAGTCTGCGCCCAGATGGCAATAGACCGACTAGTGGCCCAGTACGGCTCGCGGCACCTGCTGGACCGACTCAACTGCAAGCCGGTTATCAATGAGACAGCTGACTGCGCTCGTTGACGCCCCACCGTCTCGCTCATCCACAAACAGCATAGAGGACCAGCCCTCACAGGCTGGCCCTTGGAATCGACGGAGTAATTTCTCATGACTCGTCTTATCACCGGGCTCGAGGTGCATCGCTATGCCCCCGAGCTCAACAAACTGCATCTGCGCAACCGCCAAACGTTACCAGCGCCCGGAATCACCACCATCAAAGAGGCCAAAGCCCGCCTGTTTGGCCGATGGCAGCCAGGACATCAGGTGACCATCACGGTGAGCCACCCTGACTACACCAATCTCTCCCGGCTCTACCGGGGGCGACTGGCAAGCCTGACCGACCTCCCAGCGCATCTGACCAGATTGCGCCAGCGTCACAACGTGCCCGGCACCCGCATCGATATTCAACTGAGGTATCGCTAATTATGACCATGAGCCATTCCACATACTCTGACCCTGCTGCCCACAATTCAGAGTTACAAGTTCCCGCACAAGCCCCCAGCATTAGCTGGGGTCTGCCGCGTGATATCTCCCCACGCTTTGGCGCTCGTCTGATACAGAGTCGCTACCGGCTCGATTTTCTATCCGATCGAGCCAGTCTGATAGGTGACTGGAGTGAGGTGCTGATAGCCAAACTCGACCAAGCTTTCCCGGAAATCATCAAGGCGCTGGAAGCAAAATTGCTGACCGGCGAACTAGATGCCCAACGTCAACACTGCATCACTATCCAGCACGGCGGTTTCACCTGTGAAGCCGATACCTTGGGCAGCCATGGATATCTCTATATCTGCATTTACCCTGCGACGAGCACGGATGCCAATCCTGGTAGCAAAGCGTGACCACAAATCCGCTTGTGGTAACATTTTGGCACCTACTCGTCCGTGATAAGTGGGTAGGTCTTGGGGAAGGCCATTTATGGCCTTCCCTTTGTTTTTGTCCCGCATTTCCCTGTTAATTAAAACAGCAGCTTGCCTGCAATCGGTCAGCCATTCTGGTAGACTGGCGGCCACTTTGAGGCTGTGCCAACCCGCTCGAACGATCACGAAAAAACATCCATTTGAACCTCGTGATAAACGGTGGCGCTACTCCTCCTCCTGACATCCGCTATCGCTTCCCATCATCCGGCGACACAAGAGCCATGCGTATGCGGTTAATTCCTCAGGCCACACTTTTTGCATTCCGGGGTAACCCGGAGACAGGAAAACAACATGGATCACAGTGTTCATAACAAACTCGTCTCTTTTATCTGGAACATCGCCGACGACTGCCTGCGCGACGTTTACGTCCGTGGCAAATACCGTGATGTGATCTTGCCGATGGTGGTATTGCGCCGCCTGGATACCTTGCTCGAACCCACCAAGGAAGCAGTCCTGGAAGAGGTCCGCTTCCAGCAGCAGGAGATGAATGCAGTCGAGCTGGACGAAGAGCCCCTCAAGGCAGCTTCTGGTTATGTCTTCTACAACATCTCCAAGTGGACGCTTAAATCCCTGTTGAGCGCAGCCACCAACAACCAGCAGATCCTGCTGGCAAACGTCAATGAATACCTCAACGGCTTCAGTGATAACGTCAAGGAGATCGTCAACTGCTTTAACCTCAAGGCGCAGATCCGCCATATGGCTGAAAAGCAGGTGTTGCTCGATGTGATTGAGAAGTTCGTCTCCCCCTATATCAACCTTACCCCCAACGATATTGAAGACCCGGAAGGCAACAAGCTGCCCGCCCTCAGCAACCTCGGGATGGGGTATGTGTTTGAAGAGTTGATCCGCAAATTCAACGAAGAGAACAACGAAGAGGCCGGGGAACACTTCACCCCGCGCGAGGTGATCGAGCTGATGACCCACCTGGTGTTTGATCCCATCAAGGATCAGTTGCCGCTCACCATGACGATCTATGACCCAGCCTGTGGTAGCGGCGGCATGCTGACCGAATCCCAGGGCTTTATCGAAGAGAAATACCCGGCTACCGGTGTCAGCCGTGACATTCACCTCTATGGCAAGGAGATCAACGACGAGACTTACGCAATTTGTAAGTCCGACATGATGATCCGGGGCAATGATCCGGCCAACATCAAGGTGGGGTCCACCCTATCGACCGATGAATTCTCCCATATGCGCTTTGACTTTATGCTCTCCAACCCGCCCTACGGCAAAAGCTGGGCGTCAGAGCAAAAGCACATCAAAGATGGCAGTGATGTGATCGACAGCCGCTTCAAGGTAAAACTGGCCGATTACTGGGGCGTGGTCGATCCCAAAGGCTGTGACGCCACCCCGCGCTCCAGCGATGGTCAGTTGCTGTTCCTGATGGAGATGGTCAACAAGATGAAATCCCCATCGACCAGCCCCCTGGGCAGCCGAATCGCCTCGGTGCATAACGGCTCCAGCCTGTTTACCGGCGATGCGGGCAGTGGTGAGAGCAATATCCGTCGCTACCTTATCGAAAACGACATGCTCGAGGCCATTGTCCAGCTACCGAACAACCTGTTCTATAACACCGGCATCACCACCTATATCTGGCTGCTCAACAACCACAAGCCTGCCCATCGGCAAGGCAAGGTGCAGCTTATTGATGCCAGCCTGCTCTATCGCAAACTGCGCAAGAACCTGGGTGACAAAAATTGCGAGTTCTCTCCCGAACATATTGAGGAGATCACCAACACCTACCTCGCCTGTGCCAATGTAGAACGCCTGTTGGATAGTAAGGACGATCCGGTCGGCATTGCCAGCAAGGTGTTCAATAACGAGGACTTTGGTTACCACAAGGTGATGGTGGAGCGTCCGGATCGTCGCAAGGCTCAGTTCAGTCGCGATCGTCTCAACGCCCTGCGTTTTGACAAATCCTTAAACGAGGTGATGGAACACTGCTTTGCCGAGTATGGCGAGCAGGTCTATCAGGATGGGTTCCTGACCGAGCACAGCAAGCAGATCCTCGAGTGGTGCGAGAAAAACGAGATAAGTCTGAACAACAAGGCCAAAGAAAAGCTGCTAAGCACCGATTTCTGGTGCGCTGCCCGCACTCTGTTCGATACGGCTCATACCCTGATGCAGGAGATCGGTGAAGCCGAGTTTAACGACTTCAACCTGTTTAAGGCGCAGGTCGAGGCGACGCTCAAGGCCAATAAGCTCAAACTCTCCGTCACAGAAAAAAATGCCCTGTTCAATGCCGTGAGCTGGTATGACGAGACCGCCGCTAAGGTAGTGAAAAAGGTGGTGAAACTGAATGCCGACAAGCTGGGTGAACTGCTGGAGCTCTACAGCTGTGAAGAGTCCGACCTGCCCGACTTTGGTTATTACCCCACAGGTAAGAAAGGTGAGTTCGTCACCTATGAGAGCAGCAGCGATCTGCGCGATAGCGAATCGGTTCCACTTACCCAGAGCATCTACCAGTACTTTATCGACGAGGTGCAGCCCCATGTGGCAGAGGCCTGGCTCAATATGGAGTCGGTCAAGATTGGCTATGAGGTGAGCTTTAACAAATATTTCTACCGCCATAAGCCGCTGCGCTCGCTCGAGGCCGTAGCCAAAGAGATCCTGGCGCTGGAACAGCAGGCAGATGGCTTGATTGCCCAGATTTTGGGGCTCGCGACAGCCCAATCCCAGGCATAAGCAGGAGACAAAAATCATGACACTGACTGCTATGCCGAAATATGAAGTCTATAAAGACTCTGGGGTAGATTGGTTAAGTAATATCCCTTCCCATTGGCGACCATTAGCTAACAAACATATTTTTAAAATCAGAAAAACGTTAGTTGGCAAACGTTCAAAGCAATATGATTTGTTGTCATTGACTCTACGTGGAGTAATAAAGCGCGACATGGAAAACCCTGAGGGTAAATTCCCTGCAGAGTTTGACACATACCAAGAAGTCAATTCTGGCGATTTTGTTTTCTGCCTTTTTGATGTTGAAGAAACACCTCGAACTGTTGGTTTATCTCTGTTTAATGGCATGATCACTGGAGCCTACACAGTTTTTGAGGTTGACAAATCATTCGACAGGAAATTTCTCTATTATTTTTATCTGAACCTAGATCAGGGCAAAAGGTTAAAGCCATTATACAGAGGCCTAAGGAATACAATTCCTAAGGATGCATTTATGGCATTCAAGACCTTTATTCCTCCGCAATGGGAACAAACCGCCATCGCCAATTTTCTGGATGCGAAAACCGCCCAGATTGACGAGGCCATTGCTATCAAGGAGCAACAGATCGCGCTGCTTAACGAGCGCAAGCAGATCCTGATCCAGCAAGCCGTGACCCAAGGTCTCGACCCTAATGTGCCGATGAAAGATTCTGGTGTTGCGTGGATTGGTAAGATTCCGGAACATTGGGATATTCGTAAATTACGGTATTTAGGTCAGACTCAGAATGGGATTAGTGCAAGTGCAGAGTATTTCGGTCATGGATATTCCTTTGTTAACTATAGTGACGTATATAAAAATAGACAATTACCGGCAGTTGTAAGCGGATTGGCCAATTCGTCAGAATATGAACAGAATTTATATTCCGTTCAAGATGGTGATGTGTTCTTCACGAGAACATCCGAAACCATAGAAGAAATTGGTTTTGCATCAATTTGTTTTGAGACAATTCCTCATGCAATATTTTCTGGTTTTTTAATAAGATTCCGACCAGTTAAAAATATTATAACTAAGGAGTACTCGAAATATTACTTCAATGCTCCAATGCTAAGAAACTATTTTGTGAAAGAAATGAACCTTGTAACAAGGGCATCACTAAGTCAGGAGTTGTTGAAAAACTTACCTGTAATTATTTCACCTAAACAAGAGCAATTAGAAATATTTTCTCACCTTGAAGAAATAAGTAAAAAGTTTAATGCTGCTATTGATATCGCTTTTTCAGAAATAGAAAAGATCAAAGAATATAAAACAACACTGATTAATAGTGCCGTCACCGGCAAGATTAAGGTGGTGTAGCCATGGCCAGCCAAACGCCACAATCACGACGTTTGGCTGCAATAGCGCAATACGGTCAAAGCCCAAGGGAAAATGGTTTTTATCAGTGCCAAGTCAAGATGACCATGGGCAGGTAAACGAGAACAAAAGAGCAGGGAGTATTGATGGTCAGCAACACCAAAGAACAGGCCCTTGAAGCGGCCATTGAGCAGGCTCTGACCGGCCAGTGTCTGGAAACGCTAGGCAATAGCATTGGCGAGGGTGCCGCCGTCTACGCCAAGCCACACCATGGTTTTGTGTTAGGGCAAGCCGGTGATTTTGACAAACAGTACGCCATCGATAAGCGGCTGTTCTGGCAGTTTCTTGAAACCACCCAGGCCATGGAGCTGGCCAAACTCCAGCAGCATCATCCCCACGATTGGCAGCGCAAGGTGCTGGAGCGCTTCGATCGCATCATTAAAAAGCAGGGGGTGCTGCATCTGCTGAAAAAGGGCCTGAGCGTTGATGATGCTCACCTGACCTTGATGTATCCGGCGCCGCTGGCTAGCAGCAGCGCGACGGTAAGCCAGGATTTTGCTGCCAACCTCTTTAGTTGCACCCGGCAGGTGGCCTATTCGGCGCAAAACCCCAAGCAAGAGATCGACATGGTGCTGTTTATCAACGGCATCCCGCTGATAACCCTTGAGCTGAAAAACCACTGGACCGGCCAGAATGCCTGCTATCACGGTCAGAAGCAGTACCGTGACGATCGCGATATCAGCCAACCCCTGCTGCACTTTGGTCGTTGTCTGGTGCATATGGCGGTGGATACCGACGAGGTCTATATGACCACCAAGCTGGCTGGCAAGGCGACCTTCTTTCTGCCCTTTAACAAAGGGCATCGCCATGGCAAGGGGAATCCGCCCAACCCCTACGGCCATAAGAGCGCTTACCTGTGGCAAGAGGTCTTTAGCAAGGAGAGCCTGGCCAATATCATCCAGCACTTTGTGCGTCTGGATGGGTCTGCCAAAGAGCTGCTGAGCAAACGCACCCTGTTCTTCCCCCGTTACCATCAGCTGGATGTGGTGCGCAAGCTGGTGGACCATGCCGCTCACCATGGTGTCGGCCAGACCTACCTCATTCAGCACTCGGCGGGCTCCGGCAAATCCAACTCCATCACCTGGGCGGCATATCAGCTGATCGAGGTTTATCCGCATAGCACTGACGTACATGGTGCCAAGGCCGTCGATCAGCCGCTGTTTGATTCCATCATTGTGGTTACCGACCGGCGACTGCTGGACAAGCAGCTGCGTGAGAACATCAAGGAGTTCTCCGAGGTCAAGAACATCATTGCGCCAGCCAACAAGTCATCCGAGCTCAAGTCGGCCCTTGAGAACGGCAAGAAGATCATCATCACCACCATCCAGAAGTTCCCGTTTATCGTCGATGGCATCAGCGATCTGAGCGACAAGCGTTTTGCGGTGATTATCGATGAGGCGCACAGCTCACAATCCGGTGATGCCCACGGCAAGATGAACGCGGCGATGGGCAAGCTGCAGGAAGAGGAGGTGGAGGACACCCAGGACCTGATCCTGCAGGCCATGCGCTCGCGCAAGATGCGTGGTAACGCCTCCTATTTCGCTTTTACCGCCACGCCGAAGAACACCACGTTGGAGAAGTTCGGCCAGTTGCAGCCGGATGGCACCTTCCAGCCGTTTCACCTCTATTCGATGAAGCAGGCCATTGAGGAGGGGTTCATTCTCGATGTGGTGGCTAACTACACCACCTATCGCAGCTACTACGAGATCAGTAAGTCCATTGAAGAGAACCCGCTGTTTGACAGTAAAAAGGCGCAGAAGAAGCTGCGGGCTTATGTGGAAGGCAGCCAGGAGACGATCGACGTCAAGGCCGAGATCATGCTCGAACACTTCATCCCCCATGTGGTGAATGCCAAGAAGCTCAAGGGCAAAGGCAAGGGGATGGTGGTGACGCAGAGCATCGTCTCTGCTATCCGCTATTACAAGGCCATCACCCGCCAGCTGGAGGCTATGGATAATCCGTTCAAGGTGCTGATTGCCTTCTCTGGCAGCAAGGAGGTGAATGGCGTTGAGTACACCGAGGCTGATCTCAACGGCTTTGCCGAGGGCGATACCCGCGACAAGTTTGATACCGATGAATATCGCCTGCTGATTGTGGCCAACAAATACCTGACCGGTTTCGATCAACCCAAGCTGTGTGCCATGTATGTCGATAAAAAGTTGAACGGCGTTCTGTGCGTGCAGGCGCTATCCCGCCTGAACCGGGCCGCGCCAAAATGGGGCAAGAAGACCGAAGATCTCTTTATTCTCGACTTCTTCAACCCGGTTGAAGAGATCAAGTCATCGTTCGATCCCTTCTACACCGCGACCTCACTCTCTGGCGCCACCGACATCAATGTGCTACATGAGCTCAAGGATGCGCTGGACGATATCGGTGTCTATGAGTGGTTCGAGGTCGAGGAGTTTGTTGCACGTTACTTCAATAACGAAGATGCTCAACTGCTCAGCGCCATCATCGATGTGGCCGCTGACCGTTTCAACCATGAGCTGGAGCTGAGTAACGAAGAGAAGGCCGATATCAAGATCAAGGCCAAGCAGTTCGTGAAGATCTACGGCCAGATGGCTGCCATCATGCCTTACGACATGCTGACCTGGGAGAAGCTGTTCTGGTTCCTTAAGTTCCTGATCCCCAAACTCAAGGTGCAGGACCCTGATGCCGACCTGCTCGATGAGTTGCTCGAATCTGTGGATCTCTCCTCCTACGGCCTGCAGCGCGTGAAGCTCAACCATGCGATCACCCTGGATGACGAAGAATCTGAGCTGGAGCCACAAAACCCCAATCCACGCGGCGCCCACGGTACCGAGAAAGAGACCGACCCGCTGGATGAGATCATCAGGAGCTTTAACGAGAAGTGGTTCCAGGGCTGGAGCTCGACACCGGAAGAGCAGCGGGTGAAGTTCATTAATATCCTCGATAGCGTGAAGAAGCACCCAGACTTTGAATCAAAGTATCAAAACAACACTGACCCGATTAACCGTGAGCTGGCCTTCGAGAAGATCATGAAAGAAGTCATGCTGGCACGAAGAAAAGATGAGCTGGAGCTTTATAAGCTGTTCGCTAATGATCCTGCGTTCAAGGCATCCTGGATGCAAAGCGCACAGAGGATGGTGGGGTTGTAGATGCGCAGCTGGAGATAATGCCAGAGGGCTCGAACTATATTCGTCAACCTTTGATCCAAGAGCAGAATTTAGGCGTGGCAAGCACCAATTATGATTTGGCAGACTTGCTCTCACGCGCCACTAATACCAAAGGCAACCTATGAACATTGAACAGATCACGCTAAAAAACTTCCGGCGTTTTGCCGCACTAACGGTGACACTTCATCCGCAGTTGACCGTACTGGTTGCGCCAAATGGTGCTGGTAAATCGACCATACTGGATGCCATCGCAGTGGCAGTTAGCCCATTTGTCACAGCCTTTGATTTGGGTAAAGGGCGGCCCATTGCCAAGTCGGATGCACGCTACCAACGTATGGAACAGGCCACGAGCAGTGAACAAATGTTCCCGGTTGAAATCGCAGCCACTTTTCGTGAGCCAGCATGTCAGATCAAACGAGCACTGACCGGTCTTAACAACAAAACCACAATCAAAGAAGCCAGCGACCTGGTGTCATTTGGTGATGAGTTTATGTTAAAGGTTCGTAATCTTGAGGCGGTCACATTGCCGGTTGTTGCTTACTACGGTACTGGGCGCTTGTGGCAAGAGCATCGGAATATGGAGCGCAAGTCCGTGCTCAGCGCTAGCCGCAGCATGGGCTATGAAGATTGCCTGTCTACAGCATCAAACTACAAACAGCTGCAACAGTGGTTTAGCAAAGCCACCCTGGCAGAGTTGCAGCAGCAACAAATGTCGGATGTCTATCAGGGATACTCCCTCAAAGAGCAAATTGAGGGGATACAGTTGGCCATTGAAAAAGTATTGAGGCCCTCATCGGGTTGGCAAAACTTCCATTTCAGTTTTTCCCATGAAGAGCTGGTCATGTTCCATCCCGAGCAGGGGGTTTTACCGGTAAGTCTGCTCAGTGATGGGGTGCGAGCCATGGTGTCGCTGGTGGCCGATTTAGCTTGGCGTTGTACCAAGCTCAACCCGCAACTAGGAGCACAGGCGGCTGTACAAACGTCAGGTTTGGTGTTGATTGACGAGGTTGATATGTTCCTACACCCAGCTTGGCAACAGCAGGTGTTAGGTGCACTGCAACAGGCGTTTCCCAAGATTCAATTTATTGTCACCACCCATAGCCCGCAGGTGATCAGTACGGTGCATGATGACAGCATCCGAATTATCACTGGAGAGCAAGTTTGTAATGCCCCCCAAGGTACTCAAGGCGCAGAGTCTGCTCGCGTTTTACGAAGCATATTTTTGGTTGACCCAAGACCAAAGTCTGACCCGATGGCAATTTTACTAACCGATTATCTTGATATGGTTTACGACGACAATTGGAGTGATCCTTCGGCCTTAGAAATGAGAGCTCGTCTAAATGAGCATTTTGGCCTCGAAGAACCTGCTTTAACAGCGGCAGACCTCTACATCGAGAACAAGTTGTGGGAGCGTAGCCTTGAAGAAGATCAGTAAATCTCTACCGCCTAATCCGCTGACCAACTTTGCTGCAGAGAATCCATTGGCGAGTTGGGATCCTGATTTTCGTGGCCATAACCAAAGTCGAGATTACAAGGATGTACGTGGTTTGATGCTGCACGATCAAGGGGGTCTGTGTGGCTACTGTGAAAGTAAGGTTATTGATCAGCTTGAACATAAGCAGCGAGTAGAACACTTCCATGACAAATCTGATCAGAGTGATCTGATCGCGCATAACTGGGGATTGGATTGGCAAAATGTCTTTGCAGTCTGCGTTGGCGGTAGTGACGCGGATAAGACGATTCATCCACTCCCTGACAATTTGAGTTGTGATGCACATAAGGGGCACTTGAAAGGCGAGCTCAACGAGGCACCGGAAGGCTATTTGCTCAACCCACTAACCATGCCCTCCTCTCCATGCTTGTTTGCCTTTGATAAACGAACAGGGGAGCTTAAGGCAAATCCAGCTACATGTGCCGAAGTGAACATTGTTGATAATCGTTTTGCCACAGTTCAAGAACTGGTTGATAACACTATAAAAATACTGAATCTTAACTGTCCAAGGTTAACTGCTCAGCGTCTAGAAGTGTTAAAAGCCTACAACCAGGCTATTAAAATTGCACACGCAAAAAATGATCAACAGTGTTTTACAAAATTGTCAGCGCGTTGGTTTGGTAGCAAATGGCCCGCGTTTTTTACTACTCGTCGCTTGTTGTTAGGTAGCCATGCTGAGTCCTACCTGGCCTCGATTCACTACGGTGGATAAACAGTGATACCTCTGAATAACAAGGCCGATAGCACAAGAGAGGGCCAACGGCCCTCTCTTGCATTAGAGAAAACTAGGAAGATAAGCGCTATATGGTGTCCAAAGCCGTTCATCTAGATAGCATGCCAGCCAACATCAAATGGCATACCTAGTGGCATACCAAAAATCACAGATACGAAAAAGCCCAACCGAATCAATCAGTTGGGCTATATATATGGCGGAGGAGGTGGGATTTGAACCCACGGATGGTCACCCATCGCCGGTTTTCAAGACCGGTGCATTCAGCCGCTCTGCCACCCCTCCGCAGCAGTGCGACGGATATTACCCATGCTCGGTGCCCTTGTAAATCCCCTGCCAGACTGTTTGCTGCTTTATTGGGCTATTTGGCGCATCTGGTAGACAAAAAGGTCATAATCCATGCTTTTTCAAGCAGATGGCTTGACTTGGGTTATGGCTACACCACTATAGGCAACACTGTAAAAATGCCAGGAAAGATGGAATGAAGACGATCAAGCATGCCCTGTTTTGCGCCCTGGCTGGCGCCTCCCTGCTCGCGGCCCCCGTCCAGGCCAGCGAACTGACCAAGTCCGATGTCGAACAGATAGTGCGTGATTATCTGGTCAAGAATCCGGAAATCCTGGTCGAGATGTCCAACGCCCTGCGTGCCAAGCAGGAGGGACAACAATCCGCGAATGACAAGGCGATGATCCAGTCCCATGCCAAGGAGCTCTATGCCGCCAAGGATCCCGAAACCGGTAATCCCAAAGGCAAGCTGACCGTGATCGAGTTCTTCGATTACAACTGCGGCTACTGCAAACGGGCTCACCCCCTCATCAAGCAGCTGCTGGCCGAAGACAAGGACATTCGCTACATCTACAAGCAGTTCCCCATACTGAGCCCGACCTCCGCCTATGCCGCTCGCGCAGCCCTCGCGGTTGAGCTCAGTCAGCCCGAGAAATATCAGGCCTTCCATGACGCTCTCTATGCCCATCAGGGCCCCCTGGCCAGCGAGGCTCAGGTCAAGCAGATCGCCGAGAGCGCCGGGGTCAACTGGAGCAAGGCCGAGGCCAAGTTCAAGGATGACAGCATAGACAAGGCGCTGGGTACCAACCGAGCCCTTGCCGAAGCCATGAACATCTCCGGCACCCCGGGTTTCATCATCGGCGATCAGATCCTCCGTGGTGCGCCCCGCGACATGGCCAGCCTGCAAGACGTGATCAAAGATGTGCGCGCCGGTAAAGCCATCCAGTAACGGGTTAGTCACACTCTCGCTGTCAAACTAAAACGCCCCGACCATTGGTCGGGGCGTTTTGCTACTTGTCTTGCAGATCAGTCGGCGGTCAGCCCTTATACCCCTCGGGGTTGCCGCTCTGCCAGCGCCAGGTATCTGTCATCATCTGTTCCAGCCCACGCATTGCCTGCCAGCCGAGTTCGGCACTGGCTTTATGGGGTTCTGCCCAGCACTCGGCGATGTCGCCGGGGCGACGCGGTTTTATCTGGTAGGGAATGGTGCGACCACTGGCGGCCTCAAATGCGGCGATCATCTCCAGCACCGAATAGCCCTGACCGGTGCCCAGGTTGTAGGTGAACACCCCGGTGTCGCTCTGGATGCGGGCCAGCGCCTTGAGGTGGCCGATGGCGAGATCCACCACATGGATGTAGTCACGCACTCCGGTGCCATCCGGGGTCGGATAGTCGTTGCCAAACACCCCCAGCGCCTTGAGCTTGCCCACCCCGACCTGGCTGATATAGGGCAGCAGGTTGTTGGGGATGCCGTTGGGGTCTTCGCCGATGAGGCCGCTCTCGTGGGCGCCGACCGGGTTGAAGTAACGGAGCAGGACGATGGCCCAGCGGGGGTCGGACGTAGAGAGATCCCGCAGTATCTCCTCCACCATCAGCTTGGAGCGACCATAGGGGTTGGTGGCACTGGTGGGGAAGTCTTCTCGCAGGGGCACGGAGGCGGGATCGCCATAGACGGTGGCCGAGGAGCTGAACACCAGCCGGAACACGCCAGCCTTGGCCATCTCCTCACACAGCACCAGGGTGCCGGTCACGTTGTTCTGGTAATAGGTGAGCGGGATCTGGCCGGACTCCCCTACTGCCTTCAACCCGGCAAAATGGATAACAGCGTCTATCTGGTGCGAGGCAAACAGCCCCTGCAGGCAGGCTCTGTCGAGAATATCCCCCTCGACGAAGGTAACGGCCTTGCCGGTGATCCGCTCGACCCGCCTGAGAGACTCAAGGGAGGAGTTCGACAGATTATCCAGTACCACCAGTTGCTGCCCGGCATTGAGCAGTTCAACCAGGGTGTGAGAGCCGATATATCCGGCGCCGCCCGTGACCAGTATTGTCATTCTTTTATTCCGTGTTCTGGTGAAACTGGCCAGAGTGTACTCGCCCTGACCCGGCTGGAAAAGAGTGAGATACTAATGAGCCCTCAGCAATCCAGGCCAATATCTCCCCGGGCCGTGCAAGAGCAGGCCAGCACCACTCCCTGCTCCAGCTCAGCCGGAGTCAGGGTCGCCACGCTCTGGCGCTCTATCTCCCCCGTGGTGGTACAACGACAGCTGCCACAGACCCCGGCCCGACAAGCGGCATTGATACGCACCCCCGCCTCTTCCAGGGCGGCGAGCAGGGTCTGCCCCGGCAGTATCTTCACCTGCTTGCCGCTCTTGGTGAGGGTCAGCCAGAAATGGTCGCCAACGGCCGCAACCGGCGCCGCACCCGATGTAACAACAGGCAGGCCGAACGACTCCTGATGCAACTGCGCTGCCGGCAGCCCCAGCTCTGCCAGCATGGTGCTCACCGCTGCCATATAAGGGGCCGGGCCGCACAGATAGACGTGGCGGCCGAGCAGGTCCGGCGCCAGTTCCTTGAGCATGGAGGGTGTGAGACGCCCCACCCAGGGGTGAGCCGCCGGGGCCTCTTCCAATATCAAGGCATGACGCAGCCCGGCATGAGCCTCGGCCAGCGCGGCCAATTCATCGGCGAAGATCACATCCGCTGGCGATCGGGCGCTGTGGACAAAGCGGATGTCCGCGCCAGGCCGTCTGGCCAGCTCGCCACGCAGCATGGCCCACATGGGGGTGATACCGGAGCCCGCGCTCAGCAGCAGCGGCCGCTCGCAGGGCAGCGCAGTCAGATTGAAGTCGCCGAAGGGGCCGTCGGCCCGGATCTGGTCCCCCACCTGCAGGCTCTGATGCAGATGGTGGGAGACCCGCCCCACATCCTTGATGGTGACCTGCCAGCAAGGGTCCTGCGGGCTGGAGGAGAGGGTATAGGCACGGCACTGGGGCTGGCCGTCAATCTCGGTGTGCAGGGTCACGCACTGACCGGCCAGCACAGGGGGCAGCGTGCCCTCGGCGGCGACAAACTGCCAGCTTGTCACGTCGTGGGTGTCGGCGCGGCGGCCAATGCAGCGCAGGGTGAGAGAGGTCATCACAAGGCTCCTCGGTCTGATGAAAAGGTCTGATTCGAAAAAAGGCGAGCCGGGGGCTCGCCAAAGGCTTACAACATGGTGGGCCACGCCCGGATCAGGCCGCCAGTATCTCGGCCAGTTCTGCTTCGGCCGTGGTGGTTCCCTTGAGACCGGACTATGTCTCCAGCGCCTTGATCAGGCAGCCAGGGTCTCGGCCAGATCCGCTTCGGCCGTGGGGGTTCCCTTGAGACCGGACTATGTCTCCAGCACCTTGATCAGGCCGCCAGTATCTCGGCCAGATCTGCTTCGGCCGTGGTGGTTCCCTTGAGACCGAACTGCTCCTCCAGCACCTTGAGCAGGGCCGGGGTGAGGAAGGCCGGGGCGGTCGGGCCGGTGCGGATGTCTTTCACACCGAGCGCCAGCAGGGTGAGCAAAATGACAATGGCTTTTTGCTCGAACCAGGAGAGCACTAGGGTCAGCGGCAGATCGTTGACGCCGCACTCGAACGCCTCGGAAAGCGCCAGTGCCAGCTGGATGGCGGAGTAGGCATCGTTGCACTGGCCCACATCCAGCAGACGGGGAATGCCGCCAATGTTGCCGAAGTCGAGCTTGTTGAACTTGTACTTGCCGCAGCCCAGGGTGAGCAACAGGCTGTCTTGGGGGGCGGCCTTGGCAAACTCGGTAAAGTAGGCGCGCTCGGCCTTGTCGCCGTCACAACCGCCCACCAGGAAGAAGTGGCTGATCTCGCCGGCCTTGACCTTGTCGATCACCGCAGGGGCGGCTTGCATCAAGGCGTTTCGGGCAAAGCCTATGGTGATGAAGTGCTCGAGCTCGGTGTGCTTGAAGCCCTCCAGCGCCTGCGCCTTCGCCACCACGGCGGAGAAGTCATCCCCTTCCAGGTGCGTCACGCCCGGCCAGCCGACGATGGAGCGGGTGAAGATGCGATCGCTATAGTCGCCCACGTTGGGATCTATGATGCAGTTGGAGGTCATCACCACGGCGCCGGGGAAGTTGGCAAACTCTTTTTGCTGGTTCTGCCAGGCGGAGCCGTAGTTGCCCACCAGATGGGGGTACTGCTTGAAGAAGGGATAGGCCAGCGCCGGCAGCATCTCGCCGTGGGTGTAGACATTGATGCCGGTACCAGCGGTCTGCTCCAGGATCAGCTTGAGATCCATCATGTCGTGGCCTGAGACCAGGATGCACTTGCCCGGCACAGGGGTGACGCGCACCTGGGTCGGCTCAGGGTGGCCAAACGCCGTGGTCTCGCCGAGATCCAGCATCTCCATGATGCGGAAGTTGAGCAGACCTATCTCCATGGCGCACTTGAACAGGGGATCCAGATCGCTCGGATCCGTGCTGAGCCAGCTCATGATGCGATGGAATTCGGCCGCCACGGCGCTGTCTTGCTGATCCAGCACCCGGGCGTGCTCCATGTAGGCGGCGGCGCCTTTGAGGCCGTAGAGGCAGAGCAGGCGCAGCCCCATGATGTCTTCGTTGACCTCGCTCTTGCCGCGATTGACCGCGGTCTGCGGCGCATGAGCCAGCTGTTCCAGCAGCTCGGCACCGGGTTCGAAACCGGCGGCGGCGGGCAGATCTCTGACCTGCACCGCCAGCGCGGCCAGACGGTCGGCCAGCTGCTGACGATGAACCAGTGCCTGGTTCACATAGGCCACGATGCGGGCGGAGTCGAAGTTGACGTTGGTGAGGGTGGCGAAGAAGGCCTTGGGCACGAAGGCATCTACCTCGTCATCGACGATGCCGTGCTCGCGGGCCGCCAGCGCCCAGGCGCTGAGGCCCTGCAGGGCATAGATCAGCACATCCTGCAGATCCGAGGTTTCGGCCGTCTTGCCGCACATACCCTGTGCATAAGCACAACCATTGCCTGCGGGGGTACGAATTGTCTGTTCACATTGCACACAAAACATCATGCCTCTCCTAATTGGACATTTCAGTTACTTGTTTTGTGGCGATTCTATGCCCCTCGCCAGCAACTTAATAGGCATTCAATTTGACAATTAAGTTTTCATTGATGCAGATCAAAAACAAAAAAGCCGCCCAAACGGGCGGCAACTGGGTGGATAGCCAGATAAAAAGGAGAAACAATTCAGCGCATTGATACCGGTTATGGGTTCAATCCAGATAGGCTCGCAACATCCACACCAACTTCTCCTGTTGCTGTATGTAGTCAGACAGCAGGGCACTGGTGCCCTCGTCCCCCGCCTCGGCGGCGAGACTCAGGATACGGCGCTGAGTGCCGAGCAATTCGCGAAAACCATCCAGCAGGGAACCGACACAGGCACGGCCGTCATGCAGCCCTTTCTGCTCGGGGATGGCAGACACCTTGAGATAGTCGCTGAAGCTATGGAGCGGCACGCCATCCAGGGTGAGGATACGCTCGGCCAGGGCATCGACTTTCAGCAGCAGATCGTTGTAGATCTCCTCGAACTTCAGATGCAGTTCGAAAAACTGATTGCCGCGGATGTTCCAGTGGAAGCCACGCACATTCATGTAGAGGATCTGGTAGCTGGCCAACAGCTGATTCAGCTCGGTTGCCAGGGCTTGAGATTGGGCGGTATCCAGACCAATTGGATTTTTCATCATGCACCTCCAGATTTGAAAACAGGAGTAGCTTATCGCCAGGCAGACTCAAAAGGTAATCGTTGTTAACTAAGCCGCTGATAGGAATTGGCTATCAGTGCGCTCTCCCGAGGGTCATGATGAGGCTCGGGAGGGCGCAGTGGTCTCCTGTCGCTCGATATAGAGGATCACCTCGCCGAGGTGAATGCCAAGCTTGCTGATCTCGGCCCGGTTGATGAGGCGATCCTCATCGAGCAGATACATCCAGTCATCGAAACTGACCCTCACCACCTGGTCATCCGGCAGCACCAGATCGAGTTGATAGCGCCAGTTGAGGGCAAAGCCTGCGGTTTTGCCCACCGCTTCCCCCACCACATCGCTCGCGGTGCCGCGCCAGTGACCATCCGCCCCCTTGCTCAAGAACCAGGTGCGGGTCTGTTGGCGGCCGTCATCGAAATAGAACTGCTCGAACAGCTCCCCCTTGCCATCCTGCCAATGCCCCTGCATCTCGACCCGGAAGCGACTGGTCACCTCGCCGCTACGGTCGGTCACCAGGCCATGAGCCACCAGCTTGCCGTTGAAGAAGCGGGCAAGATCCCAGTCTGGTCCCTGGCCGCGATAGGTATCGAGGCTCACCCCACAGCCGCCGAGGCAGGCCAGAAGCAGCAAGAGAATGATGCCGCGCCCGCGGCCATGATATCCAGTCATAACGGACTCCTGATGGTGGGACTGCAACCCCCTGGCACTGTGTGGCTCTTGTCTGGAGCCTCCATCACAGGGATCGGGTCAAGCCCGGTGTCAGTGATGCTGACCCGGGCTATGCCTCACAGATGAGATACGAGGACACAGCGACACAGGATCGCTGCCCGCATCAGGGTTGACCACGCAGGCGGCGAGTCAGGGCCGGATCCCGACTGTTGTCGGCGAGCCAGATGGCGAGAAAAGCGTCAGGAAAGCCAGGTTCGGTGATGGGGCCCAGGGGGGCGTCCCGCAGCCAGAGTTCACCCAGCCCCTGCTCGTTGACATAGAAGGTGAGCCTGTCACCCTTGTTGACGTCGGGCAGCAGGCTCGACAGCGCCCCCAGCCAGCGACCCTGCTGCTGCGCATCCCCAAGACCCAGCCGCTGCCACTCCTGGCCGGTAGCATCCAGAATATCCTGCCGGTCTATGTCCCGGGCATAGGTGAGGGAGAGCGCCTGAGGGTAGCGGCGCGCCACATAGCGGCCATCCTGGCTGTAGAGGGTTGCGTCATAGAGCTTGAACCAGAGCCAGTGCATCTCCCCCTGCCCCACAGTTCGAAGCTGCTGCCAGGGGGCCGCCCAGCTCACAGCGCTCCAACAGAGCAGGCTAATGCCAGCCCATGTGCCAACGCGCAGGATCTTCCAGTTCATGCCAATCTAGCTCCTGTTCTTGCAAGGTATTGATGTCTTGCAAAATGACCCTGTTGAGCTGGCCCTGACCGTCCCGCTGGCAAGAGATCACCAGAAAGAAGCGCTCGGCCTGTTCGAACTGAGTCTCCTTGGTCCATTTTGAAAAAAGCAGTGTCTCGGTCGAAAAGGTGTTCATCTTGACTCACCTCCAAAGCATGACCCTTAGCCTCACCAGGAGGGGCAACAAAAAGCTCCATATGAGCAGTAAAATGATGCCCCCATCCCCGATGCCCCATCCTCCTATTTCAGATCCTAAGTGTACTGCGTCAAGTTTGGCACCGATAAGATAAGAGCCGGCGCCACCCAGCCCCCCTAGCACGGCCTGTTGCCAACGGGGCAGATTGGCCAGCCAATCCAGACCGTGGGCCAGGGTGAGGGCAAACCCGAGCCAGAGCAGGGCGAGCCAGGACGGAAAGCCGTCATCGAATTCAAAGAGCCCAAGCACCATCAATCCATAGTCCAGGGCACAGCCGAGCAATGCCAGCGGCAACAACCGCAAATCCCGCCAGGGTGTTGGCGAACAGAGCAGGTGTAGCGCCAGCAAGAGCCCCAGCGGCCAGATCAGCTGCTCACTGACCGCCAACCACCAATAGAGGTTGAACCCCAGCAGCTGACCCCAGCGCCAGATGGGCGCCCCCGTGCGGGACAAGGCGTTCAATCCCCGACCGGCGCGCCGCCGTGCCAGGCCGTCGGGCCCGGCTTGGCGGCCTCAAGCTGTACCAGACTGATGGCCCGCTCCCAAAATCCCCCCTCGCAATAGGCGAAATAGAAGTGCCACAGTCGGATGAAGTCCTGGCTGTAACCGAGCCGGGGCAGCTCGGGGGCCAGGGCGAGGAAGCGTTCACGCCAGTGGGCCAGGGTCCTGGCATAGTGATGACCGTGATCATGCAGCCGCACCAGCTGCATGTCGGTCTCCCTGGCAATCAATGACGCCATCTGGGAGACGCTCGGCAGACAGCCGCCGGGGAAGATGTAGCGCTGGATGAAATCGACGCTACGCAGATACTGGGCGTGGCGCTGATCGGCGATGGTGATGGCCTGGATCAGCAGCCGACCACCGGGTTTGAGCAGCCGCGACAGCTGGCGGAAATAGTCCGGCAGGAAGACATGGCCCACCGCCTCGATCATCTCGATGGAGACCAGCTTGTCGAAGCGCCCCTCCAGCTTGCGGTAATCCTCCAGCAGCAGGGTGATGCGATCCCCGAGCCCCTCCCGCGCTATCCAGTCGCGAGCGTAGTCATGCTGAGCCTGGGAGATCGTCGTCGTGGTCACCCGGCAGCCATAATGGCGGGCGGCATAGATGGCGAGCCCCCCCCAGCCGGTGCCGATTTCCAGCAGATGATCATCCGGGCCCAACGCCAGCCGCTCGCAGATGGTGCGCAGCTTGGCCTCCTGCGCCACCTCCAGGCTCGCCTCCGCGTGGGGATAGATAGCGCTCGAATATTGCATCTGGCTATCGAGAAAGCCCTGATAGAGCCGATTGCCCAGATCGTAGTGAGCCGCAATGTTGGATCTAGACCCCGTAAGCGTGTTGCGATTGACCCAGTGACGCACCTTGTTGAACGGGAAGCTGAGCCAGCTCAAACGCCGCTCCAGCTTGTCGAGCAGCGCCATGTTGCGCACCAATAACCGCACCAGGGCGACCGGATCCGGGCTGGTCCAGAGCCCTTCAACCCAGGTCTCCCCGGCGGCGATACTGCCCCCCAGCAGCAGGCGACGGTAGAAGCCGGGATCGTGCACCACCAGCTCGCACTGCAGCTCGGCAGCGGGTTCGCCGAAGCTGAACTGGCGCTCGCCATCGCGCAACAATAGATGGCCCTGTTCCAGCCTGGGCAGCAGGCCAAGCACCAGGGTGCGGGCCCAGCGATCGATAAGCGTCATTGAGGTCGGGGATTGCACCAGTTCCATCAGCGAGTCTCCGGATGGCTAAAGAGTGGGGTTCGTTTGATAAACAGACGCAGCGCCTGCCAATAGATGCCGAGCAGTACCCGCATGGTCATCCAGGGCCAGCGCAGCAGCAGCCTCATCAGGGCGCCACGTTCGAACGGCTGCCGGGCCAGCGCCAGGGTGGCATCGAACAACTTGGCCTCCCCGGTGTCGGGATGGCTCTCTATGTGGATCAGGGTGTGCTCCCCCGGGGAGCGAATGCGCCAGTGATAACGCATCGCCAGTCCCATGAAGGGGGAGACGTGAAAATCCTTGGGGTGGGGGGCCAGGGCGGCGAGGTCGAGCAGGTAGTAGTGGCGCTCGTTCCAGGGGGTATTGGCCACTTCGGCCAGCAGATAGCGGGCCGCCGCCCCCCGATAGCAGAAATAGAAATTGACCGGGCTGAAGTAGAACCCCAGACAGCGCACGTTGCCCAGCAGCAGCACCCGCTCATCGAGCTCGGCTTCGCCGCCCAACTCCCTCACCTTGGCCCACACAGCCCCCTTGAGGGAGCCCTCGCTGCCAGGCAGATAATCCCGCCGACAAAACGACAGCAAGCCTGCCCGCTCGACCCCGAACCAGAGGCCCCGGTTGAGGGTTGGCAGCTCATCCAAGTCCAGCCCCAGCATGAAGAGGCCATAGGAGAAAGCGTGGGCCCGGGGGGCGAAGCGGCGATGGCGCACCGACCCTTGCCAGAGGGCACTGTGCCTGATCGCATCGGCCGCAGTCATAGGTCCACCCCGAAACGGCGGGTCACGTCGAGGGCGCTGCGCACCCCGTCTTCGTGAAAGCCGTTGTACCAGTAAGCGCCGCAGAAATGGGTATGGCGCTGGCCACAAATCTGCATCCTCTGCTCCTGAGCCGCCAGGGACCCCAGATTGAAGACGGGATGCTCATAGACAAAGCGGCGCAATACCTTGCCCTCATCGACCTGTCCCTGGGGATTGAGACTGACGCAGAGCGCCTCTCTGGTGCGGATCCCCTGCAAGATGTTCATGTTGTAGCTGACCAGGGGGCGCTGGGTCTCGCCCTCCCCAAGCTGGTAGTTCCAGCTCGCCCAGGCCTTGGGGCGGGTCGGCAGACAAGTTGCATCGGTATGGAGCCAGACATCGTTGGCCTGATAGGCCATGGCACCAAGCAGGCGCTGCTCATCCGCGCTGGCATCCCGGAGCAGGCCGAGGGCCTGGTCGCTGTGACAGGCGAGGATCACCTCATCGAACGCCTCCTCCCCGTGGCGACTGTGGATCCTGACGCCCCGCTCGGTGCGAAAGATGGCCTGCACCGGACTGGCGAGCCGGACTCGCGCCTGCCAACCCCGAGTCAGGGGCGCTATGTATTGCCGTGAGCCCCCGGGGATCACGTACCACTGGGGACGATTTGCCACGTTGAGCAGGCCGTGATGATCGAAGAAGCGCAGGAAGAAACCGAGGGGGAAGCCGCGCATGTCCGCCAGGGTCGATGACCAGATGGCCGCCCCCATCGGCAAGATGTAATGGCGAGCGAAGTAGTCGCTAAATCGCCCCTCTTGCAGGAAGCGCCCCAGGGTCAGTTCCGGCTCTGCCTCTTTCCCCTCCTCGGCCAGCCAGGCCTTGGCCTCGCGATTGAAACGCAAGATCTCCCCGATGAAGCGGTAAAAACCGGGTCTGAGCAGATTGCGGCGCTGGGCAAACAGGGTGTCCAGATTGTGACCGTTGTATTCGAGCCCCGTGGCGCTCTTGACGGAAAAACTCATCTCCGTGGCCTGGCGGGCCACACCGATACGATCGAGCAGGCGCAGAAAATGGGGGTAGGTGCGGTCATTGAAGACGATGAAGCCGGTGTCGACGGCATGACTCTGCCCATCCAGGTTGACATCCACGGTCGCCGTGTGGCCACCGAGCACGGGGGCGGCTTCGAACAGGGTGATCTCATGATGGCGGTGCAGCAGGTGGCCCGCGGTCAATCCCGAGATCCCCGCGCCGACGATGGCGATTTTTTTCATTATCCGAGTCCTTTCGAGAGCCGTAACCAGAGCCCGGTCGGCAAGGCACCCAGCAGGCGCAGCAGGCAGATGAAGCCATTTGGGTAGTGAATATTGTGCAGGCCCCGCGCCAGACCACGCCGGGTGGCGCTGGCGGCCTGGGCCACCGTCATCAGACAGGGCATGGTGAAGCGGTTGCGGGCCGTGAGCGGTGTGTCGATGAATCCCGGACGGATCAGGCTGACCCCTATCCCCGATGCCTTTAGATCCAGACGCAGGCTGGCCGCCAGATAATCAAGCGCCGCCTTGGAGGCGCCATAGGCCTCGGCCCTTGGCAGCGGCAGCCAGGTGACCGACGAGCTGACGATGGCCAAGCGGCCACCGGGACCGAGCTGGGGCAGCAGGGCCGCCAGACAGTGGCCGGTCGCCACCAGATTGGTCTCTATCACCCGGGCGAACAGGGCCCCATCGAAGCGTGGCAACTCATCCAGGTATTCGCAGCTACCGGCATTGAGGATCAACAGATCCAGCCCATTCAACTGCCGGGCCGCCCCCTGGCAGGCCACAGGATCCCGGGTATCGAAGCAGAGCGTCTGGATCCCGAGGGCCGCCAGCTCGGCCAGTCGCCCCTCATCGCGGCCACAGGCCCACACCCGCCAACCATCGCCATGATAATCCAGCGCCAACTGGCGACCGAGTCCCGAACTGGCCCCCGTGATCAATACCCCCTTGCTCATGGCCCCCACCTCCTTGTGATGACAAAAGAGACAATAACAACAGGAAGAGAAATCGCTAACTGAAATAATGAGTTAGCCATCATTTTCCCAACCTTCCCTTGATGATGCGGACCAGGGGGCCGAGCAGGGGCAACTGCTCGTAGAGCATGGCGCCCAGGTCGAAATAGTCTTGATGCAGGCGAACCTGGCCCGCGTCATTGAACTCCAGCGCTGTGGCGCCCCGCACGCTCACCGGTGCCCCCCGGGCCAGCCTGGGGTGGCGCAGTGTCATGGCCCAGCCGAGCCAGGCACAGTCGCCCTGCTGCTGACTGCGTTCTATCTCGAAGGTGCAGGATTCGAGCCCGCCATACAGCTCGGCGAAGTAGTGTTCGAGGGCCGCCAGTCCCTGGATGCGATGGGCCGGATCCACGAACAGCACATCCTCGGCATAGACCTCCCGCAGTCGGTGGAGCTGACGCTTGTCGAGCCCCTGATAGAGCGAGATAAAACGATCCAGGGCCGCGCTCATGTCAGCGCTCGGTCAGCGCAGAAGGCCAGAAACGAAATAACAGAGTGACTCATCAAGGTTTCTCCAGATGACGGAACATATCGATGGCCACCAGCCTCGCTTTGCCGTGGTCCACCATGGGAGCCGGATACCCATCGCGCCCCTTGGCTCTTAACCACTCATGGGGTTGATGCAGGTATGGCTCCGGCACATCAATCAGCTCTGTTACCCAAGTACGCACAAACTCCCCTTGTGGATCAAAACGTTGGCCCTGAGTGGTCGGATTGAACACCCGAAAATAGGGGGCCGCATCGGCGCCGGTGCCCGCCGCCCACTGCCAGCCGCCATTGTTGGCCGCCAGATCCCCGTCGATGAGCTTGCTCATGAAGTAATCCTCCCCGAGCCGCCAGTGAATGTGCAGATCCTTGGTGAGGAAGCTCGCCACTATCATCCGCAGCCGGTTGTGCATCCAGCCGGTGGCGTTGAGGCAGCGCATGGCGGCGTCGACTATGGGGTAACCGGTACGCCCCTCGCACCAGGCGGCGAAGGCATCCGGATCCCAGCTCCAGGGCAGGGCCGCCGTCTCCGGCTTGAAGGGCCGGTTCATGGAGAGGCCTGGCACCAGCACCAGCAGGTGGCGATAGAACTCGCGCCAGATGAGCTCGTTGAGCCAGACGAAACCGGGCTGCGCCTTGGACTGGGGGCGGCCGCCGAGCCGCTGCTGCAAGGCTGCCACGCACTGACGGGGGCTTATGATGCCCGCCGCCAGATAGGGAGAGAGAACGGAAGTGCCCGCCATAGCCGGAAAATCCCGGGTCTCGCCGTAGTCCAGCACCCCCTGATCCAGGAAGGCGTGCAGTCGCCGCAGGGCCTCGGCCTCCCCCACGGGCCAGTGGGGATCCGGGGTCGTCTCCCCAAGCGCCTCATCGACAAAGGCCCTCTCGGCGAGCGGCTGCCAGGGCAGGGAGTCGCCACGGGGCGCCGGGGCGCGGTGGATGACGAAACCATCTTCATCCAGCGCCTTGAGCCAGGCGCGACTGAAGGGGGTGAAGACCTTGAACATCTCCCTGGAACCGGTCAGCACCCGTCCCGGTGGCAGCACGCAGCAGCCGTTGAGCCAGTGGCAACTCACCTCCTGCTCTGCCAGCGCTGCGGTGACGGCACCATCCCGGCGCTGTTCGTCAAGTTCGATGGCCTGATTGGCATAGAGCCGGGTGACGCCGAGCTCGCGGCAGAGGCTCGCAAGCGCCGCAGGCACCTCGGCAAAGGTCTCGACCCGCAGCAGATGAAGCTCTATGCCGAGGGTCGCCAGTTCGAGGCCCAGCGCATCCACCTGGGCCAGGATGAAGCGCTGACGTATGGGGGCCATCTTGTGCTGCCGCCACTGGGTCGGCGAGATGACAAAGAGGGCAGCTACCGGCTCCTCATCGGCGCCGGCATTGCCGCAGCAAGAGCGCAGCGCCGGGTTGTCGGCCAGGCGCAAGTCATTGCGAAACCAGACCAGTCTCATGATTTCTTGCTCCCGCGCCCGCCCAAGCCGCGCGCGGCAGGCTTGTCTGCCATCACCTCGGCCAGGGTCGCCCGCCAGCCGTGGGCGGCCAGCCACTCAGCATCATAGAGTCGCCCCAGCTCGCCAAAGAGCCGGGTACCGGCAGGCCAGTCGGCGGCCTGCGCCGGCTTGCCAAGCCCGGCCCCCAGCAACACCCGCCAGGGGGTGACAGCCCGCCCCTCCAGCAGGGCGACGTGGCGCGGCTCCACCGCCCCCAGCAGTTGCACCTCATAGCCCTGACCTATCAGCTCGTAGGCAGCCCAGACCAGATCGAGCGGGCCTACCTGGCCCCAGCTTGCCAGGGTGACCGGCATGCCCTTTTCCTGCTCGATGAGGTGGCGGGCGAAGCGGGTGTGAAGCCAGCCCAGCCACACCTGTTGCAGCAGCTCGCCGTCAGGTCGCTCGCGCCACAGGCCCAGCAGCCGCTCCACCAGCGGCTGCAGCACCCGGCTGCGCACCAGCTCGAAGGGATAGCTCGCCAGCAGGTCGTTAAGCTCGGCCTCCACCTTGCGCTGGTTGAAGGCGAGCAACGCCTGGCTGAACTGCTCCAGGGTCTGCTGCCAGTGATCGCTCACCGGCTGGGACTGGGGCTCGCTCAGGAGCCCCTTGACCTGGCCTATGCTCACCCCCCGCTCAAGCCAGCTCAGGATCTCGCCTATCTGGCGGATATCCTGCTCGCTGTAGAGGCGGTGCCCCTTGTCGGTGCGGGCCGGCTGCACCAGGCCGTAGCGGCGCTGCCAGGCACGCAGGGTGACGGCATTGACCCCGGTGAGGCGGGAGACCTCGCGGATGGGGTAGATCCCCTCATCCGGTTTGGCAGCATCATCTTGTGGTAAATCTGACATGGTTACTTCCGTTCAACAGGGTATGGGCGCCCCGGCCGCTGACAACGCGCCGGGGCGACAAGCTGGGGTCATAGCCCGTAACGCAGCTTGAGCGTATCGGGATGGGGATTGAGATAGACCTGCTCCGCGAGATAGGTATTGGGGTATTCCCGCAGGTAGTGGCGGATCAGGGTGAGCGGCACCAGCAGCGGGAAGATGCCGGTGCGGTACTTGTCTATGGTGTCGGCAAGCTCCTGCTTCTGGGCCGGGGTCAGCACCCGCTTGAAATAGCCCTGCAGATGCATCAACACATTGGCATGACCACGGCGATTGGCGCGAAGCTTGAGCGCCGTCATCAACCCCTTGATATAAGCGTCGGCACTCTGGGAGAGGGTTTGTTGATGCAAGTTGCCGAGCAACCGGCCGAGGGCCTGGTAGTGACTGGGGGCATGGGAGAAGACCAGATATTTGTAGCGGGAGTGAAAGGCAATCAGGCTCGCCTTGCTGATCCCGCTGGCACACAACTGTTGCCAGTCGTGATAGGCGAACACCCGCAACACGAAGTTCTCCCGCAATATGGGGTCGCAAAGGCGGCCATCTTCCTCCACCGGCAACAGGGGGTTGGCCTCCATCAGCGCCTTGGCGAACAGGCCAATGCCCTCCTTGGCACTGCCCTCGCTGTTGGCGCCACTCTTGTTGGTCGAGTAAATACGCACCCGCTCCATGCCGCAGCTCGGCGACTTGGCGCAGAGGATGTAGCCGGCGATGTGGTCAAGCTGGCGCGCCTGCCGTTCACTGAAGGCCGTCAGGGCGTCGGTGACATCGAAGCTGCCATTGCTCGCCTCGGCGCGGATCGACCCCTGGCGCTTGACCAGGCGGATGGCGGCCCGGGGCGAGCCCAGTCCTATGGCCATCTCCGGGCAGATAGGCTGGTATTCGAAGTGGACGCCAAGATCCCGTTCGCAGAAACTGGAGCGCTTGTGGCCCCCGTCGAAGCGCACTTCCTGCCCCAGCAGACAGGCACTGATACCGACCTTGATCTTGTACATGATTGCGCCCCTTGTATAAGCATTGAACCAGTTATAGCAGTTATACAAATAAATGAAAGTTGTATAACTATTACGGACCGATACGACACAAGGGGGAAAACAGGATCACCGAAAATAAAAAAAGCCCATGACACTGTCATGGGCAAGCGGCTTACTTGGGGAAAATCCAGTATGAACAAGGGGGGTCAGAAGCTGTACTTCACACCCAGGCTGGTGATGGAGCCTTGCTGCAAGTCCCAGTGGCGATAGGTGTAATCGGCGGTCAGGGCCAAACTCTGGGTGAGCTTGTAGGCAGCGCCGACCTTGAAGTCTTGCATGTCGTCGGTCATGTTGGCGTAGCGATAGGCGGTAGAGAGTTCAACCTGACCCAGGTCGTAACGCATGCCCACTTCACCATAGAGACTACCGCTCTGCTTGCGGGCCACGGAGTCCCAACCCTCGACGTCATGGCTCAACTCGCGCTCCAGGCTGTAACCCATCAGGCCGGTCTCCCCATAGAGGTTCAGGCCGGTGCTGATCGGCGTGAACACACCCACGCCCAGGCTGGAGATGGCCATGCTGTCGTTGCCGTCATTGCGGGAGCTGTATTCGCTGCTCAACCGGCCATAGAAGTTGCCTGAAAAGGACTTGGACAAGTCCAGGCTCAGACCACCAAAGTCGCGATTGTCATTGTCCTTGCCACCCACGAACTCGGACTTGGTATGGGCCCAGGTCGCGGCCCCTTTGGCATAACTGAAGGCATCCTGCGCCATGGCGGAAGCGGAAGAGCAGGCGGCCAGCACCATGACGGAAAGGGTAAGTTTTTTCATTTTGATGACTCCTCGTTGAGATGGCGTCATTGTGCCCATCTCCCCTCCCGGTGCCGAGAGCCAAGCTGTTGCCAAACCATGTCAGATGTAAGCAACTGTTGCTGTCAGATTTAACCGACTGTTTTTAGGCATAAAAAAACCTCCCGCAGGAGGTTTTTATCGACAACAGGACTCAACGGAACAGCACTTCCTCTATCTCGACCCGCACCAGAGGCTGGTCACCCTGCCCGGCCGGCCTGGCCATCTCGATCTCGAGGGAAGGACGCTTCTCGCCCTTGCGCAGATAGGTCTCGGGCAGGCGGTTCTCGGCGACCCAGAAACGGGCCTCCTGGCGCGCCAACTGGACACCCTGACCATCGAACAGGCTGACATAGCCCCGCACACCGACCACGTTGCGGGTCCCGGTGTTGTGCACCATGAAATGCAGCCGATAGGGATCTTCCGCCACCAGGCTGTCCAGGCTCACTACCACACCGTCCCGGGATGCCTCGCTCAGCAACTTGGGATTGGCCAGGGCCTGCTCGGTCAATACGGGCACAGCCACGGCGCGAGGAGTCGTGGTCTGCGTCGTCGTTGTGCTGCTTTTTGCAGGCTTGATCAGCAGGTACTCCCAGCTGAAGTCATCGTTGAGCTGTACCACGCGGCCGTCGGCCAGGGTCACCTGAGTGAGCGGCGCGGCCTGGGCCAGCACTGGACCGAGGGAGAGGGCGAGCAGCAGGGGAAGGGCTTTCATGGCATTCCTGTCAGGCAGATGCAAAAAGGGGCGCCAGTATAAACAGTCGCCCCCTGCTTGCCTATGACGCCGCTCACACTGCTGGCGTCACGACCGGTCAACCCGCGATGTCATGGCAATTGGGCAGGGCCATGTCCAGGGTGACATAGTCAAAGGCCATCCCCTTGAGGGCGCGATAGATGTCGAGTTGACGATCGAACCCATGGGCGCGCTGATGGGATGGCAGCCGCACCCTGGCCAGGGTGATGCTGTCATCGCTCAGGGTGTGAAAATGCACCTCCGCCTCGTCGAGTCCCATGTCGGCCAGAACCTGCTCCGCCATGTCGATCATCTGTACATGGCTTCGATCCATCTGGCTGATGTGCTGGAATCGGCGATTGAGGTAGCCACCGCTGGCCTTGCCCCAGCGGTCGAGTTCACGCTTGTGGAAGCCGTAACGAAAATCCCTGTGGCACATCCCCTCCCTGGCGAAGAGCCAGAGAGTCCGTGGCGGCGCCTGATGAAAGCGCCCCAGATAGGCTTGCATCTCCTCGACCGACGCCGGGATCAGCAGCGGCAGATGTTCCCAGCCCGCCTGTTGCGCCTTGGCCTCATCGATGAGACGCACCGGATCCCGCGCCACCTTGGGTGGCTGCTCGATATCGCAAAACAGCATCTCGTCGGTCTTGAGGACGCGCTGCTCTATGTTGTAGCGCTGGCAGTAGCGATGGGCGCGGGCCAACTCACGTCGGCTGAGCAGTGGATTGTCCAGGGTCAGGGCACGGATGCGCGTCCCGCTGGCGCGACAGAGATCCATGCCATAGCAAGATTCCAACCGTCCCGAGAAAGAGACGACCAGCTCGTCATAGGTGGACAGGATGTCGATGAGGCGCTGCTCCCTGGCCTGAAAAGTCTGATCATATCCCTGATTCAGTAGAACAATGTTGGTATCCATGGATGCCTCGTCTGTGAATCCAGGGGGGCATTTTGACCCGTGGATCCTGAATGGGTCATAAATGAGATATCATAAAAATGACACTTCCATCGTCAATGGCTATTAATCATGATCCAGATCAACCTGCCCATATCAGCGAATGCGACCCTGTCCACAGCCGCCAATGAGCATCCCCTGCTGGCAAGTTTTACTTGCATCACATCGGCAAATCCCTTAAAGCTAGGGCATTGACATTCCAAGGCAGTCCCATGCATTCACTATTCCTCTTTCGCTTCTCGTTTATCCGGCCCACCTGAGGGAAGGCCAATCGTCGTATAAACCGGAAACTAAAGACGAATCGAGCCTCCCTAGCGGAGGCTTTTTTATGAATAATATCAATGGCATATCTGGACAGGTACGTATCATGGTAACCCTAGACGACATCAGGCAGGACATCACCCAGTTGGATCAAGAGCTGCTTGCCCTGCTGGCCAAGCGCAAGGCCCTGAGCATAGCGGTCGCCCGCGCCAAGCAGGCCAATCCGCGCCCCATTCGCGATCATCAGCGGGAACAGGATCTGCTGGTCGCCCTGATCCAGAAAGGGCGGGTGCTGGGTCTGGATGCCCAGTATGTGACCCGTCTCTATCACACCATCATCGAAGATTCGGTGCTCTCCCAGCAGGCCTACCTGCAAGGGCTGCTCAACCCTGAGCAGCAAGAGCCCATGACCAGCGTCGCCTACTTGGGGCCCCGTGGCTCCTACTCCAGCCTGGCGGCACGCAAGTACCTGGCTCGCTACAAGGATCAGGTGGTCGAGGTCAACTGCCAGAACTTCCGCGAGGTACTGGACTCCGTGGAGTCAGGCCGTGCCGCCTTCGGGGTGCTGCCCATCGAGAACACCAGCTCGGGCTCCATCAACGAGGTATATGACGTGATGCAGCACACCAGCCTCTCCATCGTCGGCGAACTCACCTACCCAATCGAGCACTGCGTGCTGACGGCCGTGCCGACCGGGCTCGAACGCATCAAGACCTTCTACGCCCATCCCCAGGTGTTCCAGCAGTGCTCCCACTACCTGAGCAAGCTGGAGGGAGCCCGCCACGAGATCTGCGACTCCTCCTCCAGTGCCATGATGAAAGTGAAAGAGCTGGCCAGCCCCGAGGCGGCCGCTATTGGCAGCGCGGATGGCGGCGAGTTGTATGGCCTGTCGGTACTGGCCGAGCAGTTGGCCAACCAGAAAGAGAACTACAGCCGCTTCATCGTCGTGGCGCGCAAGCCCATCGATGTGGCGTCGCAGATCCCGGCCAAGACCACGCTCATCATGTCCACCTCGCAAAAGCCGGGCTCCCTGGTCGAGGCGCTGCTGGTGCTGCGCAATAACAGCATCAACATGACCAAGCTGGAGTCCCGTCCCGTGCAGGGCAACCCCTGGGAGGAGATGTTCTATCTGGATGTCTCGGCCAATTTGCAGAGCGCCGAGATGCAGGCGGCCCTGGTCGAGCTGACCCAGATCACCCGCTACATCAAGGTACTGGGCTGCTACCCGAGCGAGGATGTCAAACCCACGGCCGTGCCCCCCGTTATCCTGGGATAAGCCAAACCAGGGGTTCAGGCGTCAGGTAGGGGCGGCAAGATAGCGCCGCCCCGCACCAGGAGCGGCACGGCAACATGCCGCGAAAACAACAAGGCGACCCACGGGTCGCCTTGTTGTTTTCTACGCAACTGGTTGCTATCTAGCGATGCCGTCAATAGAGACTGATGCTCAGTATTGCCCCGCCATCAACTGATTGAGATGGTAGAGGTTGCGAGTATCAAGCTCCAGCTCGGTGGCGTAGGTGTTGCCACGGGGATAGGTCGCCACCACCCGGGCGCCACGCACCATGCCTGCCACCGAGACATCCAGGGCATTGGAGACCTGCTTGAGATCCTGATAGCGGGAGCTGGCACTGACCTGCTGGCCATTGAGCTGCTCGGCCAGTTCACGATAGGCATCCATCTTGGAGGCGCGAATGGCTTGCAGCATCCGCTCGGACTGGGAGGGGCCGGGCTGGATGTCGATCACCGCATATCCCACCGCCTTGAGCACGGGGAAATCATCCGGCTCACTGACGTTGTTGCCATATTCCACCACACGGTTGCCACTGCATGCGGTGAGCAGCAGGGCGAGCAGGCATCCAAACAGGGTCTTCATCTTGCTTACTCCATCTTGGCTTGGGGGGCGCACCGGCGCCGCACCCTCAGGGGGTCAGGTTGACCAGATGGCCCTGAGGGGTTGTCCCCGAGCCGCGCTGCAACAGGCCCCGGTTGACCGAGGCACGTCCGAATGAGTTGCTGGCACCAGAGAGGTACTGCAGCGGGATCAGGCTCTGGGCCGTGGTCTCCACCATCTTGGTACGCAAGTCTATGATGCGGGCGTTCACTAAAATGCCCTGCTTGTTGCGGCTGAAGGTGCCGGTCAGGATGCGGGTGATGGGCAGCCTGGCAGAGAGATCCTTGTAGTTGCGGCTCATCACGAAGTCCCCTTGCGGGGTCACCTTGATATTGCCGGTCATCTTGAAGTCGACCACCACCTCACCGCGCCGGTTCAGCTCATAGATGAAGCCCTCTTCTATCTGCTGGCCCATCCAGTTGGTGTCCTGCAGGGTATCGAGATCGACGAAGGAGGAGACGGCAATGGGTTCGGTCAGGGTGGAAAGTGACTTACGCTCCATCAGCTGATCCGTCATGCGCGCCACCAGCCAGTTCAGCTCCATACCGGGCGCGGCCTGGCGGGGATCCCCCACCTTGCGATCTATGGGCTCGGAACCACAGGCAGACAAGGCCAGGGCAAGGGCCAACGCCGTGATCAATCTATTCATGGATAAGCTTCCTGTTCTGCATCTCACCTGTTATCGGACGAGACTGACAAAGCTTGAGTGTGGAATAAGGCACGACTCTTGCTTTATTTTCGCCAGCATCCACACCCGAGTCGGCATGGGAACTCCCTGCCCCCTGCAAGGTTCATGTTATGAGAATAATCAAAACGTCGCTGCTGCTTGCCCTGCTGCTGGTCACCACTGGCCTGCGAGCCGAGCTGATCGAGGCCCAGGGCAGCGCCGCCATCCTGGATGGCGACGAGGCCTATGCCCGCGAGGAGGCCACCCGGGATGCCCTGCGCCAGGCGCTGTTGGCCAGCGGCGCCGCCATCTCCAGCGTGCAGCGCCTGGAAAACGGCAGCCTGAAATCCGAGCAGATCCAGATCCGTTCGGGGGGGGACATTCGCCACTATCGCCTCAAACGCGAAGAGGTGCGCAACGGCCGCATGTACATCACTGTCCAGGCCGATATCCAGGCCCAGCGCCAGATCTGTCCGAGCCAGGAGTACGCCAAGGATTTGACGCTGGTCCGGCTCAGGTTGCGTCATCCCGAGCAGGCGAGCTATGGCGCCCTCGACGATCTGCCCGCCAGCCTCTCCCGCCGCCTGTTCGAGCAACTGGCCGCTGCCCCCAAAGGGGTGTTGGCACATCAGTGGCTCGATGAGAACCTCGCCATAGACCCGCTGCACCTGCAACAGGGGGATCGCAGCGCCCTGGAGGAGATCAAGGCGCTGAGTCTGCGCACCGACAGCCAGTATCTGGTGCTCGGCAGCCTGGACGATCTCTCCCTCGAGCCTCAGGGCAACCAGCTGACCAGCTGGTATCGGGATCCGGTGCGCAGTTTTCGCATGCAGCTCTATCTGTTTGATGGCATCAACGGCAGCCTGATGGGCCGCAAGGAGTACCAGGGACGCGCCGACTGGACCTTCGCCAAGCAAGACCAGGTAGGCAGTGACAGCAGTGAATTCTGGCGTTCCAGCTACGGCCAGGAGGTGGATTATCAGCTCAAGCAGGCGGTGCAGGACATCATCAGCCAGCTGAGTTGCGCCCCGGTCACCGCCCGCATCGTCGCCATGGGCGAGCGCGGCCCCCATATCAATCTGGGGCGGCTAAATGGCGTCAAGCTGGGGGATCAATTCCGCATCCAGCACAGCGCCGACTTCACCGATCCCTACGGCAAGGCACGCATGCAACGCAACCCGGCCAATGGCCTGTTCGAGGTGGTTCAGCTGTTTGACGACGGCGCCATACTGTCGACACGGAACAAATATTCGCCATTTAACATCCAAGTCGGCGATTTTGCCCTATTGGAATAGAAATCAAGAGTTTAAAAGTGCGGTGGTTTTTGTATAATGCCCGCCACTCGCTCCCGTAGCTCAGCTGGATAGAGCGGTCCCCTCCTAAGGGACAGGCCACTGGTTCGAATCCAGTCGGGAGCACCAGATACAACGAGGGATTAGCATCTTTATGATGCTAATCCCTTTGTCATTTTCGGCCCGTTTCCCCTCTCGGCTACACGCTATTACCCCAAGGCCTGATGCAGAGTGCTTGCGGCATTGTGAGGGAGTAAAAAGGGGCATTCAGGCAAACAAGGTCGATAAGCCTCAGTCAACGATCTCTATGAATCCTATCTGGGAGATAGCCTATTTGAAGGCGCACTGCGCCGGGTCAAATACCGCTTTCCAGTCCTTTTTCATGTCGACCACTGTCCAGCCATATTTGGGCGCCAGTTTCAGCCCCTCCACCAGAGTACCGCTGCTGGGGGGATGGCTGTCATAGGCATATTCCCGCTTCTCATCCGTATGGCGAACAATCAGGCCAAATGGCTTGAAGTCAGGATTGCTCGTGGTGTACTGCAACATAGGAACATCTCCGTCACTGTTGCCAAATGCACCCACCGGACGCTGGCCCATAAAGAGGTGGATAGCGGCAGGTTTGGCGGCCTCATCATCGTAATAGGCCCCCTTCATCGTCTTCCTTATCGAGGTGCCATCCTCTGCCACCGCAAACTCGCCCAGCGCAAAAGAACCCACCACTTGCTCGGGGGGAATGCCGTACATCTGCTCGGCGAAGACGCGCATAAAATCGATGCCACCACCGGAAACTATCCAGGTTTTGAAACCATTATCCCGCAAATATTCAAGCAGTTGCTTCATGGGCAGATAAGCAAGTTGGTCATAATGGCAACCAAAGCGTGGATGCTCGCGGTTATCCAACCAGTGTCGAACCCGCTTGGCATATTCCTCTGTGGTCATGTCACTGTGAGTCAAGGTCAGCAACTGCAAGAGCCCTTTCTTGCCCGACTTGACCAAGGCCGGCATGTCATTGGCCAAGACCGCCTTGACGATGGCATCTTGCTGCCACTCGGGGTGTTTCGGGGCGAGCCGCTTTATCTCATCGATGGCAAACTGCAACTGGAAGGTCAGCGGAGCCTCGGGCCAGAGGGTGCCATCGTTGTCAAAGACGACATAACGCTTGTTGACCGGAATGAAGGTGTTGGTGCCCACTTGGGTCGCACCAGCCACCCAGGCTTTGATGGAGCCCTTGGCCGCCGTCTCTTGCCAGGCCGAGAGAGGGTCGGGAACGCTTTCGGCATTCGCACAAAATGCCGTGCCCAGGATCAAGGCGCAGAGTATGCGGTTTAGCTTCATCTTCATTTCTCCTTCGTCGTCGGGATGAGATCGGGTAAGGGAACAGGATCCCAGAATCGTTTCATGGCGGCCTGGGCAAACAACCAGCTACGCCGGAGCGGACGACGTGCCAGGTATCCGGCACCAGCCAAGATGATGAGTATTGAGATTGTCAGTACATACCACCATGGGTGAGCCTGGGTCGAGGCACGCAACACAGCTTCCCGACCGGCGGCTCGGGGTGCCCCTATCCGGTAATCGGCTCCGGGAAGTTCGGCCAATTGCCACTCTTGCCGCTCGGTATCCCACCACCTCAAAGCGAGCGGTGGAAGAGTGATGGTGCCTTGTTGCACGGGCAGATAGCGCAGTCGCTCTTCGCGTTGGCCACCAAGGAAGTCGCCTCGCCCAGACTCCAGCAGCCCACTCACGGGGGTGAGTCGCTGGGTTTGCGTTCCTTGGATGGCGTAGAGCAGTTGCGGTATTTGTGCGGGCACGGCGCCCTCTGCCTTCACCGTCACCTGACGCTCGATCGCGTCGCCGGCATGCAGGCTATCGCCCTCTCCTGCACGATAAAGTGCAATCTGCTGTGTCAGCGTCACCTTGCTGGCGGGCAAAAAACGATCCGGTTGCCGGACATCCGCAGGCCAGGCGATCGCTTGCTCTATGGCAGGCAGTTGAACCGTATGAGGCGCCTGCCCCGCCGAGGAGAGGGTCACCTCCATCGGTGCAAACCTGAGGGTACCCTGATCCCAGGCAGCCACCAGTTTCTCCAGCCGAATACCACTCCAGCTCTTTCCCCCCTCCTGGCGCGTCAACAGCTGATTGGGCAGCGGGGTGGTCAGCAGGGCACCATTCTCGACGACCATATCGGGCCAGCTTGGCGGCGGGTTGAACCAGGAATCTGTCCAGTAAGTCACGGCAATGCGCAACGGTTGGCCCGGCACGACCTTGGCAGGTGCCACCAGCTCACGGCTGATATTCATCTCGCTGTGCCCTGGAAAACTGATGATCAGCAATAGCAATAGCCAGTGTCTCATTGGCCCTCCGGCGCGTCGGCCTGATAAAGATTGCGCAGCAAGCCCGCAGGAGAAAGTTGCACATTGTCATACCACTGCTCCAACTGGGGATTGGCAGTGTCACCTGGTTGGATATCCTGCTGATTGACCCCCTCCCCTTTTTTCAGATCATCTTTGATCTCATCGGGATCAATCCCCTCTTGCTCCTCTTGTGAGGCCTCTTTATCCCGCTCTTTTTTACGCAGTTGCATGATGATCTCGGCTATCTTGGCACGGTTGGTCTGTGCCATCTCCCAGTCGGGCCGCAGACTGAGGGCCTGATCATAACTGTCGATCGCCTGTTGCCAGGATTTCTGCTGGGCATAGCTGTTACCAAGCCAGAGCAGAGACTCCGGCGTCGCTGGCGCCTGGCGCAAGGCGGTTGAAGCCGCCACATAATCCCCGGCGTAATAGCTGGCTAGCCCCCGGCGCAAGGGCTCCTCAAACTGTTGCGCCGCCTGGGCATAATCCTGGCGATCAAACGCAAGCTGACCTTGCTGATCCCCTGTCAACCACCAGTTGATCCAAGCGGCCTCGCTGTGGCCGGAGTAGAGGCCGAGCGGCAAGGCCACCAATGCCACACACAGCAGTTGCCTGCGCCAAAAGAGCAGCAGCACCAAGATGGGAATCACCAACCAGTAGCCACTGTCTTTCCACTTCAGATCCTGGCGTGCATTGTTCTGCGCCTGCACCGCATGGGCGATGTTGCCCGAGATGGCGGCGATATCCCCATCATCAGCACTGGCCAGGGTAACCGGGATGCCGGCATCTTGCAGGGACTGAAACTGGTCGACATTGAGCCGGGTATCGATACCGCGTTCGGCATAAGCCGCCGGCATGGTGCCCCCTCGCTCTGTGCCCACGACCCAGACCTGCACGGGGAGTCTGGACCCGGTCAAGAAGGTCGCCTCCTCGGCCGTGATGGCATCCGCGACGATCAGCAAGCTGTTTGCCCCATCCGGGGTGTCAGGTAAGTTTTTCTGCGCCAGATCAATGGCTTGACCTAGAGCCGAACCATCCCCCTTGGGCATCAATCCCGGATCTTGCGCGTCGAGAAAGAGGGAGAAGAAGTCCGGATCCTGGGTCAAGGGCGTGGTCAGGTGCGCAGAACTGTCATAGACGATGAGCCCAAATCCAGTGCCGGGGGAACGCGACACCAGCGACATTATCTTGTGCTGCATGCGTTGGTGGCGACTGGGGGTCAGATCTTGCGCATACATCGCCAGATCCTGTTGCAACAACACCATGACACTGCTCTGTGGCGACAAGGCTGCGGGCAGCTGCTTCTGCCAACTCGGTCCCGCCAGCCCAATCACCCCCAACACACACAATAGGGGTAACAGCTGCAGCAAGGGCCTTGTTTGCCCGATGATCAGTGCCTTGGCCACCGGCTTGTCCATGACCTGGTACCAGGCACTTCGCGAATGGCGGACCACAAACCACAGGCCCACGCAGAGCAGCAAGCCCAGCAGACGCCAGGGGTAGAGGAAATGAAAATCGCTCATGTCAGGCTCTCCTTGCGATGAGCCACCAGGGTCGAGAGCAACAAGAGCAGCAGGGCCAGCAACAAGGGCCATTGGTATAAGGGCTGCTGCCAGGACCAGCCCAGGGTTTTCACCTGTACCGGCGTCAGCTCATCAATGGCTTGCCAAGCGCTATCGAGGGCCGCGCCCGTGCGCGCAGCTTGCCAGCTACGCCCCCCGGTGATGTCGGCTATCTGCTTTAACAGTGCAAGATCGACCTTGTCATCGCCCTCACTCTGTTCATTCCCAAAGGCGATGGTGTGGATCTGCACCTGATGCTTGGCGGCCAACTGGGCGGCCAGGGTCGGCGCCAGCTGCGAGGCGGTATCATTGCCATCCGTCAACAAGATGACTAACTTGCTGGTGTCCCCATCTTGTCCCTTGTCTAGCATCTTGACCGCAACCCCGATGGCATCCCCAATGGCAGTCTGCTCCCCTATCATGGCGGGAGCGAGCTGGGTGATGCGAGCCTGTAGCGCATGCTTATCCGCGCTGATCGGCGCAAACGGGTAAGCGTTGCTGGCAAAAATAACCAGACCCATTCTGTCTTGTTTTCGTGCCGAGACAAACTTGGCGACAGAATCCTGCATGGCTTTCAAGCGGGTATCCCCCCCTGGCAGATCATTTTTCCCCATGGACCCAGAGACATCGAGGATCAGCACCATGTCTCGCATCGGTTTGGTGATGTGCTGAGGCGGGGTCAGCAACTCGGGGCGAGCCAGTGCACAGACCAACAACCCCCAGATGAGCCAAAACAGCAGGCGCTGCCACACACTGGATTGTGGCGGCGCCGCCTTGAGGTTCAGCTCTTCGATCAGATGAGGGAGAAAAGGGACCCGTACATACTCTGCAAGTGGCCGCTCTTGGGGTAGCAAGAAACGACTGATGAGGGGCAACATTATCAGCAACCAGGCCCAGGGCCAGGCAAAGTCAAACCGGGATAGCCAATCAGACATGAGGCAGGCTCCCTATCCAGGTTGCGACCTGCTGAACCAATCGGGCATTTTGTTCATCAGACAACTGATTATCCTGTTGGCAGTAACGCTCGCACAACAGGGATCGCAGTGCCTCGTCGATGGGAACGCCATCCAATAATTGCACCGGCGAGAGGGCTTTCGCTATGTCGGCGCGGGGTCGATGCATGAGTAAAATACGTTTGATCATGGTGATCCAACCATCGGCATCTTCCAGCGTGGTAAGCAGCTGGCTTGCCTCACGCCGCCACAGGTTGCGCCGCCAACGGGCGAGACGGCTTATCAGCATAACAAGCGCCCCCAGCAGCAGCAGGGTAGCCAGCAGATACCAACCTGGGGCCTGTGGCAACCAAGAGACACTGGCTGGCAAGGGGGGGTGCAGCAACTCGGGTACGGTAAAGCCTTTTTCAAGCATTCATGCCCCTTTCTGGAGTTGCCGAACCAGATCCTGGCTGGTCACAATATGATGAACCCTGGCACCTAACCTGCTCAGACGCTGCTCCTGGTCTGCCAGCCGCTGGGTGATCGCCCGTTGAATCTCCTGGGTCATGGAGGTCGAGAGCGACACTGTGGCATCGAGTCCCTGATAACGGGCTCCCACAGTCCCCTGAGTGGGGAGCCGCAGATGGAGATCGTCATAGACGACGAAGGCATTCACCTCACAGCGGCGCCTTAACCCCGCAAGGATGGCTTCACAGCGCGTATCCAGATCGTGAAAATCACTGATCATTGCCAGCCAGGCTCCCGGCGGGATCAAGCGATGCACCTGCTGCAATACCTCGGCCAATCCCAACTCTTTCTGGGGCTCGGCAGGGTAGCGCTGTACCAAGGCTTGATTGAAGCGGCTGATGTCCTCAAGCACCGGTCCCAGATTCTGTTTCGGGGAGCGGCAAGGGTGGACAGCCAGATCCTCATCGCTAAATACCACGGCCCCCAAGCGGTCGCTGTCATGCCAGCTGCGCCAGGCAAACAGGCCAGCTATCATGGCGGCCGCCACCGACTTGGTTTTGCCTCGCGTGGTGAAATACATATCCAGGCGTTGGTCAATCAACAGGAAAACGGGCCTCTCCCGCTCCTCGTTATAGAGACGAATCCAGGGAGTACGCAGGCGTGCCGTGGCTTGCCAGTCAATAAGGCGCACGTCATCACCCGCCTGATAGCGGCGCAGCCCTTCAAAGTTCAAGCCCCGTCCCTGCTGACGGGAGACTCGCTCCCCGGCAAGGGCTCCTGGCGAAAGCCGCTCGGGGGCATTGTTGAGCAACTTGGCCTCCCCTGCCAGCGCCATCAATGCGGCGCGATCGATGCTGAATAATGGTTCCATCAGGCGACAACGGTCTCGAGCAGTGTCCGGATGGCATCATCTGCCGAGAAACCGTCCGCATTGGCCTGATAGCTCATCATCAGACGATGGCGCAACACGGCAGGGGCAATATCCTTGATGTCTTGTGGCAAGACGCTGTCACGTCCTGCCAACCAGGCGTTGGCTCGGGCGCAGCGCTCCAGTGCCAATGTTCCCCGTGGACTGACCCCGAGGCTGATGTAGCTCGCCAGGGCGTCACTCACCCCTTGCGGATGGCGGGTCATGGCCACCAGGTTGACGATATAGTGCTCCATGGCCGGGGCAACATGGACTCGGGATACCTCCTGCCAACAGGCCTGTAGATCCTGTTGCCCCACCAGTTTGTCTGGCATCACAGAGGGCGCACTGTCTGTGCCGGGGCTGATGCCCTCATACTTCTCCCGCTGTTCTGCCCTGACCAGTTGCATGACAAGCTGTTCGTTCTCTTTGGAGGGATACTCCACCAACACTTTCATCAAGAATCTGTCCAACTGGGCCTCTGGCAGTGGCCAGGTCCCCTCCTGGTCGACCGGGTTCTGAGTGGCCAACACCATGAAGAGCCCTGGCAATGGCCAGCTTTTCCCAGCCACGGTCACATGGCGCTCTTCCATCGCCTCGAGCAAGGCCGACTGCACCCGGGCGGAGGCGCGGTTGATCTCGTCGGCGAGAATGATATTGCCAAACACGGGGCCAGGTCTGAACCTGAACTGCTCTTCCTCCGTGGTTGCATGCTGCTGGTAGATTTCGCTGCCGGTAATATCCGATGGCAGCAGATCAGGCGTGAACTGAATCCGGCTATATTCCCCTTCTATCTGTCGGGCAAGCGCGCGCACCGCGCGGGTCTTGGCCAAGCCTGGCAAGCCCTCCAGCAGCACGTGCCCATCGCATAGCAACGCGATGATCAGCATCCTGACCAACCCCTCTTGCCCGATCACCTGTTCATTCATGCGCAGCTCAAGCTGGCGCAGCTTCTCCCTGTGACTCATGAACGAGCTCCCGATTGTTCGTTTTGCAAGATAGTGGCAATCCCCACCACCATGGGCTGGGCGAAGTCGAAGAAGGCCTTGATGCCCGGGCAGAGGTAGTTGAGGCCCAACTCGCCATCAGGGGTTCTCACTATGCGATTTTTAGGGCACTCCCCCCAGCACAGGCTGAGGTAAGGACAACGCTTGCAGTAGTCAGGCAGGGTATCTTTCTTGCCGAACCCAAAGGCTTTCTGACGCTCGGAAAAGGCCATGTGCGCCAGTGGGGTGGTCTCAATATTGCCCAACTGATATTCCGGATAGACGTAGTGATCGCAGGAATAGATATCGCCATTCTTCTCAACGGCCAACCCCTTGCCACAAAACTCCGAGGTGATGCAGATCTGGGCAGGCATCCCCATGGTCTGGGCAACCGCCGTCTCGAACAGATTGACCTGCACACGGCCCAGATCGTTGTTGACCCACTCCTCAAACACCGCGATCAGGAAGCGTCCCCAGTCATCGGGATCGACCGACCAATCCGTCACAATAGAATCCAGATCTCCCGGTTTGGCCCGTCGCGATCCCGTTACGGGAATGGTGTCGTCATGCCAAAACTGCGGCGCGGTTGACTTAAAATCGACAGGTTCAACACAAGGGTTGAACTGGATGTAGGTTGCCCCCAGCTCCTGAGTCAGAAAACGATACACCTCGAGGGGGAAGCGAGCATTGGTGCGGTTGATGGTGACGAGGGCATTGAAAGGAACCTGATGGCGCTTGAGCGCGGCAACCCCATCCATCACCTTATCGAAGGTGGGCTTGCCGCTGCGGGTCAGGCGATATCTGTCATGTAACTCACGGGGCCCGTCGATGGACAGACCCACTAAAAAATGGTGTTCCTTCAGGAACTCGGCCCATTGATCATTGATCAGGATGCCATTGGTTTGCAGGTCATTCTCGATGCGTTGACCCGGCTTTTTATATTGCTGTTGAAACTTGACGACCTTGTGGAAAAACCCCAGGCCCATCAGCGTTGGTTCACCGCCTTGCCATGAGAAGACAACTTGTTCTCCATCCTGGCTGGCAATGTATTGACGGACAAAATTTTCCAGCACCTCATCGCTCATACCAGTATGGCGATCCTGATGCAGCAACTCTTCTTTATGCAGGTAGAAGCAGTAGGTGCAATCTATGTTGCAGGTTGAGCCTGTCGGCTTGGCCATCACATGAAAACGCCGCACCCAAGCTGGTCCCTTGCCGATATATTTCTCTGCCGACGCCAAGGCTTTAACAGGCAATGTTGTGCTGTGCTTCATAATGCTCCCTAAAGAGGGGTGGGGAAAATCCCCACCCAAATACATCTATCAGTTGTTCTTGGAGCCATTCTCAATCAGCGCACTGACATCAGAGACGGTGAAACTGCCCGGCTTCTGCCGTGGCGGGAACGCCTCGAAGCTCTTGATCATGTCTGTTGCGTATTTCTGCGCACCGCCAAGCAGATAGAGGCGATCATAGAACCAGGCGTTGTAGCCCATACCATCAGTGCCCTTCTCTAACGGATCCACTTCCAGATCGAAGATAAGGGGCACACGCAGCTTGGTGAAGGGATACTTCCACACATCCATGCCTGCGTGTTCCTGGATCATGAAGTGGGCCTTCCAGCGACCGTAGCGCATGGCAAGCAGGTCGCCGTCATCACTCCAGTAGAAGAACTCTTTACGTTGGCTCGGCTCCTTCCCTTGCAGATAGCCAAGCTGGTTATAACCATCCAGATGAACCTTGTAGGTCATCTTGGCGGTCTTGTAACCCTTGAGCAGCTTGTCCTTGATGTCAGGCTCGCCCGCTGCGGCCACCAGGGTCGGGAACCAGTCATTACTGCCAAAGATATCGTTGATCATGGTGCCCGGTTTGATGTGCCCCGGCCATTTGGCCATGGCCGGCACCCGGAAGCCCCCTTCCCAACCGGTGTTCTTCTCGCCGCGGAACGGTGTAATGCCGGCGTCAGGCCAGGTTGCCGTCATGGGACCGTTATCCGTGGTGTAGACGACGATGGTGTTGTCTTCGATACCGAGGTCTTTGATCTTCTTCAGGACCTCGCCAACCATCTTGTCGTGCTCGACCATGCCATCTGCGTAATCACCCAAGCCAGTCTCACCCTTGCTGCCATCTTTCAGGTGAGTCTTGTTGTGCATGCGGGTGGTGTTGAACCAGGTGAAGAATGGCTTCTTGGCCTTGACCTGACGCTCCATAAAGTCGTTGTTGGCGGCCAGGGTCTCTTCATCGACAGTGCCCATGCGCTTGATGGTAAGCGGGCCGGTATCTTCAATCTTGCCATCGGCACTGCTCTTGATGACGCCGCGCGGGCCAAACTGCTTGCGGAAGGCGGGGTCTTTCGGGTAATCCGAGTTCTCCGGCTCCTCTTCCGCATTCAGGTGATAGAGGTTGCCCATGAACTCGTCGAAACCATGGGCGGTCGGCAAGAATTCATCGCGATCCCCCAGGTGGTTCTTGCCAAATTGGCCGGTAGCATAGCCAAGATTTTTCAACATTTCGGCTATGGTGGGATCTTCTTTTTGCAGACCCTGAGGTGCCCCGGGCATCCCTACCTTGCTCATCCCGGTACGAAACGGCATCTGACCGGTAATGAAAGAGGAACGGCCTGCCGTCGAGCTCTGCTCCGCATAGTAGGAGGTGAACTTGGCCCCCTCTGCAGCAATGCTGTCGATATTGGGGGTCTGGTAACCCATCATGCCCTGGTTATAGGTACTCAGGTTCCAATAACCAATGTCATCACCGAAGATGACCACTATGTTGGGTTTTCCTTTGTCTTGCTCTGGGGCGGTTTTGGCCGCGTCGGCAGCATGTGCCGAAGAAGTAGCACCAAAGGCCAGCGTCAACATGCTGGCGATCAAGGTCCTTTTGGATGGTAGGCTGTTCAGCATTCTCATGACTCCATTTTTTAGAAGGTCGGACTCAGTGTATAGACAAAGCAACTTAGGATGGTTGCCTTTGTTTATAAAACACACCGTTTCAGCCACCCGACATACGAAAGTGCCACATTAAAATGAGCACTAACACAAAGGGTTAACTCCAGCAGACTCGATGCATCGCTGGATCCCGGCTCGGCGCTGGTACTCATTTTTATGCTTGCAGCGTATGACGACATTGTGATGGCAGCACTGTCATACTGTGTCACAAATGAGCCACCATCAACCATGATACGGCCTGAACCAGAGGTCACTTCTGAGGCCCCAGCTTTGTGATATGCCTCGCAAAAGCGTGAGGGAAGCGTCTGGAGGTTGGGGGGCGCCGGGCGGTTCAGACCGCCGCCAGGGGTAAACCTCGGGTCAATCCAGTTGGCAGGAGCAGGTTTATCGAGCAAGAGTCCGTTTAACGCGGCTTTAAGGATGTGATCGAGATTAACTAATACAAATAAAAACAATTATCATTTGTTGTCATGAAAAAAATCCTCGGATAGAATTCGGGCTCCTTTGCTCGAGAAGACTCTTGTGATCCCTAAGCTCCACAGTGCCTACCCCTCGTCGGTCATACATTTAGCACTATTAATCAATATGTTATCTATGGGTAGCATGATGATGGTGATGCCGCTTGGGGCGGATCTGGTGCTTTATCTGGGCATGGCACCCGAGCTGACCGGTTACTTCAGTGGTGGCGCGACCCTGGGGGCGGCCCTGGTGGGACTCCTCGCCGCCCCCTGGCTGGATCGCTTCAATCGACGCCCGGCTCTGCTGCTGCTGCTCACCCTGCGCTTCCTGCTGCTGATCGCCTGCTCTCTGGTACAAAACAGCCAGCAACTGCTGATCCTCTTCATTCTCTCCGGCTGTGTCGCCGGCCCGCTCTCGGCCATCTTGATGGCGGCGGTGCTGGATCTGGTACCCCCGGCCGAGCGGGGCCGCAAGCTGGCCTATGTCGGCATGGCTTTTTCCCTCGCCGCCATATTGATAGTGCCTCTCTCCCTGACGCTCTCTCAGTGGTTCGGCTGGCAGAGCCCCTTCCTGTTGCTCGGCGGCGCCGGGCTGCTGCTGGTGTTGGCCGCCTATCTGCTGCTGCCCTCCCTGCCGGTCAAGCAGGAGCCGAGTCTGGTTGGCATCTGGCGTCTGGCAACATCCCCCCTCTGCCAGGGAGCCCTCACCGTGCTTGCCCTGCAGATGGCCGGCCACTTTCTGCTCATTCCGCACTTTGCCAACTACTTCCAGTTCAACCTGGCTTTCCCCCGGGAACAGATAGCCGCCCTCTACCTGTGCGGTGGCCTGGCCAGCATGGCAACCATGCGGCTGTGCGGTGTCTGGATTGATGGCGGCCGCGCTCAGGGTGCCATCCTGATCACCAGTCTGCTGCTCGCGCTGGTCACCTTCGTTGGCTTCGCCCAGCCCTTGGGGCTGCCCATCTATCTGTTGTTCACCCTGTTTATGGCGCTGAGCTCGGCCCGCTCCAGCACCACCCTGGCCATCACGGCGGCCATCCCCGCCCCCCAGCAGCGCGCCGCCTTCATGTCATTCCAGGGGACGGTCACCAATATTGCCGCCGGGCTCGCCAGCCTGGGATCGGCCCGCTATCTGCAATCGGATGAACAGGCCCGTCTGCTGGGCTTCGACACCCTCGCCTGGCTCAATATCGCCTGCACCCTGCTGGCTTGCCTGGGTGTGGTATTGCTGCTCAGGGCACTGAAGAATTCACATAACAATAATAGGTCTGACAAGCAGGTCAGACAGGGAAGTTAGTGAGCCTAACAAGCTGTTTTTCCTCAACAATAAATACGTTTAAATGGAGTTTTGACATGCAGTTCACCCCCGGCTTTCCCTTGAACCCGTTGCAAACCAGCCTGATCTCCCTCGGCCTGCTGGCGATGCCAGCCCTGGCTCAGACTGAGCCAACCAAAGCCAACGAGACCATAGTCGTCACTGCGACCCAGACCAAGCACACCGAGTTCACCGCACCGGCCAGCGTGTCCGTGGTGAGCCGCGCCGATCTGGACAAGATGAACGTCAATAACATTGGCGATGCGCTCAAGCATGTGCCGGGTGTCAACATCATCGCCACCAACCCCACCGGCCGTAACGAGATCAAGATCCGTGGCATGGGCGGTGACTACACCCTGCTGCTGATCAACGGCAAGCGCGTCAATGCCCGCGAGACCCTGGGCAGCGCCTATGGCAACGACTTCGACCTGAGCTCCATCCCCATGGCGGCCATCGAGCGCATCGAGGTGATCCGTGGCCCCGTCTCCTCCCTGTACGGTGCCGATGCGCTGGGCGGCGTGGTCAACGTGATCCTGCGCCAGGCCAAGGAAAAAACCGAGGCAGCCGTGGCCTACACCCACACCATGCCCACCAAGGGTGAGGGTGGCGATGCCAACCAGGGCAGCGCCTTTGTCTCTGGTGCCCTGATCGACAACAAGCTGCTGGGCAGCGTGGTGGTCGAGGGGTATCAGCGTGACAACTGGAAGAGCGAGCAGAGCAACAACCCGGATGCCGATGCCCTGGAAAAGCGTGAAGTGGTCAACGTGCTCTCCAGCCTGAAGTGGCTGGTCAGCGACAACCAGGACATCGATTTCGATCTGGGCTACAACCAGAACGACATGGACAGCTACTTCAACAACGTGCCGCGCGCCCCGACCGCACCGGCCACCCCGCACAACGTGCAGGAGCTCGATCGCCTGAGCCTGGGGCTGACCCACAATGGCCGTTGGCAACATTTCGACAGCCGGGTCCGCTACTACTTCGAGCAGACCGATCTGATGGATGACTCCCAGCTCAATGGCGGTGCCGCCGATGTCACCCAGACCAACAACACCGTCGACGGTCAGGTCAGTGGCTACCTTGGGGATCACCTGCTCACCTCGGGCGCCGAATTCCGCGATACCGAGCTCGAGCACAGCCGCAACATCACCACTGGCAGCGTCAGCGCCAGCCAGAGCGCCGTCTATCTGCAAGACGAGTTCGGCTTCGGCGATCTGGCCCTGACCCTCTCCGGTCGCCTCGATCACCACGAGACCTATGGCAACGAGTTCAGCCCCCGTGCCTATGCCCTCTACACCCTGACCGATGAGTGGGTGCTCAAGGGCGGTATCGGCAAGGCGTTCAAGGCCCCGACCCTGGCCCAGTCCAGCGAAGGCTTCTCCACCACCGCCTGTCGTGGCGCCTGCCAGGTGATCGGCAACCCGGATCTGAAGCCGGAAACCGCGGTCAGCTATGAGTTCGGTACCGCCTACGAGGCCGATCGTTTCGGTGCCGGTGTGACCGGTTTCCACAACGAAATCGAAGACTTGATCCAGAGCGATCAGTGGGGCCCTGGCTACCGTCCGACCGTGATGACCTACCTCAACGTCAAGAAGGCCCGCATCAAGGGTCTGGAACTGACCGGTTGGGTCGATGTGCTGGACAATGTGCAGCTGGGCGCGAACTGGACCCTGCTTGACTCCGTCGATCGCAGCACCGGCGACGATCTGGCCAAGACCCCGGATCACACCGGCAACCTCAGCCTGGACTGGCAAGCGTCCGACGTCGTCAGCGCCAACCTGGCCTGGCAATATGTGGGCAGCCAGATCATCAAGGTGCCGGCGCGCAACGCCCAGGCGTTCAAGTCCGAGAGCTACCAGACCCTGGATCTCAACACCAACTGGACAGTGACCCAGGCCCTGGACTTCAAGCTCGGCATCACCAATCTCACCAACACCCAGCGAGACGAAGTCGCCACCGACGCAGACTTCATCCTGGAAGGTCGCTCCGTCTACGCCGGCGTAGAGTACAAGCTGTAATAACCCCTGTATGCGGGAGCCCAAGCGGGCTCCCTTTTTGCGTTTCTATCGTCTCGATTTAAAGGAGTCTTTGAGTGCTCAGATACCAAGCTCAGTTGTTCTGGCTCGGAGTGCTGCTCCTCTTCCTGCTGATTTCTCTGTCATTGGCCACTGGCGCCGGTGTCTATGGTGGCCGCGAGGTCGCCGGTTTCCTGTTGGGCGATCCTCTCCTCGTCGCCGATGAAAAACTCGCCATGATAGTCAATACCCTGCGCCTGCCCCGCACCCTGGCGGCCCTGGTGGTGGGTGTCTGTCTCGCGCTGGCCGCCTCCATGCTGCAAAGTGCCACCCGCAATCCCCTGGCCGAACCCGGCCTGCTCGGCGTCAACGCCGGCGCCGTCTTCGCCCTGGTGATCGGCCTCACCTACTTCGGGGTCGAATCCGCCTACGGTTATCTGCTCTGGTCCGGCATGGGCGCCCTGCTCGGCAATGTCATCGTACTGGGCCTCGGCCTGATGGTGGGTAAATCCAACCCGCTCAAGCTCATCCTGGTGGGGGTCGCCCTCTCCGCCACCTTCGGCGGCCTCTCCAACTTCCTGCTGCTCTCCAACAAGGTGGTGCTTGAGCAGTTCCGTTTCTGGAACTTAGGATCCCTGGCCGCCTCCAGTCAGGATGCGGTGCTGACCGTGCTGCCCTTCGCCCTGGCTGGCCTGCTGCTGACCCTGGCCCTGTGCCGCCAGCTCACCCTGATGCAGATGGGGGACAACCAGGCCCAGGCCCTCGGCATCCGGCCGACCCGGGTGCGCATCGGCGTGCTCTTGGCCGCCACCCTGTTCACCGCCTGCGCCATCGCCATCGCTGGCCCCATCGGTTTCGTCGGCTTCCTGGCGGCCTATTGCGCCCGTCTGGTGGAGCCGGTACGCCTCGCCATCCAGGTGCGCTTCTCCGCCCTGTTCGGGGTGCTGTTCCTGCTCGGTGCCGACATACTGGCACGCTGGCTGCTGCAGCCGTTCGAGCTGCCGAACGGGGTGATCCTGGCGCTGATCGGCGCCCCCGTACTCATCCTGGTGGTGCGCAGCGGCGGTTTCCGCTCCCTGTTGGCCGTGAAATAGGGCATCTCATGACACACCCAATCAACAAGACTCCCTCGCCCGCCCTGCCAAGCGGCACCTTCTGCCTGCGAATGGGCAGCCGTACCCTGCTGCTTGAGCGCCGGGCCTGGTTCATCACCCTCGCCCTGGCGGTGGTGCTGGTGCTGCTCTCCCTGCTGGCGCTGACCCTGGGCTCGGGCAAGATCACCATGCTGGGGGTCATCCAGACCCTGCTGGGCGAGGGGAGCCGCCTCAGCGAGGTGACGGTGTTCAAGATCCGCTTGCCGCGCATCGTCGCCGTGCTGGTGGCGGGCGCCGCCATGGGCCTCTCCGGCTGCCTGGTACAGACCCTCATTCGCAACCGCCTCGCCACCCCGGACATGATCGGGGTCAACGAGGGGGCCTCCCTGGCCATCATCATCTTCTCCCTCTACCTGACCCTGGGCAGCTGGCCCTGGTGGGCCGCGCCGCTCGGCGCCCTGTTCGCCGCGGCCGTGCTCTATGCCCTGTGCAACAAGCCGGGGGAGCAGGGTTACCTGTTCGTGGTGATCGGCATCGGCGTCTCCGAGCTGATGAACGCCATCGGCCAGTTCGCCATGTCCACCCAATCCCTGGTGCACCTCACCAGCCTCTATCTGTGGAACATGGGCAACTTCGTCGGCCAGGGCTATGGCACTGTCGTACCGGTGGGAATACTGATCCTGCTCATCTGCCCCTGGATCATCTACCTCTCCCGCGCCCTCGGCGTGTTGCGCCTAGGATCCGTCACCGCCCAGACCCTCGGGGTGAATGTGAACCGGGTGCAGCTCGGGGTGCTGGCCCAGGCCATCATGGTGGCGGCGCTCGGCACCGCCATCGGCGGCCCGGTGGTGTTCATCGCCATGGCCGCCCCCATCCTCGCCTCCTGGCTCAGCCGGGATCGCACAGTGCCGCTCTGGATAGCAGCGCTGTCCGGCGCCCTGCTGCTGCTGGCGAGCGATACCCTGGTGCGGGTGCTGGCCAGCCCCCATGAGGTCGCCACCGGCATCATGACCCGTATTCTTGGCGGCATGCTGCTGCTGTTCATTCTGATCAAAGACAGACAACGGGCGGACTGATCATGACACTCATCCATTTCCAAGACAGACCGAGGGCCGCCTGATGACGCTCACCACCCATAACCTGCATTTCGGCTATCAGCACAAGACGGTCTTCAACGACGTCTCCTTCACCATTCCCAGGGGCAAACTGGTGGGCATCGTCGGCCCCAACGGCGGTGGCAAGTCCACCCTGCTCAAGCTGCTGGCGGGCCAGGAGCAGCCCCAGAGCGGGGAGATCCTGCTCAAGGGCAAGCCCCTAGGGAGCTATGGCATGAAGGCCCTGGCCCGGGAGCTGGCCTACCTGCCCCAGCGGCCGCTGATGCCCGCCGGTATCCGGGTCGAGCAGCTGGTGCAATATGGTCGCCATCCCCATCAGGGCTGGTTCAATCAGTGGAGCGAGGAGGATGCGCGCATGGTGCGCTGGGCCCGGGAGCAGATGCAGCTCGATGCCATCTGGCAGCAGAGTGCCAGTTCGCTGTCCGGCGGTCAGGCCCAGCGGGTCTGGCTCGCCATGGTGCTGGCCCAGGATGCGGACATCATCTTGCTGGACGAACCCACCAGCGCGCTGGACATCGGCCACCAGACCGAGGTGATGGAGGCCATCCACCAGATCACCGCCGAGGGCAAGACGGTGCTCATCGTCATTCACGATCTCGCCACCGCCGCCCGCTACTGCGACGAGCTGATCGCCCTGGGAGACGGCGGCGTTCAGGCCATGGGGCCCGCCCGGGAGGTGGTGACCAAGGCGCTCATCGACCGCCTCTACCAGACCGACGTCGATATCCTGCACGCCCCCGGCGACGGCGCCCCGGTGATAGTGCCGCGCAGACGCACCGAAGCGGCTTCGCAAACGGATAACCCTGCGGCCAGACAGCAGGCCTGAATGAAAAAACCGCCCATCCGGCGGTTTTTTACTGTCTCATCCCTTATGTCTTGCCCCCATCCGCCGTCAAAGTGCCAGCAGGGTGAGCAGACCCCCGGGCAGCCGTTGCCAGTGCAGGGTGCAGTGCCAGCCCGCGGGCAAGTCCGGGGCAAGCGCTGTCTTCAGGCTCAAAGTCAGAGATTGGGCCCCCATGGCCGACCAGCTGGCATCGAGAAAATCGAAATAGCGCCCCACCCTGGGATGGAGCGCCTTGAACAGGCTCTCCTTGGCCGAAAACACCAGGGTCAGCCCCTCTGCCACGCTCAGATCGGCAGCGGTGGCGCTCTCTGCCAGCCTCGCCCACTCCTCCTTATCGACGATGCCGGGCCAGAGCTGCGCGGCCTGGTCGGCATCGAGCCAGGCCTCCAGATCCAGCCCGAGCCCGGCGTGGCCGGGGCGCACTGCACAGAGCGCCATCCCCTCCCCCAGCAGCTGGCTGTGGCTGATGCTGCCCTCCATGCCTGCTGGCCAGCGCGGCTCGCGGGCCGCGCCTATGGTCACCACCTGGTCCCCCAGGCCGTAGGGGCTCAGGGCATGGCGCGCCGCCAGCCGACCCGCCAGAAACTCCCCCTGGCGTTTGGCCACGGCCCCTTTCAGGTTGGCGGGCAGGGTGATGGCATGGGCATCGAAGCTGGCCGAACTGAACGCAGCGAAGTCGAAACAGACCCGGTGGATCGGCAGCTTGTCCATCCCCGCCACTGTCAGCAGGTCGGTGTGGCGGATGAACTCCGTAGCGGGGGTAAGGGAAGGTAGCATCAGCACAATCTCGCAATGGGGAGTCCATGGTAGCAAAGCGCCGTCATGGCACAAATACAAATGACAACGTTTCTCAATTAACTTGTGATAGCATAGTCCCGCCCATTTGGGGCCAGTAGCAGACGGCTCATTCAGGCAACGCGTTCCGGCAGTCACGTGCCGGTAGTCACGTTCCGGTAATCAAATAGTGCCCGCAAACGGTGGCGCCGATTTCACCCATTAAGGATGTAACCATGACGATCCCCTCCCCCTTGGTAGCCGCGCTGGTACTGGCCAGTGTGATCGGCTGTCAGGCCCAGGCCCAGACTGACACCCGTCAAGTGACCGATGCCGATGGCAACACCCTGAGCGTGCCCGCTCACCCCAAGCGGGTGGTGGTGCTGAGTGAGCTCGATCTCGACACCGCCCTGACCCTGGGGGTGCAACCGGTCGGCACCGTCAATGGCCGTGGCCAGGCTACCCTGCCCCGCTACCTGCAAGGCAAGGCGGGCAAAGATATCGCCGTGGTCGGGGATCTGGACAATCCCAATCTGGAGCGCTTGATCGATCTGGAGCCAGATCTCATCCTGACCAATCAGACCAAGCCCGAGCTGCTGAGCCTGCTCAAGGAAATCGCCCCCACCGTGGTCACCGGCAACTGGGGTCAGCCCTGGAAAGAGGTGTTCAGCCGCAGCGCCCTGGTGCTCAATAAAGAAGCCGAAGGCAAGGCCTTCCTCGCCCAGTATGAGGCCCGTCTGCAACAGGCCCGCACCACGCTTGCCCAGCATCAGGGCGAGCGCTTGAGCATAGTGCGCTGGAATCCGAAGGGACCGAGCTACATGCACGGCGGCACCTTCGCCAGCAGCGTGGTGATGGAGATGGGTCTGGCCCGCCCGCCGCACCAGATAGGCGACAAGAGCCCCCACTCCCCGGCCCTGAGCCTGGAGTCCCTCAATCTGCTGGACGGTGACTGGCTGGTGATCGGCACCCTGAGTGCCAGCGGCGATGCGGTGGATGCCATGCAGCAGGCCGAGCAGACCCCGGCCTTCCAGCAGCTCGGTGCCATCAAGGCCAAGCGTTTCGGCGCCGTGGACGGGTCGCTCTGGACCTCCACCGGTGGTCCCCAGGCCGCCCTCAAGGTGATCGACGATGTCGAGCAGCTGATGAGCAAACCGGATGCGCTCCCCGTCACCCGCTGATCCTGCCCGTCCCCCCGTCAAAAAGAGAAGCCCGCATCGCTGCGGGCTTCTTGTTTATCGGCTTCTTGAGTTGTCCCGTCGCCTCACTCCGGCAAGGGCAGCGCCTTTCTGTCCAGTTTCCCGCTGCCGGTCTTGGGCAGGGCATCGAGCAAAATAATACGCACCGGCACCCTGTTGCTGAGGCAGCTGGCCTGCCAGCCCTCCATCACTCCGGTAAAGGCAGCGCCTTTCTGTCCAGTTTCCCGCTGCCGGTCTTGGGCAGGGCGTCCAGCAGGATGATACGCGCCGGCACCATATAGTGCGGCAGGCTGGCCTGTAGCCCCTTGCGCAGGGCCAGGCGATTGAGAGTTATCCCGGCCTTGGCCTCCACATAGCCCACCAGCATGGCCTCGTCCCCTTCGCCAAGCAGCCGCACCGCCGCCTCCTGCACCCCGGGTTGACGGCGCAGGCCCGCCTCAACCTCGCCGAGTTCGATGCGAAAACCGCGCAGTTTTATCTGATCGTCCCGCCGCCCCAGATAGCGGAAGCTATCCGCCCCCAGCTGCCGCACTCTGTCGCCCGTGCGATAGAGGCGATGATTATCGAGCCGCAGGAAGGCCGCCGCGGTGAGGGCGGGTTTGCGCCAGTAACCCTCGCACAGGGCCGGGCTCTCGATGCAGAGCTCGCCGCACTCCCCGTCGGCCACCGGCTGCCCCGTCTCGTCCAGCACCCAGTGGCGATAGCCGGGCAGGCTGTGACTGATGGTGATCTGCCCATCCGCCGGGGGCCAGCGCACCTCGCTCACCAGAGACCAGACGGTGGCCTCGGTCGGGCCATAACAGTTCCACAGCCGCCGGGTGCGGCTGCACAGCTGCTCGGCCAGCCCCGGATCCAGCGCCTCGCCGCCGCACAGGGCGGTCAGGCTGTCACTCCCCTGCCAGCCCGCTTTGAGCAGCATGCGCCAGCAAGCCGGGGTGGCCTGCAGCCAGTTGATCGACCTGTCCGCCGCCAGCAACGCCATCATCCCCAGGGGATCCTTGTTGTGCCGGTTGCCCGCCACCGTCAGCCGACCCCCGCTCCAGAGCGGCCCCAGCATCTCCAGCAGGGAGATGTCGAAGGCCGGGGTGGTGATGAAGAGCCAGTGACAAGCCGGGGTCAACCCGAGCCGCTCGCGGATCCCGTCGAGGAAGCAGAGCAGCGCACGCCGACTGATCACCACCCCCTTGGGTTCACCGGTCGAACCCGAGGTGAACATCATGTAGGCCGCTTGACTGTCATCCACCCGAGGCCAGAACATGGCCGCGTTCTCGTCGCCGGGTGCCAGCCGCGATAGCGGGCGCAGCGGGCAACCAAAGTCGGGCACCCCTTCGCCATGGTTGCAGATCACCGCCGAGAGCCGGGCCTGCCGGGCGATGCCCTGCAACCGCACCACCGGGAAATCAGGCTCCAGGGGCACGAAGGTGAGGCCGAGCCGCAAACAGGCGAGCAGGCTGGCCACCAGATCCGGCGTGCGATCCAGATAGAGACCTACCCGCTCCCCCACCGCCAGCCCCTGCAGGCTGGCGGCAATCTGGTCGACCCGGCCACTCAGCGCCCCATAGTCTTGCCAGACTCCATCCATGGCGATGGCCGGAGCCAGTGGTGTGCCATTGAGCATGCTCGTCAAGCGGGCACTCAACCCCTGCCCAACCACCTCGGCATGTGGCGGGGTTGTCCCCGCCTTGCTGGCTGCCAGCAATGCCTGCGCCGTCATGACACCGCCTCCGCCAGACGCACCAGCCAGTGGTTGAACAGTGCGCTGGGTGAGGCATGGGCCTTGAGATCCCGCAGGGTCAGCGGCTGGTGATCCGCCGCAAAGGCCCGATTCAGCGCCGCCAGCAGGGTGAGCTGCTGCACCGAATCCACCCCGAGCCCGGTCAGGCTCTGCTGCCAGCTCGCTCCCTCGCCACAGTGTTGCTGCCACAGGGCCAGCAGACGACGGGCCTGGGGATCCTGGGCCAAGGCATCGACCGGACAGGCCTCGCGCTGCGCAGGGGCCAGACTCGGAGCCGCTGCACGGGCCGCCTCGATGCCCGCCAAACGAGCGGGCTCGCTCAGGGAGGCCTCTGCCAGCCATTCAAGCTCCGCCATCCACTGCCCAAGGACCGCCTCGGCGCGTTCACGCCCTATCAGCTCGCCATCGTATTCGAAGCGCAGATTGAGTTGCCCGCCACGGGCATTCACCACCAGGGAGAGCGGCAGCTCCACCTTCTCGACCACGCTGCCAAAGTGCGGCATCAGCTGATGGGGCTCCAGCGTCCGGGGCCGCGCCGGCATGGGGTAGTTCTCGAACACGAACAGGCTCTGGAACAGACGAGCCCGGCCCTTGGTCAGGGCGGCGAGGGACTGGGTGCCGTGCTGGTTGAGGGCCAGCGAGTCCCGTTGCAGCTGCGCGATGTGCTGCCCGAGGCTCGCCTCGGTGCGCCAATCCAGGGCGAGCGGCAGGCTGTTGATATAGAGCCCGACGCTGTCGGTGATCCCCTCGATGGGGAAGTCCCGGCCCGGGGTCACGTTGCCGACCAGGGTGACCTCGTCGCCGCACTGGCGAGCGAGCAGCCGATGCCAGGCATACTGGGCCAACAGCCCGGCGGTCACGCCGAGCTCGCGGGCCCGACTTTCCAGTTGGGTAGAGACGTCTGATGCCAGGGTCTGGCCGCAGACCGCCGGCCTGTGCTGGGTGAGGTGCGGCTCCAGTGCCACCCCGAACAGGACGGCCAGATCGTTGGGCCGTGCCAGCAAGTGGGCGCGCCCCTGCCAATAGGCCTCATGCTCGGCTCTGTGACTGACGATATGGCGGCCGAATTCGAGCCAGGCCCGGTCCGGACTTGGCTGCGGCAGCCGCTCGTCGAGCTCGGCCTGCTGCATCCCCTGTTGATAGTGACGATGCAGGCTACCCAGCAGCACAGGGCCGCTCCAGCCATCCAGCACCCCATGGTGAGCGCTCAGGATCACCCTGTGGTGGTCGGGGGCCAGTTTGAAGCAGGCGATGCGCAGCAGCGGGGCCTTGTCCAGCGCAATGGGCCGGGCCAAGTCCTGCTGGCGATAGGCCGCGATGTGCGCCTCGGCCTGCACGTCGCCAGACAAGTCCTCATAGTGGAACGGCAGCTCGGCGTGGCGCAGGATGCGCTGCAGGGCAACGCCCTCCTCCACCAGCAAGGCGGCGCGCAGCACGGGCCAGCGGGCGAGCTGCCCCTGCCAGGCGGCCTGGTAGGCAGTCACATCCAGCCCCTGGTGATAGTCCATCTCGGTCTGCAGGTGGTAGGCGCTATCTCTGGGGGCCAGCGCCCTGTGATAGACCATGCTCTCCTGCAAAGAGGTCATGGGTAGCAGGGTCTCGACCTCGCCCCCCGCCAGTTGTGGATCCAGTACCCGATCCAGCGCAGCCTGGGAGAGGGGCAACCCCGGGAAGTCGCTCGGGGTGTGGCGCGGCTGCTGCACCGCGCAGCAGGCCTCGACCAGCGCCGTCAGATTGGCCGCCAGGGCCGTCATCAGAGCGTCGCTCGCCGTTTGGTTAAGCGCGCCGACCTGGCGCAGGGTGAGGCAACCGCCATAGACGCCGCCGTGCAGGCTGATGAGCTCGCGCGGCAGGTTCTGTGGCGCCGAGGGTTGGCCCGGCGCGATGGGCAATGGTTGCCAAGGGGCCGGCGTACCCCGGTGGGAGACCCCCAGGTAGTTAAAGACGATAACGGAGTGAGGCAATGCCTGACCACCAGGGTGGTGCAGGCGCAGGGCGTTGAAGCCCACCCCCTTGTCCGGCACCGCCCGCAGCCGCTCCTTGGTGTCGCACACCAGATCGCTCCACGACGCGTTATTGGCCAACGCCAGCGGATAGGTGCTGGTGAACCAGCCGAGGGTGCGACTCACATCCAGTTGCGGGTCGATAGCCTCACGGCCATGCCCTTCCAACATCACGCACTGTTTGGTGCCGTAACCGAGCTCGCTCAAGGTGCGGGTCAGGGCCGCCAGCAGCAAGTCCGGCACCTGGGTGAAGTGAGCCCGATTGGCCTCATCGATGAGGCGAGCCGTGGTGCTTTCATCCAGACGCAGCAGGCTGGCGGCGGCGCGGCCATCCGTGGCGCGCTGCGCCTCCAGCAGCCGTTGATCCATACCTTCCCCCTGGGCCTGCCAGAACGCCAGTTGCGCGGCTTCGCGAGTAGCATACGCGGCCAGCCCTTCGCCCCACTGGCGATAGCTGCTGCCCTTGGCCGGCAGCCCCTTGCCCTCGGCGAGATGCACCAGATCTTCGGCCAGGATCCGCCAGGAGACGGCATCGATGACCAGATGGTGGAAGGCGATAAAGAGCCCTTCAACCGGCGCTGCGTCCACCTCGCTCGCGAGGTTGCACAGCCGCGCCCAGGCCAGGGTCTGGCCCTGCTCTGGCGCAAAATCGCCCTGCCACTGGGTCAGGCGGGCCTGCAACTCGGTCTCATCCAGTCCGGCCGCATCCAGCACATGCAGGGGTGGCAGGGTCAGCGCGGGCAGATAGCGCTGACCGGTCTCGGTCACGGCCAGACGCAGGGCGTCGTGGTGACCGAGCAGGGTATTCATCCAGCCGATCAGGGCGGCATCGTCGATACCGACGGGCAGACGCAGGATCACCCCCTGGTTCCAGTGACCCGCCTTGGCAAAGCCCTGCTCGAAGAACCAGTGCTGAATGGGGTGCAGGGGGAATTCCCCCTCGAGCAGGCCCTGCTCCGTCAGGTGGCTGAGCTGCTGCTGGCCGAGCTGGCGGCAGAGGCGGCGCACCGTCTTGGCCTCGAACACGTCCTTGACGCTGCAATGCAGCCCCGCATCCCTTAGCCGCGTGGTGAGCTGGATGCTGAGGATGGAATCCCCGCCGAGGCGGAAGAAGTCATCCTCGACCCCGAGGGGCTGCTTGAGCACCCCTTGCCAGATAGCGAGCACTTGTCGCTCCAGCTCATCCTTGGCCTCGCTCTTGCTCTCCTGCCAATCGATGGCGGGCAGGCGGCGCAAGTCCAGCTTGCCGTTCGGGGTGAGCGGCATCTCGGCCAGCCAACAGAGCTTCACTGGCACCATGTATTCCGGCAGCTGTTCACCGGCCCGTTGCAGCAGGGCTTCGCCATCGGGCTCCCTCGCCCCGGCTTGCAGGCTGGCGTAAGCGAGCAGGCGACCCTGTTGTACCACCACCTTGATCTGGCGGATGGCGGGCTCCAACGCCGCAATCTGGGTTTCTATCTCCCCCGGCTCGATGCGATAGCCGCGCAGCTTGATCTGCTCGTCCAGTCGGCCCAGATAGCTGACATTGCCATCGCGGCGCAGCAGCGCCCGATCGCCGGTGCGGTAGAGGCGATGTGTACGACCGGCGTGAGTCAGCTCGACGAAGGCCTCATTGGTACGCTCCGGCAAGTTGAGGTAGCCACGGGCCAGGCCGAGCCCGGCCAGGCAGAGCTCGCCGGGTACCCCGACCGGGCAGGGGTTGCCTGCCTCGTCCAGGATCAGCGCTTTTAAATTGCTGATGGGCTGGCCTATGGTGATGGGCGCCCCCGGGCTGAGCCGCGCGCAGAGCGCCGTGACGGTGCACTCGGTCGGGCCGTACATGTTAAACAGCGCCACCCTGTCTCCCCAGCGCTCCACCAGGCTGCTCGGGCAGGCTTCGCCGCCAAAGCCGATGGCACGCAGGGAGCCGAGATCCGCTGGCGGCAGCAGATTGGCCAGCAGGGCGGTGGGCAATATCATATGGCTGGCGCCGCACGCCATGGCCCCATCGATCACCCCCTCCCCCGGCTCGCCGAAGTGCAGGGCCGCGCCGCAAGAGAGCGGCAGCAAGGTGGTCATGTTGCCCGCATCGAACGAGAGGGACATGCAGTTGAACATGGCGCCGTCCTGATCGAGATCGATGCGCGCCCCGTGATCCCCCATCAGGTTGACCAGGCTGCCCTGCTCCACCATGACCCCCTTGGGCAGACCTGTGGAGCCCGAGGTGTAGATGATCTGGGCCAGCATGGCGGCATCCCGGGGGATGGCGGGGGCGCTGGTCGGCAGCCCATCCAGCGCCAGCCGGTGCAGGTTGTGGTAACCGGCAGCCGTGCCCGCCAGCGCCTCCCCAAGCCGCGCATCCGGCTCGCCCCCTAGCACCAGCGCGATGCCAGCGTCGCTCAGGATATGGGCCAGCCGCTCGGCAGGATAGGCGGGATCGAGCGGCACATAGGCCGCCCCCACTTTCCAGCAGGCGAGCAAGGCGATGACGAAGGCAGCGTCCCGCCTGGCCTGGATGCCGATGGCGGCGCCCGGGGTCACGCCGCAGGATTGCAGCCAGTGGGCCAGCCGGTTGGCGCGCTCTTCCAGCTCGCCGTAACTCAGGGCACCCTCGCCGTCACTCACCGCCAGGGCGTCTGGACGGGACGCTGCGCGACGTTCGAACTGGCAGAGCAGGGTGTCGCGGCTGGGGTAGTCCTGCGGCAGGCTGGCCAGCTCGGCGGCGAGCGCGGCACTGTCTGTACCCGCTTCCAGGGGCAGTTGCCAGATATCGGTCTCCGGGGCCGCCACCACGGCGCGCATCAAATGCAGCAGGCGATCGGCGTAAGACTCGATGGTGGCGCGCTCGAACAGAGCGGTGGCGAACAGCCAGTCCACCCTGACGGAATCCATCAGCTCGGTCACCTTGACCGAGATGTCGGTCTTGGCGGGCAGCACCGGCGAGGTCTCCTCCAGCAGCTGACAGCCGGGAATGAGATCGTTGAAATCCACCTTGGCCTGATAGACCAGCATGATCTGGAAGATGGGGTTGATGGCGGTGGTGCGATCGGCGCCTATTGCCTCGGCCAGCGCCTCGAAGCGGTAGAGCTGGTGATCGAAGGCCGCCAGATCCTCCTCCCGGCACTGCTGCAGATAGTCGATAAAGCTGGGCTTACCGCTGAGTTGAGTGCGCAGTACCAGGGTATTGACGAAGAAGCCCACCAGAGACTCGATTTCGTGGCGCTCGCGGTAGGCGAGCGGGGTGCCGATGACGATTTCCTTTTCGCCGCTCTGGCGCACCATCAGCAGGGCGAACAGGGCGTGCAGACCGATAAAATTCGAGGTGTTGTGGCGCTGGCAGAGGCGCTTGAAGCTCTCCCACAGGGCGTTGTCTATGGTGGAGAAGACCAGCTCGCCGCCGCTGGCCTGATGGGCCGGGCGCGGCTTGTCCAGCGGCAGGCCATGTACCTCGGGGCTGCCGCCGAGCCTGTCCACCCAAAACGGCTTGAACTCGGCGTGATAATCCAGAAAACGCGGGGAGTTGAACCAGCGGGCATAGTCGAGATAGGTGAGCGGCAACTCGGGCACGCTCAAGGACTCCCGGTTCTGATGGGCCAGGAAGGCGCGCTTGAGATCGGCGAACATGTTCTTGACCGACCAGCCGTCGGAGATGATGTGGTGCTGGGTGATGAGCAGCACGTGCTCATGGCTGCCGAGGCGGATCAGGTGCACCCGGCTGAGATCCCCCTGGGTCAGGGAGAAGGGGCGCCCTATCTCTTCGCGCACCCGGCGGGCCACATAGGCCTCGCGCTCGACATCAGGCTCTGCACTCACATCCTCAATCTGCAGCCTGAACGGCTGGTGGGGCAGGATCTCCTGGGCCCCCCTGCCCGCCTCGTCCTTGACGAAGCGGGTACGCATGCTGGGGTGGCGGGCAAACAGGTGATCGAAGGCAAATTCCAGGGCGGCCGTGTCCAGCTCGCCACTGACCCGGAAGTAGACCGGCATGTTGTAGAGGTGGGAGGCCTCTTCGTACTGCTCGATAAACCAGAGTCCGCTCTGGGAGGAGGAGAGCGGCCCCTGCTGGGCGCCTTTCGTTTCAATCTGGGCAAGGATGGGGGCCTCGAAGGCGGCGCGGGCCGCCAGGCAGCGCACCAGCTCATCCTTGTGCGCCTTGATGAGGGCGCCGATGGCCGGGGTCACCGCCTCCTTGCTCGATTGGGAGATGAGCTGGCCCTTGTCATTCAGGGCCAGCTTCACCCCCTGCCGCTCCAGCTGTTTCAACAGCAAAATCATATTGTTCATCTGTTTCTCAGACCTCAGGCACTCAAGGTGGCGCCGCCATCGACGACCAGATCCTGCAGGGTGATGTGACTGGCCAAGTCCGAGGCCAGGAAGAGGACGGTATTGGCAATCTCCGCCGGGGTGGCGATCTTGTTCAGTGGTATACCGAGCTTGAACTGATCCGGCAGCCCTTTGATGGTGCGGGCCATGGCCGCCTCATCCGGCAACATGCCGCGCAGCATTTCGGTATCCGTCGAGCCCGGTGACACCAGGTTGACCCGCACGCCGAAGGTTGCCAGCTCCAGCCCGACCGTCTGGGTCAGGCTGGTGACCGCCGCCTTGGAGGCGCAGTAGGCCGCCATCTGCATGCGCGGCACATGGGCGGCGTTGGAGCCGATGGTGACGATGGCGCCGCGCTGCTGCCCCTTGAAGTGGGGCACCAGGGCCCGCAAGAGATAGAAGACGCCGCTGGCGTTGACCCCTATGCAGTCATCCCAATCCGCGTCGCTCAGGGTTTCGGTGGGGCCGAGGCGCAACACCCCGGCCCCGTTGACCAGCACATCCAGCCCGCCATCGGCCAGCAGCCGTTCACAGCAGGCATTGACCGCACCTGAGTCGCGAATGTCCAGCAGCCGGGTGGCGAAGGGGTAATCCGCATGGGGGAAGGCTTGATCCAGCCCGATCACCTCGGCGCCGGCGGCGACGAACTGCTGTGCCACCTCGCGCCCTATGCCACGGCCGGCCCCGGTCACCCAGACCCGCTTGCCGGTGAAATCAAAGGCCATCTTTTGCTGCTCCTGCTTCATCACTGTCTCCATCACCACACCATCTCCACGCTCTCTTCGTCTTCAGTCAGCTTGCCGTCGAGGAAGCGGCAGAAATCATCGAGGCGCGGGTGATCGAACACGTCGGAGACCTTGACCTGCACCCCGAACTCGGCGCCGAGCCGGTTCACTATCTGTATGGTCTGCAGGGACTGGCCCCCCAGCTCGAAGAAGTTGTCCGCAGGCGCCATGGTGGCCAGCCCCAGGATCTGCTGCCAGATGGCGCCAACCCTGTTCTCGGTCTCGCTGCCCAGGGTCAGGGCTTCCCCGCCCGCCTGGTACTGGGCCAGCAGCCCCTTACGATCCAGCTTGTTGGAGCCGGTGCGGGGCAGTTGATCAAAGTGGCGATAGTCGGTGGGGATCATGGCGGCGGGCAGCACTTTGGCGAGCTGCCCCTTGATGACCCGGCTGTCGCGCTCGGCCCCGGCCACGAAGGCCACCAGCCGGCGCACATTGCCGATGCTCACCCCCTGCACGCAGGCCTCATCCACCCCGGGCAGGGCCAGCAGCTGGGCCTCCACCTCGCCGGGCTGGATGCGATAGCCGCTTATCTTGAACTCGTTGTCACGGCGCCCCAGGTAGACCAGACGACCGGCCACCCAGCGCACCCGATCGCCGGTGCGATAGACGGGCAGATCCCCCTCACCGATCCTCAGGGTGCCAAAGCTTCCCGTAACGCCGCCCACATAGCCGTTGGCGAGCTGCGGGCCGAGCAGCACCAGCTCCCCCTCCTCGGCGGGTTGCTCCCCCGCCCCCAGAATGAGCGCCTGCATGCCAGGCAGCGGCAGGCCGATGGGCAGCTGGGCCTGGGTCGGATCTTCCCCTTGCAGCTCATGAGTAGTGACCACCACAGTGGTCTCGGTGGGGCCGTAGGTGTTGAACAGGCGCACATCAAGGCGGCCCTGGCGCTGCCACTGGGCCAGCTGCTCGGGGTAGACAGCCTCGCCACCGATGATGACGGTGGCGAGCGATGCCGGAATATGGGCCTGACCCGCCCCCAGCGACACCACCCACTCGTTCCAGAAGGCGGTAGGCAAATCGAGATGGGTGATCCCCTGCTGCTCTATCCCGGCCACGAAGGCGGGAATGGATTCGAGCAGGGCGTCGGTGCGCAGCACCAGGGTCGCACCGGCGCTCAGGGTGGCAAACACCTCCTCGATGCTGGCGTCGAAGTTGAAGGGGGCGAACTGCAGCATCCGCGCGCCTTCATCCAGGTGATAACGGCAGCGGGCGGCGGCGGCGAAGTGATCCAGGGCGCCGTGGCTGATGGCTACCCCCTTGGGCAGACCGGTCGAGCCCGAGGTGAACATCAGATAGGCCAGGGCGTTGCCGCTGGCGGGTTGGCAGAGGCGATCCGCGCTCACCAGATCCCCGGCCAACAGGGTGCGGCCTTCAAACAGGCTGGCCAGCTTGTGGCGATATTCGGCCTGGGTGATGAGCGTCTTGACCTCCCCCAGCCGCAGGATATGGCCCTGACGCTCCAGGGGCTGCTCGGGATCCAGCGGCACATAGACGGCGCCGGCCAGCAGCACCGCCAGCTGGGCGAAGATGGCCTGGGGAGAGCGAGAGAGCATGACGCCGACCCGCTCCCCCGGCTGCACACCGGCAGCCTGCAGGGCTGCGGCCATCTGCTCGGCGCGGGTCAGCAGCCCTTCGTAGCTAAAGCGGGCCTCTCCCTGCCCCAGCGCTATCTTGTGCGGGGTGTGCGCCGCGAAGTGACAGAGCGCGTCCAGCACCGGCTGCACCTTGAGCTGCTCGTGGGCGGGGCCGCAGATAAGGGCCCCCTGACGCTGCTCGGCCAGCCAGTCGGCCTTGAGGGTGCCCAGGGTCAGGGCGGGCTGGGCCAGCCAGCGGCCCAGCAGGGTGAACAGGGTATCGGCGATGGCCGCCAGATCGGTCTGCTGGTAGCAGCCGGGGTTGGCATCCAGATCCAGTCTGGGCTGGCCATCGACGCCGACCTGGATTTCGATGGTGAGATCCTCCACCGGCCCGGCGCTGATGTTGAGGATATGGGCACTGAGCGGCCCGAAGCGGCGGGCATGATCGAACGGCATGATGTTGACCAGGGGGCCAAACAGGCGCTTGTCGCCTCCCACCAGCCCAAGGTCGCGACGCAGCAACTCGTAGCGATAGTGTTGATGCTTGCGCACCCCGCGCTTGGCCTTGGCAACTGAGCCGGCGGCGCCCGCCAGATCCAGGGCATCCCCGAGATCCAGCGCCAGCGGGGTGATGTTCATCTGCATGCAGGGCACGGTCAGGGACGCCGATCCGATGCGGTTCATCATCATCAGGCCGAGCAGGGTCTCGCGCTGGCCGCTGGCCAGCGACAGCTGGGCCGAGAGACCGGCCAGCAGCAGATCGGGCCAACCCAGCTTGTGCTCGTCGGCAAAGCCGGTCAGGGATTGCCACAGTGCCGCCGGCAGCGGGCGGCTCTCGCGAATAAACTCGGCGGCGATGGGGGCGCGGGCCTCGCCAAAGGACTTCACCTCGGGCCAGTCCTGCAACTGCTCCTGCCAGAAGCTGCGGGCGGCGGCGTTCTTGCCGCTCTCTTCCCGGGTCACTTCTTCTGCCAACACCTCATCCAGCAGGCCGAAGGGGGACGGCGACAGCATGGCCCCCGTCAGCCCTTCCCCATAGAGCTCGGCGATGCGCTGAAACAGCAAGGTGGTACCAAAACCATCGAGGGCGATGTGATGCACACAGCTGTAGAGATAATCCCGCTCCAATCCACGCAGCAGGGCGAAGCGGCAGGGGGATTCGCGGGTCAGCTCGAACGGACGGCGCAGATCCGCCCAGGCCCAGGCGCGGGCGGCGGCCTCGTCGTCACTCGCAAGGTTCACCTCCCCATAGGCGAGCGGTGCCTCGTGGGAGACGAAGCAGACCGCCTCCCCGTTCTGCTCGAAGTGGCCCTTGAGGGCCTCGCACTCGCCCACAGCCCTGGTGAGCGCGGCCACCAGCAGGTTGCCATCGACCTTGCCATCGAAGGCGATGCACTCGGCGGTGTTGAACATCGCCTTGTCATCGTTGAGTAGATGACCGGACCAGAGCCCCTGCTGGGGAATGGTGAGGGGGAAGCGACTCATGGGGTCACCTCCAAGGTTTTTTGCTCAGCCAGCTTAGACTCCACCAGGCGCCACCAGCCATTGAGGGTCGGCGTCTTGGCCAAGTCCACGAAGCCGAGCTCCACCCCGGCGGCGCGCCACTCGGTGAGCAGGGACATGATGCGCACCGAGTCGAGACCGTAGTCGATGAGGTTCTCGTCCGCATCGAACTCTTCTTCATCCTCGTCGATATGGCTCAGCAGCCTGGCCTTGAGCCCGTCATAGCTCAGCAAGGGGTTCTGCTCTTCTGCTTGAGCCGCCTTGGCCACTGGTGCTATGGCCAGCACCTCCTCGCAAAGCACTACCTTGCCGCAGCGGGTCGCCACGTAGTCCAGCGCCATCTGGTGATCGGCCAGGGAAAAGTCCGCCACCCCGTCCGCCAGGAAGAAGGGCTGGATGTCGCGCATAAAGGCGTCGCAGGCGGTCATCATGCAGCCGATATGGCCGTAGATGCCGCCGATGATGAGCTGATCCCGCCCCTGCGCTTTGAGCATCTGCTCGAGCTCGGAGCGCTGGAAGGCGCTGTAGCGCCACTTGACCAGCACCACATCGTCCCGCTCGGGACACAGCGGTGCCACCACCTGCTGCAGCTCCGGGCGCTTGTTCAGCCCCGGGCCCCACATGTCGTTGAGCAGGGCGCGATCCTCTGGCGCCTGATCCTTGGGCTGGGCCGTGTAGTAAACCGGAATGCCGAGGGCCTTGCAGTGCTTGCGCACCGCGGCCAGACGCGCGACAAGCTCGCCAATGAGAGGGCTGTGCTCGCCATAGAAGGCGGTGAAGTACTCCTGCATGTCGTGGATGAGCAGGGCGGCGCGGCGCGGCTCCAGGGTCCAGCTGACCTTGTTGGCCTTCCATTGGCTGGGCATGGCGTAATTGTTCAGAGTAGGGATAGCCATAACGTCATGATTCCTTTTAGTTTTAAACTGTGAATGTGCTGTCTGCCTGGCTGCTGGCAAGAGAGTGGGCGATGCGCTCACGCAGTCCCTTCTTGTCAATCTTGCCCACCGCCGTCATAGGCAGGGCCGCGAGGATCTCGAAGCGGTCCGGCAATTTGAATTCGGCCACGCCGCGCGAGCGCAGGAACTTGCGCAAGATAAGCGCCTTGAGGCCCGGCTCGGTGGTGACGATAAAGGCGCAGCTCTTCTCCCCCATGGTGCTGTCCGGCATGGAGACCAGAGCCGCCTGGGTGATGGCCGGGTGGTGCAGCAACTGGTTCTCCACCTCTTCCGCCGCTATCTTCTCGCCGCCGCGGTTGATCTGATCCTTCTGCCGACCCACCACGGTCAGGTAACCATCGGGGTCTTGTACCACCAGATCGCCGGAGCAGTAGAAGCCCTCGCTATCGAACACCCGAGCGTTGTGGGCCGGGCTCTGGTAGTAGCCGCGGAAGGTGTAGGGGCCGCGGGTGTGCAGGGCGCCGGGCTGGCCCGGGGAGACCGGATTGCCCGCCTCATCGAGGATGCGCACCTCGTCATCCGGGCTCATGGGGCTGCCCTGGGTGTGGATGATCTTCTCGTCGGGGTCAGAGAGCCGGGTGTAGTTGACCAGGCCTTCGGCCATGCCGAACACCTGCTGCAGCCGGCAACCGAGCAGCGGGCGGATCTTTCTGGCCACCGCCTCGGCCAGCTTGGCACCGCCCACTTGCAGCAAGGTCAGGCTGGCGAGCTGACTGCGCACTGACGGGTCGGCTTCGGCCGCCTGCAACCAGAGGGAGACCGCAGGCGGCACCAATGAGGTCAGGTTGACGCTGTGGCGGGCCACCAGCGGGAAACAGCTCGTGGGGCTGGGATCTTGGGCCAGCACCACGGTGCCACCCGCCTCGAACACCCCCAGCGCACCGGGGGAGCTCAGGGGGAAGTTGTGGGGGGCCGGCAGGGCGCACAGGTAACGGGTATGGGGGCCGAGGCCACAGATCTCGTTGCTGCGGCGCACGCTGTAGAGATAGTCGTCGTGAGTGCGGGGAATGAGCTTGGGAGTGCCTGTGCTGCCGCCGGAGAGCTGGAAGAAGGCCACCTCGTCCGCCGGGCTCGGGCCATGGGCCGGAGTCTGGGTCGGGCTGACATCCATCTCACCGAGCCAGTGGGCCAATCCCAACGCACCGCCTTCACCATCGAGCAGCACCAGCTCGGCGCCCATGGTTTGCAGCAATTCACCGCTGCGATCTCCGCTTGCAAACAGGGGATGAGCGAGCGAGCCGATAAACAGCCTGGGGCGGATCTGCTCGGCGTAAGAGGCCAGCTCCAGCCGATTGTGGCTAAAGAGCGCATTGACCGGGGCTATGCCGACTTTGAGCAGGGCGAAGAACACCTGATAAAACTCGGCCACGTTGGGCAGTTGCACCAGGGCAGTATCGCCGACCCTGAAGCCATGGCGGGCGAGCCGCGCGGCCAGCCGGGTCGAGCTGGCATCGAGTTCAACGTAGCTGAGGCTGCGCTCGCCGCAGACAATGGCAGTGGCAGTGGCATCCGGCGCCGCGTCGCACTGGCGGCTCAACATGGCGGTCAGCGGTTCACCCCGCCAATGACCCTTGGCGCGGTACGATTCGGCCAGCTCGGTCGGCCAGCGGGTGTAGGGCAGGAAGCGGTTGGATTGACTCATAACGCCACCTCGGTGCCGAGGCCCAGGGCTTTTAGCATGGTGCCGAGCTTGGTGCCGGTCTCGGCCCACTCCATGGCGGGATCCGAGCCCGCGACGATGCCAGCCCCGGCGAACAGCTCCACATGGTGGCCATCGAGCACGCCGCAGCGGATCACCACAGCCCACTCGCCGTTGCCCTGGCTGTCGCACCAGCCGACGATGCCGCTGAACAGGGCGCGCCTGAAGGGCTCCTGCTCGCGGATGAACTGGCGCGCCAGCTCGGTGGGATAACCGCACAGGGCCGGGGTGGGGTGCAGCTGGCAGGCGAGGGAGAGCACCGAGGCCTCTCCCCCGTGCAACTGGCCCGCGATGGGGGTGCCCAGATGCCAGAGGGTGTCGGTGCTCATCAATGAGGGTGACGGGGGAATGGTCAGCTCACGGCAGTGAGGGGCCAGCACCCGCCGGATCTCGTCGATCACCAGCCGGTGTTCATGCTGATCCTTGTGGGAGGCCAGCAGCTTGCTCGCCACCGCCTCATCCTGCTCCGGCTCGCCGCCGCGCTTGGCCGAACCGGCCAGCGGATGGGTGAAGACCGCGCCCTCACTGACCCGCAGCAGCAGTTCGGGGCTGGCGCCGATAAGGCGGCGGCCCTGCCCGAGCGGCAAGGAGAAGTGAAAGGCGTTGGGGTTCTGGGCCATCAAGCGGGCCAGCACCTGCTCGGGGTCGGCGGGTTGGCTCAGTTGCAGCGTGAGCTTGCGCGACAGCACCACCTTGGCGAGGGTGCCTTGCGCGAACGCATCGAGGGCCGAACTCACCGAGGCCTGAAACTCGGCGGCGGCGGGGATGCTGCGCACCGAGATGGCCTGGTTAGACACCTGGGGAGAAGGCGCGCTGACCCGGCGCGAGCTGCGCTCAACGCGGCCAGGCACATAGAGGCAGGAGGCCTCGCCAGGATCGAAGGCAAAGGCGCCGATCAACAGCGGGTTAGCCTGGCCTGCGGCCTGCGCTGCCGCCAGGGCCTGGGCTATCTGCCGCTCCAGCCGCGACCATTCACAGGCTGGCGTCCTGATCGGCTGGCCCAGATCATGAGCCCGGATCTCTCCCAGGCTCGACGTAAACAGGATGTCGGGGGGCGCGGCCTGAACCGGCGCACGGGTTTCCATCACAAGAGTATCCATATCACACCCATTTAATACGACTCAAAATGATAATCATTATCAGTTTGTATTTATGCGGCGCTAAAATACTCGCTTTGAAATCCCCAGGTCAATGGAATTTACTCGGGACATAACTGGAACCTTTATACGGGTATAGCCATGCCGGGGGCCGGGTGCGACGAACGGCAGGACGCCTGCCCCTGAGCTAACTCCTTCTTCAATCCGGGGCTGCGACAGAGAATGACCGACTGGCGTCCAGGAAGGGCGCCAAACCGTCAGGCGCGAGCAAGTGGCAACCCATGGCGAGGTGTCAGCCAATTCACACTCTCACAGGTAATTGATAATAATTTTCATTTGCCTGAGAATAAGCGCCATTGTCAGCCAGGAGTCTTCCCATGTCCCAGCCCGTCCCGGTCAATCGTCCCCGTCTGCTCACCGTCAAGGGGGTGCAGGATCTAACCCCTCATATGCGCCGAGTCTGCCTGACAGGCCCCGATCTCGCCGACTACCCCTTCACCTGTGGTGGCGCCCATATCAAGATCATGTTGCCGCAACCCGGGCAGCCCCATGCCGTCTTGCCAACACCCACCCCGCAAGGCCCCCGCTGGGAGGACGCGAGTCAGAAGCCCATCATGCGCACCTTCACCATTCGCGCCTTTCGCCGCGAGGCGCTGGAGCTGGATATCGATTTCGCCCTCCATGGCGAGACAGGCCCGGCCAGCCGGTTCGCCCTCCATGTCAAGCCGGGGGATAGCCTCGCCATCTCGGGCCCCGGTGGCCCCAACCCCATGCTGCAGGTGGCCGATAACTACTACATGGTGGGGGATCTCACCTCCCTGCCCGCCATCTGCGCCATGGCCGAGGTGATGCCAAGCCAGGCCCGGGGACACATAGCCCTGCTGGTGCCCCATGAGCAGGAGATCCAGGATATTGCTCTGCCAGCCGGCGTCAGCCTGCGCTGGTTCATCGGCAACCCGGATCAGACCGCGGCCCTGGTCAGCCACTTCACCAGCCTGCCCATGACGGGCGAGCAGAGTTACTTCTGGTTCGGTGGTGAGGAGGGCCTGGTCGTGCCCATGCGTCGCCATGTCAGGCGCACCCTGGACGTGGATCGCAGCCGCGTCTATGCCGTGCCCTACTGGCGCCATGGTAAAGACGAAGAGGCCTACCACCATGACCGCCACGACGTGATGGACAGCTAATCCTCCATCGGTTCCTGTCAGGGCCCGCGGCGCACCAGCCCGGGCCCTGCTTGTTTCGGCCATCCCCATTCTGCTCTCCCCCTCGTTAGTGCTTGCATGTCGGGCACAAAACAAGATAATGATAATCACTCTCAATTGAGGCGCTGGATAGCCCATGAGCAACACCAGATCTGTTGTATCCGGCCCCTTCTCTTCCGTTCGCATCACAAGGTAACCCTGATGGCAGTCTTGAACTCGGTAATGCGTGCCTGCGCAGTGGCAGCACTCCCCACCCCGGCCGAACTCTTGGCACAACAACCCTGCCCGGCCCCCATGCAGGCCCGGATAGCACAACATCGTCAGCAGGCCAGCAACATTCTGAGCGGCGCCGACGACCGCCTGCTGGTGGTGATAGGCCCCTGCTCCCTGCACGATCCCGAGGCTGCCCTCGACTATGCCAAACGGCTGGCCCCGCTGGCCGAGCAGTATGGCGATCGTCTGCAGATCGTGATGCGGGCCTACTTCGAAAAACCGCGCACCACTGTCGGCTGGAAAGGGCTGGTATTCGATCCGCACCTGGATGGCAGCCATGATCTCGACCAGGGCCTGCGCCTGGCGCGCCAACTGCTGCTCGACATCGGTGACCTTGGCCTGGCGACAGCGACCGAGTTCCTCGATACCACCAGCTTCCTCTATCTCGCCGACCTCATCAGCTGGGGCGCCATCGGCGCCCGCACCACGGAGTCCCAGGTCCATCGTCAGCTTGCCTCGGCCCTGCCCTGCCCGGTCGGCTTCAAGAATGGCACTGACGGTAATGTCAGGGTTGCCATGGATGCCATTCAGGCAAGTCAGGCCTCTCACCTGTTCACGGCGCCAGGCAGCGAGGGCAGCATGGTCGTGATCCGCAGTGAGGGCAATGAGGCAGGGCACATCATCTTGCGGGGTGGCGCCCACCCCAATTACCACAGAGCCGATGTGGAGGCCGCCGCCGCGCAGCTGCGCCAACAGGGGCTCAACGGGCGATTGATGGTCGATTGCAGCCATGGCAACAGCCAGAAGCAGCACAAGAACCAGCTCAGGGTGGCCGAGGCCCTCTGCCATCAGCTGGCCGATGGCAGCCAGGCCATCGCCGCCGTCATGGTCGAGAGCTTCCTGATCGAAGGCAGCCAGGCCCCCGCCCCCTTGAGCGAGCTCACTTACGGCCAGTCGGTGACCGATGCCTGCCTCCACTGGGACGACAGCCTGCGCCTGCTCGCCATGCTGGCCGATGCCGTGTCGGATCGGCGCCGTCAGCACCTGACCCAGAGAGCGCCACAGCCCCAGTGGGATGCCCAGCTCGCCGGATAACCTCGACCGCTGGCGCCGCCTTCATTCAGGCGGCGCCAGCCACCCGGCGGCCATTCCCCCTCCCCATCACGACCCCACGCCAGACCCGGCGCAGATGGCGCCCTCCCCTCTATACTTGGCCGATACCCCCTTCACCCAAGGCCTCCCATGCTGCTGCGCGTTACCCTCTGTCTGCTGCTCTGCCTCACCTTGGCTCCCCTGCCCGGGGCAAGCCCGCTCAGGGTCGAGATAGTGCACAAGGGGTTGGTACACCCCTGGGGCCTGGTCTTTCTGCCCGGCGGCGATCTGCTGGTGAGCGAGCGACCCGGCCGCCTGCTGCGCATCCAGGCCGATGGCCAGCGCCAGAAGGTGTCAGGCCTGCCCGAGATAGCAGCCCAGGGCCAGGGTGGCCTGCTCGATCTGGCACTGGATGAGCAGGGCTGGCTCTATTTCAGCTACAGCGAGCCAGGCGCCGGGGGCAGCAGTACCGCCGTGTCCCGCGCCAAGCTGCAAAATAATGCGCTGGTCGAGGTGCAGCCTCTGTTCAGTCAGCGACCCAAGGTGGAAGGGGGGGCACACTTCGGCTCGCGCCTGGTGCTGGGGAGTGATGGCCTGCTCTACATTACCCTGGGCGATCGCTTCAATTACCGCAGTCAGGCCCAGCACCTCGACAATCACCTCGGCAAGACCATTCGCCTGAACCGGGACGGCAGCCTGCCGCCGGATAACCCCTTTATTCACACCCAGGGAGCCCTGCCCGAGATCTGGAGCCTGGGCCATCGCAACATGCAAGGAGCCGCCTGGCGGCCCGAAGTCAACCAGTTCTGGACCCATGAGCACGGCCCCCAGGGCGGGGATGAGGTCAATCTCATTCTGGGTGGTCGCAACTATGGCTGGCCCAGGGTCAGCTTCGGCGAGGAGTATGGCGGCGGCAAGATTGGCGAGGGCAGTTCGGCCCCCGGCTTGACGAGCCCGCTCAAGGTTTGGGTTCCCTCCATCGCCCCCTCGGGCATGGCATTTCACTCGGGCGCTCACTACCCCCAGTGGCGGGACAAGCTGTTTATCGGCGCCCTGCGCGGCCAGTCACTGCGAGAGCTGACCCTGGCCGGTGACATCATAGTCGGCGAACGCACCCTGCTCGGGGAGCGGGGGGAGCGGATCCGCACCGTCAAAGAGGGCCCGGATGGCGCGCTCTACCTGCTCACCGACGGCGCGGCGGGCAAGTTGCTGCGGTTGATCCCCTGAGCGCCCCCTCGGCTAGACTTGAGGCGACCGGCATCCCCAACCTCCACAAGGAGCACAATGATGAAAACCCTGATGATTATCCTCTGCTGCGGCCTGCTGTTTGCTTGCAATACCATGAGCGGCATGGGCAAAGATGTCGAAAAGGTCGGCGAAAAAATTCAAAAGAGCGCCGACAAATAACCCCAGCCGGGCGGTACCCTGCCGCCTGGCCCCCTTCTCTGTCACCCCTGCCCCCCCGGCTTGCCACAGCGTTTGTCACGGCCAAGAGCAGGGGCTGTTGCCACTTCCCATTGCTCCGCGACCAAATAGACATCCCGCTCGCCCGCGTCATCGCCTTCCCGTGCCGAGGATCCCCTTGCGCTTGTTCACTGCGCCAGCCCCCGTTAACAGAGCGCGGCTGGCTGCCAAGCAGGGGGCTCATCCTGGCGATCCACGGTTCCAGCTGTGACCGCCCCCTTGACTCAGTTACACTCTTGCTGTTGGCCGTCGATGCAGGCGGCCCTCCTCCACAGGGATCAGACAAGAGAAGGGAATCATGGGTAACAAGAAGAAAGCCAAAGCTGAACAATCAGTGCCGACAACGGCCCGTGAACAACTGGGTAACAAGGAGTACGCAAAGGAGCTACGCCGCCTGCACGTGGAGCTGGTGAAGCTGCAGCAGTGGGTCGTGCATAAAGGGCTCAAGGTGTGCATCGTCTTCGAGGGGCGCGACGGTGCCGGCAAAGGGGGCACCATCAAGGCGATCACCGAGCGGGTCAGTCCCCGCGTGTTCAGGGTCGTGGCCCTGCCCGCCCCCACAGAGCGGGAGAAGAGCCAGCTCTATGTCCAGCGCTACGTCCCCCATCTGCCCGCCGCCGGCGAGATCGTCATCTTCGATCGCAGCTGGTACAACAGGGCGGGGGTGGAGCGGATCATGGGGTTCTGCACCCCGGAGGCGAGCGACAAGTTCCTGGCCAGCACGCCGCAGATGGAGTGGTCCATGGTCGATTCGGGGATCATCTTGCTGAAATACTGGCTGGAAGTGAGCCCGGAGGAGCAGGAGCGGCGGCTGCGAGATCGTATCGATGATGGTCGCAAGACCTGGAAGCTCTCCCCCATGGACATCAAGTCATTCGATCGCTGGGATGACTACACCCAGGCGCGGGATGCCATGTTTGCCGCCACCGACACCACCTGGGCCCCCTGGTTCGTGGCGCGCTCCGAGGACAAGAAACGGGTGCGACTCAACATCATCTCCCACCTGCTGGCCCACATCCCCTACGAGGATCTGCCCGCCGACACGGTCAAGTTGCCCAAGCGCAAGATTGGCAAGGTCAAACCCACCGACCATCCGTTCCGCTATATTCCGGAACTCTTCTGAGTACCAGCAGGGGGAGCCTGTCGCTCCCCCTGCACCACGGCCATTGACCGCCCCCCTTGAGGCACAGGTGAAGCGCAGACGACGAGCCCGATACCGTCCCGAGGCGGTGGCTCAATCTGCTCAACCGCGCCCAGAGCCCTCTCTCAGACCCCGTCAGGGCCATTAGGCGCTGGCCTGAGCCAGGGGATCCCCATCCAGGCTCACCAGAGATAGCTGAACCCCGTGCTGGGCCAGCATATCGCGGGCATTCTGGGCCAGTCTGTCATCGGTGATCACCTGATCGACCGCCTCCCAGCCCACCACCTTGAAGGTGCCCACCTTGCCATATTTGGACGAGTCACAGATGAGGATGCGGGTCGAGGCCGCCTCGACCACGGCGCGCTTGACCGGCACCTTCTCCTCATTGGGGGTCGAGATACCATGCAAGTCCCAGGAGGAGGAGGAGAGGAAGGCAATATCCAGATGCAGATTGCGCAGGAAGTGGGCGGTCGCCTCCCCGGCGCAAGACTGATTGTCACGGATCACCATGCCACCGGTGTGATAGAGGCGACCCAGACCATGTTCGATCAGGTAGGCGCACACCATGAAGTCATTGGTCACTATCATGAGGTCGTCGCGCAGGGCCAGCTCCCGCGCCAGCTCCAGGGAGGTGGTGCCCGCATCCAGATAGACAGTGCAACCCGCAGGTGCCTGATCCGCGGCCAGGCGCGCGATGGCGAGCTTGGCCGCCTGCATCAGGCTGCGCTTGGCGGCGTGGGAAGGCTCGCTCTTGATCCGCTGGGAGAGGCTGACCCCGCCCGAGACCGACAGCACCCGCCCCTGTCGCTCCAGCTTCTGGATATCCCGGCGCACCGTCATGTGAGAGACGCCGAGCCGCTCGGTGAGCGCCAATATGCTGACCACGCCGCGCTCGGTCAGCAGTTGCAATATCTGTTGCTGTCGTTCTATGGGGATCATGGGGGCTCCTCCCTGTTGAGCCGCCATTCTAGCCCAGCTAAATGGTAAAAAATGATAAAACTTCACCACAATCACCAAAATTAACATTTAGTCACACACGTGACGTTATTAATCCGCATTAATAGGGCTTCAACCGAACCAAATCACAAAAAATAACATCAATTAAGTTAAAAAATGTGAGTTAAGCCTGATATTTGACCGCCGTTAATCCCTACTATGAGCCCATACGCCGTCTCATAGAGGAACTCAGCATGTCTCACCCTTATCAGGTTGCCGTCATCGGCCTTGGCGCCATGGGCATGGGCGCCGCCCTCTCCTGCCTGCGGGCCGGGCTCCACACCCATGGCATAGACCTCGACTCATCGGCCCGTGAACGACTGGCCACCGCCGGTGCCACCAGTGTCGGCGCGGATGCCCATGCCATCGCAGACCGGCTCGATGCCGTGCTGCTGCTGGTGGTCAATGCCGCCCAGGTGCGCCGCATCCTGCTCGGCGAAGAGGGGCTGGCTCGCCGCCTCACCCCCGGTACCGCCATCATGATCAGCGCCACCATCGCCAGCGAAGAGGCACAGGCCATCGCCGCCGAACTCGGCGCCCTGAACCTGCTGGTGCTGGATGCCCCAGTCTCCGGCGGCGCCATCAAGGCCGAGGCCGGCGAGATGACGGTGATGGCCTCAGGTAGCCAGGCCGCCTTCGATCGTCTGCAACCCGTGCTCGATGCGGTAGCCGCCCATGTCTTCGCCATCGGCGAGCGTCCGGGTCAGGGCAGCACGGTCAAGATCATCCACCAGCTGCTGGCCGGGGTACATATCGCCGTCGCCGCCGAGGCCATGGCGCTGGCGAGCCGCGCAGGGGTGCCGCTGGATCTCATGTATCAAGTCGTGACCCAGGCGGCAGGCAACTCCTGGATGTTTGAGAATCGCATGCCAAGGGTACTGAGCGGCGACTACAGTCCCCGCTCTGCGGTGGACATCTTCGTCAAGGATCTCAAGCTGGTCGCCGAGCAGGGCCAGGCACTGAATTTCCCGCTGCCTCTGGCGAGCGCCGCCCTCAATCAGTTCCTCAGCGCCAGTAACGCAGGCCACGGCCAGGAGGACGACAGTGCCGTCATCAAGGCCTACGCGGGCATTCAACTGCCGGAGGCCGCCCAATGAAACTCGGGGTCATCGCGGACGACTTCACTGGCGCCACCGACATCGCCGGCTTCCTGGTAGAGAACGGCCTCGCCACCTTGCAGCTCTCGGGAATCCCGGACAACGCCGATCTGCCCGTGGCGGACGCCCTGGTAGTCAGCCTCAAGAGCCGCTCCTGCCCGGCACAGGAGGCGGTGACCCACTCCCTCACCGCCCTCGCCTGGCTGCGCGAACAAGGTTGCGATCGCATCTATCAGAAGTACTGCTCCACCTTCGACAGCACCCGCGAGGGCAACATAGGGCCGGTGACGGATGCGCTGCTCGATGCCCTGGGCGCTGACTTCACCCTGATCTGCCCTTCACTGCCAGTCAACGGCCGCACCGTCTATCAGGGCAACCTCTTTGTCGGTCCCCAGCCCCTGTCAGAATCCGGCATGCGCCACCATCCCCTCACCCCCATGACCGACAGCAATCTGCTGCGACTGATGGATGCCCAGGGTCGCGGGCGTACCGGACTGGTGCCCTTCAACACCATAGCGGCGGGGCCCGAGGCCATTGCCGCCGCCCTGACCACCCTCAGGGAAGATGGCTATCGCTACGCCGTGGTCGATACCCTGACCGAGCAACATCTGCTGGATATCGCCGCCGCCGTCAGCGACTGGCCGCTGGTCACCGGTGGATCCGGGCTCGCCATCGGTCTGGCCCGGCTGTTTAGCCAGGGCCAGGCAGAAACGGCCCGGGCGTCGGGCCATCCCATGCCGGGTCGCTGCGCCATCTTGTCCGGCTCCTGCTCCCAGATGACCAATCGCCAGGTCGCCCACTACCGCGAACAGGCACCGAGCCTGGCCCTGTCGGTCGAGGAGTGCCTCAAGGACCCGACCTACCCGGCCAGACTGGCCGATTGGGTGCTCAGTCAGGGCCCAGGCCCGGCCCCCCTGATCTACGCCACTACCACTCCTGAGGTCCTCGGCGACATCCAGCGCCAACATGGGGCTCAGGCCGCCAGCGAGGCGGTGGAAGCCTGCTTCGCCGCCCTGGCCGAGCGGCTGGTCGCCGCCGGGGTGAGCAACCTCATCATCGCCGGTGGCGAGACCTCGAGCCGGGTCACCCAGGCCCTCGACATCAACGCCTTCCACATTGGCCCCCAGATAGCGCCGGGTGTGCCCTGGGTCAGGGCCACGGACAGACCCCTCTCCCTGGCACTCAAGTCAGGCAATTTCGGCGATGAGGGCTTCTTCTCCATCGCTCAGGAGTTCTTTTATGACTGAACAATCACTGCGCGACACCATGGTCATGCTGGGGGCCTCCCTGTTTGCGCGAGGCTATGCCACGGGCGGGGCGGGCAATCTCTCGGCCCGGCTACCGGATGGCACCCTGATCGCCACCCCGACCGGCTCTTGCCTGGGTCGCCTCGAGGCAGACCGCCTGGCCAAGGTGAGCCTGGATGGCCGTCATCTCGACGGGGATCGCCCCTCCAAGGAGGTGGCTTTCCACCTGGCCCTCTATCACAACAACCCTGAGTGCCAGGCGGTGGTGCACCTGCACTGTACCCATCTGACCGCGCTCTCCTGCCTGGATGGGCTGAACCCGGCCAATGTGATCCGCCCCTTCACCCCCTATTACGTGATGCGGGTCGGCAGCCTGCCGCTCATCCCCTACTACAAACCCGGGGATGCCCGCATCGCCGAAGAGCTGGGGCGGCGCGCCCAGGAGGCGGGCGCCTTCCTGCTCGCCAACCACGGCCCCGTGGTGATGGGCAAGAACCTGGTGGAAGCGGTCAACAACATGGAGGAGCTGGAAGAGACGGCTCGCCTCGCCCTGTTGCTCCATGGTCAGCCCATCCGTTACCTGAGCGAGTCCGAAGTGGCCGAATTGAGGAGTCTGAAGCCATGAGCAAATTTGCCGCCAACCTGACCCTGCTGTTCACCGAACTGCCCTTTATCGAGCGCTTCGCGGCGGCCCGCGCCGCCGGTTTCGAGGCCGTGGAGTGCCTCTTCCCCTACGAGTGGCCCGCCGCCGAGCTGGCCCGCCAGTTGAGCGAGCATGGCCTCACCCAGACACTGTTCAACATGCCCGCCGGAGACTGGTCGGCCGGGGAGCGCGGCATGGCCGCCATCCCGGGCCGTGAGGCCGAGTTTCGCGCCCAGCTGCCCAGGGTGCGTGACTACGCCCTGGCGCTCGGCTGCAAAAAGGTGCATGCCATGAGCGGCCTGATTGATCCGGCCCACTCCCTGGCCGCCCATCGCCAGACGCTGATTGACAACATTCGCCACGCCGCCGACTACCTGGCGGCGGACGGCATCAAGGTGCTGCTAGAACCCCTCAACAGCCGGGACGTGCCCGGGTACTTCCTGGCCCACCAGCTCGATGCCCTGGCGCTGGTGGAGGAGATAGACAGGCCGAACGTGGCGGTCCAGCTCGATCTCTACCACGCCCAGATCATGGATGGAGACCTGACCCGGCTCATCGACACCCTCGGCCAGGCCATCGGCCATGTCCAGATAGCCTCGGTGCCGGATCGCCACGAGCCGGATCGGGGGGAGATCCACTATCCCCACCTGCTCGCCGCACTGGCACGGGCCGGCTACCGGGACTGGATTGGCTGCGAATACCACCCCAAGGCTGGCACCCAGGCGGGCCTTGGCTGGCTGACGCAATGGCAGTCGCAATAACACAACAAGAACGACACACACACGAACGAGTCTGAGGATAACAAGATGCAGATCATCATCACGGGGGGCGGCGGCTTTCTCGGCCAGCGCCTGGCCCGAGCCCTGTTGCAAGGACCTCTCCCCTTCAGCGAATTGCTGCTGGTGGACATACAGATGCCGATGAGCCCACTGCCCGATCCCAGGGTGCGCTGCCTGCAAGGGGATCTCACCGTCCCCGGGGTAGCCGAGACCCTGATCACCAAGGAGACGGGGATCGTCTATCACCTGGCCGCCATCGTCAGCAGCCATGCCGAGCAGGATTTCGATCTCGGCTGGCGGGTGAACCTGGACACCACCCGCACCCTGCTGGAGGCGTGCCGCCACGCCAGACCCGGCATCCGCTTCGTGTTCACCAGCTCCCTGGCGGTCTACGGCGGCACCCTGCCCGAGCAGGTGGACGACAGCACAGCACTGACGCCCACCAGCTCCTACGGCGCCCAGAAGGCGATGGGGGAGCTGCTGGTCAATGACTACAGCCGCAAGGGGTATGTGGATGGCCTGGTGCTGCGTCTGCCCACCATCTGCGTGCGCCCCGGCAAGCCGAACCGCGCCGCGTCTTCGTTCGTGAGCGCCATCATTCGCGAGCCACTCCAGGGGGAAGCCACCCAGTGCCCGGTCGATCCCGCCCTGCGACTCTGGCTGTCGAGCCCGGCGACAGTGGTGAGCAACTTCCTCACCGCCGCCACCCTGGAGGCCCCCAAGCACTGGCGCAGCATCAACCTGCCCGGCATCAGCGTCACCGTCGACGAGATGCTGGCCACCCTGACCCTCAGCGGCGGCCAAGCCGCCCGGGACAGGGTCACCATGACGCCGGATCCCGCCATCGAACGCATCGTCGCGAGCTGGCCCGGTCGCATCGACAATAGCCGCGCTTGCGAGCTCGGCTTCGTGGCGGACAGGACGTTCGCCGACATCATCGACAGCTTTATCACCCATGACATGCAGGAGGCATCATGATCGATATACCTACCCCCATCATAGGGCTCATCATCGCGGTATTTGCCCTGGTCTTCCTGGTGCTGCGCACCCGGGTTCACGCCCTGATCGCCATGCTGGCCGCGGCCTGCATCGCCGGGGTCACCGGTGGCATGAGCATCGACAAGACCCTCACCGTCATCACCCAGGGCTTTGGCTCCACCCTCGGCAGCATCGGCATCGTCATCGGCCTCGGGGTCATGATGGGTCGCCTGCTGGAGGTGTCGGGGGCGGCCGAACAGATCGCCTACAGCTTCATCAAGTGGCTCGGCAAACGCCGGGAAGAGTGGGCGCTGGCCATCACCGGCTATATCGTCAGCATCCCCATCTTCGTCGACTCCGCCTTCGTCATCCTGTTCCCGGTCGCCAAGGCGCTGGCCAAGAGTGGCAAGCGCTCCCTGCTGACCCTGGGGGTGGCCCTGGCCGGTGGTCTGGTGGTGACTCACCATACGGTACCCCCCACACCGGGTCCGCTCGGGGTAGCGGGCCTGTTCGGGGTCGACATCGGCGCCATGCTGCTGACCGGCATGTGCCTGGCGGTGCCCTGCGTCATCGGCATCGTGCTCTACGCCCAGTGGCTCGACAAGAAGTACCCGGAGTTTGGCGAGCAGGCGATCAAGAGCCAGGACGAGCTGCAAGTCACCTATGAGCAGTATCTCAAGGAGAAGGAGGGCAAAGTGCTGCCCAGCCTGACCCTCTCCCTGCTGCCGATCCTGGTGCCCATCGTCCTCATCTTCTGCAAGGCGATGCTGACCACTCTGGCCACGTTCGAGGGGTTTGAATCCCTCGGCAGCAACCCGCTGGTGCAAGGAATAGGCTTCATCGGTACCCCCATCATCGCGCTGGCCATCAGCGTCTTGCTGGCCGTCTATACCCTGGTGCCGCACCTGGATCGTCACGCCACCGCCGAGCGTCTCGAAGAGGGTCTGCAGTCCGCGGGCATCATACTGCTGGTCACCGGTGCCGGTGGCGCCCTGGGGGCCGTATTGCGCGACAGCGGGGCTGGCAACCAGCTCGCCGAACAGATAGCGGGGCTGCCCATCTCCCCCATTCTGATCCCCTTTATCGTCGCCACCCTGGTGCGGCTCATCCAGGGCTCGGGCACGGTTGCCATGGTGACGGCGGCCTCCATCTCGGCCCCCATACTGGCGCAGATCCCCGGGGTCAACATGCTGCTCGCCGCCCAGGCCGCCACCATGGGCTCGCTCTTCTTCGGTTACTTCAACGACAGCCTGTTCTGGGTCGTGAACCGCATGATGGGCATCTCGGACGTGAAGCAGCAGATGATCGTCTGGTCCATCCCGACCACCATCGCCTGGGCCATAGGTGGTACCGGGGTCGCCCTGCTCAACCTGCTGTTCGGTTCGGGGGGCACCTGGTTCGACCCCGTGCTGCCGCTGCTGGTGCTGGCCCTCATCATCTGGGGGGTGCGTCGTCAGCCGCTGGGGTTGCCTGGCCCGGCGCCGGTGCGTCAACCTTGAGTCAGGCTCGGGCAACTCGCCTGGCATCACAGACCGGCGAATGAATGGATGAAAAAGCCTGCCCGACCCCAGGTCGGCAGGCATAGGAGAGAGGGGGCCCGTCTGCTAGACTGGCCCCCTCTCTGGCTTCTCTCACAAGGATTGGAAGATGTCTGGTTCGCCCCTGCGCGATCGCTCCACCGGTTTTGCCCTGCTCACCATCTTGCTGTGGGCCTCTCTGGCCGCTCTCACCTCCAGAGTCACCAGCGTGTCACCTCTGGTGCTGGTGGGCCTGGTGCTGCTGTTTTGCGGCGCAGGCGCCCTGCCATTCTGGCGCCAATGGCGCGCCAGCCCCGTCACCTGGCTGGTCACCATCACCGCGCTGCTGTTCTACCACCTACTGCTGTTTATGAGCTTTCGCCACGCCCCCGTGCTTGAGGCCAATCTCATCAACTATCTGTGGCCGCTGTTCATCATACTGTTCACCCCGCTGTTGCTGCCCGGTCATCCCCTGCAGGGTCACCACCTGCTGGCGGGGCTGCTGGGGCTGGCCGGCAGTGTGCTGGTGATGGTCAATGGCGAGCTGCAGCTGCAATATGCCTATCTGCCCGGCTATCTGCTGGCCCTGGGCGCCGCCATCATCTGGGGCGGCTATTCGGTATTGTCACGGCGCCTGCCCGCCGCCCCGGCGGTCATGGTCGCGGCCGCCTGCCTGCCCGCAGGCCTGCTCGCCCTGCTGATGGCCTGGCAACTGGAAGGCCCCCTGCCCCTGACGACCATACCAACCGGTGACTGGGCCCTCATCACAGGTCTGGCCCTTGGACCCATGGGCGCAGCCTTCGTCACCTGGTATCTGGCGCTGCGGGACGGGGATCCCCGCCGTATCGGGGCCCTCTCCTACCTGACGCCACTGCTCAGCACCCTGCTGCTGGTCTGGCTCAATGGGGAGGAGCTGACCCTGCGCCACGTGCTGGCCGGCACCCTGATCCTGGGGGGCGCCCTGCTCGGTCTCAAGGCCAGCCCGGCCAAAAATGAGCCACTCCTGCCCAACGCAACCCCCTGAATCCTTGTCATCAAACTGCCATCAAGCCTGCTTAAGCTGACGCCGTTCGTCGTTCAAGCAGGACTCTTTTGGTGAATATCTCCCGTTACTCCGCCCTCGCAGCACTGGTTTTGATCTTGCTCGCCAGCGTGCTCAGCGCAGCCCTCGGCTATGGCTGGCGCCAGCTCAGTGTGAGCGAAGCCAACCAGCATCAGCATGATCGCCTCGCCCAGCGGCTCACCAGCACCCTGCAAGGGGCACTGCGCGACTATCTGGCCAGCGGTGATCCGGTGCGTCTCGCCAGTGCCGAAGGGGCGCGCCGCCAGGCCCTCAATCAGCTGGATCACCTGGATAGCCCGCAGACCATGCCCCTCAGAGCCGAGCTTGAGCTAATGGGCAAGAAGATAGCGAGCGACTATCTCGCCGCCGGCAAGCTCTCCGGCAACAGTCAGGGTTTGCTGCAAAATGCCGAACGCGAGCTGACCGAGCAGGCCAAGATGCTGCTGCGCTACGGCCAGGGCAGCGATGCCCCGAGCGCGGCCGCCTATCGCCAGGGCGCCGCGGACATGCTCGCCGCCCTGCCCCACCTCATTCATCTGCGCCAGCAATACATGGCCCAGGGCAGTGCCCAGCAATTAGAGGCCCTGCAGTTTGAGCTCGCCAGCCTGAGCCGCCAGGCCGACGCGCTGGCCGCCCTGCCACTGCTTGGGCTGCTCGAGGCGGCTCCCGCCGAAGAGGAGTTCACCCTGGGCGAGCCCGAGCGGCGCGATCTGGGCCAGCAGCCCCGCAACGAGTTGCAGAGCCTGCTGCGTCGCTACCCTCAGGAGCTGATCAACAGCCAGCAGGCCCTGGCCCGGCAAGAGGCGGCCCGCGAGGCGGTCAATCGGGATCTCGACAAGATGCTCGCCGCCTTGACCCGGATGGGGGATGCCCTCGGCGCCGAGCGCCAGCAGGTCAATGGCCAGCTGGCCACCGTGCTGGGCAGCCTGGCCCTCGCCCTGGTCATGACGGCGCTGCTGTTCGCCTGGTGTCAGCGGCGCTGGATAGTCGGCCCCCTGCATCGACTGCGCGCCGCCTTCATCCAGCTCGAGCAGACCGGCCTGGCCGAGCCCTTGCGGCAGGGGCGCGAGCGTAACGAGCTGGCCGACATAGTGGCAAGCTACAACCGGTTGCTCGCCCACAAGCAGCAGGAACAGTCGCACAAGGAGGGCCAGCTCGAGGCGGTCTCCCTCAGTTTGCAAGGCATGGTCAGTCAGGTGCAGGACATCCACCAGCGCACTCACACCGCTGAGCAGGCGGTGGACGAAGGGGAGCTGATGATGAACGAACTGAACCTGCTCGCCAGCGAGGTGCATCAGGTTGCCGCGGATATCGCCCTCCATGCCCAACACAACGAACAGTCGATGACAGACAGTGAACAACTGGTGGGAGGCATGCTGCAGGCGACCGAACTGACCGGCCAGGCTATCCATGAGAGTGGCGATGCCCTGACCGAACTGCGCCGCTCCGTCGATGACGTCACCGCCATCGTCGATGTGATTGGCCATATCGCCCAGCAGACCAACTTGCTGGCGCTCAATGCCGCCATCGAAGCGGCCCGGGCAGGGGAGCATGGCCGGGGGTTTGCCGTGGTGGCCGACGAGGTGCGCCACCTCTCCGGCGACACCCAGCGCTCCCTTGGCCAGATCACCGAGATATTGCAGCGCCTCACCGGCTCGGGAGAGCAGATCACCGCAGTCCTTGGCCGCATTCATCGCGAGTCGGCCCAGCAACGCCAGCAGGCCGAGCAACTGCGCCAGACCACCCAGCAGGTACGGGACATGGCGCGCAGCACGGCCGTCATCGCCCTGCAGGGAGCGGACAACGCCAAGAGCCAGGAGCGCAAGCTCGCCACTTTCGCGGCACTGATCGGCAAGATCAGCCAGCATGCCCACCAGGTCAGCCAGCTCTCGGTCCAGGTCTCGGGGCACATACAGCACCAGGCAGGGCAGATCCCCAAGATCCTCGGCCATCAGCCCTGAATCACAGGCGCCAGCACCGCTCATTTTATTCGGCTCGCCTCGCGCGAGCTTTTTTTGCGGCACAAAATTAACTGTTAAATACTGGTTAACATACAAAGTTCGGCACAAGCCGCCTGCCACCGCACCGGGGTGACACAATTACATCTGAAAACGTTATCGTGCCAGTCATACCGCCGCCTGAGCGACTTTCCCCTTAATGATACATTTATTTGCACTCGGTCATATTTTTGAAACTTGGCGGGAACTTTTAATTGATATTTCGCACCGCGAACGTACTCTTGCCTTATCCGATCCGCCAAGGTCGGTACACAAAAAATAAAAGTTGTACAGAGCCAAGCACTGTTCGCGATTGATGAGCCAAGACATCGAGGCAGAACAGCGAGAGAAACGTCTTTTTTTTGCCCTTCAGGGTTTTGATTGCAATGCCAATACCGTGCGACGGCCTGATGCCAGATCGCCGGATAAAAAAGCTAAGTCCATATAATCAGGAGCAATTTAAAATGGAAAAAGTGATCTTCAAGCGTGCTGCCTTGAGTACTGCGGTCATCGCCGCGCTGCTCTCCCCCGGTTTGGCATTGGCTGCCGATGAAGTCAGCCCCGCCTATAAAGCGGCTGCCAGCAAATTCTACGAAGAGGGCAAGCTCAACGGCGGTCTCTTCTACTTCCAGCGTGACCGTGTCCGTAAAGAGGGCGCCGGTGACGGCAAGTACCACGATAACCTGGCCCACGCCACCTCCCAGATTTCCCTGAACTACAACTCCGGCCATGCCTGGGATGTGGTCGGTATCGATGTGGGTGGTTTCGGTGCCTATGACCTGTCTGTCGACGAGAGCAACGGCGTCAACGAGGAGAACGAATTCTCCTTCATCGGCACCAAGTGGGGCGACAAGATGGACGGCGTGCCCGAGGGTGGCTTCAGCCTCTCCAACGCGGCGCTGAAACTGCGCTTCATGGACGGTGCCATCACCGCCAAGGGTGGTCTGACTCAGCTCTACGTACCGGGTATCCTGGGTGTCAACTGGTCCTATCAACCCGGTACCTACCGTGGTGGCCAGATCGAGGGTAACTTCGGTGGTCTCTACCTGACCTACGCCATTGCCGACGAATACAAGGCCCCCTGGTTCAAGGAAACCGCTGGTTTCTCCAAGAAGACCATGTATGCCGGCAGCGATGTCGCCTTCAATGACGAAAACAGCATCGACTACATCCACGGTCTGGCCGCTCGCTACACCTTCGATGGCGGCACCGCGGTCACTGGCTCCTTCGGGCAATCCCAAGGCTACATGGACAGCTACCACTTCAAGCTGGCCCACAAATTTGACGTACTGGGTGGCCTGAACACCAGCTACCAGTTCTACGGCTCCAACACCGACAACGACGACTACGACGGTCTGGCATGGCAACAGGCGCTGACCGCCAGCTGGGCCATGGGTCCTTACGGCTTCCGTGCCGAGGGTCTGTACACCAAGGCTGATGGTGACCTGGGTAACTACCTGCCCCGTCTGACCACTGGCTACGCCAACTCCCAGGGTGCGAACGAGATTTGGTGGGATTCCCGCTCCGACTGGAACGAGAACGGCGAGATCGCCCTGTTTGCCGGTGTGACTCGCTCCCTGGATGATCTGGTCGGTGCCCCTGGCTGGACCGTCGGTGTCTCCGGTGCCTATGGTTGGGGCGCTCAGAATGGCGACAAGAGCCTGGATGAAGACGGCAAAGAGTGGGCCGCCAACTTCGACGTCATGTACACAGTGCAAGACGGCAAGCTGAAAGGCACCCTGTTCAAACTGCACTACACCGATTACAACAACGAACAAGACGAGAAGGGCAGCTGGTACTACCCGAACATGTTCACCTCCGAGCATGACGTCAAGTTCCACATCATCATGCCGTTTACCATTCTGTAAGCTGCTGACCATAAAGAAAAACCGGGCCAATTGGCCCGGTTTTGTTTTATGGGGTTGCGCGCTACTATGACGCCTTCCCTTCCCAAGGAGAGTGCCATGTCCCGTTTCGTGCTGATCACCGGTTGCTCCAGCGGCATAGGCCTGGCCGCCGCCCGGGCCCTCGGCGCTGCCGGCTTCACGGCCATCGCCTCGGCCAGACGCCCCGAAGACGTGACACGTTTGCAAGGGGAAGGTCTGCTGGCGGTGCGGCTGGATCTCGATGATGAAGCCAGCATTGAGGCTGGCGCCCGCGAGGCGATGCAACTGGCCGGAGGCCGCCTCTATGGCCTGTTCAATAACGGTGCCTACGGCCAGCCCGGCGCCATCGAAGATCTGCCGACCCCTGCCCTGCGTGCGCAATTCCAGACCAATCTGTTCGGCTGGCATCATCTCATTCGCCAGGTGCTGCCAAGCATGCTGGCCGCAGGCGAGGGCCGCATCGTGCAAAACAGCTCTGTGCTGGGACTGGTTGCCATGAGATATCGCGGCGCCTATAACGCCAGCAAGTTTGCCCTTGAGGGTTACACCGACACCCTGCGCCTCGAACTCAGGGGCAGCGGCGTCGAGGTCAGCCTGATAGAGCCGGGCCCTATCGACACCCGTTTTCGCGCCAATGCCCGCGCCGCGTTCTTGCATCACCTGGGCTCGGTCCGCAGTCGCCATGAAGGGGATTATCGCCTGACCCTCGCCAGGTTGGAGAAAGAGGGGCCAAGCGGGCGCTTCACCCTGCCAAGTGAGGCGTGCGTGCCGCCCCTGCTCCATGCGCTAGGGAGCCGGCGCCCCCGCCATCGCTATGGGGTGACGCTGCCGACCAAGCTGTTTGCCATCTTGCGCCGCCTGCTGCCGAGTCGCTGGCTCGACGCCCTGCTCGCCAAATCCGCCTGATCTCCGTCAGCCTGGGGTAGACAGGAACAGGCCATAGCCCGTGGTTAACCGAGGTCGGTGCGGCTCCTGCACAGTGAACCCCTCAGTAATGCTCGCCGTTGCTGTAGTAGGCTGATTTGTCGATGGGCAACACCTGCACCACCACATGGGTCTGCTCCCCCAGCGCCTGCTTGAGATGGCGGGTGATGAGCGCCGCCGCCTCATCTTGTTGCGCCTGCGGGCGGGCAAACCAGAGCAGCTCGACGAAGGGGTTGCCCCGCTCCTGCGCCCCGTCGCGCACGAAGGGATGGGTCAGGCACTCCAGGGTGACAAACTCGGGTTTACCGCCGGTCAGGGTGCAGAGATCGGCAACGAGCCGAGTGCTGATCCCTTGTACTGTCTCGATGTCGACGGCGCGAAAACGCAGGTGGGGCATGGGAAAACCTCTTGGCTGATAGTGATGAGGCCTTATCATAGACCCAAGCCATCCCATGAATCATGTGCAAACTGCCCACCGTTAAGGAGTTCCATGCCCACCCCCCGCTTGCTACTGCCCCTGCTCCTCTGGCTGCTGCTGCCAACAAGGCTGCTGGCCGAACCCGCCTTCTATCAGCTGAGCAAGGGGGACCAGCAGTTCTGGCTGCTCGGCTCCATCCATGCCGCCGAGGCGAGCATCTATCCCCTGCCGACCAGCATAGAGCGCGCCTGGGCCCAGAGTCGGGCCCTGGTCGTCGAGGTCGACATGCAGAATATTCCGAGCAGCGAATGGCAACAGATGGCGAGTCTGACGCGCTTGCCGAGCGGCCAGACCCTGGCCAGCCAGATAGAACCTGCGCTCTATCAACGCACCATAGTGGCGGCCAGACAGTTGGGCCTGCCGGATGGGAGCCTGGATGCGCTGCAACCCTGGTTTGCCGCCATCACCCTGACCCAGAGCGCCCTCGCCAAGACGGCGTTTAGCGGTCAATACGGCATCGATCAGCACTTCACCACCCTGGCCGCCAAGAGCGGCAAGCCCATACAGGGGCTGGAGAGTCTCACCGAACAGCTCGGTTACCTCGCGAGCGTGGCCGAGCATCAAGACCTGATGCTGAGTGCCACCCTGGACGAGCTACCCGAACTCGATGTCAGCTTCGCCGCCATTCTCCAGGCGTGGCAGGATGGCGATCAGGGCCAGCTGATTGCTCTGCTCAAGGCCGACATGGCCCCCCCCGAGTTGCAACAGTGGCTGGAACAGACCCTGCTCGCCAAGCGCAACCACAACTGGCTCACACGTCTGGGCAAGCTGCCAAACGAGAGTTTCGTGGTGGTCGGCGCCCTGCACCTCTATGGCGACCAGGGACTGCTGGCCCTGCTTGAAGGCGCGGGTTGGCGCATTGATGCCCTGACCGAGGCCAGGATCCAGGGCTAGGTGCAACCATGCTCGTGAGTCTGATCACAGAAGTCAGCGTCGATTAAATAAGCGACATGGGAGTTGATCGAGATCATTCCTGCCCTCTAAAGGGGTATCTATCATGCCTGTCATCGATGGATGGCAGGAGCAGATGAGATGGATTTTTGGTTGAACCTGATGTTTGGTCACCCGGTGGGGTGGATGTCCATGCTGGTCATACTGGTGACGGCGGCCCTGATCAGCTTCTATGCCGGCTACTTCATCTACAAGGTACACAAGGCGCAGCCCCCGATAGAGGAGGTGCAGCCAGATACCAAGCCGTCCCACCACTGAACCCGTCCCAAATATCCGCAATAAAATGATATCCAGAGTAAAACGGGCGCCAAGGCGCCCGTTTTACTGCCTCTTTGCCACGCGGGACATGCGCCGCGCCGCCTGATGGCTGCACCATTGTCAGGCCTGTGTTGCGATGGCGATGACCTGCCATCCCTGAGCGCGCGCCGCCTCCTCAATCCGTCGTCACTGAGCGTGACAGCCTGCAGGTCAGCATGCCGATGCGATGGCGGGCTAAGCCAGGGATGACCGGCAAGCAACGACCCCTGAACACCGATGACTGACCAGGCGGGTGTTGGCCCGGGCGCCGGGGCGATGCTAGCATCAGGGCGCCCGCCCTTGCCAGGAGCGGGGCTGCCCACGGGCAGCAAGGACCCAAACACAATAACAAGGACCCTGTATGTCATATCAGAAGCTTGCACAGCACCAACAGCAGCTGCACCGTCTGGCACACCTTGGCGCCATCTGCGGCTGGGATCAGGCCGCCGTCATGCCAGAGGGGGGCAATGAGGCCCGCGCCGAGGCCATGGCCGAGCTGGAGGTGCTGATCCATGGCAAACGCACAGCGCCTCAGATAGCAGACTGGATTGCCGCCGCCGAGGGCGAGCCGCTCGACGAACTGCAAGGCGCCAACTTGCGCGAAATAAAACGCCATTGGCAAGATGCGAGCCTGCTGCCGAGCGATCTCGTCGAGGCATTGTCGCTCGCCGGCAGCAAGTGCGAACACGCCTGGCGCAGCCAGCGCAAGCAGAACGACTGGGCCGGTTTTGCCCCCAACCTCAAGGAGGTGGTGACCCTGTCGCGGGAGGTGGCCTCCTTGCGCGCCGAGGCGCTCAATGTCCGTCCCTATGACGCCATGCTGGCGCTCTATGAGCCGGGCATGACGAGCGCACGACTCGATGGCATCTTCGGCGATCTCAGCGCCTGGCTGCCGAACCTCATCCAGACGGTGAGCGCACGACAGCAGAGTGACGAGCTGCTTGCCCCGCAAGGCCCCTTCCCCATCGCCACCCAGCAGGCACTTGGCAAGGAGGTGATGGCACTGCTCGGCTTCGATTTCGCCCACGGCCGCCTCGACGTCAGCAGCCACCCGTTCTGCGGCGGCGTGCCGACGGATGTGCGGATCACGACCCGCTACAACGAGCAGGAGTTCGTCTCCAGCCTGATGGGCATAGTGCACGAGACGGGCCACGCCCGTTATGAGCAGGGTCTGCCACGCAATCTGCTCGGTCAGCCGGTCGCCGAGGCGCGATCCATGGGTATCCACGAGAGCCAGAGCCTGTTTTGCGAGATGCAGCTCGGCCATGACCCCGCGTTCTTGAATCTGATCGCCCCCCGCATCCAGCACCATTTCGGCACTCAGGCCGCCCTCGCCCCCGCGAATCTCGAAAAACTGTACCAGCGGGTCGAACCCGGCCTCATCCGTGTCGATGCGGACGAAGTGACCTACCCGGCGCACGTCATACTGCGCTACGAGCTGGAGCGCGATCTCATCGAGGGTCGCATCGAGGTCGCAGACATCCCCGCGTTGTGGGATATGAAGATGCAGCAGTGGCTCGGCCTGTCGACCAAGGACAATTACCAGAATGGTTGCATGCAGGACATCCACTGGACTGATGGCTCATTCGGATACTTCCCGAGCTACACGCTCGGCGCCATGTACGCGGCGCAGCTGCGCTTCGCGCTGGAGCGCAACCTCGGTGAAACCCTGGGCAACCTGGTTGCCCAGGGGCGACTCGCCGAGGTGTTCGGCTGGTTGCAGCAAAACCTGTGGCAACACGGCAGCGCGTTCGACACGGACGAGCTGATCGCCAGGGCAACGGGCGAGGCGCTGAACCCGCAATGGCTGCGTAAACACCTCGAGCAACGCTACCTGCGCTGATGTGCACGCCCAACCACCTTGAGCCAGGCCCAGCCAACACAGACGCCCCCGGGCGTCTGTTTTTTTATATTGCTGTCCGATCCTGGCTAGTATCCGCCCACGACCCCGCTTACTCTGCCTCTAGCAAACGCGAGTGATGGGGCCATCCCCCACCCTCGCCACCCTATTCCCAAGGCAATATTCGTGCTGCCGCACAGTCACAGGAGCCGCGTCATGGCCAGTTCAGATCCCGCGAAGCGTGCCGTTTCCACCAGCACCACCGCCCATGTGGTGAGCGAGGGGACCGCACCGGGCACGGATCATGCCGAGGCGCACGAGCAGGCCCGCATCGGCTTGAGTCGTGCCGAGTGTCTGGAGGCGCGGTTGGCGCACGATGCGCGTTTCGATGGCCGCTTCTTCACCGGCGTGCTGTCGACCGGCATCTATTGCCGTCCCATCTGCCCGGCGCGCGCGCCGCTTGAGCGCAACGTGCGTTATTTTCAGAGCGCCGCGAATGCGGAGCAGTTCGGGCTAAGACCCTGTCTGCGCTGTCGCCCCGAGCTTGCCCCCGGCCTACAGCAGGTGCTGCCTGAGGTACTGACTCGCGCGCTCAGGGCGATAGATAGTGGCATGCTCGCCGAACAATCCCTGGCGCAACTCGCTCGCGCGCTCGGCGTCACCGAGCGCACGCTGCGCCGCCAGTTCGAACAGCATCTCGGCGCCGCGCCGATGCAGATAGAGCAGACGCGGCGTCTGCTGCTCGCGAAGCGCCTGCTCGCCGATACCCGCCTGCCGATCACCGAGATAGCCTACGCGGCCGGTTTCACGAGCATTCGCCGCTTCAATGATGCCTGGCAACACGCCTATGGCATGGCGCCGCGCACCCAGCGGGCCGCCTCCTCTTACCCATCCCTTCCCGAGCTCAAGGGGGAGACGACCTTGACGCTGCGCCTTGCCTACCGGCCCCCTTATGACGTGCACGCCATGCTGGCATTTTATCGGCTGCGCGCCATCCCGGGGCTGGAGCGAGCCGGAGCGGATTTTTACGAGCGACGCCACCGGGTTCAGGGCAGTGAGGGGTGGATCCGCGTCGAGCCGGGCCTGGGCCACAGCCTGAACGTGACGCTGAGCGGTGTGGCGCTGCGCGCCCTGCCGGACATCTTGCACAGGGTGCGGCGCATGTGGGATCTGGATGCAGATCTGGGGCAGATAAGCGCACATCTGACCCGGGATCCGCTGTTGGCACGGCTCGCGGCGCACAGCCCTGGCGTGCGACTGCCCGCGGGTTGGAGTGATTATGAGGTGCTGCTGCGCGCCATCGTCGGCCAGCAGGTATCGGTCAAGGGTGCCATTACCATCATGGGGCGGCTGGTGGCTCGCACCGAGGCACAATTTGGCGAGGCGGCGCTGCCGACCCCGGCACAGTTGTGCGCACTGGATCTCGATGGCATCGGCATGCCCGGCAGCCGCATTCGCACGCTGCAAGGGGTCGCCGCCGCCATGGTGAGCGGCGCGCTGGTGCTGGAGGGGGATTGTGATGAGGCGTTACTCGCCCTTCCCGGCATAGGTCCCTGGACGATTGCTTACTGGCGCCTGCGCACCGGTCGCGATACGGATGCGTTTCCGGCCTCGGATCTCGTGTTGCAAAAGGCGCTCGGCACCGGACAAAAGCTGCCGGTTCCCGAGATGGAGACGCGCAGTCAACCCTGGCACCCCTGGCGCGCTTACGCCGCCAGCTGGTTATGGCACGCCATGAGCGTTGCCCCTGAACTGCTTGGCATCGAGAGTGGCCCCAGGCCGAAACGGCCCAAGAGCGCCCCGACCACCGCAACCCCTGACAACCCGGAGACAACATCATGATCCGTTACGACCTGCTGACCACCGACTGCGGTCCTTTGCTCATTGCCATCAATGCGCAGGGTCTGTGTCATGTGGATTTTCTGGAAGGTGAACGCCCCCTGGCCATCCAGGATGAGTGGCAGCAAGATGCCGCAGCCCTGGCCCCCTATCTGGCGGAGTTTCGCGAGTATTTTACCGGGGAGCGCCAAGAGTTCACCCTGCCACTCGCGGCCAAAGGAACCGAGTTCCAGCAAGCGGTGTGGCAGGCGCTGCGCGACATTCCCTATGGCGAGACCTGCAGCTATGGGGAGATAGCGCGTCGCATCGGCAGGCCCAAGGCGGTACGCGCCGTGGGCGCCGCCAACGGCCGCAATCCGCTCTCCATCATAGTGCCCTGCCATAGGGTGATCGGCCAAAATGGCAGCCTGACCGGCTACGCGGGGGGATTGGCGATCAAGCAGGCGCTGCTCAAGCTGGAGGGGATAGATAGTTAACGCATTGAAGCATCCTCCCCCTGGCTCCGACCTCGTTGCACAGACAGAAGCCAGGGAGATCGTCAGTGACAGATGACCCCGTGCCGAGCTGTCGCCGATGGATGGCCCATTACCTGACAGGTATCGCCTTCGCCGCACTGCTGATTGGCATCTGGGGGGGATCCTGGACTCAGGCTCCCACTCTGGGCCCGGCACTGATCATTGGCATTGGTACCGTCGTGGCGCCCTTCCTGCTCATGCAGCCAGGCATGGGCGCCGGCATCGCCGCCTCCCGCACAACGCACCCGACCTCTGCCCGGATCCAGAGTCTCATCGCCCATGGGGTGTTCGGTCTTGGCTTGTATGCATCAGGCTGGGCGATAAAGCTGCTTCATTGGGGATGAGCCTCAACAGAGGGTCAGAGCACCACTTTCAGCGCCAGTCCCAGCAGCACCAGGCCACTCAGTTTGTCGATGACGGAGGATTTGGCCTTGAGCCAGGCCAGCACGGGGCCACGGGAGAGCAGCAGGGCCACCAGCACATACCAGAGCGCGTCTATGCCACCTGCGGTCAGCATCATGATGCTCCCCTCCCGCCAACCGGTATCGGCGTGGACGAACTGGCTGAACAACGCCAGGAAGAAGATGGCAAGCTGGGGGTTGAGGAAGGCAACCATGAACCCTTCGAAGGCCCCCTGACGGCCCCGGCTCTGATGCTCACCCGCTTCGACGCCAGTGGCCTGGGGTTTGGCAAGCAGCGCCTTGATGCCGAGCCAGGCGAGGAAGGCGGCGCCGCCATAGCGAATGAGATCAAACAGCAGCGGGGTCTGAGTGATCAGGATGGCGAGGCCGAGGGCGGTGATCAGCGCATAGATCCCGACCCCCAGACCATGGCCGAGCGCGGTCGCCACCCCGTGCCGCTGCCCACCCTGTACCGTATTGCGGATGATCAATGCCAGACTGGGCCCCGGGCTGATGGCGCCCATCACGCAGATGGCAGCGAGGGCCAACCAGCTTGTCAATTCCATATCAGTGACTCCGAAAACCCATAGTGCTGGTCAAGGTAGCGCCATACCCACCATGCCAGTAGTGAAAGTTATGAATAGAATCCATAACCCATGGCTATAGCGGATCGGGCCGCACCAGTTCAGCACCCGATGCATGGGCGGTAGCCGCAACTGGCGGATGCGCCGGGCGCCAAGATCAGGCCCGGCTGGCCCTCATGGTGCGCTGCAGATGCTCCTTCAGAAAAGGAAAAGCGAGTTCGCGAAACCAGCGATGTGCCGGATCCTGATGGTGACGCTGGTGCCACATCAGGTGGTACTGCTGGAAACTTGTCTGAAATGGCAGTGAGACAAAACAGAGCTGATGGCGCTGGCTCAACTGCCAGGCGATATGTGCCGGAGTCGTCATCAGGCAATCGGTGCGCAGCAAGACCTCGAGGGCAGCCTGGAAAAAAGGGACCCTGGCGAACCAACGCCGCGTCAACCCCTGCGGGGCCAGTACTTGCTCCACCGGGCTGTCTTTATCGCCGCCGCCACTCACCTGCAAGTGGGGCCAGGCCAGGTAATCTTCCAGGCTGAGCGCTCGCCCGGCGAGGGGGTGATGGCGTCCCATCAGCACCGCCAGCTGGTCCTCTCCCTGATGCAGACCCCGGATCTGATCCGGTACCAGATCCGTGATGGTGGACACGAGATCCAGGTCGGATCGCCACAATTCGGGTAACTGACGCTTGTCCCACAGGTTGTACTCCAGCGCCGCTCCCGGCGCCTGTCGGGCCAGTTCGGCACAAATATCCGGCAATATGTACTGAGCCACGTAGTCCGAGGAGGCCAGCTTGAACACCCGCTCGCAGTCGGCGGGGGCAAAGATGGGGGATGCATAGAGCCGCTCGATCCCGGCCAGCGACTCTCCCAGCACCACGGCAAGGGCCTCGGCCCTTGGCGTCAACAGCCAGCGTTGTCCCTCCCGAACCAGCAACGCATCGCCAAACTCCTCCCGAAGCTGGCTCAGCTGCTTGCTGATAGCCGGTTGGCTCAGATGCAAAAGCTCCGCCGCCCGGCTGAGATTGCGGGTTGCCAGCAGCACTTTCAGGGTGGGAAGCAGGTTCAGATTGGGGTTCATACTTGATGTCACGCGCGCACTCCTTGTCGGCCAAGTCCATCTTAATCCAGGGCGGCGTCATTCCCTAACCCGAGCCGAAATAGCCAACGACCTCAAGCACCTGCAACAGTTTGCAACCGGTAATCCAACCCGACGCAGCCCTTCATCCCCATGCCGCCCCGAGATGACCACTGGATGACAGATCCCGGCCATTACGCCATAATTGCGCCACTTTTCGCCTCATGCTTCGCCCGATTGAGGGCCCTCAGACAAGTGGTCACACCATGAATTACGCCAATATCACAGGTTGGGGAAAATGCCTGCCCCCCGCAGTGCTGAGCAATGACGATCTCTGCACCATCATGGCAACATCGGATGAGTGGATCCACTCCCGCACCGGCATCAAGGCCCGCCGAGTCTCCCATGTCAGCACCTCTGCCCTCGCCACCCTGGCCGCTCGTCGCGCTCTGGCCTGTGCCGGCCTCGATGCCGACCAACTCGATGGCATCATACTCGCGACCGCCACCCCGGGGACGCTGGTACCGAACGGCGCCTCAGCGGTGCAGCAAGCGCTGGGAGCGCACAATGCCGCCGTATTCGACCTCAATGCCGCCTGTACGGGATTTGTCTATGCCCTCTCGGTGGCCACCGCCCTGGTGCAGACCGGCATGATGAAGAAGGTGCTGGTGATAGGCGCCGAACGCCTGACCACACTGCTGGACTGGGCCAAGCGGGACACCGCCGTCTTGTTTGGTGATGGCGCCGGGGCCGTGGTGGTCGAGGCAAGCCACCAGCAAGCTGGGCTCATCGCCAACAAGCTGGGGTGTGACGGCGAGGCGCGCGAGATCCTGCACATCCCGAACTTTGGCACTGATCGCATCCGTTTCGCCGATATTGATGGCCTGTTCACCTTCAACTTCGAAGGTCAGGAGATCTTCAAACGCGCGGTACGTGGCATGGGTGAGGCGATCGGCGCCGTGTTGGCCCAGGCCAATATCAGCCCGGAGCAGGTCGACCTCATGGTGCCCCATCAGGCCAATATCCGCATCATAGAGACCCTCGCCAAGCGCATGAATGCGCCCATGGACAAGGTGATGATCAACATCGAAAACTATGGCAACACCTCCGCTGCCACAGTCCCTATCGCCCTGTGCGAGGCACTGGAGCAGGGCCGAGTCGCCCCCAACAGCTGGCTGCTCACCGCCGCCTTCGGCGCAGGCCTGACCTGGGGGGCCGCCCTCATCAAGTGGGGGGACAGGGTCACCCCGCTTCGCCACTGTGATGCCGAGCTCCCTCCTTGCGAGCAGACGGGCCTTGAACTCATTGCCCATGCCGTCGCGGGTTGCCAGCAGGCCGCTCGCCCGGAAGGATCCGCGTCGTAGCGAGGCGCTCCTCTGCGAGCGTCAGTCGCGGGTTTTCTGCAAGCGATCTTTCACGAAGATAAGTTCCATAAGAGGATGGTCCAGTGCCATCCTCTGCCTCACCCCTCCCCCAGTTCATCCCCTCTCCACGCTTTATCTTGCTGATCCCTTGCCTTTTTTCTTTTTGAGCTACCATTACTGAGCAATCGATTATTAGCGGCATTTGCTTGTACTTCCCAGCCCTTAAATAAGTACCGATTGCTCCCCTCGTGTTCACGGATGAGCTCACGTATGGCAAAACAAAACGCTATCTTCCCCGGTCGGGCGCCCCTCTTCTGGCTGCTCACCATGGCAGTGATCAACGGGATCCTGCTCTGTATCCAGGCCCAGGGGATACCTTATCCCTATCTGGCCCTCAACCTGGCATTGGCTCTGATCTTTGGCATCTGGCTCAGTCGCCACCAGACCAGCGCACAGCAACCTGCCCCTGAGAACCTGCAACCTGTGGTGGCGCCTGCCCTGGCTGGACTAGAGCAGGTCTGCGAACAGGCCGTCCCCATTTGGACCAAGCAGATCGAGAACTCCCGCCAGCAGAGTGAGGGAGCCATGATCAGCCTCACCGAACGCTTCGTCGGCATCTCCACCAAGCTCGAAGAAGCGGTCGCCGCGTCCCATCACGCAGCCGGGGACCTGGCCGGTGAAAACTCGCAAGGCATGGCCGCCGTGCTGACCGAGAGTCAGCAACAGCTTAATGCCGTGCTGGCCAGCATGCACAGGGCCCAGCAGAACAGGGACGCCATGCTGGCGGAGATCAAGGGGCTCACCGCCTATACCCAGGAGCTCAATGCCATGGCCCTGGATGTGGCCAAGATAGCGTCCCAAACCAATCTGCTCGCCCTCAATGCGGCCATCGAAGCGGCCCGGGCCGGCGAGGCGGGCCGCGGCTTCGCCGTGGTTGCCGGCGAGGTGCGCACCCTGTCGCACTTGTCGAGTGAGACGGCCAAGAAGATGTCCGGCAAGGTCGATACCATCAACACCGGCATTGGTCAGGTGCTCCAGATAGCCGAGTTGGCGGCAACCAAGGATCACGAGTCCGTTGCGAACTCGGAGCAATCCATAGAACAAGTGTTGACCCGCTTTCGCAGTGCCACCGCCAGCCTGGCCGAGTCTGCGGCCCTCTTGCAACACGAGAGCAGCGGCATCCATGCCGAGATATCTGACGTCATCGTCTCTCTCCAGTTCCAGGACAGGGTCAGCCAGATCCTCAGCCATGTTCGCCAGAACATGGAGAGCCTGTCTGACCACCTCATTGCAGCAAAACAGGCTCCAGCCCATGAACGGCTCGCCATCGATGCCGAGCGCTGGCTGTCGGACATGGAGCTCTCCTATGCCACCGACGAACAGCGCAATATCCACCATGGCAAGCACGCCGCCGCACAGAAAACAGACACTGACATCACCTTTTTTTAGGAGCTAAGCATGGGAAAAACCATCTTGATCGTGGATGACTCGGCCACCATTCGTCAGGTTGTCGGCATGACTCTCAAAACCGCTGGCTACGATGTCATCGATGCCTGCGATGGCCGGGATGCCTTGCGCAAACTCGATGGCAAGAAGATCAACCTCATCATCAGTGACGTCAATATGCCGAATATGGACGGGATCAGCTTCGTCAAGGAGGCCAAGAAGCTGCCCAGCTACAAATTCACCCCCATCATCATGCTGACCACCGAATCCCAGGACAGCAAGAAGCAGGAAGGGCAGGCAGCCGGGGCCAAGGCCTGGGTCGTCAAGCCGTTCCAACCGGAGCAGATGTTGGCCGCCGTCGCCAAACTCATCATGCCTTAGTCAGAGGTGCCTATGCCGCTACATGCCGAACGAATGTCAGACAAGATCGCCATGAAACTGGAAGGAGAAATGACCATCTACCATGCCCGCGAACTCAAGGAACAGATGAGCGAATGGCTGGAGCAGCCGCAAGAGATTGAGATGGACCTGTCCGGTGTCAGCGAAATAGACAGCGCCGGCCTGCAACTGCTGATCGCCGCCAAGCAAGCGTCCCAAGCCAAGGGGCGTAGCCTGCATCTGCTGTTTCACAGTCAGGCCGTGCTCGATGCCATAGAGCTGTGCAACCTCTCCGGCTTCTTCGGCGATCCCACTCTGCTGCGCTACACCCTCAACGACTAGACCGACAAGGAGCCCGAGCATGGATCTGGATCAGGCGTTACAAACCTACCTTGTCGAGGCACGGGAGTTGCTGGAGGAGATGGAGTCTTCCCTGCTGCGCCTGGAGTCGACCCCGGACGATGACGAACTGATCGGTGCCGTATTCCGGGCCGCTCACACCATCAAGGGTTCGGCTGGCCTGTTCGGGCTGGCCCCCATCATAGGCTTTACCCACATCGTCGAGGACATACTCGATCAGGTGCGCAATCACCGGCTCGCCATCTCTGCCGAGCTGATCAAGCTGCTGCTGGAGAGCTGCGATCACATCAATCTGCTGGTCAATATCGTGGTCGAGCAGGGGGATGAACCTGGGCCGGCCGAGCTTGCCCAGGATGGGGCGCTGCGTGAGCGCCTGCAGATCTATCAGCAGGATGATATAGCCCCCCTGGCAATGCTCCCCAGGAGCCAGCCCAGCCCCGTCGAGCGGCAAGATCAGGGTCCGCAGGCCATGACCGGGCTGTGGCATATCTCCCTGCGTTTTGGACAAGAGGTGTTCAAACACGGCATGGAGCCCACCTCGTTTCTGCGCTACCTCGCCACGCTGGGGGAAATAGTCGCGATAGAGACCATCACCATGGCCCTGCCCGACTGGCAAGGGTTCGACCCCGAGAACTGCTATCTCGGTTACGAGATCGACTTCGACTCCACCGCCAGCAAGGAGAGCATCAGCGAGGTGTTCGAATTCGTGCGCGACGACTGCCAGATCCTGATACTGCCTCCCCACAGCAAGCTGGAAGAGTACCTGGCGCTGATCGAGGCGCTGCCGGAAGACAACGAGATGCTGGGCCAGTTGCTGGTCAAGACAGGGGCCCTCACCCAGCTCGAACTGGAGGCGGCCCTGCGCCTGCAGGATCGCCATGGGCAGACCCCTCATACCCGGCTCGGCGAGATCCTCATCTCCCAGGGCGCCGTGGACGAGGTGGTAGTCGATGCCGCCCTCAAGAAACAGAGCCAGGGCAAGGAGCAGAAGAACAAGGAGCAGCGCTTCGTGCGGGTACACGCCGACAAACTGGATGACCTCATCAACCTGGTCGGCGAGTTGGTGGTGGCAAGCTCGGGTGCCAATTTGCTGGCCCAGCGTTCCCGCGACAGTCAATTGCTGGAGGCGACCTCTGTCATCGCCATGCTGGTCGAGGAGATCCGCGACGGCGCCCTGCACCTGCGCATGGTGCCCATCGGCGAGACCTTCAACCGTTTCCAGCGAGTGGTACGGGACGTGAGCCAGGAACTTGGCAAAGAGATCACCCTGCGCATCTCGGGGGCCGATACCGAACTCGACAAGTCGGTGGTGGAGAAGATTGGCGATCCCTTGATGCACCTGGTGCGCAATGCCATGGATCACGGCATCGAATCAGCCGAGCGCCGTCAGCAGGCTGGCAAGCCGAACCAGGGCATCCTCACCCTCAACGCCTTTCATGACTCCGGCAGCATAGTCCTCGAGATCCAGGACGATGGCGCCGGGCTCGACAAGGAGCGGATCCTCAAGAAAGCCCTGGAACGCGACATCATTGTCCCGGGGCAACAGCTCAGCGAGCAGGATATCTACCAGCTCATCTTCGAGCCGGGTTTTTCCACCGCCGAGGCAGTCACCAATTTGTCCGGGCGCGGGGTCGGCATGGATGTGGTCAAACGCAACATTCAGGCGCTGCGTGGCAGCGTCGAACTGCATAGCGAAGCCGGCAAGGGCACCCTGGTCCGGATCCGCCTGCCCCTGACCCTGGCCATCATAGACGGTTTCCTGGTGCGGGTTGGCAGCGCTCACTACGTCATCCCCCTGGACATGGTGATCGAGTGTGTCGAGCTGACCGAGGATGCACTGCAAGACACCCTGGGACGCGACTACATCAACCTGCGCGGCGAGGTACTGCCCTTCGTTCGTCTGCAACAGCATTTCGACATCCAGAGCCAGCCGGGACGACGGGAAAACATAGTGGTAGTGAGCCATGGCGGTCAAAAATCCGGACTGGTGGTGGACGAACTGCTGGGGGAGCTGCAAACCGTCATCAAGCCCCTCGGCAAACTGTTCAACCATCTGCGCGGCATCAGCGGCTCCTCCATCCTCGGAGGGGGCGACATCGCCCTGATCCTGGATATCCCCGCCTTGATGCAGTCGGCCATCCAGCGGGAGTTGCATCAGCTGGGCCATCAGGGCGCGGGGCATGTTCCGTCCCCATCGAGTATCAACTGAATAGGAGCAAGCCATGTTCAAGGATGCCACCATCAAGACCCGCCTCTTTCTGCTGCTCGGCGCGCTCTGCGCGTTGCTATTGCTGCTGAGCAGCCTGGGCCTGTACGGCATGCACCACGGCAATCAGGGCCTGCTGCGGGTCTATCAGGACAGGGTCGTGCCCCTCAAGCAACTCAAGGAGATATCGGATCTGTACGCCGTCGCCATCATCGATAACGTCAACAAGGCAAATGCGGGCCTCATCAGTGCCGAGGTGGCACTCAAGGAGCTTAACGATGCCCAGCAGCAGATTGAACAGGTATGGCAAACCTATCAGGCAACCCGTCTCACCGAAGATGAACAGCGGCTATCGGCCCAGACCATCAACCTGTTCGAGGCGGCAAACCGGGATCTCAATTTGCTCACCCACCGCCTGGCGACCCAGCATGGCCTGGTAACGGGGACACTGGATGAGTTCGATGGCCGCCTCTATGGGACCATAGATCCCATCAGCAGCAAGGTAACCGAGCTGGTCAATCTGCAACTTGAGGTTGCCAAGGCCGAATTTGAACGGGCTCAATCCGCTTATCACAGCCTGCTGCCCACTGTGGTAGTGGGCATAGTCCTGGGGCTGATGGTGGCCATCTGGTTTGGCCTGCGCCTCATTCGCAGCATCACAGGCCCCATCAATCAGGCACTCAAAGCCGCCCGTCAGTTGGCCGAGGGGGATCTTGACGTCAAGCTGGAGATCCACTCCCGCGACGAGGCGGGGCAGCTGCTTGAGGCCATGCAATACATGGTCGACAAGCTGGGGGCCCTCATCAACGACATAGAGCAGCAGGTGAGTGCCGCCGTGGAGCAGGGCGACTTCAGCTACCGTATCAGCCTGGAACAGCGTCAGGGGTATGTGAAGCGACTGAGCGAGCTGCTCAATCGCCTCTCCGAGGTGACGGATACCAGCCTGGGAGATGTGATGCGCATCGCCACTGCCTTGGCCAAGGGAGACCTGACCCAGCGCATAGAACAGCCCTATCCGGGCGTGTTCGGTCGCACCAAGGATGGTCTCAACGACACCATCACAGCCCTCACCAACATCATCGACGAGGTACGCAGCGCCACCGACAACCTGAGCAATGCCTCCAATCAGGTCAGTGTCACGGCCCAATCCCTGAGTCAGGCCACCAGCGAGCAGGCGGCCAGCGTCGAGCAAACCAGCGCGGCCGTCGAGCAGATGAGTGCCAGCATCAACCAGAACACGGACAACGCCCGCCAGACGGATGCCATGGCCGGTCAGGCGGCCCGGGAGGCGGGAGAAGGCGGTGCCTCTGTGCAACAAACCGTGACCGCCATGCAGCAGATAGCGCGCAAGGTGAGCATCATAGATGACATCGCCTACCAGACGAATCTGTTGGCCCTCAACGCGGCCATCGAAGCGGCCAGGGCGGGCGAACATGGTAAAGGTTTTGCCGTGGTGGCCGCCGAGGTGCGCAAGCTGGCCGAACGCAGCCAGGTCGCCGCTCAGGAAATTAGCGAGCTGTCGAGCAGCAGTGTGGAACAGGCCGAGCTGGCTGGCGAGCTGCTGGTACGGATAGTCCCCTCCATTCGCAAGACCTCGGATCTGGTACAGGAGATCAGTGCCGCCTCCGGCGAACAGGCGGGCGCAGTGACCCAGATAAGCCAGGCGATGAACCAGCTCAATCAGGTAACCCAGCAGAACGCGGCCAGCAGCGAGGAGCTGGCCGCCACGGCCGAAGAGATGAGTAGCCAAGCCGGGGATCTGCAACAGACCATGGACTTCTTCACCCTGGCAAGCGCCCCCGCCCGCAGCGTGGGTGCCAGTCAAATCAGAGTCAAAACCGCCCAACCCCGAGGCCACTTTCTGACCCCACCCCAGAGCGCACCCACGGGTCACAAGAGCCCGGTGGATGACGCCGACTTTATTCGTTTCTGACCGGAGGCCCCATGAATCCATCCACCGCACTGACCCTTGCCTCTCCCCTGCTGCCCTCCGTGGCCCAGGGAGATGCCCAGTACCTCACCTTCGTCATCAACGGCGAGATGTTTGCCATCAACATACTCGGGGTCAAGGAGATCCTCGAATACGGCAACATCACCCCCATCCCCCTGATGCCCGACTTTATTCGTGGTGTCATCAACCTGCGCGGCGCCGTCGTGTCCGTGGTCGATCTCAATGCCCGCTTCGGCAATATCGCCTCGACCATCACCCGCCGCAGTTGCATCGTCATCATAGAGGTCTTGAGCCAGGAGGGAGAACATCAGGGGGAGACCCAGGACATAGGGGTGGTGGTAGATGCCGTCTCCGAGGTGCTCACCATACCGCGCAACGAAATAGAGCCGCCCCCCAGCTTCGGCGCCAAGATCCGCGCCGACTTCATCAGCGGCATGGGCAAGGTCAATGGCAGATTCGTCATCTTGCTCAACACCCAAAAGGTGCTCTCCATCGACGAGATGGCGCAACTTCACGATCTATCCCATCGCCCGGACGCGGCCATGGCAGTGACCCAATAGTAAGGTACCCAACTTCTATCACCTGAGTGTCAGCACAAGGATAAGGCTCATGACTCAATCATTTTTCGGCAAGCTGTTTGGCAACAACGACGATCACCCCCAGCTGTTGTCCCAGTTAACCCAGACCCTGGGCGATGTCAGGGCCATCAACCTGGCCGCAGCCAGTGGCCAGTTCGAGCAGCCCTTGCCCCTCACCGGGCTCGGTGGCCCCTTGCTGGAGCTCTGCCAGGAGTTCAATCTTCTGCTCGATCGCCTCGGCCAGACGGTGCGCAACAACCTGGCCGAGGCCCAGACCAGTCAACAGCTTCATACCGAAAACTTCCGGGTGCGCAAGGCCCTCGACGGTGCCACGACCAACCTGATGATCGCCGACACAGACCTCAACATCATCTACATGAACGAGGCGATCAAGGAGATGCTCAGCCTGGCCGAAAGCGACATCAAGAAGGAGCTGACCGCCTTTGATGTCAAGCAACTGATGGGCAAGAACATCGACAGCTTTCACAAGAATCCTTCCCACCAGCGGGCCATGCTGGCCAAGCTCGACAAAACCTACCGCACCCAGATAGCCCTGGGTGGTCGCATCTTCTCCCTCATCGCCAGCCCCGTCGTCAACAATGAAGGCGATCGGCTCGGTACAGTAGTGGAGTGGAACGATCTCACCAAAGAGGTCGCCATCGAGAACGAGATCAAGGCCGCCAACACCGCCGCCAAGCTGGCATCCGAGGAGAGCCTGAGGGTGAAGAAGGCGCTGGACTGCGCCACCACCAACGTGATGATCGCCGACAACAACCTCGACATCATCTATATGAACGAAGCGGTCGGCACCATGCTGCTCGACGCCGAGCCGGACATCAAGACCGATCTTCCCCACTTCAACGCCAGTCAGTTGATGGGTAAAAACATCGACATCTTCCACAAGAACCCGAGCCACCAGCGCACCATGCTGGCCAAACTCGCCAGTACTCACCGCGCTCAGATACTGCTCGGCGGGCGCACCTTCGCCCTGGTCGCCAACCCTGTGTTCAGCGATAGTGGTGAACGGCTCGGCACCGTAGTTGAGTGGACCGATCGCACCAAGGAGGTCGCCATCGAGTTGGAGGTCAAGGCCGCCAACGCCGCGGCCAAGCAAGCATCCGACGAGAGCATGAGGGTCAAGAAGGCGCTGGACTGCGCCACCACCAACGTCATGATCGCCGACAACGACCTCGACATCATCTACATGAACGAGTCGGTCAAGGTCATGCTGGCCGAGGCCGAGCGCGATATCAAGACAGAGCTGCCCCACTTCAACACCAGCCAGCTGATGGGCAGTAACATAGATACCTTCCACAAGAACCCCAGCCACCAGCGCGGCATGCTGGCCAAATTGGCCAACACCTATCGCACCCAGATCCAGCTCGGCGGGCGCACCTTCTCCCTGGTCGCCAACCCTGTGTTCAGCGATGCGGGCGAGCGACTCGGTTCAGTGGTGGAGTGGGACGACCGCACCAAGGAGGTCGCCGTCGAACGGGAGGTATCCGAAATTGTGCAAGCCGTCATCGATGGCGAGCTGAGCAAACGCATGGCCCTCGGTGACAAGGCTGGCTTCTTCAAGAACTTGGGGGAAGGCATTAACAAGATTGCCGAGGTCATCGACACCAGCCTCAAGGACGTGATCCGGGTGGTTCAGGCCCTGGCCGAAGGGGATCTGACCCAAAAGGTCGAGGCGAACTACCCCGGGGTCTTTGGCACCACCAAGGATGCCCTGAACCAGACCATCACGGCCCTCACCACCATAGTCACAGAGGTGCGCAGCGCCTCGGACAACCTGTCCAGTGCCTCGGAACAGGTCAGCGCCACCGCCCAGAGCATCAGCCAATCGAGCAGTGAACAGGCCTCGAGCATGGAGGAGACCAGCGCCTCCATCGAGCAGATGAGCGCCAGCATCAACCAGAACACGGAGAACGCCCAGGTCACCGATGGCATGGCAAGCAAGGCCGCCAAGGAGGCGATAGAAGGGGGCGGCGCGGTCAAGCAGACGGTGGATGCCATGAAGCAGATAGCCAAACGCATCAGCATCATCGATGACATCGCCTACCAGACGAACCTGCTGGCACTCAACGCAGCCATAGAGGCAGCCCGGGCTGGCGATCATGGCAAGGGATTTGCCGTGGTGGCGGCCGAGGTGCGCAAGCTGGCAGAACGCAGCCAGGTCGCGGCCCAGGAGATTGGCGAACTGGCCTCCAGCAGTGTCGACATGGCAGAGCGCGCGGGAGAGTTGCTCGATCAAATCGTGCCCTCCATCAACCGAACCTCGGATCTGGTGCAGGAGATCAGTGCCGCCTCGGCGGAACAATCCACCGGGGTCAGTCAGATCAACAAGGCCATGAGCCAGCTCAGCCAGGTGACCCAGCAGAACGCGTCCAGCAGTGAGGAGCTGGCCGCCACCGCGGAGGAGATGAGCGGCCAGGCCGAACAGCTGCAACAATCCATGGGCTTCTTCACCCTGGCGCAGCACAGGACGGTGACCGAACTCAAGGTGGCGACCCCACGAGGCAACAGCCGAGGCCGCTTCCTCAATCAGGAGGGATCGCCGCAGGAGATCTCGGCCGCTCATGGCAAAAGTCAGAGCGACGGTGATTTTGTGCGCTTCTGATGCGCCGTTGAGCCAGGAGGGCGGGGAGCCAAGGCTTCCCGCTCGCTCCGGTCAGCGACCGGATACACCACACAAGGAAGGCGAACTTGCTGGAACATGCCGCCCTGAGCGATCAGGAATTCAGCCAATTTCAGCGCTGGCTGCATCAAGCCACCGGTATCGATCTCTCCCCTGCCAAGAAGACACTGGTCAGCAGTCGGCTGGCCAAACGGCTCTCCCACTACCAGTTGCCGAGTTTTGGGGATTACTTTCACCTCATCATGGGCGATTCGGCCAAGCTGGAGCTGCAACTGGCCCTGGACTTGCTGACCACCAATGAGACCTACTTCTTTCGCGAACCCAAACATTTCGAATTCCTGAGCGAGCAGATAGTGCCCCACTTCCCGCGGGAGCGTGCACTGCGGATCTGGAGCGCGGCCAGCTCCTCGGGGGAAGAGGCCTACAGCCTCGCCATGACCCTGGCAGAGCGCCGCGCCGCGGCCCCCTGGGAGATCATCGCCTCCGATATCAGCTCCCGGGTTCTGGCCCAGGCCAAGGCTGGCCTCTATGCCATAGAGCGGGCCCACAACATACCGACCGCCTACCTGATGAAATACTGCCTCAAGGGCATAGGTCAGCAAGAGGGCACCTTCCTCATCGACCGCAAGCTCAAGGAGAGGGTGCATTTCAGCCAGGTCAACCTCAACAAGCCGCTGCCGGATCTCGGCCAGTTCGACCTCATCTTCATCCGCAACGTGATGATCTACTTCAACCGGGAGACCAAGGAGCAAGTGCTCGCCCGCCTGCTTCCCCTGCTGCGTCAGGGGGGTTATCTCATCATCAGCCACGCCGAGAGTCTGCATGGCCTCCAGACTGGCCTGCAGCTGGTCTCCCCTTCCATCTATCGCAAACCCTGAGCCCCATGAGAGAGGTGACTCTGCAACCCGGCGAGGCCCTGTTTAGCCGGGAGCCTATGGTGATGCGCACCCAGCTCGGCTCCTGTGTCAGCCTGACACTCTGGCACCCACGCCACCACTGGGGCGGCATGTGCCACTTCATGCTGCCGAGTCGGCGCCATCGCGATCGACCGCTGAGCCAGAGGCAGATGGCACGGCAGAGGCCTGACTCGCTCAATGGCAAGTATGCGGATGAGGCGCTGGCCATCTTGCTGCAAGGGGTTGCCAAAGCGGGCTCAGCCCCCGGGGAATATGTGGTCAAGCTGTTTGGCGGCGGCAACATGTTCCCCCAGTTGGGGGGACGTCATGCCCCGGATATCGCCAGCCAGAATGTGGCGGCCGCCTGGGCGCTGGTCCGCGCTCAGGGCCTCGATGTCAGCGCCCACGATCTGGGCGGCACAGGCCACAGGGCGCTGATCTTCGAGCTCAATACCGGCCATGTCTGGGTCAGGCACAGTCCGTTGATACGGGATCCGGAGCGGGTCGATGAGCGTCGCCGCACCGGCCAATGAGGCCACCGCGGGATCCAGCCCCTGACCGCCCCTTCATTCGAATGAGGAGAGAGAGATGAAACAGATTACCGTCATGCTGGTCGATGACTCCGCCGTGGTCAGGCAGGTATTGCAGAGCGTGCTGGAGCGTGAGCCGGATATCAGTGTCATCGCCACCGCCTCGGATCCCCTCTTTGCCCTGGAAAAACTCAAGCGGGCCTGGCCGGACGTGATAGTGCTCGACGTGGAGATGCCGCGCATGGATGGCATCACCTTCCTGCAGAAGATAATGACCGAGCGACCGACCCCGGTCGTTATCTGCTCCTCCCTCACCGCGCGCGGCGCCGAGACCACCTTGCAGGCCATGGCGGCCGGTGCGGTGGATATCATCACCAAGCCGACCATAGGCCTCAAAGACTTTCTGCAAGAGTCCGCCCAGGATCTCGCCATGGCGGTACGGGCCGCGGCCATGGCCAATGTCAAACAGTTGCGCAAGGCACCACTGGCCGTGCCCGCCAAGATCAGCGTTGATGCCTGGCTACCGGCGGGCGGCCAGGCCCTGGCACAAACCACGGAGCGCATCGTCGCCATGGGCACCTCCACCGGCGGCACCCAGGCCCTGGAGCTGGTACTCACCGCCTTGCCCAGGGTCAGCCCCGGCATCGTCATCGTGCAGCACATGCCGGAGAAGTTCACCGCCTCCTTCGCCGAACGGCTCAACGGCCTGTGCCAGATAGAAGTGCGTGAGGCCAGACACAATGACAGGGTGATCCCGGGGCTGGCCCTGATCGCGCCGGGTGGCAAACACATGCTGCTCAAGCGCAGCGGCGCTTACTACCATGTGGACGTCATGGATGGCCCTCTGATCAATCGCCATCGCCCCTCGGTCGATGTGCTGTTTCGCTCAGTGGCCAAATACGCTGGCAAGAATGCCACCGGCATCATCATGACCGGCATGGGAGATGATGGTGCCCGCGGCCTCAAGGAGATGCAGGAGGCGGGGGCCATCACCTATGCCCAGGATGAGGCCTCCTGCGTGGTATTCGGCATGCCCAAGGAGGCGATCAAGCTCGGCGCAGCCCGCCATATCGTCCCTCTCGATCAGATCCACCAGATTATTGCCAAATGAGAGACCCCGCTGTGGCGAACCGGCAGCGGGGTCTGATGGCGTGACATCGCTGACTGCCACGTTACGCCGCCGGCATGGCATCGAGCAGACTGAACAACCTGTCTATTTCGGCATGGGTGTTGTAGTGCATGCAGCCGATGCGCAGTACCCCTCCCTCACCGACCCCCAGGGCCGCGATCAATCCCAGGGCATAGAAGTGCCCCGCCCAGCTGCATACCTGATGCTCCCCCAGATAGACAGCCATCTCGGCCGGCGTGTGGCGACTCGAGGTGAGGGCGAAGGTGGGCGTTCGCCCCTGTGCGCCATGGATACCATGCAGGCTCAACCATGGACGCTCCGCCAGCTTGGCCAATACCTGCTCGCTGAGCTGCTGTTCATGCCCCTGGCTGCGGGCAAAGGCGAGATCGAGCCGCTCTTCCAGGGAAGCCTCCTCCGCCTCCAGACCAGAGAGGGAGGCCAGGTAGTCAATGGTCGCCTCCAGCCCGGCCAAGGCTTCCCAGCTCTGGGTGCCCGTCTCCCACTTGTAGGGCGAGACGTTCTTGGCCGGTTCCACCTTGTAGGGGGTCAATCGCTCCAGATGGCGATGCTTGCCATAGAGGATCCCCAAGTGCGGACCGAAGAACTTGTAGGCCGAGCAGCCGAGGAAGTCGCAGTCCCAGGCTTGCACATCGATGCGCTCATGGGGCGCAAAGTGCACCGCATCCACATAGAGCAGGGCACCAGCCTGGTGTACCGCATCGGCGATGGCGGGAATGTCCACCAGGGTGCCCGTGGTATTGGAAGCGGCGGTCACGGCCACCAGCCGGGTACGCGGGCCAAGCAGGCTCAGCAGATGATCCATGTCGAGGCCGCCGCTGGCGGTATCCACCCGCACCTGATGGACGATGGCGCCGCGATCCTCGGCCGCCTGCTGCCAGCTGGAGACATTGGAGTAGTGATCCAGGGCGCTGACGACTATCTCATCCCCCGCCTGCCACTCACGGGCCAGGGCACGGCTGAAGGCGAAGGTGAGGCTGGTGAAGTTGGCGCCAAACACTATCTCCTGCCAGCTGTCGGCACCGAGCAGGGTCGCCGCGGCCTTGCGGGCACGCAACGCCTGTTGCTCCGTCTCCCGGCCCGAGAAGAAGGTCCCCCCCAGATTGGCGTTGAAGCGCCCCAGATAGTCGGTCATGGCCCCCAAGACACGATGGGGAACCTGGGCACCCCCAGGGCCGTCGAAGAAGAGTGGGGATTTGCCATCGATCAACTGGTTGAGGGCAGGAAACTGGCCGCGCAGGACGGCGACATCGAGAGGCTGCATAGGATCACGTTCCATGTAACAGTTAGATAACATGGCGAGATTAAGATCAGGTAGCAGCAAAGTCCACACCCAAACCCATCCGCCATCACATTCACAGAACAAAGAGAGTAAACCAGCATAAAACACTACCAACAATGACTCGTCCCCCGAGATGACAAGGCGACAGCCTCGATTTCCTGCCCGGTTAGCTGTGTTTTTTTTGTTCTGAAGCCTATGAAAAGATTGAATTTTGAACGACCAATATCAAAAAATGAGCGACTCGCATATTTTTCTACATTGATTGCAAGTTTGGGGTTCACAAAGCCGTGGGATCTGTTAGTATGCGCCTCGCACTTGAGGAGGGGTTCCCGAGTGGCCAAAGGGATCAGACTGTAAATCTGACGGCTCTGCCTTCGAAGGTTCGAATCCTTCTCCCTCCACCATTCAAGTGTGATGAGATAGTACAATCAGGAAAATACCCCGTGGAGGGGTTCCCGAGTGGCCAAAGGGATCAGACTGTAAATCTGACGGCTCTGCCTTCGAAGGTTCGAATCCTTCTCCCTCCACCATCTTCCTGAAATAAGTGGCTTTTAATACCCCTGTGGAGGGGTTCCCGAGTGGCCAAAGGGATCAGACTGTAAATCTGACGGCTCTGCCTTCGAAGGTTCGAATCCTTCTCCCTCCACCATCATTCAAGAAAACCCGGCCCAGCGCCGGGTTTTCGCTTTCTGTCCCTGTCAGATCTGACAATTGCCCGTTATGTAAACTGCCCGGATAGTAAGCCCTGATATTCGCAAGGAAGGCGCATCATGCTGGAAGTGTGGGATGAACAGGGTTATCACTCAGGCCTGAGCCTGGAGCAGTTGCAGATCCATATCAGTCGCTACAGCGGCGAACTCATGGTGCGTTATCGCAACCGCATCGGCCTGTCGAGCACCCTGTTTCTGACCGTGCGTGATGGCCAGCCGTTGCAGCGCTTCAAGCAGAACAGCCCTCCCCTTGATTGGCACTGGTTGAGCCAGGCCCTGCACCCTCAAGCCCCGTCCATGCGTCCCACCACTCTGGTGGTCAGCCCCCCGCAGTAACGCGGCTCACTGACACCGACAAGACAATCCTCTCTCCTTCACCTACCCGGGTTAATTGCGCCCGGGGAGCGGCAAGAGTACAATCTCGCACCCTTATTGGGATGTCATGGCCTTAACCCTCCAGAGGGTGCAGCGCTGTGCCGTCATCCTTATTGCGATGCCACTCGGTGGCGTCGCCCTGATTTGCAATCAGACCAGCGAGATAATCATGTTCAGACCAGAATTGCTCTCCCCCGCCGGGACCCTCAAAAATATGCGTTACGCCTTCGCCTATGGCGCCGATGCCGTCTATGCCGGCCAGCCGCGCTACAGCCTGCGGGTGCGTAACAACGAGTTCGACCACGACAACTTGCGCCTGGGCATCAACGAAGCCCACGCCCTCGGCAAGCAGTTCTATGTGGTGGCCAACATCCAGCCCCACAACTCCAAGCTCAAGACCTTCGTGCGCGACATGCGCCCGGTGATCGAGATGGGACCGGACGCCATCATCATGTCAGATCCCGGTCTCATCATGATGATGCGCGAAGCCTTCCCCCACATGCCCATTCACCTGTCGGTGCAGGCCAATGCGGTCAACTGGGCCACGGTAAAGTTCTGGCATCAAATGGGCCTGACTCGCGTCATCCTCTCCCGCGAACTCTCCCTGGACGAAATTGAAGAGATCCGCATGCAGGTGCCGGAGATGGAGCTGGAAGTCTTCGTGCACGGCGCCCTGTGCATGGCCTACTCCGGCCGCTGCCTGCTCTCTGGCTACATCAACAAGCGCGACCCCAACCAGGGTACCTGCACCAACTCCTGCCGCTGGGACTACAAGGTTCACGAAGGCAAGGAGAATGAGGTGGGCCAGATAGTGCATCGCCAGGAGCCCATTGCGGTGCGCCCGGACAACACCCTGGGGCTCGGCAAGCCGAGCGATGCGCTGGTACTGCTGGAAGAGGCCAACCGCCCCGGCGAGTACATGACGGCGTTCGAGGATGAACACGGCACCTACATCATGAACTCCAAGGACTTGCGCGCCGTCGAGCACGTCGAGCGCCTGACCAGGATGGGCGTGCACTCCCTGAAAATCGAAGGCCGCACCAAATCCTTCTACTACTGCGCCCGTACCGCCCAGGTCTATCGCAAGGCCATCGACGATGCGGTCGCCGGTCGTCCGTTCGACGCAACCCTGATGGGCACCCTTGAGAACCTGGCCCACCGTGGCTATACCGAAGGCTTCTTGCGCCGTCACAACCACAGCGAGTACCAGAACTACGACTATGGCTACTCCATCTCCGACACCCAGCAGTTCGTCGGCGAGATCACCGGTCGCAATGGCGACATGGTGGAAGTGGACGTGAAGAACAAATTCCTGGTCGGCAACAGCCTGGAGTTGATGACCCCGCAGGGCAACCTCAGCTTCAACCTGGAACAGATGCAAAACCGCAAGGGTGAGCTCGTCGACACGGCGCCGGGCAACGGCCACATCGTCTATGTGCCCGTTCCCCAGGAGATCGACATCAGCCACGGCATATTGCTGCGTAATCTGGGCGATCGTCAGGACAGCCGCAACCCCCATACGGCGGCCTGAGATGGCGCTGCTCATCACCGACAAGTGCATCAACTGTGACATGTGCGATCCCGAGTGTCCGAACCAGGCCATCAGCCTGGGTGAGGCCATCTACGAGATCAATCCAGACTTGTGCACCGAATGCGTCGGCCACTATGAGAAGCCCACCTGCATCAGCGTCTGCCCCATCGACTGCATCATCTGGGATCCCCAGCGGGTGGAGAGCGAAGCGCAGTTGATGGAGAAGTTTGTGAAGCTTCATCGCAGCTGACTGGCCAGAGATGGGCAAACAGTGAGGCCGGGCAATGCCCGGCCTCACTGTTATCCGCCACCATCATGGCTGGCCCGCCTCGCGGCCATCCCAGCCACGACGCTGTCATCGCACCGAATAGAGCCATCCGCATACACATAGAAGTCCCCTACTCTGAGCAAGGCGTCAGCGGAGCCCGGAGGCAGTCAGTGTTCACTTACTCTTGCTATCGACCAGGGCACGCAAGGCTCCATTGTGGATCTGCTCCTGCTGGTATTTGGCCTGAGCCTCATCGAGCTTGGTCTGCTTCTTGGCGATCTTGTCCGGCTTGCCCTCCACCCGGGCACTCTGCAACTCACTGAGCCGTTCGTCGACCTTGGTTTTCAACTCGGCCAGCTTGCTGTCACTCTCTTTGAGCAAAGCGCCATCGTCACAATAAGCCTCGACATTATTGAGCGCCTCCTGCAAGCCAGCGACCTGGCGATCGTTGTCATGGGCCCGTGCCTCGCTCAGAGCCGAGATAAGGGCATCACGCTTGGCAGCACACCCCACCGCAGGGGCCGCCACCACAGGTCCCGCCAGCCAGAACCCCAATGCCAGCACGGCTATCCTCTTGTTCATTTTCCACCTCTCGTTCACCGTCGTTCCGTGAATGATGCTCATCCAACTTCAAGCACACTGCTCATTCACCACCTTTTAAATGATGCTCATCTGACCTCAAGGGCACCTCGCAGGTCAAGACTGCACGAAAGTGGTGCGACACGGTTTGCGCAACATCATGATGGGGATCATCAGGGCGATCTACAATGGGGCTTTGTCATCAGGAGCTTCCATGAGCCAACAGATACTGATCATCGCCAGCGGTGCCCCCTATGGCAGCGAGTCCCTGTTCAACGCCCTGCGCCTCGGCTTGGCACTGCAGGAAGAGGGGGCCAGCCTCAGGCTGTTTCTCTTGTCAGATGCGGTGGGGGCCGCCATCGCCAGTCAGGCCCCGGCCGAGGGCTATCACCTGCGTCAGATGCTGGACATCTTGCTGGTGCAAGGGGCCGAAGTGCGATTGTGCCAGAGCTGTTGTGATGCCCGTGGCATTGGCACCCTGCCGCTTATCGAAGGGATCCGCATCGACCGCCTGCCGACCCTGGCCCAATGGACAGTGGCCGCCGACAAGGTACTGACCTTCTAGATTGCCAGGGGTGAGTCATCACTTACCCCTGAGCTAGCCTGCCTTGACCCCTTGATACTGTGCGGTCAAAAAACAAGCCAATAGTGACCAATCAATAATCATTTCGCTGTGTGGTTTCATGCGCAACAAGCCTTGACTTCCCCCCTTCCCGTACATAAAGTGCCCAGCCTTTGCAGCCCTTTGAGGCCTATGGAACCCCCTGTTCCCATGCCCAACAGGACGATTTTTTTGGCCAATGGCATCCGTTACACAAGCCTGGCCCTGCACTGACAATAAAAATGAACCGGTCGCCTCAGGCGGCCGTTTGGCTATTTCGGGATGAATAAGCGAAACCTTACTCCCTCGACCCTGGGTCGAGTCTTTCTGCCTACCGTTCCGGAACAGCGATGTCATTGATGAACATGAATATTGGTAAGAAGCTGAGCGTCGCCTTCGCGACCTTCGGCCTGATGATGGTCGCCATCGGCGGCTTCTCTCTGTTGCAATTTGACCGCATCAACAGTCGCTCACTCGAGCTGACCGATGCCATCATTCCCAGCATCAATCGCGTCAATGACATGGGGCAGACGGTAGCCAACTTGCGGCGCTTCGAACTGAGCTACCTGCTGGTCGATGAGAACCCAGCCCGTCAGGCGGAGTACGGCAACCAGATGCGCAGCGAGATAGAGAAGATCAAGGGAGCGCTGACCCAGTATGGCAAGACGCTGTTCGATGCCGAAGAGACACGCCGCTATCAGGCAGTCAGCGCCAACTGGCTGCGCTATCTGGCATTGCACGATGCCGTCATGGCACAACTGGCCCGGGGGGAACACGCCGCGGGTACGGAGCAGTTCCTGGCAGGCGCCCCGACCTATGTCGCACTCCATGATGCGGTCGAAGGGTTGATTGCCCAGAACCGCTACTATGCCAAGCTCGGCCGTGATGAGTCCCAGAGCACCTACGAGAGTGCCCGCACCGTCCTGCTCCTCACCCTGCTCCTCGCCATCCTACTGGTCATCGTCTTCGCCACCCTGCTGACCCGCCAGATCCGCGATCCCATCGTGCTGCTGGCCAAGCAGGCCAAACTGGTTGCCGGCGGTTATCTGGGCCGAGGCGAGCTGTGCGATTACATCGATGCAGGCAAGCTCAATCGGGATGAAATCGGCGAGCTGGCCCTGTCGGTGCGTCAGATGAAGGAGGGGCTCAGCGATCTGGTCAACGAGATCGCCACCTCGGTCAGCCAGCTCAGCACCTCGGTAGGCGAAGTGAGCGCCATCTCCGAACAGTCCGCCCTGGGGATACGCCAGCAGCAAGGCGAGATAACCCAGGTGGCAACTGCCATGAACGAGATGCAGAGCACTGTGTTCGAGGTGTCCCGCAACACCACTGATGCCGCCAACGCCGCCCAGCATGCCTCCCAGGCTTCCATGGCAGGCCAGGCGGTGGTACAGAGCGCCATCGGCAGTATCGAGCAGGTCGCGGGCAAGATGGGTGAGGCAGGTCAGGTAGTGCAACAACTCGAACAGGAGAGCGCCAATATCGGCCTGGTACTGGATGTGATCCGCAGCATCGCCGATCAGACCAACCTGCTGGCACTCAATGCCGCCATTGAAGCCGCCCGTGCCGGCGAACAGGGCCGAGGCTTTGCCGTGGTCGCCGATGAGGTTCGTACCCTGGCCAGACGCACCCAGGACTCCACCGCCGAGATCCATAAGATGATAGAGAGCCTGCAGAGCCGTGCAGCGCTGGCGGGCCAGGCCATGCACAGCAGCCATGCCCAGATGCAGACCAGCGTCGAACTGGCGCAGGATGCGGGCCAGAGCATTGCCAGGATCCATGAAGCGGTCACCCGGATCACCGACATGAACACTCAGATTGCCAGCGCCACCGAGCAACAGAATTCGGTCACCGCCGAGCTCAACCACAACATAGTGAACATTCACAATGTCTCGGATGAGAATGCCAAGGGGGCACAACACACCGCTCAGGCCTGCACCGAGCTGAGTCAGCTGACCAGCCACCTGCAGCAGCTCACCCTCCGCTTCACCCTGTAAAGCATCCAGATGAGTAAAGGCCGGGATCTGGGATCCCGGCCTTTTTCATGCGGTCTGATGGGGCCTCAGCTATTCGCGGGCGGGCACCGACTGCAGCTCGGTCGGGCGCGGCATGCGAGTGCCCCACTCATAGAGCGCCAGGATAGCGAGGCAGAGCAGGGCCATCAGCCCGTAGAGCCAGCCACCGCCCCAGTTTGCGATCATCCAGCCCCCGAGCAGGGCACCCATGGCGACCCCCATGCCAGACATGGAGGCCGCGCCGAAGTAACTGCCTTTGAGGTGTGCCGGTGCCATCTGATCGATCAAGACATTGAGCAGCGGGAACAGGATGCACTCCCCCACGCTCAGCAGCACCACAGCCACCAACCAGTGCCACCAGATGGCGGTATCGCCCAAGGCAAACAGCAGCTGGGCGCCGAGAAAGAGGGCGACCCCGAGCTGCAACCTGTGCTTGATCCGCCAACTTGCGGTCAGGTGCAGCAGCGGGAACTGCAGTATCACTATGGTCAGCGCATTGGCGGTCACCAGCAGGCCGATGAGCCGCTCCACCTCCGGTGTACCCGCCCGGGTCAAATATTGGATAAGCGGCGACTCGAACTGGGCGTAGACCAGCATCAGCAACACGTTGGCCAGGGTCAGCAGCAAGAAGCCGCGATCCCGGGCCAGCACCCTCAGCACGGCGCGCATGCCGGGACCGGCCGTGCTGCCAGCCCGGCAACGGGCCAACCTAAAACCGATGAAGAAGGTGACTCCGAGCAGCAGATAGCTGATGCCAAGCAGCAGGAAGGTCTCCTGGCGCGCACTCAGGCCATAGGTGACCCCAATCAGGGGACCAATGGCCGCCCCCAGATTGAGAAGAAAATAGCGCAGGTGCAGCGCCAGTTCGCGGGCCTTGGGTTCGGCCAGGCTGTCGGCCATCAGCGCCTTGCCCGGTGAATCGATGAGTCCGTAGGAGAGGCCGCTGCCAATCACCCCGAGTGCCAGCCAGGCGACTTGGTGGGAGAGGCCAAGCAGGCCGAAGCTGAGCGCAGAGACCAGGCAGCCGAACAGCAGTATGTTGCGCCGCCCCCACTTGTCCGACAGCCAGCCACCATAGAAGCTCACCAGGGTCGATAGGGCCGCCGTGGCCCCCAGGATGAGGCCGATCAGGGTCGCCGAGAGCGCATAATCGCGATAGAGCAGGATGGAGAGGAAGGGCCAGACCATGAAGAAGCTGGTTCGCACCATGAAGGTGCCCAGGATCACGATCCAGACCAGCGGGGGAAATTGCCTGAGATAGGCCCACGACATACTGCAACTCCTTATGACAGCTTGAGAGCGGGTCATCCGTTATAACAATGGGCTTCAAAAGAAACAATGAAATTGGCACAGATAACATCCAGACACAAAAAAGCCGACCCTGAGGTCGGCTTTTTCACAGCACAGATGCCTTACTCGGCAGCTGGCTCTTCGGTGGCGGCAACGGCCACATCGGCGGCCGGAGCGGCAGCCTCGGTCGGTGCATTCGCTTCCTTGATGGAGAGACGCACACGGCCTTGACGATCCACTTCCAGTACCTTGACCTTGACCACGTCACCTATGGTCAGGTGGTCAGCCACGTTCTGTACGCGGGCATCGGTGATCTGGGAGATATGCACCAGACCGTCTTTACCCGGCAGAATGTTGACGAAGGCACCGAAATCGGCCAGACGCACAACCTTGCCTTCATAGATGCGGTTCACTTCGATCTCGGCGGTGATCGCCTCGATGCGACGGATGGCTTCCATGGCGGCTTCGTTGGCAACGGCGGAGATGCGGACAGTACCGTCATCATCCAGCTCGATGTTGGTGCCGGTCTCTTCGGTCAGGGCACGGATCACGGAGCCACCCTTGCCGATCACATCCTTGATCTTCTCAGGATTGATCTTGATGGTGTGGATACGCGGTGCGAAATCGGAGATCTCGCTGCGCGGAGCCTGGATGGCTTCGTCCATGACCTTCAGAATGTGCAGACGAGCGCCACGAGCTTGCTTGAGGGCAATCTCCATGATCTCTTTGGTGATGCCTTCAATCTTGATGTCCATCTGCAGCGCAGTGATGCCCTGGGTGGTACCGGCAACCTTGAAGTCCATGTCACCCAGGTGATCTTCGTCACCCAGGATGTCGGACAGCACCACGAAACCTTCTTCTTCCTTCACCAGACCCATGGCGATACCGGCAACGGAGGCCTTGATCGGCACACCCGCATCCATCAGCGCCAGGGAGGAGCCACAGACGGAGGCCATGGAGGAGGAACCGTTGGATTCGGTGATCTCAGAGACCACACGCACCACATACGGGAACTCGGCGGCGCTCGGCATCACGGCAGCAACGCCGCGCTTGGCCAGACGACCGTGACCGATTTCACGACGCTTTGGGCTCCCCATCATGCCAGTCTCACCGACGCAGTACGGCGGGAAGTTGTAGTGCAGCATAAAGCGGTCGGCACGGTGGCCGGTCAGCTCGTCGATGTTCTGGGCGTCACGCTCGGTACCCAGGGTCGCAACGACCATGGCCTGAGTCTCACCACGGGTGAACAGGGCGGAGCCGTGAGCGCGCGGCAGTACGCCGGTGCCAACGTGCAGGGCACGGATCATCTCTGGATCGCGACCATCGATACGCGGCTCACCACGGACCACACGACCACGGACGATGCGGCTTTCCAGATTGTGGAAGGCTTCACCAATTTTCTTGGCATCGGCTTCCACGCCGGAGGCGATAACCTGCTCGACCACACGCTGCTTGATGGCACCGATGGCGGCGTAGCGCACGGCCTTCTCGGTGATGCGGTAGGCTTCACCCAGTTCAGCGGTTGCCAGCTCGGCAATCTTGGCCTTCAGCGGCTCGTTGACGGCAGGCGGGGTCCAATCCCATGGCTGGGTAGCTACGTCGGCGGCGAATTCGTTGATGGCATTGATCGCAACTTGCATCTGCTCGTGGCCATAAACGACCGCGCCCAGCATCACTTCTTCAGAGAGGATGGCCGCTTCGGATTCCACCATCAGCACCGCGTTGGCGGTACCGGCAACCACCAGATCCAGATCGCTCAGGGGCAGTTCGGTGGTGGTCGGGTTCAGCACATACTGGCCGTTCATGTAACCGACGCGAGCAGCACCGATAGGGCCGCCGAACGGGATGCCGGAGGTGGCCAGGGCGGCGGAGGCACCGATCAGGGCAACGATATCAGGGGACACGGCCGGGTTCACGGACATGACGGTGGCAACCACCTGAACCTCATTGAGGAAGCCTTCCGGGAACAGCGGGCGGATAGGGCGGTCGATCAGGCGGGAGATCAGGGTCTCACCTTCGCTGGGACGGCCTTCACGACGGAAGAAACCACCCGGGATACGACCAGCAGCATAGGTACGCTCCTGATAGTTGACGGTCAGCGGGAAGAAATCGCGACCGTGGTCGGCCTCTTTCTTACCAACAACGGTCACAAATACGCAGGTATCGTCCATGCTGACCATAACGGCCGCAGTGGCTTGACGGGCCATCACACCGGTTTCCAGTGTGACGGTGTGTTGACCGTACTGGAATGACTTTACAATAGGATTCACGTGAATTTCCTTTTGACAATTTGGCTCTTTAAATTCGCGTGCAAGTATACTTGATCCGAACCAAAAGGTAAGCGCTTACCTGAATTGAGTGATAAGACAACAGCTTGCGAAGCAATAAAAAAGGGGAACCTCGCGGTTCCCCTTTTTCGCAAAATCTGATTGTCGATTAACGACGCAGACCCAGCTTGGCGATCAGAGCAGCATAACGCTGAACGTCCTTACGCTTCAGGTAGTCCAGCAGCTTACGACGCTGGGAAACCATGCGCAGCAGACCGCGACGACCGTGGTGGTCTTTGGAGTGCTGTTTGAAGTGACCTTGCAGATGGTTGATCTGGGCAGTCAGCAGGGCAACCTGAACTTCAGGAGAGCCAGTGTCATTGGCGCAACGAGCGTTGTCAGCAACGATGGAAGCTTTGATCTCAGCATTTAGAGACATAATGTTACTCCGATAGAGTGTTTAAAGAATCACAGCCAATCTCTAATTCAGCCGTGAAATGAGGGCGGTATCATAATCGCAGCGACCAGCTAACGCAATGGTTAACTCGGCCCCCACCTTATCCGCCATTAATCTTCGTCGTGATAGCGCACCAGACGCTTGGGAGCGACTCGCCCTTCGTCGTCGATCTCGCCTACCCCGATAAACTCGCGCTCCGGGCCGACCGTCATGCGGACCTGACCACTTTGCGGGCTACCCGCCACCTGCACCGCCTGACCCTGGTTCACGTAGGCTGCGACGGCCGTCAACATGTTCACCTCGGGCAGGGCTGCGACCGCGGTATCCATCGGCAGCAGCAAGGGATCGAGCTGCTCGCGGGGTGGCACGCTCTCGGCCTTGGTCTGCTCGAAGATGCACTCGAGCTGCTCCAGGGTCAGCATCCGATCATAGGGGTACTGCGCCACTTGCGTGCGACGCAACGCGGTGACGTGCGCGCCACAGCCCAGCACCTCACCCAGATCATCGACCAGGGTACGAATGTAGGTGCCCTTGCTGCAATGCACCTCAAGCTTCACTTCATCGCCCTCAAAGCTGAGCAGCTTGAGTTCGAAGATGGTGATGGGGCGCGCTTCCCGCTCGATGACGATGCCTTCACGGGCATATTCATAGAGCGGGCGGCCATTGTGCTTGAGGGCCGAGAACATGGATGGCACCTGCATGATGGGGCCGCGGAATTGATCCAGCGACTCTATCAGGGTCCCCATGGCCACGTTCACGGCACGGGTGGTGACCACTTCGCCGTCGGAGTCGCTGGTATTGGTGCGCTCGCCAAGCTTGGCGGTCACTTCATAACGCTTGTCCGCTTCCAGCAGATACTGGGAGAACTTGGTGGCCTCGCCGAGGCAAATCGGCAACATGCCAGTCGCCAGGGGATCCAGGGCACCGGTATGACCAGCCTTGGCGGCGTTGTAGATGCGCTTGACCTTCTGCAACACATCGTTGGAGGTCAGCCCGGTCGGCTTGTCCAGCAGCAGGATGCCGTGTACGTCACGGCCCTTGAAACGACGTTTACGAGACATCTCAGGCTTTATCCTCTGTGCTGCCATCGGCGGCGGGCGTTTCGTCTTCACGGCCGGCTTCGGCCATGCGACGCTTGTCGTCACGCACGGTATTGGACACCAGGTTGGAGATGCGCATCCCTTCGACCAGAGTCTGGTCGTAGTAGAAACGCAGCTCGGGTACCACGCGCAGACGCATGGCACTGCCGAGCAGGCTGCGGATGTAACCGGCCGCCTCGGTCAGGCCCTTGAGCCCTTCCTTGATACGCTCGCCGTCATTCTCCAGCTGCAAGAAGGTGACATACACCTTGGCGTAGTTAAGGTCCTTGGACACTTCCACGTCCGAGACGGTTACCATGCCGATACGTGGGTCTTTCACCTCACGTTGCAGAATGAGCGCGATTTCGCGCTGGATCTGCTGGCCGACCCTGTTGGTCCGGCTGAATTCTCTGCCCATATTTCTATCCTGCGATAAAAGGGGGCCGCAGCCCCCTATTTTGTCGTGCTCTCGGCTTACAGAGTCCGTTGAATTTCAACAGTCTCGTAAACTTCGATCTGGTCGCCTTCGCGTACGTCATTGTAGTTCTTGACCGCGATACCACACTCGTAACCGTTGCGGACTTCGTTGACGTCATCCTTGAAGCGGCGCAGGGATTCCAGCTCGCCTTCATAGATGACCACGTTCTCACGCAGTACACGGATACGGTTGGAGCGCTTGACCACACCTTCGGTGACCATACAGCCGGCAACGGCGCCGAACTTCGGTGACTTGAAGACGCTACGCACCTGAGCCAGACCGATGATCTCCTGACGATATTCAGGAGCCAGCATGCCGCTCATGGCCTGCTTCACTTCGTCGATCAGGTCATAGATGACGGAGTAGTAACGCAGATCCAGGTTCTCGGCTTCGATAACCTTGCGAGCGGAAGCGTCGGCACGGACGTTGAAGCCGACCAGGATACCGCTGGAAGCGGCAGCCAGGGTGGCATCGGTCTCGGTGATGCCACCGACGCCGGAGCCAACAATCTTGACCTTGACCTCTTCGGTGGACAGCTTGACCAGCGCATCACAGATGGCTTGCACTGAACCCTGTACGTCGGCCTTGATCACCACGTTCACTTCGGACACTTCGCCCTCGGTCATGTTGGCGAACATATTCTCCAGCTTGGCCTTCTGCTGGCGAGCCAGCTTGACTTCGCGGAACTTGCCCTGACGATAGAGCGCCACTTCACGGGCTTTCTTCTCGTCACGTACAACGGTGGCTTCGTCACCGGCAGAGGGAACCCCGGACAGACCCAGGATTTCGACTGGCAGGGAAGGACCCGCTTCCTTGATCTCACGACCCAGTTCGTCACGCATGGCACGAACACGGCCGTATTCCAGACCACAGAGCACGATATCGCCCTGGCGCAGAGTACCTTCTTGTACCAGTACGGTCGCAACAGGACCGCGACCCTTGTCCAGGAAGGACTCGATCACGACGCCGTTGGCCATGCCATCGACCACCGCTTTCAGCTCCAGTACTTCGGACTGAACCAGGATGGCTTCCAGCAGATCGTCGATGCCTTCGCCAGACTTGGCGGAGACGTGCACGAACTGGCTGTCACCACCCCAATCTTCGGACATGACGTTGTAGCGGGACAGCTCGGTCTTGACGCGATCCGGATCCGCTTCTGGCTTGTCGATCTTGTTGACCGCAACCACGATGGGGACACCGGCCGCCTTGGCGTGCTGGATGGCTTCGATGGTCTGCGGCATGACGCCGTCATCGGCCGCCACGACCAGGACAACGATATCGGTCGCCTGAGCACCACGAGCACGCATGGAGGTAAAGGCCGCGTGACCCGGGGTATCCAGGAAGGTGATCATGCCACTGTCGGTTTCGACGTGGTAGGCACCGATGTGCTGGGTAATGCCACCGGCTTCCCCTGCGGCAACCTTGGCTTTACGGATGTAATCCAGCAACGAGGTCTTGCCATGGTCGACGTGACCCATGATGGTGACCACGGGAGCGCGCGGCTTGGCTTCGGAGGTCTCGTCACGATCGGACAGTACCGCCTCTTCCAGTTCGTTCTCACGGCGCAGCACAACCTTGTGGCCCATCTCCTCGGCAACCAGCTGAGCGGTTTCCTGGTCGATGACCTGGTTGATGGTGGCCATGGCGCCCATCTTCATCATTGCCTTGATGACTTCGACACCCTTGACGGCCATCTTGTTGGCCAGCTCGGCCACTGTGATGGTCTCGCCGATGACGACGTCACGGTTGACCACGGCAGCCGGCTTGTTGAAGCCGTGCTTCATGGCGTTAGGCATGGCCATCTTGCCGCGCTTGCCCTTGCGAGCACGCGGGTCACGGGAGTTGCGATCATCTTCGCGGCGACCCGGTTTCTTGGGCGCACTCTTGGCGGCGGCGGCGGTACGACGGCTGGTCTCTTCTTTGCGATCCAGTTCGTCTTCGGCTGCTTGCGCATGCTTGTTGGTGGTCAGGTGGTAGTCGCTGCTCTCTTTGGCGCGAGCGGCTTCTTCCTCGGCCCAGCGGGGACCGTTCTGTTCCGCCATGATGCGAGCCTCTTCGGCTTTCTTCGCGGCGAGTTCTTCAGCCTTGGTCAAGGCTGCTTGTTCCTGTTGGCGCTTCAGTTCTTCTGCTTCGCGCTTGGCCATCTTTTCTGCCTCTTGCTGAGCTGTGCTACCGGCTGCTTTAGCGGGCTGTTGAGCCTGCTTGGCCTTTGATTGTGCCTCGGTGCGCGCCTTTTCCTCAGCTTCACGACGAGTTTGCTCAGCCGCCAGGCGAGCCTTCTCTTCAGCCTCACGGCGAGCCTTTTCTTCGGCTTCGTGACGGACTTTTTCTTCTGCTTCCAAACGCGCTGTTTCCTCGGCTTCCGTCTGGCGCTGCTCATCTTCGAGCGCCGAACGTCTTACATAGGTGCGAGACTTACGCACTTCTACCTGCACTTCTTTATTCTTGCCGCCAGTACCTTGAACATTCAGGGTGCTCTTGGTCTTGCGCTGCAAGGTCATGCGGGCAGGTGCGAGCGTCTCATCACCGCCATGCTGTTTCTTCAGATGGGCCAACAGAGTCTGCTTCTCAGACTCGCTGACCAGATCGTCGGCCTTGCTCTTGCTGATACCGGCGTCGACAAACTGCTGGAGAAGACGATCAACCGGTGTGTCGATGTCAGTGGCAAGTTGTTTGACTGATACTTCTGCCATTCATTATCCTCCGTTTGATCTTAACTAGACTGCTCTTCTCCGAACCAGCAGATGTTGCGAGCAGCCATAATCAGCTCCCCCGCCTTCTCCGCGGTCAGTTCTTCAATATCAGCAAGGTCATCGATGCCTTGCTCTGCCAGATCTTCCAGATTGCCAATACCACGGGCGGCCAATGCATAAGCCATTTCGCGGTCAAGGCCTTTGAGACCGAGCAGTTCTTCGGAAGGCTCAACACCTTCGAACGATTCTTCTTTGGCCAGGGCCTGAGTGGTCAGAGCATCCTTGGCACGGGTACGCAGCTCTTCGACCATGTCTTCATCCAGACCGTCGATAGCCAGCAACTCGTTGACCGGTACGAAGGCAATCTCTTCCAGCGTCGAGAAGCCCTCTTCCATCAGCAGACCGGCGAAATCATCGTCGATGTCCAGGGTGCTGGTGAACAGGGTCAGGATGCGGTCGTTCTCGGCCTGGTGCTTGGCACGCATGTCCTCGACGGTCATGACGTTCAGCTCCCAACCGGTCAGCTGGGACGCCAGACGCACGTTCTGACCGTTACGGCCGATGGCCTGGGCCAGGTTGGCGGCTTCCACGGCGATATCCATGGTGTGGTTGTCTTCATCAACGATGATGGAGGCCACATCAGCCGGTGCCATGGCATTGATCACGTATTGAGCCGGGTTGTCATCGTACAAGACGATATCAGCGCGCTCGCCACTCAGCTCGGCGGAAACCGCCTGCACACGAGCGCCACGCATGCCGATACAGGCACCGATAGGATCGATACGACGATCGTTGGTCTTGACCGCGATCTTGGCGCGGGAACCCGGGTCACGGGCGGCGCCCATGATTTCGATCATCTCTTCACCGATTTCCGGTACTTCGATGCGGAACAACTCTTTGATGAACTCAGGGCTGGAACGGCTGACGAACAGCTGGGAGCCACGCGCCTCAGGACGTACCGCATAGAGCAGACCACGGATACGGTCGCCGGGACGGAAGGTCTCGCGCGGCAGCATGTCGTCACGGAAGATCACGGCCTCGGCATTGCTGCCCAGATCCAGGATCACGTTGTCACGGTTGCTCTTCTTGACCACACCACTGATGATGGTGCCTTCTTTGTCCTTGAACTGATCCACGACCTGGGAACGCTCGGCTTCGCGCACTTTCTGCACGATAACCTGCTTGGCGGTCTGGGTGGTGATACGGTCGAAGGTGACAGAGTCAATCTGGTCTTCAACATAGTCACCGATCTGGATCTCGGGGTCATCGATCTGAGCCGCTTCCAGGGTGATCTCGCCGTAGGCGTTCTCCATGGAAGCCTGATCGGCGACCACAACCCAGCGACGATAGGTATCATAGTCACCGGTCTTGCGGTCGATCTCGACGCGAACTTCGATCTCGCCTTCGTATTTCTTCTTGGTCGCCGTCGCCAGCGCAGTTTCCAGCGCCTCGAAGATCTTCTCGCGGGGCACGGCTTTCTCGTGTGACACGGCGTCAACGACCAGCAAAATTTCTTTATTCATATCCGATAGCCTCGTTAACCAAAGTTCGGCACTATGTTCGCTTTTTGGATATTGGTGAAAGCGAACAGCTCGTCCTTACCATCCACCGTCAGGGTGATGGTATCCCCCTGCACGGCTTTGATTACGCCTTTGAACTTGCGGCGGTTATTTGTTGCCATTCGAAGCTGCACCGCCGCCTCCTGGCCAACGTATTTTTCGAACTGGGCAACCTTGAACAGCGGGCGATCCAGACCGGGAGAGGAGACTTCCAGGTAGTACTCCTCAGTGATGGGATCTTCAACGTCCATGATGGCACCGGTCTGACGGCTCACCTCGGCGCAGTTTTCAACGGTCACACCCTGCTCGCTATCGATATAGACACGCAGGGTTGAGTGTTTACCCGCACGGATAAACTCCACACCCCAAAGTTCAAAACCCAAGGCTTTGATAGGCGCCTCGAGCAGATCGGTCAAACGCTGTTCCAACGTAGCCAAAGTTACCCTCCGAAAAAAACAAAAAAAGGGCATATAGCCCAGATGAAGTACAAAGTCAGAGTAAATTGCACATAACAAAAAGCCCCGATGTCAAATCGGGGCTTGGCGCTGTACCCTGATTGTCGCCTCGCAGCGACCGCTTTCCTGAGCGAAGGAATGCGTGAAATTTGGTTGCGGGGGCCGGATTTGAACCGACGACCTTCGGGTTATGAGCCCGACGAGCTACCATGCTGCTCCACCCCGCGTCCGAAATCGTGCGAGATTATAGCCTTATCAATCTTTTCGTACAAGAAAGAAGGGCCATAATATACTTGGTTACCCAAGCTCACTACTAAATTGGTGCCGTGGGCGGGACTCGAACCCGCACACCCTAGAGCACTACCCCCTCAAGATAGCGTGTCTACCAATTCCACCACCACGGCAAAACTCACTCAGTTGGGAACGTCGGAATCTTTCTTAACCGGCGTTTCAGTCTGCTCAACCTGTTGGGTTTGTTGCAGATTTTCCCACTCGCTACCCTGTTTCGCTTTATGACCGGACATAGATCCAAGCACCAAGCTGATAACAAAAAACAGAGTTGCCAAAATTGCTGTTGTACGGGTCAGGAAATTACCTGAGCCGCTGGAGCCGAATACGGTATTCGATGCCCCTGCGCCGAAGGAGGCGCCCATGTCAGCCCCTTTACCTTGCTGTATCATCACCAGACCAATCAGAGTCAGTGATACCAGCAGATAAACGACTAAAAGAATTTCGTACATTTAACTTGCACCCTTTGCCGCTTCAACAATTCCTAAGAACGCCTGGTCATCGAGGCTTGCTCCACCAATCAGACCGCCGTCAACGTCGGGCTGGGCAAACAAATCTCTCGCATTGGCCGGTGTCAGGCTCCCACCATAGATGATTCTAACCTTATCACCTATTACCGGAGTATCCTCCGCCAAGCGACCACGAATGAAGGAATGAACCTCTTGTGCCTGCTCGGGTGTGGCGCATTTACCTGTGCCTACAGCCCAAATCGGCTCGTAGGCGATGATAGCATTATCGAAAGCCATCGCGCCATTCTTCTCTAGGACTATGTCCAGCTCCTCAGCTATCACCTCGAAGGTACGCCTCGCCTGCCTTGCCGCCCCTGACTCACCCAAACAAAGGATGGGGATCAAGCCTGCCGCTCTGACGGCCGCGAACTTCTCCGCGACTATGAAACTGGTTTCTCCAAAGAGACGCCTACGCTCGGAGTGCCCTACAATAACGTATCGACACCCTGCCTCAATCAACATCTCACACGAGACTTCCCCCGTATAAGCGCCTGATTTGTGCTGACTCACACTCTGAGCCCCCAACTTCATCAAATGCTGCTCTGCGAGCAGATTCGACGTGAAGTCAAGATGCACATGGGATGGACACAACACAGTTTCAACGTCATCACTCAACCCCTTGAGGCAAGCGGTGGTGAATCTTTCTAACTGCGACCTGCTACCGTGTAACTTCCAGTTGGCTGCTACAAACGGCTTCCGATTTCCCATCGGCAAACTCCCTTGCGAAAGCGAGGCAGATAATATCCAGAGGACATTGAACTGACAAGCGCTATTTATGATTTTTCGAATCGTTTGAACAAGATACAACCAGGGCGGTGTAAAAACCGCCCTTATCGCTCATTAAAACGCCGATTTTACCTGTTGGGCAATGCGTTCGGCCATGTCACGGACCTGCTCTTCTTGCTCACCTTCCACCATGACACGGATCAAAGGCTCTGTACCTGACTTACGTAGCAGTACCCGCCCACGACCAGCCAGCTCTTGCTCCACCCGCTTCACCTCGTCGAGCACGGCGGGCGAGGTCAGGGGATCCTGCCCTTCGGCAAAGCGCACGTTGACCAGTATCTGGGGGAACTTGCTCATGCCAGAACGCAGTTTGGCAAGAGGCATCTCGGCGGTACACATGGCGGTGAGCACCTGCAGGGCGGCGACGATGCCATCTCCGGTGGTGGTTTGATCCAGGCAGATGATGTGGCCCGAGTTCTCGCCGCCGATGCGCCAACCTTTCTCGTTGAGCATCTCCAGTACATAGCGATCACCCACCTTGGCACGGGCAAACGGGATCCCCAGGGTCTGCAGCGCCAGCTCCAGGCCCATATTGGCCATCAGAGTACCGACCACACCGCCCTTGAGGCGGCCGTTACGCAGGGCGTCGCGCGCAATGATATAGAGGATCTCATCCCCATCTATGATGTAACCCGCATGATCGACCATGACCAGACGGTCACCATCACCATCAAAGGCGATACCCAAATCAGCCTTGGTTTCCAGCACCTTGGCGACCAGGGCCTCGGGCGCGGTGGAGCCAACCCCTTCATTGATGTTGAGGCCATCCGGGCTGCAACCGATGGCGATGACTTCGGCCCCTAACTCGCGAAATACGGAAGGCGCGATGTGATAAGTGGCACCATGACCACAATCTACCACCATCTTGAGCCCTTCCAGGCTGAGATGGGAGGGGAAGGTACTCTTGCAAAACTCGATGTAGCGACCGGCGGCATCCTCGATACGCACCGCCTTGCCAAGCTCTGCCGACTCGACGCACTTGAGCTCGTTGTCGAGTTCGGCCTCGATGGCCAATTCGACCTCATCTGGCAACTTGGTACCGTCGGCGGAGAAGAACTTGATGCCGTTATCATAGAAGGGGTTGTGGGATGCACTGATGACGATACCCGCTTCGGCGCGGAATGTGCGGGTCAGATAAGCCACCGCCGGTGTGGGCATGGGGCCCATCAATATCGCTTTGAGGCCAGCGGCCGAGAGGCCAGCTTCCAGGGCCGACTCCAGCATGTAACCAGAGATACGGGTATCCTTGCCGATCAGCACCTTCTTGGTACCCTTCTTGGAGAGCACCTTACCGGCGGCCCAACCCAGCTTCATCACGAAGTCCGGAGTGATAGGGTATTCACCCACCTTGCCGCGCACCCCATCGGTGCCAAAGTATTTTCTAGCCATGGTTTGTTCTCGTTATTTTATTTGGAGATAAAATCATTTCCCGTCATTGCCAACCAACCGATGCGTAGCGCATCCATGGTAGCGCGCACGTCGTGCACCCGTATGATGCGAGCCCCCTGTTGCATCCCTATCAGGGCGCAAGCCAGACTGCCGGCGAGGCGCTCGTCGACATGGCGACCCAGCAAGCTCCCTATCATAGACTTTCGCGACATCCCCACCAAGAGCGGCAGCCCATAATCGAGCAAGTCAGCTTGCCTGGCGAGCAGTTGGTAATTGTGCGCGAGAGTCTTGCCAAAGCCGTAGCCGGGATCGAGCAACAACTGCTCACGGAGGATGCCAGCGGCGAGACAGGCAGCAATCCTCTCATCGAAGAAAGCCCTCACCTCCCCCAGCAGATCATCGTAATGAGGCTCGGCCTGCATGGTTCTTGGTTGTCCTTGCATGTGCATCAGGCAAACGGACACGTCAGCCTGCGCCGCAGCGGCCAGGGCTCCGGGCTCCAGCAGGGCACGCACATCATTGATGAGGTGACCGCCAGCGGCGCACCCCTCGCTCATCACTATGGCCTTGGAGGTATCGAGGGAGATCATCACCTCCAGCTCGCTGGCGATCCGCTCTACCACAGGCACCACCCGATCCAGCTCTTCTTGCTCGCTCACATCGGGAGCACCGGGGCGAGTCGACTCTCCCCCTATGTCGATCAGGGTAGCGCCATCGCTCACCATCTGACGGGCGTGAGTCAGCGCCTGCTCTATCTGATTGAAGCGGCCACCATCGGAGAAGGAGTCCGGAGTCACATTGAGGATCCCCATGACATGGGGGCGGTCGAGGGAGAGGCTGATCCCCTTGCTGGATAACTGCATGATCGAATCCATTTTCATCAATGAAAAAACCCCGGGCGAGCCCGGGGTTTGAGAGAGATAAATCTTATTTGGCCGGAACGTCGTTGGCTTTGTCGATATCGACATTCGCCTCTTTCGGCTCTTCGGCTTTCACCTCTTCAGGCTCGGCCTTGGTCGCACTGCCACCGTTTGGTGTGTCGCCACTGTGATCGTCATGCCAGTTGCTGGGGGCACGCACCTCGCGACGGGCCATCAGATCGTCGATCTGTTTGGCGTCGATGGTTTCGTACTTCATCAGCGCATCCTTCATGGTGTGCAATACATCCATGTTGTCCATCAGGATCTGCTTGGCACGATCATAGTTGCGATCGATGACCAGTTTGATCTCGGCATCAATGACCCGGGCAGTATCATCGGACATATGCTTGGCCTTGGCCATGCTACGACCGAGGAATACCTCGCCGTCTTCTTCTGCATAGAGCATGGGACCAAGACGCTCGGACATGCCCCACTGGGTCACCATCTTGCGTGCGATGTCGGTGGCGCGCTCGATGTCGTTGGACGCACCGGTCGATACCTTCTCGGCACCGTAGATCAGCTCTTCCGCCAAACGGCCGCCGTACAGGCTGGAGATCATGGACTCCAGATGCTGCTTGGAGTGGCTCCAGCGATCTTGCTCCGGCAGGTACATGGTCACACCCAGGGCACGGCCACGGGGGATGATCGAGACCTTATAGACAGGATCATGATCCGGCACCATACGACCGATGATGGCATGACCAGCCTCATGATAGGCCGTCATCTCCTTCTCGGACTCCTGCATCACCATGGAGCGGCGTTCGGCGCCCATCATGATCTTGTCCTTGGCCCGTTCGAACTCGGACATGGAGACCACACGGCGGCTCTCACGCGCCGAGAACAGGGCGGCTTCGTTGACCAGGTTGGCCAAGTCGGCACCGGAGAAACCCGGGGTACCCCGTGCAATGACGGCAGCATTGACGTCATCGGCCAACGGCACTTTACGCATGTGCACTTTCAGGATCTGCTCGCGGCCACGCACATCCGGCAGACCAACCACGACCTGGCGGTCGAAACGGCCCGGGCGCAGCAAGGCAGGATCCAGCACGTCAGGACGGTTGGTGGCGGCGATGACGATGATGCCTTCATTGCCCTCGAAACCATCCATCTCAACCAGCATCTGGTTCAGGGTCTGCTCACGCTCGTCGTGACCACCACCCAGACCGGCGCCACGCTGACGACCGACCGCATCAATTTCATCGATGAAGATGATGCAGGGCGATGACTTCTTGGCTTGCTCGAACATGTCGCGTACCCGGGAGGCACCCACACCCACGAACATTTCGACAAAGTCGGAACCCGAGATGGTGAAGAAAGGCACCTTGGCCTCCCCCGCAATGGCCTTGGCCAGCAGGGTCTTACCGGTACCAGGCGGGCCGACCAGCAACACACCCGTCGGGATCTTGCCGCCCAGCTTCTGGAACTTGGAAGGATCGCGCAGATAGTCAACCAGCTCCTTCACCTCTTCCTTCGCTTCGTCACAGCCTGCGACGTCACCGAAGGTGGTCTTGATCTGCTCTTCACTCATCAGGCGAGCCTTGCTCTTGCCAAACGACATGGCACCCTTGCCACCGCCGCCTTGCATCTGACGCATGAAGAAGACCCAGACACCGATCAGCAACAGCATCGGGAACCAGGAGATGAAGATGGACGTCAGCAACGACGGCTCTTCCGGCTTCTCACCCATGACCTTCACATTGTGATTGAGCATGTCGTTGAGCAACTGGGGATCCGGCGCCGGAATGATCGTCTGGAAACGTTCACCGGTGCGCTTGACGCCATTGATGACCTTACCGTCCATCCGCACTTCACGGATCTGCTCTTGGGCCACTTCTTTTACAAAGCTGGAATAGTCCAGCTGGCGACTGGTGGTATCACTGGGGCTGAAGCTGTTGAATACCGACATCAGCACGACGGCGATGACCAGCCACAGGATTAAGTTTTTCGCCATGTCACTCAAATCAGTAACCTCGCAGACTGACAGTTAACGCTAAAAGGTAGGGTACTACAGTTTAAAACCGGTAGCCACAATGTACACTTCGCGCGAGCGGGCTCTTGATGAGTCCGGCTTGCGTATCTTGACTGCTGTAAAAAGTTGTCGTATTTCATTGAGATAGATATCAAATCCCTCTCCCTGGAACACCTTGGCCACGAAACTGCCATTAGCGCGCAGCACCTGGTTGCACATGTCCAGCGCCAGCTCGACCAGATACATGGCTCGCGCCTGATCCACCTGCTGAGTGCCGCTCATGTTGGGTGCCATGTCAGACATGACCACGTCCACCTTGTCCGGCCCCACCCGCGCCAGCAGCGCAGCCAGGACAGTTTCCTCCCGAAAGTCCCCTTGCAGGAAATCGACACCGGCGATGGAATCCATCGGCAAAATGTCACATGCGATGACACGTCCATTGTCACCCACCTGATCGATGGCAAACTGGGACCAGCCACCGGGAGCGGCGCCAAGATCCACCACCGTCATGCCAGGCTTGAGCAACTTGTCCTTGTCCTGGATCTCGTCAATCTTGAACACGGCACGAGATCTCAGCCCAAGCTTCTGGGCTTTTTTGACGTATTGGTCGTCGAAATGCTCTTTCAACCAGCGCGTTGAACTGGGGGAACGTTTTTTCTGGGTCATGGTGATCGGCTTTAAAAAACCACAAGGGTTATTAGTATTAAGGGCTAAGTGGGGGTAGAATACGCCCCTTTCAACCCTGACTTATGAAGAATTTTGCCATGATGCTCAACAATAAACAGAAACAGTACCTCAAGGGCTTGGCCCACAGCCTGAAACCCGTCGTACTGCTTGGCCAGCACGGCCTGACCGAAGGCGTTCTCGCCGAGATCGATCTCGCACTGGCCCATCACGAGCTGATCAAGGTGAAAGTTGCCGCCGAAGATCGTGAGATGAAGGCGCTGGTGATGGAAGCCATCGTTCGCGAAACTGGCGCCATCAAGGTGCAGAGCATGGGTCATGTGCTGACCATCTATCGCAAGGCCAACGAACCAAAAATCCAACTGCCCCGCAAGTAAGAGAGAGCACTGCTCTCTCCCTCATTCCCCCTCTTCCTAAGTCGCTTGCCAAAGTAGTCGCCGGGGCCTTAACCTGCGATGAATACTTGGAAACGACGCCATGGATCACCAGCAGATACTCACTGACGAAGAACTGACCATGTTGCGGGAGCTGGGGAAAGACCAGGAGTCGGCCGCCGGGCAATCCCTGAGCGGCTATCTGGATACCCCGCTGCTTGGCCTGCTGCAACGAGCCGACATGCTGGCCCTGGAGGCCCGCTTCGCCGGTCATCAGCTCCATTTCCCTCTCTATTTCACCCAAGGCGATGACGGCTTTCTCGAGCCACGCATCGCGGCCCCCGTCATTCAGGAACTCAGCCACGAGCATCCCCGCGCCTGGCGCCTGGATACGGAAGGCTGGCTGCAGCACAACGGGGAGGATTATCGGATCACCAGCCTCTCCCTCAATGGTCTCATCGTCCAGCAACTGCCCAGTCATCTAAAGCGAGGGGATGCCATCAGTGCCATCCTGAGGCTGGATGAGTTGGCACCTCTGATGCTCAGTGGCGTCCTGATCCGGGAGGTGCGCGAGCAGCAAACCAGCATAGGCTGGGCCATCAACTTCCAGATGAACGAGACGGATCAGGAGCTGCTGCGTGGCTGGATGTTCCAGCACCACCAGAGCACCTTCACCCAGGCTTATGCGCCGCCCACGGAGTGAGGCAGACGCACAAATGACAAGAGGGGAGCCAGGCTCCCCTCTTCGCTGTCACGCTGCCTATTACAGGTAGTCGACGCTCAATACTTCATATTCCACATCGCCCGCCGGGGTTTTGACGATGGCGACATCATCCACTTCCTTGCCGATCAGGGCACGGGCTATGGGGGAGTTCACCGAGATGAGGTTCTTTTTAATATCAGCCTCATCGTCACCGACGATGCGATAGGTCACCTCTTCTTCCGTCTCCGACTTGAGCAGATTGACGGTGGCACCGAAGATGACGCGACCATTGTTGGCGATCTTGGTGACATCGATGATCTGGACATTGGAGAGTTTGGCTTCAATTTCCTGAATGCGGCCTTCACAGAAGCCTTGCTGCTCACGGGCGGCATGGTATTCGGCGTTCTCTTTCAAATCACCATGCTCACGGGCATCAGCAATCGCTTCGATAATCTGCGGACGCAGCTCGGTCTTAAGATAATCGAGCTCTTTGCGCAGCTGCTCGGCGCCGCGCACAGTCATCGGAGTAGGATTCATAGTCAAAACCTGAGTTGCTTGAAAATGAGACAGCGGCTATCAAGGGAGAGCCGCTGCCATCGGTTTGGATGAGGCATCTTAATATGAAGTCAGGGGAAAATCCATGGTCCCCCCCAGCCCCACCTTTATCCTCTCTCCGGCTTATTTAACCTCGTTTGGCAGTGCAATCGGCGTCGAAGCGCTCGGCTTGCCTTGCAGGATGGCAATCTCGACCCGGCGATTGCTGCTGCGGTTCTCGGTCGAGTTATTCGGTACCAGCGGCTGAGAGTCAGCCATGCCTTGCACCACGAGCCGGCTTTGATCGAAACCTGGCACCTTGATCATCTGATGCGCAACCGCCACCGCCCGTTGGGAAGAGAGCTCCCAGTTGGAGTTAAATAGCTCATTCTCGGTCGCGACGTCATCGGTATGACCGGAGACGGTAATCTCCCCCGGCACATCCTTGAGCAGACTGGCGACCCTGCGGATCACCGGCCAGAACTGGGGCTGCAGGAAGGCAGAGCCCGCCGGGAAGGAGGCCTTCTCACGGATGCGAATGATGATCTGCTGGCCGAGGGACTCTATTTCGATGGCGCCATCCTGGATCTGATCCTGAAGCTGCTCCGCCAGCTTCTTGGCCAGCTCATTGGATTGGGCCTGTTGCTGCTGTTGCTGCTCTTGCGCCTGCTCGCTGGTCTTGCCTCCGGTCAGGTTACCCGCATCCTTCTGCTGGCCACCGGACTGATCGGACTCCCCCGGCTGGAACTCCAGCTCGGTCTGGGTCATGTCGATGGTCTGCTGCATGATGGTGTCTATCGGGGTCGGCTCGGGTCGTCCCGGCCTGAACTCCTGGGCGATCACAGAGGTTCCCTTGGGGATATCCTTGACCTCCAATAAATTCTGTACCCCGAAGGCATACTTCATGGAGCCCGCGATCTGCTTGAACTTGAGCACATCCATCTCGGCAAAAGAGAGCAGCAGCACGAAAAAGCACATCAGCAGCGACATCAAGTCGGCGAAGGTACCCATATAGGCTGGCAGGCCGGGAGGAGGACAGTTGCATTTAGACATGGCGACTCCTACTCGGTGCCTGCGTTGCGTTTGGACTGATGCAGGTAGTTTTGCAGCATGGACTGGATCACCCTGGGGTTCTGGCCATCCTGGATCCCCATGATGGCGTCCAGGATCAACGCCCGTGAGAGGCGCTCCTCACCGCTGCGCAGCTCCAGTTTGTCGGCAATGGGAATGGCAAACATGTTGGCCTGGATGGCGCCATAGAGGGTGGTCAGCAAGGCAACGGCCATGGCGGGGCCGATGGATTTGGGATCGCTCATGTTCGACAACATGGCAACCAGCCCCACCAGCGTGCCTATCATCCCCATGGCGGGTCCGAGATCGCCGAGGGCCCGAAACACCTTGATGGCGATGACGTGCCTGTCCGAGGTGAGCTCCATGTCTTTCTCCATCACGGCACGCACCACCTCAGCATCATGACCGTCGACCAGCATGTCGATGCCCTTCTTCATAAAGCTATTGGGGATTTCCGCCGCCTCCAATGCCAGGAAGCCCCCCTTACGCGCCGCATCTGCCAGTTCGACCGCCTTCTGGATCAGATCGTCGATCTTCTCGCTTTTGTGAATGAACGCCTTGCCCGCAATCTTGAAGGCACCGAAGAACTGGCCAACGTTGAACTTCATCATGGCAATGAAGATGGAGCCCAGCACTGTGATACAGACAGAAGGCACATCAACGAACATGCTGAGGGATCCCCCCAGCACCATGCCGTAGATCACCACCGAGAAACCGAGCACTATGCCGATAAGACTACCTAGATCCACGCCGCAACTCCTGTCAGCCGATTCTTGAATTCACTATATTTCATTGAATTTTCTGCTATTGCATCCCGAGCAGCAAGCTCGAAAGTGCGCACTTGACCCCAGTCGCCTTATATATCGGCAGCGGTGGCCAGAGTTTGAGGCAATGACGCTTTCACCCTCCCCCCCAGGGGTCGAGGATGTTAAGATGAGCCGTTTTTTCAATCCTCGAGGATGAACATGGCCGTTAAGAAAATCGACCGACTGAGTTTTGATGCCACCTTGGAAGAGCTGGAAACCATTGTTCATCAACTCGAGCAGGGCGCGCTCCCCCTTGAAGAGGCACTCAAGCAGTTCGAGCAGGGTATCCATCTGGTGCGAGCCGGTCAGCAGAAGCTGGAGCAGGCCGAGCAGAAAATCCACATCCTGCTGAGCCAGGCCGATGGCAGCGAGCAGGCTGTTCCCTTCCAACCCGAACAAGGAGCCTGAACCGTGTCGCTGGATAGTTTCTCTCGCCTCCATCGCCAGCGTATCGATGATCGGCTGTCACAACAGCTCGATGCCCTGCCCCCCATGGCGCCGCGTCTGCGCGACGCCATGAAATACGGTCTGCTATTGGGTGGGAAACGGGTGCGCCCCTTCCTGGTCTATGCCGTCGGCGAGATGTTGGCCGTTGAGGCTGATCTGCTCGATGGTCCGGCGGCGGCGGTAGAGTGCATTCACGCCTATTCCCTGCTGCACGACGATCTGCCCGCCATGGATGACGACGATCTGCGTCGTGGTCAACCCACTGTGCACAAGGCGTTCGACGAAGGTACCGCCATCCTGGCGGGAGACGCCCTGCAAACCCTGGCGTTCTCTATCCTGGCAGACCACCCCATGCCTGGCGCATTGATGGCAAACCGGGTCCGAATGCTCAGTACCCTGGCCCGCGCCTCGGGCTATCTGGGGATGTGCGGTGGCCAGGCACTCGACCTGCAAGCCGAAGGTCGGCAGATAAGCTTGACCGAACTCGAGCAGGTACATCGCCACAAGACCGGGGCGCTCATCGAATGCGCCGTCACCCTGGGGGCCCTGTGCAAGGCTGATATCGATGCACAGACCCTGAGTGCGCTGCAAGCGTATGCCGCCGCCATCGGTCTCGCCTTCCAGGTGCAAGACGACATACTGGACATCACCGGGGATACCGCCACCCTAGGCAAGCCTCAGGGCTCGGATCTGGCACTGGCCAAGAGCACCTACCCGGCGCTGCTCGGCCTGGAGCAGGCCCGTGAGCTGGCTCGCGAACTGCACGGCAAAGCCTTAACAGCCCTGCGCCCTTTGCCCTACAATACCGATATTCTGGAAGCGTTTGCCGATTACATCATCGAGCGAACCCACTGAACGCTGGATAACAGTAACAATATGAGCGTTGATATAAGCAAGTTCCCCAACCTGGCCCTCGCTGACACCCCGGTTGAGTTAAGATCCCTGCCCAAGGAGCGCCTGCCCGTCCTGTGCAACGAGTTACGTGAGTACTTGCTGCGCTCGGTGAGCCGTTCCAGCGGGCACTTCGCCTCTGGTCTTGGCACGGTCGAGCTGACGGTCGCCCTGCATTACGTCTACAACACCCCCTTCGATCGGCTGGTGTGGGACGTGGGCCATCAAGCCTATCCCCACAAGATTTTGACCGGGCGGCGCGAACGCATTCATAGCATTCGCAAGAAGGATGGTCTGCACCCCTTCCCCTGGCGCGGCGAGAGCGAATATGACGTGCTCTCGGTCGGCCACTCCAGCACCTCCATCGGCGCTGCGCTCGGCATGGCCGTCGCCGCCGAAAGCGAAGGATTGGGTCGCAAGGTAGTGGCGGTGATCGGCGATGGCGCCATCACCGCCGGCATGGCCTTCGAGGCACTCAATCATGCAGGGGACGTCCACAAGGACATGTTGGTGGTGCTCAATGACAACGAGATGTCTATCTCGGAAAATGTCGGCGCGCTGAATAATCACCTCGCCCGCATCATGTCAGGCAAGCTCTACACCACCATTCGCGAAGGGGGCAAGAAGGTGTTGTCCGGCCTGCCTCCCGTCAAGGAACTGGCCAGGCGCGCAGAGGAGCACCTCAAGGGCATGGTGGTGCCAGGCACCCTGTTTGAAGAGTTCGGTTTCAATTACATAGGTCCCATCGACGGCCACGATATCGATGCCCTGGTCGAGACCCTGCGCAACATGCGCAACCTCAAGGGTCCCCAGCTGCTGCACATCAAAACCAAGAAGGGCAAGGGCTACGAGCCTGCCGAGAAGGATCCTATCGGTTATCACGCCGTGCCCAAGTTCAACCCGGACGAATGGGCACTGCCCAAGTCGACCCCGGGCAAACCGAGCTTCTCGGCTATCTTCGGCCAGTGGCTGTGCGACATGGCCGCCGCAGATGAACGTCTGGTCGGCATTACCCCCGCCATGCGCGAAGGTTCAGGGTTGGTCAAATTCAGCCAGCAGTACCCCAACCGCTACTTCGATGTGGCCATCGCCGAACAGCATGCAGTGACCTTCGCCGCCGGGCTCGCCATCTCGGGCCAGAAACCCGTGGTCGCCATCTACTCCAGCTTCCTGCAACGGGCCTATGACCAGCTGATCCACGACGTGGCCCTGCAAGAGCTGCCGGTGCTGTTCGCCATCGACCGCGCCGGTCTGGTCGGTGCCGACGGCCCCACTCATCAGGGCGCGTTTGACATCAGCTTCCTGCGCACCGTGCCGAACATGGTCGTCATGACCCCGTCCGATGAGAACGAGTGCCGCCAGATGCTCTACACCGGCTATCAGTGCAACCAGCCTGCGGCGGTGCGCTATCCGCGCGGCAGTGGCTGTGGCATCGAGGTTCAGACCGAGATGCAGGCATTGACGCTGGGCAAAGGTCGCATCCTTCGCGACGGCAAGGGGCTCGCCATCTTGGCGTTTGGCACCCTGCTCCATCAAGCCAAGGCCGCCGCCGAGGCGCTGGATGCCACCCTGGTGGACATGCGCTTCGTCAAACCCATGGATGAGGCCCTGGTGCTCTCCCTGGCTGCCAGCCACCATGAGTTCGTCACCATAGAGGACAACGCCATCATGGGCGGTGCCGGCTCTGCGGTGAACGAGCTGCTGATGCGGACCAGGCAGTGCAAACCGGTACTCAATCTTGGCCTGCCCGATCGCTTTATCGAACAGGGCACCCAGGAGGAGATCTACGCCATGCTGGGTCTCGACAGTGCAGGCATCCTGGCCAGCATCCAGGCCTGGCAGCAGGCCTGATGAGATGACCTACGAGCAATAGAGAAGGGCGCCTTATGGCGCCCTTCTTGTTTTACCGCTAACCCGAGTTAACCCTTGTAGATTTTCGGGTTAAACACATCCCGCAGCCAGTCACCCAGCAGGTTGATGACCAGCACCAGCACCACCAGACAGATGCCTGGGAAGGCGGTGATCCACCAGGAGCCGGAGAAGATGTAGTTGAAACCGACACTGATGAGCGACCCCAGCGAGGGCTGATCCACCGGCATGCCGAGCCCCAGGAAGGAGAGCGCCGCCTCACTCATGATGGCATTCGCAACCTGTACGGTAGAGATGACCAGGATGGGCGACAGGCAGTTTGGCAGTATGTGACGGAACATGATGCGCGGGGCACGGAATCCCATCACCTGCGCAGATTCCACATACTCTTTCTTCTTCTCCGCCAGCACGGAGGCGCGTACCGTCCGGGCATATTGCGGCCACTCGGCGATGCCGATGATCACCACCAACATGATGATGGCGAACTCGGCATAGAGTTCGGAGCCAAAACTTGCCTGGAAGATGGCAGAGATGATGATGGCCACCATCATGGTGGAGAATGACAACTGCACATCGGCGAAGCGCATCAGCAGGCTGTCGATACGGCCACCGTAATAGCCGGCGATGAGGCCGATGACGATGCCCAGCACCAGTTGCAGACCCACCGCGAACAGACCTATGGTCAGCGAGATACGGGCGCCATACAAAATGGTGCTCCAGATATCCCGTCCCTGGTTATCGGTGCCCAGCCAAAAACGTATGTCTCCCCCTTCCAGCCAGGAGGGCGGCAGCTCGGCATCCATCAGGTCGAAGCTGGTCAGATCGTAGACATTGTGCGGCGCCAGCCAGGGTGCCAGCAAGGCGGCCAACACGAATGCCACGAAGATGGCAAAGCTGAACATGGCTACTTTATCGCGCAGGAAATAGTAGACGATGTCGGAATTTTTAAAACGCGCCCAGCGGCTTGGGCTTGCAGTCACAGCGTTAGTCATGCTTACCCCTTGGCAGTCAGGTTAACGGTCGGGTTGATGAACCCGTAGAGCAGGTCGACCAGGGTATTGGTCACCACGAAGATAAGACCCACGAAGATGACATAGGCAGTGATCAGCGGGGTATCGACCCGGTGGATGGCTTCCAGGAACAGGAAACCTGTCCCCGGCCACTGGAACACGCTCTCGGTCAAGATGGTGTAGGCCACCATGGTACCGATCTGCACGCCGCCGACGGTGATCACCGGCAGCATGGTGTTCTTCAGGGCATGCTGGTAGTAGACCTTGTTGTTATCCAACCCCTTGGCACGGGCAAACTTCACGTACTCGGAAGAGAGCTGCTCCAGCATTTCGGAGCGCACCAGCCGGATAAACAGCGGCAGCATGATGGAAGAGAGCGACACCGCGGGCAGGATCAGGTGCAAGATGCCGTCCCAGGTGAAGAAACCTGATTCCCAACCCAGCAGGTTATAGGTCTCGCCACGGCCATAGGCGGGCAACCAGCCAAGTTGGATAGAGAAGAGGTACATCAGCATGATAGCGGTCAAGAACACAGGAATTGAGATGCCTATGCTGCTCACTGCCATGATGATTTTGGTCATTATGCTGCGCGGACGGATAGCGGAATAAACGCCGAGCGGAATAGAGACCACGACTATGATGAGGGCCGCCCCGAACACCAGTTCGAGTGTCGCAACCAGCTTGTCGAGTATGACTTCGAGGGCCGGACGCTTGAAGAAATAGGACGTGCCCAGATCTCCTTGCAGCGCATTTTTCAAGAAGCGACTGTACTTCACCAGGAAGGGATCGTTGAGCCCCATCTGATCGCGCAACGCCTGACGCTGAGCCTCGGAGACAGATTGTCCCACCAACTCACGCAGAGGATCCCCCAGATTGTCCTGGATGGAGAAGGCGACCAGGCTGATGACGAACATCACTATCACGGCCTGATAGAACCGTTTCAGCAGGAATGTAAACATGCTTGTCCTTGACTCTGGCCGATGTCTTGGCACCGGCTTCTGTTAATGGCGGGGGCCACTGTTGCCAGTGATGCCCCCGCCGGTCCTTCTTATGACGCTATTACTTGCCTACGACCAGGTCGCCAAAGTACGGGAAGTTCATCACGTTGACGATGGGCTTGATGTCGGCATTTTTCTTGGCACCGTAGGCCAGGTTTTCCCAATGCAAGGGCACATAGGCGGCATCGTCGATCAGCATGGCTTCGACTTTCTGCAGCATGGCACTGCGCTTGGCCGGGTCAGTTTCGGTGTTGGCTTCCATCACCATCTTGTCAGCTTCTGGGTTGGCGTAGCCACCACAGTTGTACTGGCCCATGCCAGTCTCGGCGCTCTTGGTGAAGGTCAGGAACTCGAAGAAGTTGGCGGTATCTTCGGTGTCTGAGTGCCAGCCGATCAGCTGCATGTCAGCGGCACACTTGTCAAACTCTGGCCAGTACTGGGCCACCGGCATGGTCTTCAGGTCAACCTTGATGTTGATCTTGGAGAGCATGGCGGAGACGGCCTGGGCAATTTTGACATCGTTGACATAACGGGCGGCCGGGGAGATGAAGCTCATCTTGAAGCCCTGCTCGTAACCGGCTTCCTTCATCAGTGCCTTGGCCTTGGTCAAGTCATATTGAGGCACCAGGGCTTCGTTGTGACCAGCGTAGCCTTTCGGGCTCAGCTGGCCAGCGGGAGTACCGAAGCCTTTGTTGATCTTCTCGACGATGCCCACCTGGTTGATGGCGTAGTTGATGGCCTGACGCACACGCTTGTCTTTCAGGGCCGGGTTGGTGGCCTGGTTCAGCTCGATGATGATGGCACGCGTACCGGACAGGGTCACCAGCTGGGTGTCCTTGCCTTTCTGGACGCGTTCCAGATCGTTCGGGGCCACCGGGTAGATGACATCAACGTCACCGCCGAGCAGGGCAGCGACACGGGTCGCATCTTCCTTGATCGGTACCAGGGTCAGATTCTGAACGTTACCCTTGGAGGCTTTGTCCCAGTAGTTGGCGTTGCGGGTGTATTCCAGCTTGACACCCTGCTCGCGGAACTTGACGCTGAACGGGCCAGTACCGGAAACATGGGTAGAGGCATAGGAGCTGCCATTCTTGACGATCTCGGCCTTGTCTTTACCGTTCTCATCCTTGCCGGTATAGAACTTGGAGTCCATCGGGAAGATGTAGGTCACTGTCTGCAGTACCAAGGGGAATGGCTTGGCCGTGATCAGATCGACGGTGTAGTCATCCACTTTCTTCACTTCGGCGATAGGGTCGAAGATGGCCTTGAAATCGACAGAGGCTTTCAGACGGTTGACGGTCCACACCACATCATCGGCGGTGAAGTCGTTGCCGGAGTGGAACTTGACGCCCTTGCGCAGGTGGAAACGGACCGTCTTGTCATCGATACGTTCAAATTTCTCGGCCAGACGCGGCTCGAACTGCAGATCCTGGGTGTAACGCATCAAGGGATCGAACACCAGGTGAGACATCTCCAGGGTCTGACCGGAGAGCTGCTCCTGGGGATCCAGCGAGGTCGGATCCGAGGCCACGGCAACCTTGATATCGGCGGCAGAAACATTGAAGGCCAAACCGGCCGCAAACAATGCCATTGCAATCTTGGATAATCCTTTCTTCATGTCTTTCTCCATGCTGTTAGCTTTTTATTGACACTCTTTTTCACAAAAAACCGGCAGGCCGGTGCTTTCCTAGCTTGCGATTTCCAGCCCCTCGCGGGACATTCCCTTAAATTCCGGCATGAGGGAGATCAGCTTGCGGCTGTACTCATGCTCGGCATTGGTAAAGAGTTTTTCCGTCTCGGCCACCTCGACCAGATGACCATGTTTCATCACCCCGATGCGATCGCACATCTGGCGGATAACCGGCAGATCATGGCTGATAAACAGCATGGTGAGGCCGAGCTCTTTTTGCAGATCCTTGAGCAAATTGAGTATCTGCGCCTGAACCGAGACATCCAGCGCCGAGGTAGGCTCGTCGCAGATCAGGAAACGGGGCCGGGTCGCCAGGGCGCGAGCGATAGAGATGCGCTGGCGCTGGCCGCCGGAGAACTCGTGGGGGTACTTGACCCCGGCGCCCCGACCAAGGCCGACATGATCGAGCAGATCGCTGACGATGCCGTCGATCTGATTCTCCTCGGCCAGCCGGTGGAAACGGATGGGCTCGGAGATGATGTCACGGACCTTCATGCGCGGATTCATCGAGGAGTAAGGGTTCTGGAACACCATCTGCATCTGGCGGCGCAGCGGACGACGCTCGCTCTCGTGTTTGATGGCGGTGAGATCTATCCCCTCGAACACTATCTTGCCGCTGTCAGGCGGATAGAGACCGGTGATGGCACGGGCTATGGTGGACTTGCCGGAGCCGGACTCCCCCACCAGACCGAAGGTCTCCCCTTCGAAGATCTCGAAGTTGATATTGTTGCAGGCCTGCACGTATTCACGGCGGCTCGGGAAGAAGGAGTCCTTGGTGACGAACTTCAGATCCACCTGCTCGACCCGCAACAGGGCGCCTTCATAGGTACGCTGATCCTGACTCTGGCCGAGCCAGTGGGTCTTGAGGTCAATGCTGGTATCGGGCGCACTGGCATCTTCGATGTACGAGACCAGCGGGAAGCGCACCAGCTTCACGTCGGAGCGGGGCACCGCCGAGATGAGGCTGCGGGTATAGGGGTGATTCGGGGCCCCCAGTACCTGCTCGGTAGTGCCGAATTCCACCAGGTCGCCGCGATACATGACCGCCACCTTGTCGGTGACGTTGGAGACCACGCCCATGTCATGGGTGACCAGCATGCAGCCCACGTCCCGCTCCTTGCAGAGGGTGCGGATGAGTTGCAGGATCTGGTCCTGGATGGAGACGTCCAGCGCCGTGGTCGGCTCATCGGCGATGATGAGCTCGGGATCGCAGGAGAGCGCGATGGCGATGACCACCCGCTGACGCATGCCACCGGAAAACTGATGGGGATACTGCTTGATGCGCAGCTCCGGGCTCGGGATCCCGACCGCCGTCATCAGCTCGAGGGCCTTGGCGACCGCCTGACTGTGGTTGAGCTCGGTATTGGCGAGTATGGTCTCAACCAGCTGATGCTCCACGGTAAACAGCGGATTCAGCGAGGTCATGGGATCCTGGAAGATGAAACCGATGCGGGAGCCACGAATGGCCCGCATCTCGTTCTGACTCTTGCCGGAGATGAGTTCGCCATTGAGATAGATATCCCCCCGGGCGATATGACCCGGTGGACTCAGCAAATCGATCACCGCATTGCCGATGGTGGATTTGCCAGCGCCGGACTCACCCACGACGCCAACGACCTCACCCTTCTCGACACAGAAAGAGAGATCCTTCACCGCGGCCAGTACCCCGTAGCGGGAGGGGTACTCAATCCGCAAGTTTTTAACTTCTAGCAAGGACATATTTACCTCTGCGGGGGACATCCGTCCCAAATAATTCTTCCGTAAATCAGCCGCAGATGCCGGTTTGTACCTTGGGCAAAGAGTGCTCAATCCATGAGGCAGGGAAACCAGCGATCCGGGCGGGTTTTTTGCATTTTTTTGGAATAACCCGCCAGTAACTTAGACGCTTTGGCCGAAAGAGTAAATGATCTGGATATACAATTTCGCAATACTTTGCGGTGCGTCATGGTGCATCACCAGCCATAAATCGTGATCTATTACGCAAAAAGTAGCTGATTAAACTAATTATTGCCTATATAAACAAAGTTGATATGACACAATCTATTAACAAGCAGCATAAGTGACTAACGAAGTGATAGTGGGAAGTGTCGAATGAGTAGTGAATATTTATGTGAAATGTTTTTTTGACGGCAGCATCTGCCAGTGAATGAAAACCAAACAGTCATATATAAGGAGGGCGCCTCAGGGGTGCCCTCCTTCATCCGGCTCAAATCAGCCAGATGGCCAGTAATTGCATACAAAGCAGGGCAAACAGGCCCGCGATGACATCATCGAGCATGATGCCGATCCCCCCATGAATGCGGCGATCGAACCAGCTGATGGGCCAGGGTTTGAGCACATCAAACAGCCGGAACAGCAGGAAACCCGCCAGGATCCAGCACCAGCCCGCTGGCGCCGCGATCATGGTGATGCCAAAGCCAATCACCTCGTCCCAGACGATGCCGCCATGGTCATCCATGCCGATGGCATCGGTGGCGCTCTGGCAGATAGAGATGCCAGCCACGAAGCCCAGCACCAACAGGGCGATAAACCAGGGCGTAGAGAGGCCACTCACCAGCAGATAGAGTGGAATGGCGACCAGTGTCCCCATGGTGCCAGGTGCCTTGGGAGAGAGACCGGCGCCAAACCCCACCGCCAGCAGATGGAGCGGATTTCTCAGGTTCAGTCTCTTAAGCTCGGGTTTGATCATGTGAGGAATCCCCTCCTTTCAATTGCATCATGCAGATAATCCCAGCCTTGCCAAGGCATCACGCGAAGTGATCCCAGCCTTTTAGATCTAGTTCGACCGCTTGCTCTGCGCGCACATAATCGATGCCCGGTTCACCGGCCAGGATGCGGCCGATACGGCTGAACTTGACCCCACTGTGAGCCAGGGCGGTATCCAGGGCTCCTCGATGCTCTTCCGGCACGGTGAAGCAGAGTTCGTAATCATCACCCCCCGCCAGCGCCAATTGCCAGGCATCTTCCGGGAAGACGGCATCTTGCATGACGGGCGAGAGCGGCAGCAGATCCAAGTCAATCTGGGCCCTGACCCCGGATGCTTTCAAGATGTGGCCCAGATCCGACGCCAGACCATCGGAGAGATCCAGGGCACTGCCCGCCAGTCCCCGCAATGCCTGGCCTGCCAGAATGCGTGGATGGGGGTGATCGAGACGCGGCAGGACGGCGGCGAGCTGGTTCTCGTTGAGCACCCGTTTGCCGAGCAGATGAGAGAGCGCCAGGGCCGCATCCCCGAGGGTGCCGGTGACATAGATGCCATCCCCCGCCTTGGCGCCACTGCGCAGCAGGGCACGGCCGGTCGGCACAGAACCTTTGACCGAGACGGTGATGGAGAGCGGCCCGCGGGTCATGTCTCCCCCCACCAGGGCCACGTTGTAATATTCGGCGAGTTCGAGGAAGCCCTCGGCAAACCCCGCGACCCACTGCTCGTTGATGGCTGGCAGGGTCAGCGCCAGGGAGACCCAGCGCGGCTCGGCGCCCATGGCGGCGAGATCGGACAGATTGACCGCCAACGCCTTGTAGCCGAGATCCACCGGATCCATGTCGGGAAAGAAGTGCACGCCACTCACCAGGGTATCGGTGCTCACCGCCAGTTGGGTATCGGCGGGCAGGGTCAGCAGGGCACAGTCATCTCCGGGGCCCATCACCACATCCTTGCGGGCGTGAGGGACCTTGAAGTACTTCTCTATCAGCTCAAATTCACCCATACAGTAAAAAGCCAGCGGTTAGGCTGGCTCCTCTCTTAATGCTGTGGAACAGGGATTAACGCTTGCTCAACGTCTTGATGACCTTGTCCAGGACGCCGTTGACAAACTTGTGGCTGTCATCGGCGGCAAACGCCTTGGCCAGCTCGATCGCCTCGTTGATCACCACCCGTGGCGGCACATCATCACGACGAGTCAGCTCATAGGTCGCCAGGCGCAGGATTGCCTTGTCCACCATGTCCACTTCTTCCAGCGGACGGGAGAGGAAAGGTGCAAACACCTTGTCCAGCTCGTTGCAATGCAGGGCAACCCCGAACAGCAAGTCACGGAAATAGCTCAGATCCACCCCTTTGGTGTCCTGATCTATCTTGAACTGCTCTTCGATGTCACCTACGTTTGCCTTGGTCATCTGCCACTGGTAGATGGCCTGAGTGGCGCAATGGCGGGCCTTACGGCGCTCGGACGGTTTCAATGTATTATTCCTTAAAGCTGTTTCAGGACGTTGATCATTTCGAGCGCACTCAATGCAGCCTCTGCACCCTTGTTACCCGCCTTGGTACCGGCGCGCTCGATGGCTTGTTCTATGTTCTCAGTGGTCAATACGCCAAAGGCGACGGGGATTTCATACTCCATCATCACCTGGGCCATGCCCTTGCTGCTCTCGCTGGCCACCAGTTCGAAGTGGTAAGTGCCACCGCGAATGACGGTGCCCAGGGCAACGATGGCGTCGTAGTTGCCACTCTTGGCCAGCTTCTTGATAGCCAGCGGAATTTCGACGGCACCCGGCACACGCACCAGGGTGAGATTGCTGTCTTGCACCTGACCTTGACGCTTCAATACGTCAACGGCGCCATCGATCAGGCTCTCGTTGATGAAGCTGTTGAAACGGGCAACGACAATTGCAACGCGCGCCTCGGGGGCGGCGATATTCCCTTCGATAACCTTCATTGGCAATCCTGTAGCTGTGCAGTCAAATGTGGCCGGGGTCAAAAGTGCGCACAGTCTAGCACAACAGACCCTCGACAAAAACCATGCCCGCATGGCGGGCATGAGTTTACATATTCAAAATCGGAGTCTCGTTTACTCGCCGACGTATTCGACCACTTCCAGGCCGAAACCGCCGAGGGCATGGTATTTCTTCGGCGAGCTAAGCAGGCGCATCTTGCCGACCCCGAGCGCCTTGAGGATCTGGGAACCGACGCCGACCCGGCGCGAGGTGCCCTGCCACTTGGCCCCTTCCGGCGCCAGCCCTTTATCCGTGGCCTCGAATCCCTTGACCCGCGCCAGCAGCTCATTGCCATCGGCTTCCGCCCCCAGGATCACCAGCACACCGCCCTCGGCCGCGATACGGGCCATGGATTTGGGCAAAGGCCAGCTACGGGCGGCGTGACGATCGGTCAGCAGCAGATCGCTCAGCACGTCGTGCAGATGCACCCGCACCAGAGTGGGCTGGTCAGCCTTGACCTCCCCTTTCTTGAGGGCGAAGTGCACCTGGTTGTCGATGGTGTCGCGGAAGGTGACCAGATCAAATTCACCGAACTCGGTGGGCAGCTTGCACTCGGCCACCTTCTCCACCGTGGTCTCGTGCTGGTTACGGTATTCGATGAGATCGGCGATGGTGCCGAGGCGGATGCCGTGCTGCTCGGCGAAGATTTCAAGGTCAGGACGACGGGCCATGCTGCCATCTTCGTTGAGGATCTCGACGATGACCGAGGCCGCCTCAAAGCCCGCAAGGCGAGCCAGATCGCAACCTGCCTCGGTGTGACCGGCACGGGTCAGCACGCCGCCATCCTGCGCCATCAACGGGAAGATGTGACCCGGCTGCACCAGATCGGCGGCCTTGGCATCGGGGGCCACCGCGGCCAGCACGGTCACGGCGCGATCGGCGGCGGAGATGCCGGTCGTCACCCCTTCGGCCGCTTCTATGGTCACGGTGAACGCGGTGGAGAACTGGGCGTTGTTGCGGTCTACCATGAGCGGCAGCGCCAGCTGTTTGCAGCGATCCCGGGTCAGGGTCAGACAGATGAGGCCACGGCCGTAGCGGGCCATGAAGTTGATGTCCTCGGGGCGCACGCAGGAGGCCGCCATGATGAGGTCCCCTTCATTCTCCCTGTCTTCGTCATCCATCAGGATAACCATCTTGCCAGCCTTGATATCGGCAATGATTTCCTGGGTTGTGCTCAGCGCCATGGGCTACTCCGTCAAAGGTGATAAAAGCATAAAGACTAGATGGGGGCAGCTGGCCCCGTTTCAATCAGACCGGGTTCACAAAAAACCCGATTGGGCCAACTTCTCCAAGGTCAGGTTGGAGGCCGGTGCCCCTTGTCTGCCTTGGGCGCCACCTTGCAGCAGCCGTTCGAGATAGCGGGCTATCTGATCCACCTCCAGGTTGACCCTGTGGCCCGGCTTCCAATTCGCGATCGTGGTCTCCTGGGCGGTGTGAGGCACTATGGTGAGCCGAAAATCGTCGCCCTTGACGGCGTTGACCGTCAGGCTGATGCCATCCACCGCGATGGATCCCTTCTCGGCGATGTAGCGCGAGAGTTCCGCGGGCGCCTTCACCCAGTACTCGATGGCGCGACCGCTGCTGGACTTGCTCTTCACCTCTCCCACGCCATCCACATGACCGGAGACCAGGTGGCCGCCGAGCCGCGAACTCGGGGTCAGTGCCTTCTCCAGATTGACCCTGTCCCCGACTCTTGCCTGGGCAAAGCCGCTGCGCGACAAGGTTTCGAGCGAGACATCCGCGCTGTAGCGCTTGTCGCCCAGGGTGACGACGGTGAGACAGACGCCATTGGTGGCAATGGAGTCGCCCAGCTTGACGTCGCTAAAATCGAGCCCGGGGGCCTCGACCGTCAAGACCACGTCTTCCCCCTGGCGACGCAGCTCGACCAGGGTGCCCATGGTTTCGATAATTCCGGTAAACATGGTTTCTACCTCATCTGGCTCAAGCTAGCTTGGCCGTGATCCTGATGTCCTGACCGACCAGTCGCACATCTTTCAGGGTCAGTTTGGGTGCCTGGAACAGACGATCCAGGCCCGGCAACTGGAACATGCCTCTGCCCTCGTCACCCAGCAATTTAGGCGCCTGATAGAGCACCAGCTCATCCACCAGCCCCTTCTCAAGCAGGGCACCACACAGGCGCGGCCCCGCCTCGACCAGTACAGAGTTGATCCCCTGCTTGGCCAGCAACATGAACAGACTGACCAGATCGACCCGCCCATCCAGCTTGGGCAGGGTGAGCTGCTGCACCGTCTCTGGCCACTCCCCTTCACTTTGCAGCCTCGCCAGCAGCACGGGGCCCGGGCTTGCAAAGAGCGGCAAGTCCGGCGTGATGCGGTTTTGGGAGTCAATCACCACCCGCAAGGGCTGGCGCAGGCTCTCCTTGGGATAGGCGAGCTTGACTGAGGCTGGCAACTCGTCCCAGCGCACGTTGAGGGACGCGCCGTCGGCCAGCACCGTCTCGGCACTGGAGAGCACGGCATCGTGACGCGCCCGCAGCCGCTGTACGTCGGCACGGGCCAGGGGGCCGGTGATCCACTGGCTCTCGCCACTCTTCATGGCGGTGCGCCCATCCAGGCTGGCACCGAGCTTGACGGTGACCTGCGGGAAGCCGGTGCGCATCCGTTTGAAGAAACCGGGGTTGAGGGCTTCGGCCTCAGCGCTGAGCAGACCGAAGTCGGTCTTGATGCCGGCCTCGGAGAGCATGCGCAGACCACGCCCGCCGACCTGGGGATTGGGATCGACCATGGCGGCCACCACCCGGGCCACACCCGCCTCAATCAAGGCCTCGGCGCAGGGCGGCGTGCGGCCATGATGGGAGCAGGGCTCCAGGGTCACGTAGGCAGTCGCGCCACGGGCGACTTCACCTGCGCCATGGAGGGCATAAACCTCGGCATGAGGCTGGCCGGCACGCTGGTGCCAGCCCTCGCCGACCACGACGCCATCCTTGACCAGCACGCAGCCGACGCAGGGGTTGGGGGCCGTGGTATAGCGGCCACGGCGAGCCAGTTCGAGGGCCCGACTCATCCATTGGTAATCATCTTGACTAAACATCTGGGCTCCTCTGACAAAACATCCCGGCTTTGCGCAGTATCGTAGGTTCGATTAGCGCAGCGTAATCGGACGCGGCAACATGGGTTAGCAGAAAGACTTACTTCTCCAGCTTGGCGATCTCTTCGCCGCTTCTTGTCATAAACAAGGCGAATGTCCTCAAACCTGAGGTAGGGGGAGCGAAGCGGATATCACCTTGCCCACCCGATAGCATTACTTCTCCAGCTTGGCGATCTCTTCGCCAAACTCACGAATGTCTTCAAAGCTGCGATAGACGGAGGCAAAGCGGATATAGGCGACCTTGTCGAGGCTCTTGAGCTCGTCCATCACCAGGTTACCCACCATCTTGGAGGGAACTTCCCGCTCGCCGGTGGCGCGCAGCCGCGACTTGATGTGGTTGACCCCTTTTTCGATGGCCTCCATGCTCACCGGTCGCTTCTCCAGCGCCCGCAGTATGCCGGCACGCAGCTTGTCCTCGTTGAAGGGCTCGCGCGAGCCATTGGACTTGATGACCCGCGGCATCACCAGCTCGGCCATCTCGAAGGTAGTGAAACGCTCATGACAGAGCAGACACTCACGGCGGCGGCGCACCTGATGGCCTTCTGCCACCAACCGGGAATCGATCACCTTGGTATCAACGGCACTACAGAAAGGGCAATGCATCGGACCTCCGGCGTTAACGGAAAAGGCACCTGCCCCGCGGGGTCAGGATCGTGGCCAGCCAGTGTAACACGGCCACCCAAAACCGGTAAAAGCCCAGAAAAAACAATGCCACCCGCAGGTGGCGTTGGGGCTTAAATGACGCCAATTCAGTCGTCATAGGGCAAGGTATCGGGATCGCAATCCACAAAGTCGGGCACCGGATCTTGCCCGAACTGCACCGCATCGATGTGGGTCGCCCCCTGCATCAGCGCCTTGCTCACCCTGTGCATGCCATCCATGACCCGGCCCGCGCTGTCCAGGATGATGGGATAGGCGAGATCCGCGGCCAGCATCAGCTGGCAGTGCTCGACGATGCTGCGCACCGTGGGCTGCACGCTGCCATGCCCGTACCAGTGCACGCTGTCCAGCTCAGCAATCTGCGCAAGCGGCACCGCGCGCACCGGCAGCGCACGGCTGAGCCTCACCAGCCTGCGCACATCCCAGGCCAGCAGCCCCTCGGGCGCGGGGCGAAAGTGGTACTGGGCGCGGATGGACAGGATCGCTTCCTCGTCGGTGATGGTGGTCTCTTTGGGCATGCAGCCTCCTCGCTTGGTTGCACAAGCATGGTGCCCATGGCGGGGCCGGAATGCAAAAAACAATGCCACCCGAGGGTGGCATTGTTATCAAACCAAGATATCTGGCGTATCAGGCATAAACCGGCAGACGCGCGCAGATGGCCAGCACTTTCTCGCGCACTGTGGCCAGCACTTCGTCGTTGTCGTGGTTGTCCAGCACGTCGCAGATCCAGTGGGTCAACTCAATGGACTCGGCTTCCTTGAAACCACGGCGGGTAATGGCCGGGGTACCGATCCGCACACCCGAGGTGACGAAGGGGGAACGCGGATCATTGGGCACCGAGTTCTTGTTGACGGTGATGTTGGCTTTGCCAAGGGCCGCATCGGCCTCTTTGCCAGTCAGCTCACGGCCGATCAGGTCCACCAGCATCAGATGGTTGTCGGTGCCGCCGGAGACGATCTTGTAGCCGCGCTCGATGAAGGTCGCCGCCATGGCTTTGGCGTTTTTGACAACCTGAGCCTGGTAGGTCTTGAACTCGGGCTCCAGCGCTTCCTTGAAGGCCACGGCCTTGCCGGCGATGACGTGCATCAGCGGGCCGCCCTGGCCGCCAGGGAAGACGGCGGAGTTCAGCTTCTTGTAGAGATCTTCGTCATCGGCGGCGGAGAGGATCAGACCACCACGGGGACCGGCCAGGGTCTTGTGGGTGGTGGAGGTGACGATGTGAGCATGGGGCACCGGGTTCGGGTAGACGCCAGCGGCGATCAGACCCGCCACGTGGGCCATGTCGACGAACAGCCAGGCGCCAATCTTGTCGGCGATCTCGCGCATACGCGCCCAGTCAACCACACCGGAGTAGGCGGAGAAGCCACCGATCATCATCTTCGGCTTGTGCTCAACGGCCAGGCGCTCCATCTCGTCATAGTCAATCTTGCCGGACTCATCGATGCCGTAAGGGATGATGTTGTACAGCTTGCCGGAGAAGTTGACCGGGGAGCCATGAGTCAGGTGACCGCCGTGGGCCAGGTTCATGCCCAGTACGGTATCGCCCGGCTGCAGCAGCGCCATATAGACGGCGCTGTTGGCCTGGGAGCCGGAGTGCGGCTGCACGTTGGCGTAAGTGGCACCAAACAGCTCCTTGGCACGTTCGATGGCCAGGGTTTCGACCACGTCGACGTACTCGCAACCACCGTAGTAGCGCTTGGCCGGATAGCCTTCGGCGTACTTGTTGGTCAACTGGGAGCCCTGGGCTTCCATGACCCGGGGGCTGGTGTAGTTCTCAGACGCGATCAGTTCGATATGCTCTTCCTGACGACGGGTTTCGTCTGTGATGGCCTGCCACAGCTGAGGGTCATAGCCTGCGATGGTCATGTCACGTTTCAACATCCGTTTATCTCCTGAAAATCGTTTGCGCGTGGGCGATATGGGGCCCGCGCATTGTAACCGCAGCGACATCAAAGGGACAGTCCGACCACCCAAAAAAATGTTGAATATATGTAAAAAAAACCATAAGTGAGTGTCACCACTCCCCGAATGGGGGCTCGGGCTGAGTGCCAGGCCCTATCCCTGCCAGATGCAACATGGCCTCAGCAGCGGCGGCATCAGGACTCGGCCAGCCAGGGCGACACCAGGAGAGTCAACGGTGGGCGGGATTGCCAGGCTATTGCAGCAAGCCTGAGTCAGGGAGGAGAGCGGGCGTTCGCGCAGCAGGCAGAGCAGCAGAGGGGCGATGGGCAGCGCCACCACATCGCCGAGGCAGGCCAGATCCTGCGCCACCTTGGCCCGGAGCCCCCACAGTCCGGCCGCCACCGCCCGCACCATAGTCTCACCGGCTCCCTGACTCCTCAGCCCATCCCTGGGCCCGTCGCCACAGCGCCAGGGCGGCCAACGCCTGAGGCCACTGGCGTGCCAGCGCCTCGGGATCCCCCTGCCCCGCCTCCAGCTGCTCGCAGAGGGCGGCCAAGGCGTTCAGCCCCAGACTGGCGGCGCTGCCCCTGAGCTTGTGGGCGAGCCGACGACGCGCCTCGCCGGGGGCCGTCACCAGCAGCTCGCTCACCAAGCCCTCTCCCTGCTGCTCGAACAACCTCAGCATGGTCGCGATGCGCTTGCTGCCCAGTTGGCGGAGATCCTCATCCAATATGGCTCCCACGGCGGCCAGCTCGGCAGGATCTGCCTCCCAGGGCCCGGCATGCCGCGAATACCCGACATGAGGAGGCGCCACCTCCTCCTCCCTTGCCTGGCCATCGGCAACAGGCAGGGCGGACTGCAAGGCATGTGGGTTCATCGGTGGGATGAAGATCCCGGCGATGCTGTCTGCCAGCTCAGCCAGCCGTACCGGCTTGCCGACGAACCCGGCAAAGCCGCTCCCCAGGCAGTGCTGTATATCTTCCGGGTACATCTGGGCCGAGATGGCGATGGCGGGCAGGGGTTGACCATGCTCCTCCTCGCTGATGGCGGCGAGATCCTCGCGCAGGCTGATGCCATCCATGTCTGGCAGATTGATGTCGAGCAGGGCCAGATCGAAGGGGCGCGCCGTGATGGCGGCCAGGGCGGTGCGGCCATCCTCGGCCATCACCACCCGATGACCGAGGCGCAGCAGCATCCCCTCGGCCACCAGCCGATTGATCTCGTTATCCTCCACCAGCAGGATGTCCCGCGGCTCGTTGAGGCTGATGCGGGCCTGCTGGCGCGGTCGCAACAAGGCGGTGGGTTGCAGCGCCAGACTGAAGGAGAAGCGGCAACCCTGACCCGGCTCGCTGGCGAGTTGCAGCTCCCCCCCCATGGCGCCGACCAGGCGGCGGCTGATGGCCAACCCCAGCCCGGTCCCGCCCTGATGACCCGCATCCCGACGGCGTTGGCGAAATGCCTCGAATACCCGCTCCTGCTCGCTCGCCGGTATGCCGGGCCCGCTATCGCTCACCGTGAACAGGATGCAGGGCTGGGGGCAGGGCCCATGGCAGCCCAGAGAGGAGAGGCTCAGCCGCACCTCGCCGCTGCGGGTGAACTTGATGCCATTGCCGAGCAGATTGGCCAGTACCTGGCGCAGTTTGCCGCCATCCCCCTCCACGGCGCGTGGCAGCTCGGGGGCCACTGACAGGCTCAATAGCAGCCCCTTGGCCTCGGCTCTTGGGCGAAACAGCGCCAACAGCTCATCGGCAAGCCCATGGAGATCGAAGGGCGCCCGCCTGGCCTCCAGGTGACCCGCCTCTATCTTGGAGTAGTCGAGTATGTCATTGAGGATCTCGAGCAGGGACTCGCCGCTCTGGCTGATGGCGGCCAGATAGCGCTGCTGGCCCGGACTCAGCCCTGTCTCCTCCAGCAGGCTGAGTCCACCGAGTATGCCGTTCATGGGGGTGCGAATTTCGTGGCTCATGGTGGCGAGGAAGATGGATTTTGCGCGGTTGGCCTGCTCCGCCTCGGCCCTGGCCTGAGCCTGCTTGGCCACCTCTTCGTTGAGACGCACATTGGCCAGGCTGAGCTGATCGGTGCGCTCCGCGACCCGGGATTCGAGCGCTTGCTGATAACGGCGCAGCTCGATGGCGTTGTCGCGAAAGACCCCAAGGGCCTGAGCAAGCCGCGCCAGTTCATCCCGCCCGCTGACAGGGACGAGGGGCTGACCCAGATCCCCCTGGGCCAGGGCGCTGAGGCTGCGGGTGGTGCGCTGCAACGGCCAGACAATGCGGCCATAGACGAAGCGCCACATCAGCAGCCCGAGCGACAGCAAGGTCAGGACACCGATCACCCCCAGTGCATGTCTGGTCTGGGTCAGTCGCTCGCTAAGCTGCTGCTGGCTCTGCTCGAGGGAGCTGCGTGCCCCCTTGACCCGTTCTGCCACGTTGCGATTGAGTCGCTCCATCAATACCTGATTGCTGGCCGAGAGCGCGACCAGGGCCTGACCCACCCCCAGCCATTGGCGGCGTGTCTGGGCGAGTCGCTCCCCTTGCGCCAATTGACTCAGTGCCTCCCTCACCTTCTGACTGCGCCCCGGATCGGCCACGGCCCCTGCCCTGAGCCGGATCACCGCCAAGTCCTGTGCATAATCGCTCATCAAGCTGTCGAGGCGCTCACCACGCTCGGCTCGCCACAGCTCCTCGATCCGCTGCTGCTGCATCAGGGTACGGTGGCGCAGCTCCGTCATCTGCTCGAGCCAGTCGAGATCCTGTTCGAGCAGGGTATCGAGCGCCGAGCGAGCGGCTTCCCCCTGCAGACGATAGAGGCCGCCGATGTTGGCCACCGTCACCGTCTGGGCATTCTCCATCTGGCTGCGCGCCAGCTCGGCGACTCGACCAGCGGCCGCCACCAGTTCGGCGCGCAGTGGCTCCCCCTGCCCCTGCAACGCCAACCGCTCACCCACCAGCCGCCCCTGCTGCCCCACATTGCCGAGAATGGCGAGGCCCAGCTGATCGAGAGACTGCCAGTCTGGATCCTGCTCGCGCCCCTCCCCAAGCTGACCCAGCAGGCGCTGGAGCTGCTGGCCCTGCAAGGTCAGCAATCGGCCCTGGTGGGTACGCTCCGCCTCGTTGGCCGCCATGGTGAGCAGACGGGAGGAGGCGAGTATGTCGCTACTCACCTGGGCCAGCTCCCGGGCGCCATCCAGGGTCAACAAGGTGTGTTGCAGACGTCGGTCCAGGGTGCCCAGATGACTGAGGCCAAACCAGCCGACCAGGGAGGCGGTCAGGGTCAGCAGGGCCATCAGGGAGAAGGCGAGCAGCAGCTTGCCGCCAAGACCGGAGAGAGTTCGCACAACAGGGCCTCTTGGTTGTCACAGTGATTGTCGGGATAATATGGCCTCACACTCTAACAAAAGCCGCCGCCATGCGATGCCTGATCCTCAGCCTGCTGCTCACCCAGCCCCCTGCATTCGCCCATGCGGCCTTCGAGATCCAGCGCTGGCCCACGGCCGCGGAGGCGCCGCAGACATCCCCCGTGACCACCTGGACGGGGCCCGAGCGGGCCACGCAACCATGGGTGCTATGCGCCCTCTATCCGCACCTTCGCGATGCCTACTGGCTCTCGGTCAATCAGGGCATGGTGGAAGAGGCCAGGCGGCTCGGTGTCGGCTTGCGGGTCCATGAAGCGGGCGGTTATGGTGCCCAGGTCGAGCAGGCTCGCCAGCTCGATGAGTGTGCCAGAGAGGGGAGCGATGCCATCTTGCTCGGCGCCGTCGACGGCCCGGCGCTGACCAACGCCATTCGCCAGAGCCCCTTGCCGGTGTTCGGGCTGGTCAATGCCCTGCCATCGGATCTGGTCGTCGCCCAGGTGGGGGTGGCCTGGTATCAGATGGGCTGGCGCATCGGCCACTGGTTGGCGGAGCGTCACCCGGCTGGCACGCCGCCGGTGCGAGTGGCCTTGTTGCCGGGCCCCGAGGGGCGAGGCGGCAATCAGGTGGTCGAGCCCGGCTTCACCGCCGCCATTGACGGCAGTGCGGTCGAGCTGGTCGACACCCTGCGCGGCGACAACAGCCGCGAGATCCAGCGCACTCTGGTACAGCAACTGCTGACCCAGCATCCCCATCTGGATTACCTGGTGGGAGGGGCCATGGCCGCCGAGGTGGCGGTGAACGAATTGACGCGGCGCAGCCCGGATGACGCGACAACCAGCCAGTCCCGCCAGCCCGCGGTGCTCGCCATCTATTCCAGCCACGGGGTGGAGCGCGCCCTGCTGCGCGGCAAACTGGCCCTGGCAAACAGCGACCAGATGCGCGAGCAAGGCCGTCTGGCCGTTGCCCAGGCCGTCTGTCTGCTGCAATCCCCCCAGGCCGATGAGCAGCAATGCCCTCGCCATATGGGCCCCCCTATCCTCACCCTGAGCAGTGCCATGATGACAGACAGCCGCACCCTGTCTGATCCCAATTTTCGCCCCGTCTATCGGGTCGAACCCAGCAACCACTCCACCGGGCACTAGCTCAGGCGCAGCGACGCGTCACTCATCTGCAGAGGGCCAAGAGCGAGGGCTGACAGACGACAAGCTGCCGGACAGGCCGTTCATGGGGTCTTTTTAGACACCGATGCTGAACCGGAGCTGTACCAGGATTCGATTGTCACTTCTTTGTCGCGAAACCTGACCCTCGTCATGGTTCCTCGGGCAAGCCCCTCATATGATGGCTGCACGATCTCCATATGAACCTTTTTGTCTGTTCAACCTGTGACACGGTAGGAGAAGCAGATGACCAGCCTCAGACTCAAGCCTGCCTGCCTTGACCTCTATCCCGAGTTTGCTCTGGCCTGCCACCGCGATGCCTGGTGCATCAGTCATGGCAGCGTCGCCGGCTTTGATGAGGCGCAGACGCGGGTCTGGCTCGATACCCTGACACGGGAACAGCCCCAGGGGTTGCTGCACCTCTGGCGTCATCACAGCCCCATCGGTCAGCTTGAGTTGGCGCCCGCCATGGCACGCATGGATGGCAGCCTGGGGGGATACATCTATCTGCTTTATCTGGTGCCGCAATGGCGGGGCCGCGGTCTGGGACGCTGGTTGCTGGAACAGGCGCTGCAACGGATCCGCGCCGCAGGCAGTACCTCGGCCGGGTTGCGTTATGTGCCGACCCATCTCGCCGCCGAGTGCTTCTATCTGCGCCAAGGCTGGCGCAAAGAGGGTCGCGCCGATGAGCGAGGTCAACTGCTCGTCAAAGATCTGACCCCCCTGATGCCCCCCATGCGCTATGCCAGCCCCCTTAGCACAAAGAGGAAATCACCATGAACAACCCCCTGTTTTTACTGATAGTGTTGGTCTTTTTCATCTTCTATTGGGTCTACTATTGTGCCGGGCGCAAACGGGCCAACCGAGCCGGCTGGCAGGCCCTGCCAACCCGGGAGCAGTACCTGATCCTGCACCCCGAGTCCCGGGTCGATGACCAGATAGCCTGCCACCACTGCGGTCACCAACATCTGCAAGCCCAGGGTCTGGTACATCTCGCCGACTTTCGCCATCAATATGCCTGTCCTCACTGCCACCAGGTACTGTTCAGGACCCAGTAGCGCGGCCGGTGCGGGTGTGACCTCGCAAGCATGCGATGTCCATGTGCCGTGACAAACCCCTAGGGCACTGAGAGGCTGGCATCTCCCTCCACGATATGACTCAGGACTGGATATCGGCGGCGAACAGATACCCTTCGCCATGCACGGTGACAGCTGAGAGGCTGGTATCGCTCTCAGCGGCATGACTCAGGAGTGGATATCGGCGGCGAACAGGTATCCCTCGCCATGCACTGTGACAAACAGCTGGGGATCCTGGGGACTTTGTTCCATCTTGCCGCGCAGGCGGCGGATCAGCACGTCTATGGTGCGATCCCCTGGGCCGTCGCCGCGGTGACTGATAAGGGAGAGGATCCGCTCCCGGCTCAGCACCCGGCCAGGGTGAGCCACGAAGGCCACCAGCAGCTCATATTCCGCCTTGGTCAGGCGCACGGCAATGCCATCCTTGCTGAGCTGGCGGCGGGGAATGTCGAAGCGCCAGGGGCCAAAACGCACCGCATCATCGCTCTCCTCGGCCTGAGTCTGGCTGCCCATCAGGGCGATGCGCCACAGCAAGTTTTTGACCCGCACCAGCAGCTCGCGCAACTCGAACGGCTTGGTGACATAGTCATCGGCCCCCATCTCCAGGCCGACGATCCTGTCCACCGCATCACTGCGCCCCGTCACCAAGATGATGCCAACTGTACTCTGGGCCCTGAGCTCACGGGTCAGCAGCAGGCCATCCTCACCGGGCAGGTTGATGTCGAGCATCACCAGGGAGACGCTATCACGCGCCATCAGGGCCCGCATCTCCTTGCCGTCACCCGCCGCGCTCACCCGATAGCCCTCACGCTCGAAATAGCCGACCAGCTTCTCGCGGGTCACGGCATCGTCTTCAACAACCAGGATATGAGGGCGCATCGGTAGATTCCACAGCAGTAACAGGGTCATTATTCTATTCATATTTTGTCATAAATACCCCTATTTCATTCATTTCCCCCGCCAACCCTGTTCACAGCATCTCCCTATCATGAGCCCATCAAAAGAGTCATAAGAGCAAACACTCATGAAAAAACTGTGGCAATGGCTGCGCACTCCCAGTCGACGCTGGTCGGTACTGGCCCTGGTACTGGTCGGCGTCGGCGTGACCCTGGCGGGCTCGGTGGGTCTGCATTACGGCTTCGAGAAGACCAGCAGCCTCGAATTTTGTGTCTCCTGTCACACCATGGAGAGCACCGTCTACCCCGAGTACAAGGAGTCGGTGCACTTCAAGAACGCCTCAGGGGTGCAGGCCATCTGCACCGATTGCCATCAGCCCAAAGACTTCGTCGGCAAGGTGGTACGCAAGATGGAGGCGGCCAACGATCTCTATCAGCAGTTCATCGGCCACAGCATCGATACCCAGGAGAAGTTCGAGGACAGGCGTCTGCACCTGGCCGAGCGGGTCTGGGCACGGATGAGCAGCCAGAACTCCAAGACCTGCAAGTCCTGCCACAGCTACGACAACATGGATCACGCCAAGCAGTCCCCCGCCGCGGCCCTGGCCATGAAAGATGCCGCCGCCAAGAACATGAACTGCATCGAGTGCCACAAGGGCATCGCCCATGAGCTGCCCAACATGGCGGGGGGCTTCAGGGCCAGCTTCGCCAAGTTGCAGGCAGAGGCCATAGCGGCACCGGCCGCCGAGGTGCTCTACAGCCTGGGCGAGAAGGACCTGTTTGCCAGCAAGACGGCGAGCGAGCCGGCCGGGCGCCTGCTGCCCGCCTCCCGTATCGAGGTGCTGGAACGCAGTGGCGATCGGCTCAGGGTCAACATCGAAGGCTGGCGCGAACGTGACGGCAAGGGTCGGGTGCTGAGCGAGTACATGGGCAAGCGAGTCTTCGTCGCCACGGTGCGCGACGAGCTCAAGGCCGGTGAACAGATCCTCGCCGAGCAGACGGATCCGGCCACCCATATCCAGTGGCAGCAGGTGAAGGTGAGTGCCTGGGTCGACGGCCAGGGGCTCGAATCCTCACTCAAACCCATCTGGGACTACGCCGGCGAGATGTACAAATCCACCTGCAACTCCTGCCACGGGGCGCCGGATCCGGCCCACTTCACCGCCAACGGCTGGATCTCCGGGCTCAAGGCGATGTCTGCCTACTACCGCCTCAGCAAAGAGGAAGAGCGCACCCTGCTCAAATATCTGCAAAGCCACGCCGCCGATACCGGTGGCCAGGGCCAGCACTAACCCCATTTGAAAGAGGACAGACACAATGATCACAGTTTCCCGACGTGGTTTTCTGGGGGGCATGCTGGCCGGTGGCGCGGCGGCCCTGGTCGGCCCCTCCTTGCTGGGCCGTGCGGTGCAAGCCGCCGAGGCCCAGGACAAGCTGGTGCTGTCAGGTTCCCACTGGGGTGCGTTTCGCGCCCGGGTGGTCGAGGGGCGCTGGGTCGAGACCCGGCCATTCGAGCATGACAAACACCCGACCGAGATGTTGCAAGGCTTGCGTGAGGTGGTCTACAACCCCTCCCGCGTCCGCTACCCCATGGTGCGCCTCGATTGGCTGCGCAAGGGACACCTCTCCGATACCCAGGAGCGTGGCCAGAATCGCTTCGTGCGCGTCAGCTGGTCCCAGGCCCTGGACTTCTTCTATCACGAGCTGGAACGAGTGCAGAAAAACCATGGCCCGAGCGCCCTCTATGCCGGCCACTCCGGCTGGCAATCGGTGGGCAAGTTCCACTCCGCCGGCGCCATGCTGGGCCGCGCCATGAACCTGCACGGCACCTATCTGAGCAAGGCCGGGGATTACTCCACCGGCGCCGCCCAGGTGATCCTGCCCCACGTGGCGGGCGCCATGGAGGTGTACGAACAGCAGACCTCCTGGCCCCTGGTGCTGGAGCACAGCAAGACCATCGTCATCTGGGGATCCGATCCCATCAAGAACCTGCAGGTGGGTTGGCTGGTGCCGGATCACGGGGTCTATGCCTATTGGGAGCAGCTCAGGGAGAAGGTCGCCAGGGGCGAGATCCGGGTGATCAGCGTCGATCCGGTCAAGTCCAAGACCCAGAAGTTCCTTGGCTGCGAGCAGGTCGCCCTCAACCCCCAGACGGATCTCCCCTTGATGCTGGCCCTGGCGCACACCCTGCACAGCGAGGGTCTGCACGATGCCAAGTTCCTCAAGGAGTACACCACCGGCTACGACAAGTTTCTGCCTTACTTGCTGGGGGAGCAGGACGGTCAAGCCAAGGACGCCGACTGGGCCGCCCCCCTCTGCGGCATCTCCGCCGACACCATCCGCGAGCTGGCCCGCACCCTCGCAGGCGGGCGAACCCAGCTCATCGGTGGCTGGTGCGTGCAGCGCATGCACCATGGCGAACAGTACGCCTGGATGCTGGTGGTACTGGCCGCCATGCTGGGCCAGATTGGCCTGCCCGGGGGGGGATTTGGCTTTGGCTGGCACTACAACGGTGCCGGTACCATCACCTCGACCGGCCCCATCATGTCCGGCTTCAGCTCCGTCATCCCCGGCGCCAAGCCGATCCATGACGGCGACTTCAAGGGGTACTCCAAGTACATCCCGGTGGCGCGCTTCGTGGACTGCATCCTCAATCCGGGGCAGACCATCGACTTCAACGGCCAGACCATCACCTACCCGGAAATGAAGATGGCGGTGTTCTGCGGCAACAACCCCTTCCATCACCAGCAGGATCGCAACAAGATGATCGCGGCCTGGCGCAAGCTGGAGACCGTGGTCAACATCGATCACCAGTGGACCGCCAGCTGCCGCTTCGCCGACATAGTGTTGCCCGCCACCACCACCTACGAGCGCGATGACATCGAGCAGTGGGGTTCCCATGCCAATGCCGGCATCCTGGCGATGCACAAGATTGTGGAGCCCCTGTTCGAAGCCCGCGACGACTACGATATCTTCGCCGATCTCTGCCGCCGCTTCGGGCGCGAGGCCGAGTTCACCGGCGGCAAGAGCAAGCTGGAGTGGATCCAGAGCATCTATGACGACGCCCGCCTGCAGGGTCGCGGCATCGGTATTCGTTTGCCTCGCTTCAGCCAGTTCTGGCACGGAGAGGGCTTCGTCAGTCTGCCTGCGGGTGAGCCCTGGGTGCGCCACGCGGCGTTCCGTCAGGAGCCAGATCTGGAGCCGCTCGGCACGCCATCCGGCCTCATCGAGATCTATTCCAAGACCATCGCCGACTTCGGTTACGCCGATTGCCCCGGCCATCCGGTCTGGATTGAACCCTATGAGCGCTCCCACGGTGGTTCTGGCAGCCAGCGCTATCCGCTGCATCTGCAATCTTGCCACCCGGACAAGCGGCTGCACAGCCAGCTCTGCTCCTCGGACCACTTCCGCGCCAGCTACGCGGTGCAGGGGCGGGAGCCACTCTACATGAGCCCGCAAGATGCCAAGGCACGCGGTCTCAAGGATGGCGATCTGGTGCGCGCCTTCAACGCCCGTGGTCAGGTGCTGGCGGGACTGGTGGTGAGCGAGGACTACGCCCCCGGGGTGGTGCGCATCCACGAAGGTGCCTGGTATGGCCCCCAGGAGGGGGGCAAGGTGGGCACCCTGTGCACCTATGGCGACCCGAACGTGTTGACTGCCGATATCGGCGCTTCTCGCCTCTCCCAGGCCACCACGGCGCACACCGCCCTGGTGGACGTCGAGAAGTTCGAAGGCACCATCCCGGCCATCACCGCCTTTGGCGCGCCCGACACGGCAGCGGGCATAGACCCCATGTTCCCGGCTCGGGCGGCGAGCCAACGAGGCTAGCCCGGACAAAAGGGAAACCACGGTTTCCTTTATTATCAAAGTCGTTAGAATCGGGGGCCATCATGGCTCCCGATTGTCATCAACGGAGGAAAAATGCAGGAATTTCTGGCCACAAGCGAACGCAGGGCCGAACTCTACTGGTGGTTTGCCACCCTGTTTGCCGCCGAACTGTCTGATGAGCAGATCGCCGAATACGATAGCTACGACGTGCGCAGCTTCTTGAAGAGTCTCTCGACCCTGGATCCCATGCGTGACGCCGTGGCCGAGCTCAACGACGCCATCGCCCGTCTGCTGGTGCGCCCCGATCGCCAGCTGGAGCTGGCCGCCGATTTCGCCGGTCTGTTCCTCAGTGACCCCAAGCAAGGGGTGCCGCCTTATGAATCCCTCTATCGCGGCGAAGGGGGCTTGTTGATGCAGGCGCCCATGACCCTGATGCAGGCGCGCCTCACCCGGCTTGGCATCAGCGTCAGCGACAAGTACAAGGAGCCGGAAGATCACCTGGCCATCGAGCTGGATCTGATGGGCAACCTCATCATTCGCGCCGCCGAAGCCACCAACGCCGATGAGCGCAGCCGCTGGCTCGCCGAACAGGCTGCACTGCTGCATGACCACCTGCTCGGCTGGTTCGAACGCTTCGAACAGGGGTGCCGCGCCAAAGATGCCTTCGGCTTCTATGGCGCCTGCGCCCGCCTGCTCGGGGTCTTCCTGGTGATGGATGCCAATTACCTCAGCCTGGTTCAGGGCCAGGAGTCCTGAGTCATGAAGACGGCCCTGTTGCTCATCGCCTGCTGGCTACTCGCCCTGATCCCGAGCGAGCAGGGCCTGACTCCCCTTATCAGGTTGCTGTTTGACAGCAACCGTGACCTCTATGGCAGCGCCCAGCTCACCGGGTTTGGCGGTGTGCTGCTGACGCTCTATCTCGCCAATCTGGGGGTAGAAGTGGTGCTGCGCCGCCGCTTTCAGCTCGCAGGCATGCTGACCCTGCTGGTCGCCTGGGTGGCCTTCATCAACTGCTATGCGGGGGAACCCAACTGGTGGCAGCTGTGGGCACTGGCGCTGCCCTTCCACATCCTCAGCTTGCTGGTGCTGGTGCGCGGTCTTCAGGCCTTCGGCCGTCAGAAGGGCTAACCCGCACCGGCCTGCCTTGCCCCGCGCCAACCAAGGTCCCCTGAGAATGGCCACTTCGGCACTCTCTTCAGCACTCTCTTTGGCACTCTCTTTGGCACTCTCTTCGCCAGCCCCCCAGCATACCGACACGCCCCCGCCGCCAGCCCTCACCCAAACCTTGAACCGGCAAAATACGCCGTTTGAAACACTAAGTGGGCGCTAGCGCACGGCTATCCAAAAGTCTAATTGCCCTCCCCCGGCAAAGGTATAAGTTGTTATGTAATCATTAAGAAGATGTATTCAAAGGAGTGAACAATGAGCGAGCACAAGGTCTACCCGGTCAAATCCCACATCAGCCAGGACGCCCTGCTGGACAAGGCCGGCTATGAGGCCATGTATCGGGCCTCGGTACAGGATCCCGATGCCTTCTGGGGAGAGCAAGGCAAGATCATCGACTGGATGAAGCCCTATACCAAGGTCAAGAACAGCTCCTACGATCCCGGCCACGTCTCCATCAAATGGTTCGAAGATGGCCAGCTCAACGTCTCCGCCAACTGCCTCGACCGTCATCTCCACGAGCGTGGCGACAAGGTCGCCATCATCTGGGAAGGGGACAACCCGGCCGAAGATCGCAAGCTGACCTACCGCGAGCTGCACGGTGAAGTGTGCAAGTTTGCCAACGTGCTCAAAGCCCAAGGGGTCAAACGCGGCGATGTGGTCTGTCTCTACATGCCCATGGTGCCGGAAGCCGCCGTGGCCATGCTGGCCTGTACCCGCATCGGCGCCGTTCACTCCATCGTCTTCGGCGGCTTCTCCCCCGAAGCCCTGGCCGGCCGCATCATCGACTCCGGCTCCTCCATCGTCATCACCGCCGATGAGGGGCTGCGCGGCGGCCGTGCCGTGCCCCTCAAGAAGAACGTCGACGACGCCCTCGCCAACCCCGAAACCCGCATCGAGAAAGTGATAGTGCTCAAGCGCACCGGCGGTCAGGTTGCCTGGCACGGCGCACGGGATCTCTGGTGGCACGAGGCCATGGCCACGGCAAGCAGCGACTGCCCGCCCGAGGCGATGAACGCCGAGGACCCGCTGTTCGTGCTCTACACCTCGGGCTCCACCGGCAAACCCAAGGGGGTGCTGCACACCACCGGCGGCTATCTGGTCTATGCGGCGCTCACCTTCAAGTACGTGTTCGACTACCACGAAGAGGACATCTACTGGTGTACCGCCGACGTGGGCTGGGTGACAGGCCACTCCTATCTGGTCTATGGGCCGCTCGCCAACGGTGCCACCACCCTCATGTTCGAAGGGGTGCCCAACTACCCGGCCACCAACCGCATGAGCCAGGTAGTGGACAAGCACCAGGTCAGCATCCTCTATACGGCACCGACCGCCATCCGTGCCCTGATGGCCAAAGGTAAAGATGCCATCGAAGGCACCTCTCGTGCCAGTCTGCGCATCATGGGGTCCGTGGGCGAGCCCATCAACCCGGAAGCCTGGGAGTGGTACTACCGCACCATAGGCGATGAGCGCTGCCCCATCGTCGACACCTGGTGGCAGACCGAGACCGGCGGCATCCTGATCAGCCCCCTGCCCGGCGTCACCGACCTCAAACCCGGCTCGGCCACCCGTCCCTTCTTCGGGGTACAACCGGCACTGGTAGACAACCTGGGCGAGCCACTGGAGGGCGCCACCGAGGGCAACCTGGTGATCACCGACTCCTGGCCGGGTCAGATGCGTACCGTGTTCGGCGACCATGAGCGTTTCGAGCAGACCTATTTCTCCACCTTCCCCGGTCGCTACTTCACCGGCGACGGCGCTCGTCGCGACGAGGATGGCTACTACTGGATCACCGGTCGGGTCGATGATGTACTCAACGTCTCCGGCCACCGCATGGGTACCGCCGAGATAGAGTCGGCCCTGGTCGCCCATCCCAAGATTGCCGAAGCGGCCGTGGTGGGGGTGCCTCACGAGATCAAGGGTCAGGGCATCTACGCCTATGTCACCCTGATCGCCGGGGAAGAGCCGAGCCGCGAGCTGCTTAAGGAAGTGAAGGAGTGGGTGCGCAAGGAGATAGGCGCCATCGCCACGCCGGACGTGATCCACTGGGCCGAGGGGCTGCCCAAGACCCGTTCCGGCAAGATCATGCGTCGGATCTTGCGCAAGATAGCCACCGGCGAGACCGACAGCCTGGGAGATATCTCCACCCTGGCGGATCCGGGGGTCGTGGACAAACTTATCCGCGAGAAGTCAGAGGCGGCATGATCCCCTTCGCTTGCTGATCGACAAAGCCGGCCTTGTGCCGGCTTTATCGTGTCTGGAAAGCCTGAAGAGGCGGGCACTGCGGCAGAGCGGCTCCGCGCATCAATATGCTCAATAAACAGCCAGATGTAGAGATTAGACCAGTAAAATGCTGCTAATTTTCACGAAATCAATATAATTGCGAAAACTGTGTGTCAGTGCACACCGAATTGCGCAAAAAATGGCTAGATTTCTGGTCATCCGCAAGATAGCTGATAGTTAACAGCATTATCATCGAGGATGTACTCATTATGTCGCAACATCACCGCATTCTTCTGCTCAACGGTCCTAACTTGAACCTGCTGGGCAAACGGGAACCCGGTATCTACGGCAGCCAGACCCTCGACGAGATCGTCGCCGATCTGCAGCGCCAGGCCAGCCAACTCGGTGTCACACTGGACCACCTGCAATCCAACGCCGAACATCTGCTGCTGGAGCGCATCCACCAGGCCATGGGCCAGGTGGATTTTATCATCATCAATCCTGCCGCCTTCACCCATACCAGTGTCGCGCTGCGAGATGCCCTGCTGGGGGTTGCTATCCCCTTTATCGAGGTGCACCTCTCCAACGTCCATGCCAGAGAGCCGTTCCGCCATCACTCTTATCTGTCTGATGTCGCGAAAGGGGTCATCTGTGGACTCGGGCCGGATGGTTATACCTTTGCTTTAACCGCGGCTGTGCGTCACTTGGCACGGCTTGATAATCACTGATCAGACAAAGAAGAAAGAGAATGCTAATGGATATCCGCAAAATCAAAAAGCTGATTGAACTGGTTGAAGAGTCCGGCATCGCCGAGCTGGAAATCTCCGAAGGGGAAGAGTCTGTTCGCATCAGCCGTAATTTCTCCGGCCAGGTCAACGTCGCACCACAGATGATGATGCAGCCTGCCATGGCACCTGCCGCTGCCGCAGTCGCCGCCCCTGCTGCTGCCACCGCCGAGGCTGCCGCCCCGAGTGGTCACCTGATGCGCTCCCCCATGGTTGGCTCCTTCTATCGCTCCTCCAGCCCGGAAGCCAAACCCTTCGTGGAAGTCGGTCAGCAAGTCAATGTCGGTGACACTCTGTGCATCGTCGAAGCCATGAAAATGATGAACCAGATTGAATCTGACAAGGCTGGCGTGATCAAGGCCGTTCTGGTCGAGAATGGCCAGGCCGTCGAATTCGACGAGCCGCTGTTCATCATCGAATAAGGGGATATTCACCCATGTTGGACAAAGTAGTCATCGCCAACCGCGGTGAAATTGCCCTGCGGATCCTGCGCGCCTGCAAAGAGCTCGGGATCAAGACAGTGGCCGTTCACTCCACCGCCGATCGGGAGCTCAAACATGTGCTGCTGGCCGACGAATCCATCTGCATCGGCAAGCCTGCCAGCGGGGAATCCTACCTCAATGTGCCGGCCATCATCGCCGCCGCCGAGGTGACGGGGGCCGTCGCCATCCACCCCGGCTACGGTTTCCTCTCCGAAAACGCCGACTTCGCCGAAGTGGTCGAGCAGTCCGGCTTCATCTTCATCGGCCCGCGCGCCGAAACCATTCGCCTGATGGGTGACAAGGTTTCCGCCATCGAAGCCATGAAGAAGGCCGGTGTGCCCTGCGTCCCCGGCTCCGACGGCCCGGTCGACAGCGATACCAAGCACAACGCCAGTGTCGCCAAGCGCATCGGCTATCCGGTGATCATCAAGGCCGCCGGTGGCGGTGGTGGTCGCGGCATGCGCGTGGTGCGCAGTGAAGCCGAGCTGGCTGCCGCCATCGCCCTGACCAAATCCGAAGCAGGCCAGTTCTTCAAGAACGACATGGTCTACATGGAGAAGTACCTGGAAAACCCACGCCATATCGAAATTCAGATATTGGCTGACGGTCAGGGCAGCGCCATCTATCTGGGCGAGCGTGACTGCTCCATGCAGCGTCGCCACCAGAAAGTGGTCGAAGAGGCACCGGCACCGGGCATCACCGAAGAGATGCGCAAGTTCATCGGTGAGCGCTGCGTGCGCGCCTGCCTCGAAATCGGCTACCGCGGTGCCGGTACCTTCGAGTTCCTGTACGAGAACGGCGAGTTCTACTTCATCGAGATGAACACCCGTATCCAGGTTGAGCATCCGGTCACCGAGATGGTCACCGGCGTGGATCTGATCAAGGAGCAGCTGCGCATCGCCGCCGGCCAGCCCCTGTCTATCACCCAGCAGGACATCCGCATCCGTGGCCATGCCATCGAATGCCGGATCAATGCCGAAGATCCGGCCACCTTCATGCCGTCTCCTGGCCTCATCCAGCGCTTCCATGCGCCGGGTGGCATGGGCGTGCGTTGGGACTCCCACATCTACGCTGGCTACAAGGTTCCGCCTTACTACGACTCCATGATTGGCAAGCTGATCTGTTACGGTGAGAACCGCGACATCGCCATCGCGCGTATGCGTCACTCTCTGGACGAACTGGTCGTCGAAGGGATCAAGACCAACGTGGCGCTGCAAAAAGAGATCATGAAGGACGAAAACTTCCAGCACGGTGGCACCAACATCCACTACCTGCACAAGAAGTTGGGTCTGTAAGGACCGCTCAATGCAGACAGTGCCGCTGGGCAAGATGGCGTGTAACAACCATCATCTGCACCAGACGTTGAGTCTGTAAGAGACCCGAATAAAAGGGCCATGGCGACATGGCCCTTTTTTGTTATCCTTGCGCCCTTCACTCTCTGGAGGCTGCATTCAACATGTCTCGTTTCAACCTCGCCCGCCGGGAAGCCACCCTCTGCCTGCTGCTGACCCTGCTCTATTTCGTCGCCTGGTATGGCTGTGCCTATTTCATTCCCGAGACGCTTCAGTATTGGGGTATGCCCCTCTGGTTCCTGCTCAGTTGCATACTGATGCCCCTATTGTTCATGGTGCTCTGCGCTGTCATGGTGAACTGGCTGTTTATCGAGATCCCCCTCGATCCCGAGTTGCCAAGCCCTCAGGAGCCCCGTCATGAAGTTTGAGCAACTACCGATGCCTGCACCGCAGCTGTTGATGGGAATAGAGGCCTTCATGGTGAACCTGCCGTTTATCGAGATCCCCCTCGACTCAGCATTGCCAAGCCAGCAGGAGCCCCGTCATGAAGCTTGATCAACTACCGATGCCTGCACCGCAGCTGTTGATGGGAATAGAGGCCTTCATGGTGAACCTGCCGTTTATCGAGATCCCCCTCAGCCCCGAGTTACCCAGCCCGCAGGAGCCCCGTCATGAATATTGAACTGTTGCTGCCGCTGCTCATCTATCTGCTGCTGGTGCTTGGTATCGGCTACTGGGCCAGCCGCCGTCGCCAAGGTGGAGACTTCATGCAGGAGTACTTCATCGGCAATCGCAGCATGGGTGGCCTGGTGCTGGCCATGACCCTGGTGGCGACCTACACCTCGGCCTCCTCCTTCATCGGCGGCCCTGGCGCCGCTTACAAGATTGGGTTGGGATGGGTGCTGCTGGCGATGATCCAGCTGCCCACCGTCTGGCTCACCCTGGGGGTGCTTGGCAAGAAATTCGCCATCATCGCCCGCCGGGTCAATGCGGTGACCATCAACGACATGCTGTGGGCCCGCTATCAGAGCAAGGCGGTGGTGGTGCTGGGTTCGGTGACCATCATTCTCGCCTTCATCGCCACCATGGTGGTGCAGTTCATCGGCGGGGCTCGTCTGCTGGAGACCGCCACCGGTCTCAGCTACCAGCAGGGGCTCTTCCTGTTTGCCAGCTGCGTGCTGCTCTACACGGTGATCGGCGGTTTTCGCGCCGTGGTGATGACGGATGCCCTGCAGGGGATCATCATGCTGATAGGCACCGGGGCCCTGCTGGCCGGGGTGTTGATAGCCGGTGACGGTCTGCCCAACCTCATCCATCAACTCGAGGTGATCGATCCCAAACTGGTCAGCCCCCAGGGGGCCGGGGACATGCTGACCCAGCCCTTCATGCTGAGTTTCTGGATCCTGGTCTGCGTCGGCGTCATCGGCCTGCCCCATTCGGCGCTGCGCTGCTTCGGCTACAAAGACAGCAAGGCGCTCCATCGCGGCATCCTCATCGGCACCATCGTCAGTGCCCTGCTGATGTTCGGCATGCACCTGGCTGGCGCTCTGGGCCGCGCCATCCTGCCCGCCATGGACAGTCCTGACAAGATCATGCCAGCCCTGATGATGGAGGTGCTGCCTCCCTGGCTGGCGGGTATCTTCCTGGCCGCCCCCATGGCCGCCATCATGTCGACCATCGACTCCCAGCTGATCCAGACCTCGGCGACCCTGGTCAAGGATCTCTGGCTCAACTATCTGAGCCCCAAACAGTCCCAACAGAAGCTGGAGGTGCGGATTCCCCGCCTGTCGCTGATCACCACCCTGATCCTGGGCACCCTGGTGCTGCTGGCCGCGCTGCAGCCCCCCGAGATGATCATCTGGCTCAACCTGCTCGCCTTCGGCGGCCTGCAGGCCGTCTTCCTCTGGCCCCTGGTGCTCGGCCTCTATTGGCCCCGAGCCAACGGCCAGGGGGCACTGGCCTGCATGGTCAGCGGCATTCTCTGCTATGGCGTATTGAGCCATTGGGGCATCAAGCTGGCGGGACTGCACGCCATAGTGCCCAGCCTGGGGCTGGGTCTGTTCGTCTTCGTACTGGTAAGCCTGCTGACCCCACCACCAGGGGTGGTAGTACGCCAACTGTTTGATCGGGGTTAACTTATTGGTGATTAATCCCTCGAAGGCTATCCCTTAAGGGGAGTAAAGGGTAAAGTGTGCGCTATGTCACACTTCACCCCTCTTCAATGACGCCACCTTCTCGCCGACAGACGCTGATCCAGGCCATGCAGCGACTGGGCTATGCCTTGCTGCTGCCCGTCTCCATCCTGCCATTGGCCGCCCTGCTCCATCGACTCGGCCAGCCAGATGCCCTCGATCTGCCCGTGCTGGTGCTGAGCGGACAGGCCATCTTCGGTCAGATGCCCCTCATCTATGCGGTCGCCATTGCCTTCGGGATTGGTCGCACCGAGCGGGGGGGGTTGGCGCTCTCGGGGGCCGTCAACTTCCTGCTGCTGAGCTCCGCGCTCTCGGCGCTGGCCCCGGGCCTGCATGCCGATCTTGTCTGTGGCATGCTGGCGGGCATCATGACGGCCCTGTTTGGCCCCTGGTCGCCCTCAGTGCCCAAGCCGATACGCCTCTATCTGCCCGGTCCCTGGCAAGGCCCCCTGCTCAGTGCCTTCGTCTGCCTGCTGATCGCCGTGCCACTCTCACTGATCTGGCCAGCCCTGGAGCAGGGGATCAGCCAGATAACCACGGATCTGGGGACCCCCCTTGGCGCCTTCAGTTACGGGGTGCTCAACCGTCTGTTGCTCCCTCTCGGGTTGCACCAGCTGTTGGGCAATCTGGTGACCCTGGGTGCCAGCAATCAGCTGGCCCTGGCGGCGGCACAGCCGCTGCACCAAGGCTATGGCGCCGGTCTCTATCCCATTATCATGTTCGGCTTGCCCGGTGCCTGTTTCGCCATCTGGTTGCACCGTCATCGCCTCCGGCAACTGCCCCACGGTGCCCTGCTGCTGACCCTGGCCCTCACGTCCGCCTGCATCGGCATCACCGAGCCCATCGAGTTTCTGTTTGCCTTCACGGCGCCCTGGCTGTTTCTGGCCCATGCCCTGCTCACCGGCCTGTCGTTCGCCATCTGCAGTGCCCTCGATATCCAGCTCGGCAGTTACTTCTCCGCCGGGTTGCTGGATCTCAGTCTGAGCTATGGCAGCGGGGTGCATGCCTTCTGGATCATTCCCCTGGGGATCCTCTTTTTCGTGGCCTATGCCCTGCTGTTCTATCAGATGCTGGGGCGCTCCCCCCTCAGCCTCTCCAACCAGCAGCTTGTCCCCCAGGAGATGGCCAATGTTCCCCCTGCCGACCCCCAGATGCTGGCCATCCGCTATCTCAAGCTGCTCGGCGGCATGGACAACCTGCAAGCCATCAGCGTCTGCCTGACCCGGCTCAGCATCCGGGTACGCAACATGGAGTTGGTGGATCAATCCCAGCTGCTCAACCTGGGTTGCCTCTCCTGGATAGCACTCAACGAGCATCAGCTGGTATTGGTGCTGGGCCCCAATGCAGGGCTCATCGCGGGGCAGATCCGCATGCTGGCCGAGCGCCAGTCTGTGCCGCTTGGCCTCAAGCCCAATCAGGCGTCGAGCAGCCAGATCCGCTGGTAGGCGCAGTCCCTGAACGTTGCCGGTCGGCAGGGCTTTTGCTAAGGGGTGAACGCCAGTCGCTCGGCGACAAAATCCATCAAGGATCGCAAGGCGGGCGCCAGATGCTCCCGGCTCGGGTAGATGAGATAGAAGGGATTGCTGGGTATGGGGTGCGCTGGCAACAGGCTGACCAGTTTGCCGCTGAGCAACTCATCCCGACAGACATGAGCAGGCAGCAGGGCGATTCCCCCTTCATGAATGGCCAGCTCTCGCAGGGCCAGCAGGCTGTTGGAGAGACAGACTCCCTTTGGCCGCCACCCCTCTGGTTGCAATGGCCACAGGGGCAGCGCACTGTGCACCAGACAGGCATGCCCGCTCAGATCGGCCACGGTATCCGGCCGCCCCGCCCGGGCGAGGTAACCAGGCGCCGCCACCAGGTGACGCGCCACCTGCCCAATCTGCCGGCAAATAAGGCTGGAATCTTTCAGCGGCGCCGCCCGCAGCGCCAGATCGTAACCCTTTGCCACCAGATCCAGCTGTTCATCGCTCAGGGTCAGCTCTATCACCACCTCGGGATAGAGGAGCCGAAACTCGGCCAGTATCTTGCCGAGCAGCAGGGTGCCGGTTGCCTCTGGCGCCGTGATCCTCACCTTCCCTGCCGGCGCCTCACGCAGCCGCGCCATCGCCAGGTGTGCCCCGCGCGCCACATTGAGCAACGCCTGGCAGTGCTCCACATAGATCTCGCCCTGGGGAGTCAGACTGAGGCGACGGGTGGTCCGTTGCAACAGCCGCATGCCGAGCAGGGATTCGAGCCGCGATATCTTCTGGCTCACCGAAGACTTTGGCATGCCGAGCAACTCGGCGGCGGCGGTGAAACTGCCCTGCTCCACCACAGTGGCGAAGATCCCCATCAGCTCTAGTTCTGGATTGTTCATATATTCAAACAGTCTTTACCAATTACCCATCTTAATAGGAATAATTAACCAGACTAGACTGCGAGGCAATCCCAATCTGTCCGACAAGGAATTGCCATGAAAGCCATCGCCCTCACCCATTATCTGCCAAGCGATCATCCCCACTGCTTCATCGAGGCCAGCCTCCCCACCCCCACTCCCGGCCCGCGGGATCTGCTGGTGAAGGTCGGCGCCACCTCCATCAACCCGGTCGATACCAAGGTACGCGCCCCCAAGGATAAAGTGGAGGCCAGCCCACGGGTACTGGGTTGGGATGCGGTGGGTAACGTGGTCGCTGTCGGCAGCGAGGTCACCCTGTTCAAGGCGGGTGACCGGGTCTGGTACGCGGGGGATATCAGTCGCCCCGGCAGCAACAGCGAACTGCAACTGGTCGATGAGCGGATCGTCGCCCTGGCCCCCGCCAGCCTGTCCGATGTCGAAGCCGCCGCCCTGCCGCTTACCGCCATCACCGCCTGGGAGGCGCTGTTCGATCGCATCGGCCTCCAGCGGGACAGCAAGGGGCACTTGCTCATCATCGGCGGGGCGGGCGGCGTGGGTTCCATCGCCATCCAGCTCGCTCGCCAGCTCACCGGGATGGAGGTGATCGCCACCGCCTCCCGGCCAGAAACCCGCGACTGGTGCCTGGCAATGGGGGCTCACCGGGTAGTGAGCCATCACAACCTGCAGGGAGATCTTGCGGCCCTTGGCATCAATCAGCTCGATGCTATCTTCTGCACCAATGCCACCGAACAGCACTGGAGCGCCATGGCGAGCCTGATACGTCCATTCGGCCATATCTGCACCATTGCCGAATCCAATGAGCCCTGGGATCTCGGCCTGCTCAAGGCAAAGAGCGTCACCTTCAGCCAGGAGTTCATGTTCACCCGCTCCCTGTTCCAGACCCCGGACATGATTGAACAGCACAGGCTGCTGAGCGAGGTCAGCCAGCTGGTCGATCAGGGAACAGTGCGCACCACCCTAGGCCAGACCCTGACTGCATTGACCCCAGCCACCCTGGCGCAAGCACACGCAGAGGTAGAAGCGGGACGGATGATCGGCAAACTGGTGATCGACATGGCCGAGTTCGCTTAACCCCTCCCCTAAGTGGGTAGAAATCGCACCATCATGGGGTGATTTCACCAGGGATAGGCACCAAAAGCGTACAGGGAAGCGCACCCCACCTCCCCAGCACGGCTATTTCGTGACGCCCTGACCCCTCGGCGAGCCCCCCTGGCGGCTCAAAGGGCCAACATACGCCATAGCGGACAAAAAAAGGGGCCATCCCGACCGGGATGACCCTAAATACCTGAACGTTGGGGGTAACAATCACACACACATCCTTTGCAGGATAATTTATTGATTGCAGCTACCGTGCCAACTCAATAAAAATGACCCGCTCTGGGTCATTTTTATTGGCCAGTGCGGCCGTGCCCTCCTCGTAGCCTCTCTCCTGGCTGGCTTTCACCAAAAAAAATCGCCACCCGAGGGTGGCGTGAAAGATGACGGAACTTTCCTAGAGCAAAGCAGTAAGGATTAATACATTAACCGTGCCAACCTTGCTGATGGTCCTTGTTTTTCTCTCATGAGAGGCTGACGGACGGAGTCGGCTCCTTTCGGCCGCGGGCAAACCACGACAGCGCAGGCCCGGAATGGTAGAATCCCGCGGTTTCACATTCATGAAGAGTCGACCCCATGCCCTGGATACAAATTCGAATCAACGCCACCGCTAAAACCGCGGACAAGGTGAGCAACATGCTGCTGGGGCGTGGAGCCCAGGCGGTGACCTTTATGGATGCTCAGGATGTGCCCGTCTACGAGCCGCTGCCAGGTGAAACGCCGCTCTGGGGCGAGACCGAGGTGATGGGGCTGTTCGATGCCGAGACGGATCCAGCCCCCACCATCGCCTTCTTCCAGCAGATCTTCGGGGAAGATGTCGGTTACAAGGTCGAGCAGCTGGAAGACAAGGATTGGGTGCGCGAGTGGATGGATCACTTCCACCCTATGCAGTTTGGCGAGCGGCTCTGGATCTGCCCGAGCTGGCGCGATGTGCCCAACCCCGATGCGGTCAACGTCATGCTGGATCCCGGTCTGGCATTCGGTACCGGCACCCACCCCACCACGGCGCTCTGCCTGCAGTGGCTCGATGGCCTGGATCTGACCGGTAAAACCGTGGTCGACTTCGGTTGTGGCTCCGGCATCCTCGGCATCGCCGCCCTCAAGCTCGGCGCCGCCCGGGTCATCGGCATCGACATAGACCCGCAGGCCATTCAGGCCAGCCGCGATAACGCCGAACGTAATGGCGTCGCGGGTCAGATAGAGCTCTACCTGCCTGCGGATCAGCCGGACGGCATCAGTGCCGACGTGGTGGTCGCCAATATCCTGGCTGGCCCGCTGCGCGAACTGGCGCCGCTCATCAAGGGTCTGGGCAAGCCCGGCAGCCTGATGGCACTGTCCGGCGTGCTGGAGAGCCAGGCGCCGGAGCTGGAGACCATCTACGGCCAGTGGTTCGACATGGACCAGACCGCAGTGAAAGAGGAGTGGTGCCGCCTCTCGGGCCGCAAGCACGGCTGATTGAACGGCGGCGGTGCGCAAGCACCGCCCATGGCCAGCGAGTAAACCCACAAGGGCACCGTCAAGTGCCCTTGTTGTTTCTGGCTTTTGCTCCGATCCAGAGCAGGCCCGATTGTTAGCTCACGGTTCTGGATCAGCAGTGCGCCACCGCTCACCCTTCTCCTCGCCATAAAGGGGTAACATCTGCACGCACCGAACCTGCATGCCACCCAACCGACGAGGCCCTCCATGACCGACTACCAGTTGATGATCGACAGCCAGCCTTACAACTGCATGGCCCCCGAGCTCACCGCCTTGCGCAAGACGGCAATGAGCCTCTATCGCCGCTTCAATCGGGAGGACGATGAGGATGCACAGCAGATCCTGCTCAAAGCCCTGGTGGGTGAACTGGCAGAAGGCGCCTTCATCTGCCCGCCCTTTCAGTGCAGCTATGGTCGCCATATCAGCCTGGGGGTGGGCTCGTTCATCAATATGGGGGCCACCCTGCTGGACAATGCCCCGATCCGCATCGGGGCCGGCGTCATGATGGGCCCCAATGTGCAGATCTATACCGCCGCCCATGCCCTGAATGCCGATGAGCGCCTGGCCGGGGTGGAGACGGCACTGCCGGTCACCATAGCAGACAGGGTGTGGATAGGTGGCGGCGCCATCTTGCTGCCAGGGGTCACCATAGGCCGGGAGGCCATCGTCGGCGCAGGCGCCGTGGTGAGCAGGGATGTACCGGCCGGGGCGCGGGTGGTGGGCAACCCTGCCCGCATACTGCCCCCGAGGCAGAGCCACTGACGGGCGGCCAATCCGGGGAGCGCACACTTTTTTTGCCCTCATGTCGCCCACTGGGCCCATGAGGTTGCACCCAAAAAATGAAGCCCAAGGTCACGAAGACGTTGGGCTATATAAAAGGTGCTACGGAATTGCGACTCTCATCGCAGAAAATCAGAAGGCGAGCCTTCTGAACTGGCGACAGGGATGATAACGGGGCGCAAACGTTTTACATAGTGAGATCGACTCATTTTGCGAACTTCCTCTCACTATTAAAAAAAGTGTTTGCTGCCACAGAAAATGCCTTGCTTGCCCCCTTTATTTCCCCTCCCAGCTCTGGTTATTATTTCCGGCTCCATAAAAAAAGCCCTGATAGAACAGGGCTTTCCATTCAAGTCTCATGGCATGCACCATTCACTCAGCTCGCCATCATCAGAAGTGGCGGACGAAATCGGCCAAGGGCAGTTCACGCAGCTTGCGAGCCTCCAGTTGAGGGGTACCCAGGTAGAGGAAACCCACCAGCTGATCCTGCTCCCCTAGCCCCAGCCCTTGACGAATGTGCTCGTCGAAGATAAACCAGCCGGAGCGCCAGATACCATTGAACCCTTGCGCCTGGGCGGCCATCTGCATCGCCATCAGCGCACAACCGGCAGAGAGTTCCTGCTCCAGCTTCGGCACCTTGGGGTGATCCTGAAAACGGCTCGCAACGGCCACCACCAGCGGCGCACGCAGGGGCGCCTGCTCACTCTTGCTGATGCTGTCATCGTCGTCACCACGCAGCCGGGCCGCGTCGCCGAGCAGGGTGCCGAGTCGCTCACGCCCCTCCCCCTCAAACAGGATGAACTGCCAAGGGGTCAGGGTGCCGTGATCCGGTGCGCGCAGCCCCGCCTTGAGGATGTTGTCGAGCGCTTCGCCACTCGGGGCAGGCGTCGTCAGACGGGCACAGGAGTGGCGGTTAAGCAGTAGGGTCAATGCATCCATGTGATGCTCCTTCTGAGTCATGAGGGGCCAGCATAGGCCCCTGTGTCGATAGGGGATCAGAACGGCTTGGAGAGATTGATGCGCCACTCCCAGATATTGAGATCATCCTGCCCTATGCTGGTGTAACCGGCACTGGTGGTCAGGGTGGCCTCGCCACCAATCAGGGTACGCAGCCCCAATCGCATGGTGCCGCTGAGCGGTTCTGTGCGAGCCGAACTGAGATCTCCCGTCAGGATATAGCCATCGTTCGGTCTCTCAAAGCCGTAATCCAGTCCCAGCTCGGCGTAAGGCATCAGCGGCAGACCTATGTCGGTGTAATAGACACGGCTAAATTCAACCGTCCCCGTCATGTTGCCCTGGTTGTAGCTGCCACTCTCATTATCAAGATGCAGCGCCAATCCCTGATAATCACCGCTCATCCGGTAACCCTTGCTGCGGTTGTGGCTGTAGTTGATAGCCAGACGCGGGCGTATTGAGGTATTGGACCAGAAGTACTGACCTGTGGCCCCCAGACTACCGCTCAGCGAGGTCGAGCCATAGTCACCGGAGAGGAACAGCAGATCCTGCTTGTTGTCCATCCAGCCATAGATCAGCGTGCCATCCAGCATCCAGCTGTCCGATACCTGATACGCCAGGTAGGGGCCTATGTTGAAGCCACCGGCCGCCATGCGCATGCCGCCATTGAAGGAGTCCACCTTGCTGTCGACCCGGGAGACGCTAAAGCCGAGGATGGTGTTCTTGTCCAACCGGGTATCGGCTCCCAGGCTGAACACATTGGTTGAGCCCGACATATCCAATCCCTCGCGGTGATCCGAGATGTCGTAATAGACCTCATCCGCCCACAGGTTCCAACGTCGTTCCACAGATTCAGGCTGAGCCACTGGCTGGCCCCCTTGACCTGCGGCCAACTCGGCACGGGTGAAGGGGCAATCCGGGTATTGAGCCTGTTGCTCGGGCGGCAATTTAGCCCGCTCATCGGCCATCACGCACAGGGTCCGCTCGTTCAGTGCTCGCTCGCTTGCCTGTTGGCCCGCGCTCTGCTGACCCGGTAAATAACCAGGCTGCGCCGGGATCGCCGGGGGCGGTAAGCGCCCTTCGGGAATCAAGGTGCCGGGCAGCGGCTGCACGCCGCCCGGCAGAGTGATAAAGGGCCGTTCACCCAAGGGAGGGCGAGTGGGCATCCCCCCCTGCGGCGGCAAGGTTCCTACCGGTGGCTGCACACCTCCCGGCAGGGTCGGCGTTATTCCCTGCGGCGGCAGAGTAGCTACCGGCGGCTGCACGCCTCCCGGCAGGGTTGGCGTTATCCCCTGCGGCGGCAAGGTGCCAACTGGCGGCTGCACACCTCCCGGCAGGGTCGGCGTTATTCCCTGCGGCGGCAAGGTGCCTACCGGTGGCTGCACACCACCGGGCAGGGTCGGCGTTATCCCCTGCGGCGGCAAGGTGGCTACTGGTGGCTGCACACCACCGGGCAGGGTCGGCGTTATCCCCTGCGGCGGCAAGGTGGCTACTGGTGGCTGCACACCACCGGGCAGAGTTGGTGTTATCCCCTGCGGCGGCAAGGTGGCTATTGGTGGCTGCATCGCACCTGGGCGGATGATAAAGGGCCTGTCTCCAAGAGTGGGGCGGCTTGGCATCAATCCCTGAGGAGGTGTAGTCGGCATACCTGGGGTCAACCCCTGCGGCGGCAGAGTGCCCACTGGCGGTTGCACGCCACCGGGCAGAGTCGGCGTTATTCCCTGCGGCGGCAGAGTGCCCACTGGCGGCTGCACGCCACCGGGCAGGGTCGGCGTTATTCCCTGCGGCGGCAGAGTGCCCACCGGCGGCTGCACACCTCCCGGCAGGGTCGGCGTTATTCCCTGCGGCGGCAGAGTACCCACTGGCGGCTGCACGCCACCGGGCAGAGTTGGCGTTATTCCCTGCGGCGGCAGAGTGCCCACCGGCGGCTGCACGCCTCCCGGCAGGGTCGGTGTTATCCCTTGCGGCGGCAGAGTACCCACTGGCGGCTGCACGCCACCGGGCAGGGTTGGCGTTATTCCCTGCGGCGGCAAGGTGGCTATCGGTGGCTGCACGCCACCGGGCAGGGTCGGCGTTATTCCCTGCGGCGGCAAGGTGGCTATCGGTGGCTGCACGCCACCGGGCAGGGTCGGCGTTATTCCCTGCGGCGGCAAGGTACCCACCGGTGGCTGCACGCCACCGGGCAGGGTCGGCGTTATTCCCTGCGGCGGCAAGGTGGCTATCGGTGGCTGCACGCCACCGGGCAGGGTCGGCGTTATTCCCTGCGGCGGCAAGGTACCCACCGGTGGCTGCACGCCACCGGGCAGGGTTGGCGTTATCCCCTCAGGGGGGGCACTGGGCCCGGGTTGGGTGGGTTTGGGGGGCAAAGTTGGCGGAGTGAACTGATTCGGGAAGGTGAAGCGATCCGGCCGCTGATTATCGGAATCGACGAAACGCCTGTCATAGATACTGGTATCGGCATTGGCATAGCTATAGAGAATATGGGTGCCGCCCCACTCCTCCCGCTCCGGGGAGACGGTGAGGTGCAATCCCTTGTGATTCTGAGTCCAGACATCATAGGGTTGGTTGGTCTTGGCGGAGCTGACATCGAATTTGCCGGGCGAGATGGCGGAGAGCCAGACCGAATGTTGCAGATCGGCGGTCCAGCCGAGGAAGATGATCTGCCCCTTGGGATCCGCCTGGCTGGCACCGCTGTGCAAGACCATGGCCATCGTCAAGGCGGTGGCGCTCAGTCGGTAACCCGTCTGGGCAAGGGAGGTGTTGGACTTTTCTTGGCTCATTATTATTTTCCTGCTAACGGATCGGCGGCTCATGTTGAGACCTGCACCGAACAGGGCGTGGGATCCATTCCCGCTACCCTGCAGGACATGACATGTCCTTCATCTAATGGTTCGAACGCTTTTGCAACTTTGCCGTCATGTAACCCCAGGCAGAAGTCGACACAAACTGAATTATTTTGTGACATTGCGCAACATTTAAATGACGCAGCAGCTTAACAGCTAACTATTTGGATACGACAGGACGAGGGGCGCGGGAGGATGAAAAAAAGGGACCTTGCGTCCCTTTGTCATTCGGATGAGTGGCTTCAGATGATGGCAGCCAGTTCGGCTCCCTGACGGATGGCGCGCTTGGCATCCAGCTCTGCGGCCACATCGGCGCCGCCGATGATGTGTACCGGCTTGCCCGCCGCCTGCAACCCCGCTTGCAACTCCCGCAGCGGCTCCTGCCCCGCACAGATGATGACATTGTCTACCGGCAGGCACTGCTCTCTACCCTCTATCACCACATGCAGCCCCTCATCATCGATGCGCTGGTAGTGCACCCCTGCGAGCATCTTGACCTTGCGATTCTTGAGCACGGTACGGTGGATCCAGCCGGTGGTCTTGCCCAGGCCATCACCCACCTTGCTCTCCTTGCGTTGCAGCAGCCAGATCTCGCGCTCGGGTGCGTCAATTTCCGCTCTCATCAGGCCGCCAGGCTCCTTGAGGTTCTTGTCGATGCCCCACTCCTTGAGCCAGTGATCGCGATGATGATCAGCGCTCCCGTCCTTCTTCTTCTCCACCAGAAACTCGGCCACGTCGAAGCCGATGCCGCCGGCCCCGATCACCGCCACCTTGTCACCCACCGGTTTGCCATCGCGCAACACGTCGAGATAATTGAGTACCTTGGCATGTTCGATACCAGGAATATTGGGGGTACGTGGCCGGATGCCGGTGGCGAGGATCACCTCGTCAAAGCCACCGCCAAGCAGGCTCTCGGCGCTCTGGCGCTGGCCGAGATAGAGTTCGACGCCACACTTTTCCAGCCGCCTGGCAAAGTAACGCAGGGTCTCGTGAAACTCCTCCTTGCCCGGGATCTGCTTGGCAAAGTTGAACTGGCCGCCGATCTCGCTGCCCTGATCGAACAGGCTCACCTGATGGCCACGCTCGGCGGCGTAGCAGGCGAACGCCAGCCCGGCCGGCCCGGCCCCCACCACCGCCAGCCGTTTGGCTTGAGGTACCCGGCCAAAGGTGAGCTCGGTCTCGAAACAGGCGCGGGGATTGACCAGGCAGGAGGCACGTTTTTGTTTGAACACGTGATCGAGGCAGGCCTGGTTGCAGGCGATGCAGGTGTTGATCTCGTCCGCCCTGTCTTCGGCCGCCTTGATGACAAACTCGGGATCGGCCAGGAAGGGGCGCGCCATGGAGACCATGTCCGCATCCCCGCCCGCCAATATGTCCTCCGCCACTTGCGGGGTATTGATGCGGTTGGTGGCAATCAGGGGCACCTTGAGGTGCTTCTTCAGCTCGGCGGTGACCCAGCTGAAGGCACCGCGCGGCACGCTGGTGGCGATGGTGGGGATGCGCGCCTCATGCCAGCCGATGCCGGTATTGATGAGGCTGACCCCGGCCTGCTCCAGCGCTTTCCCGAGTGCTATCACCTCTTCCAGGGAGGAGCCCTTCTCTACCAGATCCAGCATGGAGAGACGGAAGATGATGATGAAATCGGTGCCGACCCGCTCGCGAATGGCCCGCACTATTTCCAGCGGGAAGCGCATCCGGTTTTCGCTGCTGCCGCCCCAGCCGTCGCGGCGCTGGTTGGTACGCTCACAGATGAACTGGTTGATGAGATAACCTTCCGAGCCCATTACCTCGACCCCGTCATAGCCCGCCGCCTTGGCGAGGGCGGCGGTCGAGGCGAAGTCCCGTATGGTGCCACGGATCTGCCGTTCGCTCATGGCACGGGGCTTGAACGGGGAGATCGGCGCCTTGAGGGCGCTCGGCGCCAGGCTGAACGGATGGTAGGCATAACGACCGGCATGGAGGATCTGCAGCGCGATTTTGCCCCCCTCACCATGCACCGCCTCGGTTAACTTGCGATGCTTGCCGACCTGCCAGGGGAAGCTGAGCTGGGAGCCATGAGGTACCAGGCGACCACGCAGGTTGGGGGCTATGCCGCCGGTGACGATCAAGGCCACACCGCCACGAGCCCGCTCGGCATAGAAGGCGGCCAGCTTGTCAAAGCCCCCCTTCTCCTCCTCCAGACCGGTATGCATGGAGCCCATCAATACCCGGTTCTTGAGCTGGGTAAACCCAAGATCAAGGGGGGCCAGCAGCTTGGGGTAACGGCTCATCATGCTCTCCTCTTTGAGGCCAGGTGGCATGGGATAGTACCCAATGCCCGGTATGACCACGGGGTAACGCCGGGGCCAGATGACATCAGCAGACCAGGGTTATGGCTCACGAGGCCTCCGGTTAATTTTTTGTTATCAAGTTGCAGTAGAGTAAAGAATCGAAATTGCTTTTTCAAACAAATGTTTGGGTGTTTTTTCAGCGAACAGGCGTAACGCCAAATCCGCGAGTGATGGAGCATGGCAATCGACGGTGCAACTGGTTAATAATGGCCTCACTAACCCATTAACAGGGCGATAACGCGACTATGTCTATTTTCAAAGGCCTGGGCTGGATTTTTCGCAGCCTCTGGCGCCTGATCAACTTCACCCGACTGATGCTGGTCAATCTGCTATTTCTGTTTGTCGTCCTGGTCCTGGTCTTTGTACTGGGACAGAAAGATACGCCCCAGGCCCCGGTCGAAGGGGCCTTGACCCTGAATCTCGACGGCACCCTGGTCGAACAGCTCACCCAGACAAGTCCAACCGAGCAGCTGCTGCAACAGATGGGCAGCAGCGAAGACTTGCCCCATGAGTTCCTGCTATCGGATCTGCTGTGGGCCATCCGCTCCGCCAAGGAAGATGACCGCATTCAGGCTCTGGTGCTCAAGCCCCAGGGGCTGCAAGGCAACCTCTCCAAGCTGCAGGAGGTGGCCGCCGCCATCGATGATTTCAAACAAAGCGGTAAGCCGGTCATCGCCATGGCCGACTACTACACCCAGGGCCAGTACCTGCTGGCGGCCCACGCCGACCATGTGCTGCTCAACCAGAGCGGCGCCGTGCTGCTCGAAGGACTGGGGGTCTACCAGACCTACTTCAAGTCGGCGCTGGAGAAGCTCAATGTCACTCCCCATGTGTTCAAGGTCGGCACCTACAAGTCCTTCGTCGAGCCCTATACCCGGGATGAGATGTCCCCGGAGAGCAAGGAGGCGAACCAGCGCTGGCTGGATCAGCTGTGGCAGGCCTATGTCCAGGACGTGGCCGAGCAGCGGGAAGTCGAGCCCGATGCCGTCTCCCCCAGCAAGGAGCAGTTCCTCGAGCGTCTGAAAAAAGCGGGGGGCAATGCCGCAGGCTATGCCCTGGACAATGGTCTGGTCGATGAGCTGGCGACCCGGGAAGAGATGAACCAGGCGGTGATCAAGGAGGTTGGCGAGACCGAGGATCACATCTGGAAAGGGATTGGCCTCGAGGATTATCTGGCCGCCATTCCCGAACAGTATCCCCAGAGTGGCAAGGATGAGGTGGGTCTCATTGTCGCCAGTGGCGCCATCATGGACGGCATCCAGCCCGCTGGCACCATAGGCGGCGACAGCCTGGCCAACTTGCTGGCCGATGCCCGGCTGGATGACCAGATCAAAGCCGTGGTATTGCGGGTCGACAGCCCGGGGGGCAGCGCCTTCGCCGCCGAGCAGATCCGTGCCGAACTGTTGTCCCTCAAGCAAGCGGGCAAGCCAGTGGTGGTCTCCATGGGCAGCTATGCCGCCTCCGGGGGCTACTGGATCTCCGCCGATGCGGACAAGATCTTCGCCTCCCCCACCACCCTCACCGGCTCAATCGGCGTCTTTGGCCTCTTTGCCACCGTCGATCAAGCCCTCTCCCAGTTCGGCATCCACAGTGATGGGGTCGGCACCACCGACTTCGTCGGCCTGGGCGTGACCCGCGCCCTGCCGGAACACGTGGGCCAGGCCATCCAGCTCAATGTGGAGAACACCTATCAGCGCTTCCTGGGGCTGGTCGGCAAGGGCCGTGGCCTGAGCCAGGAAGAGGCGGAGAAAGCGGCGGAGGGCCGTGTCTGGACGGGCCTGGATGCCAAGGCGCTGGGCCTGGTGGATGAATTTGGCAACCAGAGCGATGCCATTGCCGCCGCCGCCGAGCTGGCCAACCTGAAGGAGTGGCAGGTGACCCCCATCGAGCCTGAAGAGTCCACCAAGGATAAGTTCCTGCGTGAGCTGCTCGGCAGCAGCGCCCAGGCCCTGGCTCCCTCCCTCAAGGGGGTGATCCCGGCGCCACTCGGCCAGAGCCTCACCGCCCTCAACCGGGCGCTCGATCCCCTGGTGCGCTTCAACGACCCTCAGGGCACCTATGCCTGGTGTCCCGTCTGCCGCTGATAGCCATGGCTAATCGCCATCAAAAAAACCGCCTCTCGGGGCGGTTTTTTATTGGTTTTCACCGGGGCGATGGAGGGAAGATCCGCAATCTGTGCATGCCTACAGGGGCAGCAGCACGCCATCCTTGTGCCAACGGTACAGCTGGGCCAGCACCCGGGTCTCACGATGGGTCCACTGCGGGCAGTGGCCACCGAGCAGCCACTGGTTGTTGTGCAGCGCCTCCTCCAGTGCATGCCAGCCCGCCTTGAAGCCAAGACGCTCTTCATAGGCCTGCAACCTTGGCGGGACCCTGTGCTCGCCCACCCGGCACAGGTAATAGAGGGAGCGGATGCAGTAGGCATCATAGTCAGGCTCGCGAGCGCTGCGATACTCCCGGGTCTCGCCGAGCAAGCCCCCCTTGGCCAGCAGCTCGGCACCGCACTCCTCGCGCAGCTCGCGGGCCAGGGCATCCTGATGGCTCTCCCCCGCCTCAACCCCGCCGCCCGGGAACATGAAGTCGCCATTGACGCTCGAATGCACCAGCAACAACTCATCGCCGCGCAGTACCACGGCGCGCACCGTCACGCGTTCGAGCAGCCGTTCCAGCTTGGGGAAATCACCGTGCATCAGACGCAGGGAGAAAGGGGATGAGCCTATCATGATTGCATCTTCCATGGCCTCATTTGTGATCTCGCTCACGGCCGGTAACTCCCCGCCTTGATCTGCTGCACCAGCTCGGCAGCCTGGGTATCCAGGATCGCCAGCTCCGCCTTGCTCAGACTGTGATAGAGACTGAAGCGCTTGGCCGAGACCTCGCTCCCCCCCAGAAAGGCCGCGCTGACCTTGCCCCATAGATACGCATCCGGGTAGTGCTTCTGACCCATGTGGAGCGTGCTGAGCGAGGTGAGCAGACGGCTGTCAACCTCATCCCCCTCCCGATAGAGGGAGAGGCCGTGTTTCATCACCTTGATGGCACGCTCGGGATCCGTCTTGGCATAGATCCCCCCCAGCGCCAGCTGCAAGGCGGGCTCTTCCAGAGATGGTGTCCCCGCCTGCGCCAGAAACTGCTGACGGGCCTGATCATTGGTATTGTTGGTCCAGTGCCAGATCAGCAGATAGGGATCCAGGGATTGGCGGGTCTCGCCATCGAGTCGCTCCAACTCGGCGCCGGCGGCCAGCATGCCCTCGACCCGGTCGCTCTTGCGCTCCTTGGCGTACTTGTACTCGATGTGGGTCGAACGTTCGATGCAGCGCAGATAGCCTTCCAGCTTGCTCATCAGCTCGTACTTGTGGCGATCACTCGCCTCCTGCTTGAGGGAGAAGCGCGCCCGGATCACATCGGTGCGCTCAATGCGGCACCAGCCATCATCGACCAGATCCAGACAGAGCTCAGCATGGTTGGCACAGATGTTCTGGAGGCGATCATCATTGCAGGCCACGAGGCTGAGCCCCATGGCGAGACCGAAAGCAGCCCGACGTAGTGGAAGATGGGTCATGGTTCATATCTGGTTGATAACATCGACAGCCCGCTTTAGCCACCATCGGCTAGCAAACCACTCACATATCCATTACAATGCGCGCGCCAAAAGCTGGCCGCGATTGCAGAATAATATAACGAATTATACGCCCCTACAGTGAGCTGCACTCGACGAATTTCTTTTTGCTTCAACAACGTGAAAAACACGGTTACGTGAAATAAAGGATCTGGTTAATGACCCACGAGCACCATTTGCAAGCGTGGCAGGAGAGCCAGGAGCTCGCCGAAGCCATGCAACCCTTGATAGGTCGCCTCTACCGCCAGCAAGGGATCGAGATCACCGTCTACGGACGCCCCCTGCAAAACGCCTCCACCATCGACATCCTCAAAGCCCACCGGGTGGTTCGCCGCCACGAAGGCCAACCCCTCGCCATACAACACTGCTTCCCGCTTCTTAAGGCCTTGTGCGAGCTGGCCCCCAGCGCCGCCGAGATAGACTTGGGCAAGCTGGCGGTCGGCTACTGGCGCGATCACAGCGATGAAAGCGGCATAGTCGATTACCTGGCCGCCAAGCTGGCACCCGCCCTCGGCCAGGGCGCCCTGCCGGCACCGACCGACGTGGTGCTCTACGGCTTTGGCCGCATCGGCCGTCTGCTCGCCCGACTGCTGATCGAGCGCACCGGCGCCGCCAATGCCCTGCGTCTGCGCGCCATCGTGGTGCGCGGTGGCCGTGAGGGGGATCTGGAGAAGCGGGCCAGCCTGCTGCGTCGCGACTCGGTGCATGGCTCCTTCAACGGCTCCATCGAGGTGGATCTGGAACGCAGCGCCATCATCGCCAACGGCACCTTCATCCAGGTGATCTATGCCAAGCAGCCCAGCGACATCGACTATACCGCCTACGGCATCGACCGTGCGCTCATCGTCGATAACACCGGGGTCTGGCGCGATGAGCTGGGCCTTAGCGAGCACCTCAAGGCCCGCGGCGCCGCCAAGGTGCTGCTGACCGCCCCCGGCAAGGGTGAGATGAAGAACGTGGTGTTCGGGGTCAATCACGACGTGATCACGCCGCAAGATAACATCATCTCCGCCGCCTCCTGCACCACCAATGCCATCACCCCGGTGCTCAAGGTGATGCAGGACAGATACGGCATTCGTCATGGCCATGTGGAGACGGTGCACTCCTACACCAACGATCAGAACCTGATTGACAACTACCACAGTGGCGAGCGACGCGGGCGCAGTGCCGTGCTCAACATGGTGATGACCAGCACGGGTGCTGCCAAGGCGGTCGCCAAGGCGCTGCCCGAGCTCAAGGGCAAGCTGACCGGCAACGCCATCCGGGTACCGACCCCCAACGTATCCCTGGCCATCATCAATCTGTCACTGGAACAGGGCACAGACCGGGAGAGCCTGAATGCTTATCTGCAGCAGGCCTCCTTGAGTTCCTCCCTCCATCGCCAGATTGATTTCAGTGCCAGCACTGAGCTGGTCTCCTCCGACATGGTGGGTTCCCGTTTTGCCGGTATAGTGGACTCCCAGGCGACCATCGCCGAGGAGGATCACTGCGTGCTCTACGTCTGGTATGACAACGAGTTCGGTTACAGCTGCCAGGTGGTGCGGGTGATGGAGAAAATGGCTGGCGTGATCCGTCAGGATCTGCCCGCCTGAACCAGGCATTCATGATTTCGGGTTTTCAAGGAGAGACGCATGTCATTTCAACAGGTTATAGGGCAGATGCCCGAGGAAGTATACGAGCGGCTCAAGACCGCGGTTGAACTCGGCAAGTGGCCGGACGGCCAGCCTCTCTCCGAGGAGCAGAAGGCCACCTCGCTGCAGGCCGTGATGGCCTGGCAGGCGATGCACCTGACCAACCCCGAGCACATGAATATCGGGGCCGATGGCGAAATCGTGATGAAGAGCAAGAGTGAACTCAAGCGCCAGTATCGTGATGAGGAAGAGATCATCCGCGTCGATCTCAGTCACTGAGGCGCACCGCCCATGCCGCGACCGGGCACGGCAGATAAAAGAGAGGGGAGCCAATATGGCTCCCCTCTCTTTTCCTCTCCCCCTCATGGTGAGGAGGCCAGAAGCTGTTCACGACCTGTCGCGAGAAGGCGTCAGCAAGGTGAAGAGCAGCGCAGGAACCGGAGCGTATAGATATACGTGAGCCTCTGGTTCACAAACACGCGAGCAGCACATGAGCCTTGATCACGGCTTCGCAGTAAGAGCGTGGACAGTTTCTCAGGGCGTCAGCTCGCCGCGCAGGGATTGTTGCATCAGCTCGCGAATGCGCGGCGCCGGCAAATCCTGGCTGAGCAGGAAGTGCAGCTTGGTGAGCGCCGCCTCGGCGGTCATGTCAAAGCCCGAGATCACCCCGGCGCGGGACAGGGCATTGCCGGTGGCATAGCCGCCCATGTTGACCTTGCCGTGCAGGCACTGGCTCAGATTGACAATGATGACGCCCCGGGCCGAGGCCTCGGAGAGCAGGGCCAGCATGGCGGGGTTCTGGGGGGCATTGCCCACCCCGAACGACAGCAGGATCAGCGCCCGGACCGGTTGCTGCAAGATATTGGCGATCACCTCGCTCGAGATCCCCGGATACAGGGTCACCACGCCGATGGGCTGGGGGGTGATGTCATGGAGCACCAGGGGCGCCTGACAAGGCTTGCCGAGCTCACCCGCGTCCAGGGAGATGGCGATACCGGCGTTGAGCAGCGGCGGGTAGTTGGGGGAGTCGAAGGCGTGGAAGCCATCCGCATGGACCTTCTTGCTGCGGTTGCCACGGTAGAGCTGATTGTTGAAAAACAGCGTCACCTCGTGGATCGGGTAGTTGGCGGCAATATAGAGCGCATTGAGCAAGTTCTGCTGACCGTCGGAGCGCAGCTCGGCGAGGGGGATCTGGGAACCTGTGATGATCACCGGCTTGTGCAACTCTTCCAGCATGAAGGAGAGGGCCGAGGCGGTGAACGACATGGTGTCGGTGCCGTGCAGGATCACGAAACCATCGTACTTGTCGTAGTTGTCACGAATGTCTTCGGCGATCCGTTGCCAATCCGCCGGGGTCATGTCGGAGGAGTCGATGAGGGGGGCGTACTCGTGGATATGGTAATCCGGCATCTCGGGTCTGTGGAACTCGGGCATCCGCGCCAGACAATCTTCCATGAAGCCCGCCATCGGCACATAACCGTGGTCGGAGCGCTGCATGCCTATGGTGCCGCCTGTATAGGCTATATAGATGGACTTCTTCACACCCTCTCCTCATCTGGGCTGGAAACCGGCGAATTATAGAGTTTACCGACGACAATGACAGCCCGAACCGTTGGAAATCAAGGCCAAGTCACCGAAATCACTCATTCACAAATTAGATAAAAATGTCAACAAAAGGTAATTAACAGGTTTAGTTTCTAAGAAATTTGGATGTTATCAGTGCTTTTTGCTAATATCGCCGCCGTTATAGCAAAGTCTACATCCGCGGCTCCTACCCTGCAGGGCCCGACAGGCCAGGTATATCACTGCCAGGCCGGGCAAGTTTGCCCCTCATTTTGATGGCCTCATATCCGTATGGTTCTTATCCATACTCTTGAGCCACACTGTTTCAATCCCGGCTGAATCTGTGCGTCTTCGCAAGCGAGGACACAGCCAATCACCATGGGAGTACTCAATGTTACAACTCGATGCTTATGCCACATTAGTTGCCGCCACCCTGGTCCTCCTGCTCGGCCGCCTGCTGGTCAACCGGGTCGAGCGGCTGCGCACCTTCAACATCCCCAAGCCGGTCGCTGGCGGCCTGCTGGTTGCCCTGGTACTGCTGACCCTGCGCCTGACTGCCGGGATCGAAATCAAGTTCGACACCAGCCTGCAAACGCCCTTGATGCTGGCCTTCTTCGCCTCCATCGGCCTCTCCGCCGATCTCGCCAGCCTCAAGCGCGGCGGGCGCGCCGTGTTCACCTTTCTCGGTGTAGTGACCGGCCTGCTCTTGATGCAAAACGGCCTGGGGGTCGCCCTGGCCAGCCTGATGGGGCTGGATCCCCATATGGGGCTGCTGGCCGGCTCCATCACCTTGTCCGGCGGCCATGGCACCGGGGCGGCCTGGAGCGCGACCTTTGCCGACAAATACGGCGTCAAGTCGGCAGCGGAGCTGGCCATTGCCTGTGCCACCTTCGGTCTGGTACTGGGTGGTCTGATTGGCGGCCCGGTGGCCCGTTATCTGGTCAAGAAGGTGCAAGTCCCGGGCGAGGAACATAACCTGGACGAAGTGCCCCAAGGCTTCGAGATGCCCGAAACGGAACGGCACATCACCACCTTCAGCGTCATCGAGACCCTGGCACTCATCGCCATCAGCCTCAAGGGGGGCGAACTGCTCTCCCAGGCGATGCTCGGCACCGCCTTCGAACTGCCAATCTTCGTCTGTGTCTTGTTCGTCGGCGTCTTGCTGCGCAACCTGCTGACCCTGCTCAACTGGCATGAGGTGAGCGACAGAGAGGTCTCCCTGCTCGGCAACGTCAGCCTGTCGCTCTTCCTCGCCATGGCTTTGATGAGCCTGAAATTGTGGGATCTGGCGAGTCTGGCGCTGCCCATCTTCGTGTTGCTGATGGCCCAGACCCTGGCCATGGCGCTCTACGCCATCTTCGTCACCTTCCGGGTCATGGGCAGTAACTATGATGCCGTCGTGCTGGCCGCCGGCCACTGTGGTTTCGGCCTCGGCGCCACCCCGACGGCCATTGCCAACATGCAGGCGGTCACCATGCGCTTTGGTCCCTCACACCTGGCCTTCCTGGTGGTGCCCATGGTCGGTGCCTTCTTCATCGACATCATCAACGCCATGGTGATCAAGCTGTTTATGGCGCTGCCCTTCCTCTCCTGAGCCATAGGTCGCGCCCAATAAAAAAACCGCAAGCCAGGGGCTTGCGGTTTTTTGTTGTCCGGCACTGGGTGCCTGCTTATTTGCACGACTCGCTGGAGGCCGAGTTGAGGTAGCTCACCTCACCCTTGGGGGCGTAGTCGGCGACATGGATCACCTGTTTGGCGGCCAGATAATCCTTGAGCACCGCGGCATCGACCAGACCGGCATTGACGGTGTCTATCTTGGGATAGCCATCGCCGCCGGCCGCGCTGAAGCTGGGGATGGTGAAGCTGTACTGAGTGCCCGCATCAAACGGCTTGCCGCCTATGCTGGTGATGCTGACCGACTTGGCCTGGCAATCCACCGCCATCTCTATGCCGCCAAACTGGGCATAACCGCCGGTGTTGCCGGTTTTGGTGGCCACCTGACCCAGATAAGTCACCAGCTCGCTGCCCGGCATCATCGCCTTGTTGACCGTGTTGCCAAACGGATGCACGGTCAGCACGTCGCGATAGGAGATATCCCCCGCCTGAATGGAGGCACGCACCCCGCCCGAGTTGACGATGCCAAAATCGGTGCGCAGGGTCTCTGCCGTCGCCGTGGTGATGAGTCGGCCCAGGTTGGTCTGCCTGTTGCGCACATTGGCGCGCTCGCCATCGAGCAGGCCATCGGTCGCGGCAATGACCACACCCAGCTCCTCGGAGCCCTTGTCCTGATAGACCTGCAACACCCCTTCCAGGGCCGGATCCCGCACTATCTCCTCCTGGATGAAGGCGCCGTTCTCATCCTTGAGGTTGACCGGGATCAGCTCATAGCTGGTGAGGGTGAAGTTGCCATCCTGGTAATCGAACTGGGCGCGCCCCACATACTTGCCCCATTCGTGGGCCTGCATGATCCAGGTGCCATTTTGCTGATCCGGCTGGCAATCATCGCCAGGTTTGAAGTCGGCGTACTGGTTCGCAACCCCCGGCTCCATGCAGACCGGATTCTGGGAGTGGCCGCCAATGATGGCATCGAGCTTGCCAGCGGGCAGCTGACGGGCCATCTCGACATCACCGGGCGCATTGCTGCCGTGTTCGCCATCGGCATAGTGACCCATGTGGGTGATGGCGAAGATGACATCGGCCGCATTGTCTTTCTTGATGCCATCGATCACCTGCTCAACTTCCACCTTGGGGTCGCGGAACTCCAGGTTGAGTACATGATTGGGGTCGACCAGCTGGGCGGTATCTTCCGTGGTCAGGCCGATAACGGCGATCCGCAGACCGTTGTTCAACTTGAAGATCTTGTAGGGGTCGAAGTAGCGCTTGCCGCTCTTCTTGTCATAGATGTTGGCCGACACCATGGGGAACTTGGCCCATTGGCGCTGCAGCTCGAGAATATCCAGCGGATTGTCGAACTCGTGGTTGCCGACCGCCATGGCGTCATAGCCGATGTGGTTCATGGCGATGAAATCGGGTTCGGCATTTTGCAGGTCTGACTCGGGCACCCCGGTGTTGACGTCTCCCCCGGAGAGCACCAGCACCTCGCTGTTGGCGGCCTTGGCCTCGGCTCTCAGCCGATCGACCAGGGTCTTCTGGGCCGCCATGCCATATTCGCCATCTTCATTGTGCCAGAAGCGGCCATGGGTATCGTTGGTGTGCAGCACGGTCAGCTTGCACACATCCTCAACGCAGGCCTTGCTCTCATTTTTCGAACTGTTGCAGCCAGCCAGAGCCGCCAGCACGGCCAGTGCCAGGGTCCCCTTGATCAAATTATGTTTCATTCCTTCACACCTTGATTTTGTTAGTATTTAGTCTGACCATTCCGACTTTGGTCAGGGGCAATATATCAACGATTGATATCCAATCGGCATCCTGCCCGGGAAAAATGACATAAGTGTGATCTCGGCTTATTTCCAATTAGCTCAACAAGGTTGGCAAACGTTTTTCTGCAGATGAAGGCCATCGCCCAGCTCTGGAGAGACCCAACACCGCTGCCGTCAGCGCCATGGCTATGCCATAATGCGCCCTCGCCCACATGGAGCAGCTAGATGGCCAAGTACGACAAAATTTCCCCTGAGACCCAGCAGGCGGCCTTGAGTGTGGCTCGCGCCAATCAAAAACCTGGCCAGACCAAGGAGCAGACTCAGCTGATCGCCCAGGGTATTCAAAAGGGCATCGAAGAGTACAAGAAGCAGATGAAGACCCGCGCCCGTGAGGCCAGCCGTCAGAAGAAACAGCAGAGCCGCAGCAAGGCGCCAGCGTCCCACACGCCAGAAGAGGAGTCCGCCATCGAGCTGGTCGAGGTGAGCCGTCAACACCCCCTGCCCTGGCTGCTGCTGGCGCTGAGCTGGGCAGGCTTTGCCGCCTGGTACTGGTTGAACCGCCACTGATCGCACCTGAGCGGCACGCCATTCGCAAACCTTTGCCTGGGATCTTCCTCACAGGACGGGTCCATTCGGCTGGTCAAGGGCCCGGCACACTGGTTAAATCCGCCACCCAGCCCTTGTCACATTCTGCGTCACCCCATTCGTTACTCACAGGACAGCATCATGAATCCGGCTCCTCTCTACCTGCTCGCGCCCTTGGTGCTCTTTATCGTCACCCTGGTGCTCTATCGCATCTCGCCCCTGCGCGCCGTGGCATCGGGCAGCGCCCGCTGGTTCATCCTGCCCGCCTTCACCCTGTTTATCCTGCTTATCGTTATCAACGGCGCCGCCGACCCCAGTCTGCGCAGCCCGGGTTTTCACTGGCTGATGCCAGGGCTGGGCTTTGCCCTGTGCCTGTTCCCTGCTCTGCCCAAGGCGCTGGTGCCACGTCTGGCCATCAAGGAGGGGGCCTTCGCGGCCCTGGGGTTGATGATGATGAGCCTGGCCATGGTCTACTGATCTAGCCGGTAAAAATGACGGGGCGACAGGCCCTGCTGCTGGGGCCCCGCCAGTCTGTCTCCACGTGATCAGGCTGTGACGGGGCCCTCTTGTATGAAGAGTGGTCAAGAGGCATGGTGTCATCAGGACGAATGGCACGGAGGCCAGATGCAGATCGACTTCATGACCCTCTGGGATTATCAGGATCCCGTCACCAGCGCCATGCGCTTTCAAACTCAACTCGCCGAGGCGGTTGCCAGCGGCGATCTCCCCCTCGAACTCGAGCTCATTACCCAGCTGGCACGTACCCACTCCCTGCGCCACCAGTTCGATGAGGCTCATCAGCTGCTCGATGCCATGACGCCCCGCCTCACCGCCCACACGGAACGGGCCAGGCTCAGGTGGCTGCTCGAGCGGGGACGCTGTTTCAACAGCGCAGCCGACAAGGAGGCCGCCCGCCCCCTGTTCGAACAGGCCTGGCAGTTGGCTCTCGCCCTGAAAGAGGATTACCTCGCCATCGATGCCGCCCACATGGTCGCCATCGCCGCACCGCTGGAGGAGCAGAGGCGCTGGCACCAGCTGGCGATGGCACTGGCGGAGCGCAGCAGTGACGAGAAGGTCCGCGGCTGGCTCCCCAGCCTCTACAACAACCAGGGCTGGACGCTGTTCGAACTGGGCCGCCTGGAAGAGGCCCGCCAGTATCAGCAAAAATGCCTGGCCTGGCACGCGCAGCACCACAACCCGGCCAAGGCCTTTATCGCCCGCTGGAGTCTGGCGCGGCTAACCCGGGCGCAAGGCTTGCACGAACAGGCGCTGGCCGAACTGACGCAGTTGCAGGCACAGATGGTGGAGACTGGCGAGCCGGAGGATGGCTATCTGTTCGAGGAGCTGGGGGAAAATTCACTGGCGCTGTCTGACCCGGCCGCGGCCGAATACTTCGCCCGCGCCTGGTTTCTGCTGTCACAGGATCCCTGGCTCAAGGCCAACGCGGCAGAGCGACTGGCCAGGCTCAAGCAGCTGGCCAAGCTCTAGACCGGGGCGACCCAAGCGCCGCCCACCACTCAGGCCAGATCAGCCTCTTCCCAGCTCTGTTTCTTGCGGTAGATGGTGGAGGGGCTGATCTCGAGCAGGGCCGCCGCCTTGGGGATGTTGCCATCACAGCTGGCAATGGCCCTCTCGATGGTCTCCTTCTCCACCTGCCAGAGCGGCCGGATCGGCCCTGCCTGATCGCGACTGCCGACCTGAGCCTGCCCCTGACTCAAGGGAGGTGGCGCGACCCCCATGCCCCCTTGCAACGGTGGCGGCAGTATGGCCGGGCTCACGATGTCGCAATCGTTGAGCACCACTATGTTGCGCACCACGTTTTGCAACTCGCGCACGTTGCCGGGCCAGGGGTAATCGAGCAGCACCCGCACGGCGCCGGCATCGAAATCCTTGAAACGTTTATTCTCCTCCCTGGCATAGCTCTGCAGCAGATTGCGGGCCAGCAGCAAAATGTCTTCGCCGCGCTCGCGCAGGGGGGGCAGGGTGAGCGGGATCACGTGCAGGCGGTAGTAGAGATCCTCCCGAAAACGTCCCGCCTTCACCTCGGTCAGCGGATCCCGGTTGGTGGCGCAGACGAAGCGCACGTCCACCGTCTCCAGCTTGCCGCTGCCGACCCGCTGCAAGGTGCCGGTCTGAATGAAACGCAGCAGTTTGCTTTGCAAGTCGAGATCCATCTCGCAGATCTCATCCAGAAACAGGGTGCCGCCATTGGCCAGGCTGGCCGCCCCCTTGCGATCCCCCTGAGCGCCGGTAAAGGATCCCTTCACGTGGCCGAAGATCTCGCTCTCCATCAGATCATGGGGAATGGCGGCGCAGTTGAGTGCGATGAAGGGCTGATCCCGACGGGGGCTGCATTGATGAATGGCCTCGGCGCACACCTCCTTGCCGGTGCCGCTCTCCCCCATGATAAAGACCGTCGCCTTGCTCGGCGCCGCGCTCTCTATGATGCGATAGACAGCCTGCATCGGCATGGACGAGCCGATGAAGCCGGCGAAGGAGCTGCGCTCGAAGTTCTCCCGGTATTGGGCCACCAGAGAGCTGAGCTGCTGATGATTGACCGCATTGCGCACAGTGGCGCACAACCGCTTGCCATCAAACGGCTTGGTCAGGAAGTCAAAGGCCCCCAGACGCATCGCCTCCACCGCCACATCCACCGATCCGTGAGCGGTGATCACCACCACGGCACTCGGTAACTGCTGCTCGGTGATCTGCTGCAATATGTCCATCCCCGACATGTCCGGCAGTTCAAGATCGAGCAGCACCACCGTCGGCGGCCGAGTCAGCAACAGCTCGATGGCCCGCTGGCCACAGTCGGCCAAGGTGACCTCATAGCCCTCCTGACGCAAGTACTGCTCGTAGACCACAGCCAGACTGCGGGTATCTTCCACCAACAGCACTCGGGGTTTGTTTTCCGCCACGGCGACTCATCCTTGCAATTGATTTGCTTGTCTATTTTGATGGGCTATCGCCACGGACTCAAGCCTGCGATGGTTGCTATCTTCCCCCTAAACGGGGCTGGCACCAATAAAAACGGCTCCCGAGGGAGCCGTTTTTCATCACAGAGTCGCCTTACTGCTTGGCAGCGGCGTCCGCTTTGGCGGCATCGCCTTCGGCAGCCGGCTTCTCGATGGCGAGCAGCTCAACGTCAAACTCCAGTACGGCGTTCGCCGGGATGGAGCCTGCGCCGTGCTCACCATAGCCCAGCTTGGAGGGCAGGAAGAATTTGAACTTGGAGCCAACTGGCATCAGCTGTACGCCTTCGGTCCAACCCGGGATAACCTGGTTGAGCGGGAAGGTCGCCGGCTCACCGCGATCGACGGAGCTGTCGAACTTGGTGCCGTCAATCAGGGTACCGGTATAGTGAACCTTGACCACGTCGGTGGCTTTGGGTTTGGCGCCGTCACCCATCTTCTCGACCTGATACTGCAGGCCGGATTCGGTGCTCTTGATGCCCTCTTTCTTCAGGTTGCCGGCCAGGAACTCTTCACCCTTCTTCAGGTTGTCCTGTGCATCCTTGTCAGCCTTGGACTTGGTCAGTTCGTTGATCTTGGCGTCATAGGCCTGCAGCACTTTCTGGATCTCTTCATCCTTCATGTCTGCCTTCTTCTCCAGGCCGTCGGTTACCCCTTTGAGAATGACGGCGTTATCCAGCTTGATACCGAGTTCTTGCTGGCGCTCGAGGGTATTGGCGATATAACGACCCATGGAGAGGCCAATAGCATAACCAGACTGTTCTTCGAAGCTCTTGGCATCAGCCTTAGGGGCCTCTGCCGGCTTGCTGGCTTCTGCCTTCACCTCTGCATTCTTGGCGGCAGGGGCTTCATCTTTTTGGCAAGCAGTCAGACCTACGGCAACGGCCGCGGCCAACAGGGACACCTTCAGAAAATTGTTCATCAGTTTCTCCAAAACTCTAAATACCGCTCTCGGTTCCTTCGTGAAATGAGAGGTTTATCGTGATAAGCGCCTTATACTAACGCCGTGATCGCAGGTAACGAAAGCATGAGACAGGAAAAATGATAAAAAGTGCCATTTATCTTATCGGTATTTGTCTGATACTGACCGGCTGTCATTCGGAGCCTCCCTCCGACCGCCAGATCCCCCTCTCCAGTGTCGGCGCCGTGAGCGCGGATTTGAGTGCAGATGGCAAGCTGGCCCTGGTCACCAGCATCGAACAGGGCACCCTCGCCTGGGATCTGGAGCACGACAAGCAGTTATGGCGCTGGCACCTGTCTGACAGCCCCAAGGAGCAGGTGTTTATCACGCGTTTCGGGCCGGGCGACAGCCATGCCGTGATAGCGAGCCTGGACACCTTTGCCATCTGGCGACTGGATAATGGTCAGGCAGAAGGCTACTACTCCCTGCCCGAATCCAGGCTGCGCGACATCGCCATCTCGAGCGATGGTCATGATGTGCTGGTCGGGCGCGAAGATGGCAAAGCGGAATGGATTGATACCCGCACCGGCCGTCGTTTGCAGTTTCTTGGTCATACCGAGCAGGTCAACAGCGTGGACCTCTCCCCCAATGGCCGCTACGCCCTGACCGGTGGCAATGACTACAGCGCCTACCTGTGGGATACCCAAAGCGGCCAAGTGCTGCATCGCTTCAACCATGAGGGACGAGTGGTGATGGTACGGCTCGACGAGTCCGGTCGCTATGCCTTCACCGCCGACAGTCGCAGCGGTCGCATCTGGGATCTGGTCAGCGGCAAGGAGTTGAGCCGGCTCGACAAACAGGCCCGTTTCGAGGTTTACACCAGCGCCCGCTTCGTCAATCAGGGGCAATGGCTGGTCACCGGGGCCCCGTCGCGCAAGCTGACCCTGTGGCAGGTAAAGGATGGCAAGGCGCTGGCAAACTGGGCGGTGGCCCCTCGTCCCGGGGTCAAACCACCGAGCGCAGTGGTGTACGCCGCCGCTTTGCGCGACAATGACCACCTCGTCAGTGCCAGCTCCAGCGGCCTGGCAGAAATCTGGACCATCAAGTGAGGACCCAAGGCCCATGAGCCAGCAAGAACGCGAACGCATCGAACTCCTGGAAACCCGTCTCGCCTATGCCGAGTACACCATAGAGCAGCTCAATGACGAAGTGACGACCCAGGGCCGCGAACTCGACAGGCTCAAGCATCAGATCCAGTTGTTGATCGACAAGCTGCAAGGGGTGGAGCCGAGCCAGATCGCCAGCATGGCCGAAGAGATCCCCCCTCCCCATTACTGAGTCGCCGCAGACAATGGATCGCCCATAAAAAAACCCGCGCCAGGCGCGGGTTTTTTACGAAAGAAGGCAGGGGATCAGTGTTGATGATCCTGGCTGCCGCAGCTGCCGCCACCGCAGCAACCGCTCTTCTCTTCGGCTGCATCATGGCTGTGAGCATGATGACCGCCGCCGCAGCAACCGCCGCCGTGGTCGTGATCATGGTCGTGGCCGTGATCATGACCGTGGTCATGACCGCAACCACCGGCACCGTGCACATGGCCGTGGGCCAGCTCTTCGGCGGTGGCGGCACGCACGTCTTTCACTTCCACCTTGAAGGCCAGGGTCACACCGGCCAGGGGATGGTTGCCATCAACCTTGACGAAGCTCTCGGATACCTCGACCACGGTCACGGGACGGTGACCATCGTCAGTCTCTGCCACAAAAGTATCCCCTTCGGACACTTCCATACCATCGAACAGTTCGCCCGGCACTTCTTGTACCAGGGTCTCGTCAAATTCACCGTAAGCCTGGGCCGGGGCCAGGGTCACTTCGAAGGCATCGCCCACACTGCGACCTTCCAGCTCGGCTTCCAGGCCGGAGACCAGGTAACGAGTGCCGTGCAGATAGATCAGCGGCTCTTTGCCGACTGTGGTGTCGATGACTTCACCGTGCTCGTCGGTGACCGTGTATTCCAGCGTGACTACGCTCAGGGGAGCTACTTTCATGTCAGTGATCCTGCGAATAGAGAGAAAAAACCGGCTCAGAATACCCTAAAAAGCAGGGCAAGCATATGGTGAGCGCCACTGAGGGGTCAGGAGACTCCGCCCTTATTCCGGCCGGAATACCCCTATGACCTGCTCAGCTTGACGGCCCGCCTCGGTCACGGCTGCCTGGGTCTGCACCTGGGTATCACCGCACTCGACACAGGTCACCTTCTCGACTCCATGCTCCATATACAGCATCATGGTGTCAATTTTGCCGCACGCCGGGCATTTGGCCCCGGCAATGAAGCGTTTTTTACGTCTGGTTTCCATTTTTGTTACCTCCAGGCAGCATCATATCAGGATTTACCCATGCATCACGCCATCGAATGCCAGCATTTTTCTCCCCGCTATCTGCAGGTCGGTGCCCGCAAGCGCGCACCCCAAGGTCAATTGCTGCACCTGATCAAGGGCGTGGCGTTGCTGCGTCTCGGCCAACATGAGCTGCTGATCCCCGCTGGCAGCAGCTTCTGGCTGCCCGCCGATGCCCTGGCCGCGTTTACCCCTCTGGCTGGCTGCGAGTACGCCCTGTTGAGCTGCTCCATGCGCCTGTCCCAACCGGGCCAGTCCGGTTGGCTGACCCCTTCCCCCCTGCTCGGCGCCTTGCTGGCCTCTCTGCACCACTGGGATCGCCCCCGTGATTGGCAAGGTCCTTATGGTCAACGACTGCAGGTGATCCACGATGAGCTGCAGCACAGTCCACTTATCCCTCAGGTTCATGGCGCCTTGCAACAGGCCTGGCAAGATCTGGCCAGTGGCAAAGAAGAGGCGCAGGCCAGCTGGAACAGCATCGGGGGGCAGTGGCTCGATGGCGCCGCACTCGCCAGTCAATGGCGTCTGGTGCAAGCGCTGCGCCTGCTCAAGGGGGGGAGCAAACAAACGGCCCTCGAGGCCAAGCTCCACTATAAAGAGGGAGAGCTGGAGCAAGCCTGCCAAGAGTGGCTTGGCTGCCCCCTGGCCGAGGCGCCAGGCCGCTAATCCGGCGCCAGCATCTCGGATGCCAGGTCCAATGCAGACACTCACCGCCAGGGAGGATTACAGATTTCCCCTTGGCGGTCGCTAACAGAACAGAACCTAGGCATGCTAGTGAATCAGAGCCCGCTCGCTTAGCCCCTCTTCTCTCGAACACAGGATTTTTGCCATGAAAAGCAAGGCCAACCAATCTCAGGGAATGTTGCTGTTTCACCTCGCCGCGCGCCAGTCGTTTGCCATCGGTACCCTCAAGGTGAAGGAGATAGTGCCCTATACCCGATTGACTGCCCTGCCTCACTCCCATCCGACCGTGCTCGGCGCCGCCAACATGCGTGGCACCACCATCCCCGTCATCGACATGGCCATGGCGGTGGGCTATCGGCGGATCAGCGACGAGGAGATGGCAAGCTGCTTCATCATCATCACCGACTGCCGCCGCACCCTGGTCGGTTTTCTGGTGCGCGGCATCGACAAGATCACCGAGTGCAACTGGCGCGACATAGCGTCGCCGCCCCCGGCCCTTGGCAGCAATGTTTTCGTCACCGGGGTGACCCGGGTCAATGATCAGCTGGTCCAGCTGCTGGACGTGGAACTGATCCTGTCGCGGGTCTACCCGGACGATCCCAGCCATCTCTATCCGGTGCTGACCGATGTGCAGCGGGAGCGCATCAAACCGATGCGGATCCTGCTGGTCGATGACTCCTCCGTGGCGCGCAAGCAGCTGACCGCCGCCCTCGACTACATCAACATCCCCTACGAGGTATGCACCAACGGCAAAGATGCCCTGGCACTGATGCAGGACAGGGCCAGCAAGGGGGTGCCCATCGACATACTGGTGAGTGACATAGAGATGCCGGGACTGGATGGCTACGAGCTTGCGTTCGAGGCCCAGAGCGATGCGCGTCTGGCCGGCGCCTACATCATATTGCACACATCTCTGTCGAGTGAGATCAGCGTCGAACGCGCTCATCAGGTCGGTGCCCACGAGGCACTCACCAAGTTCGAGGCCAATGAGCTGATCCAGGCTATGTTACGCGGTGCCGAGCACCATGACAGCCTGGTCAGCTGATCTGGATCGGGAGCCCATATGCTGACCGAGAGTCATTTTCGCGCCCCCTGGTGGGCCCGCAATCCCCACCTGCAGACCATATTGCCCAAGTGGTTGCGCCGCAGGCCAGTCCGCTATGTGGCCGAACGCTTCGAACTGCCGGACGGGGATTTTGTCGATCTGGCCTGGAGCGGCCCGATCAGCACAGATAACCGGCCACTGCTGGTGCTGTTTCATGGTCTGGAGGGCAGCGTGGAGTCCCACTATGCCCGCGGCATGCTGCAACACTTGCAGCAACGGGGTGAAGAGGCGGTGCTGATGCACTTTCGAGGTTGCAGTGGTGAACCCAATCGCCTGCTGAGTGCCTATCACTCCGGGGCCATCGAGGATGCACTGGCACTGCTCGCCGAACTGGCCCGCCGCTTTCCTGGCAAGCCCCTGCTGGCGGTAGGCTACTCCCTGGGCGGCAACATGCTGGTCAATCTGCTGGCCCGTGCCTGTCCGCCCGCCCTCAAGGCGGCGGCGGTGGTCTCGGCGCCGATGCGACTCGATGCCTGCGCACACAGGGTCAATCAAGGGTTCTCCAAGCTGTATCAGCGCTACCTGCTCGGTACCATGCGCGCACATTTGTTGAGCAAGCTGGCGGTTCACCCCCAGGCCGCGGCGCACTTTCGGGCCGGAGATATCAAGGGTATCCGCACCCTCTACCAGTTCGACCAGCAGGTCACGGCACCACTCCATGGCTTCGAGAGTGCGGATCACTACTACCAATGCTGCTCGGGTCTGCCGCTACTGAGCCAGATTGCGGTGCCGACCCTGATCCTCCATGCCGCCGACGATCCCTTCATGACCCATGAGGTGATCCCGCAAGCCGAGCATCTCTCTCCCTCGGTGCAATATGAATTGAGCCAGCAGGGCGGCCATGTCGGATTCGTCTATGGCTCCCCCTGGCGACCCCGTTTCTGGCTGGAGGAGCGCATCAGCCAGTGGCTGAGGGAGCAAGGTTACGGCGCAACCGAGTAACCGTCACGCCCCTGCTCCTTGACCCGATAGAGCGCGTCATCGGCCCGTTCGAGCAACATAGACAGCGTCTCGCCCTGTCGCCATTGAGCGATCCCCTGGCTCAGGGTGAGATGATCCGCAACCTCTGACCCCTCATGTCGCAAGGCACGCTCGGCCAAGGTGCTGCGAATGCGCTTGGCGACCTGCTCTGCGCCTGCCAATCCCGTCTCTGGCAGCAAGACAACGAACTCCTCACCGCCATAGCGCGCTACCAGATCCCTGGGCTCACGCACACTCTGCGTCAGACATTCGGCAACCAGGATCAGGCTCGCATCCCCCGCTTGATGACCGTAGCCATCGTTGTAACGTTTGAAGAAGTCCACATCGAGCAGGATCAGCGATAACTGGCTATCCGCGTCGCCATTGGTCAGGGTCTGCTCTCCCTCCTGATCGAAGTGGCGACGATTGGCAAGCCCGGTCAGCGGGTCCTGGTGCGCCAGCGCATCGAGCTGCTTGACCATCAACAGCTGTTCATATTCACGATTAACCGCCAGCACGAACCAGCTAAGCAGCATGCGCCGCCCCGACTCCAACAAAATAAGCAGGATCAGCATGCCGGCCCCGAAGAGCCAGGGAAACGCCACCGCGTTGATCACTACATGGCTAGTCAGGCTCGTCAGAATAGGCAGGCAGAAGCCGTACAGGACCTGGCTCATGGGATAAAACGAAATGAGTCCAACCAGCAGCAGGGTGGTCGCTACGGCAGGCTCCATGGTTCCCCTGCCGGGCAGCTCTGTCTTGAGCAAGGCATAGATGGCACTGGCCCAGAGGCATCCCCATAGCAGTGCCAGAATGGAGACCGCCTTGCGCCAGCGTGTCAGCGGCCATCGGTCCAGCCAATACCAGAGCAGCGGTTGCAGGATCAGTACCAGCACCAGCAGTTCGACATGGATGAACTGCCAAGGCAGAGCTCCCTCCCCCACCAAAGGGGCATTGTGCATCGCCTTGACATGAAACCACATGAAGGCGGCGAGCATCAGCTGTATGCCCCAGGCCCAGTGGGCCCCTTTGAGCAGCGCCTGGCGAGTAGCTTGCGCGAGCAAACGTTGCAACTTCGGCGATTGACGCCGATTTGATAATGAGGTCATTGCTCTCCCGGAGAAAGAAAAACAGTTTGCAGCGAAGGCGCCCTGATCGACAATGGTGCATCCGCATTTAAGGGCACACCCTATGATCATTCCTTGGCAATCCTTGGAGTTCGACACCCTGCAACGATTAATCGAACAGTTCGTATTGATGGAGGGTACCGATTATGGTGAGCAAGAGTCCAGCTTGGCCGACAAGGTCGCCACCGTGCTGGCGCAGTTACGCCAGGGCAGCGCGGTGATAGTGTACAGTGAGCTGCACGAGAGCGTGAACATAGTACCGACCGATCGATTCGACTCATCCAAGGCTGAGATGCCCTAGGGCAAGCGCCCACCTGCCGTACCCGTTCGGCTCATTCTCATGGACAAACCCTCTTCATTGCAGGGACAACAGCAAGGAAACAGACGCTTATGTCGGCCAAGCATCCCATCATAGCGGTCACCGGTTCCTCCGGCGCCGGTACCTCCACCTCCACCAATGCCTTTCGCTCCATGTTTCATCAACTCGGCTATCAGGCGGCGGTGATCGAGGGAGACAGCTTTCATCGCTACACCCGCCCCGAGATGGACGTCGCCATCCGCAAGGCCCGCGAACAGGGCCGCCATATCAGTTACTTCGGACCCGAGGCAAACGACTTCGCCCTGCTCGAATCCTTCTTCCAGCAATATGGCCAGGATGGCAGCGGCCAGTATCGACGCTATCTGCACTCCTTCGACGAGGCGGTGCCCTTCAATCAGATGCCGGGCACCTTTACCCCCTGGCAGGATGTCGCCAGCGAAACGGATCTGATGTTTTACGAAGGCTTGCATGGGGGGGTCGTCACCGAGGATCACAATGTGGCTCGCCATGTCGACTTCCTGATAGGGGTGGTGCCCATCGTCAACCTGGAGTGGATCCAGAAGCTCATTCGTGACACCTCGGAGCGCGGTCACTCCCGGGAGGCGGTGGCCGACTCCATCGTCCGCTCCATGGATGACTATATCAACTTCATCACTCCCCAGTTCTCGCGCACCCATATCAACTTCCAGCGGGTACCGACCGTCGACACCTCAAATCCCTTCAGTGCCAAGATCATACCTAGCCTGGATGAGAGTATGCTGGTGATCCGTTTTCGCGGTATCAAGAACGTCGACTTCCCCTACTTGCTGTCGATGATCGATGGCGCCTTCATGTCGCGCATGAACACCATAGTGGTGCCAGGGGGAAAGATGGGCTTCGCTATGGAGCTGATCTTGCGTCCCCTCATCCAGCAACTGATCGAAACCGGAAAAATCACCTGAGAGTGAGGAGCAAACTATGCAGACAGCCCTGAAAAAACTATCCGCACTCATGCTGTTTGGGCTGCTCGGCGGCTGCAGTAGCGGCCACCAGGCTCCCGTGGTCGACATGGGCACACAGGTGATCCGCCCAGCCAGCCACTGGCCTTTCCCGGCCCAGCCACGCTACGCCCTGGCCGAGCAGTATCAATATGCGGGAGCCAGCACCGAAGGCTGGCTCGAGCCGATACAGCAGGCGGTGAGCCAGCATCTGGATGCCAAGGGCTGGCGCAGTGCCCCTCTGGATGAAGCGGATGTCTGGATCGCCATCGGCGTCGCCGGTGCCCAGGATATCAGCGATGATGAGTTGTTCACTCGCCTCGGCATGAACCCTGGCGTACAAGCCAAGGCAGGAGAGCGCAAAGGAACCCTCGCCATCATCTTGCTGGACAGAGCCCATCAGCAGGCGGTCTGGAGCAGCGTTATCCAGCTGACCACTGACAGTGCCATTCCCGCGTCCGATCGGGCCGCATTCAGCCAGGAACTGGCCGCCAAGATGCTGGACAAGCTCCCCTGAGCCTTGGGTCAGAACCCCCCATAAAGAGAGAGGCCTGCAGGATGCAGGCCTCTCTCTTTGCTGACGCCAACGGCTATTTCAGCGTGCAGTTCATCAGGGTGACCCCTTTCTGGGTCAGGGTCAGCTGGTCGCCTTGAGTCCAGAACATGGTCACACCATCGGAGTAACGAGCGCTATCTTTCTCGGACTCGACGCGATCCAATTTCTGATACACCCCGTTCAGGGGAAACTGCACCATGTCGGCCTGGGGATCATAGGTCACCGCCAACATCTCTTCACCACACTGGTACTGATTGTATTGATACTGGGTCGGCTGCGGTGAGCTACAGGCGGCCAGCCCCAGCAGGGGGATCAGAGCGACTAGTTTCTTCATTGCACTTTCCTTATGTGATGACGAGCGAAGCTGGGGTTCAGGCCTCAATGATTTGATAACTATGGGTAATTTCGACCGCTTTTTCCAGCATTAGGGAAACTGAACAGTACTTCTCCATGGAGAGGTCAACGGCGCGGGCCACCTGCTTTTCAACCAGCCCTTTACCGGTCACGACGAAGTTCAAGTGAATCTTCTCAAACACCCGTGGCACAGTATCGACCCGTTCACCGGATAACTCCACATGGCAGGCCGTCACGCTCTGACGTGCCTTCTCCAGAATGGAAACCACGTCGATGGAGCTGCAGCCACCAACCGCCAGCAGGATCAGTTCCATCGGGCTGGCCCCTTCTCCCGGGTTGGCGCCATCCAGGATCACCTGATGGCCAGACTCACTCTGCCCCACAAATTTCATGCCTTCAACCCAGCTGACCTTGGCTTTCATCTTCACTCACCTCATGCATCTATATTGGTGTCCGGGCGGACGCGATGCCATAGCATACCTCAGCCGAGCCCCCGACTGCATCTGGCGTCCGCCCGCCAACACGCCGGGACACCATGGCAGCCAAGGCGCCTTGCGAAAAAGCGCCACGAGAGCAGGCTCATATCGCCGTGGCCACTCTCTCTTCTCCTTGATTGCCCGCTGGGGCACCGAGAACCTGTGGCTAACCGGATCAAAATCAACGTTTACGGCATTTATCTTCCCTAGAATGCCTGTCCAGTGCAGTAGCTGGCGTCCAAAGGAGGCCCTAAGCCTTGTCAGCACAGACAAAGGCTCTTATCCTACTGCCACTGACACAAGGAAGGGCAAGACTGGCAACTTGTCTGGACGCATAACGTCCCGTAAAGACACTACAGAGGAAATCTCATGGTCATTGGCAAACCGCAAAGCGATCCCACCCTGGAATGGTTCTTGTCGCACTGCCACATTCATAAGTATCCCGCCAAGAGCACCCTGATCCATGCGGGTGAAAAAGCGGAGACCCTGTATTACATCGTCAAGGGTACGGTGGCTGTCCTCATCAAGGACGATGAGGGGAAAGAGATGATCCTCTCCTATCTCAACCAGGGGGACTTCCTCGGCGAGATGGGCATGTTCGAAGAGAACGATAACCCGGAGCGCAGTGCCTGGGTCCGTGCCAAGGGTCCCTGTGAAGTCGCCGAGATCTCCTACAAGAAATTTCGTCAGCTGATCCAGGTCAACCCCGAGATCCTGATGCGCCTCTCCGGCCAGATGGCGCTGCGTTTGCAGCACACCAGCCAGAAAGTAGGTAACCTGGCCTTCCTGGATGTCACAGGCCGGATCGCTCAGACCCTGCTCAACTTGGCCAAACAGCCAGATGCCATGACTCACCCGGATGGCATGCAGATCAAGATCACCCGTCAGGAGATAGGCCAGATCGTCGGCTGCTCCCGTGAAACCGTCGGCCGCATTCTCAAGATGCTGGAAGAGCAAGAGCTCATCTCCGCCCACGGCAAGACCATAGTGGTGTTTGGTACCCGCTGATCGCGGCATCCTCACCCAAGACAAAGGCTGCCCAGGCAGCCTTTTTCGATCCCGGTCCGGTCAAGAACATGCAGCGCCAAGATAAAATGCATCGAGGCCGCCCTTTTCGGCGCAATCCCCCTATAATGCCCCCCTATCAGCAGTCTCAGCATCAGGCTCGGCCTGCAAGTACTCTAGATCCGAAGCGAGAATCCCATGCACCTGCAATGTCCCCGCTGCCGCAGCCCACTGCACCTTCATCAGGCCTCCAACGGTCGCTACTGCGATAACAAGCACCACTTCGACCCGGAACCTGAAGGCTATCTGGACCTCATCCCGGGCAAGAAAAACCCCAAGGATAGCGACAGCCGCATGTTGATGCGTGCCAAGCGCAACTTCCTGGAACAGGGCCACATGCAGCCCCTGGTCGAGGCCATGGCCACCCTGCTCGCCCCCCTGGGTGAGCGTGAGCTTATCCACCTCGGTTGCGGCGAAGGCTACTACTGCCGAGCCCTGGCCGAGCATCTGCCTGGCTGGCGCTTCGCTGGCGTCGATCTGGCCAAGAATGCCATCTTCGCTGCCAGCAAGGCGCAGCCGGAGGCCAGCTTCATCATCGCCGATCCGGCCCGGGCCCCGCTTCAATCGGGCCAAGCCGAGCTGCTGCTGGTCAACGACCTCAAAGTCAAAACGGAGCAGCTGTGCGACTGGTTGGCACCGGGTGGCTATCTGCTTCATCTGCAGCCCGGCCCACGCCACCAGTGGCAACTGAGGGTCAGCCTCAATCCGGTCAGCATGGAGCACCCCCTTAGCTGGCCGACCCTGACCGGTCTGAGCCAGGTCGCGCAGCAGCGCAGCCAGTTCTCCCTGACCCTGGATCAGAGCCTGCGCAGCTTCGTGCTCGAGACCAGCCGTCTCGGCTGGCGTGCCGATGCCGAGCAGCGTCACCTGTTCACTCAGCAAGGCCCGGATGAGCTGGAACAGGATCTGCTGCTGAGCCTGTGGCAAAAGCCGCTCTGAGCAACGGTCCGGGTGCATGGACAAGGTAAATATCAGAGGCCCAGCAGGGCCTCTGTTATTTCAAGGATGATGGCGACGCCCTGGCTGCCAGCAGGCCCCGCCAGGGGCAAGGTATCACGCCTTGACTGCGGGTAATGCGCAGCCCTGCGTTACCCGATGCCATGCCCCCTCACCCAGCCACCGGGATCCGTTGTCACGGGCGACCGGCAACCTTCGCACATAAAAAGAGGGGCGCCATGGCGCCCCTCTCCGACTTGCTACTCTTGGCAACTGATCAAGGACAGCTAGCCGCCCCCATGTCTTGCCAGACCACGGCAACACCTGGTTCCTCTCCTTTGGTCCAGTACTGGGCCTTCCAGCTGTGGCCCTGATGGGTGGTGAGATCGCCAGCATTGTAGGCAACGGCGGCATCCCACCCGAGCTGTACCTGGCTGACCAGTTTCCACTGATCGGCACTGCGGCTCGGCTCGTTACCTTGAGTCCAGTACTTGGCCTGCCAGACCAGGCTGTTATGGCTCACCTTGGCGTTGCCGTTATAGGCGACGCTGGCCTGCCAGGCTGGCCAGTTGGCGGCATCCGGATCCGTGCTGCCGCACTCGCCGCCACCGCTCACCGGCTTGACGGTGAGGCGGGTACTGGCCTGGGCATCCAGGGCGCCATCAGTGACGGTCACGCTCAGGTCATAGCCGGTCGCGGCATCGACCGCCGGGCCAGTCACCACTAGCGTGGCGCTATTCTGGCCCGTAACGGTCAGGCCGGCTGGCACTGTCCACTGGTAGCTCAAGGTATCACCATTGGGATCGCTGGCCTGGGCCTGGATGCTCACCTGCTTGCCGGACTCGACATTGGCAGTGGCAGGCAGGGTCACGGTGGGGGCCAGATTGGGCTGGGGTGCCTTATTGGTCACCACGGTTTGATCCTTGGCCTTGAGTCCATCGGCATCGGTCACTGTCAGTTCGAACACCAGGTTGACGTCCTGGGTCACCCCATCGAGGTTGAAGCTGGCTTGCGCCTGATTAGCCCCAGCCAACTGAACCGCCGGACCTGATACCTGTACCCAGGCGTAACCGATGGCAGAACCTTCAGGATCCCGGGAAGCCGAACCGTCCAGAGTCACGCTCGCCGGGCCTGTTACGCCAAGATCCTTGCCCGCGTTGGCAATGGGCGGCTTGTTGGCTGGCGGTGTGCCGCTACCATTGCCCAATCCCTCATGCATGGCGTTGAGGATGTCACCATTATCCGAGTCGATCTCCCACGCAAACAGACCGCCGAGCTGGTTCGCCAGCACATACTGCCCCTTGGCCTTGACCGAGCGATCGTTGTCAAAGGTGATGAGATCCCCGGTGCTGGCCTTGAACACATAGGGCGCCTCCGCTACCTCGTCATAACCCTGCTCCCAACCGGCGCCCATGTAGTCATTGACGATCTGGCGATAATCCACCACACCGTTTTCCCAGGTGCCCTTGACCGGGCCTGTGGCAGTGCCGGTGAAGGGGTTGCCAGCCTGATAGCCACTCACCCCGGTCCAGCCGCGACCATACATGGCCGCACCGACCACTATCTTGCCCGGGGTCACGCCCTGGCCAAGCAGCGCTTTGACTCCCTTGTCGGTGGTGTACTTGGTGTTGGCATCCCAGCTGGCTTCAAACAGGTTGGTCTGATGACCCAGCTCGGTATTGGTCCAGGCGCCGTTGAAGTCGTAACTCATCAGGAAGATGTGGTCCATGTACTGCTGGGCCGCCTGATAATCGACCTTGGCAATCTTGTCGCCGCCGGCACTGATCGCCGAGGTCAACTCGTACTGGCGGCCCGTGCTGGCCTCCAGCTCGTCGAGCATGGTGCGCAGCTCCTTCATCAGGGTCACATAAGTGGCACCGTCATTGGGGCCACCCAGGCTGGGGTTCGCGCCCTGACCACCCGGGAATTCCCAGTCGATATCCACCCCATCGAAGAACTTCCAGGTCTGCAGGAACTCTTTGACCGAGGCGACGAAGGTATCGCGCTTGGTTTTATCGCTTAGGAAATAGAAGGGATCGGAGAGGGTCCAGCCACCGACCGATGGCAGTATCTTGAGGTCGGGATGGGCCTGTTTGAGGGCCATCAAGTTACCGAAGTTGCCTTTATATGGCTCATCGAAATCCTTGAGGTTGCCCTGGGGCATCTGGATGGCAGCCCAGGGATCATGCATGGCCACCTTGAAATCGGCACGACCGGCGCAGGCCCGTTGCAAGGCTTCAAAGCTGCCTTCGATCTCTTTGAGGCTGTCATTGATGCCGTTGCCGCCACAGATGGGAGTAAAGCCATAGAGGATATGGGTCAGATTCTGGGCGGGGACCTTGTCGACGGTGAACTTGCGACCATAGACGCCCCACTCCACGTAATAGGCACCAACCACTTTGCCGGACTTGTTGGTATAAGGCTTGTTGTTCCCTTGCAGCGGTGCATTGAGCGGCAGCAGATGGCTGCCATCGGTGTCGGCGACCACTATCTCTTTGGCATCGGAGCGGGTACAGCCATCGGCGTTGCAGAGCTCTATCTGCATCTGGTAGCGACCACCCTTGGTCACCTTGAAGTTGGCAGTGCCGGATGCGCCGGACGGGCCGCGCCACACCTCGACACCATCGAGCAGCACCTTGGCGGTCTGACCCACGTCACCAGACCAGAGATTCCAGCTCACGCTGACCGGCGCCCCATCGGCATGGACGGTCACCAGCTTGTTGTAGGCAGTCGCAGCCTGATCCACTTCGACGATGGCGAACTTGGTTTCGCCCCAGCCGATGGTGGGTTTGCCCGGGGCGGCCGCATAGGCTGAGGAGGCAAATAGCCCGGCCACCATTAAGGCCAGCAAGGAGGGTTTTGGACTTAACATGTTGAATTTCCTTATTCGTTTATAATTTTGTCACGAAAAAGGCAACGCATGTCAGACAGGTACAGCAGACAACATCCCAGGCTGGCTTGGCGTCCGGCTGGAAACACAATCCTGTGGTGACCCCGCTATCTTAGGTACGACAGACCCTTAGACCGGAAGTTTTGCGTCCCGGCCTTTCGACCGGTTTGCCCTTTGGCACAACTTGATTCGCGATAAAAATAATCGCCAAGGAAATATAAGGCCCAACTGGCCAGCAGGCAAACACCCCACGCGAGTCAGCCCCTGTCGCAGGGAGCCAAATAGCACAAAAAAGGGCCATTCATTGACATAAATGGCCCTTTTTGCAGAGAACCTCTGCCAAGTTGTTTACCCGCAAGCTGATGACTAATGTGTTAATTCGTGATCATCATCAAGTTTGCAGACACCGCTCATGCTGTTCATCAGCGCCCTGAGCTTGAGGGGCTTGACCGGTTTGCTGATGTAGCCATAACCATGCTCGCGGATCTGGGCCTGCAGTTCGCCTTTTCGATCCGCACTGATGATGATCCCCCCCACCCCGGTCCCCAGGGCGAGCCGCAGCATATGCAGCGCCTGCAACCCCGTCTTGCCATCGTCCAGATGGTAATCGGACAGCACCAGGTCCGGTTTGAAGCTCTCCACCAGCGTCAGGGCCTGAGCCAGGTCCTGAACGCACTGCACCTCACAACCCCAACGCCCCAGCAGCGAGGCCATGGCCACCAGTATCTCGGGTTCATTATCGAGACAGAGCACCCGCACCCCTGCCAGCTGGCTATCCCGCCGCGGCTCTGGGCTCTGGAGAGCCCGCTCCACCAGAGGACGGCTGGCCAGATTGAGGCTGATGGCAAACACCGAGCCTGCCCCTGGCCAACTGCGCAGCGTCAGTTGGTGCCCCAACACCTGCGAGATACCGCGCGCGATGGCCAAGCCCAGCCCCAATCCCTGCTCGCGGGTGGTGCGGGAGTGATCCAGACGCTGGAACTCTTCGAAGATGGCCTCTTGCTTGTCCTGGGGGATGCCGGGTCCGGTGTCCCACACCTCGATCCGCAACCGCTGGCCCTGACGGCGACAACCGAGCAATACCCGGCCACCGGGGTTGTAACGAAACGCATTGGTGAGGAAGTTTTGCAGCACACGCCGCAACAAGCGCACGTCGCTGTGTACCGCCAGCCTGGTATCGACCACGGCAAACTCTATCTCTCCTGCCTGGGCCAGCACCCCAAACTCGGCCTTGAGGTTGTCAAAGACATCCGCCAGGGCAAAGTCGAGTTTCCTGGCCTTGAACTTGCCCGCCTCCAACCGGGAGATATCGAGCAAGTCGGTGATGAGATCCTCGGTTGCCCCCAGGGCATCATCGATATGACGGGCGAGCCGGGCGGGCTCCCCCTCATCGGGCAAGGTCTCTATCAAGGAGGAGGTAAACAGCTTGGCGGCATTGAGCGGCTGGGTCAGATCATGGCTCACCGCCGCCAGGAAGCGGCTCTTGGAGTGGTTGGCCCGCTCCACCTGCTCGTTGACGGTGCGCAGCTGGCTGTTGAGGGCCGAGAGCTCGCGGGTACGCTCGGCAACCCGCGCCTCCAGATGTTCATTGGCCTCACGCAGCACGCGCTCGGCATCGCGAAAGGGGGTGATGTCGGCGAAGGTCATGACGAAGCCGCCACCGGGCATGGGGTTGCCTTGCAGCTCGATGACCCGGCCATCCGGGCGCTCCCGGGAAGAGAGATGGGCACTGCCGCGCTTCATGAATCCGACCCGCCGTGCCACATGGGCCTCAACCTCTCCCTGGCCGCACAACCCCTTGACGGCGTTATGGCGGATAATCTCCTCGATGGGGCGCCCCACCTGGATAAGCCCCGCCGGATACTGGAACAGCTCGATGTAACGCTGGTTCCAGGCAACCAGCCGCAGCTCCCTGTCCACCACCGAAATACCCAGCCCTATGTGTTCGATCGCCCCCTGCAACAGACCACGGTTGAAGCGCAGCACGTCCGAGGCCTCGTCCACTATGGTGGCTATCTCCTCGAGCTGCATATTGCGCCCCTGCAGGGCAGAGGCGAGCACCAGCCGCGCCGACGAGGTGCCAAACACCCCGGCCAGCAGCCGCTCCGTGTGCGCAATCAGCGCTGCGCTGGCCTGCATGTGCGGCGCCAGGGTGCCACCGGATTCACCGGCGAAGCGACCGAAGGATCGCTTGACCCGGCTCGGGCCGACGAAGCGGGCCGCCAGCATCTCCAGCTCCTTGACGCTCACCTTGGCCTGATAAAGGGCCGCGGTATCCCGGCTGGGCTGGCCGACGAAGTTCGCCGCCTGCAACCGCTCGCTCACCGCAGCCCGGGTCAGCAGGGAGCCCGCCACGTAGCCGAGCAGGTTGAGCACCAGGCTGAGAAAGAGGCACCAGGCCCCCAGGCTCAATTCACGAAATGCGGGCCAGTCGGGGGGGGCCAGCATGGCCTCCAGCGGCGAGCCCGCCAGCAGGCCGCTCTCGGCCAGCAGAGTGATGAACCAGAGGCTGATCCCAAGACCCAGGCCGAGATAGACTCCCTTGCGGTTGCCATGGCGCCAATAGAGGCCGAGCAACAGCGCCGGGGCAAACTGGGCCACGGCGCCAAATGAGAGGTAACCGATGCGCGACAGGCTGGTGAGATCGCCGAGCCACAGATAGAGCGCCCAGGCCGCCAGCAGGATCAGCAAGATGGCGCCACGCCGTACCTGCAGCAGCAGATGCACCAGCCGCTCATCCCTCCCCTCTTGCCAGAAGCGGCGCAGCAGCACCGGCAATACCAGATCGTTGCTGACCATGATGGCCAGGGCGATGGTGGAGACGATGACCATGCCGGTCGCGGCCGAGGTACCGCCAAGGAAGGCCAGCATGGCCATCCCCTGATTGCCCAGCGCCATGGGCAGGCTGATCACATAGGTATCAGAGGCCATGTCGGCGCCGACCCACTGCTTGCCCGCCAACGCCAGGGGCCAGATGAAGAGCCCCATCAGGAACAGATACGCGGGGAACAACCAGCGAGCCCAGTGCAGATCCTGGCCCTGATTGTTCTCCACCACAGTCACATGGAACTGGCGTGGCAGGCAGATCACCGCACACATGGTCAGCAGGGTATAGATGGCGAGTTCTAGCAGGTTGCCCGGGCTGACATCGACCACAGAGGCAAAGAACGCCTGGGTAACCAGGTCCCGGCTCTCGTTGGATTGTCCCAGGATGAGCCAGAGCGCAAAGCCCCCCACCACCATGAAGGCCAGCAGCTTGACCACAGACTCGAAGGCGATGGCCACCACCATGCCCCTGTGGTGCTCGGTCGCATCCAGGTTGCGGGTGCCAAACAGAATGCTGAACAGGGCCAGCAGCAGGGTGACCCCCAGGGCCAGCTGACCGGTGTTGCCTGAGCTGCCGACCAGGGTATCCCCCGCCATCAGCAGATCCAGCCCGGTCACTATGGCCTTGAGCTGCAATACCAGATAAGGCAGCACGCCTATGATGGCCACCAGACTGATCAGCATGGCGAGGCGCTGGGACTTGCCGTAGCGGGCGGCGATAAAGTCGGCGATGGAGGTGATGTGCTCACGCTTGGCCACCAGAATGAGTCGGGCCAGCAGCCGCCAGCCAAACAGGAACACCAGCATGGGGCCGAGGTAGATGGGCAAGGGCGACCAGGGGGACTCACTCGCCTGACCGACGGTGCCAAAGAAGGTCCAGGAGGTGCAATAAACCGCCAGCGACAGGCTGTAGAGCAGGGGTTGGCCCTTGAGGCGGCGGCGCTTGTTTTTGTCCGCCACGAAGGCTATCAGAAACAGCAGCCCCAGATAGGCGAGGGACAAACCGATGAGCAACCATCCTTGGTGCATTGCTAACTCCTTGTCATAAATAGGGTTTCATCAGGGAGCAACCTATGCCGCCCTCATGGAGATGAATCGAATTCAGGTCGGTTGCGAGCGGCTCGGTTTCAGCCGCAATACGAAGACAGGTAGCACCACCAGGGCCATGATGAAGAAGATGCCACCGCCCAGCGGTTCAAACAGCAGGCCAGATAAGGTCATCAGGGTCGCCACAGTGATCCCGAGGGAGAGGGCGGCATAGAGCGCCTGGGTAGGGATCAGCTGTTCCGGCGCCAGATCCTTGGTCATGAAGCGCACCGCGCCCAGGTGACTGATGCAGAAGCTCACCCCGTGCAGCAACTGGGCAAACAGCAGGACGCCAAACTCTGTGCTGGCCCCGAGCAGACTCCAGCGCAGCAGACAGCCGATGGCGCCAATCAGGAACAGGCGCTGGGCGCCAAAGCGGCTGAAATAGCGCTTGTCCGCGGCAAACATGGCAATCTCGGCCACCACGCCCAGGGCCCATAAGTAACCAATGGTGGAGCCACTGTAGCCCGCCGCCTTCCAGTGGATGGCGCTAAAGCCGTAATAAGCGGCATGGCTGCCTTGCAACAAGGCCGTCACCAGCAAGAAGCGGCGCACGGGGGCGCTCTTGAGGGTATCACGCAGGGAGGCGTGGGCTCGCTCCCCCTGCACATCCTGAGGGGCTGGTCTGAGCGGCAACCAGCTGAGCAGCAACATGATCCCCAATCCCAGCACCATGATGTGCAGCACCCACTGGCTACCCCAATCGGTGATGAGGACCCCGACCAGGGTAGAGGCCAGAATGAAGGCGGCCGAGCCGCACAGTCGCACCTTGCCATAATCGAGCTGGGTCTGCAGCACCATGCGGGTGGCCAGCGCCTCTCCCATGGGCATCAGGGTTGGATAGATAAAATTGGCCACCAAGGTCAATGCCACCAGCCACCAGAGCTGATGACTGACATAGAAACCGAGGAAGGCGAGCAGGGAGAGCAGGCAGAGCAGTCGGGTGACCGGCAGCAGCTGGGCCGCCCCCTTGATGCGCCCCATCACCATCAGGTTGCCCGCAAAACGGATCGCCATGCCAGCCCCCAACAGCATGCCGATCGCCTCGGCGCTGACCCCGATCCCTTCCAGCCAGAGCGACCAGAACGGCAAATAGGCGCCGTAGACGAAATAAAAGGCACCAAAAAACAGGGCTAACCAGGAGAAAGCAGGCATAGGACCTCACAGGGCCGGATCGGGACGCAGATGATAACCCATTTCCCGGGCAGGATCCCGAGCGACCCCGCCCGGATAATCATGAAAAATATCAATAAAGTTGAACTATTGGCGAAACCCCGCTGTCTATTGAGACACACACCTCTCCTGGTTAGTGTTGCAATCCTTCTACCCGCCCCTGGCGGGTTTCTTTTTTTGGGGCATGCCTCGAGGGCGGCGACCAGAACCGTGCTTCAGCAAAACCCGCTGACCGGGGATCCGGCGGCGAGCGCCCATAAAAAAAGAGGAGCCGCAGCTCCTCTTTCCACATGCCTATCTTTGACGATCAGAATACGTACTTGACCCTGGCACTCAGGTTGCGGCCCGGCTCCGTCATGTACTGGGTATCTGTGCCGGCAGCCTGGCCCGCCACCCGTTCGTAGCTGACATACTCTTTGTCGAACAGGTTGAAGACGCCGACGTTGAGTTGCAAATCGGTCAACGGCTTGAACTGGGCATAGAGATCCACCACGCCCCAGCCTGCACTCTGGATGTTGTCATTGCCGCGGGAGTCCTGGCTGACCTTGTTCATGTCATCGGCAAAGCGCAGCGCGGTATTGATGTTCCAGTTCGGTTGTTCGAGGCGAACTCCCACTGAACCGTTGAGCGGACTCAGACTGTTGATGTAGTTGCCTTCGCCATCCTCACCTTCGATATACGCCAGGTTGCCCCAGACATTGACCAGGTCGTTGAGCCAGTAGTCGGCCTTGGCTTCGACCCCCTTGGTGGTGGCCTCATCCAGGTTCTGGTACTGGTAGAGAGCGGTCCGGCCCGAGGTGCCGATGGATTGCAGCTCGATAAAGTCTTCGAACTTGTTGTAGAAGGCGGTCACTTCATAGCTGAACCCACCCTGGCTGCCACGCACCCCGGCATCGATACCGTCACTGCTCTCGGATTTCAGATTGGGGTTAGGCTCGATACGATAGCCGTAAGCCTGGTGGTTAAGGGTCGAGAAGGCACTGTCATACATGGGCGCCTTGAAGCCATGGCTATATTGGGTGAACAGATTGGCCAGCTCATGCGCCTTGTACACCAGGCCCAGTTTCGGGGAGAACTCGCCCTCGGAAATGGTCTTGAGATCATCCCCCGTGTAGGCGGGATCACTATCCGGCTTCATATGGTAATACTCGTAGCGAGCCCCCGGGGTCAGCACCCAGCGCTCGCCAAATTTGATCTCGTCGAATGCCCAGAGTGCGGCACGCTGACTGGTGGTCGAGGGGAAGCTCAACTCGCTGTAGGAGTCGAAATCTCCGGGCACGGTCGGGTTCTTGATGCGCGTCCGCTCGTTATCCGTGTGTTCATACTCCACTCCCCAGGCCAGACGCTGGCTGGCGAGGGCCTTGCTGAATTGCAGCTGGGCGCCCAGGCTCTCCTGCTCGAAGCCATTGTGATCGAGCGAGTTCTTGGTCACATAGGGGTTGCGCGGATTGACCGGATACTTGGAGGAGGCGTACTGATCCAGGGTCTGCTTGGTGCGGGCGTAGTAGAGCTTGCTGTCGATGCGATCAACCCAGTTGGCCCCTAGGGCGATGCCGTGATCCAGCACCACCGAGAGGTTGTCCGTCTCTTTGTCGGTAATGGGCTGATTGAAGACGCTGGCGGTCTTGGAGAGATCGATCGAGTCTGGATCTTGATTCTCGCTGAGATAGTCGACGGTCAGCTTGAGGAATTGATCCTCGTTGATATTCCATTGACTCTTGAGCAGCACGGCATTGGTGCCGATATCGAAATCTGTCTTGGTGGAATCGTAATTCTGAGTCACACCGCTGTCGCGCCAGGTGTAACGCAGCAAGCTCTCGACATCACCGCTGCGCAGTGCGCCGGTAAAGCCCAACATCCGCTGATGGCTGTCGGACGCATAGCCACTGGTCGCATCCAGGTAGTGATCCTTGTCAGTGAGGAAATCACTGGCATCCTTGGTGGTGATGGCGATGACGCCCCCCAGGGCATCGGAGCCATAAGCGGCAGATGCCGGGCCCTTGGCAACCTCCACCTGCTTGATCATGTCGGTATCAAAGTAGCTCTGACCGACGCCCCCCTTGCTGTAGGCATCATTCTGACGCACGCCGTCCACCACGACCTTGACCCGGTTTTCACCCATACCACGTATGATGAAGGTCTGGGCACTGCCCACGCCGCCAACCACCTTGACGCCCGGCTCATAGCGGAACAAGTCAGCCGCATTGGTGACCATCTGTTCTTCTATGTCGGTGGCGGTGATGACGCTGACCGAACTGGCGACATCTTCCAGTTTCTGGGGCATGCGCGAGGCACTGACCACGACGACCTCGTCGGCGTTGGGCTTGGAAGTCTGGTTCTGTGCGGCGTGAAGCGGGGAAGTGAGTACTGTCATGACCGCAATTGCGATCAAAGAGGGGGGATTAGTATAAGCCACTGCATGTCCTTGATTGAGAATTATTATCAACATGAGCATCTTAGTCAGCCACAAATAAAGATCAATGATAATCGTTATCATTTTTATTTGATTGGGGTTTACACTAGCGACCCTTTACTCGATTGTGACCGCGCCCGCCAACTTGGCGAAGCCCCATCACCCAACCTCTGAACGCGAGAAATCATGTTTCGACTCATTGCTCTTGGCACCCTATCCCTGCTACTCAGCGCCTGTACCCATCACACCATCAGCCCCCGTCACCAGACGGCCGCGACCCTGTATGATTATCGACTGACCGATGAAGCAGGCTCGGCCATCTCCCTCGCCCAGGCCGTGGATAAGGTGGAGGATGCCGACATAGTGCTGGTCGGGGAGCTGCACACCCATCCGGCGCTGCATCTGCTGGAAGCCGAATTACTGGCAGCCTTGCAACTGCATTCCCAAGACGATGGCCGGGCCCTGGTGCTCTCCATGGAGCAGTTCAGTCGCGGCTCCCAACCCGTTCTGGACGCCTACCTGGCTGGCCAGATTGGGGAGGCCAAACTGATCCGCGATAGCGATGCCTGGCCCAACTATGTGAGTGATTACCGCCCGCTGGTTGAGTTTGCCAAATCCCAGCGACTCACTGTGCTTGCCGCCAATGCCCCCAAACCCCTGATCAGCTGCATCGGCCAGGAAGGCCCCGCCTGGCTGGACAAGCTGCCTGCCACCCGCCGCAGCCAGCTGGCCCGGGAGCTGACCCTGGGCGATGATCCTTACCGCCAGACATTCATGGCCTCCATGCATCATGGGGATGCGGATAGCAATGACCGCCGCTTTGCCGCCCAGACGGGCTGGGATGACACCATGGCCGAAACCATGGTGGACTACCTCAGATCCCATCCGGGCAGACGCATCATGCACATCGCCGGCAATTTCCATGTAGAAGGCGGATTGGGCCTTGCCAGCCGCATTGCCAGTCGCAATCCGGCACTCAAGGTTGCCCTGGTGGTGCCCCAGAGCGGCACCGATCAGGTTGCAGGGCGCCGTGCCGAGGTGGGGGTCAGCATCGAAGCTTTACCCAAACGCTGGCAAAGCGAGGGGGAAATGAAGCAAGATATGGGCGCACTGCATCAATCCCGGCAGCGGGACTGCAACCAGTGGTTACAGCCCTGACCTGGGCCCGAGGGGTGATCAGCGCAAGATGACGAGCATCAGGCTCCCTGATGCTCCACCACACAGCCGAGATGGGGGACTCCCCCAACCTCTTTGAGGAGTGCATATGGACGTGTTACTGGTTATCGATGTGCAACAAGGGCTGTTTGATGTTCCGCGCCATGAGGACACCCAGGTGTTCTCCAATATCAATCGCCTGACCGACGGTGTGCGTCAGGGCGGTGGCCGAGTCATCTATGTGCAACATGACGAACCAGGTGGCGAACTCGAACCAGGTAGTCCGGCCTGGCAAATCCATGCGGCCCTCTCCCCAAGACCCACAGACAGCCGGGTACGCAAGACGGCATGTGACAGTTTTCTCGATACCGAACTCGGCTTCCTGCTGGCGGAGCAGAGCGTGGACAGATTGATCCTGTGTGGCTGCGCGACCGACTTCTGTGTCGATACCACAGTGCGCAGCGCCGCCTCCCACGGCTTCGACGTCACAGTGGCACAGGATGCACATACCACGGCAGACAGGGCTCACCTGAATGCAAACCTCATCATCAAACACCATAACTGGATGTGGGAGAACCTGGCCCTGCCGGGAGAGCGTCTCGTCCTGGTTCAACCCACAGAACAGATTTTTTGAATGAAATTTCCCGTGCGCCCCCATACCGCTTTGCTCATCGTCATGCTGCCAGGCCTGGTTGCCTGTGGCTTCACTCAGCCATCGGATCAGCCGCCCCCTCTGTTCAGCACTCACATCAATGAGGAGGGCAGTAAACGCTTCCTGTTCGAGGCCGCGCCGCTGGAGACATTGCCCACCCGGCTGCAAGATGACGACGGTAGCAAGTTGCAACGCCAGCAGAGCCTGCTCGAACGACGTACCGCCCTGCAGGATGCCCAGCTCCAGCAAACGCTGGAAGAGCGGGGTTACTGCCATCAGGGTTTCATCGTGCTGAGTCAGACCTCCTGGCGGATCAGGGGCGAATGCAATGAGACGGCCAATGAGGGTGATCGCCAGGCCTTCCCCAACCGGGTTGACTGGCAAGGTTGATGAGCGCTGAAGTACCTGACATAAAAACGGACAGCCAAGGCTGTCCGTTTTTATGTCGAAGGGGCGCTTAAAGCACCTTGTCGGTGCGGGTGATCGCTTCACCTGTATCGACGCGCTTGTGGCCTTCCACCAGATGCACCACCTCCACCAGCTCATCACTCGAGACCTGGAAGGCCTGGCCAAATCCTTTCACGAACAGACCTTGCTGGGGCTTGAGGCAGAACAGCTTGAAGTCCTCCAGCCTGGACAGACCGGCAATGATCTCGCCGAAACGATCCTGCAGGGCGGTCACCGCGGCCTGCCAGCGGCCATCATCCCGAGCCACCACTTCGGCGCTCGCATCGAAGGTGAGGCGTTTGCGCGCAAACAACTCACGGGCACCACCTTCATCCTCGATCAGCATCAGCGAGACCTGGGGCACCTGCTGCAAGTTGCGGGCGTGACGGGCTATCTCGGAGATAAGCACATAATAGCCATCGGGTTGCAGCACAAAGGGGGCATAGCTGGCATTGGGTCGCCCTTCGCTGTCGACCGTGGCCAGTTGCAGGGTGCGACATGCATCACGAAACTCGCGGATTTCCGGCTGCAACCGATTTTGCAGGCGCTCCTGACGTTCACTCATGCTTTTACTTCCTCTTGATGCTGTTGGCGCAGGGCCATGAAACGCTCGACTTGGGCGGGAAGCAGCTGACGCTTCTCATCCCGGCCCAGATAGACCTTGAAAATGCAGCGGCCCCTGTGGCCAAAGAACTGGAAGGAGTGACCCTCCTTGCCCATGAACAGCTTGCTGACCAGGGCCACGTGCAGGACGTTGTCGAGCTTGAGGTGACCGTGCATCTCACCATCTCGTCCCATCAGGTTGTAATAACCCCGGGCATTCTTGCCCTTGGGGAAAGGCGCCTTCACTTCGAAGATGGACCCCTCTGATTCCACAATCGTGGTCACTTGTCCCCAATCGGCCAGATCCGCCAACAAGCCTTCGGCTTGATCCCCTGCCAACAGGGTGACCAGCTCCTTCGGCAAATGGCGAACCACTTCCCATTCACTGACCGCCAACTGGCTCGCTATGCTCGATGGGTGAGCGCCGGGATCCTGTTCCAGCAGTTCATGAATGCGCAGTGCAATGCTCATCTGTTTTCTCCCTCGGGACTCACATCCCCTCTGCAAATCGTGGTGGCACTCTAATAAAACGGGGCAAAAAGCACAATTGATAATTGTTTGCATTTGTGTTCATATTTGAGTTGTTGGCTACCAACCCCGTTCACCCCCTATCTATCTTCTGGAGATTAGCATGGCCCCACGCCTTGCCCTCGCCCTCTGGCTGAGTTGCATTCCCCTGTCCGCCTCCATCATGGCGGCAGAACGCATCATCAGCGTAGGCCCCGCCACCACTGAACTTATCCTGGCACTCGGCGGCGAAAAACAGCTCGTCGCGACCGATATCAGCAGCCAGGATCCCAAGGGGTTACCCAGAGTGGGTTATCACAGGGCCCTGGCCGCGGAGGGGATGTTGAGCCTCTCCCCCACCCTGGTGGTCGGCAGTGATGAGATGGGGCCCAAGGCCACCCTGGAACAGCTCGGCCGTGCAGGCGTCAAAGTGGAAGTGCAAGCCACCGCACCTACCCTGGCCAACCTGAATCAACGCATCACGACCCTTGCCACGCTGCTCGGCATGCCGCAAGCCGGTGATGCATTGAACGCGCGCGTCAATCAGGAGGCCGCCAGCCTCGCCACCGAAGCAAAACAGAACAAGCCGCTCAACGTGGTCTTCCTGCTGCTGCACAAGGGGCAGCCCACCAGCATTGCCGGTGGCGATACCACGGCCAGTGCCCTGATCACCCTCGCCGGAGGCGTCAATCCGGTCGCTACCCTGCGCGGTTACAAGCCCGTCTCGGCCGAGTCATTGATCGAGATGCAGCCCGACCTGGTACTGGTCAGTGGGCGTGACTGGCAACAATATCAGGATCCCCACACAGTGTTGCAGCAAGTCTCTTCCCTGAGCGCCACTCCGGCAGGCAAGCGCCTCGCCATTCATGCCATCGATGGGCATGCTCTGCAGGGGGGGCTCAGCCTGACGACCTTGGCACAGGCCAGCAAGGTCGCCGGCTGGATCAAACAGGGTTCATGATGCGGCTGCCCCTCCCCTGGTTGCTGCTTGGACTCGGTCTGCTGCTGAGCGGGCTCCTGCTCGGCTCCCTGGCCACAGGGCCGCTGCCTCTCTCGTTCAGCGAGAGCTTGCAGGCGCTGTTGGCCAGTGAGACCAGCCAGCTTGCACCTCACAAATTGCTGGTAGTACAAGAGATCCGTCTGCCCCGAACCCTGCTCTGCCTGGCCGTGGGCGGCATACTGGGCCTGTGCGGCGCCGTGATGCAGGGGCTGTTTCGCAACCCCCTCGCCGATCCCGGCATCATAGGGGTTTCAGGAGGCGCTGCCTTGGGCGCCGCCCTGGCCATAGTGCTGCTGGCCCCCCTGGAGCAACAACTGCAAGCCAAGCTCGGCATCGGCTTGCTGCCTCTGCTCGCCTTTCTCGGCGGAGCCATCACCACCACCCTGGTCTATCTGCTCGGCAGTCGCCAGGGGGGGACTTCCGTCACCGTCATGTTGCTGGCCGGGGTGGCCATCACGGCGTTATCGGGCGCCGTGATGGGGCTGCTCAGTTATCTGGCAGACGATCAGATGCTGCGGGATCTCAGCCTGTGGCAGATGGGCACGCTTGCGGCTGGGAAGCCCGCTGACATGCTGCTTTCCCTCGCGACCCTGGCCATACTCCTGCTGTTATTTAGCCGCGATGCCGGCCCCCTCAACGCCCTGCTGCTGGGGGAGTCCGAGGCCCGTCATCTGGGGGTCAATGTGCAGTCCCTGAAGCGGCGACTGATCCTGCTCACCGCCGCCGGTGTCGGTGTCGCCGTGGCGATCGCCGGCATGATAGGTTTTGTCGGCCTGGTGGTGCCGCATCTGGTGCGGCTGCTGTGTGGACCCAACCATGTTCGCCTGCTGCCCCTCTCGGCACTGGTCGGTGCGGCCCTGCTGCTGGGGGCAGACATGCTGGCTCGCACCCTGCTGGCGCCAGCCGAGTTGCCGGTCGGCATCATCACCGCCCTGCTCGGCGCCCCCTTCTTCATCTGGCTGCTGCTGCGCGGCCGTCGCACACTCTAGGCGCCCCATGTCCATCCCCCCCCAACACAATCCGGCCGAGCCGCTGCTCAGTTGCCACGCCCTCAACCTGCACCGCGGTGGCAAACCGATACTCCGTGACCTGAACCTGACCCTGAGTGGCGGCACCCTCACCGCCCTGCTCGGCCCCAATGGCGCGGGCAAGAGCAGCCTGCTCAAGTGCCTCACCGGAGAGCTCGATTATGGTGGTGAGATACGGCTATTCGGCCAGCCCCGTGAGCAGTGGCAGGCCAGTATCCTGGCCCATCGACTGGGTGTGCTGCCCCAAAGCTCTTCCCTGAACTTTCCGTTTCTGTGCGAAGAGGTGGTCACCATGGGCCGCCTGCCCCACAGCGAACCTGCGGCACGCCAGCGCGAGATTGTCAGTGCCGCCATGGCCCATTGCGGGGTCGAGCATCTGGCCAATCGCCTCTACCCTGGGCTATCGGGGGGTGAGCGCCAGCGAGTGCAGTTCGCCCGGGTACTGGCCCAGATCTGGCAAGCGCCCAATGCACCGAGCTCCCCTCGGCTGTTGCTGCTCGATGAGCCCACCTCGGCACTGGATCTGAAATACCAGCATCAGCTGCTCACCCTGGCACGCGCCTTGGCGGCCCGTGATACCGCGGTACTGGTGGTGTTGCACGATCTCAATCTCGCCGCCCGTTACGCCGATCGCCTGCTGATGTTGGCCGATGGCAAGCTGATGGCCGACGGCCCTCCCGCCGAGGTGCTGACGCCGACCCTTATCCACTCTCTCTATGACTATCCCGCCGAGGTCATGCTTCACCCCCAGAGCGGGCTGCCCATCGTCAGCTAAACCAGATAACAACAACGAAAAGAGCGCCTCTGTGGCGCTCTTTTCAATGGGATGGCTGTACTGGATTCAGGCTATCTGATAACGGCCCGGCTTGTGGTTGAGTGTCAACATCAGGTTACAGATGATGGCCGCCGCCACGGAAAGGGTCAGCAGCCAGAGGGATACCACGAAGAAGGAGGTGACGACGATGGCGCAATCAAGCCCCATTTGCAGCTTGCCAGCGCGGATGCCGAACCTGTCCTGGATAAACAACGCCAGGATATTGAAGCCCCCCAGACTCGATTTATGGCGAAACATGATGAGCAATCCCATACCTATCAGGGTGCCGCCAATCAGGGCCGCGTAGGCGGGCTCAATCTTGCCTATCTGCAACACGCCATTGAGGTGATCCGTCATGAAGGAGACCGCCGCCACAGAGACAAAGGTATTGAGGGTAAAACGGGGTCCCATCCTCAGCCAGGCCAGGACATAAAAAGGCAGGTTGATGCCAAAGAACAGCAGACCAAAGCTCAGTCCTGTCACCTGTTGCAGCAGCAACGCCAAGCCAGCAGTGCCGCCGGTGAGCAGACCTACCTGATGAAACAGAAAGATGCCAAGAGAAACGAAGCCAGATGCGATCAGCAAGGCCAGCACATCCTCATAGAGGGGATGTGCACTGGTGTGGGGGGTCTTGTCCATAAGTTGTATCCGTTTGCGAAGGAGTGCGCCTTGCTGAGCCAGGCGAGTGCGGGCCCTCTCTTCAGGGCCTTCTTGATTCGCACCAGTCTATTTTTTGTGAACAGGATCACAATAGCCAACCAGCATGCACCAACTTGGTATCTGTCACCTCACCTTGACAGGGGTTGCACCAATATAAAGCGGCCCACCAACCCCGGAGTGATCAAGAGATATCCATGCCAGCCCCTTCCTTGCAGGGCTGTTCGGCCTGCAGCCCTTCAATCATGATGGCGGCTATCTCGTCATAGGCACTGGACCAGGCCAGAGCGAGCGCCGGGGTAAAGTGCTCGCCCAATCGCTTGGCCATGACATTGGTCATGGCCAGCTTGACCAAATCGAAGTGTTCGGAGGTGACGCCATAGCGCCTGTGTTGCTGTCCCAGGTGGCGAATGATAAAACGCAACGCATCGAGCTGCTCCAGGCTGGTCAGCACAATGTTGAGGGTCTGGGAGACCTTGCTGACAAGCTGCTCATTCGTCATGGTGAACATGGGGACAAGGCCCGGGTCCAGGATAAACAACTCCTGGTAGATCTCCCTGACAAAGTCATTGCTGAACAGGGAAATACGGCTCCAGGCCCGTTGTACCAAATCGATATCATCAGAGGTCATAGGCAATCCTTAGCCATCATCGCTCCTCGTCCAGAGGCAGCCACACAGAATCTAATAACAAAGTAGTTATTAGCGCCATATTTGGCATTACCTCATGCATCAATTCATTCGCATCCCTGTGGTTTACCTCGGCGTCAGGGCGTCCGGCGATAAGTTCCAGACCATTTCGTTCTTGAAGCTCGCCATACCATAACCACAGAGTCCACCCTCTGGCTGGCACTTCCTCCGCATTTCCCCTATAGCTTTTGGACGTTGAATGGAGAGATGTCATGGTGAATGGGCTCGAGAAGCAGCTGTTTATGCTATTGACCCTGCTGTTACTCAGCACTGGGATAGCAGAGGCCGCCACCAAGGAGCCATTTCGTCAGGCACCTCGCGCCATCAATGCCCTCCAGCAGGGGCAGGCGGCTCAAAATCGGGGCAACATCAGCCAGGCGATACGGCACTATTGTGTCGCCGCCAGCACCGGCAACCCCGAAGGCTATTATCGTATTGGCCGCCTGCTCGCCCCCCGCAACCCCAAGTTGGCCAACGGCTATCTCTCCATGGCGATGCGCCTTGGCAACCAGCAAGCCGCCCGCTACTACAACAGCCGGGTTGGCAATGTCCCCATGGGGGACAATTGCGGTGCGGGCATCGCGGGGGGCGGCGGTTATTTTGCCATTCCCACTACCCCCTTCAACCTCGACGCCTATGTGGCGCGTCAATCCCCCGAAAAACGAAAACTGGTGAATATGTTGCGTCAGGCCGCCGATCGCCACGATATAGACCCGCGTCTGGTACTGGCCATCGCCATCGCCGAGTCCAATCTCGAACCCGGCGCCATCTCCCCCAAAAATGCCCAGGGCGTGATGCAGCTCATCCCCGCCACCCAGGCTCGCTTCGGTGTCACTCGCCCCTTCGATCCCGAGCAGAACATCCGCGGTGCCATGGCCTATCTCAAGTGGCTGCATCGCCGCTTCGACGGCGACTGGGTGCGGATATCGGCGGCCTATAACGCCGGGGAAAAATCCGTGGATCAATACGGCGGCATTCCCCCCTATGCCGAGACCCAGCAATATGTGCGCAAGGTGCTCTACTTCGCGGGCAAAGAGCCCACCCCACACCAGGCCAGGAGCCGAACCAGCAAGCCATAGTCCCACCACTGAGCCCACGCAGAACCTTGTGTGACACTCAACATCTTATCCCCCATTGAATGCCCCTCTCGTGCGCCATTTCCACACCGGCATCGACTTTCCCCCCGTCGGCCATTGGTTTACAATCGCACCGTTATTCGGAACCGGCTGGCCCCTGTCGCCAGTTGGCCCCACCACGACATCAGCCTGTTGACGAAATAAAGTTAACCTGATGAAAAGGAAAGAGAATTAGCCAATGGCTCAATTTATTTACACCATGAACAGGGTGGGTAAAGTCGTACCGCCCAAGCGTCATATTCTCAAGAACATCTCCCTCTCCTTCTTCCCGGGCGCCAAGATAGGCGTATTGGGTCTGAATGGCGCCGGTAAATCCACCCTGCTGCGCATCATGGCGGGGATAGACACCGAGATCGAAGGGGAAGCCCGTCCGCAGCCCGGCATCAAGATTGGCTACCTGCCCCAGGAGCCCAAGCTGGATCCGGAGCAGACAGTGCGCGAAGCGGTCGAAGAAGCCATTGGCGAAGTAAAGCGCGCCATGGCCCGTCTGGACGAGGTCTATGCCCTCTACGCCGAGCCGGATGCCGACTTCGACAAGCTGGCCCGCGAACAGGGTGAGCTGGAGGCCATCATCGAGTCTCAGGGTGGCCACAACATGGAAAATCAGCTGGAGCGCGCGGCCGATGCCCTGCGTCTGCCCGCCTGGGATGCCAAGATCCAGCACCTCTCCGGTGGTGAGCGTCGCCGGGTGGCCCTGTGCCGCCTGCTGCTGGAAAAGCCGGACATGCTGCTGCTGGATGAACCGACCAACCACCTGGATGCCGAGTCCGTAGCCTGGCTGGAGCGCTTCCTGCACGACTACGAGGGCACTGTGGTCGCCATCACCCACGACCGCTACTTCCTCGACAACGTGGCTGGCTGGATCCTGGAGCTGGACCGCGGCGAAGGCATTCCGTGGGAGGGCAACTACTCCTCCTGGCTGGAGCAAAAAGATGCCCGCCTGGCCCAGGAAGCCAGCTCCGAGGCTGCTCGTCGCAAGTCCATCGAGAAAGAGTTGGAGTGGGTTCGTCAGAACCCCAAGGGTCGTCAGGCCAAGTCCAAGGCCCGGATGGCGCGCTTCGAAGAGCTCAACAACAACGACTACCAGAAGCGCAACGAGACCAACGAGCTGTTCATTCCCCCCGGACCCCGCCTCGGCGACAAGGTGCTGGAAGTGAGCAACCTGCGCAAGTCCTATGGGGACCGCGTGCTGATCGATGATCTCTCCTTCGCCATTCCGAAGGGGGCCATCGTCGGCATCATAGGCCCGAACGGTGCCGGTAAATCGACCCTGTTCCGCATGATGTCAGGCCAGGAGCAACCGGATTCCGGCACCATCAGCCTGGGGGATACCGTGGTGCTGGCCTCTGTGGATCAGTTCCGTGACAGCATGGATGACAAGAAGACGGTGTTCCAGGAAGTGGCGGACGGCCAGGACATATTGCGCATTGGCAACCATGAGTTCCCGAGTCGCGCCTATATTGGCCGCTTCAACTTCAAGGGTGCCGATCAGCAGAAGCGGGTCGGCGAGCTCTCCGGGGGGGAACGTGGCCGTCTGCACCTGGCCAAGCTGCTGCAAACCGGTGGCAACGTGTTGCTGCTCGATGAACCGACCAACGATCTGGACATCGAAACCCTGCGCGCCCTCGAGAACGCCCTGTTGGAGTTCCCGGGTTGCGCCATGGTCATCTCCCACGATCGCTGGTTCCTTGACCGCATCGCCACGCATATTCTCGATTATCAGGACGAGGGCAACATCGCCTTCTTCGAGGGTAACTTCACCGAATATGAAGAGTGGAAGAAGAAGACCTATGGCGCCGAGTCGGTTCAGCCGCACAGAGCCAAGTACAAACGCATCACCAAGTAAGTGAGCCGAGTACAAGATGGCGCGAGGCGGTACAACCGCACCGAACCAGATAGGCAAGCGTATCGCCCCATCAGGGTGATTGCATCGTGACAAGGGGAGCCAAGGCTCCCCTTTCTACTGCCTTTTGACTTACAATCTCCCCGCCTTCCCCTACCGATACCAGCCGATGACCCAGACCACTGTCACCGCGAAGAGACTCACTATCCAGATCCGGCTCGAACCCGGCTGCCTCGGCCCCGACGGCAAGTCACACATAGAGACCTTCTGCGCCGCCGCCACCCGGATCTTTGCGGCCATCGAACCCGAACGGGTGCACTGGGTGCTGCTACCGCGCCATGACAAGCAGTTGCCCGAACAGACATTCTTCCTCGGGGATCGCAAATTGAGCGAGGAGCAAGCCGCTCAACTGATGGGTCGCATGGGGCTGGATCTTGCCACCCTGCAGGAGCGCAGCGATGCCATGCTGGCACTGCTGGTCGAACGCTACTTCAAGACCCTCTGAGCCTCACCCGAGGGTCTCATGGTCTCTATCGAGCTCCATTTTCACTGCACTGACGGCAAACGTTTGAATTTTTACTCTATTCGTTGATCCACTTCGCAGATCCGGGGTTTGTAAACGACGACGCCTGTGTGAAAATGTGCGCGCTGTCACGGTATCAGGACGAGTCCGGCTATTCATTAGCCAGCGACGCCGGTCAGGATCCCTCATGGATGGGTCTGGCCGCGAGCCTGCTGCTTATTTCACGTCACCCATTGGAATACAACATGAATCAACCACATCAAACCGACCATCAGGCTGCCGGGCAAGGATTGCTCGAACGCCTGTTCGCCCTGAAAGGCCATGGCACCACCGCCCGCACCGAGGTCATCGCCGGGATCACCACCTTCCTGACCATGGTCTATATCGTGTTCGTCAACCCGCAGATCCTCTCCAATGCGGGCATGGACACCCAGGCGGTATTTGTCACCACCTGCCTCATCGCCGGCATCGGCAGCATTCTGATGGGTCTGCTGGCCAACCTGCCCATCGCCCTGGCCCCCGCCATGGGTCTCAACGCCTTCTTCGCCTTCGTGGTCGTCGCCGGCATGGGCTACTCCTGGCAGGTCGGCATGGGCACCATCTTCTGGGGCGCCCTGGGCTTGCTGATCCTCACCCTGCTGCGGGTACGCTACTGGCTGATTGCTAATATCCCGCTCACCCTGCGAGTCGGCATCACCGCCGGTATCGGTCTGCTCATCGCCCTGCTCGGCCTGCACAACGCCGGCATAGTGGTGGCGAGCCCCGCCACCATGGTGACGGTGGGCAATCTCACCTCCCTGCCCTGCCTGCTGGGGCTGCTCGGCTTCTTCCTGATCTGCATCTTCTCCGCCCGCGGCGTCCACTCCGCCGTGCTGATCGCCATCGTGGTCACCACCACCCTGGGCTGGCTGTTTGGGGATGTGACCTTCAAGGGCTTCGTCTCCATGCCGCCCAGCATCACCCCGGTGTTCGGCCAGCTGGATCTGATGGGCTCGCTGGACATCAGCCTGGCGGGGATCATCTTCTCCTTCATGCTGGTCAACCTGTTTGACTCCTCCGGTACCCTGATAGGTGTCACCAGCCGGGCCAAGCTCGCCGATGACAAGGGCCGCTTCCCGCGCATGAAACAGGCGTTGATGGTCGACAGCATCAGCTCGGTTGGCGGCGCCTTTATGGGTACCTCCTCGGTCACGGCCTATATCGAGAGCAGCTCAGGGGTCGCCGTCGGCGGTCGCACCGGCCTGACCGCCATAGTGGTCGGCGTGCTGTTTCTGCTGGCGATCTTCTTCTCCCCCATCGCCGCCATGGTGCCCGCCTATGCCGCCGCCGGCGCGCTCATCTACGTGGGGGTGCTGATGTGCTCCGAGCTGACCAAAGTCAAATGGGAAGACTTGACCGAGGCGGTGCCGGCCTTTATGACAGCGGTGATGATGCCGTTCAGCTTCTCCATCACCGAGGGGATCGCCGTGGGCTTCATCTCCTACTGCGTGATGAAGGCGGGCACCGGTCGCTGGCGCGAGATCAACCCCTGCGTGCTGGTAGTGGCCCTGCTGTTCGTGATCAAATTCGTCTGGGTCGATAGCCACTAACCCCGGCTGCGCACACAAAAATGCCCGTCATCGACGGGCATTTTTTATGGCTGGCAAAAGGCAAGATTCAACGGATGCCGCGCGCCTCGCGGATCCACTCCCAGGCCTGCTGTATCTCCTGGGCTTTCTCCTTGGCCATCTCCATCATCTCCGGCGGCAGACCCTTGGCGGCCAGCTTGTCCGGGTGATGCTTGCTCATCTCCTTGCGATAGGCCTTCTTCACGTCGGCATCCGACATCTCTTCGCTCACCCCCAGCAACTGGTAGGCGTCCTTGAGCCTGTCACGGCTCGGTGGCTGCTGGCCCGCGGAGTGATGACCCCCCTGATACTGGCCCCGGCCGCCGTGGCGGAAGAAGTTCATCTGTGCCTCGGCCATGGCCAGGATCCGCGCCAGCTCTATCTGGCTAAAGCCCAGCTCCTCGGCAATGGTCTGCAAGATGGCGCGCTCGGCCGCTTCGACCTGACCATCGGCAAAGGCCGCTTGCAGTTGTACCTCCAGGAAGAAACGCAAGATGTCGCGCTGGCCCTGGCTCGCACTGCGAAACCCGGCCAGGGTCTGACGCAGGGGAAAATCAGCCTCTTTACCCTCGCGAAACGAACGCTGGGCGTTGCTGCGCTGCTCGGGGGAGAGCCGCATCCGCTCCATCAACGCCGCAGCGACCCGGATCTCCTGCTCGGTGACCTGGCCACCCGCCTTGGCAATGTGGCCCATGACCGCGAAGGTCGCGTGGAAGAAGATGGCTTGCTGCTCGGCGCTCGGGGTGCGACGAAATGCCCCCTGGATGCCGATACCGCGGTCAAACCGGTGACCGAGCCAGAGACCAATCAGCAACCCGAAGATATTGCCGAGTAAAAAACCGAAGAAGGCGCCGAGCACCTTGCCCCAAATACGCATGACTCAAGACCTCATATTAATTAGTGGAGCTTAACTCGTCGTCCAGGGCACGCAGCCGCGCCACAGTGCCGATATCGCGCCAGTCCCCGATCAGCGGTGAGCCACCCACTCGCCCTTGCGCCATCCAGTCGCGCAGCAGCGGGGCCAGTTTACGACTGCCCTGGGTGAGGGCACTGAAGGCTGACGTGTGGTAAAGACCGACGCCGCTAAAGGTCAATCCGGGGCGATCCAGTACTCTGTCTCCCTCGAGGGAAAAATCCCCCTGAGGGTGCTGGGGAGGATTGGGCACCAGCCAGAGATGGGCGAGATCGTCTCCCAGAGATTGAGACACCAGAGGCGCGTAATCCATTCCCAGCCAGGTATCCCCATTGATCACCAGAAAAGGGCCATCCCCCAGCAGTGGCAGGGCCTGCACTATGCCGCCCGCCGTTTCGAGCGCCGCAGCCTCGGCAGACCAGGCGATCTGTACCCCGACGTCACTGCCATCACCGAGCGCCGCCACCAGCTTGTCGCCGAGCCAGGCATGGTTGATGACCACCTCGCTGATGCCAGCGGCTTTGAGCTTCTCGAGATGATGAACGATAAGCGGCTTGCCCCCCACCCTCAGCAGCGGCTTGGGCACAGTGTCGGTGAGCGGACGCATCCGCTCACCGCGACCGGCCGCCAGTATCATGGCCTTCATGGGCCCTTGCCCTCCAGCACTGCGCCATCAAAACCGGGCAGAACCCGGCGCACCAGCCACTCTCCGAACTCGGCCAGCACCGGATAGGCGGTGCCGTGCAGCTCGCACACGTCCACCACATAGCCCAGAGTACGGGGAATATCCTTGAGGTAACCTGACTTGCCATCGCGATGATAGAGACGGGTGAACAGGCCCGCCGCCTTCAGGTGACGCTGCATACCGGTCAGGTCCGCATGACGACGGAAACTGGCATAATCCAGCTCGCCGAGCAGCCCGGCTTGACTCAATCGGGCATAGCCAAGCTGCATTCCCTGCTCGAGCACCTCATCGGGCCAGCGCACGTAGCAATCCTTCAGCAGCGAGACGAGGTCATAGCTGAGGGGGCCCATGACCATGTCTTGAAAATCGATGATGGCCAACTCGCTCAGGGCCGGGACAGGGTCCCCCTCCCCTTCGCTGCACACCATCAGATTGCGACTATGGAAATCTCTGTGCATCACCCCCTGGGGCTGAGCCAGGCTATTGGCGGTGAGGCAGGCGAAAGTGTCATCCAGCAACTGCTGTTCTGCCTCGCTGAGCAGCAGTTGCAGATGCTTGCCCAGCAGCCATTCGGGGAAGATGGCGTTTTCCCGGGCCATGAAGAGCTCATCGAAAGGCTCGAGCGGCAACACCACGCCCCCCAGCCGGGGCAGCAGCGCAATGGCTTTCTCGTACCAGGCCAGTACGCTGTGCTCACCCAGACAATGAATGAGCTGGATATCGCCAAGATCTGTCACTGCCAGCAGGCCAAGGCTGTAATCGACCGCTCGCACTTCGGGTGCCAGCAGATTGCAGGCATGCAGGGCTGCCGCATTGCGAACAAATTCGTGATTCTTTTCGGTGTGGGGATTGGCATCCACCCAGACAAGATCTGCCCCCCGATAGTAACGGCGGAAACTGGCATCGCCAGAGATAAGGGTCAGCGTCAGCTGGGGGTCGCCGGTGTACTGGCGAGCAAACTGGAGCAGGGAGTCGAAGCGATTGGACATGAGTGAAGGACCGGCTGAAGGTGGAAAGCAGCGCTTGGCTGTTAGCCCTGGCCGCAATAATGCTTTATCATTGCCGGCTAACATAAAGCAATGAGATGCAATGTCAACTCGATGAGTCCTGGCGTATTATGCATGCTCTTGAATCAGCCGTTTCGATACGGATTGCGCGAGTCTTCTAAATGACAAAATGGACACTGGGGCGTGCCTGTCCCATCGCCCTGACCATTGGCCTTGCCAGCCCGGCATATCTCCAGGCTGCGCCATTGAGCGTACCCGCCGCCACTGGTCTGCTGGACGGGCTCTGCTATGACTATGTTCCCAAGATAGAGAAAGCCCCCGCCAATGAGGACGCCAACGCCCTGCCGGTGGAGGTTGATGCCGACAGGCTCGAGGCCAAGCAGGGTGGCACCGCCGTCTATCAGGGCGACGTCAAGGTTCGCCAGGGTGTGCGCAAGTTTGATTCTGATTATGCCCAGGTCGATCAGAAGAGCCGGGATGTGATCGCCATCGGCAACATCTATTACAACGACGGCCAGGTCACTGTCACCAGCGACAAGACCCTGAAATCCAACCTCACCACCAAAGATTCCGAGCTGGAAGAGGGTGTCTATCAGGTTCATGGCTCACCGGTGCGTGGCTCGGCCGACCGGGTCATCATGACCAATAACAACCAGAACATCACCCTGGAAGGCGCGCAATACACTACCTGCCCACCGGGCCAGGAAGCCTGGACCCTGAAGGCGGGCAGCATCGACATCGATCAGAACGAGGTGTTTGGCGAAGCCTGGAACGCCAGTCTCTGGCTCTATGACTACCCGGTGTTCTACTTCCCCTATATCAACTTTCCGATCAAGGATCAGCGCAAGACGGGTCTGCTCTACCCCAGCTACGAGCAGAGCTCCAAGAACGGCATGGACATCAACCAGCCGTTTTACTGGAATATAGCCCCCAACTACGACGCGACTATCAGCTCTCGTTTCATGGACAGGCGTGGCCTGATGGAGCAGGTCGAGTTCCGCTATATGCCGAACCCGTCCCATACCGGCAGCCTCTATTTCGAGAACCTGGCCGATGACAAGCAGTATGACGAGACGGATAGCCTCAATGATTATCTCGCCGATGGTCATCGCTACCTGCTCAGTGCCCGTCATACCTCGCGCTTCCTCGACAATGCCCTGGTGATGTCCCTCGACTACACCAAGGTACGCGATAACGATTACAACTATTTCAACGACTTCTCGCCGCCGGTCGGCACTCAGGTCGATAACCAGTTGCAACAATCCTTTACTGCCGGTTATTACCAGCAGAACTGGAACCTGACCACAGAGGCGCGCACCTACCAGATATTGCTGGCCGGTGCCCAGCAGCCTCACACCATGTTGCCGCGCATCAATCACAACTTTTACCATCAGGGCAACTGGTACGATCTGGCCTGGAATACCGAATTGACCAAGTTCGGCTATGACAATAATCAATCCACCATCGGCGAGGCCTACACAGGCACCCGCCTCTACAGTGCGCCTACCCTGACGGTGCCGCTCATCGATGCGGCTGGCTACTACCTGGATAGCCAATACAAGCTGATGTACACCCAGTACAACCAGGATGTACCGGATAGCAGCAAGCTCACGGCCTATTACCGCGACAAGGGGCTGACCGATCTCGACGACAAGGTCACCCGGGTACTGCCCTCGTTCCGCCTCAAGGGTGGCATGACCTTCGATCGTCAGCAGGATTGGTTTGGTGAAACTGCCAACCAGACCCTGGAGCCCGAGTTTCAGTACCTCTATGTCCCCTACGAGGATCAGGACAACATTGGTATCTATGACTCGACCAGCATGCGCCAGGACTACTACAGCCTGTTCAGCGATCGCCGGTTCGCCGGTCTGGACCGGATAAGTGATTCCAACCGGGTCTCCGTGGGTCTCACCAGCCGGGTCTATGATGCCGTAGGTGATGAACGTCTCCGTCTGGCGGTGGCTCAGGCATTCGATTTCGTCGCCCCCAAGGTAACGCTCTATCCCAGCGATGAGGCGAGCACCAACACCCGCTCCCCCTTGTCGTTCGAGGGGGATGCCAAGATAAGCGAACAGTGGTTCGCCCATGCCGGCGCCCAGTATGACGTGCAGGAAAAAGAGTTCAGCTCCGCCAACAGTGCCCTGGAATACCGCCATGAGAAGCTGGTCAGCCAGGTCAACTACCGCTTCGTGCGTGATGCCAACTATGACCTCACCCGCAGCGGTGAGACGGCCAACATCAATCAGGTCGGCATGGTGGTGGGCTCGCCCATCAATGACCAGTGGCACATGTATGGCGGCTATTACTACGACCTGGATCAGAACGTCAAAGTCGACCGCAAAATAGGCGTCAAATATGACTCCTGTTGCTGGAGCATCAACTTCAACCTGGAGTGGGTCAACAGCCCGGATAACGTCACCTACCAGCCCACTTCGGAGCGTAGTTTCGGCATCCAGTTTGAAATGAAAGGATTGGGTAGTGTGGGTACAGGGGCCAAGGGCACCAGTCTGGATACAGATGCCCTGCCTTACATTCGTCCGTTTAACCTGCGGGACAAGTGAGTCATCGCAAAACGCCTTGAGAGATGGATATGAAGAAGACGTGGATTTCCCTGCTGACCGCAGGCCTGTTAGGTGTCATGAGCCAGAGTGCCCTTGCCTCCCCCGAGCTCATCGACAAGGTGCTGGCGGTGGTCAACAAAGACGTGGTACTCGCCAGCCAGCAAGAGGCCCTGGTCAACAAGATCAAGTTCTCTGCCAAGGAGAGCGGCCAGGCGCTGCCCGATGACGCCACCCTGCGCAAACAGGCGCTGGATCGCCTGATCCAGGAGAGCCTGCAATTGCAGCTGGCGGACCGGCAAGGTCTGAAGATAAGCGATACCCAGCTCGAGCAGGCGATCAACAGCATCGCCGCCGATAACAAGATGAACCTGGAGCAGCTGCGGGCCCAGCTCGACCGTGAGGGTCTGAGTTATGCCCAGTACCGGGAAGAGGTGCGCCGCGAAATCCTGATGAACGAGGTTCGCCGCAACCAGATCCGTCGCCGCATCAACATCTCCGATCAAGAGGTCAAGCAAGTGGTGCAGGCACTGCAGAAACAGGGCCAGCAACAGCAGGAGTTCCATGTCGGTCACATCCAGATAGCCCTGCCGGACAACCCGAGCACCGAACAGCTCAATGCCGCCAAAGCCAAGATCGACAGCCTGCTCAAACGCCTGCGTGATGGCGCGGACTTCCGCGAGCTGGCCATCGCCGAGAGCAATGGTCCCAAGGCCCTGGAAGGGGGGGATTGGGGCTGGATGAGCCCGCAAGAGATGCCCACGCTCATGGCTGAGGCCGTGCAGGGTGCCAAGAAGGGTGACATCGTCGGTCCGCTGCGCTCCGGGGCAGGCCTGCACATCGTCAAGGTGTTTGATGCCAAGGGTGCCCAGCAAGTGGTGCAGACCGAGGTCAAGGCCCGCCACATTCTGATCAAGCCCTCGATCATCCTGAGTGAAGAGAAGGCCAAGGGCATGCTTGATGGCTTCCTCCACGACATCAAGAGCGGCAAGGCTGACTTCGCCGCCCTGGCAGAGAAGTACTCCGAAGACCCAGGTTCTGCGGTTCAAGGTGGCGAGCTCGGCTGGTCCGATCCCGGCGTTTATGTGCCCGAGTTCCGCGATATGGTCAATCGCCTGCAACCCGGTCAGTACAGCGAGCCGTTCCGTACCAGCCACGGCTGGCACATAGTGCAGCTCGAAGACAGACGCAGTCAGGACGCCACCGACAAGGCCCAGGAACAGCGCGCTTACCAGCTGATCTACAATCGCCGCTTCGTGGAAGAGTCCCAAGCCTGGCTGGATGAGCTGCGCGATGAAGCCTATATCCGCATCGAAGGCGCCGGCAGTTGATGATTTGCCAACGTCTCGCCATCACCCCGGGGGAGCCGGCCGGCATTGGGCCGGACCTGGTGCTCGACATCGCCCAGCGCGATTGGCCCCACCAGCTCGTGGTGGTGGCCGATCCTGCGCTGATGCGCCGCCGCGCCGCCATGCTGGGGCTCGATATCGAGCTTGTCCCCTATGATCCAGCCCTGCCGGCCAGCCCCCAGCGGGCCGGTAGCCTGACCCTCTGCCCCGTCACCCTGGGGGCAACGGAGACCGCAGGCGCGCTCGACGAAGCCAATGGCGCCTATGTGCTGGCCACCCTGCAGCGAGCCTGTGATGGCAACCTGAGCGGCGAGTTTGCCGCCGTGGTCACAGGCCCGGTGCACAAGGGCATCATCAACCAGGCAGGGGTCTCGTTTAGCGGCCACACCGAGTTCTTTGCCCAGCAGGCAGGGGTCGGTGATGTGGTCATGCTGCTCGCCACCGACGGCCTGAGGGTGGCGCTGGCCACCACTCACATTCCCCTCGCCAATGTCGCTCGCGCCATTACGGCGGAGCGTCTGGGCAAGGTGATCCGGATCCTGAATGCGGATCTGAACAGCAAGTTTGGTATCACTCGTCCCAGGATCTACGTCTGCGGCCTCAATCCCCACGCCGGGGAAGGGGGTCACCTGGGCCGGGAAGAGATAGACGTGATCGAACCCGCCCTGACCGCCCTGCGCCAGGAAGGGATCGATCTGGTTGGCCCCCTGCCAGCCGACACCCTGTTCCAGGAGAAGTACCTCAAGGATGCGGACGCGGTACTGACCATGTACCACGACCAGGGGCTGCCCGTGCTCAAATACAAGGGCTTCGGGCGCTCGGTCAATATCACCCTCGGACTCCCCTTTATCCGCACCTCGGTGGATCACGGCACGGCCCTGGACTTGGCAGGCAAGGGCCTGGCCGATTCTGGCAGCCTGATCACCGCGCTTAACCACGCCATTCTGATGGTAGAGAAAAAAATATGAGCAGTAAGATGCACATGGGCCACACGGCCCGTAAGCGTTTCGGTCAGAACTTCTTGCACGACAGCTATGTGATCGATCAGATAGTGGCCGCCATCAATCCCCAGCCGGGTCAGAACCTGGTGGAGATAGGCCCGGGTCTGGCGGCGCTGACCGAACCGGTCGCCTCCCAGATGGACAAGATGACCGTGGTCGAGCTGGACCGTGACTTGGCCGCACGCCTGCGTGAGCACCCCACCCTGAAAGAGAAGCTGACCGTGATCGAAGCCGATGCCATGCGCTTCGACTTCGGCACCCTGATGGGCGAAGGCAAGGGGCCGCTGCGCATCTTCGGCAACCTGCCCTATAACATCTCCACCCCCCTCATCTTCCACCTGTGCGAGTTCGCCGACCGGGTCGAGGACATGCACTTCATGTTGCAAAAAGAGGTGGTATTGCGGATGTGCGCCGGTCCGGGCAGCAAGGCCTATGGTCGCCTGAGCGTCATGGTTCAGTACTACTGCCAGGTGATCCCTGTGCTGGAAGTGGGCCCAGGCGCCTTCAAGCCAGCCCCGAAAGTGGACTCTGCCGTGGTACGCCTGGTGCCCCACAAGACCCCACCCCTGGTCGCCAAGGATCTGCGCTGCCTGAGCCGGGTCTGTACCGAAGGCTTCGGCCAGCGTCGCAAGACCATCCGCAACAGCTTTGCGAACTTCATTACCGTGGACCAGCTCGCCGAGCTTGGCATTGACAGCACCCTGCGCCCGGAGAACCTCTCCCTGGCACAGTTTGTGACCATCGCCAACTGGCTGGCCGACCAACAGCAGGCCTGACACCATGGCGACACCGACCATTCATATCCGCCCCCATCCCAGCTATGTCGAAGGCAGCCAGGATCCCTACCAGTTTCTCTATCTCATCGAGATCCATAACCTGGGGCCAGGCCCGGCACAACTGCTCGCCCGGCGCTGGATCATCACCGATGCCAACGGCAAGATAGTGGAGGTCGAGGGGCCTGGCGTGGTCGGTGAGCAGCCCGTCATCCCCCCTGGTGAGACCTTCCGCTACCAGAGCGGGGTTCCCCTTGATACCCCCCTCGGGGTCATGGAGGGGAGCTATCGGATGCGCGATGAAGCGGGCAACGAATTTGATGCCCCCATAGCGCCCTTTACCCTGGCGGTTCCCCACATTATCAATTGAGGTTTCATGGCAAACTGTTTTGTCGGCGATGTCCAGGGTTGTTATGACGATCTGCGTCGCCTGCTTGAGCTGGCTGATTTTGATCCCCAGGCAGATACCCTCTGGCTGGCGGGAGATCTGGTGGCGCGGGGGCCGGACTCTCTCTCCGTGCTGCGCTTTGCCAAGTCCCTGGGTGACAAGGCCGTCTGCATACTCGGCAATCATGATCTGCATCTGCTCGCCGTCGCCGAAGGGGTGGCCCCCCTCAAGAAAAAGGACAGATTGCAGGCCTTGATGGAAGCACCAGACAGAGAGGTCCTGCTGGAATGGCTGCGCCATCGACCGCTGCTTGCCGAGTGCCCCCACCCGACACGCCCTGTGATGATGGTCCATGCCGGTCTCTCTCCGACCTGGGATGCCGACACCGCCCGCCGCTGTGCCCGCGAGGTGGAGAGTCTGCTGCAAAGCGATCAGTACCTCTGGCTGCTGCACCACATGTATGGGGATCATCCGGATAGCTGGGACGAAGGCCTGCTCGGCATAGAGCGCTATCGCTACATCATCAACAGCTTCACCCGGATGCGCTTTTGTCACGCCGATGGTCGACTCGACTTCAAGTGCAAGCTGGGGCCCGATGACTCGACCCCCGGCCTGCATCCCTGGTTCGAGCTGCGGGAGCGTCACCGCGATGACCCCACCCTGGTATTCGGCCACTGGGCGGCACTGATGGGCAACACAGGCCGTCCTCATATCAAGGCCCTCGATACCGGCTGCGTCTGGGGCAACACTCTTACCCTGTGGCGTCTGGAAGATGATGCCCTGATCAGCACCCCCTGCCCCCTGCATGCTCGCTGAGCAAGGCATGGTGCATCACGGACAGCAAAAAGGCCCTCACGGGCCTTTTTTCATGGTACGACTGGGGGATCAATGGGCGATCCGCTCCAGGGTCTCGAAACAGTAAGGATGGGGATTGCGCTCATCGGGCTGATGGGCTTCCCGCTCCACGCAGTGCCACTGCTGCCTCTCATACTCCGGGAAGCGGGTGTCACCCTCGACGGCCAGCTCAATGTGAGTCAGATAGAGACGATCCGCGCGCGGCAATAGCTGGGCATAGAGATAACCCCCGCCAATCACCATCAACTCATCGGGCATCTCGCTCTCGGACAAGGTTGCGAAGACTTCCTCGATGGATGAGAAAACCTCAATGTTGGGCGCGCTAAATCCTGAATTACGACTGATCACCAAATTTCGGCGCCCAGGCAGCGGGCGGCCAATGGACTCGAATGTCTTTCGCCCCATCAATACCGGTTTGCCAAGGGTGACCCTCTTGAAGTGGGCCAGATCGGCGGGCAGGTGCCAGGGCATCTGGTTGTCCTTGCCGATCACCCGATCCCGGGCCATGGCGGCAATCATGGAAATCTTCATGGGTTCAGCCTCTCACGCCGTCTCTCACACAATGGGGCGATTACGGTACACGACCAGCGAGGGTATCGCCAGCCCGAAGCTCAATGCTCCTACGATAAAAATAGCCTTCAAACCATTCTCCAAGGCGCTCTGAATAAGCGCCAGGGTCACGCCGTGAATGTTGAGTTCGACGATGGCTATCATCGTCTTGAACGCATAGCTGCCCGGGATCATCGGGATGATAGAGGCCACGCTGAACACGGGGCGCGGGGCCAGCAGCCGCCGCGACCAATAGACACAGACAAAGCCGACCGTGGTCGCCGCCGCCAGGGTTGCCCACTCGATGGGCATCCCCTCGTGCATCAGCAAGGTACGCAGACTATGGGCCAGGGCGCCCCCCATGGCGCAGTACTTGAGCATGCGGGGCGGCACGTTGAACAACATGGCAAACCCCACCGCGGGAATGGCCGACCAGAAGGCATCCTTGGCCAACAACCATGACAGCTCCATCATGGCCTGCTCCCATCACCACCGGCTGACGGGAGCGCTGCCATAGCATGCGAGATGCGGTTCATATCAGCCTCCACCATACCTTGCCTCCCCAGACCTCGGCGATGGACATGGCCAGTATGATGCCGATGGCGGCGCTGATGGTGAGCAGGGTCGCCGTCCCCCAGCGGGCCAGCCCCATGTTGAAGTAACCCTTGACCATGTCAGAGACCGCATTGATGAGGGGGAACCCCGGCACCAGCAACAGCACGCTGGCCGCCATGGCGAGGTAGGGCTGCTCGCCCCAGCCAAAGAAGGTGGCGCTGGAGGCAAGGAGCGTTGCGATAAAGCCGGTCAGGGCGAAATTGATAAGCGGACTGTGATGGTGGCGCACCATCAGCTGGCGTACCCGCATGGCAACGGCGCTGGCGACAAAAGTCACCAGGAAAATGGGCCAATCGCCGCCGAACAACAGGCTGAAGGCACCACAGGATAGACCCACCATGGGCACGACCAGCCAGGGGTGATAGTGGAAGGGCTTGATGGCATCGAGTCGCTGCCTGACTTCCCGCGCCCCAATGAGATGCTTCTCAGCCATGATGCACAGTCGTTGCACCTCACACACCACCTGCATATTGATGCCGTGCTCGCGCACCCTGCGGGTGGTGGTGACACAATGCCCCTGATAGAGGCTGGTCAACACGATGGCACTTGAGGAGATGGCCATCTCGACACTCTCCAGTCCAAGCGCCAGGCCCAGCCGCGTTGTCGTTTGCTCAATGAGTCGGCTTTCGGCACCAAACTGGGCCAACATCTGCCCTGCCTTGACGAGGATACGGGTGACCTCCGTCTGCTGTTCCCGGGACAGCACCCTTCTTGGACTGATACTTCTCATGTTCCCTTCGAGTCGTAGCGTTAAAGGCACTATCTTAGCCTGGCTGGCCAGGCTATTCACCCACCCCTGGCAGGGTAAAATAGGGGGCAAGATCAACGAACCGGATGATAAATAGCTTGCAACCGGTATCACTCATAATAAAGCGCGCAGCCAAAGGCCCCCATGGGATAGCGGTCTCTTTCGGATCACCTAATGTCAGCGCGATAAAGGAAACACGACCGGGATATGCCAAATACGGCCCAGCTGGGTCACCGGAAATAATCCATTCCCGTCTATAACCCGGTATTGAATATTTCCGAATGACACTTATTTGTGGCGATGGTCCTGCAATGAGACCACATTATTACGGGGTGGCAAGGGAGGGAGTTCATCTTCGTCCGAGAGATAGCAGAGCCGGCTCATTTCACTTCGCATCAGGAAGAAGGAGTCTTGCATCATATTGACGATGCGAAGGCAGCTATCGATGGGGTTCTTGGCCAGCCTGCGCTGGCAGTCGACCTGAAACTGCAACCCTCTCAATCTGCGCTGCTGATCCGGGGTGGCCGTTTCTATCACCGCCTCTATCTGTTCATAGAGCAGGGTCTCAAGCAGATGAGGCTCTGTCGCGGCAAGCCGTTTCAAGGTGTCAAAATCAGGTAATTCCATGTCGCCCTCCACTCTCGCATTGAGAGGGTGTGATGCTGGCACATTGACTCTTCCAGCCTCTCCTACTGGTTATATATGCCAAGGGTGAGCGGAGTTCAATTTACCACCAGACAGTCGACAGGCTTCCATTGAATACAGCCAATCAGGACATCAAGATATTAACCATTACAGATCAGCACGTTGAATTTGAAACGCCAATATCCTGTCTAACCATCAATCCTTATACATTTTTCACAAGCAGGGCAGCACCATTATTCCCATTACTGACTTCCGGCCTGAAAATGTATTTTCAAGCCGTATGCCAAGAGCCGGATCAAGCCGGCGACACCTCGGGCATCAAGGCCAGCATTTAACATATCTATCTGATTATGCTATTTTATTTTCCTATCCACCGCGACAGACAAGGGGTCGTATGAATAAGGCAAAGATCGGCATCGTCACCGTCAGTGACAGGGCCAGTGCAGGCATCTACGAGGATCTCTCCGGCAAGGCCATCATGGACACGCTCGGCTGCTATCTGAGCTCTGAGTGGGAAGCCGTCTACCGCCTGATCCCGGACGAGCAACCCCAGATTGAGGCGTGTCTGGCTCAACTGGCGGATGACATGCAGTGCTGCCTCATCGTCACCACGGGGGGCACAGGCCCTGCCAAGCGGGATGTCACCCCGGAGGCGACCGAAGCGGTGTGCGATCGCATGATGCCGGGCTTCGGTGAACTGATGCGCGCCGAGTCCCTCAAGTTCGTCCCGACCGCCATACTGTCGCGCCAGACCGCGGGGCTGCGGGGCAGCACCCTTATCGTCAACCTGCCAGGCAAACCAAAATCCATTCGCGAGTGCCTGGATGCGGTCTTCCCCGCCATTCCCTACTGCATCGATCTGATGGACGGCCCCTATCTCGAGTGCGATGAGAGCGTCATCAAGCCTTTTCGCCCCAAGCAGTAAGCGAAGCTCATCCCCCATAAAAAGAGGCGCCCAGGGGCGCCTCTTTTATCATCTTGATGGTCACGGCCAGCGCTTGAAGATGAGCGAGGTATTGATGCCGCCAAAGGCGAAGTTGTTGGACATCAGATACGCCACATCCAGCACCCGGCCACCGCTGCGGATATGGTCCAGCGGGGCGCAGGCGGGATCCGGCTCGCTCAGGTTGAGGGTGGGAGAGAACCAGCCCTCATTCATCATCTCCAGAGAGAGCCAGGCCTCGATGGCGCCGCAGGCCCCCAGGGTGTGACCAAAGTAGCTTTTCAATGAGGAGATGGGGGTCTTGTCCCCGAAAATAGCACCAGTGGCATGGCTTTCGGCAATATCGCCGCGCTCGGTCGCCGTGCCGTGAGCACTGATATAGCCAATATCCCCAGCCTGCAAACCGGCATCATTCAGGGCCATCTCCATGCAGAGCTGCATGGTCTCTCTCTGGGGCTGGGTGACATGGGCCGCATCGCAGTTGGTGGCAAAGCCCACCAACTCGGCGAGTATGGTCGCGCCCCGGGCCAGGGCATGCTCCAGCTCCTCCAGAATAAGGGTGCCTGCCCCCTCCCCGATCACCAGCCCATCGCGCTCCCTGTCGAAGGGCCTGGGGCTCAGCTGCGGGGTCTCATTTTGCAAGCTGGTCGCAAACAGGGTGTCAAACACCACCGCCTCGGAGGGGCAGAGCTCCTCGGCGCCCCCCGCCACCATCAGATCCTGATAGCCATGCTTGATCGCCTCATAGGCATAACCAATGCCCTGGCTGCCGGAGGTGCAGGCGCTCGAGGTGGGAATGACCCGGCCTCGCAGACCGAAGAAGAGGCCGGTATTGACCGCCGCCGTGTGGGGCATCATCTGCACATAGGTGGTGGCCGTGATGCTGGCGGTGGTCTTGTCGTTGAGCATGGCGCCGAAGGCGCTGATGGGCGCGGTGCTGCCCGTGGAGGAGCCATAGGCGATGCCGGTGCGTCCACCGGTGAGAACCGGATGGCCAATCAGGCCGGCGCGGATCAGGGCAAGCTCGGTCGCCACCGTGGAGAGCTGTGAGACCCGGCCCATGGCGCGGGTCTGCTTGCGGGTATAGTGGCTCGGCAGCACAAAGTCTGGGATGGGGGCGGCCAACCGGGTATTGAGCCCCTCATAGACCGCCCACTCCGGCATCTGGCACACTCCATTGCGCTCGGCCTTGAGGCGGGGCCCCACGCTCTGCCAGTCGTTGCCAAAGGCGGTCACCCCGGCCATGCCGGTGACCACGACCCGCCTGCTGTTCGCGCTCATATCAGGCCCCCGTTGATGGAGATCACCTGACGGGTGACATAAGCCGCTATGTCCGACATCAGGTAGGAGACCAGCCCCGCCACTTCATCTGCCTGGCCCATGCGCTTGAGCGGGATCATCTTCATCGCCTCGGCCTCCACCTCGGCATTGACCATGCCGGTGTCGATGAGCCCGGGGGCCACGCAGTTGACCGTGATCTTGCGTTTGGCCAGCTCCAGGGCCAGGGCCTTGCTGGCCCCTATGATGCCCGCCTTGGCCGCGCTGTAGTTGACCTGGCCCCTGTTGCCCATGATGCCTGAGACAGAGGAGAGGGTGACGATGCGCCCCCCCCGCCGCAGCCCAATCATCGGCATGATGCAGGGCTTGAGCAGGTTGTAGAAACCATCCAGATTGGTGTGCACTACCCCATCCCAATCCTCATCGGTCAGGGCCGGGAAGGCACCGTCGCGGATGACACCGGCATTGCTGACCACGCCGTAATAGGCGCCATGGGTCTCGATGTCCGACTCGAGCCGGCTGCGGCACTCCTCCCGGTTCGAGATATCGAACTGGATCAGTCGCCCCTGGCCCCCCGCCGCCACGAGCTCGGCCAGGGTTGCCTCGGCACCCGAACGGTCACTGTGATAGTGCACCACGATGTGGAAGCCATCCCTGGCCAGCTGCAGGGCGATGGCACGGCCTATGCCCTTGCTGGCACCCGTCACCAATACGGTGGAACTCATAAATCAATCCTTCCCTAACAAATTCAGATAATGGGGTCTCAGGCACCCAGAGCGCCCCTCGGCGGCACTCTGTTGCCCGCCGAGCCAGCCCCCTGGCCAGCCCGGCGCTATCGGTCAAGCGGTAAGATATTGGCCAGTTCGCTATCACTGGGCAGATAGGTGCTGAGCCGCGCCTCGGCGCAGAGCCTATCGCCGCGCAAGATCCGGCACTCGAAACTGGCCATGCCACCATCTTCCAGCAGGCATTCGGCCTCGATGACGAGCCGCTCCCCGGCCGCGAAGGCGGGCAGCTGGCTCTGATACTGGCGACTGCCGAGCAGCATGCCGATGCGCACCGGCTCGCCCCGCTCGCGCCCCCGCATCCCGGCCCAGGCGGCTATGGTCTGGGCCATCAGCTCCAGGCCGACCCAGGCGGGCAGGCTCCCCTGCTCATCGAGCAGCAGGCGGTGGCGATCCCCCACCCGGGTCTCGCAGCGCACCCGCGTCCCCTGGTAATCGAGCAGACTATCGAGCAGCAGCATGGGGGCCTGATGGGGCAACAGCTCGGCGATGGTTATCTCATTCATGGTCGGTATTCATCTCTTGTGCCGCAAGGGGCGCAGTCCCCTCGGCGGAGCCTGCCACGTCCCGGCGACCCAGCAGCAGACTGACGTTATTGCCACCAAAGGCGAAGGAGTTCGACAGTGTCAGGGCGAGGGGCTCACCGGCGAGAGCAGACCCGCGTCCCTGCATGAGTTCAATCTGGGCCAGGGCCGCATCCTGCACACATCCCTGCCCGGGAGCTGGCAACCCTAGCTCCATCAACAGGCAGCAGAGCGCCGCCTCTATGGCGCCCGCCGCCCCCAGACAATGACCGGTCAGCATCTTGCTGGAGCTGCAGGGGGCCGTCTCATCGCCTCCGAATAACCGGGCCAGGGCGCGGCTCTCCATCTCATCGTTGAGTCGGGTCGCGGTGCCATGCAGGTTGATGTAGTCGAGCGCCCTGGCCTCCACCCCCCCCTGCTGCAGGGCCATGCGCATGGCCGCCTCGGCCCCCACCCCTTCCGGATGAGGGGCCGAGATATGCCAGGCATCGGAGGATTCCCCCGCCCCCAGCAACGCCAGCGGCGCCGGGGCCTGGCTCAGCAAAAAGAGGGCGGCCCCCTCGCCGATGTTGATGCCGCGTCTATCCGCGGCGAAGGGGCGGCAGCGCGCCAGACTCAGGGACTCCAGGCTGTCAAAACCATTGAGGGTCAAGCCGCACAAGCTGTCGGCCCCGCCGACGATCACCGCGTCGGCCAGCCCGGCCGCCAGCAGCCGCTGGCCGCTGATAAAGGCGCGGGCACTGGATGAACAGGCGGTCGAAAGGGTGTAAGCCGGCCCCGTCAGGGCCAGCTGGCGTGCCAGAAACTCACTCGGCGAACCCAGTTCCTGCTGGCGATAGTCAAATGCAGCTGGCAATGACGCCCCCCGCTCCCTGGCCGCCACCGCCAGCTCCGCCTCGGCAATCCCCGCCGTGCTGGTACCCAGTACGATGGCGATGCGATCCGCCCCCAGTCGGGTCACCAGCGCATCGACACTGGGCCGGATCTGGGCCAGGGCCGCCAGCAGCAGTCGATTGTTGCGAGAGTCATAGGCCGCCAGTGTGTCAGGGACGGGAGGCAGCGCCCCCCTCACCCGGCCCACAGGGGTGAGTCGGCCATCACTCAGGGCTTGCTGTTCAGTGTCGAGGGGGCTGATGCCCTCCACCTGCCAGGCGGTCAGGGCCGTGCTCACCGCCGCCTTGCCCTCCCCCAGGGCACAGATCAGGCCGTAAGCCTGGATATAGCAGGGGGAGATAGGGTTCATTGCCTGGGTCATGGGGCCAGCTTCTCCATCTGCAACTGGTAATCGAAGGCATGCTGCACCAGACGCACAGGTTCTCGCTCTCCGGCGATATCTTGATAGAAGATCTCGCTCACCAGCGTGCCCTTGGGGTCTCGCAGGCGCCGCACCATGCCCTCGTCCTTGAGCTGCCAACCCCTGGGCAGTTGCGGCTGCCAGGATTGAATGGGCCAGTAGCTGAGCATGACATCGGCCAATACCTGAGCCACCGGGGGCAGGGTCGTGCCTCCCAGCAGGCTGGAGAGTTGCTCGGTGCGAATCGCCTCACCGTCATAACTCACGCGAAACAGCCGGATCCCGCTCGGGGTCAACCCCACCAGGGTGAGCTGGCGGCCATCGGCCTCCAACACCGTCAGCAGCTGATGTCCCCCCCTCTGGGTCCTGGCACTCAGCAACTGTTGGCGATAGAGCGGCTGAGCCAGGGTCGGCGCCGGCAACACCAGACGGGTCTCCTGGGTCAGGAAAGCGCGATTATCCGGCACCGCGGTCGGCGCATTGGCACAGGCGCTCAGCAAGCTGGCGCATAAACAGAGAGGCAGAAGCGACTTCATCTTGTGTCCCGGGCGTCTGGGGTGGGCCAAAAAGGGGTGGATCATGGGATCATCTCCGGTCCAGCACCAGCGGCGACAGGAGGAAAGCGGTAAAGATACCGCCGCTCAGCACCAGACCAAAACCCGCAATGGCCGGAGTGTGACTCAGGGCCAATAGCCCGAATGCCAGCTGGGTGGTCAGGTTGGCCAGCAAGATGGCAAGCAGGGTCGAGCGCTGCCGGTGGGGATCGACGCCACTGTGGGCAAAAAAGAGCCCGTAGTCGATGCCGATGCCAAAGATGAGACTCAGGGCCAGGACACCAAACAGGGTGAGCGGCTGACCACAGGCGGCAAGCAGGGCCAGGCCCGCCCCCAGGGCCAGGACGTTGACCAGCAGGACTCGCCCCCCCTTGCGCCAACCCAGCCGCCAGCCGAGCAACAGGGCGACCAGTCCCATGGCCACTCCCAGCAGCTCGGCCAGCTTGATACGATAGTGGGCGAACAGCTGGCTCCATTGCGCCCGCTGATCCTGCCAATAGACGCCGGACTGGTTTGCCGCCAGGTTCGCCATGGCCGTCGGCGCGCTCACCCCTGAGATCGGCAGCCAGATGGCGACCCGGCCATCGGCCATGCCGTGCCAGAGCAGGCGGCTCCCCTCGCTGACCGGGCTGGCCAGCCACAGCGCGGGCGTCAGTGGTTGCCAGGGTCTGGCGACGCCCTTGACCGGCACGCCGGCCTGGTTGAGCCCTGCCACTACCTCGGGCAGGAGCTTGCCAAGGGCGTCGTGATCCGCCCTTTGCTGCGCGAGGGATGGCAGCCACTGCGCCAGCGAGACGAATCCGGTCAGTTGCCCCTGGGCCTTGGCCAAGGCAAGCGTCCGGGTCAGGGCCTCCAGCCGTTGCAAGGCCGCCTCCCCATCGTTCCCCGTCACCAGGAAACCCGCCATGCCCCCCTGCTGGCCAATGAGGTGCTGGATCTGCTGCTCCTGGGCTTGCAGCTCAGCGGGCAGCGGTTGCAGACGGCCGATATCATCATCGATCTGCAACCGGCTCAGACCCGCGACCACCAGCAACAGGCACGTCAGCGGCAGGCCCCAGCGCAAGCCGCGTCGCTCGCGCCACAGATTGAGCCAGCCACTTAGCCACACCAACCCCCTGGGCTCTCCCTGCGGCAGGGGGCCCAGCCAGAGCGGGAAGAGGCAGATCACTGTGATGAAGGCGGCGAACAGTCCGACCAGGGCGCACAGCGCGAGCTGTTGCAAACCGGGGAAGGGCGCCAACCAGAGCAGGCCATAGCCGATCAGGGTGGTGAGCAGCGCCAGCCAGAGGCTGGGCAGCAGCCGGATCCTCGTCTGATGGGGGCTCTCCTCACCCCCATGCAGACGCCGCTCGCTCAGAAAATGCAGGCCATAGTCGATGGCGATGCCGATGAGGCTGGTGCTGATCACCAGGGTAAAGAGGTGCACTTCGCCAAACCAGAGCAGCACGGCCAAGAGCCCCCAGCCCAGACCGATGAGGATGGGCAGCAGGGCAAGCCAGAGCGCACGGGCCGAGCGGAACACCCCCCAGATGAGCAGCACCACCCCAATCAGCGAGCCCAGCCCTATGGTGGAGATATCCGCCTGAGCCAGGTTGCTGGCATGCTGGCTATAAAACAGCGTGCCACGACGCAGCAGCTCGACCCCCGGATAGTGCGCCTTGAGGGCCTGCTCGGCCTCGTCGAGTCGGCCGAGCAGGGCGCCGTTGCGGGCGAGATCGAAGGCGGAGCGATCCAGCTCGGCCCGCAGCATATACCAGCGCCGTCCCGTCTCATCCTGGCTCACCAGCCAGTCATGGTCGAGGCGCAGCGGCGTGGCTGCCTGGCCCTGTACCCCGGCCCGGGTCAGCAGCAGGGGATCGGATTGCCACTCGGCGCGGGAGACGCCGCCAAAGGGGCTGTAGATCTGGCCGAGTACCCACTGGCTCCACGCCTCTGGGCCAGCCGCCAACCTGACACGGCTGCGCTCATCGAGCCGCTGCCAGGCGTAGTCATGCAGATACCCTTGCCAGGCTCCCGTCAGCTCAGGCTGGGCACCGCGAACGCTACTGAGCTCAGGCAGCCGTGCGAGAGACTCGGCCCAGGCCTCTGCCGCGGCGCGGCCATCCTGGCCCGCCGGCAGGCTCAGCATCCAGACCAGCTGACCATCGAGCTGGCGCAGCAACCCCTGCTGCAGAGCCGGATCCAGGGCGGAACGCTCACTTTGGGGCAGCAGATCCATCAGGCTGGTGTTGATGCGACTGTGGGGCAGCAGATAGCCGAGCAGCGCCAACGCCAGCAGGCAGAGCAGCAACCAGCCCAGGGCAAGCTTGCGCCAGCTGGCCTCGCCGATGCCAAGGGTCGGCTGCGATGGGACTATGGGCGCTTTATCGGGCAAAATAGGCCTCTTGCTCGGGGGGAAGTGGCAGCGTCACTGCCTGCCAGCGGGAGAAGTGGATGCGGGTCTCATCCCCTTGTCTGTCTGCGATCGACAGCTTATCCAACTGCTCGCGACCACTCAGGGTGAGCTTGGCAAATACCTTGTCAAGGGGCGACGCCAGCGGCGTCAGGGTCAGGGCCCACCCCTGCTCGCCGGACTGAAAATCGAGGTCAAAATAGCGGGCCAGCGCCTGCTCGTCCGAACCAAACAGCGCCAGCAGCATCTTGCTGAATTCGAGCAGCTGGGGGTTGTCGATCACCTCGGCCCGCCCCTGACCCACCCGCTGGCTCATGCGCTGGTCGGTGAGGCTGAGGGCGAGATCAAAGGGCGCCTGCTGATGCCACCAGAGCCCCTTGCCCCGTACCAGTAGCAGCTCGCCGCTGGCCCGCAGGGGCTGGCTTAAGCCTGCCACCTGTTTCTCCTGCTCAAACCGGGCGCGCTGAGCGGGCTGCTCGCTCAGCAACTGACGCACCTCGGCCTGGGTCATGGCCGCGGCCTGGAGAGGTAACGGGCTCAGCACCGTCGTCAGCAGCAGCGCCAGGCTTAACCAGCGCCTCATTCGCTCACTCCCAGCTTGTCGAGCAGCACCCGGGGCGAGGCCAGGCACATCTCGCCACTCTCCTTGTCCACCGCCACCTGAATGCTGTAGCCCTTGCTGGTACGCACGCCACTGGCGGCGTCGAACAGCTCGTACTCGATTTTGAGCCGGTTCTGATACTCGCAGAGTCGGGCCTCGACTCGCACCTTCTGACCAAAGCGCAGGGGCGCCATGTACTTGAGTCGCAAGTCGATGACGGGCCAGACATAGCCGGAGGCCTCCATCTGGGGATAGTTGTAATCGATGCGCTCGAGCAGGGCGCAGCGGGCCAGCTCGATATAACGCACATAATGGCCATGCCAGGCCACCGCCATCATGTCCACATCGTGAAACGGTATCTCTATCTCGATGCTGTGGCTAATCATCCAGGGTTCACTCCCCATGGGAGATCTCCTCATAGAGCGGGTAATGACGGGCCTGCAGACGGGCGATCAGTGCCCTGAGTTCCTGCTCCAGGGGCCTGTCTTCCACCAGGGCCGGGTGGTGTTCGCGTACCCCTAGCACCATCCTCTGCAGCTCAGCGCCAAGCTCGCTGAGGGTGCGGCCCTGGGCCAGCAACCGCAGCTCGACCCCCTGCACCGCCGCCAGCAGGCAGGCGGCGCCAACCTGTTCACTCAGGGTCAGCACCCGCAGGGCATCCCGCGCCGCTATGGTGCCCATGCTCACCTTGTCCTGGTTGTGGCACTCGGTGGAGCGGGAGAAGACGCTGGCGGGCATGGTCAGCTTGAGGGCCTCGGCGGTCCAGGCGGAGACGCCGATCTGCACCGCCTTGAAACCGTGATTGATCATGCGTCGCTCGCCGCTGGCACCCGACAGGTTGCTCGGCAGGCCACCGTTGAACTTGCTGTCCACCAGCTGGGCCAGCTGGCGATCGAGCAGGTCGGCCAGGTTCGCCACCGCCGTCTTCATGCTATCCATGGCCATGGCGATGTGGCCGCCATAGAAGTGGCCGCCGTGCATCACATGCTCAAAGTCGCCATCGATCAGCGGATTGTCATTGGCGCTGTTGAGCTCGTTCTCGATGAGCTGACGCCACCAGGGCAGGCTGTCGGCCACCACGCCGATGACATGGGGGGCGCAGCGCAGGGAGTAGCGATCTTGCAGCCGGTCGCTGTGGCGCGGCAGCTCGCCACTCTGCAAGTCGGCCCGCAGCCAGGCGGCGATGCCCTGCATGCCGGGGTGAGGCTTGGCCGCGAACAACCGCTCATCGAAGTGGAAAGCGTTGCCGGCCATGGCGACGCTGACCAGGGCGGTGATGCGGGTGGCAAGCTTCATCAGGTATTCGGTGCGGGCATAGGCCAGACAGGCCAGCGCCGTCATCACCGAGGTGCCGTTCATCAGCGCCAGCCCCTCCTTGGGCCTCAGGATCAGGGGCGTGACCCCGAGCGAACCATAGACATCGGCGGTATCGGCCAACTCTCCGTTCCGATAGAGTTCGCGCTCCCCCACCAGCACGGCGGCCACGTAGGAGAGCGGGGTGAGATCGCCGCTGGCACCGACCGACCCCTCTTCGGGAATACGGGGGATTAAGTCCTGCTCCAGCAACCAACAGAGCCGCTCCAGCAACGCAGGGCTGACCCCGGAGACCCCCTGGGTCAGGGAGCAGAGCCGGGTCGCCAACACGGCGCGGCCAGCCTCCAGGCTCAGATCCGCCCCCAGGCCGCAGCCATGGAAACGGGTCAGGTGCAGGGGCAGCTCGGCCACCAGGGCGGGCGGCACGGCCCGGGTCACGGAGTCGCCATAGCCGGTGGTCACCCCGTAGATGACCCCCTCATCCTCGAGCAGCCGATCGAGAAAATCGGCGCCGCGCTGGATACGGGCCATAAAGGCGGGATCCGGATTGAGTACGGGTCTGGCCCGCCCCTCGGCCAGGGCCACTACCTGCTCTATGGTGAGCCTGTCTGCGCCGAAGGTGACCTGGGGAGAAGGAGTATCACTGTTCATCATGAGTTAGCTGCCAAAAATCGAAGAAGTTGAACCAGTCGAGAGGGGCTCGCAGGCAGTGGTGTTGCAACCTGTCCGCATAGGCCTGCACCCAGTGCTGCAGCGCCGCCTCCCGATTGCTACGCGGCAGCAACAGCCGCTCTGCGAAGGGCTCGAAATGGACCCGGAATCGACCCTGTTCCTTGAGGCCGAACATCAGATAGACGGGGCAGGCCAGCACGCTGGCCAGGGCGAAGGGGCCAAGGGGAAAAGGGGCCGGGGCGCCGAGAAAATCGGCCCAGACCACCCGCTTCTCCCTGGTGACCGAGGTGCGATCCCCGACGATCACCACCCACTCCCCCGCCTCTATCTTCTCCTTGAGCAAGATGGCGGTGTCGGCCCCCATCTCCTGCACCTGGATGAGATTGAGCCCGGATCCTGGATTGATCTGCTTGAGCAGGGCATTGAAACGGGCCGCATGGCGGGTGAACACCAGGGCGTTGATGCGCACTTGGCCCGCCTGGGTGCCAAGGGCCCGGCACAGCTCGAGATCCCCGAGATGGGAGCCGAGCAGCAACAGGCCACGCCCCGAAGCAAGAGCAGCCTCCTGGTGTTCGCGCCCCACCAGCTCGACCTGCTCCGGGGCTATGTCGCCGCGCCAGCCCGCCAGCTTGTCCAGGGCCGCCTCGCCAAAGCGCAGCAAGTGACGAAAGCTGGATCTCGGCTCGGCAGGCAGTGGAATGTGGTTGGCCGCAGCAAACGCCTCTAGCCGGGCCAGATACTGCTCCGAAGCCGCCCGCTGACGGCGGCCGGTCAACCAGAAGTAGCCGATGACCGGATAGAGCAGCGCCTTGAAGCCCCTGCGTCCCAGCAGCCGATAGCTGGCCAGCATGATCCGCAAGCCAAGCAGGCTGCCTCGTTCCGGGGTGCGCGACCAGTGTGCCCTGCCCCGGTGCCAGAGGCGAGCGGGCCAGCGCAGCAGCTGGCGGGTCAGATCCCAGAGCAGGCGGCACACCAGCCGGGTGTGCATCCAGGAGATATCCAGATTGTCTTGCCAGAGCCGAAAATGGGAGCTGCCATCGGCGGGATAGATGACCCGGGTCGCCACGAAACGACTCTTCACCCCGCGCCAGTGGAGGCGCACCATGATCTCGGTGTCAAAATCCATCCGCGCGCCGAGGCGCACCTCGTCAAACAGGGCGCAACTCGCCGCCAAGGGGTAGACCCGAAAGCCGCACATGCTGTCTTCGAGGGTGAAGGAGAGCGTCTCTATCCAGACCCAGACATGGGTGACATAGCGGCCATAGAGCCGTCCCTTGGGCACAGAGTCGTCATAGAGGGGGCGGCCCGAGATCAGCGCCTCGGGATGGGCCTCGGCCTCGTGCAATAGCCGCGGCACGTCAGCGAGATCGTGCTGACCGTCCGCGTCTATCTGCACTCCATGGCTAAAACCGCGCTCGAAGGCGGCCTTGAGCCCGGTCATCACCGCGGCCCCCTTGCCCAGATTATGGGGATGACGCAGCAGGCTCACCCAGGCCTGATGCTCCCTCGCCAAGCCATCGAGACGGGCGGCGGCGCCCGGCTCGCTGCCATCGTCGATGAGCAGACAGGGCAGCCCCAGGGGGGCCAGCCTGGTCAGCACCCCGGCCAGGGGAGCCGAGTGGTTGTAGCAGGGGATAATGATGCAGGGGGTCAGGGACATAACCGCACTCTTCCACTACTGGCGAGCTCATCGGCGAGTCGATAGCTGAATAACAACTGACCCTTGTCGGCCTGCCAAGTCAGGTGCAGGCTGCACTGCTGACCCGGGCGCAGGGGGCGCTGGAACTTGAGCTGGCTCATGCCGCCAAAGGTGCCAGAGAGGCCAAGCAACTGCCGACCATAGTGGATGGCCCAGTGCACCTGCGTCACGCCGGGCAGCAGCGGCGCCCCCGGAAAATGGCCGCTGAACCAGGGGAGCGCGGGGTCAAGATGAAGCCGCAGCACCAGCGCATCCTGGGTCTGAGTCTGCTCGAGCAGCGTCGGTAGGGTAGCTGCTTGCATGGCGGCAGCCCCTGAGTCGTTGTTGTTCATCTCTTTTCTCATCGGCTGACCGGCTCCGCCACCCGCCATCTTGTCCGCAGGCAGCTCATCAAATAGCGCTTTCAACTCGGACCAGGGGCGCTTGCCCTGACTGCTCAGGGGCAAGGTCGCCAGGAGTCGCACCCGGCGCGGCAGCGCCACCGGTTCGAGCCAGGGTCTGAGCCGCTCGCGCAGGGCGATGAGGAAGCGCCCATGCCCCAGTGTCTGCCACTGGCGCAGCCCCTCAGGGGTCAACACCAGCACGGCGCCGAGCGCTTGCCGGGTCGCCACCGTCAGGGGCAGCACGGCGGCGGCCTCCACCCAGGGCAGGGCCTGCAAGCGGGTCTCGACCTCATCGAGGGAGATCCGCTTCTCTTCGATCTTGATGAGCCGATCCCCGCGCCCAAGCAGATGAAAGCCAGCCTCTTCCCATCGAATGCGATCGGCGCAGAGCAGCGGCTCGCCATCGGGCAGAAAGGGGGAGTGCAGCAACAAGCGATCCTCGGCCGCCACCAGGGCCCGGATCCCCGGCATGGGTTGCCAGGGGGTATGGGGCGCCTGACTCTGGCGCCAGGCGATGCCACCGGTCTCGCTGCTGCCAAATACTTCGATGGGCAACTGACCAAACAGCTGAGCGCTGCGGAGTGCATCCGCCAGGGCCAGGGGACCGCCGGAGGAGACAATCAGGCGGCACTCCCCCTCCCCGAGCTCAGGATCGAGTCGACTGAGAAAGGCGGGAGAGGCGATCAGGGCCCAGGGCCCTCGCTGCCCCTTGAGCTGCTCCGGATAGATAGTCAGGGTGCGGGCGAAGGGAACACCCAGTACCAGGGGCAGCAGGATGCGAAACAGCAGGCCATAGATATGCTGATGGCTGACGCTCGCCAGCAGACGTGTGCCATCGAGCCTCTCCCCCCAGAGCGCAATCAAGACTCGCAACTCGGCCTCTAGCTGGTGCCAGGCCTTGGGGATCGCCTTGGGCACGCCGGTCGAGCCCGAGGTGAACAGGGTCAGTTGCAAGCCGGTGGGGGCGGCCCAGCGCGGCGCCGGACTGCCATGCTGCGAAGCCGTCAGGGGCAGACGCAACCAGAGATGCTCGCCCCCCTCCCCCAGCTGCTGGCTATCGGTCAGTATGCCGTCGAAACCCGCACCGAGTTCGGTCAGGGCGGCCGGGCGCTGATGACCGGGCAGCACGACCTCACGACCCGACAGGGCGCAGGCCAGCAGGGCCTGGGCAAACAGCAGGCTGTCATCGAAGCAGAGTGCCCAGCGCGTTGCCGGTGAGGCCGCCAGCACGCTGGCCAACGCCTCGGCGCCGCCTCTTAGCTCCCCGAACAGGCTCTCACCCTGTGGGCCGAACGCCACCACCTCCTCGTCTGCCCGCTCCCAGATGGCGGCGAGCAGACGTTGGCAGGGCGCGAAAGAGTCAGCTGCATGACTCATCAGGCAAAACTCCGTTTGACCCGCAGGCGCACCAGATATTCCCCGCCCATTAACAGCCCCATCAGCAGATAGCTGATGAGACCGTTGTAGAGGCTCCACAGCGCCAGGTCTCCGTGCCAGATGGTGGCGGCGGCAAGCACGCCATTGACCACGAAGAAGCCGCACCAGACCTGGGTCACGGTGCGGGTATAGCGCACTCCCGCCGGCGGCAAGTCGGGATCGGTCAGGCGGGCGAGGCGCTCCACCAGCGTCATCGGCTGGCGCAGACTCCAGCCAAACAGGCAGAGCAGCGCCAGGGAGACGGCCAGGGGGTAATAGAGCAACCAGTGCTGGGCCGAGAAGAGGGCGCTCAATCCCGTCAGCAGCAGGCCGACACCGGCGAGCAGGCGGCCGAGCAGCAGCCACTCGCGCACCGGGGAAACACCGGGCAGCAGCCGCAAGGCAAAGGTGACCAGCAAGATGGCGAGCAGGGCGGAGCCGCCCCAATGGGTCAATCCCCAGTAGACGGCCAGGGGATAGGCCAGCAGCAAGCCCCCTGCCAGCAGGGAGAGCAGTCGCAGCACGGGTCTGACCTTGGGATCAGGCATCGGCCAGCAGGCGCTCGACCGCGTCGACCACATCGGCCACGCTGCGCACCGTCTTGAACTCTTCGGGCTTGATCTTCTTGCCGGTCAGTTTTTGCAGATGCACCACCAGATCGATGGCATCTATGCTGTCGAGTTCCAGATCCTGATAGAGCTGGGCGTCCAGGGTGATCTCCCCTTCATCCACCTCGAACAGCTTCACCAGGGTGGCCTTGATCTCGGTAAAAATCTCGTCTCTGTTCATCTGCGTTTCTCCGAAAAGGGACGGGCTCAGGCTTGGGACTGAACCAAGGCAACCAGGGCTGCGACACTGGCAAAGTGACGACGGGTATTCTCGTCATCGGCGGAGAGCACTATGCCGTAGCGACCCTTGATGGCGAGCCCGAGCTCGAGCGCATCGATGGAGTCCAGGCCCAGACCATCCCCAAACAGGGGAGCCTGGCTGTCGATGTCGTCCGGGGTCAATCCTTCCAGATTGAGGCTGTCGATAATGAGTTGCTTTATCTCTAGTTGCAGGTCTTGCATTGCTGTTCCATACGCTGTCATTGGGCCCCGGGTTGCAGGACCCTGGTGAGAAATCGGGTTAGCTGGCGGGCGGCCAGAGCGCTGCCCTGTTCGTTGTCGACCACCTCTGCGGCAGTGATCTGCGGCAGGAATTCCAGGGTGAAGCTTGGCTTGTGCTTCGGTGTCCTGAACCACTTGTCCTGCTTGGTGAGGAAGCGCTCACTGCAGTGAATGCGCACCGGCTGCAGCGGCACCTGACTGCGCAGTGCGAGCTGGGCCGCCCCCCGTTGCAGGTGCAGTGGCTGGCCTGGGGTGGTGCGAGTCCCTTCCGGAAACACCAGCAGCAGGCCGCCGCTGTGTACCCGCGCCATACAGAGCGGCAATAACCGCTCGGCCTCCACATTGGGAATGTAATCGGCGGCACGCACCACACCCCCCAGAAACGGATTATGCCACAAGGCTTGCTTGACGATGCAGTCACATACCGGCAGCTCGGCGGCCAGCATCACATAGTCGAGCAGACTGGGGTGATTGGCGACCACCAAGGCCCCGTGCAGATCCTGGGGCATGCCGCTCACCCTGTAATCCAGTACCCCCAGCCCCTTGAGCAGTGACATAAACAGTCGAAAACTCTGCTTGATGCTGGCCTGGGCCAGGGTGCGACGCCGTTCCCCGCGCAGGCAGAGCGCCAGCAGCGGGAACCAGCAGAGACTGAGCAGCAGCCCCCCCAAACCAAAGAGGGTGAAGCCAAGGGCGGTGCCAAACAGCCGCCAGAGCCGGTTCAGCCGCGCCGCCATGACCACTCCTGACGTCCATCCCCCAGCAGGCAGGTCGTTTGCTGCAACAAGTGCGCGCGCCAGAATGCCAGGGGCTGGGCCAGCGCGGGAGCATGGCCATGAATCCTCGCCCCTTCGCAGTGCCAGCGCTCGCCTTGCTCCTCATCCCCGAGTACCAGCGCGATCCCATAGGGGGGAGTGGCCGGGATCCAGGGGTGATGAAAGGCGGGGATATCCCCCTCGAAGAGCACCAGCAGCACCCGCCGGTAACCGGCCTGCAGGTTGGCGACCGCCTCGGTCAGCCCCGCCATCAGTCCCCCTTCCCCTGCCGCCAGCGAGCTCATGGGCAGCGCCGCCTTGCCCTGAATGGAGCAGAGTCCGGCCGCGGTGTTGTGCACCGACATGGAGAAATCCGTGGGCGAGAGGGGGTTCGCCGCCGCCAATCCTTGCAACAGCGTGAGAGAGCGGGCCAGCTCACCGTGGCGGCTGACAAAGATGGCGTTGTCTATCTCGTGGCGACCGAGCATCTCCAGGCCGAGCTGCACCGCGAGCCGGGCCCCGGCGCTGAGGCGACGGGCCATCATCATGGGCAGCAACGGAGTCGGTGGCAACGGGGCAGCATCGGGCCACAGGCCCTGTTCCGCCCACTGTTGCCATTGACTGACCTGGTTCAGCCCGGGGGAGAGCGCCTGCGCATCAAGGAGTGAAAATGAGAACATGATGACGAGCTTCCGTCCTGGTGCGGCGCAATGGCTGATGAGTTGGGTTAATCAGATTGCCGGCTGTCATCCGGCGGGAAACATGGAGAAATAATGCTGGTTTCATGCCTGTCATTAATTCGGCGGCCATCATAGCATTATTTTCCGTAAATAATAGATGCGAACCATATAAGCCCTTGTCTTCAGTCATATTTATTGAAAATAACGCCATTATGTTGTCTCATTGCCCCGCTTCATAAGAAACCGACCTCGGGGAACAATAATGAACATGATGTCCAAATCCGCCTTGCTGCTCGGCTGCGCCCTGCTGGCCGCCTGCGCCACCAGTCAGCCGGTGCATAATTTGCCGGCCAATCAGGTGAACTTCACCCTGACCCAAGAACAGGTCGGCAACGCCATCCTCAATGGTGGTCTCAGCAAGGGCTGGGTGATGAAAAAAGAGCAGCCAGGGCTTATTCGCGGTCAATTGAATGTGCGCCAACATCAGGCGGTGATCAATATTCCCTATAGCGCTCATGACTACGCCATCAATTATGTCAGCAGCATCAATCTCGATGATGATGGCAAGGGTGCCATACACCGCAGTTATAACCGCTGGATCCAGGGATTGAACCAGGCCATCCAGATCGAGCTGTCCCGCACTAGCAATAATAAATAACCCCGGAGTGGCAAGTCCTGTGAAACATTACCAAAGCGAGGGACATGACGCCCTCGCCGCCATCAGCCAGGCGCAGCGCATCGCCTTCGCTCCCATGTTGTTCCAGGCGAGCTGGTGCCTGCGTGAAACCGGTGTGCTCGCCTACCTGGAGAGCCGTGGTAAAGAAGGCGCGACCACCGCCGAGATAGCCCGCCACTGCGCGATCAGTGAATACGGCGTCGGTGTGCTGCTCGACATGGGGTTGGGGGGCGGGATCTGCCATCTGGCCGGGGCGCGCTATGTGCTCGGCAAAGTGGGCAAATACCTGCAAAACGACTCCATGACCCGGGTCAATATGGACTTCACCCAGCACGTCTGCTATCAACCCCTCGCCCACCTGCTCGATGCCATTCGGGAAGGCAAGCCCGAGGGGCTCAAGGTGTTCAACCGCGACTGGGCCACCATCTATCCCCACCTCGACGAGTTGCCGGAGCCAGCCCGGGCCAGCTGGTTTGCCTTCGATCACTTCTACTCAGACTGGGCCTTCCAGCAGGCTCAGGACCATGTGCTGGGCTATGAGCCGCGCACCCTGTATGACGTGGGCGGCAATACCGGCAAGTGGGCACTCTCTTGCGCGGCCCGGGATCCCGGACTCAAGGTCACAATACTGGACTTGCCCGAGCAGCTCGCCCTGGCCCAGCCCCGGATAGAGGCCGCCGGGCTGACAGCCAGAGTCAGCGGCCATGCCGTCAACATGCTCGAAGCCGAAGGCCCGTTGCCCGGTGAAGCGGACGTCTGGTGGATGAGCCAGTTCCTGGACTGCTTCAGCCACGAGCAGATAGTCGCCATCCTCAAGCGTATTCGCCAACACATGAAACCCGGGGCCCGGGTCTGCATCCTTGAGCTGTTCTGGGACAGGCAGAGCTTCGAGGCGGCCAGCTTCAGCCTCAATGCCACCTCCCTCTACTTCACCGCCATCGCCAACGGCAACAGTCGCTTCTACCACTCCAAGCAGATGTACCAGTGCCTGCGGGAAGCCGGTTTCCATGTGGAGGCCGAGCACGAGATCCCGGGCCCCGGTCACACCCTGCTGGTTGCCCGCCCGCTCCCTCAGGGACAATAATGACCTCAACCCTTAACGAGGAGGTTGGCATGCGTCATTTATCCCTGCGTCACTCATCCCTGATGGCGCTGCTCACCGGCCTGGTGCTGGCCGGTTGTGCCGATATCAAGGAGGCGGGCCGCACCATAGGCCACACCACCAAGCATGTGACCCGGGAGATTGGCCACACCAGCCGGGATGTCACCCGTGAGATAGGTCACAGCACCCGGGATGCGGTCAAACAGGTCGGGGATGAGCTGAGCGACTGATTTCGTCTGAACGCGTACCAATAACAAGAGGGCCCCGGGGCCCTCTTGTTATTGCGCGGTGATCTCGACTCAGAGGCTGGCGGCGATGTGGGCCCCCAGAACGGCGTTGTTCAGCACCAGCTGGATATTAGCCGCCAGGGAGTCACAGGGGCCAACAGTTACAAGCTGGCGGCAATCTTTGCCCCCAGGGCGGCGTTGTTCAGCACCAGCTGGATGTTCGCCGCCAGGGAGTTGCCGCCGGTCAGCTCGCACACCCGCGCCAGCAGGAAGGGGGTGGATGCCTTGCCTTTGACGCCCTGCTCGTCCGCTTCCTGCAGCGCCTGCTTGATGGCCGCATCTATGTCGGCCTTGGGCATGGCAAACTCGGTCGGGATGGGGTTGGTGACCACGGCGCCACCGGCCAGCCCCAGCTCCCACTTCAGACGCAGCGCCTCGGCGATGGCCGCCGGGGTGTCGAGGCGGTAATCCACCTTGAAGCCGCTCTCCCGGGTGTAGAAGGCGGGCAGCTCCTCGGTCTGATAGCCGATGACCGGCACCCCCTGGGTCTCCAGGTACTCCAGGGTCAGACCGATGTCGAGTATCGACTTGGCACCGGCGCAGACCACGGCCACCGGGGTCTGGGCGAACTCCTGCAGATCCGCCGAGATATCGAAGCTCTCCTGGGCGCCGCGGTGCACGCCGCCGATGCCGCCGGTGGCGAACACCCGGATCCCCGCCATGGCGGCGATGATCATGGTGGAGGCGACCGTGGTGGCGCCCAGCCCCTTGTTGGCCAGCACGAAGGGGATGTCGCGGCGGCTGCACTTGGTGGCGGCGTGACCGGCCTTGCCCAGCGCCTCCAGCGCCCCCGCATCCAGACCCACCTTGAGGCGGCCATCGATGATGGCAATGGTGGCCGGCACGGCGCCATTGTCGCGCACCACCTGCTCGACCTGGCGCGCCGTCTCCACATTCTGCGGATAGGGCATGCCGTGGGAGATGATGGTGGACTCCAGGGCTACGACGGGTTTGCCGGCGGCCAGGGCCGCAGCGACGACCGGTTGGATATCGAGGTAAGCGTTCAACATGGGTACTCCTCCAGAACACGTTCAACGGCGGCCTTGGACAGGCCGGAAAAAACAGTTTCATGACAACCGACGGTGAGGGCGGCGCAACCCAGGGCAAAGCGGGTGCTTTGCGCCATGTCGCTACCGGCCAGCCAGCCATGGACCAGGCCGGCCATGAAGGCATCACCGCCGCCGGTCACATTGCTGACCGGGCAACCGAGGATGGGCAGGTGACCCTGCGTCTCCCCGTCGCTGTAAAAAATGCCCTGCTCCCCCAGACTCAGGAACAGGCGCTGCACCCCGGCGCTGTGGAACCAGTGCGCCGCCCTGGGCCAGGTATCGGGCCCTGCAATGGCGAAGCCGCACAGCTGTTCGGCCTCGCTGCGATTGGGCTTGAGGGTATGGATGCGGCCGAGCCAGGGGCGGATCTTCTCCACCTTGGCCACGGAGACGGTATCGACAAAGAGCACCTGCTCCCCATGGCGGTCGAACAGCCAGTCCAGGGTGCTGGTGGCGAGATTGGTGTCCAGCACCAGCACGCTGGCGGCAGCGAGAAAACCGCCAAGGGGGCTCAACCGGGCAGGGGTCAGCTCGTCGATGATGCCCATGGCATTGATGGCGCAGCTCATCTCCCCCAGGCCATCGTGCAGGCTCAGGTAGCAGGAGGTGGTTTTGCCGTCGAGCACCAGCGCCTGGCGCACATCGACACCAGCCTGCTGGCTCACCTCCAGCAACTGATGGCCATGCTGATCGTTGCCCACCGCCGTCACCAGACGGGTATCCGTGCCAAGCCGCGCCAGGTTCTCGGCTATGTTGCGTCCCACCCCGCCGGCCGAGGTGCGCACCGAGCCCGGGTTGGAATCCCCCATGCGCAGGGTTCCCTGGCTCTGGCCACAGATATCCATGTTGGCCCCCCCCACCACCACGGCGTAAGGCCCCTCGCGCAGCACATAACCGCGCCCCATCACGAACCCCTGCCGAGTCAGGCTGGAGACATGGCTGGCCAGCGCCGAGCGACTGATGCCAAGTTGGGTCGCCAGCTCCTGCTGGGGGATCATGGGGTCCTGGCGCAGCAGGGCGAGGATCTCTTGCTCACGGTCTGTCATAGACAAATATCCATATCTAGGCTTTTGTTTAAGCTAGCAGGAAAACGTTTCGACAAAAGAGGGGCGGTGCAGAATTGTCGGGTGGCGCACAAAAAAACACCGGGCAGGCCCGGTGCTGGTGACGCATCTGATTGCATGTTGGTGACCTGGCTCAGGAGAGCTTGACCCAGATGGTCTCTCCCTCCAGCCGGGTGGGCCAGGCGCGCACCCCGAGGGCCGGATCGTCGAGACAGCGGCCATCCATCAGGGCGTAGCGCTGCTTGTAGAGTGGCGAGGCCACCACCGGCTCTCCGCCAAGATCCCCCACTATGCCTCGCGAGAGCAGGGCAATACCCGAGACGGGATCCCTGTCATCCAGGGCATAGACCCGCTCCCCGAGCAGAAACAGCGCCAGCTGCTGCTCCCCAACCCGGGCACTGCGACCCTGGGCTGGCAACAGCATGGCCAGGGCGCAGACCGGCAACCAGGTTTCTTGCTGCATCATATCAACTCCTTGATCTTGATCGCCGGGACCCACTGGCCACGCTCCTCGCGCCTTGGCGGCGTGGCAACCGGCTCGTCATCGACGAATGCCTTGAACAGCGCCACCTTGTCCGGATCGGCCAGGGTACTCTGCCACTCGCACTGCCAACTGCCGACAATGGACTCCATGTGGGCCTCAAGTTCGGCCCCGAGGCCCAGCCTGTCCTCCACGATCACCGACTTGAGGTAGTCGAGCCCCCCTTCCATGCTCTCCATCCAGACCGAGGTGCGCTGCAGGCGCTCCCCGGTGCGCACATAGAACATCAGCAATCGGTCTATGTAGCGGATCAGGGTCGGCTCATCGAGATCGGTGGCAAACAGGTCGGCGTGACGCGGCCGCATGCCGCCGTTGCCACAGACATAGAGGTTCCAGCCCCGCTCGGTGGCGATGACGCCGATGTCCTTGCTCTGGGCCTCGGCGCACTCCCGGGTGCAACCGGAGACGGCAAACTTCAGCTTGTGGGGCGCTCTGAGCCCCTTGTACCTGTGCTCGAGCCGCATGGTCAGCCCCATGGAGTCCTGCACCCCGTAGCGACACCAGGTGGAGCCCACACAGGATTTGACGGTGCGCACCGACTTGCCATAGGCCTGGCCGGTCTCGAAGCCCGCCGCGATGAGCTCCCCCCAGATGTCCGGCAACTGATCGACCCTGGCACCGAACAAGTCGATGCGCTGGCCGCCGGTGATCTTGGTGTAGAGCCCGTATTTGCGGGCCACCTCGCCGATGGTGATGAGGCCGTCCGGGGTGATCTCGCCGCCGGGGATGCGCGGCACCACCGAGTAGGTGCCGTCTCTTTGCAGGTTGGCCAGGAAGGCGTCGTTGGTATCTTGCAGTCCCCGGTGGGGCTTCTCCAGCACGTGCTCGTTCCAGAGCGAAGCCAGAATGGAGGCCACGGTCGGCTTGCAGATATCGCAACCCAGCCCCTGACCGTGACGATCCCGCAGGGCATCGAAGGTCTTGATCTCCCCCACGCGGACCAGGTGGTAGAGCTCCTGACGGCTGTAGGCGAAGTGCTCGCACAGACTGTGGTCGGCCTCCACCCCCAGCTCGGCCAGGGCCACGTCCACCACCTGCTTGAGCAAGTTGCTGCAACCGCCACAGCCGGTGCCCGCCTTGGTGCAGCTCTTCACCGCCGCCAGCTCGTGATTGCCCGCCCGAACGGCGGCCACCACGGCCCCCTTGCTGACGTTATGGCAGGAGCAGAGGATGGCGCTGTCGGGCAGCACCATGGGCGCCGCCGCCTCGGCCCCCTCCCCCATCAACAGGGAGAGCACGGGTTCGGGCAGAGGCAGAGCGTTCTGGTAGTACTGGAGCAGCCGCTCATAATCACTGCCATCCCCCACCAGGATGGCGCCGAGCAGCCGCTTGCCCTCGCCATCGGTCACCAGTTTCTTGTAGATGCCATTGACCCTGTCCAGCAGCAACAGCTCCTGAGCCCCTTCGCTGCTGCCATGGGCATCACCGATGGAGCCCACATCCACCCCCATCAGCTTGAGCTTGGTGGACATGTCAGCGCCCTGGAAGCGGGTCTCACCGCCACAGAGGGTCGCCACGGCGGCGCGGGCCATCTGGTAACCGGGGGCCACCAGTCCGTAGATGCGCCCCTGCCAGAGCGCACACTCACCGATGGCCAGGATGGCGGGATCCGAGCTGATGCAGCCCTCATCGATGCAGATACCCCCTCGCTCACCCACCGTCAGCCCCCCCTGACGGGCCAGGGCATCTGCCGGGCGTATCCCGGCCGAGAAGAGGATCACATCCGTCTCCAGATGCTGACCATCGGCGAAGCGCAGGCGATGCCGCGCCGTCTCGCCATCCTCGATGGCCTCGGTCGCCGTGGCCGTGTACACCTCGACCCCCAGCCCCTGGATCTTCTCCCTGAGCAGGGCGCCGCCGCTCTCATCGAGCTGAACCGGCATCAGTCGGGGAGCGAACTCCACCACCCGCGTCTTGAGTCCCAGCAATCGCAGGGCATTGGCCGCTTCCAAGCCGAGCAGGCCGCCGCCGATGACGACGCCAGTGCGGGCGGCGGCGCAGGCATCGCGGATCTCGTCCAGATCCCCCAGGGTGCGATAGACGAAACAGCCAGCCCGCTCATGACCGGGGATGGGCGGCACGAAGGGCACAGAGCCGGTGGCCAGCACCAGACGGTCATAGTCGAGGCGCTCCCCGGACTCGAGGCAGAGCTGGCGAGCGGCCCTGTCCAGGCTCTCGACCTTGGCACCGAGCCGCAAGCTCACCCCTTGCTCGGCGTACCAGGCCGGGTCGGCGAGGCGCAACGCGTCGGGCGCCTTGCCGCCAAACACCTCGGAGAGATGCACCCTGTCATAGGCGGGATCGGGTTCGGCCCCCAATACGGTGACCGTGAAGCGGGCCAGTCCATCTGCCGCCACCAGCTGTTCGATGAAGTGATGACCGACCATGCCATTGCCGACGACCAGCAGTTGCTGTTTCTCAACCACCTTGGGTTGTTCGGTGAAGTGATGGTCTATCTCACCAGCCATGCCATTGCCTATCACCACCAATTTTTGTTTATCCATCTCGTTCATCCTTGTTCCCGTGTCCCGATTCAGGCGGTGCGTCTGATGACGCCCCCGGTGGCCGTCTTGAGCTGTGTCACCTTGCGCTGCTTCTCGTAGAGGAAACGCAGCACCTGCTGGCGCAACTTGTGGTACGCCGGGTCGTCGGCCAGGGCCACCCTGTCCCTGGGTCTGGGCAGATTGACCGCCAGAATTTCCCCCACGGTCGCCGCCGGGCCATTGGTCATCATGATGATGCGATCCGACAGCAACACCGCCTCGTCCACGTCATGGGTGATCATGATGACGGTGTTGCCAAGCTCAGCCTGGATGGCCATCAGCGCATCCTGCAGATGAGCCCGGGTCAGGGCATCCAGGGCGCCGAAGGGTTCATCCATCAACAGCACCTTGGGGGAGAGCGACAGCGCCCGCGCGATGCCGACCCGCTGCTTCATGCCCCCCGAGATCTCATGGGGCATCTTGTGGCTGGCATGCTCCATCTGCACCAGGGAGAGGAAGTAGTGCACCTGTTCGGCCACCTCCTCGCGCCCCGTTACCCGCCGCCTGACCGCCAGCTCAACGTTCTGATGAACACTGAGCCAGGGCAGCAGGGCGTGGTTCTGGAACACCATGGCCCGCTCGGGCCCTGGCCCATCCACCTCGCGGCCATCGAGGATGATGCCCCCCTGGCTCGGCTCCAGCAGCCCGGCCACCAGATTGAGTACAGTGCTCTTGCCACAGCCCGAGTGGCCTATCAGGGAGATGAACTCCCCCTTCTCTATCTTCAGGTTCACCCCGGTCAGGGCCTCGAAGACCCCATGCTCAGTGGTGAACGACATGCCGAGTTCACTCAAATCCAGATAGGTTTTCATCACGACTCCTTGCCCGTCAGGGCCATCAACGCAGCAGCTGCCGCTTGTCCCAGGACAACCACTGCTGCAGCGCCAACATCAGGCGATCCAGCGCGAAACCGATGAGACCTATGGTCACCACGGCCACCATGATCCGGGCCAGGGAGGCGGAACTGCCGCTCTGGAACTCGTCCCAGACGAACTTGCCGAGCCCCGGGTTCTGGGCCAGCATCTCGGCGGCAATCAACACCATCCAGGCGACGCCTAGGGAGAGGCGCATGCCGGTGAAGATCATCGGCAAGGCGCTGGGCAGCACTATCTTGGCGATATGCGTCAGGAAGGGCAGCCGCAGCACCCGGCTCACGTTATGGAGATCCGGGTCCACCGAGCTCACCCCGACCGCCGTGTTGAGCAGAGTCGGCCAGAGTGAACAGAGGGCCACGGTCAGCGCCGAGTTGACGAAGGATTTTGCCAGCCAGGGATCCGGGCTCACATAGACGGCACTCACCACCATGGTGATCAGCGGCAGCCAGGCCAGGGGGGAGACCGGCTTGAGCAGCTGGATCACCGGATTGGCGATGCGATAGAGCTGCGGGTGTATGCCAAGCACTATCCCCAGAGGGACGGCCAGCAGGGTCGCCAGCCCAAAGCCGGTGGCCACCGTCAGCAAGCTGGTGCCAATCTGGTCGAAGAAGGTCGCCCGCCCCGGGTAGGCTCTCACCTTGATGCTGGCAGCGGGATCCGCCGCCAGCCGCTCGGCATTGCGACTGGCCTGGCGGGCCAGGAAGCCGGATTCGCGCTCCCGCTCGGCCAGGTGCTCCTGGCCCAGTTGCCAGAGCTGGCTGGCGGTCGCCCCGGGGCCCGGCAAGGTACCCAGACTAGTCTTAACCTGACTGGCCCCCAGCTGCCAACAGAGCAGAAACAACACTATGCCGAAACAGGGGGCCAGCAGGCGCCCGATCGCTGTCGCTTTCATCATGAAGACTCCTTGTCCTTGGCTTCACTGCACCTGTTCATCGCCCTTGAGGCCGATGGCAAAGTGGTTCAGATAGTCATTGGGATGGCGACCGTCATAGACGATGCCGTCGATAAAACCTTGTTGCGGGCCGCGATAACCGCTCTCGGTCGCAAACGCCGGGAAATCCGCCGCCTTGAGCTTGCCCTCCTCGATGAGTGACAGCGCCGCCTGCTGGTACACCTCGGGCCGATAGACGGCGCGGGCAACCTGCTCGAACCAGGCATCGGATTGCGCCTGGGGGATCTGCCCCCAGCGGCGCATCTGGGTCAGGAACCAGATGGCATCGGAGTAGTAGGGGTAGGTGGCATGATGGCGAAAGAAGACATTGAAATCGGGCAGGCTGCGCACGTCGCCCTTGTTGTATTCGAAGCTGCCGGTCATGGCAGCGGCGATCACCCCTTCGTCCGCCCCCACGTAATCGGGGCGAGCCAGCAGCTTGGCCGCCGCCCGGCGATTGCCATTGTCGTTGGCATCGAGCCAGTGGGCGGCGCGGATCAGCGCCTTGACCAGACGGACATGGGTATTGGGATAGCGTTCGGCCCAGGCCTGGGTGACGCCCAGCACCTTCTCGGGGTTGTTGCGCCAGATCTCAAGGTCGGTGATGACCGGGACTCCGATCCCCTTGGCGATCGCCTGCTGGTTCCAGGGCTCGCCCACGCTGTAACCCGAGATGGTGCCAGCCTCCAGGGTGGCGGGCATCTGGGGGGGCGGGGTGACCGAGAGCCGCACCTCCCCCTGACGCTGACCCGAGTCATCCCCCTTGAGCGGGGCATAGTAGCCAGGGTGTACGCCCCCTGCCGCCAACCAGTAGCGCAACTCGTAGTTGTGGGATGAGACGGGGAACACCATGCCGAAGTTGAAGGCCTTGCCCGACTGGCGGTACTGGTCCAGCACCGGCTTGAGGCTGCTGGCCGAGACGGGGCGCACCACCTGGCCATCGGCCTGCTTGGCCAGCTGAGGCAGCATGGCCTGCCACACCGAGTTGGCAACCGTGATGCCATTGCCATTGAGATCCATGGAGAAGGCGGTCACCAGCTCGGCCTGGGTGCCGATGCCGATGTGGGCTCCCAAGGGCTGGCCCGCCAGCATCTGGGCACCGTCGAGCTCGCCATCGATGACCCTGTCCAGCAGCACCTTCCAATTGGCCTGAGCCTCCAGGGTGACATAGAGGCCCTCGTCCTCGAAATAGCCCTGCTCATAGGCCACCGCCAGGGGCACCATGTCGGTCAACTTGATGAAGCCCAGCTTGAGCTCTTCCTTCTCGGGGGCTCCGATGCTGACCGTCTCAGACGCAGCCGTTACCGCCCCCAGGGCTGGCCAGGCCAACATGGCCAGCAGCGCACCTTTGCACATCATTCTTGGCTTCATAGTTACCTCTTCACTTCGCTCATCCGGGTCTGGCCATCACGCGCCGTTGCGTTGTTGCCATCCCCGTTTTGCCAAAAAAAAGGCCCCACCGACCTGATGGTCGATGGGGCCACATTGCCCAGTTTTCATGGTGCCAGCGTTCATGGTGCCAGCACTCATGGTGATAGCCCCGAAGGGCCTGGCGCCTGTCCGCCCTTGGCGGCACCGGCTTGTTATTGCTCTCTATTAGCTATTCAGGATACGTGCCAACTTCTCACATGCCCTGTCTACCGGGCGAATGGGGCTGCGCGTCGGGCCAGGGTGCGCCAGCGCGGCGCATCTGCACCAAGTTGGCCACCCATCCCCCCTCACCTCGCTCGGGTCGCCTGAGTGACGCCGCCTCTCAGGCGGGCAACGCCTGGAGCAGACGGCGGGCCAGTTCCGCCAGGCTGTGGTTCTGGGCCATGGCGGTGCTGCGCATCGCCTGGTAAGCCGCCTCCTCATCCAGCCCCTGGTGGCGCATCAAGCGCCCCTTGGCCTGCTCGATAAGCCGTCGTTCTTCCAGCTTCACCTTCAATGCATCCTGAGCCTGCTGCTGTTGCTGCACCATGGCCAACTGGGCACGGGCCAGTCGCAGCCACTGCTCGACAGGTTCCCGCTCACCACAACCATGGGGCACCACCAGGGCTCCCTGGGCCAGCAGCTCAGCCTGCTGTTGCGCCGTCAGACGATCGCAAAACAGTATCCGGGGCAGTAATTGCCCCTGGGTCATGGCCAGCCTGATTTCGGCACTGAAGCGCCGACAGCTGATCAGCAGCCCGTCCCCTTGTATCTTGCCGCCCAGCAACCCCCGCTCATCCAGGATGCGGGGGCTGTGACCATAATGGCTGACCAGGATACCCAGCCGGTTGGCCTGTATCCTGTCATCGGCATGGATCAGCAGTATGGAGTGGCGCCCCTCAGAGTTACCGCCTTGATGTTGCATGCCTCACCTCTTGTCAGTTCAATCCATCGAACAGGCTCTCTTTGACGCAACATGGGGGCCAAGTGTTTGAATCTACCCCTAAATTATCCAGCTCTAGGTAGTGGGGGTAGATCAGGCGACCCGGCTCTCCAGGCCAGTGAGCAGTTGATCCAGTTCATCACGCAGCGCCACCACCTCTCCCAGAATGATGAGCACTGGCGTCGCGCCCCGCAGGGCCTCTGCGGCCCGGGCCAGGCCACCGAGCCGGCAGCGGATCACCCGCTCATGCTCGCTGCACCCTGCCACGATCAGGGCCACCGGCAGCGCCCCATCGGCGCCCGCCCCCAGCAAGCCAGCCTCTATCTTGCCAGCCTGTTCCAGCCCCATGTAACAGACCAGGGTCTGGCCCTCTCCGACCAGGGTGCGCCAACCATTGAAGCTCTCTTCCCCCTGCAGATGGCCCGTCACCAACGTCACCGAGCGAGCCAGCCCCCGGTGGGTCAAGGGGATGGCCGTGCTGGCAGCGCAGCCGAGCGCCGCCGTGATCCCGGGCACCAGCTCGGCTCGAAAACCGTGATGGGCCAGATAGAGGGCCTCCTCCCCTCCCCGGCCGAAGATGAGCGGATCCCCCCCCTTGAGCCGCACCACTCGCTTGCCGGTACGCGCCAGCGCCAGCAGCAGGGCATTGATCTCCTGCTGGCTCGGGCTGGGCTCGCCACAGCGCTTGCCCACATCGAAGCGGGCCGCACCGACCGGTATGATGGCGAGGATCTCGGCCCCCACCAGGCGGTCGTAAACCACGACCTCGGCCGCTTCGATGCGGCGCAAGGCCCTCAGGGTCAACAACTCGAGAGGGCCAGGGCCTGCCCCCACCAGAGCGATGTGAACGGCGGTCTGTTCCGGATAGTTTTTCATCATGCTGACTCCAGGAAGCGGTGTTGTATCAATAGCTTGTCAATCTCTGGCAGACAGGTGCCGCAGTTGCTGCCGCACTGAAGCAGCCCCTGCAGCCCCGCCAGTTCGCTCACCCCCTGCTCGCGGATGGCGTTGACGATGCGCGCCTCCGTCACCCGGAAGCAGGAGCAGACGAGCCGGGAGTCGCCGGCAAAGGCATCGCTCAGGGTCTGGCTGAGGGCCCCAGCCTGCAGAGGCAAGCCGAGCAGGCTCGCCAGCAACTCAACCTTCAGGGTCGGCCAACGCTCGCCGACCAGCAGCAGGCTCTGGATCCGTCCCTGGGAGAGGGCAATGGCGAGCCAGCCCCCCTTGACGGGCAGGCGCAGCCAGTGCCCATCCAGGGCCAGTCGCTGCCAGCACTCACTCATCCCCTCTGACCAGGAGGCGAGCAACCAGCACTCCCCGCCCTCCAGAGGGCGGCGCGCCCACCAGTCCCCCCGCTCGGCAGGCGCCTGCTGGCCAAGCCAGACGCCCTGCCAATGGGTGGGTTGTTTGTTGAGCCTCACCCTGGCCTGTTTGAACATGGGCTGACCGGAGTGCGGATCCGTGCGCGGGGCTACCAGCCGGTTGACCGCGCCCTGGCTGCACTGGCTGTCGGTCCAGTGCATGGGCAAGAAGGCCTCCCCCTCCCGCAACCCCTCATCCAGTCCCACCCGCACCCGCACCTGACCCCGGCCATTGTCCAGGCAGACCAGATCCCCGGCATCCAGCCCCAGGCTGAGCAGGCTGGCCGGCCCCACCATGACCCGAGGCCAAGGTTCGGCCTCCAGCAGGCGAGGCACATGGCCGCTGCGGGTCATGGTGTGCCACTGATCCCGCAACCTGCCCGAGTTGAGCAGCAAGGGCACTCCTGCTCCGGGTGGCAGCGGCTCCAGTGCGGGGGCCTGTTGTTTCAGGGGCAACAAGCGGGCCCGGCCATCCGGGGTAGGGAAGCGACCATCCTCAAACAACCGATCGCACCCCTGGGGGTGAGCCTCATTGACCGGCCAGCGCAGGGGGGCAAGCGCCTCGAACTGGGCTGGGGTCAGCCCGGCCAGCCCCGAGATGTCGAACTGGCGCTCCCCGCGGTTTTCAAAGCCGGAGAGGGCGGCATGTTCGCTGAAAATGGCATGCTCATCGGCGAAGGCGAACGCCTCCCCAAAGCCGAGACGCTGGCCGAGGCTGGCCAGGGCCCACCAGTCGGGACGCGCTTCACCGGGAGCCGGCAGGAAGGGGCGCTGGCGGCTGATGCAGCGCTCCGAGTTGGTGACGGTGCCGCTCTTCTCACCCCAGCCAAGGGCGGGCAACAGCAGATTGGCATAGCGCGCCGTGTCGGTCTGCGCCGTCAGATCGGAGACCACCAGAAACTCGCAGCGCGCCAGGGACTCCCGCACCCGGTCGCCATCTGGCAGGGAAGCCGCCGGGTTGCTGCCCAGCACCCAGAGTGCACGGATCTGACCACTGTGCACCGCCTCGAACAACTCGACGGCCTTGTGGCCAGGCCCCGTCACCATCCGTGGGCTGCCCCAGAAACGCTGCAGGCGATCGCGCTCCGCGTCGCTAAAGCCCATGTGTGCGGCCAACTGACTGGCCAGCCCGCCCACCTCGCGCCCGCCCATGGCATTGGGTTGCCCCGTGAGGGAGAAGGGGGAGGCACCGGGCTTGCCTATCCGGCCGGTCAGCAGATGCGCATTGATGATGGCATTGGCCTTGTCCGTCCCCTGATTGGACTGATTGATGCCCTGGCAGTAGAGGCTGAGGGTGCGCGGGTGGCGGGCGAACAGCTGGTAGAAACCGAGCAGATCGGAGAGGGCCAGATCGCAATGCTGGGCCACCGCCTCCGGCATCCAGGCGGGATCGTCCAGCTCCCGAGCCAGGGCCGAGATGCCGCTGACATGGGCCGCCACATAATCTCGGTCCCAGATGTCGTGATCGAGCAGGTAGCGGCCCAAGCCGTTCCAGAGCGCCACATCGGTGCCGGGACGCAGGGCCAGATGCAAGTCGGCCTGCTCCGCCGTCATGGTGCGGCGGGGATCCATCACCACCAGCTTGAGTTCGGGACGGCGGCTGCGCGCCTGTTGGATGCGGCGAAACAGTACCGGGTGTGTCCAGGCCGTGTTGGCCCCGGTGATGATGATGAGATCCGCCAGTTCCAGATCCTCATAGCAGGCCGGGACCAGATCCTCCCCGAACGCCCGCTGCTGGGCCACCACGGCCGAGGACATGCAGAGCCGGGAGTTGGTGTCGACATTGGCGCTGCCGATGTAGCCCTTCATCAGCTTGTTGGCCACATAGTAATCTTCCGTGGTGAGCTGCCCGGAGAGGTAGATGCCGATCGCCTCGGGGCCGGATTCCGCCATGATCCGGCTGAACTGGGCCGACATCATAGTGAGCGCCTCGTCCCAGCTGATGCGCTGGCCCCGATGGCGGGGGTAGAGCAGACGCTGGGGAAAGGCCAGGGTCTCCAGCAGGCTGGCCCCCTTGACGCAGAGTGCGCCGCCATTGGCCGGATGAGCGCTGTCCCCCTCGAGCTGCCACTCGCCCGCCTGCTGCGTGACGCTGATGCCACAGCCAACACCGCAATATGCACATGTGGTCTTCATCCTTCCTCCTGCCTGCCCGCAATAAAAAGGCGTCCGCCCCATCGAAGGGAACGGACGCCTCTGTCCTGTCATTGATATTGTTGGTGGTCTATCAGCACAAGATAATGCAAAGAGCTTGCCAGCCTGCCGGACGCCTGCCAGCGCCAACGCTGGATCCTCGCCCTCCCTCATGGCTCCCCAACTCGGTGCAACTGCCCCAGCCTGGACAGGCGAGCGAGGTCCGACAGGGTTGCCAAGCCAGCAAGAGCGGTGGGCTGGGCAGAACGGGGCATGGCCCTTTATAATGGCGCCGCAAACCAGGAGAGCGAGATGAGTGAACAGAACAACAGAGGCTGCGTCGAGTCTGCAAGGGAGACGGGGAGCGACTATGTCGGCCTGGGCCTGGTCAATCCAAAGTCACCAAGCAATGTGGGGGCCGTGCTGCGGGCCGCGGGCTGCTATGGCGCCGATGAGGTGTGCTATACCGGCAGCCGCTTCGAACTGGCACGTCGCTTTGCCACTGACACCAAACAGATGGTGGACAAGATCCCCCTGCTCGGGGTGGATGACTTGCTCGGCGTGATGCCCGCTGGGTGCGAGCCGGTCTTGGTGGACTTGATTGAGGGAGCTACCCCCTTGCCGGAGTTCGACCATCCGGCACGGGCTTTCTACATCTTCGGCCCAGAGGATGGCACCCTGGAACCGGCGCTGTTCGCCGGGGTAAAACGGGTGGTCTATATCCCGACCCACGGCTGCATGAACCTGGCCGCCACGGTCAATGTCATCCTCTATGACCGGCTGGCCAAACGTCTGCGCAAGCCAGAGGAATAAGGATGTGGTCTATCCCCCCCAGGGATGCATGAGCTTGGCCACTACAACCAACGTCATCCTCTATGACCGGCTGGCCAAGCGCCTGCGCACCGGATCACAAGCGTCATAAGAGAGCAGGGGGTGGCCTATATAGCCACCCAGTGACGGCATAAGCCTGGCCGTCACGGTCAGCGTCATCCCCCATGATCGGCTGGCCAAACGTCTGCGCAAGCCAGAGGAATAAGGATGTGGTCTATCCCCCCCAAGGATGCATGAGCTTGGCCACTACAACCAACGTCATCCCTCATGACCGGCTGGCCAAACGTCTGCGCAAGCCAGAGGAATAAGGATGTGGTCTATCCCCCCCAGGGATGCATGAGCTTGGCCACTACAACCAACGTCATCCCTCATGACCGGCTGGCCAAACGTCTTCGCACCGGATCACAAGCGTCATAAGAGAGCAGAGGGTGGCCTATATAGCCACCCAGTGACGGCATAAGCCTGGCCGTCACGGTCAGCGTCATCCCCCATGATCGGCTGGCCAAGGGTCATTGGTCAGATTGAGCCCGCCTTTCCTGCTTGAGGCCCCGTAAAAAATCACTGTAGTAGTCGAGCAAGTGATTCTCCCGGTAGAGCCCGGTCAGCTCCCCGCTGTCGATGAGACGCGCCATGCCTCTATCCCACTCTTGCTGCAACTTGAGCCCGGCGTCGCTGCGCGCAAAGATGGGGTAGCTTGGCAGCCAGCGCAGGAAGACCCGGCTGACATGGGGTGGCAGAGGGTCATTGGCATAGAGCACTCCCGCACTCAGGTAATAACGGTGGCGCCCCTTGGGCAGCAGCGCCATGGCATCCTGATGGCTGTTCACTTCATGCCAGCGCATCGGCACCTTGATGTATTTGTCGAAGGCCCAACCGCGCTGCCAGAGCACCCGTTGCTGGGCCAGACTCTGCTCTCCCTGCCAGCTCTTGCGCCACTTGTCGAGCATGAAAACCGTCACATCGTCGGCACCGTCCGGATAATGGGGCCAGTGCACCCCCTCTACCTCGTTGAGATAGACCCCCATGGTGATACCATATCCACCCTTGACCACCATGGCCAGCGCCCGCTTGTAGGGCATGGATTGCGGTTTCACCCGGTAACCGAGCGGCTCATAGATGTGCCGGGCCAAATCCAGATAGAGCCCTCCTCCGTCCGCCTCGCAAAAGCCGGGCCAGTCATCGCAATAGACGGGGAGATCCTCGGCCCGACTCATCAGGGGACAGAGGCAACCGCAGAGCAACAGGATTCGTATCAGTATCTGCATTCCCTCTCCTCTCGCCTCCTGGCGCCATGCTTTGGATTATGCACGGCTTACCCAGAAGATCAGTCTGTTCAGGATCACACCGGGCACCATTTTTCAAATTTGCGAGCCAGTCGCAAGTTATTGTGCGGCAAGCAGGTATAACGGTAGGTGAGATTCATTGGTGGCCCATTTGCGATGGGCTGCCCCTCATAAACCACTCGCGAAAGGAGCCTTCCATGTCTATCCGCACCCTGCTCTGTCCCGTCGATTTTTCCCAGATGTCCCAACCCGTACTGGACTATGCCGTCTTCATGGCCAAGAGCCACAATGCCAGCCTCAAGCTTATCCATGTGGTCGATCAGCTCCACGGCTTCGACAGCTACAAGATTCTGCACATGACCGCCATCGAGATCACCCACGAGATGGAACGCCACGCCAAGGAAGAGATACAACGGCTCATCGAGACCTTGCCGATCTCCGCCGACTTCGTCGTGCGCTTTGGCCGCGCCGCCGACGAGATCGTCGCCCAGGCCAAGGAGGAGAAGGTGGATCTGGTGGTGATGGGCAGCCATGGCCGCTCCGGCATCAGCCACCTGCTGGTTGGCAGCGTGGCAGAATCCGTGGTGCGTCATGCCCCCTGCCCCGTGCTGATCGTGCGCCAAGGTTAATGCACTAGCCAAAAGTGCCAAGCGCCTCTTTAGGAAACAAACATGCCGACCCTGGGGTCGGCATGTCATTGACTGAGGCGCAGCACCAAGACTCAGGGGCGGGAGAGATAATCCGCCTGCCCCACCCACTTGTAGCTGGTCAGCTCGGTCAGCCCCATGGGGCCCCGGGCATGCAGCATCTGGGTAGAGACAGCCACCTCGGCCCCCAGACCAAACTGGGCCCCATCGGTGAAGCGGGTCGAGGCGTTGACATAGACAGCGGCCGAGCCTGCACCATTGATGAAGCGTTCGGCGTTGCCCAGATCATTGGTCAGGATGGCGTCAGAGTGACTGGCATTGTGCTCGCGCATGTGCGCCAGCGCCTCCTCCACACCGGCCACCAGCTTGACCCCCAGGGTCAGCGCCAACCATTCGGTATCGAAATCGTCGGCCCCCGCCTCCCGCATACCGTTGGCCCCGTTGAGCTGCGCCATGGCATTGGGGTGCGCCACCAGGGTCACCTTCTGCTCGTTCATCCGCGCGACCAGCTTGGGCAGCAACTCGGCGGCAATGGCGTCATGCACCAGCAGGGTATCGAGGGCGTTGCAGGCAGAGGGGCGCTGCACCTTGGCATTGTCGATGACGGCCAGGGAGCGGGCCAGATCCGCGCTCGCATCCACGAACACATGACTGATGCCAAAACCGCCGATGATGACCGGAATGGAGCTGTTCTCCTTGCACATCTTGTGCAGGCCGGCGCCACCGCGGGGGATGATCATGTCCACGTAGCGATCCAGCCGCAGCAGCTCAGCCACCAGCGCCCGGTCCGGGTTGTCGATGTATTGCACCGCCGCAATGGGCAGGCCAGTACTGGCCAGAGCGGCCTGGATCACCTTGACCAGCTCCAGGTTGGATTGGAAGGTCTCGCGCCCGCCGCGCAGTATGCTGGCATTGCCGGTCTTGAGGCAGAGCGCTGCGATGTCGATGGTGACATTGGGACGCGCCTCATAGATGACCCCAATCACCCCGATGGGCACCCGGCGCCGGGAGAGACGCAGGCCATTCTCCAGCACGCGGCTGTCCAGCTCAGCGCCGACCGGATCGTCCAGGCTCACCACCTTGCGCACGTCGTTGGCAATGCCTGCCAGCCGCTCGGGGGTGAGCAGCAAGCGGTCCAGCATGGCCTCGGACAGGCCGGCTTCCCGACCCGCCGCGATGTCCTTGGCGTTGGCAGCCAATATGGTGCTCTGCCGGGCTTCCAGCTCCTGGGCGATGCTCAGCAGTGCCTGATTCTTCTGGGCCGTGTTGATGGTAGCCAGTTGATAGGCCGCCTCGCGGGCCGCTTGGCCCAATGTCTCCAGACTCATCTTTCGATCCTTTCATATGCCGGCGGGCCCCAGCCCACCACCTAGATTACAGCGATATCATCTCATCGCACGGCATCAACACTACAGCAGTATCATCTCATCGCGCGGGCCACCGCCCTGCACCACGTAGATTACAGCGCCATCATCTCATCACACGGGCCATAGCCCTGCACTGCGTAGATTACAGCGACATCATCTCATCGCACGGCATCAGCACTACAGCAGTATCATGTCGTCGCGGTGAATGGCCACGGCGCCATAGCCATAGCCCAGCAGCGTCTCTATCTGATCCGAGTGAACCCCCCGCAGCCGTGTCAGCTCCTCGTGGTTATAACGGCAGATGCCACGGGCCAGCTCGCTGCCATGGGGATCGAGGATCCGCACCACATCACCGCGCACGAAGATGCCCCTGACCCCGGTAATCCCCTTGGGCAACAGGCTGGAGCCCTTGTCGCGCATGGCGACCACGGCCCCGAGATCGACCTGCACTTCGCCAAGGGGCGGTGGGCCCGCCAGGATCCAGCTCTTGCGCCCCTCAAGGGGAGAGGCCAGGGCCGGGAAGCGAGTGCCGATCCGCTCGCCATTGGCGAGACGCCCGACCACTTCCGGCACCTGACCCGTGGCGATCACCACATCGACCCCCGCCCGGCGCGCCACATCGGCCGCCTGCAACTTGGTCGCCATGCCGCCGGTCCCCAGGCCACTGACGCTGCCCCCTGCCAATTTACGCAGGGTATCGTCTATGGTCTGCACCTCCTCGATCAGCTGGGCATCGGGGTTGGTGCGCGGATCCGCGGTGAAGAGCCCGGTCTGATCGGTCAGCAGGATCAGCAGATCCGCATCGGCCAGAATGGCGGCACGCGCAGAGAGATTGTCGTTGTCCCCCACCTTGATCTCGGCGGTGGCGACGGCATCGTTCTCATTGATGATGGGGATGATGCGGTGGTCGAGCAGGGTGCGCAGGGTATCGCGCGCATTGAGGTAGCGCTCCCTGTCTTCCAGGTCGGCGCGGGTCAGCAGCATCTGGCCGACGTGCAGGTCATAGAGGTTGAACAGATCCTGCCAGACCCGGATAAGCTGGGTCTGTCCCACGGCCGCCAGCATCTGCTTGTTGGTCAGGGTCGGGGCCAGTGGGGGGTGCCCCAAATGGGCACGACCGGCGGCGATGGCCCCGGAACTCACCAGCACCACCCGGTGGCCCTGGCGGTGCAATGCGGCGCACTGGCGAACCAGTTCGACCATGTGGGCACGATTGAGCTGGGAAGATCCCCCGGTGAGTACACTGGTGCCCAACTTGACGACTATGGTTTTGTTTTCCATGGAATTGATAAGGCAAAAAGGTAAGGATTCCCTTTATACCCACGCCCCTGCTGCCCTGCAAGGCAATTAACCCCCGCAGGGCAGTCGGGTCAGGCGGCGGTGACGGATAACTCGCGGGTTACCTGCTCCGCGGGGGCAAGTTGGCACTCCAGTTGTGTCAGCTTGGTATTAAGCAGCCGATAGAAGAGTCGCAAGGAGCGGTCTACCTCGACCTGATGCTTCTTGGGGAGCGGCTTGTCTATCCAGTTGCCCTCGCCGTTATAAAAGCCGAGCTGATAGTGGTACTGGAAGTGGTGATCGTCTTGCTCCAATACCAGCCACCAGCCCCAGAACTCCCGCTTGTCCGGCGCCGCCTTGGCGCTGACGCAGACCGACAGGCAATCAAAGTAGTAGCGCCCCTCATGACAGAGGTCTTCCCTGAGATAAGGGCCAATGGCGGCAAATTGCCGCAGCAGGCGTTTATAGGTGACTCTTTCTGGCATGTTAACCTCCGTGTTGAACAAGCAGTGCCATCACATCAACCGGGATACTGACGGCGTAAAAAGAAGATATTCAAGTACATAGATGTTGCTTGAGCCAAGTTACCGTTTCATGAAGCGCCTGGTCATAGACCTCCCGCAACGGCTGCTTGTCAAACACCACCGCCTTGCCATTGCGGCTGCAGGCGGCCAGTGCCCTGACATCAGACTCTGGACAGATAAAGTCCCGCTTGTGACCGATGCTGAGGATGGGCACCGAGGTGCGCGTACTCATCAACCCCTGTTTTTTCAGGGAAAACACCTGACTCTTGGTGCGGATCTGTTCCCAGTCGGCGGCATTGGCACCCAGCCTGTTAGCCAGACTATCACGCATCATGCGCGGACACTTGGCAAAAAGCGATGGGTCGGCGAAGCACTGATTCACCCCGGCACCGATGCAGACCACGGTACGTAATTTGAACGGTTCAATGAAGGCGAGCCTGGCCGCTATGTTGCCCGCAAAGCGAAAACCCACCATGGCAATGCGCTGGTGATCGACCCAGGCCACCTCGGCCAGATAGTGCAACACGGCTTGATGCAGGCGGCTGGTGTCCTGCACCAGGGGCCAATGTTCGGCGTAGCCGATGCCCGGCATGTCGAGGGAGAGCATGCCAATGCCATTCGGGGCCAAATACTTGCGATAAAAATTGAGGTAATCGAGCTGGAGTGAGTCGATGCCCCCGCTCACCATCACCAGTGGCACCGGCTTGTCGATGGTCGGCAGGTGCAGGTAGCCCTGAATGTGTTTGCCACGAAACGGCACCTGTATCTCTTTGAGCGGCACCTCGAACAGGCGCCCCGCCTCCCGATAAGCGAGATTGCCGAGCAGTTGAGCCTGATCGGCCAGCTCATCGTGCTTGAGATGGGGATAACTGGCGATGGAGTAGTAGCGCACCGCCTTGAGCAGGGCATTGATTGCCTCCGGACGCTGACCGGCGTCGGCCAGGGCTCGCCCTTGCTTGAAGTGACCGCCGGCCTGCTGGCTCCATTCAAAGACCCAGTTGCCTGGCACATAGCCCTTGATGGTATCGAGCAACTCAGGGTAGCTCCGCTCCCCCTTGCCCATGGCGATCCGGGCCAGGGTCTGCTCCACCTCGACCGGATCCGCCCCTTGCCAGGCCCAGGAAGGGCGGCGCAACAGACGATACCAACTGCGCACCGCAGAACCGTCGATGAAGTCCTCCGTCTCAGCCTGCGGCTCAAGGGGACTGCTGTTCGATATCTCCGAGGTCTCCTGGACCTTCTTGACTCGGGTAAAGAGTTGCTCGGTCAAGTTAATGTCGTCATTTGGCTTCACTGCATCGTCTCATCGCCATCAATCAGTGACCCATCTTACCCAGGTTTTGTCATGGCAGACCACCCCAGACTGGCCCCATTGCCACGCCACAACGAAACAGGGCCCCCGAAGGAGCCCTGTGTATCAACAAGCGGTGCCCGCAGAGGCCGTCGGCATTACTGCTCTTCGCAGATGGGCGTGGTGAACTCCAGCGCCATGTCCCAGGGTTGCTCAATCCAGGTGTCTTGCGGAATGGCGACTTCGAAGTCATCCACCAGCGGCTCGCCGAGGGGCTTGGCGAAGATGGTGATGAACTTGGCTCTTGGATAGAGCTCGCGAATGGCCTTGGCGGTACCGCCGGTGTCGACCAGATCGTCAACCACCAGCCAGCCTTCACCGTCCCCGGCGGTGGTTGCGGCCTTGACCACAGTCAGCTCGCGCTGGTTGTTGTGGTCATAGCTGGAGATGCACAGGGTCTCTACGTTGCGAATGCCCAGTTCACGGGCCATCAGGGCCGCGGGCACCAGGCCACCACGGCTGACGGCGATGATCCCTTTCCACTGGCTGACAGGCAGTTGGCGACGAGCCAGACGACGGGCTTCCCGCTGCAGGTTATCCCATGACACGTAGAATTTCTTAGGCATACTATTAATCTCAACGGCTTGTAGTTAAAACAATGACTTAGTGCGCGGTAGTGCGCAACCAGACGCAAGGCTTACGGATCTCTGCCGCCATTCTGTCGCCATTTTTACCTATGAGTGTGGGCAGGTCAGCGGGTTAAGTCTGACAGCGTCATCAAGGTGGTCGGGGGCAAAATGTGCGTATCTCATGGTCATGACTATCGTGCTGTGACCAAGGATCCGTTGTAGGACGAGGATATTACCACCATTCATCATGAAATGGCTCGCAAACGTATGCCTTAAAACATGGCTTAACTGACCGACTGGCAGGTTTACTCCTGACTTTTGCACAGCGTATTCAAACGCATCATAGCAAGGGGCAAACAAGTTCCCGTCCTCTCTGCTCCGGGTTGAGATCAGGTCATACATCTCGGAGGAGATAGGCACAGTCCGGGAGCGTTTATTCTTGGTGCGGGTAAAGGTCAGGCGATACTTGGTCACCTGTGCCCGGGTTAGCCCCTGAATTTCTGACCAGCGAGCCCCAGTTGAAAGACACAGCTTTACCACAGTGACCAAATCGGGGATCTTGGACCGTTCACAGGATGCCAGCAGCATCTGGATTTCATTGGCCGTCATATAGGTCATCTGGGGGTCTTGCACCTTGAAGGAGCGTAACCCTCTGAGCGGGTGTTCATGAGTCCACTCTTCCAGGCGAATGAGTTCACCGAACACCGCATTCATTAGCCGAAGTTCATCATTGACCGTTTTGGTGCTTGCGGGTTTAGGCTTGCAGCGTCCCGGGAAAATGATCTCATGACTTATCCGCTTGTCTCGATACGAGGCGAAGTGATTCTTGGAGAAGTCGGCCGCGTAGGGGTTGTTCATTGCTTCAACCATTAACCCGAGCTTGCGGTATACCTTGGCCCCGGCGGTGAGCCCCTGGCCATGGAGCCGATACCAAAGGTCAATGATGTCTGACAGCCTGCGCTTGTCCTCTGCCACGCCATTGGTGGCCAACCAGGGGTTGCTGTTGTGCTCTTCGAGCAGCCACTTTTCCCAGACCAGCGCTTCGCCTTTGGTGGCAAAGCGCTTGCGCTTGCGGGGGCCTTCTCGGCCTTGGGGATACACTTCGGCAAGCCAGATGTGTGGCTTGCCGTCGTCGAGTTTACGAACAGTCATCTATCAGCTGACTTTTTTAGGCATTTCAAGCTTTTTACCACCGTCAAATAGATAGATATCAGGTATCCATTCGAAAATAAGTTTACTTTTATCCGTGTTACGGAGCTTTTTGTCATCATCCATAAATTGGTTGTAATCCATGGTTCCGTTATAAATAACGGTTGCACCTGCCTGTATGTCGCCATCGTTAGATAAGTTTATGCTCTTGATTGTCTCGCCAAATACATCTTTAAAAACAACCACTCCGCGTACGCCAATTATTTTATCTTGAGTGTTATTTTTGAATGCTATCTGAACCTCAAAGAAATCTGAGTATTGCTGTGAATTTGTATCAGCGGGAACATAGGCGAATTTAAGGAGCGATGTAGTAAGCGCACCATTCATCTCTTTTAAACTCTCAAGCTGCTTCTTTTGCACTTCTGCAGCCAGTGCGTCTTGCTGTGCTTTCGCTTGCCGTTGGGCCTCTTCCCATGCTTTTTGTGCCTCAATGGCAGAGCCAATTGTCGAGCCTTGGGGGATTCCAGCCCCACCGAAAGCCTGACCCATTGTTGAGCGAACCGCATATGCACTAAGAAGCTTTTTATCTTCATCGCTTAGCTTCTTAACTGCAGCCTCTAAAGAAGAGTCTGACTTCCAAGTGCTAATATCAGAAGAAAGAACTGTACTTTTAGGGTCTGACTGCCAACAGCCGGTTAAAGCTGATGACAATATAACGGCAAGAACGATACTTTTTTTCATTGGCTTATCCCTATGCTTTGCTTATTTTGTTTATAAAAACATTACGTTGTCTCGCTATAAGACTCAGGCAATTCGCCTGTCTCAATAAGTAGCCTGATTTGCTCATCGCGTACCAATGGCACCCCGAGCTCGTTGGCCTTTTTCATCTTCGACCATCCGGCATTGTCACCGCAGCACAAGAAATCGAGCGAGGCAGATACCCCCGTCACCACCTTCATTCCAGCCGACTCTGCAAGCTCAGTTAACCCGGCTTTATCGGCTTTGCTGAACCCGGTGAAGCAGACCTTGAATGAGTAATCTTGTGGGAGTTTCGGGCCATGGTAGCCAGGGGCTGACTTGATGTGCTGGATCCGGTCAGCATAACGAGCCTCTGCGTGCTCAAAGGCGGAAACCGCCTCTTCGGGTGTATCGAACGCATCGATCACCCGGTCAGTGCGAAGCGATACGAAGGTCGGGTATTCGCTGTTCAATGGCTCGGCATCGGCCGCCACCGTAACCTGGTGGCCATAGACCAGATTGCGCTCCGGGGCGGTGTGGTAAACCGCAACCCTCTTGGCAGAGAGCACGCCTTTATTGTTCAAGTAGAGAATATTGAACACTGGCACCTCTGTGCCCTGATACCGGATTGACTCAGAAGAGTGCAGATCAAACACGGTTAGCCTCCTGCAATATCAGAATTTCTTACCTGCCCAGGCCACGCGGCCAACGATATGCACGTCGGCCCGTTGGTCTTTGGTGACCACTTGGGTTTCATAGCCGGGATTATCAGAAATAATCTTGAGCCCGCCGAACGGGTCAAACTGCAACCGCTTCACCAGCAGGCTATCGCCGATGCGCAGCACATAGAGGCCATCGCGCAGCGCATCACCGTTGCACAGGTACACCAAGATGATGTCGTTATTGCTGATGGTGGGCTCCATGCTGTCACCCTTGGCGCGGATCACGGCCAACCGCTCTGGCGACAGACCTTCTTTCTTGAGCCACTCAGTTCGAAACGCCATGGGGTCGGTCTTGAGCTCATCAGAGACAACTGACCCAAAACCGGCAGAGGCAAACACCTGGTAGCAATCAACCAAGGTGTAGTCCTGCATCCTGCTGTCGGTGGGACTGAACTCTTCAAACCCAGTTGGGGAATCACCATTCCCAACGCGAGCATAAGAAGGGACTTCTGGCAGCTTTGACACTTGTTCAGGTTGCTCGCCCTGGCCGAGGCAGAGCCACAAAAACAGCCGAGGATCATGACCGCAGATTTGAGAAACCTGTCCAACAGACGGCATCGTTGTCCCCGTCAGGTACTTACGAATCACCGCATCACTAACTCCCACTCGCCTCCCAAACGAGCTGTAGCTCTCCCTTCCAACTAAAGCAAGAAGTCGTTCTGCGAAAGCCTTTGTATCAAAGGATGTGCCGTTCAAGATTTCCATACAACCGACCCTCAGATCGAAATCTGTAATTTAAGGTTGCGCGTTATCGCATCGGCGTATATTCTCGAACTCAAGATCGAATTTCAAACTATAGCTTTGACCGGCGAGTTGAAGTCCAATTACAGGTAAGAAAATCACGCACAGGGGCGCAGTATGACGCAACAGGACACAAAAAAACAGCAGTTGAGCCCCTTGGCTTGTCCTGCTGGTAGCGAATCCAACCCATCGGATAACTCGATGAGTGAGGTGCTGCACCATTTGAAAACCATCGAGCAACGCTTGGCACTGAACCTGCTGCCTGCCATCCCGCTTGATGCCTTCCTCACCATGCTGCGCGACGAGCTCAAGTTCGATCTGCCGCTGCGCACTGCACAAGACATGATCAGCGATGGCCGCATTCCCATCGTTCCCAAACTGCGCCCTACCGATAAGCCCTGGGTCAATCTGCACCGCTGGCGCGAGATGACCAAAGCTCCAGATCAATACCTCAAGTTCACTCGCGAGAACGCTTGTCAGCGTGTTACGCCGCAGCGAGCTGGTAAACGGGCCGCTTCGCGTCCCACCGTTTGACCTAAAGGTAGCGATTGAGCACAAGGGGATAAAGTGTCAAACCAACGCACTCACTCACACAATCACTTTGCCGGGGCCTGCGACCTGTTCAAGCAGGCACACAACATCAGCCAACTTGCAGAAGACATCGGCATGTCTAGCCATGTGCTGCATAACAAATTCAACCCGGCATGTGAGCGGCACAATCTGACGGCCCAAGACTTGATCGCCATCTACCGTGCCACCGGTGACGACACCTTGTTTGATGGCTTGCTGTTTGACTGCCACCTGACAGCCGTTCGCCTGCCTGCCGCCGCCACCGTCGCCCCAGGGGCTCGCGCCCAGCAGGCGCTCAACGCTGGCGCTCAGATCATGGGCGTCACCGCCCAGGCGACCACCATCCTCGCCGGTGACCGTGTCACCAAATCCAACAGAAACACCGTCGTCGGCGGCTTGTGGGCTGGCATCGAGCACCTCGTGCTGCTGGCAACCGAGGTCGAAGACCGTTTTCACGCCATCCCGAGCCTTGCGTGTGCCGCCGACATGGCCCGCGTAGCCCTCGGCGCATAGGAGAAGACTATGAGATTTCCGTGCCCGCATTGCGGTTCACGAAGTGCCATACGCAGCACCAACCGCATGAGCCCCCTCACCGGGATCCTGCGTTGCCGCTGCAACAACGACGATTGCGGGTTTGTGTTTCAAGTCGGGGTGGAGGTGACGGGTTATTACGTCGCCAGCGCTGCCCCCAACCCCGCTATCAATCTGCAAAAACTCAATGGCGTCGGTCGCCACTGGGAACCGGGGGTGAACTTCAAGGATGTTGCCCCGCTTCGCTCAACCATTCACCCCTTCACGGCGGTAGAGGCAGAGCGCAACAAGACCAAGGAGTCAGCATGAACAAGCTACGTGCCGAGCAACCGGGGTTGATCCCGCTGCCGCCCTTGTTGTTCACCCGCGCCACAGTCGTGAGCCATGGCGACGAACCGGTGATGCGCAACACCACCCGCTGTGACGGCAGCTATCTGGAAGACAGCCAGGGCCGCCGTGGTGCCTTGCGCTTTGAAACCCGCCGCCAGCCCAGCAAGAAAACCCGCCCGCACTGGCTGACCAAGCTGCTGCAGGCATAACCGGAGGGCCAACCCATGAGCACAGCACAGGTTTTCAAGCTCGTTCAGCAACCCAGCGCCGCCGATGTGGCACTGGCTGACATGCGCGCCCAGTTCGGCCGCAATGGGGCGGCCAGCCGCTGGTCACGCCTGCCACACAAGGCCCGCTCAGTCATCTGTTATGCGGCCGGGGTATCAACCACCGCCGCCGGGCAGGAGCTGGATCAGTTCGACTTTGAGCAGCAAGAGGCAATCCGCGTCGCCCTGGGCGATCTGCTGGCCACCCTGCGGGAGTTTGACGGGTCTGTGTTGCACCGGCGCGAGTGGCACCGCTCAACCCGCCGTGGTGAGGGGCCATCGCGCAGTGAGCGGGAGCAGGCAGAACACGAAGACAAACGCCGGGCATTGCTCACCGAGCAGGCCGGCACATTGGAAAGCCGCATCGCGGCACTGAAGAAAGTGGCCGGAAACGGCCAATAACCAACGCCTTCGGGCTATCAAGACTGAGGAATAACCATGTTTGGAAAACTGTTTGGCAAGAAAGCATCCGCCGCCAAGGCCGAGATCAAGAAGTTCGAAAACCGAGACCTGATGGAAGCCACCGTGGGCGGCTGCCTGCTGGTTGCCTTCGCTGATGGTGAATGTGAAGACGCCGAGCTCAAGACCATCGAGTCCCTGCTGCGCACCAATAAGGCGCTCGAAGGGTTCGGCCATGAGCTGACCGATACCGTCAACCGCTTCACCGAGCGCCTGAAAGCCGGTTACCGCGTGGCCCGTGTCGAGATCCTGCGAGAAATCGAAGAAGTGAAGGGCAACCGCGAGGAAGCGGAAGATGTGCTGGTCACCATGCTGACCATCGCCGAAGCCGATGGCGAGATTGAAGAGGCGGAACAGAAAGAGCTGACCACCGTCGCCGATCGTCTGGGCCTGCGGATTGCCGACTATGCCTAACCCTCGCTGGCTACTGGTCGGTGCCTTCCTGCTGCTATCGGTGGGGGTCGATTTCAGCTCCCGCATTCTGTCGATGGCAGCGGACGGGCTGCTGGTAGGGGTCGCGATCGCCATTGCGTGGCCGCTGCTGAAACCGAAGAAGTGATGACAACGGGCCGAAGGGAATCGGCCCCATCCCTTAGCCGCTACGAGTGGCGGTTAAGGGATGCCAAAAGTAGGCAATAAAAAACCCCGCAAAGGTGCTGGAACACCGCGGGGTTTCACAAACAAAACTGAGGGTTAACTCATGAACAATAGTACAGCAGAACAGGCGATCCGCAAAGTCGCCAATGACCAGCAAGGCGGTGCCCAATGATCGCCATCACCAGCAAGCACACCGCCCAATCCCCTGCCGATGCCGTCGCCTACCTGGTGCGCCACGGCTACATCAAGGTGCGCGGCCACTGGCTCCGAGGCCAACGCCATGCAGCCCGTATCGAGCCCCTGTCCTCTGGCCGCGCCTGTGTATTGGAAGGAGTAGCCGCATGAGCAACATGAAATGTGAACAGTGCGGGCGCTACCGCCTGCCAGACCCCGCCGCCTTTCGCTGTGGGGACAAGGTGACCTTCAAGCGGGTGATCCAGCGCGCCAGAACTACCCAGCTCAAAGCGGTCGATGGCGTCATCGTCGAGGAAGGTATCGCCACTGTGACAATCCGGGTTCGGGGTGGTGACAGGGTTCAAGTCAATCGCACCGGCATCACCATGCAGGGCGCGCCGGGTCCACTGACCTATGAACTGTTCGGCATCTGCCGTTGCAACGGAGGTCAGTCATGAGCAGCACCACCGGCAACACCATCGAGCGCGAGCTCTACCCTACCCCAGCCAGCGCTGTGGCTGCACTGATGCGCTGCATTAACTTCCGCTCTTGTGACCACTTCATGGAGCCATGCCGCGCCGAGGGGAACATCTTTGATCCTGTGCCGCTGCCTATTGAGCAAAAGGAGTGGGCCGAGATCAGCCAAGGCCGTGACTATTTGGCGTGGGACTTCGGTCGTAAATTTGACGTCATCATCACCAACCCACCTTTCTCACTGACTGAGGAGTTTCTGAAAAAGAGCCTGTCTGAGCTCGCACCCGGCGGCACCCTGATTTACCTGCAACGGGTGAACTTCTTGGGCAGCAAGAAGCGAGTGCCCTTCTGGGCAGAGGTCGGCTTTCCGAACAAGACCCCGATCCTGGTGCCACGCCCACGCTTTGTGAATGGCGGGTCTGACTCCTGCGAATACAGCTGGTTTATCTGGGACAACGGCAATCGTGTGAATCTGCCGAACGGCCTGAGCCATTTGATTGCGGAGGATGCAGCATGATCCACGACTTCTGGCTTGATGCCATGTTGAGCGACGCAGCGCGCCGCCGGGAATACCAACTCGAATTACTGGATGCCCGTCGACGTCCCTGCCGCCCCCACAGCTATATCAAAACCATGCTGATCATGGTGCGCGCTGCCCGCCGCTGCGAACGCCAATCTGCCGCCCGTCTGCGCCAGTCATACAACGGAGGCGCCATCTAATGACCCACCAAAAACCAGCCGGGCTTGCCCCGGCTTTGGGCTCGCTGCGCCCGATTGTCGTCCCCCCCTCCACATTGGAAACCTGCACCCACTGCAAAAACATGGCCGTTTGCCTGCCCGTTGCCGGGCGCTATGGCCGCCGCTCCTATCCCTACTGCGTTAACGAATGCTGGTCACTGGCCCGCGCTGCCAGTGAAACCGTGATAAAGGCGGCCCCGGCTTCTCGCCCTTCCATGCGTTGCAGTTGCTGCGGTGACTTCGGCCCAGTGTTCGCTGTGCGCCTGACGAGCGGTTGGACTGACCTGATGTTCTGTGAAGCCAAATGCTGGTCTGATCGGTTGGCAACCCTGGACATGGTACCGACCTGCAACAAGTGCGGCCGCTTCCTGCAACCGCAGGAATACACAAATGGCAAATGCGGGGTGTGCAAATGAAAGACAATCACCAACCAAAAACCTGCGCCGACTGTCAGCACCAAGCAACAAACTGCCGCGGTGAATCAGTATGCACCCGCCGCTGGGTGATCCAACACACCGATCACTCAACCGGCATCACCACTGAAAGCCTGACCCTGTGCCAAACCACCTATCTTGAGCGTCGCCGTTGGGCGCCCTGGGCATGTGGTCGGACTGGCCGCCACTTTGCAGCCAAGGCGGTGACCCTATGATGACGCCAGTCACTAACCTGCAGGGCATTCAGCTCCCCCCGATTTATCGCGCTGGTCACCACGCCATCAACATGGCTGGTGCTGCCGAAAAGCTGGCGTCCGTCGAGTGGCATGTTGCCAAACCGCTGGCCAAAACCTACCTGCACCGTTACCCGGCCAACCCCAAAACAGCCAATATCTGGCTGCGTCGTATTGTGGACGTTTGCAGCAAGGCGGCTGCCCGCTTCCCTATCCCGGTGGTCGACCTGCGCAACGATGTTCGCCGGGAAATGGCGGCTGCAGAATGGGCCCGTCGCTGCCAGACACTACTCAACAATGGCACCGAGCATCAGTGGGATGCCGAACAACTGCTGGCAGATCTTGGCGCTCAGGCTCGGGCCTGGAACTTCTGCCCACCTTTGCCAAAAGACCCACGCACTCAGGCTGAACGTTTGCTGTGCCGCCCACTGATTGCTGGTGAGCGAGCAGCCATGGATCCACAGATAGAGAAATTCGAAGGCGCCGCCGCCAGCCTGCTGGTGCGCCTGCTCGACGAGTCGTGGTGGTTACGCAAGATTAACCGCGCCTGGGCTGTCTATTGCGAGCTGATCGCCATCCTCACCGGCCAGGTGCGCAAGGGGGTCAGCCCCTACGCCAGCGCCCACGCCGTGCGCGAGTTCACCCAGCGCAAGGCGGCCCAGCGGGCATGGATGGAGAGCATGAGCGCCGTCAACGAGGAGCTGGGGCAAGAGATCGATCTGGCGACTGCCGTGAATGCTTCTGTGGCCAACCCCAAGATCCGCCGTCATGAGCTGATGGTGCGGATGCGGGGCTTTGAGGACATGGCGCAGGAACAGGGCAAGCTGTGCCTGTTCCTGACCCTGACCGCCCCATCCAGCTATCACGCTTGGCGGGTGGGCAAACAAGACAAGTCCAAGACTTACCAGAACGAAGCCTTCAACAACGCCACCCCGACCGTGACCAACCGCCTGCTGTGCAAACAGTGGGCGCGGGTGCGTGCAGCACTGGCCAGAGAGGGTATTCGCCCTTTCGGATTTCGGGTCGTGGAGCCGCACCACGATGGTACCCCGCACTGGCACTGCCTCTTATTCATCGATCCAGCGCATGAACGGATTCTGCTCACCCAGCTGGCATACCACTTTACTGCCGTTGATAGAGCAGAGCTGAAATTACCCAACGGAGAACAGCTGGATGAATTGGCAAGAACAGCCAAGCGCAACAAAGGAGAGGATGTTTTTGATCTGCTCGATATCACCGACAAGGACACCATAAAAGCGCTTAACCCAAGGGTGAACTGGAAGGTGATCGACCCGACCAAGGGCAGCGCCACCGGTTATATCGCCAAGTACATCGCCAAGAACATCGATGGCCACGCCGTGGGGATGGACTACGAGGCCGAGGCCCCCGTTGACCACACCACCATCGCCGTGGCCGCTTGGGCCAGCTGCTGGCGCATCCGCCAGTTTCAGCAGATCGGCGGCCCTGCCGTGAGCGTGTGGCGCGAGCTGCGCCGCCTGGGTGACGAGGTGATTGAATGGGACTGCGTGCTGGAATTAGCCCGCCACGCAGCCAGAAACGCCCGCTGGGGCGACTTCATCAACGCCATGGGCGGCATAGATGCCCCACGTAAAGAGCATCTGATCCGCCTCTCCAAGCGCCTGGACGAAGCCGCCAACAAATACGGCGAGGACGTGATCAAGCTGCTGGGGCTGATCACCGACGTTGGCACCACGGCCGTCACTCGCACCGAAGGCTGGCAGATAGTGCGCAAGGGGGCTGCGGTGTCGGGTTTGGGCGAGCAGCGCGAGCATGCAGTAGGCGAGCGCAGCGAGTTGCCCTTGAGCAGCGGCAGCTGCGCCCCTTGGAGTTCTTTCAATAACTGTACGGAAGGATCTAAATCAGGGGTTAAAGGATCCACTCTGGCTAAAGAGTTGAGCCGTATGGGTCTTGATGAAAGCAGCGCGGCCCTGCTGCAACACGGCAGCATCATCAATGCCGGCGGCCAGTATGTGCGACTGCGGGGTGATCGGCTGATTGTGACTCGTCACTGGCCAGGTGCTGGCGATGCGGTCACCAATCAGCTGACCGCCGAGGTGGAAGCCGAACTGGCCCGCAACCGGGCCGCCAGCAGCAGCGCGCTGAAACAGCAGGCCCGCGAGCTGATGCACTCCGGCGGCAGCGTCACCAACTGGCTGGCCGACCTGCCGCTGGCCCAGGCCGAAGAGGCGGTCGCCATCGTTACCCGCCTGCTGGACGACGAAGAAGACCGGGGCAGCTATCAGCCCAGCGAACAGGAGCAAGCCCGCGCCGCGAGCATGCAAGCCGACAACGACCGCCATAAGGCGGAGATTGCCAAGGCGCGGGCGCGCCTGGGCGTTAACTGAGGGAATGAAGATGAAAAACGTAATGCTGGATCTGGAAACCATGGGCAAAGGCCCGAACGCGGCAATCGTCACCATCGGGGGAGTGTTCTTTGACCCGATGACCGGTGAACTGGGCGCAGAGTTCGAGGCGCATATCGACCTACGAGATAGCGCAAGGTTTGGGGAGATAGACCCTGACACCGTGCTGTGGTGGCTGGGGCAGAGTGATGAAGCACGCGCGGCCATAGCCTATAACGTAGATGGCGAAAAGCGGATGGCGCTTCTCCAGGCACTGCAAAAGTTTCAGGAGTGGCTGATGCAAGAAGGCAAGCGCCCCTGTGTGTGGGGTAACGGTGCTGGGTTTGACTGCACCATCATGGCCAGCGCCTATGATGCGGTGAACAAAGTGCGTTTTATTGGCTACTGGAACGGATTTAAGGATCGGGATGTGCGCACCGTTGTTGATATGGGGCGTGACCTTCTGGGCTTTGACCCTAAGAAAGACATGCCATTCGAGGGTGTGGCCCATCGCGCGTTGGACGATGCCAAGCATCAGGCCCGCTACGTCAGCGCCATCTATCAGCGGATACAGGCAGCAATGAATGGCTGCGGAATGGTTGGGGGATAAGGGTGTGAACACTGATCTGAATGAACTGCTGGCGCTGGCAGATAAAGCCACCCCGGGGCCATGGCGCTGCCAGGGGTTCCCTATGCTTGAGCCCGAATCGTATTTCGGGGTTCAGGTTGGGAAACCGGGCAACATCCTGTTTGATGGGGCTAAGCAGCAGGATACAGAGTTTATCGCCGCGGCAAACCCAGCCGTGGTGGCAGACATCATCAAGCGTCTGCTGCTCGCCGTGGCCATGAATACCTTGAATCTGCAAAAGCTGGAGCCCCAGCAAGGCGGTTTTATCATTGCGACCGTGAATGAGGAGCTGATGAAAAGCAGGGAAGGCACCCTGAAAGATTTGGGGGTCACGATGAAGCAGGTGTTCCCACAGCAACAAATCGTCTTCTTGGCAGACTGGTTGAAAATCGAATGCCTGGGCGAAAAGCAGTTGCGGCAGCTCGGCCTTGCCGTAATAGAAGGCCAGAACAGCGCAGTGGGGGAAGCATGACCGACCTTCTCTCACGCGCCGACATCGAGCGCATGCTGCCGCACTGCCTGCGGCTCTGGCCCATCATCCAGCAGCACCCGCCGGGATCGGCGGGTCGCACTGCCATCACCCGCGAACTGAATGGCCTGCCGGACGCCGACCGCCACATCTGCGATCAGTTGCTCGACCGCATGGAACGAGTCATCCGGTTCGAGGATGCCTGGTTCCCCTTCTTCCAGGGCGAGCTCGACACCCTCACTCCACCGACCAAGCCAAAGCGAACGGTAAGCGTCATCGGCCCAGGTTATCGCCAGGTAGGCAAAGACACCCGGGCGCGTCGTGGCATCTACGCCCGGAAATCATTATGAACAAGCCGATAGAAAGCGCGACCAGGAAGTAAAGTCATCGTAAAATTCAAGCAGACATAGGCATCCAACGGGTGGAATTGCTGGATGATGATGTGAACTATCAGGAGTCTGAGCTCGCTACAAGTGAGGGAAGTAAGAGCAGTTTAGTGCTTGATTTACCTGTTGAAAGGTAGGTTTTGGTTAGTAGGGCAGTGATTTTCTACATCACATAAACATCAACTACGGTTGATTTTCCCTAGTGAATTGATCATTATTGAGAAACCAAAACGGTCAACTTTATGTTGAGTTTTTCGCGAGATTTTTCGTGAAAAAAAGGGCCCGAAGGCCCTAAGTTACAGCTGGTAGTATTGCACTTTGATTGCTTCTGGGCTGGTACCCCAGGAACAATCCGGTAAGTGAGGCTGTACTACGGTAACTAAAATCGTGATGAATGTCCCCACAAACACCTCTCTAAAGGTCATGTGGAGTTTTGTTAAAAACCACCTTATCAGCTTCGGTAAGGTGGTTTTTTCATTTTGGGTTGGTTTGTAGTATCGACCAGATGGCCGCTTCGGTTGTGGCATGGGGAACCCCCTTTGTTTGCCAGGTTATGGGCTGTGGTACGCCCAAGATGTATTTATTCAATGCCCTGTTCTTAAACATGGATTACTCCTCGTGGTGACTGCAGTTCGGACACAATATGTAGTGCCCATTTGTGTTCTAACTTACAAGATAATGAGATCATTACTGCTCTGCAACATGTGCATGGAGAGATGGCTGTGGATAAATTGTGGGTGTCACAACAACAGTTAGTAACTGCTCACAATGAACGGGCTTTACTCCGTCAACTCCCAGAATTGCAAGTCCGGTAGTCAGATATAGAAAATTTAAATTATTTTTTTTGCTTGTGCAGCGGTACTCTTTATTGCAGCAAAAATAGCCTGGAGCCATTACTGCGTAAGGTTTGTAGGTTAACTGAGTCCATGCTGTCTAAAATGCTCCTTTACGATTTGCACTGTAGTAGCAGATTTTAGCCAGACTCAAGGGTTTGACATCCCTCTTATTTCAAGGTGGCTTATGGAAAGTAAGCTGAAGTCTCATGCTTTAAAGATTGCGGGATGGGGGTTGCTTTATGGCGGCTTCTTCGATCTTTACCAGGTCGCTGAGGCACTCAAGATCCCCAACTCACAGGCTGCTGACCTGATGATCTACCTTCGGACTTTACGGCGCGTAGAGTTGGTAGCCAAGACCTGTAGCAAGTTGAAGGAAAAGGGGAAAGCTCCAAAACGGATCTTCATCAAAGTGCTGTGCATTCATCCTGATGATTTCATGAAGCCTCAGGAACCGAAACCTACCAAGATGCCCAAACCTCCAAAACAGACCAAGCAGCCTAGGGCGCAGAGGCCACTAAAGCAACCGAAACACCCAACGCCGCCAAAACCGCCAAAACCAGAGTCTCTCCAACATAAATTGGCTCGTTTGGTACGGATTATGCCTTCGCCACCGGTATCTCACTGATGCCGGTTGTGTAGCGCGGACTGAGCTGCCCCCTTTTCATCATCCACTCCGAGCTGTCTATCCCTCTGGCCGCGAAGTAGACCTTCCCCAACCTCCCCTGGTTGATCTTGTCGATGACCTGCATCAGCGCCTCGCTGCGCGGGGATTGCTGCTGTGCGGCGAACAGGTCGCCCTGCTGCATGCCGATGGGGGTGAAGTCGGCCAGCATGACGCCCCCTTTCTGGTATCGCTGTTCGTCGCGCCAGATGCGGGGTAGCAGCTCGGGGATCAGGGCCAGCAGGGCCCGGGTGTCATGGGTGGGCATCGCCAGCTTGGTGCTCACCTGATTGCCGTAATAGGGTTCCCGGTCGCTGAACGGGCTGGTGCGAATGAACAAGGTCACGTGCCGGCAGCACATCCCCTCCCCCCGCAGCTTCTCGGCGGCGCGCTCCATGTAACCGGCCAGCGCCTGGTGCATGGGGCCGATCTCGGTGATGCGCTCGCCGAAGGAGCGCGAGCAGATGATCTGCTGCTTGGCCTGGACCTCTTGTTCCAACTCGGCGCAGGGAATCCCCCGCAACTCCTGCACCGTGCGCTCAACCACCACGCCATAACGGCGCCGCAGCGCCTTGGGGTCGGCGGCGACCAGGTCAGCCACGGTCTTGATGCCCTGCGCCTCCAGCTTGGCCGATAGCCGCCGGCCAATGCCCCATATCTCGTCCACCGGGGTGATCGCCATCAGCCGAGCGCGCTGCGCTTCATCCCGCAGATCGACCACGCCGCCCGTGGCGGGCCATTTCTTTGCTGCGTAGTTCGCCAGCTTGGCTAGGGTCTTGGTGGGGCCGATACCGACCCCCACGGTCAGCCCGGTCCACTGCTGTATTCGTTCGCGGACTTGACGGCCATAGGCCACTAGGTCGCCCGCCCAGCGCTCGCTCAGCTCGATAAAGGCCTCGTCGATACTGTAGACCTCCACCGCAGGGGCCATCCCCTCCAGAATGGTCATCACCCGCTGGCTCATGTCGCCATAGAGGGCGTAGTTGCTGGAAAACCAGACACCACCCATGGCCTCGAAGAACTGGCGGATCTGGAAGTAGGGTACACCCATCTTGATGCCGAGCGCCTTGGCCTCCGCCGAGCGGGCCACCACGCAGCCATCGTTGTTGGAGAGCACCACGATGGGCCGCCCCTTCAAATCAGGGCGAAACAGCCGCTCGCAACTGGCGTAGAAGTTGTTCACATCGACCAGGGCGACAGCGCAGCGCTTGTTCATGGGGTATCCATCTTGTGCACAACAAAGGCCACCACCCCGAAGATTTCCAGCTCCTGCCCTTCGTTGAAATGGATGGGGCGATAGGCTCGGTTGCCGGGCAGCAGCGCCACCGATGGCTCAAGCTGCAGCTTCTTCACCGTGAACTCACCATCCACCGCGGCGACCACCACGCAGCCGTGGCGGGCCTTGCGGCTGCGGTCGACGACCAGCAGATCGCCATCGCGGATCCCGTGGTCGACCATGCTGTCACCGGCCGCCCGCACAAAGTAAGTGGCCGCCGGGTGCGCAACGCACAACTGATTGAGGTCGATGGTCTGCTCGGTGTAGTCCTGCGCCGGCGACGGAAAGCCGCAGGCCACCGGGGAGAGGAACAGGGGTAGCTCCAACAAGGGGGCATCGGGAGTGAGTTGAGCAAACATACGGGATACCTCGGCAACTGTATAAAAACACAGTATAGCAAGCAGCCCAGAGAGGATCACCGTTCGGCGTTTGGGTCCAACCATTCTGATTACATGCAGCCGGTGTGCTGGAGATCAAAATCGAAGCTAAATGTCGTGGAAGAAAGACTCATAAGAGAGCACTGTTGATACTTGTCGTAACAATGCCCGCAATATAACTGGAGCAAAAGCTGATGATAATTGCCAAAATGACAGATTTTTTACATTGCACTAATGCTGATGGTTAAGGCTGTTTGCAGCTACTTCAATGTTTTCTAATAACCGGAAGGTTTCATTAAAGGAGGTATTAATGGCAGTAGTTGTTTTGTTAGGAGCTGGAGCTAGCTTCGGCAGTATCGGTGTGGAACCATATCCACCACCATTGGGTAATCGGCTGTTCTCTGATTTGGTAAAAAAAAATGGTGCAGCAGCAGCCTTGCCAGACTACATAAAAGAAATTTTCAACAATAATTTTGAAGAGGGCATGGCTGAATATGACAAATATTCAAATGGCAATATAATGTCATTTCAACGTGAATTGGCAGAATACTTAGCCTCTTTTATTCCTACGGGCTCAAATGTATATATTGACCTCATTAATAGTTTAGGCCGTAATCGAGTAATCTATAGCAGCCTTAATTATGACTTGCTTTTTGAGATGTCAGCAGCAAGCCTCGGTTTACATACATATTATTCATCAACATGCCAAAAAGATGGTGTTAGGCTGTTAAAAATTCATGGTTCAAGTAACTTTTGGCCAGACATCCCAACAGGAATGTTTAGAAACTGCCAAATATATGGAAATGGAGGTGCTGATATACAAGCCCCAATAAAGCCTTTAGGTAGATTGGATACACTCAAAAAATGTGAGCTAGAGGATAGTGTGGCACCTGCTATCGCTATGTTTGCCGTTGGTAAGAAAGTAACTATTAGCCCTGACTACGTTGATAATCAGTACAACATGTGGAAGCAGCAGGTACTCGGTTCTTCAAAGATATTTATTGTCGGTGTTCGGGTACACGAAGTGGATGAGCATATATGGTCATTGCTAGGTAAGATAAAAGGCAGTGTTACCTACTTTGGTTTTGATGGAGATAAACCGGAGTTTGAAGCATGGAAACAAAGATGGAATAAGAAAAATGCATATTTCTATAAAAACAACTTTGAGCAATCAGTGCAGATTATCAAGCGAATACACCGAACTTAAATGCAAGAATGCATTTGCATTGACAAAAGTGAAAGGATCTGACGGAAAGTGAAGGATCACAAAAAGGATCCGATATCCCGCACGCGGCCAGTGCTGGCGCGGGGGGCCGCTCCCTGCCTCCGGTCGTTCACCTGCATGATTTTCCACACATAAAGCGGGCAGGCGGGGCGGGGTTCCGATTGCGCGCTGGCGGTGCTGGCCGGGGGGCGGCAGGCTGCGCCAGTCGCTCCGGGTGCTCGCGGAAGGATCCGCGATGGTGCAAGGGTGGGTCGCACTGGCGATGCCGCAGCGGGCCGCTGATGCGACCAGGTGAGGGGCAAAAGAAAACCCCGCCAGATGGCGGGGTGGTCGGGATGGGTTGCCCGGGTCAGCGCAGCTGATCACCCTGGGCGGCCTGCTCGGTACCGGCGGCCAGCTTGTACGGATTGAATCGGATAATCTCCTCCCCTGCCCAGTCGTTCATCGCCAGCAGGCTGGCCTTGATGCTGTCGATCTCGTTGACGTCGAACACCTGGGCGGCCTCCGTCACATTGCCAAACCCGCCAGTGCTGTTCGGCATCACCCCCATCAGCTGGGGCGGTACCCGGTGGGTGGCCAGCTGGTCATCCCGGCTCACGTTCTTGATGCTCAAGAAGTCATCCTTGGCCGCTACCTCTGCCACCGGGATCAGCTGCACCCCGTCCTTCTTCCCACCAGGGGTATAGAGCAGCAGGTTGCGGAAGTTTCCGGGACCCTTGCTCTGACGTAGCGCCTCCCGCAGCTTGGTGATGTCCCCCTCATTCTGCAGCGGGTCCGTGATGTGCATGATGAAACCGGCGTGGCTGCCGTTCTCATAGTACCGGCGGCGAAACAGGGTGGCCGACTCGTTCAGCAAGGTCGAATTCAATCCGCCAACGTAGTCGGGGATGCCGTAGATCTCCTGGTTGATGTCGCTCTCCATCACGTGCCCAACCCGACCGGCGGGCAGCTCCTGTTCCTGCCCAGGCTGGGCAATCCACCAATAGGTGGCCATATCCAGAGCGCGCCGGGTGTACTTGGCGCGCAGATGGTCATAGCGCAGCACGCCGCCGAGCCTGTTCTGCACAGCCTGCAGGTAGCCGTTGCCAAAAATAAGATAGTCCAGCGCCAACCCGGTGAAGCCCGCCAGACTCAGTTTCGGATGAGGGATGAAACACGATCGCAAGATGTTGCGCTTCACCTGGATGGCAGAGGCATGATGCACCCCGGCCCGATAGACCCGCGACAGCCCATTGAGGGAGAGCGGCGGCTCATACCAGCGGCCGTTGTGCATCGACTCAAGATAATCGAACACCTCCCGCTGCGATAAGACCGGCACCGGCTCGCCAAAGGTGAACGCCTCGATGGCCTCGCCACCGGATTGCTGGGTTGCCACCACTGGCGGTGTCGGGTTGAAAGAGGGGCGACGATTGCGACGTTTGCTCATTAGAAAAACTCCATAGAACCGGTATTGGTGCCGTTGGCGCCTGCCAGTGGCTCATGTAAAAGGGCGTGCATGGTTGCCCAGGCGATATCTGCGTGGCTGGTCTCTTCGGAACGGCTGGCCTCAAAGGTCGGCATCTTGCCAGCGGTAACCCCCCGGCGGATGCTCATAAAGGCGGCGGCCAAATCATTCCAACCGCTGTCAAACTCCAGCCGCCCCTTGTTCATCACGTCGAGCGCCTTCATCACCATCTGAATTTTGACGCTCGGGTTGTACTGGATGGATGTAACTGCCGGATAGAATGGCTTCACATTCTGATAAACACCCTCCCCGATCCCGGTCGTATCAATGCCGATATACGCCACGTTGTAACGGAGCGTCATCTGGCGGATGGCCTCGGCCTGAGCGGCAAAATCCATCCCTTTCCACTGGTGGCGCTCAAGCACCCGAAATTTGCCGCCAGGTACCGCAGGCGGGGCCAGCACGACGCATCCGGCGCTATCACCCTTGCCGCCCTTGGCCGGGTCATAGCCGATCCACACAGGCCGGTTGCCCATTGGCCGAATCGCAAAGGGTTTGTAGTCATCCCACAGCTCCCAGCTATCGACCATGCAGCGCATAAGCATCGCCAGTGGAAACACGCTGGCCGTGTCGTCCATGAACATGCACATCAGCAGGTTGCTGTATTCATCATCGGAATACTCGCTGCGCAGCTGATCCAGGTCGAACAGGTTGCAACCACCGCACACCGCATCTTCGACCGTGACGATCTGCCGCCACTGGCCATCGGCGCACAACTTGCCACCAGACAGGTTAGTGTGGCTCAGGTCAATCTCGACCCGGTCAGCCTTGGCCTTGCCCCGGTTGAAGTTGGCGCCGGACCAGAACGCATAGGCGGGATGGGAGAGGCTGGATGGGGTGGAGATGTAGGTCTGGCGCCACTTCTTGTGCATCGCCATGCCAGACGCCACCTTGCGAAACTCAAGGAAGCCATGGATCCAGAAATACTCGTCCATGTAGATATTGCCGTGGTAGCTCTGGGCGGTGCGGGCGTTGGTGCCAAGGAAATAGAGGTGCGCCCCGTTCGGCAGCACCATAGGGTCGCCTTTAAGCTCGACCCCCTCCTCCTTGGCAAACTGGATGATGTACTGCTTGAACACATGGGCCTGGGCCTTGCTGGCTGACAGGAATATCTGATTACGTCCGGTCACCAGGGCATCGATGAACGCCTCGAAGGCAAAGAAGTAGGTCGCCCCTATCTGGCGCGACTTGAGCAGATCGCGGATCCGGTGCTGCTTGCCCGCCTCGTACCAGGTGCGCTGATAGCCAAACATGGTCGACTCGAACCGCTCGATTAGGCGCTCTTGCTGTTCGGGCTCCACCACATTGCGCTCGGGCGCCTTCTTCGGCCCCTTGTTGCGGTTCGCCACCTTGGGATTCAGGTCGGTTTCATTGCCGCCGTTGCTGTACTTGTTGACCCGGGCGATCCGCTCCAGCTGGCGGCCCAGCAGGTCAATCTCCTTGAAGTCGCCGCCGCCCTTCACCTCCTTGGCGATCAGCTGGCACATCCGCGCCTCGATGGCGAAGTCGACCCGGTCAATGGGTTTGATGTCATCCCAGCCGTCGCGCTTCTTCCAGGTCGAGACTGTCCCCTCTGGCGTTTGCAGCAATTCAGCAATGGCGCGCAGTGGGTAGCCCTGGAAGAACAGGTGCATGGCCTGCCGTCTGGGTTCGATATGGGGGAAAAGTAACGGTGCTGTAGTCATGGCGCCAGTCTACCGACCAAGACAAGCACCCTGACGCCCGCGCCAGTGTATCCACCGTGGATACACTGGCCGCCGATTGCACGATCCCGCCTCTCACCCAGACCATAACCGCGACATCACCACCCAATCACCAAAGGGATCCCAACCCATGGCTAAGTCCAAGTTTTTCCGTGTTGCCGTCGAAGGGGGCACGACCGATGGCCGCACCATCACCCGCGAATGGGTCGAGCAGATGGCCCAGCGCTATAACCCGCAAACCTACGGTGCCCGAGTCAACATGGAGCACTATCGCGGTTTCGATCCGGAAGGCCTGTTCAAGATGTATGGCGACATCACCGCAGCCAAGGCCGAAGAGGTCACCATCGAGGGCGAAAAACGTCTGGCCCTGTTCGTCCAGATTGACCCAACCCCGGCGCTGGTTGAACTCAACAAGAAACGCCAGAAGGTCTACACCTCCGTCGAGATCCACCCCAACCTCAACGGTAAAGGCGCCTACCTGACGGGGCTCGCTATCACCGACAGCCCGGCCAGCTTGGGCACCGATTTGCTCCAGTTCTGCGCCGGGGCGGGTGAAAACTCCCCGCTTGCTGCTCGTAAGCAGCACAAAGAAAGCCTGTTCACCGAAGGGCTCGAAACCGTCATCGAATTCGAAGACGAGCAGGAAAAAGGCCCTGGCCTGCTGGAGCGGGTCACCGCGCTGTTCTCCACCCACAAGAAGCAATCCGGCGCTGGCTTTAGCGACGTGCACCAGGCCGTCGAAGCCGTGGCCACCGAAGTCACCATCCTCGATACCGGCATGCAGAAGAAGTTCACCGAACAGGCCGCCACCATCACCGGACTGACCAGCCAGCAGCAAGCCACCGCCAAAGCACTGGCTGATCTCACCGCCCAGCTGGAAGGCCAGGAAGAGTTCAGCCACAAGCGCCAGCCCGCCACCGGTGGCGATGGCACCTCATTTGAAACCGACTGCTAAGGACCCCATCCATGCGTAACGAAACCCGCCAGAAGTTCAACGAATTCACCGGCAAAGTGGCCAAAATCAACGCCATCACCAGCGCCATGGTGCAGTTCAACGTGCAACCCAGCGTCCAACAGACCCTGGAAACCAAGATGCAAGAGTCTGTCGCCTTCCTCTCCATGATCAACATGGTGCCGGTGGATGAACTCAAAGGGCAGAAGGTCGGCATCGGTATCAGCAGCACCATCGCGGGTCGCACCAACACAGACACCAAGGACCGTCAGCCCAACAACCCGGCTGCGCTGTACGACCATAACTACGAGTGCGCCCAGACCAACTACGACACAATGATCGGCTACGCCCAGCTCGACTCATGGGCCAAGTTCCCCGATTTCCAGCACCGGATCCGCGACGCCATCATCACCCGTCAGGGGCTGGACCGCATCATGATTGGCTGGCACGGCACCAGTGCGGCACCCGACACAGATCGCACTGCCAATCCCCTGCTGCAAGACGTCAACATCGGTTGGTTGAAGCACATCCGCACGGACGCCCCGGCCCAGGTCATGAGTGAAGGCACCGAGGGCAGCAGCAAGATCTACGTGGATGCCACCGATGGCGACTACAAAAATCTTGATGCCCTGGTGTTCGACGCCGTCAATGAGTTGATTAAGCCATGGTTCCAGGACGATACCGACTTGGTGGTCATCTGCGGCCGCAAGCTGTTGTCAGACAAATACTTCCCCATCATCAACGACGCCAGCGATAACCAAAACAAGCTGGCCGGTCAGGTGCTGGTGAGCCAGAAGCAGATCGGTGGCCTCAAAGCCGTGCGCGTCCCCTTCTTCCCCGACAACGCCCTGTTGATCACCAAGCTCAGCAACCTCTCCATCTACTGGCAGGACGGTGCCCGCCGCCGCCACATCGAGGAAGAGCCCAAGCGTAACCGCATCGTCAACTACGAAAGCTCCAACGATGCCTACGTGGTCGAGGACTACGACTGCGTCGCCCTGGTCGAAAACATCGTCATCGGGCCTAACCCGGCCCCCGGCGCATAAGGAGGTAGCATGACACCAGCCCGTCGCCACCGTGAAAGAGCACTGGCCGCCCTGCAAGGGGCGGCCAGTCCCCAGTTCGACCAGGTCCGTGCCAATGCCTACGAACTCCAGCTGATGCAGTTGGCCGAACACCGCCGCACCCTCAAGGGCATCCAGAGTATCGAGCGAAAGATCGACGCCAAGCGCACCATGTTGGCCGTCTACAAACCCTGGATTGATGGCCTGCTGACCGCCAACCGAGGCGGGCAAGATGACGTCCTGGTGACCGTCATGCTCTGGCACCTCGACACCGGCGATCTGGAAGGGGCATTCAATATGGCCGACTACGTGATCCGCCATGGCCTGAGCACTCCGGATCAGTACGACCGCACCGCCCCCACCCTGATCGCCGAAGAGGTGGCCGACACCGCCATCAAGCTGCAAGAGGCAGGCACCGGCCCAAGCTATGGCCTGCTCTGCGCTTACATCGAGCTACTGAGAGACTCAGACATGTTCGATCAGGTTCACGCCAAGCTGCACAAGGCCGTGGGCCGAGCCGCACTGGCAGAAGGATTCAAAGAGCATGCCGCAGAGCACTACCGTCGGGCGCTTGAACTGTACGACAAGGTCGGCATCAAGAAAGAGCTGGAAGTGCTCGAACGGGAGTTGAAAAAGGAGGCCACCGCAAGCACCAGCGCCCCCCAACCATCAGCCGAACCGGCAGTCCCTGAACCTGTCACCACCGAACAGCCTGACCCCGCCCCCGGCGAGGCCAGCTAACCGAGCGTACCCCGCACCCTGGGCGGCTCGGGCCTGACGAATGCCAGTGGCATACCAGACGGCCCGACCACCGCCCAACCAGCGGCCGACCCACACAGGAGCACCATGAGCACCGGATTCATTGCCAAAGCACCCCCCGAGCCAGAAGAAGGGGAAATAGACAGCGGCCCATTCTGGCCAGCGATCTCGCTGCCTGACCTGCGCGAAACAGTCCGGCTCGATGGCACAGTGACCACGGCCCGCCTCAAGCATGCCGTGATCGATGCTGTCACCAGCGTCAATCGCGATCTGACGGATTGGCGCAGCGCCCGCCAGGGAGAAGGTCACACCACCCTGGCCAGCGTCCCGAGCGAGGTCATCGACAGCGAATCACTGCACCTGCACAGCTATCGGCGCGCCGTCTACGCCATGACCCGTGCCAACCTGCTCGAACGGTATACCGACTACAGCGCCACCGGTGACGGCGTCAAAGGGGCAGATGCCAAAGTCATCAGCTCGGATGACCTTTACCGGGATGCCCGTTTTGCCATCCGCGACATCCTCGGCACCACCCACAACACCGTGGAGCTCATCTGATGGAGCTGCGCAGCCAGCAGGGTGACACCCTCGATCTCATCCTGTATCGGCATTACGGCTACACCGCAGGCATCACCGAGCAAGTGCTCAACCTCAACCCCGGTTTGGCCTCGCTCGGCCCCATCCTCCCGACCGGAACCCTCATCACAATGCCAGCGGCCCCCACCCAGGCCGAGCAGCCGCTGATCCAGCTATGGAACTGACCATGAGCCGCCTCGACGACGAACTCGAACGACTGGCCGACATCAGCGAGCAGCAACTCGCTGCCCGCATCCACGCCGCCCGCATCAGTGGCACCGGCCCGCACTACTGCATCGACTGCGACAGCCCAATCCCCCAGGAGCGCCGCGAGGCAGTCAGGGGCTGCGAGCGCTGCACCGACTGCCAAACCATCACCGAATTCCAAACCGCCCGCCACTACGGCAGCAAACGATAGGAGAGCACGATGCCAGAACCGATCTCATCCAGTGCAGCAACCAGCACCCTCACCGGTCTGGCGCTGCTGTCACTGTTCCCGGGCGTTGACCCCGGCGTCCTGCTCGGAGCATTCGCCGGGGCGCTGGTGTTCATCGCTACCACCGCCGAGCTCGGCAACTTGCGCAAGGCGAGCCTGTTCGTTGCCGCCTTCGTGGCGGGCGCCCTGGCTGCCCCGCTGGTTGCCGCCATGCTGGCCAGCGTCCTGCCGCTCAGTGTCGAAGTCCCCAGGGCCGTCGGCGCCATGCTGGCCTCAGCCCTGGCCGTCCACCTGTTGCAGTGGATCCTGCGTAAAACGCCGGAAGACCTGCTCAAACTCCGCAAAGGGGGCTGACATGAACCAACGGGAAAAGACAGCTTTCTCTCTGGTCAAGTGGCTGGAAGTACTCCTGAAAATTGGTGAGAAATCAGCATTGATATTGGCCGCAATCTGCTTGTGGCTGATGTTGATTGAGTTTCTGAACGGAGCCCCTCTCGACCCGATGAGCACCTTCGGGAAAGCAGTAATTTGCGCGTTCGTTATTGAACTGGCGCGAGTGGTAATCCTGTTCATCAAATGGGCTAGGCGTAAGCGCCAAGTCTGCAAAGGGGGCTGACATGCTGACCATCCTCTACGCCATGATCTGCGCCGCCATCGCCCTGCGACTGGCTACCTTCAACCGCAACGGGGGCGACTACCGCCCCCTGCCAGCCCTGCTGGCATGGGTCCTCACAGTGGCAGCCGGTTCCGTGCCATTGCGAGCCATGCTGGGTGTCTTGCCATCGCCGGATCCCGCCGCCGTCCTGCTGGCCGCCGTGGTGCTGACCGCTCTGCTCGGGTCGAGGGGGTCAGTCATGCGCCTGCTGCCGCGCCGCCGCCAGCAACCAACCACCGCCAGCCACCTGAACGGGAGATTTCAGCCATGAGCCTCAAAAAAGGGGATACCGGCACCAGCGTCACCGACTTGCAGCGCCGCCTGACCAAGGCCGGTTATCCGGTGGATCCTGATGGCTGGTTTGGCGGCGCCACCGAGCACGCCCTGCTCGCCTTCCAGCGAGACCACATGATCGCCGCCATCGGTAAAGCGGGTCCGCGCACCCTGGCCGCCCTGCTCGGCAGCGAGCGCGGCAACCAGTTGCGCATCGGCGACATGCAGGCCGGGGCCGACCTGCTGGCGCTGCCGCTCGCCACCATGACCACGGTCGCCCAGGTCGAGAGCATCGGCGAAGGCTTCACCAACGCCATGCGCCCCGTGGTGCTGTTTGAGCGGCATGTGTTCTACAAGCAGCTCACCAAGCACCTGGGCAAAGCCGCCGCCGACCAGCTGGCTGCCAGTTACCCCAACCTGGTCAACCTCAAACGCGGCGGCTACGCGGGCGGCGCGGCAGAGTGGGAGCGACTGCAACTGGCCATCAGTCTGCATCGGGATGCCGCCATCGAATCGGCCAGCTGGGGCATGTTCCAGATCATGGGCTACCACTGGCAGACCCTGGGCTTTGCCTCCGCCGGTGACTGGCAGGCCGCCATGCAGCGCAGCGAGGTCGAACACCTCAACGCCCTGTGCCGCTTCATCCAGCAGGACGCCGCCATGCACAAGGCCCTGCAGGGTCGTAAATGGGCCGACTTTGCCCGCCGCTACAACGGCCCAGCCTACAAAGAAAACGACTACGACACCAAGCTGGCCAAGGCATATGACCACTTTGCCAAGGTCTACCCGGTGAAGGAGGTGGCGGATGCACATTGAAATCACAGGCCGGATGACGGGGAAAACTGAACGGCTTATCGCGACAGCGAACCAGTTGATAGACCAGGGCAAGAGGGTGGTGATCGTCTGTAGCAATAACCGCTTTATGATGGCCCTTTTGCAAAAGGGGTGTCCGGGAGCAAAGGTTAGCGGTGACAAATACCTGAACACAAAAGAGTGGTTTGCCGAACTCGATGCAGACCCTGATGTGATCTGGATGTATGACGAGTTCGACTGGTTCCAAAACCAGAGCGTTATTAAGATCCGCCCCAATGGGTATTACTACACCACGCCAAGGCCGCCATTTAACTTGATGAAGCCAACGGGGGACCGCCCCATTGCCAAGTTGATGCAGACGTATCAGACCCACGTCGACACCATCATCATCATGCCCTGTCACTCTCACCTTCGTGACGACTCGATCCCGATGGATTTCTGGGGGATTGATTGTGCTGACTAACCTGCTGCGCTCCCCCCTCACCTGGTTGCTGCTGGCCCTGGCTGTCGCCTTGGCTGGATGGGGCTGGTCTGCCACCTCGGCGGCAACCGCCAAGGGCCAGGTCACCACCCTGCAAAGCGACCTCAACGCCGCCAACGACAAGGCCCTCGAGGCCGATCGGCGAGAGAAGCTCAAGGACGGGGCCATCGACACCCTCACCGACGAACTGACCGCCCAGGCAGAAGCCGCCGCAAAGCTGCAGCACCAGCTCGGCGATCTGACCATCACGGCCGCCACCCGGGCCGACACCATCAAGAGGCTCAAACGTGAAAATGCTGAACTTCGGACTTGGGCTGATAGCCCTCTGCCTGATCCTGTTATCAGGCTGCTCCAGCGCCCCGCCCTCACCGGCGCCGCAGATTATCAGGCTCACCTGTCAGGGCCTGATCCCCTGCCAGTTGCCACCGGCCAGTCCGGCCAATAACGGTGACCTGCTCGACCAGTTAACCCAGACCGAGGCCGCCTGGGCAGCCTGCGCAGCCCAAGTCGACAGCCTCATCACCTGCCAGCAACGCCACCAGAACGGGAGAGATAATGGAAAAGCCAAAGCAAATCCGTGAGGTGCTGACCCGCTGCGTGCCGCACCTCAAGACTGACCCGGACAAGCTGCACCTCTTCATTGCCCCGGGTAATGTCGAAAGCACCGGCGCCAGCTCGCTCTCGTTCGAGTGGCAATACCCGCTCACCATCGGCATTGAGGACTTTGCCGGTCATCCGGATCAGATCATGGTGCCGCTGCTGGCTTGGCTACGCCAACATCAGCCCGAGCTGATGACCAACGACGAGCGGCGCAAGGATAGCATCACCTTCGAGGCCGAATACCTCGCCAACGATCTGATGGACCTCATCATCACCGTCAAACTGACCGAGCGGGTCAGGGTGTGGCAAAACGAACAGGGGATTGGCTGGGAGCACCTGCCAGAGCCGCCGGAAGACCCCGATGACGGCATCACCTGGGAACTGTTTATCAACGGGGAGCATCAACCATGGCCAGCGACGACCTGAGTCGCCTGACCCAGTGGGCAGATGGCCTCTTGGCCAGCTTGGAGCCAGCAGCACGCCGCCAGTTAGCCGGGGAAATGGCGCGCACATTACGAGACAGCCAGGCAAGCCGGATCCGTACCAACATCCAGCCGGATGGCAGCCCTATGACCCAGCGCAAGCCACAGCCCAAGCTGAAAAAAGGCCGGGGCCGTCTGCGACGAAAAATGTTCTTCAAAATCAGCAGCAAAACATGGTTAAAAGCCAGCGCCACCCCCTCGCAAGCCGTGGTTGAATTTGTCGGCACGGCACGGCGCTTGGCGACCATCCACCACTACGGCCTCAAAGACCGCATCAAGGGCCGCGATATCCGCTATCCGACGCGGGAACTGCTTGGCATCACCGAACAAGAGCTCGACCAACTCGAAACCACCCTGCTCGCCCACCTCAGTCACGGACTGTAATCATCGCCGCCAGTGTATCCGTCGTGGATACACTGGCCGCAGCTCGCCTTACTCGCCATTGCCCAAAACAATGGCCCCATGCAACTGACCCCAACCGAACTCAAACGCCTGATCGACAACCTGATCCGCATTGGCACCGTCACCGCCGTGCGCTCCGGGGAATGTCGCGTCAAAACCGGCGACATCACTACCAACTGGCGGCCCTACACCACAGAAAGGGCCGGGGCTAACCGTACCCGCCACCGCCTGAGCCTGGGCGAGCAGGTGATTTTGCTTTCGGTCAGCGGTGATACGCGCAATGCCTATATCGTCGGCCGCCTCAATGCTGACCAGTTCCCCGAGCCGCTAGCCGAGGATGACAGCCCGGATCTCGACCGCACCGAATACAGCGACGGCGCCATCATCGAATACAACCCGGCAACCGGGGCGCTCAACGCCAACGGCATCAAGTCTGCCAATATCGCGGCCTCGGTAACCGTCAAGCTAATCACCCCGCTGGTCGAATGCACCAAGGCGCTCAAGGTCGGCACCACCATCAGCGCGGGGGGCAAGATTACCGCCCCCACCGCAACCATCGGCGGCATAGAAGTCACTACCCACAAACACGGCAACGTCAGCACCGGCAGCGGCACCTCCGGGGGCCCGCAATGAACTGGCTTGGCATGAATGCCGCGAGCGGCCGCACCATCAGCGCCACCGACCACATCGTGCAGTCGGTGCGCGACATTCTGATCACCCCGGTGGGATCCCGAGTCATGCGCCGCGACTACGGCAGCGAACTTTTTTACCTCATCGACCAGCCCCAACATCAGGCCACCCGCCTGCGCCTGATGGCCGCCACCGTACAGGCCCTTATCAACTGGGAACCACGCATCACCATCACCCGGGTAGAAGTGCTGGGCGGCGGCATGGATGGCGCCCTCACCGTCGAACTCACCTGGCAGCGCAAGGACGGCGGCGCGCCGGAGTCTGCTTCTATCGCCATTCCCACAGGAGCCGCCACTTGAGCACCATCACCCTCTCTCAACTGCCGCAGCCCGATGTGATCGAGGTGCTCGATTTCGAGACCATCCTTGCCGAGCGCAAGGCCTATTTTGTCAGCCTCTATCCGGCAGACCAGCAGGCGGCCATCGCCGCCACCCTGGCGCTGGAATCCGAGCCCATCACCAAGCTGCTGCAAGAGAATGCATATCGGGAGCTGATCCTGCGCCAACGCATCAACGATGCCGCCGTCGCCAACATGTTGGCCTGGGCCAAGGGGAGCGACCTCGACAACCTGGTGGCTAACTGGAAGGTGCAGCGGCTCACCATCCAGCCGGGTGATGACACCGCCACCCCGCCGGTGCCAGAAATCAAAGAGGATGACGAGGCGCTGATCCTGCGAGCCCTGATGGCGTGGGATGGCCTCAGCGTGGCGGGCCCCACCGGGGCCTATGAGTATTTCGCCCTCTCGGCGGATGGCAAGGTAGCCGATGCCAAAGGGTCCAGCCCCGTCCCCGCCGAGGCCCTGGTCACCATCCTCAGCACCGAAGGGGACGGCACGGCCAATGCAACCCTGATCGCCAAAGTAACCCTGGCCTTGAGCCACGAAGACACCCGCCCGGTTGCTGACCGACTCAGCGTGCAAAGTGCCGGCATCATCCACTACACCATCACCGCCCAGTTACACATCAGCAGCCAGGGGGCCGAGGCAGATGTGATCCTGCAGGCAGCCCGTGATCAGCTCGCCACCTTTATCAACCCGCGCCGCCGCATCGGGGTCGAGGTGCCGCGTTCTGCCATTGATGCCGCCCTTCATGTGCAGGGCGTGCGCAAGGTCGATTTGATTGGCTGGGCAGACATCACTCCCAGTGCAACCCAAGCTGCCTACTGCACCGGCTTCACCGTGGAACGAGCGCCATGAGTGCCATCCTGCCGCCCAGCACCACCCGCACCGAACGCAACCTGGCAACGGCGGGCGCCAATGCTCAGGCCTTGCCGATCCCGTTCCGCGCACTCTGGTCACCCTGGACCTGCCCCACCCACCTGCTGCCCTATCTGGCCGCCAGCTGGAGCGTCGACCGCTGGGATGACAAATGGCCGGAGGCCACCAAACGCCAGGTCATCGCCAACAGCTACTTCGTGCACAGCCACAAAGGCACCATCGGCGCCATCCGCCGGGTGGTGGAACCGCTGGGCTACCTGATCCGGGTGCTGGAGTGGTGGCAAGAAACCCCGGCAGCCACCCCGGGCACCTTCAAGCTCGACATCGGCGTGCTCGACACCGGCATCACCGAAACCATGTACCAGGAGCTGGAACGGCTGATCGCCGATGCCAAACCCATGACCCGCCACCTGACCGGCCTCGCCATCAGCATGGAAAGCCGCGGCCCGCTCTATGTCGGCGCTGCCTGCTACCTGGGCGATGAACTGACCATCTACCCCTACAGCCCCGAGGCCATCGAGATCCGTGGCCAGCAGTGGCACGGCGGCATCACCCACATCATCGACACCATGACCATTTATCCACAACAAGGAGGTGCCGCTTGAGCGCCAACTACTTCGCCATCCCCACCAATGTGGGGCAGGCCAAAATTGCCAACGCCATCGCGCTGGGCGTGCCGCTGAAAATCACCGCCATGGGCGTCGGTGATGGCGGCGGCCAGCCGGTGACGCCGGATCCGGCCATGACTGCCCTGCCGGGTGAGCAGCGCCGCGCGCCCATCAACACCCTGTTTCAGGACCCGCTCAACCCGTCACAACTGGTCGCTGAGCAGATCCTTCCGGAGGATGTTGGCGGGTGGTGGGTCCGCTGCGTCGGTCTCTACGACGAGAGCGGCACTCTGATCGCCATCGCCAACGCCCCGGACACCTACAAGCCGCTGCTGACCAGCGGGTCTGGCCGTACCCAAACCATCCGCATTGTGCTGATCGTCAGCAACACCAGCGCGGTAGAGCTCAAGATTGACCCTGCCGTGGTACTGGCGACTCGCAAGTATGTCGATGAGGTTGCTCTCAGCTCATATCCAGTTGGTGCCCCAATTCCCTGGCCAACGGCTGTACCGCCTACCGGCTACATCACCATGACCGGCCAGTCGTTCAGTGCGGCGACTTACCCCAAGCTCGCGATCGCCTATCCGTCGCTGGTACTGCCTGATATGCGGGCGGAGTTTATTCGGGGTTGGGATGCAGGAAGGGGGGGAGATCTCAATCGCAGTATTCTTACTAATCAGAGCGACCTGACAAAGGCCCACTCTCACCACATATCCGCCAATGCCCCAACGTCACATGATGAAGGATGGAAATTAGGGGCTATACGGAGCGACACTTACCCTGCCGGGCGCGGGATCCCAGCAACAGCCGATACTGGAGCCGGCTCATTTCTCCCGAGCCCCAGCGGGCACTCGCTAGGTGCGATCGGCATTGTCGGTGGAGTAGAAACTCGTCCCCGTAACATCGCATTCAACTACATCGTGAGGGCAGCATAATGAACGAACCGCTCGTAGTTTGGGGGGAGGATGGCTTTGCCTCATCATCTGGTTGGGCCACTGTGTACGCCACCCACCCGGCCACAGGTGAACTCTTGTCACAGCAGCAAGCATGGGTTTCCGTAGGGACTGGGCTCCCTGCCGGTGCCTATTTGGATGAACCGGATCAAACCGCACCAGGGAAAGCCATTGTTCGTAGCCAGACAGGCTGGGAGTCCGTCGATGATTATCGCGGTCAGACGGCATACGACAAGCGCACACGCCAATCTGTCGTTATCAAGGAGCTCGGTGAACTGCCGCTGGCCCTCACTCTCACCCCTCCATCATCCCAATTCGACGTGTGGGATGCGGACCTGCTGCGTTGGGTGAAAGACCTGAAGCAGGAAGATGCTGTTCTGGCACAGCAAGCGCAGCAGCAACGTCAGGCCTTGATGAGCGAAGCCAGTCAGGAGATCGCCGTGCTCACCGACGCACTGGATCCCAATGTCATCAGCGAACCGTCAGCCGATGACCAGGTGAAACTCATCGCCTGGAAGGCCTACCGCGTCGCTCTTTCCAAGGTCGACCAGCAAGCTGGCTATCCCCATACCATCACCTGGCCGCAGCAACCGGGCGATCCCGCCACCGAATAACCCTTGAGTCCGACCACCACCCCGCCCAGTGCGGGGTGTTTCGTTGCTGCCGTCCATCACCGCCTTGTCACCGCCCATCCAGTGTATCCACGGCAGATACACTGGCCGCCGCTCGCCTGCTATCCCCTGCCCCGGCATCCTGACCCTGCTCACATCACCTTGCATTACCTACGCAAAGAATGCTCCGTCCGGACAACAGGAGAACCTATGGCACTGGACCAATTTCACCACGGCGTGCGCGTCGTGGAAGCCAACGAGGGCACCCGCACCATCCGCACCGTCGCCACGGCGGTGATCGGCATGGTCTGCACCAGCGAAGACGCGGACGCCACCTACTTCCCCCTCGACAAACCCGTGTTGATTGCCAACCTGCCAGCAGCCATTGCCAAAGCAGGCAGCGAGGGCAACCTCAAAAAATCGCTGCAAACCATCTATGACACCGTCAACACCATCGTCATCGTGGTTCGGGTCGCACCAGGTGCCGATGCAGCAGAGCTGACCAGCAACATCATCGGCACCATCAAGCCCGATGGCAGCTATACCGGCCTCAAGGCGCTGGAGCGGGCCGCCCCGGTCACCACCGTCAAGCCCCGCATCCTTTGTGTGCCGGACAATTGCACCCTGCCCATCGCCACCGCCCTGGCGGGTGCGGCCAAGAAGCTGCGCGCCTTCGCCTATGTGCCGACCATCGCCGACACCGTCGAAGCGGCGCTGGCCTACCGCGAGAACTTCTCCAGCCGCGAACTGATGCCTATCCACGGCGACTGGATCGCCTGGGACACCACCGCCAATGCCAGCATCAAACTGGATGCCTGCCTCAAGGCGGCCGCCCTGCGGGCATTCATCGACAAAGAGATCGGCTGGCACAAGACCCTGTCCAACGTCGGCGTGACCGGGGTCGACGGCATGACCAAGACCCTGTTCTGGGATCTGCAAGACCCCGATACCGAGGTCGGCCTGCTCAACGCCAACGAAATCACCGCCCTCATCCGGGCGGACGGCTTCCGTTACTGGGGCAACCGCACCTGTTCGGACGATCCCCTGTTCGCCTTCGAGAACTACACCCGCACCGCCCAGATCCTGGCCGACACCATGGCCGAGGCGCACATGTGGGCCGTCGACAAGCCCATGACCCCCACCCTGGTGAAAGACATCATCGAGGGCATCAAGGCCAAGGGCCGCGAACTGGTCACCGGCGGGTACCTGCTCGGCTTCGACTGCTGGTACAACGAGGAGCTCAACGACAAAGACACCCTCAAGGCTGGCAAGCTGCGCATCGATTACGACTACACCCCGGTGCCGCCGCTCGAAGACCTCGGCTTCCAGCAGCGCATCACCGATTCCTACCTGATCGACTTTGGCGCCCGCGTTGCGGCCGCCGCATAAGGAGCCCCCATGTCACTGCCTCGCAAAATCAAACGCCTCAATGTCTTTCTCAATGGCGACAACTGGGTCGGTGAAGCGGAAGACTTCACCCCGGCCAAGCTCTCCCGCAAGTTCGAAGCCTATCGTGGCGGCGGCATGGGCGGCGCCGTCAACATCGACATGGGGTTGGATGACAGCGCCCTTGATGTCTCCTTCACCTTCGGCGGTTACGGCGACCAGCTCCTGCGCTGCATGGGTGAGCCCAAAGCTGACGGCACTAGCCTGCGTTTTGCGGGTTCAACCCAACGTGATGACACCGGTGAAGTCATGGCCGTCGAAATCGTCTGCCGTGGCCGCTTCAAAGAGCTCGACCGGGGCACCCTCAAGGCAGGTGATAACACCCAGGCCAAGGTCAGCATGGTCAACACCTACTACAAAGAGACCGTCAACGGCCAGGTGGTGCATGAGATTGACCTGATCAACATGGTCGAAATCGGCCCCGACGGCGTCGACCTCATGGCCGAACACCGCAAAGCCATCGGCCTCTAACCCACCCAACAACCCAACGGGCGGCCATGCCGCCCGTCACCACATCAACATCAGGAACAAGCACCATGGACAACAAGACCGTTACCCTCGACCAAGTCATCCAGCGCGGCGATACCACCATCACCGAGGTTCAACTGCGCAAGCCCAAGGCGGGCGAAATGCGCGGCCTCAATATGACCGATGTGGTGCAGATGGACGTTAACGCCCTAACAAAACTGCTGCCCCGCATCACAACCCCCATGTTGACCGAGGTCGAGATCGGCAACATGGATCCGGCCGACCTGATGCAACTGGGCAGCGAGGTAAGCGCTTTTTTGGTACCGAAGAGAATGGCCTACCTCATTGCGTAGACGAGGTGATGGCCGATCTGGCCATCATCGCCCACTGGCCGCCGTCCGAGATGGCGGCCATGGAGATCAGCGAGCTGATGGGCTGGCACCAAAACCTCGTTGAGACCCACAACCGCATCAACGGGGCAACAGAGCAATGAACCCTCTCAAACTTCAAATCCTGCTCGGGGCGGTCGACAAGTTGACCGCCCCCCTCAAGGCAGCCAGCGGCCAGAGCCGCATCACCGCCAAAGACTTGGTCGAAACCAAAAAGCGCATCAAGGAGCTGGAAGCCCAGAGCGGCCAGATTGATGGCTATCGCACCCTCGGCCAGCAAATTGGTGCCACCCGCGCCCAACTCACAGCTGCCCAGCGCGATGCTCAGCAGATGGCACAGCAGTTCACCAAGGTCGAGCAACCGACCAAGGCCATGGCCCGCGCCATGGAGCAGGCCAAACAGAAGGTGCGCGACCTCTCCCAACAAGAGCGGGAAATGGTCGCCCGTCACGGCAACCTGAAACGGGCCATGGGCGAGGCAGGCATCAACACCAAGCAGCTCGGCGAACACCAGCGCCGCCTCAAGACCGATCTGGCTTCCGCCAATGCCCAGCTCGACCAGCAGCGCGCCAAGCTGGGGCAGCTGGCCGACCAGCAAAAGCGCCTCAACCAGGTCAAGGCGAACTATGACAAGACCATGTCCATGCGCGGCACCATGGCGGGCTATGGCGCCGCAGGCATGGCAACAGGTGCCGCGGCTATCTACAAGGGCACCAACATCGCCAGCAAGGCCATGGGCTTTGATGTCGATATGTCCAAGGTGCAGGCGATCACCCGGCTGAACAAAGGAAGCGGCGAACTGGCCGCCTTGCGGGCTCAGGCGCGGGAGCTCGGCGCCAATACCGCCTTCACGGCGGGCGAAGCGGCGCAGGGCCAGGGCTTCCTCGCCATGGCTGGCTTTACCCCCAAGGCGATCCGCGACGCCATGCCTGGGGTGCTCGATATTGCCAAGGCGGGCGGTGTCGAGATTGCCGCCGCAGCGGATATCGGCTCCAACATCCTGACCGGCTTCAAGCTGCCAGCAAACCAGATGAACCGGCTCGGGGATGTAATGGTCGGCACCTTCACCCGTGCCAACGTCGACTTGCAGATGCTGGGTGAAACCATGAAGTACGTGGGCCCGGTGGCGGCTGGCCTCGGCGTTGACCTTGAAACTGCCTCCGCCATGGCGGGCAAGCTGGGGGATGCTGGTATCCAGGGCAGCATGGGCGGTACCGCCATGCGAGCCATTCTCGGCCGCCTGGCAGCGCCCCCAAAGGCCGCACACGATGCGCTGGCCGCCCTGAACGTGAAGACCGCCGATGCGGCGGGTAACCTGCGCGCCCTGCCCGATATTCTCGACGAGCTCTACAAGAAGACCAGCAAGATGGGGGATGCCACCCGCTCGGGCTATTTCAAGGCCATCGCCGGTGAAGAGGCCTTCGCCGCCCTGGCCGTGCTGACCGAACAGGCGGGCTCCGGCAAGCTGCAAGAGCTCATCGCCACGTTGAAGCAAACCCAGGGGGAAGCAGGCAAGGTCGCCAAGGTCATGGCAGATAACGCCATCGGTGATCTGGATAACCTCACCTCCGCATGGGATGACGTAGGCATCCAGATGATGGAGACCGAAAACGGCCCGATGCGCGGGCTCATTCAGCGCGTCACCGAGATTATCCAGGTCACCGGTGACTGGATGCGGGCCAACCCAGAGCTGACCTCTACCCTGACCCGTATCGCGGCGGTCACCGCCGTAGCAGCTGCCGCTGGCGGGTCACTGCTGCTGATTGTGGCTGGTCTGTTGGGGCCGCTGGCCGCCATCAAAATGGGGATGTCGATGCTGCTGGTCTATGGCGGCCCGCTGCTGACCTTCATCAAGGCACTGACCATGGGAATGGTCAGGCTCGGCATTGCCATGCTCACCACCCCGATCGGCTGGTTCATCATGGGGATTGCGGCAATCGCTGCCGGAGCATTCCTGCTCTACAAAAATTGGGATGGGGTCACCAAGTGGTTCAGCGAGCTATGGGCCCAGTGCAAGGCCCCTGCGCTCGCCTTCTGGGAACTCCTGAAAGAGCTCTTCTCATGGACCCCCATCGGCATGCTGGTCATGCACTGGGGCGAGATCTGGGCCTTCTTCGATACACTGCCAGCCGGGGCGGCCAACAAGGGCAAGGCCATCATCGACGGCCTGATTGGTGGCATCACTGCGAAGTGGGAGAGCCTGAAAGCCAAGATAAAAGCCCTCACCGACCTGCTGCCGGACTGGATGAAAGGGGGTGGCTCGGTCACGGCTAACGTCAAGCAATCGGGATACCTCACCGGCAACTACAGCACCCCCGCATTGGCCGGTGGATCCGGATACGGCCCACGTATAGTCGCCACACCCAAACCAGTGGCCAGAGGCAGCACCACCACCAAGATCAACGCCCCGATCCACATCGTCCAGCAACCGGGGCAATCCGGCGCGGATGTGGCGCAAGAGGTGCGCCGCGAACTGGACCGGCGCGAACGGCAGGCAGCTGCCAATGGCCGAGCCTCCCTGACCGACCGCAACTAAGGAGAAACCGCCATGATGATGACCCTGGGCTGGTTCGTGTTTATGCGCTCGACTCTCGCCCCCCTCTCACAACAAGACGACCGGGCATGGCGCCATCCGGGCAATAACCGGATCGGTGCTCGCCCGGGCTATCAGTACCTCGGCCCGGATGACGAAACCACCACCTTCAGCGGGGTGCTACTCCCCGAGCTGACCGGCGGCCCCGTCTCCCTCGATATGCTCAACCAGATGGGCGACAGCGGCCAGGCCTTCCCCCTGATCCAGGGCGACGGCGTGATGCGCGGCTCCTTCGTGATCGAGGGTATTAGCACCACCAGGAGCGAGTTCTTTGCCGATGGCACCGCCCGAAAAATCGAGTTCACCATCAAGCTCAAGCGGGTCGATGACAACGACAGCTCCCTCGGCAACACCTTGCTGGGCCGCACCGCGGGCAACCTGTTCGGCCGCCTAGGAGTGGGCAAGCTGATGGGCAGTGTCGGTGGCAAACTCGGGGGGATCCTGTGATGGACGCCTTCAACCAGTTCGGCAGCCGCCTGGCCGAGAATATGGGTATCACCAACCCGCTCGATGCCCTGCGCCAAGGCCATCCGGTACCGGCTTACCAAGTGCTGGTTGATGGCCGTGACATCTCTGCCGCCATCCGCCCGCGCCTGATGTCGATGACCATCACCGACAACCGGGGCTTTTCGGCCGACACTATCGAAATCACCCTCGATGACAGCGATGGCCAGCTCGACATGCCACGCCGAGGGGCCACCCTTCGCGCCTTAATCGGCTGGCAGGGCAGCGCATTGGTCGACAAGGGCACTTACAAAATTGACGAGGTAGAACACAACGGCGCCCCCGATGTGCTCACCATCAGGGGCAAGTCAGCCGACTTGCGCGGCGGCATGAACAAACTACGCGAGCGCAGCTGGCATCAAACCACCATCAGCAGCATCGTCGAACAAGTCGCCGCCCCCTACCTGCTCACCCCCTGCGTCGGTGACTCACTCAAGGGGCAACTGATCGACCACATCGACCAGACCAACGAGAGCGATCTCGCCTTCCTTACCCGCCTGGCTGGCCAGTGCGATGCCATCGCCACCGTCAAATCTGCCAGACTGATGTTCATCAAGGCGGGCCAGGGCACCACCGCCAGTGGCCAGCCGCTGCCGGCCATCACCATCAGCCGCCAAGATGGCGATCAGCACAGGTTCTCTGTAGCAGACCGCGACGCTTACACCGGCGTGACCGCCTACTGGCAAGACCACAAAGCCGCCGAGAAAAAGAAAATCGAGGTGAAACGCAAGAGGAAGACCAAGCCAAAAGAAGCACGCCCCCTGCCGCCAGGTGTCGTCGTCAACAAGAAGGAGAACGAGCTGCTGGTCGGCAGCAGCGAGAACGTCAAGGAACTGCGCCACGTCTACGCCAACCAGGCCAACGCCATGCGGGCCGCCCGGGCCGAGTGGGAAAAGCTGCAACGCGGCGTGGCGGAGTTCCAGATCACCCTGGCCAAGGGACGCGCCGAGCTATATCCGGAACAACCCACCACTGTCAGGGGCTTCAAACCCGACATCGACGCCGCTCCCTGGCTACTCACCCAGGTAGTCCACGACCTCACCAACCAGGGTTACACCAACCGCCTGCAACTCGAAGTGAAGCTGGAAGAACTGCCAGAATGAAAAATGGCGGCAGGGCCGAAGCCCTGCCGCCATTCTCGATCATCAAAAAACCTGTCGCCACTTTGTCGCCATTCAAATATGCAGCTCTTTATAGATATTCATAACAACATGAAAAATAACGGAAATAATGCCAGCTAACAAGGAATCCTAAAGAGCGTAGAATTTCTTAGGCATGCTATCGATCTCGACAAGTTATTTTAAAACAGATGAACACTTGAAATTTATTACCTGCCAACGCTCGTCCCCGGAGTGATACCACAGGGTCCTGCACCAAATTCAGCTTGCACTCGATCCCGCTCGGGCTAAGTCAGCCGGGCCGGAAACGAACAAAAATAGAGAGGCAATCTGGGCTCACCATGACAACGCATCGCAAGGGATGGGCATGGACAGGCTATTGGGCGGCTATGTTAGCACCCTTTCCCGGTGAAAAGGTTGGCAAACGTATGCCTTTTTATCAGCAAACCGGAAGGTGAGTATCGTTTGATGCCGCCCTCTGGGCTCAGTGATCGGCGAGGAAGGGGGCGCTGTTCAGGCAGCCTTGGCAGGGAAACGAGACGGGGATGAGGGCAGCCCAAGGGGATATGGCGTTCATCAAGAGAAGAAGGCATAAATGACGGGCAAAAAAAAGCAGGTGGAGGAGACCTCACGCCTGCTGTTTTCTCTACCTGGGTCCATGGCGCTCGCCTCTGGGCCCTATCGCCGCTTAACGACGATTGACAAAGGCATTCGGATAGCTGAAGCCCTGGGTGTAGAGAGAGGGGGTAAACCAATAAGTTGCGCTACTGCCTGACATATAAACTCCTGATTGCTTAACAAGTTACGTACCTTTATGCGGGCTTGAATCCTTAAGCTGACACTCGGTTCCATGGAGGCGCACTTGCTTTGCTTCGGTTCCCTGGAGGCACTTCTCGTCATCCTGACAGTGGTGGAGACCACGGAGGACAATTTACCAGCATCATCGTAAAACTCAATATTTTTGTGATGTGAGTCACAAAAATAAATCACCAGTTTTGGGCGTCACACCAGCTTGCCAGCCTGGCCAAGGCGAGTGACGGCCATGATTTGTGCTGATCGCTCACAGTTTTACGGGATTGACTGTATTATCGTTACCCTCTTCATCAGGCCCTGGTGGGCCCGGTTATTTCCCGTGCTGGTAAGGAGTCTGACGTGGCACCTCTTAGTTCTCTATCTCCCAAACTGATTTGGCACTTCTTCGAACAGATCTGCGCCATTCCCCATCCCTCCAAGCATGAGGCCAAGCTCAGTGCCTGGATCACCGAATGGGCCCTGAGTGAAGGGCTGGCGGTCAAACAGGATCCCGTGGGCAACCTCATCATCAAAAAGCCCGCCACCCCAGGCATGGAGAACCGCAAAGCCGTGGTGCTGCAAGCCCACATGGACATGGTGCCCCAGGCCAATGCCGACACCCAGCACGACTTCGCCACCGATCCCATCGATGCCTACATCGATGGTGACTGGGTCACCGCTCGCGGCACGACCCTCGGCGCCGACAACGGCATGGGCATGGCTGGCTGTCTGGCCGTGCTGGCCGACAAGAGCATCAAGCATGGTCCGCTGGAAGTGCTGCTGACCACGGACGAAGAGACCGGCATGACCGGCGCCTTCGGCCTGGAAGCGGGCTGGCTGGAAGGCGAGATCCTGCTCAACACGGATTCAGAAGAAGATGGCGAGGTCTACATGGGCTGCGCCGGTGGCGTGGATGCCAATATCCGCTTCCCCCTGGAGCAGGTTGCTGCCGGTGAGGGCGCAGGTTTCGAGCTGCACGTGAAGGGACTGCGCGGCGGTCACTCCGGGGTCGACATCCACCGTGGTCGTGGCAACGCCAACAAGCTGCTGGTACGCCTGCTCAAGGCGGCGGAGCCCCTGGGCGTGCGCCTTGGCGATATCAGCGGCGGCACCCTGCGCAATGCCATTCCCCGCGAAGCCCGGGCCAAGCTGCTGGTGCCCGCAGCCAGTGTCGCGGGCTTCAAAGCCCTGGTCGACCAGTATGCAGGTATCTACCAGAGCGAGCTGGCCGCCGTCGAGGCAAACCTGACGGTCTTGCTGCAAGAGCAGGATGCCCCGACCAAGCTGCTCTCTGACGATCTGCAGCGCCGCCTGCTCGACGCCCTGATCGCCTGCCCGAACGGGGTGATGCGCATGAGCGATGCCATCCCGGGGGTGACCGAGACGTCGACCAACCTGGGGGTCATCAAGACTCTCGACAACGAAGTCTATGTCCAGTGCCTGATCCGCTCCCTTCATGACACGGGTCGCGAGAGCGTGGAGCAGATGACCCGCTCCCTGTTCAGCCTGGCTGGCGCCAGCTGCGAGTTCACCGGTGCCTATCCGGGCTGGGCACCGAACGTCAACTCCCCCGTGATGGCGCTGGTGCGAAACAGCTACCAGACCCTGTTCGGCGACCTGCCCAATGTCATGGTGATCCATGCCGGTCTGGAGTGCGGCCTGTTCAAGAGCGCCTACCCGGATTGGGACATGGTCTCCTTCGGCCCGACCATCCGCGGCGCCCACGCGCCGGGCGAGAAGGTGCACATCCCGGCGGTCGAGCGCTTCTGGCAGCTGCTGGTCCATGTGCTCGAGCAGATCCCTGCCAAATAAGACCCAGGCAGTCCAACATGCCCCGCCTGGTGCGGGGCATGATCCAAGCCCCACTCATCTCTTCGCCCTCTCCCCCCGCCTCTCCTGCTGCTTTTTGCTGACTCACGGACCGCAGCGGCTGCCCTGCTGCCCTGCTGCCCTGCTGCCCTGCTGCCCTGCTGCCCTGCTGCCCTGCTGCCCTGCTGCCAAGATTTTCCCCCTGAACCGGCCTGCAACCGCTTTCTGAAAACCTATCCATGAACCGACTTGCACAGGAAAACCTTTTCCAGGAGTTTTGTTGTTTAATTACCTCAAAATTTGATCTGCATCACATTAATCGCTAGGATTGAACCGTGACCTTTGTCACAGAAACATCCCAGACAACAGAGCGACGAGGTGAATCATGTTTGAGAACCTGGCAGTGCTGTTCCACCTTAAAGGTGCCACCAGCAAGAAAAAAGGCCGTGTTGAAAAAGACACTTATGCCCCGGCCACTCGTAACTACTACTTCCGTTACGGTGCCTAATCACAACGGCAATCATGTCGTTATTAACCAACAAAATACCTATCAATACCACACACAGCCGCCATGCCATCCGGCACGGCAGTCCTGCCCAGGCCTCTGTGCGCACGCACTCCCAGGCCGAACCTGAACGCTACCAATGAAGATGGGGCCCACGGGCCCCATTTTTTAATTCCCTTGCCCCCGGCTCCCTCATCTCCAGGCTCTCATCCTTCAGATCACCTTTCCCAGTGACATCGGATCCTGCGTCGGCACCTCCTGAAGCGGCAGCGGGAAGTGGCAGGCCACCAGATGGGTCTCTCCCGCACAGGGGTCTAGCTTGGGTGACTGGCTGCGACAGCGTTCACCGGCATGGGGGCAACGCTGATGAAAATGGCAACCTGGGGGGGGTGAGATGGGCGAAGGCACATCCCCGCTCAGCAAGATCCGCTGGTTGCGGCGCCGCGGATCCGGCACCGGAATGGCGGAGATCAGCGCCTGGGTATAGGGGTGGCGCGGGTTGCGGTACAGCTGCTGGGCCGGGGCTATCTCGACGATGCGCCCCAGGTACATGACGGCGATCCGGTCCGAGATATGCTTCACCACCGACAGGTCGTGGGCGATGAAGATGAGGGCCAGGTTCATCTCCCGCTGCAGGGTCAGCAACAGATTGATGATTTGCGACTGCACCGACACATCCAGCGCCGACACCGCCTCGTCGCAGACCAGCAGCTTGGGCTTGAGCGCGATGGCGCGCGCGATGCCGATGCGCTGACGCTGCCCCCCTGAAAACTCATGGGGAAAACGATCCGCCGCCGTCTCGGGCAGCCCGACCTTGCCGAGCAGCTCTCGCACCCACAGCTGGCGCTCACTGCGACTGCCCTTGCCGTGAATAATGAAGGGCTCTTCCAAAATCTGGCCCACGGTATGGCGACCATTGAGGGATTCTGCAGGATCTTGAAAGACGATCTGCATCTCCTGGCGCAGGGATCGCATCTCCCGGGCGCTCAATCCCGTGATATCCCTCCCCTCGAAACAGATTTGCCCCGCCGTGGGTTCGAACAGCTTGAGCAGGGAGCGACCCAGGGTCGACTTGCCACAGCCAGATTCCCCTACCAGCCCCAGCGTCTCCCCTTGCTTGAGATCGAAGCTGATGCCATCCACCGCGTAGACGGTGTACTTCTTCTGCAGCAGGCCGCCGCCCATGACGAAGTGCTGCTTGAGCCCTTTGACACTCAACAGTGGCGTCATACCCGGATCTCCTTCCAATGATGGCAAGCCACGGCGTGCCGGTTTTGAAGCTGCTCCATGGGCGGCACCTGACTGATGCAGATGTCGCTGGCATGGGGACAACGGTTGGAGAAACGGCAACCCGCCGGCATCTCAAAGAGTGCAGGCACCTGGCCCTTGATGGTGTTGAGCAGGGTCTTGGGCTCATCTTCCAGGCGAGGGATCGAGTTCATCAGGCCATGGGTATAGGGGTGATGGGGCTGCTCGAACAGGTCAAATATCTGGGCGCGTTCCACCGCGCGCCCGGCATACATGACCACCACCTCGTCACACAGCTCGGCCACGACCCCGAGATCATGGGTGATGAAGAGAATGGCCATCCCTGTCTGGGCTTGCAGCTCCTTCATCAGCTCCAGGATCTGGGCCTGAATGGTGACATCCAGCGCCGTGGTCGGCTCGTCACAGATGAGCAAGTCCGGCTCGCAGGAGAGCGCCATGGCGATCATTACCCGCTGGCGCATGCCGCCAGAGAGGTTATGGGGATAGACATTGAACCGCGTCTCGGGCTCCGGCATCCCCACCTTGCGCAACATGGCGATGGCGGCCTCCTTACGCTGGGCCTTGCTGTACGCAGGCCTGTGCAGGGTGAACACCTCTACCAGCTGGGCGCCTATGGTCTTGACCGGGTTGAGTGCCGTCATCGGCTCCTGAAAGATCATGGCGATCCGATTGCCGCGCACCTTGTACATCTGCTCCGGACTTAAATTGAGCAGCTCCTCCCCCTGAAAATTGATGGATCCCGCCACCACCTGACCGTGAGGCTTGGGCAGCAGTCCCATGATGGCCAGGGAGGTGACGCTCTTGCCGCAGCCAGACTCGCCGACTATCCCTAAGGTCTGGCCCGCCTGCACCTTGAAGCTGACGCCGTCCAGCACCTTGATCTTGCCGTCATCGACACTGAACTCCACCTCAAGATCCCGAACGTCCAGGATGGGCACCTTGCTTATCGACATCTGACTCACCCTCTCAACTGCGTGCATAGGTCTTGTCGACCATGTCTTGCGAGGGCAGGCTCTCGCCCGCATCCCTGGCCTGTCTGGTCTCTTCCTTTGCCTTGGGATCGAGCCAGAGCAAGCCACCACTGCTATAAGGGTAACCGTCCATCGGCCAATAGAGCTGATCCGGCGAATTTCGGGTGGCAGGCACCTCGGGCAACATCACATAACGCCAGGCACTGGCCCGCACATAGTTGAGCTGGGCACCGGGCACGAAGATGGCCAGATCGTAGATGCGCTGCTGAATTTGCTGGGAGAGCTTGGCACGCTTGTCGGTGTCGAACTCGCTGCCATAGGTATCGATCAGGGTATCGAGCGCCTTGTCCGCCACATTGAAGAAGTTGTTGGTCTGCGGCTTGTTGGCATTATCCGAGTGGAAGAACTCCCAATATTGCGGATAGAGGCCACCGCCACCCCAGCCAAGCCAGGCCGCCTCATGCTTCTTCTCCAGCATCACCTTGAAGCCGGTCGCGCCATCGACCAGGTTGAGCTCCAGATCCAGACCCGCCTTCTTGGCCTCTTCCTTGAGCGCGGTCAGCCGTTTGGTATGCTCAGTGGTGGCATAGGTGATGGCCAGACTGAGCCGCTCCCCCTTGCCATTTTGCAAGATACCGTCCGGTCCCGCCTTGTCGAATCCACCCTTGGCAAAGTAGTCACGGGCCTGATTGATGTCATAGGTACGCTCGGGTAAGGCAACCTCGGTGAAGGCACCAAAGCCTGAGTCAAAGGTGGTGGCGCGCTGATAGTCGCCATAGAGCACCGTCTTGATCATCTTGTCGATGTTGAGGGCGTGCTGGATGCCGAGCCGGACATTGATATCGGCCAGCTTGGGATTGGCAATGTTGAGGTGCAGCCCCTGAGCGCCCTGCTTGGTGTCCGTCATGGCCATCACCTTCTTGACCAGCCCCTGCTTGTACTCCTGGGTGTTGGCCTTCTCGTGCCACCAGTTCGGCAGCAGCATCTCGAAGCTGTCAAACTCCCCCTTCAGGAAGTGGCGAAAGGCGATGTTGCGATCACGAATGACCTGCACCTTGATGGTATCGACGTTGAATCTGTGCTGGTTGTAGCGATCGCTTTGGGCCCACCACGCCTTCTGCTTGCTGAAGGTGATGGACTTGCCCTTCTTGACCTCTGTCATCACATAGGGCCCTGTGGTCGGTACCACGGCCCAGTTGTACTTCTTCACCCAGTTCTCATCGAGGGTGTAATAGTGTTTGGGTTGCGGCCACAGCTCAGTGGTATTGAGCAAGTCCAGTTTGGCCTTGGGGTTACCGGCCTTGACCAGGATGGTGTGCGCATCAATCTTCTCTACCGCCACCACCTCGGTGGTGTAGTAGTTGTTAAACCAGGGGCCCTTGATGTGCTTGGATCGCATCATCTCGTAACCGAAGGTGTAGTCATCGGCGGTGACCGGCTTACCATCGGACCACTTGGCGCGGGGATCCAGCTTGAAATAGACGGTCTGATTGTCAGGGGCGATGGCCCATTGAGTCGCCAGCGACGGAATGGGGTTGCCGGTATTGGGATGAAAACTGATCAGCCGCAGCTGGTTATCCAGGATATAGGAGCGGAAGGCGCCATTGGAATCAGGCCCTACGGTGCGAAAGGTCAGCGGAAAACTGTCGACAAACATATTGAAGGTGCCGCCCGGCAGCGCCTTGGCAGAAGCAAACTGGGGATCCTGATCATTGGTCTCCCAGACCAGCCCCTCCGGCAACGTCGCCGCCCACACCCATTGCCCGTTCACCAGCAGGAAGAGGGCCCCTATCCATTTCATCTTGTTGTTCATCTTGACCTCCTGGTCACTGCATCCCTGCACGGGGCACTGATTGATAACGGGTAACATTCACAAGGTGCGCCCGCCTCTGCAGAGGCGTGGCGACCACTCATTGATAACGGGTAAATTTACGAGGATCGAAGGCTTCACGCACCGCCTCCCCGATGAAGGAGACCATGATCAGCACCAGACTCACCGCCACCACCACGGAGCTGACGATCCAGATGGCATCCAGATTGTTGATGCCCTGGGAGAGCAGCTCTCCCCAGCTGGGGGTCGGCGGCGCCAACCCGAAACCGAGGTAATCGAGCGCCGTCAGGGTCGAGATGTTGCCGACCACGGCGAAGGGCGCCAGGGTCACTATCATCACCAGGGTATTGGGCAGTATGTGGTTGAAGATGATCCGCTTGGTGCTGGCACCCTGGGCCCGCGCCGCCATCACATAGTCTCGCGCCCGCTCCTTGTAGGTGAGGGTACGCATGTACCAGGTGATCCCCATCCAGCCGAACAGCACGTTGATGCCGACAAAGAGGCCGAAGTTGGGCTTGGCCAGGGAGACCAGGATCATGATGACGTAGAGGAAAGGCACCTGGGACCAGATCTCGATAAAGCGCTGCAAGAAGAGATCAAACTTGCCGCCCAGAAACCCCATCATGCAGCCAATGCTGACACCGATGAGGTAACTCGCCACCAGGACGATGAAGGCAAACCCGATGGCGATGCGAAAACCGTACACCAGCCGCGCCAGCACATCGCGACCACTGGTGTCGGTGCCGAGGAAGTGGCGATCCGCCAGGCTGGGGGCGTAGGGCGGGTAGACATCTTGCTTGAAGTCTTGCTCGTAGGGATTCCAGGGCACCGGGGGCAGCAGCACCCAGTTTCCGTTGTTCTCCTGCTCGAACTTGCCCTGCAGCTGCCGGTAATTGGTCTCGTATTGGTAATCCAGCCCGAAGTGCTGGCCCGGGATCACGTCGCCATAAGTGGGGAAGTAGAGCTCCCCCTGATAGTTCACCACCAGCGCCCGGCTGTTGACCAGCAGCTCCGCCAGCAACGCCAGCATCACCAGGGTTGAGAAGATGATGAAGGAGTAGTAACCCCGCTTGATGGACTTGAAACGCTTGAGCTTCTTTAGCGTGACCGGATTCAGATTCAAGTTCATGATCATTCTCCAAACCGCACGCGGGGATCGACGGCCGGCATCACCACGCAGATATCGGCAAGGGTCATGCTGCTTGGCATCGCCATGATATTAAGGACAAGGTTCATGATCATTCTCCAAACCGCACGCGAGGATCTACGAGGGCAACGCAAATATCCGAGACGATATTGCCCACCAGCATCAGCATGGAAGTGATGGCGAGTATGCCCATGACGGTGGGGTAATCCCGCTCGACGATGGCCTCGTAACCGAGCAGACCGATGCCGTCGATGTTGAATATGGTCTCAATCAGGAAGGAGCCGCCGAAGAAGACGGTGAGCACCGACCCCAGGTGGCTGGCGATGGGGATCAGGCTGTTGCGCATGGCGTGATCGGTCACCGCCTTGCGAAACGGCAGCCCCTTGGCCACGGCGGTGCGCACATAATCCGCCGACAGGTTCTCCATCAGGCTGTTTTTCATGGTCATGGTGAGGATGGCAAAGTCGCCGATGGCATAAGCGATAAGCGGCAACAAGGCGTGGGAGAAGACGACCACTATCTTGTCCCAGCTGCTCTCCATGTACTCGAAGTCATCGCCAGGGAAGCCCCCCATGGGCAGCCACTCCAGGTGAAACGCGAAGACGGTGATGAGGAAGATCCCCACCACATAGGCGGGCAAGGCATAGGCCATGTAGATGAGCATCGAACTGATGGAGTCGAAACGGCTGTTGTGTTTGAGCGCCTTGGCCACCCCGAGCGGGATGGAGACCGCATAGCTGAGCAGGAAGGTCGCCAGCCCGAAGAAGGCGGTGACGGGTAGCCTGTCCTTGATGAGATCCCAGACCGGCTCGTAGTAACGGGTCGACTCCCCCAAGTCCAGCACCACCAGCTTCTGCAGCCACTCCCAATAAGCGATCAGCATCGGCTTGTCGAGACCATAGAAGGCCTTGAGTTCCTCGATCTGTTCGTCGGAGAGGGCCTGGCCGCCTTTGCTGCCGCTGGATCGCCCGGATTCATTTTGCGAGACCTGAGCTTGCAACAGCATGCGCTCGACCGGGCCGCCCGGTACGAAACGGGTGACGGTGAAGACCAGCAGCGTGATGCCTAGAAACGTCGGGATGATCAAAAGCATCCGACGTAAGAAATACGACAGCATGGTGGGTTAAACCTCGTCCTTGTTGTTATTGTGTGGCCAGTCATTTCCTGTGACTGGCCTCTCCTTCCTGGCACGACAAGCTGGATTGACTGGCAATTTGACAAACAATCCGCTCGGCCACTGTAAAACCTCTGCAACAAAAATCAAGTAAAACGAGCCCTTGGTCTCCTCTCATCCCCTTGCATGTCGCAACAGTGTAAATCACTGCACTTTTTTTGCTGAAAACTTAAATTCGAAATAAAAAACCACTATTAAAAAAAATATTTAAAGAATTTAAGTTTTGTTTCATTCATGTGACCAAAGAACAGAAGACGCATAAAATCAACAGGTTAATCCAGATCATTAAAATAGCTATAAAGAAGCAATAGACAGCCACCTCATCTGACCAGCCAATCTATTTATCGGGTCACCCTCGACACTCAGTAGTTAAAAATATCGTGAACGGCTGGAAAAGTGAGATGAAACTCAACAAGACCCCATCGTTAGTAATAAGTTCCGCATTAATCAAATACTTCACCAACAAGCGCATTAACATTACATTAACCTTTCATTTTGACATGCGTCAGAATATATAACTAAGAAAACGTTGTGCATTTAATATTGTGCCGCCACAAAACGCGATCTCCCCATACAGTGCCCATCAATTGACTCCCGCCGCCAAAACTTGATAAGCCTTACGCACTGCTCCAACGAGGGCGGTTCAGGAAGCAAACAATAAACAACCAGGAAGGATATAAGCGATGCTTAGGAAAAGCAGGATCTCTGCTGCCATCGCGTTCGCGTTGGCGAGCGCAGCAGCAGTAGTGGCCCCCTCTGTCTATGCCGAAGAAGAGGGCCAATCCGTTGAACAGCTGCAGAAAATCAAGGTCACTGGCTCACGCATTTCCCGCGTCGATGTCGAAGGCTCCACCCCTGTCGTCTCCGTCAGCAAGGCCCAGATAGAACAATCCGGCCAGCAAACCGTCGCTGACTACCTCAAGCAGGCCTCCTACAACTCCTTCGGCGGCGTCTCTCCCTCTTCGGGCAGCTCCTTCCAGTCCCAAGGCACCGTCGGCCTGCGTGGCCTGGGGTCAGAGCGAACCCTGGTACTGCTCAACGGCAAGCGGGTCGCGGGCTCCCCCACCATGGGTGGCACCGCCATCAACCTCAACACCATCCCCATGGCGGCCGTTGAGCGGGTCGAAGTCAACCTGGACGGCGGCTCCGCCATCTATGGCTCCGACGCCATCGGCGGCGTGATCAACGTCATCCTCAAGCAAGACTACGAGGGTCTGCAATTCCAGGGTCGTCTCGGTAGCCCGTCTGAAGACGGCGGTGACGAGAAGAGCGGCTCCGTCATGGCCGGTATCACCGGGGAGAAAGGCTCCCTGATGGCCGTCTATGAGCACGACAAGAAAGACATCATCTACTCCCGGGATCGCGACTATCTCGTCAAGCAGGGCAAGGAGGCGCCGAGCGCCTATGGCCGCAACGTCGAGGGCGTCACCGGGGTAGACGGCAATGGCGATGCCCAGTGGAAATATGGTCCCCTGGCGGGCGCCACCGATGCCAATGGCACCTGCAAAGAGCCCTTCACCAACTTCGATGGCGGCTGTAACTATGACTACGGTCAGGTCGCCGCCAAGACGGCTTCGCGCAGCCGGGATACCCTCTATCTCAACGGCCGTTATCACATCAACGACAGCGTCGACTTCGTGCCGCAGATAGTCGCCTCCCGGGTCGAGAGCTTCGGGCGCTTCGCCCCGGCAGCAGGCTCCTTCACCGTGGATGCGGCCAACCCGAAAAATGCCGCCTTCTACCAGCAAAATGGCCTGGATGCCGCCGCCACCGAGAGCCTGGGGGAAGCCGCCTACGTCTACTATCGCTTCAACAACGTCGGCACCCGCGACAACCTGGTCACAGATACCACCGGCAGCCTCAACCTGGCGTTCGAGGGCACCCTGCCCACCGAAGCGGTCGGCGATCTGATCTGGAACGCCGGTTACATGTACTCCAAGACCGACAACAAGGAGAACGGTACCGGTTACGTGCTGGCCCCCGCCGCCCAGCAGGCGGTTGCCGATGGCAAGTTCGTCAATGGCGAGTTTGATGCTGACACCACGGCCTCCATGGCTGCCGATACCAGCCGCCGCGCCACCATGGACTTCTACCAGTGGTATGCCGGTGTGCAGTGGGACATGGGCGAACTGCCAGCCGGCCCGGTCAGCTGGTATGCGGGCGCCGAGTACAACGACTGGGTCTATGCCGACAAATATGATTCCCAATCGGAAGCGGGCAACATCATAGGGTCGTCCGGCAACTCCTCGGGGGGCGATCGCAACGTCACCGCCGTCTATGTGGAGACCCTGATCCCGATACTGGAAGAGGTCGAGCTGAGCGTCGCCGGTCGCTATGACAAGTACAGCGACTTTGGCAGCGCCTTCTCCCCCAAGGCCAGCCTGCGCTATCAGCCCCTGGACAACCTGATGTTCCGCACCTCCTGGTCGCAATCCTTCCGCGCCCCCAGCCTGCAGGATCTCTATGCTGCGGACTCTTATTCAGCGGACTGGGCCAAGGATTACGTCTACTGCCAGAACAACGGCATCTCGGCGGCCGACTGCCCGAACCAGCAGTACAATACCACCCGAACCTCTAACGAGGAGCTGCAGGAAGAGACGGCCAACACCTTGAACTTCGGTGCCAGCTACAGCCCAATCGACGACCTGAACTTCTCCCTGGATTACTACATCATCAAGATTGAGGATGTCATCCAGCTCAACTCCACCCAGTCCATCATCTATGACGAGCTGAACAACGGCGGCTCCAGCCTGGTCGAGCGCCGCAGCGACGGCAAGATCCGCAATGTCACCTCTCCCATGGTCAACCTGGGGGATCTGAACACCAGCGGCCTGGACTTCAAGGCGGATTATCGCTACGACCTGAACTTCGCCACCATCCGCTATGACTTCGGCAGCACCTACATCCTGGAGTACAAGGAAGGTCTCTACGCCGGTGGCCCAGAGATTGACAAGATTGGCCAGAACGGCAAGCCGCAACTGCGCTTCAACTCAGGGGTCGGCGTGAACGTGCCCCAGTGGTGGAACATGGATACCTATCTGAGCGCGAACTACATCGACTCCCAGAGCCAGGACTATCTCGCCGACAGCGGTGAAGAGACGGGCCACATCGCCTCCAACACCACCTGGAACCTGAACGTCGGGGTTGATACTCCCTGGGATGGCAAGCTGCAGGCCGGTGTGAAGAACATGTTCAACCGTATTCCATCTCTCGAGAGCGATGGCTTCACCTATGACGAAGACATCTACAGCATCGACGGTCGCATCTACTACCTCGACTACACCCAGAAGTTCTGATCCCTGTGCTGACATAACAGTAAGCCGGCCCCCGGGCCGGCTTTACCCAAGGTCCAAAGAAGTAACGGAGATAGGGTAATCCTATGAAAACAAGGACGATTACAATGAAGAAAGCGCTTCTGGGCAGCCTGATCTCGGCCGCTCTGTTGACCAGCTTCAACCTGAGTGCCGCCACCGCAGGCCAAGCCGTGGACACCCAGGCCGCCACCGACAATGCCTCGAAAGTGTCTCAGCAAAAGATTGATAGCTACGCCGAAACCGCAGAATCCGCCCTGGCCCAGTACAAGGCGAGTCTGCGTCAACTCGACAGCCTGCACGTCTATAACGAGCAAGTCGGCAAGATGGTCGACTCCCAGAGCAGCGAGCTGGCCTCGATGCAGCGCCAGATAGCCCAGATCGATCAGACCAGCACCGAAGTGGTGCCGTTGATGCTCAAGATGATCGACGCCCTCGATCAGTTCGTCAGCCTGGACTTGCCATTCCAGAAAGTGGAGCGGGAAGACAGGGTGGCCGCCCTGACCCACCTGATGGACAGGGCCGATGTCACCATCTCGGAAAAATACCGCAAGATCCTCGAGGCTTACCAGATCGAAGAGGGCTTCAGTCGCACCATAGAGGCCTACAAGGCCAGTCTGGAAAAAGATGGCGCCCAGAAGACCTATGAGTTCCTGCGCGTCGGCCGCATCGCCCTGCTCTACCAATCCCCGGACGGGATGGAGACTGGGGTATGGAACAAACAGACCCGCCAGTGGGAAGCCCTGCCCCAGGAGTATCGCAGTGCAGTTGAACAAGGCCTTCGCATCGCCAAGAAGCAGGCTCCTCCTGCCCTGATCAAGTTGCCGGTTCACACTGCGGAGAAAGCATCATGAAAGGACTCAGACTTACCATAGCCTCGCTGATAGCGGGTGCCGCCCTGTTTACTCTGCCAGTCACCGCCGCCGAGAAGCCGGTGGATCTCAATGCCCTGCTGAGCCAGATCAAGGCCGACAGCCTGACCGAATCTCAGCTCAACAAGGAGCGGGAGGCCCGCTTCCTGGCCGACAAGAACGAACAGGCCAATTTGCTGGCCAAGGCCAAGGCGGATCTCGCCGCCGAGACCGCCAAGGGCGATCGGCTCAAGGCCAGTTTTGACGCCAACGACAAGCAGCTGACCGAGCTGACCGAGACCCTGCGCCAGCGCGCCGGCAACATGGGGGAGATGTTCGGTGTGGTGCGTCAGTTCGCTGGCGAGTTCAAGGGCATCTTCAACGCCTCGCCGCTGCGGGTCGAACATCCCGATCAGGCGCCGCTGCTGACCAAGCTTGCCGATAGCAAGGAGCTGCCCTCCAGCCAGGAACTTGAAGCCTTCTGGACCACCATCCTCAGTCGCATGGTCGACGCGGGCAAGGTGAGCCAGATCCCGGCCACCGTCGTCTACGGCGAAGGGAGCCAGGCTGATAAAACCGTCACCCAGATTGGCGAGTTCAATACGGTCGCCGATGGCAAGTACCTGAACTTCGTCCCCGAAACCGGCAAGTTTGAAGAGCTCTCCCGTCAACCGGACAGCAAGATGACCTCCCTCATCGCCGACTTCGAGCAGGGCGGCGCCGGGCTTGAACCCATCTATGTGGATCCGTCGCGCGGCGTCATCCTCTCCCTGCTGGTGCAGTCCCCAACCCTGGCCGAGCGCATCGATCAGGGCGGCGTGGTCGGTTACGTCATCCTGGCGCTGGGCGCCGTTGGCCTGCTGATCGCCCTGTTCTGCGGTGCCCGTCTCTCCCTCATCGGCGGCGCCATGCGCAAGCAGATGAAGTCAGACTCCATCATCAAGGGCAACCCGCTGGGTGAGATGCTGACCGCCTATCAGGGCCACAAGGGCGACAACATCGAAGATCTGGAGTCCAAGCTCGACGAGGTGATACTGCGCCATGTGCCTACCCTGGAGAAGGGCGTGAGCATCATCAAGCTGATCGCCTCGGTCGCCCCCCTGCTGGGTCTGTTGGGGACAGTGGTCGGCATGATTGCCACCTTCCAGGCCATCACCCTGTTCGGTACCGGCGATCCCAAGCTGATGGCCGGCGGCATCTCCGAGGCCCTGGTTACCACCATGCAAGGTCTGGTGGTCGCGGTGCCCATGCTGTTCCTCTACACCGTGGTGCAGACCCAGAGCCGTCGCCTGATCCAGATCCTGGAAGAGCAGAGCGCGGGTTTCGTGGCCCGTTATCAGGAAGGTCTGCACGCCGCCAAAGCAGCAGCCTAAGGAGGCTTCCATGTGGTTCTGGTTGATTGAGGAAGTGGAATCCATCCGGCGCTTTCTGGGCATGGGGGGAGATGTGCTGGTCGCCATCTTCTTCCTCACCCTGTTGATGTGGGCCCTGTTGCTCGAGCGCTGGATCTATTTTCTGACCGTCTACCCGCAGCAAGCCAGGGGAACCCAACAGACCTGGCTGGCCCGCAGTGACCATGGATCCTGGTCTGCCAAGCAGATCCGCCGTGAACTGGTCTCCCGGGTTGCCCTGGCGGTGGACAAGGGGATGCCGGTCATCAAGGTGTTGATCGCCCTCTGCCCGCTGATGGGCCTGCTTGGTACCGTGGTCGGCATGGTGCAGGTGTTTGACACCCTCGCCATCACGGGCACGGGATCGCCGCGGGCCATGGCCTCCGGCATCTCCAAGGCCACTATTCCGACCATGGCGGGCATGGTGGCCTCCCTCTCGGGTCTGTTCTTCGCCAGCCGCCTCGAGCACAAAGGCAGGCTCGCGGTCGACAAACTGGAAGACAGCCTGAAGCACGGTTGAATCAGGGAATGATCCGGTGGCGAAGCCAGGCTTCGCCACCCGCGACAAGCAAGGAGTTTTTGCTATGAGAAAGCGTCACAGCGCAAGCAGCGCAGACGAGGCGGCGATCGATATGACCCCCATGCTGGACATAGTGTTCATCATGCTGATCTTCTTCATCGTCACCACCTCGTTCGTCAAGGAGGCCGGGGTCGAGATCAATCGCCCCAGCGCCAATACCGCCGAAACGGTCAAGAAGGGCAACATCATGGTGGCCGTGCGTGAGAACGGTCAGGTCTGGGTCGACAAGCGTCAGGTCGAGGTGGGCGCGGTGCGTGCCAACATCGAGCGGCTGCGTGCCGAGAACCCGGAGGGCGCCGTGGTGATCCAGGCCGATACCGAATCCAAGTCCGGTATCGTGGTGGAAGTCATGGATCAGATCCGCATGGCCGGGGTGCAGAACATCTCCATCGCGGCCAACAAAGAAGGCTGATGCCAGGGGTCACCAATGAGATACCTGATATCCTTCGCAGCCGCTTTTCTGGTGGTATTCGGCCTGTTCTGGGGAATGGACAAGCTGGTTAACCAGGATCGCCGGGAGCTGTTGGAACAAGACGACGTCAGCATGGTCGATTTTGTCCGCCTCAAGCCCCAGGAGACGCTGCAAGAGAAACAGAGAGAACTGCCCAAACCGCCGCCGCCCAAGCGCCCGCCACCTCCTCCCGAGATGGAAGTGTCGAGCCCGGACAAGCCGCAGATGCAGACCATGGCCATGGACATGCCCAAGCTGGACTTGCCGGTCAACATCGCCGGGGGCAATGCCCTCGGCGCCTACAGCACCGGTGGCGGTGGGGGTGGTCTGGGCGGCAATAACGGTGCCATACCACTGGCAACCTTCGAACCCATGATGCCACGCAAGGCCGCCTTGGCGGGCCTGGCATCGGGCAAGGTGCTGCTGGAGTTTACCGTTACCGAACGGGGCACCGTCAGCAATGTCCGGGTCGTCAAGGAGCAGCCCCGCAGCTACGACCTCGGCAAAGAGGCCCGTAAAACCGTGGCCAAGTGGACATTCAAACCGGCCATGGTCGATGGCAAGCCGCAGGCGAGTCGCATGCAGCAAGAGATCGAATTCGCGGTCAACTAAGGAAGGTGGCGATGAACAAATTACACAAGGGGATCTTGGCCCCGGTCGCCCTGGCCGTGTTGATGAGCACAGCCAGCTGGGCCGCCGAACAACCCTCCCTCTCTGACCGCGCCTACCGCGCGGTCAACAAGGCTCAGGAGCTGATTGCCGCCAAGAAATATGGCGAGGCCAATGCCAAGCTGCAGGAAGCCCTGTCAGGGGCTGGCGAGAAGGTCTATGACAAGGGGGTGATACTGCAAACCCTGGGCTTCGTGGCGGCCCAGCAGGATCAATACAGCAAGGCGACCAAATACTTCGCCGATGCCATTGCGACCGGCGGTCTCCCCCAACCCGTGGCCCAGCAGGTGCGTTACAACCTGGCCCAGCTTTATATGGCCGATGGCAATTTCAAGGGGTCCGTGACGACCATGAAGGAGTGGTTTGCCAACCTTGGCAAGGATGACAAGCCAACCCCCCATGCCTACATCACCCTGGCCAATGCCCATGTCCAGCTCAAGCAGTATCGGGACGCCATACCGGCAGTGGACAGTGCCATCAAGCTGTCGGCGGGCAAGGCGCCGGAATCCTGGTATCTGCTCAAGATGGGGGCCCACTACGAGCTGAAACAGTACAAGCCAGCCACCGAGGTATTGACTACCCTGGTCGGCATGTTCCCGGAGAAGAAGAAGTACTGGACCCAGCTCTCGGCCATGTATATGCAGGCGGGTAATGATGCCAAGGCGCTGTCCGCCCTGGAGAGCGCCTATCGGCTTGGCATGTTGACCGAGCAGGCCGAGTTGCTGCGCCTGGCCAACTACCTCGCCTTCGCCGGCATTCCCCATCGCGGCGCCCGCGTACTGGAGCAGGCCATGAAGGCGGGTCAGGTCGAGCGCAGCGTGGCGAACCTCAAGACCCTGGCCAACTACTGGCATCAGGCCAAGGAGCTCAACCCGGCCATCGATACCATGATGACGGCCTACCGCCAGGCGCCCAACGCCGAGCTGCAGCTCAAGATGGCGCGCATGATGATCCAGAGCAAGCGCTATCAGGATCTGGTCGCCCTGGCGGGCAAGCCGGCGGGCAATGCCAGCGGTGAGCAGCGGGCCGACCTCAAGTTCCTGACCGGGGTCGCCTACTTCGAACAGGACAAACCCCAGCAGGCGCTTACCGCCTTTACCCAGGCCGCCCAGAATGGCCAGGTCAGCGGCCGTGCCACCCCCTGGATAAGCTTCCTCAAGGAGCAGAGCCAGGAGGCAAACAGCAGCCAGACCCAATAGCCCCCGAGGGAATTGCCTCTCTCACCTGTTCCAGGTGACCTGAACCGCTCTTCGGAGCGGTTTTTTTATAGGGAATATCCGACTATGGATATCCATATTTTAGACGTCTAGACGTAGAAACACGCATTGACATAGCCATCCAGACATCTTAGCATCATCCACCATGATGACAGAGCAAACCCAGTGTAACCTCTGCCCAATTTACCCGCCTGTAGCGCCCTGTGCTTTAAGGCTTTGGCACGGAAGAATCCATGATCAAGTTGAATGCCCTCAACAAAGTCTACGGGAAAGGCAGTGATGCCGTACACGCCCTGCGTGACGTGAGCCTGCATGTACCCCAGGGCAAGATTTTCGGTGTGATAGGTGCCTCTGGCGCCGGCAAGAGCACCCTCATTCGCTGCGTCAACCTGCTCGAGCGCCCCACCAGTGGCCAGGTCGTGGTCGATGATCAGGACTTGACCGCCCTCGGCGAAGCCGAGCTGACCCTGGCACGCCGTCAGATCGGCATGATTTTCCAGCACTTCAACCTGCTCTCTTCGCGCACCGTCTTTGCCAATGTCTCCTTCCCCCTGGAACTGGCCGGTTGGGACAAGGCCCGCATCAAGGGCCGGGTCGATGAGCTGCTGGCCCTGGTTGGCCTGGAGGCGCGCGCCCATGCCTATCCGTCCGAGCTCTCCGGCGGTCAGAAACAGCGAGTCGCCATCGCCCGTGCCCTGGCACCTGCCCCCAAGGTATTGCTGTGCGATGAGGCCACCTCGGCCCTGGATCCCCAGACCACCCGCTCCATCCTGACCCTGCTCAAAGAGATCAACGTCAAGCTGGGACTGACCATATTGCTCATCACCCATGAGATGGATGTGGTGAAAGGCATCTGCGACGAGGTCGCCATCATCAGTGACGGCAGTCTGATTGAGCAGGGCGAGGTCGCCTGGTTCTTCAGCAACGCCAAGACCCAGCTGGCCCGCGATTTTATCCACTCCACCATCCACCTAGATGTGCCTCAGGAGTACCAGGACCGCATGACCCCGACCCGGGTTGCCGACAGCTATCCGCTGTTCAAGCTCGGTTTCACCGGTGCCAGCGTCGACAGCCCGCTCATCTCCGAGGTGAGTCGCCGTTTCAATGTCGACATCAGCATCCTGGCGGCGGACATCGAATACGCCGGGGGCGTCAAGTTCGGCTTCCTGCTGGCCGAGGTATTTGGGGACGAGGCCCAGTGCGCGGCCACCCAACAGTTTTTCATCGACAACCATATACAGCTGGAGGTAATGGGTTATGTCCGACGCCATGACTAGCCCGCTGTTCACGGCTCCTGGGGCCAATCAGACGTACGCCTTGATCAACATTCGCATTCAGCTGGAGGTAATGGGTTATGTCCGACGCCATGATTAATCTGCTCATCACGGCGCTGGGCGACACCCTTGTCATGGTGTCAGCCTCGGCCCTGTTCGGTTGCCTGCTCGGCCTGCCCCTGGGCGTCGCTCTCTATGTGACCAAACCGGGTCAGATCCTGGCCAACCCGCTGTTGAACCGCCTGCTTGGCATCGTGGTCAACATAGGTCGCTCCGTGCCCTTCATCATACTGCTGGTCGCCATCATACCGCTGACCCGACTCATCGTCGGCACCAGTATCGGCACCATAGCGGCCATAGTGCCGCTGACCATAGGCGCCGTGCCCTTCATCGCCCGCCTGGTGGAAGGGGCCCTGATGGAAGTGCCGGATGGCCTGCTCGAGGCCGCCAAGGCCATGGGCGCCAAGCCGCTGCAAATCATCACCAAGGTGTTGCTGCCCGAGGCCCTGCCCGGCATCCTCAACAGCGTCATCATCACCCTCGTCACACTCGTGAACTACTCCGCCATGGCCGGTGCCATCGGGGGGGGCGGTCTGGGTGATGTGGGGATCCGTTACGGCTATCAGCGTTTCGACCCAACCGTCATGCTGGTCACCGTGGCCATTCTGGTGGTACTGGTTCAACTCATCCAGAGCGCAGGTGAGCGTCTGGTCAAGCAATGCGATCATCGCTGAGCATCGATTTCTAAACAGGAGGTTTTTATGAAATTAGGCATTAAATCCATCGCGGCGGCCCTGCTGGCTGGCCTGGTACTGACCGCTTGCGGCCAGAAAGAAGAGAGCCAGACCCTGAAAGTGGGCGCCATCGCCGGTCCCGAGACCGAACTTATCGAGACTGCCGCCAAGATTGCCAAGGAAAAATATGGTCTGAACGTCGAAGTGGTGACCTTCTCCGACTATGTCACCCCCAACGTGGCCCTGAACGATGGCAGCATCGACATCAACGCCTTCCAGCACAAGCCTTACCTGGATGCCCAGATCCGTGATCGCGGCTTCAAGCTGGTGCCGGTCGGCAACACCTTCGTCTACCCGATTGCCGGTTACTCCAAGAAGATCAAAGCCCTGAGCGAACTGAAAGATGGCGACCAGATTGCCGTCCCGAACGATCCGACCAACCTGGGCCGCTCCCTGACCCTGCTGGAGAAACAGGGTCTGCTGACTCTGAAAGAGGGCGCCGGTCTGGAAGCGACTGTGCTGGACATCACGGCCAATCCACGCAACTTCAAGATTGTCGAACTGGAAGCCGCCCAGCTGCCGCGCTCCCTGGAAGATGTCTCTCTCTCCATCATCAACAACACCTTCGCCGGTCAGATTGGGCTGACCCCGACCCAGAATGGTCTCTTTGTTGAAGATAAAGAGTCCCCCTACGTCAACCTGATCGTCGCCCGTGAAGACAACAAGGATGACGAGAAGGTCAAACAGTTCGTGCAAGCGTTCCAGACCGATGAGGTTTACCAGAAAGGCATGGCGCTGTTCAACGGCGGACTGGTCAAGGGCTGGTAAGCCACCCGCCACACCAGCAAAAAAGGCCACGTCAACGTGGCCTTTTTTATCGCTGCCGCTATCATAGCCTCGGGCACGATCACGATAAGAAATAACAAGCATGAAACTATGGTATCTGGCCTACTGCAAGCCCAAGGAAGAGGCGCGCGCACGAGTCCATTTGGCAGCTCAGGGCATTGAATCCTATTACCCCATGGTGGAAGTCGAAAAGCTGCGCCGTGGCAAACGCGTGCCGGTGCGCGAGCCCATGTTCCCGAACTACCTGTTCATCTATGTGGACCTCGAGGAGGTCACTCCGGTGACCCTCAAATCGACCCGGGGCATCAGTCGCATCATCCACTTCGGTCGGGAGTGGACCCCCATTTCCAGCCAATTGGTCTACCAGCTGATGAGCAAAGATGACAGCGATGAGGCGAGAGCCAGCTATGCCTGCCTGCCGAATCAGGGCGACAAGGTGCTCATCGAGTCAGGTCCCCTGGCAGGATTCGAGGCCATCTATCTGGAACCGGACGGCGAGAAGCGGGCCATCTTATTGGTCAGCCTGCTCAATCAGGAAACCAGCAGCAGCTTCGACAACCAGGCCTTTCGCCGTCTGGACTGACATAAATCCCGATGACGAGAAGCGCACCCTCTCTGCTGGTCGGCCTGCTCAACCAGGAAACCAGCAGCAGCGTCGACAACCAGGCCTTTCGCCGTCTGGACTGACATAAATCCCGATGACGAGAAGCGCACCCTCTCTGCTGGTCAGCCTGCTCAACCAGGAAACCAGCAGCAGCTTCGACAACCAGGCCTTTCGCCGTCTGGACTGACATAAATCCCGATGGCGAGAAGCGCACCCTCTCTGCTGGTCAGCCTGCTCAACCAGGAAACCAGCAGCAGCTTCGACAATCAGGCCTTTCGCCGCCTGGACTGACATAAATCCCGATGACGAGAAGCGCACCCTCTCTGCTGGTCAGCCTGCTCAACCAGGAAACCAGCAGCAGCGTCGACAACCAGGCCTTTCGCCGTCTGGACTGACATGAATCCCGATGGTGAGAAGCGCACCCTCTCTGCTGGTCAGCCTGCTCAACCAGGAAATCAGCAGCAGCGTCGACAATCAGGCCTTTCGCCGTCTGGACTGATAGCGCCCCAGCGGGCACAGGATCCGCCAATATAACAAGGCCCCGCAACCTGACAGGTTGCGGGGCCTTCTCGTTGTGGATCAAGTCATTGTAATTCGAAGCGGCTGATCGCCAGACTGAGCCGCCCCGTGTCTTGAGCGAGGCGGGCAACGATGGCCTCCCCTTGCTGGCTATGATGGCTTGACTGGGCGCTGAGCCCGGCTATCTCCTCCACGATGCCCGCCACTTCCCGGGCGGTGCGCGATTGCTGCTCAGTGGCCGTGGCGATGGTGGCAAGCTGAAGGCAGAGCGCCTGTACCTGGCCGATGGCCCCCTGCAGGGTCTGACTGACGCTGCCGACCGCGCGGCTCCCCTCCTCCACCAACAGGGTGCCACCGCGCACCGTGGCCACGGTCTGACGGGTCTGCTGCTGGATACTGGCGATGGTCTGGCTGATTTCGGCGGTGGATTGGCTGGTGCGACTGGCCAACTGGCGCACCTCGTCGGCCACCACGGCGAAGCCTCGCCCCTGCTCACCGGCCCGCGCCGCCTCGATGGCGGCATTGAGAGCCAATAAATTGGTCTGCTCGGCGATGGTGGCGATCACCTCGGTGACTCTGCCCACCTGCTCGCTCTGGGCGCTAAGCCGCATCATGGCGTCATTGGCCTCGGCTATCATGGCGGCGATGGCGCCCATGGTATCCACCATCTGGCCGAGAGCCTGATCCCCGGCCCGGCTCTGCACTTCGGCATCCGCCGCGGCGCGGGCGGCCTGGGCAATGCTGCCCGCCACCCCTTCGCTGGTGACCGAGATCTGGTCAATGGCTGCGGCGACATTGCCCACCCGCTGATGCTGGCTGGCGAGATCCGCCACTATGGTGCGAGTCGTGTGACTCACTTCACCGCAGGCCCCCTCCACCTGGTTGACCGCGCCCTGGATATCGGCCACCAGCTGGCGCAACTGGGCCGACATCTGGTTCAGAGAACCGGTCAGTCCCCCCAGCTCATCACGGCGGCGCACCGGCAGTGGTTCGGTGGGCAGGCAGCCGGATGCCACCAGACTGGCACGGCGCTCGAGCAGACGGATGTCCCCCGTCAGATGGCGACTGAGCCAGAAGGCCACCAGGGTGCTGAGCAGCAAGACGGCCAGGGTAGAGGCGATCAACATGGTGCGAATACGGCTACTGGCACCATCCATCAGCGCCCCCATTCGCGCCACCTCGGCATGGGTCTGACTGACCTGATCCGCAAGCTGGCCGGCCAGCTCGTGCAGCACAGGCTCAATCTCTTTGGCCATCAGATAGTTGGCTCTGTTCCAGTCCGGTGCCTGACGTTTGGCGATCACCTGCCCGACCAGGTCACTGAAGGGGGTCGACATCTCCTCGAACAGCCCCCAAAGCCTCTTCTGCGCCTCGGTGAAGTCGGCAGCCTGCCCCCCGATCTCCGCGACCCGCTGGCGGTGGAACTGGTAGTAATCCTGATACTTCTGACGGTAGTCAGCCTCCCCCGAGATGAGGTAATCACGCAGCGCCGAGAGTGCGTTGGATAGACCGTTATAGGCATCCCCCACCTGTTTGAGCAGGCGGCGTCTGTCTCCGGGCAGCAGGCTCTCCTCGCTCGCCACCTCCTCGTTGGTGAAGGATTGCAGCTGGTCCAAAGCAGCCTCCGCCAGGGGACCGGCTTCTTGCAGCATCAGGGTATGGGCAGGCAGGTTGTCATCGGTGTGGGCCAGATCCCACAGCTGCTGCTGACTCAGCTTGAAGGCGGCCAAGCGCTCGCCCAGCGCCGGGGCCATGGTCTGTCCCTCGATGCGCAGCCAGGCATCCTGCCACTCCTGCTTGAGCCGCTGTGCCTGGGCGGGATCCTCTCCGAGGATGAGATAACCACGCAGGGCTGAGACGGTGGCCACCAGCGCCTTCTGACTCGCCTCATCTCGCTGCAAGGCGGGCAGGGCCTGGTGCATCAGTGCCTGTTCCGAGGCACTGATCTTGTTTTGTTGATGATGAATGAGTACCGCTGACAGCAGGATCAGCAGATTGACGAAGCCGAAGGCGAGTAACAATTTTGCGGCAATTTTCATGAACATCCTTGTTCCGGGGAGAGCGCTTGAGCGCTGCGTCGATGAGTCTGGCGACCAGCTGATGCTACCTGTAGCGAGCTCTGCTGATGGCGGGGCGGATCCTTGCCAACCAGGTTCGAGACTATCACAGTCACAACTGGCAGGGGCAGCCACTGGCCTCACTACCGGATGGCCCTTCAGGACTTATCGGACCGATGGTGGGGGTTCATGAGGGAAAATACCGGGGAAGAGAGAATGATTTTCGGCGAAGCGGGCCCCGGGGGCCCGCTGTTAGCCGGGATGGGGGCAAGGCCCCCATCCATCAGGTTATTCGATTCCCAAGCCGGTAATCTGTTTGGTATTCCCGCTCACGCAGGTGGGAAACCTGCACGGCCTCTCCTTCCAGCCCAATGTCTTTGAGCAGGGCGGGCGAGAGGTTAAGCAGGGTACGGCGCTGCTCGATACGGGTGATACGAAACTCGATGAGGCGCGCGGCGCCACGCAGCAGGGTCAGTTCGATAGACATATGATCTCTCCGTTTGAACGTTGCAGTTCTCCCGAAGAGCGGGGAAATTCACCCGGCGGAAGAACCGCGGGTGATAAATAGTGACAGTGTTACCTGCTCACTCCACGCGGCAAAAGAGTACGAACGGACACACGGTCAGTGCCGTGTCGAGTCGCAACGTTGAACATTGAATGTTGCATATTCGTCTCCTTAACGTGAAAAGTGGAACAAGTGTCGAGAGTGTAAAAAAGCAGCGGATTCAATTCAAGCGTCCCCCTGGCCCTCACCCCCATCTGGGGAGGGAGACCACTTCAACCTGTCACTGCGGGGATGACCGCCTCAGATGCCGGAGAGCAGCCGGTACTCCTCCAGCACATAGGTATCCGTCATGCCGCTGACGTAATCGAGCAGCAGCCGCATCCGGTAATACCACTCCTGCTCGGCGCGACTCTGGAAACGCGCATCCAAGCTTGCCACCGCCAGGCGGTATGCCTTGAGGTGGCGCGCCGACAAGCGGTGGAACAGGCGACGGGCGAAGAAGAGCTCGGCCCCCCCCGCTCCTGCCAGCAAGCGGGCAAACTGGGGCTCTGGCAAGGCCAGCAGGCAGGAGTAGGTCGACAGCACGCCACGCAGGGCGGCGTAGCCTTCGAGCTCCAGCGCCTCCACTTCCGGGCGCATGAACACCTGTTCACGGGCCACTTGCTTCAGGGTCTCGAGCACCCGGGCCGCCGGGGCCTGGCCACTGAGCAGCGCATGGGGGTAACTGCCGCAGAGGATAGCCTCATGCTCGGCCAGATAGGTCTGCGCCGCCAGGGCCACCAGATCATCGGTCAGCCGCTGCCGGAAATGAGGGAAGAACCCCTCGGGCGCCTGTCGGGATTCTTGCAACAAGGCCTGCATATACTCCCCCTCGTCGGCCCGCGCCAAGGCGCGCCTCAGCTCGCTCTGGCTGAGGATGCGCCTGTCCACCGCATCTTCGAGATCCGCGATGCAGTAGGAGATGTCATCCGCCGCCTCCATGATGTAGACCAAGGGGTGACGACAGCCAGGGGCCAGCCCCAGGCTCAGGCTCAACTGTGCATAGAGGGGTTGTTCACTGAAGAAGATGCCGCGCTTGGTCGCCCAGCCATGATGCTGGGCCTGGCCGCCGGCGTGGCTGAGCTGCTCCGGGTATTTGCACAAGGCAGCCAGTTGCCCCAAGGTCAGGTTGAGCTCATGCAGGCTGTGCACCAGGCGCAGGCTCTGGGCATTGCCATCAAAGCCGAGCAGATCGGCGCGCAATAGCGGCCACTGCTCGCTCCCCTGCCCCACGGCCGTCGCAAACAGAGGGTCGAGTTGTTCGCCGAGCCACTGCCCCATCACCTGCTCACCAAAATGGCCGAATGGCGGGTTGCCCACGTCATGGAGCAGGCAGGCCATCTCCACCAGATTGATAAACGACCAGGGGCAGACGGCATCCAGGGGCAGTGCCCCTAAAATTTGGCGACTGATCTGGCGGCCGGTCTCCTGCACCTCCAGGGAGTGAGTCAGCCGGCTACGCACCGAGGCCTTGACATCAAGAGGGAACACTTGAGTCTTTTGCTGCAGGCGGCGCACCGGCGCCGCCTGGACGATGCGGGCCCGGTCAAACTCGGTCGCCGCCAGCAGGCTCTCCTCCCCCTCAGGCAGGATCCGGGGATGGATGCGCAGGGCCGGGATCAGGGTCTGGTACATGGGGTCACTCCTGCAGCCAGCTGCGTAGTCGGGCTATGTCGCCGGGATAGGCAAGACGCAGCGATTCAATCCAGTCTTCCACATTCTCCCACCAGGCGGGCTGATCCGGGGTCTGGATAAGTTGGGCCAGCTGTTGCAGGCGACGCAGGCCGATGGAGCCGGCGGCCCCCTTGATCTTGTGGGCCTCCTCCACGACTCCCGCCTGATCCCTGGCAATCATGTTCGAGTCGAGCACGGCCATGTAGTCCGGCATCATCTTCTCGAACAGATCCACGCTCGACAGCAGGATCGGCTTGCCGACCGTGTCGGCGTAGTCAGTCAAAAAGCCCAGGTCCAGCAAGTCGTTCTGCTGCGTCTGCTCGGTGGCGGCCTCAGCCTCCTCGTCGGTCAGATCGGCAAACAGGTGAGCGATCACGGCGCGCACCGCCTGGGATCGCAGCGGCTTGTTGATCACATCCTGCATGCCGCGCGCGAGGTAATACTGGCGATCGCCGGTGACGTTGGCGGTCAGCGCCACCATGGGGGGCAGGCTGTCGCCATACTGGTCCAGCAGGGTACTGGCGACATCGAATCCGGTCATGTCAGGCAGCTGGATATCGAGCAGGATCAGATCGAAGTCATCCGGATTGGCCATGGCGATGGCCTCACTGCCGGTGCGGGCCACCTTGACCTCATGCCCCAGTTTACCGAGCAGGGCACAGGCGACGGTGACATTGAGCTCGACATCCTCCACCAGCAGTATGTCGAGGGTGAGACCACTGTCGGGGGATTCGGGTTCGCTCACCGGCTCGACGCAAGCCACCTCCAGCTCGGCGGTGAAGCAGGAGCCCTCCCCGACATCGCTGTCCACATAGAGCTGACCGCCCATGGATTGCACCAACTGGCGGGAGACCGCGAGACCGATACCGGTGCCGGTGGCATGCTTCTGCCCCTCCACCTGGTAGTACATGGCGAAGATCTTCTCCTGCTGGGGACGGGGAATGCCGATGCCGGTGTCTTCCACCTCGAAGTGCAGTGCCAGCTTGCCCGGCGCTTCGGCCTCATGGGCGAGGCAACGGATGGTCACCCCCCCCTCGTCGGTGAACTTGACCGCGTTGCCCACCAGATTCCACAGCACCTGACGCAAGCGGGTTCCGTCGGCCATGACGAACTGCGGCATGTCGCCATCCCGGTCGAAATGCAGATAGAGCCCCTTCTGCTCGGCCTGGATGCGCGACAGGGTCTCCAGCTCATCGAGGAAGGCGGGCAGGTCAATGCGGGTCGGTACTATCTCCAGCCTGCGCCGGTCGAGTTTGTCGAGATCGATAATGTCGTTGAAGATGTTGCCGAGGGTCACGGCGCTCAGGTGGATGGTCTTGAGCTGCTGGTGCTGGGCGGGAGAGAGCGGCGTGTCCATCAGCATCCGGCTCAGGCCCACTATGCCATTGAGGGGGGTGCGCAGCTCGTGGCTGATGGTAGCGATGAAGGTGGTCTTGTCGCGACTCGCCTTCTCCAGCTTGTCCTGATACTGCTTGCGCTCGGTGATGTCACGGCCAAAGCCGAGCAGGCCGAGCCGCTTGCCGAAACGGTCGAAGAAGGGCACCTTGCGCAGTTCGAAGTAAGCCTTGCGGCCATCGGGATATTCGAGCCACTGCTCATAGGTCATGGGTTCATTGGTGGCGAATACCTGTCGGTCGGTCTCCACCACTTTATTGGCGATATCCAGCTTGTAGACATCAAATGGCGTCAGACCGATCAGCTCAGCCTCGACCCGGCCGGTGAGCTGCTCCATGGCGGTATTGCAGCCGGAGAACTGCTCGTCCTCGTTGCGGTAATAGACCAGATCCGGGGAGCAATCGATGAAGGATCGCAACAGGGCGGTGCGCTCCCCCAGGTGCAGCTGGGCCTTCTCGCGCTGAAACACCTCGTTCTCCAGATCTTCGATGGCCTGCTGGCGCAGAGTCTCGGCCCTGTTGGTCTCGGCTATCTGGACGTTGAGACGACTGATGTTCTCCTGTAGCTGGCTGTTGAGTTCGAGGTCGCGCTCGCGCATCTCTTGCAGCTTGCGCACCATACGGCTCAGCCGTTGCCGGGAGTCCTCGAGTTGATCCACCACGATGGAGAGAAAGTAAACGGCCCAGGGGGTGACCAGCAGACCGAAGAAGACGGAGCGCACCAGATCGACCACATCGATGGTGCCGCGCAGAAACAGGGTCACCCCCATCTGGATGGAAACCGCCAGCACTATGATGGCCGCCGCCAGGAACATGCTGAATCGCACCAGTCCCAGCTTGGTCATCAGATCCACATAATACTGGGCCCAGGATTTAATCTGCTTCATCTCGTTGTTTTCTCCCCGTTATTCGCTTCCCAGAATACCAGCCTCAACGCCGGAACGCTTGCCCTCCCTCACGGGGATGGCGCCTCGCCCCCGCCTTTGTGAGCCAAGCCCCACTGGCGTCCATGCGGCGATCTGCTCCTGGTCAGTCCGCGGAGGAAGCAAGAGCCCGGCTCCCCCGCCCTTTACCTGACAAAAAACTCAGTAGAATGGGGCATCACGCCTCGGCCAAAACAGCCTCCATTGACGCAGACAGCCGCCCATCAGCGCCCTATAATGCCCATCGCTTATTAGTTTGAAACGTTCTCGTTTGAGGAGTGAGAAATGCACAAGAGTCTGTTGCTCGGTCTCGGCTTGTTGGCCGCAGGTCCCCTTCATGCCGAGATCATCGAGATCCCGGCACAGTCTGGTTTCTCCGGCTTCCTGCTCGGTGGCATCAACGCCAGCAGCTACGAATCCAACTTCTACAAGGGACATGACAGTCATGACCGCATCGACAACCTGGGCTCGGCCGAGCGCTCCGATGGCCTGACCCCCCTGATCAATGCGGATCTGCGTTACACCTTCGCCGACTCCCGCACCCAGTTGTTCCTCGGTAACCTTATCCAGGATGCGGTGCGTTTCGACTTCACCCAGCAGTTCGGGGTGCGGCAGCAGCTTGGCGACAAGGGCATCATCGCCGGCTCTTACGTGTTCAGTGCCCTGCCCACCGAACAGTGGCAGGATCCCTTCGCTACCGGGGTCGACAGAGAGAGCACGGATCGCAGCTCCCGCGGCATGCGTCTGAGCTGGGACAAGATCTGGGGCTCGAATTTCAACGGCAAGGCGACGGTGCGCAAGATTGATATCGACAACGAACACAGCGGCGAACGCTATGGCCACGATGTCGCCCAGCAGCTGGATCGCAACGGTCATGAGTATGCATTTGAACTCGGTTACCTGTGGCGCTTTGCCCCGGGTCAGCTGCTCGAACCTGCACTGGTCTACAAGCAGGCGGATCTCGATGGCCGCGCCGAGAGCTATGACAGCACCGGTGTGCAGCTGAGCTATGGCGTCAAGGGCAGCCAATGGTCCCTGGTCAGCAACCTCTATCTGGGCCAGCGTGACTACGATGCCGTCCAGCCCATCTTTGGCCGACGCGCCGATGCCAAAGAGTTCGCCCTCGGTGGATCCTTCTTCTGGCACCAGCTGTTCGGGGTCGCCCCCCTGTCCGGGGTGGTGAGCGCCAGCTATGCCAAGGCCGATTCGGACATCAGCTTCTATGACAGCAACGCCAGCTCCCTGAGCGCCGGCCTGCTCTACAACTTCTGAGTGCTGAGCTCATAGCAAGAAGGCCACCCTGGGGTGGCCTTCTTGCATCAGGGGTGGGCGGTCGGCCCAGGCTGGCGAGCACTCGCTAACCTGGAACTAGAGGCCGAGGGAGTCAAGCAGATCGTCATGATCGTTGGCCATTGCGGCCTTGGGAGCGGCGCTCGGCGGCGCCACCTGGCCCTGTTTGGTGAGGGCAATCAGCTCGTCCGGGCTCAGCTCCTCCTGATCCCGCCCCTCATTGTGCAGACGGATGAACTCCGCCTTGTCCATCGCCAGCTCCAGATAGAAGATGTTGTTGCGGGCGGTGAAGAAGGTGACACGGCGCGACTCGGGATTATCCAGGTTGGTATCGACGCTCAGCATCACCTGCTTGTTGAGAGCCAGCATCTTGGGCTGGTTCTGGGTGATGTGAGTCTCCAGATCGCGACCCACCTTGTGGGTGAAGTTGCCGACTATCTGGTTCATCAACTCCCCCATCACGTTGCTCACCTCGTCGGAGGTGTGGGAGATGGCGAGATCCGCCTTGGAGAGGCCCATGCTCAGCATGTAGCTCTCGTAGAGCTCCATGGCCGCGGCGGCAGAGAAGTTGATCACCACCAAACCGGAGAAACCGCCGTCGAACAGCACGAAGCAACCGATGTCGGGCTTGAGACAGGTCTTGCTTATTTTCTGCACCATGCCGGAGAAGCGCACCTGACTCTGGCTGGCGGCACTCAGCACCTTGGTGACCGAGTTGCACAGGCTCAGTAGTACATCTTCCGTGGTCAGCACGGTATCGTCATCGGCTCTCGTTACTATCATGATCTCTTCCTGAACGGCGAAAATGGGCTTATCTATAGCACAGCTCGGCGGCGCGCACTGCTCCTTGCCATCAGGCTGGGAGCCAGCGCCCTCTTGAGTCACTCATCAGCATTGACCGGAGTGAAATCGGCGAGGGTGGCGAGCGCCGTCCGCCATGTATCGGCCTCGCTCGCCAAAACTTGTGGATCATAGGCGATGACCGGGTGAGCCCCCCAGATGGGACCCGGCCAGGCCTTGTCGGCGATGAAGCGCGCCACATGATGCAGATGCAGTTGGGGGACCAGATTGCCGAGGGCCGCCACATTGAGTTTGTCAGGGCGCAGGCGCAGCTCCATCAAGGTCGCGACGGCGCAGGACTCTTGCATCAACTGCTGCTGCTGAAGGGGAGCCAGATGATGGATTTCCCGCAGATCGGCAACCCTGGGCACCAGGATCAACCAGGGATACTGACTCTCTTTGGCGAGCAAGACACGGCACAGGGGCAAGTCGCCGAGCACTCGGGTGTCGGCGGCCAGGCGGGGATGCAGTTCGAACATGAAAACCTCGGCGCGGTTAAGGGGGCACTGATGTGGGCCCACCTTACTGTATGCGCTTTGGCAAGGAAAGCAGGAGAGCGGACGGCAAGCGCGCTCTCCTGCTCGCCACTGACACTAGAGCTGAGGAACGGCCCAGCCGATGAAGCGCTTGCGCAGCGCCGGATCGGCCTGCAGGAACAGTTGCTGCAACTGGGCTTCCAGGCCGCTGGCGCTCAGCGGCCGAGGGCTTGCTCCCTGCACGGCCTGCGCCGGGGCGATCAGTGCCAGCGCCGCAACCCCGCCATCCCGGTTGTAATCGGCCAGGCGCTCGGGCCAATCGATGCCCAGTTGCAGACCCTGGCTGGCCAGCTCATCCTGAGTGAAGGCGACCGGCTGGCCCTGACCATCATCCAGGCTAAGCTTGGGCGCCTTGGCAAAGGCGGCCATCTGCTCGCCACTGTTCAGTGCACCGGCGGCGACATCCGGCAGCAGTTGCAGCTGACCGCTGTGGCGTTCGACCCGAACCACCTGCGGCTCAGAGAGATGATGGGTGTCGTTGTCGCTGCTGGTGCGGCTCTCTTCCACCCCGTCATAGCGGATCAGCAGCTGAGCGACCCCCTCCTTCAGGGTGGCGCTGTGCTCATCGAGGATCTTGCCCTCTTGCACCGCCAGCAGCTGAAACGGCGCAGGCACCGATACCCTGATCTCGGCCAGCGCGGCCGCACTCCATGACCCTGCGCCCAATAACAGGGCAAGGCCCCATGCTCTGTTCATCCTGTCATCCATTATCTGTTGCACTCATGGCCCGCTACCTTAACGAGCCTTTGTGACAGACAGATAACAGCCAGGAGTGGCCATCTGGCCGGGGGGGTTGTTATTTGCGCACTGTGCGGCGGATATCCTCATCCCCCCTGTTTTACCCAAGGCTTGCGCGCCCTCACACCAGATAGTGCGGATGCTCTTGAAACCACGCCTGCAACAGTTGCTTGAACAGTTTGATCTTGCGCGGTACCCGCCGCTGCTGGGCATGGAGGATGTGAATGGGATGCAGCGCGCTTTGCCAGTCGGGCAGCAGCAAGCTCAGTTGGCCCCGATCCAGCAGGGGCTCGACCAGCATCAACGGGCACTTGGTGGGCCCCATGTCGGCCACCGCCAGTTGCACCAGGGTGCTGTAGTGATTGGCGCGCACCCGGCCCTGCACCAGTATGCTGACCTCCTCCCCTTCCCTGTTGAAATGCCACTGCTCCCAGGCAGGATTATGATCTTGCAGCAAACAGGAGTGGGCGGCGAGTTCATAGGGGGTCGTCGGCAGACCATGGCCCGCCACCCAGGCTGGGCTCGCCACCACCACATCCCTGAGCCGTCCCAGCGAGAGGGCGACCAGATTGTCCGGGATCCGCTCCATGGCACGCAGGGCGATGTCATGTTCCCCCTGGCGCATGTCGAGGGCGGTATTGGTGAAGTTGAACTCGACCGTCACCCCGGGACAGAGGCGCGCGAAGCGCTCAAGCAGCTCGGCCGCCATCCTGTCTCCGGTGCTGACCGGGCAAGTGAAACGCAATCGGCCGCTGTCCTCTTCCGTCAGTGCCTGTATGTCCTGCTCAGCCTGCTGGGCCAGGGCAAAGATCTGGCCCGCCTGCTGGTAGAGAGTCTTGCCTGCCTCGGTCAGGCTGAGCCTGCGGGTGGTACGCTGCAACAACTGGGCATTGAGGCTGCGCTCCAGACTGCTGACATGGCGGCTGAGCATGCCTTTGCTCACCCCCAGTGCGTCGGCTGCGGCCGAGAAACTGCCCCTCAGTACCACCTGATAGAAGCTCGATAGATGGCCTATCTCCACTTAATTAACTCCAAAATGACAACAATTGGTTTATTTTAAGCGCTTTTTCTTCTTTTTTGGCGCGCTATTATCAACACATCCCAACAAGGAGTGCAGCCATGAAAATAGTGATTGTCGGTGCCAGTGGCACAGTCGGTTCCGCCGTCAGCAACCTGCTGGCAACTCAGCATGAGATTGTCCGGGTCGGCCGCAGCCAGGGAGATGCCACCGTCGACATGACGGATGGTGCCTCCATCGCCGCCCTGTTTGCAGGCATCGGCCAGTTCGATGCCCTGGTGATCGCCAGCGGCAATGTGGCCTTCGCCCCTCTCACCGAGCTGACCGATGAGCAGTGGCAACTCGGCCTGGAGAGCAAGCTGATGGGCCAAGTCAAACTGACCCGCGCCGCCATTCCCTATCTGAACGAAGGGGGTTCCATCACCCTGATCAGCGGCATATTGAGCGAAGAGCCCATCAACTGGGGCAGCAGTGCCACCACCATCAACGGCGCCATAGAGCACTTCGCCAAGGCGGCCGCCTGCGAGCTGCCCAAAGGGCTGCGCATCAATGTGGTGAGCCCGACCCTGTTGACCGAGTCGATGGATAAGTACGCAGCCTTCTTCCCCGGCTTCGAGCCAGTGCCGGCCGCCCGAGTGGCTCTGGCCTATCAGAAATCCGTGCTCGGGGTGCAGACCGGCCAGGTGTTCAGGGTCAATGCTTGATCCCTGCGGCCTCGCTGCCAAGCCAGATCAGCAATAAAAAACGGGCCCCGCAATGGGGCCCGTTCATTTATCAGCTGGCTGCTATCATCGCCAGCAAACGTTTGTTTTTCGGCGATAAAAAAGCGTAGCCTCAGTCGATCAGGCCGTACTGCTCACGCAGCACCTCGATGATCTCCTGCTTGGGATTGGCACTGCGCACCAGCTTGTGGCCGATGATCTTCTCGGCGATACCCACGTAGGTGTTGGAGATATCCATCATCACCTCGGTGGGCAATTTGTTGTCCCGAGCCAGGGCAAAACGTTCCGGCATGCGGTGCTTGTTGAGCAGTATGTCCGGATCCGGGAAGTGGTTCAGCAGCCACTGACGGAAACCCTCTTTGGATTTCTCGATGATCTCGCCTTCGCGCAGGGCCGGGCCGTCCCAGATGCGGGAGCTGTCCGGGGTGCCCACTTCATCCATATAGATGAGCTTCTCGCGGCCTTCGGCATCATGGACGTAGCCAAACTCGAACTTGGTGTCGACAAAGACCTGATCCAACGCGGCCAGGGCATCGCTGATGACACTGAAGCCTTCCTTGAGCAGCACTTCGTAGCGATCTATGTCATCCAGACTGCTGAAGTTGAAGCCCTGGTAGTGGCGCTCGATGTCGGCACGGGAGACGTTGACGTCATCGGCCTCGGGCACCCCTTCCAGACCGGTCAGCACACCCTTGGTAGAGGGGGTGATCAGGGTCTCAGGCAGCTTCTGATCCTTATTCAGACCTTCTGGCAGTGTGATACCGCAGAATTCGCGCTCGCCATTCTTGTAGGCACGCCACATGGAGCCGGTGATGTACTGGCGGGCAATGGCCTCGATCATCACGGGACGGGCTTTTTGCACTATCCAGACGAAGGGGTGCGGGATGTCCAGGATGTGGCTGTCGGCCAGTCCCTTCTCCTTGAACAACTTGAACCAGTGGCTGGAGATGGCATTGAGTGCCGCGCCCTTGCCCGGTACGCCGTTCAGTCCGTCCACCCCCTGCCAGATGCAGTCGAAGGCAGAGATACGGTCACTGATCACCATGATGGCCAGCGGCGCATCGGCCGGCACATCATAGCCTTTCTCTCTGATGAGCCGGGCACTGTCTGCCGGGGTCAACCAGTAGACGCTGCGCACTTTGCCGGAATGGACAGGTTTATCGGTACGGATCGGTAAATCGTCATTCACCGCCAATACTTGATCTGCAAGACTCATGGCTTTTAACACTTCCTGTTGTGGGGGTTGATAAAACACACATGCCAAGCCCCTGTTGCTGGGGACTAGCCAAACACACGCACCAAGCAAGCCCCCAGTTTGTAGGGGATTAACCTAATAAAACAGGGGCACTAGGCCCCTGTTTCTATTCTGCTGTTGCTGCGGCTTGATCGGCCTGGGCCTTGGCGAATGCCTCGGACAGACTGATATACATCTGGGAGATAGTCCCGGACGACACAGGTTTTTTATCCTTGTCGAACAGGGTGATGGAGGTCTTGCCCCCCGCCATCTCGCCGAGCTGGAAGCGGTATTTATCCTCCTCCAGCTTGAAGGGCTCAGCCCCCTTGGCTTGCCAGAAATCGCTGCCCGGATCGTCATACTCGACGTCGATCCAGCCCAGAGACTGTTGGGTATCCTTGATGACGAAACCGTAGCCCGGCAGGATCTGGTTGAGGCGACGCCACACCTGATCGAAGGATCCCCCGGCAATCCAGGCGCTCAAATCGTTGTTGTCCAGACCGAGCTGCAACGCCATGCCATCGCTGGATTTGTGCTGCTCGCGCGCCTTGAGCTCTTTGTCGTAATAGAGGGAGAACTGGTTCAGGGCGCGGGTCGCGTAGCGTTTGGCCTCGGCTGGCGTCAGGCTGGTCGTGGTCTCACCGTCGAGGATCTCTTCATGATCGACCACCTTCACCGACATGTTGACCGCATGGCGCTGGAGATCATTTTTCAAGACGAACTGGTAACGCTGACGGATCTGATAATCGTCATCTTCCTCACCCCAGCCATCGAGCGCCAAGGTGTTGTCGAACCAGCCGGTCTCCAGTACACCGCTCTGGCGATCCAGCGTCTCGGTAGTGACCTTGTATTTGGCCAGGAAGTTCATCAGGAAGGCCCAGGTATCATTCTGAATATCCTGCTGGGTGCTCAGGGCATAGAAAGAGACCGTGGGGTCGGCCGCATTGGCCACCACCTGGCTACCCGGTACCACAGTCAACAACTGGGCGGGTGGACGCACGTCCACCTTGGCACCAATGGCGCCTTCGCGGCTGCTCTCGGGCAGGGCGGGGATATTGAAATCGCTGTTAAAGGCGGGGCTCTGCAACCCGGCAGGTATCAGGAAAGCGCGGCCTTCCAGGCGGGCTTCCTCATACTCGAAACCACGGTTGGCCATCTTGCGTTCTGCCGGTGAGCTGCAACCGGCCAGTACGGCCAGGGTCACCACACTCATGGCCAGACGCACTGCACTTCCCTTTCCGTTTGTTTTAAACACTCGCCATCAACTCCGCAGTCGTCAGAGCCTGCGTCATCGCCTGTTCGCCCTCGGGGGTGAGGTCGGTCAGCGGCAGACGCAGGGTCGCCGTCGCTATCAATCCCAATCGGGCACAGGCCCACTTGACGGGGATGGGACTCGGCTCGCAGAACAGAGTCCGATGCAACGGCATCAATCGATTGTTGATGTCATGGGCCAGACCGGCATCGCCAGTCAGGGCAGCACGACACATGTCGGCCATCTGGGCCGCCGCAATATTGGTGGTGACGGAGATGACCCCATCGCCCCCTTGCAGCATAAAATCACATCCAGTCGCATCATCGCCACTGTAGAGAAGAAAATCGGATCCACACAACTCGCGCAGCAGCGGCGTGCGCGTCAGATCGCCGGTTGCCTCTTTCAAGCCGATGATCCCCGGCACCTTGGCCAGCCGAGCCACTGTCTCGGGTTTGAGATCGCAACAGGTGCGCCCCGGCACATTATAAAGAATTTGAGGCAGACCACTAGCCTCGGCGATCGCACAATAGTGACGATAGAGACCTTCTTGGGTCGGTTTATTGTAATAAGGGGTGACAGAGAGACCCGCTACCACGCCAGTTTGGGCGAGACGTTGAGAGAGCGCGATAGCGTGAGCCGTGCTGTTGGAGCCACAACCGGCGATGACAGGCACGCGTCCGCCAGCCAGGGCCACGGTCCTTTCCACAACGGCGATATGCTCCTGCTCATTCAGGGTAACCGACTCCCCCGTGGTGCCGACCGAGACGATGGCCGAGGTCCCGGCAGCCACGTGGTACTCGACAAGACGGGCCAGACTGGCCCAATCGACTTCACCTGAAGCCAGCATAGGGGTGACAAGAGCGACAAGACTACCGCGTAACATGGATATTTCTCCCGATTTTCAGGGGCGTAATGGTAAAGCTGACCCCTTTGAAAAACAAGGGAGGCAGGTGGCAAGCCGTGTTACCATCCGCCACAAAACGGCGCTATGTCCGCAATGGTGTTCCCCTGCGTGGACCACGGCTCACCCGAGCCTTCTTGCGCCAGAATAATGAATGGACGAGAGAGGACTTATGACGCATTACCTGGTCGTAACGGCCATCGGCACGGACAGGCCTGGCATAGTAAACGAAGTGACTCGCCACGTGAGTGGCTGTGGCTGCAACATTGTCGACAGCCGCCTTGGCATCTTCGGCAACGAATTCACCTTCATCATGCTGCTGTCCGGTGACTGGAACAGCCTGATGCAGCTCGAAATAAGCCTGCCCCTGCGCAGTCAGGAGTGGGATCTCATCACCATGATGAAGCGCACCGAGCGCCACCACTCCCTGCAATACGACACCAATGCCAGTGCCGAGATCCTGATCCGTGACGAGCCGGGCATCGTCAGTCAGTGCACCCAGTTCTTCATTGATCATGGCTGGGACATCCAGGCCATGCAGACCGAAACCCGGGAGCAGCAGCCTTACAACCGTTTCAAGGCCGCCTTTCAACTCAACCTGACCCGCACGGGCGAGGTCACCGATTCCGAGGCCGCCTTCGCGACCTTCTGTCAGAACCTGGGCGCCGAGTCGTTCGAATTTATCATCCACCGCAAGCATGCTTGAGGTGGGATCCCCCCGATTGCCCGCTTCACCAAGGAGCCAAGATGTCCGCCATTGAACCCATCACCCCCTTGTCAGCCGGTGCCATGGCACCCGATTTCACCCTGCAAGATCAGGATGGCCAACCAGTTCGCCTGAGCGATCTGCGCGGCAAGAAGGTACTGGTCTACTTCTATCCCAAGGCGATGACCCCGGGTTGTACCACCCAGGCCTGCGGCCTGCGCGACGTCAATGCGGAGCTGGCCACCCTCAATGTGGAGGTGCTTGCCATCAGCCCGGATGCCAGCACACGCCTCAAAAAATTCGCACAGCGCGACAGCCTCAATTTCCGGCTGCTCAGCGACGAAGACCATGCCGTGGCAGATGCCTTCGGGGTCTGGGGTCCGAAGAAATTCATGGGCAAGGAGTATGACGGCATCCATCGCCTGAGCTTCCTCATCGACGAAGAGGGCAAGATTGTCCACCGCTTCGACAAGTTCAAGACCAGCAACCACCACCAGGTGGTGCTGGACTTCGTCAAGGGCTAAGCCCATCCCCGCAACCGGGGCTGTCATCCCAGCCATGGCTGGGATGAGACAGATGAAACAAGAGAGGGCCCGGGGCCCTCTCTTGCTGTGTGCCGTTGTGCCGCACTCTCTTTGATGCCCCACGTTGGGCACGGCCCGACTCACCGCCAGGTTTTTTGACGACAACTCCCCTTCGAGATCAAAAAATTCATCTGATATCTGGGTTAACTTGGTGCCAGTTTCATCTTGCAGCGAGAAAACCCATGAACATGAGCCACACCGAGCGCCTTATCCTCAGCAACCAGTACGAGATCCTGGCCAAGCTCAACCCGGAGCGAGCCGCCCACTATCAGCGCGCCAGTACCATCATCGAAAAGGGTTACTGCCTGCAGATCCTCGAGCTGGAAAAACACTTCGGCCACCTGGATCTGGCCACCTGCCAAGGGGTGCTGGACACCCTGGAGCTGCACCATGCCCTGGCCATCTCCTGGGGGAACCTGGATCCGGTCAATCAGGGAGAGATAGCAGCCAGCCGACTGCGCTTCAACGGCTACAGCCGCAGCCAGGAAGCCGCCCTGGCAGACTATGTCTGCTTCCTGCTCGAGGTGGACAAGCGCTTCCCCGAGCTGGACTGCCCCTGCGACGAACTCTCCAGCGACATTGCCATGGGTGACAAATACCAGCGGATGCTGGCGGTGTGGCGCCAGTGTCCACGTCAGTACAAGCTCTCCATCCAGGAGATCCGCAAGATCCTGGCCGCCTGAGGGTACCGCCGATGCACAACCCGACCGATAAAAAAGGCGCCCCGGGGCGCCTTGATGCATCAAGCTGGGCTCACTCGTAGAGGAAGGATTTATCGAGCTGCTTGAAAGCGGCGTTGAGGGTATCGGCCAGCTCTTCATAGCGAGGCTGGGCCACCAGCTGACGGCGGCCACCCTGCTCGTTCATCTTGCTATTGATCTCCCGATACCAACTGGCCAGAGAGGGCGGCAGGCGGGTGGCGGCACGCTGGCCGAGCCAGTAATAACCTTGCAGCGGCAGGCTGAGCAGGAAGAGCACGCTGGTGATGACCGAAGGCCAGTAGTAATCCTGACCAAACTGGAACTGCAGCATGATGCTGAGCACGGCCAGGGCCGGGATCACCTTGAGGGCAAACTCGGTGGCGCGGATGACACGGTTTTCAGGAAACAGCGGATTGAGCTCGGGACGGCGCGGCCAAATCGTCATATAATGTCGGCCTTGCTGTAACTTAGTTCCAAAAGAATTCATGCTCATATTACCTCCGAGCTAATTTTGAACGTATTAACGGCAAAACCGCGTAAAAATTTGATGGAACATAGCAAAGGTTTAGGATGACTTTGTTATTTTTCAACAATGAGGTTATCCTTTGTCCGCCTATTTTTACCGCCAGTGGCCCCTCGGGCACCCATCGGCAGGCGTCAGGATTTCGGGTCTTGTATCACTATACAAGGGGCAAGCAACAGATTGCCAACCCTCATAAGGATAAGTTGAAGATGTTGGACGCCTTTGCGTCCGTGCAGTCCTCCTACACAACCCAATCTGCGATAGGATTTATTCATGAGTAAGCTGGTTCTTGTACTTAACTGTGGTAGCTCTTCCCTGAAGTTTGCCGTGATCGATGCCACCACAGGCGACGACCTGCTGTCCGGCCTGGCCGAGTGCTTCGGTCTCGACGATGCCCGCATCAAGTGGAAGCTCAACGGCGAGAAAGGCAGTGCCGATCTCGGCGCCGGTGCCGCCCACCAGGAAGCGCTGGACTTCATAGTCAACAAGATCCTGCCCCTGAATCCGGCCCTGGCCGAGAACCTGATCGCCGTCGGTCACCGTGTGGTGCATGGTGGTGAGAAGTTCACCTCCTCCGTGGTCATCACCAACGAAGTGGTCCAGGGCATCGAAGATTGCGCCACCCTGGCCCCGCTGCATAACCCGGCCCACCTGGTCGGCATCCGTGCCGCCCTGAAAGTGTTCCCGCATCTGGCCGACAAGAACGTGGCCGTGTTCGACACCGCTTTCCACCAGACCATGCCCCAGGAAGCCTTCCTGTATGCCCTGCCGTACAAACTCTACAAAGAGAACGGCATCCGTCGCTACGGCATGCACGGTACCAGTCACTACTACATCAGCCTGGAAGCGGCCAAGATCCTGAACAAGCCGGTCTCCGAGCTGAACATCATCAACTGCCACCTGGGCAACGGCGGCTCCGTCTGCGCCATCAAGAATGGCCAGTCCGTCGACACCTCCATGGGTCTGACCCCGCTGGAAGGTCTGGTGATGGGTACCCGTTGTGGTGATATCGATCCGGCCATCATCTTCCACCTTCATGACAATCTGGGCATGAGCGTGGCCGAGATCAACACCATGCTGACCAAAGAGTCCGGTCTGCAGGGTCTGACTGAAGTCACTTCCGACTGCCGTTTCGTCGAAGACAACTACGACAGCAAAGAAGAAGCCAAGCGTGCCATGGACGTTTACTGCTACCGCCTGGCCAAGTACATCGGCGCTTACGCTGCCGCCATGGATGGTCGTCTGGATGCCGTGGTCTTCACCGGTGGTATCGGTGAAAACTCCGCTCCTATCCGTGAGATGGCCCTGAACAAGCTGGCGCTGCTGGGCTTTGACGTCGACCACGACGCCAACCTGAAAGCCCGCTTCGGCAAGGGTGGCGAGATCTCCAAGGCTGGCTCCACCAAGGCCTTGGTTATCCCGACCAACGAAGAGTGGGTCATTGCCCATGACGCGCTGGATCTCGTCGGCGCATAATTTAGCTGTAGAGCAAGGCCGCCCCAGGGCGGCCTTTTCCTGATCCCAAAAAATGAACAAGGGGTAATAAGTGGCACGCACTATTATGCTCATCCCGGTCGGCACTGGTGTCGGCGTAACTTCCGTGAGTCTTGGCGTGGTTCGCGCCATGGAACGTCACGGTGTCAATGTCAGCTTCTTCAAACCGGTTGCCCAGCCGCGTCCGGGCGAGATTGGAGCCGAGCGCTCCACCGCCGTGATCCGCGCCGCTGCCAACATCAACCCACCCGAGCCCTTCGCCCTCTCCTACGCCGAGAACATGATCACCACCAGCAACACCGATATCTTGCTGGAAGAGATTGTGGCTCGCTTCGAAGGGCACGTGAAAGCCAGCGGCGCCGAAGTGGTGGTGGTCGAGGGCATGGTGCCCACCGACAAACAGCCCTTTGCCAACAAGCTCAACTATGACGTGGCCAAGGCGCTGGACGCCGACATGGTATTCGTCACCCACCCGGGTCATGACTCCAGCCAGAAGCTCAAAGAGCGCATCGAACTGGCCTGCTCCAACTTCGGTGGCGTCAACAACCCCCGCATCGTCGGCTGCGTCATCAACAAGGTGGGCGCACCGGTGGACGAGCACGGCGTGACTCGCCCCGATCTCACCGAGATGTTCGAGGCCCATCACCACACCACAGATGCCGCCCATAACCTGGAAGTGCTGCAGGTGTTTGGCAAGAGCCCGCTGCGCATCCTGGGTTGCATTCCCTGGAACACCCAGCTGATCGCCCCGCGCGCCAAGGATCTCTCCAAGCACCTGGCCGCCAAGATCCTGCACAAGGGTGAACTGGACAGCCGTCGTCTGCAGACCGTGACCTTCTGTGCCCGCTCCATCCACAACATGGTTGAGCACTTCCGTCCGGGCAGCCTGCTGGTTGCCTCCGGCGATCGCTCGGACGTCATCGTCTCCGCCTGTCTGGCCGCCATGAATGGCGTCAAGCTCGGTGCCCTGCTGCTGACCGGCAACTATCACCCGGAACCGCAAGTGATGGCCCTGTGCCAACAGGCCATGGCCACCGGCCTGCCGATCATGATCACCGGCACCAACACCTGGCAGACCGCGGTCAGCCTGCAGAACTTCAACGTCGACATCCCGGAAGATGACCGCGAGCGGATCGAACTGGTGCAGGACTATGTGGCTGGCCACATCGACAAGCACTGGATAGAGTCCCTCTCTGCCAAGTCCACCCGCTCCCGTCGTCTGAGCCCGCCTGCGTTCCGCTATCAGCTGACCGAGCTGGCCCGTCAGGCCAACAAGCGCGTCGTGCTGCCGGAAGGGGAAGAGCCGCGCACCATCAAGGCTGCCGCTATCTGTGCCGAGCGTGGCATCGCCCGTCCGGTGCTGCTGGGCAACCCGGAAGAGATCCGCCGCGTCGCCGAACAGCAGGGTGTGGTGCTGACCGATCGCGTCGAGATCATCGACCCGCTGGAAGTGCGCGAGCGCTACGTGCCGCGTCTGGTCGAGCTGCGCAAGAACAAGGGCATGACCGAAGTGGTTGCCCGCGAGCAGCTGGAAGACAACGTGGTGCTGGGCACCATGATGCTGGAGCGTGGCGAAGTGGACGGTCTGGTTTCCGGCGCCGTGCACACCACCGCCAACACCATTCGTCCGCCGATGCAGATCATCAAGACTGCCCCGGGTTCGTCGCTGATCTCCTCCATCTTCTTCATGCTGCTGCCTGATCAGGTGCTGGTATACGGTGACTGCGCCATCAACCCGGATCCGAGCGCCGAACAGCTGGCCGAGATTGCCATCCAGTCCGCCGACTCCGCTGCCGCTTTCGGCATCGAGCCGCGCGTCGCCATGATCTCCTACTCCACCGGTACCTCTGGCGCCGGCGCGGACGTAGAGAAAGTGCGTGAAGCGACCGAGCTGGCCAAGGCCAAGCGCCCCGACCTCATCATCGACGGCCCGCTGCAGTACGACGCGGCCATCATGGAGAACGTGGCCAAGTCCAAGGCACCGAACTCACCGGTTGCGGGTAAAGCCACCGTGTTCGTGTTCCCGGACCTGAACACCGGCAACACCACCTACAAGGCGGTACAGCGCTCCGCCGAGCTGGTCTCCATCGGCCCCATGCTGCAAGGCATGCGCAAGCCGGTCAATGACCTGTCCCGTGGCGCCCTGGTGGATGACATCGTCTACACCATCGCCCTGACCGGTATTCAGGCAGCCCAGGCAGAGGCCGAGTAATAGCCCCGCTCTGCCATCTTGCAAAAACCCGCCTCCTGGCGGGTTTTTTTATGGCTGGCGGGCATTATGTTGATCCCCCAGATCAAATCCGGATCCGGTCAGATCTCGCCCCAGCGCCTAGAGCCTTCGCCAATAGTGGCGCAGCGCCTGAGCGAACACTCACATTCGCGCCAGGGGATTGAGCAATTGCACTCCAGTCGAGATCAGAATGAAATACTCTTTTAAGATCAACTAACTAACGCTAGACACACCGCTAATCTACAGACTTTTCCACAGCTTTTGTGGATAGTTTCTGGATCATTTGAAAGAAAACAACAGATGCAGATGGTGCCTCTTGGTGTACCTTGCCTCATGCTCATGGCTTGTTCATCCCTTGCCGACTCACTAGAGTAGAGCCAGACAGAGAGGGGAAGACGAGATGAAGATACTGATCACGGGGGGGACAGGTTTTATCGGCCGCAAGTTAGTCGCCCACCTTAAAGTACAGCATCAGGTGGTGGTATTGAGCCGTCAGGGGAGCCATGCGTATCAACTGCTCGGCCACGATGTGCAGCTGATTGACTCCCTGGACCGGCTCGACCATCTCAACGACATCGATGTGGTGATCAACCTCGCGGGGGAGCCCATCGCTCAGGGGCGCTGGAACCCGGTTCGCAAGCAACAACTGTGCGATAGCCGCTGGCTGCTGACCGAACAGCTGGTCGATCTCATCAAGCTCTCCACCACCCCCCCCAAGGCATTGCTTAGCGCATCTGCCATCGGCTGGTACGGCCGCCAGGATGACAAGCCACTGGATGAGGGGTGCGATCACCCCAGTCTCGAGTTCACCCATCAGCTCTGCAACCGGTGGGAATCCCTGGCCCTGGCGGCCAGCAGTGAACAGACCCGGGTCTGCATATTGCGCATTGGCCTGGTGCTGGGGCTAGATGGCGGCGCCCTGCCCAAGATGCTGCCGCCCTACAGGGTCGGGCTCGGCGGCCCCATGGGTGAAGGTCGGCAGGTGGTCTCCTGGATCCACATTCAGGATCTGGTGCGCGCCTGGCTGTTTCTGCTCGAGCATGACGATTGCCAAGGCATCTATAACGGCACGGCGCCCACCCCGGTCAGCAACCGGGAGTTTAGCCAGCAACTGGCCAAGTCGTTGAAGCGCCCCCACCTGATGCGCATTCCCGCCTGGTCGCTGCAGCTCATGATGGGCGAGGCCGCCGACCTGCTGCTCACCGGGCAAAGAGTCCTGCCGAAACGGCTGCAGGACGCAGGCTTTCATTTCAGCTTCCCGGCCCTGCCCCAGGCGCTTTGCAATCTGCTGGAACGCCCCCCATCGAGCCCGTAACCAGAGATCCTCAAATAAAAACGCTTCATCCCGGCGGATGAAGCGTTTTTTCTTTTTCTCCGGTATCTACTTGGGTGGGCCCTTAGAGCAGCCCCTGGCCCAGGCCCCGTAGTCGATCGCTCAGGGTGCCCGCCAGCAACTGGCGCTGCATCCCCTGTCCGGCCAGGGTGACCAGCAAGGCACCCAGCACAGGCAAGCCCAGCCAGATGAACCAGTGGAACTGCCACTGCCCTTCAAACCAGAGCAGTTGCAGAGCCAGGGAACAGATCTCCACCACGGCCGCCCCGCACAATCCCGCCAGCAGGCCCGTCGCCACCAGCTCCCAACGCAACATGCGCTGCAGCAGCTCACTGCTCGCCCCCAGGGTGCGCATCAGCAGCAGCTCCCTGCGTCGGCTCGCCATGCTGGCCTGGGTCTGGGTCAGCAACACCAGCAGGGCCGCCACCGTCACCAGCCCCAGCATCAAGGCCAGGGCCCGGCTCACCTGTTGGGAGACCTGGGTCAGCCGGGCGATCAGATCATCCACATCGATGAGGGAGACGGTAGGATACTGACGTATGAGCGCCACTTCGGCGCCCTTGCCGCTGCTTGGCAACCGATAGCTGCCAAGCCAGGTCGGCGAGAAGTCAGTCAGCAGATCCGGCGAGAAGATCATGTAGAAGTTGGGACGCATGTTGTCCCACTTGATATGGCGCAGGCTGGTGACGCTCGCCTCGAACTCGCGCCCCTCGATGTTGAAGCCCAGTGTGTCGCCCAGCTTGATGCCCAGCCGCCCGGCTACTTCATCATCTACAGAGACCTCGCCTTTGCCCGCCAGCCAGCGCCCCTGGGTGATGCGGTTATCGGCAGGCAACTGCGCCGTGCTGGTGAAGTTGAGTTCCCTGTCGATTCCCTCCCGGCCATTGGGCCCGATGAGGTCGCCGGCAATGCTGGTCAGGCGGCCACGCACCATGGGGTAGAAGTCCGAGGTGACGGCACCCGCTTCGCCGAGAGCTGCGAGTATGGGAATGCGCTCCTCGCTGCTGATGTTGACCAGGAAGCGATTGGGCGCATCGGCGGGCAAGCGGGCGGAAAACTCGTCGAGTAGATCGACCCGGGCCGCCCACAGCAAGCCAAATAACATGAGTGCAAGGGCGAACCCCGCCAGCTGGAACAGACCGGCACCTCGCTCCCTGGAGAGATGCGCCAGGGCCAGACGCAAGGCGTGGGGCCCCTGGAGGCGGCCGCCGAGCCTGAGCAGGCCCGCTGCCATCACGGCCAGCAATCCCATCAGCAGCCCCATGCCCGCGACCAGCCCCAGGGACAAGCCCAGCTCGGCGGTGAAGCCCCACACCAGGGCGAACAGACCGAGCAGACCCACCGGCAGCGCCAACCAGGGGGGGACGCTCGCCGACAGCTCACGACGCAGGACCCGCAGCGGTGGCACCTTGAGCAGGCGCAAGAAGGGGATGAAGGCGAGCAACAGGGTGATAAAGAGCGCCACGGCCACCCCCAGGGCGAATGGACGCCAGGAGGGGGGCGGCAGATCCGCAGGCAAGAGGCCACCGAGCAGATGCAGAGTGAGCCACTGCATGGCGCTGCCCGCCACCAGGCCAAGCAGAGCGCCTACCAGGGTGAGGCAGAGCAGCAGGGTGCCCATCAGGCGCCACAGGGTTCCTCGCGAAGCCCCAAGCGTCTTGAGCAGGGCCACCATGCTGGTCTGGCGTTCGGCAAAATGCCGCACGGCTATGCCCATGGCCAGGGCACCAAGCAAGACCCCTGCCAGGGACGCGAGCCGGAAGAAACGCTCGGCATTGGCCAGGGAGCGCCCCACCTGTGAGCCTTTGTCATCCGGGGTGACCCACTTCTGCCCCGTCACCAGCTTGGGTTTTATCCAGGCTTCGAAGCGAGCTATGTCGGCCCGCGTTCCCTGAAACAGGTAGCGCCACTGCTGACGGCTACCGGGCAGCAAGGCGCCGGTTGCCCCTATGTCATCACTGTGGATCAAGGCACGCGGCGCGAGCAGAAAGGGGCTAAATCCCTGATCCGGCTCACGGCCAAGCAGACCCGCCACCTTGAGATGGGTATTGCCCACCTCAAGCGCCTCCCCCACCTTGGCATCGAGCAGTTGCATCAGCCGTGGCGACAGCCAGATCTCGCCCGGTTTGGGGGCTTGCTGAGGGGTCAGCTCCAGGGTGCCATAGAAGGGGAAACCACTCGGTACCGCACGAATAGAGGCGAGCTGAAACGCCTCGCCGTGAAACAGCATGCTGTTGAAGCTGACCGTGGCTTGCACCGCCACCTTGTCCTGCTGCGCCCTGGCCAGCAGATCGGGACTCAGGGCCCGGCTCGTGCCCAGGGCTCTGTCTGCCGCGATAAAGTCACGACCCGAGGCCTTGAGGCCAGCGTCCAGCCGATCGGCGACCAGGGCCACACTCAGCACGCAGGCGACGCAGAGCGCCAGCGCCAGCACGAACCAGCGCAGCTCGCCACTGGCCCCTTCCCGGCGCAGCAGACGCAGCGCCAATCGTAAATGCATCATTATTGGGGCTCCCTCACGGTTTGACGCTCATGCCATCCTGACCGCATCATTGCGACCTCCTCATGCGCTGACATCCTGTTAACTGGGTCATGACTGCTCTCTATCGACATAAAACCGGATCCCGGGGCCAGCGTCAGGCACGCACGGCGCTGCTGTCATCGCGGTCATCGCGGTCATCGCGGTCATCGCGGTCAGCAGCATGGGACTCCTCACCCGGGCTGCCCTGCAAGCGGCCACTTGCCATGGTCAGTTGGCGCTGGCAACGCTGAGCCAGTGCCAGATCATGGGTGACCACCACCAGGGTGGTGCCATGGGTACGGTTGAGTTCGAACAGCAGCTCGATGACGGTATCCCCCGTCTTGCTGTCGAGGTTGCCGGTCGGCTCGTCTGCCAGCAGCAGGCTGGGTCTGGTCATGAAGGCGCGCGCGATGGCGACCCGCTGCTGTTCGCCACCAGAGAGCCTGGGGGGCAAGTGATCCAGCCTGTCTTTCAGGCCGACCGCCGCCAGCAGCTCGCGGGCCCTGGGTTCGCAATCGCGCTCGCCACGTAACTCGGCAGGCAGCATGACGTTTTCCAGGGCGCTCAGGGTTGGCAACAGCAGGAAGGATTGGAATACGAAGCCGATGTGATCGGAGCGCAAGCGGGCGCGCCCCTCTTCATCCAGCTCGCCGAGGGAGTGACCCTGAATGCGGATCTCGCCGCTACTGGGCAGATCCAATCCGGCCAGCAGGCCGAGCAGGGTCGATTTGCCCGAACCTGAGGCACCGACCAGAGCCAGGGTCTCCCCCGCCTTGACTTGCAGCGAGATCCCCTCAAGGATGGTCAGATTGTCACTGCCAAGGCGCACAGACTTGCCGAGGTTGCTAATCGAAATGATGGGAGTTGAAGTCATGGCGCGTATCCTGTTCGCCTTAATGTGGGTGATGGCCTGTGGCCAGTTGCAGGCACAGACACTGTTGGTGCTGGGCGACAGCCTGAGTGCCGGTTATCAGATGCAGGCCGAGCAGAGCTGGCCTGCCCTGCTCCAGCAACAGTGGCAGCAAACCGGTGGCCAGCATCAGTTGATCAACGCCAGCATCAGCGGCGAGACCACGCAAGGGGCCCTCACCAGACTGCCTGTCTTGCTCAAGGAGCACAAGCCGGACTGGCTGCTGATCGAGCTGGGGGGAAATGATGGCCTGCGCGGTTTCCCGCCCGCCATCACTCGCCAGAATCTGGCCAAGATGCTGGCCATGGCCAAGCAGCAGGGGATCCACACCATCCTGACCCAGATCCAGCTGCCCCCCAATTACGGGACCCGTTACCTGCGCCAGTTCGAAACCATATTCCCGGATCTTGCCAAGGAGAATGAGCGGCCACTGCTGCCCTTCTTCCTCGATGATATTGCCACTCGCCCTGAACTCATGCTGAATGATGGCATCCACCCCAAGGCCGAGGCACAGCCGCTCATCCGCGACAAGGTGGCCCGCTTCGTCGAGCCCTTGCTGACTCACTGACAGGCTCTTGTAGAACCAAAAAGGTCAGCAGATGCTGACCTTTTTGGTTGCTGAACCAGCCCGATAGTCTGTCAACCCAGCAACTGACGCAGCCGCTCCTGGGCGACCCCCACCAACAGGTCCGGCTGGAACTTTGAAATGAAGCGGTCACAGCCGACCTTCTTGACCATGGCCTCGTTGAAGTTGCCACTGAGCGACGTATTGAGGGTGATGAAGAGATCCTGCATGCGCGGGTCGCTGCGCACCTCGTGGGTGAGGCGGTAACCATCCATCTCCGGCATCTCGGCATCGGTGATCATCAGCAGTATTTCGTCGGTCACTCTCTTGCCCGCATCGCACCAGCTCTTGAGCAAACGCAAGGCCTGCAGGCCATCCTGACATTCGATCACTTCGAGTCCGAGTTGCGCCAGGGTATCGCGGATCAGGTTGCGGGCCGTGCTGGAATCATCGACGATCAACACCTTGCGCCCCTGCATCTGCGGCAGCAGTTCTCTATCCAGCACGGCGTCGGAGATGCGGATGTCGTAGGTGATGATCTCGGCCAGCACCTTCTCCACGTCGATGATCTCGACGATCTGCTCGCTATCGCCCTCCCGCAGGCGGGTGATGGCGGTGAGGTAGTTGGCGCGACCCGCCGAGCGCGGCGGCGGCAATATGTCCTTCCAGGTCATATTGGCGATGTTGGCCACCTGGCCGACCAGGAAACCCTGAATGGTACGGTTATATTCGGTGATGATGAGGTTGGCCTCTCCCTCCTGGGCTTGGCCGCGCATGCCGATGGCGCTGCGCAAATCGATGACGGGGATGGAGACACCGCGGATATTGGCCACGCCGCTGATGTTGTGATGAGAGCCAGGCATCTTGTTCAGGTGGGGCAGTTTCACCACCTCGCGCACCTTGAACACGTTGATGGCAAACAGCTGACGGGAGCCGAGTCGAAACATCAGCAACTCCAGGCGATTCTCCCCTACCAGCTGGGTACGTTGATCCACTGAATCCAATATGCTCGCCATGATTGCCCTTCTCTCCCAATCCGAATGCGGTCCAGTATAGGGACTCGCCGATCCCGGTACTATGGCCATTACTATGTTATGTCGGCCGCCACCGGGATTTTCTTGATAAAAAAACGGGGCCAGAGGCCCCGTTTACATTGTTAATCTCTCTCTCAGTAGCTGCAAACCAGCTTCCAGCTGCCATCACCCGCCTTGGGCTCGGAGCTGGTCCACCAGTTCGCCTGCCAGACCGCACTGCCATTGGTCATGCGATCGTTGCCATTGGCGTGGTCCCCTTGCGGCCAGCTCGGGTAAGCCGGATAGGCCGCCGGATTGACGCTCTGGGAGCTGCAGGTCGTGCCGCCCGGGCCAGGGTTGCTGCCGCCGCCCAGTACCGCCTCGGCCAGAGCCGGGAAGTCGGACTTCAGGCCTATGGTCTGGCTACCGCTGACGAGGCGCACGCCACTTGGCACACCGGCTGCCGGCAGGTAATAGGTCATGGCGACCTCAACATCCGTCCCCGGTGCCCAGGCCTTCCAGCCCGGCAGGGTCAGGGCCACCTTGTGGAAGTCCTTCTCATTGGCGATGCCGTCGGAGTTCTGGTTGCCACCGCTCTCGACCACTGTCAGCCCCATACCGCTCTGATCCGTAATGGTGTCAGAAGTGGAGGTGGGCATCAGGAACTCGATGCGGGTGCCGCCCGGAATGGTCTGGGTGGAGTTGTTGGTCAGCTTCAGGGTCGGATTGATGGGATAGTTGGAATCCCCCTCCTTGAAGCCAGTCAGGCTGACGGCAATGTCGAGCTGAGCGGCCGGGGCAGGCAGATCATTCTGCTGCAGATGGGCTTTGCTCGCCGTGGCGAACTTGTCATACGCCAGACTGGTGAGGGTGCTGCCCATGACATATTCGTTCTTGGCCGGATCGAAATCATAATCCCCTGCCATCTCCCAGAACATGACGCCACCCAGACCGCGCTTGATGATGTAGTCCAGCTTGTGACCCATGGACTCTTCATCTTCGGTGGAGAGGAACACTTTCTTCTCTTCGTTCCACAGCCAGGGCGCATGGGCCTTGTCATCGTAGTAACGCACGTACTGACCCTGGATCACGTCAGCCGGGTTATTGGCATCCAGACCCCAGGCGGTGCCATAGCTGGGCAGGGTAGTGATGCCGAGGCTGGCCGCGTGCTCCAGGTTCTTGGCATGCCACATGGGCACGGCGCCACCGCCTATCTCGTTGCCGTTCTTGTCCAGATCGTGCCAGATGTTGTCGATACCGACCGCGCCATTGCCACAAGGGATGGTGCTGCCCCCGGTACCCGGTTGGCAGTCGCTCTGGCTTGGCAAGGCTGCCTTGCCATTGAGACCATGGGTACCACCGGTCACCCCTTGCCAGCCACGGGTGTAATAAGGAACACCCACGTTGATCTTGCCAGCCGCCATGGCACCACGGAAGTAGTGCGCCGCCCAGGCTGCGTTCAGATAACCGATGGCACCGAACTGAGCCTGGTTATAGACACCCCACTGGGCCAGTTCCGGATCTGCCTTGTTGTCGAACAACGCGGCGTTATGGGCCACGAAGTTGTTCCAGGCACCGTGGAAGTCATAGGTCATCAGGTTGACGTAATCCAGATACTGGGTGACCTGGAAGTTCTCCATGCCACGCAGCAGATAGGCCGACGCCGGCGACGCTATGGTCAGCATGTACTTGCGATCATCTTCGGTGCCCGCGTTGTCGAGCCGCTCGCGCAGCGTCTTCATCAGCACTTCATAGTTCGCAAACAGCTTGCCCCGACACAGATTGGAGAGTGGGAAATCATTGGGGTTACCCGCATCCTTCATGGAGGTCGGATATTCGTAATCGATATCCACCCCATCGAAGCCGTACTGGCGAATGAAACTCACCGCCGAGTTGGCCAGCGCATTGATGCCAGCGGTATTGACCGAGCAGTCACCCTTGGTGGTGGCGGCATAGAAACCACGGGTATCGGCCCAGCCGCCCACGGAGATCAAGGTCTTCACGTCTGGATACTGTTTCTTGTACTTGGAGAGCAGGTTGAAGTGGCCCTGATAGGCAAACTCCGGATCCATTTCGGCGCCCGGCACCCCTTCCCAGGTCAGCTTGGTGGCGGCGTCATCCACCTTGATGAGGTGACTCTGCTCATCCACGGCGGCGAACGCATAGTTGATGTGGGTGATCTTGTCCCAGGGGATGTCGTTTACCAGATAGGAAGGCAGACCGTTCTTGCCGGTACGCCAGGAGGTGAAGTAACCGATGACGCGGCGGCCATGGTCATCCCCCATGCACTCGCTGCCATCGGCGCGATAGATCTGGCGAACGTCGCAGGAGAGATTGCCACCGGTGGGCGGCAAGGCCGCCTCTTCGATGCTGACCGACACCGGGGCGGACTCCCCCGACAGGTTCTGGCTGTCTACGGCGACCAGGGTCAGCGCGGCGCTCCCCTTGGTCTGCGGCGTCCAGCTCAGCTGCCAGGGGGCACTGCTGTCCTCACCCGCCTTCTTGCCATCCACATAGAGCTCGACCCTGGCCACATCGTTGTTGGCATCGGTGACATTGCCGGTCACTGTGACGGCGCGACCCAGGGTGAGTTTGGCCCCGGCGGCCGGGCTGGTGATGCTGGCCTTGGGTGCCTCGGGGGCAACCACGGCCGTCACCGTCACACTGACCTGAGCTTCATCCAGGTTCTTGCCATCCTTGTCCAGGGCGCGAGCCGTGATTTGATGAGCGCCCACTCCGCTGGCAGCCCAACTGGCTGACCAAGGGGCAGAGGTCGCGGCAGCCACCTGACTGCCATCGACCAGATAGACCACCTGGGTCACGGCGCTGCTGCTACCGGCCAGGCTGACGGCCAGAGCCAGTTCTGCACCCACGCTCACCGAGCTGCCCGCGGCCGGGGAAGAGAGTGTCAGGTCCAGGGCAGGGGGAGTCGTATCCTGATACAGCGTCCAGGCATCGGCCCAGACAGTACCTGTGCCCGGGGCGTAGTGAGAGCTGGCACCGCTGCACCAGCCGGAGTAGGGGAATGCTTTGCATTGGTAGAGGCTACCGATGTTGCTGACGATGTCGCCAGCCTTGTAGGCGGTGCCTGCCTGATAGGCGGGGTAAGCCGCGAGTGCCCAACCGGGCAGGGACGCGAGGGCGACCAGCATGGCTAGCCGACTTGGTCTTAAGACTTGTTGCATCTTGTTATCATCCTTGTTTTTTGTCTTGGCAAAACGCTGACCAAGGCAAAGCACAACCGCAACAGGTACGACGAAGAAGACAAGTGACGATGGACGCGTCACTGACTCTTACCTGGGTAACCCCGCTATCCTGGACCCTGGAGTCGGTAGACCGGAGGCTTTGCGTCCCGGTCTTTCAACCGGTTTGCTCTTTACCTGGATTCCATCTGGAACGGCCCGAGTATAGGAAGTCGCCCGCAAATGCTCAATCTTCATTCACAAAGGAAAATATGTTTGGGCGGAATACAAAAAACGCAGAAAAAGTAGCCAAAATGCCGCGAACAGCTAGCAATTAACACGATTATCAGCACAAGCATCGACACCGATATGCCCGAAACCACTGATATCATGCGCTGGAACTGTGAGCCACCTCATGACTAGGACGCCATACGATGATTGATGAGACGACAATTCACGTCGGGAAGGGGAGCGAAGAGCAGATGCACATAGCAAAAAGGCCACCGCGATGCGGTGGCCTTTAGCTTTCTTGTAACAAGAAATTGGTGGAGCTACGCGGGATCGAACCGCGGACCTCTTGCATGCCATGCAAGCGCTCTCCCAGCTGAGCTATAACCCCGAAATCTTTACTCTTTAGACAATCGGTTCTGGTGTCCGTTTGCCTTACTACGAAATAGTGGTGGAGCTACGCGGGATCGAACCGCGGACCTCTTGCATGCCATGCAAGCGCTCTCCCAGCTGAGCTATAACCCCGAAATCTTTACTCTTTAGACAATCGGTTCTGGTGTCCGTTTGCCTTACTGCGAAATAGTGGTGGAGCTACGCGGGATCGAACCGCGGACCTCTTGCATGCCATGCAAGCGCTCTCCCAGCTGAGCTATAACCCCACAAAGATCGGCCTGGGTGATACACACCGCACTGCCCTGGGTATTCGTCAATCAAGAATCTGGTGGAGCTACGCGGGATCGAACCGCGGACCTCTTGCATGCCATGCAAGCGCTCTCCCAGCTGAGCTATAACCCCTTAGATTCCAGATTGTTCGAGGAGAATTTGGTGGAGCTACGCGGGATCGAACCGCGGACCTCTTGCATGCCATGCAAGCGCTCTCCCAGCTGAGCTATAACCCCAACTCACCTCGGCGCTACCAAAGTTATCTCCGGCAACGGAGGCGCATGATAGGCATCGACCGCTTTGCTGTCAACCCAAAAATACCCCTCGTTGATGCGTTTAGTCAAAATTCAGGCAGTTAGCTGTTTTTACCGGCAACCCTGTCGCTATCTTGCTGTTTTTGGTCACAAATCACTCTTGGGTACAAACAACAAGGGCCCCCGAACGGGAGCCCTTTTTCTATGGCAATGAATCGACTTATTCGGCGGCCATCCGCGCTGCGATGTAGGCCAGCGCGCGGTCGAGACGAGCTAGCACCCGCTCCTTGCCAACCAGTGTCATCACGGCGTCGGTGATGCCAGGGGAGTGGCTCAGACCGGTATTACTCGGCTGCCATACGCGCTTCGATATAAGCCAGCGCGCGGTCGATACGGGCCGACGCCGCTCCTTGCCCACTAACGCCATCACGGCGTCGGCGATGCCAGGGGAGATTGGCCCAGACCAGTATTACTCGGCTGCCATACGCGCTTCGATATAAGCCAGGGCGCGATCGATGCGAGCAAGTACCCGCTCCTTGCCAACCAGTGCTATCACGGCGTCGATACCCGGGGAGAGATTATCCCAGACCGGTGACGGCAATGTCCGACGGCAAGCTTACTCGGCTGCCATCCGCGCTGCGATGTAGGCCTGCGCGCGGTCGATGCGGGCGAGCACCCGCTCCTTGCCCACTAACGCCATCACGGCGTCGATGGCCGGGGACTGACCCAGACCGGTGACGGCGACGCGCAGCGGCATGCCGACCTTGCCCATGCCCTGACCCAGTTCGGCGGCGGTGGCTTCAATCAGCTCGTGCAGCGCCTCTGTGGTCCAGGTCTCCAGGGCAGCCAGCTTGGCCCTGGCCAGGGTCAGCGGCTCGGCCGCGACGCCGCGCAGGTGCTTCTTGGCGGCGGCTTCGTCCAGCGCTTCGTACTCTTCGAACAGATAACGGCTCTGGGCGGCCATCTCCACCAGGGTGTTGCAGCGCTCGGCCAGCAGGGTCACCACCTCAGGCAAGGTCGGCCCCTTGCTGGTATCAATGTTCTGCTCCGCCATGTGCCATGCCAGATGCTTGGCGACATAGGCCGGATCCAGGCTGCGCATGTAGTGGTTGTTGAGCCACAACAGCTTGTCGGTGTTGAAGGCGGATGCCGACTTGGAGATGGCATCCAGGCTGAACAGCTTGATCATCTCGTCCAGGGTGAAGATCTCCTGATCGCCGTGGGACCAGCCCAGACGCACCAGGTAGTTCAACAGGGCTTCCGGCAGGTAGCCGTCGTCGCGGTACTGCATCACGGACACGGCGCCGTGGCGCTTGGAGAGCTTGGCGCCGTCGTCGCCCAGGATCATGGAGACGTGGGCAAACTCCGGCACGGGCGCGTTCAGGGCCTTGTAGATGTTGATCTGGCGCGGGGTGTTGTTGATGTGGTCTTCACCACGCACCACGTGGGTGATCTCCATGTCCCAGTCATCGACCACCACGCAGAAGTTGTAGGTGGGCGCACCGTCGGTGCGGCGGATGATGAGATCGTCGAGCTCGCTGTTGGCGAACTCGATGCGGCCACGGACGTGATCATCGAACACCACTGAGCCTTCGGTCGGGTTGCGAAAGCGGATCACGTGGGGCGCATCGGCCGGGTGATCGTGAGCGGCATCCCGGCACTTGCCGTCATAGCGCGGCTTCTCGCCGCTGGCCATCTGACCTTCACGCAGCGCGTCCAACCGCTCCCGCGAGCAGAAGCACTTGTAGGCGCGGCTGTCGGCCAGCATCTCGTCGATCAGGGCGTTGTAGCGATCGAAACGCTTGGTCTGATAATAGGGACCCTCATCCCAGTTCAGCTCCAGCCATTCCATGCCCTCGATGATGGCGTCGATCGCCTCCTGGGTGGAACGTTCCAGATCGGTATCCTCGATACGCAACACGAACTCACCGCCCTGGCTTTTCGCATAGAGCCAGGAGTAGAGCGCGGTACGGGCACCGCCGACATGCAGGAAACCGGTCGGGCTGGGCGCAAAACGGGTTTTGACTTTCATCTTTAAGCCTTGTGTAGAGGGCCTTGGGCCAATGCGTTAGAAAAACCGCCGCATTTTAGCACTCCCGCCCCCGGATGGGAAAACTGGACATTGATCACCCCCTTCAAGATGAGCAACCCGGATATGCAACAGGCTCTCCCCTGGGAGAGTCGAACCTAAACCCCAGCAACGGGGCCGAACAACAGGACGGTAACGCTCAGCGCTCCCAATGGGGAAATCTGGGCCTGCGCAGGGCAAGCATGAATCCCTTTCTCCCCGGACATGAGGAGGATCGCAAAATATCTCGCTATTTTCGGCTCTACTGCTAACAAAAGCTGGAGCTTTCAGCTAATCCGCCGATATTTCAGCCAACTTCACCCTACAACAAGGAACGCATGATGCAGTTTCGTTCTATTTCACACCGCATACTGGTGATGGCCGGGATCGCCATGACCCTCGCACTGGTGATCCTCATCTTGCAGACCCAATATTCGGGCCGCCAGACTCAGCAACTGACCGTCAGTTCCAGCCGCGAAGCCCTGCAAGAAGAGGCATGGCAGAAAGTCAGTGCCGAGGCCCGCGCCGAGGCGGCCGCCATCACACAACTGCTGCAAAAGGGGCTCTCTTACACCCAGCAGATGGCCAGTGTACTGACCCTGCAACAGGAGGGGCTGCTCAACCTCAGCCGTCCACAGGTCAATGATCTGCTCAAGGCCCAGCTCGCCCTCGAGCCACAGCTCTATGGTGCCTTCGCCGGTTTCGAGCCCAATGGCTTTGCTGGCGATGATGCCCTCTTCGCCGGTCAGACTGAACTGGGCAGTGACCCCCAAGGCCGCTTCGTGCCCTACTTCTATCGTGATGGCACCAAGATAGGCTCGGATCTGCTGCTCTCCATCGAGAAAAGCGACACAGACAGCTTCGGCAACCCGGCCAACGACTACTATGCCTGCCCGAAACAGCAAGGCCAGGCCTGCCTCATCGACCCTTTCAAGGTCGACATCAACGGTCAGCAGGTGTTGGTGAGCACCATCACCAGCCCCATCATGGTCAAGGGTCAGTTCAAGGGGATAGCGGCGCTGGATCTGACGGTAGACTCCATCAATCAGCAGGCCAGGCACCTCAACAGCAACATCTATGACGGCAAGGGTGAGACATTGATCGTCAGTGCCGCCGGGGTGATCACCGGCACCAGTGGCGATGCGGCCCTGCTCGGTGGCCCGGCCGCACAACTACTCGGTCAGGAGTGGCGTCAATACCTCAAGCCAGAGGTGCAGCGCCAGGAACTCAACGAGGCATTTCGGATCTCTGTGCCCATTCAGGTACCTGGCATGCACCGCAACTGGGCCATCATCGTCACCCTGCCCTATCAGGTGGTGCTGGCCCGTGCCGATCAGCTCGAAGCTCAGCTCAACGACCTGAACCGTGCCGCCATGAGCCAGCAGCTGATAGGCGCCCTGCTGGTGCTGGGCTTGGCCCTGGCCGCCATGCTGTTTATTGCGCGCAGCATCACGGGTCCTATCCGGCAGATGGTCAGCTTGGTGGATGACATCGCCGATGGCGAAGGAGACTTGACCAAGCGACTCCAGGCTCACTCAGTCGACGAACTGGGGGATCTGGCCAAAGGCATCAACCGCTTCATCGACAAGCTACAGGGGTTGCTCGGCGATGTACTCTGTACCGCCAGCGAGGTGAACCGTCACGCCGGTGATACCGATCGCATCGCGGGTCAGACGGATCGCAACCTGCAATCTCATCAGGCGGAGATGGAGCAGATGCTGACCGCGGTGCAAGAGATGTCCTATGTCAGTCAGGAGGTAGCGACCCATGCCAACAACACCGCCGACTCCGCCAAGCAGGCCCAGAGCGCGGCCGATGAGGGCAAGGTACGCTTCCAGCAGGTGATCCAGTCGATGCACAAGGTCGCGACGGAGGCTGGCCGGGGGGCCGAGGTGGTCGAAGGGCTGGCCCGGGACAGCGAGCAGATCACCAGCATTCTCACCGTCATTCAGAATATTGCCGATCAGACCAACTTGCTGGCACTCAATGCCGCCATCGAAGCGGCCCGGGCCGGGGATCAGGGCCGTGGCTTTGCCGTGGTGGCCGATGAGGTGCGCCAGCTGGCCCGCAATACTCAGCAGGCGGTACAGAACACTCAGGAGCTGCTCGAGAAGATACGTCACAGCTCGACCAATGCCGTCTGTGCCATCAGTCTCAGCCAGCAATTGACGCAACAGGCCGTGACAGAGGCGGATCTGGCAGAGGCCGCCCTTGGCAGCATCTATCAGGCCATCGCCACCATCAATGACATGACCTACCAGATAGCCTCCGCCGCCGAGGAGCAAAGCTCTGTCTCCGAGACGGTCTCTGGCAATCTGGCCCAGACCAACATCCTGGCAAATGACATCGCCCAGGATGCGGCCGAGACCGCCAACGCCAGTCAGGCGCTGCGTCAGGCGGCGGAACGATTACAGCAATTACTGGGACAATTCCGACTGCGCTGATAATTTTCCTGTCACGGGCTCTCCCCCTCGGGGACGAGTCCGTTTACCATAGGCGCCTGATTTGCCTGATGGCAGGCAATTGTAGTGAGAGGTAACTGCCGTGCCCACCCCGGATCGTCGCCCCCGTGGCCATAACAGACGAGCACAGCGTCATAAAGACGAGTCTCAAGGATCCCTGCTTGAACGTATCAACGCCGCCAGCCTGCCCCTGCGCCAGCAACTTGGCCAGACTCTGGGGCAGCTGAGAAACCGGGATGCCAGCCGGCCCAAGACGGATCAGGGCCGCAAGTGGCAAACCCCTCTGCCCCGCAAGCACTGCATCGCACTGCTGATCCTGGTGCCAGTCTGGTTGATCCTGCTGGCCTGGGAACCTGCGCCCAGCGCGCCGCAAGCAGCCCCCTCCGGCGTGCTCAGCGTGCCCGTCGCTATCCCTGTCCAAGCCCAGAACGCGCTGCGACAGCCGCAAAATCAGGCAAAGGTTGCCGTCGAACCCGAACCGGTCAATGGCAAGTGGCTGCGGCACAAGGTGGCAGCGGGCGAAACCCTGTTCTCCCTGTTCCGCCAGTTTCAGTTACCCGGGGTCGAGTTGAGCCGCCTCATTGCCATTGAGGGGCCGGACAGACCGCTGACCCGGATGCAAACCGGCAAGTCACTCAACATCCTGGTCGGAGACGATCAACGGATCCAGCGTGTCGAGATCCGGGACGACTTCCAGGTACTCTATCGTTACGATCGCCAGGGTGAGGGTTTTGCGCTCAAGGAGTAAGGCATTCAAGGCGCCGAACAGAAAAAGGAGGCTTGATGCCTCCTTTTTCATGCTCAATCCCTGCCGACAACGGCTTGATTGACCAATAGTTTTACCTTGCTCAAAAAATGAATCCTCGAAAATTGACAAGGATCCGCGCTCACGTACAATCGTTTTTGCTTTAAACAGGGACTGTTGAGCACGACTGAGACGGTTAAACAGGTCAGTCATGCCCTCCCCCTGTCTTCTAGGCAAACCCTGCCTGTACCAGGCGTTAGTTTCATTTTGTTATAGATAGGACTTACACATGTCTGACATTCGCACCGGCCAAGTCAAATGGTTCAACGAGACCAAGGGTTTCGGCTTCATCGAGCAATCCCAGGGCCCGGACGTTTTCGTTCACTTCTCCTCCATCCAGAGCACTGGTTTCAAGACCCTGGCCGAAGGCCAGAAGGTTCAGTTCACCGTGACTCAGGGTCAGAAAGGTCCGCAGGCTGAGAACGTTACCCTTCTCTAAGCAGCCGCCTTGCTAGGAGGAGATCTCTCCTCCTATTTTGCTTCTATTGCCTTCCTATATTGCCTTCCGACTCCCCTCTTCTACCTGATGCTGTTCCCTGCCATGCAAGGCTCAAGTCACTGCTGCTCGCTCTCTCTTCCTGCTTGGCACCATGAAAAACGGTGGCCTGAGCCACCGTCTTGATACTTGCAGGTCCAGCACAGCCTTATTTATCGATCTCCAGCATATGGTTGTTCAACATGAAATCGATCACCTGAGTCGAGGTCGCGCCCGCATTGCCCGTCAGGGTATCGAAGCTGTGATTCATCAGCACTATCTCCTGAGTCACCGGCGCCGCGCTGCTCTCCTTCACCTGCAGATGCACCCCTTCGCTGTCCTGGAAGACGGAAAGCAACCCCTTCAGGGAGCTCTGGTTCTTGCTGCCATCGCTGTCGAGCAGATCGCTCAGGTCCAGCTTGTCCCCTTCGGACTTGGAGAAGTCGAGCACATAGTCCTTGGCGACCGAGCCTGCGACCGTGTCCCCCTTCAGCCAGGTGAAGGCATCTGATCCCGCATCCCCCTTCAGGATGTCGTTGCCGAGGCCCCCAGTCAGGATGTCATTGCCCAAGCCACCGCTCAGGGTGTCGTTACCGGTACCGCCATAGAGGGCATCGTTGCCAGCATCACCGGAGAGTTCGTCGTTACCTCCCTGGCCGAAGAGGATGTCGTCTCCCAGGCCACCATACAGCTTGTCGTGCCCGCCACGAGTATCACCTGCGACATCAAATGACTTGGCATTGCCCTTGATATATTCGTACAGCTCTACGGTGCTGGGGGCATAGCCGTTCTTCAAGGTCAGGAACTGGGTCAAGCCATCCAGTCCCTTGCCATTGACCCAGTCCGTCGGCTTGGCCGGATTGCCCGCCGCGCCCCAGGGCAGATAATCGGTGTTAATGGCATCGCCAAACAGGATGTCGCTGCCTGCACCGCCATTGACAGTATCCGAACCAACCTCTGCGGGAGTATTCGTCACCGAGCCACCCACAAGCACGGCCTGGAGATCCTCGGCCTTGGTGATAATGTCGGGTTGACCGATCGGCGGATAGTCCGTCACCTTGGCGAGGTTATCTATCACCAGCGTGGCCGACGTGTTATCCCAACCCCGACTCCAACTCCAACCGTCATCTATATCATTCAATGTAAAGACATAGCGATAATCGGCAGCGACTAAAGGACCACTGTCTATCATTCCGGTCGTATTTAAAGCACTACCGACATTGACCCAGCTCGAGCCATTCCAGCGCTGTAATTGCACCGAGAAACTGTCACCGGAAGAAAAATCGCTATCTGTAGACAAATCAAAGCGGATGCCATTACCCGCCGCCACCGCCAGTGTTGCACTGGTAAAGATCGACGCACCGGAAGAGGCTTTATCAGTTAACTCAATCTTGTCGTTGTCTCTCACAACGGTGCCGGAGCTATCACCAGTTTTACCCCAACTGCTCGCTCTCCACACACCACTATTACTCGAGAAGTCATTCAGTATTTGCGACTGGCCATATTGACTGCTCGCACCGGTCACCTGGGTATTGTCGAAATACTTCAGGTTACCCTCCGTCACACCGGTACCTATGCCAATCGCCTTGACCTCGCTCAATCCCGACAGAGACGTAAAGACATCGATGGCCTTCTGCATGTCGGCATCATTCGTGGTACCACCGGACGATGATTTGTCACCGTTGTACGTCGTGGGATCACCGTCGGTCAGGAAGTAGGTCAGGTTTTCGAATTTCAGGTCTGTCCCGCTCCCCGGCTTGGTATTGAACCACTCGGTCGCCTTGATGAAGGCATCCTCGTAGTTGGTGCCACCATCAGCAGACAAGGCCGTGATCTTGTTGATCAGCGTCTGCAGGTTTGCCGAGTTGAGATCTTCAATCTTCAACATATTGCTGGCCGACCCGGCGAAACCGATCAGCGTCACGTTGACCACGCCATCGTGGCTGGCCAGCTGATTGGCCAACACTTTCAGTGCATTGATCGTCAATGTCATTCGATCCTGACCTCGGCTGGGCTCCTTATTCCCATCCAGGCCATATGCCATGCTGCCTGAGGTGTCCACAATCAGCGCGACATTGTAATTCTTGCCAGGCTCGACCGACGTCTTGATGCCACCTATATCCCCCAGCAGCACATCATCACCACCGCCGCCATCAAGGGTGTTGTCACCATTCGGATTGGCCGGTTTGATCATGAAGCCGGCGTCTGCCTCGGTAAATTTCACTTCACCCGAGATAGGTTGACCATTCATATCGTACTCTTGCGAGCCCGCCACAACGGTAACCTTGATATTCTGGCTACCGACCGGCAGTTCAATCTGCAGCGACAATTTGCCATCCTGATCCAGCATGCTGGCTGGCACCTTCCAACTGCCGTCAGCCTGCAGAGTACCGCCGGAGACCTCAGCCCCCTGCGGCAGTCCCTTGATGGTCAGCTCGGTAAAGCGCTCGCTACCGTCTGTGTCTATCAAGTCAGCATCAATCTTCAGGGTTGCAAGGTCGGCAACCTTGCTCAGTTGGCCACCCTCAAACTCGTACTTGCCATCTTGCAGATAGAGGGTTTCGACACTGTAGAAGTCATGGTTGGTCACAGCCCCAGTGACAGGGTCCGTATAGACAAGCCGGTAGTCGCAGCTGTTGGGCAAACCGGTCGTGACCAGTTTCAGCGCCTTCATCGAGCCGGGCATGTAGGCAACGTCCTGGCCGTCACCACCGTAATAGGAAGTGGTTGCCTTCAGACTTTGAGAGATAAGCGTATCGTTGCCCCCATCCCCCTGCAGCTTGACCGAGGACGTTGCATTCTTGCCACCGATCAGAATGTCATCTCCGTCACCGCCAATCAGGACCTCATTGACGCTGGCCCCACCGATCAGGGTGTCGTTGCCAGCCCCACCGATCGCCTGGAAGCTTGTACCGCTGCCGAACTTGATCGTGTCGTTGCCAGCCCCGCCATCTACCCAGCTGCCATTGCTGGACACCAGATAATCATTCCCTCCGGTCGGGTTCGATGATGGATTTTTGCCTTGCAAGGAGTCCAGGATCTCTTCCACCTTCGCCGCACCCGGAGTCAAACCGCCACTCACCAGCTCAACCTTGAGGGTCACGCCATCAACCACTGGCTTGATATCAATAACGAACTTGGCATTGTCACTGGCATTGACGCCATCGCTGACCTGGTAATCAAAGGCGGCATAATCGCCAAGCTTGTTGCCCGGAGTGCCGCCATTGTTGCCCGCAGCCGAGCTCGACTCATGAAGGTCAGGCAAGAACTGCAGCTTGCCTGCATCAATATCCCCCTTGCTGAATGTCAGCCCGCTATTCACCAGAGCCTGTGTCACTGTCTGCCATTTACCGTCAGCATCCTTGTACTGGAGCAAGCCATCGGCTGGCAGTGAAGTGATTTTGATCGACAGCTGAGCATCTGGTGTATCGGCATCGCTGGCCTTGAAATCGCTCCACTTCAGGGAAAGCGGGGTGTCTTCGGCGCCACTGGCGTAGCCGCCGGAAGTGACGGGAACGGCCAATACCAGCGCAGTATCGCTGCCCGGCAGGGAGGTGTTGCCCGCCTTGTCGGTCTGGGTCGCGGTCACCGTCAACGATGTTCCATTGCCCGGCGTCGCTTCAGTCCAGCTGACAACGCCGTTCTGATAGCCATAGCTCTTGCCATTGTTCGATTGCAGTGTGCCATCGGCTTTCAACGTCAGTTCAACCGTACTGCTGACGACACCATTGTTGATGATCAGCGTCACCTTGCCGCCAGCGACCAGATCGGCATGGTTGACCCCGGCACGCACCTGGATCTGATCGTTGCCGATCTCGGTCTTGGTCAGCTTCTGGTCGTTGTTCACGTCATCCACGATGACTACCGTCGGCGCGCCAGTGGCGGTGGTATCACCCATAGTCGCGCTGTCGCTACCCGGCAGGGATTCGTTGCCCGCCCCGTCGACGATGGTGGCAGTGACGGTGATCTTCTGGCCATCAGCCGGACGGTCAAACTCGTAGCCCACCTTGCCCGCCGTGATATCGGTATCGCTCAGCACCCGGTCGGCCTGGCCGCTCACCTTGAGGGTGTCGCCGGCCTTGGCATCGGTCGGCAGGCTGACGTTGACGTCTACCTTGCCGCTAATCTCGGTGTTGCTGATGGTGCCGTCGTTATCTGTGTCTTCGGTGATGGTCACGGTCGGCGCACCGGTGGCGGTGGTATCGCCCATGGTCGCGCTGTCGCTACCCGGCAGGGATTCGTTGCCCGCCCCGTCGACGATGGTGGCGGTCACGGTGAGCTTCACCCCGTCCGCCGGACGGTCAAACTCGTAAGCCACCTTGCCCGCCGTGATGTCGGCATCGCTCAGCACCCGGTCGACCTGGCCACTCACCTTGAGGGTGTCGCCGGCCTTGGCATCGGTCGGCAGGCCGACGTTCACGTCTACCTTGCCGCTGATTTCGGTGCGGTCGATGGTGCCGTCGTTGTTGGCATCTTCGGTGATGACTACGGTTGGCGCGCCAGTGGCGGTGGTGTCACCCATGACTGCGCTGTCTTTACCTTCGGCCGAAACGTTACCCGCCCCATCCACAATGGTGGCGGTGACGGTCAGTTTCACGCCGTCGGCCGGACGGTCAAACTCGTAGCCCACCTTGCCCGCCGTGATGTCGGTATCGCTCAGCACCCGGTCGGCCTGGCCGCTCACCTTGAGGGTGTCCCCGGCCTTGGCTTCCGCTGGCAGACCCACCTCGACGTTTACGGGGCCTGAAATCTCGCTGTTGCTGATGGTGCCGTCGTTGTTGGTATCCTCGGTGATGACCACGGTCGGCGCGCCGGTCGCGGTGGTGTCACCCATCACCGCGCTGTCGCTGCCTTCTGCCGAGACGTTACCGGCGGCATCGACGATGCTGGCGGTGACAATCAGCTTCACGCCGTCCGCCGGACGGTCAAACTCGTAGCCCACCTTGCCTGCGCTGATGTCGGTATCGGTCAGCACCCGATCGGCCTGGCCGCTCACCTTGAGGGTGTCGCCGGCCTTGGCTTCCGCCGGCAGACCCACTTCGACGTTTACGGGGCCTGAAATCTCGCTGTTGCTGATGGTGCCGTCGTTGTTGCCATCTTCGGTGATGACCACGGTCGGCGCGCCAGTCGCGGTGGTGTCGCCCATGGTGGCGCTGTCTTTACCTTCTGCCGAGACGTTACCGGCGGCATCGACGATGCTGGCGGTGACAATCAGCTTCACGCCGTCCGCCGGACGGTCAAACTCGTAGCCCACCTTGCCTGCGCTGATGTCGGTATCGGTCAGCACCCGATCGGCCTGGCCGCTCACCTTGAGGGTGTCGCCGGCCTTGGCTTCCGCCGGCAGACCCACTTCGACGTTTACGGGGCCTGAAATCTCGCTGTTGCTGATGGTGCCGTCGTTGTTGCCATCTTCGGTGATGACCACGGTCGGCGCGCCAGTCGCGGTGGTGTCGCCCATGGTGGCGCTGTCTTTACCTTCTGCCGAGACGTTACCGGCGGCATCGACGATGCTGGCGGTGACAATCAGCTTCACCCCGTCCGCCGGACGGTCAAACTCGTAGCCCACCTTGCCTGCGCTGATGTCGGTATCGGTCAGCACCCGGTCTGCCTGGCCGCTCACCTTGAGGGTGTCGCCGGCCTTGGCTTCCGCCGGAAGGCCCACTTCGACGTTTACGGGGCCTGAAATCTCGCTGTTGCTGATGGTGCCGTCGTTGTTGCCATCTTCGGTGATGACCACGGTCGGCGCGCCAGTCGCGGTGGTGTCGCCCATGGTGGCGCTGTCTTTACCTTCTGCCGAGACGTTACCGGCGGCATCGACGATGCTGGCGGTGACAATCAGCTTCACCCCGTCCGCCGGACGGTCAAACTCGTAGCCCACCTTGCCTGCGCTGATGTCGGTATCGGTCAGCACCCGGTCTGCCTGGCCGCTCACCTTGAGGGTGTCGCCGGCCTTGGCTTCCGCCGGAAGGCCCACTTCGACATTCACTTTGCCGCTGATTTCGGTGCGGTCGATGGTGCCGTCGTTGTTGGCATCTTCGGTGATGACTACGGTTGGCGCGCCAGTGGCGGTGGTGTCACCCATGACTGCGCTGTCTTTACCTTCGGCCGAAACGTTACCCGCCCCATCCACAATGGTGGCGGTGACGGTCAGTTTCACGCCGTCGGCCGGACGGTCAAACTCGTAGCCCACCTTGCCCGCCGTGATGTCGGTATCGCTCAGCACCCGGTCGGCCTGGCCGCTCACCTTGAGGGTGTCACCCGCCTTGGCCTCGGCCGGCAGGCCCACTTCCACGTTCACCTTGCCGCTAATCTCGCTGTTGCTGATGGTGCCGTCGTTGTTGCCATCTTCGGTGATGACCACGGTCGGCGCGCCAGTCGCGGTGGTGTCACCCATCACCGCGCTGTCGCTGCCTTCTGCCGAGACGTTACCGGCGGCATCGACGATGCTGGCGGTGACAATCAGCTTCACCCCGTCCGCCGGACGGTCAAACTCGTAGCCCACCTTGCCAGCGCTGATGTCGGCATCGCTCAGCACCCGGTCTGCCTGGCCGCTCACCTTGAGGGTGTCGCCAGCCTTGGCTTCCGCCGGCAGGCCCACTTCGACATTCACCTGGCCGTTGATTTCGGTGCGGTCGATGGTGCCGTCGTTATCGGTGTCTTCGGTGATGACCACGGTCGGTGCACCGGTCGCGGTGGTGTCGCCCATGACCGCGCTGTCTTTGCCTTCGGCCGAGACGTTGCCCGCACCATCCACTAGGGTGGCGGTGACGGTCAGACCGGCGCCGTCCGCCGGACGGTCAAACTCGTAAGCCACCTTGCCGGCACTGATGTCGGCATCGCTCAGCACCCGGTCTGCCTGGCCGCTCACCTTGAGGGTGTCACCGGCCTTGGCATCCGCTGGCAGACCCACTTCCACGTTCACCTTGCCGCTGATCTCGGTGTTGCTGATGGTGCCGTCGTTGTTGCCATCTTCGGTGATAACCACGGTCGGCGCGCCAGTGGCGGTGGTGTCGCCCATGGTGGCACTGTCGCTGCCCGGCAGAGAGACGTTGCCCGCCCCATCCACAATGGTGGCGGTGACGGTGATCTTCTGACTATCAGCCGGGCGGTCAAACTCGTAAGCCACCTTGCCGGCGCTGATGTCGGCATCGCTCAGCACCCGGTCAGCCTGGCCGCTCACCTTGAGGGTGTCGCCCGCCTTGGCCTCGGCCGGCAGACCCACCTCGACGTTTACGGGGCCGCGGATCTCGGTGTTGCTGATGGTGCCGTCGTTGTTGGCATCTTCGGTGATGGTCACGGTCGGCGCACCGGTCGCGGTGGTGTCGCCCATGGTCGCGCTGTCGCTACCCGGCAGGGATTCGTTGCCCGCCCCATCCACCAGGGTGGCGGTGACGGTGATCTTCTGGCCGTCCGCCGGACGGTCAAACTCGTAGCCCACCTTGCCAGCGCTGATGTCGGCATCGCTCAGCACCCGGTCGGCCTGGCCGCTCACCTTGAGGGTGTCGCCCGCCTTGGCTTCCGCCGGCAGACTCACCTCGACGTTGATTGCACCATTTATCTCGCTGTTGCTGATGGTGCCGTCGTTGTTGGTATCCTCGGTGATGACTACCGTCGGCGCGCCAGTGGCGGTGGTGTCACCCATGGTGGCACTGTCGCTGCCTTCAGCCGAGACGTTGCCCGCCCCATCCACAATGGTGGCGGTGACGGTCAGACCGGCGCCGTCCGCCGGACGGTCAAACTCGTAAGCCACCTTGCCGGCGCTGATGTCGGCATCGCTCAGCACCCGATCAGCCTGGCCGCTCACCTTGAGGGTGTCGCCGGCCTTGGCATCCGCTGGCAGGCCGACGTTGACGTCTACCTTGCCGCTAATCTCGGTGCGGTCGATGGTGCCGTCGTTGTTGCCATCCTCGGTGATGGTCACGGTCGGCGCGCCAGTAGCGGTGGTGTCACCCATCACAGCGCTGTCGCTGCCCGGCAGGGATTCGTTGCCCGCCCCATCCACCAGGGTAGCGGTGACAGTCAGACCGGCGCCATCCGCCGGACGGTCAAACTCGTAGCCCACCTTGCCTGCGCTGATGTCGGCATCGGTCAATACCCGGTCTGCCTGGCCGCTCACCTTGAGGGTGTCACCGGCCTTGGCATCCGCTGGCAGACCCACTTCCACGTTCACCTTGCCGCTGATCTCGGTGTTGCTGATGGTGCCGTCGTTGTTGGCATCTTCGGTGATGACCACCGTCGGCGCACCGGTCGCGGTGGTGTCGCCCATGGTCGCGCTGTCGCTACCCGGCAGGGATTCGTTGCCCGCCGCGTCGACGATGGTGGCAGTCACGGTGAGCTTCACCCCGTCCGCCGGACGGTCAAACTCGTAAGCCACCTTGCCAGCGCTGATGTCGGCATCGCTCAGCACCCGGTCTGCCTGGCCGCTCACCTTGAGGGTGTCACCCGCCTTGGCCTCAGCCGGCAGGCCCACTTCCACGTTCACCTTGCCGCTGATCTCGGTGCGGTCGATGGTGCCGTCGTTGTTGGCATCTTCGGTGATGACCACCGTCGGCGCACCGGTCGCGGTGGTGTCGCCCATCACCGCGCTATCGCTGCCTTCTGCCGAGACGTTACCGGCGGCATCGACGATGCTGGCGGTAACAGTCAGCTTCACGCCGTCCGCCGGACGGTCAAACTCGTAAGCCACCTTGCCGGCGCTGATGTCGGCATCGCTCAGCACCCGGTCGGCCTGGCCGCTCATCTTGAGGGTGTTGCCCGCCTTGGCTTCCGCTGGCAAACCCACCTCGACGTTGATTGCACCATTTATCTCGTTGTTGCTGATGGTGCCGTCGTTGTTGGCATCTTCGGTGATGACCACGGTCGGCGCACCGGTCGCGGTGGTGTCGCCCATAGTCGCGCTGTCGCTACCCGGCAGGGATTCGTTGCCCGCCCCGTCGACGATGGTGGCGGTCACGGTCAGCGTCACCCCGTCTGCCGGACGGTCAAATTCGTAAACCACCTTGCCCGCCGTGATGTCGGCATCGGTCAGCACCCGGTCGGCCTGGCCGCTCACCTTGAGGGTGTCGCCAACCTTGGCTTCCGCCGGCAGGCCGACGTTAACGTCTACCTTGCCGCTAATTTCGGTGCGATCGATGGTGCCGTCGTTGTTGGCATCCTCGGTGATGGTCACGGTCGGCGCACCGGTGGCGGTGGTGTCACCCATCACCGCGCTGTCGCGGCCTTCAGCCGAGACGTTACCGGCGGCATCGACGATGGTGGCGGTGACGGTCAGCGTCACGCCATCAGCCGGACGGTCAAACTCGTAGCCCACCTTGCCCGCCGTGATGTCGGTATCGCTCAGCACCCGATCGGCCTGGCCGCTCACCTTGAGGGTGTCGCCCGCCTTGGCTTCCGCCGGCAGACTCACCTCGACGTTGATTGCACCATTTATCTCGCTGTTGCTGATGGTGCCGTCGTTATCTGTGTCTTCGGTGATGGTCACGGTCGGCGCACCGGTCGCGGTGGTGTCGCCCATCACCGCGCTGTCGCTGCCTTCAGCCGAGACGTTACCGGCGGCATCGACGATGCTGGCGGTGACGGTCAGACCGGCGCCATCCGCCGGACGGTCAAACTCGTAAGCCACCTTGCCCGCCGTGATGTCGGCATCGGTCAATACCCGGTCTGCCTGGCCGCTCACCTTGAGGGTGTTGCCGGCCTTGGCATCCGCTGGCAGACCCACTTCCACGTTCACCTTGCCGCTGATCTCGGTGTTGCTGATGGTGCCGTCGTTGTTGCCATCTTCGGTGATAACCACGGTCGGCGCGCCAGTGGCGGTGGTGTCGCCCATGGTGGCACTGTCGCTGCCCGGCAGAGAGACGTTGCCCGCCCCATCCACCAGGGTGGCGGTGACGGTGATCTTCTGGCCGTCCGCCGGACGGTCAAACTCGTAAGCCACCTTGCCGGCGCTGATGTCGGCATCGCTCAGCACCCGGTCAGCCTGGCCGCTCACCTTGAGGGTGTCGCCCGCCTTGGCCTCGGCCGGCAGACCCACCTCGACGTTTACGGGGCCGCGGATCTCGGTGTTGCTGATGGTGCCGTCGTTGTTGGCATCTTCGGTGATGGTCACGGTCGGCGCACCGGTGGCGGTGGTGTCGCCCATGGTCGCGCTGTCGCTACCCGGCAGGGATTCGTTGCCCGCCCCATCCACCAGGGTGGCGGTGACGGTGATCTTCTGGCCGTCCGCCGGACGGTCAAACTCGTAGCCCACCTTGCCAGCGCTGATGTCGGCATCGCTCAGCACCCGGTCTGCCTGGCCGCTCACCTTGAGGGTGTCACCCGCCTTGGCCTCAGCCGGCAGGCCCACTTCCACGTTCACCTTGCCGCTGATCTCGGTGCGGTCGATGGTGCCGTCGTTGTTGGCATCTTCGGTGATGACCACCGTCGGCGCACCGGTCGCGGTGGTGTCGCCCATCACCGCGCTATCGCTGCCTTCTGCCGAGACGTTACCGGCGGCATCGACGATGCTGGCGGTAACAGTCAGCTTCACGCCGTCCGCCGGACGGTCAAACTCGTAAGCCACCTTGCCGGCGCTGATGTCGGCATCGCTCAGCACCCGGTCGGCCTGGCCGCTCACCTTGAGGGTGTTGCCCGCCTTGGCTTCCGCTGGCAAACCCACCTCGACGTTGATTGCACCATTTATCTCGTTGTTGCTGATGGTGCCGTCGTTGTTGGCATCTTCGGTGATGACCACGGTCGGCGCACCGGTCGCGGTGGTGTCGCCCATAGTCGCGCTGTCGCTACCCGGCAGGGATTCGTTGCCCGCCCCGTCGACGATGGTGGCGGTCACGGTCAGCGTCACCCCGTCTGCCGGACGGTCAAATTCGTAAACCACCTTGCCCGCCGTGATGTCGGCATCGGTCAGCACCCGGTCGGCCTGGCCGCTCACCTTGAGGGTGTCGCCAACCTTGGCTTCCGCCGGCAGGCCGACGTTAACGTCTACCTTGCCGCTAATTTCGGTACGATCGATGGTGCCGTCGTTGTTGGCATCTTCGGTGATGACCACGGTCGGCGCGCCAGTAGCTGTGGTGTCACCCATCACCGCGCTGTCTTTGCCTTCAGCCGAGACGTTGCCCGCCCCATCCACAATGGTGGCGGTGACAGTCAGACCGGCGCCGTCGGCCGGGCGGTCAAACTCATAAGCCACCTTGCCCGCCGTGATGTCGGCATCGCTCAGCACCCGGTCGGCCTGGCCGCTCACCTTGAGGGTGTCGCCGGCCTTGGCTTCCGCCGGCAGGCCCACCTCGACGTTTACGGGGCCTGAAATCTCGCTGTTGCTGATGGTGCCGTCGTTGTTGGTATCTTCAGTGATGACCACGGTCGGTGCACCGGTCGCGGTGGTGTCGCCCATCACCGCGCTATCGCTGCCTTCTGCCGAGACGTTACCGGCGGCATCGACGAGGGTGGCGGTGACGGTCAGACCGGCTCCGTCCGCCGGACGGTCAAACTCGTAAGCCACCTTGCCGGCGTTGATGTCGGCATCGCTCAGCACCCGGTCGGCCTGGCCGCTCACCTTGAGGGTGTCGCCGGCCTTGGCTTCCGCTGGCAGGCCGACCTCGACATTCACTTTGCCGTTGATTTCGGTGCGGTCGATGGTACCGTCGTTGTTGGCATCTTCGGTGATGACCACGGTCGGCGCACCGGTCGCGGTGGTGTCACCCATCACCGCGCTGTCACTGCCTTCTGCCGAGACGTTACCGGCGGCATCGACGATGGTGGCAGTGACGGTGAGCTTCACCCCGTCCGCCGGACGGTCAAACTCGTAGCCCACCTTGCCCGCCGTGATGTCGGCATCGCTCAGCACCCGGTCGGCCTGGCCGCTCACCTTGAGGGTGTCGCCCGCCTTGGCTTCCGCCGGCAGGCCCACCTCGACGTTGATTGCACCATTTATCTCGCTGTTGCTGATGGTGCCGTCGTTATCTGTGTCTTCGGTGATGGTCACGGTCGGCGCACCGGTCGCGGTGGTGTCACCCATCACCGCGCTGTCGCGGCCTTCAGCCGAGACGTTACCGGCGGCATCGACGATGGTGGCGGTGACGGTCAGCGTCACGCCATCAGCCGGACGGTCAAACTCGTAGCCCACCTTGCCCGCCGTGATGTCGGTATCGCTCAGCACCCGATCGGCCTGGCCGCTCACCTTGAGGGTGTCGCCCGCCTTGGCTTCCGCCGGCAGACTCACCTCGACGTTGATTGCACCATTTATCTCGCTGTTGCTGATGGTGCCGTCGTTATCTGTGTCTTCGGTGATGACCACGGTCGGCGCACCGGTCGCGGTGGTGTCACCCATGGTGGCACTGTCTTTGCCTTCAGCCGAGACGTTACCCGCCCCATCCACAATGGTGGCGGTGACGGTGATCTTCTGACCATCAGCCGGGCGGTCAAACTCGTAAGCCACCTTGCTGGCGCTGATGTCGGCATCGCTCAGCACCCGGTCAGCCTGGCCGCTCACCTTGAGGGTGTCCCCGGCCTTGGCATCGGTCGGCAGGCCCACTTCGACATTCACTTTGCCGTTGATTTCGGTGCGGTCGATGGTGCCGTCGTTGTCGGCATCTTCGGTGATGACCACGGTCGGCGCGCCGGTGGCGGTGGTGTCACCCATGGTGGCACTGTCGCTGCCTGGCAGGGATTCGTTGCCCGCACCGTCGACGATGCTGGCGGTGACGGTCAGCGTCACGCCATCGGCCGGGCGGTCAAACTCGTAAGCCACCTTGCCCGCCGTGATGTCGGCATCGGTCAGCACCCGGTCTGCCTGGCCGCTCACCTTGAGGGTGTCGCCCGCCTTGGCTTCCGCCGGCAGACCCACCTCGACGTTGATTGCACCATTTATCTCGCTGTTGCTGATAGTGCCGTCGTTGTTGGCATCTTCGGTGATGACCACAGTCGGCGCGCCAGTGGCGGTGGTGTCACCCATGGTGGCACTGTCTTTGCCTTCAGCCGAGACGTTACCGGCGGCATCGACGATGCTGGCGGTAACAGTCAGCTTCACGCCGTCCGCCGGACGGTCAAACTCGTAGCCCACCTTGCCGGCGCTGATGTCGGCATCGCTCAGCACCCGATCGGCCTGGCCGCTCACCTTGAGGGTGTCGCCGGCCTTGGCCTCGGCCGGCAGGCCGACGTTCACGTCTACCTTGCCACTGATTTCGCTGTTGCTGATGGTGCCGTCGTTGTTGCCATCCTCGGTGATGACCACGGTCGGTGCACCGGTCGCGGTGGTGTCGCCCATCACCGCGCTGTCGCTGCCTTCTGCCGAAACGTTGCCGGCGGCATCGACGAGGGTGGCGGTGACGGTGATTTTCTGGCCATCCGCCGGACGGTCAAACTCGTAGCCCACCTTGCCTGCGCTGATGTCGGCATCGGTCAGCACCCGGTCTGCCTGGACGCTCACCTTGAGGGTGTCACCCGCCTTGGCCTCGGCCGGCAGGCCCACTTCCACGTTCACCTTGCCGCGGATCTCGGTGTTGCTGATGGTGCCGTCGTTGTTGGTATCCTCGGTGATGACCACGGTCGGCGCACCGGTGGCAGTGGTGTCGCCCATCACCGCGCTGTCTTTGCCTTCTGCCGAGACGTTACCGGCGGCATCGACGATGGTCGCGGTGACGGTCAGTTTCACGCCGTCCGCCGGACGGTCAAACTCGTAAACCACCTTGCCGGCAGTGATGTCGGCATCGCTCAGCACCCGGTCTGCCTGGCCGCTCACCTTGAGGGTGTCGCCAGCCTTGGCTTCCGCCGGCAGGCCCACTTCGACATTCACATGGCCGTTGATTTCGGTGCGGTCGATGGTACCGTCGTTGTCGGTGTCTTCGGTGATGACCACGGTTGGTGCACCGGTCGCGGTGGTGTCGCCCATGACCGCGCTGTCTTTGCCTTCTGCCGAAACGTTACCAGCGGCATCGACGATGCTGGCGGTAACAGTCAGCTTCACGCCGTCCGCCGGACGGTCAAACTCGTAAGCAACCTTGCCGGCGCTGATGTCGGTATCGCTCAGCACCCGGTCGGCCTGGCCGCTCACCTTGAGGGTGTCGCCAGCCTTGGCATCGGTCGGCAGGCCCACCTCGACATTCACTTTGCCGTTGATTTCGGTGCGGTCGATGGTGCCGTCGTTGTTGGTATCTTCGGTGATAACTACTGTCGGCGCGCCGGTGGCGGTGGTGTCGCCCATGGTGGCACTGTCGCTGCCCGGCAGGGAGACGTTGCCCGCCCCATCCACCAGGGTGGCGGTGACAGTCAGACCGGCGCCGTCGGCCGGACGGTCAAACTCGTAGCCCACCTTGCCCGCCGTGATGTCGGCATCGCTCAGCACCCGGTCTGCCTGGCCGCTCACCTTGAGGGTGTCGCCCGCCTTGGCTTCCGCCGGCAGACCCACTTCCACGTTCACCTTGCCGCTAATCTCGCTGTTGCTGATGGTGCCGTCGTTGTTGGCATCTTCGGTGATGACCACCGTCGGCGCGCCGGTGGCGGTGGTGTCGCCCATCACCGCGCTGTCGCTGCCTTCTGCCGAAACGTTGCCGGCGGCATCGACGAGGGTGGCGGTCACGGTCAGCGTCACGCCATCCGCCGGACGGTCAAACTCGTAAGCCACCTTGCCAGCGCTGATGTCGGCATCGCTCAGCACCCGGTCGGCCTGGCCGCTCACCTTGAGGGTGTCACCCGCCTTGGCATCCGCCGGCAGGCCGACGTTCACGTCTACCTTGCCGCTGATTTCGGTGCGGTCGATGGTGCCGTCGTTATCTGTGTCTTCGGTGATGACCACGGTCGGCGCGCCAGTGGCGGTGGTGTCGCCCATCACTGCGCTGTCTTTACCTTCTGCCGAGACGTTGCCGGCCCCATCCACAATGCTGGCGGTGACGGTGATCTTCTGGCCATCAGCCGGACGGTCAAACTCGTAGCCCACCTTGCCGGCGCTGATGTCGGTATCGCTCAGCACCCGGTCAGCCTGGCCGCTCACCTTGAGGGTGTCGCCGGCCTTGGCTTCGGTCGGCAGGCCGACGTTAACGTCTACCTTGCCGCTGATTTCGGTGCGGTCGATGGTGCCGTCGTTGTCGGCATCTTCGGTGATGACCACGGTCGGCGCACCGGTCGCGGTGGTGTCGCCCATGGTGGCACTGTCGCTGCCCGGCAGGGATTCGTTGCCCGCCCCGTCGACGAGGGTGGCGGTGACAATCAGCTTCACGCCATCAGCCGGGCGGTCAAACTCGTAAGCCACCTTGCCCGCCGTGATGTCGGCATCGCTCAGCACCCGGTCAGCCTGGCCACTCACCTTGAGGGTGTCGCCGGCCTTGGCATCGGTCGGCAGGCCCACCTCGACGTTGATTGCACCATTTATCTCGCTGTTGCTGATGGTGCCGTCGTTGTTGGTATCTTCGGTAATGACCACGGTCGGCGCACCGGTGGCGGTGGTGTCGCCCATGGTGGCACTGTCGCGGCCTTCAGCCGAGACGTTACCGGCGGCATCCACGAGGGTGGCGGTGATGGTAATCTTCTGGCCATCAGCCGGACGGTCAAACTCGTAGCCCACCTTGCCCGCCGTGATGTCGGTATCGCTCAGCACCCGGTCTGCCTGGCCGCTCACCTTGAGGGTGTCGCCGGCCTTGGCTTCGGTCGGCAGGCCGACGTTAACGTCTACCTTGCCGCTGATTTCGGTGCGGTCGATGGTGCCGTCGTTGTCGGCATCTTCGGTGATGACTACGGTCGGCGCGCCAGTGGCGGTGGTGTCACCCATGACCGCGCTGTCTTTACCTTCTGCCGAGACGTTGCCGGCGGCATCGACGAGGGTGGCGGTGACAGTCAGACCGGCGCCGTCCGCAGGGCGGTCAAACTCGTAGCCCACCTTGCCAGCGCTGATGTCGGCATCGCTCAGCACCCGGTCAGCCTGGCCGCTCACCTTGAGGGTGTCACCCGCCTTGGCTTCCGCTGGCAGACTCACCTCGACGTTTACGGGGCCTGAAATCTCGCTGTTGCTGATGGTGCCGTCGTTGTTGGCATCTTCGGTGATGACCACGGTCGGCGCACCGGTCGCGGTGGTGTCGCCCATGACCGCGCTGTCTTTACCTTCTGCCGAAACGTTACCGGCGGCATCGACGATGGTGGCGGTGACGGTGAGCTTCACCCCGTCCGCCGGACGGTCAAACTCGTAGCCCACCTTGCCTGCGCTGATGTCGGTATCGGTCAGCACCCGATCGGCCTGGCCGCTCACCTTGAGGGTGTCGCCGGCCTTGGCATCGGTCGGCAGGCTGACGTTGACGTCTACCTTGCCGCTGATTTCGGTGCGGTCGATGGTGCCGTCGTTATCGATGTCCTCGGTAATGACTACCGTCGGCGCGCCAGTGGCCTGGGTGTCGATGGCCGCGCTGTCGCTGCCGCCGCTTCCTTGGTTGCCGGCCAGATCGGTGTAGCTCTCCGGCTTGACGGTGACGGAGGCGGTGCCTTCAAAGTTGGCATCCGGGGTGAAGGTCCCGCTCCACGTCTTGCCGCCGTCGGAAGTAGTCAGCCCGGTCACGGTGCCGCCGACCACGGTCAGGTCACTCGGATCGAACCCGGTCACCTGCTCGCTGAAGGTGAAGGTGACGTCACTGGTCTCGCCCACGGTCAGCTGGGTGTCGACGATGTCGACCAGCACGCTCGGGCCCTGGGTGTCCACGCTGTAGCCTTCGCTGCCAGTTGCTGTGGTGCTGTTGCCCGCCGCATCTGTGGTGGTCACTCTGGCGTCGATCAGCTTGTCGCCATCCGCCACCAAATCCGCACCCGGCACCTTGATGTTGAAGGTCTTGTCGGCCAGCACCAGGCCGGTAAACGTCTTGCCGTTCACCGTCAGGATGACGGTGTCGCCCACCCTGACGTCACCACCCACAGTGCCGGTGATCGCGATGTTCTGGTTCGCTTCCGCCGCGTTGATGATGTCATCCGGCGTGATGTCGGCATCCAGGGTGATACGAGCATCCGGCGCCGTGGTGTCGAGCGAGGTGGTGTCATCACGGGCGTCAGCACGGTTGCCCGCCGCATCTGTGGCACTGGCCACGACGGTCAGATTGCCATCCGCCAGCCCGCTCAGATCCGCGGTGGTGCTGTAGTTGCCATTGCCATCGATGACGGCTGTGACAGTCACCTTGTCACCGTTGGCATCAGTGATCACCAGGGTCACGGTGCGACCCGGGCCGACATCGGAGGTGCCAGTGATGGGCGCGTTGCCCACATTGTCGCCGTTCACGTCATCCAGGCTCACCGTGATGTTGGCGGTGGTGTCCACGCTGCCATCATCGGCGGCAGTGCCGGTGTTGCCGGCGGGATCGGTCACGCTGGCGGTCACCTTATAACCGCCATCCGGCAATGGGGTGACCACATTCGAGCTGTAAGTCCCATCCGGCTGAACTGTGGCCATCAGGGTCTGTTGGTTGCCATTGGCATCGGTCACCACCAGGGTCACTGTGCTGCCAGGGGCGGCATTGGTGGTCCCAGTGATGGTCGGGGTGCTGTCGTTGGTGTTATCCGGCGCAGTCACAGTGACGGAAGGCGCCGTGCTGTCCACGCTGCCATCGTCGGCGGCAGTGCCGGTGTTGCCGGCAGGATCGGTCACGGAAGCCGTCACCCTGTAGTCGCCATCAGCCAGGGGCGTCGCCACATCCACACTGAAGCTGCCATCCGGATTGACCGTGGCGATCAGGATCTGCTGATTGCCATTGGCATCCGTCACCACCAGGGTCACTGTGCTGCCGGGGGCGGCATCCGTGATGCCGGTGAGGGTCGGGGTAGCGTCCTTGATATTGTCGGGAGCCGAGACCGAGATCTGCGGTGCTGTCGCATCCAGCAGCAGTTCATCTGCTGCGGCAGGAAGATCCTCTCGCCGCACAATGGCGCTGGCTGGTTCGTCCGTATCGAAACCACCCTGAGCCAGGGTCGAATCGGCGCTGCGATCAACCACGATAAAGCCCCCGTTGCCGCTTCCTCCCGCCACACCGCCACCCGCCGCCGGGGCCCCCCCCGCTGCTGACGCTTCGAATGCCTTGGTCGGATCCACGCCGTCAAGAATGGCAGCCTGCAAGGCTGCAATGTCATCGCTGACAGCCCCCGTGGCCGAGGGTTCACCCTCTCCCTGGTTGAGGGCCAACAGTACACCGTCACCTGCGGGATCCAGCTCATCAGGATGGAGGTCGGCCACTGGCAGCGAGATCTGCAATGTACCGGCACCAAGGGTGCCTCCCTCAGGCGAGAGCAACTGTGCGCCTTTGGCGACGGCATCCCCTTCGGCCAACTGACGCAGGCTGCCATCCTCACCGACCAGGTATACCGGCTGGGTCAAATGGGTCACGACTATGTCCTGTTCCAAGGTGATGGTATTGGCGCTCATGCTCTCTCCTGATGAGTAATTCCCGATGACGGGCATACAATTTTCCAGCATCCACTTTATTCGAATGAGTCACTAGCAACCAGTGAGAAATTTAGAACGAATGAGGGCTTTTTGAGAGGGAACAGGCTTAGAAACCGGAGGGTTGGCATCTGTTGTGCTTACTGATAAAAAACTATTCATTTCAATTGGTTGAAATGGGTCAATTGGCATCATGCCGTGATGCCAACTGATACGTCAGATGCCGGCCCAGAGCAGTATGGCCAACAGTTGCGGCGAGATGATGCGCAGGAACATCACCAGGGGATAAACCGTCGCGTAGGCAAGCGCACTGGCACCGCTGTTGCTGTGCATGGCGTTGGCAAAAGCCAGGGCCGGAGGATCCGTCATCGAACCCGCCAGCAAACCGCACAGGGTCAGGTAGTTGAGCTTGCCATAGTGACGCGCCAGTACACCAACGACCAGCAGAGGGATCAGGGTCAGCGCCATGCCATAGAGCACCCAGGCAGGGCCATCACCGTGAAGCAGGGTATCAACAAAACCCGCACCGGATTTGAACCCGACCACGGCCAGAAACAGCACTATGCCTATCTCCCGCAGGGCAAGGTTGGCGCTGGGAGGCATAAACCAATAGAGCTTACCTATGCTGCCGATCCGGGCGAGGATCAGGGCCACCACCAGAGGGCCACCAGCCAGGCCCAACTTGAGCGCCGCCGGGAAACCGGGCAGATAGAAGGGAATTGAACCAAGCAACACCCCGAGCCCGATGCCGATGAATACCGGCAGCATCTGCACCTGTTGCAGTTTTTGCTGCACGTTGCCCACGACGCAGGTCACGGCTTCTATGGCATCTAGCCGGCCGACCAGGTTAAGGATGTCACCAAATTGCAGGCTGGTCTGGCTGGTCGGCACCAGCTCGATCCCGGCCCGGTTGAGGCGCGAGATGACCACATCGTATTTCTGCTTAATGTCGAGATCGCGGATCTTCTTGCCGAGCACCTGCTCGTTGGTCACCACCACCCGCTCGACCCGTAATTCGGTACCCCGGGTCGAGAGGGAGGTATCGACCTCCTCCCCCAATACCAGCAATACCTTGCGCAGGGCATGACGCTCTCCGACCAGATGCAGCAGATCCCCGGTCTGGATGCGGGTATCCGGGCGCGGCACCATCAGCTCATCGCCCCGCTTCAGACGTGAACAGATCACATCCGTCTCATCCAGACTGGGGATCTCCTTGAGCATGATTCCGTGCATGTTGGGGTTGCGTACCGCGATATTGATGGTCTGCAGACTCTCGCGGACTGTGCCGGATTCTTGCTCGAAACGAACGGCTTCATCCTCGATCTTGATGTGAAAAAATACGCGCACCAACCACATGGTCAGCAGTATGCCGCAGATCCCGAACGGGTAGGCCACCGCATAGCCCATCCCCATCAGCGCCGTGGAGCCGGGAGCGGCGCCCAGCTCTGCCAGGATCTGCTGACCCGCCCCCAGGGAAGGGGTATTGGTCACGGCCCCGGAGAAGACCCCGAGGATCACCGGCAGCGGCACGTCAAACAGCTTGTGAAGTCCCAGCGCCACAACGCAGCCGAGCACCACCAGCAGAGCGGCAAAACCATTGAGCTTGAGCCCGGAACTGCGCAGGGAGGAGAAGAACCCGGGACCGACCTGAATGCCGATGGTGTAGACAAACAGGATCAACCCGAACTCCTGGATGAAATGCAGGGTGTGGTCATCGAAGCTCACCTGCAAAATACCGGCGAAGTGGCCGACCAGTATGCCGCCAAACAGCACCCCCCCTATCCCTAATCCCACCCCGTGGATCTTCCAGTTGCCCAGCCAGAGCCCGAGCACCGCCACCAGGGATAGCATGCTGATAGAAAGCGCGATCTCACTCATTTTCCGCCATCCTTGTTCCGAATTTGACTCGGCCTAGCTTGTCAGCAAAGGAGGGGGATGACTGTGTGGCGGCGCACGATTCTGGCGTAACCCGGAGCAGAAATTACCAATTAAGGGTTAGATTAAATACCCGTGATATGGTGCTCGCGCTATCGCCTCAGGGTAGAGAGGCCACGTAGCCATAAATGGCCCCGAAGTGGCACAGGCTCCCCCCCAGTACAAACAGGTGCCAGATGGCATGGTTGTAGGGTATCCGCTTGTTGGCGTAGAAGATGACGCCCAGGCTGTAGATGAGGCCACCCAGCGCCAGCAATGCCAAGCCGCCAACGGCCAGATTGAGGTAGAGCTGGTAGACCACCAGCAGAGAGAGCCAGCCCAGGATCAGATAGGTGACAAGGGACAGTCGTTTGAAACGATTGATAAAAATAAGTTTGAACACCACTCCGAACAGAGCCAGCAGCCAGATCACCGCCATCAGCCAATCGGCGAGAGGGCTATCGAGCGCGACCAGCAGGAAGGGGGTATAGGTGCCGGCGATCAGCAGATAGATGGCGCAGTGATCGAAGATCTTGCACCAACGCCGCCAGGGCCCCTCCCCCATGCTGTGATAGAGGGTGGAGGCGAGGAATAGCAATATCAGGCTGGCGCTGTAGAGGCCATAACTGAGCCGGGCCAGGGGCCCTTGATCCCACCCCTTGAGCAACAGGCAGATCCCGCCCACTATCCCCAGCCCCAACCCCAGGCCATGACTCCAGCGATTCGCCCACTCTTCACGGGGGGAATAGTCCATCGCACCCACTCTCGATACCAATGATTAGAGGCTTCACTCTAGCCCAAGAGGATTTAAGAGTACAAGTGTTAGCTGAAAAAAGGGAGTGGCTGCCAGCCGCGCCCCTTTGGTGTATCCTCTGCCGCCAGCCCATTGCCCCTGAGTGGTTCTGGTGATGACCCGTATTGATGCCGCCGCGACCCCTTGGCCCATGCGCCCGGATGGCGTGGTCCGCCGGCCTGGTCTGGAGACCCCGATGACGTTGACCGAACTCTTTGCCAAACCGGACCCGGCCTTGGCCGCTGCCGTGACCCGCCTGCTGGAGCGCTTTCACCGCGCCGATGACAGCGAGGCGCCCTATAGGCATGAGCAGTTTTGCCAGCAACTCGATGATGCCACTGTGCCCGGCGAGGGCATGGATACCCAGGCCTATCTGGCACGGCTCGAACAACTGGTGCCTGGCGCTTCCCATCTCGCCTCCCGTCACTACATGGGCCACATGACGGCCCCTCTGCCCGCCTTCACCGGCGAGCTGGCCCGGCTGCTGGTGATGCTCAACCAGAATCCGATGAAGATGGAGTCCTCCCGACTGCTGAGTTTCCTCGAGCGGGAAGTCCTGGCCAAGCTGCACCGCCTCGTCTACCGGGATGAGGATGCGTTTTATCGCAGCCAGATGCATGCCAAAGACGCAGCCCTCGGTGTCATGACCAGCGGCGGCACCATCGCCAACGTCACCGCCCTCTGGCTGGCCCGCAACCATGCGGTGGGCGATAACCTCTTCAATCTGGTCGAGCAGGGTTACCGCGGTGCCGTCATCCTTGGCTCACGCCTTATGCACTACTCCTTCGACAAGGGGATGGACTTGCTGGGGCTGGGCGCGGCCAGTGTGCATCGCCTGGACACGGATGCCGACAATCGCCTCAGCCTGCCCGCCCTGGAGGCCGCCTTGCTCGCGTGCAAGGCCCAGCGCCTCAAGGTGCTCGCCATCATAGGGGTGGCGGGCAGTACCGACTTTGGCTCCGTCGACCCCCTGGTTGAACTCGCCGCCATCGCCCGCCGGGAAGAGGTGCATTTCCACGTGGATGCCGCCTGGGGCGGTCCGACACTCTTCTCTCCTCGCTATCGGTCGCTACTGGCGGGCATAGAGGCCGCCGATACCGTCACCCTGGATGGCCACAAGCAGCTGCTGATCCCCCTTGGTACCGGCATGCTGCTCTGCAAGCGACCGGATCTGGTGATGGCGGTCAAGCGCGAAGCCCCCTACGCCATTCGTGCCAGCTCCTTCGATCAGGGCCGCTTCACCCTGGAAGGCACCCGTCCCGCCAATGCCCTCTATCTGGATGCCGCCTTTCAACTGCTCGGTGAGGCGGGCTATCGCACCCTCATCGAAGCCAACTATGACAAGGCGCGCTGCATGGCGGCGCTGATAGACGCGGATCCTGCCTTCGAGCTGATGTCTGCGCCGGTGATGAACCTGCTCTCCTATCGCTGCATCCCGCCCCACCTGCAGGGTCAGCCCCTGGACGAGGCGGCCAACGACCAGATCAATGCCTTCAACATTGCGCTGCAAAAAGCCCAGCGCGCCGAGGGGCACAGCTTCGTCTCCCGCACCCAGCGCGCACTGAGCCGCTACGACGATCAACCCCTGGTACTGCTGCGCGCCGTGCTGCTCAATCCTCAGATTGAGGAGTCTGACATCCGCGACTTGCTGGCAGATCAGACCCGATTAGGGTTGAGGGTCGCCGCCGAGCTGTTCGTCGATGCATAAGCAAGGGAACTCAGGCCCCCGGGGCGGGTCTTATTCATTTGCCGTTGTCTGTCGGACAGGTAGACTGGATGAAATTTCGAGGTGAATGAGCCAGCATGAAGCAATTTTTTGAATTTATTCCGCTTATCGTTTTCTTTGCCGTCTACAAGATGGTGGACATCTATGCCGCAACCGGCGCCCTGGTGGTGGTCACGGGTCTGCAGCTGCTCTATGGCTGGCTTCGCTATCGCAAGGTCGAGAAGATGCAGCTGTTCACCTTTATCCTGGTCGGTTTCTTCGGCGGTCTGACCGTCTTCTTCCATGATGACTCCTTCATCAAGTGGAAGGTGACCGTCATCAATGCCCTGTTTGCCCTCGCCCTGCTTATCGCGCGCTACGGCTTTGGCAAGAACCTGATCAAGCAGATGCTGGGCAAGGAGTTGCAGGCACCTGATCCCATTTGGGACAGGGTCAACCTGGCCTGGGCCGGTTTCTTCGCCCTCTGCGGCCTGCTCAATCTCTATGTCGCCTTCAATCTGCCTCAGGAGGTCTGGGTCAACTTCAAGGTGTTCGGCCTGCTCGGCCTGACCCTGGTCTTCACCCTGCTCTCCGGCGTCTATCTTTACCGCCATATGCCGGCGGAGCAGAAAGAGGCCCAAAAACTCGAACAGAAAAAATAACCGCAACCCGAAAAGGATCCTCTCATGTGGTATCTGATCTACTCCGAAGATGTGGCCGCCAGCCTGGCCCTGCGCAAACAGGCTCGCCCCGCCCATCTCGCCCGGCTGCAGGCGCTGCAGGATGAAGGGCGCCTGCTGACTGCGGGGCCCAATCCCGCCATCGATGCCGAGGATCCGGCCGATGCGGGCTTCAGCGGCTCGACCGTCATCGCCGAGTTCAACAGCCTGGCCGATGCCCGGGCATGGGCAGATGCTGACCCCTATGTCGCCGCCGGCGTCTATGACAAGGTCACCATCAAGCCATTCAAGAAGGTGTTCTAAGGGAACACGGGCAGCTCAGCACCAACCAACAGGCCGGACATTGTCCGGCCTGTTTTTTGAGGGAAGGCTGGCAGCCAGACATCCCCCGCCCATTCACTGCTTGCCAGAACGGTGCCTCAGGCTCGCGCCACAAACCAGGGATTGAGGATATCCGGCTTGCTGTATACGAGGGGGGCGCCATCGAGCTGGGTGACACTGCCCCCCGCCCCTTCCAGGATCGCCTGAGCGGCGCCGGTGTCCCATTCACAGGTCGGCGCCAGTCTGGGGTAGAGCTCGGCTCCGCCCTCGGCGATGACGCAAAACTTGAGGGAGCTGCCCATGGAAACCAGCGCTATCTCCCCAAGGGGGGCCAGAAAATCGAGGGTCTCCTGAGAGAGGTGATTGCGACTGCCCACCACGCGCCAGGGGGTTCCCTCCTGGTGAGGCCGGGTCTGGATAGAGCGACTGACGCCCCCCTCGCTGCAACATGCCCCCAGCCCCTTGCCGCCATACCACAGCTTGTTCAGCACGGGAGCATAGACCATGCCCCAGACCGGACGGCCCTCTTCGACAAGCGCTATGTTGACGGTAAATTCACCGTTGCGGGAGACAAACTCCTTGGTGCCATCCAGGGGATCCACCAGCCAATAGCGTTGCCAACCTAGCCTGGCCTGCAACACCTCCTCCCCGGACTCCTCGGACAACACGGGGATATGGGGGGTCAGACGCGCCAAACCGGCCACTATCACGTCATGGGCCCCCCTGTCTGCCGCCGTCAGCGGGCTCTCGTCGGCTTTGTACTCCACGGTGAAGGCTTGCTGGTAGATGGCCAGTATGGCATCGCCTGCGGCCCGGGCGATGGCTTCGAGTGCGGCAATTGGGGGAAAGGACATAAAATAGCTTCCAAGTCAAAAAGATAGCTCAGTCTACCCGAATCAGAACCGCCAGCTTATAGCCGTTTATCATGAGTTATTCCCTGTCAGAAATGGCAGCCTTCCCCTGTCATTTCTGACAGACAGAAACGGCCACCGCTGAGCTAAACATCAAGACGGCGCAACCCGCGTCCTTGCTCAAGGAAGAGAGTCGATGAAACGTCTCATACTCACCTGTGCCGTGCTATTGGCCACCCTGCCGTTACTCGGCCAACCCGCACTGGCGGCAGAGAAAACCGCAACCCAAGCCGTCACCAGCAACGCCGTCAACCAGGCGGGCAAGATCAACCTCAATACGGCCAGCCTGGACGAGCTGACCGCCCTCAAGGGCATTGGCGACAAGAAGGCGCAATCCATCATCGACTACCGCGAGAAGCAGGGGAAATTCAACTCTGTGGATCAGCTGGCCGACGTGAGTGGCATTGGCCCGGCGACGCTGGAGGCCAATCGGGATCTGATCATCGTCAAGTAAGACAGGAGCGGACTCATGTCCCGGGGCAGCCAGTGGCTGCCCCATTTTTCTTCGGGTATCATGTGCCCACTTTGTCTCACCGGATATATCTCCATGAAAAAGACACCGCTCATTGTTCGCAAGGCCGTGCTACCCGTTGCTGGCCTGGGTACCCGCATGTTGCCCGCCACCAAGGCCATCCCGAAAGAGATGTTGCCAGTGGTCGACAAACCCCTGATCCAGTATGTGGTACGTGAAGCCATCGCCGCCGGGATCAAGGAGATCATCCTGGTCACCCACTCCAGCAAGAACTCTATCGAGAACCATTTCGACAAGAGTTTCGAGCTGGAAGCGACCCTGGAGAAGCGGGTCAAGCGCCAACTGCTGGAAGAGGTGCAGCAAATTTGTCCCAAGGACGTGACCATCATGCATGTCCGCCAGGGAGAAGCCAAAGGGCTGGGCCATGCGGTGCTCTGCGCCCGTCCGCTGATCGGCGACAACCCCTTTGCCGTGCTGCTGCCGGACGTGCTGATCGACGAGATGGCCAGCGATCTCAAGCAAGATAACCTGGCCGAGATGGTGCATCTGTTTGAGGCAGACCAGATCAGCCAGATCATGGTCGAGACCGTGCCCCAGAGCGAGGTCGACAAATACGGCATCGCCGACGTCAAAGGGGAGGAGCTGACCGCGGGCATGTCCCTGCCGATGCAGGCCATCGTCGAGAAACCGCCCCGGGACGAGGCCCCCTCCAACCTGGCGGTGGTGGGTCGTTATGTGCTGTCGGCCAACATCTGGCCGCTGCTGGAGAAGACGCCCGCCGGTGCCGGCGACGAGATCCAGCTGACCGACGCCATCGCCATGCTGATGGAGCGCGAGCAGGTCAACGCTTACTCCATGAAGGGCAGAAGCCATGATTGCGGCAGCAAGCTCGGTTATATGAAGGCCAATGTCGAGTACGCAGCCCGCCATGGCGAGCTCGGCGCAGAATTCAGACAGTGGCTGGCTCAGTTTGCCAAACAGTTGTAAACGCTGAATTTTTCGCCATTAAACAGAATATTAAACGGGGCATCATTTGATGCCCCGTTTTCATTTCATCAACAAATATTCAGCTTTGAGCAAACAATTAACTACCAAATCATGACCTTGTAATTCAATCACGCTTGTTTTATAAGGTTTAAGGCTTGTTCCGAGCCCTTGCATAAAATTCCTAAAAAAATAAAAGATACAGGTGGAAGTTCCATGAATAATCCGTCAAAAGGGACCTTTTTAGGTCACCCTAAAGGGCTCTTTTTGCTCTTTAGTACCGAACTGTGGGAGCGGTTCTCCTACTACGGCATGCGTGCTGTACTGGTGCTCTATCTGACCGACCTGACCGCCAACGGCGGCATGGGCTGGAGCCAGGCCGATGCCCTCAAGCTCTACGGCATCTACACGGGTCTGGTCTATATCACGCCGCTCATCGGTGGCTGGCTGGCCGACACTGTACTCGGACAACGCCGCTCCATCCTGATCGGTGCCATCCTGATGGCCGCGGGGCAATTCACCCTGGCCCTGCCCCATGCCATGTTCCCGGACATGGTCAATAGCGTCTTCTACGCGGGCCTCGCCCTGCTGATCGTGGGCAATGGCCTGTTCAAACCGAACATCTCCACCATGGTGGGCGATCTCTATCAGGAAGGCGATCACCGTCGTGACGGTGCCTTCACCATCTTCTACATGGGCATCAACCTGGGCTCCCTGCTGGCCGGGGTGATCTGTGGGGCTGCTGCCACCGCCTATGGCTGGCAGGCCGCCTTCGTCGGCGCCGGCATCGGCATGCTGCTCTCCCTGGTGCTGCAAGCGACCATGGCGCAGAACTTCCTCGGCGACATTGGCCGGGTCCCTGCGGCCAAGCTGGCTGCCGCCAAGCGCTCCAAAAACCAGAAGGCTCCCCTGACCAAGCAGGAAGTGGATCGCATCAAGGTCATCCTCATTCTGGGTCTGTTCACCATCATCTTCTGGGCTGGCTTCGAACAAGCCGGCGGTCTGATGAACCTCTACACCCAGGAGTATACCGACCGCATGATCGGCAGCTTCGAGGTGCCGACGGCCTGGTTCCAGTCCCTGAACCCCTTCTTCATCATCACCCTGGCCCCCCTGGTTGCCGCCATCTGGATCAAGCTTGGCAAGAAAGAGCCAAACTCCCCGGTGAAATTCGCCATGGGCCTGCTGTTCCTTGCCATAGGTTTCCTGTTCATGATCGGTGCCGTGCTGGAGCAAGGTGGCGATCAGAGCGTCAAGACCTCCATGTTCTGGCTGGTCGGCGCTTACCTGTTCCACACCCTGGGTGAGCTCTGCCTCTCCCCCATCGGCCTCTCCATGGTGACCAAGCTGGCTCCCCTGCGCCTGGCCTCCCTGATGATGGGTGCCTGGTTCGGCTTTGTTGCCCTGGCCAACTATGCCGCCGGCTTCATTGGCTCCTTCGTGGGCGAGTCCGGTGCCATTGCCATCTTCGGTGGTATCGCCGCCGCCGCCGTGCTCAGTGCTCTGCTGCTGCTGACCATGGCCAACCGCCTGGTCTACTGGATGCACGGGGCCGAAGGCCATGCCGAGGCACCTGATGAGCAAGATGACAAGAAACTGCACTCAGCGACCGTCTGATTGCCCATAGCGACCGTCATGACAAAGAGGGCACCCATTGGGTGCCCTCTTTTTATGGATTGGGTGGCGAGAGGCTAGTGGTGGCGCACCTGCATATGCAGGGCACAACCCGTGTCACTGCGGATCTGCAGTTCGAAGGGATCGTGCCAACTCCGTTTATGAAGCCGGTAGTGGCCATCCCGCATCAGACCAAGGGGAAGCCCGCCGCTACGCATCAGCCAGTGGGGGGAAGTGATGCCGGCATTGGCAAAGCTGAGGCCCTCTTCTTCGTCAAACAGCAGAGCGGCCATCGAGAAGGAGTGACGCAGGCCAGACTCCATCAACTGCCAATTGAGATAGGCCAGCAATCGGTGGGGCTGAGCCAGTAGCTGGCTCTCCCTCTGTTGATACTCGCGATAGGGCACATTGAGCAGTGAGCGCACCAAGGCGCCGCAGAAGGCGGCATCCGCAGCCAGCACCGGCAGTTCCATCACCAGCACCAGGAGACGGTTATCCACCCTGAACGTATCCGGGATGAAGAGGTTGCCCATCCCCTCGAACGTGACCTGCCAGGGGCCCCACTCCTGCAAGACCGGGGTCGATAGATTGCCAAGCAAGCGAGTTGCCGCACCGTCATGGTGGCGAAAGTAATGGAGGTGTTCGACCAATTCCAGCTGCGGGCTGGAGAGATCTGGGGCCGACAGGCACTGATTGATGCTCTGCGCCACCTGGGGCCAGTCACGAATGGGCTTGAGCAGAAAATCCCGGGCGCCACCGCGCAGGGCACGGCCGACCTCTTCCATCCGGTTCTGGCCCGAGATGACGATGATGGGGATCTGGGGGTAACGCGCCACCAGGCAGGCAATCACCTCATGACCGTCCAGATTAGGCATGCCCAGATCGCACAGCACTATATCGGGATGATAGAGGGCAGCCCCGGACAATCCCTCGATGCCATCCTCGGCCTGGAACACGCAAGCTCCTTCATTCTCTAGATAATTCACCAACATGTGGCGAAAGACAGCTTCGTCCTCCACCACCAGGATCCTGATTCCGGCTCTTAACATCTTGCTACAACTCTTGTGGTTCATGCCGATTAGAGCCTAATCCTAGACCACAGCCGCCCCCCGCGGACGGGGTGACCCCGCAAAAATACGCATGATTATTAATCCCTGTCTAGAGACGGGTTATTCGCAGCCGCCAATCAGAATGCGCCCAGGATCAGCCCTTAATTGTGCCCAGCCAGCCCATGGGGGATAATGGCGCCATCCTAGCTAGCGAAGAACGCCATGACTCCAGCCGAATACAGCGCCCTCGCCCATCCCAGATTGTCTCATCCGGCTCGCAGCCTCTACAGTCTGCAGTTGCGGCGACTGATCATGGAGAACCAGCCCCCCCGGCTCAGTTATCCTAAACTGGGACGCACCTTGGCGGTGGTCGATCCCATGGATGCCAGCGGCTTCAGTTATCAGGTCAATGCCCGCCAGCTCACCGCCCTGTTTGACGAGCTGATCGAGGCAGGCTTGCTGCATATAGAGAGCCCGGTGGAGAGTGAGCACTATCACCAGTGCACCTTTACTCTGCCCCTGCTGAACCAACGCAGCCGCAGCCCCTTGCCTGAACGGCCCTTCCAGATGCACCTGCACTGGCGTCCGGACGAGGAGCTGCCCGCGCTGGCGCGCCTCTGTGGCGTCATAGATGCCAGCTACAGCGAGGAGGATCTCGGCGAGTTCATCGCTTACTGGCTGGGGCGTCCCGAGGTTTTTGACTCCCAGCACCAGTGGATGCTCAAATTCATCCGGGCCCTCAAGACCCGTCGCTATGTGCGTCGCTCGCAAACCGAGGTACAAGGCTACCAGCAGGTGAGCGCAGATCCCGTCTCTTCCGGCCCGAGCAAACGCGCCCAGGAGATGATAGAGCAGGCCAAACGGCTGGCCGAGCAGCAAGAGAGCGAGCATGATTGAGCTAGCCCCAACCCGAACAATGATCGCCACCCCGGCACCAGGAGCATATCAAGATGGCAGATGAACAGGATCCCCTGCGCCAGGAGCTGGCCGAGATCGAAGCCAAGCGGCAACGTATCGCCAAGGCCAAACAGGACAACCGAGTCCATGACCCAGAATTGAGCCGTCATGTGGGCGGTCTGCTCGAGCGGATCCGCAAGCTGCAGGCCGAGACCGGCGGCGGCCAGTACGACTACGAAACCCTGCGTAAAGAGTACGACGCCAAGGCCAATGCCGAGGTGCGCCAGCTGCAGAAAACGGCCCGTCAGGAGCGCATTCAGAAACTGATCGCCCAGGCCGACCTCAATCCGGAATGGGTCTTCGAGCGCATGGATAGCGGGGATCCCAGCCTGCAATACCCCATGGAGACCGCACGCTACTTCATCAGCGGCTTCGAGCATTGGGAGAAGAGCGGTGGCGGTTGCATGCTCATCTATGGTGACTATGGCACCGGCAAGTCGACCCTGGCCGGGGCCGTGGCACACGAACTGATCGAGCAGCACCAGAAATCGGTGATCTTCCAGCAGTGGGCCTCGGTGGTGGACAGGCTCTTCTTCAACGTCATCCAGGATCAGGAGGAGCGCAACCAGTATCGCCGTGCCCTGGAAGAAGTTGATCTGCTGATCCTCGACGAGGTGGCCGCCAACAGGGCCAAGATGGCGGAGAGCCAGTCCAGCTTCCTCGGCCACCTGCTGCGCCGGCGCCGCAACCTCTCCAAGAGCGTCATCATCATCACCAACCACAGCCCCCAGAGTCTGCATCAGGCCATTGGCGACTTCAGCTTCGAGGCGATCAAGGCATTCAATCCGGTGGATATTCAGCTCAGTGGTCCGAGCCGTCGCCCCAGTATCGGCCACTACAACGGCTAAACACCCTGCGGGCCCCGGTGGCCCGCTCTGCCACCCCTCAAATAATAACAGCTCTCATTTACACCTCCATCATGAACCCTTAGGCTAACCTTTTCGCAAACAGGAGAGGGTCATGCCCACCATTCTTATCTTCGGAGCCAGCCGGGGGCTGGGACTTGCCTTCGCAAACGTGGCCAGGGCCCAGGGGCATAAGGTCCATGCCATGGTGCGTTCATCCCAAGCGGCCGAGGCGTTGAATGCGATCGGGGTCGATGTGCTGTTGGGGGATGCGCTCGATAAAGAGGCGGTGAGCCATGCCTGCGCATTGGCGGGGAAGGATAGCTGGGTCGTCTCAACCCTCGGCAGCTTTCGCAGCCCGGAGCCGGTGGATTATGAGGGCAATCGCCATCTGATCGATGGGATGGAAGAGGCTGGGCTCAAGCGTCTGCTGCTGGTCACCTCCCTTGGGTGCGGCGACAGCTGGCAGCATCTCCCCGAGCGCGCCAGGGCGCCCTTCGGCCACGAGGTCCGCCTCAAGAGTCTGGCCGAAAGCTGGTTGCAGACCAGCACCCTGACCTGGACCATATTGCGCCCTGCTGGCTTGCAGGATGGCGAACCAACCGGTCAGGCACGATTGAGTCAAGGTCAGGAGACCCACGGCCTGGTACGACGCCATGATGTCGCCATTCAAGGGCTGAGCCTGCTCGCCGACAGCACGGCCGCCGGCCAGATCTACGCCATCAGCGACCCCGGTCTCCAGCGGGGTTGACTGTCCCCACCACTCAACAAGGGTCAGCCTCAGTGCTGGCCCTTGCCGTTCAGGCTCTTGGCCGCTGACGCCGGGCCAGCCAGTAATAGGAGAGTGCGCCATAGAGCGCCGTCAGCCCCCAGAGCTGCCACCACAGTGGCGCCACCTGCACAAAGTCGGCCCCCATCTGGTTGAGTCGCAGGAAACCGGCGATGGCCGGGGTGCTCGGCAGCCACTGGGCCAACCAATTCAGCGGTGCCGGGATCAACTCCACCGGCCAGATGAAGCCCGCCAGAAACACCAGGGGCAGAGATGAGAGCAACACTATCTGGCTCGGCAGATCCCGCCTGGACAACAGGGCCCCCAACAGCACGCCCAGCATGGTGGTCGCCAGCACGAAGGGCAGCACAAACAACCAGAGCGCCGCCGGTGAAGCGCTGCGGGTTATCTGGTAGTGATCCAGACAGAAACCGAAGAAGTAGCTGACAGGGATCAGAAAGAGCCCCCCCAGCACCAGAGTCCGCGCCAGTAACAGGGGCAGCACCGGCGCCCTTTGCCAATAACCCGCCTCTCCCCGCTCGCTTTGCTGATTCTGGGTGGCCCCCAGGATGCCGGCCCCCATCAGCAACACCTGATGCAGGATCAGCACGAACACCGCTGGCACCACATAGTTCACATACCCCATGGTCGGGTTGAATACGGGCAGCACGTTGAGCCCCACCGCACTCCAGCCCGTGGCCGCCTGGGGCAGTGCCTGCCCCTCGACCAGCAGACGCGCCACCTTGATCTGGGCCGCGAGCGTGCCGCTCGCCTGTGCCAGCCCTTCGGCGATGGTGCCGTACACCAGGAAGTAGGAGGCGTCACCGCTATAGCTTAAGGTCACGCTCTTGCCCTGCAACAGGTCCCGATAGAAGTGGCGGGGGATCAGCAGTATACCGCTGGCCCGACCGTCCATGAGCCACTGACGCGCCTCATCCAGACTGCTCACCCGAGCGACCAAGCGAACCTGGGCCGTCGCATCGGCCATAAACTCAAGCTGGCGCGAGAGCTGGCTGCCATCCTCGTTGATCACCACCACCGGCTCTTCCCGAGGCAGTTGCTGCAAATAGGGTTGGGGATAGAGGAAGGAGTAGAAGAGCACGCCACCAAACAGGGTCAGCATGATGGCCCGGTCCGATAGCAGGGTACGCAGCTCGAGACGTACCAGATCCCAAAAACCTAACATGGACCAGGCTCCTTCCCATGGGGGGACGGGGAAAGGGCGTCGGTCCGATAGCGGCGTGCCACTACCCAGAACAGTGGCATGAACAGGAGCAGCGGCGCCAGTTGGGGCAAGGCTTGAGCCAGAGACTGACCATAGTTGGCCTGACCCACCTGCAACTCGATATAGTGGGAGACTGGCAGCAGGCTGCGCCACCCTTCGGCGAAACTGCCCATGGCGCTGGTCGGAAAGGTGACCCCCATGAAGGCAAAACCGGGGGCCGTCAGGGCCCCCGCCATGGAGAGTGCCCTCGCCGCATCCCTTAGCAGGGCATAGAGCAAGGCGCCCACGCTGAGGCAGGCGGCTGTGGTGAGACCCAATCCAAGAGTCAACACAAGCCAACTGCCCTGCATGGGATAAGCCAGCACCTTGAACAGCATCAGGCTCCATCCCAGCCCCCAGCCCCACCCGATGAGCAGATTCGGGGCCAGCTTGCGCCACAGGCCCTGCCAGACCCCTTCAGCGTGCCATCTCTGGCCCAACCTGTCGGCTCGGGCCAGGGAATTCAAGCCATAGAGCACCACCAATATCTGCCAGACCGCAGGCAACAAGGCGCTGAGCAGGAACTGGGCATAACTGGAGTTGAGGTTATAGAGCGCCGTGATCTGATTGTTGATGGGCAGCGCCTGGCCCATGGCCCCCGGCAGTGCCTGCCCCTCAGCCAGGGCATTCAGTACCCCGACCTGGCCATTGAGGGTGCCAACGACCTGGGCCAGTGCCGAATTGACCAGTTTGGCAATCAGGATGAACTGGCCATTGTTGAAGACGGTCACCTGGGGCTGGATACCCTCACGGGCATCCCGCTCCAGATGGTGAGGGATCACCACCAGGGCGTAGATATCTCCCCCACGCAGGGCGCGACTGCCCTCGCTGACAGAATCAAACTCGGCCCCCAGCTTGAGACCCGAGGAGCCGTCCAGAGAGAAGGCGAGCTGGCGGGAGAGCTGACTCTTGTCCAGATCCACCAGGCCTATGTTGAGATCCCGTGCCAGACCGGCGGAAAAGATCCAGCACAGCAGTCCCATCAACAGCAGGGGCAGCCAGCTGGCCAGAGCCCGGCCAAACGGATCACGCCAGAGCTGGCGCAGCTCCTCTCTCATCAGAGTTGAACCAGGACGCTCATGCCGACTCTCAACCCATCTACGGGCTGCAGCGGCCGGGCTTCGACCTGGAAGCTCTTCATATCAAACCCCTGACGGGTATCAGTCGCACGCCAGGTAGCAAAGTCCCCCATCACGGCGACATGGGTCACCTTGAAGCGCACCGACTGATCGCCCAGACCGGGAATACTGGCATCGAACTCGCTGCCGACCTGGAAGCGGGGCAGCAGATCTTCGCGCACATGGAACTGGGCCCAGGCATCCTGCATATCGAGCAGGGTCACCACGGGGAAGCCCTGAGGAGCCAGCTCGCCGCTTTGCAGCAGCACCTGGGCAACCTCACCGGCATGGGGGCTGGTGATGCGGGTATCGGCCAGATAGGCCTCCACTTCGGCCACGGAGCCCGCCGCCATCTTGACCTTCTCCCGCGCCGCCAGCTTGGTTTCGGCTCGCGCCCCTTCCAGGGCTAGTTGATACTGCTGCCAGGCCATGCCTTCGCTGTACTTGGCCGCCTGCCAGGCAGTCCAGGCCTCATCGCGTTTTTGCAACGGCATGACGCCATCCCTGTGCAAGTTGGCGACCCGCTGATAGGTTGTTCCCCGCAGGGTGGCCGCCACCTTGGCTTGCTGCCATTGGTCCTTGGCGGCCGCTATCTGCTGGGCACGAGCGCCATTTTCGGCCTCTTGCGCCAGGGCTCCGGCCGCCGCCTCGCCCGCCTTGGCCTGGCTCAACTTGGCCTCTATTTCAGGGCTAGCCAGGGTGAACACCAGCTGATCCTTGTCCAGCTTATCCCCCTTTTTCACCAGCACCTGATCGATTCGCCCGGCCACCTTGGAGGAGACCGCATACTGCTGCGCTTCTATCTGCCCCTGCAACCGCACCGGTTCAGGCTGATAGGCCAGCCAGAAGCGCCAGCCAAGCCAGATAACCAGCAATGCCAACGCCAGGAGCAACAACAACGGCCGACCTTGGCGCATCTTCTGCCGTATGGGGGAGTGACTCATGCTGATACCTCGATAACGGGGCCAGTGCGGCCGACACAGAAACGGACAATGGACAAGGCAGGCGCCGTGGCCTCCAGGGAGTGAGGGCGCTCATTGAAACGGCAAGCCGGTGCACCTGCATTGCAAGGCAGGTGCTTCATGAGCGCACCTCGGTGGCCTGGGCATACTGGTATTGATTGAAGCTGTTCATCTGGCCGGAGAGCGCCAACAGCCGCGCCAGCGATACCACATACTGGTAAGCCGCTGCGGCGCGCTGAGTCTTTACCCCGGCCAGCTGATTGCGGGCATCCACCACATCCAGCGAGGTGGAGAGCCCCTGGGCGAATGCCTTGTCGCGCAGGGAGACATTCTCCTGTGCCAATTGCTGGGTCGAGTCGAGGGCCTGATACTCCTCCATCCCCTGGGCCGCTTCGCGCCAGGTCTTCTCGACCAGCAGCTCCAGATCCTCGCGGGTCTTGGCTTGGAGCAGATTGACCTGCAACTCGGCACTCTTGGCCGCCTGCACGGTCTCGGAGCGGCCATCCCGGCTCACCAGCGGCATGCTGACGCCGACCCCGACCAGCCAGTCCGGGGTCAGGCTGGAGGTGATGGAGTCATCTTCATAGAGGTTGTAATTACCAAACAGGAACAGCTCGGGGGCGTACTTGCCCTTCTCCAGCTTGATGAGCCCCTGAGCCTGCTGCTTCTTCGCCGCCAGCAGCTTGAGCCCGGGGTGCACCGTCAGGGTCTCCTGCACCAAGGCATCCATCGGTGGCATCTTGGTATTGATAAACAGAGGATTGTCGGGCTCGGCCCCCTTGAGTTTGAGCATCCTGGCCAGGGCCAGTTCGGCGATCTCCAGGCTACGGCGATACTTCTGGGTATCGATACGCGCCCTGTCATAGGCCGACTGAGCCGAGAGCCGTTCCACCTTGGCTATCTGGCCCTGCGCCTCCAGCTTGCGGGCATGATCGAGGTGATGGGCCAATCCCTGTTCGATCTCCTGCTTGGTCTGCACCACCTGCGCCGCCAGCACCACGCCGAAATAAGTCTGGGAGAGGCTCTCGAAACTGGCCTGCTGTTTGAGCACCAGTTGCTCCTGAGCCTCCAGCACCTGAGCCTGGCGGATATCCTGAGCGGCATCGATGCGCCCACCGACGAACAGCGGCCACAGCATCTTGACCGAGCTGGTCACCACGTTCTGCTTGGTGAGAGGGGTGACAAAATCGCTGGCACCGAGCTGCAATGCCTGCATGACGGGCCCCAGGATCTGACCAAACTCGGGATGATTGGCAATGGGATTGAGATCCAGCATGTCCAGCTCGACCGGTTTGTCGAGATGGGTGTAGCTTGCCCCAAGGTCCACCTTGGGCAGATACATGGCCTTGGCCGCTTCCCGTAGCTGCTTGGCACGGTCGACACCGGCTTGCTCTGCGGCCAACCCCTCGTCTTGCTGCAACACCGTGCTCCAGGCCTGGCTAAAGCTGAGTGACTGCGCCTGGGCCGGCGTCAGCATGAGCCATAACAGACAGGATGCCAGCTGGCAGATAACGCGTGATCTCATACTTCCCCAATCTGTTGGTCGTGCTGTTTATAATAAAAATGTTTGGAGTTTTTACTCAACGCAGGGCAATTATCATAACGCAAAGCCCGGGGATCTGGTCACGGGTAATTCGATTGTATCCCTTCACCCAAGCTGACGGCAGCCCCCATCACAATTTGCCCGATTTTCAAGCACTCCAGAATTTGCAAGGGCTCGCTGGCCGTTTTTTTCATAAAAAAATGCCTGACGCTCAAATACTAACCTTTTATCCTGACTAAAAAATGCGTAATATACGCCGCCCTAAGCCGATGGTAACCGTGGAATGCAGATAGGTCCCCACACGCTTGAAACTCCCTTGATTGTGGCCCCCATGGCCGGTGTAACAGACCGACCATTTCGTGAGCTTTGCTTGCGATTGGGAGCTGGCATGGCCGTTTCCGAGATGCTGCTGGCCAATCCGGACGTCTGGGATACCCAGAAGACCAGGATGCGGATGGACCACTCTGCCGAAGCGGGACTGCGATCGGTCCAGATTGCTGGAGCCGACCCGGAGATGATGGCGTTTGCCGCCCGCTACAACGTGGAGCAGGGCGCTCAGATCGTCGACATCAACATGGGGTGTCCAGCAAAAAAAGTGAATAAGAAGTTGGCAGGTTCCGCCCTGCTGCGCCAACCCGATCTGGTCAGAACTATCTGCCGGGCCGTGGTCGATGCAGTGGAAGTGCCTGTCACCTTGAAGATCCGCACAGGATGGGATCCGGATAACCGCAATGGCGAGGAGATCGCCCGAATCGCCGAAGATTGCGGTATCGCGGCCCTTGCCGTGCATGGTCGCACTCGCTCCTGCCTCTACAAGGGCGAAGCCGAGTACGACACTATCAGGGCGATTAAGCAGGCCGTATCGATTCCTGTTGTCGCCAATGGCGACATAGACAGCCCGGAGAAGGCCCGGTATGTCCTCGACTATACCGGCGTCGACGCCGTGATGATCGGCCGTGCAGCGCAAGGACGACCGTGGATTTTCCGGGAAATCCGTCATTTTCTTGAGACAGGAACCAAGCTGCCACCTCCCGGAAGGGATGAGGTTCGCACCCTGATGAACGAGCATGTAACCAATCTGCATCAGTTTTACGGTGCCTTTCTGGGAGCGCGCATTGCCCGTAAACACGTGGGTTGGTATCTGGATGAAGAAGAGACGGGCCGAGAATTCCGTAAGCACTTCAATGCGTTGGATTGTGCAGATGCACAGCTAAGCGCACTTGAAGTGTATTTCGATGGATTAGGTTAACGCATAACTAAAGAGCCGACCGAATATGTTCGAACAAACCCTGACTTCTGATGCATTGGTAACAACTACTCACAATCATGCCGCCGAGCCCACCCAGCGCCCCCTGCGTGACTCTGTGCAACAGGCCCTGCGTAACTACCTGGCCCAGTTGAACGGTCAGGAAGTGATTGATCTGTATGATATGGTCCTCTCCGAAGTCGAAGCTCCCATGCTGGACGTGATCATGCAGTACACCCGTGGTAACCAGACTCGCGCCGCCGTGATGATGGGGATCAACCGCGGTACCCTGCGCAAAAAACTCAAACGTTACGGCATGAACTGATCCTTCGATCATGTCTGTGCAGGACAAGGCGCATTCCAGCGATGGAGTGCGCCTTTTTCTATTGCACAGACAAGCGATCTGCGCTGTGTGATACAGCGTACATGACCGCCCGTTTATGCACCCTTCCATCCCTCCTATTCCGTCGCCAACCGTATCCCCAGCGCGACAAAAAGCCCCCCCATCACCCGATGGAGCCATTGGCTCAACCTGACAGGTAACCTCAGCTTGCTACTGGCAAATGCGGTCGACAGCGCCAGTAGATGGCACCAGATCATCCCGTTCAGATTGAAGATGCAACCGAGTAAGATGAACGCCAGCGCCTTCTGGGGAGCATCCGGGGCAATGAACTGCGGCACGAACGCCAGAAAGAACAGCGCCACCTTAGGATTGAGAAGATTGGTCAGAAATCCTTGCCAGAAGAGGCGGCCATAAGGCAAAGGAGCCAACTTGAGCGCTCCGTTATCCAAGGGGGCGCCAGGTCGTGCGCACAGCAAGCCAATGCCCAGATAAATGAGGTAGAGCGCCCCCAGCAGCTTGATGACGCTGAACAGGCTGGCAGAGGCACTCAGCAAGGCCGATAGACCTAATGCCGCCGCCAATACGTGCACCATGGTGCCAGTTCCAATTCCAAGCGCCGCCATCGAGCCTGCTCGCCATCCCTGGGAGCCACTGCGCAACATGACCAGCAAGGAGTCAGGTCCCGGCATGATATTGAGCAGCAGGCCAGATACGATAAACAATGCCAAATCATGGATCCCTAACATGAACGCGTCCTCCCGTGGAAAGGGATAGTCTAAGGGGGCCAGAGCGATTGTCATCCCTCACCCAGGCTATAACGACTATCAATGCCGGTGATAACGACCGGATAGGAGGCGAGTCACTGTGCATTACCCCCCTTCTCCACTGCATCTCTCCCAAAGGAAAATAGAGACGCTCACCCTACCCGATGCTAAACGGTCGTGTTCCTTTGGCATGGGGAATAGAGACTGCGAGAGGGGCGCCCTGCTGCAATGGCGATTTAGCCAATCATCTCGGTTTTCACATCGATATGCGGCTGGAAGAGGGGGGGTGGAGATGCTGCTGCCGTGTGGCGGGTCAGGTGAATAAGCCTAGCTCCCATCGGTTAGCTCAGCATGGCAGTCTGGCTCGGCAGACCCGCTGGCAAGCACCTGCCATCCCGCTGAATGGGTGCGCCGATGTGCTGGCACAGCACATTTCAGGCATGAAAAAAGCCCGCTCGTGAGAGCGGGCTTTCAGGGTCTTGCTACCAGTCAAATGCCTCTGCATTTGTGGCCAATCACATCGCTGTGACCGTAATTAGGAGCCTGGCAGTGTCCTACTCTCGCATGGCGAATGCCACACTACCATCGGCGCTACCGCGTTTCACTTCTGAGTTCGGCATGGGATCAGGTGGGTCCACGGCGCTATGGCCGCCAGGCAAAAAACTTCATCCGGAAAGCTGACGTGAGTAATGATGTTGCGCTTGGCTTGTCACTATCACTGAATTAGGTAAGTAGTCTCGCACTTGCTACAAGTCTCAGAACACTTCTTGGGTGTTGTATGGTTAAGCCTCACGGGTAATTAGTATGGGTTAGCTCAACACGTCGCCGCGCTTACACACCCCACCTATCAACGTTGTGGTCTCCAACGGCCCTTTAGGACCCTCAAGGGGTCAGGGATGACTCATCTCAGGGCTCGCTTCCCGCTTAGATGCTTTCAGCGGTTATCGATTCCGAACTTAGCTACCGGGCAGTGCCACTGGCGTGACAACCCGAACACCAGAGGTTCGTTCACTCCGGTCCTCTCGTACTAGGAGCAACTCCCTTCAATCATCCAACGCCCACGGCAGATAGGGACCGAACTGTCTCACGACGTTCTGAACCCAGCTCGCGTACCACTTTAAATGGCGAACAGCCATACCCTTGGGACCGACTTCAGCCCCAGGATGTGATGAGCCGACATCGAGGTGCCAAACACCGCCGTCGATATGAACTCTTGGGCGGTATCAGCCTGTTATCCCCGGAGTACCTTTTATCCGTTGAGCGATGGCCCTTCCATTCAGAACCACCGGATCACTATGACCTACTTTCGTACCTGCTCGACCTGTCCGTCTCGCAGTTAAGCTGGCTTATGCCATTGCACTAACCTCCTGATGTCCGACCAGGATTAGCCAACCTTCGTGCTCCTCCGTTACTCTTTGGGAGGAGACCGCCCCAGTCAAACTACCCACCAGGCACTGTCCGCGAGCCCGATTCAGGGCCCTGCGTTAGAACATCAAACATACAAGGGTGGTATTTCAAGGACGGCTCCACGACAACTAGCGTCATCGCTTCAAAGCCTCCCACCTATCCTACACATGTAGGTTCAATGTTCAGTGCCAAGCTGTAGTAAAGGTTCACGGGGTCTTTCCGTCTAGCCGCGGGTACACCGCATCTTCACGGCGAATTCGATTTCACTGAGTCTCGGGTGGAGACAGCATGGCCATGGTTACACCATTCGTGCAGGTCGGAACTTACCCGACAAGGAATTTCGCTACCTTAGGACCGTTATAGTTACGGCCGCCGTTTACCGGGGCTTCGATCAAGAGCTTCGCTTGCGCTAACCCCATCAATTAACCTTCCGGCACCGGGCAGGTGTCACACCCTATACGTCCACTTTCGTGTTTGCAGAGTGCTGTGTTTTTGATAAACAGTCCCAGCCATCTGGTCACTGCGACTCCCAACTGCTCCATCCGCAAGGGACTTCACTGTCAAGAGCGAACCTTCTCCCGAAGTTACGGTTCTATTTTGCCTAGTTCCTTCACCCGAGTTCTCTCAAGCGCCTTGGTATTCTCTACCCGACCACCTGTGTCGGTTTGGGGTACGATGACTTGTAATCTGAAGCTTAGAGGCTTTTCCTGGAAGCATGGCATCAATGGCTTCACCACCGTAGTGGCTTCGTCTCGTGTCTCAGCGTTGCATC